>NZ_CP174297.1:0-3245000 GCF_052466995.1 Microbulbifer regidiadema (SeqCode) | reverse complement strand
CCTTTAAAGAAAGCGTAATAGCTCACTAGTCGAGTCGGCCTGCGCGGAAGATATACCGGGGCTCAAACTGATAACCGAAGCTGCGGATGCTAATTTATTAGCATGGTAGAGGAGCGTTGTGTAAGCCGTTGAAGGTGGATCGGGAGGTCTGCTGGAGGTATCACAAGTGCGAATGCTGACATGAGTAACGATAAGGGGGGTGAAAAACCCCCCCGCCGGAAGACCAAGGGTTCCTGTCCAACGCTAATCGGGACAGGGTTAGTCGACCCCTAAGGCGAGGGCGAAAGCCGTAGTCGATGGGAAACAGGTTAATATTCCTGTACTCGCTATTACTGCGACGGAGTGACGGAGAAGGCTAGGCCGGCATGGCGATTGGTTGTCCATGTTTAAGGTTGTAGGCTTATGACTTAGGCAAATCCGGGTCATACTCTTTAATGAGAAGGCTGAGAGCTGATGACGAAGCCCACTTAGTGGGTGAAGTGGTTGATGCCCTGCTTCCAGGAAAAACTTCTAAGCTTCAGGTAATAGTGAATCGTACTCTAAACCGACACAGGTGGTCAGGTAGAGAATACCAAGGCGCTTGAGAGAACTCTGGTGAAGGAACTAGGCAAAATGGTACCGTAACTTCGGGAGAAGGTACGCCGGTTTTGGTGATGGGACTTGCTCCCTAAGCTGAGGCCGGTCGAAGTGACCAGGTGGCTGCGACTGTTTATTAAAAACATAGCACTGTGCAAACTCGTAAGAGGACGTATACGGTGTGACGCCTGCCCGGTGCCGGAAGGTTAATTGATGGGGTTAGCTTCGGCGAAGCTCTTGATCGAAGCCCCGGTAAACGGCGGCCGTAACTATAACGGTCCTAAGGTAGCGAAATTCCTTGTCGGGTAAGTTCCGACCTGCACGAATGGCGTAACGATGGCCACGCTGTCTCCACCAGAGACTCAGTGAAATTGAAATCGCTGTTAAGATGCAGTGTACCCGCGGCTAGACGGAAAGACCCCGTGAACCTTTACTACAGCTTTGCACTGAACTTTGAGCCTACTTGTGTAGGATAGGTGGGAGGCTTTGAAGCAGTAACGCTAGTTACTGTGGAGCCGTCCTTGAAATACCACCCTGGTATGTTTGAGGTTCTAACTCTGGTCCGTTATCCGGATCGAGGACAGTGTATGGTGGGTAGTTTGACTGGGGCGGTCTCCTCCCAAAGAGTAACGGAGGAGTACGAAGGTGCACTCAGCATGGTCGGAAATCATGCAATGAGCATAATGGTATAAGTGCGCTTGACTGCGAGACAGACATGTCGAGCAGGTACGAAAGTAGGTCATAGTGATCCGGTGGTTCTGTATGGAAGGGCCATCGCTCAACGGATAAAAGGTACTCCGGGGATAACAGGCTGATACCGCCCAAGAGTTCACATCGACGGCGGTGTTTGGCACCTCGATGTCGGCTCATCACATCCTGGGGCTGAAGCCGGTCCCAAGGGTATGGCTGTTCGCCATTTAAAGTGGTACGCGAGCTGGGTTTAGAACGTCGTGAGACAGTTCGGTCCCTATCTGCCGTGGGCGTTGGAGATTTGAGAAGAGTTGCTCCTAGTACGAGAGGACCGGAGTGAACGAACCTCTGGTGTTCCGGTTGTCACGCCAGTGGCATTGCCGGGTAGCTATGTTCGGACGGGATAACCGCTGAAAGCATCTAAGCGGGAAGCCTCCTTCAAGATAAGATCTCCCTGAGGCCTTGAGCCTCCTGAAGGGCCGTGGAAGACTACCACGTTGATAGGCTGGGTGTGGAAGCGTTGTGAGGCGTTGAGCTAACCAGTACTAATTGCCCGTGCGGCTTGACCATACAACAGAGATGGTTACTAACGACTAGCGCAAGCTAGCGGATTGTGGAATGAAAGACACACAATAATCGCTTGCGGTGTATTACTACAGATTGTTTTACCGACTTATTTGGGGTTATCGCCGGTCACTAATGACCGAGGCAAACAGCGATAACACGGTAGGCCAAGCAGATTGCTTATAAGACCAACGCCAACCCAAGCCAGTTTGCCTGACGACCATAGAGTTGTGGAACCACCTGATCCCTTGCCGAACTCAGAAGTGAAACGCAACATCGCCGATGGTAGTGTGGGGTTTCCCCATGTGAGAGTAGGTCATCGTCAGGCTTCTAATCCGAAAAGGGCCACCCAATAGGGTGGCCCTTTTTTTATGCCTGGAAAAAATCCCGATCAATATTTTTACTACCTCGCAGCACCTGCGCTGCAATGTGATAAGTGGTGCACCGAAGGTGCCAGCTTGGTACGCCGAAGGCGCCCGCAGGGTGGCGAACACTGCTCGCCATACAGTGTAGATTGGGTACACCCGACAACTTATAAAAATAATTAAAAAGCTAATTTTTACTGCGCTGGCTTTTTTGACAAAGGCCAGAAAAATAAATCGAAATTTTCACGCTCTAATTTTTATTTAAGAAGTCGCGTAAAAATAAAAAACAAAAGCTAAAAATAGCGATGCACAAATTACCCGCGTCTCTCTGAAGAAATAAATCTATAAAAATAGCGGTTTACGCCCCTTCTTCGGCAAGTTTCTCGGCGCTCTGACAAAAACGCCCGGTAAAAATAACCCACGCAAAAATCAGAAAAATACTAATGCCACTCCGGGCAAAAATTAAATTTACCAATTAAAATATTGGTGATTTTTTAATCTGTGCGCTGATCCCCTGTAACCACGGGGCCTGTAGGCGATTTATTCAAGTTATACACAAGTCTATCCAGACTTTCTGTTAATAATATTTATATCCTAAGTTTAGTGGATAACCTGCCATACTTTTCCGTTGGTTTTTTGAGCAAATTGCCTTTTTGTATGGATTTAAAGGCTTGCACAAGTCTATCCAAAAGTTATGCACAACACTGTCCAGAAATTCTGTTAGTAACTGCTTGTGTGAAGACTTTATTCAGGGGTGGCCTAGCTCAGTGGCTTAATATCCGACCTTTTAGTGGATAACTTGAACTGGGTTCTTAGCTGTGAAAATCTGACAGCGCTGGAAAAGCGGCAGCCACTCTGTAGTTATGATCTGACCTTTTAGTCTCAACAATAAGAGCGCTCCTTTTAATTAGGATCAGTTCTATTCGATTGGGGGCGATAATCTCGGAGGGGAATTATTTATTGGCTCCTTAAGTGCAACTGAGTGAGCTAAGAGCCTGGCTAGAGTTGCGATCCGCCTACATATGAGCCCCGCACTCCCATATATTTTGACTCATTAGTTCTGTTGCCACTATCTTGAGTGGAGCCCGATAGATATCGCTCAATCACTATATTCGGGTTCCACAATAAAGAATTCGAACTTAGGGGGCGCTGAATAATTTGCTAATACCTCTGCGGAGTTTGAGGCTCCTTAGATAGAGACGGTGTAGATTTTTAAGTCCTGAGAAATTCCATCAATAGAGTAATAATTTGGAACGGTATCACTGTGAATTCCCCCCACACGCTCTGCGACAGCTATACTGGCACTGTTTTCAGATAGGCAGTGAATTTTTAAAGATTGGATATGATATTTATTTTTTAAGTGGTTAGAAACACAGCTTACAATTCGTGTCATAACTCCCTGGCCGTGATAATTTTTACAGAGCCAATAGCCTATTTCTGCATTTTTTTTGAGGAGATCAATCTCTTTAATTCCAAATATTCCTGCCGCCTTCCCTGAGGCACAAATCTTGTACCAGGATGCGCCGAAGTTCTTGCTAAAAATTCTATCGCTAATATATTTTTCTGTCGTCGGCAAATCGATCACCGCTTTTGCCCAGTAGAGATATTTTTCTAGCATTGGCCTATTGTTTTCAATAAGAGAAAATATAATTTTGGCGTCGCTCTCCAAGAGTGGATCGAGTTTTATATCGCTGTCCACCAGTATGCACTCTGTAACCATTTTCTTGTTTCTCTGCTTTTTAGCCGTATTATTTTTCCAACACTCACAGCTGTGAGGGCTTTTTAATAAAACAGGTAATCACTGCTGGGCTTTTACCGGTGCCCTAGGTTTGTAACATAAAAGTGACCGGACCATCATTGGTGAGGGAGACCTGCATATCCGCTGCAAATATTCCGCTGGCTACTGGAGAAAATTGGGCTTTGGAACTTTTAACAAAATAATTGTAAAGTTCCTCTGCATATTCTGGCGAGGCACCGCGACTAAAGCTTGGGCGCAGACCCCGGTCGGTCTCGGCAACTAGTGTGAACTGACTGACAATTAGGAGTCCGCCTCCGGCCTTGTGCAGGTTGAGATTCATACGCCCTTTATCGTCGGGAAAAATGCGGTAATTCAGCACCTTGTGCAGCAGCTTATCCGCACTCTCGGTGGTGTCCTGAGCCTCAATACCGAGCAGTAGGAGGATGCCTTTATCTATGGCTCCAACCGACTCTCCGGCTACGTTAACCTGGGCATGGCTAACCCTCTGAATCAATCCTTTCATCTCACTTCTCTCTGCTTCTCTGGAACCGATCGTATAAATGGCCTAGATTAGCGGACTGTCCCAAGTAGAGAAACCGAGAATAACGGTATGAAGAGAGCGCTAGTGGCACTGGTTGCCGGTGCACTGGCTGCGATGAGTGTTCACGCAGCCGATAGCTATCCGGAAAGTAAGCCGGGTACTCAAATTGATGAATATTTTGGCCAAAAGGTGGCCGATCCGTATCGCTGGATGGAACATATGTCCAGCGATGCGGTGAAAGACTGGGTTGGCGAGCAGAATGACTACGCATTACCGCGATTAAAGGACCTGCCTGGCTGGCAAAAAATCAATGACCGGCTCGCGCAGCTGTGGCGCTATGAGCGCTATGGTGTGCCCTATAAAAAGGGCGATAGCTATTACTACAGCTATAACACCGGCGATTGGGACCAAAATGTGTTCTACAGGGCCTCAGAACTGTCTGCTGAGGGCGATACAGTCCTGGACCCGCGCACTCTCAGCGACGATGGTACTATCGCCGCTAAGCGCCTTAAAGTCAGCCCAAAGGGCCGCTATCTGGCCTATGGCATCTCGGATGGTGGAACTGACTGGACCGACTACCGCATTCGGGACCTAAAGACAGGCAGGGATCTCAAAGAGCAGCTGACCGGGATCAAGTTTAGCGATGCCAGCTGGGCGGCGGATGAATCCGGTTTCTACTACAGTCGCTATCCGTTTAACCAGGATGGCACCGCAGACGATAGCAAACAGGTAGCGGTCTATTTCCATCGCCTGGGGGAGGCTCAGGAGCGCGATCAGTTGGTCTATGCAATTACCGATCATCCGACCCGCAATCCGGGAGCGGAGGTGAGTGCTGATGGCAACTACCTGTTATTTGGTATTTTCGATGGCTATGACTCCAACGGCTTCTACTATCGCGATCTGCGCGATAAAAGTGACAAGGTGGTCAAACTTCTGGATGACTGGGATGGCCTCTACCAGTATCTGGGTAACAAAGGGAGTCGCTTCTACTTTAAGACCAGTGCGGGAGCGCCGCTGGGGCGCGTGATCGCCATTGATCTGAATAAACCGCAGCGCAAGTACTGGCGCGATCTGGTGCCGGAGACCAGCAGCGCCCTGCAAAGTGCCAGCTATATCGGCGATCGCTTTGTACTTCACTATCTGGAAGATGCCAAATCGCGAGTACTGGTAACCGATACGCACGGCGAGCAGCAGTACGAGCTGAAGCTGCCGGGCGTGGGCTCAGTGAAGGGCTTTTATGGCGAGCCGGGTGAAGTGGAGACCTTCTACGCTTTCTCTAATTTTATTACCCCGCCGAGTATCTACCACCTGAATGTGCAGACCGGTGAAGCCACACTGTTCAAACAGCCAAAATATGCGGCAGATTTTTCTGACCTGACGGTGACCCAGCATTTCTATAAGAGTAAGGACGGCACCCGGGTGCCCCTGTTCCTGGTGCATAAGAAGGGTATCAAGCGCGATGGCAGCAACCCCACGCTGCTGTATGGATACGGTGGTTTTAACTCCGCCCAGCTACCGCGCTTTTACAATCGCTTTGTCGGCTGGCTGGATATGGGGGGGACCCTGGCGCTGGCCAACTTGCGCGGTGGCAGTGAGTACGGCAACGCCTGGCACTTGGCGGGCACCAAGACGCAAAAACAAAATGTTTTCGATGACTTTATCGCCGCAGCCGAGTGGCTGATTGAGGAAAAAATTACCTCTCCGCAGAAGCTCGCTATCAGCGGTCGCTCCAATGGTGGACTCCTGGCGGGGGCGACGCTGGTGCAGCGCCCGGATTTATTTGCGGCGGCCTTACCGGTAGTGGGTGTCCTGGATATGCTGCGCTACCACACCGCCTCCGCCAATGCGCGACAGTGGTCGAGCGATTATGGCCTGAGTGAGAATCGCGAAGAGTTCAAAGCGCTGCACGCCTACTCCCCGGTTCACAATACCCGTGAGGGCACCTGCTACCCGGCCACCCTGATTACTACTGCCGACCGGGATGATCGGGTAGTTCCCTGGCACAGCTACAAATTTGCCGCTGCGCTACAGAGGGATCAGGGCTGTGACAAACCGGTCTGGCTTGCGGTGGAGACCCGAGCTGGCCACGGTGCGGGCAAGCCGGTGTGGATGCAGGTGGAAGACTTTGCCAATCAGTGGAGCTTCCTCGCCTACCAGCTGGGTATGAAGATCGAGTAGCCTTATCAATTCACCCAATAAAAGTCGCAGCGGGGTCCACCGTTGAGGTTCCCGTGAGCGCGGCTATTGGGTATTGTTTCGGGGCGGCGTCACTGGTGCAGTGAGTGTGTCGCCCACTCTGCCGGAGTGGTGGTATCGCCAACCGGTCTGCCCTTCCGAGGGGCGGTGGCTTCGGCAGAGTTGATCACTGGGTATGAATAAAGATAACAACTCATCCGGTGGATTTATGAAACACGCATTTGTAACCGGGGGAACCGGTTTTCTCGGCGCTAATTTGTTAGATCAATTGGTAAGCGATGGCTGGCAAGTTACCGCCATGCATCGGCGCACCTCCAATACCGATAGATTGCGCGCCCTGGGGGTCAATTTGGTTGAGGCCTCGTTGAATGACCCGGAATCCCTTCAGGCCGCAATACCCGATAATGTCGATGCGCTTTTCCATATGGCGGCCAATACCAGCATGTGGCGCGCTGGCAATGCCCAGCAGTGGAAAGATAATGTCGAGGGTGCGGCGCATATTGCGCAAGTGGCGAGGGAGAAAAATGTAGGGCGGATGGTGGTGACCAGCTCAATTTCTGCCTATGGCTATCACAAGGAAAGAATTACAGAGGAGAGTGATAAGCTGGCCGATGATCCTCACCATCACTACCTATACACGAAAAAACGTGAGGAAATTGTAATCCGCAAGGAAATTGAGCGGGGGCTGGATGCTGTATTTCTCAACCCCTGTGCCATTGTGGGTAAATACGATACCAGCAGTTGGGCGCAGACTTTTTTTCTAATAGATAAAAATCAATTACCGGGTGTACCGCCGGGCTGGGGATCTTTTTGCCATGCCGGCGCGGTTGCACGCGCGCATATCACTGCCGTTGAAAAAGGGCGCTGTGGTGAAAATTATATATTAGCCGGAACCGATGCCAGTTTTTTGGAGTTCTTCGCAAAGATTGCTGAATTACTGGATAAACCGATACCCAAGCGCACCACCCCCGCCTTCGTTATTCAGACCATTGCCTGGTTTTCTGACCTCTTCTCCCGAGTGAGTGGGCGCGAGCCGGTTATTACACCGGAGAAGGCCACTTTGGTAACTCGGAGAGTAGTGGCTAGCAGTGCGAAAGCAGAGCGTGAACTGGATTATCAATCGGGGGTGGATTTGGATACTATGTTGTGCGAATGTCGAGATTGGTTAGCACAGAACAATTTATTGGAGTCGAAGTGAATCGCGGTAATATTATATTTGGGTTAGTTGCCTTGCTTTTGGTTTTACAAATTATTCAGCACTACTTTTTCTCCGGCGCAAACTAGTCATAAAGGTAGGGAGTAAATATGGCGGAAAAGCGCTGTACCTGGTGCCTGTCTACGCCACTTTATCAGAGTTATCACGATGAAGAGTGGGGTAGACCGGTTACCGACGATCAGGCCCTATTTGAGTTTTTATTGCTTGAAGGGGCCCAGGCGGGCTTGTCCTGGATTACCGTGCTGAATAAACGGGAGAATTATCGCAAGCTTTTCAATAATTTTGATGCGGAAAAAATTGCCCGGTACACCCCAAAAAAGGTAGAGAAATTACTGCTCAATCCGGGAATTATTCGCAACCGACTTAAAGTTGAATCGGCGATCAAGAATGCGCGGGCAACGCTGGAATTGCGGGATCGCGGTATTTCTCTAAAGGACTTCCTGTGGCAATTTACCGATGGGAGAGTGATCATCAATCGCCCGCGCAGTATGCAGCAGGTGCCGGCGACCACGGCTGAATCCGATGCGATGAGTAAGGCGCTAAAAAAAGCGGGTTTTAGTTTTGTGGGATCAACCATTATGTATGCGCATATGCAGGCAACGGGGATGGTCAATGATCACTTGGCAACTTGCCCGGCCCATCAGCAGTGTGTCGATGAGGCGCAGCGCTTGGGTTTAGCTTGAGGCAGGGTTTAGCCGTAGAGGGCGATAGATACGAATAGTTTGCCCAATGAGTACTGGCGCCGAGTGACACATTCTGTCTAAAACTGGAGCGGCCTTACAGGTGGTCCTGATGACGCTATCGCAGCGCTGCTCGTATTGGATATCCTGGATATCAATACCTCCGGTTTAATCGCTATTGCTCAAGACTGGGAGGTTTACTGGTCCCTGATACGGCAACTCAAGCCGGCCCAGAAGGCTGAGGACTTAACGGTTGCCTTTCCCCAGTGGGAGTTGCATATCGTGGAGCGCGCTGCCAACGGGCTCTAGTTCATTACCGCAGGTCAGTTGGGGCAATATCCTACTCTCAATACTGCACTCCTCTAGCCCAATATCTTCGATTTGCCTCAACTCAACGCAAACATATGGCGTTCTAAGGGGCTTTAATCGACACCTTCTCGATTTCGTGTCAAAGTGAACGGCGTTTTTTTGTGCAATTTTTGATCGAGATAGGAAGATGCCGATAAAGCTGAACAACCCATTGATCCCCAGCCTGCTGGCTGTCGCTATCCTTGCGGGCTGTCAGGGTGACAAGAGTACTCAAGCTGGAGCCAATGCAGCTAAGCCCCAGAATGCTGTTGCCGAGGCCTCGGTAGCGGTAGACGCGGTTGCGGAAACCAAGCGCCTGACTGAGTGGCTGGATAAGCGCTACGAGGAGCAACTACAGTTCAGCCCGGTTCAGTTGTCCTACCTGGGCCGCAAAGACCAGTACGACCAGATCGACGATATGAGCGAGGCCGCAGAGGCGCGCAAACTGGCGTGGCGGGAAAAAAGCGTTGCGGAGCTGAAGAAGAACTTCGACTACAGCAAGCTGACTCAGGAAGGGAAAACTTCCTACGATATCTGGATTTACCAGTTTGAGCAGGCTAAAGCGGCCGCGCCGTTTATCCGTCACGGCTATATCTTTGAGCAGATGGGCGGTGCACAATCGCAGCTGCCCAACTTCCTGCTGAACTTCCACAAAGTGGATAATATCGAAGATATGCAGGCGTATATCACCCGTATCGGCGGTATTTCCCGCGCGATCAACCAGTTGCTCGACCGCGCCAAGCTGTCTGCCAAAGAGGGTATTCGCCCCCCGCGCTTTGCCTATGAGGGTGCGATTGATCAGTCCAGCAAACTGATTGAGGGTGCGCCTTTTACCGATGGTGAAGACGCACCTTTGTGGGCTGGCGCCAAAGGGAAAATCGCCGAGCTGCTCGAGGCCGGCACTATTGACCAGAAGCAGGCAGACAAGCTGACCGCAGAAGCGCGCCAGGCGTTAGAAACTGAATTTTTCCCCGCATATCAGGGCCTGGTTGCCTGGCTCAAAGCCGATATGCAGAAGGCCTCAGCAGAGCCGCAGGGCGCTAGCAGCCTGCCCAACGGTATGGCCTACTACAATCAGCGCCTGGCCAACACCACCACTACGGACCTGACTGCCGAGCAGATCCACAATATCGGCCTGGAAGAAGTGGCGCGTATCCGCAGTGAGATGGAAACCATCAAGAAGCAGGTGGGCTTCGAGGGTAGCTTGCAGGACTTCTTTAAGTTTATCCGCGAAGATGGCCAGTTCTACTACCCCAATACCGATGAAGGTCGCCAGGGCTACCTGGATGACTCGACCGCATTCCTGGACGATATTACCAAGAAGCTGCCGGAATACTTTGGCCTGTTGCCGAAAGCTGAGCTGGTGGTAAAGCGGGTTGAGGCGTTCCGCGAGCAGGATGGCGGTGCCCAGCACTACTACCCCGGCACTCCCGACGGTTCCCGCCCGGGTATTTACTACGCGCACCTGTCTGATATGAGTGCCTACTCCACCACGGATATGGAGACTGTGGCCTATCACGAGGGCAACCCCGGCCACCATATGCAGATCTCTATTGCCCAGGAACTCGAGGGTATTCCGCAGTTCCGCACCCAGGCTCACTTTACGGTCTATGTAGAGGGTTGGGCGCTGTACTCCGAGAAGCTGGCCAAGGAAATGGGTGCATTTGAAGACCCCTACAACCTGTTTGGCCACCTGACCGCTGAAATGTGGCGAGCCATTCGCCTGGTTGTCGATACCGGTCTGCACGCCAAAGGCTGGAGCGAAGAGCAGGCGGTGGAGTACTTCCTGGAAAACTCCGCAATCCCCGAGACCGCAGTTCGCTCCGAAGTGCGTCGCTACCTGGCGTGGCCGGGTCAGGCTACCGCCTATAAGATCGGTATGCTGAAGATTCAGGAGCTGCGCCAGCAGGCTGAAGATCAGCTGGGGGATAAATTCGATATTCGCGGATTCCACGATACCGTACTGGGTGGCGGTGCTCTGCCAGTTCCCGTACTGGAGAGCCGCGTGGCCTCTTGGGTGGAATCAGTGAAGCAATCGTAAGCTTCTCTGCTGATTTTGCTAAAAAGCCGGGCATAGCCCGGCTTTTTTATTGGGGCTATTCCTGTGGATATCGTCTGTTTATAGGGCAAGCCGGTTTGCTCAATAATACTTGTTTATGGAAATATCAGAATGGACTCAAATATTTACTCCGCTCCGGAGGCCGAATTAGCTACCGTTGCAGAAGGTGAAGCACAATTTTATATAGTGTCACCGACCAAATTCTGGGTGATGAGCCTCGCTACCGTGGGGCTGTATTCAGTGTATTGGTTTTACCGGCACTGGAGCGAATATCGGCGTATCAGTGGGGAGGATATGTGGCCGGTTATGCGGGCGATATTCTCAATTTTCTTCACTCACTCCCTGTTTTCTCACATTCAAAGTCGCATCGACGACGCCGAGATAGATTACCGCTGGTCCCCGGGGTTTTGGGCCACTTTTTATGTGGTTTTTGCGCTTGTCGGAGCGGTAGTCGACCGGCTTTCCTATTACTCCGATACAGTTTCACTGATCGATTTAATTAGTATTCTTCTCTTACCTTTTTCTCTGTGGCCACTCTATGAGGGGCAGAAAGCGGCGAATAGCGCTTGTGGCGATATTTCGGGGCGGATAAATTCTAGATTTACCCCCTGGAATTATATCTGGCTGGCTATGGGGGCTCTGTTTTGGGGGCTGGGCATTTTTGGCTCCTATTATTTGCTGGGCTATGAATAACAGCAAAATATCTGGGAAATAGATAAGATTTTTTATCGCCGTGTGCGCCACGGTCATGGATATCCCGTTTCTTGGCAGTGCCATTGGCGGCGGGAAAATTCTTGTTGAGGGGTGGGCGGAGTAGCGCTGATAGCACAGGGATTATGCCGGCGCCGCGAGAGCAGTACACTTTACTGCTACACTAGGGAGTCGATGTGCCTGAGCGTGGTTCTGGCTCCATATATAAAAAAACAAGACCGGATGGCGGCACAGACTTAGCTGGTGTTGGCAAAGCCGATGCTTGGCGCGGCCGCCCTTTGGGCCGGGGAGGATATCGAGTTGCTGAATAGCCTGGGGGTGTACAGCGCGGGCGTTAACTTCCCGGTTACTAATCGCCATATAGTGACAGTCCATTTTGCTGCACCCGTATATGTGTGATTGCGCTGTAGGCCGCGCACAGGCCCAGTACGGCCAGTCTGTATATTTAGCGCTTCCTCGGTCAGGTTGCGGGAAATCTATGTGTTACAGCGTTTCTGACAGTCGTGCACAGGAATATGGAGCAAAAGCCAAGACGTAAACGGGAAAGCCGACAAGCGCTGATTGAAGAGCACAGGCCGGAGCGTATCGAGGCGCGCTTGCGCAGCCGCCCGGAGTCGCAGCGGCTGTCTGATTTTGTCCTGGGCGCCATAGATGGCTGTGTCACTACCTTTGCCGTTGTTGCCGGCGCGTTTGGTGCGGGCTTCCCCGAAGCCGTTGTACTGGTGATGGGCTTTGCCAATCTGATCGCCGACGGTTTCAGCATGGCGGTGAGCAACTATGAAGCTGCCAGTGTGGAGCGCGAGCAGCGGGTTGCGGCGACGCGCACAGAGCGCGAGCATATCGCGCTAATCCCCGAGGGAGAGCGGGAAGAGATCCGACAGATCTTCTATCAGAAGGGGTTTCGCGGCGAGACTCTCGACAATATTGTTGCCACTATCACCGCGAACCAAAAACTGTGGATAGAGACGATGCTGGCGGAAGAGTACGGTCTGTGCCGCGCGGAACATAAGCCTCTGGGGGCGGCCTTAATGACCTTTGCCGCCTTCCTGTGTGTTGGCGCGATTCCCCTGTTTCCCTACCTGCTCTACAGCCTCAATCCCGCACAGCAGTTTTATACCAGTGCGGCTTTGTCGGCGTGCGCTTTTTTTGCCATTGGCGTGTGTAAAGGACGGGTGTTTTCCGATCATCTGCTGATATCGGGTTTAAAAACTCTGTTATTTGGCAGTAGCGCGGCGGCCCTGGCCCTGGCTGCCGGCTATCTGTTGCGCCATTTTGTGAGCTAGCCGCTTACGCGGCTATCACCTTATTGCGGCCGCTGTTTTTCGCACGATACATACGCTTGTCTGCTTCGGCCAGCAGCTGATTGAGGGGCTTGCCATTGGCGCTGCCTTCGACAACTCCGAGGCTAATCGATATTTTTACTGGACGGGTATAGCGGCGGCTGAGGGCTGCCACTCTGCGGCGCAGTTTTTCCGCGAGGATACTGCCGCCTTTTAAATCGGTGTTGGGCAACAGCAGCAAAAACTCTTCGCCGCCCCAGCGCGCCACAATATCTTCCGAGCGACTGTTACTTTTCAAAATCTTAGCGACATCCTGCAATACGCGGTCCCCAAAGGAGTGCCCGTAGGTATCGTTGATCATTTTGAAATTATCCAGATCACCGATGAGGATGACATATTGGTCTTGAGCTGTATCGCTGCGGCGTTCCAATTCGTTTATTGCGCGAAAAGCTTCGCGGCGGTTGGCCAGCCCTGTCAGCGTATCCGTTGCTGCGTAGCTCTCCAGTTCGCCGGTCAGTCGTTGCAGGAGCTGTTGGGTCTGATGACGGCTGCTGTCGAGTAGCGCTGTCAGCGCGGTGAGAGCCCCAAATACGGCAATAAAGCGCGCGCGATAGGCGGTGTCGTACTTGGCGGTAAGCCCCGGAAAATCCGGGTAAAACAAAATTGCGGCGGTCGCTAGGCCAATACCGAGGAGAGCGGTGGTTCCGGTTTTATAGCCGTACAGATTGATAAAACCGGGCACCAGCATAACGGCCCACATCAGGCCGGTGTTGTTGACGCCACCGGTTAGCAGTAAGTAGAAATATAGTACCAACAAAAGGATACCCACCAGTGTTGGCGTCTTTTCACTGGGGCCAATAATGTTGACGGTGATATAGGCCAGCAGGATAACCACAGCCGCGAGAAAAAGTGTCGAGGCTTGCAGGATATTGGTGGCGGTCAGGGCAATAATTGCCATAGCCCCGGTAATCGCCATCGCGAATATCAGCATATAAGAGGAGGCCAGTATTCTTCTGCGCAGATCTATACGCTGCACCTCATCAATAGAGGTGGAAATCGCGGGGTTTTGATTGTTATACCCTGAGCTCATAGTTATTCCCGTTGCTATACCGACTGCAACCTTCCGCTTGCTCGGGGCTATCCTGCATCATACAAAGATGTAGGTAGCCACTGCCGGAGTGAAGCAGTGCTGAGTATAGGGGGAATCTGCCACCGACCAAAGTAGCAAGCTACAGTATCAGTAACTCAAACTTTAGAACTGAGAAATCGTGACACAAATTCAACTGACTTGTGGTGATATTTTGACGATGCGGGGGGATGCGTTGGTGTGCCCTGCGCACAAGCATCTGATTCGGGGGCGGGGCCTCTCTGCGCAAATCTATGCCCGCTGTGGAACCCAGTTAACACCTCAGTGCAGCAGTCAGCGGGCTTGCCTGGTGGGGGAGGCTCGCTTGACCAGTGCCTGCGACCTACCGGTTGATTACCTGCTGCATACCGTTACTCCCCAGTGGAGTAGTGGCGATCAGTGGGGGTGCCAGGCAATCGTACAGTTGCGCCGCTGTTATGAAAGTGTTTTGGAACTGGCGAAACAGCGCGGCTGTAAAACCGTATTGTTTCCGGCACTGGGGGCTGGCACAAATCGCTTCCCGCACGAAATTGCAGCGCACCAGGGGCTGACGGTGTTACGCAAGTACGCCTCGGACTTTGAATGCCTTACGGTTTGTTTGCACTCACCAACGGCACTGGGGCAGTGGCAGAAAGTTGAGCAGCGTTTTTACGGGAGCTGCTGACTAGGGAAGGGCTTCAAGTTTGCAAGCCTATTGCCCGCTGTGGATTACAGAGTGACAGGCTGATGGTTACATAAGGCCCGCAGCTCCGCTTAAGCTTCATCAAGGCATATAGGAAGGCAAGCCTATAGTTTCTTCTTGGTATAGGTCGATACAAGCTAATGTTTGCCTGCCCACTGTATTTTCTTATGCGCTTGCGATTTTAATTAAATTTATTTTATTTTTTTATGCTGTGGCTCTAGCCAGCTTGATCGCTTGGGGGTTAGTAAATAGCCTTTGATGATTTCTGGTATTTCTACTGGCCGGTTAATTAGTCGAAATAATTTTATTGGTTAATTGGAATATTTATTTCATATTTTTTTGATTTGAGCGGGAGGGGCTGCAATAACTTCTCATTATGCTTGTTGAAGGTTTTTTTGAGTTTTCTTCTGTTATTGGGGCGAGGTGGGTGTGCGAACAATAGTTGTTGCGGATATTTGGGGGCAGACGGCGGATTTAGAGCAGTTGTGCTCTGGCATCAGCAATAATTATAAAATATTAACCCCCTATCAAGAGGTGGGATTAAATTTTGAAAATGAGAGGGGTGCCTATCAATATTTTATGCATCATTGCGGCATTGAGAGATACTATAACTCCGTTAAGGCGTATATTTTAGAAAAGAAGATTGACTGTAATTTAGTGGGGTTTAGTGCGGGGGCCACTGTTGCATGGATGCTTGCCTGTAGTGAGGATTTAGGCTTTATTAAAAAGGCGGCCTGCTTTTATGGTTCCCGAGTGCGCTATTTTCTCGATAGGGAGCCTGGTTGCGATGTGGATTTTATCCCGGCAAAAGAAGCTTTATTTGATATCTCTAAAATCACCGGCCAGCTGGCTAAATTTTCGATGGTAACGCTGCACAAAAACCAATTTTCACATGGATTTATGAATCGCTGTTCTGAAAATTTTCACCCTGATGCCTACAGACAATATTCAGAATGGTTACAAGAGTGGTGCACTTCAGAGTTGAATGCAGGGGCCGCTAAGTTGCCGTCCCCTGTAAATAGAGTTTTGCGATAGCGGCAATAAAAAAGGCCCTTGAGGGCCCTTTTTATCAGTAGAGAGACTTAGCCGCCCTCCTTGGGAGAGGCGGCTAGGCTGTATACCGATTACTGACAGGAAGTCTCTTCCCAGTATTGGGGGGCATTCGTCGGGGACCACCAGTTCGGGCCAAAAGTAGAGACGTATACCTGGCCGTCAAAGGTCACCATGTCGCCAACCTGGTAGCCCTCGTCACCGGCATAGGGCTGCTGGTACTCGGGGCAGGAAGCCGTTGAGTCCGAATCCTGACTGTCGTCGGCATCGCTGTTGGAGTCGCTGCCGGAGTTGTCGTCAGAGCCGCTGTTGGAACCGGAATCGTTGCCAGAGCTGTCGTCGGAATCGCTGCCGCTATTGTCGTCGGAACCGCTGTCAGAGTCATCGCTCTCCGTTTGACAGGTGGTTTCGCTCCACAGTGATGGGGCGGAGCTTGGCGACCACCAGTTGGGTTCGTGGGTGGACTCGTAGGCGACCCCCTCAAAGACAACAACGTCACCGATGGAATAACCGGGCTCGCCGGCATAGGGCTGCTCGAATGCGACACAGGCGCTGCTGCCGCTACTGCTATCGCCACCGCTGCTACCGCTGTCACCAGTATCTCCGCTGTCTCCAGTGTCGCCGGTATCTCCGGTATCGCCGGTGTCTCCGGTGTCTCCGGTGTCTCCGGTGTCTCCGGTGTCTCCGGTGTCTCCGGTGTCTCCGGTATCTCCGGTATCTCCGGTATCTCCAGTGTCGCTATCACTGGAACCGCCCTGTCCGAAGACCTCGAGTGCGGCATCGAGCAATGGATATTGATACTCGTTGTTCTCCAGTAGCATTCCGCCGCGGAGCTGCCAGATCATTACGCCGCCCAGGCCCTGGTCGAGCACATATTGGGCGCGTTCGGCAATAGAGGTGGTATCTTCGAACGAGATAAAACCACCGTCGTCGAACCAGCCGTAGTGGGTGACGGCCTCTGCATCATAAGCGGTGTGGAATGATGGGTCGTTGTCTATTTTGTCGGCAATCTGGTAGTAGCGTGTCTCGGTGTCAGAGCCCCAGTGCGCCACGTCTTGCCCAGAGGCGGCTTCACCGATTGCGGTAGCGCCGGCCACACTGCGGCCGTAGTGGGACATACCCAGGGTAATTTTTTCGGCTGGAATATTGCCTTCTGTCATCCACATATTGCGGCAGCTGTCTGCATCGAAGCCTTCGTTGACCTGGCCTTCATAGGGGTACAGCGGCGAGGTGTGCTGGGCTACGGTATCCCAGTCGCCACCAAAGTCATAAGTCATCAGGTTGACATAGTCGAGGACTTCGCCCACAGCAGCAAAATCATAACCCTCTTCTGCAATCGAGGGGCCACAGGCCACGGCAGCGGTCAGTTCCAGATTTTTGCCGGTCTCCGCTTCAACCTCATCGAAGCGCGCGCGCAGCTCTTGCAGCAGGGTGGTGAAGTTTTCTTTGTCGATCGAGCGGCCGCCGTTCGGCTCATAGCCGGGGTATTCAAAATCGAGATCGAGGCCGTCGAAGTCCCAGTCGGTCAGGAGTGTTACAGCATTTTCAATAAAGGCCGCACGCGCGGTGTCGCTCTCCATCATCTCGGAGACTTTATGGGAGAGGGTCCAGCCGCCCATGGATAGGATTGCCTTGGCGCCGTCGTCGTGTACCGATTTTACGAAACCTGACTCGTGGTCATTCCAGCCCTGACAGACTGCGGGTTGAATACTCGAATCGTATTCGCTGTAGGGGTGCCAGAATTGTGGTGAACATTTTACCGGGCCATCACCGGCGCCGCCGGAAAACGATTGGGCACCCAGGCCGTAGAAAACGTAGGGGTCGGTAAAGTAGATGTTGCCGTCTTCGTCATTCCAGGCGAAGGCGTACTGGACGTGGGTGAGCTTGGAGAAATCCACATTGTCGTGGGTGAAGGATGAGTCAGCCCAGTACTCCCAATCGGCCCAGTAGGCCGACACGCGCTTAGAGGTCTCTTGTGCGCTGGCATTTCCGCTGATAGCGATCGCTGCCGCGAGAGCCGCTGCGGCTTTTAATTTAAACCCAAATTTAGATCCGCGCTCACTGCGGTTGCCCTCCAACGTCCCTGTTCGATCCTGAGATTGCAGGAAAGAAAACATTAGATTGACCTCCCATAGGCCTTATTTATGTATGAAGAAATTTGTCGTTATATTTGGAGACGTTGGAATAAATAACGGCGCAAAAGTTCCACAGGGAGATCTGGCAGTCGATCGGGTCAGTGCTTTATTCGTCGTGAATATTTCCCTGTGCTTGTTTGACGGTTAATCAGAGGGGGCTCACCGTCGGGCTTTATGGGCAAATTTTCACGGGGAGAGGCAATTGCCCTCTTTAGTATTTAGGTTTTATTTTTTAACTTTTGGTAAGTTTATTTTTTAGTTTCAATTTTCTATTTGGGTGTTTGTGCTGCAGTTGGAGATTTTCCTGTGCCTTTTTTCTGGGGGTTCTGGTGTCTTTTTTAGTGGCTTTGCCGATAAAGTTCGAGTTGCTGAACTCTTTATTATTTTGGTGGGGGCGCAGAGTATTTTAAATAATTGGATTTGAATAATTTTCGCTGTCGTGAAATGGCAAAACAAAAAAGGGCCCAGAGGGCCCTTTTTTAAAGTTGAAGAAACTATTAATTATTTCTTCGCGCGCTTGCGCATATTTTCCTGCAAAATTTTCTTGCGCAGACGGATAAAGTTGGGAGTCACTTCTACCAATTCATCGTCTTCGATAAATTCCAGCGCCTGCTCCAGGGTGTGACGGATAGGCGGTGACAGAGTGAGTGCATCGTCGGTACCCGAGGCGCGCACGTTAGTGAGCTGTTTGGCCTTGGTGGGGTTTACCACCAGGTCGTTGCCGCGCGAGTGAATACCGACGATTTGGCCTTCGTAGACCTCTTCGCCGTGGCCGAGGAACAGGCGACCGCGATCTTGCAGTGCGAACAGACCATAGGCCAGGGTTTTGCCCTTGACCATGGAAACCAGTACACCGTTGATGCGCTTGGCCACTTCACCTTGCTTCACCGGACCGTAGTGGTCGAAGATACTGGTCATAATGCCAGAACCGCTGGTGATGGTAAGGAATTGGGAGCGGAAGCCGATCATGCCGCGCGAGGGCACGATAAAGGTCAGGCGCACGCGACCTTTGCCGTCCGGCTCCATATTGGTGAGATCGGCCTTGCGCAGACCCAGCTCTTCCATAATGGGCCCCTGATGAGGTTCCTCAACATCGATAACCACTTCTTCATAAGGCTCGTGGATCTCACCGTCGACCTCTCTCTGCACCACTTCCGGGCGGGAAACGCCCAGCTCGAAACCTTCTCGGCGCATGGATTCGATCAGTACTGACAGGTGCAATTCACCGCGGCCGGATACGCGGAATTTGTCCGGGGAGTCGCCTTGCTCTACACGCAGGGCGACGTTGTGGATCAGCTCCTGGTCCAGACGCTCCTTGATATTGCGCGAGGTGACGAACTTGCCGTCCTGGCCGGCGAAGGGGGAGTCGTTCACCTGGAAGGTCATGCTTACGGTGGGCTCGTCTACGCTCAGGGCGGGCAGGGCTTCCGGGGTATCTGGGTCGCACAGGGTATCGGAGATATTCAGTTCGCCCACACCGGTGATACACACGATATCGCCGGCGCTGGCCTGCTCAACTTCAGTGCGTTCGAGACCCAGGTAACCCATCACTTGCAGGACCTTGGCCTTGCGCGAGTTGCCTTCGCGGTCCAGTACTACCACTTGTTGGTTGGGGGTCAGGGTGCCGCGGGAAATGCGGCCCACGCCGATAACGCCCACATAGCTGGAGTAATCCAGAGCGGAAATCTGCATCTGGAAGGTGCCTTTGGGGTCAACCTTGGGCGGCTCTACCTTGTCCACGATCATCTGGAACAGCGGGGTCATATCGTCGGCCAGGTCGGTGTCGTCGAGGCCGGCGATACCGTTCAGGGCGGAGGCGTAGACAACCGGGAAGTCCAGCTGCTCGTCGGTGGCGCCGAGGCTGTCGAACAGGTCGAATACCTGGTCCATTACCCAGTCGGGGCGCGCGCCGGGGCGGTCGATCTTGTTGATTACCACGATCGGGTTGAGGCCCTGTTCGAACGCCTTCTGGGTCACGAAGCGGGTCTGCGGCATGGGGCCGTCCACTGCGTCTACGAGCAGCAGAACCGAGTCCACCATGGACAGTACGCGCTCTACCTCACCGCCGAAGTCGGCGTGCCCTGGGGTGTCGACAATATTGATGCGGTAGTCATTCCAGCGGATAGCGGTGTTCTTCGCCAGAATGGTGATGCCACGCTCTTTTTCCTGGTCGTTGGAGTCCATGACGCGCTCGGCGCCTTCGTCGCGGCGGTCGAGAGTGCCGGACTGGGACAACAGCTTGTCCACCAGGGTGGTTTTGCCGTGGTCTACGTGGGCGATAATCGCAATATTGCGCAGATTCTCTATCACTGGGGGCCTCTGGGCGTTAAATCTTGGTAAATCGGGGCGGGGGCCTGCGGGGTTTCTACAGCAGCATTCCGGCCAAAGGCGGCGATTATAGGGCTGTAGCGTTACAAATGGGAGCAGGAATTGGATAAAAAATGCGCGGGGATTTGCTGGTGGCGAGTCTCAGCCGGGCTCCGATTGCTTGGATCAGAGCCAAAACCCGCCTGTTATCCCAGCTGTGATGGGGGTAACTAGCCCAGCTTTCCCTTCAAAACTTGCTCGTACACTTCGCTGGCCTCTGAATTAAATTTACGTGCGTCGGGATTCATATAGCCGCAAATAAAGAAAGCCAGCTGTCGTTCTCTTTTGCGGTTCCACAGGTCTGCCATCCAGTTCCATACCACGCTCTCCACAAGAGAATAGGCCGCAAATCGGTCATTGCAATCAACGGCGAGTTGCTCGTACAGAGACATAAGATTGAGCCACTCTTGGAACTCTACCGATCCCGCTTGCAGGCGGCGACTTGTCTGACGGCGATAGATAGAGCGAACCTGATAGCGCAATCGAGTCATGGCTTCATCAATAACTTGTTCCGATGAATCATCGACAGCATCCGGCGCGCTGGAGTTACCCAGAGCAGAAGTCAGTGATTTAACCAGAGTATCCAGGGCTGCCTGTGGATCCCTGCAATGCAGCGCCTGTGCTCGCTTCTCCCACTCTTCAAGTTGTTCCGAGGGCAGTAACTGTTCGAGGGCGGGGGTATCGCCGGTTGGCGATTTGGCGACAAAGGCCTTTAAAACCACCTGCCGCTTTATTTCCTCGCGGCTACTTGCCAGCGCTACTGTACCGTCTTCTGGGGTCGGCAAAGGGAGTTTATCCAGCCATTTGGGGCAGCCGCAGTGCAGCCAAAGGTAGCGAAAGGCTACGGGGTTTACAGGGCGGGTTTTCATTTGGCGGTGGTAGCAGGCCTCTATAAGTGAGGCCAGGGGGATGCGCCACTTACTGCGCCACCGATTGCTAATAAACGCAACCTTTTGCCAGTCCTCTTCTGCCAGGGCGCTAGCCATTAGCCGGGCAAAAGCAAAGCGGATCATATTTTGGGAGACGGTTTCCCTGCGCAGGAAATATACGCTTTCCAGCAGGCGAGTAGTCTCAGGTCCCCCCTTATCCGTGTCGAATAATATGCAGGCGAGCATATCGTTGCTCGTGATGTTGCCTTCACTTCGCATAACTTTGCTGCGCAGTCGCGAGAGTGTTGTCCGGCGCAACTCTTCGGAGATACCCGGCTTGTTGAGCATTGCCTGGTAGGCATTAAATGCGGCACGGGCATGCATAGATTGTCCGTAGGCGATACGGGCGGTGAAGCTCAGGTAGTAACTGGGGGTTATCCAGCCCAGTTTAATCGGTAGCTTGATCCAAATAGATGGAAACATAACCAATAACGCCACCGCAGGCACCGCCAAACTGACGCTGGCGTCATAGCGTAGGGAGAGAGTGAGAGCTAAAAAAGCAATCAGCCAGATAACCAGACCGAAAACCCGAGCCCCATTGAAAGACTGGCTCTCGGGTTTATCTTCCTCTGTTATTGATTTGAATATGTAGTAAGCCACCCAGAGAAAAAGGAAAATTCCGACGCCCATTAGGCTACTCCAAAATATGCGCACCACTGGCTGGCGCCTGTAGCAGGTTTGCTGGTTTCCTGCTCGTCAGTGCTGGGCGGGATATACCAGAATTCCGCAAGCAGGCGCCGTTCGGGCGTTATTAAGACAGCCTGGGCCTCCCGAACCAGGAACTCATCCCGCGGGATAATGCCATTTGGTGTGAGGCACTCGTCAGCGCCGGCCATCTTAAGTGCCAATTTACCCGTGAGGTCCCGGGCAGCTCGGTTGACCTCATTTAGGCTAGCTGTCGGGGTTAGCTCCAATACCCAGAATGGCCATGCGGCAAGAGCGGCTCGACTAGAAAACTCCGGAATCATGGGTTTCCTCCGCTGAGCGCATATTTTCTGGTAGTAGTGACCAGAGTGATTGAGTGATACCGCGCAGTTCTTCAGTTTTACCCTGCTCCAGTAAATCGCGCCCCTTGTCGACCAAAAGCTTGGCTCGCCTCATATTAGTGGCCTGGTGGAGGCGGGATGCGGCGTACTGGAATTGATCGGACCAGAATTCCGGGCTTTTGCGGTAGGTGGCGTTATTGATCCGTTGAAGCTGTTCGATGATCCTCTCAAGTTCTGTGGCTCGCCCCCGCTCCATTGCAGTAGCAACTTTCTTTTCCAGTTCGGAAAATAAGCGCCTATCTATCTCGCTGCCCCACTGTAAAACTGAATACTGTGCGTTCAGGTATTCGGACTCACACTGTTCTTTCAGTTCGTCAACTTGTCCCCGCTGTTCAAGTTCTTCCACTTCAGCTTCTATTTCGAGCAGGTTGCGGTACAGCCGCTGACGGGTATCTTCACATTCCATAGTGCCGGTCAGCTGTATGCCTATCTCGCTCAGATGTTGCTGCTGGTGCTCCAGCTTGCGCACAGCATCCTCATTACGCTCTCTAAAGGCACCCTGTTGCTGGATAGAAATACGCCTTTGCAGCGATTGCCAGGTGGCGCGCATTGCCTGAGGATCGGCGCTGGGAATGACCAGTTCTGCCACGCCTTTAATAAGCAGGTTTTGGTCTGGCAGGGAGGCTTGAGATTTCATATTGCCGCCGCGATCAACCTCAAGAGAAATCTCTACACGAGAGCCAGCGTGAAGCGGCTTTTTTAATTCAGCGGCGCGAATAACCAGGTTGCCGACCCGTCGACAGTAGCGGGCTTTGGCGCGCTCACCTTGCACAATTGGGATATTCAATTCTCCGTCGCTACCGGGCATTAAGGTATCAACTGTCGACTGTGAAAAAGTCCTCCGTGCAGGTAGCGGCGTGCCACGCTCCAGGAAGGTTTTCACATAACCGTTAGCCAGGGCCACGCCGATGGAACGGGAGAGTGGCGGATCGGAGAGTGTGAGGCCGTGAACGATGGAGATAGTTTGGGGCGTTACCGATACCTTGGCGCCGCTGGCATCCCTGCATTGCACGGTGAAGCGCGTCGCTTTTGAGGGCAGAATGCTGACGGTTGTAAGAAAGGCGCCCTCTTCGGTAAGGGTTACCTTTTCACTCTCCCAACCATCGCGAGTCAATTGAATGGTACTGGGTTTACTGCCCTCAGTACTGACCAATCGCCCCATTACGGTTGGGTCGAGCTCGGAGCATACGTTCGGATATTGCAGCCAAAACTTATTTTCTGCGGTATCGGTGGGGGTGGCGCTATCGTTGTCACTGCCGAGCCCAATAGAGACCGCGTATAGCGCCGCGCCTTCGGCCACCAGTGTCATAGGGTCGCGATTTTCCGCTGCGAGTGGTGCCAACTCGTTGGTCACTCGCTGGCGAATTACCGGCATATTGGCTGGACCGCCAACCAGTACCGTGCGATCAAGTCCACCTTCATCTAGCCCATGTTCAGCAAGTAGACGGCGACAGATTTCCAGGGCGCGGTTGATAACTGGTTCGCATAGCATTTCCAGCTCTTGTCGGTTTAGCGGAAGCTCATCAATTATTTCTCGCCCGTCCAGGTCCAGATCGATTTCCAGAACAGTTGAAGCCTGTGTGGACAACCGGATCTTTGCCTGTTCCGCCTCGCCGTATAATTTGGCGGCAAGCCCCTTGTGAGCAGGATCATCAATTGCTATCTGAATCTGGTGGTTGCTCTCCAACTGTCGCACCACCCAATCTGCCAGCAGGCGGTCTATATCGCGGCCGCCGAGAAAGTTGTCTCCGTCGTGACCGATAACACGTAAGAGCCCATCCCGGGCCTCCACCAGAGAGGCATCAAATGTGCCTCCGCCGAGATCGAAAACCAGCCAGGATTGCCCCACAGAATCTTCCGACCACCCAGCTGAAAATGCGGATGCTACCGGTTCTGGTAACAGCTCGACTTTGTCGAGTCCCGCCAGCTGTGCTGCCTCGGAAGTCGCCTTGCTCTGCGGGAGCTCGAATAGGGCGGGTACGGTAATGACTGCCTGTGATGGGCGCGAGCCGGTTGTCGCCTCCACATCGTCGAGCAGGGCCTTGAGAACCTCAGCAGATAGTTGCTCCGGTGACCACTGCTTTCCGCTGCTGTCTGGCGCTGTTAACTTGCCTGTGCCCATCAAGCGTTTAAATTCGCGGTGGGTATTGATCGCATCACTATCGAGGAATTTGCGTGCGCGGTCGCCGACCATCACTTTGTCGCCGGTAATACGCACAATAGAGGGGGTGTTGGCTTGTCCTCGCTTATTGGGAACTACCTGGGTTTGCTCGCCGGTAAATATTGCAGTCGCTGAGTTGGTTGTGCCGAGATCTATCCCTAGGTGCAACTTGGTCATCCTTTTTTCTCTGAAAACTATTTCTGTCGGCAGAGGATTTTATAAGAATGTCGCGCAGTGGCACCAGAATAGGTTGTTTCAACCGCTTTCACCGCTTTCACCGATTGCATGGATAAGCGGGAAGAGGCCACCAGTGTGCCGGTGGCCGAGCGGGTTAGTTAATTGGTGCGCTGACCTTAGCTATTGGTATTGCGATGTGGAATTTCCGGTCGGAATACCCCCACATTGCGGAAACCTTCGTCCAGCAGGTGTGAGGCGTGCAGACGGCTCATCACGCCGCGGGCGCAATACAGCAGGTATTCGCGCTCCTGGTCCAGTTGGGCGAAGCCCTTGTTGAGGCGGTAGAACGGAATTGTCTGCACTTCACAGTCCAGCTCCAGCGGGTCCAGCTCCTCCTCATCCGGGTGGCGGATATCGATCACCACGGCGTTGCCCGGCTCCTCGCGGATCTCCACTTCGGGGGCTTCGCCGTCCACCTCTTCGATCACCTGATCGATATTTTGCATCACCCGATTGCCGATGGCGCGGTCGAGGACGGTGAAGTCAAAGCGGTTCTCCTCGGACTCCACTTTTTCAATCTTGGCGCGGGTGGTGGGCTTCACCGAGATAACACCGCAGTACTCCGGCATATTGGCGGCGAACTCTTCTGTGCCAATAGCCCGGGAGGTGCGGATAATATCGGTCTTGTCGGTGGTGATCAGCGGGCGCAGTACCAGGGTGTTGGTAACACTGTCGATCACCGACAGGTTTTTCAGGGTCTGGCTGGAAACCTGGGCGATGGCCTCACCGGTCACTACCGCATCCACCTCCAGTTCCTTGGCGATCACATCGGCGGCGCGCAGCATCATACGCTTCAAAATAACCCCCATATGGGAGTCGTCGACCCGCTCGAGAATCTCGGCCACCACTTCGTCAAATGGCACAGTGATAAAGCGCACCCGGTGGGAGGCGCCGTATTTGTTCCACAGGTAATAGGCGACTTCTTTCACGCCCAGCTCGTGCTGGCGCCCGCCCAGATTGAAGAACAGGAAGTGGGTGCGAATGCCGCGCTTCATGGTCAGGTAGCTGGCCACGGTGGAGTCGAAGCCCCCGGATACCAGCGACAGAACCGGGTCCTGGGTACCCAGGGGGAAACCGCCGAGGCCCGGGTGCTGCTCCTCAATCACATTGAGCTTGTCGTGGCGGACTTCCAGCTTGACGGTGATATCGGGGTTTTTCAGTTTGACCCCGGCCGCCTCGGTGTTCTTGTTGAGGCCGCCGCCCACGTACTGCTCCACATCCAGGGATTGAAAGTCGTGTTTGCCGGTGCGCTTAACCCGTACACAGAAAGTCTTGTCCTTCAGGGCGTCTCCCCATACCGACAGGGTTTTCTCGTACATGTCGTGCAGGTCCCCCAGCGGGAACTGGCGCACGCGGGAGAAGTTGGCGATGCCGGGGGTGTGGGAGAGCACCTCCTCGATACGCCCCCCCAGGTGGGACACGGCATCGGGCGCGATCACATCGATCTTTTCCCAATCCTTGCGCACCTGGATACGGTCGTCCAGCGGGCGCAGCAGGCGCTGTAGGTTGTCCTTGAGCTGACGCGACATGCGCTTGCGCACAGGGTTGCTCTTGATGGTGATCTCTGGAAAAAACTTGACGACAAAGTGCATGGGAATCCGTGGGGTACCGCATGTTGATAGAAGGTGTCGCATTATAAACTAGCCGGAGGCAAGTTGGTTGCGCACTGTTTGCGGGCGAGGCGGAAGTGAAAGTGTTCTATTTTGGTGCATATTTAGGTGGCTGCTTGGCCGCAATGTCTCTATCCTGGCTGCGTCAGCGCTGTGCCGAGGCTCGCACCGCCACCAACCGGGGCTGTGAGGCAATTGCCCTAATTTGGCACACTCCTTGCTTTAATACACGCCAGGTAAAGAGTGAATGCCGGCAGCGACAGCAAGGCATAGCGACCAATTACTTTTCAAGACCTGGAGGACTGCAATGTCAGCGAAAACGCTCGGTTTGATTAAAGAGAGTGAAGCGAAGTGGATAGACCTGCGCTTTACCGATACCAAGGGTAAAGAACAACACGTTTCCATCCCCGTGTCGGAAGTTGACGGCGAGTTCTTTGAAGAAGGCAAAATGTTCGATGGTTCTTCCATCGCCGGCTGGAAGGGCATCAACGAATCCGACATGATCCTGATGCCGGACGACGATACCGCTTTCCTCGACCCCTTCACCGATGAGAGCACCGTTATTATTCGCTGTAATATCGTCGACCCGATCACCGGTCAGGGTTACGAGCGCGATCCCCGCTCCATCGCACTGCGCGCCGAGGAATATCTGAAGTCCACCGGTCTGGGTGACACCGCGCTGTTCGGTCCCGAGCCCGAGTTCTTCGTCTTCGACGACATCACCTGGGGTGCCGAAATGGGCGGCGCCTTCTACAAGATCAACTCTGAAGAAGCGGCCTGGTCTTCCGGTCACAGCTTCGCCGAGGGCAATATCGGCCACCGTCCCGGTGTTAAAGGCGGCTACTTCCCGGTTCCGCCGGTGGATTCCCTGCACGATATACGCGCCGCTATGTGTTCCGCGATGGAGCAGATGGGCCTGAGTGTAGAAGTACACCACCACGAAGTGGGTACTGCTGGCCAGTGTGAAATCGGCGTTGCCGCCAACACCCTGACCAAGAAAGCGGACGAAGTACAGATTCTCAAGTACGCGGTACACAATGTTGCGCACGCCTACGGCAAAACCGCGACCTTTATGCCCAAGCCTCTGGTGGGCGATAATGGTTCCGGCATGCACGTACACCAGTCCTTCAGCAAGGATGGCGTCAACCAGTGTGCCGGTGATGCCTACGCGGGACTGTCCGAAGCGGCCCTGTACTACATCGGCGGTATTATTAAGCACGCACGCGCCCTGAACGCGCTGTGTAACGCTTCCACCAACTCTTACAAGCGTCTGGTACCTGGCTTTGAAGCGCCGGTAATCCTGGCCTACTCCGCGCGCAACCGCTCCGCGTCTATCCGTATTCCTTTCGTACCCTCTCCGAAAGGCAAGCGCATCGAGACCCGCTTCCCGGATCCGACAGCCAACCCGTACCTGTCCTTCGCCGCACTGCTGATGGCAGGCCTCGACGGCATCAAGAACAAGATCCATCCTGGCGACCCTGCGGACAAGGATCTGTACGACCTGCCGCCGGAAGAGCTGGCCGAGTACCCGACCGTTGCTGCCAGCCTGGAGGGCGCTCTGGATGCCCTGGATAAGGATCGCGAGTTCCTGACCGCCGGTGGCGTATTCACTGATGACGCTATCGATGCCTACATCGAGCTGAAGCGCGAAGAAGTAGAGCGCCTGAACATGACCACTCACCCGGTCGAGTTCGATATGTACTACTCCGTGTAACGGTGCCCGGCATCACAGTGATGCCGTCGAGCTGTTCTCGAAAAGCCCGCGCCGCCCTGGTGCGGGCTTTTTTATTGCGGGTACACTGTCAGCTGGAAGTGGATTGAGTGCCGCTGCGGCGGTGGAGTGTCACAGAGCCCTGGTGTGGGCAGAAAAGGAGCGTCCGCGCTGCGGTCGACAATACTATGGCGAGGTATAAGCTACTTAAGGCCCTGTTGCTCACACTGCCTCTGGCGGCAGTGACCGCAATAGCGGGAACTGATGATAATGCAGAGGCCGGCGCCGCTATCTATAAGGTGGTTGGGCCCGATGGCCAGGTCACGTTTAGCGATACACCACCGGCAAATGGCACCTCTGAAAAGGTGGAATTGGCGCCGATCAATATCCAACCGCGCCAGTTGCCCACAAGAAAGCTGTCACCTAGAAAGGGCGCTGAGGCCCTTGGGCCTGTGTCGATTCAGATCGTCAGCCCCATCCACGAGGCGACGATTCCCCCCGGGCAGACACTGATCGTGCTCCAGGTGCAAGTGACTCCAGCCCTGCCAGAGGGCGCGAGCTTTTATGCTGTGGTTGACGGGCAGCGCTGGCAGGGGAGTTCCAGTGGCAACTCCCTCGATATTTCGGCCCTGGAGCGTGGCGCCCATACCCTGCAAGCCGTCTTAGTGGGCCCCCGTGGACAGGTTCTGGCTCAGTCCGCTGTCGTCACAGTCTACGTGAAGCGCCCCATAGCCCGGGGCTGAATGCGGGGGCGGAGCTCCTCCCGGCCCCTGTCCCTGTTATTTTCAGCTCGCCCTATACCCAACCTGACCGCTTTTTGACCTATGCACCTTTATGGTGCATTCTGCCCTTGCTGGCGCTACCCCCTGTTCCCGAGGCCGATCACCGGCAGCTGCAGTGCCGCTAGCCGCGCACTGGCGCTGTTCGCCTCGAGCTATTTTTGCCTGCAAATGCCCGCTTATGCGCCATTTTGGTTTGCTTTTTGCACTGACTAGATACAGCGCTTGCGCGCTGGGACTGACCGAAGGAGCTGGGTCAGGGCCTCGGAATAAACCGGAAATTTTATCAATGCTGAATGATCGCCAGTTGCGCCAATTACTCGATAGCCTGACTTCCGCAGTACTGGTGCTGGATGAAAACCTAGCGCTTTGCTATCTGAACAATGCCGCCGAGGACCTGTTAGCCGCCTCCAGTACCCGGGTCCAAGGCTCTATGCTGGAGGAGCTGGTGCGAGAGTCCCCCACCGCCTATGAGGCGATGCGCGAGGCGCTGCGCAACAATGAAAAGTACACGGTACGCCGCGCCAGTTGGCGGCTGAACAACCTTGAAACCCGGACGGTGGATTACTCGGTCAGCCCGGTGCCGGAGTTTTCTGTATTGCTGCTGGAAGTGCAGCCGATGGATCGCCTGCTGCGCATTGCCAGGGAGGATGCGCTGCTCAACGCCCAGGAAACTACGCGCAATTTGGTTCGCGGTATGGCCCATGAGGTTAAAAATCCTCTCGGGGGCATCCGCGGTGCGGCGCAGCTGCTACAGCGCGAGCTGCCCGACCCGGCCCTGGATGAATACACCCAGATCATCATCGAAGAGGTGGATCGACTGCGCAACCTGGTCGATCGCCTGCTGGGGCCGCGCCAGCCGGTGGTACTGCAACCGGTTAACGTACACGAGGTCCTGGAGCGGGTTGCCCAGTTGCTGGATGCGGAGTGTATCGGTGAGCTGAAAATTCGCAGGGATTACGACCCGTCTATTCCCGATGTTCCCGCAGACAGCGAACAGCTGATGCAGGCGCTGCTCAATATTGCCCGCAACGCCATGCAGGCCATCGATGAAAGTATCGGCCTCAGCAGTGGGGAGGTGGTACTGCGCACGCGTATCCAGCGCCAGTTCACCATCGGCCGCCGCAATTGCCCACTGGTCTGCCGTATAGAAATTGAAGATAACGGCCCGGGCATAGCGGAGGAAATTCGCGAGCGGATATTTTTCCCGATGATCTCCGGTCGCGCCGAGGGCTCCGGCCTCGGCCTCTCCATTTCGCAGAACATTATCAATCAACACAAGGGGCTGATTAAGTGTGACAGCCAAGCCGGCCGCAGCACCTTTCAAATTTATCTGCCCCTGACGACCGAATTTGTAAATACAGGAGCCTAGAGAATGAGTAATCGCGTTTGGATTATTGACGACGACAGATCAATCCGCTGGGTGCTGGAGAGAGCGCTATCGCGCGAGGGAATTGATACCCAGTGCTACGAGAGTGGCGACCGCGCCCTGGATGATTTTTACAGCGATTCCCCGGATGTTGTGATCAGTGATATTCGCATGCCGGGCTCCGATGGCTTCAAATTGTTGCAGCGCTTCCAAGCCGAGCGACCGAGCCTGCCGATTATTATTATGACTGCGCACTCGGACCTGGATAGTGCCGTAGCCGCTTATCAGGGCGGCGCCTTTGAGTACCTGCCCAAGCCCTTTGATATCGATGAGGCGGTGGCGGTAACCCGTCGCGCCCTGATGCACGCCAGTGAGCAGAGCGCTGAAGAGCGGGTTGAGCCGGAAAATGGCCAGGGTAATAAAGAAATTATTGGCGAGGCGCCGGCGATGCAGGAGGTCTTTCGCGCGATTGGCCGCCTGTCCCATTCCAATATCACCGTATTGATTAACGGTGAATCCGGCACCGGTAAGGAGCTGGTGGCGCAGGCGCTGCACAATCACAGCCCGCGCAGGGAGCAGCCCTTTATCGCTTTGAATATGGCCGCTATTCCCAAGGACCTGATGGAGTCCGAGTTGTTCGGCCATGAAAAAGGGGCTTTCACCGGTGCCAGTTCCCAGCGCGCCGGGCGCTTTGAGCAGGCCAATGGCGGCACCCTGTTTTTAGATGAAATTGGCGATATGCCCGCAGAGACGCAGACGCGTTTATTGCGCGTATTGGCCGACGGTGAATTTTACCGGGTCGGAGGCCACACCCCGGTCAAGGTGGACGTGCGTATTATCGCGGCGACCCACCAGGACTTGGAGGAGCTGGTATGCCAACACAAATTCCGCGAGGATTTGTTTCACCGCCTGAACGTGATCCGTATTCATATTCCGCGGCTGGCGGACCGCCGGGAGGATATCCCGCGCTTGGTTCGGCATTTCTTTAATGCTGCGGCAAAAGACCTGGGGGTGGAAGCAAAAATCCTGAGCAGGGAAACGGAGGGCTATCTGTCCGGGTTGGATTGGCCCGGCAATGTGCGCCAGCTGGAAAATACCTGCCGCTGGATTACCGTGATGGCCTCCGGGCGCGAGGTGCATATTGAAGATTTGCCACAGGAGCTGCACCAGCAGGGCGCGACGGCAGAGGCACCGGCAGATTGGCAGAAAGCTTTGCGCCTGTGGGCCGATCAGGCCCTGTCCTCTGGGCAGCGCGAGATTTTAAATGAAGCTGTGCCCGCCTTTGAGCGGGCGCTAATAGAAATTGCCCTTAAGCACACGGCCGGGCGCAAACGCGATGCCGCTGATCTGCTGGGGTGGGGGCGAAATACTTTGACGCGAAAGTTAAAAGAGCTGGAAATTAGCGGAGAGTAAATTGCGCTGGGATCGCCCAAAGTTAATTTGGGCGATCTACTCCATTAATTAATGGATTAATACTATTTTCAGCTGCGAGTTTTAACTCGATGCTTTTTTAATGCCCAGTTCTCCCAGCGTTCGCGCAATATCTTCCGCACTGCTGGCGGGCTTAATATCCTTATCGATTTTGAGTACTCGGCCATCTTTGCCGATATAAATGGTAATGCGGCGGGCGATATTCATAACGGGAATCAGTACATCGTAAGCTTTGGCCACCTCGCCACTGGGATCGCTGAGTAGTGGAAAATCCGCCTCACTCTCCTCGGCAAATTGAGTGTTATCGTCCAGGTCATCGGTGCTGGCCATAAAGTAGGTGACTTCATAGGCTTTAATCTTGTGGCCGTTCTGGGCGAGGGATTTGCACTCGATGGTGCAGCCGCGCGTGAATGCCTTGGGAAACCAGGCGATAACCACCGCACTTTTGCCCTTGAGGTCTGCCAGGGTGTGGCTCTGGCCATCAGATCCCTGGAGAGTAAAGTTTGGCGCCATCTCGCCCACTTCCAGAGCGAAGCCGGGAAGGCTGATAAGTGTCGAGATTAATAGGGTCAGTAGGTATTTCACGAATGTTGCCCTTTGGGGTTACTGGTACGCCTATGCTACTGCCCCGAGGCCCATCTGGCCACTGTGGCGGCTATCACTGGAAAATACTGCGTTAAGCGGCTGGGGCGAATAAATGGCTTACCCACCCCAGTCCGGGATTTAAAGATCATCCGGTTTTTGCGGCATTAATACATCTTCGGGGTGGACAAATTCCCGCATAAAGATTTCCCAGAAGGCGAGGAATAGTGCCGCGAGTAACGGACCTATCGCAAAGCCGCTGACGCCGAACATAAACAGGCCGCCGACAGTGGAGAAAAGTACCAAATAATCCGGGAGTTTTGTGTCGCGCCCCACCAGAATCGGGCGCAGCAGATTATCCACCAGGCTGATTACTGTGAGGCCGTAGGCGACTAAAATCGTTGCCTTTACCGGGTCGCCAATAGCGTAGAGATAAATAGCGGCGGGGAGCCAGATCAGTGCGGCACCGACGGCGGGCAGCAGCGATAGCAAGGTCATTAATACGCCCCACAGCACCGGCGCGGGCAATCCCAGTACCCAGAAAATAATTCCGCCCAGCCCGCCCTGGGTAATGGCGACAACCAAGTTGCCTTTGATGGTTGCGCGAGTGACCTCGGCAAATTTGGCCAGTAAAAGGTGCTCGCGCTCATCGCCCAGTGGCAGGGCGTGAATAATCAGGCCAACCAGCTTTTCGCCATCGCGGATCAGGAAGAAAGTGAGGTAGAGCATTAAGCCCAGCATCACAAAAAAGTTAACGGTATTTTGCCCAACTTCGATGGCATTTTTTGCCACGAAACTGCCGGCATTCATAACCCCGCCCATCAGGCGCTGTTTGGCCTCTTCGATATCGACACCAATACTTTCGAGTGTGCTGTTGACCAGGGGGAAGGCGTTGCGAATCTGTTCAAAGGATTTGGATACATCAATTTGCCCCTCTTGAATTCGGTGATACAGAGTGACCGCTTCATTAATAAAAGAGGTGGTCACTACCAGTACGGGTATCACCAGCAGCACGATACACATAAAGAGGGTGAGCAGGGCCATTAAATTGGGGGAGTTGGGGCAGCGCTGCATCAGCCGGCGGTACACCGGATAGAAAATCAGTGCGGTGGCACAGGCCCAAAAAATAGGGGTAAAGAAGGGTTTTATTAAGAGTAAAAAAGCTACGCTGACCAATAACAGCGTCAATATAAATGAGCGCCTTTCCAATTTTTCTTGCACTGCGACTTCCTCTGCTGCTCCGGCTACCCGGCGGTGGGGCGCCTAATTTTTGCTCTATCTAAGCAGAAGCAGTGGGCTTTTACCAGCGCCTGTATCCGCACGTATCCACGTGGAAGCGAATGCCCCGATAAATGCCCAGGCCCATTTGCCATTCTCGCCCGCTGCGCTTGTGCATATCCCTGAGTACGGGGACCAGTTGCGCCCGGGAAAAGGGCTTTTGCGGGACTATATCCAGTCCGCAAAAGTGCAGGTGTTTGCTGCCCCTGGAGCCCCCGGCTTTGCGGTTGTAGGTGGGTGTGCGCCAGCCGGAGAGCACGCTCACCGGGCCGATGCGGGGTACGATTTCCCGCTCGATGACCCGCAGCGTATTGACGATACCCCACCAGAGTTTTTTTGGGGGGATGGCAAAAGCGGGCTCGTCTAAATCCTGCCAATCGCTGCCCTGGCGCAATAGTTCATAGGGGGAGACAACCTGTTCAACCCGGTTGGCGCGCAGGAATCTTTTTAGCTGGGTAAAGCGCGCATGGTTATTGTCTCTGCTCAGAAAACGGCTGAAGGCCCGCTCTGAGGCGGCCGGGTAGCCCTTGATATCGTACACCTCCGGGATCATAAGCAGGGGGAGGATATCGATGGGGGATTTGACCCGCTTATCGACCTCTGGCGCAGGCTCGCGGGTGAAAAAAAACAGGCCGGCGAGCAGCACAAGTGCGATTGCGCCGATAGCAAAGCTGTACCGGTGGCGCTGGTTGATTTCGGCGCGGGCTTTGTCATTTTGCATAACCATCAGGTTGCCTCTCCAGTTACCAGGTGCGGTAGCCGCAGGTGTCGATATGAAACAGGATGCCGTCGATCAGGCCCATTCCGGCCCGGCTCTCGGGGCCGAGGCGCGCGTGTAAGGCGCTCAGCTCTTCCGCGAGTTCTCTGTGGCCGATATGGGATTTCGGGATAAGGTCCAGCCCGCAAAAGTCGCGGTGATGGGGGTGCTTCTGGGGCGCCAGTTTTCGCTGGTAGCTGTTTGTGCGATAAGCGGAAACCACCGTGACCGGGCCGATCAGGGGGATAAGCTGGTCCCGCACCAGGGTGAGGGTTTTTGCGATATTGGGCCACAGATCTCTGGGCGGGATGGCGAAGGGCGCCTCCTCCAGGTTGAGCCACTGGTCGCCCTGGCGCAGCAGCTCCCGAGTGGGAAAGATGCCGGCCAGGCCCCGTTCGCGCAGCCACTGGTCGAGGGCTTGTATCCGGGAGCGGTTATTGCCCTGGCGCAGAAACTGATTAAAGGCCGCCTCGTTGGCGAGGCGGTAACCCCGCTGTACGGTGTAGGACTTTTCCTGTGAAGAGAGAAAGAGGTGCAGCCACAGGGCAAACAGAAGGCCACTCAGCACTAAACCGAGGACAGCGACGACCACCCGGTTGACCGTTTGTCCGGGCGGTTTGTGCGGGAACAGAGTTTCGAAGCGAGTAAACGAGTTGCCTGCGGACATAGTAAGCGCGATTGCTGCTGGGGGAGTTGCTTGCCGACGCGAAAATCGTCGGCGCCTGCTTACTCACTATAGCCGCAAAAATCGACCGCCTGCGGGCCTGGCGACAGGGACAAAAAAGCCGCTGGTCCCGGGGGAGCAGCGGCTTTTGGATCGCGAGCAGCCTGCGCTGCTCGACAACCTTTTATTTAGGCTTGAGGGCCCGCATTTTTAACGTCTTCGCTCACATTGAACTTCTCAATGTTCTCGGCGAACAGCTTGGCCAGCTTGCCCGCTTGATCGTCGTAAGCGGCTTTTTCGGCCCAGGTTTCGCGGGGGTTCAGGTAGGACTTGTCCACACCGGGCACTTCCACGGGGATGTCCAGGTTCAGGGCATCCAGGTGCTCGGTGGCAACGCCTTCCAGGGCGCCGCTCTGGATAGCGGCAACCACTGCGCGGGTGACCGGGATCGGGAAGCGCTTGCCGTTGTCGCCGGAGCCGCCGGTCCAGCCGGTGTTTACCAGGTAGACCTTGGAGCCGAACTCTTCGATGCGCTTCATCAGCAGGTCTGCGTATTCGCGCGGTGCACGCGGCATAAACGGCGCGCCGAAGCAGGTGGAGAAGGTCGGGTGGATACCGGCCTCTGCGCCCAGCTCGGTGGAGCCTACGCGGGCAGTGTAGCCAGACAGGAAGTGGTAAGCCGCAGCCTCTTTGGAGAGGATGGATACCGGGGGCAGTACGCCGGATACATCGCAGGTGAGGAAGATAACGTTCTTCGGCTCGCCGGCGCGGTTTTCCAGCTGACGCATTTCGACGTGCTCCAGCGGGTAGGAGCAGCGACCGTTTTCAGTCAGGCTGGTGTCGCAGTAGTCGGCAGTGCCGTGGTCGTTGGTTACCACATTTTCAACGATGGCGCCGAAACGGATGGCATCCCAGATAACCGGCTCGTTTTTCTGGCTCAGGTCGATGGTTTTCGCGTAGCAGCCACCTTCCATATTGAAGACCGCGCCCTTGGTCCAGCCGTGCTCATCGTCACCGATCAGGTAGCGCTCGGGGTCGGCGGACAGGGTGGTCTTGCCGGTACCGGACAGGCCGAAGAACAGGCAGGTATCGCCATCTTCGCCGACGTTAGCCGCGCAGTGCATGGGCATTACGTCTTTTTCCGGCAGCAGGAAGTTCTGTACGGAGAACATGGCCTTCTTCATCTCGCCGGCGTAGCGCATACCGGCCAGCAGTACTTTGCGCTGACCGAAGTTGATGATGACGCAGCCTTCGGAGTTGGTGCCATCGCGCTCGGGCTCACACACAAAGTGAGGCGCGTGCAGGATTTGCCACTCTTCCTTGGACTTGGGATTGTACTTCTCGGCGCGGATAAACATATTGCGGCCGAACAGGTTGTGCCATGCGGTTTGGGTGGTCACTACGACAGGCAGGTAGTGGTCTTCATCCTGGCCCACATGCAGGTGCTGGACGAAAGTGTCGCTGCCAGCAACAAAAGCCTCGACGCGGCTCCACAGGGCATCAAACTTATCCTGCGGGAAAGGGCGGTTGACGTTGCCCCAGGCGATGCTGTCGGCAGTGGAAGGCTCTTCTACAACAAAGCGGTCGGCTGGGGAGCGACCGGTGCGCGCGCCGGTTTCAGTCACCAGAGCGCCGGTATCTGACAGCTTGCCCTCGCCGCGTGTCAGAGCCTGCTCTACCAATTGTGCCGGTGATAGGTTCTTGAAGACCATCGCGGAGTCGTCGATCTGTGCCATTCGTGGAATACCCGTGAAAGTTGGATAGTAAAATATTGGGTCTGCCTAACGTTTAGACAGCCGTAGAAAATTTTGGGAACGTATTATTGCAAAATTCAAAATATGCGGATACCAAGCCTGCCTGTTTAGTAACCAATGACAGCGCTGTCATTAAAAATAATACCCATCGAAATCTGTTTTATTTATGGTGTTTGTGCCAACTATTTGGTTTGTGAATTTTGCTTGGAAGGTATAGCGAATTTGGTGACGGGCTGTGCTGGCACTGAAATGGCCGCACAGCCCTAAAGCGATTAATGCAGGGTGTGGGGCGGTGCGTTGAGGAGGGTATCGATTTGTTCCCGGTCGAAGCGGTACTGGGTATTACAGAATTGGCAGTCCGCGATTATCTCGCCCTGCTGCTCCTCCAGTAGTCGATAGACATCTTCGGCGCCCAGGGAAACCAGCGCGCGGGCGCTGCGTGTTCTGGAGCAACTGCACTTAAAGCGAATGGTGTCGGTTCCCAGGGTCGCCGGCTCCAATTGGTGGAACAGGCGGTGAATCAGCTCCGGGTGGGGGACGCTAAACAGTTCTTCGGCGGTTACCGTCTCTGCCAGGTGGATCGCGGTCTCCCAGGCATCCCGGTTTTCCTCTGCTGTCGCGGCGTTGTTGCCCGGCAGAATTTGCAGCATAAGACCGGCGACAGTGCTGTCACTGCTCTCCAGCCATACGCGCGTCGCCAGCTGTTCCGATTGTTGAAAGTAGTCTTCCAGGCAGCCGGCCAGGCTGTCCCGCTCCATGGGCACCACCCCCTGGTAGCGCTCCCCGCGCTTGGGTTCCAAGGTAATGGCGAGGGCGCCGCGCGGGCCGATCATATCGCGCAGGGTGGCGTCTTCGCTGATCTGTGCACCCTCGGCTACCCGGGCGATACCGCGCAGGTCGCTGTGGTGGGTACACTCCGCCATAATCATGGGGACATCACCTTCCCCGCGGGCCTGAAGGCTCAGGACGCCTTCGAATTTCAGGGTGGTTGAAAGCAGGCTGGCGGCGGTGAGGAACTCGCCCAGTAGCCGCGCCACCGGTGCCGGCAGTGGATTGTGTTCCAGTACATCGCGGTAGGCGTCGGTTAGTGTCACCACCTGTCCGCGAATATCGTGTTTGGAGAAAATAAAGCGTTCCAGCTGATCGGACATAGGTCGGGAGCCCCTCGGTATAAAAACCGCAGGATTTTAGAGGTGGATATGCCTAAATGGTAGCTGTCGCTGATCATAGCGGGCGCTGCTGCGGGATATACGGGGTGTGTTGTGCCGAGATCAGCGCCCGGGCCGGGGGATAATTAGCCGCAGTAGCGGTTAATTTCCCGCTCAAGCTTCTCGGCGATCTGCTGTCTCTGCCGCTCGCTGCGGCGCACTTCTTTACCGTTATCATCGATAAATACCACCCGCCCCTGAACAGCCTCAAGGTTACTGCGCGCATCGTCGCAGGCCGCTTGCCTTTTCTCCTGCCTTTGCTGCTTTTCGCGCAGCTGGCGGTTGCGGTACTCCTCATCCATTTTTCGAGAAACTCCCGATTTAACCGTGGCCGTTGAGCTGGGCTGTCGATTGCTACCGGAGCCGATAGCATTGATGGGGGCCAACTCCCCGGAAACATTCTGGGCCTCGGCGTCGGCTGGGGGGCGGTCGCTGAAGTGGACGCGGCCATTTTCATCGACCCAGCGGTACATCTCTGCGCTGGCAGCGGTTGCACTGACGGCCAGTAGCAGGCCGCCGAGTACGGAAGGTAGATACAGTGATTTCACGGCGCTTCCATGCCTCTTAATACTTTTATTCTTCTTTATTGGCCAGCTGGCTAAACAGCCCCTGGGAGTGGCGCTGGGGGATATGGTAGGTCTGTAGGATCAGCGGTTGCTGTTCCTGGGCCTGGGCCGCATCCAGAACCATGCGGTAGCCGGAGCGATCGCGCAAATCTACAAAGTCCCGCTTGTTGCTCTCCATCAATTGGGCAAATTCGTCGAAGTCCTTGATGCTGTGGCCGTTTACCGAATCGATAATCCAATTCTTCCAGTCGTGGTAACCGAGGTTCACATTGGCGGGTAGTACTTTTAGGGCGACTACCAGTTCGCGGCGCTGCTCATCGCTCCATTGATTGCGGGCATAGAGGTAGTCGATGGGGGCTTTTGAGTGCCAGTTTTTGCCCCAGCGCTTGATCAGGTTCATATTCAGGGGCACGAAGACAACACCGCCGTAGATGTAGTAGCGCGGCTGGCGGTCAAACTGTTCCCCCAGCACCATGGCGCGGGAGGGGGGCGCTGCGGCCAGGGCGACCTCGGCGGTCTGCTCTTTGCCGTCGCGGGAGAAACGCACCGGCAAGCGCTCGCCGACGTGGTGGCGATCCACGGCGTAGTGGTAGTTGGTGCGCTGATTCTCCCGCCACTCTACGGTCCGGTCTGCGGCCACTTTAAAGCCGTCGACCTCAAGTAGAACATCGCCGGGTTTAAACACCTCGGCGGCGGGGGAATTATCGAATACCTTAACCACCATAGCGCCATCCTGGTCCTCCTCCAGGCCGGCGGCTTTTTTCATCGACGGGCTCTCCAGGCTCTGGGTCACGAGTCCCAGCTCGGGGAATCCCTGATGCACATTGTCCTTGGCGTCTTCGAGAACATGGGCGATCACGCTGGGGGGGACGAAGTAGCCCAGGTTCTCAGCGCTCTGGTTGGTCTGCATGGCCACGCCGACGATGTGCCCGTTGGAAATAACCGGGCCGCCGCTGTTGCCCGGGTTGATCGCCGCATCTATTTGGCCCGCCATCAGGTAGCTCTCGGCGTGAGCGTAATACTGGTGCTCCACACGGGAGAGCACTCCGCGGGTAATAGACAGGGATTTGCCGCCAATAGGATAGCCGTAGACGGTGACCTCTTCCTGCAGGTCCGGCAACTTGCCCAGGCCCAGGGGGCGGGTGTCGTTGAAGAAGCTGTCGTCATCGACGGTCAGCAGGGCGAGGTCGGCATCATGGGAGACAAACTTGACCCGGGCGCGGAATTTTTTCGCGTCGCCGTGGCGCTGCACCTGAATAAAACTGCCATTGGCCACAACGTGTGCATTGGTCAGGATTTGCCGGTTGCGGATCACGGCACCGGAGCCAGATAGCTGCTTGGGGTTGAGCAGGGCCCAGGGGTTAAAGTAATCCGGGGCGGCGGCGGTGGTATAAATCTTGATAATTGAGCGCTTCAGCTGCTCGTGTTCACGGCTGTCTGCAAGGGCGGTCTGAGTACCGAGCAGAATCAGCAGGGAAATGGCGATCAGTCGTTTCATTGTGGCTGTTTTCTATCGGGTTAAGTGGGGGCAGTTTAGCAGTTACAGGGTTAAATGGCGGAAATTTCACCACTTTGACTTGGCCGTGCTAATCCTGTTCCCGCAGGAAGCGGTGTATCTGCCGGCGCTGCTTTTTATTCGGGCGTTCCGGCTGCACTCCCGCATTCGCCGCCTGGCGCTCGGTTTTTTCTTTTTCCCGGCGGGCGATGCTGTCCTCGGTCTCGCGGTACAGGGTACGCGCGATCTCGGCGCCGCGCCGCTGGTCCGACAGGGCGATCACCTCAACCTCCAGTAGATCCCAGCCCTGGCGGATACTCAGCTTGGCACCGGTAGTCACTTCCTTGCTGGCTTTGACCCGCTGGCCATCGGCGTGAACCTTGCCGCCTTCAATCGCCTGTTTGGCAATACTGCGGGTCTTAAAGAAGCGCGCGGCCCAGAGCCACTTATCAATACGTACTTTTTCCATAGTCTCTCTTGTTATCAGGCGGGTCTGCTGCCCAGTCTACCGCTGTCTAAGGCCATGATCTCGTCGAAGTGGTGGATCGCCGGGAAGTTGGTGATCTCCCGCTTGGGCCCCCGGCTATCCGGTTGGCGGATACACAGCAGGTGGGCGATACCATAGTCCTGGGCGGCCCCCAGCACCGATTGGTTGTCGTCGACAAACAGGGTTTTGTCCGGGTCAAATGCCAGGTTTTCCCGCAGGGAGTCCCAGAAATCGGCGCTCTCCTTGGCGTGTCCATAATCGTGGGAAGAAATGATGCCGTCAAACCAGCGGTCGATGCCGGTGATCTCCAGCTTGTGCTCCAGCCCGTGGCGGTGCGCATTGGTGACCAGGTAGGTGGGTTTTTGCAGCTGTTGCAGGCCGGTTAAGAACGCCTCGGTATGGGGGCGCAGGGCGATTCGACCCTCAATCTCGCGCAATATGCCGAGGATATCCAGTTCCAGCTTTTCCGCCCAGAAGTCCAGGCAGTACCACTCCAGGGTGCCGCGACGGGCGTTGATTTCAGCCTCGAGCCGCTGTTGCGCCTCCTGCGGGTCAAAGCCGTGCACTTCGGCGTAGCGCTTGGGCAGGTGTGTGAGCCAAAAGTGGTTGTCGTAATGCAAGTCCAACAGGGTGCCGTCCATGTCCAGCAATACGGTATCAATACTTCGCCAGTCGAGCATGGGAGCTGTCTACCTCTTTGATATGGGGCGGGAAGACAAGAGTGTAGAGGGTTATGTCTTCCCGGGGTGTCGGCATTATGCCTGGGCGCGGCGGATGCCGTACAGGATACACAGTTGTGCGCTGTAGTAGGTGAGCATAATGGTGGCGTCGGCCAGGGGCAGCGGGGCGATGAACTTGTTAATCGCAATCAATGTATCTGACAGCATAAAGGTGACTGCGCCGATAAACAGCAGGGCGGAGTCACCCCTGTGCATGGCGGCCGCGACTGCCATGGTGAGGATCGCCAGCAGGTAGGCCAGTACCGCCGGAGCCAAGTCCCCCGCCGCCGGGAGGAGAATTTGTGCCAATAGTAGTGCGCTAAGGAGTACGGGCAGCGCGCGCAGCAAATTGTGGCGCCCGGGGGGCGCGGCAAAGCGCAGGAAACTGAGAGCGTAGATGAGCTGGGCAATAAGAAAAGCCCCGAGGCCGAGGACAAACTGCTGGGGGAAGTGCAGTTCCAGCAGTATATCCCCACAGGCGGAGAAGCTGAGGGCGAGAATAGTAAAAAGCCGGGTCGCGCCGCGCAGTTCGATTCTGGCAATCAGCAGCAGGGACAGTATCGGCAATGCTTTTAACGCCGGCATCCACAGGCTATCCAGTTTCCAGGTATCCAGAAAAATGAATAGTGCGGCGCTGAGCAGGAACAGGGGCACTAGATAATTGTGGAAATGATATTGAGGGGCGGAATTTTCTACGGACATAGGTATTTACCTTATTGTTATTGTGTATACCTCCCCAGCAATTTAACCCTTTTAGCAGACCCCATCGACCTCCAATTTTGTCTGGAGTTTTCCACGGTGGCGGGACATTTCTGGGGTACTATGGGGCATCGAATAAATATGCCCGACAGTGATTTGTCCCGGGCACTAGTCATGGAGAGCGCTACCGATGAAAGCGGCCAATATTCTGGAAACAATCGGCAATACCCCGCACGTGCGAATTAACCACCTCTTCCGCCCCGATATTGAGGTCTGGATGAAAGTGGAGCGCTTTAATCCGGGCAGCAGTATTAAAGACCGAATCGCCCTGGCGATGATTGAGGATGCGGAGCGCCGGGGGGCCCTACAGCCCGGGGGCGTTATTATCGAACCCACCTCGGGCAACACGGGAATTGGTCTGGCGATGGTTGCAGCGGTGAAGGGCTATCGCCTGATCCTGACCATGCCGGAGTCGATGTCGGTAGAGCGCCGCCAGGTTATGAAAGCGATGGGTGCAGAATTGGTCCTCACGCCGAAAGAGCGCGGTATGGGCGGCGCTATTGCCAAGGCGGAAGAATTATTGGCCTCCTATGCGAACAGCTGGATGCCGCAGCAGTTTAATAACCGCGCCAATGCCCAGGTACACCGGGATATTACCTCCAAGGAAATTCTGGCGGATTTTCCTGAGGGGTTGGATTACCTGATCACCGGCGTGGGGACCGGCGGACATATCACCGGTTGTGGCGAAGTCTTAAAAGAGCATTTTTCCAATCTACAGGTCTATGCGGTAGAGCCGGAGAAGTCACCGGTGATTAGCGGTGGCGAAAAAGGCCTGCATCGATTGCAGGGTATTGGTGCCGGTTTTGTTCCTCAGGTGCTCGATACGGCAGTGCTCGATGGCACTGTATTGGTCAGCGAGGAAGATAGCTTTGAGATGGCGCGCCGCTGCGCGTTAAAAGAGGGCATCTTTGTTGGCATCTCGTCCGGAGCCAGCCTCGCGGCCCTGAAGAAGCGCGAGGGCGAGATGGCGGCGGGCAGCCGGGTACTGGTGTTCAGCTATGACACCGGGGAGCGCTACCTGTCTGTAGCGGACCTTTTCTCCGCTTGAGAATTTAACTGACGAACTCACAAAAATAGGGAGTTGTAATGGATAGAGCACTTTTAGAGCAGGTAATCGAGATCTGCAAACGTGCGGGAGAAGCGATCCTTGAGGTCTATCACAGCAGCGCGGAGCTGGAAGTCGAGACGAAGAAGGACGACTCTCCAGTAACCGCTGCGGACCTGGCCGCGCACAAGGTACTGGCGCCGGCACTGGCACAGCTGCTTGAGGGCGTGCCGGTCTTGTCAGAGGAGGAGGAAATGCCCTCTTTCGCAGAGCGCAGCCAGTGGCAGCGGTACTGGATTATCGACCCCCTCGACGGCACCAAAGAGTTTATCCGCCGCAACGGTGAATTTACCGTGAATGTCGCATTAATCGAGCATGGCGAGCCGGTGCTGGGGGTGGTTTACGTACCGGTACTGAATATCACCTATGCCGGCTGTAAGGGCGAGGGTGCGTTTAAGCGCGATGCCAATGGCGAAGCTGAAATTCGGGTGCGCCCACTCAAGCCGCGCCTCGACAATCGTGAAGTGGTTGAGCTGGTGGCCAGCCGCAGTCACGGCACCGGCACTGTCGATCAGCTGGTGCAGCGTATCGAAACTGAGTTGGGCACTGTAGAGTGCAAAAATATGGGTTCTTCGCTGAAATTATGCCTGGTGGCCGAAGGTGCAGCGGACCTGTACCCGCGTCTGGCGCCGACTTGCGAGTGGGATACTGCGGCAGCTCAGGCGGTAGTCGAAGCGGCGGGTGGCACTGTGGTGGATGAGCAATTTAATTTGCTGCGCTACAACAGCAAAGATTCCCTGTTGAATCCCTTTTTCTATGTGATCGGCGACGCTTCTTTTGATTGGAAATCCCTGTTGTTGGATAAGTCTGTAGCCTAGGGATTGGCGCCAAAAAGCGTGTAGAAAGTGTTTGTATGCCTGCCCTCTAGCGGGGGAGGCATACAGCGGTCTGGCTATTTCTCTATGCAGGGGGCTTACCGATGCCTGGTCCCGATCGGCAATTAAAGCAGAATCAAAGTGAAATTCGCTGTTTGCGCCGGGAGCTGGAGGAGGAAATCAGCTGGTTGCAGCGGCGCTTTGACGCGCTTGCCAGTGCTGGCGATGAAAATAATAAGCTACTGCGCCGCACCTACAACAGTATGCTATTTTCCCGTCGAGCCCTATTGGGGCGGATGCCCCGCTAACTATTGTCGAGGTATTTTTTCCGATAAAAGTTTGAGTTTGCGGGATACCCTCTGCGGCCGACAGTTTTTTCCTCTCTTTTTGTCACTATTAATATTGAACCTGTGCCCGTGCAGAATTGTATTTCTCTGCTAATTTCCTGGCCAAATTCCCCCGTAAAATGCAAATCAGTCTACGCTTTGAAAAGTAAATACATAAGAGTATTTTTCAATGCGCTACCCGGTCGTGGTGCACAATATTGAATATGCCGGATTTGGTGCCATAGCACCGGATCTGCCCCACTGTCATTGCTATGCCGATACCCTTGACGGCACCCTGCAAAAAATGGCGGAAACGATTTTCCAGCGATTGGAAGAGCTGCGCCGGGCAGGGCAGCCTATGCCAAAAGCTGGCGACGTAGATGATCTGCGAAAAAACCCGGCTTTTGTCGGGGGAGTCTGGGCGGTTATTGATGTGGAAGCAAGCTAGGGAGCCTCTGAACAATTCCGTAATACCTCTGCGGGTCTTGAAGGCTACAGATGTTAGGCGCAGTTCGCCGCGAATGGCCCTAGTCCTTTGCAAGAGCTGCAACGCAGCAGCTGTGGCCTTCAAGGCCCGCCCTTCGGGGCTTACAGTCCGCGTTGCGACTTCTTGAAAGGTCTAGACATTCCTGCGAAGCCGCGCCTTGATTGTGAACCGCTCTGTAAGCCAGAGGCATCACGGAATTGTTCAGAGGCTCCCTAGGCAATATGCCCAGAGCGGAGTTGAATATGGGCTTGCTGGTGTAAGTGACGATGAAAAATCTACCCCTCTGTATGCTCCCCCTGTTATTGGCACCGGCCAGCTATGGATTTGAGGCAAACAATCCTTTTGTTGGCGTCAGTGCCGGGGAGTATCGGATTATCGGCACCCTTGGCCTCGGGAGCGGTGAGCAACAATTAAATAAACAGCGGGATTTTTTTGCCTATCTCGGCCTCGGTATCACCCCGGCGGTAGGAGTTTGGCAGGTGGAGCTGCGCGGCGCCCACTTTGATGATAATCATGTCAGCGTCAATCAACTGGGACTGAATTTTAAAATTGATTTAACTCTGAACTGCCATGTTCAATGCCTCTACTGGATGCTGGGGTACAATTACGCAGAGGTGGATTTAAATAATGTTATAAAGAGAGGCCATTGGTATCGAGAAGACCCGCCGCAGCACTTCGATAACCGATATATCTATGTTATTGATGCCAGTGGCAGTGATGATTTTTGGAATGCCGGAGTGGGTTACCGGGTTTTGTGGCGTCAGGATTTCGAGACTTCACTAGAGTATAACTACAATAATATTGGCAAAATAGAGGGGCTCGATCCCGGCTATCTGCGCACTCTGAGTTTAAACTTTTCCTATAAATTTTAATTTTATATTTTTTAATTTTTTGCCTTGTTACAGCTCCTCTGTGCAAAAATTATTTTATAAAATAATGGTTTTTTCTGCGGGTAAAAAACGGGGCCCTCGGGGCCCCGCTAGTTTTTAAATTCGATAAATAGCTTTTAACCAGAAGGTGCGTCCCGGCTCATTAACGCGGGTCAACTGGTCGAAGCCAATAATATTGGCTCCGGAGCGGCTGATATGCTCTGCGTAGGTCTCGTCGAACAGGTTGTCGATACCGGTGGTTATCAACACGCTTTTATTCGGCTTCCAACCGGCATTGATAGAAATCACATTGGCAGAGTCGGTGGTGCCAATATCCTGGCCAACAATATTACCCTTGCCGATATCCACCCGATCCTGGCTGGCGATAGCGCGCCATAAAACCCCCGCCGACCACTGGGCCTGCTCATAGTAGAGTCCCAGGCGGCCCTCCAGAGGGGGCAGTTGTGCCAGAGTGGTACCATCGGTCTCGTTGGCACCGCGCACCGATGTCACAGTAAATTCGCTACGCCACTGCTCGTTGAGCTGGTATGAGGAGTCAAACTCCAAACCCCAAGAGCGCGCCTGGATATTTCTGACAATGGAGGTAGTGCGAGTATCGGAGGAATCCATATCATCCATACTCATACTGCTCATAGAATCCATACTAGTCATGACTGCGGCTTTTTCGTAATCCGTCTCAATCATCAGGTAGTCGTCGATCTGATTGACGAAGCCGGAGATACTGGCGGAAAGCTTCTCGCCGCGATAGATGTAGCCGATATCCAGCTGGGTGGTTTTCTCTGCTTCGATATCCAGTGCGCTGTAGGAGTCTGCGGTCTCGTAGGAAAAAATCTCCCAGTAATCGGGGAAGCGCTCGGTATAGCCGAGCCCGGCAAAGAGTGTGGCAGAACTGTTGGGGTCGCTCTCGAGGCCATATTCATAGCGCAGGAAGCCGCTGCTCAATAACTCCGAGCGAGTTTCCCCCGCCGTGGGGTTATCCACAGAAGACATCATGGATAGGGCGACCTCATCGCGCAGGTCTTTGACCTCCCAATCATCTACTCGCGCACCGGCGATCCAGCGCTGATTGGGCGCGATCTGCCAGCTGGCTTCAGAAAATAAACCCAGCTGGGAAAACTCGGCGTCGGCCTGCCGCTCCATATCGCGGTAATCCATCGTGGACTGGTCCATGGTCGAGCGGCTGGTGTGGCGATTTTCCCGCGCATCGATACCAGTGGTCAGCTCCACATTGTCCAGCGGGGTAAACATCAGGGCCACCTTAAAGCCCGAGGTCTCACTATCGAGATTCATGGCCATAGGGGTAGAGGTGCTGGACAGTTCGCGCAGGCTGTAATTGTCCATAACATGGTCGATATAGTTGTAGTAGGCCTGTAGTTCAATCGAGTCGAGCCAGCTGCTGATATTGCTGCGCACATATTTTGTCTTGTAGCTCTCCCGGGCAAACTTGGAGCCGTCCATGCCCCGATCGGCATAGGCGGCTTCGCCGTCGCTGAATGATGTATCTAATTCGAGCCGCGTATCGTCGCTGGGGGTCCAGGCCAGGTTGACCTGGCTGCTCCAGCGCTCATAACTGGAGTTCACCTCATTGCCATCGCCATCCTCGTAGTTGTCCGCAGATGCTGACGTCGAGGCGCTGCGAATGGAAAACTGCGGCGAGCTGTAGGAGATATCGAAGAGGCCATCGCGGCGCTCGGCGCTGGCGCCGAGAAGGCTCGCATGCATATTCCAATCGCTCTCTGTGGGGCGCTCCTGCTGCTGGTTAAAGACCACCACCCCGGCGGAGTTCCCCGGACCATAGAGCACGCTCTGCGGCCCTTTGATTACTTCAATTTCGTCCATCGCCTCGGGGAAAATATAGGCCGTGGGCGGGTCCATACGGCTGGGACAGCCGCCCGCCAGGGTCTCCCCGTCCACGACCATCCCCAGGCGCGAGCCCCCCATACCGCGCAGCATCGGGTCGCCACTGGTCCCACCTTTGCGCACGACAGAAAATCCCGGGATCGTTTTTAGATAGTCGGCGCCATCGTTGGCCGGTAGTGGCTGGCGGGGTTTTTTCGGGTCGGTCACCAGGTTGAGGGGGAGTTCTGTTTTTACCCCGGTGACCACCATCTGTTCCATTTCACTGTCTTTTAGTGCTTCTGACTCTTCGGATTCTTCCGCTGCGAGATGTGCTGAAAAGGTACAGCAGGCAGCGAGTGCCAGGCTGAGAGGTTTTTTCAGAAAAATTTTTGCGTTGATGCTCTGGTGCATGATTTTCAATCCTTTTCGCTGGCGTTTCGGACACGCAGCAGTAGGCGCGCAGGCCCGATAAAATTTGGCGCGCGCGACGTATCACCACTGAAAAAAGTGGTCGTATTTAGGCGGGGCTCAGGGTGCTGACAAAATGAGGACAGCAGTGAGTCCTGCGCCCCACAGCGAACTGTGGAGCGGTGGTGTTGCGATAAAAAAGGATTAAACCGGAGGCGCGCGAATTAGCGGGCGGCTGTAAGCACTGGAGAGAGAGGGGGAAAACGTTGGCCCGGCGGAGGGTTGAAGAACCCCGGCTAGGGTTATTTCCAGTTCCGCAGCCGGTGCGCTGGCAATACTGGCTGCGGCGGAGAAATTACAGTGATTATCGGCAAATGAGTGTGCGGTTAGAGTGTTGTGATTGTGATTTTCGGAGTGGCCGCTGTGTTGATCAGCGTGAGAATCCGCACTGAGGGCATTGAGCAATAGCGCGCTGCGGCTGTCGCCATGACAGAGCCCGTAGGGGGTTGCCGAGGAAAAATCCGCAGGCATAAAACCTGCGGGCACCAAGCCGCGCGCGCTGAGAAATACCAGCAACAGCAATAGCGCCTGCCACTGGGACAGGCGGGAACAGCTTTGGATGGTGCGCTTACCGCTCATAAATAGGGAAATCTGTATTTTGTCCGGGCCCATTTTTCATACCCGGCGATGAGTCACAAGAGGTTAACGGGTGAGAAACCAAAGTGCCACTACCACAAGTTAACTTTTGCGAACTAATGCGGGGTTAATTGAGCTCTATCAGCTTTGTTAAAATTTAATCTATCTTTTTGCGCGCATTCGAAAAATTAATCTAATTTTTCCGGAGAGCGATGGCCCCGGGGTTGAAGGCGCTAAACAAGAGATTCCCGGGATCGGGGAGAGTTCCCGACAGCGGGGTTTATCGCGGGGAGGGAGAGCTTGGAGGAGGGGGTAAAAAGTGGGGATTGGAAGAGTCCCCACTCAGTAAGCTCACCGGGGTCAGATTCTACCGCTGCGCTTGAGGCGCCAATAGGCCTCTACCAGAGACTGGTGTAAAAGCTCCGGTCGCGAGTCCACCACTGTGACATTGTGCGCCTGTAAATGCTGGAGCAGCAGCGCCCGGCGGCGCAGGAAGTCTCTCGCTGCGGCACCGTTGATCGCACTGTCAAAGCTCTGGATCGGCTGCTGTAGCAGTTTGTCCACTGCGGTCTCCCGCAGGCTGGCAATCATCACCAGGTGATTGCGCGACAGCAGTTTGACTGCGGCGAGCAGCTCGTCACTGTCTTCATCGCGCAGGTTGGTGATCAGGATTACCAGGGCGCGGCGCTTGTGCTGGGCCATCAGCTGCTGTGCGGCGCCGGTGTAGTCCGCGCTGCCGGTGCCGGAGTGGAGGTTGTAGACGTTGTTCAACAGCAGGTTGATCGCGTTTTCCCCTTTCACCGGCGGCAGCTGTCCACCGCTGCTCTCCTGTGCGGCGGCGAATGCCTGCAGGCCGACGGCGTCGCCCTGTTTAATGGCGACATAGGCGGAGAGCAGCAGGCCATTGAGTGCGTGGTCAAAGTGGCTCAGCTCGCCGTCTTTAGCGCGCATGCGGCGGCCGCAATCCAGCATATAAATGATTTCCTGGTCGCGCTCGTCCTGATATTCGCGACTGATCAGTTTGCGCAGGCGCGAACTCGCGCGCCAATCCACCTGTCTCTGGCTGTCGCCCTGGCGGTATTCCCGCAGCTGGCGAAAGTCCATGCCCTCACCGCGACGCTGCTGCTGGTGCAGCCCCATCAGGCGCAGGCTCTGTTCGGTGGAGAGGGATTGTAGCGATGAGATGCCGAGAAAATTGGGGTAGACCTTGACGCTCTGTGCCTGTCCCAGCCACACCCTGGTCTGCCAGAGCCCCCAGGGGGAGCTGGCCAGCACCTCAATGCGTCCGAAAGTGGCGCTGCCACGGCGGTGGGGCACCAGATCGTACTCGATGGTGATTTCCTGATCGGGGTTGAGCTGTGCGGTGCGCGGCAGCCCAGTCGATCCCAGTTGTTGTGGAATCGAGTCGGAAACCTGGAGTAACAGGGCGCGCGGGCCCGTATTGCGCAGTTGCAGCCGCGCGCTGTTGCGCACGCCCAGGGCCAGGTTGCCCGGCAGGCGCCGCAGCCCCTGCAAACCACTGACCCGGTAGCCGGTGAGAAAGTCCAGCAGAGCGGCGCCGATCAGCAGGGCACTCGCTCCCCACCAGAGGCTGCCGATCAAGGGACCGGCTTGTGGAACCCAGATTCGCGCTGCGGTAATTGCCAGGGCCGCCAGGCACCAGTAGCCGAGCAGCTTGACCAGGCGCGGACTGGGACCGCTGCGGCCGCGCTGTGCGGGCGCTGCCTGCTGCTCTGTGGCAGCTGCGCTTTGTGTCACAGTCGCGGCGCCTCAACGCTGTCGATAATCATCGCCAGAGCGGTATCGGCAGTTTCACCGTCAATCTCCATATCCGGGGACAGGCCGATACGGTGGCGCATCACCGGGATTGCCATGGCCTTGATATCGTCCGGCAGCACGAATTCGCGCCCCTGCAACAGGGCATAGGCGCGGGCGGCTTGCAGCAGGCCGATACTGGCGCGGGGACCGGCGGGGCTGCGCAGCTGCGGGGACTGGCGGGTGGCGCGCACCAGGCGCACGGCGTAGTTCAATACCTGTTCGTCCAGGTCCACCTGGGGCACCAGGGCTTGCAGCTGTTGCAGCTCCTCGACCGTAATTTCCCCCGCCAGCTTTTCCTGCAAGCTGCGCTCAATGTGGCCACTGCTGGCGGCGGCGGCCAACTTCAGTTCCGCCTCGAGGCTGGGGTAATCGATCAGGATTTTTAGCAGGAAGCGGTCCAGCTCCGCCTCGGGCAGCGGGTAGGTGCCCTCCTGCTCAATGGGGTTTTGGGTGGCGAGTACCATAAATGGGCTGGGTACTTTCAGCGCCTGGCCGTCGATGGTGACCTGCTTCTCCTGCATCACTTCCAGCAGGGCGGCCTGGGTTTTGGCAGGGGCGCGGTTGATCTCGTCCGCCAGCAGCAGATTGGTAAACACCGGCCCGCGTCGCACCTCGAAGCGGCTCTCCCCCATGTTGTACATGGCGTGGCCGGTGACGTCGGCGGGCATCAGGTCCGGGGTAAACTGGATGCGGCGAAAGTGGCCGCCAAAACAGTTGGCCAGGGTGCGCACCAGCAGGGTTTTACCGAGCCCCGGTACGCCTTCCAGCAGTACGTGACCGGAGGCCAGCAGCGCTACCAGCACCTGATCGACCACCCGCTCCTGGCCAATCAACAGCTGGTTGATATTGTTGCGCAGCAGCTGCAATTTGGCCGATGCCGCCCGCCAATCAGGTGATGGGCTCATGGTTTGTGGTTCCGGTTGCAGGGTGGTCTCGCTCATAGGACTGCCTCAATTCGCTGCAGGTTACGCATGTGTTCAGTAAAGGTTTCTTCGCTAGTGGGGGGCTTGCCCCACAGGGTGGCCAGCACTCGCGCTTCATCCATGCCAGTGGATGCACAGAGCTTGTTGCACAGTTTGCGCTTTTGGCTGGCGTCGGTATGGGTGGCGCCAAGGCGCCGCAAGAGTTCTTCCCGCTGGCCGCGCAGCAGGGCTTCGCAGCGATCGTCCAGCCAGTAGTAGTGGCCGCAGGCGGAGATATGTTCGAGTAGCGAGCGGCGCGACACCTCCGGCTCCGGCTGTAAGGGGCCAAAGCGGCGCCCGCGCAGCAACAGCCAGGCCAGCAAGGCCAGGGCGCCGGCGATAAAAAACTCGACGGCGTATTCGCGCGCCACTTTGGTTAGGGACTCAAAGCGCGGGCGGGTGAGGAAGACAAACTCCCCGTCACTGGCCAGCAGCTGAAGGAAATAGGCGTGATCAAAATGGCCGATACGGTGGGACTGCCACAGGGTGCTGTCGGTCATCAGGGTGATGACACCACTGCCGCGCTTGAACTGCATAAATGGTACGCCGATATCGTCATGCCATACCCGGGCCCAGGATACCGGTCCACCGTCGACCGTCTCGTCATTAAACGACGGGTGGTAGAGCAGATGGCTGGCATTGAGATGCAGCTGTATTTCACTGCCCCCCTCAGCCGGCAGGGTTACCAGGTTTTCCTCCGGCACATCGGGATTGCGGGGCTTCTCTTTCTCCTCAGGTTTCTCCTCGGTGTCGCCCTCGTCAATTTTGCGATTGTGCTCCCGCATCGCATCTGCAGGGCTCTGAGTCGGATCGAGTGTGGCATCTTCTCCGAAGAGTTGTTCGAGTGTCTGTTGCCATTCGAAGTCACTGTGCCCCTCTTCGAGAGAGACGCCCATGGCTTCAAGCAGCCAGTCGCGGTTTTCACTGCGCCCGGCGCCGCTATCGAAGTTACCGGTATAGGCCACGACGATGGCGTGGCCACCCCGCTCTACCCACTGGAGAAGTTCCTGGGCCTTGGTGGGGTTATACACCTGGCTGGAGCTGCTGATAAACAGGGTGGCATCGGGGGAGAGCCCCCGCAAAACGGCAATATTATCCGCCTGGCGCGGTGTCAGCTGGATATCGGCGAGGTAGCGTTGCGCGGCCAGATAGGGGTTGCGCTTGGCCTCCGCGCCCCAGCCCGTATCGATCTCTTTGGTATAGCGCTCGTAGAAGGTGAGGAACAGCCATACCAGTGCGGCGCCGCTCAGGGCCAGGGCTGCAATCAGAACTCTCTTAGCGGTCATGGCTAAATGCCTCCTGCCACTGGCGGCAAAGGGTACTTACCTGGGCCTCTTGCGGGGGGCGATGGGCATAGGCGAGCTGTTGCCAGTTGGCGGTGAGCTCTTGCACAAACTGGCTCAGTGCGGGGCTCACCGGGCGCAGTGCTTCCCTGGGCTTCAGCTGTCTCGCCTGTACCAGCTGGGCGCACTCGCTCTCGGTGAGGTGGCTGCCGAAACGGAATTCGAAGTCTTCAATCAGGTGGGATAGGGTGGCGCGATACAGAAGTCCCAGGCTGGCCCGCTTGTCGCCCTCAGCCCAGAGGCGCATAACCTCTGCACAGACATCGGCGGGCAGACTCGACTGGCGCACATCCAGACCGAACAGGGTTTCGGGGGTTGGCGGCTTTGTCTTCAGCTTGGCCTGCCACTGCAAGCTGTGCAGAATTTTTTCGCGGTGCCGCCAGAGCAGATAGCCCAGGCCGAAGGCCAGCCCCGTCCACAGGAGTAGCTCCAAAACGATTGCGATTGTCGGGCCCCATGTGAATTCACTGTCGGAATCGGGCTCATCGTCGAAGAGACCGGAGAGCCATTCGACAAAATCAATAAGCCAATCGGGAAACTTCTCTTCCGCTGTTTCTGTGTCCTGCTTTTTGCGCCAGCCGCTGATTTCCTTCATCTGATGGAAATCCTCGCCGGCGAGGATTGCATCAATGTGCTGTTGGGCTTGTTGCGGCGTCTCCACCGCTGCCGCACTGGCAGGGGGGGATGGCAGCGCGCTGCCAAGTGCGAGGCCGCAGAGCAGGAGCAGGGTGGCGGCACCTGATGTCCGGCGGCGGGGTTGCTGTTGGCGCTGTAGCAGATCCCGGAATTGGATTTCGATATCCCAGCCTTCCAGTTCGATACGGCGGCCGATATACAGGCAAAAGCCGCTGACGATATAGAAGGGGGCAACAGCCGCCATCGCCAGCAGATAGAGGGCGATATACAGCCATCTCGCCCACAAAACGTCCTCCTGCAACAGGGGTATCCAATCGACTCCCTCGGCGTATTGCTCGGGAATAAACAGGAAGATGAGCGCGAATAGGGCCGCTAGCAAAAAAGTTTCAATATGGAATAACGTGAGTGTCAGCCAGGTGGCGGCACTGGCGTGCTTGCGGTGTAAAACGTTGATGCGCGAGGTGCGGACCTTGCCGCTGGAGTGCTCCAGTACCGTGACAGGCATATCGAAAGCGCGGGTGGGACTCAGGCGGCGAAAGGTGAGCCACATAAACCAGTCGCGACGATTCTGGCTAAAAAAGTGCCTCAGCGCCGCGCCGACAGATACCGGCGAGCCAAATAGTGCCTGGCTGATCATAAACAGCGGCAGCCGGTCAAAAACTGGTTTCAGCCACCAGACAAAGAGGAGGGAGAGCTCCGGTGAATCAGGAAACAGCCAATAGCACAGGGCCAACAGTGGCGCTGCGGGTAGCAGCCACACGATAAACAGTTGCCACCAGTGCTTTCGCGCCAGAACAATACCGAGGTCAAGCGACTCCCAGGGGGAGCGCAAGCGGGCGCGTACGGCCAAGTGCTCAATTTGCATGGGCAGCGTCCTTCCTGCGTCCCGCCAGGATAAAGTAGGCAAATACCAGCACCCACAACAGGGCGCCGACGCCGAGCTTGATCGCAATGGGCATAGTGGCACTGGAGGACCAGAAGGCCTCGAGGAAGGCGGCGATCACCAGCATCAGGAAGGTGCCGTACATAATTTTCATCGCCTCGGCAGCGGCCAGGCGCAGCGCTACCGTGCGCCGGTGTTGGCCGGGGTTCACCAGTGAGCGCCCCAGTATCAGGCCCGCAGCTCCGGCCAGCACAATCGCGGTCAATTCGAAGGCGCCGTGGCCGATCACAAAGGGGTAGAACGTAGAGGTAAAACCCACCCGGGTGATATGCCCGAAGGCGGCGCCGATATGGATGCCGTTAAACACCAGGAAGAAAATTGAGCCCAAGCCAAACAGCACGCCGCCGGCAAAGGTGCGAAAGGCGATGCCGATATTGTTTCTGATATAAAAACCGAACATGGCCAGGTCAGTGTCCGCACCGCGCTCGCGCCCCAGCACTCGGTTATCCGGGTCATACATGGACTCAAAGCCCATCACCTGCTCTGGCGACATCACCGCATACACCAGGGCGTCGTTATTGTAGGTGCCAATACCGAGAATTAAACCCGGCAGTAAAAACAGGGCGGCGGCCAGCAGGACCGCGCGACTGTTGACGCGTACGGCCCGGGGAAAACCCACCAGTACATAGTGCAGCCAGCCGTTGCGGCGCAGGGTTTCCTGTCGGTAGACGCGGTGGTGCGCCGCCATAACCAGCTGGTTGAGGTGATCGACCAGGCGGCTGGTGTACTGCCGCTCTTTTGCCATCGCCAGCTGCTGGCAAAGATTGCGATAGGCGACCGGCAGGTCCAAGGCCGCTGTTTCGGCCTTGTTGCTGTCCGCCTTGAGCCAGGTTTCCAATTGGGCCCAGCTATCGCGGTAGCGATTTTCAAAGTCTCTCTGCTTCATGGATACCTCAGCCTATCCCCTGCCGCCGAGCAACCAGCTGCCCACGGAGCGCAAGTAGTTCAGGGCGTCGCTATCGCGCTTGTGGGTAATGGGTTCGAGTAGGTTGGCGAGCTCTCGCTGGCGCGCTTCACTTAAATCCTCGTGGCGCTCCAACAGGCTGACCAGTGCCTGCTGGTCCTGTTGGCGCAAGTTCTGTGGGGGAGGGAGTGGGGTTGTATCCGGTAGGGCAAGCGGTGCCTTTTCCTCTTCGCGATAGACCACCAGGGTACCGGCGGCCAGGTCGCCGAGGCGCTGGAAATGGCGCCCAAGGGTCATGCAGATCATGCCGGTGGCGTAGGCAAACGGCATAAAGTCGGCAAAGCGCAGCAGATTGCGCACAAAGGAGGCGCCCCAGGATATCGGCGTGAGGTTATCGTTCACCACCATCAGGCCAAAAGCTTTCTTGCCCGGCGTTTGTCCACCGCGCAGCACTTCAAAAAATACCGGGTAGAACCACTCGAGCAGAAAGGCGCACACGAGCCAAATGCCGATGCCGGCAAAGCCGGCAAATAGCAGGGCAAAACCGATAGCCGTTAATATCAACGATCGATAAAACACATCTACGGCATAGGCGAGGATACGCGGCACGGGCCCAGCAGCCCGCGCGCGCAAATCGATACCCTCGGGTGTTTCGACGCTATAGGTGGTATCCAGCAAGCCACCGCTCCTGTCTGGTGGAAGAACTTATTAGTGGTTGGGGATGCCAAACACTTTTCGATAGGCAACACCAAAAGCAATGCTAACCAGTGGCACTGCCCAGATCAGGCCGATAAGCAGGGCGATACCGCCGGCTATAAAAATCAGCGTTATGACAATTACGAAACCAAGGAAAGCAAACCAGTTCTTAGTGATGGCTTTACGGGAGGTTTCCAGAGCTTCCCAGGGGCTCAGATTGCGATCGGCAATCAGGGGCATTGCCAGCAGATAAGCGATCATCAGGTAAATGCCCGGAATGATCAGCAATATCAAGCCGACCGCAATAAGTAGATACATCAAGATAGTGGCAAAGCCGAGCGGAACTATCTTGTCGAAGTGTGCAAACACCTCGGTGCCGGAGGTCTGTTCGTCGCGGGCGATTTTGATACCAATCATCGTCATACCCACCGCCAGGGGAGCGCCGGCAAAGGTCACGATCAGCTGAGAGAGAATCTCGGCAACTGGCCCCGAGGAGCTACCGGAGCTGAATGCTGCCGTACCGCCGGTAACTAAGGTGGCGACGATAGTAATTGCAATAATGGCAACGAAATAGAGCAGTGCTCCCACCCAGACGGTGCCTTTATTGCCGCTAGTGCGCTGCCAGGCCTCGCTGAGAGTTTCCCCAATAGAAAATGAATAATCCCCGGCAATACCTTTTTCGATAGAGCCTGAGTCCCCAGTCACCGAGCTATCGGCCAAATCGGCTTTGGGGGCTGTATAAATATCACTCATCCTGTTAACTGTCCTTATTGATATTTAGATTGCTTGTGCGGTGCAAAACCTTGGAGGGAAATATCTCACAGCTGGGGGTGGTGAACAATGCCACGCCAATACATTGGCAAATTAGGTGATCGCTGTTTCTCAGCATAAAATCCCCAGATAGTGATTAAGGAATCGAATTGATGAAAAAAATACTGTGGGTGGGCGGCTTAATTGCAGTGCTGCTGGGGAGCGGATATGTCGCTTTGCCGTTTTATTCCATCGGGCAATTGCAGCGTGCGGCGGAAATGGCTAAATCCGAACAGCCGCAGGTTAGAACTGAGAGTATCGATACCTTAGAGCGCTATGTCGATTTTCCTGTTTTGCGTGACAATTTAAAGGTTCGCCTACAGCAGCAACTGCGGAGCTCTTTAAGCAATACGATTCCGCAGGAGTTTGATGAATTGCTCAGCGCTGGCGCCAATTTCCTTATGGAGCCACTTTTGCAGCAATTTATTACCCCTGAGGGCATTGCCGATCTGCTTCGTGGCGGCGAGGATCTGGAGGCTTTTGAGCGGGAAATCTATCGGCAGAGTAGTGGAACCGCGAATCGCTCCGGCAGTTACCCATCCGCACAGGAAGAGACAGAAGCTACCTGGCAGCGTATGGGGTGGCGTTTTACCGATCTCAATCATTTGAGCGTGGATTACGGCGAGCACGGCCGCCCTGAGCTGCGCCTGCTAATGCAGCGCAACGGCCTGCGCTGGCAGCTGGTGGATATTCAACTGCTGAATGAAACAAGCGGAGAGGGGCAGGGGTGGAGATAGCGCAATAAGCCCGGGTGTTTTGTGCCCCGCTGTTATCTTATTGCCGGGGAAACCGCGCTTTTACTTAAGTAGCCCAGCACCAGTTAGTGGTCGATAACTGGTGGGGGTAAATACGTTTCCTGACAATTGACGCTCTTATGAGCACATCGCAATGGGAGAACCGGGTTATAGCCCCTGTTGATTCAGGCGGGCGATTTTTAAATACAGTCTTAGTACCAATTTGGCGGCGGGGCTCTTTGCGCTAGTGAATAGCGGCGAGAACCTGCCCGGCAAGCTTACTGGTAATTTGGGGCAGCCGTGCTAGGGCTTCTGACTGTTCACTAAATACCAACCTAGGACCGCACCCAAAAGCAGTGAAATGGGCAGGGCAAATACTGCTGCTATAAGGCCGCCCATTATGCTTATAAAGGCAGCTTCAGAGATGGGTATCAAGTTTAAATTTGTATTTAATCTTATGTAACTATTCAGCGGATATTTTGAGTGTTGTCATTTTCTTTTGAAGAAATTCTGGCCGCTCGCCTGAAAATAGGCTTTCAAGGGCTTCCCCCACACCAACACCATGCTTTCTGCAAGTGGACAAATAGCTACGGATGCGACAAAAAATCTCAGCTCCAGCCATAGACCTAAAGCAACCTGATATTTTTTGCTGCACCTTAGCCATGCGAATATCTCTTTCACCCTGATTATTGGTATAAGGCGCTTCCGGATTTTCCATAAAACGTAAAACATCTTGTTCGTATTTTTGTAGACGTTCCAAGAGGTTCCGAGATTTGCTTCGAGCTAATCTGCCACGCTTTTTTTGTTCTGATTTGTTAATTTCTGGTGGCGGGCACTCCAGCTCAGCTTTTTTAAGTAGGCTTCTATATTGTCTACGCCAATTTCGGCATTCCTCTTCTGTTAGGCAGCCATCTGATTGCTTGACTGCTGTGTTGATTTTCTGCAACAGTAGCGCCATTTTTCTGGCCCATTCCTGTCCATCCTGCTCAAAAGCCCTGGTTAGTTCACGCTGATGGTGAGCATTACAAAGAGCGTGCAGACACATTGTATAACGGTAGTAAGGCTTCCAATGATCATGAACTAAAACGCCTTTATAGTGAGGCAGTATGTCCATTTCTTCTACAGCTTCATTGCCGCGTTTTGCATGTGGAGCAATCAATGTCCAGGAGGCACTGGAAGCGTTGTGCAACCACAGACGGCTGCCATTTACATTGATACTGGTTTCATCAACATGCAAGGTTTTTTCCTGGCGCAGCACAGCTTTAGCTGTTTGCTCAAACAACGCCAAGCGCTCAAAGGCTTCCAGATTGAAGTTATAAACACTGCCAGCACTGATGGGGGTATCAAACAGTTCAGAAAAGTGTGTCTCCACTCGCTCGTAGGGGATCAGCTGAAATATCGACATGTAAACCGCATTAGCTTTGACGCTGGCGCCATACTGCGTTGAACGCGTGACCTTTTGGGGAAAGTCTGCCACAAATCTTCGGCCGCTTTCATCAATTAAAACCTGCGCCCGATATTCTGTAACGCTTCGTGATATTCGAATATCAAATACCTGACGAGATTCATAACCGCCATCTGTGTAGGTGCCTTTCGGCAAAGTCCGACGATCAAGCTTGATGAAGCAGACTTTATCAGGATCTTCCACAGGTTCGAGATTTTTACCTGGATGTCCAGGCTGGCCACCACGAGGTTTATTGCTTTTTGTCTGTGGCCTTTTCTCTCGATTGGGATCGCTAGCGGGCGGTTTGTTACTATTGAGGCTATTTAAACCCAAACGATCCGAGAGCATTTTGACAACAATCAGCAGCATTTTTACAGACGCTTTTAGTGCGGGGGAAGCGCTGGTATCATTCGCTAGCAATTCCTCAGCTTCTTTTACGGCCTGATTAATGTCAACTGAATTTGTCATGGGCAACAGCATACCTTAGTAATATGGCAGTATTATCGCACAATTCATCTTTGCTGTATGATCTGTAGCTGTTTTTTTCTTGCCAGGCTAGGCGGGAGATTACCTGAGGCGTGCTGGTTTATGGCAGACTTGCTCAGCTTGCTTGGCGGTGGCTGGCGGGGGAGTTGTGCTAATTTTCCCGAAAAGCTCGCTGAATAGTTACAATCTTATTATATAAGTTATCCCCATATAAATTATTCCTGACATTAGAGCGGCTGGAAAGCTAATTACAGTAGTGGCCAGATAGGGCTTATATTTAGATTTTTTTCCGGGGATGATTTTATACCAATCTGAGAAAATCCATCCAAAAATTAAGGTTGAGATAAACACAATCGCTAATAATTTTGGACTGGTCTTATCGGCGTATTTTAATACTGTAAACGAAAATATTGATAGTACAGCAATGACTGCCAGAAAGGCGTTCAAAATTGCGCTCTTCACTTTGAGATGTATTTTATTCATGATTTTAAGTTCTCAAACTTCTAGTGCCGTTAGCGGCGACGAGTGAAACTTAGCGTGGCGAGTTTAACCAGTAGATTTGCGCAGGTGATGCGGCTCCCCAGCTCTTTTTGTATACTTTTTGGGTTTTTGAACCTGTCCGTGGCGTATGCCGCAGCAATTTTGTCTGTTTTTGCTTGAATTTTTCTTTTTTGGTTCTAGACAGAACAACCTATCACGATCTTTTGTTTTTTAGTAGTATTCATACTGCCGTCGAAGCTTGGTTTTTCTGCTTGTTGAGAAGTCTAATTATTCTTCTGCACTAGAAGGGACTGGAATATTTTTCGGTGCGTCGGAATGTAGCTTTAAGCTGCGTAGAGTGTCCTTTATTGTATATATTCGGATCTTCGCTGAAGGTGCGGCTTAAGTTTTTTCTTATATTTGCAATACAGTTTTAGGGCTTTAATTCTATTTTTAAAGGTAGGTCCAGTCGAAAGCATTGTATGCCATTCAGCATAAATTAAGCTTCGTAAGGGGCGTCGGTGGCTAAACGTGTTATCTCTACCAATAAAAAATTGAGTGAAGTTATATATTTCTTTATATCCAAATTTGTCTTCTGTCTCTATCAACAGTTTATCTAGTGTTAACCAGTAAGCCTCTCTCTGCTTATTCCACTTTTGATAGTCAGTTCCATAAAGCTCATGAATTTTTTCTATTTTAAAGAAGTCATCCTTGAAGGCTGGCCAGTTTTTATTTGCAATAAACCTGCCCTTTAGGAATGACTGATCAGTAGTACCGTATTCCAAATTTCCTACATATATGCTGTTTAAATAAAGTTTCTTCATGTTCTTATATGGATATAATATTAAGTGTGATCGTTGGTGTGTGCAGAGTGCTGGCTGGTGTAAAGCCTGTCAGTCGGCAACAAAACCTGCCCACGAAAACGCATCAAAAATTATTTTTCCATGTTTTGGATCAAGACTCCGATATAAGCTTTTATTTTCATTAAACCATACCTGTAAATTGTCCTCATTGAGGCTAAAGACACCACGGTTCAGTAGTACTAAGCAAATACAAATCGAAAATTCGCGCTCATGTTTGGGCGTGAGATAATGAGAACAAAGAGAGATAACCTCACCGGGGTAATAGTGCTGCTCTAGCGTTAAGATACATTGTTGTTCAAAAATTACGTTTCGAAGATCCTTGTAATAGATGTCTGCATCTGATCCATAATCTGCTTGCGCAATAAATTTCATCTCAGATTCAGTAATACTTTGTATAAAGTTGATCATAGCTTTTTTAACGCTCGTGTTATCGCTGTGTACTTGAAAGTGTGTTAATTGATAGCTTGTTATAGTTTTACCTTCAAACACCGTAAAGACCTTTTATCTTCTAATGGCCCACTGAAACACAAGCTGCCGTTAGAGTTTTTGGGGGCCTCATTTCCGTAATAGGGGTTTGTCATATTACCAATTTCAAGTTTTAAGTGGTGAAGCTGATTATACATCGCTAATTTAGCTTCGAAATCATGGAACTTGCCGGCATACTCAGTATATTCTGGGGAAATAGACACTAAGGCACTGCCGATATAATTTCTCAGTTTAGACGTAGAAAGAGGAGTATTATTAGCAAATTCGATTTGCTTTGCAAAGTCAGCAGGGGATAGCTGTGTCAATCGCTCTAAATCTGAGTATATAGGGGTAATGGAATTTATTGTCATATTTGGTTTGTATACAATACGCGTAAGCCAGCCGGGAAACTTGCCATCCAGTGAAAAAAATTCTGGATTTTTATCCAAGTTTTTGAAGATGTAGTATGACATCCCAAATTCTCTAGCTGCGATCATGTAAAAGCTCTTTTCCGTTTGACTTAAGCTGGGAATCAATCTTGCTTTAGTGTCACAATTGGATAAAATGATACTCATCACATCGACAATTTCTGATAGCTTCATAAGGAATACTAGTTTTCCTATAAGATTATCCTGCAATTTCATTGATCTTCTTAATTTTGAAAACTGGAGTGACAGAGAATCTAAGGCCTTTTGAGCATCCCCACCTCTATAAGCAGCGATTGCTTCAAGTGTTTTTATTCTATTGGCGGCAGCAATGTATTGATAGGGGGGAAACAACTCGTGAATGGTTGGCTTCGACAGTGTTGTGTATTCATTAAATTCAAAAAATCTATCTACCCGGGAAACCAATACGTGGTGTTCACTCAATAGATTTTCGATATTAAGCTGGGATGAAAATAGGTGTTTCAGGCAATCATCTTCCCATACCTGACAAAAATCCTTTCCTGTTGGTGATGCGATTTTCTTTGAGTCTGGATACTCAATAATTTCATAGGTGTCATCAGTATCCAATTTTCGATATTCAGATAAAAGTTGACTGCCAACACTTATCGGATCTTCTTCTTCACTGGCAAATATACCGTGTAAATAAAGATATGATTCACTTGTATTTTTGCCGTGAGTACGCTCAATTAGATCTATAGATTCTTTGCTTAAATCATCATCTATTTGTGTTATTAACAAAAGAAGGATTAAGGTAGCTGTGAGAATGGTAAGTAGTCTTTTCATAAATTATAGTGTCTAAATTTTCTGCGAAAAGCTAGAGTGAAAGAAGCCTCGAAATAAAGATCTAGCGAGATTGGTTGGCGTTCATGCTTAGCTTTATATAGTTGTTCTTTTTCAATTTTAATGTTGAGAATCCTTTTCTCTAGTGACTAAGTTTATCCCCACCTTTAGCGGGCAACGAAGGGTTGGTTTACTCGCTCTCACTTTCTGACCGATTCGCCAAGATCATTAACAAATAAGTGTTTTGCAAGTACTCACTAGGTATAACTCGAATGCTTATATAGGGCTTGAATGTGAATGGCAAAACGGCGGTAGCTTACCTTGCAGAAACCTAAGAGATCAATATATTTTCCAACTCGCTAAGATAGAAGTTTTGCTAAATTTTTAGGAGCCTAGCCAAGACTGATAAACTGGAGGTGATTAATATCTCATATTTTCAGGAAACCCGGATAGATTACGACTGTGCGAAATCTATCCGTATTCATTATATACATCGATATAGCATTTAACCCGGTTAACTTGTGATACATTTTCACCAAGTACTAACTGACAACACTTCGGACACTTTTATGCCGCAATTGCCCCGTAATCGCTGTAGCGATCATAAATATAGCTGACTTTTTCACAGCTTCGGTCCAGACCTAAGCTGCTAAAAACCTATTCATCAGATGCTGGTTGAACTTGCGGCGCTTCCAGCTGGCGATTGAGATAACTGTAGGTGCATCTGTCTGCGTCTCTCTGCGACCTTCAAATTTCAGCAAATTCAGCGCTGTCAGCGACGCATTAACATGAAGGTTTATGGTTTCCTTTCGTGCAGATTGGCAGTGAGTTAATCCGGTGTATTGCTTCGCATCCCTGAATAAGAACTCTATTTGAAATCTTGATTTGTAGTACGAGACTAATTTAACTGCATCTAAATTCGTATCTGTAGAATACAGTAGCGCACTTCCTTTTTTATCGTCATCAATAGGCTTGAGCAGCACCACGCGTATGGCGCGTTTTAAAAATTTGGCGTGCACCACCTTCGTGTAGACTTTAACTTTGGCATCAAAAATTCCAGAAAAATCAAAACGGCATAAATCTTCAAGGTCAACTTTTCCGTCAAACCGTTTAGGGCGCCCCTGACCGTTGTATTGCCCCTCGTATAGCCACTGCAAATTAGCATCAATCCGTAACTTTCCAACGATATGCATTCCTTCCTGAAGAATTGGGTTAACAAATGTCTTTTTGCTATAAAATGCGTCTGCTGCAAGGTATTTAATCCCAAGATTAAGCAACTTCGGTAGAACTTTGAGAGCATGGCTCACATATTGTTCAACCCTCGATTTTCCTTCTTCATCGATCGTTTGTTGGGAATCTATGGCATAGGCAGTATTTGTCTTCAAGTCGGTGACTCTGATCGTAGAGATCTCAAGGCCGCGTTGTGATTCTCCAACGCTGCCGTTATAAAACCACCCTAGGCCATCAGTCTTTTTGCCGGATTTACTGATGAAACTGGCATCAGTAGCGGCGACACATTCACGATTTTCTTGGAGTTCGCTGGCAAATAATGTGGTGTTAAACTGGGTGAAGTCAAAGCATCTATGTGACCAGCGTCGATAACGTTTCTCACTTGAGGTACTGAATCTGGCCAGATTCAGATAGGTCGCCTTGCCTCGAAAGACCATCAGTACCGACAATAGAGCCATCATAAATTTCTGCTGGGGCTTACCAACATTGGACATTTTGGCAAAAACTGTTTTAATTGTGTCTTCCATGGGCGGTTACTGCGTTAATTAGACTTCGTAAACCTTATTCTCTCAGTCTCCGCCCATGGATTTCAGCACCACGCCCCCAATTTTCCCCTCAAAACTGTCCGAAGTGTTGATATGAATGAGCAGAAATCTATTGGTCAATACACGGTAGATATTCCCAGGCGGAATGGAGAACCTGGAAGAAAAGCCAAAGTCAGCGTATCGACTACTAAAATATGATTACTAGGAAAAGGAAAATCTAAAAGACCACTTTCTCTCTATGCTGTACTGGCTAAAGAATTAACCCTGCCAGAGGGTGAGAAAGGGATTGAGTAGATGCTGTTGACGGATCTTCCAGTTGAAGACTTTAAGCAGGCGAGGGTTATCATTGAGTGGTATCGAAGCCGGTGGGAAATTGAAACCTATTTTCGAGTGTTAAAAGGTGGATGTCAGATAGAAAGTAATCGTTTTAGAACAGAGCAGCGAATGCTGAACTGCATTGCGATCTATATGATTATTGGATGGCGACTACATTCGATAACTACACGAGCACGAAGACTTCCTGAAGCACCGTGTACGAGTGCCTACTCTGAAAAAGAATGGCGTATGATATGGATGATGCGAGATAAAACTACTCCACCAAATGAACCCCCAAGCATGAGGGAGATAACCCGCATGCTGGCAGGTTTAGGAGGTTTTTTGGGGCGTAAAGGGGATGGTGAGCCAGGGGTGAAAACCGTTTGGCAGGGATACACCAAGCTACTTCATTATATTGAGGCAGCAGAAGCTCTAAATGGACTTAAATAATGTGTATAAAACACAGCGCCTGCCAACGCGGGCCGGAGCCGCAAAGCGGCGGAGGTCCAGCAAATGTTTGCATTTGCGATCGTGCTTGGCCTTATTACGTGTATTCATACTCCGACACCACCAGTTTAATTAAAGCTTCTTGCTGACCAAGATCAGTTTCACCGAAAATTAGATGCATGCCTCCTTCAGTTACAAACTCCCTAGAGTTTTCGCTCGATGGCTCTTCTAATTCGATAATCTCAATATTTTCAGTTCTACACTCAGCTAGAAAGTCATTTAACGGCAAGGAGCTTTTAAAGATCCAGGGATCAAACCCCAGTGCTTCTCCCTGCTCCGGCATCCTATCCTCTCCCCAAAAGTCGATTGCTATGTGACAGAGCTCTCTTGTTACTTGATCGAAGCCTAATTCAAGATCTCCGTATTGCCAGATATTTTCCCACTTATGCTTGCGAGAGCCTCCGGCAGTATAATCAGGTTCACCGATCAACTCCTTGACTCTATCTGAGTGCATAGTGATATACACTTCACCAAGCATTCCTTTTTCCGACAAATCTTTCAGGCTAATCATATTTGTGACACGTAACGCCTTGCCTGTGTTTTATACACATCATTTAAGCTTATTTAAAGCCTCTGCTGCTTCAATATACTGGAGTAGCTTGGTGTAGCCCTGCTAAACGGTTTTAACTCCAGGCTCACCATCCCCTTTACGCGCCAGAAAGCCTCCTAGACCTGCCAGCATGCGAGTTATCTCCCTTATGCTTGGAGGTTCATTTGGCGGGGTGGTTTTATCTCGCATTACCCATATCATGCGCCATTCTTTTTCAGAATAGACACTCGTACACGACGTATCGGGAAGCCTTCGTGCTCGTGTAGTCAGCGAATGTAGTCACCAACCAATAATCATATAGATCGCAATGCAGTTTAGCATTCGCTGCTCTGCTCTAAAACCCAGCCCCAGCTATGCCTCCGGAGAGGCCCTGCTTAATCATATATGGAAAAACTGCGATTAATACCCCTCACCGTCATCTTCCCAGAAATACGGCAGCTGCTTAACAACATTTTCCAAGCGTATAAAACCTCTTACCTCGTCATTCGGAGCAATGTTTGTCCAGCCCTCAACGGGACTCCAATAAGAGGCGCTACTTGAGGCGATTCCACAAGTTTCGACAGCGATAATGTATACACCCTGCTTCTTCGGGGTATCTCCCTTGGTCCACTTAACATCTTTTAAGTTTGCCATCAATTTTTCATCCTAAACACTTCTGCTTCAAGTGCGTAGTCCCACAACTTAGAGTTTTCTTTTTCAAGAAACTCATACGCATCTTCCCACACTATCGCAATTAGAAGGTATCGGTCATCATATATAATACCGTTTGAGGCTACCTCCAAGTCATTGTAATAAATGATTTTTATAGAATTTTAGCCAGTTTGAGAAAGAACAATAAATTGATAAAGGTTATTCTAGCCTCTGTTGAGGCGCTTTATGTAAGTACTGAAAAATCTACTATGGATGAATTTCATGCCATTTCAGATTTTTATGCTTTAGCGACGAGGACCTTGGGTATGTTTGGGTACCCTTGTACAGTCTTTATGGCTATTGAAAATTAAACGTGTAGTGGGGGGATAAGGGAATCCCTAAGTCTTTTTTACAGGGCAGTTATGTAAGGGGCTGGAATTCATAGAAATATACTCAGGGATTGCTCTAGCACTGAGCTGTAACCTGGCCTTCTATAAATGGCGCCACCTCCCTGTGTCGCCATGCTGCTAAGCGCTCTATTTAAAAATTAAGAGGGTAGGAAATCGATTGAATAGTTTTTGGTAGTGCTTTCAACGTTAGCAGAACCAAAGTTAATCATGCGAATCCTCGCCAATAACTTGCGCTCTAATGCCGGATTATTGAGTTCGCTCTCTACCAGTTTGATTGAGGCGATAGCACCATTCGGGGCGATCACCAACTGCACCGTGAGCCTTCCCTGGAGAGTTGGGTCCCTGCGCAGTGCGCGATTGTAGATGGCAATAATGGCCGCTTTATTGGCCTCCATAACACTGCGAATAGAGTCATCGGTGCGTATGGATTTTTGCCCCCTGGCCTTGGCGACGGTTTCTTTGGCCGATCCCGTCGCCTGGGTACTCTGTACCCGGGTGCTTTCACGGCCGGCTAGTGATACACCTCCGGTATCACGGCTCACCTTGCCGGCGGCAACGCCGCCACTGGCGGCTTTCGACTTATCTGCAATCATACTGCGTTCGATTTTAGTAGCAGTTGCATTGCCCGCACTGAGCTGACCCCGACTGACTTCTGCGCTGCTAAAACTCTCACGCATATCCAGTAAGTCATCGGCGAGTGCATTCAAGCCGCTATTGGCGGCTTTCTCTCGGGCCTGCTGCACTTTGGCAACCGGAGGATTTTCAACCTTGCGCGGCTTTTCTACTGGTTTGAGTTTGTCGGGCGTTTCCGCTTTTTGCTTGGGCTGCTCTTCGGGCTTTTTCTTCTCCTCTGGCTTCTTCTGCACTGTGGGTTTTGGCTTGGGCTTGGCTTTAGGTAATTCCTTCTTTTCCAGAATCACTTTGGCCAGCTGTGGCGGTATCCTTTCGGCCTGCTCCCGGGTGAGTTCGGGGACTGGCGCCAGTGCAACGGCAATGCCACTGATGGCCAGGGCGATAAGGCCTGCGCGCAATAGCTTGATAAAGCGCTGATCCTCCTCTCGTGAGGCGGACCAAGGCAATACAGTTTCCTGTAGCTGCCAGGGGGCGTAACTTATGCTTGCTGTGCTCATATCAGGACTCCACCACCGAGGGGTCTTCCGCTGCAGTTTGCTCTACAGCAAAAGACATATCGCGGAAGTCCGCAGCGGCGCAGGCGTGCATGATCTGCTTTAGCAGCTCATAGGGGACCTGCTCATCCCCCATAATGGTCACAGCGCGGCCCAAGGTTTTCTCGGCCTCACTCAGCTCACCAGCGCGCTCAGCGCGGTATTTAAGCTCGGTTACCAGTGGCTGAATGTTTTCTGCACTGGGGTCGATATCAGCGATATCGATGATAAAGCGATCCCCGACAAACAGCTGTTGGTTGTTAACCCGCACCACCGTCGTCACCTCGGGTTTTTGTTGTGAGGTGGACTTGGGCAGCTTGATCGTTTTATCCGTCTGTAGAACCTGTACATCACTGGTTGAGTTTACCAACAGGAAAAATACCAAGATGGTGAAAATATCCATCAGTGATACCAGGTTCAGTTTTGACTGCTGTTTTTTCTGCCTTAGCCTGCGTTGTTGTAGTTTTGCGGCTGCATTTATCTTCATGGTTTGGCCCCGCTATTTTGCTAACTCCGGCGCATCGCCGAGGGATATCTGCGGAAACAGTTCGGCATCGACAACGGATGCGGCCACTACTGCCCGGTAGCTGCGCGCGGTATCCATGGCGGCCACTAGCGTTTTGTAGGGGGTTTCCTTTTCCGACAGGATGATCAGATCATCTTTGGTGATCGATTTTTCCCGCAACTGGCGTTTTATTTGTTGTAAAACGACAGATACCGTGGCGAAATCCGCTGAGTTTTCCACATGTGGAATACGCTTAACCCGCTGTCCTGCGGGGTAATTAATATCGATATACTGCTTGCGCAAAACGAGTTCCAGCTGGCGATTTTCCTCTACACTGCTGGAACTGCCAGCACTGAGACCCGGCAAATTCAGCTTGAGCACAGAAATATGGGAAAACACCATATTAAGCAGTAACACTGGAACCAAAATGGTCATCAGGCTCATAAATGAGGTGATATCGAGCTCTGCTTCCTCGTGTCCACGCCGGCGAATATTGATGTTCAGCATGGCGCTATCCCCTAGCCGTTAGCGGTGCGTGGTTCCGCTTTCTGTGGGCGTCCCATGGTCAGCAGATTGAGAAATTTAACCCCGGCCATTTGCAAGCTATCGACAATTTCATTGGTTTTGTTTTGCAGCATTGAGTTAAACAGCAACAGGGGGATGGCGGAGATCAGGCCAAAGGCGGTGGTATTCATCGCTACGGAAATACTGGTGGAGAGCATGGTTGCTTTCTCAGAGGGGTCGGCGCTGGCTACGGCGGTAAATGCGGCAATCAGGCCCATAATAGTACCGAGCAGTCCCAGCAGGGTGGCAATGTTAGCGAGGGTAGCCAGGTAGTTGGTGCGTTTTTCCAGGCGCGGCACGGCTTCGAGAATGCCCTCTTCAATGGCCAGGGCAATATTTTCTTCGCGCTTGGCGAATTGCAAGGTGTTGACCCCGGCTGCGGCAATACGTCCCATTGCGGCGTCATTATTGCGGGCCAGCTGTAACACATTTTGGTAATTGCGTTTTTGTAGCATGGGCAACACTTGTTGATAGGCCTTTTTATTGGCGCTCTTGGCGCGAGTTAAAAATACCCAGCGCTCTACCACCATCGCCAACCCGATTACTAGGACAACCGCAATTGGATACATAAAAGGGCCGCCATTTTGGAAGAAACGCAGCATTGCTTGAGTGAATTCCATGATTTAATTCTCCACAGATAAAAATATAAATTTGGGGCGTAAAGGATGAGAGGTTCGGCCTTTTTTCGCCATATTAAAAGCACCACAGGGCGCTAAAGCGCAGTGCGGCATTTCCATTTGTTCGCTGTGTCAATGCAGCGGCGCCGCGTCCCTGCGCCACAAAATAGATTTTTGGAAATTGTTTTTATTTTTTACTTTCGCTTATTGATTTTTTTGGGCTCGCTCTGTAGTAGCTTTATTTCGCGGCGAAATTCAGAGTATTCCTGATGTTCAAAAACGGAGGTGAAAGTTTGCGGCAGGACGCTGTCGAGCCTTTGTAAACTGTCGGCCTGTTTCCAGGGGATAATATATAAAACTTTGGGTTGTTCCTGGTTACCGATAACGGTGGATTCCAGCGTGGTGATTTCTTCAGCACTTGCGCTTTGTAGGCAGAGAAATAGTGCCGATAAACATCCGAGATACAGTTTCATGGTTAAAGTCTCCGCTCCAGCTCAAGTATCCATGCGCTGAGCAACTTATCCTGCTCATTGCCGGCTGCTTGCGCGGCGAGATAGTGCTGTAGGGCGCGCCCTGGTTGTTGCAGGTAGAGGTCGTAGAGGATTCCCAGGTTGCGGTGGGCATCGGCATAGTGTGGCCAGCGATCTATAGCGGCGCTGTAGTATTGCTGTGCCTCATCAAAGCGCCCTCGGTCGCGCATCAGCGCGGCGAGCTGGTTCCAGGCAAATACATTGTTATCGTTTGCGGCAATGGCCTGACGAAAGCTCTGCTCGGCCTCTGTGTATTTCTCCGCCGACTGTTGCACGATGGCGAGGTTTAGCCAGGCGCCGGAGAGTTCCGGCCACTTTTCAGTAATGGGCAACAGTTGTGCTTCGGATGCGGCCAAATCGTTTGCCTGAAAATATTGGCGGGCCAAATCCATTGCCACTCGGGCCGGTTGCGGTACGCTTTGGCTATCGCGCAAATAGGGGTTTTCTGAGTGTTGTTGCACCACTTGCCCATCGCTTGGCGCTACTGCCTTTTGCACAGCGCTACAGGCGCAGAGGGTAAAAGCCAGCAGCGCAGCGATTAGGGGCCGCGCGGCAGAGAAGACTTTGGGGGCGCTCAATTCAGTGCAGTGCATCACTCCACTCCAGGGTTTTTTCTTCTTTTTTGTAGCGTGCTGGCAGCAGTTCTCCCAGGGAGTGGAAACTGCGTTTAACCCAGTCGTCGTAAATCCCGTCTACGCTGCGCTGGATATTAGCCTCGTGAAGTTCTATGGATTTTTCTTCAAAAGGATAGGCCTGCTCTTCCAGTAGAATTTCGTATTGCTCCAATTCCAGTTCGTTCAGGTTTTTAGGGCGCTGTGAGTCCATCAGGTCGTGGCTGAGCTGCCGATACACTTCTGCGAGGCGGTAGTTGGCCTGCGGGGTGAATTCTGCAATACCAAGCTCCAGGACTTTGCGGTAGTCAGCGACGGTGGTTTGCATGGCCCGCTTTTTATTGGCGAGACTGGTTTTTAACGGCAGGCGCAGTGCCAGCTCGGCAAATTTCGCATAGCTCTGCTCTGCCAGTTCACTTTGTGAGTAGGCGGCCAGATAGCGTCCGCGCGGTGATTGCAGGGCGTTCTGTGCGAGTTGTTGCAGCCAGTAGTTGCGTTTGCTGGGCTGCTTGGTCTGCGCATAGATTTCCACAAGCTGAAATTGCGCTTCCAGGCGCTGCTCGGGGGGCTCTGGCCACAATTTGCTGTAGTTGCGGTAGCTTTCAATCGCCCTGTGGTATTCAGCGGCTTTTTGCAGGTTTTCTGCCGCCATAAACAGGGATTGACGGCGAACTTCCCGGTCTGGATCTGTCGCGGCTAATTGCAGCAACTCGGCGGCGGCTGCCGCCGGCATTTCCAGTGCTTCGAAGATAACAATCGCCTTGCTCGCCAGTGTTGGGGCCAGGGTGTGGGCGGGGTAAAACTGGCGAAAATCTGCCAACTCTGCGCTGGCGCGTTGCCATTGTCCCAGCTGCATCAGAAAATTAATCGCATCGTATTGGGCGGTGGCTGCGATTTCTGTACGGCCGCTATCGCGAATACGCAGCAGGTGGCCGAGGGCGTCCTCACTGGGTGCGGCATCCTCACTTTCGCGTTGGGCGAGGAGGGTTTCTGCCTGCCGGTAGATGGATAGCTGCAATTGATGCAGGGCATCTTTGCGCAGTGTCTCATCGGGCTGGTAGCCGAGTGCGCGGGTGTAGGCGGCTTCAGCCTGGGGGTATTGCTTCAGGGAAAAATGGCTGTGCGCCAGTATCATGGCAATACTTAATTGCTGCTGTCGATTGGCTGGCGGTTGCCATTGATCGGCGTGTTCAGCGGCGGCGATAGCCTCGGCGAAGCGTGATTGTTGTAACAGCTTATCCGCAGCGGCGAGCTGCACTGGCAGTGCTCTCGGGTCTTGGGGCCAGCGCTGGGCGAACTTCAGGCTCGCTTCGATATTGCGGTCGAGCCACAGGATTTTCTGTTCGGCCTGTTGTTCGGATATCTGCTGGTGCACTTTTGCTGCACTGAGAATGGCTCCGTAGCCGGCTTCGGCAGCATACTTGGGGTCCTGGTATTCCCAGGCGACCTGGCTGTATGCGCGCCAGGCAGCGGGATAGTCTGCGGCCTGCTCAAGGCACTCTGCCATCAGGAATACCATCGATGGTGTGCGCGGGTCCTGTGGAAAAGTCTGGGCGTATTCCCGGTACAAACTGGCCGCACTGCGGTAGGCATCCAGTGATTGAGCGCTGATAAGACGGCGCTCTCTCACTTTATTTGTGTGCAGCTTGGTGACCTGCTGGGCTAATTCCTGTGCGCGGGCGTGGTCAAACTGGGCTAGTTCGTACAGCCAGGGTCGTAGTGTTTTGGCTAATTCCCGCTGCTGGGTTTCCCCTGCGGATTGCCAGTAATCACTGTTCACACCATAGCGCCGCACAAAGTCTCGTTTCGTCGGCAGAACGTCTTTGTACAGCCTGCCGGCTTGCAGGGTGTCAACGGCGAGCAGGTGTAGTTGTGAGGCCTGCTGGGTTTGTGAGTAGTGATTTACAAAATGTAAAAAAGTATCGGCACTGTTGCGGAATAGCTCTTTTTCCCGGTACCAGGTGCCGAGGGCGCGATACAGCTGGTGCTGATAGGGGCGGGGCTCTCCATTGAGATTAAAGGTTTCAATGGCTTCGGCACCTCCGAGGTAGCTGAAGTTTAATGCGAGTCCGCGCAGGCTGTCTTCGCGCAGGCGCTGCCGCCCCACAGGAAGCTCTTCGCCCTGTGCGTCACCGTGCAAAATATCCAGGGACTGAAGAAAAATCTGTGCGGACTCGCGGTAGTTACTCGATTTAAATTCTGACCAGGCCAGCATATAGCGGGCGTTGTCACTATATGGGCTCTGCTCGTGCTCGAGCAGTGCGCGAAAATCGCGGGCGGCACTGCGGTAGTCTTTGCGATTAAAGGCCGCTTCGCCACGGCGGAATAAAACTTCACCGATAAATGGTGAATCCGGTGTACTACCGGCAATCTTCTCCAGTGCCTGTAGCGCTGCGGGCATTTCTCCATCCAGTGCCCGGGCACGGGCTAAGCGGTAGAGAATGTAGTCATCTTGCGGGCGCTGTGCGGACAGGCTCTGGTAGTAATCGACCGCGCTGGAGTAGTCGATAATGCTATCCGGGTTATCAGACTGCTGTTGTTCCAGCCGCTCCATTTCCAAATCTGCCAGGCGCAGGTGGATTTGTTGCTGAACTGCGGGGTTGGTATGGCTCTCCAGGGCTGTGCGGTAACTTTGCAGCAGGTTCTCCAGCGCGGCAGCGGTTTGCGCGGGCGGAGTTGGGGAGACTTCGTCAGGTGAGCTGGGGGCGGTGGCCCGGGGCAGATCGGCCAGGGTTTGTACTGGTTGCTGGCCACAGGCCGCCAGCACACAGCAAATACCGATTGCCAGGGAGCGCAGGATAAATACACCGGTCCGCTGTGAGACGTTATTCATAACCTTCGCCCCCGCTATTCTCTCTGTCACCACCGGCGCTGGGGGTCGCCTGTAGCGCAGCATCTTGCAGGCGCGCGATAGCCAGGCGGGTGTGGGCCATATAATTTTGAATTTGCTGCTGCTCCCTACCCAGTTGGGCGATAACTTCCCGGCGCAAGTCGGCTTCAATCCATTCACTGGCGCGATCAATGGCGGCCTGCTGTGCGGGTATTCGCTCGCCGGCGCTAACCACGCGATAGGCCAACTGGCGCAGTTGTGGCCCCCGCTGCGCCTCTGTCTCGGTCTTGTCACGCTGTTGCCGGCCACTGCGCAATTGATCTTCGAGCTGCTGGAGGGATTTGCGCTGTTGCCACAGCTTGTCGTGGTACTGCTCGCTGGCTTGCCAGAGCAAAATTCCCCGAGCTTTGGCCAGGGTTTGCCGCTGTTGTGGGCGGACTTTGCCGCTGTCCTGGAGTTTGTTTAGACGCACTTGTGCGCTGGTGAGAATTTGCAGTAACTCCAGGAGTTCACCCTGATCCCCGGGGCTGGCTGTGGTTGCCAACAGGGTCAGCGCATCGCGCTCCCGTTCAATTTTCTCCAGTGCCGCCCTTAAATCGTCGTACTGCTGCGTTGCTAGCTGCAATTGCTGGTCAAACTGGGCGCTGTTGTAGTGATCGATAATGGCGCTGCGGCGCAGGTGGCGCTCTTCGATAAGAGCGGTGAACTGGGGCAATTTGTCCCGCCAGTCCTGTAGGACCAGGGACAGTTGCTGTAGATCGCGCAACTCGCTCAGCCGCAGTTGGAAGCGGTCACTTTGCAAAATGGGACGTAGAAAGTGCTGGTTGTCGCGCAGTAGTGGGGAGGCCTGGGCCAGTTGTAACCAACCGTAGCGCCACGCTTCGCGCTGCACGGGATCATAGGCCAGCGGCTCCGATGCCAGGGCCTGCTGTAACTGCTGTAATTCTGTGAGTGTTTGCAGGTAATAAGTTTCAGCATTTCGATAGGCGCTGAGGGCAACGGGGCGGTTTTGCAGTTTTTCGTAGCTGTAGGGGAGCGCTACCATCGCTTCGCGGGCGGCGGGGCTGTAGCGGTGCTTGTCCAGTAAAAATTGTAGTGCGTCTATGCCCGCCTGGTAGTCCTCAGCGTTGATGGAGGACCAGGCCATGCCCAAAAGCGCACGCGTGGCCCAGGGGGTGTTGAGGCGAACTCGGGAAAATGCTTGCCTGGCTGCACTGTGCTGCTCGGCAAGGGCCCGCGCATAACCCAGGCCAATATGGGCTTTATCGACGAGTATGGGGATTTCTGTCGACGGGGTATCTAAGGTTTCTGCGAAATTAATCGCTGCCTGATACTCGTTGATAGCGCTGGGCAATTGAGCGGACCTGGCGAAGGCCGCAGCCAGGTTAATATGCCCCAGTAATTGCTCCGCTGGAAATAAGCCACTGCTCTGCAGTAACTGTTGTGCTGCGCTGAGATCGCTGCTGCGCAGGGCCAGGTTGAGTGGTAGCGAGGACGCATCCGCAACCCCGGACTTGTGCAGGTGTGCCGCCGCGCTGACAAAATCACCGTTCAGGTAATTTAATTCGGCCAATTTTAACCAAGCGGTGCTGCGATATTTGGGCGCTGCGTTGGAGCTGCCCTGTTGCTCAAATAGTTCGGCCGCGCGCCTGTGTAAGCCGAATCCGAGGCTGATCCCGCCCTCTATCAACGCGGCATTGTCCCGGTGAACCTGAATCGAATCCCGCTGCTGGGCAACCAGTAGGGTACTCAGGGCAGCAAAATAATTTCCCTGAAAATAATCGTAGAGGGTGCTTCCATAGGCCAGGTCTTGAGCCCGCTGGTATTTTTGTGGGGCGCGTTGCTCGCTGCTGTCTAGACCGGCAGCAGTTTCTGCTTCCTGTGCACAGAGGCTGCCCGCTGAAAGGGCGAGCGCCAGGGATAGGGTGCAGGTAAAAGATCGATAGTACATGGCTAATTAGGGCGTTGGCCACAGTACTAACTCAAACTCCGGCTGTTGCTTGCCGGGGTTGTCTGAGATGACCAGTTCGATGACGGCGGGCTCGTCCGTTTTATTAAATTCCAACTTGGCCGCCCGCTTGTATTCGCGCCCTTCGGGTCCGAGACCTGTGACAAAAGCAGAAATGGTGTATTCACCGGATTTCAGGTTGCCCTTGTACAGTGGCTGGATACCGCCGCGAATCAGCGCTTGCCGCTGGTGTTCGGTATAGAGGTGGCTCGCACTTAGCTGGTTATCAATGTGGAGCTTTACCGCATCCAGAGTAAAGTAGTGGCCCACATCCATAGAGACATAAAAAGCGATTTGACTTTGTGCGGGATAGAGCAAATCCTCTTCAAGAATTAATAAATCCCGGTTTAATTTGAGTACATCGCGCTTTAACTCTTCCAATTTCTCTGCGGAGAAATCGCTTTGCTGGGCCTGCACAAGCAGCGAGGCAAAAAAGCCGATAAAGAAAATAAAGCACTGAAGAGGGCGTCGCATGGCAGACCTTTTGATGGGGATTGGCATTATTCTTTGGTCGGCGCAAATTATGTCAGGGGATCAACGATCTGGTGTGATCTTGTTGGCAAATTTTCTATATGGCTAAAATGGAATAGTTAAAGATTCTCCAAACCGCGACTGAAAAATAGTTTCCGGTTACTATCGATAACAACGGCTTCAAATTGCGGCAACCGATTGATCAATGCCAGGCCCTTTTCTTTCCCCAGAACAAACACACTGGTCGAAAGGGGATCGGTGTCAAAACCCCGGGGGCCAATAATGCTGACACTGATCAACTTATCGGTATCCTCTGCAGAAGTTGCGGCAGGTTTTCCTGTGGATGGATTAAAAATGTGGTGGACCCTATCCTGATGTTCATCAATAAAATAGCGTTCGTAGTCTCCAGAGGTAGAGATAGCGATATCGCGCAGGGGGATAACCGCAGCATTTTTGCTTTTCTCGCGGGGGTGGCGAATACCCACTAACCAGGGTTGGCCGCGTTTATCGCCGAGCATACGCGCATCGCCACCGGCACTGACACTGGCACAGCAAATTTCTGCCTGTTCAAGGATCGCAATCGCTCGATCGACCGCGTAGCCCTTGGCGATTCCACCCAGATCTATTTTGGTGTCCTCATGGCTAAAACGCAGTGTGTTGGATTTTTTATTCAGTTTTAGGTGGCGGTAATTCAGGGCGGCTAACAGGGAGTCTGTCAGCTGGGCATCGGCCTGTTTTTGCTGGCGGAAATCATAGTGCTTGCCCAGGGTGGCGTAGCTGATATCGAATGCGCCGTCGGTAAGCTGGCTAAACCACAGGGATTTATCAATAAGGTTACTGAGTTCTGCGGAAATATTGACGTTACCCCGGCCAGCCGTGCGGTTTACCAGTGAGAGTTCACTGTTTTTCTTGTAGGGCGAGAGCTGGTTGTCGAGGCGCTGGAATTCCGCCATAACCTCCTCAATAAGATGCTCGGCTTCATTACCATCGTGGTGCCAAAGTTGCAGGCGCACCTGGGTGCCCATAATGGCGCGTTCGGCGTAGTGCCACTCGGCTACCGTGGGAATAGCGCACAGTGTCGCCGCACAGAGTAATAGTGTGTTAATACAGCGGAGCATTACTTATCCAGGTTACACAATGGGGGCAAAGGCGGTCATGCTGTCTTGCAAGGTGCTATCGCCGAGTCCGTGGTCTGGAAATAGCGTGGAGAAATTACCTTGCTCCCCGTGCAGGGCCATATAGTTGAGTATTACCGTCTCCACCAATAAGTTAACGTTGTTGGCTGCGGGAGTGGAGGTGGTTTCTACATCACCGGAGCTGCGCATATAGCCGAGCTGTTGGTGAATTGCCTGTTCGTCTACGCTACTGCCGAGTAACTGCGGCCGCCCTGCCGGGTTGTACACCAGGAAAAATGAGGCGGCGGTCTGCTGGTCGTCACCGGTCCAGACGCCTTTGCCGCGCCCCTCTACCGAGTCGTCCAACATGCCGTTGGAGAAAACAGAACCATCACTAAAGACGTAGATCATCAGCGGCTGGTTGCGGCGTGCGGCATACTCCAGGCAGGCGCCGATACAGCGTCCGGCGCGTAGGTCGCGCAGTTCACCAGTAGCTCTGTCACCGGTGTGGTAGTCGTAACCGCCCATACTGATAGTGCCGGCGCCGGCGTAACCATTGACGACCAGCTTCATCACGGAAGCAGTTTTTTGGAACTCGCTGTCGCTACTCAGCTCTGAGCTGGTAAATACACCGGAGGGGCCGACGATATCGGGGTCGGATTCCGGGTTTAAATTGGCCGGGTTGCCGAAGCGATCAGCTAGGTCGGCACTTTTCATATAACCGCAGCGCACCAGATCTTTAATAACGGCATCGGTGCTGATTTGAGTATTGACGTTGCTGAGTTTTGCTTCGGAGATGCGGTACATAGACTCCATGACCGCAACGGTGTCCTCCTGGCTGAGCAGGCCCACCAGGTCTCCCACGTCCACAAGGCCGGTAACGTCTGAGGGGCGGTCTACTTTGGTTGGCCGCACTTCGGGGTTGATCATGGCGGACGGAGCCATAGAGTTGCCGCCGGAATCGCTGGAGCTGGAGCCGATTAAGGCCAGCAGCGAACCATTGGCACCGGCCTGGTTGATACCGTACATGGGGTTGTGGGGGTTGTTGCCGGTGTCGTTTTCCGAGCGTGCGGGAATCACCGCACCATTTGTCGCCGATGCGGTGCCGCTGCTGATTTTTTCCAGGATACCGCGCAGCATGCCGCTGTCGCTGTGGAAGGCGAGACCCAGATCGGTATTGATAAATTCATCGCCCAGCGATGGAATCATATCGCCGGGGAGTCCCTGTTTGTTGTAGCCGGCCGTACCGAGGAAATCCATTTGCCCGCCTTGTTTGCCTACCAGCACATTGGAGCCTGCGATATTGGCGCCGCCGGCGAGATCGAAACAAATAAAAGGAATTTTTCCGGCACCGAAAGAACTGACATCACAGGGCCCGCCATTGGTTTGGCGCAGTGCCTCCAGGTCTGAGGAGAGGGCCGCATGGGCACTGCGGGGGTCGGCAAACAAACTGAATACAGAGCCCCCCAGTACTGTTGCCATACCCGCGCGAAAACCCTGGGCGAGAAAATCCCGACGTGTTACCGGGCGGTGGTGGTCCGGATGCCGCAGGGGCTGGTCCAGATCAAAATGTTTTTTCTTGCTCATAATATTCCCGGGTAAAGTGTTCGGTATGCCGGTTATTTATTCTGATGCGGCTCTGGGCGAGTTGCCGCTAAAGCCGCTGTTGTTTTGCTGTAATTAGTGAATCAGGATCATGGCGCTACCCATTGCGGCGGCGCACACGGCTTTCACTGTGGTTGTTGTGCGGTCGGCATCACAGCTGCTGGCGCAGGCTGTCATGGTGTCGATCAGTGAATCCAGTTCTGTCTCTACCAATGCCAGGTCTGGTGCGCTGGCAAGTTGTGAGACGCTGCCGTCGTGCCAGTTCATCTCGTGGCCCAGCAATCCCTCCATCAGCGGGTCGATAATCTGAGCGCGCTTGCTGGCACTGTCGAAGGCGGTATCTGCGGAGGCACTGAAATCAAACCCGCTGAAATAACTGCTGCGATCACTGGAGTCCACCAGAGTGCTGCAATACTTCACCGCCAGTTGGGTGATGCCCATTTGCTGTGCGGCGAGGAATCCTTCGATGTCACTTTCTACCGGCAGTTGGCGTTTCACCGTTTCCCAGGTTTCATAGATATCCGGGTGGGCCATAGAAATTCCTGTTGCCTGGGACAGGCTTGCATGGATCTGTTCAAAGCGGCGCAGACCTATGCGGGATTGAGGTTCCAGGTCGGCGGCCTCAGACGGTTCCGCTGGCGTGGCCTCCACGCGGTTATATGTTTCGCTGCCGATTTTTTCGAAGGTCAGGAAAAATTCGTCGTCGAGAGGGCCCTTGTCCAGAGTGATAATGGTTCCGAGCCTGGACAGTTGCTGACCCTCGCCGGTTACATAGCTATCGTCGACAGCGGTAGCCAACTTGGCCCAGGCCTGGCCCACTTCCGCTTCGCGGCCATTAATGCCGATACGCATCCCCTCAATGGCGACCCCGGATGGGTCGACACTCTCATCGAGACTGACAAAGGTGGGCTCGCTAAATAGATAGGCATAATTATCGAATTGCTGCACGGTAAACATGACATAGCTTTCGGCAATACCGGTGTGCTCTTCAACTTTGAATAACAGCAGATATTTTTCCCCGACACCGACCTCGTAGTTGGTGGCGATATCTTCTTCCGACAGCGCGCGGGAGTGAATTGCCAGCAGGCGAATGGAGCCCTCCCAACTGTTGCCGTTACTGACCTCACTGCCTACAGCGAGGGCGAAGGTGTCGTCCCAGGTGGAGAGCAAACCGGCTTCGCTGGGGTCCAACTCGCCGGTATTGGCACCGTTGACGTAGAGCTTGCGTCCGTTAATGGGGTCGTAGGTGGCCACTACGTGCTGGAGGCTGGCTTGTACAACCTGATCGGCATCATCCGTTGCCAGGAACGGCATACCGTCCGCATCGGTGTTGTCGTTGCGGTTTTGCACGGTATAGCTGTATTGCTCCTGGCCGAGAGTAAAGTTGCGGATATCATCGCCGCCGGAATAGGTGACGATGCGCGCCGGGCCCTCCTGTGAGACATTGCCGGGAGCGGCCCAGATCTCGATGGAGTATTCGCCGGTGGCGCTGAGGGTATCGTAGAGCTTGCTGCTGGTTGCGGTAGCCCCCTGCGCTTTGCCGCCTTTTAATTGCAGTCCCCAGGAATCGATCCACTCCACATCGCCGGACAGGGCGAGATCGATCGCCGGGTTCACCCCGGAGGTGTCGTAGGCCGTGGTGCCGCTGCCGGTTTTAAATTCATAAAGAGCGATGGCATTGCTCTCGATACGCCCGCCACTGCTGGCCACAATGCCGTCGGTAAGACGCAGCGCTTTACTGATAACCCAGTCGGGGTCTACCTCGGTGAGACTGATCGTATCGGCGAAGGCCTGGATTGCATCGGTCATCTCAGCTTCGTTATCTGCGCAGTCATCCCAGCAGTTGTGATATTCACTGCCCAGGCGCACGGAGAAGCGCGAATCGGCAGGGGAGTCCAGGTTTATCTTGCTGACGGCATATTCGTAGGCGAGATCGACATCGGGACTGGCGAAGTAGGGTGTTTGTGCCGTCGTCGCATCTTCACTGTGACAGTCGGCACAGTAGCTGCGCAGCAGGGGATAAACGGTGGAGCTAAAACTGCCGCTGGACTCGGGGAAGCTCTTACTGGCCCCCACTTCGCGCTCGACCGGGGCGACCAGGCTAATTGTATTGCTCAGGCTGCCGCTGGCTCGCGCCCACTCCTCGATATAGTTGGTAATAATTTCCGCGCAGGCATCATCGCTGGAAAGCCAGCAGTTGTGCCCACCGCCGACCTTGGTTACCAGGCGGGATTCATCGGGGACCGATAGGTTAATCAACTCGCGGCCGGCATCGTAGGCCGCATTGATATCGTCACCGCGCACAAAGTGCGGGCTCTGATTATTTTCAATATGACAGCTGCCGCAGCGATTTGTCGCTGCCAGGTTATCCCAGATATAGAGCTTGTATTGGTTGACGTCATCAGTCTCAGGATCTGGCCCGGAATAGGACGCGGTGCTATCACTGTCGCTGGTGTCTGGCTGAGTTTCAGTGCCTTCCCCACTGCCGCCGCTACAGGCACTGAGAGCCAGCGCTGCGCAAAATAGTGAGGCCATTCTCAGTGTGCGAGCTGTCAGTGAATTTTCTACCACTGGGAGATATTTATAGAGTTTCATTTTTTAATCTCCCGCACAGTACACCGCAGTGTCTGCGTATACCTGCTTGAGTTTGTAGCCGGTATTGCTGAAGTCGTCGGCTATCGTTTCTATACGTGCGCGGTCGCTGGCATCTTCCGGCTCGCGCAGGCAAACCTGATGAAAAACTTTAGTCACTTGGCACTCGGCAAAAGCGCGGCTATTGGACAGCTCCTCTCCCAGGGATTTAATTCCATTGCCACTGCCCGACAGGTCGTCGCTCCAGCCCAGGTGCATATTGGTTCCCTCGCGCCAGTAGTTAATCCAGCTATCATCGTCAGTGATAAATCCGTGGGAGAAATTACCGCTGTTAATCAGGTTTTTAGCCTTGACGCGGCTGCCGGTCTCGGGGTCGATATCGCCTGCGGTGTTGTAGTCCAGGACTCCCTCTTCACCGTCGGGATCATTGTCCGCATCGTATACATAGTCGTAGTAGGCAAATGCCTGGGCCATGGGGTCCATGCCGCTGTGGCAGCCGATACAGTTATTTTGAAATACGCGGCTGTCGCCTCCGGGGCTGCGGCTTACATCCTGGCGGATTCGATCCGGCGAGCGCGAGGTGTCCTGCACCTGCTCCATGTCATTGCACAGGTGATTGAGCATGGTGAAGCGAAACATAGCGCGATTGGTTCCAGCGCTAAAAAATGCCTTGGCCGCAGCGCGGCTGGTGAGAACGCCGGCGGTGGCATCTGCGGGCAGACCGTTTAGAGAGGATTGGGTTTCCTGCACCAGGTTGTCCTGTAGGGAATAACCTCCGGCCTCCAGGGTTTCGTAGTGGTTGTTGTTGCCGGTGTTGTAGGCGGGCAGCCCGGAAATATCGCCGATATAGAGAATATTGGCCGACAACAGCTGGCGAAAATCCATATCGTCCCGAACCATACCGATCACCGTCGCGCTGTAATCGTTTAATGGTTCAAATACATCCTGCTCCTCATTGGTCCAGGGGGTGGCCAGATTTTTTAACGTGACATTGTAGAAGGCATCGTCCTCCATTGCGGTATATGCCGCAGCGGTAGGATCGCCGTTCTCAATATCCTCTGCCATATCCAACAATACGCTTTCACTGGGCATGGTGCCGGTGAGGCGGTTGTGAATTTGCAGGGCCTGGTCCTGTGATGCGGATAGGGCAGAATTACTCCACAGACCTACTCCGAGCAGTGCCGTTACCGTGGTGAGCCGGAATACACGCGCTCGAGACGAATTATTTTTCATTGGACTATTTTTGTCGGTGAGATCACTGGGATGTGGCGAAGCAGTCTAAAAGCAGATTTCAATAATGTCAGAGTGACTTTTAATATTTGCGTCCCAGTTGGCAAACTTTTTGTGCGCAACTTGCGAGAATTACCCTCAGCGGTCAAAGCCGTATAAAAAAGTTCTCAGGCGAAGAGCACAAAAAGGCGAGCGCTGCTCGTACCAAACCCCGGTGGATAACAAAAATGAAATGTTTGCGTGCGGTGCCGCTTTTGCTCCTGGTGGCGGCGTGTAGTGGCGGTGGCAGCTCCAGTGGTGATGAAGACCAGGCCGAAGATCCCGTCGTGGAAGATTATCCCGTTGCCTTTGTGCGGCGCCAGTTAACTAGTGGCGATGATGGCAGCCTGCTTCAGGACAATATTTATCAACCCGGGGAGTTTTTTGCCGGTGCCGAGCTGATTTTAAAAGATCGCGCAACCGCCAGTGCCGCAGAAACCGTTATTAGTGCAGATATTTTTGACGGCGATTACGATGTTAAAGACCTGAACACTTCGGCCGATGGTAGTCAGCTTATATTTGCGATGCGGGCACCGGAAATTGAAGATGCCGATGATGACGAGCAGCCCACCTGGAATATCTGGGTATACAACTCCGAGACAGGAGAACTCAATCGGGTAATTGAGTCAGATTTAACCGCAGAAGAGGGCCAGGATATCGCCCCGGCCTTTTTACCCGACGGGCGCATTGTTTTCTCCTCTACACGGCAGCGGCGCTCCAGAGCTCTACTGCTGGATGACGATAAACCGCAATTCTCGGCTCTGACCGAAAACCGCGAGGAGCCCGCATTTGTCCTTCATGTGATGGAGGCGGACGGAAGCGATATTACCCAGATATCGTTTAATCAGAGTCACGATTTGAATCCCGTTGTGCTGAGTGATGGACGCATCCTGTTTAATCGCTGGGACAATACGGCAGGTATCGATAAATTAAGTCTTTACAGCGTCAATCCAGATGGCTCTGATCTGGCGGTTTACTACGGTTATCACAGTCAAAACACCGGTACGCAAGACACCGAGGCGGTTTTCAATCGCCCGCATGAAATGCCCGATGGCCGCCTGTTGGTGACGCTGCGCGCTCCCTCGGGGCTCACCTATGGGGGCGATCTCGTTACTATCGACGGAATTGTTTATCACGAAGCCTACAGTGAGCCGGAGCAAAGCGGCGAAATGGTCGGACAGGCCTCTATCAGTGTCGGGGATGTCACCACCGACGATACTATTTCTCCACACGGCACTTTTGCCTCCGCCTGGCCGTTCTACGATGGCACCAGTCGCCTGCTGGTAACCTGGAGTGAGTGCCGGATTATTAACGGGGAAACCGAGCTGCTGGAGACCTGCCCTGACAGTGTTGCTGAAGAGGAAGAGGTCCAATTGGCGGACCCACTCTACGGCCTGTGGATTTACGATTATATTGCCGGCACGCAACTTCCCATTGTTGTTGTGGAGGAGGGGGAAATGATTTCTGAAGGGGTGACTCTGGAGCCCCGCAGCGAGCCCACCTATATCCCAGATCCCGTTGCCGGAGTCGATGTCGATGCAGATCTGGTCGAGGAAGCGGTTGGCATCCTGGATATTCGCAGCGTTTACGATTTTGATGGTGAAGATATTGTCGGAATCGAAGCCCTGGCAGATCCTGCCCAGACCACCGCAGACCTGCGGCCCGCACGATTTTTAAAAGTTTCCAAGGCCGTGGGCATTCCCGACGATGATATTCTCGACTTCGATGGAGCCGCATTTGGCCGCAACGGTAATTGGGGTATGCGGGAAATACTGGGATATACCCCTATCCAACCCGACGGTTCCGTCAGGGTAAAAATTCCAGCAGATATGCCCCTGGCAATCTCTGTAGTGGATGCGGATGGCAAGCGTATTTTCGATGCGCACAACAACTGGTTACAGCTGCGGGCGGGAGAAGTGCGCAGCTGCAACGGTTGCCATAGTGGCGATAGCGAAATTCCCCATGGGCGTACGGATATGCAATTGGATTCCGCCTGGGATGGCGCGCCTACTTCGTCTGCACCATTTGCCAATACTGAGCCTGCGCTACTGGCGGAAATGGGCGAGACCATGGCCCAGCTATTGGCCCGCTACACCGGTGAGGCTGAACTCGAAGGGGATCTGCATTTTACTGATTTGTGGACAGATACAGCGCTGCGCGCCAAGGATGATGAGCTACTGCTGTCATACAGTGATTTGAGCACCGAGGCACCGGTAGATACCACCTGCTTAACGGAGTGGGACAGCAGCTGCCGAATCGTTATTCACTATGAACAGCATATTCAGCCGCTATGGGACTTATCCCGCGAGGTACTGGATAGTACTGGTGCGGTGATCGATGATTATACCTGTAGCGCTTGTCACTCCCCGCTCGATGCCGCTGGAGCCATACAGATTCCCGCTGGACAATTAGATCTCACCACCTCGGCCTCTTCGGTTAACGATGCCTGGTTTATCTCCTATTCGGATCTGGTGGCTGATCGTGCCGAACTGGAATTGCTCAATGGCGTATTAACAGCGCGACTTGTGCAGGAGTATGACAATGATGGCAACCCTGTTTACGAAGTCGATGAAGACGGTGAGCTGCTGCTCGATAGCAGTGGTGATCCAATTCCGCTGATGGTCACCGTCAATATTTCCTCTCCCTTGGCGGGCTCGGCACTTGAGAGCTCGTTTTTTTCCCTTTTTGCTGAAGGCGGTTCGCACCAGGGATATTTAGCCGATGCCGAATTGCGCTTGATTGCCGAGTGGTTTGATATTGGCGCTCAGTACTATAACGATCCTTTTGCGGCACCGGCAGATTAAACCATGTTGAAATTACACCGCTATTTTATCGGTCGTTTCTCGCTATTTATATGGCTTCTTGTTGTTGCCCGGGCGGCCTCTTCCGAACAGGCGTTGCTGGAATCTGCTGTATCAGCTGAAACCCCACCAGAAGCGTTGCGTGAGGCTGAACAGCAAAATAAAGGTGAAGGCCCTGAGGATGCTGAACTGGTTACAGTGGGCAATACATTTATCAATATTTACCGGGGCCCGGGCCGCAGTTATCCCATTTTCTATGTGGCGGAATACGGTGAGAAAATTTGGTTGCTTAAGCGCCGCACTGACTGGGTAAAAGTGCTGACTGCGCGCAGTAAAAGTGGCTGGGTAAAAGTCGATGATCTGCGGGAAATCTACGGCGAGAATGGCGAAATTGTCCGGGTGCCGTTGCCCGATTTCTCCGACGTTGATGACGGTTATTTTTATCTGGGTTTGAGCTACGGTGATTTTGCCGGGGCGAATTCTCTGGGGCTCAGTCTGAGCTACCAATTTACCGCCAATTTATCTACAGAATTACGTGCGACCCAGGCGGTGGGTTCCTATTCAGACAGCCAAGTGTATCAGTTGGCGATGGTGCACCAGCCCTTCCCGCACTGGAAAGTCTCCCCTTATTTTGTTTTGGGCGCTGGGGTAAATATTACCTCTCCAAATGCCACGATTGTCGCCAGTGAAGATCGGCAGGATACAAGCATGCTGGCGGGGCTTGGATTGCGCACTTACCTGTCGCGGCGCTTTGCCCTCAGAGCGGAATACACCAATCACTACTTGCTTACCACGCAGGAAAATAATCAGGAGATAGTCGAGTGGAAACTTGGTTTCGACGTATATCTGTAGGCTCTGCCGCCCTTTCCGCTCTAGTCGGGACTCAGGTCTGTAGTGCCCAGCAGGGGGATGATGCACTTGCAGATATTATCGCACCTGACTTGGAACGGCGGGAGATACGCGATGCCCTTATTGATAGTGAGAATATAGAAATCGGCCTATTTGCCGGCATTATCAACGTCGAGGATTTCGGCTCGAATACCCTCTATGGCACCTCAGCGGCCTACCATATCAGTGAAGATTTCTTTATTGAGGCCACCTATGCACAGACTGAGCTGGGTGAATCCAGCTTTGAACGCTTGAGCGGTGCCGCGCCACTATTGACCGATGAGCAGCGCGATCTCAGTTATTACAATACTTCTGTGGGCTGGAATGTTTTCCAGGGCGAGTACTTTGTCTTTGATGACTGGGCTTTTAATGCCAACTTCTATGTTGTGGGCGGTGTGGGGAACACCTCCTTTGCTGACGAAGAGCACTTCACCTACAACTTTGGTGCTGGGGTGAGAATGCTGGCCAACGATTGGCTCGCCGTTCGCCTGGATGTGCGCGATCATGTTTTTGAGCATGAATTATTTGGCGAAGCACAAGTTACCAATAATCTTTCCGCCCAATTGGGGTTTACCCTCTTTTTTTAGATAATCAATAAATAACAAGGACTCTTTCATGAAATACCTGGCCGCTTTATTGACGGTGCTTTTATCGGTGTCGCAGGCCTACGCCGCTGAGCCCTCGAAAGATTTTACCCTGAGTTCCAACCAGGGCGGAAACCTAAGACTCGCGGAGCAGCGCGGGGATGTCATTATGCTGAATTTTTGGGCCTCCTGGTGCGGCCCTTGCCGACAGGAAATGCCATTGCTGGATCAATTACACGAGCGCTATGCCGCAGCGGGTTTTCAGGTTTGGGGAGTCAATGTGGATGCGCAGCGTAAAGATGCCGACGCGCTACTGGCAAAAATTCCGGTGGATTTTCCCATCCTGTTTGATGGCAGGGGAGAGGTGAGCAAAATGTATGGCGTTGCCGCTATGCCCAGCAGCGTATTTATCGATCGGGATGGCAATGTTCGCTATATTCACAAAGGTTATCGCGATGGTGATGAAGCCGCCTATAAAAAAATAATTAAGGAATTGATTCGGGAGTAGCGCTATGCGTGCACTGTTGCTAGTTTGCGCTCTCTTGATGAGTACAGGTTGCACCATTAATCCCTGGGTTGCCCCCTATGAGCGGCAATTTCTCGCCGATCCCATTATGGGATTTGAGCAGGACCCGGTAGCTGCTCGCTATATGAACCACGTTTACGAAGCCCGTGAAGCTGCGCGTGGAGCCGAAGGCGGCAGTGGAGGTGGATGTGGCTGTAACTAAACTCCTATCGCGCTGGGGTGCTTGGTTATTTTTAGGGCCGGTGATTGCTGTTGCCGCTGTTCTTCCCGAAGAGCGGGCCGACAATATGTATCACGCCTATAGCGGTGGAGGTGTGACCATTGATGGACCCTCAGTACTGATTCGTAAGAATCTCGGCAACAATATCTCCCTGTCTGCCAATTACTATGTGGATATGATTTCCGGTGCCTCTATTGATGTGGAGGCGACAGCCAGTGAGTACACTGAGCAGCGGGATGAGTTCTCCCTGGGGGCAGACTATTTGGTGGATAAAACTACCATCAGTATGGGTTACACCAACAGTTCCGAGAATGATTATGAGGCGCAGACCATAGCTTTCGCTATCAGTCAGGGTTTCTTTGGGGATTTGAGTACCATCGGCTTGCGCGTCAGCTACGGAAGCGATGATGTGTTCCGCAACGGCGATGAAAATTTTGCGGAGGAAGCGCAGCATCGCCGCTATGCACTCAGCTGGAATCAGATTCTCACCCAGAAGCTGATCGCTGAATTAAGTGTGGAAACGGTGGCCGATGAAGGCTTTCTCAACAACCCCTATCGCAGTGTCAGATATCTCGATGAAGCATCTGGTAGTGGCTTTAGTTATCAGGCGGAGGTTTATCCCACTACGCGCAATAGCGATGCAGTTGCCTTGAGGGCTAAATACCGTCTGCCCTACCGTGCGGCAATCAAAGGGGAGTACCGCCGCTATGCAGATAGCTGGGGGGTTGTTGCAGATAACGTGGAGTTCCGTTATATCCATCCGTGGAAGGAGCGCGATGAATGGGTTTTGGAGGGGAAGATTCGCTATTACCAGCAGAGTAGCGCAGATTTTTATAGCGATCTTTTCCCCTATCTCAATGCCACCAACTTTCGCGCGCGGGATAAAGAGTTGAGTAATTACACAACGTTGGCCCTTGGTTTTGGTATTTCCTATGAGTTGCCGAAGCGTTGGTCCGTATTGAAACAGCGGAATACGATTAACCTTTATTGGGACCATATCCTGTTTGATTATGAGGATTTTCTCGATGTCACTGTGCACGGTGCCGACACATTGATCAGCCCTGGGGATGAACCGGCCTATAGCTTCTCGGCCAATGTAATACGCTTATTTTGGTCTGCTCGTTTCTAGGGATAGAAGCCTCTGTTATTTTGTTCTTTTATGTAAGAACGGGGCGCAGAGGCTTCATCCATTGAGAAAGTTGCGTATCTTCCTATTGCTGGGAGTAATCTCTAAGCACTTCTCCTATTCTTATACGATAGCTGTCAAACAGCTGATTTTTACCCAGGTTTTGCGCCTGCCAATGTTCTTTGTTATTTTTCCAGTTCTTCACAGATTCTTCATCCCGCCAAATAGAGAGTGATAACAGCTTGTCGGGCTGGTTGAGGCTCTGAAACCGCTCTACCGAAATAAAGCCATCTAAGTGAAGCAGTTGCTCCTTTAGCTCTGCGGCTATGGCCAAGTATTTATCCCTTCCTGACGCTTTTGGTATAACTTCAAATATGACGACAATCATGCCTTATTTTCCCCTGATGCTTTTAGGTAGGTTTCTGGCACGACATTTAAAAAGCTGCGCCTTTCTTCAAGAATAAATTGTTCTCTTTTGGCAAATTCAAAATTTTTACTGCCTTGGGGGGACTGTTTTAATCGCTGTCGATACTGCTTGTAGTGAGACAAGCTGGTAAAACTGATAATACCGAAGGCCTGGAAGTTGGTGCCTTCGGAGGGGAGGAAATAACCCAATAGTTACCCGCCGCAGGCGGGAATAATTTCACCCCAGTTCTCAGCGTACTGGCGGAAAGCATCGATCTTAAACGGGTCGATTTTGTATTCGATAAAACAAGTTACGCTCATTTCAGTTGCCTCTATTCAGTATTTGCTGGCATTCTAGAGGATTTGATTTTCTATACTTCGATGGCCAACGAACTGTTGTGGTGGTAACTATGGAACCTGATATTTCGGTGATCTCCAATCTGATAGGGGATAGGGCGCGCGCAAAAATACTGATGGCACTTATGAGTGGACAGGCATTGACAGCGACAGAGCTGGCCTGCGAGGCAGATGTGACTGCGCAAACGGCAAGCAGCCACCTGTGCAAGCTGGTAGAGAGTGGGCTCTTGGTCGTACGCAAGCAGGGTAGGCACAAGTACTTTCAGCTGGCGAGTTACCGGGTTGCCGAGGCGCTAGAGATGTTACTTAACCTGAGTAGCTCCCTGGGGCCGCAAAAAATAACTACGGGGCCCGCTGATCCCGATTTAAGAAAATCCCGCATCTGTTATGACCACTTAGCCGGGGTCACCGGTGTTCTACTATACGAGGCTTTGCTGAGCGCTGAAATACTTACTGAGGAGTCACAGCAAACCTCCCTAACCAAAGAGGGTGAGCTATTTTTTCAGAAGCAGGGAGCGGCGCTAGATAGTTTGAAGCAGCGCAAGCGCCCTGTGTGTAAGTCGTGTCTGGACTGGAGTGAAAGAAAAAGCCACCTGGCCGGCAGCTTGGGCCAATGGATACTTGAAGATGCCCTGGCTAAGCAGTGGGCGCTCAGAAGACCGGATTCGAGGGTGATTACTTTTTCCGAAAGGGGAATCACACAATTCTCTAAGCGCTATCAAATTGATCCGGCCAGGCTGTGCTAGGCGAGCTATCCGCTGTATACCAGGTTGGCAGAGAGCCCGGCCAGCCATATTAGCTGTGCGGCATAGCTGAGGCGCTGGTGCAAACCGGGGTTGGTTTTCTGTTCGTAGGCCTTTTTTAAGGTAACCGTAAAATAGATAGCGAAGAATAAACAGGTGGCACTAAATAGTCTGAAGCCCATTGAGAAGTCATTAGTGAAAATACTAAGCAGTGGGGCAAGCAGTAATGATAGCAGCATAAACATGCCCGCCCAGGAGTGTATCTGGCATGCACGGCTGGGGTTTTGGGTGTAGGGGTCTGCATCCATGGGAAAATAGCCCGCAACCCAGGTCCCAATTCCGTGAATAATAATTAAACTTCCAATGAGGGTAAGTAGAATAGAAGCCTGTTCAATTTGCAGTATATGTAGGCCAAATAAGCAGAAGAATAGACCCAGCGGATAGTTGTTAATGAGGGGGGAGAATTTTTGCGTCGGACTTCCTGTTGCGCCCAGCTCACTACAGAATTGTTTTGAGTGGCTATAACCGGTGTATTTTATTCCCGCTAAAGTGACACCGGCCACCATCCATACAAACGAGATAATTCCAAAGTAAGCAAACACTTTACTGGTCCAGGTTGGCTCTATTGGAAGAGAAGATAGCGCTGAAAAAAATTGATTTCAAGCAGGTTTATTGCTGCATCATAAGGAAAAATGCTCTGCACGGGAGGTGCGCTGTGAATTTATGTGCGTAAGCCCGCAGAGGTATTGTGGCGTTATCCAGAGCCCCCTTTACTGCCAAGGGTGTAACTATTTTGTCCTTATTGTTCGCATCTGTTTTATTTCTTTTGTATTTATTTAAATTTGCTGGAGAAATTCACTTACTATGCGCTATCAGCTTGATAAAAAGGGCAGGGAAGCGGATATGGATGGTAATAACAGCGGGAAATTTTCTGATGCTAAAAAAGCGCTATCTCTGGCAGCGCGATACGCGAAGGATTACGTGGCCGCTATCCGGGATCGGCGAGTCAGTCCGTCTGCGCTGGATCTCGACAGACTGCGGCATTTTAATCGTGACTTGTCTCGGGCCGGGCAGCCGGCGGAGGCGGTGATCGAAAGCCTGCACCGCTATGGCTCCCCGGCAACGGTTGCCAGTACCGGTGGGCGTTTCTTTGGTTTGGTTGTCGGTGGGGCTACCCCGGCCGCTATGGGAGCTGCGGTAATGAACGCGGCCTGGGATCAGGTGGCGGTTCTGGAGGCGTCGGCACCTTCGGCCATTTACTTGGAGCGTATAGCGGCACATTGGATTTTGGAGTTGCTCACACTGCCGCAGGCAGGCAGCGTGGGTTTTACGACTGGCTCCTCTATGGCCAATATGGTGTGTTTGGCGGCCGCGCGTAATGCGCTCTACCAGAAGCTCAATATCAACCTGGCGGAGACTGGGCTCGCCGGTGCGCCGCCGCTGCGTATTATTGTTTCTGAGCAGTCCCATGTCACGGTTCACAAGGCGCTCTCTATCCTCGGGTTTGGCACCGGCCAGTTGGTTGAGGCACCCTGTGACGCACAGGGTCGGGTGCGGGCTGATACATTTCCCGAGGTCGATGAAACCACCATCATCTGCTTGCAGGCGGGCAACGTAAATTCCGGAGCTTTTGATCCATTTGCAGAAATTATTCCCCGAGCTAAAGCGAGGGGAGCCTGGGTGCATGTGGATGGCGCCTTTGGTTTATGGGCGGCGGCCTCCCCGGCGAAGTCAGTGCTGACTGCGGGGGTCGAGCAGGCGGACTCCTGGGCTGTAGATGCCCACAAGTGGCTAAATACGCCTTATGACTGCGGCTTGGCAATTTGTCGGCAGCAGGGGGCGGTACACACGGTGATGACAACCCAGGCGCCCTACTTACAGGCGGGGGTGGACGTTGCGCCTAAGGATATGGTGCCAGAGTTCTCCCGGCGGGCCAGGGGCGTGGAAGTGTGGGCGGCGATTCAGGAGATGGGGGCCGAAGGCATTGCGGCGATGATCGAGCGCTGTTGCCGCCACGCCGAACATCTATGTGCGGGCTTGGCAGATATGGGCTATGAGATCCTCAATGAGGTGGTGTTAAACCAAGTGGTGGCGACGATAGGCACTGCGGAGGATATTCAGCAAATCGTCAGGGCGATACAGGAGGAGGGCGTATGCTGGTTTGGCGCGACAACTTGGCGGGGCAAAACGGCCCTGCGCCTCAGTGTCTCTTCCTGGGCGACTACGGAGCGGGATATTGCCCTCACTCTGGAGGCTATTCGCCGGGCGACTGAGACTCAACTGGCTAAATAGCTCTGATCTAGGTATCACCGCACAATAAAATTTTTCCGCTGGCAGGGGCTGTAATCAAGCGCCGGAGAAATAGAAAAAGAGGCCGCATTGCGGCCAAGTATGGGGGGATGAAAATCAAAGGGTCTAATGGGCGTTAATCGGATCAGTTTTAATTAAATCGTAGCGGCTGAGTTCCGGTACCAACTGGTGGAGATCGGTTTCCAGCTGATCGATGGTGCTCAGTTGTGTACACAAGCGGTATGCCGACTGCTCAATATTCTCCGCGCGCTGCTCGATTAATCGCTCCGCCTCTTCGGTGGCCTGTTCCTCGATACTTTCCCCCCCGGTAAAGGCGGCTTTGAGGGCATGCCAGGCAATCGTTCCCGCAGACTCCATAGCGAGGCGCTCGATACGGGGTTCAAACTCTTCAGCGATGGTTTTCTCTATATAGTTACCCATCTCTTCGTCCCCCAGCTGATAGATCTCCCCCTCTTGATTGAGGCGGTCTTCAGTGCGCTGGATTAGCTCGGCGGAAAATTGTTGCAGCTCGAGGATATCCGGGTGATCTGGTCCGGCGAGGGCGCTGATGGCGATGGACAGGCCATCCATCGCAATATCGACCGCTTCGAGAGTGAGCACCAGTGTGTCGCGACCGGCGATATGTAATTGCTGGCGATACTCTTGCAGCAGCTGCTTCTGCTGGGAATTGAGGGGCAAAGGCTCGCCATCGATCAATAATTGATTGGGGTGCTGAAATGTCACTAACTGCTCGTTTTCCCGGCCCACGTTAAAGAAATCCGGGCCTACCTCAATGGCGTAATCTGTGGATACGTTGCAGTCGCTGGTATCGACATGAAGGGAATCGTGGGCCATGGCCTGGGTGCTGATGCCTAGGCCTATCAGGGTTGAAAGTGCAATTGGCTTCCACATATGCCGGTTTCCTATTGTGTGTCTTTGCAATGGGACGCGCCGGGATCGCCGAATGGATGCAGAGGCACAGAAATTTTTCTGTTTTTTTGCCGCAGATGCCGGCGCCTGAGTGCCGGGCGTGGATGTTGTGGCGGCTATTCGGTATTTTTAGCCCATAACACTTAATAAATTGAGGGTATTCAATGTCCATAAGCAGGTTCATTGTCGCACTGGGCTTCCTGATCGCCAGTGCCATAGCGCAGGCTGGGAGTATTGCCGAGTACACCGCCGGCATGCACCGGCACGGCGGCTTCCACAACTTTTACTGGGATGAGACCAATGGCCGGGTGCTATTGGAGATCGATGAGTTTGAGCGCGAGCTGCTCCTGCTCACCGGACTCGCCCAGGGGCTGGGTTCCAACCCTGTGGGCCTGGACCGCAACCAGGTGGGTGAGAGCCGGCTGGTGAAATTCCAGCGTGCGGGTAACAAGGTATTACTGCATCAGGTGAACCTGAAATACCGCGCCCAATCAGAAAATGCAGCGGAGCGTCGTGCGGTTGAGGAGGCTTTTGCCTCGTCGGTACTCTGGGGTTTCAAGGTACTTGCCCAGAGCGGGCAGAGCCTACTGGTGGACTTTACCCCTTTCCTGCTGAGTGATCAGCACGGCATCGCTGCACGTCTCAAGGGGGCGGAGCAGGGCAGTTACAGTGTGGATAAGAGCAAATCGGCAATTTATCTGCCCCGCACTAAAAACTTTCCCAAGAATAGCGAGTTTGAAGCACAGCTGACCTTTGCCGGCGCAGCTCCGGGCAACTACTTGCGCGAAGTGGTACCAACGCCCACATTAGTATCTCTGCGCCAGCATATCTCCCTGATTGAGCTGCCGGATAGCGACTACCAACCCCGTCGCTTCCACAGTCGCAGCGGTTACTTCCCGTTTGCGTATCGAGACTACGCCACCGCGATTGAAGAGCCGCTGGATCAGCGCTACATCTATCGCCACCGACTGGAAAAGAAAGCGGCTAGCGATGAGGTTGTGGAGCCGATTGTTTACTACGTGGACTCCGGGGTGCCGGAGCCGGTGCGCAGTGCCCTGATCGAGGGGGCCAGCTGGTGGGATCAGGCATTCGCCGCTGCGGGGTTTAAAAATGCCTTTCGCGTAGAGGTGCTGCCAGAGGGGGTCGATCCTCTGGATGTTCGCTATAACGTGATCAATTGGGTACACCGCGCCACTCGCGGCTGGTCCTACGGTTACTCGGTTTACGACCCCCGCACCGGCGAAATCCTCAAGGGGAATGTTACCTTGGGGTCCCTGCGTGTCCGCCAGGATTTTCTGATTGCCCAGGGGCTTGTACAGCCCTATCGCGGTGACTCGGTCAGTACTGAACAGCTAAAAGATATGGCCCTGGCGCGTATCCGCCAGTTATCGGCCCACGAGGTGGGCCACACTCTGGGGCTGGCGCACAACTTTGCCGCCAGTACCGAAGAGCGTGCCTCGGTGATGGACTACCCAGCTCCGTTGGTCTCCCTGTTGGGAGGTAAGCTGGATCTGGCCGATGCCTATGCTACCGGTATCGGCCGCTGGGATAAGCTGGCGATTCGCTATGGTTACGGCGAGAGTGGCGATGAAGCGAACTACCTGGAGGGCATTATCGCCGAGGCCGGGGAGCAGAAGCTGCGTTTTATTTCAGATCCGGATTCCCGCGCGATCAATAATGCCCACGCCGTCTCTCACCTGTGGGACAACGGCACTGACCCCCTGGCGGAATTCCAGCGAATGGTCGAACTGAGGCGTCACGCCCTGGAGAATTTCTCCGCAGCGGCAGCGCCGCTATCTGCGCCCCGCTCTGACCTGGAAGAGACCCTGGTGCCGGTGTACTACGGCCACCGCTATCAGGCGGAGGCCGTGGGCAAACTGATCGGTGGCCTGGACTATGACTATGTCTATAACGGTACCGAACAAAACAGCTACACCCTGGTGCCCGCCGAGCGACAACAGCGGGCGATCGATGCACTGCTGGATACGCTGTCGCCGCAATTTCTCACCTTGCCGGAGCGGGTCTTGCAATTGATTCCGCCCAAGTCCTATGGCTACGAACGCACTATCGAAAGCTTCCCCGCCTATACGGGCGTTGCTTTCGATGGAGTGGCCCTGGCAGAGGCGGCGGCCGGACATACGCTCGCTATTCTGATGGACCCACAGCGCGCGGCGCGTATGAATCAACAGCGTGCCCGCAGCAGCGAGGTGCCGGGGTTTGCCGGCGTGTTGCAGCGCTTGACCGCACAGGCCTTGCACAATGGCGGCTACACCGGTTTACAGGCGAGCGTACACCAGCGGGTTAACCACGCCTATATCGAGCAATTGATGCTGCTGGCAGGCAATAGCAAGGCGGATGAGTCGGTGCGGGCCAAGGCACATTTGGAACTGGCCAAGCTCCTCCAGGAGATCGGCGCTATGCGATTATTCGGCGATGACCCCGAGGGCTACAGCGCGCACTACTACTATGAAGCGCAGCGTATAGACGCCTTTAAGCAGGGCAAGCTGGAAGTAAAACCCGGAGCGGTTAAGGGGATGCCGCCGGGATCTCCGATCTGATCTGATATGTATAAGCGGGGATGGGGTATTTTCGCCTATCCCCGTTTGCGATTAACCGCGAATAAACTGGGATTTTTTTATCCAGTGGTTGCCCCGATATTGGCGCGAGGGTAGCGGGCTTTTCTTGGCCCAAAAGAAGTGGCGGTTAAATTGAAACTCCGCATCGTAGCCCTCCGCCAGCGCAGCCAGGGGCACGGCCTGCCAGCTGGTCTGGCGGCGTTTACTGGTTGCCTCCAGCAGGTATTCCCGGTCGTTCAAGATGGCCACCACCCAGGCGTGGCCCTGACCTTTGTGGGTACCGAGTGCCACCCGCGCATCCACTCCCAACTCGATTAGCCAGTCCGCCAGTAAAATTGCGTGGTCTTCACAGTCGCCGCGTTTTTGGTAATAGGCCTGGCGGGAAGTTTGCCAGATGTCCGATAAGCCGGCGTATTGCAGGTGATCGTATTGGTACTCCTTCTGCATTGCCAGGGTATACAGCGGGACCCACAGCTGTTGGGTTTTAAAGGGTTTAAATCCCACCAGGTAGCTATTGGCAAAGTGGTGCTGTTGGTCCAGTCCCCGGGCGGAGGCTGTCACCGCCTCAATACCCTGCCAATTCCACACAGAGACATGAGCGCTCTCTTCCCGTGAGCGTCTGTCGACGACTTGCTGAATGGTTTTTTCTTCCAGCGGGTGGCGGGTACCCACTACCCGCACGACGCCCTGCTGTGAGTCCACAGTAGGGGCTGCGCTATCCCCGCTACTGCCAAAAGTGCGCAAATTGTCGGAAAGCGGTATTTCCGGTGCGCTTTTTGTTGGTGCTTCCTGGCTATTCCCTCGCCGCACAAGCTCTGGGGTGATCAGTGCGAGGGAAAGTACCAGTGTGATAGCTAGCCACTTGCGCACGGAGCTAACCCTTAAGACCAAACGAAATAATGATGGCGACAAATATTAATATGGTCGATGCAAATATAGATACCGCGATATTTCCATTTTTTAGCTCACCTTCGATATCTACTGAGCGAAGTAGTTTTTTATCAATGGTAATTAGAGCGGTGATACCAATAAACAGTGCTAACAGTGTGTACAGCAGATTGATACCCAGGTTAAACAGGGTCGCCGTTAAAAATTCCAGTTCCATAAGACCTTCAAGTCAATGAGATTTTTTTGTGATTGTTAATGGCAGAATTTAAGCACAGGCTTTAATGAAGCGCAAAGCACCGCCCATTTCCTGGAGGGAATTGTTTATCGGTAAGTGCTGCTGGTTTGTTCGCGCTGCTTATGGCGCTGGGGAGCAAAAGTATGGCGGGGGAAGCTGCGGTTAAAATTGAGGTTATCCAGGCCTGGGGCCTGGATAACCTAGCGGCAGAGATCAGTTATCAATCTCGCTCATTTCGTTTAATACAAACTCTTCGACGGCACCTTCAGTCGCCTTCATATACTCTTCCAGGTGCTTGTTATTCATGTGGGTTTGCCACAGGTCGCGTGTTTCCCAGTTTTCATAAAACAGGAAGTGTGCGGGGTTGTCATTGTCCTGGTGGAGGTTGTAATTGATGCAGCCCGCTTCCGCTCGGGTTGTATCAATCAGTTTTAAGAGTTCAGATTTCACCAGGTCAATTTTGTCGGCCTTGGCTTTAATATTGGCAACGATAGTGAGCCTACCCATGTGAACACCTCTGTGTGTCGATATGTGTTGAATTCAGGTTTGTACTCTTTTCCGGGGTCTTTCTGCGGGGGAAGCTTGATGCTGTTGATTTAGCTGCCACCCTCCCAGAGAAAGCACTGGGGTGTCGAGTTGATAAGTTCATTCTAGAACTAGATAGCACCGCTAAAAACACTATAATCTTTGAATCTTTATCAAAAAAAAATTGAAAATATGCAGCTTGAAGACTTGAAGGTCATCCTCAAGGTAGCCGAGTTTCGCAGCATCACGGCGGCGGCTGCCAGTCTCGACCTGCGCACTGCAACTGCGAGTGCGGCGATTAAGCGTGTGGAGAGTGCACTGGGGGTCGATTTATTTATTCGCACCACTCGGCAACTGCGCCTGTCCAGTGCCGGGGAGAGGTTTATCCCCAAGTGCGAGGAGGCCCTTCTGACCCTGGAGCTGGCCCGGCAGAATCTCAAAGAAGACAGCGGCCAGATCGATGGGGAGCTGCGTATAGCGGCCTCCTCAGACCTGGGCAGGAATCTTGTTACCCCCTGGCTGGATGAGGTATTGCAGGCACACCCGGGGCTGAGTCTCAGGGTGAATATCAGCGATAGCCAGGTGGACTTCTACCGGGACCCGGTGGATATCGCATTGCGCTATGGCCCCCCCGTGGATGCCAATTTATATGGTTTTAAAATTTGCGAAGTGCCCCGCTTACTGTGTGCAACTCCGGCCTACCTGGAGGAAAAGGGCTCCCCGCAAACACCGGATGAACTCTCCGCTCATAACGGCCTCTTTTATCAGTTGCACGAGATTGTGCACAATCATTGGGAGTTTTTTCGCGGCGAGTCGGTGTACAAGGTGCGGGTGGCTGGAAACCGCTCCTCCAATGACGGTGATCTGGTGCGGCGCTGGTGTGTGTCGGGTTACGGCCTGACGATTAAGTCATGTTTGGATATGTCGGCGGACTTACTTTCCGGCCGGGTAGTCGCCACTATGCGTGACTATAAGCCCAAAGCGACGGAGTTGTGGCTGGTATCCCCGGGAAGGCAGTCAATTACGCCGACGGTGCGATTGGTGCGGGATACCCTGAGGAGTCGGTGCTTAGCGGTTTTAAAGCAGTTACTTGCGCAGGACATACTCTCGGACACGGATTTCAGTGGCGGGGTGGAAGCCCAACTGAATTCCTAGTTATTTCTATCCCTGCAAGGCTTTCTCAGCAAAAGCGGTGAAAAAATGATGTGTGGGTGCCGATAAAAAGAAGGGGAGGCCTTGCTCCCCTTCCGGTTTTAAACCCCAGTTAATCCGAATGGATTAGGAGCCGGAACAGCCGTAGGTATCCAGGTAGTCGTAAGCGGCTTTTGCCTGTACCAGACCGTAGCCGTAGGCATTGTCTCTGCCCGCATCGCCGAGGTCTTCAGCGGTAGCGGTCAGGGCGTTGCGGATCTCGGTATTGCTACAGTTGGGGAAGTGGCTCCATACCAATGCGGCAACACCGGCAACATGGGGGGTGGCCATAGAGGTACCGTTGTAATACTCGTAGCTGGTAGCCTCACTTTCCAAATCTACGCTGGCGTTTAACTGTGTGAGTAGAGCCGCACCATCAGTGTCAGAAATACCAACCGAGGGAATAGTCGTCACAGTTTCGCCCAGGGTGGCACTGGAGAGTAAGCCCTCTTCATTGTTGTAAATAATGGCACCGATGCCGCCGCCGGATTCACAGTTTAAAACCTTCTCGGCGAAGCTGATATTGCCTCGAGCAATCAGGCAGATCTTACCTGCCGCACTGGTGCAAGCCGATTCAGCGGTGCCACAATCCTCCATGGAAGCGGTGATTGCGCTAGCGGGAGAGCCATCAATTGGAGCGGACTCGATATCAACACTGTCGACGGCGAGAGAGGAAATTCTGCCGCTGTCGGTGGGGACAGAAGATAAAACCTGCACGCCGGGTGCAGAGAGTTCTACCTGGTTGGTCTGCTGGGAATAGGACCAAATAGCTTTATCGCTATCGACCGCGCCGACGGACACCACTGAGGAGTAGGAGGCGGGGTAGGAGTGCGCAGTGTTACCGTCATTGCCGGCTGCGGCAATAGACAGGATGCCCTGGTTATTCAGGCTGTTAAAGGTTCGCCTCTCGAGGAAATTGGGGCTGTCACCGCCCAGGCTCATATTGATTACGTCGGCACCGTTGTCGGCACAAACCTCAGCAGCCGCCATCAGGGAGGAGGAGTAGGCCCAGCCGTCAGCGCCAAATACTTTTACAATATGCAGGTTGATATTGCTGCTGGGCATCACGCCAACAACGCCGGTATCATTATTTATCGCTGCGATAGTACCGGCCACATGGGTGCCGTGACCATCTTCGTCTTCATACCAGTTGCCGGCACCACTGGGATCGCTGGTACCGGTAACGGCATTGCCGGACAAGTCTTCGTGCACAAGGTCGTAGCCTGAATCAATAATACAGACGGTGCGATTGCCAGCTTGAGAGTCGCCCAGCTGATCGGCCTGAACCATAGTGATGCCGTAGGGCGTTTCCTGGGACAACGGGTAGCGCTTAACGTCTTCTTCAATAAATGCAACATCTGGATTGGAGCGCATTTCTTTTAGGGTTTCTGGAGAAAGATGCGCGGCCATTACATTCTGGCGGCGCATCTTAAGGGCCTGGCGCCCACCTCTCTTCTCCACAAAATTCTTAACGGACTCGCCTTTTCCCTGCTTGAAACTCACGATGTAACGCTTGTCTTCAGCCGTGGCATTACCGGTGATTGCTAGCGCTAATACACTGGCACTAAATACAGATAGGGCCTTTCTCATTGAATACTCCTAGATGTTTTCTTTGTTTATTGTTGTTGCTGTTTGCGTGGAGAATCTATCAGGATTTTCCTGACGTATAAATAATCATTTTGTATGTAGTTTCGTTTTTCTTTGTTGTGGGATTTTTGTTTTTTTAAAGTTTGCTTTATTTGGGTGTTTTTATAATTATTTTTGGGTTTTTTTGTGCTTTCTGTTTTTCCTGTTTTTAATTTTTAGGTTGTTTTTATTTTGTTGGATCTTTGGTTGGATATATGGTTGCTTTGGCCGGTGGGTTGGGGTAGGGGAGGTCGTTTTCTTGGTGGTGTTTGCTGCGGTTGGTCGAGAATAGTCATTTGCAGAGGTAATGTAGCATCTGGAGTATTTAATAAGGCCCATTCTGTGTTAGATGGAGTTATTCAGGAGTTCTACTGGAGTGTATTTTAACAAAATTAAATCGGCTAACGAGATGGCTATATTTTTAAGTTGGCCGCGACTGCTCTTCTATTTTTCCTCATTTGAGGCTGCTTGATGAATCTTTATTCACCCCAATTTCGACAGCCTGCTCCATGTCAAGCTTGAAGTTCTGTTTTATCTTAATGGTAGTCCTGATCAATTGATTGGCTTTGTGGTGTTGCGGGAGAGTTTAGGTCGACTTTGTGAACTTTATTGGCATAGCTCTCCGTATAATTAGAGGATAGTCATAAATGGCTATGGCTGTGGTGGCGCTCGATACGGAAGGGGGGGTATCAAATCGGTAGAGGAGATGGTTGAGGTGCTTGCTTTTGATTTTTTTAAAGCTCTTCTTCTATTAGACAAATATTTGCCTGGGGAAGTGTTAGCTTATTGGTCCTGTTGGAGCTTTTGGCGAGGAAAAGCACGTCACTTATTTTAGATGTTGGTGTTTTGTAGTTGATATGCCTGTTGATTAATGTCTGGGAAAATTGCCAGCTCCGGCAGTAAAGCTCGATATTTTTGTGTATTTATTTGTTGATTGGTTCTCATATTTTTATTTTTTATTGGGGGATCTCTTTTGGCTTATTTACTTTGTATTTTGATCGTACTATAAAAAATTTCTTTGAAGAGGAAATGTTGGCAGGAGAGTATTATGAGAGGTTTATTTTCGGCGCTTTTTTTCGGAGTTTTATTGGCAGGGAGTGTCTCTACATCGGCTGGCCTTCCCGAGGAAATACAGTGCTGGGTAGATTGTAGAGAGAGTGGGTATGGCTCTGAATACTGTAAAGCGTTCTGTGACACCTGAATTTGACCGAAAGTGGTTGAAATGGCCGCTCGAGGAGAAGTTGTTCTTGAGTGGCTATTGCCACTTGCTTTCCATTCTACTTAGCAAAAGAGGTGTTCGATAAATTTCTATCTGCTTAAGTCCGGTAGCTGATCCCGCGCCAAGCTTGGTGATTTTATTTTCACCCTAATTGCATCTCATTTCTTCTTCTGTATTCAGCTCTAAAGTGTATTAGTTAATTGTCTGGAAGCGAGCGGTTAGCTGAGCCGGCTGTCCCCGGAAGAACGCTGCACTTGCGTACTACTTTAGCTTGTTTGTTCGCTACTTTCTCTTAGGTATGCAGCTAAAACTTTATAGCTATTTTTATTTTGCGAGATAGTTATATCTGGGTATTTAATAATTTATTACAGGCTCGGAGGGCAGCCCTATGCCGGTACTAGGCATTCGGTATGCCTATACATAAAAACTGTCGGAAAATCCGATCATAAATAGCCGGCTTAGGGCTTGGCAAATTTATCTTATATTTTTTTAGCTCAGGGAATTAGTACGCTTGACGTATAATTTCAATGCCCGGGAGGATTGCCCGGTTCCAGGCGGCTTCAATTTCGGGGGAGAATTCCTCGTCGTGCTGCCTGAGGGTGGCGAGTAGGGCGTCGAGCCAGAGACGATACCACTCCGGACGGATATTGTAGCCGTTGCGATCGTGGCTTTTACCCAGAGCGCGCAGCTTGGTGTCCGGCATGCCGCGCGAGTGAAGTACCAGCTGCATGATGCCGTTGCGCAACAGATGGCGCTGGGCCTTCATATCGGTATTGATAAAGAGCTGGCGAATATCGGTAGAACTTCCCATAAAGCGATCGTAAAAATCTACAAAGAACTGTTCTTTATTGCAGCAGCGTCCATAACTTTGAAAAACGATATCACTATCCGTTGGTTGCATCGTTTGGATTACCTCTCTTGTTGGCCATCCCGAGTTTTATGATCAAGTGGCCTCTGTGATTAATGTGCATTTTGGAAGGGGGCGGCGATTCTAGCGGGCGAATTGGACAGCGGGAAGTGCCATTTACCTGTGTTGGCTTATTCGCTGGCACCGTGAATGGGTAGTCCGCAGGGCGCTAATCGGCCTGACTTTTTGGTCATAAGTTTGGGGGTTAGGGGGGCTCGGCATAGCGCCACAGTATCTAGCCCCTGAGGGCTCTCGCTAGAGTTGCAACACAGTCGCTGTGGTTTACAGGGGCCTGCGAATGCGTTGGTAAGCTTTGTTGCCGGTTGCAAGCTGTAGCGTATTGATGGGATTTATAGTTATCAATTGCAGCATTTATTCGGGCCTGGCTAGGCTGCCATCCCTTTCTTGGAAAGAGGTTGCGCTAGGGCGGGCTTACATAGCGACCCGGAAATTGGCCTCAGGTGGCAGTTTTTCCTGAAGTGATGACTCGCTAACCCGCAGGGCGTATAGACCTAAGGTGAGGCGGGTGCTGGGTGTATGCCCGGTAAGAAAGTAATTACTGCGCTAATAATGCGCAGATTGGCTTTTATAACAACGCTTTCCCCTGTTTTTAATATCGGCATCAATAGGTTCCTATTGATATAATCGCCGCCCACATTTTCAGTTATCCGAAGTAGAAGAGGGTTGGCTAATGGCGGTCAAACTGATGACAGATCTCGATCTCGCTGGTAAGCGCTTACTTATCCGTGAGGACTTGAATGTACCGATTAAAGATGGTCGTGTAACTTCCGATGCGCGTATTCGTGCGGCACTACCAACTATAAAAGCCGCCATTGATGCCGGGGCTAAAGTGTTGTTGATGTCTCACCTGGGGCGCCCCACTGAGGGGGAGTACGCTGAAGAGTTCTCCCTGGCCCCCGTGGCTGCACACCTGGGCGAGCTGCTGGGCCGCGATGTGGCACTGGTTAAAGAGTGGCGCGATGGCGTTGAGCTGGCCGATGGGGACGTCGCGCTGCTGGAGAACGTGCGCTTTAACAGCGGCGAAAAGAAGGACGATGAGACCCTAGCACAGGCCTACGCTCAGCTGTGCGATATCTTTGTGATGGACGCTTTCGGCACCGCGCACCGGGCTCAGGCCTCTACTCACGGTGTGGCTAAATTTGCCCCGGTTGCCTGTGCGGGGCCGCTGTTAGCGGCTGAGTTAGATGCCCTGGAAAAAGCCCTGGCAGAACCGGCGCGCCCACTGGTTGCTATTGTCGGTGGCTCCAAGGTTTCTACAAAATTAACCGTGCTTGAGAGCCTGGCTGACAAAGTGGATCAGCTGATTGTCGGGGGCGGCATTGCCAATACCTTCCTGGCGGCCAGTGGCAAGCCGGTAGGCAAGTCCCTGTGTGAGCACGATCTGCTCGATACCGCTAAAGCCCTGATGCAAAAGTGTGATATCCCCCTGCCCACCGATGTGGTTACCGGTAAAGAGTTCAGTGAGTCCGCTGCTGCGGAAAGCAAAAGTGCCGATGCCGTCGTTGAAGACGATATGATTTTTGATATCGGCCCGAAATCTTCCGCGCAACTGGAAGAAATCCTCAACAGCGCCAAGACTATCATCTGGAATGGTCCTGTCGGTGTGTTCGAGTTTGACCAGTTTGGCGGTGGCACCGAGCACCTCTCCAAGGCTATCGCTGCCAGTGCAGCCTTCTCTATCGCGGGCGGTGGCGACACTCTGGCGGCGGTGGATAAGTATGGAATTGCCGATAAGGTTTCCTATATTTCCACCGGTGGTGGGGCCTTCCTGGAGTATGTGGAAGGTAAGAAACTGCCGGCTGTCGCCATGTTGGAAAGCCGCGCACAAGATTGAATAACGATAAATAAGGCCTGCCGCAATTGCCAGGCAGGTCATAAAAGCAAAAATACAAATACTACGAGTAGACGAGAAAGGAATTAATTATGGCTCTTATCAGCCTGCGCCAAATGTTGGACCATGCCGCAGAGCATGGCTACGGTGTCCCTGCATTTAATGTTAACAACCTCGAACAAATGCGTGCGATTATGGAAGCGGCCAAGGAAACCGATTCCCCAGTAATCGTTCAGGCTTCGGCCGGTGCCCGCAAGTATGCCGGTGCCCCCTTCCTGCGCCACCTTATCCTTGCCGCTATTGAAGAATTCCCCGAGATTCCGGTGGTTATGCACCAGGACCACGGCACCAGCCCGGCAGTTTGCCAGCGCTCCATCCAGTTGGGCTTTAGCTCTGTGATGATGGACGGCTCTCTCGAAGAAGACGGCAAGACCCCGGCCTCCTACGAGTACAACGTAGATGTTACCAAGCGCACAGTAGACATGGCGCACGCTTGTGGCGTGTCTGTCGAAGGCGAACTGGGCTGTCTGGGTTCCCTCGAAACCGGCATGGCTGGAGAGGAAGACGGTGTCGGCGCCGAGGGCAAACTGTCCCACGACCAGCTGCTGACCGACCCGGAAGAAGCCGCTGACTTCGTCCAGAAGACCAAGGTGGATGCCCTGGCAATTGCCTGTGGTACCAGCCACGGTGCCTACAAGTTCACCCGTCCGCCCACCGGTGACATTCTGGCGATTGACCGCATCAAGGAGATTCACGCGCGTATCCCCGGTACTCACCTGGTGATGCACGGTTCCTCTTCGGTGCCCCAGGAGTGGCTGGCTGTTATCAACGAGTTTGGCGGCGAGATTCCGGAAACCTACGGCGTTCCCGTTGAGCAGATCTGTGAGGGAATCAAGCACGGTGTGCGCAAGGTCAATATCGACACCGATCTGCGCCTGGCCTCTACCGGCGCTACCCGTCGTTTCCTGGCCCAGAATCCATCTGAGTTTGACCCGCGCAAATTCTACCAAGCGGCCACCAAGGCGATGAAGGAAATCTGTATCGCCCGCTACGAGGCGTTTGGTACCGCTGGCAACGCCAGCAAGATTCGCCCTGTCAGCCTCGATGCGATGAGCGCGCGCTACACCGCTGGTGAGCTGGAGCCGCAAATCAAGTAACGCCCCTCCGGTGTTTCGAAAAGGTGGGCTCTGGGCCCACCTTTTTTCATTTCGGATCGCTTTTCCCGCAACGACACCACTACCTCTCCCGCCAAAATGCAGTACCATTACATGAATGGATACCTTGCAAGATTTCAGCACATACGATAATAGCCCGGTAATCAAGCGTCCGGACTATTCTGCACTGCGTCAGAAATTGCCAGAACTGGATTTTGGCGCTGACGAAACACCGCTGTGCAAAGAGCTACAGGATTATCGTAATTTTTACGATTTGCACTTTCCCCTGGCTCACAAGACCGGGGTGGGGACTTTTAAAGTCGCCGGATTTGAGCTGGTTTCTCAGTATTGGATGGTGGAAAAGCCGCGCGGCACTCTATTTATTTGCCATGGCTATTTTGATCATACCGGTATTTATGGTCCGGCAATTCGCTTTGGTTTGGAGCGGGATCTGAATGTGGTGATTTTTGATTTCCCCGGCCACGGTCTTTCCAGTGGTGAGCGTGTTGCTATCCATACTTTCCTGCAATACCGCCAGGCTTTTGATGGGCTGCTGGCGATTGCGCGCGAAAAATTGCCGGGGCCCTGGCACGCACTGGGGCAGAGTACCGGGGGCGCTGCGCTACTGGCGCACCTTCAGTACAGCTGTTGGCAACCCCTGGATAAGATCTTTTTATTGGCCCCGCTGGTAAGGCCCTCAAAATGGGCTTGGTTCAATCGCTGGAAATACTATTTGGGCCGTCTGTTTATCCGCGAGCCCGGCCGCGCATTTACGATTAATACCCACGATGTAGAGTTTTCCCGGCGCCAGGCGCTAAGGGACCCGCTCCAGTCACAGTCTATCTCTATGAGTTGGCTCAAGGCGATGGTGGATTGGTTGCAGACATTTCCCCACACGGCGCGCAACCAGCGCCCCATCCTGTTGGTACAGGGGACGGATGATAAGACGGTTGACTGGCGCTACGGTCTCCATGTAGTTCGAAATCGTTTTCCCAATTGCCACCGGGTATTGATTCGTGGTGCCCGGCACCAGATGATCAATGAGACTCAGCCCTATCGCCACCAGATACTGGCGGCGATGGACGAGTGGCTGAACCGTGAATAGTTTTTACTCTTTATGAGATCCATTTAAAGTGCGGGGGATAGCGGCCGGGGCCGAGGAGGCGCAGCGGCAATGGTGAAGTGGCTATCTCTGAGGAGGGGCAGAATTTAATGCCTCTCTATTATACGAGTAAATATAAATCCTTCTCTCTTCTGTGCCGTACAGGCGTCTGTGGCTATTATAGGTTCGGCAATTAAATACGTCTGGGTCGAGTTTTATTATCTGACTTCTTGTCAGGACCAAGTCAAAAGGTGATTTTTGTCCTTTGTATCCTCTCCTGTTCTCAACGGTTAAGTTTCCGTTAGTGTTGCTAATAGGGGCTCCTTGACCACGCAAAAAATGGTGTTCTGTTAGTAGAGCTTGAGGTATAAAAGGCCATGGACCAATAATTATTGCATTGCCACTTGAGTCAGAAACTTTAAGGTAGCCGTGACTTGGATTATGGTGCTGTAGGCAAGTGATTTTATGATGGCAGCTCAAATAATTTCGAGCTACCACCCACGCCACAGCGGTTAGAGAGTTGCAGTTTTCCACCCTCGGCGGCTATTGCCTTCGCTATTCTTCGACCAAAACAATAGTAATTATTATTTTGGAATGACCGATTAAACTCCTGATAATCGCCGCTATTATCGCTTCGCGTGGTAACCCATTTATAGAAATCCATGACCTTGCTGGGGATCATTGTTGTGCAGTTATTGTCATCGCAATCATCCTTCTTGTTACGGTTATTTTTGAGCCCTTCGGGACGTGATTATTGGTTACCGTGATAATTTCGTTCCCCCGCCTAAGCCGGTCAAATTGTTCATGATTTACACTACACAATGTAGGTTTAGCCATGTGCCCCTCCCTGGTATTTATCGTCAATTCACTATTTTGTTGTTAATAACTCCAAAATAGTGAACTTTGTAGCCCTAATTTAGAGTGCTTATCAGCAAGCTTGGCGGTGTTAATCGGGTAACCCACCTGAAGTGCCTTGACTTATATTTGATGAAACTGAGGGCTATGCCGTGGGGTAGTCGGAGATTGTCGGAGGCCAAAATAGCGCTGCCAGTGCAGCCGTGAGTGGCCGCTTTCGGTGAACGCCAGCGGCCATTCCGACACAAGGGGCCGTTAAAGAGCAGCCTTACCCTGACGGTGCAACTTCCTGCGCTGCACCAGGGCGTCGATAGAGTAGAGAGCCAGTCCCAGCCATACAAACATAAAGGTAGTGAGCTTTTCCTCACTAAAGGACTCGCCCAGCGCCTGGGTCGCCACCACCAGCATCAGTGTGGGGCCGATATATTGCAGGAAGCCCAGTGTGGATAAGTTGAGCCTGCGCGCGGCAATGGTAAACAGCAGCAGGGGAACCAGGGTTATGGGGCCGGCAAACAGCAGTAGGCCGTTTAACTCCAGACTGTTGTTTAACAGGTTGCTGGTCGGGGTATCACTCCACAGCAGATAGGTGAGAGCTACGGGCAGCATAAACAGCGTTTCCACTGCGAGGCCGGTCAGGCTCTCTACCGGGGCCTGTTTGCGGGCCAGGCCGTAGAGCGCAAAGGAGCCGGCCAAAAACAGCGCAATAATCGGCACGCTACCAAACTGCCACAGTTCGTAGGCAATACCGGAGGCAGCCAATGCCACTGCGAGCCACTGTAGTCGCCGCAGCTTCTCGCCCAGCAACAGAACACCCAGCAAAACGTTGATCAGTGGATTGATGTAGTAGCCCAGGCTGCTTTCCAGCAAATGGCCATTATTGATCGCCCAGATAAATACCAGCCAGTTGCCACTGATCAACACTGTGGTCAGAGCCAGCATACGCATCTTCTTGCTGTCGCGCAGGGTGGCCACAAGGTCCGGAACTTTGTGCAGGATCAGCAGAATACTGATAGCCAGTACCAGCGACCAGATACTGCGGTGAGCGAGGATTTCCGCTGCGGGAATCCCCTGTAATTTGTTGAAGTAAAGTGGCGCCAGTCCCCAAATGAGGAAGGCGGAAATCCCGGCGAGAAGGCCGGTTGAAGCGGAATCATGACTACGCAAGGGAGCACCTGCTGTGGATAACTCTGGCTTTGCTTCAGGGGTGGCACGGGGGTGGACACCTGGACCTGAAGTAAAAGAATAGGTTCGCCCATTGTAGAAGCGGTGGGCGGCGGGGATCAATCTTTTTTACCGCGAGGAAAGCTCTGCTTGGCGTGTGGCTGGCGGGCACTGATAGGTACCCGCCAGCTAGCGGTCGGCCTAGAAAAGTACGCGGCAGCGCAGGGTGCCGGGGATACTTTTCAGCTTTTCCAGTGCCAGGTCAGAGTATTCGGCGTCTACATCAATCACCACATAGCCCAGCGTCTCATTGGTTTGCAGGAACTGGGCGGAGATATTGATCGCATTTTCCGAGAACACCTGGTTGATGGCGCTCAGTACACCGGGCACATTTTTATGAATATGCAGTAGGCGGTGGGTTTCCAGGTGGCCGGGCAGTGCCACTTCGGGGAAATTCACTGAGCTGGTGGTGGTGCCGTTATCGGAGTAGTGCGCGAGCTTTTCTGATACCTCTGTGCCGATATTCTCCTGAGCCTCCATGGTGGAGCCTCCCACGTGGGGTGTCAGCAACGCCTTGTCGATACCGCGCAGGGGGGAGACGAACTCATCGCTATTGCCGCGTGGCTCTACTGGGAAGACATCGATGGCCGCACCGGCCAGGTGATTGCTCTTCAGGGCGTCGGCCAGGGCATCAATATCTACCACTGTGCCGCGAGAGGCATTGAGGAGGATACTGCCGGGTTTCATCTGTGCGATTTGCTCGGCGCCCATCATCATCTTGGTGGAGGGCAATTCCGGTACGTGCAGAGAGACCACATCGGCTTCCGCCAGCAGCTCTGCCAGCGAGTTCACCTGGGTGGCATTGCCCAGCGGCAACTTGGTAATCACATCATAGAACCTGACGCGCATGCCGATCGCTTCGGCCATAACAGATACCTGGGAGCCGATAGCACCGTAGCCGATAATACCCAGGGTTTTGCCGCGAGCCTCGAAGGAGCCCACCGCCGATTTCTGCCAGCCGCCGCGATGACACACGGCGTTCTTCTCCGGGATGCCGCGCAGCATAAAAATAGTTTCGGCAATAATCAGTTCGGCGACGCTGCGAGTGTTGGAGTAGGGCGCATTAAATACCGCGATGCCCAGCTCTGTCGCTGCCTGTAAATCCACTTGGTTGGTGCCGATACAGAAACAGCCCACAGCGACCAGCTTGGAGGCATGCTCCAGCACTTTGCGGGTTAACTGAGTGCGCGAGCGAATACCGATAAAGTGCGCATCGGCAATTTTCTCGATCAATTGATCTTCAGGCAGGGAGGTCTTGAGGTACTCCACATTGGTGTAACCTCGGGAGCTGAGTAAGTCGACGGCGGACTGGTGTACGCCTTCTAGCAACAGAATGCGAATTTTATCTTTTTGCAGGGACTTTTTTTGATCGGAACTGTGCGCAGCCATAAACTATCTCTTCACTGAGTGCGAATAACAAGTGCAAAGTGCTTGGATCACTTCTTCGGGGTGCCGCAATTTTGGCGAAGGCGCGATCATAGCACATGCAGCCTGTAAGGCTTTATTCGAAATTTCTATCCTAACTATCTTATTTATCTATGTACCAACATCAATTTACTTGTGGCAGTAAAACCCCGTTTGGCCTGGGGAAGATCGTCTGTGTCGGGCGCAACTACGCAGATCACGCGGCGGAGTTAAATAACCCGGTGCCGGCAGAGCCTCTGCTGTTTATCAAGCCGGCCACCGCTGCGGCACCGATCGCGGAGACGATCCACTTGCCGGCGGGACGCGGCAGTTGCCATTTTGAAGGCGAGCTGGCGCTGTTGATTGGCAGCCGCTTGAGCGATGCCAATGTAGCAGAGGTTCCCGGGGCCATTGCGGGCCTGGGCCTGTCGCTGGATTTAACCCTGCGCGACTTGCAGGCAGAGTTAAAGAAAGCGGGGCATCCCTGGGAGAAAGCCAAGGGCTTCGATAAATCCTGCCCGCTCTCCCCCTTTGTAAAACTCGATTGGCTGCCGGATTGGGACAAGCTCAGCTACTCCCTGTGGTTAAATGGTGAATTGCGCCAATTGGGCAAAAGCGAAAATATGCTGACCCCGATTCTCGATCTGGTGGCCTATATCAGCAGTTACTTCACGCTCGAACCCGGTGATGTAGTGTTGACCGGTACCCCCGCTGGGGTGGGCCAGCTACACCACGGCGACAAGTTGTCGATGCAGCTCGAAGATGACTGGCTGCAAGTGGAAACACAGGTGGCCTAGTTCGCAACTACAGTGCACCCCTTTGATTTGTGATCACATTTTCGATATAACCGGGAAAACGAAGGGGCTTCTGAATAGCTCCGTGATGCCTCTGCAAGCTCTGAAGGGCGGGCCCTACAGGTCCTGAGACATTGCGGCGCTGTTTAGGGGGTCTCTGCCTGTCCCAAACTAAACGAGGTGTGCCATGTCAGCGCAAAATAATATCCCCCAAAACCTGCAAGAGTGGCAGGCTCTGGCGGCCTCACTGAAGATCGAGGGTCGCGCCTTTATTAACGGCAACTATAGCGATGCTCTTTCCGGTGAAACTCGCGCCACTTTTAATCCGGCCAATGGTGAAGAGCTGGCGCAAATTGCCAGTTGCGGCCCAAATGATGCGGACTTGGCGGTAAAGGTGGCCCGGCAAACCTTCGAGTCTGGCGTTTGGTCGAAGATGCCGCCGATGCAGCGTAAAAAAATTATGGTGCGCTTTGCCGAGCTGATAGAAGAGCAGCGGGTGGAAATTGCCCTGCTAGAGAGTCTGGATGCGGGTAAACCGATTGGCGACACCATGGCGGTGGATGTCCCCGGTGCGGCCACTACGATCCGCTGGAGTGGTGAAGCGATTGACAAGATCTACGACGAAGTGGCGCCGACCGGTCCCGGCGAGCTGGGCCTGGTGACCCGGATGCCCCTGGGGGTGGTGGCTGCCATCGTGCCCTGGAACTTCCCCTTGTCCACAACCGCCTGGAAACTGGGGCCTGCCCTGGCCACGGGCAACAGCGTTATTCTAAAACCCGCCTCCAATACGCCGCTGACCGCGATTAAGCTGGCGGGCCTGGCTAGGCAAGCGGGTCTGCCAGACGGCGTGTTAAATGTACTGCCGGGACCGGGTAGCAGCTTGGGCAAGGCCTTGGGCCTACATATGGATATCGACTGCCTGACCTTTACCGGTTCCACCGAAGTGGGCAAAACCCTGACCGAGTACTCCGGCCAGTCCAACCTCAAGCGCACTTTCTTAGAGCTCGGCGGCAAAAGTCCGAATATTGTCTTTGCCGATGCGGACCTGGATAAGGCGGCAGGAGCAGCGGCCCTGGCCATTTTCTACAACCAGGGGGAGACCTGCACGGCCGGATCGCGTCTGCTGGTGGAAAAATCCATTGCCGATGAGTTTATCCAAAAGGTGAGTAGAGCCGCAGAGTGTTTTAAACCGGGTCATCCCCAGGACCCGAATACCCGTATGGGGGCCCTGATCGATCGCAGTCAGTTTGATACGGTTGAATTTTATGTGGCCAAGGGCCTGGAGCAGGGTGCGCAACTGGTGTGCGGCGGCAAACCGGTGGACGAAGTGGCAGGCGGTTACTATTACGCGCCAACGGTATTTCGCGGTGTCACTGGCGATATGACCATCGCCCGCGAGGAGATTTTTGGCCCGGTGCTATCGGTTATTGAGTTCGAAAGTGAGGAAGAGGCGCTGGCTATTGCCAATGACTCTATCTATGGCCTGGCAGCGGGTATCTGGACCAATAACCTGGGTCGCGCCCACCGTATGGCGCGGGATATCTATGCCGGTTCTGTTTGGGTCAACAACTACTTTGGCGGAGACATCACCGTACCCTTTGGCGGTTTTAAACAGTCTGGTAACGGCCGTGATAAATCACTTCACGCACTGGATAAGTACTGTGAACTTAAATCCACCTGGATCGATTTGAGTTAACACTGCGGTTGGGCCGGCTCGCCGGCCCCTCCCTAGCCTCCACTCAGCGCAGAACTCCCCATCGATATATCGGCTTCCACTGCCGCCTCTATTTTTTATGTCCCGCCATAAAGCACATGGCTATATTGGCGCCTAAAATATTTCTGGCGCGAATTACCTAGTCAGCTATACCTAATTTATTGCCCGGGGAAAAGCATGGGCGAATTATTCAGGGAAGAGTATTCCGCTTCATGGGTTAGCTAACGTGCGGGAGTGCTGACTTGAACAAGATTATTGTTCTCTGTGTGATTTTTGCCGCCAGCGGGGTGTCCTCTGCCCAGGGGGAAAAATCCCCTGTTTTTGGTCAGATAGCAGGGCTTGTCGCCGTGGAAAAGCTTGATGTGAGGGCCTCTCGCACCACCCCTCATAGGCAGAAACAAAGAGAGTGGATACGGTTGTTTGTCAATCGCGGCGATGTGGTCAGGAAAGGGCAAAAAATTGCCGAGCATCGCAATAGCAAGGGCAAGGTGGTTCTTGAGTATATTGCCAATCGAGCCGGTCGAATTTTATTGAAAGATGGTTCAACAAGCGACGCTGTCGATACGACTCTGGAGATTATTACTGTTGGCGAGGATAAATACTGCGAGTATGAGAACTGCACACAGATAGGTACCCGCTAGCTGTACAGGGTTTGTTTGCCGAGAGAGAGCTGTGTAATCTGGAGTTCCCACTAACTACACGGCTTGCTAATGAAACTTATTTATACCCATGAGAACCGTTTGTTGGTTGAGTTGGTAAAGAGCCGGCTGGAAGTCGCCGGAATAAAAACCCGCCTGAAAAATGAATATGCCCAGGGGGCAACTGGCGAGTTGGCCCCCAATCAGGTCTGGCCAGAGTTGTGGCTGGAACGCGATAGAGATTTGGAGCGGGCCCGGCAAGTGCTTGCGGAAGCCGAGGGAGAGTCACACAACTGGATTTGTCCAGGCTGCGCTGAAGAGAATGGCACGGCGTTTGATTTCTGTTGGCAGTGCGGCAGATCACGGCCGGCAGAAGTAGAGTAACTCAAAGCGAGTGGGATATAGGCGTATAACAATTTGCACAGATCAATGGCGGTGTGAAGCTCGTACCCCCCAGATAGCGATTGTCAGGCTGTGCTAATGCGAATTCACTATGGTGACATGGCCTATCAAAGCGAAAGTAGCGCGGCTGCATCAAGAGATCGCCAAAGATTTGCAGGTGTCTTATGACAGTTAGGTCCCACGGTATATCTATCGGTTTGGAGCGGAAGTCCGATTATATTTTCCTCACCCTGAAGGCCCGTGGCAAGTTGACTCATGGAGACTACGAAACCATGGTACCAATCTTGCGGGCGGCCATCGAAAAGGTCGAGCAGCCAAAGATAAACGTATTTATGGATGCGCGAGAGCTTGAGGGCTGGGAGCCACGGGCCGCCTGGGATGACTTTAAACTGGGCATGGAATACGGCCGGGCGTTTAATCGGATTGCGGTACTTTCAGATAAGCGCTGGATAAAAGTTGCCGGCAAAGTGGGTGGCTGGTTTATCGGTGGTGAATTCCGAACTTTTACATCCGAAGCTGAGGCCATGGCCTGGCTGGAGGTGGATAGTTAGAGCTTCTGTGTGTCGGTCGGAAAAAAACTGGGTAAAAATAGTTTATAGAAATCTGGGCTGCCCTGCCTCTGGAGTAGAGATAAAGTTTCTGAATGGTGCCAATGGCAGGGCTTCTCTCCCTAAGGAACGGGTTTAACGTTAACTTATTTAGAAGTAGTCCCTGACATCCCAGGTTTTACGTTTGTCATCCAATTCCAACATGGGCCGCATTATAGAGCTATGCCCCTGGCCGCCGAGGACAAATACTTTGGTGCCCGGCTCGGCGATGTCTTGGATATTGGCATACATGCGGAAGTTTCTCGCCCACCATTTGGTGGATAGTTCGGCCCCAATAAAATTATCGCCCTGGCCAACGTCATTGAGCATTATATAGGAGCCTACATTTATTTTATCTTCAGCGGGATCATTGTGCTTATCAAGAGCTTGTTCCAAGGTTGATGAGGCATACATATCACTAAAACGCTTTTCCCAGGCTGCAAGATAATCATCTATCGATTTTTTCCGCTCGGGAGAACTCTTCTCCAGGTAGGATAAAAGCTCACCGAAAGGAAGATCCTGATCCGAGTCATAACAATTTACTTTTGATAGGCCAGCTTTCTTGGCGACCCTAAATCCCAGCTGTTCGCTTTCTCCTCTATTTAGCTCGTGCTCACCTTTGATATATTGTGCAAAGCGCTGATTCATTTTTCTTTCGTCATTGGTGTGGCACTCCAGAAGAACGTGTGTTGGCGAGTCAGCGGCGATTCGCGCTGATAAATATTCCAAATACCTTTGATTTTCTTCGGTATAAATATCAATGCCTTTTGTTTTTACCATATCCTTACTGGGGCTGCTAAAGTGGCTAAAGTGAAAGCTACCAAAAAGCATAACTTGTGCAGGTTCTGTATTTTCTCCTGACTCCGCATAGGCACTTAGGCCAATAAGCCCCAAAGAAAGTATAATTGAGCTAGCGACTTGTCTTGCTATTTTTTTCATTGAATATCCTTATTTTGTTTCCCTGCATTCAACTCTGAAGTGCATCAGTTAATGTTCTGGAAAAGAATGGCCAGCTGAAGATAATATCTGCCGCTTCTTCTCCACCAAGAGATTAAGTGATGACAAAACGTTACCGACAGCTGAGCGAAGAGCAACGATGCCATATTTGAGCGCTAAAGAAAAGTGATTGGAGTCAGAGGGAAATTATTAGAGGGATTGGTGGTAGCCGGCCTACAATTAACAGGGAGCTCACTCGCTATCGGAGTGGAAAAGGCCACCTGAGACCATTGTGCTAATAGGGGGAAGCTGAAGCTGTAATGGAGCCCAGAAAATTTCTCGGTTGGTTAAACCAGGAGGAAGGCCTGGTGGGGCTCTGAATAAGAAGGTCTATTTTTCACATACATATTTATCTTGGGAGAGGGTCTTAAATGAGAATGCTAATGGCCTGCTGCGCCACTACTTTCCGAAACAAACTGACTTTAATTTTGTGAGTCAAGCAGGTGTCGAAGTGGCTACTGAGTGTTCAAATAATCGGCGGAAAAAATATTGGGCTATAAAGTTTTTAGATGAGTAATCGGAGAATATACTGCTGCCGCAGCAACTTAAAGGGTGATGCGCTTCAGAATTGAGTGCAGGATACAGTTAGAATTGGCGGTGGCAGAGAAGACATCGCAGATGCTCTCCAGGATATTACTGGTGAGTTACAACAAGGGAATTTTTCAATATAAATGCGATTTTTGAATTAAAATCTGATCTAAGCCGAAAATATACAGCTTCGATTAACTTGGTTAATAACAGCTTTCAGTCTTTAGGGTTGTTGGACATTTGCCAGAAATCGTTGAGTAAAAATTGGCTATCCCCGCCCCAGTGATTGAGTACATTACTGAATACTTGGAAGTTCAAGAATTACAGGATGTATTTATTCCAGATATAGTGCTTCTTGGGTTTGGCTTTTGTTTAAGGCCCTATGGTAATGACGTTATTTTCATTATCATTAAAAATCGCCTCCTGGTACGACAGTGCCCATTTTTTAAATAGGCTGCTCCAGAATGTGTATTTTGTCCTCTAGCTTGGCAGATAGATTTGAGCAAGTAGCACCCATAACTGCCTCGCGCTGCTGCTTTTACATACATTTTGTTGATTTTTTGCCCCATCAATGTCGAAGATCAAAAGCAGCCGCACATATCCACAGTAAAATAAACGTTAACTTATTGATTTTGAATGGTTTACGCCTGTGATAAAAAGCAGCAAAATATCAGGATATAATGCAGCTGCAACATATCCATTAGAGTGATTTTTCATCAAGTCTAACTAACATGCTGATTTATATGTATTTTTTTGGATCGAGGCATTTTCTAGCCTTGGGATATATTGGCTGGTGATATAATGCAGCTGCTTTTGAATACACTGTTAGATTGAATCAGAGAAAGGAGTAAACGTTGAGCGCTAAAGATAAGCTTAAGCTATTAAAGGAAAATGAGCAGAGCCTCTTTATTGTTCACTATTCCTGCCAGAATTTGAATGACAATAATGAGAACTATTCGCCAAGGATAACTTCCATTGCTGTGTTGCATGTGGGTAGCTCTACTATGCATAGTTTCTCTATTCATCTAATAGCTGAAATAAAGGGAATTGCCAGAGAGGACATCAATGATCATTACGATGATCTCGAAGGTGAAATGCTAGATCTGTTCTTTGGTTTCGTGGCTGAGAATGACAATGCTTACTGGCTACACTGGAACATGTCGAATATTAATTATGGCTTTGAAGCGCTTGCGCACCGGTATAAAGTTCTAACCCAAAAAGATGCTAAGCGTATTCCTGACTCAAGAAAATTTAACCTCTCAGCATTGATCCTGTCTGTTTATGGAAAAAACTGTGTGGAACATCCAAGAATGGCTAGTTTTATGAAGCTGAACGACGGTGAGCACAGAGATAACCTTTCAGGAAAAGAAGAGGTTGATGCTTTTGCTGCGAAAGAATATGTGAAATTGCACAAGTCAACCATGTCTAAAGTATATTGGTTTCAGCATATGTATTTTTTGCTGCAGCAAAATAAAGTTAGAGTTCATAATAAGAACTGGGGTTACAAGGTTAATCACTTTCTTGAAAGGCCAACAGTCAAAGCGCTAGGGTTTGTTGCTGTAATTTTTTCGTTGTTTCAAATCGTTCAGCTGGGTTTGTCTTCATTAGGCAATAATGAGCAACAGCTCGCTAAAGTAGAAGAGCAATCTAACAAATCAATGCAGCCGACCACTAAAGCGTCGGCTGATTGAAGCGTTAGGTGTCCATGAGAACTGAGACTAAGACTCAAGAGTGGTTCCTGAAGGATCCGAGAACTAGGAAATGGATAAGGCAGTGTGCTGCCTGTGGCCAGTACGGCAGAGATCCAGAAACTCCAGATAATATTCCAAAGGTAAATTTTGAGAATATGTTTCCTGAAATGGATTTGGATGATCGTGGGTTATGTCAATTTTGTGCGTCGAGGTTTAAATAGACAATGTGCCAAGTAAAAACACCTAACAAGTTTGTCAACGATCGCCCTTCGGGCTGGACCGCTAAAAGCGCGGCTTCGCCACAACGCGGCCCGTTACAAAGGCGTTATGTTTCACGAGGTAAGGAGCAAGGATGACTGAAATACTTCTTGAAAGGGTAAGTATCAAGGGGCGGAATTGGGTGCGAACCCACGCAACTGATACAGAGGGCTTCGCTCTTTGCTCAAAGGCTATACACGAAGAAATCGAAGCAGTGGAGCTTGGTGAAGGCAAAGTAACATGTCCTGATTGCATTGAGATCATAAAAAAATGCAAAGGAATACCTGACGCGGATCAACAGCCAGAATATGACAACGAACTCTTCTGGAAGCGGTAAAATATGAGTAAGAATATAGTCCGATTTCCTAAACGTTCTGGAGACAGAAAGCGCTTAGAGGCTAAAGAAGGAAAGCTAAGCTGCGAAGTTTCAGAGCGCTGGATAAAGTTTCCTTCCGCATCTGACAAATTTGATGATATTGAGTACCTCTCACTTGACGTTATGACTAGAGGTTCAAACGACAAAGACAGGAAGATTTGTGAAATCATTATTGATAAACAACAGCTTCTGAAAATGTTAGCAGAGTTGCCAGTCAATGACAGAACCAAAACATAACAATCGCAGGCACTGGGACAAAATTTACGCTTCGCTCCAATTTTGCCCGTGCTGCGGGCGTTATTGTGGCGGCCGATTTTCAGATGTTCTGTAGCTGCTGCAAGCATCAATCTCTATCTGAGCACTTTTTTCTGAGAGTTTTCCTGTAATTTGGTACTACAGTTTCGTTCCAGTGCCATCGTTTTAAGTCAGCAAGCCCTGCAAGCCAGCTACGCCATCATGGAGTGCCAATCAGATAGTTAACCGGTTGGGAAAGTATGGTATTTTCCCCTTTAAATTTATCGGGCAGTGGCCAGCCAAAGTTGGCTGGTAGAGAGCAAGTAGGTGGTTCAGTGCGCGCCAGCCATAACCAGGCTAGTCAAGCTCGCCCAACCCCTCCGGGGCTGGGCTGGACAGCCTACGCGTTGCTTCGGCTGCCCTTGCTAGCGGCGTGATGTTTTGAGAAAGAGTTATGGCTCCAAAATATAGAAGATTCGAGTATGGTATCTCTGGTGATGATCCCAGATTCAATATAGAAAACATGGACGAGAGCGTAGATGAATTTAAGGCTCAAAGAGCCAAATACAAATTGAACGGAGTCGAGTATGAAAATATAAGTTTAATCCCGGAAAAATATGCTCAAGAAGTAGGTGAATACCTAGAGCAATACCCTGAAGGAGATAAATATATTTTCGTGTTTCACAAAGATCCACCGAAATTAAGGAAAGCAAAATTAAGTAGAGTGCTCCCAATTTGGGTTTGGCTTACTTTATTGTGTGGTGTAATCGTGTTTAGTGAATGGTGGTCGGCCTTTGGAAGTTAAACATAACAATTACAAGCAGGCTGCTACGGGCCCTTGGCCCTTGGCCCTTCGCGGGACGGCCTACGCTACGCTCCAGTCGCCCCTGTTGTAGTCGTTAGGTTTACCCAATGAACATTGTGATTGTCGTCGTATCTGGAATTTTGTACTTGATATTCGGTGTGGTAGTTGGCTTCGCGTTAAGCTCACATAAAGATGTATTATTAGGTCGTAGGCCAAACACACAAAATAAATTCATACTATTTTTAGCTAGGCCAACTCAGAGTATGCAGGGTATTGATAAGGTTGTATTCGTAATTGCTATGCTCTTATGGTTTCCAGTGTTTATATGCTTGGTTGCAGCGCCTATTGTGTTGGCATCTAAATATGCTCCTGAATTAGAGCAATTAATCTTTATTATGCTAATACCGTGTGTGCTTGCTGGTAAGTTTTATGGTTCTTATAAGTGGCGTACTTTGCTATAAACCTAACGAGGCAATGTAGCACAGCCACTTTGTGGCTTGGACAGCCTAGCCGTCGCTCGTTTTGTGCATGGCTACGCCATTGTTGCACAAAACAATCAACAACTAGTCTGCCGCTGATTGCGGCGCTAAGTTTTATACACAAGTGAACCAGTGAAAATTACTACTCTGATAAGCTCTACAAGAGTATTGAGAACTTCAACTCTATCTACTACAGGCAAGATCAGATACCTAAGTAGAGAGGGATACTGGTGATTATATAATCAATATGCGCTCTACTCCAGGGAGAGCGTTAGATTTAGCGTAAAACTCAAGCGCTTTTGGTCTTACAGACAGTTAAATTTCATCCATTCCAGTCGGGAAGCTAGGCTATTTCTCTGTATGAGGCTTTGAATAGGATTCAAATATGTGTATAAAACACAGTTGCGGCGTTATGCTCGGGTAGGAATAAAATGAATCGCATATTTCTTGCAATAGTTCTAATCGCTCTTGGCGGTTGTGCATCCCAGGAAGTGAGGGATATAGAGCTTCCTACAATCATGAATATTGAAGGTGAAAATTTTATTTCTGCAGCCGCATTCAGCGAACATGAGGTAAGTATCACCAGACCAGAAAGTGCTGAGTTGATAGTGAGTATCCCTGAAAAAGAGGCGCCAATTTATTGGTCTTGTGGTGGGGTCTACTGGGACGGTCTCGTTCAAGGCCAAAATATATTAGAAGAAGCAGATTTGGTCTTGGACTTTAAAGGCGTTAAAGAGGTTTGGGTTCCAATAGAAGGAGAGCCCAAAAAACTGTACATTTTCGAGGTCCGCTAGCATAACAATCAGCGGCAGAGCGACAGCCAACGCTACGCACCGTTTGTGTTACTCGCTGCGCTCAAACATTAACATAAAATGCGCTCCGCGCTGGCTGCGCTTGCGCTGGGCGTTATACAAACCAAATGAGGCCTTCCTAGATTGATGTTGAAATTAAGTGATAGCCTTGAAAGGCTAATTGATAATGAAGTGCCTCCTATAGTAATCGCTCTATTGGCTAGCCATGAGATGATTGAAAAGGATGATCTGAGTATCTACGACGTGATGTCTGATGATGTGCAGTCAGAGATAAGGTCTTTAGCTAAGGCTTACGAAGAGAAAGGGGAAGTCGTTCTTGTTGGTGGAGGTGGGCCTTTCGATCACACTGAGCTGGCTAAAAATATCGTATCTTTCTTTCAAAGTAAGAATGTACAGTTTTAGCGCATGGTATAAATCGGGTAGCCGGTAGTTTCTAGCTACCGGCCCCCACACCACCCATCGTGCGGGTCCGCAATGGGCGGTTCCCTATCCGTAATGAATCTCTACCCAGCGGTCACGTAACGAAATCAAGCCCATCTTTTGGAAAAGCTCATTGTTGAGTGCAATATGAATACCTTCGGTCTTTGCATTTCGCCAGTAACTCTTACCGGACGATCCACAAGTGACAGCCAGTGATTCACTCACACCCATGCGTAGTAAGTTTCGGACTTTCGTTCTCACTTTACGCCAGTTTTTCCAGTAGCTCATTCTCAATCTTCGCCGTATCCAGCAGTCAAGATCGATACATTTTTGATAGCCTTGCGCTATACCAAAATAATTGATCCAACCACGGAGGAACACGGTAAGTTCTTTCAATTTCTTTTCCATAGAAATACCACGGGATCGCCCTGTAATCTGGCGGATGCGGTATTTAAATTGGAGCAGGGACTTATCATGCCAGACGAGCCTTGCACCGCGAAAAGAGAATCCCAAAAACTTACAGCGGCTGACAGGAACTACTTGGCTTTTAGTATCGTTAACTTTGAGCTTAAGCTTGCGTTCAACAAAGCGTTTAATACTCGCCATAACCCGTTCACCCGCGCGCTTAGAAGCAACAACAATCACAAAATCATCCGCATAGCGAACAAAATCATGTCGGCGTTTTTCCAGCGCTTTATCGAGCAGGTCGAGTACAATGTTGGAGAGTAGCGGCGATAAAGGGCCCCCTTGTGGCACCCCCTCATGACAGGCTTTCCAGCATCCATTTTCTACACTTCCTGCACGCAAGTAACTTGCGATCAACTTGAGTAAACGCTTATCGCTGATTCTTTGGCCAAGTAAACTCATGAGGAAGTCATGGTTGACCCGGTCGAAGAACTTAGATAAATCGACATCTACGGCTATTCGCTTCCCGCCTTCGATATACTTCTGTAGCTTTTTCACCGCATGATGCTGTGATCGCTTTGGGCGGAATCCATAGCTGAACTCCGAAAAGGTTTTATCGAAATTGGGACCGATGATTTGGGCGATAGCCTGCTGAATAACACGATCAAAGATCGTAGGTATCCCGAGCCCACGCCGGCCACCATCTGGCTTGAGAATGTAGACGCGCCTGACGGGAAGCGGCTGGTAATGACCCTGTCGAATAGTCTCGATGAGGTCGTCGCCAACTGCCTTGAAGTGCTGCACAAAATTATCGACAGTAATCCCGTCAATGCCTGCGGCACCTTTGTTGCTTCGCACGTGTTTCCATGCAGCATTAAGATTTTCTTTGCTGAGGATGATTTCAAGCAGATTTTCATTTGAGTTGAGTGTCATGGCAGTGCGCTACGTCAATTTTATATCCGGCTGGCAACACATCGGTAGGCTAGCCCTGTCTTTTAACTCGTGGATTTTGGGTTCAGGCCTTCACCGTATCCAAGGTATTAATCTTGGCATTAGGCTACTATGCCGTCGGCTGACTTCTGTTCAATTACCTTGGCCATTACTGGCCGAGGCGCCGCTGTATTCCCCCAATTTTGTTTACCCCCGCGATGGTGGCTAGCGGGCTGGGCCTACTTATGAGTCAGCGGCCACGCTGACAGCTTTACAGCAGCAGGTTGAACAGATCTCCCCAGATAAGAACGTGAACTTTCACTACACAACTGCATCATTTACTCTACCCGTTAGACCACATGGCTTCGGTATCCTTGGCTACCTCGCCTCCAGGCTAAGCCTTATATGATGTTTCTGTTCGTCAGCTCGTAGCTTTGCTAGTGGCTTCCTCCCCACAAGACCTCACGGTCTTGCAGTTGCCATTTGCTAGTAGTTAGCATTTAATGGAGACCATTAAACGGTGATCCTCCTACAGGGGACTTTCACCCCATTAGTTCACGCCCATGCTGGGCGTACCAAGTTGCGCAAGAGAGACGTATTTTTAGCTGCTTCAATTTGTGCTTTAATAGCACAAATCAAAACAACTAAAAAACGCCCCTTCGCAAGGTGTTAAATACCATGAGAAATCCATATGTTAATCCAATACCTATGAATCCGATCACTCCAGAAGAGTGTAAGATTGTTGAGATTATGAGAGAACAGACTCTAGATACTGTTATAAATGTCTGGACTAAAGAGAGTTACCCGTTCGATGAAGAGGATGAAAAATTTGAGTGCACAGCAGGCTTTGTGGTGCATACAAGTGAACTCATAAATGGCCTGTACGTCGGTACAAAAATATACATTGTGTGGTATACCTCCAAAAAAATTAAAATAGAGTTTTATGGCAGCAGCATTTAACAATTACAAGCAGGCTGCTACGGGCCTTTGGCCCTTCGCGGGACGGCCTACGCTACGCTCCGGCCGCCCCTGTTGTAGTCGTTAAGATTTTAAAAATGGAATTGAACTATGGAACAGTTTCGAATAATCCAAGATATTCGAGAGTATATTAAGAGCTACGATGCGTTTTTTGCGAGGCCAACACAAAGAGGTGAACATCCAACTCTTTACATGGATGATCAGCAAGGGAAAACGTACAATAATATTCGAGAAAAGGATTACCTTTTTTCACAATGTAAGCAATGGGTTGTACCACACCCTCAAATGGGGCTTTCTTTTTCAGCTCATTGGCGGCACTTAAAGGACCAGTTCAGGCTCAAAAAGAAACACGCCAAGGGCAGTCCGGTCGATGTATTTTGGGTAATAGAGAAATGCGATCTACCAGAAGGACTTGAGTTTGTGGCTGATGAGAGGGACAAGCAGCATTATTTCTTAGCGGTCACTCGAGAAATGACCACAACCCAATTGCGGCAAAAGCTTGTTTGGCTTGCTGATAGAATGTCAGTTATTAGGGAGGCTCAAGACGCTTTATGATCAAATATAGATTTAATGAAGAAAAAGACATTATTCTTCACTATGCAAACGCCCTTGGTGATAAAAAAACAAGCGCTATAATTTTCAATGGTATGGTTTCTGATTCAGAAGAAGCATTTCATTTAGCAAAGTTTTTTTGGGCTATGGTCGATTTATCCGTAGAAGATATAGAAAAAGGAACTATGGTTTGCGGGCATAAAGACCTCGAAGCTTGGAATGAATACATAATGAACTCCTTACGTTCATATTTACGATCAAGTGGCTACGCAGATGAGTGGGAGAGGGCTTCGGACCAATCTTAACAATCACAGGCAGTCGGACCTACGCAAGCAAGCTTGCTTCGTCCGCTGCTGTTAGCGTTAGGGCTACGGCACGTCAAAGCTATGGATAAATTCTCAAGAAAAGTTAAAGCTCAATTTATCCAGGAATTTCCCGACTGGGAAAAATTTTGCTTTACTGCAATGGATGAAGGAGAAGAGGTACTATCAGTCAAAGTTCCAAGTCCTTCAGGTGGTGAGGAGTGTCCGTTGAGTGTTGACACGTTTCGAGCGGGAAAGCCGATTACATGGCGAAGGGGCTGACAGTAATATCGGTGTGCAACAGAAACATAGTCCGGACAAAGTAGGGCTGGATACACTATGACAACCGCCTTGCACGCCATCGCATTTAAAGCACAGAGCCACCCCACGCACAGGTTTCAGAATTTATACGGACTGCTAAATTCCAACCTGCTGTATCAAAGCTGGGGCCAGCTCAACAAGCAGGCCCGCCCCGGTATCGATGGAGTAACAACCGAAGCTTACCGGCAAGGTCTGCCACAAAATATCCAATGCCTACATCAACGGCTGTGTGACAAGCGTTACCGTACCCAGGCGATTAAGCGGGTATTGATTCCCAAAGGCAACGGCAAGCAGCGCCCACTGGGGCTGCCTACGGTGGAAGACAAACTGGTGCAGCAGAGCGTAGCGCAGCTACTGCAAAGTATCTGGGAGCAGGATTTTCTGCCCTTTAGCTACGGCTACCGCCCCAGGAAAAGCGCCCACCAAGCCGTACATAGCCTTGGCTTAAACCTGCAATTCAAAGGCTACGGTTACATCGTTGAAGCCGATATTAAAGGCTTCTTCGATCAGCTGGATCACGACTGGCTACTGCGCATGCTAGCCCTTCGTATCGACGATAAAGCCCTGCTGACACTGATTAAACAGTGGCTTAAGGTGCGCGTGCAAACTCCAGATGGTAAGTTCAGTAAAGCGGCAGCAGGCACCCCGCAAGGTGGCGTGATCAGTCCGGTACTGGCGAACATCTATCTGCACTACGTCCTGGATTTGTGGTTCGAGAAGAAGGTTAAGCCGCATATGCGTGGCAGAGCCATGCTAATCCGGTACGCCGATGATTATGTAGCGGCTTTCCAATTGAAAACGGATGCAGAGCGATTTTACCGGGTACTACCGCAACGGCTGAACAAGTTTGGCCTGCAGTTAGCCCCCGAGAAAACGCACCTGAAGCGCTTTAGCCGCTTCCATCCGGGCCGAAAACGGCAGTTCCAGTTTCTGGGTTTTGAGTTCTACTGGAGCCTGGACGTCAACAAACGTCCCAGGCTCAGGCGCCGGACTGCCGCAAAGAAACGGAAGGGCACAATGGAAGCGCTCTACCACTGGATCAAAGCCAAGCGCAGTGAGCGTCTGAGAGAATGGCTGCCCACACTGAAGCGCAAGCTACAAGGCTTCCAGAACTACTTCGGTCTGCCAGACAACAGTCGAAGCTTGTCCCGTTTGTACAGCTATGTTCTACACAGTATGCACAAATGGCTCAATCGACGGAGTCAGCGCAAGAGTTACAACTGGAACAGTCTAAAGGAAATGCTGGGATATTTTGGGCTAAAGCCACCGCGAGTATACAAACGCAGTATACTTGTGGACTGGTATTAGGGTTCGTGCTTTACACGAGCGAATATATTACTGAAGAGCCGGATGCGGTAGTTCCGCACGTCCGGATCTGCGTGGGGGCAGTTAGGGTAACCGGCTGTCCTACCACTACTGAGTATATTGAGAATGTTAACTAAAACTCCTGAATTTTGGGGGCGGCGCCTAGAAAAAGCTTCAAGAGATCTTAAACTAGCTTCTGGTTTACTTATCTTTGGCATTGTTGCGTCTATGGTTCTTTGGTTTTGCAACTCAATTCTCTTTGTTTTTTCTGCATCGATAATTGCGGCGGGAATACTAAGTTTAATTTTTAACGGGTTTCTTTACTGTGAAGCAAAATCTCATGTATTACGTAACAGAGGCTCATAACAAGTGGCGGCAATGCGCAGCCTTTGGCTGCCAGACTCAGCACTTCGTGCTTCGCCGTTGCGCCAGGCGTTAGCTGTAATTGAATTATGAGCATTGATCTAGAAAAAGTACTGAAGTTGTCAGCAGAAACAGACACTATAAATCTTTCTGTCTTAAATGAGACTTCTTGGTTTAACGTGACTTGGCTCTGTGGTTATATTTGGGTGTCATCTGCGCTAATAGCTAAAGAAACAACATTCGAGGATTTTCTTGCATCGGTTTTTAAAAATGATCCAACGGATCCCAACCTCCCGATTGATCGTTGGATTCCTCATTGCGATATTCGCGAGGTGAGCAAGGAAAAATTATTGTCACACCTCGATCATGCACGATCAGATCTGGCGGAGGCAAAATCAGAGGAAGGGTGTGAATTCCCTACCGTGGATATGCCTTTAAATGAAAGTAGTACTTTAAATTTACGAAGCTGCTATGAAATTGTAGGGATAACTAATCCCTGTAATAAACATCAATATGGGCCAACATATATCTATGTTTGGCGCTCTGGAGATTGGTATCATTACTGTGAAATACACAATGAGTCATAGCACAGCTAACGAGGCCAGGCACAGCGACAGTTTTTCCGTTGCGGCTTCGCCTCCACTACAAAGCTGCGCGTGTTGGCGGCGTTAGTGCGACAAGCGAAGCTTGTTGCATCTTGCTGGGTGAAAGTCCCAGCCTGGTAAGAGTTAGCCACTCACCAGTATCGAGTCTTGCGCGTTGTGCGGAGCTTTAAATTGAGAGGCAGGATGCACGAGCGAACAATCAACGTGAAGCGTAGACAGAGAAATATGTAGGCCATAGGGAGTGCGCGCTCCTGAAGTGCTGGTATCGCTTCGAAATGCAAATTCTAGGTGACGAGGCTTGTAACGCGGTCGAAGTCCATACAAAGCAATCGACTCAGGAGTGAATTTGTTTTCGCTACCTGAATGGCAAGATTGTGGAGACCTAGCGGAGTTCTTAAGCCGTGGCATGCATACAGAGATGTAATGAGAACTTGTGAGACCCAAGGTAACTCCCAAAGGAATGGGTAGGGCAGTGTAGCTGAATAAGCGAGACGAACGATGGTGTCTTGGGAGTCGGACCAGCTCATAGTAGTCGGAGGGCGGGAAAGCCGTCTACAGGGCGAAGGGGCTGTCAGTTATATTGAGCTTGCAGTCGATACATACACCGGACATGTAGGGCTGGATATTGTATGAAAACAAAAGTGCAAGCATTACATTCAGTTGAATCTGAGTTTATGCACTGCAGTCATTGGGTGAAAAGGCGAAGAAGGGTGGAGTGAATAGCTTTGATAGGATTTAGCTGCTCGGTAAATAATATAACTGAGGAGCCGGATGCGGTAATTCCGCACGTCCGGATCTGCGTGGGGGCAGTCGGGTAACCGGCTGTCCTACCACTACGGTACAAACGTTCCTAGAGGATAGAAATGAATTCGCAAAGATCTGGTGCTAAGGCCGCTAGAAAGGAAATTGATAAGTTTCATCTGTTGCTCAACCATGATGCGATGATTCCAGCGCAGTGTTACAGAATGAGCGACAATCTATACGGACTTGTTTGTTATACAAATCAGGTCGTTGCCCTATTCATAAGTAGAAACTTCGAGATGATACCGATATTCATTAATCGTGCTTATAAGCAATTGCAGAGATTTGATAGTCAGTCTGGTGTCGCAGGCTATAGAAATCTAGTTTTCGATTATTTTTGCCAAGTAACGCATTATTTAGATCGTTACTGTAATCTTGATGATGATTGGTTTAAAGATCGGATACCCACGCAGATTTTGATTGAGGGTGAGAAAAAAGCTCCAGAATATGATCATGAGAAAATGTTTATCAAGTTACCAGATAACTGGCGCATCGATAGATAAAGCACCTAACAAGCGCAGGCATAGCGACGGCTTTTCTGTTGCGGCTGCGCCTCCACTACAAAGCCGCACGTGCTGCGAGCGTTATGCGTCATCCGGTTGGGAGAGTTATGAAAAAATTAGAATTTTATTCCTATTGCTTTTGCCTCTATCATCTATTTCTGTGCAAGCTCTAGACGGGCAGGAGTGTAAGTCGAGCGTAGAAGCGTTCAGAGGTTTTAACGTAGCAGTTTCAAATGATGAGAATTGTACATCTATAAACTGCTCTGGGGTCAAAGCCCGAAACATAGAGTCCGCACTTGCTCTGTGTCATCAAACAGAAAAGGACCACAAGTTTTGCGGTTGGCATGGCAGTCAAATCGTAAATCATGCAAATATCCTGTTGGTTAATCCAGGTAATTACAATGTATCTATTAGCAAGTGCAGCACATAACAAGGCGCTGTTGTCGCAGCCTGCGGCTGCTGGGACGTCCCACTGCGTGGTCCGTCCCAAAGTTTGGCGCTGTGTTTTATACACATATTTGAATCCTATTCAAAGCCTCATACAGAGAAATAGCCTAGCTTCCCGACTGGAATGGATGAAATTTAACTGTCTGTAAGACCAAAAGCGCTTGAGTTTTACGCTAAATCTAACGCTCTCCCTGGAGTAGAGCGCATATTGATTATATAATCACCAGTATCCCTTTCTACTTAGGTATCTGATCTTGCCTGTAGTAGATAGAGTTGAAGTTCTCAATACTCTTGTAGAGCTTATCAGAGTAGTAATTTTCACTGGTTCACTTGTGTATAAAACTTAGTGCGGGCGTTATGCGCTCAAAGCATGATCGAGAAATATTATGAAAATAGACATTGATCAATTAACTGAAGAAGAATTAATTGAACTCAATCATCGTATTGTTGAGAGGTTAAAAATTATAGAATCCTTTCATGTTCACAATGAAATGATGGAGTTCACTCCTGGCGAGAAAGTTAGTTTCGATCCGCCTGGTAAAGGCCGTCAAATAGGAACGCTCGTTAAATTTAATAAGAAAACTGTTACAGTCATTACCGAGTCTGGGCAAAAATGGAATGTATCTCCACATTTGCTTAGCAAGCTAAAAAAGGTTAAGTCCAAAAAGGGTAAGTCTGGTAAAGTGGTTAAATTGCATGAGCAAAAGTAATTCGCATAACAAAGGCAGGCATGCGGTCGCTGAACAACGCGTCGCATGCTACCAGCGTTAGGGCTAAGTATGCATCGAGCCGTGATTACCTTAATTATACTCATACTTCCGGTTGCTTCCTTTTCAATGGACTGCCCGAAATTCAGTATCAATGATTATGCAAGTGAAAGCTCTACCATTTTTTGGGGAGTTCCTGTGGAGGCGAAATTAATAAGCAAGGATTTTGAGGGGAAGGTTCGCTATCGATTTAATGTGATGAAACAAATCAAAGGGAAATTAGATGGTGTGGCCCAGGTTTACGCTGAGAATTATGAGTTCCAAAAATTTCAGCTAGGGTATGAGTATATTGTGTTTGCAGATGTTAGTGGCTCTGTTGATTTATGTGGCCCTTCTCGAATTATACGAAGTGATTGGAACTCAGAGGACTTCTTTGATAGAGCGGATATAAACGAGGATACTAAATTCTTAGTTAAGAAAGTCTTCGGCGTATTAGAGGATTCGCCCTAACAAAGCCATCATAGGGACAGCTTTTCCGTCGCTTTGTTTTGTGCTTGAATAGCACAAAACAAATCAACTCCAAAGCTGCCCGATATGGCGACGCTAAGTTTTATACACAAATTTTTCTGGTTTTATTATATAAATCAATGAGTTACAGTTTTGCATGGTAAGAATCACAGGTTTGGTTGGGTTACTATGCAGGTCTGGGTTATGGACGAAGTGAAAAATCAGGTTATGGCTGATGCTCGATTGAATAAGCGTTTGTCTAATATTCTCGGTAGTTTAAGTTCCGACCCAAAGAGTAGTATCCCCTGTGCAAGCAAGACCTGGGCTGAAACGTTTTCGGTCTATCATTTTATCGAAAATGATAAAGTTAATTTTGACTCTATTATGAGTGGCCATAAAGCGGCGACACTTGAAAGAATCAAGGCGCAGCCCGTTGTTCTTATCCCTCAAGATACCACTTTTCTTAATTTTGCCACTGACTTAGAAAGTAAAGAGATGGGAACGCTTAGGCGCAAAGAGGCCAATCAGCAACTCTTGCATACCTCCATCGCCATAACACCATCGAGGGATAACTTAGGTGTTGTTGAAGGTAGTATGTGGCAGCGAGACAAAGAGTCAAGCGCTAAATCACGCCATACCAAGTTGATAAAGGATAAAGAGAGTCGGCGCTGGTTAGATCACTACGAATCGGCCTGTCAGCTCCAAGAGCGCTGTCCTGAAACTACAATCGTGAGTATTGCGGATAGAGAGGGGGATATTCATGAGTGGTTTCAATTGGCTGAAGATCAAAGTGAACAGCGTCGTGCAAACTACATCGTTCGCGCCAAGGCCAATCGCACGTTAGAGATTGATGGAGAAGAAACAGCTTTACTTTGGGACCATATGAATGATCAGAAACCTGTTGGTCAATACAGAGTAGATATTCCTCGGCGAAATGGAGAGCCCGAAAGGAAAGCCAAAGTCAGCGTATCCACCACTGAGATACGGCTGCTTGGGAAAGGAAAATCTAAACGACCACTTTCTCTATATTCTGTATTGGCTAAAGAGTTAAACCCACCTGAGGGTGAGAAAGGTATTGAGTGGATACTATTGACAGATCTTCCAGTTGAAGATTTTAAGCAAGCGAGGGTCATTGTTGATTGGTATCGAAGTCGATGGGAAATTGAAACCTATTTTTGAGTGGTGAAGGGTGAGTGCCAGATAGAAAGCAACCGTTTTAGAGCAGAGCAGCGAATGCTAAACTGCATTGCGATCTATATGATTATTGGTTGGCGACTACATTCGCTGACTACACGAGCACGAAGGCTTCCCGATACGCCGTGTACGAGTGTCTATTCTGAAAAAGAATGGCGCATGATATGGGTAATGCGAGATAAAATCACCCCGTCAAATGAGCCTCGAAGCATAAGGGAGATAACTCGCATGCTGGCAGGTCTAGGAGGTTTTCTGGCGCGTAAAGGTGATGGTGAGCCTGGAGTTAAAACTGTTTGGCAGGGCTACACCAAGCTACTCCAGTATATTGAGGCAGCAGAAGCTTTAAATAAGCTTAAATGAAGTGTATAAAACACAGTGTGGGCGTTAGGTATATATGAGTATTACCATCGAAGGTCCAACTTTTTACGACCAAGAAGACGAAAATATCTTCTTCGAGTGTTTATATAGCCTCCCGTCGTTCAAAGAGGTTAAGGGGCATGGAGTAGAGCTTACAATTGAATTTACAGGTGAGCCAGAGGAAGAGGCCATCGTTAAATTACTGGTAATCTGTCGGCGCTGGGGTATTAATATTAGCCCTCTAAATCTGTATAAAAGCCGTTTTAGTCCGGAGAATTTTCTGTGGAAAAACAGCATACCATTAAAAAATACCTAATAAATTTAGCCATCATCGCCCACGCAGAGAACTCGTGGGCAGGGCTCGCTATCACTCGCTGCTACTAAAGGCGTTAATATACCTATGGATATCGAGAGTCTGATAGAAAATTTACGTACCCATAGTCCAGATCAATTAAATGAGATACTGGATTTAAGGGACGAGCCTAGCTTTGACGAAGCCTGGGTAGAGGCAAATGAGCTTGTGGGCGGGACCGAAACCTTCAATAGTGAGCAAAGTTGTTTCAGTCAACTGTTGGGAGTCACCGGGCAGCATGAAGTGTGTTCGTATATTTTAGATGACCTCAACCTTCTATATAGAGCTCGTACCAAGAATATAAATACACCTTTTATTCAGTACCTTAAAGGGTGCTACGAGCAAGGGGCTGTGCCACATCAATGGCCCAGCTAATAAGGCAGGTAACCCGACGGCTACGCCGCCGGTTCGCTTAAATTTATAATTTTCTTACTTAAGGAGCCTCTGAATAATTCCGTAATACCTCTGCGGGTCTTGAAGGCTACAGATGTTAGGCGCAGTTCGCCGCGAATGGCCCTAGTCCTTTGCAAGAGCTGCAACGCAGCAGCTGTGGCCTTCAAGCCCCACCCTTCGGGGCTTACAGAGCGATTCACACTCCGCGTTGCGACTTCTTGAAAGGTCTAGACATTCCTGCGAAGCCGCGCCTTGATTGTGAACCGCTCTGTAAGCCAGAGGCTCCTTAAGTACCACCTCGCAACCGGGTAACTTCAGAATCTGCGTTGCGCATTTTGGCGGATTGCGCCACTTCCTTGCTGACAATCGTTTTGCCGATTGGTGAGAGCGATATTGCTGCAAGCTTTAGGTGCTGTAGACCAAAGGGTATACCGATAATGGTAATAAAGCAGACAATGGCATGCAGAAGGTGGCCAATAGCCAGCCAGATGCCCGCGAGCAGAAACCAGATAATATTCCCAATTAAGCCAAAGCCACTAGTGCCAATATCTCCGCGCAGGGTGAGCTCCTCCCGGGAGATGGCTTCTTTGCCGAAGGGGAAGAAGGAAAATTTGCCCATCACAAAGCAGGCTCTTCCCCAGGGAATACCGATAAGACTGACAAAAGCGATCAGTGAGAAAAACCACCAGCAGAGCCCCATAAAGACGCCACCAAGAATAAACCACAGAAAATTTCCAAGTGTTCGCATAAGACTCTCCTGTTAGTGAATAAAAGTTATAAATAAGAGATAAGTATTTTGTACCATTTCTGGTGTAACTTATAAGTTACTATTATCTCTGATATTTAGACGCAGACAAACCCCTATTTGGATGCGCCTTAATTGTCATACCGGTTGGATTGTCTGAAGAAGAGAGATGGGCTAGTGCTATTTGGCTGGGAGGGTGGGTGTTTCATCTCAAGCGGATGAAACACCGGGCTAAATTAGCTGCGCCAGTAGTTATTGGCCGCTGCAACTGTTTGGAAGTTGATCGCAACTACCTGGGAGGAGGCGATTAGACTATCTGCATTTTCCTCGTAGGCGGATCTTAGCTTTCTCCGCACTTCATCTGAAGGCTGTGTGTACTTTACTCCCATTCTGGATAGTTTCATCGCAAGCTCAAAGCCCTGTTGTGCATTTTCAGTAATCAGGCTTTCTAACCAGACTTGTGACATGGATGTCCCTCTCTACTATCGAGTTGATTGATAAAGCTGTGGGCGCTATTGCCCGCTATTTTTTATTCCGCTGGCGATATCAGTCCAAAATGTACTGACTGATATACTTGTTGAACTGAATAAGGTCGAATGAACCCCTTATCTCGAATCTAACCTTGCCGATCTCACTTAAATAAACTTCTATTTCACAGTCCAAGTCGAAAGTACCGGCAGTCTCTACAGAAAATGCTTGGATTTTGCTGAAAGGTAAGGAAGTGTAATCTACTTTTGAGCCAGTGATACCCTGGACATTGGCGGCAATAATACGCTTGTTGGTAAATACAACCTGATCGCGAATAGTTTTAAATCCCGCAAAAATAAACTCGCCTTCGATTAGAAATTTGTTGAAGTCATCTCTGGTTTCAGCGGTATCTATGGGTTTAAGCTTAAAAACCGATGAGTTTTTGAAGTCTATCACGACCTATTCCTGTTACTTGTTGGTTGCTGAGATTACCACTGTGGCGGGTCAAATTACAGTTGATTTGTACGTCAGTGTGCTTTTGTTATTTGAATTTATTTAATCATTATGCTGGGTGATCAATACACGAGGGAGCATAATTTGCTCAGTATTATTGGAGAGGCTATTGCAGTATCAGCGCTGATAAAGCGAATTTGTTAAGTCTGTTGATTGACTTGCAGGGCTTGTAAAAAAAGTTGTACGGCGGGATGAGTGGTTGCGCTTTTTTTGAATGTGGCAGCATTTTGAATTTGATAGTGGAATCTCTCTGGCAGCAGGGGCAGAAGGGTTCCGGCCTCGACATATTTGCGGGCCAGGTATTCGGGTAAAAAACCGACAAAACAGCCCGACAATATCATCGCCAGTCTCGCCGCCATATGGTTGGCGGTAGAGCGCTTGGGAAACAGCCGGTACAGGTGCGCCGCCCCGGAGAGCACACTGTGGCTGGGCGCGGCCAGCTCCTGCTGGGTGAGCAGTTCCTCATCAATGCTCGAAGCCCGGGCACAGGGGTGGGTGTTACTGCAATAGAGGATCGACTGGTGGTAGAACAGGGGCTGGTATTCCAGCCCGGGCCGGCGCGAGTGCAGGGGGTTGATACCGATATCGGCGCGACCGGCGAGGATTTCCAACTCCAGTTCCTGGGGGGCGGCCAGCTGTACCTCCAGGCGCAGTTGCGGGGCCTTCTCCCGCAGCTGGGCGATGGTTGCGGGAAGATTCAACTGCGGTATTTCCAGCACGTCGTCGGGCATGACCAGACGCAGGGTGCCGGTGAGCTGGGATTGGATCGCATTGACCTGGCTTTTGAAGGTGTCCAGGTGCCCATCGAGCTCCAGAATAGCCCGGTACAGGGCCTCTCCCTCCGGGGTCAGCTTGAAGTCGGCCCGGCCCCGGGAGCGCAGGCACAGCGGCATGCCCAGACGGGTCTCCAGGTCGGAGATATGCACACTAATAGTGGAGCGGCTGATATTCAGGGTGACTTCGGCGGGGGTGATCCCGCCGGCGTGTACAACCTCGCGGAAGACCCGCAGCAGGCGCAAATCCATATCGCTGAGGCGGCCTCCCAGGGCATTTTTGGTCTTGCTCATAGGTGCACTTCCAGGTTGTTTCCGGCGCTACGGGCTGCGGATTCGATTAAAGTTTGATAAATATAAACTTTAGTTGGAAAAATACTACTATTCTCCTCAGTCAGCTGCGGCCAGAATCGCCGCATACTACTAATAACATCTATTTACTAGGATTTTCCCTGTGGAACTAGCAAATTCGGACCTGTTGAAATTTCAGAACTATATTGCGGGCGAATGGCGTGACGCTGCCGCCACTGTGGCTGTATGCGATCCGGCAAACGGCGAGCTACTGGGCCGTGTGGCCGACGGTAGTGCCGCAGATGCCGAGGCCGCAGTCGCTGCTGCCAGTGCGGCCTTCCCGGCCTGGAGCCGCCGCACAGCCACTGAGAGAGCTGCGTTGCTCAAGCGTTGGTACCAGCTGATCGTGGATAACAGCGACGATCTGGCCATGATCCTCAGCCTGGAGCAGGGTAAGCCGGTGGCGGAAGCGAAAGGTGAGATCCTCTACGGCGCCTCCTTTATTGAGTGGTTCGCGGAAGAGTGTCGCCGGGCCTACGGCCAGACGATCCCGACCCACAATCCGGCCATGCGCCTGAATACCATCCGCCAGCCGGTGGGTGTGGTGTCCTGTATTACCCCCTGGAACTTCCCCAACGCCATGATTACCCGCAAGGCGGGCCCGGCCCTGGCGGCGGGTTGTACCGTGGTGATTAAACCGGCCCTGGAGACCCCGCTATCGGCCCTGGCGCTGTGCCAGTTAGCTGAACAAGCGGGCCTGCCCAAGGGGACTATCAACGTAGTTACCGGCAGCGATTCCCCGGGCATTGGCAAGGTTCTGACCCAAGATCCCCGCGTGGCCAAATTCACCTTCACCGGCTCTACTGCGGTGGGCAAACTGTTGATGTCCCAGTGCGCCAGCACCGTAAAGAAAATGTCCATGGAACTCGGCGGCAACGCACCGTTTATCGTATTTGACGATGCGGATATGGATACCGCCATCAGCGCCTGTATGGCGACCAAGTTCCGCAATGCGGGCCAGGTGTGCGTGGCGACCAACCGTATCTATGTACACGAATCGCGTCACGATGAATTCGTGGAAAAGCTGCGTGAGCAGGTTGCCGCCCTGAAGATTGGCCACGGGACTGAGGAGGGGGTCAATATGGGCCCGATGATCTTCCGCAGGGCCGTAGACCGGGTTCAGAGGTTGGTCCAGGATGCCGTTGCGGCCGGCGCAAAAATTGAAATTGGCGGCGAGCAGCTGGCTAATGGCGATAACTTTTTTGCGCCAACCATCCTCACGGGCGTTACCGATAGCATGCGTATTGCCCAGGAGGAAATTTTTGGCCCGCTGGCGGCGATACAGAAGTTCTCCGATGAGGAGGATGTAGTTCGCCGCGCCAATGAAACGCCGTACGGCTTGGCCGCTTACGTTATGAGTGAAAATATTCGCCGCGCCAATCGCGTGGTAGAGGCGCTCGACTACGGCATGATCGCCTGTAATACCGGGGTTTTCTCCACCACTGTGGCGCCCTTCGGCGGGGTTAAAGAGTCCGGTATTGGCCGAGAGGGCGGCGTCGAGGGGATGGCCGAGTTTTACGAGACCAAATACTGCTGTTTCGGGGCTTGAGCCTCAGCCCGAACAGATTTCCGGGAGCCTGCGGCTCCCCTAATTAACAGTTTAAAACTTCAGGGAACTTGCGGAGATTAATACTATGTCTGAGATGCAAACCGATGCTTTCTGGATGCCGTTTACCCCCAACCGCACTTTTAAGTCGGCGCCGAGAATTGTAGAGCACGCCGAGGGGATTTATCTCACCGAGAAGGGCGGTCGCCAGGTGATTGATGCGACGGCGGGCCTGTGGTGCAGCAATGCGGGACACTGCCGCTCTGAAATTGCCGAGGCAATTTACCAGCAGGCAAAAACCCTCGACTACAGCTCTATTTTTAATTTCGGTCACGAGTTGGGCTTTGAATACTCCGAGCGCCTGGTAAAGCACACTCCAGATGGCCTGGATCATGTGTTTTTCGGTAACTCCGGTTCCGAGGCGGTTGAGAGCGCCCTGAAAATTGCCCTGCAATACCAGCGTGTGCGCGGCAAGGGCACTCGCACTATGTTTATCGGCCGTGAGAAGGGTTATCACGGGGTAAACTTCGGCGGTATTTCTGTGGGCGGTATTGCGCCCAACTACCAGGGCTTCGGCCAGCCGCTGAAAGCCAACCATATGCGCCACACTCTGGATATCGAGCGCAATGCGTTCAGCCGCGGCCTGCCGGAACACGGTATTGAGCTGGCTGAAGACCTGGAGAGGCTGGTCGCCTTCCACGGTGCCGAGCAGATTGCCGCTGTGATTGTCGAGCCGTTTGCCGGTGCCGGTGGTGTGGTACTGCCACCTAAAGGCTATCTGCAACGCCTGCGGGAAATCTGCGATAAGCACGATCTGCTGCTGATTTTTGATGAGGTGATTTCCGGCTGGGGCCGTACCGGTTCTGCGTTTGCCTCCACGGAGTTCGGTGTGACTCCGGATATGATCACCTCTGCGAAGGGAATTACCAATGCCACCGTGCCCCTGAGTGCGGTATTTGTTAGCGATGAAATTTATAAAACCGTGATGAATGCGGCCCCTGAGGGTGCGGTGGAATTCTTCCACGGTTACACCTACTCCGCACACCCGGTGGCCTGTGCTGCGGGTATGGCGACCCTGGATATTTACGAGCGCGAAGGCCTGCTGACCCGCGCCGCCGGTGAAATTGGCCAGCACTGGGAGAATGCCCTGCACAGCTTGGCCGATCTGGACAATGTGATCGATGTGCGCAATTACGGTTTAGTCGGTGCGATTGAACTGCGTGCGCCGCAGGACCTGAAAGGGAAATACGGAGCCAAAGTCTCTGGCATGGCCTGGGAGGCCGGAGTGATGGCCCGGGGTATCGGCGATGCCCTGTGTATGTCTCCACCGCTGATTATCGAGAAACACGAGATCGACGCGGTTGTGGATAAACTGCGCGGTGTGATCGGCTCTCTGGCCTGATTGTGCTGTTGCGGCAGCCCGCCTGGGCTGCCGCTCCCTCCAGAGTATTTCCCTCCTTTTTTTCTGACCCGCAGGGCAGTTTGCATAATTCTCCGATTGTCGTTTAGAGCTACACTGAAATTAGTGGCCTGCGGCGCGGTCGCAATCTTTGCAGAGTCGACTGCTTGGCTGCGCTCGCAGGTTGCTTTTAAAACGGTTGCGGATCTGGCCGTGGCTGCGGGCTCAACCTGGGGGCTTTTTTATGTCCGCTGAAACACCTTCCCTGGCGACCGGTCCTATTTTGCAGGTGCTGTCTGCCAATTGGTGGTTACTGCTACTGCGCGGTATCGTCGCGGTGATTTTTGGTGTGCTGACATTTGTCTGGCCGGAGCTGTCCCTGTTGACCCTGGTACTGCTTTTTGGGGTTTACGCTTTTCTGGATGGTGTCTTTTCCCTGGTGGCGGCGGTGATCGGGCGGCATAAGTCCACGCCGCTGTGGTGGTTGATTATCTCGGGGCTGATCAGTCTGGCCGCAGGTATTGTGACTTTTATTTTCCCGCAGGTTACCGCTTTGGTATTGGTGGTTTTTATCGGTGCCTGGGCCCTGGTGCGGGGTCTCTTCGAAATTATTGGCGCTATCCACCTGCGCAAGGAAATTGATAACGAGTGGCTGCTTATCGTTATCGGGGCTCTCTCGGTGATTTTCGGAGTTGCGATTTTAGTCAGCCCGGCTATCGGAGCCCTGGCACTGCTCTGGGTTATCGGCGGTTATGCCATTATTTTGGGGCTGCCATTGATTTGGCTGGCATTCCGGCTGCGCAAGCACAGCAAGTCCATAATGTCATAGGAACCTCAGTCAAATGCGAACAGCGATAAAAAAGGCCGGTATTACCAAGTAATACCGGCCTTTTTGAATCGCTATTTAAATAACAGCTTTTATTTTTTTATTGTTTAGCGGCGATATTGACTGCCTTCGGCAGGGCTCCCATTAATGCCTTGCCCTTTTTCTCTAGTGCCATACACAGCTGGATTCTCTCCTCGGCTTGCGCCAGGCTGCGCGGGTATCCGGGGGTTAAATCACCTTTCTGGGCAAAGAGCTGTTGCAGTTCACCCAGATGCTGTTTATCGCAGAAACCAGCGGCAAGTGAGGGGGTGCGGCGGCGGATCTGCGCCGGAATCTTATCTACCACCTTGTCAAAGTTCTGTTGCAGCCACGCCCAGTGCTGCTCCTGAACCCTGGATTGGGTCAGGGCGTAATGGATCAGGCCAAAGGATTCCCTCGGTCCCATTTCGTCGCTGAGCGCCAGTGCCTGAATGGTTTCCACTTGCTTGGGATTGTTGCTGCTGCCGATGGCATTGGCACTGGCATTTTCAAAGCGGGGATCATCCAGCTCGGCGCGCACTTTGATCAGGTGTGCGAGGAAATCTTCCCCCGCATCCTGTACTGCCACACTCAGGGCAGCCTGGTATAGGTCAGAGCTTAACGCCTTCGGGTCCCGTTCCTGCTTAAAGCCGGTAAAGGCGGTTGCCATTTGCTGTAATTGTTTGCGTGCATCTGGATCTTCGGCAACTTGCGCCATAAAGGTGAGCAGGTCGCTGTGCAGCATCTGCTGGTCGCTATCACCGCTGTCGGCGCTGCGCTTGAGTATCGGCAGGTACAGCTTCTGGGCAAAGTTCAGGAAGGCAGAGCGCTGGGATTTATCCAGGTAGTTATCCCGGTATTTCTGCAAATAGCGCAGCGGCATGGTGATCACCTGGCGCTTGTCCGCCAGCGCGGATTTACGCACCACTTCCAGTAGTGGCGCGGCGGTGAGATTGCCGGCTTCAAAAGCGGAGAAGGCGCTGTCGATAATGGATAGCTGCTCAGTGGCAGAGAACTGGGCAAATTGTTGAATCAGTGCCTGCCACTGCGCTTGGGGCAGGTTCCAGCGATAGTAGCCGCTGCCCTGGGCGTTGGGCATTACCCAGTTCGGGCAGGCAGTGCCGGTGATTTCCAGAGTCTCGCGCGGTTCGGTCAGGATCTGGCACTGCTGCGCGCCGCTATCGGTGCTGAAGCAGAAGGGGATACTCCACTTATCCTTGGTGTCGGCGATCGGGGAGCCGAGGGGTTTGTAACGGCTCTGCTGAACCACCAGTGAGGCCTTGCCAGCGCTATTGCAGTCCACAGAGATATCCAGTTGTGGAACACCTTTCTGCTCGACAAAACTGCGGAAGGTCTCGGTCAGCTCCGGGGTGTTGGTTTCCCGGCCGATCACTTGGTAGAAGGGCGGCGAGTCGGCCACGCTGTCGGAGAAGGTTTCCAGGTAGCGCCCCAGTGCCGGGCGGAAGTTCTCAGCGCCGAAATAGGTGTCCACCATGTGGATAACCCCCAGGCTCTTCGAGTAAGTGATCGAGTCGTAGGCGTTGCGGATATTGTTGTTGTCCGCGATGGGCTCGCGGATCGCGCGGGTACTGGCCAGTGAGTCCAGTTGCATGGCGCCGATCGCATAGGTGGCTGCGTTGAGGTCGTGCCCCTCTTCAGGTTCCATAATGGTGAGGGCCAGTGCCTCTCCCCAGGTAGCGAAACCTTCCTTCAGCCACAGGTCGTCCCACCAGGGCGGGGTAACCTGATTGCCAAACCACATATGGGCAATTTCGTGCGCATGCACTTCTACCAGGGCCAGGCGGGTGCCCGGTGCCGGGTTGTCGCCCACAAGGATACGCTGTTCGCGATAGGTAATTGCCGCAGACAACTCAGTCGCGCCACTGGGCCACTGGGGGGCGGCAATAATGTCCAGCTTCTTGAACGGGTAGGGGCGCTGTAGCTGGGTCTCGAAGGTCTCCACCATTTTGGGGGTGATATCGAGGATGTAATTCATATCCTCACCGCGACCTTTGCGGGCGAAGCCGCGCAGGGGGATCGGGTCCTTGCGATATTTGTTCGGCGGAATGGCCGGGCGCTCAACCAGGTCAAAGGGGCCCACCGACAGGGACAGCAGGTAGGTGGACATCGGTGGTGTGGTGGCGAAAGTGACTTTCTCCATGCCGTCACCCGCCGTTTCGCGCTTCAGCTCGGGCCCATTGCTGATAGCTGTGTAGCCTGTGGGAATGGTCAGGCTGACAGTAAAGGGCGCCTTCAGGCCGGGTTCGTCAAAGCCGGGTAAATACTTGCGGGCCTGGATGGATTCAGATTTTGCCAGGGCATAGGTATCGCCCTGTTCCTCGACCTTAAAAAGCCCGGCCAGGTTGCGGTCAAATGCAGCGCTGTAGTCGATATGCAGTTTGAAAGTGCCCGCATCAATCTTCTGCGCAAATTCTATTATGGCGACACCGCTGTCTAGTACTTCCCGGTATTCGGCCGGGATCTGGCGGCCGTCCTCAAGCTGTGCGTAAGCTTCGCGCACACTCAGGTTCTTGCCGTGCAGCCAGATATGCTGGGCGGCTTGCGCCAGCTGGATATCGATATCCACCTTGCCGGTGAAGGTGTCTTTGCGCGGGTCCAGCACCAACTCCAGCTGGTAATCCAGGGGGGTGGTTCCCTCGGGCAGACGGCCCTCTGGCGCCTTAGCCGGGGTCTTTGTTTCGACTTCCTGGGAGCTGAGGGGTTTTGTCGATTCCGCTGCTTTTTCTGCGGGGTTACAACCTGCTACTGAGAGCAGGGCCGCAGTCAGCAGGGCGAGCGGGATATTCTTTTTCATGGTGGGCGAACACTCGGCCAAAGATTGCAAAAGATTGATTGTACCGATTTGGAGAAAAATTACGCGCTGCAAAATAGCTGGAGAGAGGGGAAGGTGGGAGGAAACCCGGCGCTGAGTGCCGGGTTTCTGTGGAGTGAGACTTACAGGTGCGGTATGGTCAGGCTGGAGACCTTACTGCTGCTGTAGGGTACCGTGATACTGTAATTAGTATCCTCCGGCTTTTGGTAGACATAGCCCTGAGTATCAATGGCGAGGACCACACGGTGACCAACGGGTACATCGTAGCTGGTGGTGAAAAAGTCCACTTCAAATTTCTGCTCTTGTCCGGCCCTGTCTGAGTGCAGGGTGATTGGGGCATGGGTGATCAGGCGTCCCAGTCCCAAAGGGCCCACATCGTAGAGGTGTACATTGAGCTGGACTTCCTCTTTGCTGGGTTCCACCCACATTTCCAGTTTGGGTTCACCGCGAATCTTGAGGGTCTCCCATTGGGTGGGCGAGTTGTACTCTATGGCGTAATACCCATTGATGGCCATCATCGGGGCGTAAACGGGGATACCGAAGCCCTCAAGGGCATCGGAAATCAGCGGAATCCCGGTGCCGGCAAAGGTATCTGAGCCGCCGTGGAACTCATTGCTCCAGCTCCAGCCGTCGTACTTGTCAGTCTCCATACTGCCATTGTTGAACAGGGTGAAGCGGGGTTGCAGATGCCAGGTGGTGCTCTCGTCCGTTACCGGATAGTCCTCGAACTGCTCCAGCTTATTGCTGATACGTACCGTCATATCCACCTTGGGCTCGGTGTCGATGCCGTTGTCCTCACCCTTCAGGTGGTGGTCGAACCAGCGGAAACTGGTAGACCAGATATGGCCGTCATTACCGCCGAGGATCTCGGTAATCGCGTGGGTGCCGGGGTTTAGCATCAGTTTTTTAGGCCCTTCGAGCAGGGAGTAAAAATCGGTCATGCTGTTGGGTTTAAACAGGTAGTCGGCGAAATTGTTTGAGAGCAATACCGCTGTACCGTTTTGATTAATTTCGTTCACATAACCGACTGCGGAGCGCTGCGCACCGAAATTGATGACCTGATCCATATTTTCGCCATCGCGCAGATCACTCCATATCTGTTCGAGTTCCGCCTCTTTTTGGAAGGCGGTGGCAACAAGCAGCGTACCCCACACCAGATTGACGGTTTCATTGGGGTATAGGGCTTCCACTACATCGGCCCAACCGGAGAGTGCGGCCACGGCGTCGACGCGCGGGTGCTTGGCAGCGCTCATTAGTGAAATACCACCGCCGTAGGAAATTCCGGCCATCCCCAGTTTGCCCACTGGGTAATTGCTTTCCAGCCAATCGATCAGCACACCCACATCCTTGATGCTGTTATCCCCAGCGACGTCAACCAGACCTCCCGAATGCCCAAAGCCCCGGGTGGAGTAGCTGAGCACCAGGTAGCCGTTTTCTGCCAGCTCTTTGGCTTGGAAGTGATATTGGTGTTTTTCCAGCCCCCAGCTATTGGTAAAAATAACTGTGGGGTAACCCTCTGTCGGCGCGGGAGTCTCGGGGATAAACAGGTTTGCATCCAGGACTGTACCGTCAAAAGAAGTAATATCCACGTCGGCGAGATACTCCGGTGCCGACCAGGCATGGGCAGACATTAAGGCGCCGCCAAGCAGCGCCAGTAGTGGCTTGGTATTCATTAGCTTTCTCTCATTTACTGAAATCATTATTATTTTTTTGACCAGGATTCCCTCCTTGGTCGACCACGTACTATAGAAGTTTGCCCTGGTTTTGTGCATAAACAGGCTCAAATTTGAGATGCTCGTCTCTCTTCTTGTCGCAAGCTACCCCGAGAAATTTCTCCCGTCAGTCATTTATTTCGTGTCTTTTTGGTCACAAAAAAATTAGGCGAAAAGCTACTTTGCGATCAGTTTGCTCTTTTTTTGATCAGTAAAAGCCGCTACTGTGTCGTCTTCGCGAATCGGCTAGGGAGGGCTTGTGCAACAATGACTCGGTGGCCCGAATTATGGTTTCTCGTTCAGTTGTTCTATTAGTACTTTGTTTCGGATTTATCGCTTCTGCCTACGCCGCGCCGCGCAGCTTGGGGCAGGAGACCTGGTATGAAGTCGACAGTGATAATTTTCGTGTGATTACCGATGGCGATCCCAACGCCGTCAAAAGCCTGGTGGCAGATCTGGAGCGCTATCGCGCAGTAGCGTTGGAATTACTCGACGCAGATCCGAAGGGTGAGCGATTAACCATCTATGCCGCAGCCGACCGGGATACCTATGCGAATCTGGTGGGGGTTGAGCTGGCGGATATGACCAACGGTTTGTTCGACACCTCCGCAGAGGGCAACTACGCCCTGGTGAACTTAGATGGCCGCAGTGTTGAGAGACAGCTCAAAGCGCGCGAATTCCTGTTCCACGAATACACCCACTTCCTGAGCTATAACGGCAACACCACCCACTACCCCTATTGGTACAGTGAGGGTTTTGCCGAGTTTATGGCCACCATGTCCTTCCCGGAAAAGGGGCGCTACGAGATTGGCTCTATTCCCAGTGAGCGGGCTATGACCCTGATGTATACCGGGCTTATGCCGCTGGAAGACCTGCTGCGTGCCACGGTGTACAACACCGATGCGGAGGAAAAGGCCGATGTCTATGCCGGGGGCTGGATTTTGTCTCACTGGTTGATGATGAAAAGTGGTAAGCAGGACAATTTTGAGAATTTCGTCAAAGCCTATAACGAAGGTGCCGATCCGGTAGCCGCCCTGGAAGAGGCGCTGGGGATGTCGGTGAAAGAAATTGAGAAGGCCTATGTAGCAACTTATAAGGCGGATAGCTTCGAACATTTCAGTGGCGCTATCCCGGCGGACTTTAAAGAGGCCAGCCCTACGGTTAAGCGCCTCAGTAAAAGGGAGTCGGTGAGTATCCTGGCTGGATTTATTGCCCAGTCTGGTTACAACCTGCTGGCCCTGGACGAGCTGATTGAGTATGCATACAGCACCGGTATTTACAGTACTGAACTGGCGGCGATCAAAGCGAGCGCCGACCTGCGTCTGGGTAACTTCCCCCAGGCCAGCCACCTGCTCGCCAGTGTTCCCAGCCAGGACCGCAGACAACTCTGGTATCTGAGTGCCCACGCCTGGTTAACCGTTAATCAGCAGGCGATGGCGCCGGGCAGCCAGCGGGACTCGCACAGCTTGAAAATGGCGCAAGAGGAGTTCGACTTTTTGGTGGAGGAAGAGCCACAAAATGCATCCCACTGGTTTGGCCTGGCGATGGCGATGGAGATGCTGGATTACCCCCGAGAAAAGTACTTAGAGAAGCTCGAGCAGGCCTATAAGCGCGCTCCCCGCGAACTGCATATTGCCCAGTGGCTGGCAGAAGAGCTCTACCAAAAGAAAGATGCGGAATACTTTGCCCGGGTGGCGAAGCCACTGATGTTTGAGCTTTCCGATGAGGAGCAGAATCAACAAATAAAAATGAGGTTGGCAGAGCTGAAGGGCAAACCCAAGTCGTCATAGCAACAATAACAGTGCTCATTGAATAAGAAAGCTTGTCACTCTGTGTAAGAGACATCCAACATCCGCCAACGTATATTTGCCCGGCAATTAAGTTTGTCGGGCTTTTTTATAGGGGCTCGCCATAAGTTGGTACGATTGTCTGCGATAGCAGCAATCCCCTATCATAAGGTGCGTTAGTAGTTTCTATAGCGCAACACCTCATAAAATAAGAAAGGGTGCACTGTGGGCAGAAAGCGGCTTTCCGTTATCTTTTTGGTACTTATCTCACTATTATTAGTTGCCGCTTGCGAGCGGGGTGATGCTCCTATTGACAACAGCTCAGCGGCATTAATAGAACCCAGCAAAAAAGTAGAGCTGGCAGCACAAAAAAAGACAGCGACTGAACCCTCGTTTAACAATTATGTAGAGTTGGGGGATTTAGCGGCTTTGCTGGAGCGGGGGGTATTGCGCCTGCTTGCGCCGAAGGGGCCCCTGGAGAACACCCTGCCCCGCGAGGGGCTGCCAGCGGGGGAGTGGCGCAAACTCGCGGAAGAATTTGCCCACAGCCGGGGGTTAAAGCCCCAGTGGGTCTATGTGGATAACTTTGCCGATTTGATTCCCGCGCTTATTGACGGGCGCGGAGATGTGATTGCCACTAATTTTTCCCGCACCGAAGAGCGCAAGGCACTTGTGGCCTTTACCCGTCCGCTCAAATATGTCGATGAGTTATTAATTACCCAGCGGCAAGCGGGGCAAAAAGCGCAGCCCCTACAAGTAGCCCTGCGTCGTGGCAGCGCTTTTGCAGAAACGCTGCGGCAAAGGGCCGATGCAAAAAATTATCAAGTTACCTACCTGGATGGACCGCTAGGAAGTAGCGACCTGCTTGCTGCGGTGGCTGCCGGTGAATACCCGGCAACTATTATTGATAGTAATTTGGCCGATGTACTTCTGGGGGATTTCCCACAACTGGCAATTAGTCGAGAGCTGGATTCGCGCAGGGCAATTGCCTGGGCGGTACGCAGAGAGGCTACAGCACTAAGGCGTGAACTGAATGAATTCTTTACCGCCGAGCTGGTACTGGCCAGCCAGAACCGCGAACAACCACTGCGAGATTGGCCGGAAATTCAAGAGAGTGGAACCCTGAGGGTAGTTACGCGCAATCATCCGGCCTCCTATTTTATCTGGCGCGGTGAGTTGATGGGGTTTGATTATGACCTGCTAAAAGAATTTGCCCGCGAGCATAAGTTGCGTTTAAGTATGGTCGTACCTGACAAGGATCAGGACTTGAGCGAGGCATTAAATGATGGGCTCGGGGATATGATTGCCGCATCGCTCACTATAACCGAAGCTCGTCGCCAGCAGGGGCTGGCATTTTCCCGACCTTATATAACCGTTAAGGAACAAATAGTAGCTGCTAAGCCAAGTGCATCGGCTAACGAATTACTGCCTGCGGAGATTCTGCTTTCCGGGCAAACTGTCGCGGTTAATCCGACAACCAGTTATTACGAGAGTTTGCTAAAATTAATACAGAGGCAGCGCGAACAGAATATAGTGCCACTACAGATCCACCGCCTAAAAGGTTCTACCAGCGAATCTCTTATTGATGCCGTCGCCCGTGGTCTTTTTCCCTATACCGTGGTTGATTCACACTTGGCGGCTATTGAGAGTACTTACCGGGACGACTTTACCCTAGTGGGTGAGTTATCCGGCGAGCGGGATATTGCTTGGGCTGTTCGAACTGGTCAGCCGCTATTACTGGAGCAGCTGAACAGCTTTCTGAATAAGCATAACCGGGACCTGTTTTTTAACGTTACTTACAATAAATACTTCAAGGAACATAAACGTATCCTTCGACATCAGGGGCAGCGCCTGCGCGGCACTGATGAGTTATCGCCCTTTGATCCCATTGTAAAAAAATATACAGAGGCTACAGATCGGGATTGGCGTATGGTGGTTGCGCAGATGTACCAAGAGAGTCAATTTAACCCCCGCGCACGCTCTTTTGCCGGCGCCCAGGGTCTGATGCAGGTATTGCCCCGTACAGCCAAGCAGTTGGGCGTTAACGATCTTTATACTCCAGAAAACGGTATCCGCGCAGGAGTATCCTATTTGGGGTGGCTGGATAAACGCTTCCCACAAGATATACCTCTGGAGCAGAAAATCTATTTTACCCTGGCTGCATATAATGCGGGTCACGGCCATGTTCGTGATGCCAGGACGTTGGCTCAGCAGTTGGAATTAGATCCCAATCAATGGTTTGGCCATGTGGAACAGGCAATGCTGCTGTTATCCCGGCCGGAATACTACCGCCAAAGCCGCTTTGGTTATGTACGGGGGCGGGAACCGGTTAAATATGTGCGGGAGATTAGAGATAGGTACCTGGGCTATATCTATATTAATCGAAATTTATAATAAGCCAATATTTGAGCGCAGGGTTAGGGGAAAAAGAGAAGTGCCTCACAAAAGAACCTAATAGAATTTATCTGCTTATCGGTTTTGTACTGACTATCAGGTTTTATGTTTTGTTGGAGGGTTGGATTGAGGATATATACAATTATAGTTTTATATGATTGTAGATGTATGTATCTATCGGTAAGTTGAGTTAAATATGTTTTCAAATGAAATATTTAAGCGTGAATTGATGGTTGCGGGTAATGCAGCAGGAAAACCGGAAACCATTACCTCTCAGGCCGAGCCTATATATCATGAGATGATAAGTAAAGCGAGAAGAGGAAATTTCTGGGCGCAAATTTCGGTAAACGGACTGCACCAGTTCGTGTCAGGGGGGGTGCACCAAAATAATATCTTTATCAAACGGAGTGCGGTGCGTAGAGATGGAGCGGAAGAGTTTTATATGATTCTGCCCGGCTGTAAGGCAACAGTAGAAAAGCTGCCATCTAATACTTTTAAAATACTTTTTCTGGAAGCGAACTTGAACTTTTATGAGTTGCAGAAGCAGGAAGATAGGTCGGGACTTTTCTTGGCTTCTTTTAAAAGTGGTAAATGGAATACAAGATTTAAAAGAAAAAAAGGTATTGAAGAAAAGACATGCAGAAAAGTCGCGATTGTCGATGGTAGTTATGCTGATGCAGATGAAGCAGCTAAGGTTATATTTAAACGTCTTGCAAAGGCTCCTTTTACTTCAGGTGCCAACCTTGAAGCAACTGGATATGATTTACATTATACCCCTAAGTTAGAGAAGCTCCCTGGGTTGAAGTCATACCGCAATGCACTAGAGGATAAGCGTATACACGAATCAGCGCTTCTGCTGGCAAAAACCATGTATGATGCCAGAGAGACTATAGCTGTATGCTGGATTTCCGAATTTGGCGGGTCTGCGGTTTTGACTCAGGCGATGAAAATCCTGGCGGACCAAGATGTTCGATTGGAAAATCATTTTGTGTATATGCACAGGCCGACTACCCCGCCCCTGGATGCGATAAAGGCGGCACATAAACTCGGACTTAATATTGATAGACATTTCTCTAAAACAGGGCTAACCGATTGGGTAGGGAATAAAACGAATTTTAGAACGATTCTTGCCAGATGGAGAAATGCAGAGGATATATATAAGGGGACTCAGGCCATAATAGATACACTTGCCCTTGTAAAGAGTGCGCAGGGCGTGGCTGTATTAAGTGTGGCTGCTGCTATCTTGGCCGGATTGTCTATCTTTTTTCCGGCCATTCCTGAGATCTTAAAATTTGTGGGGGCTTATACAGTATCTGCTGTTGTGGCATTAAAAATGGCGAATGCCCTAACCAGAGGTTTTGCTCCCAGGTTTCATAATAAACATATTCAAGGTCGCCTTTGATGCGAAATTTTCTGAAATATTCAAGGTTGAGTCTGCGCGAGGTTGAAGTCCCGGTCACGCCTGTGGGGCCTGATTTTGAGAGTGCCAGGCGTAAGCAAATAATGATTGCTGGAGCTCAATTAAGCCTCCAGTTGCCCCGCCATGACGGAGGTGGGCGCAAGTATGAAACGATAAATCCTGGAGGAGATCATGTCAAAAAAGGCTATACCGATCGTTATCTTTCTAGCGGTATAAAAAACCAAGGCTGGGAGCGTTGGCCCATATTAAACCGTGTCTGGGCATTTTATGGCAGTTGGTTTACGGGATGCCTATCTAATATTCGATTTAATATTGCAGCTTATCGCTGGAAGTATCAGCCAGACAATACATCCGTTTTCCATCCCAAAATATTTGAATTGACGGTTGCGCATTTGCTCAATTCCGATTATGGGTATAGATCATCTGAAGGATCTCCCACGCATCAGGCGCCGGTCAATTGGCAGGTTGTTAATACTCTGCCGGTACCTGCGGCTAGATTTAGAGTTGAAGCTGAGCCGGGGTATAGCCCATCGGTAATGCAAGTATTGCTGTTTCCTGTGACTGATAACGTTATTGTCAATATTCAAGCAACCTTTGGTCAGAACTGTTCGAGGCTTATCGGCAAACTTGGCAAGGAAATTAGTGACAAGGAAATGCAGAGCCTTTTGGATAAGGTATTTGCAAGCGTGCAACTAGAATTTGACGATGCCGGTAAGCAGAGTTTGGCTAAATCCTTAAAAGTCAGTGGGAACACCACTTTAACTGAAGACTTTGCTCCGCTTAAATGGCCTATTTATGTCGATAAATACGGTAAGGAATCAGAGGAAATTAAAAAGAAAATTATTGAGGATAGAGGTTATTAGTTAAGTCATTATTTAGGCTGAATAGGGTTTTCTTGACCTCTTGATGTGTTTGCAGTCGCTTGGGGAAGTCTGCCCGGTGGGTCGCAAGTTAAGAGGCTGCTGTTATGGGGCCTTATGCCGAATCACTGAGCGGGCTATATTTTGCTGCTGGCGGTTAAGGTTGTAATCGGTAGTCGGCGTCAAATAAGGTGGCTGAATTTATGCATTTCAAGTTTTATCATAAATCAATTCAAGGTCGCCTTTGATGCGAAATTTTCTGAAATATTCAAGGTTGCGTCTGCGCGAGGTTGAAGTCCCGATCACGCCTGTGGGGCCTGATTTTGAGAGTGCCAGGCGTAAGCAAATAATGATTTCTGGAACTCAATTAAGCCTCCAGTTGCCCCGCCATGACGGAGGTGGGCGCAAGTATGAAACGATAAATCCTGGAGGAGATCATGTCAAAAAAGGCTATACCGATCGTTATCTTTCTAGCGGTATAAAAAACCAAGGCTGGGAGCGTTGGCCCATATTAAACCGTGTCTGGGCATTTTATGGCAGTTGGTTTACGGGATGCCTATCTAATATTCGATTTAATATTGCAGCTTATCGCTGGAAGTATCAGCCAGACAATACATCCGTTTTCCATCCCAAAATATTTGAATTGACGGTTGCGCATTTGCTCAATTCCGATTATGGGTATAGATCATCTGAAGGATCTCCCACGCATCAGGCGCCGGTCAATTGGCAGGTTGTTAATACTCTGCCGGTACCTGCGGCTAGATTTAGAGTTGAAGCTGAGCCGGGGTATAGCCCATCGGTAATGCAAGTATTGCTGTTTCCTGTGACTGATAACGTTATTGTCAATATTCAAGCAATCTTTAGTCAGAACTGTTCGAGGCTTATCGGCAAACTTGGTAAGGAAATTAGTGACAAGGAAATGCAGAGCCTTTTGGATAAGGTATTTGCAAGCGTGCAACTAGAATTTGACGATGCCGGTAAGCAGAGTTTGGCTAAATCCTTAAAAGTCAGTGGGGACACCACTTTATCTGAGGACTTTGCCCCGCTTAAGTGGCCTATTTATGTCGATAAATACGGTAAGGAATCAGAGGAAATTAAAAAGAAAATTATTGAGGAGAGAGGTTGTTATTAATTAGGTGGAATTGTTGTTCAGTGTAGGGAGCCTTGCTTAGTGTACTACTTGATTAATTGTACAGCATAAAGGAGCTCTTGGTTCGCTTGGATTAATAGATAAGTAATTGTTTAGGCGGGGTAGGATTTTTTTTGACTTGTTGCTGTGTGTACAGCTGGCTCGGGAATTCTGTTCAGTGGTTTGGGAGTATTGAGGAGGTCGTAAATACTATCGCGATAGCCGTTTGGTTATATGTATGGTGGAGAGCTAGTTAAGTATATAGGCGAGATTCGGGGTGGATGCATTAGATATTTAGGCGTTGACTGCCACCAAATCCATACAGGTATTGATGGCAGTATTGCTTCCCGCTTGATTAATGGGCCCTATAAGATCGTCGCTGAAATCCAGAGGCATAAAGGATTTGTTTGAGAGCACTTTTATAGCTAAAGCTTTAGCTCCAGCGCAGCTGTATTGTGGAAGCGAGAGTTTCTTGCGGTCCAACTTTAGAGGCTCCACCAATCAAGTAGAGGCTTTCTCCTAGGGCTACTGCTCCGTGGCCGTGTCGTGCCTGGGGCAAATGACCCTGGTTGTTCCAATCATCTGTGACTGGATCGTAAATCCAAATATTGTTAAATGCAGTACCAGTCTTCCAGTTGCCATTGGGGCCAAATGCCTCACCGCCGGTAACTATTAATTTATTATTTAATGGGGTTACTGTGAGTCCGGCAGCAGCCTGGGGGAGGGGGCGGATCTTTTCCCATTTGTCCAGGCTGGGGTCATAAACTTCGGCATAAGCTAGATTCCTGGCCTTGCTACCGCTGTCGCTAACCTGGCGGCCACCAACAACATAAATTCTGTTATTTAAAGTTGCCCCACCTGCGGAGGTTCGCTTGATGCTGGCTGGCGCTACTTGCTCCCAATTATCCCCTCTTGTAAGCACATAATGATAATTGGTATCTCTATTTTTAGACTGTTCGTTGGGGGCCCTACCGCCAATGACATGGATGTTCTCCCCGATGTTGGTGTAAATAGATTCAGCCAAGGGCCGGGGGAGAGGGCTGGTTTCTATCCAATGCTTATATTCGCTGGAAAGTTTATAAACGGTATTTCGGGCTTGCCAAGCGCTATCAGAATCGCCAAAAAATCCACCGATGCCATATAGGCTGTTGGAGTTACTGGCCATACCGAGGTGATGTCTTACCTCAGGCAAATTAGGCCCGGGCCTCCAGTTTTGTTCCCTCAGAGAAAAGATATGTGTTTGTTTAGTTGGAGAGAGACCGAAGAAAACTGCTGTATCCGCCCTGCCACATAGATATCGCCAGAAAAGACTGCGGGGTATATCTCCTGCAAAGGCATTTCCAGGCTGGGAAGACTTGATATTGATAGACTGGAATTAGCCTCTTTAGCGCTTAGATTGACTCCACCGAAAGTAAGAGAAGCTAAGCTGGAATATTTAATAAAGGATCTTCTGGATAGCGCCATGGTAACAAACACTCTCACTCTGACTGATAAAGAATACCTATTTATTATAATTTTTTACTTAAAAATAGGCTAAAAGGATCATTTGTATAGTTGCTGAAAGGGTCGCAATCTTCAAATCCATAACGGCGATAGAGCGCGATAGCCGGAGCAAAAGCTTCAGTGCGGCCTGTCTCCAGTTTTATCTCTTTATATTTACGCTGCTTTGCCTCCGCTAATATTTTTTCTATCAGGGCACCGGCAACACCTTTGCGCAGAAAACGTGAATCAGTTTTCATGGACTTGATTTCCCCCAAGCTAGAAGTGATCTCTTTTAGGGCACCGCAACCGGCCAAAACTCCGTCAATTCTAGCCCCCCAAAAGGTAACCATCGGGTCATTCAGCTTATCCGGGTTGAGAGCGTGAACGCTACCGGGTGGGGAATGTCGATACATTTCCTTTAGATGAGCTTCGAGAAGCTTGTTAATGGCGCCGTCGGATAGGTTGTCTAATTGTACGGATATATACATCTTTGTTTATTGGTCTTTTTTGTTGGCTAGAGGCAGGGTGACTTAGCCAGTTTTCAGGCTTTGAAATATCACTGTAACAAGAATCTCAGAAGAGGATAAGTAGAAGTTAACGGTTGTATTAAAATGCTTTATTAGAGTGCGTTGAGAGAAAATATGCACGTTTTTGCACTATTTTATTTCGCATAATCTCCTGCCGAAAGCCCGCCAGAGAAAGCTAAGGGCTTGGTTTAGCCCTTAGTTCAATATTAATATCTGGGGAGCTTCTGAAAACTAGAGATATCACGAAGTTATTCAGTGGCTCCCTGCTGTAATGAGGTTATAGTAGCCGCTTGCCGATATTGATACAGCGCTCTCCTGAGTAGCGATGATTTTTTAACGCTTTCACCAATATGGGCTTAAGTTGTTGTTTCTCCTGTAGTGACTTGGTGATTTTATCTACATTTTCCCTGGAGCACATTAATGGCAGGGCATAGGCATAAGCGCTAAGTAATTCCTGAGAATCATCTTCATTGATTTTATCCAGTGAGTCAAAAATAGGTTGGCTGTGGATATTAAACAGCTCTACTTGCTCTGCGGTGAAAAGAGACTCTGAAATTCTTCTAATTTCGCTTAACTTAAACTTATCTCGGTTAGATATAAGGTTGTCTACCCACTTGGATTTGTTTTCCTCCAGGGGGCGAATAACTTCGGCGGACAGCGCATTGAGCTTGGATCTATCGGAGTTATCTTTTGCCAGTTCTCTAGTGATCGCCTGCTCATAATCCGAGAATAGATAGCGATTCTGCAACTTGATAAGTTTCCAGCGCATATCGGGGTCAAGTTCCAAGCCCTCTATTGCAAACTCTCCCATCAATAGCTCTCTCGCGCTCGATAGAGCCGGAGTGGAGTGGGCGATATGGGTAAAAACATCGAACCAGATTTTTTGTTGGTCACTGCCTTCAGCGGCTCTTAGTAGTTGATCCCAGCTAAAGCGCTCCACAGCCTGAGTAAGCTCATTGCGACGTTGCGTATTTAGAGGGATTTGAGTGAGAAAATCGTAAGTGAATCCAATATATCTCGCATTTAAACGAATAACATTGATGTCCTGCTCGTCGGCGCCACTATTTACAATAAAGCTAATATACTCATCCAGAGGCAGCTTTGCGTCATAAGTGCTGTCGAATAGGCTTTGCCAGAACATTAGTCGTGCAAACGGTTCTTCAATATCATTGAGATGCTGAACCATATTCTTGATGGTAACTTTATCCAGATTTACCTTCACATAGGCCCAGTCTTCTTCATTGGGGTAGAGCCCCTGTGGACAGGGCAGTCCCTCGGCCTCTTGTACCTCGGTTCTGGCACCGCTATACAGCACTGGCAGAGTTGCAACCCGTTTCATGGTTCCAGCTACCATTTGGTAAAAGCCCAGTTGTGTGCGCTGTTCCCTTAATATCGGGTATTCTTCCGGTGCTGTTTGCTGAATTACTAAATGGCTGATTTGATTATTGTCACACTGGAAGCTGGCTTCAATTGTGTTGAGGCCGGCCTGGTAAAGCCACTGTTGTTGCCAGCTGTGGAGATCTTTGCCGGCAGCTTTGCCCAGGTGCTTGATAAAGTCACTGAGTGTTGAGTTATCGTAGGATAAGGCTTTTAAATAATTGCTGACGCCTTGGCGAAACTCCTCTTTCCCCAAGTAGTAGGGCAATTGCTTGAGTACCGAGCCGCCTTTGCCATAGGTGATGCCATCAAAATTGCTAAAGGCTTCATCGGTATTACTGACGGGTAATTGGATGGCATGGGTGGTTGGGCGTTGATCGGAATGATAGGCCCATTGTTTCGCTCCCAGGTAATAGTTCTCCCAGGCATTGTCGAATTCACTGTTTTCTGCCAGGGCGAGGTTGGCCATGTAGGTGGCAAAGCTCTCGTTGAGCCAAAGATCATCCCACCAATTCATCGTTACCAGATTGCCAAACCACTGATGGGCCAGTTCGTGAGCGATGACATTGGCCAAATGCATACGTTGTGCCTGGGTCTTGCCACCGCGTGAGATGTAACTATCGTTGAAGGTAACGGCCCCTACATTCTCCATAGCGCCGGCATTAAAATCGGGCACTAGAATTTGATCGTATTTTTCGAAGGGGTAGTCAATGTCAAAGTAAGGTTGGAAAAACTCAAAAGACTGTTTGGTAAATGTAAACCAGTCTTCAGTTTTTACATATTTTGACAGGCTCTGTCGCGCGAGCAAGCGTAGGGGGATTCCATTGGCTTCATCCTCCCAGGTATGGTAGGGGCCTGCATGTAAGGAGAAAATATAGGAAGAAAATTTCTTTGTCTGGGGGAAAAACCAGTGGTTTTTTTGCCCTTTTTTTTCTATTCGCTGCTCTCTCCGCGCGCTAACGACAAGCCAGTGATCGGGTGCGATTACATCGAGAGTATATCGCGCCTTTAAGTTGGGTTGATCGAAGTGGGGAAAGAGGCGATTGGCATCGTAGGGTTCAAAGTCGGTATACATATAGACTTTGCCATCGATAGGATCTTTGAAGCGGTGTAGGCCCGAGCCATTATTGGAGTAGGGGTGTTGGTAATTGACGGTGATACGGTGCGTTTTCTCGGCCAGGTATTTATGATCAATTGTAATAAAGTAACCATTATATCCGAAGGGAATCGATTTTCCGTCGACTTGTATTGAGTTAACGGCACCATTGGAAAAGTCGATGGTGAGCGGTTGTTTTAGTGGATGGTTAAACCTTATATCGCTGTGTACAGTTCCAGAGAAGTTGTTGCCCTCGTTATCGAGATTGACACTCAGTTGGTAATCGACTTGCGCGATTTGCTGGTGGCGGAGTCGGGCATAGGCCTCTGACAGCCCGGGCCCGTCTACTCTGACTATAGGAGTGTCTGTTTGGGCGGGTGTTGTTTGTTCTTGAGTCTCAGAAGGCCGTCCGCAGGAGGCCAGTAAGACACTGCATAAAATAGATATAGCGAGCTTATACTTTAGTAAAACTCTGCTAAAGATCGTAAGATTATTCATAGCATTATTTTTATAGGAAGTTTTGGGGGTATTGTTTTTCAGGCGCTATATAACCTTAATGGCATATAGGAGATGATACAAATGTTGTTTTAGCTTGAAGTAGCCTATTAATGGGTAAAAAAGTGGGGATAACAATTAAAACTATTGGCCATTTGCCACTTCCAAAACAGATTCGGCTAATGCGTTGATTACTCCGTCAATTTCCTCGGCCTGAGTAATAAAAGGTACTCCCAGTTGCAGTGTGTCACCCCCGTAGCGGATATAGAATCCTTTGTGCCACATTTTCATGGCGATTAGATAGGGCCTAAGTAGAGGCTCAGCTGGAGCGGATTCGATGGTCAATCCCGCAGCCAGTCCACAGTTGCGAATATCATCAATAAACGGCAGCCCTTTGAGCTGGTGGATATACTCCTCCAGGGTAGAGGCAAGTTCTGCGGAGCGCTTAAATAGCTCCTCTTTCGCGAGAATATCCAGGGTTGCCAGAGCCGCAGCGCAGGCCAGTGGGTGCCCGGAGTAGGTATAGCCGTGGGGCAGCTCCAGCTGGTAATCGGGCCCACCGGTCTGCATAAATAGTTCGTAGATATCCTGACGCGCCGCCACAGCCCCCATCGGGACTGCGCCATTGGTGAGCTGTTTGGCAGTATTGAGGATATCTGGGGTTACTCCAAAGAACTCTGCCCCAGTAGCTTTGCCCATTCGCCCAAACGCGGTTATTACCTCATCGAAAATCAGCAATATTTTATATTGGGTACAAATTTCGCGCAGGCGATCTAGATAGCCCTTCGGTGGTGGCAGCACGCCGGCGGAGCCTGCTACCGGTTCGATAATCAGAGCGGCGATAGTTTCTGCGCCGTGTAACTTGATCAGCTGTAACAGTTCGTCGGCTAAAGCTTTCCCTTGTTCCGGCTGCCCCCTGCTGAAACGATTCTCGGGAATCAGGGTGTGGGATAGGTGATCGGAATCGATAGCGGGGCCGAACATCATTTGATTTGCGCTAATCCCCCCTACACCAATACCGCCAAAGTTCACGCCGTGATAGCCCTTGGCACGACCAATAAACTTGGTCTTTCCCGGTAGCCCCATTTTCAGCCAGTAGGCCCGGGCGATTTTCAGGGCGGTTTCGGCGGATTCTGACCCGGAGCCGGTGAAGAAAATACGGTTGAGTCCCTCGGGCATAAGCTGGCTGATTCGTTCGGCCAACGCAAAAGCCTTGCTGTGACCAAATTGAAAGGCGGGAGCGTAATCCAGGGTGTTGGCCTGTTGTGAGATGGCGTCGATTATTTCCCGGCGATTGTGCCCAGCACCGCAGGTCCATAAGCCGGAGAGACCGTCGAATATCTGGCGACCATCGGCACTCCGGTAATAGCAGCCGCTGGCGGTGCTGATTATACGGGGGTCTCGTTTGAATTGGCGGTTGCCGGTAAAGGGCATCCAATAGGCATTGAGCTGTGCTTGCGAGAGCCCGGCTGATTTGTCGTTCATTTTTATTTTCCGACACTTGGCCTTATCGTATTAAGGAGCTATTGAGTCATTCCGTAATACCTCTGCGGGCCTTGCAGATTATAGATGTTAGGCACAGAACGCCGCGCATGACCTGCAGTCCCCGGATGTGGTAGCCGTGACCTTCAAGGCCCGCTCTACGGGGCTTACAGAGCGATTCACGCACCGCGTTGTGACTTTTGCAAAGGTCCAGACATTCCTACAAAACCGCGCTCTGATTGTGAGTCGCTCTGCAAACCAGAGGTATTGCGGAATTGTTTAGAGCTCCCTTAATTCTGGATCAAATCCCCCCGCTTTATAACTTATATTTTGAGCCGCACTCACTTTATTTTATCGACGGGATTGATTAAGCGGAGGCTTTGGATAGCGCCGTTATATCGCTGCGTATAACTATAACTTTATAAGATTGGCGGATATGAACCCGGCTCTGGATTGGCTCGCGCGGTTGCGCCTTGACTGTAAACTCCTCTGGGAGCTGTTATAGGCACGATAGCCATATACCAAGTGGAAGGGGGGGCAGATAGGGAGCAGGGGGAGAGAAAAGAACCGGGGGCACAGGCCCCCGGTAGTGTCACCGATTAAACAGCGGTGGCGATTTTGTCTACGTAAGGGGCGAGTTCTGGTTTGTTTTCCAGAATTTCCTCACGGGACAGACCGTCGATCTCGTGGGGGAATACCAGCCACTCTTCGGTCTTGTGGATAAAGTAATCCGGCTCGCGCTTGGCCTTGTTATTCTTCGGCTTGTAGTAAGGAGTCGCGATACGAATCTCCGGCGTGTTCTTTTTACAGGCAGCGCGCAGGTCTTCGATAGTTTGCTCAATACTCAGGCCGGAGTCGTGCACATCATCTACGATCAGCAGGGAATCGTGGGATTCCAGGCGCTTGATCAGGTAGTTCAGGCCGTGGACACGCACTTTCTTGTCGCGCTCACCGATACCGAGATAGGAGGAGGTGCGGATCGCGATATGATCTGCATCCACTCCCATTACATGCAGCAGCTCTTGTACGGCGATACCTACAGGGGCACCACCGCGCCAAACGCCGACGATATAGTTGGGGCGAAAGCCGTCACTATAGATTTGTTCGGCGAGAGCGTAAGAGTCTACTAGGAGCTGCTGTGCGCTAATAAAGTGCTTTTTCATCAATGTACCCCTCAGAAAAAGGCAAACTTGGCAACAAAGAGTGCCGCTAACACGTACACACTGATGCTGACGTCTTTGCTACGTCCGCTCAGTGTCTTAATAACTGCGTAGGAAATAAAGCCCAGGGCGATTCCGTGCGCGATAGAGAACGACAGAGGCATCATCACTGCGGCAATCACTGCCGGTGCGGCCTCGGTAATGTCATCCCAGTCAATAGATGACATACCTGAAGTCATCAGGACGCCAACATACAGCAGAGCGCCGGCAGTTGCATAGGCCGGAATCATACCGATTAGCGGAGAGAAGAAGGTCGCCAACAGGAATAGACCGGCGCAGACTACGGCGGTCAGCCCCGTGCGGCCACCGGCGGTAATGCCCGCCGTGCTCTCTACATAACAGGTGGTGGTGGAGGAGCCCAGTACAGAGCCGACCACAGAGGCGGAGCTGTCGGCCATCAGGGCCTTGCCCATACCGGGCAACTTGCCATTTTCATCCAGCAGTTTGGCGCGGTCGGAGACACTCAACAGGGTGCCGGCGGTGTCGAACAGATCCACAAATAGGAAGGCAAAGATCACGCTGATCATGCCCACTTCGAAGGCGCCGGCGATATCCAGCTCAAGGTAAGTGGGAGCCAGGCTGGGGGGCGCAGAGATCAGGCCGGTGAACTCTACCTTGCCAATTGCCAGGGCGATAACCGTTACCGCGAGGATACCGATCATTACCGAGCCCAGCATCTGGCGATAGGACAGGGCCACGATAATAAAGAAGCCCAGTGCCGCCAGAATCGCCTCAATGGACTTGAGATCGCCCAGGGTAACCAGGGTAGCCGGGCTGGCTACCACGATACCGGCACTCTTCAGAGCGATGATCGCCAGGAACAGGCCGATACCCGCAGCCAGGGATTGCCGCAGAGAGAGTGGGATACTGTCGATAATCCACTCTCGCAACTTGAAGATACTGAGCAGTAAGAAGATGATCCCTGATATAAACACGGCGCCCAGCGCCACCTGCCAGCTGTAGCCCATTTCACCGACGACAACGTAGGCAAAGAAGGCGTTGAGGCCCATACCCGGTGCCAGTGCGATGGGGTAGTTGGCGTAGAGCCCCATAATCAGACAGCCAATAGCGGCGGCAAGACAGGTCGCCATAAATACGGCGCCCTTATCCATACCCGCTGCGGCCAGGATATTGGGGTTCACAAAGATGATGTAGGCCATCGTCAGGAAGGTGGTCACACCAGCAATGACTTCCCGGCGAACATTGGTCTGGCGCTCGGAGAGCTTAAACAACTTCTCCAGAAAAGAGGCCTGGCCTCCAGCCTGGGGGATGTCGGACCCTGGGGTCGCCGATGTTTGAATATCAGTGGGTTTCATATCAGAAGTGGTACTTTACTAGCAGGTTAACGTTGCGCTCGTTGGAAGCGACACCATAGGTGCCATCCTTGATGCCAAACTTGTCATTCCAGTGTACGTACTCAATACCCGCGTACAGGGTCTTCGGTTCGCCCCAGGCGGCGCCGGCATCCCACTTCAGCTGGGAGGTGAAGTTGGTGCTCGGGTGCGCATCTTCTGAAGCGCTGCTCCAATCGATAAAGCCGTCGTAGACAAAGCTGGCATCGCCCAGGGTAAAGGGCATAGCCCAAACCAGGGTCAGCTGTTCGTTGCTGGCTTTGTCATCGTTATCGCGGTGGTAAACATTCGCCTGTACAAAGGAGAAACCGGGAACGGCGAGATCGAAGCCCACACCGGTCAGGTAATTGGTAAAGTGCGGGCCGGTGGCCGTTAAGTGATCCGGATCATCCATATTGCCCAGCTCAACCGTTGTGGCAATCAGCACATCGGTAACCGGTCCGAAAGCCAGCTCACTGCCGCTGAGCTTGCCCAAGCTCAGGCGGGGAGAAATCTCACTATACAGTTCATCGGAGCCATCTTCCGAGTCCAGGTAGTCGGCAAAAATAAACAGGTCGCCCCAGCTGTGGCCGCTGGCGTGTTCGAAAGTGACTACGGATCTCTCAGAATCATCCGTGTTGAGGCTGTAGTTAACCTCGTAATCGCGCCCGTAAAGTAGGCTCAGGCTGTTGTCACTCCAGGTCATCTCAGCTTGGGCAGCTGCGGACAACAGGCTAGAGGCCAGCAGTAGCAGGGGCTTGGTTGGTTTCATTCTATTACCTCTGTTACAGCGACAGGCGAAATTCGCACTGGCGGCCGATGAGAAAATCGGCAGTTGGTTAAAAAATAGTCGCGGAATGTACCAGAACTTGTCCCCTGTTTTCCAGTGTTTTTTCTCGGGATTTACCCTTTTTTCCGGGCTTTTTAAGTAACTCTGCACCAAAAAATCCCCTGGAGAAAAAATGGAATACTCACTTGTTGGGCGGTGCTGGCGGGCTGTAGCAAAAAAGTGCTGTCTGCTCAGTTTTAGCGCCGAGTATCGCCAATTTGCGGGAGTAATCTGCGAGAATTGTCCATAGGGTCAGCTTTTGCCCCGCGAAGGTGCTCTCCGGGGAGGGATGGGTGGTTTTGGTGCTTTTGCCGTTGTCCGCCAGCTATCGATCCCGGGCCGGTAGCGCTAGTCGTTCCCCACTAACGACCCAAAGGGGCTGAGTGATAGTAGTACATATAGTGCCCTATAAATGGGATGAAAATTTTAAATATCGGTATAATAGGCTGATTGAAGTGCTCCTTTTGGGAGCATTTCAGGCTCGGGGTTCAAAAGCGGCCCTCTTTTACTCCCTCCTTTATATGGATGGGGAGTGGCCTGTGGGCAAAGGGGGGGCGGAGCGCTTTTAGGCGCAGTGCGGCCTTCTATTAGCTGAGGCCCCGAATTGTAATCATTATTAGGATTGTTCCGCCGGGGGCTCCCCGTTCATAAGCCATAAGAATGAGAGCCAGTACTAGCTGGCCGGCATTTACCCTGACTTATGGGTCGATGAAAGGGCAATCAGTAGATATGGGAGACAGTATGAAATCGAATTGTTTGCACCTTGCGATTCCGGCAGGGGATCTGGAAACCGCCAAGAAATTTTACTGCGATGTTCTCGGCTGTAAGACTGGTAACAGTGAGGAAGGACGCTGGGTAGATATCGATTTTTGGGGTAATGAGCTAACTCTACACCAGAGCGAAGAAAAGCTTCCCAATGTTCGCCATAAAGTGGATATGGGCGAGGTCGCTGTCCCCCACTTTGGTATCCACCTGCCGGAAGATGAGTTTCAGGCTCTGAAAGGTCGCATCGAAGCTGCCGAGCTGGAATATCTGGATAAGCCCTATCGCCGCTTTGTCGGTAATGAATATGAGCAGGAAACGTTCTTTATCGAAGATCCAAACGGCAACGTTCTGGAAATGAAAACGATGGTTAATCCTGAGCTGATGTTCAAGTAATAACCCGGGCCCCGCAGATTGCTGAGTCTGTGGGGCTAAAGCCCCGCTTAAATAAGCTATGATCTCTTTGTTATAAATTCCTTTGCCCGCTGTTGTATTGCCGCCACTTCATGCCTTTCCAGCTTATCCAGAAGGCTGAACATCATCGCCATTCTAGGGTTGCCCTCTAGCATTTTTCTTTTCTCGATAAGAAAGTTCCAATAGAGGCTGTTAAATGGGCAGGCCTGATCCCCTGTGCGCTGTTTGACGTTATAAATACAGTCGCGGCAATAGCTGCTCATTTTATTGATATAGGAGCCACTACAGATATAGGGTTTGCTTGCCACTAGTCCGCCGTCGGCAAATTGACTCATGCCCCGGGTATTGGGCAGTTCGACCCACTGAATGGCGTCGATATAAATACCGAGATACCAGCTGTCCACCTGGTCCGGGTCTGTTTGTGTCAACAGGGCAAAGTTGCCAGTAATCATAAGTCTTTGGATATGGTGAGCATAGGCATTGTCGAGACTGTTTTTGATGGTGTGGTGAAGGCAGTTCATGGAGGTTTTAGCATTCCAGAAGAAGCCGGATAGCGGGTTGTTATTTTTCAGTTTGTTCTCAGATTTATAGCCCGGCATCGACATCCAGTAGACACCGCGCATATACTCCCGCCAGCCCAAGATTTGCCGGACAAACCCCTCGATCTGGTTGAGGGTTATGGTGGCTTTATTCTCTTGCCAATGCTTGAGCGCTGTATCGATCACCTCTTTTGGACTTATGAGTTTGCTGTTAAGTGAAAAGCTTATGCGGCTGTGATACAGAAAGATTTCATCGGAGTCCATGGCATCCTGGAAGTCACCGAAGTGTATCAATAGATGTTTGCAAAAGTGGTGCAGTAATCTGAGTGATTCCCCTCTGCTCGTTGGCCAGGTAAAACGTTCTGCATCGATGTTGCCGATAGTTTTTACTCCCGCTTTTTTTATTCTGGATAAAGTGGAGGTAACGTTATTTTGTATCTGATATTGCCTGGGCTTGCCCGAGCGTTGATGCCATTTGTTGCGATTGCTCTGGTCGAAGTTCCACTTGCCCCCCTCAGGTTTACCTTTATTCATCAAGATATTGTGCTTTTTGCGCATATGGTGATAGAAGCTCTCCATAAGTAGCGTCTTTTTTCCTTGAAAAAAATCACGCAGCTCTTCCCGGTCGGTTAAGAAGTGTTCGGTGTCGTAAGCCTGGGATTCTATCGCGAGTTTTTTCTGCAATTGCTGTAGCTGTTGATCTAATCGATACTCATCGGGCAGTTGATATTCAAATTTGTCGATTTTATATTTGCTGATAATCGCTTGGATATTTTGGCTGAGATCTTGTGTGTTGTTTTTATCATTTAGTCGATAGTAAATAACTTTAATTCCTTTACTTTGCAGCCATTTAGCGAAATTTTGCATGGCTTCAAAAAAAGCAACGATCTTTTGGATATGGTGAACCGTGTAATCGGTCTCCTGGCGCATTTCAGCGATAAAGTAGATGGTATTTTCCTGGCTTCGGCGAAACCAGGAGTGCTTCTGATTCAGTTGGTCTCCCAATAGCAAGCGTAGTGTTTTCATCTCACACTTCCCGTATTGAACCCATTTTAGGTTGAGCTATAGATAGATCTTTCTGTCTATACCCACCTGTTCGACAAAGGTGGAATCGTGGGATACCAACAGGAAGGTGCCGGGATAATCTATCAGCGCAGCTTCCAGCGCTATACGAGACTCCAAATCTAAGTGGTTGTCTGGCTCGTCCAGTAGTAGCAGGTCCGCTGCTCTGGTGCCACGGGTAGCGGCGAGTAAAGCGACTTTTAGTCGCTCTCCGCCACTTAAGGTCTTTATCGGCTGAAGTGCGCTGTCACCTCGAAGCTTGAGCGTTGCCAGGGCTGTGCGCCAGTGCTTGGTTTCTTTATCTGGATGCAGGAGAGACAAATTTTCCAGGGCGGATAGTTTTTCGTCAAATTGACTTAGGTGTTGATCTAAGTAAAAACAGCTGCCGTAAGTTCTACATAAGCCCCCGGCAGGTTTCAATTGACCGGCAATAATTTTTAACAATGTGGACTTTCCGCTACCGTTTGCCCCACAAATCTGCCAGCGCTGGCCACTGTGCATGGTTAATGAGATAGGCCCAGTTTGATGGCCGTAGGGTAGTCTCAGCGCTTCCAAATGCAGGCGGATGCCGCCAGTGAGCCCCGTTTTATTGAGGTGTATGTTCAAGGGTTTGTGCTCTTTATAATCTTTTTGGGCGTTACGTAGCGTCTGTTTGAGCTTGTTGTGCTGTCGATCCAGGTTTCTGGTCAATTTCCCCAAGCTTTGTCCTGCGCGATCTTTCTTGGCGTCCAGTAGCACCTTGCATTGAGAACCCTGTAATTTTTTACCCTGATTTCTGCGGTTGGCAGATTTTTCCGCAGCGTTTTGTTTCAGCTTGTTTAGCGCGTTTATTCTTTTTTTGGTACTGTCGATTTCTTTTTCTATTGATTGGTTCTGTCTGTTTTTTAACGTGTGATAGTGCGCGTAATTGCCGCCATAGGCTTGGATTTTGCCTCGCTTTAATTCCAGTATGGTATCTACCCGTTGCAGCACATCACGATCGTGGCTGACTATGAGGGCCCCCGCGCGATGATCGAGAATTTTGCGGTGCAGCCAGTCCCTGCTGCTTGAATCTAGGTGGTTGCTGGGTTCATCTAGCAACAAATAGTGATCTTTGCGAGAGAATGCATTGATTAAGGTTAGGCGCCTTCTCTCCCCACCGCTAAGGTCTGCGATCGGCGTATCTAGCGCGAGGTTTATGCCGGCACTGAGCAAATGTTGCTGCCACACTGTAGGTAGCGTCCATGCATCTGCGACTCGTGTTAGATCTTCCTCGCAATAAATGCCGGACTGTATACGGGCAAAACTGTCATACAGGCCCATAGGGTCGAATATATCCACAATTCTCTGCCCGCAAAGGCGCTCTGCCTGGTCGACAGCAAAGTGATCGCGGTACCAGGTAATATTTCCCCGCCCGGGCTTTATCTGTCCTGTGAGGAGTTGCAAAAGTGTGGATTTTCCACAGCCGTTATCTCCCACCAGGCCGACAAGCCCCGCAGGTAACTCAAGGTTGAGTCGGGTAAATAGCGATTTACCCGATACATTAAAATAGAGGTTTTTTATAGAGCAAATGTTCTGCATATCACCCTCCGCTAGTCGGAATGGGTGGCGCAGCACCATTATTTAGGAATAAGTTTGCAGGAAATGGAGTACGCCACTTGCACAGGAATTGATGGCCTCAGCTAAAGCCGGTTTATATCCAGTGTGTGCAAGTCCTAATTCATTGGCGTAGGTGACTCCGAAAAGAAAGGTTCGAGGTGCTTTAGCTTAGTTAATATGCAGTGAGACTTCAACCCCAAGCGCCCAATTGGTACGCTCGCCGCTAAAAAAGACACTGGCGCAATCGTTTGATTCCTATTACATTGCGACGCGATGATTTTAATTAATAATGGAATATTATGACATTTGAAGTATTTGTCGCAGCAGGTCTGGCCGTTGGTCTGTTAGTTCTTAGTATAGTGATTTTTTTCTTTTATCGAAGGTCAGTGCGAAATCGCCTGGCATCGACACAAGTTCGTTTTGTAAAAGAATATCAATTTCACCCATCGATTAAACGGCGGGTGAAGAAACAGTATCCCCATCTCAATGCACAACAACTGAATACGGTGATTGATGGTTTAAGGGACTATTTTCTTATTTGCCAGACGGCGGGCAAAAAAATGGTGGCCATGCCATCTCAAGTTGTCGATGCTGCCTGGCATGAGTTTATATTGAGCACGCGCCTATATGACGATTTCTGCCAAAAGTCTTTCGGCCGCTTTCTACATCACACGCCCAATGAGGTGATGCCCAGTAAGAAATCACCGAGTGAAGGTATCAAAAGGGCGTGGCGCATTGCCTGTGCGCATAGCAAAATTGATCCATCCAGACCAGACTCGTTACCGCTTATTTTTTCGATTGATAAAAAGCTGAAAATTAAGGATGGTTTTCATTATTCATTGAACTGCCGCTCCAAGAAAAATTCCGGCAAAGATTACTGTGCCAGCCATATGGGCTGTGCATCGGATTGTGCCGGAGATATGGACTCTGATGGATTGTGGCGTAGTGATTATTCTGCGGATTCCGATGGCAGTTCTTACAACAGTTCCAGCAGTGATACTAGTAGCAGTTCCAGTAGTGATACTAGTCGTAGTTCCAGCAGCAGTTCTTACAGTAGTTCCAGCAGCGGCTCTGGTAGCAGTTGTAGCAGCGGCTCTGGTAGCAGCTGTGGCAGTAGCTGTGGTGGAGGCGGAGATTAGAGGCAGCCGTAGCTGTCCTCTCTCCGCTATAGTCTGTGATTACTGGGGCGCGCCTTGAACGTCACAGATCTCCTCAATTTCCTCAGTGCTAAAACCGAGTTCGCTCAGCACGCTCTGGTTGTGTTCCCCCAGTGTGGCCCCGCGCTTGAAGGCGTGGGGCTTGCGGTTATTAAACCTAAAGGGCGTATTGATTTGTTTTATTTCCTCATCTACTGAGCAAACCATCCCTCGGGATTGCATAAGCTCGCTATCGGCGGCTTCGGCAAAGCTGAGTACCGGTTCAATACACGCATCGACATCCTGAAAAAGAGCAACCCATTCCGTTTGGGTTTTGCTGGCGATAACGCTGGCAATATCCTCTTTGAGTGTTTCCTGCTGATCTTCTTGCACAATGCGACTGAGCCATTCTCTATGGCCTATTTGGGTAAAGAAGCGCTCGGCAAACTGGGGTTCTAAACTGCCTACCGCGAGATAGCGATTGTCTGCTGTGCGATAGTAGTCATAGTAGCTACCGCCATTTAACAGCTCGGATTCCAGTTGTGGGGAGGTATTTAAGGCCAGGGCATTGGCGCCGCTGATGGCATTTAAAGCAAAGCAGCAGTCGGTCATACTGATATCGATATAGCTACCCTTGCCGCTATTCTGTCGCTGGTATACCGCTGCCAGTATCGACATGACCGCATGGTGGGAGCCGCCGGCGATATCCGCCAGCTGGGTACCGCTCAGACTGGGGCCGCTATTGCGCTTGCCGGAGTAGCTGGCCAACCCGGATAAGGCAAGGTAATTGATATCGTGGCCAGCGCGCTGTTTGAGCGGGCCGCTTTGCCCGTAACCGGTGATGGAGCAGTAGATAATATCGGGGCAATGCTGCTTTAAATCTTCATAACTCAGTCCCAGCCGAGCCATAACACCAGGGCGAAATTGTTCTATTACCACGTCGTACTGTTCGAGCAAGCGCCGGATCACCTCTTTGGCTTTGGGGCTTTTCAGATCCAGTGCCAGGGAGCGTTTATTCCGGTTAATCGTTGCGTGTGCCGCTGAGACTGAATTTCCCCCCACCATGGGGGGAAAGCCTCTCAGTAGATCGGGGCGCGATGGAGACTCTATACGCAGTACTTGCGCGCCCAAATCCGCCAGCAACATCGTTGCGTAGGGACCGGGGAGAAGGGTGGAAAAGTCGAGAACTTTGAGCCCGTCTAAGGGGGTACAACCGATCATCGCATTAACCTTCACTACTGTTATCGTTATATTGGGGGCGATAAGTTATGGAAGTTGAATCTTTCGCTAAGTTTCTTTCAGTAACTCGCGAGAAATAATCAGCTTCATAATCTCATTGGTTCCGGCAAAAATACGGGCTACACGGGAATCTGCCCAGGCGCGCGCTACGGGGTATTCCCACATATAGCCATAACCGCCGTGCAGCTGGACACATTCGTCGAGCAACTTGCACTGGAAATCGGTACACAATAATTTTGCCTTGGCTGCGGTGGGAACATCGAGCTCCTTTTTGTAATGGAGTTCCAGGCAGCGGTCGACAAATACACGCAGGGCGGTCAATTCGCTATCCAGCTCGGCCAATTTAAATTGGGTGTTTTGAAATGCGGAGATGGGTTTACCAAAGGCCTTGCGTTCACGCACGTAGTCGATAGTCCATTGCAGGGCCGCTTCGGCATTGGCAATCGCATAAATGGCCACGCTCAGTCTTTCCTGGGGTAATTCCTGCATCAGGTAAACAAAACCCTGGCCCTCAGCACCCAGCAGATTTTCTGCTGGGACGCGCACATCGTTGAAGAAAAGCTCGGAGGTATCCTGGGCTTTCATGCCGATTTTTTCCAGATTACTGCCCCGCTTGACCCCTGGGCTGTCCGCCTCCACAAGCAGTAAGCTGACGCCGGAGGCACCCTCGTGGGGGGCAGTTTTGGCGACCACCACAATCAAATCCGCCTGCTGGCCATTGGTAATAAAGGTCTTGGAACCATTCAGTAGATAGTGATCGCCATGACGAATGGCGCTGCTCCTGACGCCCTGGAGGTCCGATCCGGCTCCGGGCTCGGACATGGCGATAGCGGTAATCATCTCTCCACTAATACATTTGGGGAGATATTTCTTTTTCTGTGCCTCTGAACCGTAATTAATAATGTAAGGTACAGCGATATTCGAGTGCAGACCCCAACCAATACCCGAGAGTCCCGCTCTGGCTATTTCCTCGTCAATAATGGAGTTGTAGCCATAGTCCAGGCCCAGACCACCGTAGGCCTCATCAATTTGTGGACAGAGAAACCCCATCTCTCCGGCTTTATGCCACAACTTGCGATCGACCTGCCCCTCTTTTTCCCATTGCGGGTGATAGGGCACGGCTTCGTTTTCCAAAAACTTGCGCACCGTGTTGCGAAATTGTTCGTGATCTTCGTTGTAAACTGTTCTTGGTACCATCCTTTTACCACCGCATTATATTATTGAGTTATTGATCCCGTATTTTCACAGCGGTGCGAATATTGGCTGTAAGACAAACCTATTCGCACCGCTGAAAACGCTGAGTTACGGATTGTCGGTCAAGGTTTTTTCGGTCTCTGCCAGTTCGAGTAAAATGGCTGGTGGACTAAATCGCTCACCATAGGCTTCGGCCAGCTGTTGCGCCCGCTGGGTAAATGCCTTTAGGCCAAACTGGTTGATATATTGCAGAGCGCCCCCGGTCCAAGGCGGGAAACCGATACCGAAGATAGAGCCGATATTTGCATCGCGCACACTGCGGAGAACGCCCCCCTCATAGCAGCGGAGGGTCTCCAGGGCCATAATAAACAGCAGCCGCTCCTTCACATCGTCGATAGGCAGTGGCGCTTTGGGGGCGAACTCTTTTTGCAGCCCACTCCAAAGGTGCTTTTTACCGCCCTCGGGGTAGGAGTAAAAACCGCCACCTGCGGCTTTACCCCCGCGCCCCAGCTCAAGCATGCGATCGATAACCGCATCTGCCGGGTGGGTGGGGGCGGGTTTGCCCTCTCTCTGTAGGTCGTTAATGGTCTGTTGGCGTATTCTCCCCATCAGGGTCAGAGAGACCTCGTCGCTGACTGCCAGAGGGCCGACTGGGAATCCGGCCAGGGCGGCGGCATTTTCAATTGCGGCGGGATTGACTCCCTCGCTGAGCATGCTGATGCCCTCGTTGGTAAAACAGCCAAATACCCTGGAGGTGAAAAAGCCCCGGCTGTCGTTGACTACAATTGGCGTTTTGCCAATTTCCAGCACGAAGGCGAAGGCCTGCGCGAGGGTTTCATCGCTGGTTTGCTCCCCGCAAATAATTTCTACCAGGGGCATCTTGTCGGCGGGGGAGAAGAAGTGCAGGCCGATAAATTGTTGTGGGCGAGCGGAGGCCTGAGCCAGTCCGGTAATCGGCAGTGTCGAGGTATTCGAGGCAAATACCGCATTGCTCGGCAGTTGTTCCTCGGCCTCCTGGGTCACTTTGCGCTTGAGTTCCCGGTCTTCGAAAACCGCCTCTATCACCAGCTGGCAGTCGGCCAGGTCCGTATTGCTGTCTGTGGGCGTGATACGGGAGAGAATTCCATGGGCTTTATCCTCGGCAATACGGCCCCGTTGCAAACGTTTTTGCAGGGATTTTTCCGCATATTGTTTGCCGGCTGCGGCAGCTTCCATGGAGATATCTTTTAATACGACCTCTACCCCTTTACTGGCACAGGCGTAGGCAATTGCCGAGCCCATCATGCCGGCGCCGAGTATGCCAATTTTCTGCACGGGCGAGGTTTTATCATCGCGCGCGGCGGCGGGTAGGGATGCGCCGGCTTTGACCTCATTGAGTGCAAACCAAAAGGTGCCAATCATATTTTTGGCAACCTGGCCGCAGGCGAGGTTTACAAACTGGCGGGATTCAATTCGCGTTGCGGTTTCGAAGTCGACCTGGGACCCTTCGACAACGGTTGCCATAATGGCTTCCGGTGCGGGCAGGCAGCCCTTGGTTTTTTTCTCCAACATGGCCGGGGCTATCATTAATAGCTGGGCATTTTCAGGGTTTTTGGCATCTCCGCCGGGCATTCGATAGTCCGCTTGATCCCAGGGCTGCGCGGCAGCTTGCTTGCCGTGCTCGCGAATAAAAGCGACGGCCCGCTGAAGTAATTCCTCTTCGCTGGCAGCCAGCTGATGTATCAGCCCGGCCTTGAGTGCCTGTTGTGGCCTCACCTGTTTTCCCTCCAGCAGGTAAGGCAGGGCCCCCTGAATACCCAGGAGGCGGGGCATACGCACGCAACCGCCACCGCCGGGCAGCAATCCCAATGTGACCTCAGGTAATCCCAGTTTTATGGCTGTGCTATCGATAACTATGCGCTGGTGACAGCTGAGGGCAATCTCCCAGCCGCCCCCCAGGGCTGTGCCATTAATGGCGGCGACTACCGGTTTACCCTGAGTCTCCAGCCAGCGCAGGTTGGTTTTTAACCGTTCGCAGGAGTCAAAAAAGGACTTGGCCTCTGCAATTTTTGCAGCATATAAAGAGTTGAGGTCGCCACCGGCAAAAAAAGTATTTTTTGTGGAGCGAACGATAATTCCAGAAAACTCTACCCGCTTGAGCTGCTCAACCGCTGCGCTCAGCGACTCGGTAAAATCCCGATCCATCACATTGGCTGAGGCATTGGGGTTGTCCATTATCAGGTGGACAATGTTGTGATCGTCTTTTTCCAGGCGAATGGATTTCATAGTCTGCCCCTAAACGCGTTCGATAATGGTTGCTACACCCATGCCGCCGCCCACACACAGTGTGACCAGGCCGTAGCGCAGCTGTCGCTGTTCCAGTTCATCCAATACTGTGCCGATCAGCATTGCGCCGGTCGCGCCGAGGGGATGCCCCATGGCGATTGAGCCGCCGTTAACATTGAGTTTCTGTGGGTCCACATCCAGTTCCTGCTGGAAGCGCAACACCACTGCGGCAAAGGCCTCATTCACCTCAAAGAGGTCGATATCCTGTGCGCTCAGACCTGCGGCCTTTAGGGCTTTGTGCGTGGCCGGAGCGGGGCCAGTGAGCATAATGGTGGGCTCGGTTCCCACCACTGCGGCGGAGACGATGCGGGCGCGGGGACTGAGCCCCAGATCCCGCCCGGCCCCTTCGCTGCCGATAAGCAGGGCGGCGGCGCCATCGACGATACCGGAGGAATTGCCCGCAGTGTGAACATGTTCGATAGATTCGACCTGGGGGTAACGGGATAGGGCAATGCTGTCGAAGCACAGATCTCCCATGCCGGCAAAAGAGGGCTTGAGCTGTGCCAGGGCCTCCATGGAGGCATCGGGGCGTACAAGCTGATCGTGATCGAGTAGTGTCAGGCCATTTTGGTCGCGCACGGGAATAACGGATTTCTCGAAAGCCCCGCGTTTCCAGGCGGCCGCCGCTTTGCGCTGGGAGTCCAGCGCAAACTTATCCACATCCTCGCGGGAAAACCCGCCGAGGGTGGCGATCAGATCGGCGCCGATGCCCTGGGGGGCAAAGCCCGTGTCCATAGCGGTGCGGGGGTCCAGTGCCCAGGCGCCGCCGTCGCTGCCCATGGGCACCCGCGACATGGACTCTATACCACCGGCCACCACCAGGTGCTCCCAGCCCGAGCGAACTTTGCTGGCAGCCAGGTTGACCGCTTCGGCACCGGAGGCGCAGAAGCGATTAAGCGTCACTCCGCCGATATTCCAATCCCAATTGGCAGCTAATGCCGCAACTTTTGCGATATCGGCGCCCTGGTCTCCGATCGGCGTGACACACCCCATCACGATATCGTCCACCTTGGCGCTATCGAATTGACTGCGGGTTTGCAGTTCTGTCAGCAGGTCTGCAAGCAGGGTAATAGGTTTGACTTCGTGAAGGGCACCGCTGGATTTCCCTCTGCCCCGCGGAGTGCGGATAGCATCGTAGATATAGGCTTCTGTGGGCACGGTTTTGGCCTCTATTTATTTTATGGTTGCGGCTATAACCATAGTGCGGCGCGCCCCGGGTTCAATGATAAAAGGTGCCAGGGAAGATGACTCTGCTTCCAGGCCAGAGCGGGGCATTCCTAGTCAAATATCTTTTTATTTATTCCAAATTAGACTAACCGTGTGGAGGTACTGCCGTACACTCAAGTAAGGCGCCTAAATCTATTGAAATTTTGGCGATAAAAACTGGCATTTAAATTATCTTTGTACGGGAGATTTATTTTCTTCCGGCAAGGGGAGTTGTGGGTGGCCCCGGGCAAATAAATCGACTTTGCCGGTCCCTGCGGTGGTGAGTGAGGTTTGGCGATGGCGGATAATGTATTGGATATGGCTAGCGCCCAGTTGGGCTCCGGGAGTATCGATGCTCTGGCACAGCATTTAAAATTGCCGGCGGGACAGGGGGAGGCTGCGCTCTGTTCAGGCGTCGCCTATATACTGGCCGGCATGTTGAATCGGGCCAGCAGTAAAACCGGGATGGGTTATTTATTTAATTTGGTGTCCGAGAGTGAAGCACTGGATTTAGCCAATTTTGCCGGAGTTGTCTCCTCCCCGGAAAAATGGCTGTCGATCAAGAGTAGCGGCGCTAAGATGCTGGATAAAATCTACAGCGGCCGGAAAAGGGAAGTGTTGGAAGTCGCCGCCAGCAATTTGGGCGACGGGGCTGAAGATTTGCTGACAATATCTGCACCCATCGTAGTTTCACTGATGCAAAATCAGGCCAAAGCGCAAAATATGGATGTTTCCGACTTGGCGTCATTTCTGATCGGTCAGCGGGATCACTTGCAGGGCTATGTACCGGATAACCTGTTGCAGGCGATTGATGTTTCCAGTTTTGACAAGCTGGGAGAAACCCTGATAACCCATGGCCACGAGCAGCCGCAGGAACCTCGGGTTGCGGCAATACAGGGGCCTGAGGAGAAGAGAAAGCCCGTCAGCTTCAGCAGCTGGTTTTTTCCCCTGTTGTTGGTGTTGGTGGTTCTCTATGCGCTGAACATGTATATGCTGAAGGGGAAGGATAAATCGTCGCAAGAGAGTCCCGCAAAGGTCTCTCAGGAGGCGAGCTTTATGGAGTCGCCCTCGGAGCCCGTGGGCAGTTCGCCCCTGGCCAGAAAAGTGGTGGAGGCGGAGCTGGGGCCCGATGATTTTTCCAGTAATTTGCGTGACTACCTCAGCAGTTTTGCCGAAAACCCCGATCGGGAATTTCCCATGCGGGTACACTTTGCCAAGGGGACGGCAAAAATTATCAATGCCTCGGCCGCTGATATCACGGCGTTGGCGAAAATTATGCAGGATAACCCCAATTTATTTATTGCCATTGAGGGGCGTGTAAAAGGCGAGGGCAATGAAATTGCCGAGCAACAAATTTCCCAGGAGCGCGCGAATGTGGTGAGAGACCTGCTGTTGCAAAAGGGTGTCTCAGCAAACCGGGTTACCGCAACGGGTATGGGGTCGAGTAGTCCGCTAACGGAAGATGTGCCGGGAAAAAAGGAGAAGAAGGTCTTCGATGCAGAGAGAATCAGCGTGCGGGTGGTCACCAATGCACAGTAGTCGAGGGGTTGTTTAATTGCCCCAGACAAAAAATCCCGGTGCTTGAACCGGGATTTCTTATCAGCGGACTCAATTTCGGAATTTGTCCCGGTAGGCCCCGGGAGCGAGGCCGGTCCACTTTTTAAATGCGCGGTTAAAGGCGCTGGGCTCGGAAAAACCCAGGCGCTCGGCAATTTCTGCCACCGCAGTCTCCTGCTGCTTCAGTTGATAGACCGCCATATCCCGCCGGACAGAATCTTTAATATCCTGCCAGCTGTTGCCCTCCTCTTTGAGACGGCGGCGCAGTGTCTGCGGCGATGTATACAGTCGCGCGGCAACATCGTCGAGAGAAAGGTTCTCGATACTGTTTTGTTGCTGCAACATACGGCGAATGCGACCGGTGAAGCTGTGGTCGGACTTATATTGAGTCAGCAGGCACTCGGGCGCGCGGGAGAGAAAGTCTGCCAGTTGCTGCTCATCGCGTACCAATGGCATCTGCAAGTAGCGGGTGTTAAATACCAGGCAGGTTTCACTCTGGTTAAAGTAGTGCCTGCAAGGAAACATATCGCTGTAGTCTTCGTTGTAGTCGGGGGGAGGAAAAGCCAACAGGACCCGCTCCAACAAAATGGTACGATCGATCAACCAGCTGAAAAAGCGCAGCCAAATAACGGCGATGGATTCGACGAAAATCTGGTTGGGGAGGTTTTTTTCGTTGCTGTGGTGAATGATCAGGCGGGCTTCTTCACCATCCTCTACCAGCTTGATATGCAGATCGTCGCTGACCATGCTGATAAATCGGCCGGAGCGGAGCAGAGCGCGACGCAGATTGGGACAGCTGACACAGGCGTGTCCCATCATGGCAAAGGTCCCGGGCAGCCAGGGGCGCGCCAGGAAACCACCTGACTCATCATTCAGAAAGTCCCACTCAAGGCGCAACAAGTTAGCCATCTGCTCCCGGCCTACACGGCTGTCGGGGTCATCCAGCTGAGCGGGGGCTATGCCACTATCGATGAGCAGTTGTTGGCAATCCAGTCCGGCTGCCTGTGCACCAATCAGATGGGCCTTTACCGCAGCGGCGGGAATACCTAGCCCCACTTCGCGGAGTTTGGGGTTTTCATTGTCCACTCTCTCAGCCTCACAATTATTTTCTGTCTGCTGCTGCTGTTGTTTCAGATATACGGTGTGGATTATGCGCAAAGAGAGAGAAAAAGTCAGGCTTCTGTCTAATTTATATGCAGTGGTTTATAAGCTTATTGGCACTAAAAGTTCTGTTCGTAAGGCGCCGATAGAATAAAAGTTGTCGAGTTCCGACCCTCGACGTGTATTTTTTGCGCTAACGGCTGAACTCCCCGGGTTGTTTACAGCCGTTGGATACGCCGAGTTCTGTAGGAATTGCGAGTGTCTATGGGGCGCTGTGCCGTTAACGCCTCAGTATTTTCTCGACCTGTAAGTCAGATTCGTCAACAATAGGAAAAATTATTTTAATGAAGGACTGGTCGAATGCCATCTACGCCTGTTGCAAGTCTGTTAAACCCGACCATTTGCCGGCGAATGTTAATCGCTTATCTGATCGACTATATTCCGCGCCCTAATAACCCCGCTTTAGAAGAGGCGACCGGTTGGCCACGGCGAACCGTGCAGGACATTATTGCCAAGGGACTGCCCGGACACGGCACTATTGTAGAGTTTATTCAGGAGGGAGTGCGCCATAATGATGGCTATTACCTGTTGCGCGACTGGGGCTCTTTCGACAGGGATTGGGTGAAGGATAATCTGCCAATTATTTGCCAGGTGTTGAAGGTTAAACTGGATTTGAGCGGCGTGAAGAACTGACCAGCACGCCGCCCGGAAACTGCAATTACTGTTGTGGGGCGTGGGCCTGCTGAAGGATTTTATTAACCTTATCCAGTAGATCCGGATTCGATTTAATACTGTTGGCAATTTCCTGGTATTTGTTTTTGGAAAGCCCAGCTTTTTCAATAGCGGCAATCATTTTTCCCTGAGCCTCCTGATTAATCGCCTCCGCCTCCTTGATATCGGCGGCCGCTTTCAACTTGGGGGCGTATTCGCGGCTCAACATCACAATGGAGCGGTAGGCGTCGGCAAACTGCTTTAGTTGTGGCTCGCTAAATGCGGCTTTGGGGGTGTTTGCCTGAGAGCTGGCGGGCTGTGCAAAGGCCAGTGGCACGCTGAATAATATTGCCAATACAGCCAGGGATTTTACCAAGAGTTTCATTGGGTACTCCAAAAAGTATGTGGACGCTTTCGCTTCTCTGGGGAGCACCCAGCGTCACGTTAGGGCTGTAAAGTTATACTTGTCACAGCACCGCTACAGCGGCCTGAAGCCAGGCCCAAATCTCGGGCTATTAATTTCCAGCGTAGTCAGTTTTTGACACCCGGGAGCGCCATTTTCCGCCAGCACTGAGAATTTTTTCCGAAGTCGTTGGAGGGGGAGGCAATAAGGTGGCCTGCCAGTACCGTCCCTGGTACAACACGGGATTGCCGCTGTGACACTAAAAAAACCAGAGAAACTTCTTGCGCCTTTTTAGTGACTGCTCACAACTGTTGAGTTGCTGTTGGTACTTTTGTGCCCTGGCAGATACCTTGTGCGAGACGGTTTTCAGCCAGGCCTTGTTTTGAAAGGTGCGCCGGTTAAAGCCGCCGTGTCCCTCGTGATAGGCCAGGTACAGGCTGTAGCTGTCACTGGTGCGTATCTGACACTGGCGCGCACTGGTATTGTTGTACCAGCCGATAAAATCGATAGCATCCCCAAAATCATCCCGGTCGGCACCGTAGTTAAAGGAAGACCTTTGGTAGGTGCGCCAGGTAGTTCCCAGGGCCTGTGGATAGCCGTAGGCATCTGAGGGGCGGGGGCCGGGAATAAAGCCGAGAATCTTTGTGCGCGGCGGTTTGGCATCGTGCACAAAGCGGGACTCCTGGTGCATGATTGCCATCATGACCGCGACAGGAGAGCCCCACTTGTCTTCAGCCCGCTTGGCCTCGCCATACCACTTCTTTTTTTCCTGGAAAATAGCGCAGATATTGTCGAGATTTTGCGGGGGGCTGGTCGCGCAGCCTGTGCTCAGTGCCGCAACACCGAGCAGAAGGGCCAGCCCGCATTTTTTATTTTTCTTGTGCATAACTTTTTCAGAACAGATTTATATGGTGATCGTTTTCACCCCAGCACTGCTGCCAAGCAGCAAAATATCGGCGGAGCGTTTGGCAAATATACCGTTGGTAACTACCCCGGTGATATTGTTAATCGTTTCCTCAAGGGCTGTGGGGTTGTCGATTTGCAGATTGTATACGTCGAGGATGGCATTGCCGTTATCGGTGATCACACCTTGGCGATAAACCGGGTCACCGCCCAGTTTTACCAGCTCCCGGGCCACCAGAGAGCGGGCCATGGGGATGACTTCAACCGGTAGGGGAAATGCGCCCAGCACTTCTACCCACTTGCTCTCATCGGCGATACAGATAAATTCCTCGGAGCAGGCCGCGACAATTTTTTCCCGCGTCAGCGCCGCGCCGCCGCCTTTGATCAACTCCAGCGCCGGGTTGGTCTCATCGGCCCCATCGATATAGAACTGAATGCTATCGACCGCATTGAGTTCATATACCGGGATACCGTGGGACTTGAGCCGCTCTGCGGAGGCCTCGGAGCTCGCCACCGTGCCGTCAAAGGTCCCCTTGATCTCCGCCAGGTAATCGATAAAGAAGTTAGCGGTGGAACCGGTACCTACGCCGACAATGGAATTGTCCTCCAGGCGCGGGGCGATATAGTCGATAGCGGCGCGCGCAGTCGCCTGTTTCAGTTCATCCTGGGTCATACTCTGGATAGTTTCCTTTGCAATTATTTCGCCTCAATTTAAATCTGACGATAAAAAAAAGCGCGATAGGTTGTTTTGTGTGGCAAATATGTTTCTCAAGCCTTAGACTGTCATGCCGATATTGCGCCCCTTCAGCGGGGGTATCAGCGGCTTTTGTCGCCGATCGACGCTGAGTTGCGCACAGAAATTCACTGTTACGGCCGTCAAGACACGTCATGCCCAAGTCCTATATCAAGCGCATTTTAGACGCACGTATTTACGATGTCGCTACCGAGACGCCGTTGGAGCCGATGCGCCAACTGTCCCACCGCTTCAACAATCGCATTTTGCTAAAGCGCGAAGACCTACAGCCGGTGTTTTCCTTCAAGATCCGCGGTGCTTACAACAAGCTCCTGCAACTGCCCGCCGAGGAGAGGGCCCGGGGGGTCATAGCGGCATCGGCGGGCAATCACGCTCAGGGGCTTGCCCTGAGTGCGGCGCAAATGGGGGTGCGGGCCACGATCGTGATGCCGAAAACCACCCCGCAGATCAAGGTTGGCGCTGTGCGTATGCGCGGGGCTGAGGTGGTGCTGCACGGGGATACCTTTGACGAGGCGGCGGCGAGGGCCCGCGAGCTGGTCGAGGAGCGGGGGTTAGTGTTTATCCACCCCTATGATGACCCGGATGTGATTGCCGGACAGGGCACCGTTGCTATGGAGCTGCTGCGCCAGCACCCGGGCAATCTGGATGCGGTGTTTATCCCTGTGGGAGGCGGGGGATTGGCTGCGGGTATGGCCACTTATATTAAGTATGTGCGCCCGGAGACCAAAGTGTACGGCGTTGAGCCCCAGGACGCGGCCTGCCTCAAGGCCGCCCTGGAGAGCGGTGAGCGGGCGCGCTTGCCGGAGGTGGGGCTGTTTGCCGATGGGGTTGCCGTTGCCCAAATTGGCGAGGAGACCTTCCGGGTTTTGCGGGAAACCATCGATGGGGTTATCACGGTCAGTACCGATGAAATTTGTGCGGCGATCAAGGATATCTTCGAGGATACCCGCTCCATCGCCGAACCGGCCGGGGCCGTTGGCCTGGCGGGGTTGAAGAAACACCTGGAGCAAAGTGGCAACCGCAACGGTGCTTTTGCGACCGTGTGCAGTGGGGCCAATATTAATTTTGATCGCCTGCGCTATATCAGCGAGCGCACCGAGATCGGCGAAAAGCGCGAGGCGGTCCTCGCGGTGCAAATTGCCGAGCGGCCGGGCAGTTACTTGCAGTTTTGCCGGGATCTGGGCGATCGCTCAATCACCGAGTTTAACTATCGTTTTGCCAGTGATAGCGAAGCGCATATCTTTGTCGGCCTACAGGTGGTATCCGATGAAGACCGGCGCCAGTTGATCAGTCAGCTTGAGAGTAAAGATTACCAGGTCACCGATCTGACCGATAACGAAATGGCAAAGTTACATATTCGCCACCTGGTGGGCGGCAGGGTGGCGGGCCTGCCCGATGAAGTCATTTATCGCTTCGAATTTCCCGAGCGCCCGGGGGCTCTGCGCAAATTTCTCGAGCACCTGGCCGGGCGCTGGAATATCACCCTGTTTCACTACCGCAACCACGGGGCAGCTTACGGGCGGGTTTTGGTCGGATTGCAGGTGGAGCAGGCCGCGCGGGGCGAGTTACAGGCGCTGTTACAGCAGCTTCAATTCCGCTTTTGGGATGAGACGGAGAACCCGGCTTACCGATTATTTTTGGGCGCTTAAGCCATCGCTTACCCGTATTTGAGCAAGACGTCTTATTTATTGAGGGGTGTATAGACTGCAAATCCTGTTTTGTCGAACTTGCTTGTCTAATTATGAGACAAAAAACTCATAAAATATCCAATAAACGGTTACTATTAGCCGGTTTCTTGAGTATCTCCGATTCGCGTGGAACTTTTGCTGTGGCCCCGGTCATAAGCGGGGCGAAACGCATATAAAAACAAAATTGATCGTACAGGATGGTCCCTATGAAAGCCGATGCGCTGACAATCGCTGTGGTTGTCTTTGTCGCGGGCGTTCTGTTGAGTACCAGTGGTTTATCTGAGGTCTTTTCCTCTGAAGTTGAACCGCCGGCCGCTCTGCAACAGGGAGTGGTTACCCGTTAGGCTAATGCCGGGGGGGCGCTCTGCCCACGCGCAAACAAAAAAGCCGAACACCCAGGTGTTCGGCTTTTTTTATTCCAGCTTTATTCCTGTGGCCCTTTTTTAGTGGCAGCGGTAGATCTGCTGCTCCGTGACCACCATATCCAGCGGAATATCCCAGTTGTCTGTGGGCAGGTGATCGACACACTGTAGTTGGTGGGCGGCACCGATAAGCTGTGGCCCTGTACCTGGTAATAACTGTTTGTGCTCAAAAGTGCGGTCGTAAAAACCGGCTCCCATTCCCAGGCGCGCGCCACTGGGGTCGAAGGCAACCAGTGGCACCAACACCAGGTCCAGCAGTTTGGGCGCGCGATAGGTGGTGCGCACGGGTTCGGGAATCCGATAGCGATTGCGAAAAGCCAGGGGCTCGCCCTGCCAGCGCCTGAATCTAAGGTGGGGGTGTGGCTCTGCCGGCAGCTGCGGTAAATAAAAGTGTTTTGTCGGGAAGCGACTCAGCAGGTAGCGAATATCCAGCTCGCCGTCCATCGGCCAGTAGATACCGACGTGCGCTGCGCGGTTCATTTGCGGAATACGGCTCAAAAGAGTGATGGCTGCACGGCCATGCAGGCGCTGCTGGTAGGCGCTGAGTGCCCGTCGTCCCGCGCGCATACGGCGTCGCAATTGCGCTTTGCTTTCAGTCATGCTGGGAGATGAGTGGAAAAAATAGGTTACCCCGAGTGTGCGGCTGTAGACGGAGCCTTGAACCGTAAGGTTCAAGGTGGTGGTGTCCGGAGTACATAAGGCTTTCCGCTTCAAGGCGGACCTGCGCACCAGCACCCGCTGGAAACCACCGGGGTAAGATTATCGGCTCAAGGACATAGTCTGCTGGCCAACACCCCAGGGTATGGGCCAATTATAACTTGTAGAGGGGGGGGCTGTTAACCGGAAATTTACATGAATTGACTGGTAGCAGAAAGTGGCCTCTTGTCACCTTACTTTGTCGGTGTTTCTGCCGGGTCTATTTCACCCAGTGCATTTTGCACTTTATCTGTGAGCCGCTCTAACATTTCCTCTTGCAGGGGAATGGAGCTGAGTTCCGCTTTCGCCTGGATAAGCTCGTGGGCAATATTAAGCGCAGCCATTACGGCGATACGCTCTAAACCGATAACCGTTCCCGTTGCGCGGATACGGGACATGCGCTCGTGCAGCAGGTGTGCCGAAGCCTGTAACCCGGCGCGCTCGCTTTCCGCACAGGCGACACGGTACTCTTTATCGAGAATAGAGACAGTTACGGTTTCGGAGAGTGGTGATGCGGTTTCGGACATCAGGTATCTTGCGTTAGCCCCTTAAGACGGTTAATCATTGCTTCTACCCGCGAGCGGGCAGCCTCGTTATTTTTTATCAGGCGCTGGCGTTCCCGCAGCCAGTCGGCTTCCTGCCGGCGCAGCTCACGATTGTCATCCGCCAATTGTTGGCAGCGGGCAATCAGTGCATCCACGGTGCTCTCTAGCGCTTGCAGCTTATCCATATTTCCTGCATTTGAGGTCGACGTCGGAGTTCGCAACACGACAGACTGCGAGGGATTCCGCTACTATATTGCCGGCGTATTGGTGGGTCAATCGCTGCACCTGCGCGGACAATCACAAAATTGTCTCTTAATACCTCAATTTCCCGGTTTCGTACCGGATTGAAAGCCCAATTCACGAAAAGCTGTACGGTAACCATGACTTCTGACGCAAGCCGATTTGAACTTCTCGCCAACGCCATTCTCTCTGCCGGGGGGCAGGCTGACCCCAGTGAATTGCACGGTTTTATCTGCGGTATCCTGGCGGCGGGTGAGCGCCCGGACAAACAGCGCTGGCAAAATGAGCTGGCCAGACTACTGGATGTGGAGGCGGTGCCGGCAGATCTCAACCGGGATTTTTTTCAGCTGGCGAAAGAGAGCCACAAACAACTCGACGGTTCCAATTTCGATTTTCAATTGGTGCTGTGCGATGACGAAGATGTGATCTCCCGCGCGCTGGCGCTGGGCCACTGGTGCGATGGATTTCTGCACGGCTTTGGCGTCGGCGGCGCCCGGGAAAAATTGCTGCCCACCAGCGATGAGGCACTCAAAGATATCAGTGCCATCGCCCAGTTGGATGCCGAACAGGTTGAAGAGGGCGAGGAGACAGAGCAGCAACTATTGGAATTACAGGAGTACGTACGAGTTGCCGTACTCAATATATTTACCGAGGTAAAGGGCAAGTCATCCGACAGCGAGCGCACTATTCACTGATGGCAGAGAACTCGACAACTACAGCGGGTATCAGTCGATCTGAATACACCCGCCGACGCGAGCGCCTGATGGCAGAGCTGCCTGCGGGCAGCTTGGCAATTGTGTCATCCGCCGGGGAGCAGTTGCGCTCCCGGGACACTTTTTTCCCGTTTCGCCAGGACAGTGATTTTTTATATCTCACCGGGTTTGATGAGCCCGAGGCACTGCTGGTCCTGGTGCCGGGGCGGGCGCAGGGAGAGGCGCTGTTATTCTGTCGCGAGCGCGACCCGGAGAAAGAGAGGTGGGACGGTCCGCGCCTGGGCCCTGAGTGTGCGGTGCAACAGTGCGGACTGAGCGATGCATTTCCCATCGGCGACCTGGATGATATTTTGCCGGGGCTGCTGGAGGGGCGCGAGCGGGTCTACTTCCCCATGGGGCGCTATGCCCATCTGGACCGGCGTCTCCGCAACTATTTGGAGCGGATAGCCATGGCGCCGGGGGCGGGCAGGGCACCGGAGATGGTAGATCTCGATTACCAGTTGCGCGAGCTGCGCCTGTTCAAGTCGGCACAGGAAATACGCCTGATGGCGCAGGCGGCAAAAATCAGCGCCGAGGCCCATTGCCGCGCCATGACCCGCTGTCAGCCGGGCCTCTACGAATACCAGTTGGAGGCCGCCCTCCTGCATACTTTTGTGGATTCCGGAGCCCGTGAAATCGCCTATCCCACCATCGTTGGGGGAGGGCGCAATGCGCTGGTTATGCACTACTGTAGCAACCACGCACCACTGCGCGACGGGGATATGGTATTGGTGGACGCTGGCTGTGAGTACCGGGGCTATGTCGCTGATATTACCCGCACCTACCCGGTCAACGGGGTATTTAGCGGGCCGCAGCGCGCACTTTACGACATTGTACTGGCCGCCCAACAAGCGGCGATCGAACAGGTTGCCGTGGGCAATCACTGGGACCATCCCCACGCCGCCAGTGTCGAGACCATCACCCGGGGGCTGGTGGATCTGGGACTGCTGCGAGGCGATATCCAGGGACTGATTGAATCCGGCGCCTACCAGCGCTTTTATATGCACCGGGTGGGCCACTGGCTCGGTATGGATGTGCACGATGTGGGTGATTATCGCGTCCACGGCGCTTGGCGCCAGTTGGAAGCTGGTATGGTAATGACGATCGAGCCCGGTATTTATATCCCGGAGGACGATGAGAGTATTCCCGCAGAATTTCGCGGGATCGGAATTCGTATCGAGGACGATGTTGCGCTCACTCACAAGGGGCCACAGATCCTCTCAGCGGCGGCTCCGAAAACGATTGAAGATATTGAATACACCATGCTTCACGGGCGCGATTTACTGACCCGTTAGAAGTGATTGTTGGATTGTTCGGCCATTATTATCACCATGCCGAATAATCATAGGGGGAATTGGGATGGGTGAGCCGGCGCGTAAAGTGGATGTAGCTATTGTCGGTGGCGGTATGGCGGGGGCCAGCCTGGCATTGATGTTGGCACATTTTTGTCCGCAGCTCAGTGTGGCGCTTCTGGAGCAGAGGGCGCTGCCGGATGCCGCAGCCAGCATTCAGCTGCCGAGTTTTGATACGCGGGCCACGGCAATTGCCGCAGGCAGTTTGCAGCTGTTTGCAGAGCTGGGGCTCTGGCCCGCCCTACAGGCCTACAGTGCGCCCATCGAACGTATCCATGTGAGCGATCGGGGCCATGCCTTTGGCGCCTCCCTCTCGGCACGCGAAGGACGGGAGGTGAATTTTGCCGGCATGCTGGGCGCCGTAATAGAAAATGCAGCGCTGGGTCCGATTCTCCACAGTGCCCTGAGCGGCACTGCCACCCAATTATTGGCGCCGGCGCAGGTGACTGACATTACCATGACCTCTGCAGGGGCAAACCTGCTGTGGCGAGGCGCTGAAAATGCCCCCGAGCAGGCGTTGTCCTGCGGGCTACTGGTGGTTGCCGACGGGGTGAACTCGCCGCTGTGCCGCCAGCTGGGGATAGAAATTAGCTCGGTTAAGTACCCGCAGAGAGCCCTGGTCGCGACAGTCGGCCTACAACAGCCCCACCGGGGGGTGGCTTACGAACGCTTTACCCGCCTGGGACCCATGGCACTTTTACCGCTGCCGGACAGAGAGGGCCAGCACCGCGCAGCACTGGTGTGGGCCTGTGCCGAGGGTGAGGCTGAAGCGGTCAGTGCAATGTCCGAGAGTGAGCGCCTGGAAAAACTGCAACGGGTATTTGGCTGGCGCGCCGGGCGCTTTGCCAGGGTGGGATCTGTACAGGGGTATCCACTGAGTTTGTCCCTCGCCCGGGAGCAGTGGCGGCGCAATCTGGTGCTGATGGGCAACTGCGCCCACTTTTTACACCCGGTCGCGGGCCAGGGGTTTAACCTGACGTTGCGGGACTGTTACGGCCTGGCGCAGGCGCTGTCGACGGTATCGCCGGATACACTGCCCGAGCGGCTGGACTTTTTGCGGCAATACGCGGAGTCGCGCCAGTTGGACCAGCGTTTGACTATTGGCTTCAGTGATCGTATCCCCACACTGTTCTCCTCCTCCGGCTGGTTGCAGCAGGGAATTCGCCAGTTGGGAATGCTCGGTCTTACAATGGTCCCGCCGCTGCGCCGGGAGTTTGTCAGCCAGGCGGCGGGATTTGGGCTTTAACGGTGCAGGGTCGGGGACGACTGCTGCCACTTCAGCGGAATGGGCTTTTATGAACAGACATCGTTTGGATTTTGCCATCGTGGGTGCGGGCATGGTGGGTATGGCCCAGGCGGCACTGCTGGCGGTTCGATACCCGGGTATGCGTCTGGCCCTGCTGGAGGCATCCCACGAGACAGCGCCGCAATTATCGCAGCAGTATGAACCCCGCGTGGTGGCCCTAACCCAGGCCTCCCGCGAGCTGCTCGAAGAGGTGGGCGCCTGGGAGGCTATCGCCGGCCGCCGCGCCTGCCCCTATGTGGAAATGCGCGTTTGGGATGCGGATGGCACCGGATCGGTCAGCTTTAACAGCCGCGATGTGCAGCTGCCCAACCTCGGGCATATTGTTGAAAACAATGTCATTGTCGCCGCTTTGCGAGCGCGGCTGGAAGCGCTGCCCAACGTAGAATTGGTTAATGGCTTTCGCCTGGAGAGCTGGTGGCGCGACTGTGGTCTCTGGCATTTACAGCCTCGCGGTGACGAGCGCTTAAATGAAGAGGAAGACCTGCGCGAACAACCCGAAACCGTGCGCACGCGCCTGTTAATCGGTGCCGATGGCGCCCGCTCGAAAGTGCGCGATTTGTTGCATATTCGCTCCCAGGATACCGATTACCATCAAACCGCACTGGTGTGCGTGGCGCGCTGTGAAAAGTCGCACCGCCACACCGCCTGGCAGCGCTTTTTACAAACCGGCCCGCTGGCATTTTTACCTCTGGCCGGACTGGGGGATGACAATCACTGTGCCGTGGTTTGGTCTGCAGATAAAGATCTGGCGCAGGAACTATTAATGCTGGATGACCAGGCCTTTGCCCTGAGTTTGCAGCAAGCCTTAGAGCGCCGCCTGGGGGTGGTTGAATCTGTGAGCGAGCGCTTCTCTTTCCCTCTACGCGCGCGTCATGCGGAGCGCTATTGCGGCCCCGGCGCCGTCTTAGTGGGCGATGCGGCCCACAGTATCCACCCCCTGGCGGGCCAGGGCGTCAACTTGGGGCTGCAAGATGTGCGGGTGCTGGTGGATGAAATAGATCGCGCCCTGGCGCGAGGCCTGGAACCCTCGCACCCCTCGGTTTTGGCTCGCTACGAGCGCCGCCGTCGCGGCGACAATGCCGCCACTATGAAAGCGATGAGTGCCTTTAAGTCCCTGTTTGGGGCCGGCGATGTGCACTGGCGCTGGCTGCGCAATACCGGCTTGAGCATGGTGGATGCCAGCCCCATGTTAAAGAAACGAATTATTATGCGAGCTATGGCGGTTTAAAAATCTCTGCACAGTGAATTGGGATAAAACGTCCAGTGAGCGGTCAGAGCAATAGCGAGTGCTTACCTGTTTATTCAGAGGCTTTTTTCCCTGGGGTGGTGGGGTATAAAGCCTTGTCGTCGGTTAAAAAGGTTAATTTCAATTGAGTCAGTGGATTACGGTTTACTCTTTTCCTATATCAAGGGATCTCAGCGCGCTTTTTCGCCTAATACAGCGTTACCAGTTACCTTTGAGAATTGCTGAGGAGGAAAATCAGCAAGCCTTACTGACAACAGAGCCCTGCATAGCCAAATTCATAACCCCTCTGCTGGAGGACTGGGAGCGGGGATTAGTGGATCTGGATAAAGTCCAGCTCAACAGGGCGGAGCCGGCGGCGGGTGACGATTTACACAGTGAAGAGGAGCAAGCACAAGGAGAGGAGGCGTTGGCTAGGCCCCCATTGATTCCCACGTTTCCACTAGATAAAACACCGATCAGCCTACTACTGATCGCGCTGTGTTTTTTCGGTTGGTTTTTACATGCGAATAATTTATCTGATGCATTTTTAATATATCCAGATAGTAATAGCGGTCAAAATTTTTCCCAGTCGTCACTTATGTGGCATTTGCAGAACGGAGAGTTTTGGCGATTGTGGACCCCCGCGATTATCAACTTCTCTTTTCAGCACGCCCTGTTTAATGCCCTGGCTATCTGGGTATTCGGGCGCTCGCTAGAGGCGCGCGGAGGGCCGCTTATTTACTGTGCTTTGGTGTTGCTCGGTGGGGTGGCTGCCAATTTATCCCAGTACGCCTGGAGGCCCGAGGCAGTTTTCGCTGGGATGTCCGGTGTTGTATATACCCTGGTCGGGTTTGCTTTGGTAATGCAGCGCTGGCAGCCGGCGTGGAGAGATATTCCCCCGGGTATGATTACTCTGATGACAGCGTGGATGATATTGTGCACTCTTGGGGTGATTAACTACCTGATTGGAATTCGTATCGCCAATGCCGCGCACTTTGGAGGCTTTGTTGCCGGCCTTTTGGTTGCACTGGTTTACTGCGCTGCCGGTGGTGCGCGAAAATTTAACTCTTATCCCGCTTCAACCTAAGTTATATGATTTTACTGATTACCTATATCTTTATTGCCCTCGGCTTTTCCTTTCTGTGCTCTATCGCCGAATCGGTGATCCTCAGTGTGACCACGCCATACGTGCGGCTGATGGAGCGGGAGGGACATAAAGCGGGCCCACTGCTGCGCAAATTGAAGTCGGATATCAATGCCCCCCTGGCTGCAATTCTCACCCTGAATACCATCGCGCACACAGCCGGCGCTGCGGGTGCGGGGGCCCAGGCCGCAGCGGTTTTTGGCAATGAATACCTGGGGATTGCCTCTGCGATCCTGACGCTGTTGATCCTGATCTTTTCTGAAATTATCCCCAAGACCCTGGGCGCGGTGTACTGGCGCCAGCTGGCCCCCGGCACCGCCTATGTCCTGCGCGGCCTGGTATGGCTATTACACCCGTTTGTAAAAATGTCCGAGTGGTTGACCAAAGGCCTGTCCCACGGCCCGACGCTGACCGGCTTCAGCCGCGATGAATTCGCCATTATGGCGGAGATTGGCGAGGCGGAAGGGCAATTGGAGCAGCGGGAGTCCAGCATCCTGCGCAACCTGTTCTTTACCCTGCGCGATCACTCCGTGCGCGAAGTGATGACCCCGCGCACCGTGGTTTTCTCTCTACCGCAGGATATCAGTGTGGAAGAGGCCTACGAGGACGCGGAGAAAGGGCGCTTTTCCCGCATCCCGGTGTATGAAAATCGCGATCCCGATTGTGTCGTGGGTTTTGTCTTGCGACAGGAGCTGCTGCTGGCCTATGCCAAGGGTGAACACCAAAAATCACTGGCCGAATTTCGTCGTGAAATGTTGATCCTGCCGGAAACGGCCACGATTTACCAAGCGTTCCAGAAAATGTTGTCCCGCCGCGTGCAGATCAGTGCGGTTATGGATGAGTACGGTAGCTTGGAAGGCCTGGTGACTCTGGAAGACTTGCTGGAGACCCTGCTCGGCGAAGAAATTGTCGATGAGGCAGATAAAACTCCCGATCGCCAAGAGCTGGCCAAGCGCTTGTGGCGCTGGAGATCGAAGAAGTACGGCCTCAAAGTGGATGAATCCGCAAGAGCCAGCGAGGACACAGAAGGGGCGAGCCAGGGGCGCGATCGCGACAGCGACTGAGGAAACCTTCAGCGGGTTAAAAAATGCCCAGATGTATTCTGGGCGAACGCGGGAGACAGGCAGCAATGCGCCATTCGCGCAGGTAAATGACTGCCGGGTTAAGTCTCAGCGGAATCTTTGACGGCCTGTGTGAATCTGGACAGGTTTTACTATCGATGCCTGCTAGGCTTGCAGAGCATATATATTGCTGTGCTTGCCCCGCTGGCAAGGCCAGTGCCCAAGCCGCTAGAATACGCCGCTTCGGAACCTGACGGACTGAGATTTTAAAAATGGGAAATAGAACGTCTCTGTATGACACACATGTCGCTATGGGCGGCAAAATGGTGGATTTCGGTGGATGGGACATGCCACTGCACTACGGCTCTCAGCTGGATGAGCACAATAAGGTGCGCACCGATGCGGGGATGTTCGATGTCTCCCATATGACCGTGGTCGACGTCGATGGCGCCGGTGCCCGCGATTACCTGCGCTACCTGCTGGCCAATGATGTGGCCAAGCTGGATGGCAACCCGGGCAAGGCCCTCTACACCGGCATGCTCAATGAGCAGGGCGGAGTCATTGACGACCTGATCGTCTACCTGCGCGACCCGGGCTATCGGGTGGTGGTTAACTGTGCAACTCGCGAGAAAGATCTGGCGTGGATGCGCAAGCAGGCAGAATCCTTCGACGTGACCCTGAGCGAATGCCCGGATGTAGCGATGATTGCGATTCAGGGCCCCAATGCCATTGAGAAAACCAAAGAGGTTTTGGGTATTGAGTGGACCGCCGCGATCGATGCGCTGAAAGTTTTCCAGAGCGTTGCCCGAGGTGGCTGGTTTGTCGCGCGCACCGGTTATACCGGTGAAGACGGCCTGGAAATTATGTTGCCGCAAGAGGACGCCAGTGGTTTCTGGCGCGCCCTGGCCGAGGCAGGTGTGGCTCCCAGTGGACTGGGTGCTCGCGATACCCTGCGCCTGGAGGCGGGAATGAACCTCTATGGGCACGAGATGGACGACGATACCTCGCCACTGGCTGCCAATATGGCCTGGACCGTTGCCTGGGCACCGGAGAGCCGCAACTTTATCGGCCGCGAGATCCTCGAGCAGGAAAAGGCCGATGGAGTTAAACACAAATTGGTGGGCCTGGTACTGGAAGAGCGCGGTGTATTGCGCGCAGGTCAGCCGGTCGTGGTAGACGGCAGTGACGACCGGGGTATTATTACCAGCGGCACCTTCTCGCCCACACTGGGCCACTCTATCGCTTTGGCGAGAGTTCCCGTGAGTGTTGGCGATACCGCACAGGTGGAAATCCGCAAAAAACTGCAACCCGTCAAAGTGGTTAAGCCCTGCTTCGTACGCAACGGCAAGTCAGTTATTTAAGCGTCGCCCCGAGGTGTACGCAATAAACTTAGATGCTTATCAAGGGATAACAGCATGAGCGAAATCCGCAATGAATTGAAATACCTCTCCAGCCACGAGTGGGCACGCCTGGAAGAGGACGGCACTGTGACTATCGGCATCAGCGATCACGCACAGGACGCCCTGGGTGACGTGGTATACGTTGAGACGCCAGAAGTGGGCAGCACCCTGGCTGCTGGCGATGAGGCCGGTGTGGTTGAGTCCGTGAAAGCGGCCAGCGATATCTACTCCCCGGTTTCCGGTGAAGTGGTCGCGGTGAACGAATCTCTGGAAGATGCTCCAGAAACCGTAAACTCCTCCCCTTACGACGATGGCTGGTTCTTCCGCATCAAGCCGTCCGACGTGAGCGAACTGGAGAATATGCTGGACGCAGACGCCTATCGCTCCGAGTCTGAAGACTGATAGAGCGCATGGGCTGAAACGCCTATTGATAAAAAAGGCTGTGGGGATTACCTACAGCCTTTTTTATTTATCCTGAATTTTTCTCAAGGTTAACCTTGAGCTGAATTTTTAAAACTGGCCTAATCATAACGATAATAGTTTCGTTCCGATTTATCTTGATATAGAGCGCATCGTCTTGTACTTGGATATCCTGAACTCCGGCCGCAGAATATTCATAAATATTTCCGCCCCCCGACCATAATATTAGGCGCACATCTTTATGATACGGGTGAATGGCACAGGTAAATGTTATATTGCCGTGAATTAGCGTATATACGGAATCATCGAACGACCATACAGCATCAAGCCCTTGTCTTTTGGGCTCCTGCTCGAATAATCCTGCTAACTGCCACTCTTCCGCACTGATCTTTTACATGGTTCCCTGTGTTAGCTACATTGAGTAAAGCGGTAGCTCCATAGAGGGGCTGTTGGTTCTTTGTTGTATATTTATTGTTTGTAATAAACAATCACTGAGAGCGTTCCTGTTCAATGGTCTCAGCCCTCGTTTTTAGTATCAGCGGCATCGCCGCTACGCGCTAATTGAAACATAGAGCCTTAACATGGATATGTGGTATCTATTAAGGTATCGTTAAGTTCTAGAGTTTTATCTCTACATTTTAGCCATGCTAACTGAGACTGTTTTAGTAGGCTTTTCTCCTCATCGCTCAACATTTCTCTCAACTTTGAATAGTAAATATTTAACTCTCGGTCCCATAAGTTAGGCGTAATTAAGCATGGGATACTTCTAGTTCCTCCGCCAGTGTTATCTAGACAATCTTGAATATAAGTGTCATAGTTATTTTCAAATGATGAAAGTTCGTTGAAGTCGCTTACTGATTTATACTCAAAATTTATGGCGTAATTTTTGGGTGAAAAACACAGCAGTGTCAATAAGGCTATCTTTGTACGTTCTTCCATTTTCAATGTTAAGCTAGCGCCCGAAATGGTGGGGCTGGAACTATAAGGGTGTTGCTCCCACCCTTTAGTTTATGTCTTTTTATAGGCCAAAGCTTTCAAGCCCCGTAATTTTATTGGATCGATTAATGGTAATAATGTGGATGCCGACCTGTTTCATTAGTGGTCTAGTTCTCCATTGTTTTGCCAAGCTGATAAACTTTTCGGACTCCGGTATTGCTACTGCAAGAATATCACTATCTCGCACATGCTCTGCGGTCATTAGCTGACCAATAGCCTCCCTGACTAAGGGGTACTCCTGGGAGTTGCGCTTCGCTATTAATGGCCCTTTTTTAGACTCCACTCTTAATCTGCAACCATTCTTTAGTTCTGAAACTAGGTCTCCTTCACCAGCGGCTGAATGTATGACTATTTTTTGTGGATATTTATTGTTTACGTAGGCACCTTGCCAGGCATCCTTATTTTTAGATCTGTGCCAGCCGTTGGCTGATAAAAAGTCTATAATTGGGAAGATAATATTTTCCCCAACTTGAACCTGGGCTCCATCAACTGCACAAATGACGTCCTTAGAGGTGTATGCATTGTTGATTAAAAACATAGCAAGCCTTAGGGTCACTTCTGCTTCGGGCATTCTATCTTCAAGCAGCACGATTTCTCCTGAATAACTAACCTTGAGATTTGGAGTTGGCATAGAGTCTGAGAAAAATAATAACTTTAGCCGAAGGTGGTTTATTATTTGTTAGTCTTTTGACACAATCCAATATTAAATTCCGCTGACTTGATCTGTCTTTTCGTATTATTCGGTAGATCTAAGTGCTTGGTGAGCAAATCTACCGCCTCAGTACATCTATTCTGACGAATATAGACAAGTGCTAGATTGTTGGCGTCGCTTAAGTTCTCTTCCCTGTGCATGCGGTATGCATTTAAATACCATCTTTCCGCCAGTTTATAGTTTTTATTTTGGTAGGCTTTAAGTCCTAAATCCATAAATTGGCCGTGACTATACTGAGAATCAAATTCTTTTACATAAGTTTTGCCATCGAAGGAGTAAACATCGGTAACATAAATAGGGTTGGTTCTATGCCCGGTATAGGTTGCAACTAATATCCTTGGATACCCATTTTTGAATTTACCATACCGCCACGAATTAGTTCCCCATGAAATTTCTCCAGCCGGCTGGTAAGAGTTCTTGTTAGCCATTAATACGATGGTGAACTCATGCCCCCTATCAACATGGGCCGGTGGTGGCGTTAGCAGGATTTCACAGGCACCATCTCCATTGAGGTCCACCGCCTGGGCTGAAGCCGAACCTGAATGGCGCAAATCTGTATCTGAATAGTAGGTCTCTATATCATCAATGATTTTACTGTCTATGCTGCAATTAATATTAATGTCTATGGTGGGCGGATAAATATAAGTCTCTAATCCAAGCGCAGTTGAAGCAGAAAATACAGTGAAAAAATAGCTTAATAACTTTATCATTTTTACCCTAAAAGATGGCTTCTCTCTAGAGCTGATGTGTTGATCTGAGGGAGGTGAATGAGGTGGTGCCATTTTTATGGTTTAAATTTAACAAGGGTGTGATCCTCTCCTGCAAGTGCTTTTTTTATAATGTTTGAGATTATTTCCCAGTCACCGCCAGCTAAGCCCGCTCCAATCAATGGGTAGCCAATCCGTTTTCCGGAAAAATCCTGTTTGATTTTCTCAAAGATCTGCTGAATCGCGTTATAATCAGCCTTAACGCCCTTGCCTCTCCAGTGGAGCTGGGTATAAGCATTGACGATGGTAAAAGTTGAGTCTAGCCTCGTTATCTCGGCACTTGAATATGAGCCTAATTTTTCTTTTGCTCCTTTTTTAGTGGTTAAATCAGCTTGGTACGCCTCAGGAAAAAGCCTTTTAATGGTCAAAGCGATACCTTTGCCCATTTGGCATTGACAGTTGCAGCCGTGAATAATGACATCAAACGCCCCGTCAATGGCTAACTGGATTAAGTTACCTTCAATTTCCTTCACTTTCGATTTCCTTTTAAGTTGTATCGCTTTGCCTGTGTTTATACACAGGTTTTAAGCCCATTCAAAGCCTTCGCTTAAAAATAAAGAAAGGTAGTTGGCACTATTGATCTAATAGAGGCTTTAGTAGAGTGAAGTAATTTCAACTTTCATAGAAAAAATATAGTTTGGGTTGATTATTTAGAGTTACGAACTGATAATTTTTAGGAGTCTTATGCAATCAGGAGTCAAAAGAATGAAGTGGAAAAGAGGAAAGCCAGAGTCCTCTGGTGGATATTATGCTGTTGCAGTGGAGTACCCTAATGCAATGGTTTATGACATCTCGTTTCTTGCCAGTGACCCTGCGGAGGGGCTGTACTGGAGCCCGTCAGATGATAGTTATGCTGGATCGGTCATAGCCTATATACGGTTGTATGAGGCTTTGGAGGCTCTTACAGGAAAAAACGCACCAGAAAAAAAGTAGAAGAGGGTGATGCAGAGGGGTTCAACTGGAGCTTTGGGGAGCCACCTAAAGACCAGTATGTTCTGGTATCAACTCCTGTTGAATACAATATAATAAAGTGGAGCCCAGATACTGGCTGGCCTGACTATATGTCTCATGTTCAGGGGTATGTAACAGTTAAAGAGCTGCTCCTGGCGATAAATAAATATTTTCCTTTCGAGGATAGGGAAAAAGGGTAAAGAACCGATTAGAACCCTTGTAAGTTTATATTAATTTACTCCTCCATATTCCCATTTAAATATATGGGCTAGCTGAGAACTTATTTCCGGACAGTTTATACCGGTGCAGCTAGCTATCTTTGTATTAATTTTACTTAATATCTGTTGCCAGTTTTCGAGTGGGAAATTACAAGCACATGATTGTAATCAATTAACCATGAAACCAGAGCTTGAGTAATAATTTGAGCTCCAAAATTATCGGAGCCATCCTCTCCCTGCACACCAATTGATAGGTTGCACCAAATATCCACTTCAAAAGTATCATTTGCTTTTCAGTCATCAATTAGATCGTATTCTATACAGTCCCAATACTTAATTTCTGGGTGTTTCATGTTTTTATACCTAAGGAGCCTCTGAAAAACTCCGTGATGCCTCTGGCTTACAGGGCGGTTCACAATCAAGGCGCGGCTTCGCAGGAATGTCTAGACCTTTCAATAAGTCGCAACGCGGAGTGTGAATCGCTCTGCGAGCCTCGAAGGGCGGGCCTTGAAGGCCACAGCTGCTGCGTTGCAGCTCTTGCAAAGGACTAGGGCCATTCGCGGCGAACTGCGCCTAACATCTGTAGCCTTCAAGACCCGCAGAAGTATTACGGCGTTGTTCAGAGGCCCCCTAACTACTACTGAGCTTGGAGGCTGCGAAATGTGAATATAGGAAAGAGTGTGCCCCGCTACTGATCAAATCTAACTTTTGGCATCTTAAAATAATGCAATATCGATAAGATAGTTCCAAGCGGTAGGTTGAATAAGGAAAATGCTGAAAATATATGAAGCGGGACTTGACACCAGGCTTTTCTCCGAAAATAACCGATAATGCAAAATATTTCAGTCCCGCAAAATAAAATGGTAAAGCTAAGAGCTACTACAGCAGTTGTTGGTTTAATATTGTAAGATGTGATTGCCCCAACTGTAATGAATAGAATAGCAATAATATTAAGGATAAGCCTTAATCCCCATATAAAATTTAAAGTTTGGATTGCATTGGATTCTTCCATTTGTCGCCGCGATTCCGCTAGTTTTTCTGAGGGAGATAAAACCTTAGTTGATTTCGCTGATTCTAGTTCGGATTCAGGTGCGCTATATATTGTTTTTCCCACTTCTATTTCCTTGTGTGACATACGGAGGTCTAATACTTGGTAGAGCTACAGGTGATGCTGAGTGATTTTTTCTTGATTTAAGCATCACGGGATTATTTGAATGTTAATGAAGCGCCTGGGTTGCTTCTTGTGGTTTGTTAAGGTTTTCTATATTTCTAAAGGTATTTTCTTGTCAGATGGTCGGCCTTCTTAAGGAGCGGTTATCTATACACTATCGAACCTTAAATTCTATACCATCTTGTGCTTTTAAGTCTATGGGTGTCTAGGGGGTTGTGGTTGTATACTTAAGCCCTGAAATTGTCATTTATCCCAACAAGTATTACACCCGCAGCATAATCTGAATTTGATGAGAGGCTCGCTGACTACCAATGATTTACTAGTAAGAATCGCTGCGCAGGATTATTTGCACCCTCTAAATTTCCTGCCACCTAATTTACATTTTTGCTCGATTTTAAAATCTATCTCGCTAAAGTTAAACCGATAGCCATTTTTAAATTTTATAGTCCGCTTCGGGTCACCTTCTTCAGTTATAAATATAAGCGGCAAGTGAGAGTTGTTAAGCTAAATATTTAATCCGATAATTCTGCCAAAGGAAGAGCTTTGGTTGTTAGCTTGGTGTGGTCGTCATATTTTATTTTTGAAATATTTTTAAAATATAGTTTATTCCGTAGATAAAAGTGAATCCAGTGATCCAAAAGAACAAGGAGGGAAAGTAGATGTGCTTCAAATCAAATTCGAAATTAACCGCTGTTCCTTCTGAAAAAATTGTAAAAAAGCAAGTGAGTGGTGAAAAGAAAGGGCCAATGGGAAAGTGGCTTTGAGTAGGAAATAACCGGCTGATTGGTATCCATATTATAACCCATGCTAGGAATAAGTATCTTTTTCTCACAATATTACTTTTCTTGTATTCCTTGAGTGTTTAGGCTTTGCTGATTTGTTTATATGACGCCCGCAGTACGGTCAGTCGAAGTGGTGTGCCTGTGATTGTTGAGTATTATTGGTGCTATGTTCCTGGCTCCAACAAAAGTAAACAAATAATTAGTAGCTATCAAATAGGGGGGTAGCTGCATAATTGTAAACCCCGTGAGTTCCATAGAGCTACCACCAAATTTGGAATACAACAAAAATACCAAAAGTGCAGCAAAGAACTGAATATTCAGAATGATCGTACCAATAAAACGGGAATACCGGGCTCCCCAAAGCCATTAGCTGACCAAATCCCCTACGGCTGTAAAGACACCTTCAACCCCGCCTCATTGAGAAACTCCTTCACCGCAGCTTCGATCTGCTCGGGGCTGTGCATTTGTAGGACCCGCTGCAACAGCTGTTCAATATCGGCCCGGCTGACCGCGCGCAGCGTAGCTTTTATCCGCAGTAAATTGGTGGCATTCATCGACAGCATATCGTAGCCCATGGCGACTAATAGCAGTGCGCCGCTGGGCTCGCCAGCCAGCTCCCCGCAAATCCCCACCTCGGTATCGACAGCGTGTGCGGCGCTGACTATTTCCTGTAGGGCGCGCAGGACCGCCGGGTGCAGGGCGTGGTAAATATTCGCCACCCGGCTGTTGTTGCGATCCACCGCCAGCAGGTATTGAGTCAAATCGTTGCTGCCCACAGAAATAAAATTCGCGTATGCAGCGAGCTCCCGCACCTGATAGATCGCCGAGGGGACCTCTACCATCACTCCGAGCGGGGGCATCACAATTTCGTAGCCCTCTTCCAGTAATTCCCGGTAGGCCCTCTCAAGCAGTTTGCGAGCGGCTTCGAGTTCGTTGAGGCCGCTGATCATGGGCAGCATAATCCGCAGGTTATTGAGCCCTAGGCTGGCTTTCATCATGGCGCGCACCTGCGCCAGGAATATCTCCGGGTGGTCGAGAGTTACGCGAATACCGCGCCATCCCAGAAAGGGATTGGTCTCTTCGATAGGGAAATAGGCCAGTGCTTTATCGCCGCCGATATCCAGGGTACGCATGGTCACCGGCAGCGGGGCAAAAGCGCCCAGTTGCTCCCGGTAAATTTCCCGCTGTTCTTCCTCGGAGGGGAAGCGGTCTCGCAGGAGAAAGGGGACCTCGGTGCGGAACAGTCCCACCCCCTCGGCGCCGCGCTCCAGGGAGCGCACGACGTCGGCCATCAGCCCGGTATTAACCATCAGGCGAATACGGTGGCCGTCGGAGGTGACTGCCGGGAGCTGCGCCAGGTGGTCCAGGTTGCGGGCCAGTTGCTGCTCTTCGGCGACAATATCGTCGTAGCGGCGCTTGAGTTCTGCGCCGGGGTGAATATGTAAATCACCGCGGTAGCCATCGACGACCATATCCACGCCGTCGATGGTTTCGTAGGGCAGGTCCTGGACCCCCATCACGGCGGGCAGGCCCATGGCGCGGGCAATAATGGCCACGTGGCTGTTGGAGGAGCCCTTCACCGAGACGGCACCGATCAGCTTTTCCCGCGGCACTTCGGCCAGTACCGCTGCAGTCAGTTCCTCGCCGATAAGGATGGTGTTATCGGGGAAATCCCGGTCGACCTGCTGCTGCTGCCGCAGGTGTACCAGCACGCGGGCGCCCAGATCGCGGACATCGGCAGCCCGGTCGCGAAAGTAGGAGTCGGACATGGCCTCAAAACGTCGCACATGCTCCAGCATCACCTCGGCCCAGGCCCGCTGGGCACTGAGCTGTTGTTGGATACGATCGCACACTTCGACGGCCAGAGAGCTGTCATCCAACATGCTGATATAGGCATCGAATAGAGCCCGCTCCTCGGGGCTGAGGTCGCTCTTCAGGCGCTCACCGACCTCGCGAATCTCCTCCTGCGCGGCCGCCAGGGCCTGTTGAAACAGGGCCAGCTCGGTGTCGATATCCTCGCACTCGGAGTAGGGTACGGTGCTGAGATTGGCCTGCGGGATGACGATATGCACCCGTCCAATTGCGACACCGGGGGAGGCGGCAATACCGGAGAAGTGGGTTTCGCGCCGCTGCTGGCCGATACTGGCGAGCAGTCCGGTGGCCTCGGCGTGGGCGATAACTCCGGCGAGTTGTGCCGAAAGGGTGACCAGAAAGGCTTCCTCCCACTCGTCAAAGCGGCGCTTCTCTTCCTGCTGGACCACCAGGACACCGAGGACGGCGCGGTGGTGGATAATCGGTGTGCCGAGAAAGGCGCTGAAGCGCTCCTCTCCGGTGGAGGGAAAATACTGGAAGGCGGGGTGGGACTCGGCCCTCTCCAGATTGATAGGCTCCTCGCGGGTGACCACATTGCCCACCAGGCCCTCGCCGGGGGCCAGGTGGACCTGGCCCACCGCTTTGGGGTTGAGGCCATTGGTGGCCATCAAGACATAGTTGCCGTGTTGCTTGTCGCGCAGATACACGGAACACACGCGGGTGTGCATAATTTCCCGCACGCGATGCACGATGATTTCCAGCACCGCAGAAAGGTTCCGGGCGGCGTTTACTTCCTGAACGATACTGCGCAGCGATCCGAGCAATGGCCTGTCCTCGCCAATCAACGGAGAAATTCTCAGGTCCCGGAAAGAAGTGAGTCGATACTGACCGGGGCCGCTTGGTGGAGATGTGGGGCTACTCTGGCGGTCAGCGCTCCTGTCCGCGCAGCCAGCGTTTCTCCAGCTGTATTTGTTGTGGGGCCAGCTCGGTCAGTGCGCGCCGGTATACTTCACGCTTAAAGGTCACCACCTTGCTCAGTGGGTGCCAGTAACTCACCCAGCGCCAGTGGTCGAATTCAGGTTTGTAACCATTGTCGAAGCTGATAGAGGATTCATCTGCCTCGAGTTTCAGCAGATACCACTTTTGCTTTTGTCCGATGCACAGCGGCTCGGAGCGGCGTCGAATTAACCTTTGTGGCAGGCGATAGCGCAGCCAGCCCCGGGTACAGGCAATCATACTGACTTGATCGCGAGTAAGGCCTACTTCCTCGTATAGTTCCCTATATAGCGCCTGTTCAGGGGTTTCGCCTGGATTTATACCCCCCTGGGGAAACTGCCAGGCGTCCTTGCCACCGACCCGCCGCGCCCACAGTGCCTGACCGCGGGCGTTGAGCACAATAATACCGACATTGGGGCGAAACCCCTCGGCATCGATATTGCTGCTCTCGCCACTCGCGCCCCGGTTTTTTCCGGCCGGGGCTTTATCATTGCGATTCGAATGCTTGGCGGGCTTACGGCGGTACTTTCGACCGGCCTGTGCCGGCTTGCCGTCGCCCAAAATACCATCCTCAATACTGTTGTGTGCGGCCGTGCGCTGCACTTACTTGCTCTGCATTGTTCCACAGCGGGGGATTTACAGCAATTCAGTGACGCAGTCCGTGTGCTGTCGTGCGCTGCAAGGTAAAATCGGCGACAACCGGGGAAGGCGTTTTAGGCGCCTTGGCGGTCAAACGCTTATGGGAAACCTATAGTTATGGGAGAGTCGACAGTGCACTTGGCAATTTTTGATCTGGATAACACGCTGATTGGTGGCGACAGCGATCACGCCTGGGGCGAATTTCTGGTGCAGCGCGAGCATGTCGACGGGGCCCGTTACCGCTCGGCGAACGACCGCTTTTATCAGGACTACCAGCGCGGTGAACTGGATATCTTTGCCTATCTGGAATTTGCCCTGGAACCCCTGGCGCAGCTCTCGCGCGGCCAGCTGGATAATTTGCAGAGCGAGTTTATGCAGGAGGTCGTCAGCGAGTTGTGGCTGCCTCGGGCCCAGGCGCTGATCGGCGAGCACCGCCGCAAAGGCCACCACATCATGATTATCACCGCTACCAACCGCTTTGTGGTTGAACCCATAGCCGCGCGCCTCGGTGTCGATACCCTGCTGGCCACTGAGCCGGAGGAGGCGCAGGGGCAGTTTACCGGGAAGGTGGTCGGTGAGCCCTGTTATCAGGGCGGGAAAGTGCTCCGCCTGCGCCAGTGGCTGGCCCAGAATCCGGAGTACCACCCGGGTGAAAAGTGGTTCTACAGCGACTCCATCAATGATCTGCCCCTGCTGGGGGAGGTCGAGCACCCGGTTGCGGTGGACCCGGACGACCGCCTGCGCGCAGAGGCCGAGGTGCGCGGTTGGCCGGTGATCAGCTTGCGCGAAGAGAGTGAATAGGCACTACCAGTATTTGTGAAATACACAAAATGGGGAATTGAGTGAACGGATCTATTATCCAGTACCGGGCTCTGGCTTGTTTGGTCGGGGCTCTGGTCGGACTTTCTGCCTGCGAGCAAAAAGCGGTAGAAAAACCACAGCAGGCGCCGCCACAAACGGTTGTTGCCCCACAGCCTGTGAACGAACAGGCGGCAGCAGAGCTGTCCCTGGCAATTTGGCAGGCGGGGGAGGCCCAGGTGACTCACACCCACGCCGCTGTTGAAACCCTGCAACGCGCAGTGGATGGACTCCTGGTCCAGGCGAATGACAACAAATTGGAAAATGCCCGGCTCGCCTGGTTGGAGGCGCACAGGGAGTTTGCCGCAGCCCTACCTTATATACAGCTGGCCTTCTCCCCGGGGGAGCTGCGCAGCCAGGGGCGCAAACTGCTGTTGTCACTGGACAGTTGGCCCGCGCAGGCGGGCTACCTGGATACGGTGCCGGGTTACTCCGAGAGCGGTATTGTCAACGATACGGCGATTGATTTGACCCTGGCGAACCTGCGCAAACAGCACCGCCTGACCGCGCATGAAGAGGCTAGTACCGGTTTCCACGCCCTGGAAATTATGCTCTGGGGCCCCACCAGCGAGCGAGCGGCGGAGCAGTTTTTGGCCGAATCCGGCGGTGAAAAACCCGAGGCCCTGGCGGTCAATCGGCGCCGGGAGCTGACTCGCCTGATCGCCAAAGGCGTGGAGGAGGATATGGCGTGGCTGGCCCGCCGCTGGCCGACGGCGGCTAACAGCCTGTCGCAGTCCTATCTATCCCTGGGGCCGGTTGCCCGGTTGCAGCAGATTCGCGCGGCGCACACCCGGGTAATCGATGAGCAGCTGTTGCGCAGATTGCCGGAGAGCTCCGAGAGCGATGTGGAGAGTAGCCGTGCCGCCGATTCAAAACAGGCGATATTGGCGATTATGGCTACCCTACAGTCAAATTGGATTCCCACTGGTGGTGGTGGCTTGGCAGAGGTGTTGCTGGATCGGCACCAAGTGGCAGCTTTGAGGCAGGCTTTTGTGGACTTTGAGGGGTTGCTGTTGCGCATGGAGGACCCGATCGAGCTGGCGGAGTTGGCTCAATTGGCCCAGGCGCGCAAACTGCTGGAGCGTATCGCCGGACTGATGGCGGGCACCACCCAGGTGCCGGTACCGAAACAGGATGTGATGCCGGTGAGCCTGCCGGTGGATGGCGAATAGTTCCACGCTTATAGAACTGCATAAAAAAACCCGGCGACTGCCGGGTTTTTTGTAGCTGGAGGGAATTACCAGCGGCGTACCGGGCCTGTGTCCACGTGTACGAAGTTGCTTTTCGGATAGTAGCCGACCCCACCCGCCTTCAGGTCGAGAGCCGCCTGGCGCAGTTTCGCCAGGGGAACGCCGGGCATACGGATATCTATAGCCATTCCACGAGTGTGGTAACTGCGCTTGGCGACGCCCCGGCCCGCTGCACGCAGCTTGGCATTGGTTTTTGGCGAGCGGTATCCAGAGATAATCTCAATGGTCCCTTTGTAATTGAACTTCTGCTTCAGCTTGTAGACGATATCCAGAAGCTTGGGGTCCATCCGGGTCACTTCGTTGGCACGGTGGTCGCGAAGCAATTTATTAAACTGCGACAGGCCTCCGCTACTGTAATCTCCATTGCTCCAGTAGGCGGCCTCCAGTTTCTCTCCGGTGTGCAGATTGCGCATTTTCAGGGTGCGGGCGCTACCTACTTTTGCGAAAGTTGGTCCGGCGCTGACGGCCGCCGCAGTTGCACAAGTCACAGCCAGGAATCGACGTCTGGATGGATTCTTCATAATTCCGCCTCGTCGTTAATCTCTCGTCGGTGTGCCTTAGTTGGCGCAACCGGGTACGGCGGAAAATGTACAAAAAATAACCAGTTGTTACAAACCTGAAGCTGCTAATTCGGAAATAATTAGATTGTTGGGCTGGTATATTTTTTCTTTTTTACTAGCTGGCTGTGGAATTTTTATCGGCGCTAAGGGGTTTGCGCTCAAGGTCTGGAGACAGCGTTGTCATTGCAGGTTAATCACTAAAAAATTATTTTTTTGCGACTCTCAGGTTTTGTAAAACGGGTGAGTCAGTGATTGTGGATATATGGCTAAAGTCTCGGCTGAGAGTTCTGGGCACTTATAGTCTCTGTTGTGCCCTGGCCCGGGTGGCGTGGGCCCGCTTTAGCGAGAAGCTTCTTTATTTATAGGGATTTTTCTTTTGTCTATACATGTATAGACAAGGTGGGGCTGCGGTGTTGAGTGCTGTGATATAAGTGCTGCAGAGGGGAGATGATAGAGAGCCAGGTGTTTGTATTGGCTGCGATTGCCCGATCAGTGATGTCCAGCTAGCGCAGTACTTAGCGAGTGAAAACCGCCCCCGCCGGCCCCAGTGAGCGCAATGCGAAGCCCTCGCTACTTTGCCTACGGCGATGAGGAGCGGGGACAGCGTAGCGATCCCAAATCCGGGCGGCTGGATAAAGTAGCGGTTTACAGGGCGGGCGGCTATCACATCAAAGGTATGGGCAGGCCGCAGGGGTGGGTGCCGGCCAATGCCGGAGGCCGGTCCCTTCAGGGCGCCACTTTGTCGCGGTGGTAAATATCCGAGCGGAATTGGGGGCGCCCATCCCGATCTATCCAGGCGGTCATATAGACAATGTAAATAGGCGGTGCTTTCTCGACCCGTATATTGAGCGCATCGTAGCCACTGGCTGCCTGCGCTACCCGGGTCCTGTCCCAGCCTTGAGCGCGGAGCAAAAAATAAGCCAGCTCCTCGGGCGCTTGTAGCCTGACACAGCCGTGACTGAATGCCCGTTGGCGCTGCTTAAATAAGCTCTGCGCCTGGGTATCGTGGAGAAAAATAGCCTGCTTGTTGGGGATGATAAATTTCACTTTGCCCAGGGAGTTTTCCGGGCCGCTGATCTGCCGCAGGGTCGCCTGCCCTGCGGCGGCTTTGGCGATAGTTTCCGCAGTAATCGGAAAGGATTTACCGCTGCGATACTGCACCACCCGATAGCCCCGTTTATGCATCGCTATCGGATTGTGCCGTGCCTTGGGGAGTAGTTCGGTGATAAGAATACTTCGCGGTACCGTCCAGGTGGGGCTGAAAACAATATTGGTAATGCGGCTGTGCATATCCGGTGTGCGGCTACTTCTCTTGCCCACGACAGTTTTCATCTTGAGAGTTACTAAACCATCTTCCACCAACTGCAAGTGATAGTCGGGAACATTGACAATCACATAGCGGCCCTCGCCAGGGATATCGAGTTTTTCCCAGCGGCTTGCATTTAGTTCCATTTGTTGGGCGCGCTCTACAGGGGATATTGCCAGCACGGCCAGTGTCTCCTCATCCGCGATACCGTTAACATTTAAACCGTGGCGCTTTTGGAAGCGCTCCAGTGCCGCCTGTAGTGCACTATCAAACCTTCGCGAATCTTTTTGCGGTGCGGAAAGCGGTCCCGGTTGACCGCTATAGTCCCGATAGAGTGCCAGCAAGTTGCGCAACTGTAAGACTCGCCGGTCTCTGTCCCCCGGTTGTAACGGCTTTCCCTCGGCGATGGGGCGCCAGTTTTTTGCCATTACCCGGTAGGCCTGGGCGGTGGCACGCAGCTGCTGGCCTGTACTGGCGGCTTCGCTGGCGCTGGCGGATGCGTTCAGGGGCGCAGCCCAGATGATCATCAGGCTGATCAGTGCGGCGATGCCGAGCGGGAGAGGAGCATATGCCATACCAATTTCTCATCAGTTATATCGGTGACCACTACTGCCTGCAGGTTTCGGTCTCCTATTGTGGGTCCTGGTTGTAGATATCCGGGCGAAACTGGAGTTGTCCATTTTCATCGACCCAGGCGGTCCAATAAGCGATATAAACCGGCAGTGGATTTTTGAGAGTGATGCCGTGGCTGCGCTCACTGTCCACGGCGCGATTGATACGCTCCTCACTCCAGCGGTTTTGTTGCGCCAGCATCATGCGGGCAAATTGCAAGGGTTTTTCCAGGCGGATACAGCCGTGGCTAAAGGCCCTTTGGGGTTTTTTAAATAAATGTTTGCTGTTGGTGTCGTGGAGGAAGATTGCCTGGCGATTGGGGATTACAAACTTCACCCTCCCCAGCGCATTGCCGGGTCCACTTTTTTGCTGTAATGAAACCTGTCCGCGCCGCACGGCCGCCACGTTGCCACGGGTAAAGGGCACCGAGTTGCCCCGGTGATTCATCAGGCGGTAGCCCTTGGCCTTGAGTGCAGAGCTGCCCTTGGGCAATAACTCGCGCAGGGCAATATTGGGCGGGACGCGCCACACCGGATTAAATTCAATCCGGGTCATACGGGTGGTAATTTGCGGTGTCTTGTGTTTTGGGTTTCCCACCACCACCCGCATGCGGAACTGTTCTTTATTGCCTTCCATAAGGCGCAGATTAAACTCTGGAATATTGACGATGATATAGCGCGGACCTAAATCCTTGGGTAGTTGTTGCCAGCGCTGAATATTGGCTGCCAAAATTTTGGCGATTTGTTGCGGCGGGGTATTGAGGCGCTCGCGGGTACCCTCGTCAACCAGCGCGGTCTGCTTTAAACCGTGGCGCTGTTGAAATTTTTTAACCGCCTGCTGCAATTGATTGTCATAAATATCCGGGGGGGAATGATCGGTACCGTACTCTGCCGGGCGGTAATCCCCGTAGAGCATTAATAGACTTCTCAGTTGCAGGACTCGGGGGCTGCGACTGCCCGGTGCGATAGGTTGTCCGGCACCGAGGGGGCTCCAGTGATTTCCCTGGGCCAGGGACTGATAGCGAATTAACTCCTCGTTGAGTAGGGAAAAGTGTCTCCCCTGCGGTAAAAAGGGATTGCCGCTGCTGATAGGGACGGGCGCGGCGCTATTGTCCAAGTTGGAAAGGGTGTGCGGCGATTGAATTCCCAGTGATATTGCGACGGCAACCGCTGCGATACTCGCTCTGAGGGAAGTGAATTTATCGCGCGGCAAAAAAGCGGAAAGAAATTTGCTGGCAGCACCCATAAGTCACCCATGCAAGCAGTCAAAAATCAGTGAAAGGCATCACTGTGCTCACATTGGTAACTTGTGACCGGTGGTCTCTAAATAATTTTCAGGAATGGCTCAGCTTAAAACGGAGTAATTAATGGAATAACTTGGCAAAACCTCGGCGGATTATAACCGGGGCGGCGGGTCGCCGCCCCGAGTGGTGTTAAAACTGATTATCGACCAGTCCATCTTTGCCATAAATATCCGGGCGGAAATTCAGGTTGCCCCGTCCATCAACCCAGGCGGTCCAATAGGTGATATAGACCTTTACCACCTGGGACATATCGACCTCGGTGGTTTTGTCACCGCTGGTCAATTGGTCGATACGCCACTGATTCCAATTTCCCTGGGGGCGCAGCAGTGCCTCAGCTAGATGGCGGGGTTTTTCCAGGCGAATACAGCCGTGGCTATAGCCGCGCGTGGTCAGGGAAAATAGTTTGCGCGCGCGGGTATCGTGCAGGTAGATATCGTGAATATTGGGAATTTCAAATTTGACCCGCCCCAATATATTTTCCTCCCCGCCCAGTTGGCGCATCAGATAGGAACCGGCACCGGCTGCTGACAAGTTCTGGGGGGTTAAGGGGAGCTGTTCACCGCTGCCGCTAATTACCCGGTAGCCCATTTTTTCCATACCCGCCGGATTTTTGCGTGCCTTGGGGAGTATCTCGTTCACCAGGATACTGCGCGGTACTGTCCAGGTGGGGTTGAAGACAACTTTACTGACGCGGGTAGTTATTTCGGGAGTCGCGTGTTTTTTCTTGCCGACGACCACATTCATCGCCAGTTTGACCTGGTTATTTTCCACATACTTGAGGCGGTATGCGGGGATATTGACCTGGATAAAACGGCTGCCCATTTGCTCCGGCAATGCTTCGCGGCGCTGGATATTCATTTCCACAATCCGGGCTCGCGCAGTGGGGGATAAATTGAGCCGCTTGCGGGTTGAGCGCCCGACAATGCCGTCGGGTCTGAGCCCGTGGCGTCTCTGGAAGCGCACCACTGCTTGGTGCAGGCCCCGGTCAAAGCGGTTGCGATCAGTACCGCCGTAGCTGTAGTAGGACTCGTAATCACCGTACAGGGCGAGAAGGTTGCGCAGGTGGCTCACATGTGGGTGGCGCGCGCCCAGAGTCATCGCGGGTCCCGGGGGGATAGGGCGCCAGCGGCCGCTGGCGGACATTTCGCGCAGCCGTTGCAGTTCATTGCGCAGAGCCCGCACATTGTTGCCGTAGGGCCTGTTTTCCTCGTAGTAGGGCCCCTCGCTGTTTGCAGACCGAATTGGCACCGCAGCAGTATTTGATCGCCCCTGATTGTAATAAACACGGCTGTCGCTGTTTGAGGTGCTATTACTGTCGCGGTATTGGCGGCGTGTGGTGGTGAAATAGCGGCGGCCGGAGTCCTGACTTGTGGTGTCGGCGTTGTACTCCCGCGCGTAAGAGCGGCTGCGCACCTGACCGCCGAGATTGGCGGCTCGGTCGTATCCGCGAAAGTACTTGCGGCCACTGGGTTCAGCGGGGGGCTGTTGCTGCCTTGTATTGAGTGCCACCAGGCGAAAGCCCTGGTTGTCCCGCTGCACCGGCGTGATTCCCCGGCGCGGGCGACTTCTGGGTTTGATCCGGTCTAACTGGGTATCCTGTGCGTAGGAGACAAAGGCGTCGGTCAGCAGAACATCCAGTACTGCGGCCATCTGTAGGTGCTGGGGGGTGTCTTGCAGGGTGCGGTCGAAGTAACCCAGGTGGTAGCGATAGTCGACCATGCTGCTGGGATTGCCGGAGCTGGCCGCAGTGAGTTGTTTCAGTAGGTCGTTGGCACTATCACTTAGGCTGTAGTTATCGAACCAAAGCAGGCGGTAATCGGTACGCTGATAGATTCTGCGCACAGCGGCGGGATTGAAGATGGGGTCCTGGGCCGGCCAGGCATCCGGGTTTTCTTCCAGCCAGTGCACTAGATGGGGGCGGACCGCATTCTCCGGTAAAATCGGACGGGTCCTCTGATTGGCCGCAAAAGCGTAATAGAGGATAAAGACACAGAGGCTACCCAGTGTCAGTAGTGGAAGTATCGATTTGCGTCTGCGATGCTCGGGGTTGAAATACGACATGGTACCTCAGCGATTCTGCGGGGGCCCGGTGCGATATTTTAGAAAATGCCGGGCGCCAGATCGTTCATACCTTCCCAACCTGCGGCGGGCCTATCCAGATACTCTTCAATATTATCGGTGACCCGCACGTGTCATGCGTCCCGCGCGACTTCCTTTTATTGAGACTTCAGTAGGTGCTCCGCTTGCGCGAAACTCAACCGATTGCAGTCTGTGAAAGTAAGTATGGCAATAAATCCCAACTTTGCTTGGCGCTTCATTCTTTTTAGAGTAAGGATTTCCGAATAATGTATTTTGCGCCAATATTCTTTCTCTGTGCCTCAAGGGCAGGCGGCCCATAGAAGTAATTTGACTAGCTGGCGGTGCATTAGACAAAAAAATACGCCCAATTCAACGGTTAGTGCGAGAAATTTAGGCTAACTGTGGCGTTTTGAGGTGGCGCAGGGGGCCACTCGGCGCGCCGTTGACAAATGTCTGTTCCCACAGTTGGCAGTGCCCCTTGCGGTCAATGGTGATCACGGTACTGGCGCGGGTGCCGTAGCCGCCATCGGGGAGCATGGCCGCTGTCGCCGGGCTATTGGCAACTATGTGGATGAATATAGGCGAGAGCGCCCGCTCGATCTCTGTTGCCAGCCCGGTTTGCGGCAGCTGTGGGTCCGGCGCGGGGGTGCGGTCTCTGAGCAGTGCCAGGGCCGGTTCGACAAAGTTTGCAAACGTCACCGGCTGGTCGGCTCCAGGTATGATCTCGGCCAGCGCCGCTTTGCCTCTCTCTACCTTGGGCCAGGGTTCGTCCGCTGCGCCGTTGGAGATACCGTGAATACCCGCTGTAAAAATAAATGGCGTGTGCCGGTTGCCGGCACACGCGAGCGAGTTTTCACTATCGATATCAAATAGCAGGGCGTTAAAGCCTCTGTAGCGTTGAGGTTGTAGGGATTGGATAAATTGTTCCGGACTATCCCGTTTGCATAGAAACTGCTGTGGTATCTCCCCGCGGGACAGTGCCTCTAGGGGCTCCGGCACCCCCGGTTCGCGGACATTGGTCACCGCTGCGATTCGTCCGGGGGATGCTCCGGCCCAGGTTCCCCGGGCCTCCAGATCTCTACCGGCGATTAACTGAGTGCCCGGCCAGCGCGCCGCAGGGGCGCTTGGGCGCCGATAGAACTCGTCGCGATTGGCGATCAAAAGCAGTGGATAGCTCGGGTGGCATTGGTAGGCAAATAGCAGTAGACACATGGCGATCTTCCCGGATCTAGAGACAAGCCGCCCTTTCACAGCGGGGGGCTTTGCGACCATAATACGCCCTTTTAATTAGCAATCGCGATTCCCCCATGCTGACCTATCCCGAAATCGATCCGGTAGCCTTTGCAATAGGCCCTTTAAAAGTGCACTGGTATGGGCTGATGTACCTGACCGGCTTTGTCGCGGCCTGGTGGTTGGCACTGCGCCGCAGCGCTAAACCCTGGTCGCCGGTGATTAAATCCGAAGTGGAGGACCTGATCCTCTACTGCGCCATTGGTGTCGTTCTCGGTGGTCGCCTGGGATATATGTTCTTTTATAACTTCCCCCAATTGCTCGAAGACCCGCTATCGCTGATTCGTTTGTGGGAGGGGGGAATGAGTTTCCACGGTGGCCTGATCGGGGTGATATTGGCCACCGTGCTCTACGCGCGCAAGATTGGTACAACCTTTCCGGCCCTGATTGATTTCGTCGCTCCACTGGTGCCCATCGGGCTCGGGCTCGGGCGAATCGGTAACTTTATTGGTCAGGAGCTCTGGGGGCGCGAAACCGAGGGCCCCTGGGGCATGGTCTTCCCGAGGGACCCGGAGCTTCTGGTCCGACACCCATCCCAGCTGTATCAGGCCTTCCTGGAGGGGTTGGTACTCTTTGCGCTGCTCTGGTGGTTTTCCAGTAAGCCGCGCCCGCGCCTCGCGGTAGGCGGTATGTTCGTGATGTTCTACGGAATTTTCCGCTTCCTGGTGGAGTTTGTCCGCGAGCCCGACGGGCATATTGGTTTTGATTTATTTGGTTGGATGACCCGTGGGCAGCTGTTGAGTTTGCCGATGATTATTGCCGGCATTGCATTGCTGGTGTGGAGTTATAAAACCCAGTCTCTGCCAGAGGGGCGGAGTGGGCAGAGTAAGGGTAAGAAGACAGGGTCTTCCCGAGTTAAAGGCGGAGCATAGCAATAGATGAAGCAGTATCTCGATCTAATGCGCCATGTGCGCGATAACGGCACCGTTAAGGGTGACCGTACCGGCACTGGCACCCTCAGTGTATTTGGCTACCAAATGCGCTTTGATTTAGCCGAGGGGTTTCCCCTGATCACCACGAAAAAGTGTCACTTGCGCTCGATTATTCACGAGCTGCTGTGGTTTTTGCAGGGGGACACCAATATCCGCTACCTTCAGGACAACAAGGTGCGGATCTGGGATGAGTGGGCCACTGAGGAGGGCGACTTGGGCCCGGTTTATGGCCACCAGTGGCGCTCCTGGCCCACCCCGGATGGTCGCCAGATCGATCAGATAGAGCAGCTGGTGGATCAGTTGAAAACCCGCCCGGACTCCCGGCGCCTGATGGTTAGTGCCTGGAACCCCGCTGACCTGCCGGACGAAGGTGTCTCCCCGGCCGATAATGCCCGCGAAGGGCGCATGGCCCTGGCGCCCTGCCACGCTCTGTTTCAGTTCTATGTGGCCGACGGCAAGCTGTCCTGCCAGCTGTATCAGCGCAGTGCAGATATCTTCCTGGGGGTGCCCTTTAATATCGCCTCCTATAGCTTGCTGACTCTGATGCTGGCGCAGGTATGCGGTTTGCAGCCCGGTGAGTTTATCCACACCTTTGGCGATGCCCACCTCTACTCCAACCATATGGAGCAGGTTGAGCTGCAATTGCAGCGCGAGCCCCTTCCCCTGCCGCAGATGCACCTGAATCCAGAGGTGCAAGACCTGTTCTCTTTCCGCTTTGAGGACTTTGAACTCAAAGGCTACGAGGCCTACCCACATATTCCAGCACCGGTAGCGATCTAGGGGGCAGCGATGACGGTTTCTATTGCGTTGATTGCGGCGGTTGCCCGCAATGGTGCTATCGGCAAGGATAACGAGCTGCCCTGGCGCATCTCCGGTGACTTGCAGTTTTTCAAGCGCACTACCATGGGGAAACCTGTGGTTATGGGAAGAAAGACCTTTGAGTCAATTGGTCGCCCCCTGCCGGGGCGGGTCAATATTGTCATTACGCGTAATCCCGACTGGCTTGCAGATGGCGTCGAGGTGGTCCAGTCTCTGGATCAAGCCCTCAGTTTGGCTCAAAACTGCGCAAAAGACAGCGGAGCCAGCGAGGTGATGGTTATCGGTGGCGCACAGATTTACCGCCAGGCACTGCCACTCGCCACCCGCTTATATGTCACTGAAGTGGATGCAGATGTCGATGGGGACGCCTTTTTCCCCGATATTGATGACTCTTGGGTCGAGTCGGTACGCGAGTGTTACCGGGCCTCCGACAGGAATGAGTACAACTACTCATTAGTCCAATATGACAGATTTAAATAAAAACAATTTGATCAAAACTTGATCGATCTGTTAAATTCTCCGACAGCTTACACAGGAAACGTCGCCGCGAATGTGTGCAAGTGACTCGGAAATGTTACCCAAGTGTTACCTTGTTACCCAAGCGGGCCGATGCTGGCAATCGGCATTTGAATAATCAAATCGGCTGTTTACAATGTGCGGCTCTTAGCTGTCTTCTAACCAATGTTTTTAAAACAAAAGGACACCGCGTTGTGGCAGCTAACTCATCGCGACCATGTTGTGAAATATTGAACCCACTGGGGGGTCTAATGAAAACCAAGCGATTCATGGCTGTGGCGCTGACCACTGCGCTGTCTGCCGGCGCGCTCTACGGCAGCGTAGCCACTGCGGATACTCTCGATAACGTACTCGCCGTCGGCCAGCAGAAAACCACTGCGGCCCAGGCATCGCAAAAACGCATCGACAAGATTGCCGACGAAACCAGCAGCCTGCTGCAGGACTTCAAGGTGGTTAACAAAGAAATCGATGGTCTGCGCGTATACAACCGTCAGCTGGAGAAGCAGCTGGCCAACCAGCTCGAAGTAATCAATGAGCTGGACGAGTCTATTGCCAACGTTACTGTTATTGAGCGTCAGATTCAGCCGCTGATCCTGCGTATGCTGGACGGCCTGGAACAGTTCATCGAGCTGGACGCACCGTTCAAGCTGGAAGAGCGTATGGCGAACCTCAATGGTGTTAAGAGCACCATGGACCGCTCCGATATCAGCGTTGCGGAGAAGTTCCGCCAGGTGCTGGAGCTGTACAACTTCGAAGCTGAATACGCCCGTAAGATCGACTCTTACCGCGACACTCTGACCGTTGCCGGTCAGGAGCGTGAAGTGAGCGTTCTGCAAATCGGCCGTATCGCCCTGCTGGCTCAGACTACTGATGCTGAAATTTCCCTCGCCTATGACAAAGCCAACAGCGCGTGGGTTGAGATCGATGCTGGTGAATACCGCCGCGCTCTCATGAACGGTCTGAAAATTGCCAAGAAACAGGCCACTATCGACATCATGACCATGCCGATTCCGGCTCCGGAGGCAGCGCAATGAAAACCTCTTTCGCCAAACGCGTTTTAGTAGCGGCAGCAGCTGGCCTGATCAGCTTCTCCGCAGTTGCTCAGGAGAAGGCCTCTTCCCTGGACGACCTGTTGAAAATGGTTAAGGACTCCAAAGTTGCCGAGTCCAGAGAGCACAAGCAGCGCGAAGCTGAGTTCCGCCGTCAAAAGGCCAACCAGAACGCCCTGCTGAACCAAGCTAAAAACACCCGTACCGCTGAAGAAAAGCGCTCTGCTGAACTGGAGAAGAAATACCAGGAGCAGGAAGTCGCTGTCGATCAGAAGCGCCAGCAACTGGACCAGCGCCTCGGCTCCCTGAAAGAGCTGTTCGGCCACATGTCCTCTACTGCTGCCGACCTGCGTGCCAACATCGGTTCCTCTCTGGTATCCGCTCAGTACCCGGGTCGTACAGAATTCATCGACGGTCTTCTGGCCAAGATGAACAGTGCTACCAAACTGCCGACGATCGAAGAGATCGAGCGCCTGTGGTTTGAGATTCAGCGCGAAACCGTTGAGTCCGGCAAGATCGTTAAGTTCAACGCAACTGTGATCAAGCCCAACGGCGAGCAAGCTGAGCAGGAAGTGGTTCGTGTAGGTAACTTCAACCTGGTTTCCAACGGTAAATACCTGGAAATGAACAATGCCTACAAAATGGCTGAGCTGATCCGTCAGCCGGATGCCAAGTTCCAAGGCATGGCTGAAGCTCTGCAAGCTTCTACCAGCGGCTTCAGTGCCTTCGGTGTAGACCCGACTGGCCCTACCGGTGGTTCCTACCTGAAAGCCATGATCAACAGCCCGGACATCGTAGAGCGCTGGCACCAGGGTGGTATCGTGGGCTACATCATCTCCGCAGTTGGTGCCTTCGCAATGCTGCTGGCTATCTTCCGCCTGATCGTTCTGACCGGTGTTAGCGGCAAAGTAAATACACAGTTGCGTTCCTCTACCCCGAACACCAATAACCCACTGGGCCGCGTACTGTCTGTTGCGGAAGAGAACAAGGGTGTAGACGGTGAAACCCTCGAACTGAAGATGGAAGAAGCGGTACTGAAAGAGCGTCCGGCGATCGAATCCGGCCTCAACCTGCTGAAGATCATCGCCATGGTTGCTCCGCTGCTGGGTCTGTTGGGTACCGTTACCGGTATGATCATCACCTTCCAGGCGATCACTATCTTTGGTGCGGGCGATCCCAAGGCAATGGCCGGCGGTATTTCCTCAGCCCTGATCACTACTGTTCTCGGTCTGGTTGTGGCTATCCCAACCGTTCTGATGCACACCGTAGTTAATGGCCGTGCCAAGCGTGTCCTGCACATTCTGGAAGAGCAGAGTGCTGGTATCGTGGCAGAAAACGCCGAGCGCAAATAAGAGGAGGCGGCAACATGCACGCATTAAATGACGCATGGGCCGCCGTCAACGCCTTTATGGCGTCGGGCGGGCCAGTACTGTTCCTGATCGCCGGCCTGACCTTCTTTATGTGGACGCTGATTTTTGAACGTATTTTCTACTTTAACAAAGGGTTGAAAAGTGACGTTCAGGGTGCGGTAGACCAGTGGGAGGGGCGCGGTGAGCGCAAATCCTGGGGTTCGCACCAGATCCGTTATGCAATGATTTCCCGGGTATCCGAGAAAATTCAGGACAATATGGACATGATCCAAGCCTGTGTCGCCCTGGCCCCTCTGTTTGGGCTGCTGGGTACGGTTTGGGGCATGATCAACGTGTTCGATGTTCTCGCGATTACAGGTGGTGGCGACGCCAAGCAGATGGCCAGTGGTGTATCCATGGCAACTATCCCGACAATGGCGGGTATGGTTGCGGCCCTGTCAGGTGTATTTGCCAATACCTACCTCGCCCGTAAAGCTGAGCGTGAAACCCAGCTGCTGGAAGATCATCTGACAATGGATCACTAAGCATCCACCAGCGAATAAGCCAGCTTATTTGCTGTGAAGGTTTAGCCAAGCCAGATACTTTCGCCGGGGGCTCCCCGAGCCCCCGCTGGAAAAGTTCGCTAAGAGAGTTGCTATGAGCAAAAGACAAAATACGGCAGAAGAAGAAGCCGGCGCAATTGACCTCACGCCCATGCTGGACGTGGTGTTTATCATGCTGATCTTCTTTATCGTCACTGCGACCTTTATCAAGGAGCCGGGTGCTGATGTTGAGAAGCCGGAAGCGACAACCGCTGAACTCAAGGCCGCCTCTATTCTGGTAGCGATCAACGACAGTGACGAGGTCTGGATTGCCAAAGAGAAGGTCGATGAGCGTCAGGTACGAATTGTCCTGGAGCGTCTCTACTCGGAAAACCCGAAAGGGTGGTTGGTAATTCAGCCCGATAAGGGAGCGAGTATTGAGAAGATTGCCCTGATTGCAGACGCAGCCAGGAAGATTGGTATCAAGAAAGTTTCCGTCGCTACAGAGAAGAGTTAACAGCTATGAATCCGGTAAGACTTCTTGGGGCAGGTACGCTGGCGTTAGCCACAACCTTTGGCCTCATCTTCACCATGCATCAGCTGATTGCGGCAAACATGAAGGCTCCAGAAGATAAGGAGCAGTTCAAGGTTGCCGATGTGGTGATGCCTGAGACGAAGATTGAAACACAGTACGACACCGCCAAGCCGGTAAAACCAGACGAGCCAGAGACTCCGCCACCGGAAATGCCGGAGCCCGACTTTGAGGAGCCGAATATTGATGGCAACATCAGTATCGCCGCTCCGAAAGCTGGGGGTGGGGTTAAGCTGTCTGGTTTCAGTTTTGGTGAAGGTGACTACCTACCGATCGTAAAAGTACAGCCTCAGTACCCCCGTCGCGCGCTACAGCGCGGTATGGAAGGCTATGTAATCGTTGAGTACACAGTGACGACAAACGGTTCTGTACGCGACCCGGTCGTAATTGAAGCGTTTACGCTGCAAGGTAAACCGACCACGGTTTTCAATCGGGCTGCCCTGAAGTCCGCGCTGAAGTACAAGTACAAGCCGCGGGTAGTCGATGGCAAGCCGACCGAAGTTCCTAATGTTAGGACTAAGATCAGCTTTAACATGGCTAAGGACTAAAAAGGGGAAGCACTATGAAGTTGACGACCATCACTAAAGGTTTGTCCAAGTTCGCTCTGCGCACGTCAGTAGCGCTACCCTTGGTTCTGGCACCGACGGTCAGCGTTACCGTGTTGGATGCGGTGGGTGTATCGGCACCTTTCGCCTCAGCACAGGCGCAGGAACAAAAAAAGCCGAGCAAAGAAAAAACCCGTAAAGTTCCGGCGATGCGTGAAGCTGCGTATAAGAAGCTGGAAAAAGCCCAGGAAGCTGCGGATGCAGAGGATTGGGCGGCGGCACTAGTTGCACTGCAAGAAATGGATGCAGCTAAGAAGCGCTTCAACGGCTATGAAATTGCCCAGATGTATAACTTCTTCGGTGTTGTTTACTACAGTACTGAGCGTTACAAAGAGGCGATTCCCTACTTTAAAAAGGTGTTGGATCAGGGTGAAAAAAACCTGCCGGTAGCTTTAGAAGTGGGCACTTTGTTTACCCTGGCTCAGCTGTATTTTGTCACTGAGGATTACAAGCAGGCGATTAACTACCTAAACAAGTGGTTTAAGGTTTCCGATCGCATCACTGCGGACTCCTACGCCTTGCGCGCCCAGGCTTACAATCAGATTGGCAACCAGGACAAAGCACTCGCGGATATCAATGTTGCGGTATCCATGTACGAGAAAGAGGGCAAAACACCCAAGGAAAGCTGGTACGGATTGCAGCAGTACGTTTATTTCGAGCGCACTGACTACAAGAGCGTATCCGCTGTTCTGGAAAAGCTGGTGCAGTACTATCCAAAGCCTGTGTACTACAAAACGCTGGCTGCTATGTACGGTGAGCTCAAACGCGACAAAGATCAGCTGCATATGATGGAAGCAGCTTACCTTGCCGGAGCCCTGGAGAAGGACAGAGACCTGCTGAATATGGGTTACCTCTTTATGGGGCATGAAATGCCTTATAAAGGAGCCAAGGTGATTGCCAAGGGTATTCAAGAGAAGAAGATCCCGCGCACGGCGAAAAACCTGGAAACCCTGGCCCAGGCCTACCAGATGGCCCAGGAGCTGCAAAAGGCGATTCCCCAGTTGGAAGCGGCCGCACAGCTTTCCGATAAAGGCGAGATCTATTCACGCCTGGCCGGTATCTACCTGGACCTGGACCAGAGCGAGAAAGCCATTTCCATGGGCAAAAAAGCCCTGGCCAAAGGTGGCATCAAGCGTGTTGACCAGCTGCATATCGTAATGGGTATGGCCAGTGCCAACCTGAAACGCTATGACTCAGCCTTAAAAAGTCTCAAGCTTGCACTGAAGGACGAGCGTTCTGAGAAGTTCGCCAGACAGTGGATTAGCTTTGTCGAAGGTGAAAAGGAGCGTGAAGCGCAACTGGCTATTTAGTACCAGTTAAGGGTTTCACTTCCACTAAAGCCGCGCAGCAATGCGCGGCTTTTTTTATGCTTTTTTGTCTCTGCTTTGCGATATAAAAATTTGAAACAACCTGTATTAACGAACTATTTGCATTTTTTTGTGAATTGGCTAATGATTAAAGTCAGCTGATCAGCTTTTCCATTTTCGGCACAAGGATGCCGCTTATCGCACCCTAACAATAATAGGAGAGGTGTTATGGACAGAGCTTGCCAGTCGATTTCCAACCCCATATTTTTCCCCCCTCATCTGCTCGCGGGTTACGCGAAAGGCCTGGGCTATGCCGCAGCGACAACTGCGGGGTTACTTTTTTTGATGAGCCAGCTGGTGGCAACGGATATTGAGGAGCCGGCAGTGCAATCGCTAGCGCCGATAAAGCCGATACATATGCCGAAGCAGGTGATCATTACGGAAAACTATGAGGCACCTGCGCCACCACAAAAAGTGATTGAACAGCCGACTATGCGGACTGAGGAAACTGAGGTAGTGCCGGTCAAAATAGATGTAGTGATTGGTACACCCACGCCAGTCACTGCCACGGGAGTGCAAATATCTCGCGATCCCCCGCCGGTCTATAAAGCGAAACCGCGCTACCCGAATGCCGCATTGCGCAGGGGGATTGAGGGCTATGTGGTTGTGGAATTCACCGTGACTAAAACAGGCGCGGTGCGCGATGCCCGTGTGGTTGGAGGTTACGATTCCAAAGGCAACCCCACGAATGTGTTTAATCGCTCCGCCATCGCGGCGGCAGAGCGCTTTAAATACCGCCCGCAAATGGAGGACGGCCAAGCGGTTGAGCGCTACGGGGTGCGCAATCGGATTAGCTATAAATTGGCGGAATAAAAAAACGGCCCTCAGGGGCCGTTTTTTAGCGCAGCTTAATCAGTCAATTTCTCTCACCGCGCCCCGGTCCGCGCTGGTGGCGAGCATGGCATAGGCCTTTAGTGCCTTGCTCACCTTGCGGGGGCGCTCTGCGACAGGTTTCCAGCCGCTGGGGCTCGCGTCCATTTCCCGGCGGCGCTTGTCGAGTTCATCTTCCTCTATAGCGATCTCAATTTTTCTCGCCGGGATATCGATACGTATTGGGTCGCCATTGCGCACCAGGGCGATATTCCCCCCAGCGGCCGCCTCCGGTGATACATGTCCGATAGAGAGGCCCGAGGTGCCGCCGGAGAAGCGGCCATCGGTAATTAATGCGCAGTGCTCCCCGAGCCCTTTGGACTTCAGGTAACTGGTGGGATAGAGCATCTCCTGCATACCGGGTCCACCTTTGGGGCCCTCGTAGCGAACGATAACCGCCTCGCCTTTGCTGACTTTTCCCGCGAGGATATTGGCAACGGCCTCCTCCTGACTCTCCACGATATGGGCGGGGCCCTCAAACTTCCACAGCGACTCATCGACGCCGGAGGTCTTCACCACGCAGCCATTGGGGGCCAGATTGCCAAACAGCACAGCGAGCCCGCCCTCTGCGGAGTAGGCGTATTCTGCCGAGCGGATACAGCCGCGCTGGCGATCGGCATCCAGAGTGGACCATCGGCAGTCCTGGCTGAAAGCGGTTTGGGTGGGGATACCTGCGGGCCCTGCGCGGTAGAACTCGAGCACAGACGGGTCGTCAGTGCGGCAAATATCCCAGCGGGCCAGGGCATCGGCGAGTGAGCCGCCGTAAGCCGTGGGTTGAGAGGCGTCGATAAGCCCGGCGGCCTCCAATTCGCCCAGGATCGCCATAACACCGCCGGCGCGGTGTACATCTTCTACATGGTATTTCTCGGTATTCGGGGCCACCTTGCACAGCTGCGGTACTTCGCGGGAGAGGCGGTCGATATCTTCCAGGGTGAAGTCAATCTCCCCCTCCTGGGCGGTGGCCAGCAGGTGCAGGATCGTATTGGTGGAGCCTCCCATGGCGATATCGAGTGCCATGGCATTGCGGAAGGCGGTTTGGTTGGCGATATTGCGCGGCAGGGCAGTCTCGTCATCCTGTTCGTAATAGCGTTTGGTCAGGGTTACGATCTCGCGGCCAGCGCGCAGGAATAGCTCTTTGCGGTCGGCGTGGGTCGCCAGCATAGTGCCGTTGCCGGGCAGTGACAGGCCCAGCGCCTCGGTCAGGCAGTTCATGGAGTTGGCCGTGAACATACCGGAGCAGGAGCCGCAGGTGGGGCAGGCGGAGCGCTCGTACTCGGCTACCTCCTCATCGGAGGCCGTATCTGTGGCGGCGATCACCATAGCGTCCACCAGGTCGAGCTTGTGGTCGGCCAGTTTGGTTTTGCCGGCCTCCATGGGGCCGCCGGAGACAAAGATTACCGGAATATTCAGGCGCATAGCGGCCATCATCATGCCCGGGGTGATCTTGTCACAGTTGGAGATACAAACCAGGGCGTCGGCGCAGTGGGCATTGACCATGTATTCCACGGAGTCGGCGATAATTTCGCGGCTGGGCAGGCTGTAGAGCATACCGTCGTGCCCCATGGCAATACCGTCGTCCACCGCGATGGTATTGAATTCCTTCGCCACACCACCGGCGCGCTCAATCTCCCTGGCGACAAGCTGCCCCATATCCTTGAGGTGCACATGTCCGGGGACAAACTGGGTAAAAGAGTTGGCAATGGCAATAATCGGCTTGTGGAAGTCCTCATCCGTCATACCGGTGGCGCGCCACAAGGCGCGGGCTCCGGCCATATTGCGACCGGCGGTAGAGGTGCGGGAGCGGTATTGGGGCATAGTCACAGATTCCAGCTGGCAACAATGAATGTGCCAGCTTAACAAGAAACGGATTTTTCTGGGATGTTTTTGCGCCTTAACGATCCATAAAAGGAAAATTAAGGATAAACATCTCAATCCCTATGGCTCTGTGGGCTAGGTCTTGCCCAGGTGTTTGCGCAGGATTCTCGAGTTGCGCTGGATGTTGTATAGGGATTTTCGCGCCGCTGGCAGTTCGCTGATACCCACCTGCTCAAAGCCCTGCTCGATAAACCAGTGCTCGGTCTGGGTGGTGAGAACGTAGAGCTCATCGACATCCACCGCTTGCGCCTGTCGTTCTAGGTGGCGCATCAGCTTGGCGCCGCGCCCACCGCCGCGAAACTCCGGGTGGCTGGCGAGGCAGGCGATTTCAGCTGCCGTGGTTGTGCCCTGGTCATCCCGAATGGGGTAGAGAGCGGCGCAGGCCACCGGGGTACCGTCTACTTCCACGAGTGTGAAGTGCTCAATTTCCGCCTCGAGTTTCTCGCGGGAGCGCCGCACCAGTACGCCCTCTTTTTCCAGCGGGCGGATCAGGCCGAGAATACCGCCCACATCGGTAATTCGCGCTCTGCGCACCACCTCGTAACTGTCCCGGTAAATCATGGTGCCGGCGCCCTCGCGGCGAAACAGCTCCTGAATTAAGGCGCCGTTTTGGCGAAAACTGAGCAGGTGAGTGCGTGCAATGCCGGCATTGCAGGCGCGAATCGCGCAGCGCAGCGCGGCGCTTGGCACCCTGGATGAAACCTGTTCGGCTTGCAATATGCTCAGCTCGTGTACGGCATTTCCGTCCACTTGGAGCTGTTCGGGCTCGCGAAATAGCACCAGTTTTTCGGCGCGCAGCACTCTGGAAGCCTCGGCGGCCAGGTCGAGGTAATTGATATTGAAGAGCTCCCCGGTCAGGGAGGTGCCCAGGGGAGAGAGGAGGACCAGGGCGCCCTGGTCCAGGGTCTGCTCCAGGGTGCCGACATCCATACGCCTTACGGTGCCGGTCCAGCCCAGGTCTACGCCATCCAAAACTCCGCTGGGGCGGGCGGTGACAAAATTGCCCGAGACCACCTTGAGCGCTGAGCGCGCCATGGGGGAGTCCGGTAGCCCCTGGGAAAACGCGGCTTCAATATCGAAGCGCAGTTTGCCCACTACGGATTTAACCACCTCCAAAGTCTCGCGGTCGGTAACGCGCTGGCTCTCGTGAAATCGATTTTCAATACCGCGCTGGTCCAGATCCCGATTGATCTGTTCCCGCGCGCCGTGCACAACAACCAAGCGCACGCCGAGGCTGGCGAGCAGGGCCATATCGTGGACCAGATTGCGGAAGTTGGTGTGTTCCAAAGCGTTGCCGGGAATACCGATGACCAGAGTGCGACCGCGCAGGTCGTTGATGTAGGGCGCCGCGTGGCGGAACCAGTTCAGGGAGGCGTTATCGTCGCTCACTAATTATTACCGTGTGCAAGTCTTGTGATGTTATAGCCCCGGAGGCAGCGCAGGCTTATTACAGGCAGAAGCGGCCAATTAAGTCGCGCAGAATATTGACCATAGGGTTGATACGATCCAGGGCGAGAAATTCGTCCGGCTGATGGGCTTGATCAATATCGCCGGGGCCCAGCACGATAGTGTCAATATTCAAACTCTTCAAGTAGGGGGCCTCGGTGCCAAAGGCGACACTTTCCGCAGGGTGGCCACAGAGCTGCTCTGCGGCCTTTACCAACTCGGAGTGGGCATCCTGCTCAAAGGGCTCGGTACCGGGAAATAAAGAGGTTACCGCCACCTGAATTTTAGGGTCCTGTGGAATGGTGAGGATGCGCCGGTTTAACTCTTCCCGCAGGTCTGTGAGTTGCATCCCCGGCAGCGGGCGAATATCAAACTGAAGCTCTGTGTGGCCGCAGATTCGATTGGGGTTGTCACCCCCATGGATACAGCCCAGATTCATTGTGGGCACGGGAACGGTAAACCCGGGGTTATTGTATTTCTGCTGCCACTCCTGGCGCAGGGTTAACAGCTCGCCGACGACTTTATGCATGGCTTCGAGCGCGCTGGCTCCCAGGCTGGGGTCCGATGAGTGGCCGGATTGCCCGGTAATGCGCACCGCCTCCATCATTACGCCTTTGTGCATGCGGATCGGGCGGAGTCCGGTGGGCTCGCCGATCACGGCGTAGCGCGCTCGGGGCTTGCCGGCCTCGACCAGGGCGCGGGCGCCGCTCATACTGGTCTCTTCATCGGCGGTGGCGAGGATAATCAGCGGCTTTTGCAGCGGCTTGTGGAGAAAAGTCTGCACGGCCTCTATCACCAGGGGGAAAAATCCCTTCATGTCACTGGTGCCGAGACCATAAAAGCGGTTATCGCGCTCTACAACTTTAAAGGGGTCCGATTGCCAGCGGTTTGCATCAAAGGGGACCGTGTCGGTATGCCCGGACAGGACGAGGCCGCCATCACCACCGCTGCTCCCCGCAAGTGTGGCGATCATATTGGCTTTATTGGGCGAGCCCTTGAGCGGCATTATCTCGACTGTGAAGCCGAGTGTTTCCAGCCAGCCGCCCAGAAGCTCGACTACCGGGCGATTGCCCATATCCAGAGAGGGGTCTGTCGCACTGATACTGGGACAGGCGATCAATTGGTGTAATTGGGTTTTCAGGTCAGGTACTGCGATACTCGCCATGGTGATGCTCCCTATTCTTATAGCGCCATTCATTCAGGATAACGGCGGCCCCGATCAGGCCTCCCCCCAGTGCGAGGCGGGCCAGATCGGCATCCCGGTTCCAGATTAACAGATTGACCAGAAGGCCCGCAGGAATCAGGGCATTGTTCATCGCCGCCAGGGTGCCGGTGGAAACCTGTGTGGCGCCCTTATTCCATAAAAAGTAGCCCAGGCCCGACGCCGCCAACCCCAGCCAGAGTAGCACCCCCCACTGCTGCAAACCCTGTGGGTACTGCGGCTTTCCAAACAGGAACCAAGCTGTCAGCGTGACCAGGCTGGCGCCGATAAAAAACCAGGCGAAGGTTTGTCGCGGCGGCAGGGCCTGCTCGCCGGACATCAGGCGCTTGTATGCGACCTGTCCCAGGGCAAAACACAGATTGGCGCCCTGGACGACCGCAAAGCCGAGCCAGAAATCGCTGCTGGGAGAGCCCCAGCGAATCGTGGCGGCCCCCAATACGGCGACGGCGGCGATAGTGAGGTTCCAGGGAGAGATGTGCCTGTTTAGGAGGTCTTCAAGGGCGGTGATATACAGGGGGGTGAAAATGGTAAAGAGTAATACCTCGGGAACACTGAGCAGCAGGAATGACTGGTAGTAAAACAAATACATCAGTCCCAGCTGCACCGCGCCGATTACGATTAAGTGGATGGCGGTGCGGGGAGGGCAGTCCCTCCATCTCAGCATGGGCAGAAATACGGCGCTAGCTAGCAGCACCCGAGTCATTGCCGAAAAATAGCTGTCCACCTGTCCGGCCAGGTAGACACCGATCAGGCTGAAAGAAAAGGCCCACAGCAGTGTGACGAACAACAGTAATGGCATCGGGGATAATTCGCAGGCATAGATGGATCGGCGGGCTTGGCCCGGCTTATTGCCCTAAATACTACTGCCGCTGGAGAAAAATAGATATCGACAGGAGAGACCGCAGTCGGTTGTTTTAGTTGGGGGCAGGGGCACAAAAAAGGGGGCTAAAGCCCCCTTGATATATGTGCTCTGTGTGCTACTTCAGTATCAGCCGAACAGGCCTTTAAAGAAGTAGAAGAACAGGATCGCAATACCCGCGCCCGCTGGCAGGGTAACGACCCAGGAGGCGGCGATCGTGGTGATCATACGCAGGTTGAGGGCGCCGATGCCCCGCGCCAGGCCGACGCCCAATACCGCGCCCACCAGGGTGTGGGTGGTGGAGATCGGCAGGCCGGTACCGGAGGCCAGTACTACGGTGGAGGCCGCACCCAGCTCGGCAGCGAAGCCGCGGCTCGGTGTCAGTTCGGTGATTTTTTTACCGATAGTGGCCATTACCTTGAAGCCGTAAGTCGCCAGGCCCACTACGATACCGACACCACCGAGCAGCAGTATCCACGAGGGCATGGTGGACTTCGCGGTGATAGCGCCGCTCTGGATGGTATTGACTACCGCCGCCAGAGGGCCGACGGCGTTGGCCACGTCGTTGGAGCCGTGGGCGAAGGCCATGGCACAGGCGGTGAAGATCATCAGAATCGCAAATACGCGCTCGACGTTGGCGAAACGGTTTTCCTCTTCCGCCGCCGGGTCGCGCTGAACGCGCTTGAGCATGGCGACACCGATACCGGCAACAGCGAGGCCCACCAGGGCGGCGATACCCGCATCCTGAATAAAGCTGAGCTGGATATTGGCATCTTTAAGCACGTGCTTGAGACCCTTGGTAAGGGTCACCATCGCAATCATCCAGCCCACGGCAAACATGTAGAAGGGGATGTAGCGCTTGGCGTTGTTGAAGGGGTCTTCCGTATCCAGGATCAGGCGCTGAACACTGCGGAATAGCATAAAGGATATGGTGCCCGCGAGTACCGGGGAGACCACCCAGCTGGCCACAATGCTGCCCACTTTGCCCCAGGATACCGCGTCTGCGGAGATACCCACCGCAGAGAAGCCGACAATGGCGCCGACAATAGAGTGGGTGGTGGATACCGGCCAGCCGAGGATACTGGCGACCAGTAGCCAGGTGCCCGCCGCCAGCAGTGCGGAAAGCATACCGTACACCAGCAAATGCGGCTGGTCGGCGAAAATCTCCGAATCGATAATGCCTTTGCGGATGGTTGCGGTAACCTCTCCGCCGGCCAAGTAGGCGCCGGCAAACTCAAAGATCATGGCGATCACAATCGCCTGTTTGATAGTCAGAGCACGGGAGCCAACGGAGGTCCCCATCGCGTTGGCCACGTCGTTGGCACCGACGCCCCAGGCCATAAAGAAGCCCGCGACACAGGCCAAAATCAATAAAATATGGCCGTATTGACTAATAATTTCCACGCCAAACCCCCTAACGTGCTAACAACAACTGCAATCGGTTACCCACGCTGTGGGCGCGATCGGCGAGTTCACCGATCCATTCAATAATCCGGTAGAGGAACATAACGTCCACCGGAGGTAAGTCTTTTTCAATGGCAAACAGTGACGCGCGGATCTCGACTTCGAGTTTGTCTGATTTGCGCTCCAGTTCGTCCAGCTCTTCGGTCATGCGCTTGGCGATATCCACCTCGCGCCCGGCAAAGCCGCTCTCCAGCAGTTCGTCCAGCTCGTTGATAGCGCGCAGTGCCTGTGCAGAGGTGGCGACAGCGCTCTCTACAAAGGTGGTCATCAACGATTGAAGCGGTGCGGGAATTTGCATTTTTCTCCCCACAGCCAGTCCCGCGATATCCTGCGCGGTGTTGGCCACTTCATCCTGGGCGTGCAGCAATTCCAGTAAATCGCTCCTGGATACCGGCATAAACAGGCTGTCCGGCATATGCAGGCGCAGGTCTCTCTTGATATCGTCGGCGCGGTTCTCCGAGGCAGAGATGCGCAATTGGATCTGTTCGGCCTCCTTGAGATCACCTTGAATCAGGGCCTCAAAGAAGGGAATCAGATCAGCCGATGCCTCGTGGGCCGTAGCCATATGCTTCTCGATTGGCTTAATCGGAGAGCGGCCAAATAAGTTGGCAATATTCGACAGGGCCATGGTTAGCTCCATTGCTCAGAATGCGAAAACGGCGGCATGGTACCCCAATCGGGGCAACTTCGTAACAGTGCGTTAACAGCGCACTTTCACAGCTTGATGATAGGGCTACAATGCAACGTCGCCATATGAGAATAAAGAGGTTGCCAATGGCAGAGAGCAGAGTCGCAGACCGCTTGCTGGAACTGCGCGGTTTACTCGAAGATCTGGTGGTGCAGGGCTTTGTCAGCCGAGAGGATGCCAACCGCATTGTCGGCACACCGCGCACCGCAGAACAGGCTCAGATGCACCCGCTCAGCTATATCGCCAGCTGTGATCTGGTAAATCGCAAACAGCCGGGCAGCCCGCTGGATAGTGAAACCCTCAGTGCCTGGCTGGCGGAGAGTTCCGCTCACCCCCTGTATCATATCGATCCGCTGAGGGTGAATGTGAGCGCGGTCACCGAGGTGATGAGCTTCCAGTTTGCCAAGCGCCACCAGATCCTCTGCGTCGAGGCGGGGGCTGACGAACTGCTGGTGGCAACGGCGCAGCCGTTTACCCACGGTTGGGAGGAGCAGCTGGAACACACCAGCGGCCGCAAGGTGCGGCGCGTGGTGGCGGATCCGGCCGATATCAAGCGGCACTGTGTCGAGTTTTACTCCCTCTCCAATTCAATCTCCGGTGCCAGTGGCCTAAAGGGCACCTCAGCGGCCAATAATTTTGAGCAGCTGTTGGAGTTGGGCGCCTTAAAAGATCCGGAAGCCAACGATCAGCACATCGTCAATATTGTCGACTGGCTGTTGCAGCACGCCTTTGATCAGCGCGCCAGTGATATCCATATTGAGCCGCGCCGGGAGGTGGGGCGCATTCGCTTTCGTATCGATGGGGTGTTGCACCCGATTCACGAGCTGCCAGATCAGGTGAACGCGGCGGTTACCAGTCGCCTGAAGATTCTCGGCCGCATGAATGTGGCGGAGAAGCGCAAACCCCAGGATGGCCGCATCAAGACCAAGAGGCCCGATGGCAGCGAGGTGGAGTTGCGCCTCTCGACGCTGCCCACCGCCTTCGGTGAGAAGCTGGTTATGCGGATCTTTGATCCGGAGGTGTTGGCGCGCTCCTACTCTGATCTGGGGCTTGGGGGAGAGGACCTGGCGCGCTGGCGGGGGATGCTGTCACGCCCCAACGGTATTGTGCTGGTTACCGGCCCCACCGGTTCGGGCAAGACCACGACCCTGTATACCGGCCTCAAGCAGCTGGCCACCAGCGCGGTGAATGTCTCCACCGTTGAAGACCCTATCGAAATGGTGGAGGAGAGCTTTAACCAGACCCAGGTCCACCACGGGATCGGCTTCGATTTTGCTGCGGGAATCAGAACCCTGATGCGCCAGGACCCGGATATCATTATGGTTGGTGAGATCCGCGACCTGGAAACTGCGCAGATGGCGGTTCAGGCGGCGCTGACCGGCCATCTGGTGATCTCCACCCTGCACACCAATGACGCCCCTACCGCAGTTACCCGCCTGCTGGACCTGGGCTTGCCGCACTATTTGTTGAAGTCCACCATCCTCGGGGTGATGGCCCAGCGCCTGGTGCGCACACTATGTCCCAACTGCAAGCAGGAGGACAAAATTGAAGAGGCCGACTGGCAGTCTCTGGTAAAACCCTGGAGAGCGCCGCTGCCGGAGAAGGTCTACCGGCCGGAAGGTTGCCTGGAGTGCCGCAATACCGGCTATCGCGGGCGCCAGGGGATTTATGAAATCCTGCCGTTTAGCGAACCGGTACAAGCTATAGTCACCTCCGATTGCGATCTGCAACAGCTGCGACGCCAGGCGATGCGCGAGGGTATGAACAGCCTGAGGCTTTCCGGTGCGAAAAAAGTGGCGGCGGGCCTGACCACTGTGGCAGAGGTGCTGCGCGTGGCTCCGCCGCCGGATATCGCCTTCTAGCCTCTCTGGCGCATCGCTTTGACTGGGGTGGGAGCTCACGGCTCTAGAGGCAGCTTGGCTCCGCCGCGTATAGTTACTCACTCTCACCGCGAGCTGCGCTATGCCCGCAGCTCAGCAGAACTACCCGCTGATATCAGCGCCAAGGATTGTCCCCCATGTTCGACCATATCCAGTGCCCAGCCCCCATTCGCAGCCAACTCCAGTCACTGTGGCGTGACTGGAGCGAGGGGGCAGAGGCCGCACTGGTGCTTGAGGTGGAGGGCTTGCTGGCAGATTTGTCCCTGGCGCAGGGCGTGGCCCGAAGCTTTATGGGGTCAGAGTTTTTTTATCAGCAGTGCTGTCGCCGCCCCGAGCTGTTGCGCGATCTGTTACTCAACCGGGACCTGGGCCTCGCCCTGCCGGCCATCGAGAGCGATGAGGCGCTGGATCTGCAATTGCGTCTGCTGCGCAACCGGGCAACGGCTGAAGTGATATTTCGCGATTTTGCCGGGCAGTGGGAGATCCCCCGGGTATGTCTGCGCCTGAGCGAGTTGGCGGAGTTGTCTATTCGCACCGCGATGCACTGGCACCACGGGAAGCTGGTCGAACGCTATGGCGAGCCCCGCAGTAGAGCGGGCGAGGCCCAGTCGATGGTGGTGTTGGGGATGGGCAAACTGGGTGCCGGCGAACTCAATCTCTCCTCGGATATCGACCTGATTTTTGCCTACCCCGAGCCCGGTTATACCGATGGTGACAAGAGCCTAGAGAATCAGCAGTTCTTCCAAAAGCTGGGGCAGCGCCTGATTAAGTCCCTCGATGCGATAAATTCTGACGGCTTTGTGTTCCGCGTGGATATGCGGCTGCGCCCCTACGGAGACAGCGGCCCCCTGGTGAGCCACTTTGCGGCGCTGGAGGATTACTACCAGACCCAGGGGCGAGAATGGGAGCGCTACGCCATGGTAAAGGCGCGCCCGGTTGCCGGCGGGGAGGCGTTTGCCGAGGAATTGATGGAGCTGTTGCGCCCATTTACCTATCGCCGCTATATCGACTTTAGTGCTATTGACGCTTTGCGTGAAATGAAGGCACTGATACAGCGCCAGGTGCGCGCGCGGGGCCTGACGGACAATATTAAACTCGGCCGGGGTGGCATTCGCGAATTGGAGTTTATCGCCCAGGCCTTCCAGTTAATTCGCGGCGGGCGCGAGCCGGCTCTGCGCGAGCGCAGCCTGCTCAAGCTGTTGCCCCTGCTGGAGCGCGACGGCCATGTCGAGCCGGGTGTCGCGGGGAAATTGACGGACTGTTACCTGCTGCTGCGGAGAGTTGAGCACGCTCTTCAAGCTTACCGGGATCAACAGACCCAGGCACTGCCGCCAGAGGCGGAGGCCAGGGAAAAGTTGGCATTTGCCCTGGGGCGCGATAACTGGGCGCAGCTGGAACGTGAGTTGATCGCGGTCCGCGCGCTGGTCGAGCGGGAGTTCGATACGGTGATAGCGCCGCCGGAGGAGCTGGCCACCCCCAGTGTGGCCGAGGAGTGGCAGGGGCTGTGGGCAAGCTGCGGCGATGAAGCTGCGAATGAAGAGAATTTACACTGTTTGGCCGGTGCGGGTTTTCTTCCGCAGCAGCAGGCGCTCGAGCATTTAAAAGAGCTGTGCCAATCGGCCATGGTAGTAGCGCTGCCGGCCTCTTCGCGCGCGCGCCTGGATCAGTTTATGCCCACGTTACTGGCGGCAGCGGGGTTGCAGGATGATCCCCTACTAGTACTCACCCGTGTTTTGCCACTGGTGCGCTCAGTGTTGCGCCGCAGCGCCTATCTCGTCCTGATTAATGAAAACCCCCCGGTACTCAACCAGCTGGTGCGCCTTTGCAGTGCCAGCCCGTGGATTGCCGAGCAACTGGCCCGCCACCCTATTTTGCTGGATGAATTACTGGATTCCCGCCGCTTATTGGCACCGGCTAGCGCAGCAGATATCGCCAATGAATTGCGCCTCGAGTTGTTGCGGATCGATCCGGAAGATCTGGAGTTACAAATGGAGGCGCTGCGTTATTTTAAGCAGAGCCAGAGTCTGCGTATTGCCGCTCAAGAGGTCAGCGGCGCCCTGCCACTGATGAAGGTCAGTGACTCCCTCACTTGGCTGGCGGAGGCGATCTTGCAACAGTCGCTGCAACTCGCCTGGGCGCAGATGGTGGATAAATACGGCGTGCCGGCGGGAGCCTCGGCAGAGGATATGCGCTTTGCCATTATCGCCTATGGAAAGCTGGGTGGATTGGAGCTGGGCCACGGTTCCGATTTGGATATCGTTTTTGTACACGATGCGGAGGCGATGCAGGTTACCGACGGCAAAACCAGCATTGATAACCTGAGCTTTTTTACCCGTTTGGCACAGCGACTTATCCACATATTGCAGACCCGCACGCTGAGCGGCCCCCTGTACGAAGTGGATACAAGGTTGCGGCCCTCCGGTAATTCCGGGCTCTTGGTGACCTCCATGGCGGCCTTTGACAAGTACCAGCGGGAGAGTGCCTGGACCTGGGAGCACCAGGCGCTGGTGCGGGCCCGCCCGGTTGCCGGCAGCACCCGGCTCAGCGAGTCGTTTCAACAGTTGCGTACGAAATTGCTTTGCCAGTCGCGAAAGAGCGATAAATTGCGCGATGAGGTGGTGGAAATGCGCAATAAAATGCGTGCGCATCTGGATAAGAGCAACGATAAAAAGTTTGACCTCAAGCACGGCGAGGGCGGTATTGTCGATATTGAATTTATGGTTCAATATGCGGCTCTGGCCTGGGCAAAAACTTCGCCCTCGATCGTGCGGTATACCGATAATATCCGCATACTCGAAAGTCTTATTGACGCGGGCCTGATGCCGGCCCAACAAGCCGGACATCTGATCGATGCCTACAAAGCTTACCGATCTGAAGGTCATCGCCTGGCACTACAACAACGGCCAGGGATTGTGAGCGATGACCACTTCACAGCGGAAAGAAAGACCGTTCAAACAAACTGGCAGCAATTACTCGGTTAAAACTGAGCCTCTAGCCGCTGCCCGATTAAACTGTTTTTCAGGATTTGTAGGAGTTACCCATGTCTTTTGCCGACCGCGACGGCGTTATCTGGTTTGATGGTGAATTGGTTCCCTGGCGCGACGCCCGGGTACACGTGCTCACTCACACCCTGCACTATGGAATGGGGGTGTTTGAAGGGGTACGCGCTTATGAGACCGGCGATGGCACCAGTATTTTTCGTTTGCAGGAGCACACCCGCCGGCTGTTTCGCTCTGCGAAAATAATGAATATCCCCATGCCTTACAGCGCCGATGAGCTGAATGAAGCTCAGCGCTTGGTGGTGCGCGAGAACAATTTGCGTCAGGCCTATCTGCGGCCAATGGTATTTTACGGGTCAGAGGGAATGGGACTGCGTGCGGACAACCTGACCACTCACGTGATAGTCGCCTCCTGGGAATGGCCCAGCTATATGAGCCCCGAGGCTCTGGAGCAGGGGATCAAAGTGAATACCTCCTCGTATACCCGGCACCATGTGAATATCAGCATGTGTAAAGCCAAGGCCAACGGCAACTATATAAATTCGATGCTGGCGCTACAGGAAGCGGTGCGCAATGGTTGCGAAGAGGCGTTGCTGCTGGACCCGGAGGGATATGTAGCCGAGGGGAGCGGTGAGAATATTTTTGTGGTGAGCGATGGGATTATCTATACCCCTGAGTTGACCTCCTGCCTGGATGGTATTACCCGCGATACGGTTATTGAGTTGGCGCGGGAGTGTGGCTATCGGGTTGTGGAGAAGCGTATAACCCGGGATGAGGTCTATATCGCCGATGAGGCCTTCTTTACCGGTACGGCAGCGGAAGTATTGCCGATTAGTGAATTGGATGGGCGCGCTATCGGCAGTGGGCGTCGCGGCCCTATTACCCGGCGTTTGCAAAATCTCTATTTTGATGTGGTACAGGGGCGCAGTGCCGCACACCGGGGCTGGCTCAGTGATGTGGCCGGCCAGACAGAGATGAAAATGCGCATAGCGTGATCGAAACAATAAAAAACCCGGCATCTGCCGGGTTTTTTATTTTGAGCGCGATTGGCTTAGTGGGCGCGGGTGGTATCCGGGCGCCCTACGCAGTAGTAATCAAAGCCGGCCTCGCGCATCTCCTCGGGCTCATACTGGTTGCGCCCGTCAAAGACCACCGGGGTACTGAGAGCGCTGCTGACTTCATCGACATCGAGAGATTTAAACTGCTGCCACTCGGTGGCGACAATCAGGGCATCGGCGCCCTGCAAGGCCTCTGTTTTGGAGTCGCATAAGATCAGGTCTTCGCGATCGCCAAAAATGCGCTGGCACTCCTCTATTGCCTCGGGGTCAAAGGCCCGCACCTTCGCTCCCTGCTCCCACAGGCGTGCCAACAGTACCCGGCTGGGCGCTTCGCGCATATCGTCCGTATTGGGTTTAAAAGACAGGCCCCAAAGTGCGAAAGTCTTGCCCTGAATATCTCCGTTGAAGTGGTTCAGGATTTTTTCCACGAGGTAGTGCTTCTGGCGCTCGTTGCGGGACTCCACAGCGGCGAGAATATCTGCCGCAATACCCAGCTGTTGTGCCGAGGAGATCAGGGCTTTCACGTCTTTCGGGAAGCAGGAGCCACCGTAGCCGATACCGGCGTAAATAAACTGATAGCCAACTCGCGGATCTGAACCGATGCCGGCCCGCACCGCTTCGATATCGGCGCCCACCTTATCGGCAATATTGGCCATTTCATTCATAAAGCTGATTTTGGTTGCCAGCATACAGTTGGCGGCGTACTTGGTCAGCTCCGCACTCTTAACATCCATCACCAGGATTTTTTCGTGATTGCGGTTAAATGGCGCGTAGAGGTGGCGCAGTTTCTGCTCTGATTCTGCTTCGGAGGTGCCGATAATAATTCGGTCCGGGCGCATACAGTCATTGAGCGCCGACCCCTCTTTGAGGAATTCGGGGTTGGAAATAATATCGAATGGCAGATCAGTTCTGTCTCGCTTGGCCAGCTCTTCCCCAACGGCGGCCCGCACCTTATCAGCAGTGCCCACCGGTACTGTGGATTTGTTGATAATGTATTTTTTAGATTCCATGTGTTTGGCAATAGTTCTTGCAACTGTCAACACATGGCGAAGGTCCGCCGAGCCATCTTCATCGGGGGGAGTACCCACGGCGATAAAAATCAATTCCCCGTGCTCTACGCCGAAGGCGGCATCGATTGAAAATGATAGGTTGCCGCTGGTGATACTGTTTTTCACCATGGGCTCCAGGCCGGGCTCATAGATAGGGATAATGCCCTGCTTGAGGCGGTCGATTTTGTCCGAGTCTATATCGATACAAACTACTTTATTGCCAGCTTCAGCCAAGACTGCTGCTTGCACCAGGCCCACATAGCCGGTGCCAAATACGGTTACATTCATCAGTGTGACTCTTATCTCTTAGCGGTTACTGTTTTGAGGGTTACTTGCCGGGGGCATCTCGCCTTGGCTTAAGCTCTGGTTTTCGAGGCTACTTCGCGCCAGCAGAATAGCCAGGGGAATCCAGTAGAAGAACCAAATATAATTGGGTTTCACCAAAGGCTGCTGTGAATAGACCAGCATGGCCAATACACCGAACAAGAACCAGATGAAGTACAGACCGGGAATCCAGCTCAGAAGTTTCTCTTTGGATCTCACCGTCCATAGAGCTGCCAGTCCCTGCCAGGCACAAGCTGCCAGTCCCAGTAGCCCATTGAAGCGCGCGATATCCAGCAGGAAGTTATGCGGGTGCGGCACCATCCTGTTGAGTTCAATAAACTTCTTGTGTACCAGCCCCTGACCAAACAAGGGGGATTGCAGGAACTCTGCAAAGGTCTTCTGCCAGAGAGTCAGGCGAACGGAATAGGCACCACCCCGGTGTAGCAGGGGCAGGTCACCATACAGGGCAAAATAGGCCAGTGGCAGTACGCAAATGATGGCGACAACCACTAAAATTTTCAGCAGCCGCGAAAGGTTGCCGAACACGACCAAGAAGATTGAGAAGCCCGCCATAACAATAGGGACTTTGGTTTGCGACAACACTATATAGATACAGGAGGTGAGTAACCCCGCTCCCGATAGCCAGCGCCATATACGCGGCTTTTGGTAGAGGCCGTAGCAACAGAATAGGGCGTGGAAGCCAAATAGCATTCCTGTTTTATCAATATTGCCTTCGAGGGAGATACCACCAATCCGGCGCAGGTCCTGAAAACCGCCATCGAGCCAGTAAGCCGTTAGTGAGGCAATACTGGAGAGCAGGCCAATCACAATCAGTGCGAGTAATAGCTGGTGGAGAATGGCGTCGCCATACTGCTCCAATAGGAAGAATATCGCACAGTAAAACAGGGCCAGGTATACCACTAGCTTCCAGTAGTAATCTGACGGCTTATAAACATCGGCGCTATCTGGTGATGCCCACAGAGTCGATAGCGCCAGCATAACTGGCAGGCTGCAAAAAGTAATAAATTGCCAGGAAGTGAGCAGCTGGTAGTTTCTGCGCCACACCAAGAGTAAGAGCGCAGAGGGGAGCAGTGTCAGGTAGAAGCTGGTTTGTACCCCTGAAATTTTGGGGAAAACATAGTAGCCACATACCAGCAGCAACAATCCCAGAAAGGCCCATTTGAGCAATCCTGAAATCCATAGTGAGTTTTGCTGGCGGTAAACGGGCTGGGAGAGCTTGTTTAGGGGACTTCCAAATTCAGACATAGGTGCAACTGTTGGCCATGTAGAAAAGATTGTCTCAAGAGTGCGGAAATAGGTTGTAGGGGAGGGTACTATATAAAAGTCTGTTGTCCATGGGCGCTCAATTTTTGCTTTTTGGTGATACTTGTGGGGCTTTACACAAAGTGAAAGCGGACCCTGTTGGGGCTGAGCGCTTTAACGAGCCTCCTGCTATATGGGTTTGTGGAGCCCTGTCGAGGTAAGCGGGCCAGTATACTGGAGCTCCCATGGCCTTGCCACGCTAGCCGCACCGCTGAGTGCTAGGTACACTCGCCACCCCCCCGCTGTTTGAGTAGTTTAGGATTCTATCTTGCAACTGACTGTTTGGTGTTTTTTAGATGGCAATCGGGCCCATGAAAAGCAGAGTGCGGCTTTGGTTGAAGGGCTGCGCCGGCGCTATGCCGGAGAGGTACAGGCTTTTGAGATACCGCCGGAGTACACCGCCCGCCGCATTGCCCTAAAGCGGGCAGAGATGCTCGAGGGGCTGCCCGCCCCGGATTTTTTGATTGGCACCGGCCGCCGCAGTCGCCTTCCTATGTTGTCCGCCCGGCATCGGTTTGGCGGCCGCACAGTGGCTATTAACCGCCCTCAGTTGCCCTATCGCTGGTTTGATTTTGCCATTGTGCCGGAACACGATCGCCCCCCGCCCCTGGCCAATGTGATTGTGAGTCAGGGCGCGCTGACTGAACCCCTTAAAGGCGATGGGCTACAAGCCGGCAAGGGACTTATTTTATTGGGGGGCCCCAGTAAGCATTACCGCTGGGACCCGGACTCAATCCGCGATCAGGTTGAAGACTTAGTGGCTCAGCCTTTGCGCTGGTGCATTTCCGATAGTCGGCGAACGCCACCGGGCACTATGGCGCAGTTGGAAAAAAGTGGCGCAGAGCTGATTGATTGGCGCTCCTGCCCGGTGGGTTGGCTGCAAGAACAGCTGTCACAAGCGGAGAGAATCTGGGTTACTGAGGACAGCATCTCGATGCTTTTTGAGTCGCTGCAAAGTCGGGCGCAGGTGGGCGTTATCCGGGTACCGAGCCGCAGCCGCTCCAATAAGGTGCGTTCAGCGGTTCTGCGGCTTTTGGATCAGGGCTCGATCAGCGAGCAGTTTGAGCTGAAAGAGGGGGGTGAGCGTCAACCCCTGGATCAGTATCTGCTGTGTGCTCAGGCACTGTTGCGCCGCTCGGGGCTGCCAAGTCGCTAGCGCTTGAGCCCCTCGGCCTCAAATTTTCGCCAGGGGATTTCCTTGTCGGAGATCTCCCACTCGACCCTCAGCCACATACGCTCAATGCGGCGGTGGATATAGCGCTTTGCGAAGTAGCTGGAAACCTTGGGCAGAGGCAGGAAAGAAGCGCAGCCCAGCCCATCGATCAGATAGACTTGTAGCTCGCCCTGCTCTTCCCGCAGGACCAGATTGTGAGCAATCAGATTCTTGGTGAGCACTTCATATTCGAGCAGCCACTGGGAAAAGCGCTGTAGAGATGCGCGTATCTCGTCATTGAGACCGTGTTGGTTGAGGTATTGGCGCAGGGTTGGCGCTGGTTTGCCATCGCTGTCGAGGATCATATCGGTGACGGCGGCGGGGCCGAGGCTGGTGTCCTGTATTCCGTACCAGCGGGGGAGATGCTGCCAGAGTCCACTTCGATTAGCGGCTATCGCCCGCTGGCTATAGCCCTCTTGCTCGCGAAGATTGTCATCAAAATAGGACTCCCCCCGCCAAGTCTTATACCAGGGCGCGCGCCCCAATAGTTCTGCGGTCCGCCTGGGCCGCATGACCTTGACACAAATTTCCGCTTGTTCCGGATGTCGGTAGCAAAAGCGATTGCCTCCACTGGCAAACGGCTCGCTCTGGCTTAAATCAATCACTCGGGCTGGCTCCGGTACGCTCTGAGAGTAGGCTTTTGTAGATTTCAAGGGTGTGTTCGGCCTGTCTTCCCAAGGTGAAGTCGGTAGATAGGTGGGGCTTTTGTTCCGGGCTGTCGAGCAGCTCTTGAGTGCGCGCAAATAAAGCTTTTGAATCATTGATATCCACTAGCCCTTGGGGGAAGCAGGCGCGCAGTGATTCGGCCGGGCCCCCAATGTTATAACCGATGATCGGTGTGCCCATCGCGGCGGACTCTATAACGGTTCTGCCAAACGGCTCGGGTCGACGTGATAGGTTATACACCAAACTGGAGGCACTGTACCAGTGGCGGATATCACTGCGGTGGCCCACTAATGTGACGTGGTTCTCAAGCTTTAGCGCGCGAATTTTTTGCGCTAGTTCATCGGCATAGTGCTGCTTGTTCTTCTCCGCCCCGCCGAGAATGATGCCGTGGATATCGTTGCGGCACTCGGCCAATTGATGGATCAGGTCGATAAAGTCCTCCTGCCCCTTCCAGCGTGTCAGGCGCCCCGGCAGCAGTAGCCAGCGCTTGCCGGCGAGTTGGGGGAACTCCCGGTGTATTTGTTGGTACCAAGATTCCGGTGGCCGGCGCGCGGGATTGAACTCGTCGGTATCGACTCCCCGGTAGACGATTTGCGGGGGCCGCTGTAAATACTCCGCGTAATTTTCCAGTAAGTAGTTATTTACACACCCGGAAATAGCGATCACCTGTTCGGTTTTCGCCATAATCGCACTGTAGCGGTTGATGGAGTAAAGACCGTGAGCGGTGCTGACGAGACGGGGGCGCTCGGCTGGGGCTAGGTTGCGCCAGGCCAGGTAGGTTAGCCAGGCGGGCACCCTGGAGCGCACGTGGAGGATATCGGGTTTTTCGCGGGCAATAAGCTCCCGAAGCGGCCGGACCTGCAACAGACTGAGGAGCGATTTCTTGTGGATTGGCAGCTCAATATGGGTCGAGCCCTCTGCTTTGAGCTGCTCGACCATGCTTCCCCCGCTGGAGACAACGACTGATTGGTGACCGCCTGCCACCAGGAAGCGAGCGAGATCAAGGGTTCCCCTCTCGACTCCCCCAGAGTTTAGAGCGGGCAGAAGTTGCATAATTTTCATGGGGAGAGATACCAGCGGTTATAGCGTTTGTTCTTTAAATTAATTTGGATAACAGATTGTGTATTAGCGGGAAAGGTCGGGCAAAAGCGGGTGGTGTGGAGCATAGATGCCCTGATAAAACATTTGGCAAAAGTGATATTATAGACAGGTCATTCTTAAGGGTATAGGCTGATTCCCTCTTATATCCAGCCCGTATTCGATTTGTACCTGGCCGTTATCTGGAGTTTACCTTGCACCCCTTGTTAGTGATCTGTATTTGTACTTATCAGCGACCGGAGCGGCTTCGCAGAGCCCTGCAAAGCCTGGCCAAACTCCAATTGCCGCCGGATTTGAATGTGGCGGCACTGGTTGTCGATAACGATTCGGACGCTCAGGCGGGTAGGGCTGTGGTAGAGGAGCTGTCGGCGAGCTTTCCCTTCCCCCTCCACTGCGCGGTTGAAGAGCGCCGCGGAATCCCCTGTGCGCGCAACCGCTGTATCGATGAACTGAACACTAGGGAAGCAGACTACCTGGTGTTCATCGATGATGATGAATGGGTGGAGTCCGATTGGTTAACGGAGCTCTACACCTATTCCCAAGAGCTGGGGGGCAACCGCGTAGTTTGTGGCAGTGTTGTTCGTCGTTGGCCCGACACTGTACCGGCCTATTACTCACAGATTTTTTATCGACAGAAGCGTAAAACTGGTGAAGAGCTCAACTATTGCGCAACCAGTAACGTACTAATACCGATGGACAGTATTCGCTCATTGGGTTTGAGGTTTAATGAGCGAGATCCCCTCGGTGCTGGTACCGATGTGATTTTTTTCACAGAGTTTAAGGCAAAGGGCGGAAAAATCGTCTATTGCCTGGAAGCTAGGGTCTATGAGTCTGTACCGGAGAGCCGCGCCAATATGCGCTGGCTATCGCGCAGAAAATTTTCCGCCGGTATTACCCTGGCAAAGCACAAGCTTGCCAAGGGACGCGGCCACGCCAGCATCTTTGTCTCTGCGCTGGGGCAATTGCTGATCTCTGGCATCGGCTGTATTTTGGGCTTGATCGTCGGCGGTAAGCGCCTGGCGTCGGGCCCCTGGCTGCGCGCCTGTCGCTCTGCGGGTATGGCCTGTGGTGTCTTTGGGGTGCGCTCGGAGTTTTATCGGGTGGTGGATCACTAATATTTTGCCACTGCCACTGCGCAGGTGTTTTCCCTAGAAGAGATAACCGTCATCATAGCGCCTTCCCCGATGACAAAATTGATCTTTTGGTGACGCCCGCTTCATGCAAACACTGTACTCCTGGCTCTTTCGCCTGTTTTTACCTGTAATTCTGTTGCGCCTCTGGTGGCGAGGGCGCAGTCAGCCCGCCTACCGGCAGCGTTTGCGGGAGCGCTTGGGGCAGGTACCTAAAAGGCACAGCCGGGCACCGTTAATCTGGGTTCACTCCGTTTCTGTGGGTGAAACCCTGGCAGCCGTGCCGGTGATCTCCAAGCTGGCGGCTCGCCACACCGATTGGCAGTGGCTGGTGACGACGACAACCCCGACGGGGTCTGAGCGTGTACAGGAAGCCCTAGAGCCCGTTCTGGGTGGCCGCTTACTTCATTACTATCTGCCCTATGACCTGCCCGAATGCCTGGCGCCATTTCTCAATGCGCTCAGCCCCAGTGCGCTGGTGATTGTAGAAACGGAGCTCTGGCCCAACTTACTCAAGTTCTGTGCCAGCAGAAATATCCCCACCCTATTGGCCAATGCGCGCTTGAGTGAGAAGTCTGCGCGGGGTTACGGGCGCTTTCCCGCTTTGAGCCGGGGGATGTTGAGCAACCTGGAGCGCGTCGTGGCGCAATACCCCGCCGATATGCAGAGGTTTATCGATTTGGGTTTGCCGGCGGAGCGAGTCGTGGCCAACGGCAATATCAAGTTTGATCTCAGTATTGATCTGGGGTTGGCCAGTGAAGCCCAGGTGCTGGCGCACCAGTGGCGGGGGAAGTCCTCCCGGCCTATATGGTTGGCGGCGAGTACCCATGTGGGGGAGGATGAGATTGTCCTAGAGGCCTTCTCCATTCTGAAGAGAGAATTCAGCGACCTATTGCTGGTACTGGTGCCCCGGCACCCGCAGCGCTTTGATGGCGTTGCACGCCTGTGCCGGGAGCGGGGGTTTAGCTTGGTGCGCAGGAGTAAAGGCAGCGCGATCCAAGCCACTGATGAGATTCTTTTGGGCGATACCATGGGGGAGTTACTGCGCTTTTATGGTGCCTGTGATATCGCCTTTGTGGGGGGCAGCCTGGTTTCTGTCGGCGGGCATAATATGATCGAGCCCGCCGCCTGGGGGGTACCGGTTATTTCCGGCCCCCACCTGCATAACTTCGCCACGGTATCCCACTTGCTGCAAGAGGCTGGGGCTATGGCGGTAGTCGACGGTAGTGAGTCAATGGCTTCACAGGTTCAGGTTTGGCTGGAAGATGTGGGGCAGAGAAAGGCCGCCGGGAAAAGAGGACAGCAGGTGGCAGCAGAAAACAGTGGTGCCTTGCAGCGCTTAATGGGCGAAGTGGAAAGTTTAGTGCTGCAAAATGAGGCCCAGAGAGAGGATAAAAATCCTGCTCTCTGGTGACTACAGCCCCCGTTTACTTGGACGGGGCTGGCAGGCTGGTTGTAGCGGATTCAGACACCCGGGCTACATTGCTTGCGGGGTTTAGCATGCTGTCTAAGTCCTGGAGATCTTTGGGGGAGAGCAATCCCGCCGTCTGCTTCAAACTCAGTGAATTGAGGATGTAATCGTAAAGCGCATTGGCGTAATCGGTTTGCGCCTGGAACAGGGTGCGCTGTGCCAGCAATACATCGACAATATTGCGAGTGCCCACTTCATATCCCGCTTGAGTGGCATCCAGTGCGCTTTTGGCTGAAACAACCGCCTGTTCGCGGGCGGAGACCCGGGATACATCGGTAACGACCGCGCGGTGTAGAGTGCGGGTGGTTTGGATGGTGTTTCGCTCTGTCAGGGTACTCAGGTCCTGGGCCTGGAAGGCCAGGTTGCGGGCCTGGCGGCGGTTGGCGCTGAGCAGGCCACCGGTGAAGAGGGGCACAGATACCGTCACCGAGGCCGATGATTCCCAGTTCTCAGCATCTTCGGGGAAGCTGGTGAGCTGGGTCCCCGAGGTGTCGAATGTTCGGGCCTTTTCCTCCCCCCTGCTCGTGGCTTTCGAGTAAGCGAGAGTACCGGTGACGGTGGGGAGGTGCTCGCTGGCCGCCGAGCGGGCACTGTAACGGGCGGCATCCGCGCCGAGTCGGGCCGCTTTTAAGGTGTAGTTATTGGCCAGGGCAAACTCAACCCAGTCAGCGCGATCGGCGGGAACCGGCGGCGTTACCTGGAAGTCGGCAACCAGAGGGGCGAGCTCGGCGTGATAACCACCGGTCAGTACTGACAGGGCGTCAAAGTTACTGAGTAGGTCGTCCTGGGCGGTGAGGCGACGGGCAACAGAGCTGTCGTAAGCGGCCTGGGAGTCGTAGACGTCGGTAATGGCGGTGAGACCCACTTCAAAGCGCTGCTGTGTCTGTTCCAGCTGTTTGGCCAGGGCCTGCTCTTCGGCAATCGCAGCTTCGAGAACATCGTATGCGCGCAATACATCAAAATAGGCGGTGGCAACGCGAATCATCATGTCCTGCTGATTGGCACTGAACTCTGCCGTTGCCTGCTCAGTTAGCTTTTTGCCCTGCTGAAAGTCGAACCAGGCGGGTGCATCAAAAATAGCTTGATCGAGGCTGGCGCCGTAGCTTCTGTTTTGCACGGAGTTAGTGGTTCTGTATCTATAATCTACCGGCTGGATATCTTCCGGCTCTCCCTCTCCACTGACATCGACAAGCTGGAATGAGTTGCCGGAGGAATCAGTATGGCTTCTTTCGGCGGTGTAGCTGGCCGCCACCTGGGGAAGCAAGTAGGCGCGATACAGATTTTTGGACTCAATGCCCGCATGGTAAGTAGCGCGGTCGGCAGCCAACTCCGGGTCATTCTCCAGTGCCTGTGTATAGATATCCCACAGGGTGTCGGCTTGTGCCTGCATGGCGCCCAGGCCCAGCAGCGTAGCGGCGATTAGTTTTTTCAGTGGACGCAACTTGCGGCCTTGTGGCTCGGCGCGGTTACTTCTTTTCATCTATTTCGACTTCCTGTGGCGGGTAGGGTCTTCAAGCGTTGGCAAGTTATCTGGAGCTGCCGTTATGCAGTGGGGATATAGAGGCTCCAGCTTGCGGTTATTACTAATATTGCCAGTCTCCCCAGTAGCTGTCGCGAGAGTTTACCCGGGGGTAAACCGACCGTCGAGACGGCTTGCGGATTTTTGCTATATCTTCGTTAAACCGACGTCTACATGCGGTTATCGGTAATTTTTTGGCAATAATACAGGGCTCTTGAATAATGGTTGAGCGCCTATATTTCAATAGACGCACCTCATAAGCATTTGGATGCGGCAAATATTATGCAGAATAAGGCAAGGACTGAAAGCCCATGGACGCGGGGCGCAACGAGGTGCTGAGCGATTGGCAGAGGGCCTGCCATGAATGCGATCTGCTCCTGACCGGAGGGCTGGCCCCGCCGGGACAAAAGCTGGTTTGCCCCCGGTGTCGCTGTACTTTACACCGCAATGGCAATCACAGTATTTATTTCACGACAGCGCTCAGTCTCACCGGTCTTTTATTATTTATTCCCTCGGCCACTCTACCACTTTTGGATTTTTCCCTGTTCTCGTTTGGTGCAGAAAGCACTCTGCTAAATGGCGTTTACTCTCTTTTTAAAGCCGGGTTTATTTGGCTTTCTATACTGGTGCTATTTTGTAGTGTTTTGGCGCCAGTGGGGAAATTTGCCCTTTTGTTATTTATTTGTTGTGGCAGTGCCTGGGGGTGGCTAGATCGGCCAGTATCCAACGCTGTGCGTTTTTATCAGCATCTAAAAGAGTGGGGCATGCTCGATGTCTATATGCTCGGGATCTTGGTGGCCCTGGTTAAATTACAGGACCTGGGCCAGATGACGGTGGGAGCGGGTTTGTACTGTTTTGCGGCCACGATGCTATTGGCCAATCTATCCTCCCTGAGTTTTGATCAGGCGGCAATTTGGCAGCGCTTGGCCCAGCGCCGTGCGCACAAGGAATCAGTGTTGTGAGTGGCGTACCAGGTAAAGGGCTAAATAAGGGCTTAACCAGCTGTTTGTGTTGCCATCAGTTAATTATTTTACCGAGCGGGGGCCGCTGTCGCTGCCCTCGCTGCGGAGCTAGGGTACACGGGCGCATTGAGGGCAGTTTGATGTTGACCTGGGCCCTGGCGATTACCGGTGCTCTACTGCTGCTGCCAGCCAATATTTTGCCAGTGATGACGGTCGTTTATCTGGGCGCCGGCGATCCCAGCACTATTATCAGTGGAGTAATGCAACTCTATGATAGCGGCATGTGGGGTATCGCCCTAATCGTGTTTATTGCCAGTATCGCAGTGCCGGTCATGAAATTGCTCGGCCTGGTATTACTGCTAATCCAAATTCAGTGGCGTGCTGCTTTTGATCCCATTCAGGCGATGAAAATTTACCGGGTGGTTTCCGGTATCGGGCGCTGGTCTCTGCTGGACCTATTTATGATTTCTATTTTGGTTTCGTTAGTGGATATGGGCTTTGTTGCCCAGGTAAGCGCCGGTGCGGGCGCCACAGCTTTTGCTTCGGTGGTGGTGGTCACTATGTTGGCAGCGCGGACCTGTGATCCCCGTTTAATCTGGGATGCGTATGATGGCGACTGCTCTAAGCCCGCAATAGTTGCCGAAACTGCACGGGGGAGTGCGGCGGAAAATGGCTGAGGATTCCCCCGCGCAAAATGCCAATGCAGAGGCGCGCCTGGATGGCGGCGCCCAGCGGGGGGAGGTGCGAAGTAGCAGGGGCTTACCCTTAGTGTGGATTCTGCCGTTAATCGCAGGGTTTATTGCGCTCTGGTTGCTCTATCAGGATATTTCCGAGGGCGATGTTAAGGCGACAATCCTTTTTCACTCCGGGGATGGCCTGGTGAAAGGGAAAACAGTGGTGAAATACTCGGGGGTCGATATCGGTGTGGTGCAGGATGTGCGCCTGGTGCCGAATGCCAAGGCGCTTAATGGCGCCGATGGTGTCTTAGCCGAGGTTAGCTTAAATCGCAGCGCAGAGTATTTACTGGTGGAGGGGACTGAATTTTGGGTTGTAAAACCTGAGCTTTCCATTACCGGTATTCGCGGTTTGGAAACGCTGCTATCCGGTAATTATATTGCGGTTGAATCGGGTAGTGGAAAGCGCAAGCGGAACTTTGTCGCACTGGATCAGCCGCCCGCATTTATTCGAGGGGATGGTTTGCGGGTTGTTCTGCAATCCCATCGCCTGGGTTCTTTGAGCCGTGGATCGCCGGTATATTACCGGCAGCTGCGGGTGGGGCAGGTCGCAGATTACCGTTTGGATCGCGATGGAAATGAAGTGCGAATAGACGTATTTATTCGCCGTGAGTACGCCTATCTGCTTCATCGGGGCAGCCGTTTTTGGAATAGTTCGGGAGTATCTATTGAGGGGGGTATTAGCGGCATTAATATCAATTTGGAATCCCTCGCCGCACTATTTGCCGGAGGCGTCAGTTTTTATACCCCAGAAAATCAGCGCCAATCGCCACTCGCGGTCAATGGTAGCGAGTTCAAGTTGTACAAAAATTTTTCCGCAGCTGATGCGGGTATTCCAGTGACCCTCAATTTTGATCAGGGGGTCAATGTCACCCCGGAAACTACCAGGGTGTATTACCAGGGTATCCAGGTCGGGGAGGTTAGTGCGACTAAGGCAAACCGCTATTTAAATGGTATGGAAGTCACCGTCCTGATGGACCCGGCTATTGATGAGCTTCTCACTGAGAATACCCGCTTTTGGCTGGCTCCTCCGACCTTTGATTTGACTGGCGGACTCAATGATTTAATTCAGGGGAACCGTATCGAAGCGGATTTACGCAAAGGGCAGCGCTCACAGCGCACTTTTACTGCGCGAACCTCCGCGCCGCCCATGGACCCCCGTGTGCCGGGGTTACACCTGCGCCTCACTTCGCGCAATCTGGGATCTCTACAGCGAGGAGCCCCCGTTTACTTTCGCCGTATAGAAGTGGGAACCGTTCAGGGGATGGAGTTGCGTGGGGATGGCGAAGGGGTTGAGGTCTATGTGGTAATAGAGCCGCGTTATGCACACCTTGTGCAGAAGGGCGTTCGATTTTGGAATATTAGCGGATTGCGCGCCAGTGCCAGCCTGACTGAGGGCGTGGAAGTGGAAGCGGATTCACTGATATCGCTGCTGCGCGGCGGTGTTGCGTTTGGTATACGGCGGGAGGACCTTGGTAAAGGTGAGCCGGCGAAAAACGGCGATCAGTTTCCACTCTATCGCACCCGCGAAGCGGCGCTGGAGGAGGGGATACAGATCCAGATCAGCCTTGTCAGTGCCGAGGGCTTAAAGGTTGGAGCGCCTTTGCGCTACCGCGGGGTGCAAGTTGGAGAAATTACCCGCTTGAGGCTCGATCCCACTCTGGGAGAGGTATGGGCCAGGGCTAAGCTCTATCACAGAGGGGAGCAGTTTGCCCGGGCCGGAACCCGCATATGGGTGGTCTCTCCACAACTCGGTATCGACAAGATCGCCCACTTGGACACCTTGATTAGCGGGCGCTATTTGGCGCTTGAACCGGGATCTGGCGATCCGCAGCGCAAGTTTTACGCTTTAGCGCAGGCGCCGCGCGAGGACTTAGCGCAAACCTTAAGCCGCCCCGGGTTGGGGGTTATCCTCGACGCTGCCAGGCGGGGCTCATTGGTAGCGGGAAGTCCGGTTTATTACCGCCAAGTAAAAGTGGGGGAGGTTACCGGTTTTGCCCTGGGAGAGTATGCTGATCGAGTGTACATCTATGTTCATATTGAACCCCAATACCAGCCCCTGGTACGGGAGCACACGGTGTTTTGGAATGCCAGCGGTGTGGAGGTGACTTTTGGCTTGAAAAGCGGCCTTAATATCAATACGGAATCGGCCCAGGCGCTGTTGCAGGGGGGCATCGCGTTTGCTACGCCAGAAGCCCCCTTTATGGGGTTTGAGGTGGAGTCGGGAAGTCATTTTCCCCTCTACCCAAAAGCCGATCCCAAGTGGTATACCTGGAGCCCCAAGATAGAACTTTACAGCACGGTTGAACCGGTAAAATAAGTACGGAAATGTAGGAGTTTTTATGCGCTATTTATCAACAGGCTTACTTGTGGTGCTGCTGTTGGCGGGTTGCCAGGAGCTACAGGTAGAGAGAGTCACTACCGGCGAGCCAGCGGTCGCTTTTAGCACTTATAAATGGGGAGTCGCGCCACTGAGTGGCACAACTGATGCCTCTGCCCAGCTGGTGGAGCTGGATGAAGAAATGCGCGATATGGTTGCCGCAGCGTTGCAGCAGCGGGGCTATCGCCAAGTGGCTCAGGACCAGGATGCGGATATGGTTGTGGATTACCAGGTTGCGGTAGTCGATGAGTTTTTCTCTGGTGACACACGGGACCCCAGCTGGGACAAGCAGTTTGACAGCAACGCTCCCCAAGGTGTGGTGGAGCTGCCGCCCCTGACGGATGCACCGCTGGTGATTATGAGTGTAGGCATTGGCCGCCCCGGAGGTGCTGTGATTTGGGGGGGGAGAGCCAGTGAACTATTAACACGCCCCGATAGTGTTGAGCTGCGCCAGCGATTGATTGCCAATGGTGTCAGTGAATTGTTGCGCAACTTACCGCCGGCTTATCAATAAATAAGCCTTTGTCTCAACAAGAAAAATTAACCATTAATTTAGCAGCCACTGAAATATTAGTGGCTGCTTTTTTATGCTACTACAAATAGGTTAACCCTGAGCATAGGCGTTGGTGGCCAGGATTTCTGAGTTATTCAGAGTGGTTAATTTAAACAATCCTTGCTTGCGCCCTGCATCAATATCCCCAACTTCAAGAGCCAGTGTTTCACTTAATCGCAAGCCCATGGAATAAGTTGTGAGAATAAAAACACGATAGCGCAGTTTACGTGCCGCCCCGATAAGTTGCGTAATCTCCTGTGGCGTGAGAATATCGGGTAACGACTGAATTTTGGGTGCTTTGACGATATCCAGCCACTGCCACTCGCGCTTGAGGATATGCTTCCAGAAGAACTGTAGGCCATTGCGATCAACCTTAACGGTACTCCAAGAGTGGGAGTCCACTAGCTCAGAAAAATATTGTTCGAGTTTATCGGGGCAGACATTGAAATGCCCAGACAAGCGCCGCACAGCACATTCAGTTGAATCTGAGTTTATGCACTTCAGTCATTGGGTGAAAAGGTGAAGATGGGTGGAGTGAATAGCTTTGATAGGATTTAGCTGCGCGGTAAATAATATAACTGAGGAGCCGGATGCGATAATTCCGCACGTCCGGATCTGCGTGGGGGCAGTCGGCTAACTGGCTGTCCTACCACTACGCACTCAACGGTAGTGAACACAAATAAAGTGGAAGAATATGAGCATAACATCTAGATTTTTCGGGAAAAAAGAAACAGTCTTTGAACGAGGCTTAGTTGCAAATCCTGAACTTGATCACCCTCTTAGTCTACAGGTTCTTTTCAAGAAAAGTTTTGAATTTAGTGCGTGCGAGTTAAAAGAAAAGTTTAACTCATATCACCCAAGTTTAGCCAAAGCAAAAGTTGAAATTGATGAAGAGCTAAAAAATAGTGGAACACCAATTGGGCTTGTAGGTTGGGGAGAGCACGTCATTCAGATTGTAGGCTTTAACCAACCATTCCCATCTGATTCTTTGGAGCGCTGTATTACACCATCCCATTATGGCAAGGAACTTAAAGATCAGGCTAGATCCCATCGGGCACATTTGATTCTTTATTACAAAGGCTATGATAACAATCCAATAGCTCAATATACCTCGTTAGCATTAGTTGGTGGTTTTCTAGCTGATTTTGGTGCAATCGTAGTTACTAACGAAAGTGGGCATACTTCTTTTCCTGCTATTGCGTTGTCTGGAAATGAGGTCGAAGGAGATATCTTTGAGTTTCTTAAGTCACTTCCCTTGCCAATTCTTTACTGTGGCTTTGTTAAGTATGAAGTTGAAGGTATAGATGGAGTCTGGTTAAGGACATACGGAGCACCATTACTTGGTTTACCTGACATGGCATCATTAGTGGAAGACCACTCATTTAGTCAGGGTATATTCGAAATATTTTGTAACGTATTTTCTTATTTACTGGAGTCAGGCGCGAAATTCGCAGCGGGAAATACGATGCAAGTTGGCGAAGATGTATTTATGAAATTACGACTTAATACTGATCAAGAATACTTTCTTGCTAGTAAAGATGAGCTATTTGTTGCTGAATTTATATCAGAATCTGAGATAAATCATTGCTAAAAAGTAATATGCGGACCTAAGGGTCTATACTAATAGACTCCTATAGCCCTTTTAAGTACAAACAACGAATAATCTTCTTTATCAAAATCTAGAGTTTTGGAAGACTTGTAACAAAGAACTGGGGTATGAAGTGGTCTAATACTTCCGGACACTTCGCTAAGATGGTAAAACTACCAAGCGAGGTGATGTATGACAACGAAAGGTACACGCCGGCAATTCAATCCGGAGTTCAAGAAAGACGCCGTAGCCCTAGTCTCTGAGCAAGGGTATTCGATTTTTAAAGCTGCAGAGGCTGTACCACTGCCAGCAACCTGCGACGCAGGGAAAAGAGTTGAAGCAGGAAGAGAGCGGAGTAAGGCTGGATGCCGGCGAGCGCGCTGAATTGGATCGGTTGCGACGCGAAAACAAGCAGTTACGGATGGAGAAAGAAATCCTAAAAAAGGCCAGTGCCTTCTTTGCGAAAGAAATGAAGTAAAGTACAACTTTATTAAAGAACAGCAAGGCAGCTTTCCAGTTAGGACGTTATGCCGAGTGATGCGGGTAAATAAGAGTAGCTATTACGAGTGGTGTCAGCGCAGTGATAGCTCAATAGATAGCTAGACATGAAAACTATGCCATCGTTTAAAGGCCTTATTTTCTGAATCTCGGCAGAGTCTCGGAATCCGCCGGCTAATGAAGCTATTATGCAAAAAAGGCTTTAAAATTGCTCGCTATCGAGTCCGCAAGCTAATGAAGAAGCTAGGTTTGACAGTAAAACGCAAGAAGCGATTTACACTGACGACAGATAGCAAACAGCAACTACCGATCGCGGAAAACCTTCTGAATAGGAATTTCTCACCGAATGCATCGACGGAACGCTTTTTTAGCAGCCTGAAACGGGAATGGTTGACGGGGAATCTCTATGCAACAAGGGAGGATGCGATAACCGATGTAAGAGCCTATATTGCTTATTACAACTCACGCAGGATACATTCAACACTGGGGTATGTAACCCCTATCGAATTTGAGGAATATGCTTAAAGAGGTGTCCAGTTAGACTTGACCGAAACAGCTGCCCAGCACAGCCAGGAGTCGATAATTTTAATTAAAGGGCTGCGATACCCCTGCGGCTTAAGGTTCGCCGCAGGGGGGCTTTAATCCACTGCTGGGATATCGCTGGCCGCTATTGCCATTAGCGCCCTTTCTTCACCAGGTTGTCGTAGAGATCGATATAAGAGTCGACGATAACCTGCTTGCTATAGGTCTTGGCGTATTCATCGGCTGCATTTTCTATTAGGCTCTGGCGTAGTTCCGGCGTTTCGATAACGGATTTTATCGCCCTGGCCAGCTCATCGGCACTATCGATAGGGGTAATCAGGCCGGTTTTGCCGCTGGTTATTACCTCTCCGGGGCCCTGGGAGTTCGTCGCCACTATAGGGCAGCGGTGGGCCCAGGATTCCATCACAATAGAACCCAGGCCTTCGTGCCGCGAGGGGCATACAAACAAATCCGCAGTGCGCATCAAGGCGGTGACATCGTTGCGCCAACCCAGGAAGCGCACTCTCTCCTCCAGGCCGAGCTGATGACACAGAGCTTTCAGCTTGCTCTCCTCGGGGCCGCTACCGGCGAGCCACAAAGTGGCATTGGGAATCTGGGTGAGGGAGTGGAGGAGGGTGTCGAATCCCTTGTTAATATGCAGGCGGCCGGCAGAGAGGATTAGGGGCCTGTCTTCCGGGGTGTTGAAGCTGTTTCTGGGTAGCGGATCAACCGGTGTCTCGTCGGCAAAATTGGGGATATGGAAAATCTTATCCTTGGGGATGCCACCATCCCGCAAATGCTGACAGATACCTTTGCTGATGCCGATCCAATAATCCGCATGGCGGTAATATTTAAGATTGTAGTAGTGCCCGAGGCGGCTGACCAAAAGGTATTTTTCAGAGCTGGGGGTAATTGAGGTGGCGCGCCCCATCCAGGTCATTACGATATCCGGCTGCCATTGATTGAGGGCGTCCCGATATTTTTTGCGGCCGAGAAAATCCAGCTTGCCACCGAATTTAAAACCTTCAGTTTCCACACCGTTACCGCGCAGTGTCTGTACCCGGTGATCGTGGTTGCGAATAAACGCCTTTTCCGAAATTTCGCTGCGGGGATTTAATCCACTGACGAGACGCACAAAAAAGTTCTCCGCACCGCCGTGTTCAGCACCGGCGAGTATCTGTGCGACTCGAATAGGGTTGTTACTCATAATCTATTGCATCTTATCGAATTAGGCGAGGCACTACTTGAGAGTGCCATCCAGATTGATATCTTGGGCCCAGGCATAGTCGTGACTAAAGGGTTGTTGAGTCGTGGCTTCAACAATGTACTGAGCGTAGAGCTTTGAGTTCATTTCGTTGTGGAAAAACGCCCTGGCCCGCGCTGCCCAGGCGCGTCGCTTGGCATCGTCGCCGTTAAATTCGCGGATTTTTGCCAGCAGGTCCTGTTCATCGGAGAAATAAACGACGCTTTCTGCAGGGAGCAGCTCGTCAAAATGCAACTTGTCACTGGTGAATTGCAAAATACCGTTACCGGCTAGCTGGGCCATGCGCGCGGAGGAATACCAGTAATGGGTGTCCTGGCGGTTGAAGTTTAGTCCCATTTTGGTTTGAGACAGGGCGCGGTCGTAGTCGCGACCCCAAACCGGCGCCTCGCCGAAGCTGCCGTAGGTTTTAAAGTTCAGCGAGTCCCCCAGGGCGTCTTTCAGATTTTTAACCATCTGTAGGCGCTGGGTAAAATTATTGCTGTTACTGCAAAACAGCAGGTCGATCGGCAGATCTGTGCGCTCTGCGTTATTCAGGTTTTCAATCGAGGGTTCAACCGGGTTGGGCATGTGATAAACACGGGCACCAAAGCCCTCGAATATTTTCAGTTCCCGGCGTCCGGTAGAGACAAATACCGCATCGGCGACTTCCGCACGGTATTTGATTCGCTCGACATTGCTGGGAACAAACAGGGGGTCGTTATTGCAGTGGGCAATAAAGCAGTTGGGTAAACGCTGCTTGATGGCCTTTAGGGTGTCGTTCGTGATCATATCGCAGTGGCCCGCGATGATCAGGTCCGGCTCGAAGGCCTCAACGGTTTCCAGCAGGCGGCGGTTTGCCTTTGTAACGCCCAGGTCGCGAATACCGAAAGGCGCCTCAAACGCGGCGATATCGCGGTCGCTGAATACCTGGGTGTAGTGGTCATTTTTTATCAGGCCGAAGGTGAGCTTCTGCGCCCAGCTAACCCTTGTCTTGCCATAGCGTCTCAGCTGCTGATAGGCGATATTCAGCACTCTCATGTCGTGTACTCTCGAAATTCAACACGGAAACCCGGATAGCCTCTGTAGTCAGTGGCTGGTACGGTGGGCGCAGAGTATAACAGCTGGTCCCCGGGTCTTGTCGCGGAAGCAGCGCGGCAAATCCGAAACTTAGGGAGAGACGAACCATGCCACAAGATAACAGTCGAACTGATTTAACCCCGGAATTTGCTGCGGACTCAGTAGACATAATCTCCAGGGAAACCGTATTTAAGGGCTTCTTTACCATGCTGCGCCTGCGGCTGCGCCACCGCTTGTTTCGCGGGGGCTGGAGCGGTGAGATAGAGCGCGAGCTGTTTCAGCGGGGCGAGGCCGTGGGGGTCTTGCTGTACGACCCGGCCCGGGATCGGTTGGCTCTCACCGAGCAGTTCCGAATCGGTGCCCTGGAGCGCTCTGCGGGGCCCTGGTGCCTTGAAGTGGTTGCCGGTATGGTGGAAGAAGGGGAAAGCCTGGAGGCGGTGGCGCGCAGAGAAGTCCAGGAGGAAGCCGGGTGCAGCGTGCAGGATTTACACTTTATCCACAGCTATACCCCCAGCCCGGGGGGGAGTTCTGAGCGTATGCACCTGTATTGCGCTTTAGTAGACCTGGAGGGGGCTGAAGGCGTTTTTGGCTTGGCTGAGGAAAACGAAGATATCCGCCTGCGAGTATTTCCACGCCAGGGGATTGTGGAGGCGATGCAGGGGGATTATTTACCGGGAGAGAGCCCGATAGACAATGCGGCCACACTGATTTCACTACAGTGGCTAGAGTTAAATCGGGCGCGTTTAATTGATAAGACGCCAGCTGCCTGATCGGTCACTGTCATTTGCGCAACTTTACCCGCGTGAGGGACAAACTGAGAGGTGAATCACGGCGGCAATTGAATCGGAGTGTTGATAATGGCTCTAGTAGGTGAGGCAGATGCGCGGCAACGCAAGCAGACGAGAATGTCGCCAAATGGCAACGGCAAGGCGGTGTATCGGGTCGATTTACCGTCTTATCATGCCGACTGCGACGCTAATTACCTGCGCCTGCTGAGGCTGCTCCCAGAGCTGTCTGAGAGAGAGCAATGGTGCTACCAAATACCTGGTGGCAGTCTAAAACTGAGAGTGGTGACCCGCTCCAAGTATACCACTGAGGTGTTACTGGACGCAGAGGTTAATCTCAGAGAGAGCCGCTGGCTGGAATCCCCCAACTTGACCGCGCGCCTGTACCACGATGCGCGGATGGCTGAGGTGATTGCAGTCAATGGCCGTGGGCCGGTAGGTGGTAAAGGAGTAGACACCACCTACCCAAATCCCCGTATGCAGCGCGCAGATGAGAGACCTCAGGCCAATCGCTTTCTCGGTGAGTGGCTTGAGTACTGTCTTGCAAATGGTCGCGCAGAATTTGAATTAGTGCTGGATGGTCGGAAAATTTAATTCTGCGGTAGAACACACGGATGTGATTACAAGGTGAGCAAGTGATTCGCGAGCACAACAAGCCTAAAAGGTCTGATAAGACCAATTCATATCGTCTGATCCAAATAACAGATCCACATATCGGCAGCCGGGCAGATTATCAATTGCTGGGCCTGGATACGGGGCATACGCTGGATGAGGTGCTATCTGACATCGCTTCCAGGCAACAGGCCGCGCAAATGGTGGTGGCCACTGGAGATATCAGTGCGAACGGGGCCGAGGCTTCGTACCGCCGCTTTCTACAAAAAATGCGCACCGTGCAAAAACCCTGGTATTGGCTACCGGGGAACCATGATGTCAGCGCCCGCATGAAGCAGCTGGCCCCACATCGCAACACCGAAGTGGTCGCCCTGGGCAACTGGCGCCTTTTGCTGCTGGATACCAGTGTTGAAAATCAAATCTGTGGCGGCCTCAGCGAGGCACAGCTGGAGCGCTTGCAGTTGCTGCTGTGGGAGACCCGCGACTATCCGGTAATGATCATGATGCACCACCAGCCGGTACAGGTGGGAAGCAAGTGGATCGACGGCCATATGTTGCGCGATGGGCGCGACCAGTTGCTGCATATGGTTGCCCAGGCACCACAGGTGAAGGCGCTGGTATGGGGGCACGTACACCAGCAGTTTGACAGCTGTGAGGGCGGAGTAGGCTTGCATGCAACCCCCTCGACTTCAGTGCAATTTACCCCGGGCAGTGGGCCCTTTGCCGTAGATGATGAAATGCCAGGCTATCGTTGGTTCGATCTATACGATGACGGCAGTTACCAGACCGGGGTAGAGCGCGTGGCAGTTTCAAAATACTCCGTCGATCTGGCGTCTTCCGGCTACTGAATCCCCCTCCTTACCGAGCACGGCATCACTCCGCAATACGGAGAAAGTCCTAAGCGGTGCGCTTTGAAAGTCACCGCTACTGGGCCACAGTTCCTGCAAATTGGCAGGAGCTGGGTCCCCGCCACCGCCGAGACCCGCGTAAATAGTGCGGCATTGCTCAGCGGCCCTTTAGGGAAGTTACCTTTATCTTCTTTGTTCCCTCACCGTACAATGAAATCCGGGGGGTAGGGATCACTCGCCGTAGTTGTGGGCCGGTAAAATACGTTAATAGGTACTGGGGTTTTGGTTGTAGTGCGCCTCACTGTAAGGGTATTTTGCCGCTACTGCGGTGATTGAGCGGATAACATCGGGAAGTGAGGAATTGAAAAATGAAAAGAATATTTATTTTGCCGCTCCTGGGTATGGCGCTACTAGTGGGTGCTTGCGCGCACCAGTCCGGCGAGGGGGGAGAGCCTGAGCCGGCGGCACAAACAGACAGCCTGGGCTTGCTTCCCAGGTCCAGCACCCTGGATGAGGTCGCTGCGGCATTTGCGTTTGATATCAGTGGGGCCAGCGTATTTATTGCCCCGGTCAAAGTCGACTACACCAAGCGTTTCTCCTCAGTAGCGCGCAGCCGCTACCGGGAAAAGGACTACGAGCTGGATGAGAAGGATATGCAGCAGATGAATGCACTGCTGGCTAAAACCTTTACCGAGAAATTTCTCGCGCCACGCAATAGCACTGTGACAGAGGACCCGCAGCAGGCGGATTACACCTTGTCGCTGTCTCTGGAGAAGTTTTCCGTGGCCGCGCCCCTAGACCCCTCCCCCTGGACCTGGCGTATCTATACCGAGCAGAGTGCCTACGGCGTACTGGTGGGGACCCTCTACGACCGCGAAGGCAATGCGGTGATGCGCTTTCGCGACCGGCGCGATATCGGTGAGAATCTGGCTGCCTATGGCCCCGCTGGGCGCCTGGAGCGCTTTACCAGCGTCACTTTCTGGGCCGATATGCGCATCGATATGCGGCGGGCCTTTGCCAGTTTGAATCGCACTCTGCTGTAATACTCACCAGCGTTTGCGGCTTCTGGTTACATCGGCCCCCCGATTGGCGATATGGGCGCTATAATCACCGCCTATGCAAACTCATGATCTTCAAGGAAGGCCGCTGCTGATTTACCTGCACGGCTTCCTTTCGTCACCACAGTCTTTTAAGTGTCAGTTGATGCGGGAGTGGCTCAAGGCTAACTACCCGCAGGTTACCTTCTGCGCGCCACAGATCTCCCCCTATACGGACAGGGCACAGCAGTCTTTACTCACCCTGTTAGAGGGTTTCCTCCAGGAGCCGAAGCGGGGGCCGATAGGCCTGGTGGGGAGTTCCATGGGTGGCTTCTGGTGTACCTACCTCGGCGAGCGCTTCCAATTGCCTGCGGCACTGATCAATCCCGCAGTGCGTCCTGCGCGCTTTATTCCGGCCTATGTGGGCAGGGCCTTACAGCCTTACAGTGGTGAAGAAGAGACATTCTGCCTGAGCCAGGTTGATGTCGATACCATGCAGCGGGTACAGGCAGAGTTGGATGCGCCACTGGAGAGCCGTTACTGGCTGCTCGCCCAGCGTGGGGATGAAGTTTTAGACTACCGCGATGCGCAGGATTTCTACCAGGGACAGCGCCAAACTATTGAAGACGGTGGTGATCACAGTTTCCAGGAGTTCGCACGCTATTGCGATCCCATCATCGAATTTCTATTTAACGAGCAGTAATCAATAAGAGCTATGGCTAATTATTCCGCCGAAGATATTGAGGTACTCACGGGGCTAGATCCGGTGCGCAAGCGCCCCGGGATGTATACCGATACCGCACGCCCAAATCACCTGGCCCAGGAAGTGATCGACAACAGTGTCGATGAGGCTCTCGCCGGGCACGCCAAAAAGATTGAAGTGGTACTGCACAAGGACCACTCGCTCTCCGTGAGCGACAACGGTCGCGGCATGCCAGTCGATATTCATCCAGAGCAGGGGCGGCCGGGTGTCGAGGTTATTCTCTCCACCCTGCATGCCGGGGGCAAATTCTCCAATGATAACTACCAGTTCTCCGGCGGCCTTCACGGCGTGGGTGTCTCGGTGGTTAACGCCCTGTCCAAGGTGTTGGAAGTCACGATCCAGCGAGATGCTAAGGTCCACCGCATCGGATTTAAGGACGGTGAAAAAGCTTCCGACCTGGAAGTGATCGGTGAGTGCGGCAAGCGCACAACCGGTACTAGTGTGCGCTTTTTGCCGGACCCCCAGTATTTTGATTCGGCCAAATTTTCCGTGGTGCGCCTGCGACACCTGCTGCGCGCCAAGGCGGTACTCTGCCCCGGCCTCACCGTTACCTTTATCAATGAGCAGGACGGTGAATCTGACGAGTGGTATTACGAAGATGGCCTCAAAGACTACTTAGCCGCTGCCAACCAGGGTTGGGAAGTGCTGCCGGCAGAGCCTTTTGTGGGCAGCTTTGCGGCCACCACCGAAGCGGCGGACTGGGCTGTCCAGTGGCTGCCGGAGGGGGGCGAGGTCACCGCTGAATCCTACGTCAACCTGATTCCCACCGCGCAGGGCGGAACCCATGTCAACGGCTTGCGAGCCGGCTTGCTGGAGGCGATGCGGGAGTATTGCGAGATTCGCAACCTGCTGCCCCGTGGTATTAAATTGGGGCCGGAAGATATTTGGAGCCAGTGTTCTTACGTGCTCTCTGCCAAGCTGGCCGACCCACAATTCTCCGGCCAGACCAAAGAGAGGCTCTCCTCCCGCGAGGCGACGGCGTTTATTTCCGGTGTCGCCAAGGATGCATTCAGCTTGTGGCTGAACCAGCACACGGAAGAGGGCGACAAGCTCGCAGAGCTCTGTATTGGCAACGCGCAGAAGCGCATGCGCTCGGCGAAAAAAGTAGCGCGTAAAAAAGTCACCCAGGGGCCCGCCTTGCCGGGCAAACTGGCAGATTGCTCCAGTGGCGATACCTCGCGCTCTGAGCTCTTCCTGGTGGAGGGGGACTCGGCCGGTGGTTCTGCCAAGCAGGCGCGAGACCGGGAATTCCAGGCCATCATGCCGCTGCGCGGTAAAATCCTGAATACCTGGGAAGTCGACTCCGGGGAAATTCTCGCCAGCCAGGAGGTACATGATATTGCTGTGGCGCTCGGGGTAGACCCGGGTAGTGATAAGTTGGAAGGGCTGCGTTACAACAAGGTTTGTATCCTGGCCGATGCCGACTCGGATGGTCTGCATATTGCCACGCTATTATGTGCGCTGTTCTTGCGACATTTCCGACCGCTGGTAACCAATGGCCATGTTTATGTCGCTATGCCCCCGCTGTTCCGCATAGATATCGGCAAGGATGTTTACTACGCACTGGATGAGTCCGAGAAGCAGGGTATTCTCGATCGCATCACTGCGGAGAAGAAAAAGGGCAAGATTCAGGTAACTCGATTTAAGGGCTTGGGTGAAATGAACCCCATGCAGTTGCGTGAAACCACGATGGATCCCAACACCCGCCGCTTAGTGCAGCTCTATGTCGATTCCGGGGACGATAGCAACCAACTGCTGGATATGCTCCTGGCGAAAAAACGGGCGGGAGATCGCAAGCAGTGGCTGGAGAGTAAAGGGAATCTGGCCGAGATCGGCTAAGTTTCAAGCTTGTTCTCTGGTTTTTTTAAATGGTTGCCTTAGTTTATTAAGGCAACCATTTGGAGCGCTGCAGGCAGCACTTTATGATTTGAAATTGATATTTATCTAACTCTACTGTTTCATTTAATCGATGACAGTGAGTGTTAGGAATCCACTCCCCCGCGTATCCTCAGATAACCCTAATGTTATAGGGCAATCAACCGACGAATTAAAGCAATTAGAGGTAACTTGGAGCCTCTGGATAATTCTGTGAATCGATCTGCAAGTCCTGTGCAGGCCCTTGCCTGCATAACGGTTACATTGCAGTTCACACAGAGAGCTGCGCTCATTTTCGGTTAGCTATACCTAATACCTAATACCTGTAACCTTTAAATTCGTAGAGGTGTTGTGGAATTACTCATAGGGTCTCAGGTGTAACAAAGTTGGCACCATATTACAGGTTGAGACTTTAAGTAGAGCCATTATTCGGAACAAAAATTGGTACGCGAATTTATTTGTTAGCAAGCTAAAGGGGGATGCATTTCAGGGCTGAATGCAGATCATGATATGGAGGCAGAGGAGGCTTCAAATAGACTTAAATGATGTGTATAAAGCACAGTCTTAGTGTTATACGCCTCAAAAAATTCGACTTAGGAGTTTTAATTGTGGAATTAACTGTTGGTACTGATTCAACGTGGTCATTAAGAGCTTGGATGTGTAGTCAAATAGCTCAATTAAACGTCGAGGTTAATGTAATTGATTTGACAGGCCGCGATTACAAAGCTGAAGTTTTCAAACATTCGGAGACTGGCCTTGTTCCAACGCTAAATAACGGCAATATAAATATCCACGATTCACTGGCAATTGCAGAGTATTTTAATGAATGCTCTGAAGGTGCTCTTTACCCTGAACATCCCTATGAGCGAGCTTTAGCACGAAGCTTGTGTTCAGAGTTGCATTCTGGCTTTATGAATGTTAGGGCTAATTGTCCATTTACTTTAAATCAAGTGGAGCCATTAAAAAAACTCAACAATGATATTAGAGATGAACTGGCAAGGGTTGAGTCTATTTTTGAAAAAGCTAATTTACCCTATATGTTTGAATCAGCTGGGGTTGTAGATGCATTCTATTCCATACTTGCTTTTAGATTAAAAGTCTATGGCATAACTTTTCGAGGTAACGCAGGCGATTACCAGGAGAGCTTATTGGATTGGCCTATTCTGCGGCAGGCTATCAGCCTAGCTAGAAGTTGGAAAAACGTAGAATAAAAAATACATCGGTTATAAAATACTTGGTTTTATTTCGCTGGACACACTGGTATAGCTAAGTATTTTTAGCCGTTTACTTAAAGGTGAGTTGTGTCATGATTGAACGAGTAGCTGGAATATATAAAGGAAGAAATAAGTCTTCTGTGTACAAAGATTTAGTTTTCTCTGTCGCCACTTCGCCGGATACGGATGTAGGGACAAAAGAGCAAACGCGGCAGGCTCTTAAAGTAATATCCGAGAATTTGAAAGAGCTTGGCACTAGTAAGGAGAATATACTTTCGGCTCAAGTGTATATTGCTAGAATGCATGAGAAGTCGCAAATGGATGAGGCTTGGTGTACGTGGATTGGTCAAAATCAAGAACATTGGCCACAAAGAGCATGTTTAGGTGTAGAGCTAGAAGGTGATGTGCTCGTTGAAATAACAGTGGTAGCGGTCAGGCCCCAAGGCTGTTATTAACCATGTGAGCCTATAGTAGGAATTGCGCGGACACTGGATGTTTCCTGGCGAACTGTACAAAATTAGGGCAATTCTTGCAAATCGGGTGGCTTCGAGGCATTCGTCGCTAAAAACGCGGCTATCCAGAAGGGATGAATCGTAGGCTAACGATAGAGCAAGAAAAGCAATTTCAAAAAAATCGTAGATGAACAGCCGGATCAGCTCAAGCTTAACTGCGCTCTGTGGACACGTAAGGCTGTCATGGAGCTAATTGAATATGAATATAGCATAAAATACCAATCCACACCGTCGGTGATTATCTGAAATGCTGGAATTTTACACCTCAGAATCCCGCCAGGCGGGCCTATGAGTAAAATCTTAAAGCCTTTAAAAATTGGTGGAAGAAGATTGTTCGGATATTAAACAGTGTACGAAAGGGGCATTCTCGGTGATTGTCAGCATAAGCGGGGTTATGCGCGAAAAGGGAAAACGCCCATTGTGAAGCTAAATGCAAAGCGAGCTTTACTCAATATGATTTCAGCGATTACAAATCAAGGAACAGTGCGCTTTCAAATTTACAAAGGGGGTATGAATGCTGACAGATTAATTGGCTTTCTTAAACGATTAATCAAAATATTAGGTCGCAAAGTTTATCTCATACTAGACAACCTTAGAGTGCATCATGCTCGAGTGGTTAAAGCTTGGCTGTCAGAACACAAGAATGAAATAGAGATATTTTATTTGTCATTGTATTCATCTGAATTGAATACAGATGAATATTTAAGCTGCGACCTTAAAGGGGTGTACATAGTGGGATTTCAGTACGATCTGAGAAAAGGTTGAAAAATAAAGTACTTTCTCATATGAGAATACTATAGAAAAATTCCGCGCGCGTGGCTTCCTATTTTCAGCATAAGTCAAATAAATATGCAGCATAAAGAACTATTGGTCCGCCGGGTTAATAGTTATTCAAGAAATGGTGAGTCATATTTTTTCATAAAAATATACCCTAAAATTCGGACAGATTCCTATAAACTTTAAGACTTTAAGTTTGATTTTTTTGAGACTCCTGTTCTAATTTATGAGGAAAAACTCTTTTTATCTAAATAGGAAAAACTCTTTTCATCTAAAAAAGTTCACTTTATCGCGTGAATCTTGTAGGCTTTCTGGAAATATCAGTGCATCAAGGTGCGCATTTAATTTTATTTTCCGTAGAGCTTTTTGCTGGATACATTTTGGCGCTAAGAATAATGATTCTAGTGTGGTGTGACAAATAGGTTGCTATTGTAGAAAAATCTTAAAATATAGGTCTGAAACATGTTTGCAATGTGCAAGCAGCTATTTTTGTAGGTTTTTTATACCTGCACTTAGTTCGTTGCAAAACAATAGAGAGGCTTCGCATTGTCTGTGTTAAGCATAGAAATTTTATTTTCTCCAGTATCAAGAATTATACATTTTTAAGAAATACAATGACCTATAAGGGAAATATAGGATGAAGTTTAATATCAACGTAGCAATATTGATATTTAGTGCATATCTTTCAGGGTGCAATGGGTCTTCGAGTGGGGGAGATGATCCAGACACTGGTGGCGAGCTTACAGCAGCTGCCATGGAGATCCATTATGAGAAACCTAAAACGCTAACCTTTCGCTGGAGTGATGTTTCTGGGGCAACTTATTATCAGTTATTTGAAAATGCTGATGGTCACTCTGGGTTTGAGCCTATAGGAAATCCTATTGCGCCAAAAAAAGAGCACATTGAATTAGTGGTGCCATTATTCAAAAAACTTAATGCCCGATACTTATTGCAAACCTGTAATGAATATAGATGTGTCGATTCTCAAACCATAGCAATTGATCAGGATGTGATAGGCAGTATCGGTTATTTTAAACCTAGTAATACTGATGCTGGCGATCTGTTTAGTTGGGATCTAGCAATTAGCGATGATGGTAATTTGCTTGCAGTGGGTGCTCCTCTCGAAGATAGTGGTGGTGGCCAAGAGGATAACCTGACATCTGATTCAGGAGCAGTTTATATTTTTATTCGGGAAGATGGTGAATGGATACAGCAAGCCTACCTTAAGTCTCCAGATCCTCAAGAAGCTGCAGAGTTTGGAACTGCATTGAGCCTTAGCGATGATGGTTATACGCTTGCAGTAGGGGCATTCAAGGAGAATGGGGAAAATGATAACGTTGCTGCGGGTGCTGTTCATATTTATTCTCGAAGTAATGAAGGTTGGGCCCATAGCGCCCGACTTCAAGCAAGTAATCAAGGAAATAATGACCTATTTGGTTATGCCCTTAGCCTTAACGGGAATGGTTCTACTTTAGCGGTAACCGCACCCAGTGAAGATGGTGGTCTTGATGGCGAATCTGGCGATGCTATTGAAGATTCTGGAGCGGTATATGTGTTCCGTAATGAGGAGGGAGTTTGGTCACAGCATGCCTATATTAAGGCTGCTGACAGTTCTACGGGGTTAGGTTTTGGTGCTTCGATAAGCCTTGATGATGCTGGAGCTTCACTCGCAGTTGGAGCTAATGCTGATAATGCGGAAGCAGGTTCCGTTTATCTATACCGGTTAGACAGTGATTCCTGGGTAGGGGATGGTAAGATATCGGCTAGTAATGCTGCCGTTGGTGATTGGTTTGGCTTCTCGCTCAATTTAAGTGGTAATGGGCAAACTCTAGCAGTTGGTGCCCCATTACAAAATGGATCTACTGAAAATCAGGATACTCAAAATGGATTTGACAGTGGCGCTGTATACATTTTTTCTCGAAAAGAAAACGCTTGGCAGCAAACTGCCTATTTGAAAGCTGCTAATACTGATAGCTCTGATAGGTTTGGTGAGGCAGTAAGGATAAGTGATGATGGTAGCCTTGTAGCCGTGGGGGCATGGGGAGAGAGTAGCTATAGTCAAGGATTGTTTGGAGATAATACAGACAATTCTTTACTTAAATCAGGAGCCGTTTATATCTATATATTTAATGGTGTAGACTGGTCTAGCGAAGCTTATATTAAGGCGAGCAACACAGACTCGGGAGACTCTTTTGGTGGCTCTGTTGCACTAAGTGGAGATGGAGATAATTTAGCAGTAGGAGCGGTTGGTGAAGATGGTGCCGATAGTGGTTTGTTCGCAAATCCTGAGAGCAATGAAGCTGAATCTGCAGGAGCGGTCTATATTTATTAATTGGGCTGTATAATTTGTATTTACGTATAAAGTTAGTTCAACACTTCGGACAGTTTTAGAAAGCTGGTGCTCTTAACTTATGAGATTACAGCTTACCGAGGCTTACTTTATCAAAGGTCTAAGGTGGCCCAGAGCTGCCGATAACTGACCTGTATGGCTGTAAGCCGCAGGGTTGCTGGGCTAAAACTGTCCGAAGTGTTGTTAGTTATTTTAGTTTAAATGGTATTGTTATCATTAATCTAGATCGAATGGAATACGTTCAATATAAATTTGAGAAAGCTTTATTCTAAGTATGGGTGAGAGGCTGCTCAGGTAAATCAAAAGATTTTCCTAGAGCAGCAATATATCTAGAGTTTTAGCTAATAAAATTTCTTTAGCAGGAGTTGCAGTGCAGGAATTTATCCAAATTTAGCCCGAATAAAATACTGCTATCCGGGCATTTTGATATTCTAGTTTCTCCCAGCAATTACCCCGCCATCAATGTCCCAAATGGCTCCTGTTACCCAACTTGCTTTATCGCTTAAGAGAAAATCTACAACATTAGCGATGTCCTCGGGTATACCAACTCTGCCAATAGGGTGAAAACTGTTGAAGGAAGCAAGTGTTTGGTCTATTTCCCCCGGATCGATAAAAGATTCATAAATTGGGGTTTTGACTACCGCAGGGGAAATCGCATTGACCCGAATATTGTGCTCGGCCAGTTCCATTGCCATATGTTGGGTGAGCGAGTGCAAGCCGGCTTTTGCCATGGAGTAGGCTGAGGAGGGGGTCGCTTTTACAGACTGCTTGGCCCACATAGAACCGATATTGACAATACTTCCCCCACTGTTACTGGCCATATTGCGTGTCACCGCTTGACTGATAAAGAAGGTGGCGCGGTTGAGGTCGAGATAGGTGTCGTAGTCCGCCCGAGTGTGTTCAAGGAAGGGTGTGGGGTTAAAGTAGCCGGCAGCGTTAACCAAATATTTGAAGTGATAATCACTGGAGCGAATATATTCGATAATACGGTTGATGTCGTCTTGCTGATAAAGATTGGCCTGGAAGAACTCCGCAGAACCGAGCTGTATTAGTTCGCTGAGGGCCTGCTCCAGTTTATTGCGATTATTACCGATAATAATTGTGTGGATTCCCTGTTTCACCAGCAGCTTTGCCGTGGCAAGACCCATGCCACTGGAGCCGCCAACGATTAAGGCCACTTCTTGTTGTTCGGTAGAATCTGGTCTTTTGCTTGAGTCGCTCATATTATTTCCTCACTGAGATAGGCTCATAACATGAGTGGAGTCTAGAAAAGAAGCGGCTAGGTTGAAAAGTAAGCACAAAATGGTGCACTAGTTACTTTTTGGTAAGTATTGATGAAAATAGAGGAAAAAATGCTAGCTCGAAAGTGTCCACCGAAGAGCAGTGCCAGAATGGTCGAGACTATCTATGGGTGTAAATGGTCTCTTACGGTCTATCAGCTTTTGGCCGGAGGGATCAATCGGCCGGGTGAGATGGTGCGCAGCGTGGAGGGATTGACCACTAAAGTCCTGAATGAGTGCCTGCGCAGAAATATAGAGTTCGGGATACTGGAGCGAATCAGCTATGCCGAGATACCTCCTCGCGTGGAGTATAAGGTGACAGAGTTCGGGCAAAAATTTCTGAGAATTCTGGATGACCTGGAAAAATTGCAGGAGGAAATTGACGCGTCCGAAGCTTGAATGCGGTCAATGACTTTATCCTGTTGGGGCCTTCGAGTTAAACTAAGTGTCTAAACGATACTTATTGCTCACTATGAATGAAAATGATTATATAGCTCGCTACGAGAAGCGTAATTTTGACGCTCCTCTAGTGACTGTGGATGCGGTTCTGTTCACCTATCACCAGAGCACTCTCAAAGTGCTAATGGTGAAGCGCTCCGCTCACCCGGAGAAAGGAAAATGGGCCCTGCCCGGGGGATTTGTCTCTGAAGCGGAAGATAGCAGTTTGGAGGCAACGGTTATCCGCAAGCTACAAGAAAAGACAGCTGTGATACCGCCGTATATCGAACAGCTTTACACTTTTGGGGGGCCGAGCAGGGATAGGCGCGGTTGGTCGGTTACGGTTGCCTATACCGCGCTGATTGCGCACCAGCGCTGCGCGAGTGCAATTGACAGTGTCGCAGATGTCGATTGGCTGCCTTATTCTCAGGTATGTCAGTTGTCCCTGGCATTTGATCATCTAGAGATTATCCGTCGCGCCCATGAGCGCTTGGTGCAAAAAGCGCTCTATTCAATTGTGCCAGCCTTTGCATTACCGGAAAAATTCACCCTGCCGGAATTGCAGCAGGTACACGAGGCAATTATTGGCAAACCGCTACAAAAAAAATCCTTCCGTCGGCGAATTGAGCAGGCAAATCTGCTGGTGGATACCGGTGAAAAGCGCTCAGAAAAAGGCCGGCCCGCAGCGCTCTATCGATTGAGTGAGAATTCTGCAGGGCATAAATTTGTGCGAAATTTAGAATTGTGATGATGTATTTTTTTGAATTATTAGATCGGCTAACTTCTTAGTCGTGGCTGGATTTTATTGGGAAATGTTCTATAAATGGAAGCGAGCTTGCTACTGCAAGCTCGCCAAAAAAGCTGCCAGATAAAATATTTAGAAAATAATTTTATCTGGCAGCAGCCAATCCCCCCTTACTCCTCCACAATAACCGCTCGCGCCCGGATCGCTTCCAGATTCTGTTTGATCAGCAGTTGGCCGTTGCGATAGACGGTTTCCAGTAGGTTGGTGCGGTCGCCAATATCCTGTTCGCGAATCGTATAGGGGGTTCCGTCTTGGCGATATACCAGGGCCAAGCGTCCTTTTTTAGAGCGCTTGCCGCTATCGGTGGCGGGATCTTTGTACACATCCCGCCACAGGCCGTTTACTCTAACTGCGCTGGCCTTCATGGCGAATTTCATGGTATCCCGGTTAACCTTTTGTAACAGCTCGCCACCCATGCCGAAGCTAATATTTTCAGCGCTCTGTTTTCTTACCTTCATCGCGCTGAGAATAGCTTCAATCGTGTGTAGAGAAATCCCGTCACCCTGGATGACCCGAATAAAATCAGGAAGTACCCGGTAGCCCTTACTGTTAATACTCGCACCGAAGATTCGCATTAAGCGCTCGATGGTCTGAGTGACGATATCGACGGGATCGCCGCTGTCTGGGCGTATTACCAGGGTGCCGCCATTATTTTCTACCTTATCTTTTAATTCCCCACCCCAGATATCTTCAATGGCACTCCACAGGTCATAGCTGTCGCTTACTACGGCAACCAGGCGATTGTCACCGCCGAACTGCGCCAACATATTTTCATAGGCGTTGGCTTCCTGTTCGCGCCCCCAGCTGGTCATGGTGCTGTGCTCAGCGGCGGGTATTGAGAATCCAGCCATCGGGGCTGCGTAGTAGCGGCGGCCGGCGAGCACGGCGGCAATGGTGTCGGTACCCTGGAAATTGACCAAATGGGCGAGACCGCCAATCGCTGCGGTTTCCTCACTGCTGGCACCGCGTGCGCCAAAGTCATGTAATTTGAATGGCAGTGACTCGAGGTTTTCGGCCGTTTCCAGCAAATACCGCTGAATGACTTTCTTGGCTTCGCGGCTCTGGGTGGCAACAGTTGTGGGATACCACACCGCGCGCAGCAGGGCGGTTTCGATATAGCTGGTTAGCCAGAAGCACAGGGGGTCTGTATTGACGACCTGGGCCAAGACATTTTTTGTGGGGATAACACTGCCCTCGGCAACCGCTTGAATCTCAATGGGCAGGTAGCCCCGGTGCTCTTGCAGAATATATTCCCATCCCTCCCGGTTAAAGGGCAGGCCGTGGGCCAGGCAGAGCTCCTCCGCCTCGTCGATATGCTCCGCAGTGATTGGTGTGGTCAGGTACTGTTTGATAAATGCCTGTAGGCCAAAGAAAACGGCTTCTTTGAACTGGCCACCCCGACTTTCGATATAGCTGCTGACGTACTGGGTTCCCTCCGGGTACTGGAGGTAGTGGCTGGTCTTGTAGCTGTCGACATTCAGAATGGGATTGTAGTGAGTCATCGCGGAAATCCTCCGTGAGGGGTTGTCGGCACCGGTCTTTCCCGTGCCCAGTGCGGGTTTTATTTATGGTCTAAAGGTCACTAACTGATCTTATAGTGTCCTTTGGATACTAATATGTCAAGGGCTGCTGTACATTTTTTTGCTGATAGTTTTCGTTGATGGGTGAGTGCTAAAGCCAGCGTATTGGAGTTGCCAGAGGTGGCCAAGAGCCACCTCTGGCCTACTTAGGCACCGCCGAGCAGGGATTGAATGATGTAGTAGTGGTCTTCGAATAGCTGCTGGGGGTCCAGCTCGGCGAGAGGGACCCAGCGAGCATGGCGAGCGTCATCGGCCCCTTTAACCTTGGGCAACTGCTGACTGGGCGCTAGCTCTATGTAATAGGCGTGAGTGATAGTCCGCCCTCGCGCTGAGCGATAGGGCTCGTCAAACACATCCTGTCGGCGAATAGACCCTTTCAAGACCGGAGTGGGGACCTTCAGGCGTGTTTCCTCTCGCAGCTCCCGCAGGCAGGCATCGATCAGTCGCTCGCCGGGATCGATAAAACCGCCGGGCAGCGCCCATAAGCCGCGCCCGGGAAAAGCCCGTCGCTCTATAAGTAGGATATGGCCAGATTGGACCACTACAGCGTCGACTGTTACATGAGTGGGTGGGTAGGGGGCGGCGGCCCAAGAGGATCGGTAGCGTTGGATAAACGCCATCTCCTCACGCATTTCACCGTAGGCGGGGTTGTTGTCGATAAACGCCCTTAAGGCGCCAATAGTGCCCGCAGGTAATTGGTTTTCCCGGCTGAGTGTTTCCAGCAGGCTATCCGCCTTATCGGTAAAGAGCGCCTCTCGAAAAGGCGTTGCACTGATTTCATTGTGATTCTCTACCCCCAGGGAGTCCCACTGGGGGAAAAGATTGAGATAAAAACCGCTCTGGTCTTTGTGGTGCCCAATTAAGGCAATGGTGGGCGGTTTGTGCGGAATCGCATGGTGGGCCGTCACTATGCCGTTTACAGAGTTTTGTACATTGCGCACCCACAGCTCATCGTTGTAGGGCACATCCATTAACGGCAGACAGGTCAGGCGTTTGTTATCGCTCTCGGTTAAGCTCTCCCTGATAAATTGCTCCCGCTCTTGATGGGTCCAGGGATTGCGGGGGTTGCGGGGCTGGTTCGCAGAGCCAATCAGGATGATCAGGTGGTCGGCCTGAGCTAATCCGCACTGGACGACTTTCAGGTGTCCGCTGTGGAATGGCTGGAATCGACCGATAAAAACGGCAAAATCGTAGTGCTGGGTCATAGCAGCAAGCTCCTTGCTGGGCGTAAACCCCGGCCTCTCCAGGGCTTGTATCGCCATCTGCGGCAATTATGTGTCTATTGGACACTAATGGCAAGCGGGGTATATTCCGGGTGCTTCTAATCCCCTAGGGCGAGCTGTACCTAATCGCGGAGCTTGTCGGGGCGGCACAGAGTTACTGCAAGGCCTCTTTGGCCGGTAAATTTATCTCGAGCGATGGGTAAAAGTGATGTATCGCGGGTTATTCATTATTGTTTTATTGGCGGCGGAGGTCTCTGCGCGGGAAATAGCGCCGTTTAGCACTGACGGTTGCAGCGTATTTCCCAATGGAACGGTGGAACAGCGGGAATTGTGGCTCGATTGCTGTACTGCCCATGATTACGCCTACTGGAAAGGGGGCACGTACGGGGAGCGCAAGCGGGCGGATAAAGACTTGGCGTTATGTGTGGCGGCAACCGGGGAGGAGGAAATTGCCCGGATGATGCTGATGGGGGTCCGGGTTGGAGGTACTCCTTTTTTGCCCACCCCATTTCGCTGGGGCTACGGCTGGCCCTATTTGCGCGGCTATAAGGCACTGTCTGCGGCGGAACTGAAGGTGATCAGGCAATCCGAGGGAGCCCCAATAGCGGATTAGGCCCTGGGATAAACTAATCATTTAAATAATTAGTGCCAACTTTCATGGAGGAATCACCTTGTCGTTTTTTAGAGTTCTTCTCTGGCTGTGTATTTGCCTTAACCTACTAATTTTTGCCTATTTTTCCTTTCTCTCCCACTGGCAGATTGGTGTGTTGGAGGTCTCGCTGGGAATTTTACTGGCGAACTTCCCCCTCCCTTTTATGCTGAACTGGTGCGAGCGTATGTCAAAAGACTTGCAGGGTACCTGGATACATTTTATGCCCTATACCATTCCGCTTTTGGTGGGACTGGGGGGAACAGCAGCTTATATTTCTGGCAGTCTCAATGGTTTTAATGAATTTAGCCTTTATTTAATCGTACCCGTTGCACAGGGAACGGCTTTTTGGGTTTTGCTCGCGGTTATTTTTTGTATTTATCCATTTATCGATAATAGAGATAGCGCCGGAGTGCCTTCCCCGGTAGAGGAAAAAACTGAGGAAAATACTTTTCCAGCAGCCCGGCTTGAAGAGGATGAGATAGTCTAGGCTTGGCAGTTTATGCCGCAGGGCTTTCCGCTAAGGCTTGGGCATAGGCACTGCCAAACCCCTCTTTGAGCCACTGCATCAAATTGCGTACTCGTGAGAGCTGGTGGCGCAGCGGCGGGCACACCATGGATAGCTCGGTAGACTCAGACCAGCCCGGTAGGATTTCAGCCAGGCGCCCACTGGCGATGTCTGCCTGAACATAGATATCTGCCAGCCGGGTAACCCCGAGGCCGGCGAGTGCAGCGCGGTGCATTGCGCGGCCACTGATCAGCTTGATGCTGTTTTCCACCTGTACGATTTGCTGATTTTGCCCCCGGGTCAGCAGCCACTGATCCACACTGCCAGAAATCAGTGGCACAGATGCCAGGTCAGCGGGTTGCTCGATGGGGCCATACTCCTTGAGGAAATTTGGGCTGGCCACATAGCGGGTTTTGATGGTGTGAAGCTTGCGCACGACCAGTGAGGAATCCGGCAGGCTACCCATGCGAATGACCAAATCGTATTGGTCTTGAATGAGATCTACGCGCGTACTGGAGAAGTCCAGGTGAACCCTAACCCCGGGGTTGGCTTGCTGAAAGCGGATTACCAGTGGTGCAATCAAGTCCTCCCCAATAACACCGCCAACCGCATTGATACGGATAGTCCCCTCTTGCCCCCCCTTGGATTCGCAGGCCCATTCAGCGGCGGAATCCAGCTGTTGTAGAGCCTGTTTGCAGCGCAAATAGTAGCCCTCGCCAATCTCGGTTAGGCGCAGCTGTCTTGTGGTTCGGTAGAGGAGCTGTATATCCAGCGCTGTTTCCAGCTCGGTGACCAGCTGGCTCAAATTGGCCTTGGAGAAGCCGCTCTCTCTTGCCGCAGCGGTAAAACTCCCGGCATCGGCGACCAGGATAAAGGCGCGAATAGCGCGCCATGAAAGATTGTTCATAAAAACCAAACAATGTTTTCCGATTGGTTGGGCTAATCATGGTAGTTGGAATTCTTATACTGAGTCCACTCAAACAACACTATCTATTGGGATGCCTCGTTTAAGGAGAGAAACCCTATGTCCAAGCCACTCGTTGTTATTACCGGAGCCAGTTCAGGTATTGGTGCCGCTATTGCCCAGCATATGTCTGCTGCTGGGCACCCACTATTGCTGTTGGCGAGACGTGTGGAAAAACTGGAAGCTTTAGACCTGCCAAATACCCTGTGTAAAAAAGTAGATGTCACCGATGGCGCGGCTCTGCGCGAAGCAATTCGTGAAGCAGAGGCGCAATATGGCCCCGTTGACTGTCTGGTGAACAATGCTGGGCAAATGCTATTGGGGCGCATTGAAACCCAGAACCCCGAGGAATGGCGGCAGATGTTTGATGTGAATGTGCTGGCCCTGCTCAACGGTATGCAGGCGGTTTTGGAGGGGATGAAAGCGCGCCGTGGCGGGACTATTATCAATATCAGCTCTATCGCCGGTGTAAAAACCTTTCTCAATCATGCCGCGTACTGTGGTACCAAATATGCGGTCTCTGCCATTGGGGAAACCGTGCGCGAGGAGGTGGCGTCCAGCGGAGTGCGGGTTATGACGATATGCCCCGGCGCGGTAGAAACGGAATTACTCAGCCACACGACCTCCACAGAAATTATTGAAGCCTACCAGCAGTGGAAAGAATCCATTGGTGGGGCAATTAGTGCAGAGGATATCGCCCGCACCGCAATATTTATGTACTCGCAGCCCCAGCATGTGAATATTCGAGAAGTTCAAATTGCAGCGACAGGGCAGGAGCCGTAGTCCCAGTTTGGAATTGTTTGCACACGGATTATTTTTCCAAGCAATATTTCTTTTGCTAATATCTCCAATCGAAGCCGGCCAAGCAGGGCTGGCTTTCCCGAAACGATAGGAAAAGATATGGAGATATCAGTGCGAAGAGCGATTTTAGTGACCGGTCTGCTTTTATGCTCTTCCGCTTTTGCACAGCAAAATACGCAAGAGCAGGAAAGTGGGGTGGCGGAAGCGGCAAAATCGGTGATGTCTAGCATCGTCAGCTTTGGTAAAAACTTGGTGGATGGAGCCAGTGAGGGAGTCGTTGACGGACGCAAATCAGGCCAAAGTACCGACGGCGCTATTTTGATCAATACGCTGGAGGATCTCGATAAGTATTTACAGGCCGATGTTATCGCCGTGACTGCCGCCGAGGAGCATGGCTGTTATGTGGAAGTGGGTTTCAAAAACGAAAATGATTTCCCGGTAAGATTAATCGATCTGAATAGTTCCGAGTCGGTGATTGTTATTGATCACGATGGCTATGCCAGCAACCTGTTTAATGGCAAAGGAAACCCTATGGAAATCACGGTTCCCAGTAAGGCGGGGCGCAAACAAAAGTTCTACTTTGCCAAAGACTGGGATCAGGTTCGTGAGATTCGCATTCTCGGCAAGGTATTACAGCCGTAACTCGGAGCTAGCGCTGTACAGAAGTGGACAACTTGCACCTTAGTCCACCGTTTGAAATAACTTCTGGATAGAGGAGAAATCCAAATCGCTGCCTCCTCTCAAACTGAGAATCCCATACAGGTTGCGCGCCATTGAGCCCAAGGGCGTATAGCTCTTGCTGTGAGTGGCGGCTTCCTGGGCTAGGCCCAGATCCTTACACATCAGTTTTACCATAAAGCCACCGCTGTAGTTTTTACTCGCAGGGGCTTCGGGCATGACTCCGGGGTAGGGGTTATAATTTTGCAGGGACCAATTGGCCCCGGAGCTTTTTACCATAATCTCGGAGAGCACATTGGGATCGAGTCCGTTATCTACACCCATTTGTAGGGCTTCAGCGGTGCCGATCATCTGGATAGCCAGCAGCATATTGTTACAAATTTTGGCGGTTTGACCGGCACCTGCGGCGCCGGCATAAAAAATATTGCTACCCATTGGTTCGAGAACTTCCCGGGCCCTGTCTACATCACCGGCGTCGCCCCCACACATAAAACTTAGGGTTCCTTTGCTGGCCCCCGCCACGCCCCCGGATACCGGAGCTTCAATCGCGTGAATACCTTTGATCTGGGCCTCGTGAGTCAGCCGTTTGGCACTATTTGCCGCAATCGTGGAGCAGTCAATAACCAGGCTGTCACGGGCAATACTCTCAAGTAGCTTGTCGGTATCAATATACAGACACTCTACCGCTGCGCTATTGGGCAGCATACTCACCACAAAGTCTGCGCAATCGACAGATTCCCGGGGGGATAAACATTTTTCAACGCCACTCTCTACAGCGGCGTCCAGTAATTCGGTCACCGGGTCAAAGCCTTTAACGGTAAAGCCTGCGGTAACCAGGTTGCTGGCCATGGGGGCACCCATATGGCCCAACCCCAAAAATGCGACTGTTTTAGCCATGCTGCTCTCCCGATTAAAATTATTTGAGCTGTATGGTTAGATTGGTGTGCTCTGCATGCTCAATATCGCTATCAAACCAGCGGGCAGTCACGGTTTTGGTTTCGGTATAAAAGCGCACCGCTTGTTTGCCATAAGCGTGCTGATCGCCATAGAAAGAGGCTCGCCAGCCGGTAAAACTGAAAAAAGGCAGCGGTACTGGAATCGGGACATTAATGCCGACTTGCCCGACGAGTATTTCGTGCTGGAACTTGCGTGCGGCAGCGCCACTGGCAGTGAATATTGAGGTGCCATTACCATAGGGGCAGTTATTGATAAGGTGGATAGCTTCTTCCAGGGAGTCGACATTCACCAGGCACAGCACCGGGCCAAAAATCTCATCGGTGTAGATCGACATATCCGGGGTAACATCGGCAAATAAGGTGGGCCCCACCCAGTGGCCATGGGGAAATCCCTCAACGCTAATAGCCGAGCCATCTAAAACGCAGCGGGCCCCCTCTTTTTTGCCCCGGGCGATATAGCCCAATACCCTTTCACGAGCAGCCGCTGAAATTAGCGGGCCGAAGCCTGCTTGAGCATCTTTCCAGTGACCGGGCTTGATGGTGGACATGGTATTTTTAATATCATCCACCCATTGCTGGGTCTCTCCAACCAGTACGGCAACGGAAATAGCCATACAGCGCTGTCCCGCAGCCCCGATGGATGAGCCGACAATATTATTGATCGCCGCCGCCTTATTGGCATCGGGCATCACCACCATATGATTTTTGGCGCCGGCAAATGCTTGGACACGCTTTAAATTTTGGGTGCCGGTCTGGTAAATATGCCGGCCCACAGGGACCGATCCAACGAAGGAGATCGCCTGGATATCTGCCTGTTTGAGCAAAAAATCCACCTGTTCTCGCCCACCGTGTACAACCTGTAAAACGCCAGCTGGAGCCCCGGCCTCAATAAACAGCTCTGCTAACTTGCACGGCGTGATGGGGTCCTGTTCAGAGGGTTTCAGGATAAAGGTATTTCCACAGGCAATTGCCATTGGGAACATCCACAGTGGAATCATTGCGGGAAAATTAAACGGGGTGATTCCTAGACAAACGCCAATGGGTTGTAGATAGGAGTAACAATCGATGGTATTGGCGACATTCTCCACGGTCTCACCCATCATAAGCGAGGCGATATTGGCCGCATGCTCAACCACCTCGATACCGCGCCAGATATCCCCTTTGGCATCCTCAAATGTCTTGCCGGTCTCCTTACTGAGGATCTCGGCCAGCAATATTTGGTTTTCTTTTAGCAGCGCCTGGTACTTCAGCATGATGCGCGCGCGCGCGGTCACCGGCGTATCTCGCCACGGGTTGAAGGTTTCCCTGGCGGAGCTTATCGCCTGGCCTAATTCTTCTTGAGTCGTTAGTGGTGCCCGGGTAAGAACCTCGCCGGTTGCCGGGTCGGTGACGTTCAGCCATTCAGAGCAGCTGGATTGAACCCACTCTCCATCGATCAACAGTGGCAGTTTGGAGGGGATATTCTTATTCATATTGATTTATACGCCGAGAGGGCGGAAATTTTTATCAACAGTTTAGGCATAGATTCATTATTAAAGAGGAATATCGCGCTGCTTTTATACATCGCCCGATTTATAGCCCGCAGATAGATGGGCTAATCAAGATAAATATATTTGCTGATCAGTTTGTGAGCTTATTTTAGGGGCTGTTAAGTTTTAGGATAATAAATAGATGGTACATTTCTTTCGCTTTGGTGAAAAAGGCTTCGGCGATAGGCCTAGAGGATACTTAACTATAGGCAGAATTAATTGTAATTTTGAACTTAAGGGGCATGTTGCTGCCCAAGTTGCGTACTTGATAAGTGAAGGCAAGAGCGTTAGTGGCTGGCCACCGTATCAATGGCGTTTTCATGGAGTGGAGCATAATAAATGAGCAGATTTGATATTAGAAAAATCATAAGGAACAGCCGAGGATTTTTGGTATTTGTACTTTTAATGTGCTGCTTCAGGACGGTATGTGCGGATTGGTCTTTTGTGCCTAGCGAGTCAATGGAGCCCACAATCTACCCCGGTGATTTTCTCTGGATCGATAAAATGAGTTATGGTCCGACAGTTCCCCTATTAAATAAGCGGGTTGCGTTATGGGGGAGTCCAGATCGCGGCGATATTATTACTTTTATACCGCCTCATACAGATCAGCTCTATGTTAAACGGGTGATCGGATTGCCCGGAGACAATCTGCATATCGAGGGTGAGAATATTTATATCAATGGCGATTTGGTTGTGCGGCAGCTTACCGATTCAACAGATGCAGGGATTTTGGGCCAAGAATTTATTGACGACGCTGAGTACCGATTCAAATTGAGTAAAGATAGAAGTGTGCCCTATTTTGAGAAAAGTTTTGCTGTTCCTGAAGGTAAATACTTTGTGATGGGTGATCATCGCAATAATAGCTTGGATTCAAGATATTGGGGAATGGTAGATGAGTCTAGAGTTATGGGGAAAGTAACCTCTGTGGCGCTTTCATTCTCTGCTGAACGGGGCTTATTTGAACGGGTGGCCTTACCCATTGAGTAGTTGTCAGTAAAAGGGAATTAATCGGCAAGTTAAAGTCTTGAGATTTAAAGAAACAGGCCCTAAAAGGTGCCTGTTTCATGCGCTGAAATAAATTCTGCTTCTGGGGTAAAGATTTGGTGTTTAAAATTTATTCCAAGTTTATTCGGGGACTTTCCTCTTTGTGGGTAAAATCACTGGCTTTAAGATTTTTTTCTAGCTCAAGTGTGTAAGTGAGCAGGGTATAGTCCTTAACATCGGCCTTACAGGTAAAGCCCATCGCTTTTGCAAAGCTGTCGACTCGTTTATTCTGTGCCGATTCAATCGAATAGATTCTCTCAAGCCCCTGATCCTGCGCGCAGCTAATCAAACGCTGTAACATTAAGCGCCCCAGTCCCACCCCCTGCCAATCATCGCTCACTACAATGGCGCATTCACAAGCGCGTCCATCGTCATCTAGTGCATAGTGGGCGATAGCGATGGCCCGCTGGGCTTTATCGTCGTTGTACAGCGCGATAAAGGCTTCGTGAATATGATGGTCGTTGTCTGTAAGTAGCTCCAATAGTTTTTGACTGGCTTTACAGTTTCCGCCAATAAAGCGATCGCGGCGCGTCTCGGGAGATAATTGTTCAATTAATTCTTTCTCAAGCTGGCCATCACTGCCACAGATGGGGCGAATTGAGACTTTACGTCCATTGTTAAGGGTGATCAGCTCAACTTGGTGTTCTGCATCCACACTGTTGTTGGGTGACATAAGGTTTCCTTTCCTGCCTGTTTAAAATACTTTTGCTTACCAGTGACTGGGGTACCTCAAAGATAGACGTTTGCGCAGGGAAGGTAAAACTATGCAGTAGATCAGGGGGTGTTACTCCCGCAATCGAGCGCTAGCAGCTCATAAATGCAGGGGAGATTGATCGGTGAAACTACACAGTCAGCCTTTGTGTGGTATAGTAGCGCCGCTGATTTTTCTCAGCTGCGTCATTTGTAGACCGGTGATCCACCGGTAACCCCTCCGGAACTTGTCAAAAATTCTTCCTGGAAATTTCTACTGAATGCCGCGCGCCGGTAAAGAGTACCGGCGATCAGACGGCTGTACACGCTGGGGGCTATACAGGCTCCCGATGTCGACTCCGATTTCTCTCTTCACTCCCTTTGGGGAGTGAGTGTGTTTGCCTGCGCCTGCGGCGCAGTTCGAGGTTTGTTTATGTTGTTTGAAGATCTGGGCCTTGCCCAGGAGATTGCCCGTGCCGTTGCAGAGCAGGGATACACCGCGCCTACGCCAATCCAGGCACAGGCTATCCCGGCGGTTATGAAGGGCAGCGATATTATGGCGGCGGCCCAGACTGGCACCGGTAAGACTGCGGGCTTCACTTTGCCTCTGCTGCACCGTCTTAGCCAAGGGGAGCGCGCCAGGAAAGGACAGGTACGCGCATTGGTGCTGACACCAACTCGCGAGCTGGCCGCTCAGGTATTTGATAATGTACAGGGCTATAGCCAGTACCTGCCCATGCGCCACGCCGTTGTATTTGGTGGGGTGAAAATAAACCCGCAAATCTCCCGCCTGCGCGGTGGAGCCGATATTTTGGTGGCTACTCCCGGGCGCCTTTTGGACCTGCACAATCAAGGGGCAATCCGTTTCGATCGCCTGGAGGCTTTGGTGCTGGATGAAGCAGACCGTATGCTGGATATGGGTTTTATCCACGATATCAAGCGCGTGCTGAAGATCTTGCCGGCTAAGCGCCAGAACCTTCTGTTCTCTGCAACTTTCTCCCCGGATATTCGCCAGCTGGCTAAAGGCTTGGTAAAAGATCCGCTGGAGATCGATGTTAGTCCACGTAACTCCACCACCAAGACCGTGCGCCAAAAATTACACCCTGTGGATAAGGCTCGAAAAACAAAACTGTTGAGTCACTTAATCAGGGGAAATAACTGGCATCAAGCTCTGGTATTTAGCCGTACCAAGCACGGGGCCAACAGGCTGGTGAAGCAGCTCGAAGGGGATGGCATTCTGGCAGCGGCTATTCACGGCAACAAGAGTCAAAATGCCAGAACCCGGGCCCTGGCGGACTTTAAAGCGGGCAAGGTACAGATCCTCGTTGCGACCGATATCGCCGCCCGAGGTATCGATATTGATCAGTTGCCCCAGGTAGTGAATTTTGATCTGCCCAACGTACCTGAAGACTATGTCCACCGTATTGGTCGGACAGGGCGTGCGGGGGCTCAGGGCCAGGCGGTATCTCTTGTTAGCGCCGATGAGATTAAGCAGCTTCGCGATATTGAGCGATTGATTGGCAAGCCGATACCGCGCGAGGAAATCGAAGCCTTTGAACCGGATCACCAGCTACCCGCATCCGGTAATCCCAAGCGGGGCAGCCAGCCAAAGTCTGGAGCCAATAAGCGCTCGGGGGGGGATTCCCGCACCCAGGAGGGAAGGCGCGAGGTGCGAGGCAATAGCGATGAGCGTCGAGGTAATCGCGGCAGTGGGCGCGGCAAGTCAGAAGGGCGTGGAAGTGCTGGCCGCAATAGCAATGCACCCGCAGGTAAAGGCAATGCCGGGAAACGTACCGGTGGCAATAGTCGCGGGCGCAGCGCTGAGTCCGCCGGTAATGATGGACAGAAACCGCAAAGAGCGCCGAGACGCCGCCCCAGTAGAGGGCGTTCGGAGAGCGCTTAGTCTTTCTCAGAACTGATCGTAAAGAAGCGGCTTCGGCCGCTTTTTTTATTGACAGTACACCTGTTTCATTGGTGCATAAAGAAGCCTCAATATATTTGCGGGTCAATAACTTTCTTGTTATTCCCGCGCGTTTCCCATTCTCAAGTTGAGATCAGTGCGAGCGGGTTAAGTAGCCTCTGAATAACTCCGCAGTGCTTTAGGGCTATAGATGTTCGGCGCAACTGGCCGCAGGCCCTTGCAAGTGCAGGAATGCAACTCTAGGAATTGTTCAGGGCTCCTTAGTTCATGCTCGGCTGCAAGGCGAGCAAAACCAACAGCAATGGCTTAGAAATATTCAGCTCCAGCCACTGAATCCTGATCCAAGCATAAGTAATCTTGCCACAATACAGGTGGGGCTTGCTCAGAGTGGAGCTCTACTGAGGCTTGCTTTCATATTCTTTAAGTTGATGAGTAAAAATAGTGCTCTATTGGTACGCTCGTGAATCATGCGGGGATTTTTCTCACTCAAAATATACTGTATTTATATACAGTTTTTAATTGTTTGGCAATGGCCTGGGGTGAAATATTTTTATTGGTTAATTGCACTTTGTTTTCACATTGTGTGCTAAATTGGCGGAGGTTTTTAAGGCGGATTTACACAGGGAGATGTTGTGAAGCTTAAATTACTGGCAAAATATTTTGCTCTTTCCACAGCGACTTTTCTACTTGCAGGCACAGCAAGCGGGGAGGTTCAATTTCAGCCCGCAGAGATTTATTCCACCGAGTCGAAAGCAGAAGTTATCGCTGTTGCCGATTTGAACAATGATGGACTTGATGACATTGTGCTAGCTACGTCGAGTAGCTTTGCGCTTGAGGATGATTTTAAATTAAAGGTATTTCTACAGGACGAATTTGGTGGCCTTAAAGGGTCTGTTGATTACCCACTTACTGGAGGTGAGCCGAAATCTATTGCGGTGGGTGACCTCAATGATGATAGTTTAGCAGATGTGATTGTTGGGCTTGATAGCGGCGTAATTGAGATATACCTGCAAGACCCTACTGATGGTTTAGTATATACAGAATTTTTAGAAAATTTCTATTCTGAACGAGTGGCTATTGCCGATTTTGGTGGTGATGGTGGTAGGGAAATCCTCGGGATCAGTTGGACAGAGTATGCTGCTGCAATAGCACGTAAAGCCGGAGAGCCAGCTAACTTTGTAAGTACTGTTAGCGATCTAGTTATGGAAAGCCCCGGGCAGGTGGCGCTGGGTGATGTTGATGGGGATGGTTTAACGGACATTGCACTAATCGTTAATGGGTTTCCCCAAAATAGCTTGGTTGTGTTATCGCCGGATGAGTCTTTGGCGCTGCGTGGACTTATCAGTATTGATTCAGGTGGAAATGCTGATATTGGTGATGACCTTCAAATACAGGGGATTGCCATTGGTGACCTTAATAGTGATGGGCGCAATGATATTTCCGTATCGCTGGTTGGTGAGGGGCAGTTTAACCCGGGAATCGCGGTATATTATCAGCGAGAGGATGGCTTATTACAGCAGGCTGAAATCCATAACTATAGCGGCATTCCTGGAGAGCTTTTAAGCAAAGATATTGATAATGATGGCTCTGCTGATTTGGTTGTCCTGCCGGTCAGTGGCGAGTTCTTAAGTATTTATCAGCAGCAAGGTAATGGTGTCTTGGCTCTGAGTGAACAGATAACCATTCCAGGTGGGATGTATAGCGGTCCTCAGAGTATGGCGAGTGGCGATATTAATGGGGATGGTGCTTTAGATATTGTTATCGCAAATCCATCGCAGGGATTGGTTGTATTAAAAGGAGGTTCTGGGCATATCAATCAGCCACCCACAGCAGTTGCTGGCGAAAATCAAACGGCTGAGGGTAATACGGCGGTATTACTCGATGGTACTCTATCGTCTGATCCCGATGGCAGTATCGCGGCTTACCGCTGGACACAGATTTCCGGTACTTCCGTCATCTTAAATGACTCTAGTGATGGCTTTGCTAGCTTTACTGCGCCCTCCGAAATTACTGGAGTGGTACAAGAGATGGTTTTTGAGCTGGAGGTTGAGGATGATAAGGGACTAAAAAATAGCAGTAAAGTGACCGTCAGCGTTGGGGAAAATTTGCCTCCTGTTGTACTAATGGATTTCCCAGCAGCATCAGAACTTGCTATCGGCCAAGAGGTTATATTATCTGCAAATCGATCCTACGACCCTGATGGAACCGTTGTGAGCTATCAATGGCAGCAGGTGCCAGGAGGTCCTCGTGTTGAGTTGAAAAAACTTGATGATGGGACTGTTTCCTTTATTGTTCCCAGAACTGTTGCAGAGTCAGGAAATTATAACTCATCAGTAGGATTTACCATTGAGATTGAAGACAACGGTGGTACAAAGTCCAAACTGGGAAGGTATTTTTTCATTGAAACGTTAAAGCCCCCAATGATTTTGAGTAATCTCAGGATAGTGGACCCTGGTGACGAGATACTGCTTAAAGGGTGGCTTTGGGATGCTGATGGCCATATTGTAGATTATCGCTGGCGCTCACTCCCCGGTACGGATGTCGAATTGACAACCCACACCGATGGTAGCGCGAGTTTTATCGCACCCCAAATCCCTTGGGGTACAGAAATCACTCTGGAATTTGAGCTTGAGGTTGAGGATAACGATGGCCTGACAGCGACAGGTGTGTTTACTGTCATTGTGAAGCAGAATATGCCTCCGTTTATTGGGGTAAATTTTCAACCGCTGGCTTTGCCTAATACAAATATTACTTTGAACGGTTCCTTTTCAGGCGATTCAGATGGTTCTATTGTAAGTCAACAATGGGAGCAAGTGTCGGGTCCCCCCGTTGAGTTGATTGGCGCTAATAATTTAATTGCCAATTTTAAAACGCCAGCAGAGCCTGCTGAATTGTCATTTAAGTTCAGTGTCACTGATAATAGAGGGGCGACAAATCATACTACTGTCAGTATAGAGGTTGCGTTAATTCCCCCCAAAGTAATAAGTACTACTCAAGAAGTTGAGCCCGGTGAAAATGTCTTACTGGTTCCTGGCATTTCTTGGGACGTCCCTGGTGCGCATATTGTTGACTATCGCTGGCGTTCCCTCTCCGATAGGGATATTGAATTGATAACTCACGCTGATGGTAGTGCGAGTTTTATAGCACCACAAAACCCGGGAGGTGAGTTTACTCTGGAGTTTGAACTGGAGGTTGAAGATAACAATGGCCAAATAGTAACGAGTATATTTACGGTGATCGTAGAGGGGAATATTCCACCGTTTATGGTTGTTGCATATGGGGCTGTTGGCGGTGTTAAGATTAATACAATTTCGACCTTGAGCGGTGGGGCTTCAAGAGACCAGGATGGAACTATTGTGAGCCAGAAATGGGAGCAGGTATCTGGCCCGTCAGTTGAATTGATTGATGCGGATAAACTGACTGCTTATTTTATGACACCAGCAGAGCCCGCCACTTTATCCTTCAAATTCAGTATTACGGATGATGATGGAGCAACAACCGAAAAAACTATAACCTTAGAGGTTGAGGAATAGATAATTGTGAAAGTGAGCCCCAAGAGGGGCTCTTTTTACAATTACTGTTTTTTATGGTTTGCCATATAATCCAAAGTTAACAGAGTCAGCGCTTCAGTGCCCTTACGCAAAGCATTCTCATCCACATAGAAAAGCGGTGAGTGGTTGCTGGGGGCTGTGCTGGCATCCTGGTCTCTTGGGGTTACCCCCAGAAAATAGAAGAAACCGGGGACTTCATTGGCATAGTAGGAGAAGTCTTCTGCTCCAGTGATTTTAGGCACCTCTACAACGTTCTCATTGCCGGCAGCAGCTTTCAAGATAGGCAGGGCCTTTTCTGTCAGCTCAGCATTGTTGACCGTTACCGGGTAGCCCTCGAGGATTTCCACATCCGCACTGGCACCGGAGCTCTCAGCAATTAATTCCGCAGTGGTTTTCAAGTGTTTGAAAATTTCTGCGCGATTGTCCATATCAAAATTGCGAATAGTGCCGTTCAGATAAACGCTGTCCGGAATGATATTGTTGCGAACACCGCCGTCAATGCGTCCGAAGGACACCACTGCGGGCTCTTTGGTGATATCGATTTGGCGGCTGACAATGGCCTGGGTGCCCATTACGACTTGTGCGGCGGCGACAATTGGGTCAACACCACCCCAGGGGCGCGAGCCGTGAGTTTGGCGGCCGTTGATGGTAATACGGAACTCATCGGCAGCGGCCATAAATGGGCCCGAGCGGTAGCCGATCACCCCAGTGGGCAGTGAGGAGGTCACGTGCTGGCCAAAAGCCACATCCGGCTTGTACTTCTCGAAGATGCCCTCTTTGAGCATCAACTCCGCACCACCTTCTTCATTGTCCGGTGCGCCCTCCTCAGCGGGCTGGAATATAAATAGGACGTTACCAGCCAACTCATCGCGAAGGCCGGCCAGGACCTCGGCGGTGCCCATCAGCATTGCCACATGGGTATCGTGGCCACAGGCATGCATAACGCCCACGTCTTTGCTTTGGTAAGTGGTGCGCGCTTTGGAGGCGAAGGGCACATCGGTTCTCTCAGTGACTGGCAGAGCGTCCATGTCCGCGCGCAGGGCGACAGTTGGTCCGGGCTTGCCGCCTTTCAAAAAGCCCACCAAGCCGGTGTGGGCGATACCGGTTTCTACCTCAAGGCCCAGTGCACGCAGGTGCTTTTCAATGTACTTGGCGGTCTCAAATTCGCGATTGCCCAGTTCGGGATTTTGATGCAGGTGGCGGCGCCACTCGATCACCTTGGATTCGGTGTCTTGCAGCAATTGCTGGGGTTTGGAGTCACTGGCAGAGACCTGAGTAGCCAGCAGCGAAGCGCCGATTGCGATGGGCAGGAGCAGTTTTTTCACAGCACAATTCCTTCATTTTCATTATCGTCGCCGGATTCTAACCCAAGTTTTGCGCGGCAGACTCCCTGAAGCTGGATTGCCTTTATTTATATTTTGGGACTCCATGGTTGACATCATGAACCGTTCGGTTCAAGATATTCTGCATAGATTGTGGGAAGGGCTGTGATCATAGGATTAACAAAGCAGTACTGACCGGTCAGGTACAGGGTAAGCTGTTGTGCTTTGTCCCAGTCGCCACAGTGGAGTGTTGAAGCCTCTCTGCCATGCAGAGGGTAGTGGCGTCGGGTGCCTGTCTATCATTTTGAAGACTAAGGAGTGATTGAAATGATGGTTGGAATTATTCAGAAGCTCTGCCCGTTAGTTAATAGTGATAATAATAGGTAGGTTGCTGATATACCGGCATGTCTTAGGAAAATGGATAGAATTATAGTATTTATGCTTAAATTTACCTTGTCGTAAATTAGATACCTTCTGAACTTTAGCGATTACCCCTTTGTTGGGGAGAGGGAAGATTTGCCTAATGATGAGCTACTTTTAAATATAAAGAAGTTGTTTTATCGCGTCTGTATTTTAAGTTTTAATTTATATCGCTACCGTCTTTCAGGTTTTGGCTGGCGGGATTAGTACGCCCATTTTTTATCGAATTTTGTAGCTGATTCTATATCGGCTGCGACGGGATTCTGTGCCCTTTAGAAAGTGTCAATTTACTTTGGCTGTTGATTAATTATTTTTCTATCAAGTTGTTTGAAGGAGCTGATTTTATGTCATCCCCCCAATTACCATCGAATTGGGTCAGCCGCTATGCGGACTGGCTTATTCGATATCGATGGCTGGTGGCCATTGGCGCACTACTGCTGGCCTTCTTTGCTGTGAGCGGAGCAAGGTTTCTGGGTTTTAACAACGATTACCGGGCATTCTTTAGCGAGGCTAATCCGCAGTTACAGGCCTATGAACAAATCCAGCGCACTTACACCAAGAATGACAATATTTTGTTTGCGGTGGTACCGAAAGATGGCAATGCCTTTTCCAATAATGCCCTGGCAGCCGTAGAGGAAATGACGGAGAAATCCTGGCTGTTGCCCTATGCGCTGCGGGTGGACTCTATCACCAACTTCCAGCATACCATTGCCGAGGAGGATGACCTCCTGGTGCAAGACCTGGTGGAAAATGCCGGCGATCTCGATGCGGAAACCTTAGCCTCTATAAAAGCTGTCGCACTGGCAGATCCCACCTTGAAGGAGCGCCTGGTCAATAGCGATGGCTCTGTTACAGGGATTAATATCACCTTCCAGCTTCCACAAAAATCCATGCATGAAACCCCTGAAGCCGCTGAGGCTGCACAGGCTTTGATGGAAGAAATTGAGGCGAAATACGATGTAGAGATATATGCGACCGGTATAATTTTACTGAGTAATGCATTTTTTGAGGCCTCTCAGTCAGATATGAGCACTTTAGTTCCGCTCATGTATCTGGTAATTATCGCGGTTGTATTTTTGCTGGTGCGCAGCTTCAGTGCGACTTTTGCCGCGTTGTTGGTTATCGTGTTCTCCATGGCCGCAGGTATGGGGCTGGCCGGTTTTATGGGGGTAAAACTGACCCCTCCATCTGCGTCTGCCCCCACTATTATTATGACGCTTGCGGTAGCGGACTCGATTCATATATTGGTGAGTTTGTTCGCGGCAATGCGCCGTGGCCTCAGTAAGCACGATGCCATTAAAGAGAGCTTACAGCTCAATATAGGGCCGGTGTTCCTGACGTCGATCACCACCGCCATAGGCTTCCTGTCGATGAATTTTTCCGATGCGCCGCCCTTCCACGACCTGGGTAATATTACCGCTATCGGTGTGATGGTGGCCTTCTTCCTATCGGTTACCTTGCTGCCGGCATTGATGGCGATACTGCCTGCCAAGAGCCGTGCCAGTGAATCCAAAATTGGACGCTCCATGGATGCGCTGGGAGATTTTGTGATTCGTCGTCAGCGCCCGATATTACTGGCGGGTGTCCTTGTCTCTCTGGCATTGTTGGCAATGATTCCAAACAATGAAATCAACGATGACTTTGTGGGGTATTTTGATGAGTCTGTGGAATTTCGCACAGACTCCGATTACATCAATGACAACCTCTCTGGTATTTACCAGCTGATTTACTCGCTGGAATCCGGTGATAACAATGGTGTCAGCAATCCGGAGTTTCTCGCCAAGCTGGAGCGTTTCACTGAGTGGATGCAGGGCCAGCCCGGGGTGCGCCATGTCAATACCATCGGCGATACTTTTAAGCGCTTGAACAAAAACCTGCATGCTGACGATCCCGCTTATTACAGGTTGCCTGAAGATCAGGAGCTGGCAGCTCAGTATTTGTTGCTGTACGAACTGTCTCTTCCCTACGGTTTGGATTTAAATAACCAGCTCAATGTGGCTAAGTCGTCGACACAGATTATTGTAACTCTCGATAATCTCAAGTCGAAAGAACTCAAAGCGGTAGCGGATGCCGGCAGTAATTGGCTGGAGAAAAACATTGGTGTAGCTGCCTATGGTGTAGGTCCGGCGATCATGTTTGCCAATATTGCCGAGCGCAATATGGAAGGCATGTTGGTGGGTACCCTGGTTGCACTGGTATTAATTTCTGCACTGATTGGTATTGCCCTGCGCAGCGTTAAGCTCGGTTTCTTAAGCCTGATTCCCAACCTGTTACCGGCCGGTCTGGCATTTGGCCTCTGGGGCGCTCTGGTGGCTGAAGTCAATGTGGCTGTCACTATGGTGACTGGTATGGCACTGGGTATTGTGGTGGATGATACCGTGCACTTCCTCAGTAAGTACCTGCGTCAGCGCCGTGCTGGCTACAACGTGGAGGATGGACTGCGTTACGCCTTCTCCTCCGTGGGAGTAGCGATTGTGGTGACCTCGGTAATCCTGATTGCCGGATTTATGGTCTTGGCTCAATCCTCCTTTGGTATGAACTCCTCCATGGCGCTTCTGACCGCAATTTGTATTTTGATGGCCTTGCTAGCGGATTTCCTACTTCTTCCGATTCTGTTGATAAAACTTGATGCCAAGGCTTACGACCCCGCTATTACCTCTATTGAAAATAAGGAGCAAAACTATGCAACCCAGCCGCTCTAAAAAACAGTTTCTGACACGGACACTAGCAGGTGCTCTGGCTCTGGCAGCTTTCTCTGTCTCCGCCGGTGAACTGGACTTGGCCGCAGAAAAAGGCCTGAAAATTGCCAAAGAGGCGGATCGTCGCGACTTGGGATTTGGCGATATCAGCAACAGTCTTACTATGACCCTGCGCAATAAATATGGTGAGGAAAGTGTGCGGGCTATGCGCACTAAAACTCTGGAGCAGGAAGATGATGGAGATAAATCCCTGGTGGTTTTTGATAATCCCCGCGATGTAAAGGGCACGGCATTTTTGTCCTTTACCCACAAAGTGGGCTCCGATGACCAGTGGCTCTATTTGCCCGCACTAAAGCGGGTAAAGCGTATTTCCTCCAGTAATAAGTCCGGCCCGTTTATGGGGAGTGAATTCTCCTATGAGGATATTGCCTCACAGGAGGTGGAGAAATACACCTACAAATATTTGCGCAATGAGTTTTTTGATGGCCGCGACCACTTTGTTCTGGAGTTGGACCCCGTCGACCCTAAATCCGGTTATTCCATCCAGCACCTTTGGCTCGATACAGAGGAGTACCGCGCATGGAGGACCGATTACTATGATCGAAAAGGGGATTTGATGAAGACTCTCACGATTTCCGGTTACAACCAGTACGGCGATCAATATTGGCGGGCCAATAAAATGGAGATGGTCAATCATTTGACCGGGAAATCCACTGAGCTGTTGTACAGCGACTGGGTATTTGGCAATGGTTTTACCGAGCGGGACTTCACCAAAAATAGTCTCTCCAGGGCGAAATAGGGACTGCGCCTATGGCAAAGCGAAAAATACTCGCCCTGTTGCCACTCGTGGCAGCGTTGAGCCACACGGCTGGGGCAAATGAGTTAAGCGGTTACGCGGGCCTGGAGGCCCGCGCATTCACCGCAGACCCGCTGGATTCGGCGCAAAGTGATGCCGGTCTCTCTGCGTCTTTAAATCTCGAGTACTATCGGGATTTTGACGACGGTAACCAGCGTGTTGTAGCCAGCGTTTTTGGGCGTTGGGACAGTGAGGATAGCGAGCGCAATCACGCAGATCTCGGCGAGCTTTACTGGTGGAAAGCTTACGATAGCTTTGAACTGTACGCCGGCGTGCGCAAGGTATTTTGGGGTGTTACTGAAACCGTACATCTGGTGGATGTGATTAACCAGGATGATGCACTGGAAAATATCGACGGAGAAGACAAACTGGGCCAACCCATGCTCAATCTCCTGATGGAGCGGGACTGGGGAACGCTGGAGGCTTACGCTTTAGTGGGTTTTCGCGAGCGCCAGTTTGCCGGCCGGGAAGGGCGATTGCGCACACCACTACTGGTGGATGAGGAGGCTGCGGTTTATCAATCTGATCGGGAAGAAAAGCACATAGACTGGGCCTTGCGTTACAGTCATGTACTTGGAGATTGGGACCTGGGCCTCAGCCATTTTTCCGGCACCAATCGGGACCCACTATTGCTGCTTGCGGAGGATGGATTACTCGCGCCTTACTACGCACAGATCGATCAGACCGGTGTGGATATTCAAACGACCCGTGGAGACTGGTTGTGGAAGTTTGAAGCGATTTCATTTAAGCCGCGCGGCGAAGACCGCCAGACAGCGGCTGTCGGTGGTTTCGAATATACATTTTATGGTATTAGCGAAACGGTAGCAGATCTCGGGGTATTAATGGAATATCAATTTGATGATCGCACTGGACCTTGGTCTACGGCCAGTCAAAATGATATTGCCATAGGTGCGCGCTATGCCCTGAATAATACCCAGGATACAGAGCTTTTATTTGCTGTCAGTACCGATTTGGATAATGGCGGTCGCTTTTCCAACTTTGAACTTAGCCACCGGCTAAATGATCGCTGGCTGCTGGAAGCGGAAGCGCGTTTTTTCGGTAATGCGGATGAAGAAGATCCCACTTACAGTTTGCGTAATGACGACTACTTTCAGTTGGAATTGCGTCGCTATTTTTAACGGTTAATTCTCACAGGAATGCCCCCATTCCCACCCCAAAGAGGCAGGAAATTTTGGGGTGGGCTTTTTTAGACGTGTGTGTACTGATCCAGAATGGTGGATAGCTGTTGGTAACTTTTTTGACCGGCAGTGGTACTGCCTGTGCCTTTATTCAGGGCCACTACGCCTCGGCTCACAGCCATAACCATTGCGGCGAGGGCGGCACAATCGACATCGGCCTGTAACTGGCCATCGTCAATAGCTTTTTGCATGCGAGCTTCAATCCGGCTCAACATATCATTGGTACCCTTGGCTACCAAGTCAGCGAGGAACCCCTCACTGGCACCTACCTCCATTGCTGCCATAGTGGCGATACAGCCCTCAGGAGTTTCCGAGCTCTCCATACCTGACTGAAGTATTTCCAGGAAGCCGCCTATGGCTGTGCGAAAGTCTGGATGGTTCAAGGTGCCCATAGCATCGCAGGCATACTGGGTGTGGAAGTGCTCCAGGCAGCGGCCATACAGCGCCTCCTTGCTCTGGAAGGTGTTGTAGATGCTGGATTTATTCAGTCCCATGGCCGATTCAAGATCCGACAGGGAAGTTGATTTGTAGCCTTTTTCCCAGAAAACGCGCATGGCCTTGTCCAGCACTTGTGACTCATCGAACTGCTTGCGCCCACTCATTTATCGCTACCAAATCGCAAAAAAAATGATAGTGACATATCAATCTGGGGCGGGCAAGGCGCGGGGAGGAGGGGCTGGAAATTATGGGGGTAAACGGACTATTGCCCCTTTTGTGGATGATTGGTCAGACTCTTTGGTTTAGATTTCTAGCAGGTGTGACCAATAAATCTGAATTATTGGTCATTGCCGCTCTGGAAGTGCAGCGTGGCGACCGGCCTCCGGTTCCTAAATATAGATATTTGACCTATGATTTCGACCGTTAATTAGTAGAGAGGGAAATGGAGAGAATGGGTATTTTTGATAAAGCCAAGGAACTCGGCGAAAGGGTCAATGAATCTGTAAGCGCATTTAGCAGTGATGAGGTGATAGCCAATACCGTTATCAAAGCGGTTGAAAAGCAGGAGAAGGTGAATGCCATTCTCAAAGCCAGGGGATGCAACTACCGTGTTGCAGATATCGATCTGGGCATGGGAATTCCACCGACGGTGACCTTTGGAGTTCGGCGCGTTGATGAGCCGGCGGAAAAAGAACCTGCTGAAAATGGCGCCACGACTTCTCCTGTGCCCGAAGAATCCGCTTTGTAGTTAGCAATTCTTTAAATTACCTTGCTGGAATAACCTTTATGAAGATAGTGCGCAGCAGTGAGTTTACTGGCGATAAGCCCTGGGCATCGCAACTTATCGCTAATATGAATGGTATAACCACTAAATTGCACTGGACCGATCAGCCCTATATTTGGCATATCAACGATGGTCAAGAAGTCTTTGCGGTTCTCGATGGCCGTGTGGAAATGTTTTATAAGGTGGAGGGGGAAGCTGAGTCTGAGCTTCTCGGCCCCGGCGATATATTTTACGCTTCCGAGGGAACTGAGCATGTTGCCCATCCTATTGGGGAGGCTCGGATTCTGGTAGTGGAATCCGCAGGGAGTATTTAGGATAGTTGCGCGGTTTATAAGCTTGAGTTGGGGGCTTTAACAGCGCTATTGAGCTTGCAAGCATGACAGAATATGGCGGCTAGCTGTCTCTTTTATGCCACTATCCCTGTGGATAAGGGGCTAATATGGGCAAAGTTTTTCTGGACTTCGATTGGTTGAGTTAGCCTGTGGATTACTGCGAAAAGGGTATTCTATATTTATCCCGAGCATATTTTTTTTACAGGGTGAAGCTCTACAGACTTTCTGTCGGCTTTCTTTACTCGGAAATTTTCCACAGAAAAACTGAATGACGTCGTGGGTGTAATCAGTTTATAAAAATGCTTGAGTGAAACTAAGGGTGATCTCGGATGCTGGAATTAAGGCCAAATTGTGAGGGCTGCGATAAAGACCTGCCACCAGATTCGCAAGAGGCGATGATTTGCACTTACGAGTGTACCTTCTGTCAATCCTGTGTGGAGACACTACTCAGTAATGTCTGTCCCAACTGTGGTGGCAATTTTTGTCCCCGCCCCATCCGCCCCCAAATTGCACGGCGCTATGGTGTTGGCATTCACCACCAGCCGGCCTCACAAGCGCGCGTGAATACGTCTTTTAGCCAGGAGGAAATCCGCATATTCGTGGATGCGGTGAAAAATATTCCACCCGTAGAGCGCTAAAAAAGTGTGACCAAAAGGTTGGTATCGGTTTTCTTTTGTGCCGGTCGATGTGTTCAGCGGTATCGGCCATGGGGTTATGCGGTTCCTTTATAGGGTGAGTTGTCCAGTGTAGTCCGCTGTGGGGCTGGCAAAATTGTGCCTGACGCCTTAAGTTATATCGCCTTTTTTGGGGGAAGTTAGAAGGATAACTATGACGAGTATCGTAGCGGATATCGGTGGGACCAACGCCCGATTTGCCATCGCCAAGCCTATTGCAGAGGGCTACCAGCTGGAAGAGCTCAAGGTGGTTGATTGCCAGCGTTTTGAGGGGTTCGATGCAGCGTTGCAGCACTGGCTTGATGGAGTGAACCAGCCGCGCCCGGAAAAGGCGTGTATTGCCGCAGCCGGCCCGCTGGAGATGACTCCAACGGGGGGGCGGGTTTATATGACCAATCTGGGTTGGACGATTGATGCCGGACAGTTGGCGCAAGCGTTCAGTTTGCCCCACCTGGAGCTGATCAATGATTTTGCCGCCCTGGCACAATCCCTGCCCCGCCTGGCTGAATCGGACTACCAGATACTGCGCGATACCCCCCGGATAAAAGGCGCCCCTATGGCGGTGCTCGGTCCCGGTACCGGGCTCGGCGTCGCTGGGCTGGCGGAGGCCGAGGGTCGATACCATGTGTTGGCGGGAGAGGGCGGCCATGCCAATTTGACCGTCTCTACTGAGCGTGAATTACAGCTGCTGCAAATCCTGATGAAAACCCAGGTGCCGGTTTTTAATGAATGGGTGTTGTCGGGCAATGGCTTGGTGAATCTCTACCGGGCAGTTTGCGAGTTGAACGGCAAGGCTGCTGAGGACCTGACACCCCCGGATATCAGTGCCCGTGGCCTTGAGGGCTCAGATCCGCTGTGTCGTGAAACCCTGATAGATTTCCTCAATTTCCTCGGCAGTGCCGCCGGCGATGCCGCCCTGTATCTGGGTGCACGGGGCGGAGTATTTTTGGGCGGGGGAATACTGCCCAGAATTGCTGAATTGCTACCGGAGAGCGAATTTGAGCAGCGTTTCCTCAGCAAAGGGCGTGTGGCTCAGTGGATGGACGCGGTCCCGGTATATGCGCTAAACGCGGGCTACCAGGCACTGATCGGCGCGGCGGTACAGCTGGAGGGATAACTTATTGTTGCGTTTTGACAGGCGCCGACCTGACAAACGTGTATTAAGACCCACCTGTGATTGATCTCACACTTTTTCCCGTCTCCTCCCCCCTCGGGGGAGGATGTTATGGATTAGGGGCCGCCCTAGGATGCAGGGTCTCAACATAACGATAAGTCCAGGGAGAAGATGATGAGTCTATCCAATAAAAGCAAAGGGGCGCTCAGACCCACTTTGCTATCTGCTGCCATCGCGGCCTCCGTGTCTACCTCGGTAGGGGCCTTTGCGCAGGAGCAGGAAACTCTGGAAGAAGTAACAGTTACCGGTATCCGTACCAGCGTTTTGGACTCCCTTGAAGCCAAGCGCTCCGCCGATGTTGTCGCCGATGTGGTGGATGCGGGCGCTCTGTCATCTCTTCCCGACCAATCAATCGCCGATGCCCTGGGCCGTCTGCCCGGCGTAACCACCGTGCGATCCAACGGTCAGTCCTCACAGCTAAATATCCGCGGTATGAACGGCGACTTCCTGCAGACGACCCTGAATGGTCGTGAACAGGCCTCCACCAGTGGCTACACCGAAAGCACCCGCTGGATCTCTTTTGACCAGTATCCGGCCGAGCTGATCAATCAGGCTGCAGTTTACAAATCTCCGAAAGCCTCCCATATCGAAGGCGGGGTTGCGGGCTCTGTCGAGCTGAAAACCGCGAATCCCCTGGATGCGGAGAAAGAACACAACTTTAATGCCAATGTGCGTATGTCGTTTAACGACGCAGCAGACGACATCGGTGCCGATGAATTCGGTGAGCGCGTCACGCTGTCGTACATGGGTAAATTTATGGACGACAAAGTAGGCGTAGCCCTGGGGTACTCCCACCTTGAGCAGCCGAACAGCTTTGTAAAGTCCCGTACGGGTGCAGACGACCAGATCGGTTACGAGCAGGATGTCGATTACGATGGTAACGGTAGCGAGGCGGCTTTGCCGCGCGCGTTCCAGTGGCAATCCGGTGATGGTACCGATACTCGTAATGGCTACCTGGCCAGCGTCGTTTTCGAGCCTACCGATAGCTTCAAGGCCCAGTTAGATTATTTTAAGTCTGACTTTGAGCGTGTTGATACTCGCCACGGTATTACGGTTGGTGGCCTGGCCAATACAAACTTTTACACCCTTTCCGATACCGAAGTGAATGGCGGTGTGGTTACCGATGGTACGGTAATTATTACCGACCCTAAAACAGTTGATCATTCCAGCCCCTGGTTTGAATCCCGCTCTGAGGATCAATCCACTCAGGCGGACAGCGATAGTATTGGTCTGAACCTGGAGTGGAATTTAGGTGATCGCCACACCCTGGCCGTTGACTACTCCTACAGTAAGGGCACCAAGACGCGCAAGGACCAGATTGTGTCCATGCACGCTTACGACCTGACCTATGATGACGATGGCAACTTAGAGACCTGGGAGGAAGCTGCTGGGCAGAGCTTTGCTTATTCCCTTAATGGCGATGGTATTCCCTCAGGCGTTTTCTCCGGTGTAGATTTCACCGATCTGGATACCATGCGTTTGTCGCGCTACGAAGAATACCCCCACGAGTACACCGATAAGGTTGAAGCCTTCAAATTCGATTACAAGTTCGATTTGGAGTGGCGAGCGATTGCCTCTATTGAGGCAGGATTCCGTGTCTCTGAGCGCACTTTTGACTCTGAGCGTGGAGCCTTCCTTTACGGTAGCCGCGATGGCCAATTCAATGATTACTGTGCGGATAACCTGTCCGACATCGATTGTGAGCCGCAACTACTGGACGGCTATGTCAGTGTTGAATCCACCAATGGGATACCACAATTCGTAGTCAACGACATGGATGCCCTGGCCTCCAGTATTTTTGGTGCCGGTAATTACCAAGGTAAAAAGGTATTTAGCCAGGACTGGACTTTCGTTGAGTCCGGGACGATGAAAGAGGAAGTCTTTGCCTACTACTTGATGGCCAATATCGATACCCAGCTGGGTAGCATTCCTGTAACTGGTAATTTCGGTGTACGTATTGTCGAGACCGATGTGAAATCCAGCGGAATCCAAAATGTGGGTGCCGGCAATGGTATCGAGATTACCGATGATGTGGGTGTAACTTCAGATAGCTATGACTATGTTGAGTACGGCCCCGAATACACAGATACCCTGCCTTCCCTTAACTTGAATTTTGAGCTGACCGAGCAGGACTATATTCGCTTTGCTGCAGCTAAAGTGATGGGCCGTCCACCGGTTGGGCAGCTGAAGGGGGGCGCTGGCTCTTGGAACAGTGTTAACAACGATGGCGCTACGGAGTACAACGTTTGGACCAAGGGGTCTCCCTATCTCGACCCTTTCCGTGCAAACCAGTTTGACTTGGCTTATGAGCACTATTTCGAAGATGGCGGCGCAGTAACTGCCGCGCTTTTCTGGAAGGATATCGAGAGCCTGGTAGAGAAGCAGTATATCTATCTGGATAGCCAGGCAGAGCGCACGGCGCTGTTTGATTCCCTGGGCATTGAAATTCCAGATGGCTTGGAAGCCGGTGCTTTTGAAACCTTTGTTAACAATGATAAAGGTGGTTATATCCGGGGTATAGAACTCGCCGGCACCAAGACCTTCGATCAGCTGCCGGGTATTTGGGCTGGTCTGGGTATGACTGCTAGCTATTCCTATACCGAGAGTGAAACCGAAGTGAGTGGCGGCAGTCTCTATGGTGAAAACCTGCCGTTGCCGGGTCTCTCTGAAAATGTTTGGAGCACTACTGTATTCTGGGATATCGGTAGTTTCAGCTCCCATGTCAATGTTCGCTATCGGGATGAATTTATCCTGAATATGCCGGTGCCAGGCAGCTCCACACCTGTGGAAGCGCAAGCCTATACCACGGTCGATGCACAGATATCCTACGCATTTGATAACGGTATTGATGTGGTTTTCTCCGCGAATAACCTCACTGATGAAGCGGATGTGAAATCTTATGGGGTGGATGGTGTCCTCGGTGAATACACCGAATTTGGGCGTCAGTTCTACCTCGGTCTGAACTACAGCTATTAAGTAGTGCTGATTCTTTCGGTGTAAATCGAAGATGTGATAAGAGACCGCCCGCTGAGCTACGCTTGCCGGGCGGTTTTTTTTGAAATATTAAAAGGGCCGCCAGTAAGTACGGTGCCGATTTTTTGAGAGTCGACATGAGCAACCAACGCAAAAAAATAATTATTCTTGGTGGGGGTACCGCTGGTTGGATAACTGCCAATCTGATGGCGACCCACTGGCAGGACAAAGGGTTTGAGATCACCCTGGTGGAATCGCCGGATATTGGCATTATCGGTGTCGGGGAGGGTTCAACTCCACCACTAAAAGGCTTTATGGAGACTATTGGGGTTAGCGAAGCGGAGTGGATGCCCGCCTGCAACGCTACCTATAAGGTCGGGATTACTTTTAAGGATTGGTCGGTCAAGCCGGGCTATAGCGAGTATGTTCACCCCTTTGTGGGGCAGCCGGATCAGTTCACCATCCCGGCATTTTTTCACAATAGTTTTCTGCGGCGAAAAGGTGTGGACCTGGAGGGACACCCGGACCACTTCTTTCTGGCAACTGAGATGATCCGGCAAAAATTATCTCCCGTCGCGCCGGAAAACTTCCCTTTTGAAATTGCCTATGGCTACCATTTTGATTCTGGTTTATTGGGCCAGTTTTTACGCCGGGTTGCGGAAAGAAAAGGGGTTCGCTATAAGGTGGCGACGGTTGCCGGTGCGATGCTCGATACCCAGGGCAATATCGATCACCTGAAAACCACCGATGGTGAAGTGCTTAAAGCGGATCTCTATGTCGATAGTTCCGGTTTTCGCGGAAGTCTTATTCAGCAGTCTTTGCAAGTGCCTTTTATCAGTAGTGCAGAGAGCTTATTTAATGATTCGGCGGTCGTATTTGCTACGGATCAGGAACAGGACTATGCGCCGCATACAATTTCCACTGCGATGAAATACGGTTGGGCCTGGAAAATTCCTCTGACCAATCGCAATGGCAACGGCTATGTCTACAGTTCTCGCTTTGTCGACGATGACAAGGCGGAAACAGAATTCCGCGCCCACTTGGGCCTACTGGATAGCGACGTTGAGGCGCGCCGGTTGCGCTTTAAGGTGGGGCGGGTTGCCCAGCACTGGGCGAAGAACTGCCTGGCGGTGGGGCTCTCCCAGGGCTTTATTGAGCCCTTGGAGGCGACGGCTCTGGATATGGTACAGGAAACCGTGGTGCGCTTTATTGAAGCCTATAACAATGGCGGTCATACAGATAAGTTCAGGGATGAGTTTAATAACCGCATCAGTGCCCGCTTTGATGCGGTACGGGATTATATTGTCTGCCACTATCGCATCAATTCACGGACGGATACGGATTACTGGCTTGCCAACGGGAGTAATGAAAAAATATCCCCATCGTTGCGTTCAATTTTGATGGCTTGGATGGCGGGGAAGAATATTACCGATGAGCTGCTGGAGCAAAAGCTGGATGTTTATTTCCCGAATGTATCATGGAATTGCCTGTTAACCGGCAAGGGGATTTACCCCGAACAGGATCAATTGCGGCCGGGTAATGAACTTGCGCACAAGTATAAAATAGAGGAAATCAGGGAGTTTAACCGCCGCTGTGCTCTAAACTTTATGCCGCATCTACAGCAGTTGAATCAGTTGAGAGTGGGGTAGGGGAGATAGTGGAATAGTGCTGCGGCTCGGCGAGCACTATTCCACTTTAACCGGCTTAATTGAGCCGCTTGCTTGATTGAATGCAGGGTTTATTTGCTATCTTGTAGTTCAATTTTTTCAGATTCTGTAATGCGCAGTGTGCGTTTTTCTCCGCGCTCACCGCGAATTCTCACTCTATCGCCAGACTTCATACCTTTGCGCTTGGCCTCATCGAGATCGATAAAATAGTAGTTTCCGCTCTGTTCATCTTTCAATGAAAATTTGTGCTTGGATTCTCCGGTCTCAAAGTTTTCTGAGATAACTTCTTCCAGGGTGCCGGTGACGGTTTCTTCCGCCTGCACAAATAGTGAGAATGTAAAGGTCAATGCCAATAAAAGTAGTCTTTTCATCGTGCTTATCCTGTTCTTTATGGCTCTACAATAATAGGGGCTTAGTCGCTGTAACTGACTATCAGGGTGGCTGACTGGCTATCGGAACTCCTGGATTGAAACTCGATAGTCAGTCCGATATCGGCGTCGGTAAAGCTATCCCCGGGTGCTTCGAGCTCTGCTACGTGATTAAAAAGATTATCATCCAGGTAATGAATGCTAACTGAATTCTCCATATGCGCAGAGGGGTTCAAGATGTCATGCCCTATATGATAGTTAACATAGTAATAATCTTCCCCGTTACTGCTGCCTTCACTTGCAACTTTTAGCTGTTGTGGCAGGTTGCCGCTGAGCTCGCCGGCCGTTAGCTCGATAGCCTCAATCTCCACTTGTTCGGTGCTGCCGGCGGTCTGAGTAATGGTTTTGCTGTACTCGGGAAACCAATCATACCAGCCCATATACTCCCGGTGGCCGCTACCAAATAGTCGTGAACCCCAGGCGTTGCCCATAAATGCCCCGCTTGTTCCGTACTCACTTTCACCTCTATCGTTGGTGTCACCATCATTGTTGTCATCGTTACCGGCGTGATTGAGCCCAATATTGTGGCCGAGTTCATGGCCCATAATCACCGGGTCTGTATAGGCGGTAATAAGGCTCCATTTTCCATTGAGAGCTGCGACACCAGCACCGACAAGTCCGGCGCTATTGGCTTCTGTAGGAAAAATATAAACGCGATGGCGCCAGTCACTCAGGTCAAGGGGGCTGTTGTTGTCATCGACCAAATTGGCTTCAATCCACTCGCTTGCATTGTCTCGCCAGGTGAAGCCCCCGTCAGTATATTCACCCCCCTGGCTGGCGCGGGCGCTGGCATTTTCAATACTGAGTGTTCCCCCATCCTGACTATCGGGGATATCATAACTGATACAGTCAATAGAGCTGTCTTCATTGCCGGCTTCCCCATAGCAATAGTGCTCCAGGGTATTATCATTAATGCGGTGGCGAAGAAACTTTAGCTGTCCCAATGAATTTTTCAGATAGGTGTTATCGAGAGAATCTTCATTGTTAAATACCATATTCGCAATATCGGAGATATCCGTTGTATCTGTCGGTACTGCGTCAGAGAAGTTCATAAAAATAAATACGATGCTGCTCTCTGTAGGTTCAATGGTAACGATATCAAAGATAATTGACTGGCTGGAGCCGTCGCTAAGTTGGAATGTGAGGGTGTCTTCTGCGGACTCTCCGCTATTTAAACTCTCTGCGCTGTCATTGAGGCTGTATTCCCAGTCACCATTGCTCGATAGTGTAAAGTCGCCGTAGGAGCCATTAATAGTTTCTGCAACAAATACAGGCGTGTTGCCATCGACATCGTCTAGGAGAAGTGTACCGGAGGCAAACTCCTTACCCTCTACCACCAAGGTGGCCAGGGGGGTGGCGGGGCTAAACGTATAGGTGTCGTCGAAGCCTGTGATGGAGATAGAAACCGTTGTTGAATCACTGGAGCCAACACCGATAGTGAAAGTATCGGTGACTACTTCTGAGCCCTGGATTGGATCGGCCAGTTCACTGTCGAGTGTATAAGTCCAGCTGCCATCGGTGGAGCTTTGCAATTCCCCGTAGCCCCCCTGGAAGTTGCCAGCTTCAAAGGTCTGGTTACTATTGGCGCTGTCGCTCAGCTGCCCGGTCGTGGTGGTGTCGTTATTTTCACTGACACTGCCACTATTGCCGCTTATCGTTGAGGCGTCATCAGAGCCGGAATTATCATCACTGCTCACCGGGGTATCGTCAGTATCACTATCATCAGAGCTTCCACCGCCACCACAGGCAGTGAGAAGGATAGATAGGCCGATCGCCATGAGCAACTTCAGTGAATAGGTCATATTACCTCGTAGATCCGTTGTACCGCATATGATTGGCGCGGAGTATAAAGAGCTGTGAACCTTATTCTGTGATGGCTGGCGTGCTTTTTAAGCTGGATCTATCAGTGGACTATCGATCTCAAACTGTCGAGATCGGTACTGCGGTAAAAATCGGAGAGTGAAGGTGGTCAACTATTGGGGTAAATAGTTGACCACCTGAGCGTTGTTACTCTGAGGAGAGTTCACTTAGGAGCTGTTTTAGATCTGTGATATTACAGTCTCTCGTATCAGTACAGACTTCCAGCATTTGTTTTAGCTGTCGGTTATCGCTTTGCTCGGTGGCCAGTTTTAAATAGTGAAGTACTTGGTCAAGGTTTTTATCGAGCGATTCTCCTCGACTGTAGGCTTCAGCAATTCTCAGAGAGGCCATACCATGGCCTCTCTTGGAAGCCTCTTCGTAGAGTGACAGCGCTCGATCGGGTTCTGCCGCTACACCGAGTCCCTGTTCATACATCCGCGCCTGATTAAAAAAACCATACTTGGAATTGTGGAGAGCGGCCTGTTCGAACCAATACAGTGCCTTGGAGTAGTCATTAGGCGTATTGTCAGAGTCCAGATAGATAAGCCCCAGCTTATTCATCGCTGTGGCTAAACCACTGTCTGCGGCCAGGGTGTAATAATAGATTGCCTGCTCCAGGTCCTGCTCTACCCCGCGCCCCCTCTCATAGAGTCCCGCCAGCCTGGCATTGGCGTTGGCCGAACCCTCCGCCCCCGCCAGCTGATAGAGCTCAGCGGCATGAGCTGGACTTTGCTCTACTCCATAACCGTGCTCAGCGGAGTAGCCCATATTGGTAATACACTCTAGGTTGCCGGCCCTGCCACACAGCAGATACCACGCATAGGCAATATCGGCGCTGGCGTCTGCAATTACTCCCTTGGAGTTGAGTATTCCCATTTTTAATTGTGCGGGCAGATGGTTGCGATATGCGGAAGCTTTGTAGTCTCTAATAGACTGATCAATATTTTGGGGCAGTCCATGTACGCCGTACTGTGCGATGCGGGCCTTCTCGTAGAGGGCGGCGGGATGTCCTGCTATGGCGGCCTCGTTGAGTAGCGCCATGCCTTTGGCAATTTCGTTTTTCCCCTCCAATAAATAGCTGGCGTAAAAGAATTGAGCCGGTGAGAAGCCGCTGTCGGAGGCTTGCTGGATAAGTTGCTCAAATTGAGGGTAGTTATCCTGTTCAAGCTCAGCGATGGCTTGAGTAAAGATTGCCATCGGGTAATTCTTATTGATACTGGCCTGCAAGAACTGTGCAGCAAGAGTTTCGTTAACCGCTGTAAACTCTTCCGAGGTAAAGAGGGAGTAGAGTTCGTACTCCGCCTGCCCCTCTTTCAGATGCCTTTCGGCACTGGCTAGCAGTGTTGCCGCTAAAGTGTGTTCAGCTTCGACCCCCAGCCCCATATAGGCCATATAAGCCAGGTAAACTTTTGCCTCTTGGAGCCCCAGTTCTGCCGCAGCAACAAATAACTGGGCGCACTCGTTGAGGGCAAATTTATCCGCTTTCCCACTGAGACACAGTCGCCCCAAGCTGATATTGGCAGAAACGGACCCCATCACAATGGCATCCAGATAGGCCTGTTCAGCTTGTGGGTACTGCCCCTCGGCGTGCAATACAATACCCTCGGCGTGCCGGGCGGTATAGTCCGTCGGGGCCAGTACTTGGATAACATCGCTATACAGTTGATCCGAAGTGCCGGCAAATGGATAGCGAATCGCGAGCAGCCGGTGCAGGAAGCGGGCATTATCGAAGTAAATCTTGGAGACCTGATTGCCGCCCACTTCCTTTACGTTATACACGCGGTAGATAGCATTGCGGCTATTGGCAAACTCTAGATAGCTATCGATAATTTCATAGCCAGATATGGTGAGCAGATCTTCGGCATCTGCCCAGCTTGCCACTTCGAAGGCGCTATAGCTCTGCTCACCACTGCGCCCGGAAAGAATGCCGGTGGCAATAAATTCAAACAGGTTTTTATGATAGTTGGCAGCCTCTAACTGCCCCACTGATTCATAGCACTCTGCGGCGGTGAGGTGGGGCATTAGAGAGAGGATGTGCTGGTTGGCTACAGCCTTCCAATCCACGGCTTCACAGGGTTTTTGTCCAGCTTCAATCGCGGCCACTTCAGTCAGGTAGCGCTCCCTGGCATCGATATTATTAACGGGTTGCTGCGATTCCAGATAGGCCGTCCAGAAATCTTCGTAAGTGACCGTGTCTGGGGCGCTGGCTACCTGCTCGGTTAACCGTCTTATCTGGTCGTTACCCGGTTCGAGAGCGGTCTGGCTTGCACAGGAAGCCAGTAGGCAAAGCGCGGGGGCAAAAAGAAATTTTTTCATGGTCTACTTCCTGATCAGAGATTTAACCAGGTTTTTCATCGCCTTGCTGGTTTCCTGGGCATTGGCGTTATCGCCTTTAGCCCAGAATTGATATTGCAGCGCCCTATCCAGTTTATCGAGCTGCTCCATATACTCGGCAATATCCGTATTGCGCACGTGGTCCGCCTTGGATTTAAAAGCGTAATTGACCGAGATATTATTGCCGGTATGAGCGGAGGTTCTGGAAAAGGTAAACCAGGGATTGTCTATTTTCAGGTCCTCGGATTCGTCTCGCCACAGTACTTCGCCGCTGATCTCGGCTATCGTTTTGTGATGGATATCCACAGGGTGCGTCAATGCCAGTGGACTCTGGCGAATGCGTTTTTGTGGGCTGGTGATATAAGACGCGATACTGGAACCATACAGGGAAAAAATTTTGCGGGCGGAATTCAGCTCGGCAAAGTCACTGATTTCATACAGTTCCGAGACCTGAAGTTTATTTTCATCGCGGTTATCCCGGTGGTGGATATTGGATGTGATTTCAATACCGGGGTAGTAAGTTGCCATAAAGTTTGCGTAATTGCTCTTTATGTACTCGGAGTCCGCAGACTGGAAAAAGTGACGCATCTGCTCCGCTTTTAGAGCGCTGTAGGTGGATTCCACTGTTAACCCGGCAGTATTTGCCCCCGCATTAATTGCAAAGGTCTCAGTGATGTCCAGTTGCAGGGTGCCGTTGGCGGGGTAAATTGTGGTCACCTCTTTGAGCGCTTGTGTACCGGCACGAACGGGGAGTGCCAGCTCGTAGTCAAAAAAGCCCTTACTCTTAATATCGGAGCCCTGACCGGACGCGGTACCATCAATCCAATAATCCTGCCCATTGAGTTCAATGACACTGATGACATGGTCAAATGAACTGGGGGAGGGAATGTCGTTGGCAATATCGCGTCCACGCCCCGATGACACCAGGGCGGGATAGGCTTTGACGCCCAAATGAGACAGCATGGCGGTGATTAATATGGCTTTATCTTTACAGTCGCCGTAGCGCTTATCCAGAGTTTCCTTTGGCGTGCGCGGTTGGTGTGAGTTGATGCCGAACTCGATACCAAAGTAGCGGATATCTTCCTGCACATAGGCAACTGCCTTGCTGACAGCGCTTTCAAGTCCCTCTTCTGCTCGCCATTGATCCAACTGCCGGGTGAGCTCCTGTGGCAGGGAGAGATCAATATCGTAGAGTGTCATGGCCCAGTCATTTACTTCCGCCCAGCTGCTATAGCCCGAGTATTGGATATAGTTGAATGGATCGTGCCAGTGAGGGTATTCCCCCTCTTGAAGTACCGGTGACACCTGTTGCAGATCCAGTGTGTACTGGAAAATATTGTCCTTGCGAGCCACCTTAATCGGCACCGTTTCTGTATTGAAGCGGTAATTCAGTTTGTTATCACTGGTGATTTTTACAAAGCGTCTGTCGATAGTATCCGGCCATGACAGATAGAAGGTGCCAAAATCCCCGCGTTCAAAGATGGGGTTATTACCCTCTAAGGTATAGGCATAGGAGATTTTGTCACCGGGGCGGATATCCTCAAGAATATACAGCGCATTCCACATCTCGGAATAGAGTTTATTGGACAGCTCCTGCTCAGACTGGAAGAGTTTGAAGTCCTCTTTTTCCAGGCGGTCGATTACTCGATTGTCGCGGGTAACGGTAATTTCGTGAATCACCAGCTGCTGGAACGCGGGGTAAAAACTGATGTTGAGTTCCGATACCTGGTTGACCCCCTGCTGATTGAGGGGCTCCATGACCAACTGAAAATAATACTGATGCTGTTCATTGGTATGGGAGATTTGGGAGTTGCTCAGGTGATACCTAACACTGCCTTCGGGCGCAGTCATATTGTTCGAGAGGCCGACGGCATCCACCCAGGCCGGTGTGGGGGCTATGCTGATTTCGGGCGTAGCCCGGGCCAGCGATACGACAAATAAGAGCGTGATAGCCAGAATTTGGCCTAGGGAACGATATTTCAAAGTGAGCCTCAATGGTTATCTGCAGCCTATACCGGTGGTAACAGAAGAGGTCTGAGGTTGCTGGGTACTGGGGAGCGCAAATAGAAGGAACGCGCGAGGCTCCCTATCATTGATTCGCTCCTGTGAACCCTGCATCTCTACCCTATCGGGTAGTGCCAATTGCCTTAAGGCGGCGGCACTCCGTTACCGCTTGGTGTTGGGATCGTTTAGTGAACTGCCAGTAATATACCCCAATGGCTACAGGCTGAGTATCGAATGGCGCTGACGGCGGGCTTTTGGGGAGCGTTTTTTGACGGCCTAAAGGGAGGCAAGGCCGGGAGAATTGCGCCCAGCCGAAAGAGTGTGCAAAAAACAATCATCTCGGGGCCCGGTCATCCAGCGCGAGAGCCGGATGACCGCAGGCCTGCCTATTGGGTTTGCTCCTGTACCGGCATCTCTGTGAGTTTTGTCTTCACTTCTTGCAGTTTTTCCTTAACCCGGGCCGCATTGTCAGGTCCCATACGGATCATCAGCTTTTGGATTCCGGGCAGTTTTTCCAGTGTCGGATCGGCAAACTTGTAGTAGACCGAGGGGCGTATCAACTGAATGGGGCCTTCAATCTCTGGTGCGGCCAGTACATTGTCAATGGCTTCAATAACGACCTGGTGGAATGACTTGTTGCGAATTCCCAGCTCGCCGTAGGCCTGAGCCAGGCGGGGATACCAGTATTGATACAGGGTGATGATGGCATCGGTGTCGGCCAGTGCAAACAGTCGCACCGGTTGGTCATAGCGGCGGTAGTTGTCCGCAGATAGCTGGTAGCCCTCAGTAGATGAACCGGTAACGGTGACGGGGCCGCGAATGTTCTTCAGTGGGCGATGTTTGTGGATCAGCTCACCCCGGGATGCGGCATTGGCGGCGGCGACCCACTTGCGTATTACCTCATCGGTTACCAGCCAACGGGATAGGGCACCTGCGGGGGCCAGGGTCATCAGCTCGTCGTATACGGCCTTGTCACTCTCATTGAGAGGGGGCGGCGGCGCCCTAGCGGGCTCCTCTTCAATTATCGGCTCCTGGGGCGGTTGGGCCGGTTCCGGGCTTTCCGGTTGGGCCAGGGTTTCTGGCTCGGGGGTGGTTTGTGGCTCTTCAACAATACTGATGGCCGGGGCTTCATTTTTCTTTTCGGCGCCGGTCCAGAGCCAATAGGCTGCCGCAGCGACCATAACCACCACAATAATGCCGATGACCCACCCTTGCTTAGATTGTTGTTCCGACATTCCCTGCCTCCTTTGACTGCTATCAGAATGTGACCCTTTGACCACGACAACGCGCTGCGGTTTCTCGCGGCCTGCTGGTTTTACATTACTCTGCAAAAGCGCCGCTCGCAAAATAGTTTTACTATGGAAAATTGCACAACCGGACTGCCGCCCTGACAGCCTGCGCAGTATCTACGCCCCCGGGCGGGAGGATGTTTGAATTACTGGGCCCACTAGAGTGGTATAGGGAGCCTCTGAATAATTCTGAGCGGCGAATAAAAGAGAGAACGATGGGAAAATTCACCAGCTTATTGATTGGCCTGATGCTAGGCGCGGTACAAACTGCCGTAGCTGCCGAACCGGTAGATCCTTTTTGGCGCAATGCGACGGTTTACTTTATGTTGCCGGACCGCTTTTATAATGGCGATAGTAGCAATGACTTCCCCTATGGTCGCAAAGATGACGCTGCACACCTGCGCGGCTTTGAGGGTGGGGATCTGCGCGGTGTTATCGAAAAAATTGAAGCCGGTTATTTTAATGATCTCGGGGTGGATGCTATCTGGATGGCCCCGGTGATTGAAAATATCCATGGCTACAATGAATCCGACAAGCGTACCTATGCCTTCCACGGCTACTGGCCGAAGGACTGGACTGCCGTCGATGCCAACTTCGGCACCGAGGCGGAGTTGGCGGAATTGATTGAGGTCGCCCACCGCCAGGGTATCCGCGTTTTGCTCGATGTTATCCTCAATCACACGGGCCCCGTCACTGAGAAGGACGCCAGGTGGCCCTCGGCCTGGCTGCGCAATAGCCAGCCGTGTGATTGGTCCGATTATGCCGGCAATGTTGAATGTGCCATTCATGCGAACCTGACCGATATCCTTACGGAGAGCGAAAAAGACGTCGAGCTGCCGGCGCAACTGTTGGCAAAGTGGAAGGATGAAGGGCGTCTGGAGCGGGAGCAGCGCGAGTTGGAAGCCTTTTTTGAGCGCACCGGTTACCCGCGCGCACCCAAATACTACCTGATCAAATGGCTCACCGATTGGGTGCGTGAATACGGTGTCGATGGTTTTCGTGTGGATACGGTTAAGCACGTAGAGCCACAGGCCTGGGCCCTGTTGAAGCGGGAGGCGGATCTGGCCCTGGCGGAGTGGAAAGCGGACAACCCGAACAAGAAGTTGGACGATCGCGATTTCTTTATGGTGGGGGAGGTTTACCATTTCGGTGTCAATAACTTTGGCCCCACAGTTGGCCGCTCCTACGATTACAGCGATCGAAAGGTCGACTTCTACCAGTATGGTTTCGACAGCCTGATTAATTTCGGCTTTGCCCAGGTTGCAGACCAGCCGGCGGAAGCTATTTTCTCCAGCTACTCCTCAGCCTTGAATAGCGGCGATTTAAAAGGGCTCGGTGTCCTGAATTACTTGGGCTCTCACGATGACCACCACTCATTTGACCGCGAGCGCCAGCACAGCGTGAGCGCCGCCAGCAAACTGATGTTGGCTCCCGGTGCCGTGCAGATATATTACGGTGATGAGCTGGCGCGCCCGATGATTGATGAGCGCGCTTACGGCGATGCCTCAATGCGCACCAATATGAACTGGGATGACTTGGCGCAGGCGGAAACCCGCGCACTGCTGGCCCACTGGCAGAAGCTCGGACAGTTCCGCCGTGCGCACCCGGCTGTCGGTGCCGGCGTTCACCGGAAGCTGGCGGATAAACCCTACACATTCTCCCGCACCCTCGCCGGTGAGCAAGCGGTCGTGGTGGCGATGGATCTCCCAGCAGGAGAAAAGAGTGTCGCGGTGGCCGGTATCTTTGCCGATGGCGTTGAGCTGACCGATTACTATTCGGGCAAGCGCGCCAGAGTGGAAGCTGGGCGAGTTACCTTTGTAACTGAGGGAGCCCTGCTACTCCTATCGGCGAAACCGCAGTAGAGCCTGAAAAAATAAAGCCCCGGCAGGGAATCACGGCCGGGGCTGTTAGCATTTCGATAGATCCGATGGTTCAGTCGCCGTCGATAGCGGTCGTGGTGAACTGGTTACACACCATCACGTCAACGTCTAACTGGCCGATAACGCGCTCGGCAGTATTGCCCCGCAGGAATGAACCGGTTTCCCCGTATTGGTTCATAGTTCCCATCACCACCAGGTCCGCATCGATCTCTCGGGCCACTTCCTCGACAACATCACTGGTGTAGCCGCGCTTCACATGAATGCGATGGGTAGGCACGCCGGTTTTATCGGCGAGTTTGGCCAGGGCGCCGCGATCCGGGTAGAGCATAGAGTCGAGGAAGGCGTTAACCAGGTGGAGTTCTGCTCCGTAGTGGCCGGCGATATAGGTTGCGCGCTCGCTGATCTGGCGATTGAGCTGGCGCTGCTCCAGGGTTTTTGCCTGGTAGTTAACGGTCGCCAATACCACTTTGCGTTCGTCTTTGGCGCCGGGACGAATCAATACCACCGGGCAGCGCGCTGTTTTTAAAACTTGCCACTTGGATTCGGCGAAGGTGAAGCGGCGGCTGCTCTTTGCGTGCACCGGCAGGTAGATCATTTCGGCATTACAGCGCTTGGATTCCTGCACAATGGCTGCCTGCCAGTCGCTGGACCAGCACACGGTGATCTCACAGGACAGGCCGGCCTCTGAGATGGGTTCGCGAATTTGCTCGCGGAACCAGGACTCATCGCGAAACAGGTGGTCGTTTACTGCACGGGTGTCTACGGCCTCTCCATCAACTGCGACAAATACAGCGAGTCGCGGCTGAGGATTGCGTCCACGTGAAGTGGTCAAGGCTCGCTCCAGAGCTACATGCCTTTCATCGTTAGGGTCCACTACAACGAATACGGTGCTTTGCTGCTCCATTTTTTCTCCTCAACTAAGCGTGTTACTGGCCAGTGCGATCTGCATTTGACCAAGAGGTCTAATTTACCACGATGGGGGTGCCAGCCCGAGTCCCCGATTGTCCCATTTGTCGAATTTGGCGCCTATCTCATCGAATTATTTTGCTGCGCATAATGGCGCAGCTGGGCTGGAGCGTATTGAGGTAGATCAACTTTGTTGCCGGATAAATCCCAGTCACGGCTAGTGGGAAGTATCGCTCTGATCGGGACTGGGGTTTCAACAACTGGGCCGCTTACTGACCGAGACTGGCGAAGGGAGTCAAGGGGGCTGAAGTACCATCTACAGGTGAAATTTGGTGCATCTAGCGCGGTGGGCCTGTTCGGTAACCCGGGTAGCGTCGCCGGGCAAGAAAACTATCTCATAGCGTGCAGACATATACATCAAGGAGTAATATGAGGCTAAGGAAGCGTAATATAAAAAGAGAAGGAAAATGAATTTAACACTCAGTGATCTTTTTATTCTTATTCCACTTCTTGAGCAGGCATTGGATACGCTGCATAAAGAAATCGACAGTGAGGATGAAAAAATTTCTGTTGCTGCCGCAGAGCTATCGGTTATTTATGCCAATACGGCTGCAAATCTGGAAGACCTCTACCGATCGCTATACCGGGAGGGATGTAACTATCCCAACTATGAGATGCTTATCTCTCGTGGGTGATTTATTCTAAGAGGCGTATTCTGCAAAGACCCGCTTAAAATGGGGAATAGATGTAACTTAATCATTTATCGGGAAGTCGTTCGAGTAGTTTCTGTTTGAGCCGGTTTTATTGACGGCTCAACAATCAATCTAAGAGAAGGTTTATATAAGTTTTACAGGGAGTTTTCTGGTGGATCAATATCTGAGCTATAAATCAGGAAGATTAAAATTAAAATCACTTTATGAATACGCCAGTCAATACAGTGGTGAATACCCAGCTAATGGCAGCGATCCGATTGCGAAGGAATACACAGATAAAGTGCGCGAGCTATTGGCACAGGTGCCCGATTGTAGCGGGGTCTATCTGTGGGGTTGTTACGATGAAAAAGGTCGTTGGAGTACGATTTATATTGGCAAAACGGACTCAACAAAAAAGGCCGGCTTGCAGACTCGCCTTCGGGAGGAGCTCTGTACAGAAAATATTTTTATTTGGCGGCCGGGTTTTAGCAATGATCAAGAACTGCTGGATTATGCTTTGCAGCACTATGCCAACCCAGGTCCCAAGTCCGCAGCTCACTATAAACGGGCTCTGAAGAAAAGTGGTACTACGCATATTTACTGGGCAGAAACGGCTCAAGGTCAAAGCGCAGAGGAAGTCGAAAGTTGGTTAGTTGAACTGATGAATCCCAGTGCTAATCAGCGCAAACTATTGCCAAACGCCCTTTATCGGCAGGGCGCGCTTAGTGTATTGGAAGCTTTTAGTCAGCATATCAGTGAACAGCGCCCCGCTATCGGTCCCAGCTCAGAATACAGCGATACGCCATTAACGCTTACACCACATCAGCGTTTTCAAGGCTGCCTGCTTGCTGGTGCAGTGGGAGATGCCCTGGGGGCCCCGGTGGAGTTTATTCGCTCGGAGGATATTAGGCGGAAATTTGGTCCCCAGGGGATTCGCGATTTCTCCCCGGTCTATGGGCGCTTGGGCGCGATTACTGATGATACCCAGATGACGCTATTTACAGCAGAGGGGCTGTTGCGGGCTTATGTCCGTGGTGTCAGTAGGGGGATATGCAATGTGGAAAGTACAGTGGCTAGAGCCTATCTGCGCTGGCTGCATACCCAGTCAGGGGCTCTCAGTAATCGCAGTGATATCGTAAATAGAAGCTGGTTACTGGAGCTGCCACAATTGCACTACCGCCGGGCTCCGGGTATGACCTGTCTACAGGCCCTCAATGCCTATGCCGACGGGGCTGGAATTCGCGCCGACAATGACAGCAAAGGCTGCGGAGGAGTGATGCGAGTTGCGCCGGTAGCCTTGTACCAGTGGCGTGCTAATGGTGTATACAATATTGAGATCGCATTCAAGCAGGCGTCTGATTTTGCCGCGATTACCCACGGCCATGCCACAGGTCAGCTCACCGCAGGCGTATTAGCGGTTGTTATTTTAATACTATTAGATGGGCAGTCGTTAAATAAAGCTATAGCTACCGCTAAAACGGAGCTGTGCAAATATCCAAACCATATGGAAACCCTTACAGCCATCGAGTGGGCTGAACAGCTCGCCGCTGGAAATACGCCTCCAGGTCAGGCGATTAAACAGATGGGAGAGGGATGGGTGGCTGAGGAGGCGCTCGCTATTTCCCTGTACTGCGCCCTTAAAGCTCCGAACCTTAAAGAAGCCTTGCTGATGGCGGTTAACCATGATGGAGACTCAGACTCTACCGGGGCTATTACCGGTAATCTCCTCGGTGCGCAGCTGGGGGTGGATGCCATTCCCGCAGATTGGCTGGCTCAGCTTGAGTTATCGAATGAGATAGCGGAAATAGCTCAAGACCTGCTGGAGTTCCGCAGCTGGCCTGTGGGTGAGTTCGATGAGCGGTGTGATTATGCTGATTCAATAATAGAGAAATATCCCGGTTATTAATTTCTCTCTCAGAGAAGTATTTGTGTATCGCTCGATAGACTTGTAATACAAGTATCGACTGGTTCCCCTATCGGGACTTAAAGGCCATGGCTGCTGTGTTGCAGCTGTGGCCTTCAAGCTCCGCAGAGGTATGGCGGAGTTGTTTGGAGGCGTTCTTAAGCCTTGAATAAGAGACGTGGCGTGAGCCAAAAATGTGGCCAGCTGTTTAAAACGTTAAATGCATTAGCTTTTCGTGCCATAGTAGCGATAGCTTTTAAATCCTTTGCCGCTTGAGTCAAATCGTTCCACTTCATTAATCGATACGCCACACTCGCCCAGTGTTTTTAATATCCACTGCTTAGGGAGTATATGGACTTCCATTACACCGTGTTTCCCATACTTGACTCTTCTGAGAATATTTAAAATACGATTGCCGAGTAGGAAGTAAGCCCAGCCAGAAATGACAGAAAGATCATGCTGCGACGGAGTCTGGAAAACTATAATTCCACTGGGGCGTAGCACTCGGCAAAACTCCTCAATAAACCGCTTCTGCTGTTTGCTGGGGATATGCTGTAACACAATATTGCTATAAATAAAGTCAATAGATCCATCGGGGATTATGGATAGGTCGTTTGCGGTATTATGTATAAAGTCAATATTGGGATGCTCTCGGTGTTGAGTGCGAGCTTCTGCAATCATAGAGCTAGAAATATCTACGCCAATGACTTTTTTAAAGTGCGTTGACAGCGCACGGCTAAGGCGGCCCACACCACAGCCAAAATCCAGAGCCGTGCCTAAGCACGGTTGCATATGCTGCTGGCGAAGGTTGGCTAAAACTCGGTGTATCTCCTGTTTTCCCGAGTTGAAAAAGATCTCCTTATCCCATTGCCTATTTTTTTTTGACGGGTCTGACAGTACAGCCCAATAGGGGTCGTGAGTGCCCAAGTTTTCCCATTGTTCTTGGTGTCGATTTTTCATATGACTACTTATTTCCATATTATCAGGCACTAATGCCTGTCGGGTGTTTATAGACACCCTTTTAATCCATTCAGAGCTTCAATACAGGGGCGGTGCCGAGAATTGAGCCCCGAAGTCAAGCGTTGATAAGATTGCTGAGTGCCGTATCAAGGCATATTGGCAACCTGCTCTTTTATCGAGCTGGCTTAAAAAAGAAATTATGAAGTTTCCATTCTGGCGGTTATAAATTGTGTTTTCGAATTTGATAAATAGGACTTGCTAGTCCCCGCTATCCTGCACCTATTTCATCACTTCCTTTTCTGCTTGATTTTTGGCCTGTGAGGTCAAATGACTTTCGGTATTAAAACCGGTAGTAGCGGTATCCACTACGCCCCCCGGGGGGGGTGATGTGTTCTCCTGGCCCCCTTATTAGTCTATCACGAGCCAGGATTGCTGTAATTCCGGGCTTGTAGTAGCACATGGAGTGCATATTAATACTGTTTTTTGGTATTTGTTCACATATTGTCCCGATTGGAAATCTCTCCGGATAGCATGTGGATGTCTCAGGATGAGTGATCAGCAGGGCGGGGATAGCGCCCACCAGGCCTGATAGAGGGTAACTAAAGTGCCCGTATATCGGGGTTGAGCTGCAAAAATAATAAATGGTCACCCGCGATGATACGCCTATATCTTTCTTCGCCGCTTGCGGCGTTCTCCCCCCATCTTTTTGCTGAGCGGATGCCTATCGGTTGTAGCGCTTTAATCCGCTTCCGGGATCTGTGCAAGCAAGATACTTGTAGGGAGGGCTATGGCTGTGGAGAAAGGTGTAGTTACAAGTAGACCACCCCGGTGTAGGGAGATAATCGTTAATCATTGGCAGATAACTGCCTGTGGAGCTTTCCCTACGCGAAAAACATAACGACTACAGATGAGAGAAAAAGGAACGTGAAAATGAAAAAATCATTTCCGTTAAAGGGGCTTTTGGGAGGTGCGGGTATTGTACTCGGTGCCATGTCCAGTACCCATGCCAGCGCCGGTACCGCCTTTGTACACCTGTTTGAGTGGAGCTGGAATGATATTGCCAGTGAGTGTGAAGAATTCCTGGGCCCGAAAGGGTTTGATGCGGTACAGATTTCACCGCCCCAGGAACATATCAGCCACTCCACCTGGTGGGCGCGCTATCAGCCGGTCACTTACACTAACCTGACCAGCCGCAGCGGTACCGAGGAAGAGTTGCAGAGCATGATCAACCGCTGTAATGCGGCGGGTGTTAAGGTTTATGCAGACGCAGTAATTAACCACACGGCAGCCTGGAATGGCGGCGGCACGGGTTGGGGCGGTACCGAGTGGACTCTGCTGAATCACCCCGAGTTTTCCCCAGCGGATTATCACTCCGAGTGTACCGTCGATAACTACAGTGATGCCAATAATGTCTGGGACTGCCGCTTGGTAGGATTGCCAGACTTGGACACCGGTTCCAGCTATGTACAGCAGACCCTGGCCGATTATCTGAACAAGTTGCAGGGTATGGGCATTGCCGGTTTCCGTGTGGATGCGGTTAAGCATATGTCTCCCAGCGATATGTACGGCATTATGAGCAAAGCCGGAAATCCCTGGATCTTTTCTGAAGTTATTGGTGCGGATGGCGAAGCCAGTGAAATTCAGCCGTACAATTACACTTTCCTGGGCCGTGTGACTGAATTTAAGTACGGCACGGATGTGGCGAGTAACTTTAACGGTCAAATCAAAAACCTCGCCAGTATCGGCGAGAGCTGGGGGCTTCTGTCTTCCGGCGATGTGGTGAACTTTATCGATAACCACGATCGCGAGCGCGGCCACGGTGGTGGCGGTAACCTGACCTATCACGATGGCTACAAGTACAACTTGGCCAACGTGTTTATGCTGGCACACCCCTATGGTTACCCGAAGGTCATGTCAGGCTATGACTTTACCGATACCGATATTGGCCCTCCCAGCACGGGTCCAGAGAGCTGTGAGAACGATGAATGGGTCTGTCAGCACCGCTGGGGCAATATTGCCAATATGGTGGGTTTCCGCAACTACACCGATGGCACCAATATGGAAAATTGGTGGGATAACGGCGATAACCAGATTGCCTTTGGACGTGGTGACAAAGGCTACGTCGTTATTAATAACGAGGGTAACTCTCTCAGCCAAACGCTGTACACGGGTCTTCCGGAAGGGGATTACTGCAATGTTCTGGCGGGAGATGATGAGTGCAGCGGTGAGGTTATTTCCGTAGGCAGCAACGGCTATGCCACTTTCAATGTTGCGGCTTATTCCGCTGCGGCTATTCACGCTGGTCAGTTATCCGGCCCCTGTGACGATGCATGTTCGGGAGCGGGCTTTCCCAGCCTTTATTTCCGGGGTACGGCCAATAATTGGGGCGCGACCGCTTTTGAATTGGTGGCAGATAACACCTGGCAATTGGTGGTCAACTTTGATGGCCAGGCAGATCAGCGCTTTAAGCTGGATATCTACGCTGATTGGAGTGAAAACTACGGTGATGACGGTGCCGATGGCACACTGGATCAAACCGGAGCGGACATCTATACCTCGGTAACCGGCAGCTACCTTATCGAAGTGAATGATGAGACTCTGGCCTATACGATCACTGAGGTCTCCTCCCAGCAGGCGCCTTCAGCCGCTGTGACCCCAGTATCCAGCACCGTTGAGGTCAATGAGAGTGTTACTCTGGATGCCAGTAGCTCTACTGACAGTGACGGCAGTGTGGTTTCCTACAGCTGGAGTAGCGGTGGTAGCGCTGCCACGAAGACTTTAAGCTTCACCAGTGCAGGTACTTACACTGAGACGGTGACGGTTACCGATAACGATGGCCTCACCGATAGTGCGACGGCAACCATTACTGTAACTGACCCCAATGCGGGTTACGCACAGAACTTTGCGGCATTAAACTTCCGTGGCACGCCCAATAGCTGGGGCACGCAGGCGATGACTCTGGTAGCGGATAACACCTGGCGTGCGACAGTAGTTTTCGATGGCAGCAGTGATCAACGCTTCAAGTTTGATGTCAACGGCGACTGGGTTGAGAACTACGGCGACAACAGTGCGGACGGCTCCCTGGATCAGGGCGGTGATGATATCTACACCAATGTATCAGGCACTTATATTGTTGAGGTCAACGATGAAACCCTGAGCTACAGCCTGACCTGTGCAGACTGCACTAGCTACACGTCTAACTTCTCCTCACTTTATTTCCGGGGTACCCCAAATAGTTGGGGCGCTGACGCTATGGAATTAGTGGCCGACAACACCTGGGAAATCCAGGTCGATTTTGATGGCCAATTCCAGCAGCGCTTCAAGTTTGATGTCAATGGAGATTGGAGTGAGAACTACGGTGATAGTGACTCCGATGGCGACTTGGATCAGGACGGATCTGATATCTACACTTCTGTAACTGGCAGTTACAAAGTGCAGGTAAACGATCAAACTATGACTTATAGCGTGATAGCACTATAAAACTGCAATCAGGCAGGCTGGATTTCCAGCCTGCCTGTGTCGCTTACCCTGCCCACTACTATCCTCTGTATCTCTCCCGCGAAACTATTTTCTAAACTTATCGCTATTAAAAAAATAGCCGTAGCACCCGTTTATAGCGCATTCGTCAAAGAGTGTATGGGGGATTGGCGTCTCCTCCAGAACGCTTGGATATACTTAGTCCTGGGGATGCCTGGTAATAATAAATATATGGCTTTCAAAAGGCTCCAAATCTATTTTCATTGATCCGAGTTGATTATTGACTTCCAGATCTATAGTTTTTTGCGAAAGCTGACTTGTAGCCTTAAATTGTCCCATCTCCAAATTCCAGTGTTTAATCAGTACTTCTGGCAGCTGGAAATTAAATGACACAGCCCTGTTATCGAAGTTGGCGACTACCAACAATTTTTCTTGTTCGCTCCAGCGGGCAAAGGAAAATTGCTTTTCTCCATAGCCAGAATTTTTCTGGCGGTTGTAGCTGTGCAAGTCCAGATAATCGCCGCGCAGGGCCGGGCTCTGTTTGGAGAAATTAAGCAGGCGCTGGTAGAAGCTGCGCAGCTCTTTTTCTTCTTTTGTCAGCAGTGCAGTGTCAAAAGCGCCCTTATTGTTCCAGCGGCGTACACTGGGTACTGACCAGTAGTCAAAAATGGTGGTGCGGCTGGCTTTACCGAAGCCGGCATCTCGGTTGGCGGGTTCTCCTAACTCCTGGCCAAAGTAAATCAGGGTAGGGGCTGGGGAGAGCGCGGCGGACACCAGTATTGCGGGCTTTCCCGCCTTGGGGTTGCCGGCAAATTCTGAGCTGGCGATACGCTGCTCGTCGTGGTTTTCCATAAAACGCAACATATGAGCGGAAATATCTATCAGGCCTGCCTGCACCTCTGCAATTTTGTCAGTGCTAGCGCTGTTCTCCATAACTGCGCGAATAGCGTCGTAGGTGCCGACTTTATCGTAGAGATAATCCATTTTGCCCAGGTGCAGATAGTCCCGGTAACGCTCTGGAGTATAAATTTCAGCGAGCAGCAGTGCGTCGGGATTGCGCATTTTGATCGAGGAATTCAGGTAACTCCAGAATTCCACCGGCACCATCCCGGCCATATCGTAGCGGAATCCATCCACACCAAAGTCCAGCCAGTAGTGGGTGATATCGCGGAATTTTTTCCAGGTGTCCGGGACTTTTTTGTCCGCCCAAAATTGGGCGTGGGCGCGGTAGTCGCGCTCGGCATACTGCCGGGGCAGCTCAGAAAAGTTTTTACTGCCATCGGGGCGAACGCCAAAGTTAATCTTTACCGTTTCATACCAGTCGTGCATGGCCGGCTGTGGGCTGCGTGCGCCATTGCCGGTCCATTTGGCGGGGCTCTCCGCAAACTGTCCGTCGACAAGATCGTTGGCCTCGCCGTTGAGAGGCAGATAACCGTCCTCAGCCACGGGCACACGGAAATCTTCACCCACCACATAGTAGAAATTGTTATTGCGGGCGTAGGTGACCTGGGTGTTGTCGTCGGCGCCAAAATCCCGTAGGTTCCGGGGTTTATCGAGGGATTGATAGGCGCGGGCGACATGGTTCGGCACTATATCGATAATCACTTTTAAGCCGGCTGCGTGGCTGCGTTGCACCAGTGCCTGAAACTCCTGTAAGCGCTCTGCGGGATTGTTGGCCAGGTCCGGGTTGACGCTGTAGTAATCCTTGATGGCATAAGGGGAGCCGGCGCGGCCTTTGACCACATCTGGATCGTCGTTACTGATACCGTATTCGGTGTAGTCGCCGACGAGTGCGTGGTGCAGGGCGCCGGTGTACCAGATATGGGTGGCACCCAGTGCGTGGATTTCACTCAGTGCTTTTGGGGTAAAGTCGGAGAACTTACCCACACCATTCTCTGCGAGTGTGCCCCAGGGTTTGTTGGTGCTGTTAGTGTTGCCAAACAAGCGCGGCAGCACTTGGTAGATAACCGCTTTTTCCCCGCCGGCTTCTGTCGAGGGGTTAGTCTCTTTCGAGCTATTTTCCTGGGTGCAGCCGCCAGTACTGAATAGAGTGGCCCCCAGTAGAGAGCTCGCAAGGAGTTTGGCAATAAACAGGGAGTGTAACTTCTTCATGGTTTCCTGATGATTTTAATCTTCTCAGCCAGTGAACAGCAGCAGGTTGCTTTATGGATTTGTTAAAATTAAATCCAGCGGCTCTTTATGCCAGTCAAATTTAACCAGCAGTTGCTGTTTGCGCTTGTGATACCAGGCTCCACGGGGTGCCTGGGCAAAGTCTTTTTTACTGTCGAAAATAGGCAGGGAATCGCCACTAATATTCAGTTGCACAGGCATTTGTTGCCAGTTGTGAATATTTAAACTGACCGCACGGGATTCCGGCATACCGGTATAACCCTCGCCCTCACGCTTAAAGCTAAAAGTTAAGCTCTGCTGATTATTTTCAGCTGAGAAATACAGCTTCTCGTATTTGCCTTTTTCAAAGGCCTGCGCGGTAGCGCCATCATCTTCATAAATATAGCGCTCGGACTTTGCCGCTGCGGGATGGGCGTAGTAATCCAGGGTCAGGTTTTTGCTGGAGTAATCGCGACTGCTGTGGACAGCGTCAATGGTGGGAATAATAGCGCCGGCCCGCACCAGTACCGGGATAGTTTTCAGGTCCACTTCCACCAGGGCCTGCTCGCCAGAATATTGTTTATCCGTCCAGTAATCGAACCAGGTACCGCCGGGCAGTTTTACCGCGACCTCATCCACATCTTCTTCCACGACTGGGGCAACGAGGAAGTCCTGACCCCACAGGTAGGCATCCTTGTAGTCCAGTAGCGACAGGTCACTTTCGTTTTCGAAAAATAGCGGGCGCATCAGCGGCATGCCGGTCTGGCTGTTTTCGAAGGCGAGGGTGTAGTTGTAGGGCAGCAGGCGATAGCGCAGTTTTACATACTCGCGCAGGATATCGCGGGTGCGGCGATCGTGGAAAACCGGTTCGGAAGCAATATGCTCCTGGGCGTGCGGGCGGTAAACCGGTTGGAATACGCCGTACTGTAACCAGCGGATATAGAGTTCGCGGTCAAATTTCTCACCACCGGCAAAGCCGCCCAGGTCTGAATGGGTGTAGCCAAAGCCCAGCAAGCCCATACTCAGAGCCAATTCCACCTGGGGCTGTAAGCCACCCCATTCCCGAGCGACGTCACCGGTCCAGGGAATCATTCCGTAGCGCTGGGAGCCGGCAAAACCGGCGCGCATCATAATAAAGGGGCGGCGCTCCGGGTGTTTTGCCGTTAGGCGCTGGTGCAGTAACTGTGCCCAGGCGTGGCCAAAGGCGTTGTGGATTTCATCGGCCATACCGATTGCGTGAACGGTATCGGAGGGGTGAACTTCCGGTTCACCCAGGTCGCCCCACCAGCCGGCTACGCCCTGTTCCTGTAGTCCATCGTAAATATTCCAGAACCAATCGCGGCCATCTTCGGAGAAGACATCGATCAGGCCGGTATTGCCGAAATAAAAGTCGAAGCGCTTGGGCTCCCCGGCCAGGTTTTTGGCCAGGGCATTATTCGCCACGGCCTCCTGCCAGCGCTCGGAGGTGGAGAGAACAAAAGGCTCGGTCACCAGAATGGTGTTGATACCGCGATCTTTTAGGTCGGCCATCATTTTTTCTGGTTCGGGAAAGGCCTCCTTATCCCAGGCCAGGTTGCCCATATGGCCTTTGATATCCGGGCCAAACCAGTAGAGGTCCAACACCAGGGCGTCCAGGGGGAAATCTTCCTCGGCAAATTTGTCCACAGTTGCACGCACCTCGGCCTCGCTGTGATAGCCAAAGCGCGAGGCGAAGTTACCCAGGGCCCAGCGGGGGGGCAGGGGCTGCTTGCCGGTGGTGGATACATAATTTTCCAGCAGTTGTGGATAAGTCTCAGCAGCTACCACGATGTAAGCGGTGCGCCCGGCCACAGCTTCAAACTGTAGGACGTCTTCTTCGCTGGCGCCCAGGTCCAGGGTACCGGTGGCGGAGTTGTCGAACAGCAGAATGTATTTATTGCTGGACAGTACTGCCGGCAGGGAAAAATACATCTGGTTGGATTCGGTGGTGTAGCCGTAGTGGGCGCGGTTATACAGGGGCAGGCGTTGGCCGCGACGGTCCATACCCATAACCCGCTCTCCACCACCCAGAAGTTTTTCCTCTGGCGACAGTGCGAAGCGGAATCCGCGCATGGTCTCGGTGGCAAAGAAGCCGCTCTCCTCACTCAGGATTGGCTCTTTACCGCGCAGGTATTCAATACGGAAGGGAGACTTGTGGATAACGGCACTGAGCGCGCCCGTGCGGTAAACGAGCTTGTCGCCTTGCTGTTCCAGCGTCGCCTGGGGTTGGCCGCTGGGGTGGGGAGCGAGAGCAAATGAAGGCAACTGCTTTAGGCCCTCGCGGCGATAGTGTACCGATAGCGCTGAAGGGCCCACCGGGGTGAGGGTGACCTCTCCTTCACTTGTCTGTACAGTTAGTGAGTCTTCGCTCATGGTGTGATCGCGGTAGTTGCGCTGTTCAGCGGCTGGGGATTGTACGCTCAGGCAGAGTGCAGCTGCGAGGCATACCAGGCGCAGGAGTGGGGATTTTAGGATCATCGCGCGGGACTTCAGTTGCTTGATTGGGATTCACGGTTTCGTATTGGCCCGGCGTATACACCCGGGCTTGAGTTTATCCTAAAGCGCAGGTTCTGGCCCGCATCCTCCCCTGTGGGGGAGGATGGCTGCTGCGGGAGTGCGTGTGAGAATGGCAGAATAAGCATAACTAGTGATGCGGTGACCTCTATGACCCAATCAGCCAGCAGCGCCGTTGCGCCGCAAGCTCAGCAACCGCGCTTGCCCTTTTGGCAGGTGTGGAATGTCAGTCTCGGTTTTCTCGGGGTGCAATTTGGTTTTTCCCTGCAAAATGCCAATGCCAGTAGAATTTTGTCTGACCTGGGAGCGGACCTTCACTCCCTATCCTTGTTCTGGATAGTGGCACCGCTTATGGGGCTTATCGTACAGCCTATCGTGGGCTCGGCCTCGGACCGAACCTGGAGCCGTTTCGGCCGCCGCAACCCCTTTATCCTCTTTGGTGCCATCGCTGCGGCCCTGGGTATGGCGTTTATGCCCAACGCCGGCCTGGTTGTGGCGCTAGTGGCTCCGATTATCTTCGGCGGCGTTATGTTGGCCCTGATGGATGCGGCCTTTAATGTGACCATGCAGCCTTTCCGCGCCCTGGTGTCCGATATGGTGCCCTCAGAACAGCGCACCCTGGGTTACTCGATACAGTCTTTGCTGATTAATATCGGCGCCATCTTCGGCTCCATGTTGCCTTTTATCCTGACTAATGTGATCGGCCTGGAAAATACCGCCCGTGCGGGAGAGGTGGCCCCCTCGGTTATATGGGCCTTCTATATCGGCGCCACAGTGCTGTTGGGCAGTGTGCTGTGGACGGTACTGCGCACCAAGGAGTATCCGCCGGAGCAGTACAATGCCTATAAGGGGCTCGACTCTGCACAGCTGGAGCGGGAGCGGCAGCAGAAGGCCTCACTGGCCAAGCGCTTGAGCGGCTTTTTCCAGCTGTTAATCAAAATGCCGCGCACTATGCGCCAGCTGGCCCTGGTGCAGTTTTTCTCCTGGTTTGCCCTGTTTATTATGTGGGTTTACACCACCCCGGCGATTACTCAACACGTTTGGGGAGTGGAGGCCAAGTGGTTTGACCCGGCCTATCTGGAAAGTGTCAAAGAAATTCCCGCGCATATTGCCGCAGCCAAGGGCGCTGCCGGTGACTGGGTGGGTATTATTTTCGCGGCCTACTCCCTGTTTGCAGCGATCTTCTCCATCGTCCTGGCTCGTTTGTCTCAAGTGCTGGGGCGTAAGCTGACTTACTCGCTATCGCTGGCACTGGGCGGTTTGGGGTATATCAGCTTCCTGTTCTTCCAGGGCGGTGAGGCCACTCAGGTCAATCTGTTGATTACTCAAGTCTCCGTACCCAGTGGCGCCCTGGGGTTACTGTTGCCGATGGTGGGGGTGGGCATTGCCTGGGCCGCAATTCTGGCGATGCCCTATGCGATCCTCTCCGATTCCCTGCCAGCGGATAAAACCGGTGTTTATATGGGAATCTTTAATTTCACGATCGCCGCCCCGCAGATTGTTTCCGCCCTGCTAGCGGGCCTTATTTTAAAAACGGTGTTTGAAAACCAGGCTATTTACATCATCGTACTGGCGGGTGTGTGCATGTTGCTTGGGGCTCTATCGGTGGCCCTGGTACGAGAGCGTTCAGAGCCCCAGGCCGAATTAAAGGCAACTACTACGGCTTGATCAAAAACCGTAATAAATCTTTTAAAAAGCCCCTTTTTGGGGCTTTTTTATTGCCAGAATTTCCAGTTTTAGTGATATTTTCGCATTTATTGGGCAGTGGGGTTTCGCAGTCGTATTTTGACAGTTTGGTGTGAGCGTACCTAGACTGGGCGGATCTCACCGGAAATACATTCAATTATGTCGATATTCCCTACTATTGATCGGGCACTGGAGGCTTTTGCCAGCTTCGTTTGGGGCCCACCCTTGTTGGTGCTGTTAGTGGGTGGCGGTCTTGCGCTACTTATTTATTCTCGCGGCCGTCCCTATCGCCATTTGGGGCACAGTATTGAGCTGCTAAGCGGCCGCTACGATGACCCCAATGACCCGGGCCAGGTGAATCACAGCCAGGCACTTTCTACCGCGCTGTCGGGCACTCTGGGGCTGGGTAATATCTCCGGAGTTGCTATCGCTATAACCCTTGGCGGTCCCGGAGCGATTTTCTGGATGTGGGTCACGGCCCTGGTGGGGGTGGCCACTAAATTTTATACGGCGACCCTGGCGGTGATGTTTCGCGGCCGCGATGCGAGTGGGGAACTGCAAGGTGGCCCCATGTATGTTATCCGCGAGGGATTGGGCCGACGCTGGATGCCGCTGGCTGTACTGTTCGCCGTGGCAGGGCTCTGCGGTATGTTGCCGGTGTTTCAATCCAATCAAACCACGCAGTTATTGCGCGAGTCTTTTGCTGAGCCGTTGGGCTGGGTGGCACCTGGTGGGTCATTCACATTTGATTTTGCCGTTGGTTTACTCATTGCTATTGCCTCCGCCTATGTGATTGCCGGTCGAATTCAGCGTATCGGCAAATTCTCCGCAGGGGTGGTACCGGGCATGGTACTGCTTTACCTGGGGATGACCCTGGTGGTGATTGCCAGTTTTTGGGAGCAGGTACCGGCAGCATTTGCGCTGATTTTCTCCGATGCTTTTAGCGGCCAGGCCATTGCCGGAGGCACATTGGGTACGGCCATTACCGTTGGAGTGAGCCGCGGAGCATTCTCTAATGAAGCGGGTATCGGCACGGAATCCCTGGCCCATGGTGCGGCGAAAACCCGCGAGCCCATTCGCGAAGGTGTGGTTGCCATGCTCGGACCGATTGTGGATACCCTGCTTATCTGTACTTGCACGGCACTGGTGATACTGCTGACCGGCGCTTGGCAGCAGGGGGGGAATATTGCTGGAGTTACTCTGACTGCACAGGCATTCTCCCAGGTATTTGGCCCGTTCGGCCCTATTTTGTTACTGCTTATGGTGCTGCCACTAGCGTTTAGCACTATCGTTACCTGCTGGTATTACGGCATGAAGTGCTACGTTTTTCTTTTCCGTGGCCGCTGGCAGGGGCTCTATACCGGGCTCTATATGGTATTGATTGTCTTGGGCTCCGTCGCCTCTCTAAGTGCCGTAAACAGTATTATTATCGGAATGTATGCGGTAATGGCGATACCCACAATGCTGTCCACCTTCTTGCTGGCAAGGCATGTTAACCGCGCGGCTCACGACTATTTTACCCGTATGGATTTAGCGGAGAAGAAGAGCGCTGAGGTTTCCCAATAAAAAAAGGCGGGCTACATAGTCCGCCTTTTTTTATGACACGGAAAAGTTATTTGAGCTGCCGGTATTTATGGCACTACGGATACCCTGGTGCCCACTTTGGCGTGGTGATAGAAAATCCTGGCCATATGCCAGGGTAGGCGAATACAGCCGTGTGAGGCGGGATATCCGGGGACATGGCCGGCATGCATGGTAATCGGGCCATTAATTCGCATCATATAATCCATAGAGGCCCCGCGAAAAATGGCTCCGGCCGGCTTGCGGTGCCGGCGCACATCCACGTTGCTGCGCAGTACGTATCCTCTGCGGCTGACATAGTGGCCATATAGGTTGGAGCGGTGGTTGTACTTTTTCTGTGAAATACGAAAGTTGCCCGTCGGTGTTCTGTGCCCGGCCTTGCCGGTGGAGACAGGGGTTATACCAGCCAGGCGTCCGCCCTTATAGAAATAGGCCATTTGCTCGCTGAGATCAATCACAATACGCGGGGCGCCCTGCACATTGGTCTTAAACCACATATGCCTGCTGTATCTCGAGTGCCCGCCATAACGATTGCCATGTCCCGACTGATAGCCATACCGGGAGTGGGGATTGGAATAGTCCACGGCATAGGCCAATGGAGCCAAAATGGCCGCTCCCACTATGATGACGGCAGCGGCAAATAATGATTTTTTACGAGGGGGCGCCTGCCGGGTTCTCCTCTCTTTTATCGGGCTGGCTTGATGGTTTTGCAGCGAAGGTCGGCTATGCATTACACACCTCTCTACGACTAGTGGGCCGCGCAAACAACCGTGGATTTTGAGTTCAACCACGGTCTGAGGGTGAGCACGCTCACCCTGCTCTGGGACGAGTCCATGGTTGATGCTTTTCCCCAAGCAGATAACCGTATACTCGGTCTCAGCTGCGGGCCGGTGCTGTGGCGGTATGAGCCGCTACAAGTCCAAAGGATGGTAAGGTCGGCCTGCAAGGGCGGTGGTAATAAAAAGGAATATATTGGATAGGCTTTAGAGGATGCCCTTCTAAACAGCATTACCTAAATTGAAGCTGATGTATAGGCGCTTAGTCGGCACCGGCAAGCCTAAAAAAGTCGCTCTCGCTGTATTGATGTATGTTGCAAAATAGCCAAGACTATTTTTTCTTAGGGTGGCAGTAATTGCAAAAAGTAAGAGTGTGATTGCCACTAACCCGGTCAAGAAGAAATCTGGGAGATACTCTTCATAATAGTAGGGGAGCCATGAGTCATAAAAGGCTGAAAAAGTAAGCTAATAAGCAGCCAGTGCAAGCAGAAGTGTAATTGCGGAAATCAATAAATTTTTCAATTCAGACCCCAATAGAAGCATAATGCCCGCCACATAGGCGAGCAATTTGTTGCGAATTCAGAGCGGTAACGCGTATTTATGCTGGCGTTTTTAGAAGTTGGCTTAACGAATTATATTACTTGTAAATTAGACATCTCTGCACAGGTTGTTCTTTCATATAGCTAGGAAAAACACAAGGGCCGCCCGCAGCCTTTATTCCATCACAATTTTTCGTATGATATGTCTTTTCAATTTCAACTTCATAAATTAAGCACTCTCTATTTGATACGCAGCCTACCAAGAATAGGGGGAGAAAAAGAATCAGTTTTTTAATCATATTTTAACGCTGAAGCTACTTGGATCTATAACATTTGGGTTGTGCTTTATACACATTTTTTAGGCTTATTCAAAGTCTTATACGGCGAAATAATTTGGTTTTTCTATCGAAGAGAGCAAAGCTTGTCTGGCATGATAAGTTTTTGCTCAAATTTAAATATCGTGCCCGTAATATTGTAGGGCGATTCCGTGGTGTTTCTAGGGGCAATAAATTGAAAGAGCTTGCCGAATTTCTCCGTGGTTGGATCAATTATTTTGGTGTGTCGCAAGACTATAAAAACATCGATCTTGATTGCTGGATACGGCGAAGATTGAAAATTAACTACTGAAAAAAGTACGTCCGAAACTTACTACGCATGAGTGTGAGAGAATCACTAGCTGTCACTTGTGGGTTGTCTTGTAAACGGTGCAGGAGAAATGCAAAAACTAAAAGTATTCATATTGCACTTAACAATGAATTTTTTCAAAAGATGGGCTTGATTTTACTACGTGATTGCTGGGTAGAGATTCATTACAGATAGGGAGCAGCCCATTGCTGAACCGTACGATAAGTGGTGTGGTAGCCAGTAGCCAGTAGCCAGTAGCCAGTAGCCAGTAGCCAGTAGCCAGTAGCCAGTAGCTAGAAACTACCGGCTACTCGATTTACATTTCATTTATATTAAAAAACAGACTCCTGAACTGCGACAAAATCCACTTCACATGAATCTGTTTCAGAGTGAAGCCTAAGCTTTTTACCCGACATATAAGCAGCTGTAGCCAAACTAAACATCCGATTTATAGTTGATTCGTCATGGCTAGACGGTGTGATTACACCGTATACATTTCCGTTTTCTATACAGTTAGTATTTACATTTGTTGAATTTTCGGATAAATAAATTTTCACTGACTCATTTGAACCTAAGTCATATTGTTTTACTGCAATCACCTGACCAAAGCCAATACTACCTGCATGGCAAAGAGTGCCAACCACCAGAAAAATAAATCCAATTAAATAATTCATTAGTTCTCCATTAGTTTGTAAATGTAACGCCGCTAGCAAGGGCAGCCGAAGCAACGCGTAGGCTGTCCAGTCCAGCCCCGAAGGGGTTGGGCGAGCTTGCCTATCCTGGTTATAGTTGGCGCGCTCGGGGCTGACTACTAGCACTTTGCCAGCCATAGTTTGGCTGGCCGCTGCCCAATATTTACGAGGGAAGAATACCGCACTTCCCCCAACCAATTCCTATCTTGCTGGCACTCCGCGAAATTGCAGCGGGCTGCCCATTTTTACAATACCTGAGCAAACATTCTAGGAGTGAAACTTCTTGAATAGCAATCGGTAAAATTGCTCAATGTAGGGTACTATTTAGTGTCACTAAACTTTCAGTTTCTACAAAAAACAATAAATTCGACTGCCACAATAACGTCAACTGGGGCAATTTGCTATGAGTTTATTTCAATTTTTGTCGCCAAGTTTTTCGGTCAGGAAATCCCTTGTTTTTTGAAGGCGTATAGTGACTTCATCTATGACATTATCTTCAATTTTTTTATCTAAAAAAATTATCGCTGCTTCATATTTTAAATACCTGTAGTCCTGCTCTTGATCAGGGTTAATGAAATATATTTTTTTAATTTCATCCAGTGCCACTTTGCGATACACCACTACTTTGATGTCGTAGTCTCTTGGCCTTGATTCGCCATGATCCTGCCATTGCCACCACTCCATCCCAATAATTTCGCTAGCAATAACCTGCGGACCAAAATCGTTATAATTGAGTACTACAGTATTTTTTCTGGTATCATCTGAGCAACCAGAAGCCAATAGAAAACATACTAGTATGAGGATGCGAAGCATATTAAGCCCCGCACTTTAGTTTTGACGATGTAGATAAAAGAACTGATTGATCAAAAGGGACTACAATTGCACCGCTAATCCAAGGATATGATCGAAGGGGAGTTTCTTCGTAAAGCTCTGAACCAATTTTATCCCAATGGACTTCGTATACTTTTCCTTTTGAAAAGACCCAAGTATGCCTCCCTCCTCTAGATATACCAAAGCCAAATTTGACTAGCTCAAGGCTCGCAATGTCTATACTATTTAGTTTAGTGACAGGAGCAGATTTATTAAGCGCTTGATAAGCTGAATGTGTTTTTGGTGTAGCCGAATAATTTTGAACTTTGTATTCCAGAGGGATTTGGTAATATTTGCACGTCTTTTTTGCAAGATGGCTCGTATACGTATGTTCAGGATCAGCATCAACTGGATGCTGTGAGTCAGGATTTATGTATATGCCTTTCCAGCTATGAAAGTCCACTAAATATTTTGCCAAATCGGTTCCCTTTCCTCCGATCGTCCAAACTTTCTTTGAGGCCTTGTTATTTTCAAGTTTTTCAAACGCATAGCTAATAACATTCAAAGCATAAGTTATACAGTCTGTAGGTTTATAATCTTTATACTTTTCTGGGTAGATATTTTTCAGTTCGCTGCCTACTTCATGAGAATGATTATTAAATAAATCAATCATCTTTTCATGTGCATATTCAGAAAATGTTTTCATGTTATCTCCTTTATGTATGGCACCGCTTAGTACTCATAACGCCCCGTTAAGTAGCAGGCACGAGCTGTGTTACGTTTTTTGAAACACAGCTTTGGGCTGTCCGACTTCAACGGTTTGTTATGTTTGTTCCTCAAATAAAAACAGGGGCCGAAGCTCCTGAAAAAGAGTGCCTACTTCTTTTTGATGCTTTCGACAACTGCTGTTTTTTTACGACGCTGCACTTCCGATACCGGAACAAACCGGCCTGTGCCAGCATCACGGCCTACTTTGCAGGATTTTTTTGGCTTAGCCATATTCGTCCAAATATGTAGACAGAACCGATCTACCGCCGTGAACCCTCCTCGTGTCCTCTTCAATTACACTCAGGGGGAACAGGCTACCAAACGCCTACTTTATATATGGTTTTAGCTACTCATTACAATATATATTTACTTTCAAATTTGAAAGTTCGCTAATGAACATAATAGTGTGTTCAAAAGCGGCTGTATTGTGTCACCTGTCAACATGTTCCAGAAACAGGGAGTTATTGGAATCAAAAAGTTATATAAATCAGTGGGTTAACCAGCGCAGCATAAAAACACCCAGGTGGATATATTGCAGCTGCATTATATCTTGTTGTTTTTCTCCTTTTGATCACAGGTATAAACCATTAAAAATCAATAAGTTAGCGTCTATATTGGTGTGGGTGTATGCAGCTGCTTTTGATCTTGGATATTGGCAGCATAGAAAAACAGCAAAAGAAGCGTTACGGATGATATTCGGCCTAAATTAGCTTCTAAATCAGAGCGTTTATGGATATTTCACGTCATAGTATTCGAAATCAGGGGCTATCGTACCAAATAGGGTCGGTTGAAGTTGAGGCGTTCCTTGCTCACCTTCACCTTGCTGTTCAGGGGTTCTGCGCCATTACTTATCTCTACCAGCAGTCCTAGGGCAATCCTTTAAGCTTGCCAGGAGCCATTGGATGGCCGTGAGGCAGTGTTCGGATTCTCTGTCATTTATAGTGCGTGTCTTATGGAGAGCTGCGATGGCATATTCGAAAATAATGACTGTCGCGCGGCCGGATAGATTTGCATGGGTATGCTTCTTATATCTAGGTCGGTCTTGAGCTTAGGCGTCTTCGCCAAGAAAATATCAAAAATATTATCGATAATTTTTATATAAAAATAACCTTTCTGGTAATTAAGAGGAGCAGATCTTGGATGTTGAGCGGGTAGGTTTGTAAAGTTAAATGTTTGCCTAATTTTCTTGCTTATTAATTTCGCCTTATTTTTCATTTAAGAGCTGATGTGATGCGACTCTCCTGTTGTGGCGCGATAAATATTATTTGATGACTTCTCAATTCTGACAAGTGGTTTGTCTTGTTCTGTATTATGTGATTTTCAGCAGATAAAAATTGCCTCGCTTACCCCTTAATAACTTCGCTGGTATAGATTCCTGTAAATTTTACAAAATAGGAGTGTGCGATGAAAAGTTGGTCAAGGTTCTACGTGGTTTTACTTGTCGGTATTGCAATATTGTTTGGTTATTCAGCTGCTAGTGCGGAAGAGGGGAGGGTTAGGAAAGTCCCAACAGTTCTGGAAGATGAGGTGGCATTAATGCTGTCAATGCACCCAGAAAACAACTTGATGATTAATGCAAAAATAATAACGAGTAGTGAAGCTCAAGTAGCAATTAGAATTAACTCGACAGAGACAGAGCGTCGGAGCACAGATTATACCGATTGGGGAACGGATCACGATATTACTTTGGTGGGGCTGAGGGCAGACACTAATTATCGTTTTACGGCGCTGGCAAGGTTGGATAGCGGCGAGCTAGTACAAAGCCAGGTTGTTAACTTCAGAACAGGTTCACTGCCGGAGGGGGCTCCGCCGGTTGAAGTCACTAAATATACCGATCAGAGTGAGGGCGGAGTGACAATATTTGCCCCATCGAGTGGTAATGGGGAGACTTTCTGGGGCGTTGATGAGGCGGGGGAAATAATTTGGTATCTCCATGGTGATTTATCACTCTCGAATAATCCCGTCGTGCGCAATTTAAACGACGGCAGATTGATGTTGCTGCTAAATCGGGAAGTCCGGATTATTTCTTTTTCTGGGGAAATACTTCAATCCTTTGCGGTTCCCTCCTATCACCACGATGCAATACTCCTCGATAATGGGAATCTGTTGATACTGGCAAATGCTACTGAAAGGGTCGGTGGGAAGTTATTGCAGGGCGATGTCATTAGTGAAATCGATGATCGGGGGAATACCCTGTGGCATTGGTCGTCATTTGATCATCTCGACACAAATCGATTCCCCGGTAATCTTGCCAATAAAATTGTGAGCAATGGTGCTTTGGACTGGACCCATTCTAATTCCTTGCACTATATCGCTCAGGATAATTCCATTTTATTATCTAGCCGCTCGCAAAGCTGGGTGGTGAATATTGATCATGCCAGCGGCGATGTAAATTGGATTATGGGTAGGGGCTCGTATACTTCAGAGAGTTTCTTGGAAAAATTATTTACCTTACAAAGCGGTACTTGGATGGCCTCGCAGCATGCAGCTATGCGCGCGTCGGATGGAGGTATTTTAATTTACGACAATAGGAACGAGTCTGAATATAGTGGAGATGTCTATAATAGCCGCGCGGTGAAGTTCTCTCTGGATACTGAGGCGATGACAGCAGTACAGACCTGGGAGTACATTGCCCCCAAGTATACCGCCTCTTTGGGGGATGTGGATGAATTACCCGGGGGCAATATCCTATTGTGTGCGGGTGGTCCCTCGGGTGGCAGCAGTGGCAGTAATACAGATGCGTATATTATTGAGGTTAGCGGCGATCAGGCCGCAGAGACTGCTTGGGAGATGGTGCTAAGAGATACGCGGGTCTATCGCGCAGAGCGGTTCTCCTGGAGTGATCTGTCAGTGGTAGGGGATTTATAATTTCATATTTAGCACTATAGCGATGCACCAGTAACAATCTTCGTTACTGGTGCAGTATGTGAATAGCGATCTCACTCTAAATACGATGTTTGCTGGGGGGCTAGCTTTCCCCCTGGTTACCTGTAGATAGCGGTCGAGGTATTCATCGGCTTCTCAGGCTATCTTTTATCAACTTTTCATCGAACACCGGAATAGATGTGTATGGATAACCTACTCAGCCAGCTACCTGATGATCGGTCAGTGGAGCACTTTGAGAACTTATTGCTGGGAAAGGCGTGCCGGGTGGAGCGGATCGTATCCTACGGTCAGTCCTCACCGCAAACGGGCTGGTATGACCAGGATGAGCATGAATGGGTGCTGGTGCTGTCTGGTTACGGTGTTATCGAGATGGAGGGTGGCGATAGACACCGCTTGGAGAAGGGGGATCACTTGCTGATTCGAGCCAAGCAAAGGCACCGGGTAACAGAGACTGCGGCCGATGAGCCCACAATATGGCTGGCCGTTTTTTATCGCTGAGGCGCGTTAGGTCCTAGACCAGTCGGTCAAATTTTTCTTTTGTTGAGCTGTCCTCACATATTTCCTCCTTTCTTTTCCTTTCCTAACTGACCTTTTTCCCACTGTTCGAGATGCTGTAATCCCCTGCCACTGGGGGGAATCCAAATATTTCCGAAAAAATTCGCAAAGCAAGTAAACGAATTTATTCTTCTAACGTTGTGTGCTTGTTAACAGATTGAGTTAGCTCTATGTGTGCTTGTTCACAGACTGAGTTGGCTCTAGCTGATAGTGCGCCGCTAGAGCGGCAATCAATATCTGTCATCCTTACAAAACAGGAATACAAAATGAAAGGACGATTTAGACTGTCTATCACTTTTTTTGTGACTATTGTCACACTCTTTAGCTATTTAAGCGTTGGCGCTGAGGAGGTTTTATCTGGGGATATAGAGCTGACGCTCTCAGCACATCCAGAAAACAACTTAATGGTGAATGCAAAAATAGTGACGAGCAGTGAGTCACAGGTAGCCGTCAGAATCAATTCAGCAGAAACAGATCGCCGTCATACCAGTTATACCGATTGGGGCACTGAACACGATTTGACCTTGGTTGGCCTGAGAGCGGATACCACTTACTTCTTTACTGCCCTGGCAACACTTGACAGTGGTGAGGAGGTGCAAAGCGAGGCTATTACCTTTAAGACCGGTTCACTACCAGAGGGTGCACCGCCTGTAGAAGTCACTACCTATACTGATCAAAGTGAAGGGGGCGTAACGATATTTGCCCCGGCGGAAGATACCTCGAATACTTTTTGGGGGGTTGATGAAGAGGGAGAGATAGTTTGGTACCTTCATGGTGATGTGCCTCTGGTCAATACTCCGGTCGTGCGAAATCTGCAAGATGGCACCTTGATGCTGCTGCTGGATCAGGAGGCTAGAATCATCTCTTTTGCGGGCGAAACACTTAAATCATTTGATTTGCCCGCTTACCATCACGATGCAATACTCCTCGAAAATGGCAATTTGCTGGTGCTCGCTTATTCTTTTGCAACGGTAGATGAGCTGTTTTTGAAAGGAGATACCATCCTCGAGATAGATGAAGAGGGTAATACGGTCTGGGAGTGGTCGTCATTTGATCACTTGGATACCGCTCGATTCCCCGGTGAACTGTCCTATCGAGCCGTGCGCAATGGTTCCCTGGATTGGAGCCACTCCAACTCCCTGCACTACATGTCTCAGGATGATTCCATTTTACTGTCTAGCCGCTCTCAAAGCTGGGTGATCAACATTGACTATGCCAGCGGCGATATAAACTGGATTATGGGCAGTGAGTTGGGTGCCTCAGAGAGTTTCTTGGATAAACTGTTTTCACTGCAAGAGGGTAGCTGGATGGCCTCCCAGCACGCGGCTATGCTCGCGTCAGATGGTGAAATTTTGATTTACGATAACAGAAATGAATCTGAATATAGCGGTGAAATCTATAATAGCCGTGCAGTGAAGTTTTCTCTGGACACCGAGGCGATGACAGCTGCGCAGACCTGGGAGTACGTTGCACCTAAGTATACGGACTCTTTAGGAGATGTAGACGAGCTGTCGGGGGGGAATATTCTATTGTGTGCCGGTGGTCCCTCCAGTGAGAGTACTGGTGAGGATAGAAATGCGCATATTATTGAAGTTACCCCGGATCAGGCAGCAGAAACCGCTTGGGAAATGGTGGTGAGTGATACGGTTATCTATCGCGCTGAGCGCTTCTCGTGGAGTGAGTTATCAGAGGTAGACGCCCAATAATTTTAGGCTTGCCGATATAGTTCACCAGTAACAACCTTTGTTACTGGTGAACTATATTGATGGCTGTTTAGCGTCAAATTTAGGGGCGATAGGTTTTTTTCCGTATTGATTCTGAAATTGCGCAGGCCAGGTTATTTCTGCCGGTCTTCCAGCTAAGGTTGCAGAGGATACATTGCTCAGTCAGCTCTCTGGTAGTGGGGCGGTAAGTGTAAGTTGGGAGAGGCAGCCCCGATAAACCTAGGTAGCTTCGGAATAATTCCGCAATATCTCTGCGCGCCTTTTAGAGGCTCTCTAGTTTTATCGTTGGCCGTTTTTTATCCGTTGACGAGTGGCCCAGCGAGAGTTCGACCAGCCGGTCAGCGCAGGTCTATCTCTATATGCCGTAGCAGGCTGTATTTGCCGCTGATGTTTTGCTTAAATCACCTCGCTTTAATTTGGTCTGATCATTTGATAGCAAGTCAAATCCTTCTTTGCCAGGCAGCGTCTGCTGTCTGGTCTTTTCTCTGGGTGTCGTTTCCAGAAAAACCCTCCGCATAAATAGTGATGGAATTATGCAGAGGCTCCCTCTTTCTCTCGCAAAATAAAGTGCTTACCGGTTGAAAAGCGATAATTTCGTTTCCCTTTAGAGAAAATATCCGAGGGCTGTGAGAGGCGGGTATCGATCTGTGGTCGGGTTGATAACGGCTATCGCTATCGTTTGCTTGGTGAAAAACAGTACCATCTACAGGGTGATATTTCCCCTTTCAATAGCTTGGTGTGGGGAAGTTTTTGCCGCAGATGTTTTAACGGAAAAAAGCCGGCATTATGCCGGCACGAAAGCAGACGTCGAAAAGGAGAGACGTTGCAGAGAGACTGTCATTCTGGCTCGATGCCCAGGCTTTAAGCGGCGCAGGGCATTCCGAACAGCGTGAATAAATTAGGCTTTTTTGCGCAGCAGTACACAGGCATCAGCGGCGGCGAGCGTTAAGCTGTCCCCTTCCACATTGCCGGTAAATAGTGCTGGGGTAATATTGTGTGCAGCGGAGAACTCGGCCGGTATTTTCAGGCTGGCACTGGTTTGCCCCAAGTTGACGACTACCAGTATCTCTTCGCTGTCGCTGCGTCTTACGAAGGCAAATAGCTCACTGCCGGTATTCATCACCTCCTGCTCCGCCGTCGCCAGCGAGTGGGGTAATTCCCGATGCCAGTCGATCAGCGCGCGAAAGCGATTGAGCATAGAGTGCTGGGCGTCCTGCTGAACTTCTACTGCCCGCTGCTGGTGTTGCTCGGAAACCGGTAGCCAGGGTTTTGCGCGGGAAAAACCGGCGTGGTCGTCGCTGGTATTGCTCCAGGGCATCGGTGTGCGGCAGCCGTCGCGGCCTTTAAATTCCGGCCACAGATTAATGCCGTAGGGATCTACCAGGTCCTCATAAGCAATTTCCGCCTCCGGCAGGCCCAGTTCTTCCCCCTGGTACAGGCAGACACTGCCGCGCAGTGCCAGTTGCATCAACAGGAACAGCGGGGCTCGGGCCTCGGCTTGAGCGGCGCTAAAACCTTTGTTCCAGCGGGTTATTGAGCGGGGCACATCGTGATTGCTGATCGACCAGCAGGGCCAGCCCTTCTCGATCACGTCGCGGTTTTTCTCCAGGGTCTCGCGCAGGAAGTCCGCGCTGCACTCCTCGCTCAACAGATCGAAGGAGTAGGCCATATGCAGGCGCTTTTCCGTGGTGTACTCGACCATAATTTTGTGGGTGTTGTCGTCGCCGACTTCGCCCACCGTCACTGTGCCGGGATATTGATCCATCAATTGGCGGACCCGCTGGAGAAACACCAGGTTTTCCGGCTGGGATTTATCATTCTGGTGCCACTGGTAGTCGTAGTGGTTGACTGGGGGCAGGCCTTTTTCATCGAGCTTGAGCGGGCGCGCCGGATTATTGCCCAGGGCCTGCTGATGGAAAATAAAGTTCACCGCATCCAGGCGGAAACCATCGACACCCCGGTCGAGCCAGAATTTCATATCGGCGAGCAGTTGCTCCTGAACTTCCGGGTTGTGCACATTCAGGTCCGGCTGCTCTTTGAGGAAGTTGGCCAGGTAGTATTGGCGGCGGCGGGTACACCAGCGCCAGGAGCCGCCACCGAATACGGAGACCCAGTTGTTGGGCGGGGTGCCATCTTCCTTGGGGTCGACCCAGACATACCAGTCCGCCTTGGGGTTATCGCGGTTGGCGCGGCTCTCCCGGAACCAGGGGTGCTGGTCCGAGGTGTGGCTGAGGATCTGATCGATAATTACTTTCAGGCCGCGCTTGTGAGCCGCTTCGATCATCCGGTCGAAATCTTCCAGGTTGCCAAAAATTGGGTCTACATCGCGGTAGTCGGCAACGTCATAGCCGAAGTCCACCATAGGCGATTTAAAAAAGGGTGAGATCCAGATGGCATCTACGCCGAGGGATTTTACGTAATCCAGTTTTTGCGTGATTCCGGGAATATCACCGATGCCATCTCCGTTGGCGTCGCAGAAGCTGCGTGGGTAAATCTGATAAATAACGCTGTTGCGCCACCACTCATAGCTGTTGCCGCTCATGGATTACTGCCTTGTTTCATTATTTGAAATGTGGAGATGACCCACCTTTAAAAGATAGGGTGAGTATGGAGCAGTCACCGGTGTGCTTCCTCCTCCCCGACCAGGGGGGAGAGGGGGGCAAAGCGGCATTTGCCGGGGGTGGTGCGCGGTCGGTAGGTGGGGGGAGCGTATCCCGTGGGCACGTCCCTGTGCCGGTGAAGCGGGGTTTAATTAGGGTTTGTCCTGCACCGAGCGAAGCATCTGTTCGGCCAGGGCGATGGCCTCCTGGCGATCCTTGACGTCCAGCTTTTGGTAGAGGCTGCGGATATGGGTCTTAATAGTGCTCGGCGCCACCTTAAAGTGGCGGGCAATTTTCTCGTTCGACAGACCCGAGTGAATTGCATTGAGTACCTGCCACTCCCTTGGGGTGAGGGGGGAGTGGCGCAAAAAGTCGGGCACGGCATCGCTGGCGAGGATTTCGCGGATAATGGTGTCGTCCAGTTCAATGCGAATCCCGCCGTCCAACTCGGGCTGCTGTTGTGCCGCTTTGATCAGTTGCTGGGCCTTGCTGGACTCCGCCTCTTCCAGGCCATTTTCCAGGGCTGCTTTCAGGATAACGATTAGCGGTTTGCCTATTTGCAGGAAGCTGGCGCGGAAATCCCGCTTATGCGAGAGGAGCAGGGCTTCGCTAATCGCCTCCACAGACTGGGGGTATTGTTCCCGCAGCCACAGCAGGTGGGATTCCAGCACCCGGTTGCGCAGGCGGTCTGTTTCCAGGCCGCACTCATTGGCGACCTGTTTCAGGCGGCTCAACAGGCGGTTGGCATCGGACCAGTGGTGCAGTTCGATCATCGTGCGCACATGGTTGCGCCCGTGGCACTGTTCAAAGTGATTGCTGGGCCTATCGGCGACAGGGGCGGCCTGCTCCAGCCAGCTGGCGATGGCCTGCTGGTTGCCCAGGGCGCGCCAGGTGCGGATGCGGGTGGCATCGGCATTGGCGATCCAGTCCCGGTGGTAGCGCCCGTCTGTGAGCAGGCGTTCAATACGCTCCAGCCACTCCAGGGACTCCTCTTTTTCCCCGCGCGCCTGGGCAATTTTTAACAGCAGGGTGTACTCCGGCAGCAGCCAGTGCTCGCCCACCCGGCGGTTGATCTGCATGCCGCGGCGCGCGGCGTGTTCGGCACCTTCCAGGTCGCCGGACTCCCACTGCAACTGGCCGCGCAGCCGGCACACAAATTCAGAGATCGGCAGTGTCGACAGGTGATTTTTCTGTACCAGAGTCTGCACCTTCTCCTGTAGCGTGGCGGCTTTTTTCAGCAGGCCCTGGGCAAAGGCGATCTCGGTCTGTTGGCAGATGGCCCAGGCGGCGCTGGGGATATCGCGCTCGGCGATCGCCAGGGCCTCCACCTCCTGCATATAGCGGCTGGCTTCTTGCAGGGCACCCAGACAGAAGCTGGTCTCACCGATGACCAGCAGAGCGGAGATTCTTTCACCGAGCTGGTCCGCGCGCAGTAGGGCCAGAGCCTCCTCGGCATACTCCTTGGCTTGCAGCGTCTGCCCCCGGGCAATGGCTACCTGGGCGCGCATAGTGGCAAAGGCCCCTTCGAAGTCGCGCCACTGTATGGGGTCTTCCCGTTGCAGCCAGCTCTCGGAGGCGGACAGGTTTTTCTCACACAAATCGTATTCAAAATTCTCCCGCGCCATTTTCGCGGACAGGAGAGTAAAGTGCGCGCTGTGTTGCAGGGCTTCGGCACCGAGTCTGTCGAGGCAATCCCGCAGCAGGCGCGATTGGCCCGCGCGCAGAAGCTGCTCGCCCCGCTCGTTGAGCAGTTGCTTCAAGCGCTCGCGGTCGCCCCCGGCGAGGGCGTGGCGCAGGGCTTCCGCCGGCTGGTTCAGTGCTTGCCAGGTATCGCAGGCGGTGCTGTGCAGTTGCAGCAGGTGTTGGCGGTCATTGAGTTGCCGCTGTAGGAAACGGGCAAAAACCGGGTGGAAGCGGAACCACTGGCGGCTGGAGTCCTGTGCTTGCAGAAAGAGTCCCCGGCGTGCGGCCTCTTCCAGCAGCTGTTGGCCGTCCTGGCGACCGGTCAGGCGCTCCGCCAGCTGGGCGTTCACCCGAGTGAGAATAGAGGTACAGGAGAGGAGTTGGCGCAGTTGGGGTTCCAACCGCTCTAATACCTCTTCCGCCAGGTAGTCGAGAATATGGCTGTGGCCCTGTTCCAGCTCTGCCAGGTAGCGATCCACTTCGTTGCTGTCGCGCACCGATAAAGTAAAAAGTTGAATGGCGGGGGGCCAGCCCTCGCTGAGATGGTGCAGCTGAGCCGCGCGGTCGCCGTCGAGGCTAAACGGCAGGCGCTGCTTGAGCAGGGTGGCGATCTCCTCGATATTGAGGGCCAGTTCATTACTACCCAGTTCCAACAGGCGCCCCTGTACCCTCAGGGTAGCCAGGCCCAGGGGCGGCTGGCTGCGGCTGGTGAGCACAATGCCGACGCCGGCGGGGGCGTGGCGCAGCAAAAAGCGGGTGGTGTCGTGTACCTGCTGGTTGTCGATCTGGTGGTAGTCGTCCAGCACGATACGCAGTTCGCTGGGCAGGCTGCGCAATTCCGATAGCAGGTGGCTCACCAGAGTCGAGGGGTCCGGGCGCTGGGGCGCGGACAATAACTGGTGGGTCTGGGGGACGCCATTGCCCGTTGCCCTGTGCACACTTTCCACCAGGTAGCGGCAGAACTGGCTCGGTTCATTATCGCTGGCATCCAGCGTATACCAGGCGACCGGGTTGTCCTGCTGCGAGGCCCAGGAGGCAACCAGTGTCGTTTTGCCGTATCCCGCCGGGGCTGTCACCAACAGCAGTTGATCGCTGTGACATCGGTTTAGAACCGATAGCAGGCGCGGGCGCGCTAGGGCGTGCTCGGGGCAATCCGGCAGGCTGTATTTGGAAGTTAAAAGCATCGCTGCGGGAGTGGCTGTCTTTAATGTTTGATTTTTGTACAGGCGCTATTATGCATCAGCTCTCGATAAGTGTGACAGCACTGTCAGGGGGCACTACTGTGGCGGCCTCCCACTCAATCGAGATTGGGCAATGGCGCATTTAGCTTGGCACAGTATATTATTAATCGGCTTAAATCGGTCACCTCAACTCGTCGCAATCTAATTTCTGTGGCCCAGTAGCGGGCAAGTTCACAGTGGCTCTACCTATCCCCAGCGGCCCACTGCCGACCGGTGAGGAGGGTAAATAAAGCCCGCCAGCGGGCTCTCGCGGTATAATCCGCAATTACCTCAACAGTTTCCTGTAAAAGAACAAGGGCCGTTTTCCTATGTCGCTGCAATTTCACCTGGTTCCGGTTACTCCTTTCCAGCAAAACTGCTCACTGCTGTGGTGTGAGGACAGCAAGCGCGCGGCGGTGGTGGACCCCGGTGGCGACCTGGATAAAATTCTGGCTGCGGTGGCAGAGCGCGACCTCAAGCTGGAAAAAATCCTGCTGACCCACGGCCACCTGGACCATGTGGGCGGCACTGCGGCGCTGTCCAAGCAGCTCCAGTTGCCGGTGGAGGGGCCGCACAAGGGCGATGATTTCTGGATTCAGCAGTTGCCCATGCAGGCGCAGATGTTTGGTTTCCCCGCCGTCGAGATATTTACCCCGGACCGCTGGCTGGAGCAGGGAGATACCGTTACTGTGGGGGACCAGCCACTGGAGGTGTACCACTGCCCCGGCCATACACCGGGCCATGTGATTTTCTTCCACCGCCCCAGCCAGCTAGCCCTGGTGGGGGATGTGCTGTTTGCCGGCTCGATCGGGCGCACCGATTTCCCCCAGGGGGACCACGATACCCTGATCCGCTCGATCAAAGAGCGCCTGTGGCCGCTGGGTGATGAGGTGCAATTTGTGCCGGGGCACGGCCCCATGTCCACTTTTGGCCAGGAGCGCCAAACCAATCCTTTTGTCGCCGACAAGCGCTTTGGTTAAGTGATATAACAGGCGGTAAATACAGCCTCGGGAGGCCCATTTTATGTCCGCCGGAAAAATACGCCTTTTTCTCGCTTTGCTGGTGCTGGGGTTAAGTGGCTGTGCGGTAATTTCCGAAGAGGAGTGTCGCGCGGGCCTCTGGTATGAGCGGGGCCTGCAAGACGGTGCTCGTGGCCGCTCACAATCGCTGCTGTACGATATCGCCCGCGAGTGTGACAGCTACGATATGCACGTAGATAACGACGCCTGGCTACAGGGGCATGAAGAGGGGGTGGAGACTTACTGCACCGCTGAAAATGGCTACCGCGAGGGGCGCCGGGGGCGCAATTACCAAGGGGTTTGTACCGGCCCTACCGCCGACCTGTTTGTACAAAACTACCAGCGCGGCCTCAGCGAGTATCGAGTTGAGCAGCACTACCAGCGCCTATTGTGGCGCCGGGATAATTTAGAGCGCGAGCTTCTGTCCCTGCATTATGCCTACCGAAATACCGATAGCGAGGCCCAGGCCCGGGCGCTGTACTTACAGCGCAGCCGCCTCCGCTGGGAATTGCGAATGTTGGATATGGAGTTATTCCGCTACGGTTTGTTTGGCGCCAGGCATTTAACCCCCGGTTTTTATCCCCCCGGATTTTTTTCGGCCAGATTATTTTACTGGTAAGTGGAATAGTTGATCGGCCCTGTTGGTACACGCGAAAGCTGGAGCAATACTCCGCTATTGCACGCATAAGAGATTTATTGGAATGGCAATTTGGCATTTAGAGCCCTCGCTGGAAGAGCTGAACCTGGGGATATCCCAGTGTATGCCCGGCTATCTGGGGATGGAAATTACGGAAATTGGCGCTGACTATTTGGAGGGGACATTACCGGTCGATCATCGCACTCGCCAACCTTTTGGTATTTTACACGGTGGCGCCAATGTCGTGTTGTCGGAGACCCTGGGCTCCATAGCTGCCAATCTGTTAGTGGATACCGATAAATTTTATTGTGTCGGCCAGGAGGTAAACGCCAATCATCTGCGCCCTGTGCCCGAGGGGAAGGTGCGCGGTCGCGCAAAGCCCGTGCATATCGGCCGCAGCAGCCAGGTGTGGGAAATTCTGATCTATGCGCCCAGCGGCAAGCTCAGCTGTATTTCACGTATTACCATGGCTGTTGTAGCTCATGGTGCCTAGCGTTATCTCCGGGGCTGCGCGTGGAGATATCTCTTGACGCAGGCCCAGGATTTTATCTTTGAAGATATTCCCTACCGCTTGGTGCGCTCGAGCCGGCGCAAGCGCCTGGGACTGGTGCTGGGTACCGCCGGGGTGGAGGTGCGGATTCCGCAGCGCTGCGCCGCGCGCTATGGGCACGAGTTCCTACAGGAAAATATTCAGTGGGTGAGAGCGCAATTGCTCGCTGCCGACCGCCGCGCTGCGCAGGTGCCGCAATATCAATACACCTTTGGGGAGACGTTTCCCTGGCTGGGGCAGCAGCTGCCCTTGCTGCGCGCCGCAGACAGTAGCCGTGCCGGTATTGGCGCTGACGCTATCAGACTTTATACCCGCTATCGCCAGCCCGACGAGGCACAGCTGCAAAGCGCCTTACAGCGCCTTTACCAGCGGGAGGCGCTGGCATTGCTCACGCAAAAGTCCCATAGGCTGGCCGGGCAGCTGGGGTTGACTATTTCCTCGGTAAAAGTGCGCCGCACTAAAACTAAGTGGGGGCACTGTAGTATTCGCGGCGAACTGCAATTTAATTGGCTTATTGGCCTGGCCCCCGAGCCGGTGGTGGACTATTTGGTGGCTCACGAGGTCTGCCATTTACAGCACCACAATCACAGTCGCGCTTTTTGGCAGTTAGTGCAAAGCGTGTGCCCCAGATTTAAAGAATTGCGCCGCTGGTTGCGCGATAACGGTCACCGGTTGACCCTGTAATTTTTCTATTCTTTAGTTGTACAGAATTTCTCCCGATTAATTATGAGTAAGAAGCCCCGCTTTATTACCGGCCGCAAGCCGGTAAAAAAAACCTTGCCGACCCGTGCGGAAGCCACAATAGAAAAATTCAGCCACGATATGCGCGGCATTGCCCGTGTCGCTGGCAAGACAGTGTTTATTGATAGCGCTCTGCCCGGTGAGCAGGTTAAATTCCGCTATACCGCGCGACGCGCCCGCTTTGACGAGGGGATTGTTGAAGATGTTATCTCCGCCTCCGCAGATCGATGCGCACCGCAGTGTGCCCATGTGGATTTATGTGGGGGCTGCTCACTTCAGCACCTGGCGCCAGCGGCGCAAATTATCGAAAAGCAAAATATTCTTCTGGAGCAGCTGTCGCGTTTTGGCGGCATTGCGCCCGATGAAATACTGCCGCCATTAACCGCTGATCCCTATGGCTATCGGCGCAAGGCCCGTATCGGTATTCGCAAATTAAAAAAGTCCCAGGGCGGTGAGCTGCTATTTGGTTTTCGCAAAAAACACAGCAACGACCTGGTGGATATTGCGGAGTGCCCGGTACTGCACACAAAAATTGCCGAGCATTTAGCGCCGCTAAAAAAACTCGTGGCTGAAAGTGACGGGCGCGCGAACTTTTCTCACCTGGAAGTGGCGGTTGGGGACGATGTTACAGCCCTGGTACTTCGCCATTTAAAACCCCTGTCAGAGAGGGATCTGGCGCGCTGGCGGGCCTTCGCAGAAGGTGCTGGTATACACCTGTATATACAAGGTGGAGATGCCGGCTCGCAACAGAGAATCTGGCCTGTAGAGGGGGCCGCCTATTTAAGTTATCAACTGCCGGAATTCGATCTGGCGTTGCGGTTTCAACCACAGGATTTTGTGCAGGTTAATTTTTCTATCAACCGGCAGATGGTGAGTCGGGCGGTCGAATTACTCGACCCGCAACCCGGCGAGCGGGTATTGGATTTATTTTGCGGGTTGGGAAATTTTACCCTGCCACTGGCGCGCCGTGCAGCGGAGGTGATTGGTGTCGAAGGTGTCGGCGCTTTAACCCAGCGGGGCGCAGACAATGCGGCGTTGAATCAACTGCAAAATGTGCATTTTTATTCTGCCGATCTCAACGACAATATGGCAGCTGCACCTTGGGCGCAGGCAGGTTTCGATAAAATTCTACTGGACCCTCCCCGGGATGGCGCCTTGCAAGCGGTGCGCGGACTGGCGCAATTTTCTGCCAGCAGGATCGTCTACGTTTCCTGTAACCCGGCCACCCTGGCGCGGGATGCCGGTGAGTTGGCTAAGTTGGGATACCGGCTGAGTAAAGCCGGTGTCATGGATATGTTTCCCCAGACCGACCATGTTGAGTCGATGGCAGTCTTCGACAGAATTTAGGGCCTATTGAGCCGGGGAAAACTAACGTAAACTGCGGTAAAACCGTTTAAGCGAAGTTGTTATGCAAAGCGAATCTCTAACCGATAATTTTGAAGATAATTGTGCGCGCTTCCTGCCTGAAGCTGTAGGCCAGGGGTGCGTCTGGGCCCTACAGGGGGCCGAGGGCTTTGCGCTTTGTGAGTCTGAAAAGCGCGCCGATACCGAGGTTATGCCCTTTTGGTCGCAACAGGAATTTGCCCAGGAGCACTGCGAGGGGGATTGGGCTGCCTATGAGGCGGTGGCCGTCGACCTGGAAGAATTTATGGATGATTGGCTCACCGGTATGCATGACGATGTCTTGTTGGTGGGGATAAATTGGAACGCCGAACTGGAAGGGGTTGAGGTGGAGCCCCTGGACTTGCTGGAGCAGCTGGAGCAGGAGCTGCAATAAGTTGCGCCATAGTGCCCCGCCCGGTGGATAAAAAGCGCTAAATAGGGAGTCTTAAATGGGGCAGATGCTTGGCTTGCGCAAAACGGTCTACGGCGTTGCCAATCTCGGCAAGGCTGTGGCCTGGTATACGCAGCTGCTCGGGCAGGAGCCCAGCTATATAAGCGACAACTACGCGGAGTTTCAGCTTGGCGATAGTCAGCTCGGACTCAATGCCGATGCGCGCAGTGCGATCAGTCGGGCCGATGGTGTTGTAGCGTATTGGCAGGTTTTAGATTTGGCCGCGCAGGTTGAGCGCCTTGGCACCATGGGGGTGCGGCAGCATACCGATATAGAGGAAGCGGCTGGAAATGCGCTGATGGCGAGCTTTCTCGACCCCTATGGCAACGTTGTTGGTTTAATTGAGTATCTGCCATCGCCCATTGAGAGATAGGACCATTAACCGGAGCAGTTCCTGTGGACAAGCCGCCCATTTCCCAGTCCAAGTTTCATTCTCCCAAGCGAAGTTTTGCCGCCGAGAGCCTCGCACAAATCGGGCGGGGTTATGTGGTGCCGGATCGGGTGGCTTTAATTACCGGCTGTTCCAGCGGTATTGGGCGGGAGCTGGCCCTGGCGCTGCATCGCCGGGGCACCATCGTGATCGCCACAGCGCGCCGCCCGGAAAGTTTGCAAGAGCTGGCGGACTTGGGAATTGCCACTGAGGCACTGGATGTAAATTCCCAGGCGGATATCAACCGGGTGGTACACGCGGTAAAAGCCGCTTATGGGCGCCTCGATATACTGGTCAATAACGCCGGTTACGGCCAGATGGGCCCCCTGTTAGAGCTGGATACCCGGGCGCTGGAAAATCAGTTTCGCACCAATGTATTTGCCCCTCTCGCCCTGATCCGCGCCTGTGTGCCCCTGATGCGCTCTGAGCGTGGGGGAGTGGTGTGTAATATCGGCTCGGTGTCCGGAGTTATGCCCACCCCGTTCTCTGGGGCCTACTGCGCCTCTAAAGCTGCCCTGCACTCGATTTCTGATGTGTTGCGACTCGAATTAAAGCCCTTTGGTATTCGGGTTATGACGGTGCAGCCCGGTGCTATCGCCTCGGAATTTGGCCGCCATGCCGAGACCTCCCTGCGCGGTCTTTTGCCGCCAGACTCCCTGTATAAATGCCAGGAGGAAATCGTTAGGGCCCGGGCACAGGAGTCTCAACACAATGCCACACTGGCCAGTACACTGGCGAAAAAACTGGTGCGCGAGCTGCTGCGCAAGCGCGCTCGTCCGCTGGTGCGTATTGGCAATCGCAGCAGTTTGTTACCCTGGATCGCCCGCTGGCTACCGCGCAGTGTGAGAGATTGGTTGTTAATACGGCGCTTTAAGTTGAATCGTCTCACCTCTAAAAACTGAAAACCTACCAGCTATTTTTGCCGCAGCTGACAGGAATCAACCAGCCACTGTTGTACTTCAGCGTGACTGCCGCGAAACAGGATTTTGTGCTCGGACTTTTTCATCAGGTAATCGTAGCTGCCATCGTAGTAATCCCGCAGCAGTGCGATCACTACCGGGATATAGGCCTCGCTATTATTGTGTTGCTGTAATTCACGGTTGGCAGAGGTGAGTGCCTCATCCAACTGTTTGTAACGCAGTCCGCCCAAGCGCTTGCGGATTTTGTTGAGATTAAAGTGCAGTTCTTCCCCCAGGCTTTGCGCAGGCAATTTTTCACTGCCAGAAAAACGTTTGAGCCCATCACTGATATAGTCGCGCACAATGCGTTGCGCCCGGGCTTCCAGCGGTTCCTCAACGAGTACCCGCGGCGCTGATTGCATAGCGGCTTGCAGTGTGGGGGGCAGGGCACAGCGCCCGATCAGGCGGCTTTCATCCTCGATAGCCACGGGGCCGGATTGCTGGGAGAGTTTGAGTAAATCGATACTGAGTTGGTTTTCGAAATCGATTTGTGACGGTTGTTCACTGTCGGTACGGCCAAAACTGGAGCCGCGATGTTTGGCGATACCTTCGAGATCGACAGAGCGCTGAACCCGGTTGAGCAGCGCTGTTTTACCGCTACCGGTATGCCCGGCGACTACGACAAAGGCAAGGCTTTGGCACTGTGTTTCCAGTTCTGCCAGCAGGAAACTGCGCATCGCTTTGTAGCCCCCTGTGACCATTGGATAGTCAAGCCCCTCTGCGCGAAGTAATTTCTGCGCCATACGCGAGCGCAGCCCGCCTCTGAAGCAGTAGAGGTAACCGCTGGGAAACTGATCGATAAATTTTTTCCAGGCACTCAGGCGAGCGGCCAGAACTTCTTCACTGGCCAGTTCCCAGCCCAACTCAATCGCTGCCTGCTGTCCGTCACTTTTGTATCGGGTACCAATTAATTCGCGTTGGCGGTTATCCAATAGCGGATAATTCTCGGCCAGGGGAAATGCACCACGGTTAAATTCCACAGGTGCGCGTATATCTAAGAGGGGAGTATCCTCTAAAAAGAGTTTGGTAAAGTTTGCAGTATCTGTCCGCAAAAGAATACTCCAGTTCGCTTGGTAATGATTTCAGTTTTGATTGTATCGCTATTCGATACGGGGGCCCACTTATAATCTCATTTGGGTATTGGTAATCGTGTGAATAGAGAAATGAATCGTGGCTGGAAGAATATGGGGCTTTAATTTGTGTTTTGATATTTGTATATGTTTTAAGGGGGTTGTGAATATATAGTTAAAGATCAGTTTGTGTGATGGTTTGTTTCTCTTGGTTGTTTTATCGGTGTGTATTTGCGGTAGTGTATGAGAGTTAAAAATCTGCTTGCGTGTTATTAGTTTCTATTTTTAGGGCTTCTCTTTTTCCTGTTTAGCTTGTGCTGCTTTTGCTGTGTATGCCCCAGCTTGTTTTAAGTTTGTCATTTGATGGGCGCCGAGAAAAAAACGGTTGAATTTTTTGATTTTTCTATGGCTCTCCCCCTCGGCAAGTAGTGTCTATTCAGTTTATTGGAAATGCCAGCATTTTTCCTCTATCAGACAAATGTGTAAAAAGTAAGGATTTGACGCTGGTTTTTTTTAAGTTTGTGAGACGTGTTTGATGCGGGATAAATCTCCTTTGCATTCGATCAAAAATAGATTTAATTTTCTTTTGCTGTGGGTCAAATATGAAAAAAATCTCTTTTTTGAGCTTTATTGTTGACCTGTATTGCGCAAACAGTGACTGTGTGGGTGTTTTCGGTCTATTTTTTTATGGGGTAGGCCGTATTATTTCTTGGCAAAGTTTTAATCATCCTCATTTTCACAGTATCTGAAGTGAAGAAGTAGGTAAGAAAAATGGCAAAAAAATATATCTATATCCCGGTAAATAGTGAAGAGATGCAGGAGTTCGCGAAGGATCTTGCAACGGCTTGGAAAATACCTGTAAATCAGATACTGGCGAATAAAGTCACCTCTGGGCGCGGCAAGGCGATGTATCGCTGGGTGGATCAATGTCTGAGTAAATTAACGGCAGCAGATACGCTCTATATCGTTACCCATGGCACGGGCGGCGCCGATGGCAAAGTGATTGGCGCAGAGCGCTCGGTGGGTAACAACAAGCAGAAAAGAGTGGTCAATAGAGGTGCCGTCACCTGGGAGGGGGGAGAGTGGAAAACTTATACCCCAGAGGAACTGGCTACTACCCTTAACAAAGAGGGGCTACCGGCGAATTTTGTTGATCTACATGTTTGTGCCTGTGGCTCGGGCTACGATGGGAAAAAATTGAGACCCTGGGCCCAACGCCTACGCCAACAAATGGCGGGTACCCATAAGAGTATTCAAGTTACCGGCTATTTAGGCTGGTTTTCCTGTAGTACAAATAAAGTGTGCATTAAAGTAGGGAATGAGTTTTTCCCGATGGAAGAGCGCTCTGTTACTTTTTCCTAGGGCAGCGCAAGACCTAATAATGGTACTGCGTTAATACGTTGGGCTCCTCAGGGATGAGGACCGTCAAAAATTTAAGCAACCTCCGAATCTTATGCCTTCTCGGCAGCAACTGCGCTTATAGCGAGTTAGTCCCGCCAGCTTTTGCTTTACTATCTGTGATCGTTACTTTGTGCCGCAGCGAAATTTTATAGCTGTAGGGCCGGCTCCATAGTAGTTTTCTCCATAGCGGCGAGCGACCCAGCGGCTGTGGCTTCAGGGCCCGCTCTGCGGAGTTTTTAGTGGGATTCACACACCGCATTGTGACTTCTTGATCGGCCTAGATATTCCGGCGAAGCCGCACCGCGATTGTGAACTGCCCTGCACACCAGAGGTCGCATGGCATTATTCAGCGGCTCCCTAGAGGGAATAGCTTTGCCGGACATCTCGTCCTGTACGTTTTTTAAGCGCATCTTGCTTTTGATCATTGCTGCAACTGGCGCCTACCGAACACTGCTCGCGCTGCCAGGGCGGGGCGTTTGGAGGTGGTTGGAGCGGGCTTGGCAGCTGAGCCGTCTACTGGCCGCAGGTGCCCCCATATGTCTCCTGTAGGCGCGGTGCGCTCAGGCAACAGAATCGTCTACTGGCTGGGCAAGCTCCGCCATAAAGCGGCTGCAAAAGCGCAGAACATCCGTCACAGTGACAATCCCAACCAGCTCACCCTCCCGCATAACCAGTACCGAGCCGATATTGGTGTCGGCCATGGCCAAGAGAATTTTATCTAGAGGGTCGTGAATATCTGCGATAAAGGGACGTCTGGCACATAAGTCATGTACGTAAAGCTGCTGCTCTTCCAGGCGGTGCCCGGGTGCGTGGGCCCTCTCGATATCCCCACGGGAAATGACCGTCTCCAAATCGCCGCCACGGGTTACCGGCAGATGGCGCACCTTGTGCTCCTCCATCATCGCCAGAGCGTCCTCTACCGTGGCATTGATATCAATATGGTAGGGAAATGGCGTCATTAAAGCGGCCAAAGTTGGGATATGGTGGATATTATTGGAAGTGGACATGATTTGATCTGGGTATCCAATTGTATTTGGCAATATGCTTGATTACCGTAGCATTGTGTCTAATTTGCAATTGACGACTACAGCTACAATATAGCTAATTGCGCTCCCGCTGGATATCCTTTTAAGATTGCAGATATGGCCGCCTTTGTTACAATTTTTAGTCCTTCTCTTGAATGATTCCTATTATATTCAAAGGTAGGGGCATAAATGGTTGATATTTGCCGGCGAAAGATTATTATTCGCGACCTCAGCCGAAAAATATAATCAGCGATTCGGAGTGTTTGCCGAAGCGAGTTGAAATCGGCTAGTTTTTAATAGTGTATTTACCGAATATGCCTAACACCAGAACTTACCGGTGTGGTGGCACTTACTGATGGATATCGGTCAGTTCATAATATGCCGGACTAAACGTCACTAAATTGCTCGCCCCTGGCCAGCGATAGCATTTGTTGATTTTTTATACGGTATATCCGGAATAACAATCTGTGTCGTCCCGCGTCACAGGTATATCTCTGTGTTTTTTAATAACCGTCGTTGAGGTTTATTGAATGTTTCAGGAATACGAACAACTTGAACAACAAATCGCCGAACATCAGGCGAGAATCGAAGAGTTGCAAGAGCAAATGGCTCAGGCTGAACGCAAGAAAGATGGCGTAATTGCCTATGATAAAGCACTGCTAAACCTTGCCGCTGAGTATCACATGGATGAAGAGGAGTTCTTCGTTGCCCGTGGTCAGCAAATCGTTGAGTGGCTGGTTGCGCAACTCGGTGATGAAGATCCGGCAGACTACGTGCAAACTCTGAAGGCCCGTGTTGCCCGCCATCTGAAGAAAGAGGGTGACAGCCCCCGTCGCGGCCGCCGTGCAGCACCCGCCGCTAAGGCCGCAGAGCCGAAATTGGAAACCGGTCACTACCGCAACCCGTATACCGGCGCGACCGTTGAGAAGAAAAAGCGCAATCCCAAGGCCCTGAGCCAGTGGATTGATGAATACGGTTTGGATACCGTAAAAGAGTGGAAAATCTAATTCTAGATAACCACTGATTTGATGCCGGATATCCGGCATCAAATATTTTTTAAAAACCATTTGGTTTTATTTTATCGCATTATTTAGTATTTTTGCCGCCTCTGCTCTTTACTTACCCCGCCGTATTCTGCATAAGTTTAATCGTTAATTCCCCGGGAGCTTATGCCGTGATTACAAGACTTAAATCGTTTACTGTTTGTTTGTTTTTTGTTCTATCTGGGTTTCCCGGTTGGGCTTTTGCCGACCCGGCTGAGTCACAGGTTATCTACCTGATACGCCACGGGGAAAAGGAAAAAGGCCCCGAGGCCGGTACAGACCCCCATTTAACCGATATGGGGCAGCGGCGTGCGCGCCAACTTGCCTATATCCTTGGAGAGGTGGGCATCGACACTATCTATAGCACAGACTACAACCGCACCCGGGAAACCGTAGAGCCCCTGGCGAAAGCGCTTGGATTGAAAGTCAAAATTTATGACCCAAGAGATTTAAAAGCATTTGCCGATGATTTACAGCAGGCGGGCAAGCGAATTTTAGTGGTGGGGCACAGCAACAGCACTCCAAAGCTGGTGGGGTTACTCGGTGGGGAAAAAGGCCGCCCTATCGAGGAGGCCTACGAATTTGACCGGCTCTATATCCTCGTGCGGGATAAAGCGGGAGTCACCACTTTGCTCCAGCGCTATGGCCCGTTCAAGCTGTCGTCGATAGACAATACTGCCGCAGCTATCAATTGATTATTTCGCTGACAAAGCGATCGACGACCAGGGAGGCCGGCCCGTGGCGGTGTTCCAGGAAGGCATCGCCGACATTGCTGCGCTCCAGGTTGAGTTCTACGGTATGGGCCCCGGCCAAGTTGGCACATTCGACAAATCCCGCTGCCGGGTAGACGTTGCCTGAGGTGCCGATGCTTATAAACAGATCGCATTCGGATAGTGCCCCATAGATAGTCTCCATCTCCAGGGGCATTTCACCGAACCAGACCACATGGGGGCGAAGAGTCCCCGGCTGTTGGCAGCAGTTACAGGTGTCTGTGACGGTGAGATCTGAGTTCAGCGAAAATAGCTCGCCACTCAGGCAGCAGCGGGCTTTGAGCAGCTCGCCGTGCATATGAATAAGCCGTTCACTACCTGCGCGCTCATGCAGGTTGTCAATATTTTGCGTGACCAGCAGAAAGTCCCCGTGAAACTTGCGCTCCAGCTCAGCCAGGGCCAGGTGGGCCGGATTCGGGGCGACCTCTGTAGAGAGCAGCTGCTGGCGGCGCTCATTGTAAAACCGCTGCACCAGGACCGGATCGCGGGCAAAGGCTTCAGGGGTGGCGACATCTTCCAGGCGATAATTCTCCCAAAGACCATCGGCACCGCGAAATGTGCCTATGCCGGATTCGGCGGAAATACCTGCACCGGTTAGCACGACAATTTTTTGATAGGTTTTTTTCATGGTATGCCTGGGCTAGAGCGAAACTTACCAGCGGCACAGGGCTTGTCGCCGTCTGCCAGTAGTTTTCCTCGATATTATCGTTTTGCACCTCCGTGTGCAGTTTTTATCGCAATCCGATCGCAGGGAGCTTACTCGCTGTACTTAAGAGGCACAGGTCTCTCCGCTTGAATGGCTAATTTTTTGGCTATCCCTGCCGCTTTGTACACCTGTTGCTTCAGTGCATTTTGAGTTTTGGTTTTACAACACGATTTGCCTGCCCAATCAGGTAGAGCAGCATTGCTCGCGGCCAGCCGTGGATTGCCGCCAGGTGCATGCGGTAGAGGGAGCGGTAGGCGAGGCCGGCAAGGCGCCCCTCTACAGCGAGGCTGCCTTTGACCAGAGCCCCCATCAGGTTTCCAACGGCGGTGTACTGGCTGAGAGATACCAGGGAGCCCCGGTCGCGATAATAAAAATGCTGCAAAGGTTTGCCCTCCAGCAGGGCGATCAGATTATTGCCTGCGAGGTCTGCCATCTGTTGTGCGGCCTGGGCGCGGGGCGGCACTTGCTGGTGATGGCTGTCGATACAGCTGGCGCAGTCCCCCATGGCAAAAATTTTGGCATCGGTTTGGGTTTGCAGGGTAGTTTCCACTTCGATTTGGTTGAGTCGATTGGTGCTGAGACCATCTAGCTGGGTGAGAAATTCCGGCGCCTTGACACCGGCGGCCCACACCCGGATAGCCGCCGGCAGCTGTTTGCCGCAGGCAGTGGTCAGTCCGCTCTCTGTGGCGGCGGCAATCTGGTAGTGGGTGAGAATATTCACTCCCATTTTGGCCAGTTCGCGCTGGGCATTGTTGCCAATACGTTTGGGTAGTGCCGGCAGTAAGTGCTCACCGCCCTCGATCAGGGTGATTTCCATGGCATTGGGGCGGATGCGCCCATAGTCGCCCACCCGCTTTACGGCGTCGACTAATTCTGCGGAGAGTTCGACTCCCGTTGCTCCCCCGCCAACGATCGCCACCTGCAATTTATCGTCGACGCGGGTCTCCAGGCGCAGAAAATGATTGAGAAGGTTTTGGTGAAACTTTTGTGCCTCATCGCTGCTATCCAGGAAGATGCAGTTTTCTCTGACACCGGGAATATGAAAATCATTGCTGTGCCCACCGAGGCACAGTACCAAATAATCGTATTCCAGCTGCCGCGCCGGGACCAGCTCGCGGCCGTCCTCGTCATTGAGCGGGCCCAGTTCAATGACCTGTCGTTTGCGGTCCAGGGAGACCAGGCTTCCCAGCTGAAATTCGTAGCCGTGGCGACGGGCGTGTACTTGGTAATTCAGCGCATCCATATTGGCGTCCAGTGCGCCGGAGGCCACTTGGTGCAGCAGGGGCTTCCACAGGTGGGTGCGATTTTTATCGATTAGGGTAACTTGTGCGATAGGGGATTGGCGGCGGCGTTTGAGGTGGGGAGTAAAAGAAAAATACTGACCGAGCCGCGTGGCCAAATGCAGGCCACTGGCACCACCGCCAACAATAACGATCTTTTGCATAGGGGTCTTCCTGTCGATTGCTAAAAGCCGACTCCCCAATCTGTGAAGACCTTTTTTGGTATCGATAAACGGTTACCGATGTTTTTTCTAGTGCCAGTATGTCGCGCGGGGAGAGCGGAGGCAAGTTGATAATGTCGCTGAAAAACCTTTTTTGGCGCGAAATTGTCCAGAGTCTAAAATCGACGGCCGTTCCGCTTTGGCCGAGCCTTAAGCTTGGCTTTGCAGTGCCTCACTGCCCTGTGATAGCAGCGCGCGCCAGTCCGCAGACTTGCGCAAGTGTACGCTTACCCCTGAGTCCGGTGCGCCGGTGACCACACCGATAATTGCGGCCTGGGTGTAACCGCGCTGTAGCAGTGCGCCCACACAGGCCTCGGCCTGATCGACGGGCACTGCCGCCAGGAGCCCGCCGCAGGTCTGTGGGTCGGTCAGCAGTGACCACTGGGGTAACGGCTGCCACTCCAGGGGATTTTCCACAAAGGCGTAGGCACTGGCATTTTGTGGTTGCAGGCTGGATAGCCACCCCCGCTCGACACAGGTGGCGGCGCCGGCAATTAAAGGTAGGGCTTCGGCAATAAGGGTTGCACCGAGTCCATCGGGGCCGAGCATTTCCAGCAGGTGGCCGAGTAAACCAAAACCGGTGACATCCGTCAGGGCACGGGCCTGATGCCGGGCAAATATTTCTGCGGCGTCGGCATTGCTGTGCAGCATGGTTTCCAGAGCCTGCTGCAACCACAGGCCTTTGGCCTCCCCCGCCGCCTCTGCCGCCAGGATAGTGCCCACGCCGAGGGGCTTGCTGAGAATCAGGCAGTCCCCCCCGTGAGCGCCGGTTTTTTCCAGAAGCTGCTCTCGTTCGGCCAGCCCGTTCACGGTTAAGCCCATCAGCATCTCGGAGCCCTCAGCCGTGTGCCCGCCGGATAGAACACAGTGGTGGCGATTGAGTTCGTGAATGGCGCCGGCGAGTAATTGCTGTAGGTCGCGGCGGGTAATTTCCTCGGCTGCGGTGGGGAGGGTAGCGAGAATCTGCGCGCTGATGGGGCGGGCGTTCATGGCAAATAGGTCCGATAGGGCGTGCAGGGCCGCGAGTCGGCCAAAAATCCACGGATCAGCCACGGGCGCGCGCAATTGGTCGGAGCTCTGTACTAATAGATGGTCGGCGGGGAGTTCCATAACGGCGGCATCATCGCCGACGCCTCGCAGCAGATAGTCGGAATGCTGTAGCGGTAGTGTTGCCAGGGTGCGGCGCAGGGTATCGGCGCCAACTTTGGCACCGCAGCCATTGCAGCGCATCGGGGATAGAGAACTGCCGGCACGCTGATTGACGACCTCGCCGGGTTTGATCCTGGTCTCGCCGATCATATTCATCGGCAGTTCGCTAAAGCGCTGCATAAATGAGCGGTCGATATAATCTTTCCATCGCCACATCAGGTCGCCGGCGACGGCGAAGCCATTGCGAACGGCGACTGCCCGCTGGCCACCGCAGGAGAGCAGGCTGAGAAAGTTTTTCTGCGCTCGGTATCGCTTTAAACGGCGCCCGGTCAGGACGGCGCGCAAATTGTGAAAGAGAATCGGCCCCTGGCGAACGGCGTAAACCCCGGCTTTGGCCAGGGGTTCCGGGGTGAAACTGGCTACATCGCCGGCGGCAAAAACATCTTCCCGCCCCAGGGCGCACAGCGTCTGATCGACCCGTACAAATCCCTGCTCGTCCAGTGAAAGGCCGGAGTTTGCCAGCCAGGGCGGCGCACAGGCATTGGTGGTTAGGATGGCCTGATCCAGGGGCAGGCAGTCGCCACTGGCACTGACGACGCCCTGCTCGGTAATCTCACTGACGCTCCAGTTGGGGTGTAACTGGACCCCCAGCTTGCGTATTTCCCTTGTAACCCGCTTGCGGGCCAGTGCCGGATAGCCCTGGGGAATCGCTGCGCTGCCGTGAATTAGATGAATCTCTACCCGCTCTCGATTTAGAGCATCTTGCAGGGTATGGGCCATTGCCATCGCCAGCTCACAGCCGCCGGCGCCGCCGCCGACAATGCCCAGGCGGAAGGTGGAGTCGCTCTCGCCGATTTGCTTTTGTAGTTTTTGCCAGAAGCGGTAGAAGTGCCCAATGGGTTTGACCGGGACCGCCAGTTCTGAGCCGGGTAGCTCGCGGGCGGGGGTGGCGCCGACGTCTAAAGAGAGCAGGTCGTACTCCACTGGCGGCCTGCCCAGCAGGGACACGCGGCGATTCTCACTATCAATTTCGTGCGCGCAAGCTTGGATAAAGCGCGCACCGGCGGCCCGGCAGAGCCTGGCCAGATCTATATGAGTTTCTTCCAGTGAATAGTGGCCCGCGATCATTCCGGGCAGCATGCCGGAGTAGGCGGTTTGCACTTGGGGGGAGACCAGAGTCAGGCGCGCGCCAGGCAGGGGGTTCATAGCCCACATTTGCAGCACAATAGCGTGGCTGTGGCCGCCGCCGACCAAGAGGATGTCCTGATAGTTTGGGTGCTCCTGCATGTCTACTCACTGGCTGGGTCAAAGAAAAAATGAGAGGCGGTAAACGATACTGGCTTCCCAAGCTCCCACGCCGCGCAAATACACTCCTGGTTAAATAGTAGACAGTTCGCATTTTAGCGCGACTGAATGGGCGACGCTGGGGGCTATTATCGGGGATAGCCGCGTCAGGGCCAAAAAATCTCTAGGTGCTGGTCTTTACTGTATGGGCCCGGGGAGCCTCTGGTCATTTCGCAATACCTCTGCCGGCCTTGAGGGCCCGCTCTACGGGGCTTGCAGAGACTCCCTAATTGTCGTTGCCGTCTGTGTAAAATTTATTGCCCGGCGCTTAATCCCAATGCCCCCAGAGTCCACTTCGCAGAGTACCCTTTTCCGCCGTTTAATCCGCTGGCTGCTGGCCGGGTTAGTACTGATTGAAGCGCTGCACTGGTGGGCGGCGGACAGGCTGCGAGAAACAGCCGGCGACTGGATGGAGCAGCGCGGTCTGGAATTCAGTGTGGGCCACCTGCGTGTATCGCTGCTGGATTTAAGTGTTATAGGGGTTAATGTCAAAGCCGAAAATCGGCAGGGGCGGGGATTTTCTGCCCGCGAGCTGGTGCTCGATTACAGCTGGTGGCAATTATTGCGGGGGCGAGTCCAGCTGCCCAAGGTTGCGGTAACTGGCGCCTATATGGATCTGCAATCCTCCCCCGGTGAGCGATCTCGGCTGTGGGAGTTGGGGGGCTGGAATCTCGGCGAGGGGCAGCGGCGGGATCGCAACTTCCATTTGACCATTAGTCGGGCTCAAGTGCGCGATAGTGAACTCTGCTATCGGCACCGGCCAATTTGGGCTGAAGCGACCTGTGTATCCATTGGCAAGCTCTACGCAGACAGCTTTAAGCTGGCGCTGCGGCGCACAGGCGATACCCCGCTACATGTCGATATTGCAGCAGCCGAATTAGAGGCCAGCGATCTACTGACCTGGGAGAGAGGTCACTCCGATTACAGCACGGTGCTCGGACGCCTACATGGAAATCAGGTCCACTTTGCCTGGCCGGGTCTTGCTACGACGCTACACAGTGTCGCTGCGGAATACTTCTCCGGCTGCCCGCCGCAACGCTGGGCCGAGGTTGTTAAAGGATTACAGCGCCTGGTGGGCCACTGCGCCTCGGCCCGACGTCTTGCGGCGGAAGGCGATATACATTTTGGTTTTGGGCGCAAAGCCCGGGTTCAGTGGCGCCAGCTCAATGGGGAAAATGTCGTATTGAGGCGCAGTGAGCGGCGCTGGCAGGACTGGCGGGCTGGAGTTATTCGTATCCATAACTTTAATTTCGAACGCCCGAAAAAACGTTTGCAGTGGCAGCGGGGCTTTGCCCGGGCATTCGACTGGTGCCCACGACACCTGCGCAATGCCAACTCCCATCTGTGCCTGCGGGCCGCCAACCTGGATCTGCCGGAACGCACGGTTTTCGATTGGAGTCAGCATTTAAATATTCAGAGCGGTTCCAGCGCCATTAATCGGGGCTACCTGCTGGATATGGCGCAACCGACCCACCACCCCATCAGGGCCAATAATGGGGTATTTGGCCCCCTCCAATTTTCTGCGACAACGCGAATCCTCTCTTTTACGCACTTGGGAATTGAGACCGCCAGTGGGTGTGTGCCGGGAGGGCTATGGCACAAGCCCGACCACTGTATTGCTATGCGCGGACTCAAAAGCACAGAGAGTTTTGCTTTTCGCTTTGGGTCTAGCGCGCGGGATATTGCTTGGGGGCTGTCCAGCGGCCCTCTACAACTGGCTCAATTTTCTATCGGCGCCAGGGGGCAGCCCAGGGCCGAGTTGCAGGCGTTGCGCTGGCGCTCCCTAGATACCATTGGCAACAGCGGCCCTCTGTCGGCGCAGGATTTTTTTATACAGTCTCTGTCCGGCTGTGTCCCCCGGGATTTTCTGCCACCGGACTGGCAGCCGCTATGCGCACACTTAAACCGCTTCGCCGGGCGCGGGCAGTTTGCCTGGCAGGGCGGTGAAGACGGTTATGCCATCTTGGGAGAATTGGCGCTGCATCGATTGCTTCTCAATGACTCTGTGGATGCAGGAGGTGGCTTACTATTACAGCGGTTCGAGAGCGGCAACAGTTTTTATAAGAAAAGGGTGGCCGATAACCCCTGGCTGGTCAGCGCCCCACTGCCGGGAATGCCCGGCGGGATTAACCGCGATAGCGGTACTCGTGAAAAAGGAAGGTTGCAGCGGCGGGATAGTACTGCGGAAAAAAATTCCAGCGACTTAGCCCTGGCAAGTATTGAGAATCCCAATCTGAAAATAAACAGTCTTGCCCTGAGGCAACTTGGCGGGTGCCTCACTGAAGGCTGGACAAGGTTATTTTATCGCACCAGCCAAAATGATAAAGCTCGAGTGGTTTGCTTTGAACTCCAATCGCTACAGCAGAAAAAGCCCCTGCTGCTCTCCTGGCAGCAGGGGATAGATTTTTCCGCAAAAGCCTTTTCTGTTGCCCGCGCTGAGGCGAAGACTAGGGACAATAAGTCGCTGATTAATCTCTCTGGAATAGAGCTCCCCCTGGTCAGGATCAGACATAGAGGAACAGGGGAGTTCGAATCCTATATCGCCCTGCCGGGGGCCACTGCCGAGCGAGTGAACAGTTGTGGGCCCACTGGTCGCGAAGTGAGTTCGCTGAAAATTCACTGTGTAAACCTAGAGAGTTTATCGCTGGGGGATTATTTCTACACCTATCTCAGTCCGCGCTACCTATTTGCCAATCTGGATAACTCCGCGATTAAATCTGTGCGGCTACAGGGCGTGTCTGCACAGGATCTCTTGGATATTGGGGGTGTATCGATCGCAAAACTTGAGTTGCAGTGGTTTCGAGATAAGCCTACTCGCTCAAAAATTGCATTGCAGGATATTGCAGCCGGCACCTTAACGTTGTGTCTTCCCCAGCAGGCGGGGGGGCATCAATCGATGCCGGCCTGTGTATTTGGGCGAAATCTGCATTCTTTGGGGCAGAGTGGTTGGTCCATCGAAGCGGTTGAGTTTAAAGGTGGGGGCGAAGCTGCACCCATATTGCAGCTGGGGCGAGTTTTTACCGAGCGTATGTCTTTTTCAGCAAATACCCTCGATTTATATGGGCTGAATATTAACAATATCTTATTTTGTGGATTAAAGTCTTTTTCTTCAGAAAATAGCGCTGAGATAAGTCTCGCCGACTGTATCGAAACACCACTTATCAGTTTTTCTGACTCCTGGGTAAAACTGGGGCTAGTCGCCGATGTGCCCCGCGTGAGTCTGGGGCCACTAAAGAGTGAACCCATCGCTTTTTGGCAAAAAGCCGGCAACTATTTACAGGCTGGGGTACAGAGTCTGGGCTGGAGCCGTTTTACTTGGAATCGTGGCGCCGCATTTTCACTCGCGGATTTAACTTTACAAAATATTCGGGTGTGCACCCGGGATACAGAGCTTGCGGTAACTGTAGCCAAGTTAAAGCGAATCAGGGCCGGTGACTCTTATCACTGTTTTGGCGTGGATAAACTATCCATGCCGGGATTACAGAAAATTAAACTGTCGAGTCCCTGGTCGGTACAGAGCTCTGTGGCGTTGGCGGGCGTGTCCATACCCAGAAAAAAATTGGGCCCGCTAAAAATACCAAAGTTTGAAATCGATAATATCTCCCTGCGGGGAGAATCCCTGGCGCAAGCTACTGGGGCCCGGGGGTGTATGCCCAGGGGGATATTAAAAGATGACAAGATTGCCCCCTGCTATGAATTGGGAGAATTCAGTATTGGCGGGGCGCAAGCTATTCACGGCGCCGCTGGGCGCCAGCTTATCCTTTCGGGAATCAAAGTCAGCAATATACAACTACACGAACAGAATTTTCCGCAGGATTTGCCGCTTAAACTACTCTCTGTTTCCGCTGTGGGGGCGGGGCACCTAAGGATCAGTCGCGAGGCCGTTGATTTCAAGGAGTTAGAGTTTAAAGAGATCGGAGGCTGTTTTCCCAGTGGCTACCTGGATCAGGGAGATCACTGCTTTCGTTTCTCAAGGTTGTTACTGGAGGGTAATTTCCATCGCGGCCGGGGCGCCGAACTCGCTACGCTGCAGCTAAATGACATAACTTTGCTCTCCCCCAGCGGAGAAGAGCTGGTACAGGGGGAGAGTATCAGCTTATCGCGGCTGCTCTTCACGGATACCGAGTGGCGCCTCGCTGCGGGTGAGGCCACTCACTTTCACTTTTTTGAGCGCCATCCCGACAGCCTGGAATTTGACCGCCATCGCTGGATGTTGGACTTTGAGTCCCTTCGGCTTGAAGACTTGCGCTACCACCGCCCCAAGAAAACACTCAATATTGGCTTTATCGATTTTCTGCGCCCCCGCGTTATCCTTTTGCGGGATTTGTCGGGAAACCTCCCTATGCTCAGGAAAATCCATGAGCTGAGAGGGTTTACCGGCATAGATACAATAACTCTTAAGGAAGAGGGCGCGCCAGCACTGCTTTATCATCTCGGTGATCTCTACTTAAAACACGGTACTTTCACTTGGGTGGATCATCGAGAGGAATTCCGCGCCCGGCTGCCGATCAGAGATATCAATTTTAATCTCAGCGATTTAAGCAATCTGGCTAAACACCCCCCTGCGGTAATTGTTGTCAATGGCAGGCCCGGTGGCTTTGGTGAGGTCCAGATTGGCGGGACCGTGGATTATCTGGGGGATAAAAAGTGGAATGCCGAGCTTACTGGGTATCTTACCAGCGTAAACCTGATCCCTGCGGCTCCCTATATGGCAAAACTGCTGGGTTATAAAATCCTTCAAGGGCAGGGGGATGCTGTAGTTAATATTCAGGTATTTGAGAATCAGCTCAAAGGCTTTTCTGATATACGTCTGGAAAAACTAAAAGTGCGCCGTGTGCGCAAAGGCGACCCACTGCCGGTAAAGTCGACACTGATTCCCCTAAATCTGGCGTTGTGGCTGCTTAAAGATGGCCAGGGAAATATCAAGTTTGCTATGCCGGTGAGTGGCAATATTCGCGATCCCAAGTTCTCTTTTAGCTTTGTCTTTAGTGAGCTGTTACAGAAATCGATCATAGATGCCCTGATGAGTTACTTTACCCCCTATGGGGTGTATTTATTAGCGCGCTATGCCTGGGGGCGCTTCCGGGCAACCTCGTTCCCCGCTATTGACTTTGAACCCGGTAGTGCCAAGTTAACTGGCCTAGCGCTGGCACAACTGCAGCGCATGGTGGTGGTGTTAAGCAAAAATCCCGATACGCGGCCGGGCATATGTGGTATTGCCAATGCCAGAGATTGGCAAGCCCTCTATCCCTATTCCACTGCGGGTATACACTGGGGGCGGGGAGATTTTTATCGCAATCCGCCCCTTGGATTGCGCGAAGAGTTGGAAAGCCTGGCTAAAGCGCGCAGTCGAGCGGTAGAACGGTATTTAATAGATGCGGGAATCAAGGCCTCCGAACTGATTCCCTGTGCGCCGGACTACCTGGGAAGGGAGTTTGGTCGCCCAAGAGTCGAGTTCTCAAATTAGAATTTAACTGCTATTTTAAATAATTTTATTAGCGATTGGTTTATTAGAGTGTTTCTCCGTCTGTTTTGATTTTTATTTGCCTGTCGGGTAAGTGAGCATTAATTTATCTTTAAAATATAGGTCTGCTTAAATTAAAGGTGCTTGCTGTTTTTTTGTAATATTTTTTTGTTGGTTGTGCGCTAATTCACAGTGCAGTGTAAGGTGCTGTTTTGGATCAATTTTTGTCTGATTTTATATGGTAGATTCCGACTCTGGTTTTTATCGTGATCTCCTGAAGTAAGAAATATCTAGGTAGAAAAATGACTCAAGTGCATGGAAGTTGCCTGTGTGGTTCAGTGACAATTAGCGCATCTTTGCCCGCCTCAAATCTAGGGGTTTGTCACTGTGGTATGTGCAAGAAATGGGGGGGCGGTCCCCTGTTGGCCGTTGACTGTCAGACCAGCGTTGAGATTAGCGGGGAAGAGCATGTCAGTGTATTTGATTCATCCATTTGGGCCGAGCGGGGTTTCTGCTCAAAGTGTGGCTCCCATCTTTTTTACCGCTTAAAGGAAACCTCCCAGTACTCGGTACCCGCAGGGATCTTTGACCTTCCGGCAGAGACCACCATGACCCACCAAATCTTTATCGATGAAAAACCGGATTACTACGAATTCGCCAATGAAACCCAGAAGATTACTGGGCTGGAGATAGTGACTGAATTCTCGTGATTGTGAGTGCTCACTATCTTTCGGTCAGAGCTATTTATGCGCCTGGGGGCGCTTTAGGGTTACTATAGTGCCCCTGAGCTGTAGCGCCGCTTCCTTTAGGGGTGGCGCAGCTTAGAAGGGTACCAACTGGGCCGACTTTGCGGGTTTCACTCCCTGTGGCGGTTTTTTGTACAGCTTTGTGCGGGTGCCCGGATATCTCGTTCTGGAGCACCTAACCTTTTAGGGTGCCGAGAACATCAAGATGTAATCGGAAGGTAATACGGACTGGCGAAACCCCATGACTGAAACCCAAATTGTAGAAATTTTCCTGGCCAACCAGTGGTGGTCCATCCTGGCACTGATCGTAATTGTAATTGGCGTAACCTTGTGCTGGTTTGGGGGGCTGATGGCAGCGCTGACCGCTCTGGGTAATAAGCGTTGGGTTTGGGGGATTGTAACTATCGTCCTCGGCCCGATTACCGGTATTCCCTATGCCCTGCGTCACAAGGAAGCCGAGTATGCCCGCTCGCTGATGTTGCGGGGCGTATGGGCCCTGCTGGCCGGTTTAGTTATGGCTGCGGCCATCTTATTTTTGGGTCGCTAAGCCCCAACCGAGCGCTGGTACGCTTCGATCCGGCGCTCTCTCTTCTCCGATTAAGCTCCCTAGGTATTTTTGATCAGTTGATCGGTACGCAAGCGCTCCCGTTTATCAAATAGTTGCCTCGCAGCCATTGTGACGGCGAGAAAAGCGCCGAAGCCGGTGCTCGATGCAATCGTAAATAGAATCAGGATCTGATATTTCACTGCGATTGTGGGCGAGGTGCCGGAAATAATCTGTCCTGTCATCATTCCCGGTAAAAATACGATACCGGCGGCAGCCATAGAATTGACTGTCGGCATCAGCCCCGCGCGCATTGCTTCCCGTCGAAATTCCAGACTGGCTTGCTGCCAGGTATGCCCCAGCATCAGGCGGTTCTCGATGATATCCCTTGAACGCCGCATACTCTCCGTCAGGCGGTCCAAACTCAGGGCGACACCAGTCATCGTATTTCCCAGTAACATGCCTAACAGCGGAATCGAGTATTGTGGCTGGTACCAGGGGCTGGGACCAATCAGCACCGCCAGGCTTAAAATAGTGACGCTGAAAGCGGATACCAGCATTGCCAGGGTGGCCACAGCAAAGCTCCGCCCCCCGCGCAGGCGATACTCTTGCCGGGCAACCACTTGCTGCCCGGCAAATAGCAGCATTGCCAGAGCCAGCAGTCCAATCCAGAGCAGAGTGCCCAGTGTGAACAGGGTGTCTAAAACGAGCCCCACCAGTGTTAGTTGAATGGCTGTGCGCAAAGCGGCAATAACCAGCGGCCTACTTGTTTGTAGGCGTGCGATATGCGCACAGGCGGCCAGGGCCAGCACCAAACCTGCGGCTAATGATAGTTGCCACCAAGAGAGGTCGATCACGCTCATCGATGGATTTCCTGTTCTTCCAAGTGGTCGTCAACGATGGCTAGGTGTCGCTGGGCAACCCGTCGGATCTGTTCCAGGTTGTGTGCGACCCAGAGTATGGGAAGCTGCTGTTTTTTTGTCAGTCCAATTAACCACTGTTCTACCAGCTGAGTGGAGCTGGCATCCAGGTTGGCTGTTGGCTCGTCCAGAAGCAGCACACGGGGGCTGTAGGATACTGCGCGAATAAGCGCTAGCCGCTGCTGCTCTCCAGCGGAAAGCCGATTGACTTGCCAATTTGCGGCATCCCTGGGTAAGCCGATAGCCTGAAGGGCAGCGGGCATAGGTTCGAGAAGGTGCTCGCCGACAATATCTCCCCACCAGGCACTCTGCGCAGGAACCAACATTACCTGGCTTCTCCACTTGTGTGCTGGATAGGCACTTTGAGGCTTATCATCCAGGAATATATTACCCGAGTGGGGCTCCAAGTCTGTTATGGCTCTAAGCAAGCGACTTTTACCGGAGCCCGATGGACCGGATATAGCCACAATCTGGCCGGGCTGTAGGGAAAAGCTCGCCTTGGTTAAGGCGCCTATGGAAAGATTTTTGACTCGGAGGGTTGGCATGGGGTGTTCTACACAGACTAAGGGACCTCTGAATAATTCTACAAAATTTGAAGGCTGCAGACGTTAGGCGCGGCTCGTCGAGAGTGGCCTAGCCTTTTGCAACTGCTGTAACTTCGGCCTTCTCTCTGGCTTATACGGTGCGATTTTTGAAAGGTCTAGCCCCCATTGTGAACCACTCTGTAAGCCAGAGGCGTTACTAAGTTATTTGAATGGGGCGCCATTATAGAAGGTCTTTGACTGTAAAGTTAAATGATTTTAGGAATATAAAAAACAACTGTTTTCATACGTGCTTTACACCTACATTTAGTTCCTGTGATCGATTTTTTGGTATTTCCTGCATTCAACTCTGAAGTGCATCAGTTAATGGTCTGGAAAAGAACGGCCAGCTGCAGGTATTCAAAAAATTTTGAAATCGAAGATTTGTTCTACTTTGATCAGGTTTCAGATTTTTATATCTATGTGATGGTTTATGTTTACGCGTTTGATGAAGATCATGATAAGGATATGTTGTGCTCTTATACGCTTATGTTTGATGAAAACCTTGAAGTCATTGATGATTTTGCAGGCTGATTAAAAAGAAGTTTTAAAGTTTAATCTGTTGAAATAGGCCCCGATAGATACGTCTTTCAGGGCTTTTAAGTTATATTTAATTGTCAGAGAGCTTTTCTGTACATCATCTCTTTCGATCATCAAAAAGCTACTTTGTATAAAGAGTAATTGCCACAAAAGTACCAAGCCCCGTATCCGTAGCAATCGTAAACATAATCAAAATCTGATATTTCACGGCAATAGGCGCTGTAGCAGTTAGTATTTTCCCGGTCATTATATCAGGCAGAAATACAATGCCAGCTGCTGCCATCGGATTGATCGTTGGAATTAAGCCTGTGAGTGTTGCCTATTTTCTGTCAGTCGATCCAAGCCCAGGACGTACCGTCATGGTGTTTTCCAGAAGAGCTCCCAATAGAAAAATAGAGTATTGCGGTTGGTACCAAGGCTGGGGCCAATCGGCGCTACCAAGCTTAATATGGTGATGCTAAATACGAAAACCAGTATGGAGAATGTGTTTATGGCAAAAAACCAGCCGCGCGTAGACGATATTGTTGCCGCAATAACCTGTCGCCTACCGAGCCGCTAGAGGGTTCCACTTTTTGTCTGGAATCCGTACTGGATTGGTTAAGTCAGCGTGAGTGAGGCTTTAGGAAGAGGGGGCGAGTAAGTGCCAAATACCGACTCTCTCCCATAGAGAGTCCACCTAGCGACTTTCTTAGAGAATCTCAATAGCTGTAGTGCTTCTAGTCTTAGTTGCGGTATCTTTCAGGTTAATTGAGTTAATGGGGAATTTAAAACCACCTCTTTTGGGGCAATGGGGAGCTGTCTGGGTTGTGGCTTTACTTTCGCGTCAACGGCAGGGCGTATATTTGAAGTCATCAGAAGCGTATAGCTACTGATTGCCATTAACACTAGCCGCTTCCCTTTGAACCTCCCGCCCCAGTCCGCCATAATCCGCCCCTTCCGAACAAAATAACGAGTGCTGTATGACCGACACCTCTGTTTATGAGGCCACAGAGCGCCTGCCGTTAAAGGAGTACACCGAAAAGGCGTACCTGGATTACTCCATGTATGTGATCCTGGACCGCGCCCTGCCGAATATCGGTGACGGCCTGAAGCCTGTACAGCGGCGTATCGTGTACGCCATGAGCGAGCTGGGCCTGAAGAATACGGCCAAGTACAAGAAGTCCGCGCGCACCGTCGGTGATGTGATCGGTAAGTATCATCCCCACGGCGATAGCGCCGTGTACGAGGCGATGGTGCTGATGGCACAGCCGTTTAGTTACCGCTATCCCCTGATCGACGGCCAGGGCAACTGGGGTTCGCCAGATGATCCCAAGTCCTTTGCGGCGATGCGTTACACCGAGTCGCGCATGGGCAAATATTCAGAAGTCCTGCTGTCGGAACTGGGGCAGGGCACCGTCGATTGGCAGCCGAACTTTGACGGCACCATGGATGAGCCCTGTGTACTGCCGGCGCGGGTGCCCAATATCCTGCTGAACGGTACCACCGGTATCGCCGTGGGGATGGCGACGGATATCCCACCGCACAATCTGCGCGAGGTGGTTAACGCGACGGTGGCGCTGTTGGAAAACCCCAAGGCCACAGTCGAAGAGCTGTGTGAGCATATTCTCGGTCCGGATATGCCCACTGAAGCAGAGATTATTACGCCGCGCGATGATATCCGTAAGATTTACACCTCCGGTCGCGGCTCTATCAAGATGCGCGCCCTGTGGAGCAAGGAAGACGGCGATATTGTGATTACCGCGCTGCCCCACCAGGTAAGCGGTGCCAAGATACTGGAGCAGATTGCCCAGCAGATGCAGGCGAAGAAGCTGCCGATGGTGAGCGATCTGCGCGATGAGTCGGACCACGAAAACCCCACGCGCCTGGTAATTGTGCCGAAGTCCAATCGGGTGGAGATGGAATCGGTGATGAACCACCTGTTCGCCACCACCGATCTCGAGCGCAACTACCGCGTCAATATGAATATGATCGGTATCGATGGCCGCCCCCAGGTGAAGTCCCTCGATAAGATCCTGCGTGAGTGGCTGACTTTCCGCGCCACTACCACCCGCCGTCGCTTGCAGTTCCGCCTGGATAAAGTCGAGAAGCGCCTGCACCTGTTGGCCGGCTTGCTGGTTGCCTTCCTCAATATTGATGAAGTTATCGAAATCATCCGCACCAGTGATGAGCCCAAGCAGGAGCTGATGGACAGTTTCGAGCTGACGGATATTCAGGCGGACTACATCCTCGATACCAAGTTGCGCCAGTTGGCGCGCCTGGAGGAGATGAAGATTCGCGGCGAGCAGGCGGAGCTGGAAAAAGAGCGCGACACCCTCAGCAAGACCCTGAATAGTGAGCGCCGCCTCAAGACCCTGATCAAGAAAGAGCTGTTGGCTGCGGCCAAGGAGTTCGGCGACGATCGCCGCTCGCCAATAGTGGCCCGCGCAGAGGCCAAGGCGTTTAGCGAGTCCGAGCTGTTGTCCTCAGATCCGATCACCGTTGTCGTGTCCGAGAAAGGCTGGATTCGCGCGGCCAAGGGCCATGAGATTGACGCGGCAGCGCTCAGCTATAAGGCGGGGGACAGTCTCGGCTTTGCCGCGCGGGGCAAGAGCAACCAGCCGGCGCTACTGCTCGACAGTACCGGCCGCAGTTACTCCATTGCCTCCCACACCCTGCCCTCGGCGCGGGGGCAGGGCGAGCCCTTAAGTGGCCGTATCAACCCGCCCTCCGGCGCCACCTTCGAGGGGCTGTTGATGGGCCCCGACGAACAGCGGATTCTGCTGGCCTCCGATGCGGGCTACGGCTTTATCGCCAAACTGGCCGATTTGCACTCGCGCAACAAGGCCGGCAAGGCCATGCTGACCCTGCCGAAGGGGGCCCAGGTGCTACCGCCGCAGCTGCTGGAGAATCCGGGCGAGGCCCTACTGGCTGCGGTGACTTCAGAGGGGCGCATGTTGGTATTCCCGGTAACAGAATTGCCGGAGTTGTCCAAAGGTAAGGGCAACAAGATTATCAATATCACCTCGGCCCGCGCGGCGGCCCGCGAGGAAGTGGTTATCGGTGTCGCAGTACTGAAAGGTAGAGACCAATTGGTCGTTCACGCCGGTAAGCGCCACACCAAGATCAAAATCTCGGAGATGGACCACTATCGCGGCGAGCGCGGCCGGCGTGGCAATAAGCTGCCCCGGGGCTTCCAGAAGGTCGATAGGATCGAGGTTCTGGAGAAATAGCCCCATCCCGGGTGCGAAGCGAAAAGGCGGTCCTAGTGACCGCCTTTTTTAATGGGATTTTGGGATATTGATAACTCGCGCATTGATGAAATTATGAGCAAGCTTATAATGAGCGGCCTTAGACAGGGAGAGTGGGTATGTCCAGGGAAGATACCGTCACTGAAATGAGTTTTGAGCTGCACAGCGCAGCGCGATTACTGCGGCGCAACTTTGACCGCAGAGCCAAGGACCACGGTTTGAGCGGGTCCCGCTGGCAGGTACTCTGGCACCTGCTGCGCGAGGAGGGCCCCAAGCAGGCGGAATTGGCTGAGCGCCTTGATCTGGCGCCAATCAGCTTGGCGCGCCAGTTGGATAACCTCCAGCGGGAGGGGCTGGTGGAGCGGCGGCCGGATCCGAGTGATCGGCGCTGTTTCCGTATTTACCTCACGGAGCAGGCAATGCCGGCTCTGTCCCTGCTGGGGGGAGTGGCCGAGCAAATCCGCAGCGAGGCGCTGGCGGGCTTTTCCACCGCAGAGGTGGATCAATTGCAGGCGTTGCTATGGCGGCTGCGCAAAAATCTGACACGTGAAGAGATTGAATGTGATTGAGAAGCTGTCCATTACGGGAGTCCGTGCCGGGCAACGAGAGTTCGCGCTCTCTTTTGTGGTTGTTTTGGCTGTCCTGATCGGCGGCTGGAGCCTTCTGCGCGGCGGCGATATTGTCGAGACAGAAAACGCTTATGTGAAAGCGGACAAAATTTCCCTGGCCCCGGAGGTCAGCGGGGTGGTTACCCAGGTGCTGGTGAGCGCCAACCAGGTGGTGGAGAAAGGCCAGTTACTGATTCAAATTGACCGCACAGCCTTCGAGCTGGCGGTGACTGAGGCGGAGGCGCGCCTGGCCCAGGTGCGCAACGAGTTACTCGCCCGCCGCTCCGAGTACGCCGAGGCGGACGCCGCACTACAGCAGGCGCGCAAAGATGCAGATTTTTACCGCCGCCAGCTGGAGCGCAATGAAAAACTGAGCAAGGTGGCGTTTTCCGAGGCGGAGCTGGACAGCGCCCGACAGGAGCTGGAACGCGCCCGCGCACAGATCACGATTAACGCGGAAAAGCTCTCCAGTCTGCGCGCCGAATTGGGGGGGGACCCCAGCATTGCCCTGGAAGAGCAGGCGGATTTAAAAGTGGCCCAGGCACAGTTGGATACCGCCCGCTATCAGCTATCGCGCACGCGCATTATTGCTCCGGTAGACGGCACTATTGCCAATACCGTGCCCAAGGTGGGGGAGATGGCCACTCTGGGCGTCAACCTGCTGCAAATGATTGGCTCCAGCGGCCTCTGGGTGGAGGCCAACCTCAAGGAGACGGAGCTGGGGCGGGTGCGCACGGGCCAGCAGGCGGAAGTCACCCTGGATGCCTACCCGGATTTTGAGTGGCAGGCCCAGGTAGACAGCATGAGCCCTGCCAGTGGCAGTGAGTTCGCCTCCACACCGCCGCAGAATGCCAGCGGCAAATGGGAGAAAGTGGTGCAGTGGGTGCCGGTGCGCCTGCGTCTGTACCCCCTCAAAGATTCCCCACCTTTGCGCGCCGGTATGAGTGCCAAGGTGCGCATTGATACCAGTGAAGACGACAAGGTGGTGTCGGCCCGTGCAACCAGTGGTGAGAGTGGTAGGGTTGTGCTCTGACGGGAGCCGGGGGGATTGGGCCCGCTAGATCGGGCCCGAGAGGGGCGGCTGTTTATTCAGCCCGGTGCCAGGTCTGGGTGCGGTAGAGGAAGCCCAGGTAGCCACGTACCTTGAGGGTGTTGTCATCCTCCAGCCAGATTTTACAGTCGTAAACCTTGCCCTTCAGCGGATCGAGAATCTCTCCACCTTCGTACTTGTCTCCTTTTTTCACCATATCGGTGATAACGTCCAAACCAACCATGGGCTTGCCTTTCAGATCGCCGGGGCACTGATCGCAAATGGTGTCATCGGGTTTCAACAGAAGGTCTACGATCTTGCCGTAATACTTCCCGTCCTTTTCATAGAGATTGACTATCGATTTTGTCTCTCCAGTCTCGTCATCGATAGTGCGCCAGTTGCCCAGAATATCTGCAGCACTGGCCTGCAGGGAGAACAGCAGGCCAAAAGTGGCCAGAAGCAGGTTTCTAATCATCACTTGTGTTCCTATGTAAAGTAGGGTGACTCCGATATTACATCAAGTCACCAACAAGGACAGTGGGGTAGTCATCATCCGGCAAGATCTAACATGCAAAAAGTAGTATTTGGCCACATTTCCCTACTTTTTCACTATATTTGTCCCAATTTCGGGCCTTTTTCAGGCTATGAGCAACTCCGAAAATCCCTCTGCAAGCTTCGAAGGGCGATCCCCGAAGGCTTGCAGAGGTGTGTGGAGGCCCTCTTAAGAGGAGCAGCTCAGGGGAATGCGCTTGCCGGATTCTGGCGGCGCACTGGCCCAGATTTGATACTCCGGGTGTTCGGCGAAAGGGGATTGCAGCAACTGGCGCAGGGTTCGCAGGGGCTGATAGTCGCCATTTTCGGCGGCCTCGATGACCTTCTGTGCCAAATAGTTGCGCAGAATATACTTGGGGTTGGCAGACAGCATGGCCAGATTGCGCTCTAGCGCGTTGTTGCCCTCCCGCGCGAGGCGGCAATCGTAGTGCTCCAGCCATTGATCCAGGGCGCTGTGCTGTGCGGGGTTGAGCAACTCGTGCAATGCACTGGCGGGGCGCTCGCCCCGGTAGTGGGACAGGGCGCGGAAAAACAGGGTGTAGTCGGCCTGGCCCTGCTGTAGCAGCTTGAGCAATTCCGAGCAGAGGGCCTGATCGCCGTCTTCCTCATGTTCCAGGCCCAGTTTTGCCCGCATCCGCCGGGCATAGGCTTCGCTCACCAGCGGCTGGAATTGCTCCAGGCACTCGCGCAGAGCGTCCACACCGACAAAGGCGGAGAGCGCGTGGGCCAGCGCATTGAGATTCCACAGCACGATGCCGGGTTGTTGCTCGAAGGCGTAGCGGCCGCTGTGGTCGGAGTGATTGCAGATAAAGCTGGGGTCGTAGTCATCCAGAAAGGCGTAGGGGCCGTAGTCGAAGGTGTCGCCGATAATCGACATATTGTCGGTATTGAGGACACCGTGGGCAAAGCCCACCGCTTGCCAGGCGGCAACCAGCTCTGCGCTGCGTCGGGTGGTAAAGCGCAGCAGCGCTTCGGCCTGCCCCCCACCGCCATGCCCTCAGTGCCCGGTATAAAGCGCTGACAAATCACCCCGACCAGCTCCTGTAGCGCTTCCAGCTGCTTGGTGTAAAACAGGTATTCAAAGTGGCCGAAGCGCACGTGGCTCTCGGCCACGCGAATCAGCATGGCCCCGGTTTCAATTTTTTCGCGGGTGACCGGCTCATCGCTGCCGACAATGCACAGCGCCCGGGTGCTGGGAATACCGAGGCCGTAGAGCGCTTCGCTGGCGAGATACTCCCGCACCGTAGAGCGCAGTACCGCGCGGCCGTCGCCGAAGCGGGAGTAGGGGGTCTTGCCCGCGCCTTTTAGGTGCAGCTCCCAGCGCCGGCCTTCGCTCTCGATCTCCCCCAATAGCAGTGCCCGGCCATCTCCCAGGTCCGGGTTGTAGACGCCGAACTGGTGCCCGGTATATTTCATCGCGAAGGGGCGGCTGCCGTTAAACAGCTGGGCGCCACAGCCCAGCTCGGCCCAGGCGGGGTGGGATTTTTCATTGGGATCGATACCCAGTAGTTGCAGCACTGCCGGGTTGGTATCGATAACTTTTGGGTGGCGAAAAGGGGTGGGCGCTATGGGGGTGCCAAAGGCTTCGCCCATATCGGCGTAGTGGTGTTTGAGGGTGACTTCGCTCAGTTTCATAGTTTTTGCTGGTAGGGTAAATATTTGCCTAAAAATGTTTGGGGCTCTGCGCTTATACCGCCGTTAGCCGCAGCGGGCGACTTTGCGCGCGCCAGTGTTGCTCTTCCTGTTCCAGCAGCTCTGCTATAGCCGGGTTTTTCGCCAGCCACTGCCGATCGACTTCCAGGTGATAGTTATCTCCCCGGTCCCGCAGTTTTACACCGTCCAGGCTGCGCTCGGTGCGGTCGCGGTGGATGATGCATCCCAGGCGCAGGCACAGGAGCAGGTCCGGGCTGGGATGAAAACCATAGTGTTCCTGTGGGGGTTTGATACGCCCGCGCTGATTGTGGATCAGGTGGGCTAAGTGCTCCTGTTCACCCCTGGCAAACCCGGCCATATCGGCGTGTTTGACCATATAGGCGCCGAGCTTGCGAAAGCCGCTGTGCGTGAGCGCCAGGCCGGTTTCGTGCAGTTGGGCGGCCCAGTGCAGCCGCACCTTGCTCTCCTCTGGGCACTGGGGGCGCAGCTGTTGCAGGAGATCGAGTGAGGTGGTGCCGATGCGCCGCACCTGGTTGATATCCACCTGCCAGCGCTCAGCCATGGCGGCAATGGTATCCGCGCGGCGGTCCCCGCCGTGCAAGCGCCCGGCCAGGTCGTGCACTATGCCCTCGCGGATCGCATAGGGGGAGACCTCCATACGCAGAATATCGAGCTCGCAGAATATCGCGTGCAGTATCGCCAGGCCGGCGGCAAATACCGGGCGGCGCTCTTCATCCAGATAGGGTAAATCCAGGTCGGCAATATGTTGGACGGAGGAGACTCGCTGGGCGAGCCGGTCGATATCCTCGCGCTGGATCGCCTTTATCTCACCGCTGTTGCAGACCCTGGCAACCGCTTTGATCGTGCCGGAGCAACCGGTGACCTCGGCCCCCTCGGCGATATGTTGCAGTGCCTGCAACTCCGCCTGGGCCGCGCGCCGCGCGCGCTGGAAGTGATTCACCCGGTTGCGGCTGATCAGGCCGTCGGCAAAGAAGCGCTTACTGTAGGAGACGCAGCCTATATTCAGGCTTTCCAGCTGCTGCGGTGTCTTATCGCCGCGCACCAGCTCGGTGGAGCCACCGCCAATATCAATAATGCAGCGCAGACGAGGGGGGCCGCTGGCGGCGGCGAGAACCCCGCTAAAGATCAGACGGGCCTCTTCGATGCCGCTGATAATTTCTACCGGCACGCCGAGAATGGCTTCCACCTGCTCCAGAAAACCATCGGCATTGGCCGCTGCCATACGCAGGGTGTTGGTGCCCACGACACGCACATGATCTTGCGGCAACTTATCCATCACCGGCTGGAAGCGCCGCAGTGCGGCGAGGGCGCGCTCGGTTACGGCGGGATCCAGTTGGTGGTGAATATCCAACCCCTCCGCCAGCCGTACCATGGCTCGATCCGTGTGCAGGCGCACCATACGCTGATCGCGAAACTCCGCCAGGAGTAAATGGAAGCTGTTGGAGCCCAGATCGAGGGCGACATAGCGTTCGTTTGGCGTTTGCATCAATATCCCGTTGAAAGCGCTAACAGATAAAGTTGGGCACTCTATTATTCATTTTGCCAGTTTTTCGCTCAATAATGGGTTTAATCAATTTAGTGCAGACTAAAAAGCGGCCACCCACAACGATATGACAAGTTTGTGAAATTTATTTTATAAATAAAAGATATTTTTTGTTTATGTGTACCAATTGCGCTTGGTGAAAGTGTGGCAGAAAACTGAGGGGGCCGTTTAAATGGTTTGGATTGATTTTGGCGCTTGCTCATCGCTACATTTCAGTGGCATATTTCTTCACCTAAAGTCTTTATTTCTGTGGTTTGAATCGTAGTTTGGAGCAATCTGGACTTGTAAGCGGTTTTAGCCCCCGTGTGCGTTTTACGGTTTTGCCATGTCTAATGATGTGCCTTTATTCCCCAAAGAGTTGAGCTGGCTCTCCTTCAATGAGCGTGTTTTGCAGGAAGTGGAAGATGAGAGTGTGCCGGTTATCGAGCGCGTACATTTTCTGGGGATTTTTTCCAATAATCTGGATGAGTTTTTCCGTGTCCATGTGGCGTCAGCGCGTCGTTTGGCGGCATTTTCTGATGGCGGGGACAAGAAAGAGCACTTTGGCCAGCTGCTGCAATCGATCAACGAACGGGTGTTGAAGTTACAGTTACGCTATGCCAAGGCATATAACCAAGCCTTAAAAGATCTGGCCAAGCAAGCGATCTATGTCGTGAGAGAATCGACGCTCAGCAACAGTCAGCGCCAATTTGTGGAAAGTTACTTTCATCGGGAAGTGCTGCCAGAGCTGGAGCCGTTTTTTATCGATGGGCGCAAGTCCATGCCGCTGATCAATGAAACCAGTATTTATTTTGCTATAGCGCTTGAACTGGAGGACGGGGCTGAGCGTTATGTGGCGATGGAGATTCCTACGGATATTCTGCCACGCTTTGTGGAAATCCCTCCCCGGGAAGGTAAGCGGGAAAAAGTTTACATTGTTCTGGATAATATTATCCGCGCTTGTCTTAAAGAAATCTTTCGCCATGTGGTGCCTATCCGCAAAGCCAGTGCTTACACTTTTAAAATCAGCCGCGATGCGGAGCTGGAGTTGAGTGAAGAGGTTACCCAGAATATCCTCGACCGGATGGAGCGCTCGCTGAAAAAGAGAAAGCGCGCCGACCCGGTGCGTATGGCCTACGACGGCGATATGCCCGAGGCCCTGCTGGAACTGGTGAAGAAAAAGTTGAAGATGGGGCGCTACGATACCTACACCCCCGGTGGGCGCTATCACAACTCCAAGGATTTTATGGATTTCCCGGGGGACTCCGCTCGACTGCGCTACAAGCGTCTATCGCCACTGTCGGCGCTGCCGAAAAATGAAAGTGTGTTTTCCCAGCTGCGCGCTGCTGATCGGCTTTATTACTATCCTTATTATGATTTTCACGCAATTGTAAATTTCCTCGCCTCTGCTGCCCTAGACCCCCAGGTTAAAGAGATTCGAATTAATCTCTACCGGGTGGCCAAGCACTCCCGTGTGGTGGCGGCTCTGGTGAATGCGGTGCGCAACAACAAGAAAGTAACGGCGGTAGTGGAGCTGCGGGCGCGTTTTGATGAAAAGGCCAATATCCACTGGTCCCACGAATTGAGTGATGCTGGGGTAAACGTGGTGTATGGCATGCCGAATCTCAAGGTGCACTGCAAGCTGATCTCTGTGCTGCGCCGCGAAGACGGCAAGGATCGTTTCTATAGTCACCTGGGTACCGGTAACTTTAACGAGAGTACGGCAAAAGTTTACTGCGATTTTAGCTTGTTAACTTATAATCAGGAATTGGGCCGGGATGTTTACAATGTATTCGAGTTTATGCAGGCACCGCACAAGCGCCCGTCCTTCAAGCGGATTATCTCTTCCCCGTTTGCCTCTCGCGATGCCATTACTGCGGCGATAGAGCGCGAGATTGAAGCTGCCCAGGCGGGGCGGGAAGCGGCGCTATTTTTTAAGTGTAACAACCTGGTAGATCGGCGGGTGATTGAGCAACTTTACCGCGCCAGTGCCGCAGGCGTGACGATTCGGATTATTGTGCGCGGAATGTGTACACTGGTTTGTGAGACCCCGGGGCTGTCGGACAATATCCGTGTAATCAGTTTGGTGGATAAATACCTGGAACACGCTCGCATTTATATTTTCCATAACGGCGGCAATGAACTGACATGGTTGTCTTCCGCTGACTTGATGAAGCGCAATTTGGACCAGCGCGTTGAGGTGACTTTCCCGGTATTGGATTCTGAGCATCAAGCTACTATTCGTAAAATTATGGAGCTACAGTGGAGCGATAATCAAAAGGCGCGTCTGATCGATGCAAAGCAGAGCAATTCTAAACTGGCTAATGCGGGGCGCAAGGGCTGCCGCGCACAGGACGCCATCTATCGCTATTTAAAGAAGAGCTTAAATTGATGGGAGGGCTATAGCGCTTATAGGGGGTTAAAGGTTAACCACTTGATCGCGGACGGGGTGGCCGCTAGCTCAAGGGGATCTGCGCCTCAAATATTACTAAAGTGCCTGTGTTCTCACTTATCGCTTCGCAGTTGTTTCTCTGGATTGGAAAAATTACCCCCAGTTGCTATTGTCCTTAACAAAGAAGTGCCCCTGCAAGGTGTTAGCGAACAAGTTTGTGGCTGGGTTTTACTCTCCCAATCTATGGGGGCAGATTACTTATTGATACTCCGTGCAGGTCCCGCAACAAGCGGGAGTTTCCCTGAAGTATCTCAGCGCATCGATATAAACTTAAAGCGGTTAAAAGTTAGTGCTCAGGTAGCCGCTTATACTCTTAAGTCGTCGATTTTTTGAGTTTGGATTCAAATTGAGCCAACTTTGCCTTGTCTAGCGCTATTTGTCTTCTGGCGTTTTCTTTTGCTTGCCTGACTATTGCGGGATTGGTTTTTGCATCCAGTTCTTCCAGGGATTTGGCTATTTTCTTTGGCATCTTATGTCTCGATATGCTCGCGGTGAAAAGTTTGGGTGATTTTAATGTGATTTCTTTAGATTTTTGTGTGCATCCATCATGTCTGGGCGAATCTGTTTTACAGAGGGTGGGGTTGTTTTTTTGTTTTTCAAGGGTCTCGATATTGTTGCAGTGGAAGATGGCCTCCCTAGTCGCTGGCAGCGCTATAGTTATTTACTGATACTATAAGGTCGCCTAATAGGATTCCTGGACCTTTAGGGGTGTCTCTAAGCTCTGTGCTTTTTATATGTGAGATCAATGTCTTCAGTGAAAAGTTAACCATATTTAAAGACTGTAAAATCTGAAGAAGTCTGTTTCCTGTCTCACTACCAAAAAACACATACTCAGACCAAGTGTTTTTCTTTACGTCTATCGCAATTTGTAAGTATTCTTTTCCAGGCTTGCCGAATAAATTGATCTCAATGTCTTGATTGGCAAGGTAAGCATGCTTGTCTTGCGATAGAAACAGCATCCACTCGTTAATTGACTCTAATTTATCCATGATCTCGCTTTCTCAGTTTGTCAGTGGTGCTTGTATTCTATAAGCTTTACAGTTTTTAAGGTTGTCAATAGTCATTTGAGGTTATTGAGAGGCTCCTTAAGTATCGTTGAGTGTTTGCGTTTGATATTCATTAGCCTGTTTCCTCTATCCGATTTATAATGTTGGCTGAGGTTAGCTGTTCCGATAGTGCTGTTGCATCGTTCCAAGATAATCCCGCAAATCTGCTTTCACGCTCGCTATACAGGCTGTGTGCTTCAGAAAGTGAAATATCGCCGGAAAAAATATCTCGTAATATTGCTATATTGAAGGCGGATAATTTTTGCTTTTCAATAACTACCTCATATTCAGTTGGTGGATTCCCTATGGGCATTCCGGCCATAGAAAAACTCGGTGCCTCAATCGCTACGCATTTCTCTTCTTGAGCATATCTTTCGAAATCCTCCTGTTCTTCGGCGAGATAAACGGCTTTTTCACAAGTGTGACAATGTCGTATTGTGGGGTCTGATGTCTCAGTTAGATCAGCCCAGCGCTTGTCACATTCAAACTTGAATTTGCAGCTAATTTTATCCATGGTTCTCAATTGCAGTTAAATTTTTCTTAAAGAAAGTTGTATTAAATAATTTCCCGGTGTTGTTGTTTTTTTGATAATTTATTGCTCTTCTTCTAGGGGCTCTTTAGGTGTAAATAAGCCAAAAATTATAGTGTTAGATATTCTTGATTCTTTATGTAGTTCTGTGGTGCTAAAATATTCATCGTGCTTTGAGTTCCAGCTTTTGCTGTTGAAGTCAACCGCTGATAGAATTTCAACCACTTCTATATGGTCTTCTTTAAGAACACTGGTAAGTTCCTTGATGGCTTCTTCGGGGGAGTTGGCTGGCACAATTGAGCGGCTATAGTAAAGTCCGTCATAATCGTCAAATTTAATAGAGGACCTAAGTAGTATATTGGAGGTTGCGTCAACGACCCAAAATTTAACTGTATTTTTCATTTTGTTTAAGCTCGTGCTCGATAAGTTTTTTAGCTGGCAAATTTGAGTGCTGCTCTACTCTATCAGTTTTTATGCTTGGTGGTGTCACCTATCTTTAATTGGTACATTGGTTCAGAGGTGTAAAACGATCCATTATCTTTCTGTGCTTTTACACTATGTTTTTCGAAGATTGCTCTGCAATTCAGTGGGTTGTTTATTCTTTTGAGCGGGTTTTAAATTGTAGTGTGTAGGTGGAGGTTTAATTGGGGCTAAAGCCCACCAGCTGCCCATCACTAAATGAAAAACGATACCCTTGTCCCACTTTGAGTCTCTGGCCGCAGGGGGATTGAATGGTAATGCGCGGGTATTGGGGGGTGGATATCCAGGTTGCAAAGTCATCACCGGGACTGCGCCCCAGCAGTTGGTAGTAGTCGCCAAAGCGACAGAAAGCTGCCGGTGTGCAGCGCTCAGTTCCCCAGACATAGGCGATCACATCGAACTGCCTGGGTAAGTCCTGTGACTCGACGAAGGGCTGTCCGGGGTTTTCGGTAAAGGTAAAAACCTCGTCAAAAGATAGGGGGGTAAACCTCCGGGCGGGGGTTGCACAGCTGACGACATGGGGCTTGCCGCTGATGCGGGCGTGGGGTGCCGGGCGCTTTACCGGGGGCAGTTTGCCGGGAATCGACATTTCGCTGGGGAAATAGCCGCAACCGCTGCTGCTCAGCAGGGCGTAAACTGCGGCGGCTAAAGCCCAGCGAAAAATATGCATGGATTACCCGCTCCCTTGGAAAAGTCCTCCTATCTATATAGTTATAGATGGGTCCTTTACTTTCGTTGGGTGTGGCTATGGGAGCGGCGGGGGAAGCGCCACTTGCGCCGGTAGGGGAAGGCGCTTTCCACATGCCCGGCGCGAATGCGGTCCTGCAGCAGTTTCCAGAAGCGGTAGTTGTACAAATCCCCGTGGAGGCTTTCAAATGCGGCGCGGGCGGTGGGGTTTCCTGAGAAGAACAGGCGGAACTCTTCCGGGAAGACATCGGCTTCAGCAACGGTGTACCAGGGTTTGTCTGCCAGCTCCTGCTCGGTGGTATGGGCTTCGGGAATCTTGCGGAAGTTGCACTCCGTCAGCGGGCAGAGTTCATCGTAATCGTAGAAGACCACGCGCCCGTGGCGGGTTACCCCGAAGTTTTTGAGCAGCATATCGCCGGGGAAGATATTCGCGGCGGCGAGCTGCTTGATGGCATTGCCATATTCTTCCATTGCCTCTTTGGTCTGCTCTTCGTTGGCGTGTTGCAGGTAGAGGTTGAGCGGCTCCATGCGCCTTTCTACATACAGGTGTTTGATAATGACTCGCTTCTCATCAACGATCAGCTTCGACGGCGCCACTTCCTGTAGCTCTTTGATTAACTCTTCAGTAAAGCGATTGCGATAGAAAATAAAGTAAGAGTACTCCTGGGTGTCGGCCATGCGGCCCACCCGATCGGAGCGGGATACGAATTTATACTTCTCTTTGACGATCTTTTCGGTGACGGTTTTCGGTTGGTCGAACTCGTCTTTAATCACCTTAAATACCACCGGATAGGAGGGCAGGGTGAATACGCTCATCACCATCCCCTTAATACCCGGCGCAATAACAAACTTGTCATTGCTGACTTTCATATGCGCGAGAACATGGCGATAGAACTCCGTTTTACCGTGCTTGTGGAAGCCGATGGAGTTGTATAGTTCGGACTTCTCCTTGAGCGGCATAATGGTGGACAGGAAGCGCACAAAGCGGGAGGGAATCGGCGCATCCACCATAAAGTAAGAGCGGGTAAAGCTGAAAATGATACTGGCGGAGTCGTTATTGTAGATAAGGGTGTCCACAAAGATGCCGCCGCGCCCATTGTTGAGGCAGGGCAGGATCAGGGGGATGACTTCGCCATTGAGGATAATGCGCCCGACCAGATAGGCGGCTTTGTTGCGGTAGAAAACCGATTCCAGCATATCCACCCGCAAGTGCTTCTCGCTGTCCAGATTTGCCAGGGGGGCATTGCGCAGGGATTCACAGATATGGGCAATATCCCGCTCCATATTTTCCCAGGGCGTGGAGAAGCTGAAATCCTTGAGGATACTCTCAAACATATACTCCAAGCCGTGCTGGGCACTGTAGCTGATGTAAATGCTGTAATCCCGCAGCGGCTTGTCCTCCTGTGTGCGGGATGGCTTTACGAAGATATTGCTGTCGTGGATATTGGTGTGGTGAAACTGGCTGCAAAAGACCGAGTTAAAGAAGGTCTCGGCGATTTCATAATTGCTGTGGCTGGCGACTAGCTGTGCATAAGTGGCGCGAGCGTCGCGCCACAGTTCCAGCTGGTTGGTATCCTTGCTGGTTACCGAGTGGACGAGTTCCACCACCTGGGTAACTTTGGTTTTATACAGGTCGATACGGGCTTTGTTAGCCTCGTGTGCCGATTGCCAGGCGGCGGTTTCAAAGCGGGCCTTGGCGCCGAGGGTGATGTTTTGATAGTCGGCAAAATAGGCATCGAAACCATTGAGGATGGTTTTTGCAATACGTCGGGCGGTCGGTGAGTGATTCGTCATGCACTAGACTTTTTTTCTAAGTTACAAGTTACGCTCGCGCCAGCCGCTGACAGTGGTACTGGACCACTCAGGTATCCCCCTGGCCCTGCTCAATCTGCCCGTGGCGCGCATTAAGTGGATAGTAGCACGGCACTCCGGAGTCCCACTTGAACGATTGGATCAGTAGCTTTGTCTTTTTCTTTGCTGTCATTGACCCCGTGGGCACACTGCCGGTGTTTATCGCCGTAACCTCCCGCCATACCAACTGGCAGAAACGCAAGATCGCTTGGCTGTCAGTGCTGGTCGCGACCGGGATACTGCTGTTCTTCCTGGTGGCCGGGCAATTCTTTCTTGAAGCAATAGGTGTACCACTATCCGCATTCCAGGTGGCCGGGGGCGTCGTGCTGTTCCTGTTTGCCCTGACCATGATTTTCGGCGAGAGCAAGCCGGAGCAGGAGGTGGAAATCGTCCGCGAGGGCCATGAGACGGCGATTTTCCCCCTTGCGGTACCCTCCATTGCCTCACCCGGTGCCATGCTCGCCGCTGTGGTTCTCACGGATAACCATCGATTTGATCTAATCCATCAGGTGACAACAGCATCGGCCATGGTGGCGGTGTTGCTAATAGTGATATTACTGCTACTGACGGCCAGCTGGATATACCGTTTTATAGGGAGTGCCGGGGCGAGCATTGTAAGTCGTGTTATGGGGTTGATTTTGGCCTCTGTGGCGACCACCAATGTCCTGGTGGGGATTCAGCAGTTCTTTGCAATTTAGCCGCTAGTCCTGAAAGTGATCCTGCTCTTGCTAGGGGAGCCTATTTCTATGCCGGTTTGCGAGATATATATCCTGTGTGTAACAGCCCTAAGTAGATATCCTTTCCTGAGACCTGTAGGCGTGACTCGCTGCAAATAACGATAGTTAAGCAGTGAATTTGTCAGCAAAAATCACAGGCTAACCCCAATACTTGTGGCTCTAATACTACAAGTATTATTAGGGTGAAAGGCGTCTAATATTCACTTTACGAATGGTTGCGTTCAAACCCAGCATAGAAATAATACTGCTGCGGCATTAAGCCTTTGTGACGCGCTCGAAGATCATCGGGAATTTCACCTAAATAGATAACGCGAGTAGGCTCTGCGGTCTTAAGCCAGCGCTCTGAATACTTCTCCCAGGTATCTACATGTTTATGTGCGGCACTTACGTCGCTAAAGTGTTCGTATACGATAATCTCCCTATTATCAGAGATGTAGTACTGGTAATTCAATGTTCCTGCTTCTTGTTGTGAGGTGATTTCCACCATTTCATCAACAATAGCCCTGAAGGCTTGTTCCTGCCCTTTTTTTATTTTGACCTCTACAATCCAGCCAATATTCTTGAACATGGTTGTCTCCGGTGTCGTATAGCAGTTTCCCATATACTGCTGGGTCAGAAGAGAAGTATGCACTGCACTCGAGATGGGCTGTGAATAGATCCCGGTGAACTCGCAATGGCTATCTATAGCACATAGGATTCTGAGTTCAGTGTACTCCTCTTCTCCCTCCTTTTAGTAGGTGGCCTGTCCATATCCTCGTTGATAATAATTAAAAAAGATGGCGGCAGCGTCACTGATACCCCCACCACTTGTCCGATAACGAAGTTATCCAATAATTACAGTACATCCTCGATTTCTGTGGGGGAAATGCTGGAAAATATGTCTGTAATATTTTCCGTTGTTTCTCTGCCCACAGCTTTAGCACCTGTAAAGTCGCTGAGTTTTACTCGTCGCTTGCTAATAGCTTTGACGGCGAAGCACAGCCTGGCTGGGGCTGTTATTTATACATTTTATGCTGGTGTGGACATTTGCGGATTTCAGCTTAGAGAGGAGCGGGCTTTATTTCCCTATGTATTTCTCTTGTTGAGTCGGGATGATTGGGTTCGCCTCCACAGCTTAGTCCTAACTTTTCGATAGTGGCTAGCCAAAAATAATCGCTAAATAATCATATTTCTTTGCTGTTTGAAAAGTTGGGTGGCGCTTATTGTCCATAGTTTTTGCCTAATTATTGGTTTAAATCCAAGTATGCAAATTGGGGGCTGGTCTGGTCTTTATCTGCCTGTGGGTAAAAGGCAGAAATCACTTTGTTCAGACGCTTGCTAATTGTTGAGCGTAGTAGCCAAATAGAGGGGTGGAAAAAAGTTTCACGATAGCGGTTAACAAACTGAATGGCTCACTTTTTGTGCATGTGGGGTTTGTGGTCTGTGCTGGCTGAGTTATGTGAATATCACTTTGTGACTTTTTTGTATTTAAGGTATATCTTTTAGTTGCAAAAAAATTACAGCGCTAGATAGAAGGTTGGTGTTTACTATGGCAGAGACTGTCTATATAAAAGCGTTAATTTTTACGCCCCCACGCAATGACAATGAATAGAATACTTGGCGGAATTCAATTCCGGGTTTCAGGGGAAAGTACCAAGCGGTACTGTCGTTTGGTTTGTTATGCGGCGTTGACAGTGTTCATACTTTTTTCTGCGTCCAGTCGTGCGCACCCGCTTCTGGATGTGACCTCTTTGGCTGGGGGGAGCCAGTGGAGTGGCCTGAGTGAAATTTGGCATGACCCCAGCGGTTTGAGCGATATCGCTGCGGCGGAGGTGGCATATAAAGATAATAGTTTTTTGCCGCTGAGGAGTGCAGGATCTACCGGGTTAAAGTCCGGTGCCTTCTGGTCCCATTTTATATTAGAAAATTCCAGTAACGAAGTGGTTAAGGTTGCACTTGAATATGTGGATAACCAGCTTGATAGGGTGGAGGCCTATTCTAGAACTTTCGAGGCTGCAGAGCCCTATCGTGAACGGGTAAATCTATCGACGGGCCAGCCCTTTTTTAGTCGTGAAGTTAAGCATCATCGATTTGCTTTTTTATTGGAGGTGCCGCCTTTATCGTCAAAGGAGTTGATGGTGAAGTTTGATGTGGGTGCTTTTGGGGTCGTTTTTCCCAGTATGCGTCTTTGGCCGCCCGAGCAGCTAATGGCGCAAAGTAAAGTAGAGGCTATCGTTACGGCCTTTCTTTTTGGCGGATATTTTTTGATGGCCATTGTTGCGCTGATTGCGGCCATCACTGTGCGTGAGAGTATTCTGTATCTTTACTCGGTGTACTCTCTGACCAAGATTTGGGTGTGGGGGTCGCTGCTGGGATATACCCATCAGTACTTGATTCAGGATCAGTTTGGTTGGGGCTATCAGTCACTGAGTAGTGCCGTGGCGATTTTGACTGGAGTTCTCTTTGCCCGATATTTTCTTAAAACCGCAAAGTACACTCCGAAACTGGATTACTTTTTAAAATTTATTTTGCTCAACGGGTTGTTCCTGGTTGTCTGTGTTATTTTTCATTGGAAGACTTTTGCATATCTGTCCATGCTGCTGTCTTTGCTACTCTATCCCGGCGTTTTTGTTGTTGCATTGATACGTTGGCGACAGGGGAATTCTGCCGCTGCGCTATTTGCTCTCGTCTGGGCAATCCTGGTGTTGGGGTTTTTGCTTCAGGCTGTGCGAGATCTCGGTTATGTTGTGCATAATCCTATTAATTTTTATTGGCCAGTAGTTGCCTCTTTTATTGAAATGTTGGCAATTATGGCTGCTATCGGCTTGATGGTGTGGCGCTTGCGTCAACAAAAAGAATTTGCAGAGAGAAAATATCAGCAGCATCTGGAGGACTCGCGAACAGAGCTGGAGCAGCAGGTGCAGCTTCGTACCCGGGAGCTGGAGTATGCCAAAGTCAGGGCGGAGCAGGAAGCTCGCACAGATCCTCTGACCGGTATCTTTAATCGCCGTTGTTTTTTTGAAGAAGCCGGTAATCTGGTAAAGGTGGCAATCAATAACCGCATGCCGCTGTGTGTATTAATGCTGGATATCGATAACTTTAAGTCGGTTAATGATATTCACGGTCACTTAATTGGCGACCAGGCACTCTGTGCTACCGCCCGGGTCATTTCCCAACATGTGCGGGATGTGGATATCTTCGGGCGCATTGGTGGCGAGGAGTTTGCTCTGGTGCTGAGTTCCAATCTTGATGGGGCCATGGCGGTTGCCAATCGTATTCACCGGGATATCGCTAAAATCGTCATTAAGAGTGCGGTGGGCCAAGCCCAGTTTACCGCGAGTATTGGCATTGCTCACTTACAGGGGCAGGCGGATATCCTGGAGTTAATGCGCGGGGCGGACTCCGCTCTGTATCAGGCCAAGCGCTCTGGTCGCAACCGTATTGTAGAGTGTGCAGAACTCGCTTGAGTTAGCGTATATAGGGCACGGCATCGAGCACTTTGCGGCGAATATTTTCTGGCAGGGGGACTAATCCCAGGGTGCCGGCTTGACTCTGAGAGCCCTTGCTCAGCATAAATGCCAGCATCTGGCGCAGTGCCAGCGCTTTTTCATCCTCTTGATTCGCGTAGAGTAATAGCCAGGAAAAACTGGTAATGGGATAAGCGGTTTCCCCCTTGGGGTCCCAGACCCAGGCGATTAAATTCGGGGCGCCACTAATTGGTAGGGTTGTTTGGGGAAACTCAACCTCCGACAGAGCTTTGCCTCCGCTTTTGGGGCTGGCGGCAATGTAATTGCCCGCGCGGTTTTGCAATAAAGCCAGTGGCAGGTTTACCAGTTGCGCAAAGCCGTGCTCGATATAGCCAATAGCGCCGGTATTTTTCCGCACGGCGGCAGCGACGCCTTGATTTCCCGGCACCCGTTTAAACCTGGGTAATTTGGGCCAGTTGGGGTTTTTGTTTAAACCGATCTTTTCACGAAAGGTACTGCTGACACTGCTCAAGTGGCCGGAAAAAATATAGGAGGTACCAGAGCTTTCAGAGCGGGTGACCACGGTAATCTCCTCGTCTGGTAGCTCGATATCGGGGTTGGCGGCTGCAATCCGGGGGTCATTCCAGCGGCTTATTTCCCCGAGGAAAATGCCCACATAAGCGGCTCGGGAGAGTTTGAGCTTATGGATTCCGGGCAGGTTAAACACCAGCACCACCTCCCCCGCCGTTACCGGTAGCACAACGCCGCCGCCTTCCAGCTTGCGCAGTTCAGCGATGTCAATCGCAGCATCGGAAGCAGCAAAGTCAACGGTGTGCCCGAGAAAGTCTCTGATGCCATCCCCGCTACTGCTCATTTCGTAAAAAATAAAAATATTGTTTTCTTCGTGAGTGAATTGGCGAAACCACTCTACGTAAATTGGATAGGGAAAGCTGGCGCCACTGCCCCTGAGATTGACCGGATTTTCGGGTACCTGGGCCGTGCCCGGGCTCGCGGTTAGGGCAAAACCGGCAGTGAGCAGTGCGGCGGTAAGGCGGCGCAAAGCGCTGGCACACCTCAATATCATAGGGACCTCGACGAAAAGACCGGCACCCGCCGCTCGCTCGGCGGGTGCACGGGCTGGAAAACAGCTTTAGATTAAAACTTTAGCAGGGTCCCCTGTTTGTCATTTGCAGCGCCTGAGGAATCTTTGAATCCATCTAACTTCCGACGATTTGCTTGTCCTCCCGGTAGATGGCCAGTACCGATGGGCGCGGGGGCAGCAGGGGGTTGTTATCTGGCCAGCGGTGCAGGGGCTGGTCATAAGTAGAATTGCGCGAGTCGGCGGGGTGCTGTACGGCAACAAACAGGGTTTTTCCGTCGGGGGTGAACTCTGGTCCACACACCTCTGCACCCTGTGGGCAGCCAAAAAAGTGTTTCGGGGCCGCCCGCAGCGGGCCCTCGGTGGCCATGGCCCAGAGTCCATCGTGAAAACCAAAGCGCTCACAGCCGTCGGTAGCAATCCACATATTGCCGTTGCGGTCAAAAGCGACGTTATCGGGATTGGCGAACCAGCCGTGCGCGGAGATAGCGTAGGGGGACTGCTGTCCATAGGCACCGCGCTCGGCGGGATTTTCGGCGTTGGGATTGCCGCCGAGCAAAAATTGCTGCCACTGAAAGTGGCTACTGCTGTGATCGCGGTTTCCGTTTTCTCCGGGAGGTACTATTTCCAGCACGTGACCGGCAGTGTTGCGCGCGCGGGGATTGGCGCTATCGGTATCGCTGCGCTGCTTGTTTTTGGTCAGCATCACGTAGGTACAGTCATTGTGGGGGTTGGTTTCAACATCCTCAGGCCTGTCCATGGGGGTCGCCCCCAGCATGGCGGCGGCGCGGCGCGCATCAATCATTACGTCCGCCTGGTTGCGAAACCCGTTCTCTGTGTTCAGTGGGCCCAGGCCGTGTACCAGCGGCAGCCATTCACCGCTACCGTCGTCGGCAAAGCGGGCGGCGTAGAGAGTGCCGGCGGTAAGTAGCTGTCGATTTGCAGCGGGGTCCTCCGGCTGGTAGCGGCCCTGGGAGACATAGCGATAGACAAATTGATGTTCATCGTCATCGCCACCGTAGGCAACCAGCGGTTGCCCCGGTTTACACACCAGGGTGAAGCCTTCGTGCTCAAAGCGCCCCAAACTGGTCAGCTTGCGCGGCTTTGACTGGGGGTTATAGGGGTCAAACTCCACCATCCAGCCAAAGCGGTTGGGTTCATTGGGCTCTACCTGAATATCAAAGCGCCGGTCGTGGTCACCCCAGTTGCGGTTTGCCGCTGTGATGCCAAATCGTTGGTGGTTATCGATTTCCCGGGTATCGGTGAGCTTCTGCGGGTCCCCCTGAAAGGCCGCGCCAAATCCCTCTTCGGCGATTAATACGGTACCCCAGGGGGTCTTGCCGCCGGCACAATTGCCCAGGGTGCCGAGTACTTGGGTGCCGCTGGGGTCTCGCTGGGTTTGCAAGCGTTTGTCCCCCGCAGCGGGACCGATAATTTCCATTGCTGTGGTGGCGGTTATCCGGCGGTTGTAGGGGCTGTCTGCCACCACCTGCCAGCCTTGCGCCCCCTGTTTGATTTCCACGATGGAGTGCCCGCAGGCGGCCTGCTCTATGGCGACGTGTTCTGCGCTTACTTCCCGAGTGGCACTGTAGTCGTCGCTATAGCCGGAAAACATCAGGTGGGGTTGGGTGTATTCGTGATTGACGCACAGCAGCCCGCGCTCACTATTTCCACTCTGCATATGCCTGTGTCCCTGGGTGGAACTGCTCCCCGCTGCCAGGGGCATAAACGCAATAAAATCGTTGTTGTAACCGAAGCGCCGCGCCTGGCCGTCGGCATCGAGCTCTTCGGGCTGAAAAGCCGTTTCCCCTTCGTGTAGGGGATCTCCCCAGCTCAGCAGCACTGTGGATTGATAGCCTGGCGGTAAGTGGTGTTGGTGATCCAGGCCGTGGGGAATTTCACTAAAGGTGAGAGTGTCGCGTGCCGGTTTATCCTCTTTTCCGCAGCCGGGTAGCAAACTGCCCAGAGTGCCGGCAGCCGTGGCGCCACCGAGGATTTTAAATAGGGATCGGCGTGCAGGATTTTTGGGGTGTTCGCTCATTGTTACTCCAGATTGGCGCTTTGCTGGGTGGCGGTCTGTTTTCCCGATATTTAACGGCTGGCGGCATCGCTAGTGGTGTTTATATCAAGGGTCGCAGTATTAATTGACGATCTGATGACAAGCTTAAAAAAACTGTCACGTAAAGTTCATATCCCCGCTCTAGTCTGCGCCGAATGCAATTTATCACCGGCAAAGAGGGGCGCAGTGAAAGATAAGACTTCAGGTTTGCGGTTAGTGGGGATGCCATTGGCGTTATTGGCAACTGCCATCGTGAGTGCAAATGCGACCGCAGAAGAGGGTCGGGTAATGGAGACTGTGACGGTTACCGCTCAGGCGAGCAATGCCCGAAGTGATTTGGAGCGGCAGCGCGATGCCAATAAAGTCGTTGCGGTGCAAACCTCCGATGCCATTGGCGAACTTCCCGATGCCAACGTCACAGAAGCATTGCAGAGAATGCCCGGTGTATTTATTGCCCGAGATCAGGGCGAGGGCCGCTTTGTCGGGGTGCGGGGCATAGACCCAAATCTGAATGCGGCGACGATTAACGGTGTCAGCCTGCCGGCACCGGAAACCAATACCCGAGCGGTAGCCCTGGATGTTATCCCCGCAGACTTACTGGCGAGCTTGGAAGTATTTAAAACCCTCACAGCGGATATGAGTGCGGACTCTATTGGCGGTGCTATTGAGATCAAAAGCCTGAATGCACTGGACTATGAGGGGACTCGCTATAAGTTTAGCGCCGAGAACAGCTATAGCGAGCTACAGGAAGAGTACAGCCCCAAAGTGGCTGCGACCATGACCCATATTTTTGCACTCGATGGGGAGCGCCGCTTGGGGCTAGCATTGGCGCTAAGCCATCAACAGCGGGATTTCGGTTCCGATAATATTGAGACTGACGGCAACTGGGAAATGCTGACGGCTGCAGATGGCTCCACAGGTATCGGGGCGAGCGAAATTGAACAGCGGGATTACAGTATTACCCGGGAGCGCACAGGTCTCGCCGCCAACTTTGATCTGGATCTGAGCAGCGATTCCCGTATTTATCTGCACAGTTTGTACTCCGATTTCTCCGATCAGGAAATTCGCCAGCGCAATTCCTGGAAGCTCGATGATGAGCGCGATGAGCCGGAGACTATTTCGGCCAACGCTGCGCAGTGGGAAGAGGCGGCGCTGGAGAAGTCCCTCAAGGACCGCCTGGAAGAACAGGAAATTCTTTCTGCGGTATTGGGGGGGGAGCATAATTTTGAGCTGTGGGGGCTCACTTATGCCCTGGGGTACTCCCAGGCCGAGGAGTCGGAGCCCAATCGACGCGATACGGATTTTGTCTTGAGCGACCTGCGTTTGGGCTATGTTGAGGCCGGTGATACGCCGCAGATGGCGGTGGGCAGTGAGGATATTGAGGCGGTTTTGGACCCCGCCAGTTATGCGCTGGATGAGTTGGTTATTGAAGATAACTTTACGGAAGATAAAGAGATCAGTTTCCGTATGGATATCAGCCGGGAAGTGGATTGGGCTGGCAACCCCTCAGTTATTAAGTTTGGGTTGCATGAGCGGCAGCGGGAAAAGACTGGGGATTTAAACGCGCGGGTATATGATGGGTTTGCAGGTGATTACACCCTGGCTGACTTTTCTCGCAGCAATATTCACTATAACCTGGCGGCATTCGGGCCCGGCGTAAATGTCGCTAGTCTGAACCATTTTATCAGTGCTAACTTGTCTGATTTTGAGATAGATGAGACAGAAACCGCTCTGGCCTCCGCCCGTGATTACGCCATGCATGAGGATATCACGGCCCTGTACGCGATGAACTCGATTGAGTTGGATCGCTCCCAGCTGGTTTTCGGTATTCGCTATGAGCGCACAGAGTTTAGCGCTGAAGGCGTCAATGTGGCGGAGTCAGCAGAGCTTCTGCCGGGGGCCGACTTAATTGCGGACGAGGTCTATGCCACTGAGGTTAATTACGAGCGGGATTACGACCATTTCTTCCCGAGCATTAATTACAAGTTTGATTACAGCGATAATATTGTTCTTCGCGGAGCTTATTCGGAGTCCTTGTCGCGCCCGTCATTTGGTTACCTAAATCCCTCTCCGGGTAAAATTGAATACGATGATGGGGAGCTGGAAGTCGAGGCTGGCAACTCGGAGCTGGATCCCTATGAGTCCCAAAATATCGACCTATCTGCGGAATACTATGCAGATGAGCTGGGAATGTTCTCGGTGGGGCTTTTTCACAAGCGTATCGATAACTTTATCGTAATGTCGGAAGTCTCCAGCAGCGTCGACGTTACCCGCTTTGTGGGTAACCTGGCGGTGGATGAGGCCGAAGTATGGCAGCCGATTAATGGCGATAGTGCCCGTATCAGTGGTGCCGAACTGGCTTGGACCCAGGGTTTTGACAACGGTTTTCTACTCCGGGCCAATGTCACCTTTACCGACTCTGAAGCCGATCTGGGGCTCGATAGCAGCGATCGCAATGATAAAATCTCAATGCCCTCCCAGGCGGATTTTGTCGGTAACTTTATCGTGGGTTATGAACGCGATGCTTTTAGTATGCGCCTGTCCGCCGCTTTCCGCAGTGAGCGTTTGCTGCAAGTGGATCTGGAAAATGCGGCCAATGACCGCTATGAGGAAGATCATTTACAGTTGGACTTATCGGCCCGCTACCGCTTTGATAATGGTCTCCAGTTGACCTTTACCGGAGTAAATCTCACAGATGAACCCTACTATGTTCACACGTCGGGCTTTAATGGCCAGTACGAAGAATATGGCCCGACCTATGCGATTGGATTGAGTTACAGCACTTTCTAAAATTTTTACTGATTTTTGCTATAGGTGTGGTTTCACAATTTGATAAGGCCTCCGCAGGTTTACGGGGGCTTTATTGTTTATAGCAAGCCCCTTTCTGATTGTTGCTTGTCACTCTACAGCGGGTTTTATTATGCGTTTTTCAATTGTCGGCGTTTTATCCTGTGTGGTGTTTCTCGGTTGCGATGTGGGAACTGATAGTAAAAATTTATCCTCGCAAAAGCCCACCTCTTTAAATGGTGTTATCGCAGAACAAATTTTGCCTATCAATTTCTTCGAACAGCGATATTTGTTGCTGTCTAGTGAAACTCAGGGGCTGCTGCTGGTAGATGAGTTCGCAGAAGTGCAGGCGCAACAACCGGGCAGCATAGAAGCGCTGGCAATACAGCCGAGAGGCGATGGCAACTATTTGATCGCGGCTTACGAGGAGCAGGCAGCTCAATTGCAGCTATATCAACTGTTTGCGGGAATGGGGAGCGCATTACGCTTTGAGCTTTTAGGAAAGTTCGAGAATTTTGCGCCGGTTAGCGCGCTGTGTTTTGCCGTGCAGGAGGGGCGAAATCACCTGTTTGTTATTGGTGAGAGTGGGCTGGGATTTGAGTATCTACTCACTGCTAGTGGCGCGGGCTGGGACCTGACGGAGATTCGCCCACTGTATTTGGGGGAGGGGGTTAATAGTTGTGCTGTGGATAGTCGTCGCGGGCGCTTGTTGGTATCACAGCCACCGCTCGGAGTGTTGGCACTGAATGCCGATGCAGAGAGCGATGAGGCGCGCGAGCTTTTACTCTCCACCGAACAGCTGGGTGATGAATTTGGCAGTTTGCGCTTGGATTATCAGCGCGATCAAATTTGGCTGCTTGTCCAGCAGGGTATAGTGGCTTTCGATTTGTCAGGGGGTGGCAGTCTAGATCAGTCTTGGGCTTTTCCCGGAAAAGGCGCCGCTTCTCTAGCTGCTTTTAACGATAGGCTGGCGCTTTTAGAGGATAGCCAGCGCGAAGTTGTCTATATTCCGATAAGCACTAAGCTGGTGCAGGCTACCGCTGATTCGCTGGAGGCTGTGCCCGTTATTTGGGCAACAGGGGAAACCGATCCGGTATACTCCTCGGGGGATGCTGCCGATGACCCCGCTATTTGGGTTAATTCTCACTCGCCAGAAAACAGTTTGATTTTTGCCACGGATAAAAAGCGGGGGCTCAATATTTATCATCTCTCCGGCGGGCTAAAGCAGAACTTTCCGCTCGGAAAACTCAATAATGTCGATATTCGCAAAATCTCTCATCCCCATATGGATGCAATTGCTGTGGCCTCTAATCGCACGGATCCCGGTTTGGATATATTTGCTATTAGAACCAATGGCGAGGTAGAACACTTGGGATACCGGAGTATCGATCTAAGCGATCCTTACGGCCTATGCCTACAGCAGGATGACGATGGGCTTTATGCCTGGGTTTCCGACAAGGGATCCAGCCTGCACCAGTTCAAACTTAAAATCCCAAAACTCGCCAAAGGCATTGAGATTGAGCGGGGCATCCGCCTAGATAACTATGCTCAGATTGAAGGCTGTGTTGTAGATGACCAGTTCGCAACCCTGTTTTTTGCCGAAGAGGAGCGGGGTATCTGGCGCTTGGATCTAAACGCTGGGGCCGAGGTGGCCCCGGTGTTGGTGGCAGAAGTTGACGGTAAGCAGTTAGTCGCCGATGTTGAAGGCTTGGCGTTGTATCAAGCAAATAAAAAAGGATATCTAATGGCCTCCAGTCAGGGTAGCGATACCTATGCGCTGTTCAGCCGTGATGGAAGTGAGTTTCTCACACAGTTTAAGGTGGGAATAAACCCCCAATTAGGGATTGATGGCAGCTCTGAAACCGATGGTCTGGCAATAACCAGTGCAAACTTGGGGGCTCAGTATCCGCAGGGGCTATTAGTGGTTCAGGATGGGCGCAATCGTATGCCCCGCGCCAGGCAGAACTTTAAGTTAATTGACTGGCGAGATATCAATCTTTTACTGCTCCAGCAATAGAATAAAATTATTCACGGGCTCTTATTCTTATTCCGGGTAGAGTTATTGCAATCTGGTAGATGGCATGTGGGTAAAATAAAAAATTTATTTTTTTGTAATATTAATCTGCTATATGTTTTTATTGTAGTCTAAACGCGGCTCTCTTTATATCAGGGATGTTCAATTGCGGTGCGCAATACAATACATTATCTGTCGATGGGTGTATTAGCGGGATGCTAGTGGTGCAGTAATTATCAGAATTTTCGTTCCAGCCCCAGAGATAGGCTTTCTGCGTTGAAGTCTACTCCCGAGGCCTCCAGTGTCTCCCATTCCAATCTTAAGGCCCATCGTTTCCCGTAAGTGTAATTCATCCCTATACCATAACCCCAGTGAGAACCGTTATGATTTGTCGAGGTTTTTTGGTTGTAACTGTAGAGTTGAGGCGTATATTGCCCGCTGGGTAACTGTTGTGGAATATGTAATTTTGCCGCTTGCTGTGTGGTGATTTCCCCTCGCCAAAGGCCGCCGCCCAAGCGGGCAAACAGGTTTAAATGAGTATTGAGAGGGTAGATGCCCAGCAGGAAAGAGCTGAGTAGCTGTTTATTGAGCCGATATGAAGCGCGGATATATTCACCGTGCTCATTCTCGGTGCGAAAGCTGACCTCGGCAGAGGAGGGTTTTTGATAATTGAACTCCACAGCGATATATTTGCCCCATTGAAAGCCGCCGTAGAGTTTTATATTGCTGCCATTCTTGTCACATTGATAGCGACCATCGATGGATTTTTGGACAATCTGTGATTTTATCTGTGGGGTAGCAAAGGAACAAAACTGGGTATTTGAGGTTATACCGAGTGTTGCTCCGATATATTTCTGAGAGGGGGCTTCTGCACTGACACTTATAGAAAAAAAGAGTGTTAGAGTGGAAGCCAGGTGGGTTTTTAGTGAATTCTTTAAATATTTCATAACCTGCCTCGTGCTCTATTATTCCAAACACAAAATTAGGTTACGATGATTCACATAACAAGCAGTTGGCGTAAGGGCCATTGGGTTTTGGCCCTGTATTCGAAGATAAGTTAAGAACTTATAGATTAATTTCTAAATACCCAGTTCAGTTCTCAGCTTGGCGAGCCTTTGTGCATTTTCCTGTTTGGATAGCGGCGAACCAGGGTTTTCTTCCAGTTTTAATTGCTCTGGAGCCGATAATTTTTCGCCTTCCAACACCTTTGCACAGATTTTTCGGTAGTGCTCAGCAAAGACCGGGTAAGCGATGGCTTCGGGATTGTTGGCGAGAAAAAACCAGTTGGATTCACGCCCTGCGTGATACACAGCCAGGTGGCTCCAGTTGTAATTGGTTTTGGGACTGGGTGCATTACAGGCCTCGCGGTAAGCGGCACGGGCTTCCGGCAAACCACTTTCCCCGGCGGCACACAACTGTAACATTTTGTGTACCGTGGGTAGGTATTCACTCTGTAAAATTGCTCGCTTGGCACCCTGCATAATGTCCTGGGGTGCAAAAGCTAGCAGGGCCTCCAGCCACAGGCGCTTGGCGTGGTGAAGCGTTTCAGTATCGGGAAAGGCTGCACTGAACTGGTTGTGGTAATTGAGCTTAAACAGGGCAAAAACTTCATTAATCGCACGCTTCTTTTCATTCAAGACCTCCTGGTTTTGTTCATTACCAGTTTGTGTCTGTGAGTATGTCGCCGATCGACCGGTCGCGGGTGCGCTGGTTACTGTTGTTGTCTTGTGGGTTGCCATAAGAATTTCCTATTGCCAGTTTGTTGCGCTCTGCCCACTGATGGCGCGCGTGCCGCACAAATACGGCGTCCCAGCTTTTTCGTGCGGCATTTTGACCGCGCCAGTAAATAATAAATTCTGCTACTAAAGAGAGCGCGAAGTCGCGATCTATCTCGCATTGGTTCATCAAGTGGCTCAGACAGTCACCACCGGGTTGCCAGTTGCGGGAGATAGGCTTGGCCACCGGGTTTTTCTCAATACCCTGGCAGTAATAGGCCCACTCCTCGCGCGCATATTCGATAAAGAGCTCACCCCAGCGGGCACTGTGGCCCCCGCGCTCGGTCCACTTGTAGATAAATTCCGGCAGTAGCTCGGCGGCAAAACGCGGGTTGATGGCCAGGCGCTGCAATTGCTCCCAGGTGTGTTCGCTGGGTTGCCAGTCGCGGGACATAGCGGTGGGTTTGCGCTTTTCGATAAAAGGCGTGTCCTGCTTCTCCCAGTCCTCCATGATCCAGTCATTGAACTCCAGATCCCAGGAGATGGACTGCTTGCCGCTGGAGCGGTGGTAGTCGAGAAAGCGCTGTAGGCCGCGGCCGACAAAAGTACTGGGGACCCCCTCATCCGCCAGCTTGCGCAGGGTCTCATCGCCGGGCTGCCAGCCGCTGGGTAGGGGCTGCTTGCGCTGGGCAGTGGCGCGAAATGCCTCCCACTTACTTTTCACCTGGCGCAGGAACAGGGAGCCAAAGGAGTGGCGGGGTTCGCCGCGCTCGCGCCAGTAGGTGACAAACTCCGGCAGCTGCTCCCGCACAAAGTGCTCGGGAATGCCCAGCTGGGCGATACGTGCCATGGTTTCACTGTCCGGCTGCCAGCTGGGGGCAATAGTATTGGCACTGCGATTGGGCGGAGTTGGAGGGGTACTCAGTGGGCGCTTGTATTCACCGGGCAGGGCAAACTTCAGAATCTCGCTACTGCCAAATGGCGCTGCTCCCAGCAGCAGGGCGCCCTGATTACGCAAGCTGATAGCCACCCGCTGGATATCGGCTGCCTGCCAAAAGGGCAGCAGCAGGTACAGCTGTTCCCCTTCGGCGGTATACCAATCCCGACCTCCGTAGGGCTCCAGGGGGAGGAATGGAGACAGGTCGCCGAGTGCGGTAAGCAGCACCGCTTCCTCCAGGCCGACAGTCGCGGCCAGAGAGGGGGAGATGCTTAGGGGTCTTTCGGGAAGCAGGGGATGTGTCATGGCGCGATAATAACATTCCGACGGATCGCATGCGCGATCATTGGCGAATGCTCAGACTTTTCCGGCCCCTGGTGGCAGCCACTAAGCTAAAAGGTGCATTGGCGGTGGACTTTCGCCAGGCCCTGTTGCTGCTAACTATTGCCTTCCCCTAGCGGTAAGGTTGTAACTTTGTCGCTGTAATTGGTGTATTGGGAGAGCAAAATGACGAAGGAGCAACAGTCAGCGCCAACGGTGTTCCGTTTAAGTGGCGTCAATTGTGCCGGCTGTATCAACAAGATTGAGACTGCGGTCAAGGCGGTTGCGGGAAGTGCCGAGGCGCGGGTCAACCTTGCGGATAAAACCCTGTCAGTTTACGGCGCGGTCAAAGCGGAGTCCTGTATTGAGGCCGTGCGCGATGCGGGTTATGGCGCGGAACTTCTGCAATCGAATGAGCGGCAGCAGCGCGCCGAGCAGAGGGCACAGATACTGCGCCATTATCGACAGCAGCTGTGGCGCTCGGCATTTGCCCTGGGGCTGGGGGTGCCGATGATGGCCTGGGGCTTGATAACCGGTAGGATGTCGGTAAACACCCCTGCCGAGCAGTTGTCCTGGGGCATTATGGGGCTGATGACCCTGGCAGTACTGGTCTTCTGTGGTGGGCATTTCTTCAGCGGTGCCTGGAAAGCGCTGCGCCACCACAATGCCACTATGGATACGCTGGTGGCACTGGGCACCGGAGCGGCCTGGCTCTTCTCTATAACCGTGGTATTGGTCCCCCAGCTACTGCCGGAGGCGGCGCGGCATGTGTACTTTGAAGCCAGCGCTATGATTATTGGCCTGGTCAGCCTGGGCCAGGCGCTGGAGATCCGCGCGCGCGGACGCACCAGTGCAGCAGTGGAGAAGTTGCTGGATCTCCAGGACACCTCGGCGCGGGTATGGAGAGATGGCCGCGAGCTAGACCTACCGATTGAATTAGTGCAAGTGGGGGATCAGCTGCGGGTGCGTCCCGGAGAGAAAATTCCGGTAGATGGCACTGTGCTGGAGGGCAGCAGCCTGGTGGATGAAGCCATGCTCACCGGCGAACCGACACCGGTGGCAAAGGCTGCGGGTGACAACCTCGCCGCCGGAACCCTGAATAAGAACGGCAGTCTGCTGTTTCGCGCGGAGAAAGTGGGTTCCGATACACGCCTCGCGCAAATTATTGAAATGGTGAAGAGCGCCCAGAGTTCCCGTGTACCCATTGCGCGTTTGGCGGACAAAATATCCGGCATTTTTGTGCCGGTGGTGATGATCATTGCCATCGCAGCTGCGCTGATCTGGTTTAACTTTGGCCCGGATCCCCGCGTGGCGCATATGCTGGTGGTGCTGACTTCGGTACTGATTATTGCCTGCCCCTGTGCCCTGGGCCTGGCGACCCCCATGTCGGTCATGGTGGGAGTGGGCAAGGGCGCCGAGTACGGCGTGCTGGTGCGCAACGGCAAGGCTCTCCAGCAATCCTGTGCCCTGGATGTCCTGGTTGTGGATAAAACCGGTACCCTCACCGAGGGCGCACCGCGCCTGACGAATATCGACAGTGACGGCGACAGCGATGAATTGTTGCGTTTACTGGCGAGTCTGGAGCTGGGTTCTGAGCACCCTTTGGCCGAAGCCATAGTGGCGGCAGCCCGCGAGAAAGCCCTCGAATTGCAGTCTCCTGATAATTTTGCAGCGATCACGGCTCACGGTGTCAGCGGTGATATCGACGGCCATCGCGTGCTGCTGGGAAATAGCAAATTAATGCAGCGAGAGGCCATTTCTCTGGGCGCCTGGAGTGAGCGCGCGGCCAAATTGGCCGAAGCGGGGCGCACGGTGATGTACGCCGCCGTAGATGGCAAGTTGCGGGGCCTGATCGCTGTGGCCGACCCGATACGCGCCGATGCGCAAGCGGCTATCGCGCGCCTGGGCAGGCTGGGTCTGCGCATTGAAATGCTGACCGGGGACAATCGCGGCAGCGCTCAAGCGGTTGCTCGACAGCTGGGTATCGAGCGGGTTCACGCAGAGCTATTGCCGGAAGATAAGGAGCGCATCGTTGCCGAATTGCAGAAAAACGGTGAGCGAGTGGGTATGGTGGGTGACGGTATTAACGATGCTCCGGCTCTGGCGCGCGCGGATGTGGGCTTCGCTATCGGCGCCGGCACCGATGTCGCTATTGAGAGTGCGGATATCACCCTGATGCGCTCTTCTCTGCACGGGGTGGCCAATGCGGTGGAGTTATCCCGGGCCACTTTGCACAACATCAAGCAGAACCTGTTTGGTGCATTTATTTATAACTCGCTGGGTATCCCGATAGCCGCCGGCGTCCTCTACCCAATTACCGGTATGCTATTGAGCCCCGTTGTCGCCGGGGGCGCTATGGCGCTCTCCTCTTTGACCGTGGTAAGTAATGCCAATCGCCTGCGCTTGTTTAAACCGTCGGAGGCCCGCTAAATGGCTGTAGTTCTCGTCAATATTGCCGGTGCGCTAATGGTGCTAGCTGTGATTGGCTGGTTTTGGTTGGTGCCGCAGAAGCGGGCCAGCCAGGCCTCGCCCAGCGGGAATAGTGCCCGCATACTGGTTAAGGACGGTGTTTACGAGCCGGATCTTATTCGCCTGCCCGCCGGTGGCGCTGCAATTTTGCACTTTTATCGGCAAGATCCCAGTCCCTGCTCCGAGTGGGTACTGTTTCCAGATCTGGAGATCAGCGCCCAGTTAGCCCTGAATCAGGATACCCCGGTGGAAATACCCACAGCCGAGCCGGGCGAATACCCGTTCACCTGCCAGATGCAAATGTACCGGGGCACGCTGATATTGGAGTAGCGCCAAATACAGCCACCTCTATGGGGGTGTAATAATTCTCCGAGTAAAGACGACAAAGGCTTCGCCCATCCATCAGAACCCGCCGTTCCGCTATTGCGGGAGGCGGGTTCTGATGGATGCTGGCTAAGCCCTAATTTGTTAAGAGGTCGTCAATTAATGTCTTTTTTCCTACGCAAACTTCCCTTTGCCCTGGTCGGAGTCGCCTGTGCGCTGATTGCCGTGGCACTTTTCTCTGGCCAGTGGGGTGGTCTCAAGCGCGTATTTGAATTTTACGGTGTTGCGAATGAGGGGGTAGTTGCCAGCATACGGCTACTAAGCGCATTTGCTTTTTCCGCCGTGGCTATTTTAAGTGTACTTGCTCTGTGCTTAGAGCGCGCTGTTAAGCCCCTGGCGATTTTTCTGATTTTACTTTCACTCGTACCCCTGCTGAGCCTTCTCGGCAGTGATCATTGGATCGATTCGCTGGGGGGCTTTCCGGCAATTGGTTCGGGGCAGGGCGTGATTAAGTATTTTTCCCTGTTGGTTTTGGGAATCACCTGGTTGTACCGCGATTCTCTGAGTCCACAAAAACTGATATGGCTTAATTACTTCCCTGTTGGTTTGGTATTGCTCTGGATTGGCGGGATGAAATTCACAGCCCTTGAAGCGCAGGGCATCGAGAGCCTGGTAAGCACCTCGCCGCTGCTATCTTGGTTATACAATTTATTCAGTGTGCAAACAGCCTCAAATCTTATCGGTATTTATGATTTGGTGGCTTTGATTGTTTTGGCGTTGGGTATTTATATTCGAAAGCTGTTTTGCTTGGGGGTGCTGCTTTGCGCCGCAGTATTTATAACGACTCAGACTTTTCTCTACACCTTTTCGGGCAGCTGGGTTTCCCCGGGGCAACTAAGTGGTAGCGGTATTTTTATTATTAAGGATCTATGGTTTATTGCCAATTTATTAGTCATTCTCAGTTTTAGAGGTGTCGCGATAAAAGCTTAAGGTTGGTGGGGTTGAAGGGTTCACCTGAAGCCCCGCAGCTTTCCTGTGGATATATTTTCTGTTTTGCTTTTTTATTTTGGAAAAAAGTTCCAATATCCTGCTTTTTTGTTTTTAAAAAAGTTCCTTGGTGTTAAGAATGTTTTTGGTTTTGGTGGCGATCATTTAAGGGTTTGATGTTTTTCGTGCGTAAAATTTACCTTTGGGTGACGGAGCGGGGGTTGTTCAGTGAAATTGCCGAAATAACAGGAACCGTGTCAGTGAGTGGCGGTCCATAACTCTGTCGCTAGCGTTCTAGGATTAACATCCTCAAAAGTAAAAGTTTGTATTCAGCAGGGGAAGGATGTTGAATACAAAGTAATAAATGGGCAGAGATATGATTTTACGTAAGAAAAAACTAGCATCCGTATTTAAACAGCCAATCGTCAATCGCACATTAATGGCCGTGATACTGGCCGGAGCCAGCTCCAATGTTTTCAGTCATGGTTATGTTGAGGTCGGTGATAGTGGTGTTGCTTCCGCACGGGGAACCTTGTGTAAATACGCCTTGGATACCGGTGAAATGAACCTGAATTGCGGTGCTGTTCAGTGGGAACCACAAAGTCTTGAGGGCCCTGAAGGTTTCCCCGATAGCGGTCCAGCCGATGGAGAGATCGCCAGTGCTGGTAGCAGTTCCTGGTCCGAACTTAATGAACAGACATCGGACCGCTGGGTTAAAAACTATATAAGCTCTGGTTGGCAAACCTTTCAATGGTACTTCACCGCCAATCATGTAACTCGCGACTGGAAATACTATATTACCAAAGAAGACTGGAATCCGAATTCAGTTTTGACTCGCGATCAATTTGATCTTGATCCCTTCTGTGAAATAGATGGCAATTATGAGCAGCCAGATGTGAATACAGCTCATGATTGCCAAGTGCCAGATCGTGAGGGCTATCATGTCATTCTGGCGGTTTGGGATGTAGGGGATACGGTTAATGCTTTTTACAATGTTATCGATGTCGAATTTGATGGTGATAACGTTACCAATACCGAGTGGAGTGCTGCAGGCAGGATCAACCCAACCCAGGATTTGAGCGTTGGCGACAAGGTTTATACCCGTGTATTTGACGGCTCCGGTGAAAACTCCTCTTACAGTACTACTCTGGAAATTACCTCTGAGGAGCAGGGTATAGCAGAAAACTGGTCGCATGATTTAGCGGAGCTGATTAACGCAGAGCAGACCGATATCCGTGCCGGTGATTTTGACGGGAATAATAGTTTTGAGCCCCTATATGGTATCAACCAAATTTATCTACAAGATGGCAGCGGCCTGGAGAATGTAGAGATCGGTTATGAGATTAACGAAGAGGCGCCCAACTATGAAGTTACCGTAAGCGGCCTTGATAGTGAATACACGATTACAGGCGGTGCTATTTCGCTAGATTTGGCTCTGAGTGCTAGTGGGGATGTCAGTGTTGAAGTGACTGTGGTCAATCACGATGGCGATACCTTGGCAAGCTACAGCAATGACATTAACGATGGCGATACGGCCAGTACCAGTCTGACGCTGTCTGAAACTGTTGCAGGGCACCATATGGTTGTGGTGGTGGTAAAAGATCGCGATGGCAATATGCTCGATCAGAATACCCTCAACTTCTATTTGGTTGAAGATACATCCAGTGGCGATGACGATTCCTCCAGTGAAGATAGCGATACGTCCCACGGGGATGGCGGTGATTCCAGTGGTGATAATAATACCTCGAACGAAGACGGCGAGACCTCGACGGGGGGTGGTGATTCCTCTAATGGCAATGACCAGACTTCCACTGATCAGGACTACGACTATGTCTTCCCGCAAGGCAATGAAAACTATACGGCGGGTACCAAGGTGTTGGGCAGTGATGGCAATGTCTATGAGTGCAAGGACTCTGCCTACGCTCACTACTGTAAAGAAGTAGAAAGAGGTGCAATACAGTTTGCCCCGGGAGTTGGCGGCAACTGGACAATACTCTGGGAGAAATTGTAATTTAATCTGGATAATATAAAAAAGGCCCCAAATGGGGCCTTTTTTATTTACCTGTTGATTGCTGTTTTTTAACGATAACTTTTAAATTGAGCTAAAGGTATAGAGGCCTTTGGCGACTTCTACATTTGGCGGTCGCCTAAATTTGTTGAAGGGGTTGTAACCCTTTTTAAGCTTCTGCCAAAAAGAATACCTTGATTGTCCCGGTATTGAGCTAAGATTTCCTATTCTAGAGGGAAGGGAATACATAACCCCTGATCACTTTTTGGCCCGACTCTATGTGTCATCAGGGCGCTACCGGTTATTCAGTGGTGCTGGTCATATTGGTTGGGGTATCCCAGATTAAAGGATAGGTGGTATTAGCTCCAGGGATTTAGCCGGTTAGCACAGATAAAGTAAAAACCCCCTTTCAATTTTGGGCCTAGTTTCCCTACTGCCATTTAGTTCTCTTTAAGTTAAACCAATCACTGAGCCATATGTAAACAATAATAAAGTTGGGTTAATCCTTATGGTTTTTTTGTTTGGATAGGGTTCGTGTCAATATTCTTCTACATCTTGAACCTTAGATGGCCCAAGTGGCTTGAGAGATGCTTATAGTCGGGCATTAAATTCAGAGTGATTACTTACTTTGTTGGTACGATAGTGTGGCGTCATTCGGTGTGCTGATTTTACAAGATTTTTAATGACCGTTGTGTTAAATTAGTCTCAAGAAACAGGTAAGTTAATAGTGATCATAAAGATTACTTAATAAACATGAAAAAAGGGAGATGTTGTGAGTAGCTGGGTTCAGTATGGTTGCGTGAAGAAAATAAATAAAAACCAGTTTTCTGAAAATCAGCAATTAGATCTAGAGTCTGAGGGTTCATTGAGTAAATTTTCTATCAGTAAAGTAGATGGTTATAAAATTAATAAGTCATAACTAATATGAAGATCTGTCCTTTGATCGCTTGGTATGAGGCGTGGGAGGGGCGAGTCTTACAGGAAACTAGTGTGGTGTAAAAATAGATTGCTGTTATAGAAAAACCTTGAAATATAGGTCTGAAACATATTTATAATGTGCAAATAGCTATTTTTATAGGTTTTTATGCCTACACTTAGTTCGTCACAGAACACTAGTTAATGAAAATGTAAAAGGCCGTAGTCCCCAGCACTTTCGTCTGGATAGGTTGATGTGTGTTCAGGTGAACAAACGGATAACATTATTAAATTAAATGTAGGCGTTCTTATCAAAAAAGGAGTAAAGAATATGAAGGCTGTATTTGGTTATTTGCTGGTATTTATGGGCTTGTTTAGTGGGCCTGTTTTTGCGCAGAAGGTAACTATAGCAATTGGTGACATTGAATACCGGGCAAAGGACAGTAGTGAAAATAAAAGATATATGGCCTATGGGAATGGTTCAAGAGAGGATACTCGTGCTTTTGTTGATATGCTTACAACTGCTTTGGTTAAAGCCAGAAAATTTGAAGTCATAGAAAGAGATAGAATGGCCGTGATTTTGAAAGAGCAAGGCCTTAGTATGGAGGGAGTAGTTAATGGCGGTTACGATGGAGATGGGTTCAATTTAAAGGGTGTAGACTACATTCTGACTGGAGCTATTACTGAATATGGCGAAACAGCTAATGCAATGAAGGTCGCGGGATTTTCTACTGGCAAAAGGATAGCAACTATGGCGGTTGATATTCGTGTACTTGATGTTGCAAATGGCTCAATAGGCTTCGCAGATACAGTAAGAGCTGAAGCGAAGGGAGGAAATGCTTTAAATGTAACTGGCTTTGCTAGTGTTGGGGACAATAGTAGTGGAGCTTTACTGGGGCAGGTTATGCGGGAAACAGCAAATAATATAACAAACCTAATTGTTTCCACTATATATCCTATAAAAGTTGTTGCCGTGACCAAAAAGGGTGATGTGATGTTGAATTATGGAAACGGCTACCTGAAGGAAGGCTATCAACTAGAAATATACAGCCAAGGTGAGTCCTTCATCGATCCCGATACTGGCGAAGAGCTAGGCAGCGAAGAAGAGTTGATAGGGAAGGTTTCTGTCTTTAGTGCGCAAGCAAAATACTCTAAAGCCAAGGTTATTGATAAAATTGCAGAAATTGAAAAGGGAATGGTTGCTCGAGTCGTTAGTAAGGAGAAGGCCAAGGAAGAGAAGGCTGACAAGAAGAAGCTATGGTAAGTAATTTGTTGCTCAAATAATAGTAAGCCAGCCTGAAAAAATTCATCTGTAATTTTTTCAGGTTGGTAAATTTCACATCTGAGTTGTATTCCTTAATTCCTATAATAATCAACACATTTGACGGTAATAGTGGTTGCGGCCCAATTGTAGCTATGTGCTACGAACCCATAGAAAGCTTTTTTTCTGGAAAATCGTAGGCGGGGTTTTGAAGTATGCGAGAGCTCCTTGCTGAATTAAGAGTGTTGCTATTATTCAACTTGAGGCAATACTCCCTCGAAAAGTCCAGTACAACTCGAATATCTATGTCGACTGGTTTATAGGCAGGGCTTTTGTCTTGGTTCCCATGCAGTAACTCGCATCAAAATTTTTGCAAACTATGAAAGAATATCCACCCAGTCAGGTACCCGGGTCTTTTAATTTGGGTAAGGTACAGGAGTAGCTGTAAGCTGGGGCAAGTAGTAATAATTAACAATATAATTACTGAAGATTTGACATTAATGGTATTACCTGGGGACATATTTAATGTAAAATTGTAGACAGATAAAATCAACAAAGCTTGGCCCAAAGCCAGCTACTACTCATAGGCATGGCTGCCAGGAGACTGAAATCAGTCAAGAGGGCTGGTAACACCACGCTCGTGTACACCTATAACATGGGTATAAATCATGGTTGTACTGATATCGCTGTGGCCGAGCAGCTCTTGAATACTGCGTATATCAGTACCAGCACGCAGAAGATTGGTGGCAAAAGAGTGGCGAAATGTATGGCAACTCGCCTTCTTGCGAATATTGAGGGTTGAAACGGCCTTGGAAACAGCTCGCCTCACTTGCTGCTCACCAATATGATGCCGTCGCATCATATTGCTGCGAGGGTCTTGCGCTCGAAATCGAGCGGGGAATACATACTGCCAAGCAGCACTCGTAGCTGCTTGTGGGTACTTTTTCGCCAGAGCGAAAGGTAAATAGACATGTCCATAGCCCTCCGCCAAATCCTGCTGATGTAGAGAAAGCGCATGTGCTATCTGCACCTTGAGGGGCTTAATTAGAGACCGAGGCAGTAGTGTTCTTCGCCACTTCTCCCCCTTGGACTCCCGTACTATCAAACATTGATCACTAAAATCAATGTCCTGTACCCTAAGCCGCACAGCCTCCATAACTCTAAGGCCCGAACCATACATTAATGAAGCAGCAAGCTTATTTGGGCCGCTAAGGTGCTCTAATACGGAGGTTGCCTCTTCATGGCTAAAAGTAACAGGCAATCGCTTAGGCCGATGGCTTTGTTCAAACTTTAGTTGCCCTAATTCAATATCCAGAAACTGCTTATATAGAAAGATAATTGCATTCAAAGCGGTTTTTTGGGTATTGGCTGATACATTGCGATTAGCAGCAAGATGGCTTAACCACTGATCTATCTCAGCCTTTCCGAGATCTTGCGGATGTTGCATCCCATGAAAGCGTATAAAGTCTTTCACCCAGAAACAGTAGGTTTTCTCTGTTTTGTATGCCAAATAGCGAGACCGTATAAACGTCCTAAAACGGTCCATAAAGCGGGATGGCCGCTGGGGTAGCGGAATAGGGATGTCGTCCATTTCTACAGCCTCAATACTGTATGGATTAACAGTCTAATAAGTATTTAATCGGGAGTCACCTGGATTTTCGATCAGTTTGACCGTTATTTTTGGCTAAGGGCCGGAATACGTAAAAAATTGATACATTACAAGGGGTTAGGGAAATGCTGTAAAATGGAGATAGTAGTCAAAGTGATCGTTTTTGCATTTGGTACAATCGTTCTAAAAAGGAGGTAGCATACTGATTTTCCTTGGGTTTTGTGTGTTTTTTCGTTAGATTGATTCCAAGATAGTAATCAGGATAATAGTGGTCAGAATGATTACTATATAAATGTTACATTCCTAAACTATGAAAATCGCAACATTACTAGTAATAACATTTTTGATTTCGGCCTGTGCAATTAATCCCCACACTGAAATCTGGGCACCAAAAATTGGAGGGGTGCTAATAGATCATGGTAAGCCTATTTCAGGTATTACTATCAAGGCTGCACGCACAGATTGGCTTAAACCTGTAGAGGGTTGCCCCGATAGTTATCGAGAGGTGGTCACTGACATAGAAGGAAAGTTTCTATTGCCAGCTGACGAGCATTTTTCTCTCTTTTCCGTTATGGGAGATAGTGTTTTTTCATGGAAAGTATGTGCAATTGTCAATGAATCATCTCTGACACTTTGGCTAGGCGAGTCTGTTGGTATTGTTACCGAAAAAGACAATGCAACATTAAAATGTGATATTTCAAATGAATCAACAAATACAGGCAAGGGGGCTGTGCTATGTACCAGAATGTAACAAGTCAATTAACTACGCGCCTTCAGCGCCGGACAGCTTACACTGCGCTTCGCTACGTTCCAGCTGCCGGTTATTGAGGCGTTAAATGTCTATGAGTATCAACGAAAGCACATACTATCGAAGGCAGCACGTTACGGGTCCAGGCTGTGTCTTGGTATCAATTAAGTTTGGGGTAACTCCAGAAAATGGAGTACTTATAGTTAAGCGTCTTGGCCTCAATCAAAAAGATGCTCAAATACAGTTTGATCTAGAACGCCACATAAATGAGGTTATTGAAGGGGTGCAAGAAGCAAATCATAAATATAGTGGCAATCTTCAAGTTCAAGAAATAGAGGTAGCTCCAAATGACTACCCACAACAGGGGCAGGCAAGGTATGCCGCATATCAAATTGCAGAGTACGTGCTTGGCAAAAACATTTAACAAGTCAAAGCACGCGGACTTGGTAAAGCTGTCATCTTTTTCGCTAGCGCAAAAAAGCCGCCAACTTCACCAAGCCGGTGTTTGAGGCGTTATTGTGGCGGTCGATTTTTAGATGTTCTGTAGCTGCTGCAAGCATCAATCTCTATCTGAGCACTTTTTTCTGAGATTTTTCCTGAAATTTGGTACCGCAGTTTCGCTCCAGTGCCATCGTTTTAAGTCAGCAAGCCCTGCAAGCCAGCTACGCCATCATGGAGTGCCAATCAGATAGTTAACCGGTTGGGAAAGTATGGTATTTTTCCCTTTAAATTTATCGGGCAGTAGCCAGCCAAAGTTGGCTGGTAGAGAGCAAATAGGTGGTTCAGTGCGCGCCAGCCATAACCAGGCTAGTCAAGCTCGCCCAACCCCTTCGGGGCTGGGCTGGACAGCCTACGCGTTGCTTCGGCTGCCCTTGCTAGCGGCGTTATTGTGGCGGTCGATTTTATTGATTTTTCGTAGTAACTGAAGCTTTAGTGCCACTAAATTGCAGCCGGTATTGAGCCCTTTTTACTGGTTGCTATTCAAGCAGTTTCGTTCCTAGGGTATTTGCTCAAGTGTGGTAGAGGTGGGCAGTCCGCTGCAATTTCGTGGAGTGCCAGTAAAATAGGAATTGGTTGGGGAAAGTACGGTATTCTTTCCTCGTAAATATTGGGCAGGGTCCAGCCAAACTATGGCTGGCAAAGTGCTGGTAGTCGGTCCCGAGCGCGCCAACCATAACCAGGCTAGTCAAGCTCGCCCACCCCCTTCGGGGCTGGGCTGGACAGCCTACGCGTTGCTTCGGCTGCCCTTGCTAGCGGCGTTATTGTGGCGGTCGGTTTTATTGATTTTTCGTGGTAACTGAAGGTTTAGTGCCACTAAATAGCATCCGGTGTTGAGCAATTTTAATGATTGCTATTCAAGCAGTTTCGCTCCTAGAGTGTTCGCTCGGGTGTTGTAAAAATAGGTAGTTCGGTGCAATTTCGTGGAGTGCCAGTAAGATAGGAATTGGTTGGGGAAAGTGCGGTATTCTTTCCTCGTAAATGTTGGGCAGCGGCCAGCCAAACTATGGCTGGCAAAGTGCTAGTAGTCGGTCCCGAGCGCGCCAACCATAACCAGGCTAGGCAAGCTCGCCCAACCCCTACGGGGCTGGGCTGGACAGCCTACGCGTTGCTTCGGCTGCCCTTGCTAGCGGCGTTATGTTTCAAAATGGTAAGGAGTACTTATGAAAGAGAAAGAAGGATTTTTTAAAAATCTGAATCCATACGTGGCCATTGTAATAGCTATGGTATGTGGTTTAGGTTCCCTATACTTCGGCACAAAATTAATCCCAGTATTCTTTGAAGTTGCCGAGCTAATCGACAAAGGAACACCAATTGGGGCTAAAGGCGCAGCTGTAATCGGCTTTCTCGCCATGTTTGGAGTTTTCACCTATTTTTTAGCCCTGTGGTTTCAACTGGCGCAAAAACGAGTCGTAGAGGCATTCTATGGCTAAACATAACAAGTTGCTCAATTTCGTTTCGGTCGCAAAAGACGCGGCCTGCACGGGACAGCCTACGCGTTGCTTCGGCTGCCCATTAGCAAAGCGTTAAGCAGGAGCTAGACATGGAAAAAGTCTCATTAAATCGTCAAGAAATAGAGGCGCTATTTTCAGATAATGTTAGTTTTTCAAATATTGATATTTCTAGATTTAGCATGGTATTTCTAGCTCAAGTTCTTCAAATGGATGCTAATCAAGTTATTAATACTCACCAAATGATGGATGAGGTTAGATGCTTAGAAGGCTTAGGACCACAAACAAGAACAAAGAGAGCAGCCCCATTCAATAGAGAGCCACTAAAAGGCCTAATGAAAACTCATTTTACTGATGCATCATTTATTCTAAAAAATATTGGAATTCATATGGGGTTAGAAAATGGAAACGGCAAGAGGTTAAGTAAGCTAGTTCAAGAAGCTTTTGACCAGAATACCTCCGGAGTGATCGATGATCAATTTATCGGTCATATATCAAATGGCATGAGCTTTGGAGCTCTGAATGAACGTTCGAAGGGGCAGAAATTAACTGGCGAATGGATAGTATTTCAAGAACATGAAGGTAAAAATTACTACCTTACATTGGCTGCTCATGATGAAGGCGATGAAAATATTTATAAAAGAGTGTGTAATTGCTATGAATTGGATTACCCTTTTTTGCGTAATAATGCTTAACAAGGCTATGGTTCGGATTTTTGTAAGCTCCGGCTTCGCCGATACTTACAAAAACCGCACATAGCGGCGTTATTGTGGCGGTCGGTTTTACTGATTTTTCGTAGTAACTGAAGCTTTAGTGCCACTAAATTGCAGCCGGTATTGAGCCCTTTTTACTGGTTGCTATTCAAGCAGTTTCGTTCCTAGGGTATTTGCTCAAGTGTGGTAGAGGTGGGCAGTCCGCTGCAATTTCGTGGAGTGCCAGTAAAATAGGAATTGGTTGGGGAAAGTGCGGTATTCTTTCCTCGTAAATATTGGGCAGCGGCCAGCCAAACTATGGCTGGCAAAGTACTGGTAGTCGGTCCCGAGCGCGCCAACCATAACCAGGCTAGGCAAGCTCGCCCACCCCCTTCGGGGCTGGGCTGGACAGCCTACGCGTTGCTTCGGCTGCCCTTGCTAGCGGCGTTAAATGTCTATGAGTATCAACGAAAGCACATACTATCGAAGGCAGCACGTTACGGGTCCAGGCTGTGTCTTGGTATCAATTAAGTTTGGGGTAACTCCAGAAAATGGAGTACTTATAGTTAAGCGTCTTGGCCTCAATCAAAAAGATGCTCAAATACAGTTTGATCTAGAACGCCACATAAATGAGGTTATTGAAGGGGTGCAAGAAGCAAATCATAAATATAGTGGCAATCTTCAAGTTCAAGAAATAGAGGTAGCTCCAAATGACTACCCACAACAGGGGCAGGCAAGGTATGCCGCATATCAAATTGCAGAGTACGTGCTTGGCAAAAACATTTAACAAGTCAAAGCACGCGGACTTGGTAAAGCTGTCATCTTTTTCGCTAGCGCAAAAAAGCCGCCAACTTCACCAAGCCGGTGTTTGAGGCGTTAGGCGATAAGAATGGCGATTGAGATTTACTATGATTCAGCTCTTAAAGGCACAGACATACGTGGAGCCGCTATTCATCTTGATGATGTTCTTCATGAACAGTTAATAAATTTGTGTGTTTCGAATGAAGCTAAATATAGCCACCTTGTTGCTATAGCTCTTATTGAAGACGATCAGTGTCTAGATATAGATCCAGGAAGTACAGAGCGGTTTATCCTTGAGCTAAGAGCTTTAATGGATGAAGACACTTTGTTTGAACCAGTAAAACCAAGCATTGAACGGTTTATTTGTGTTTTAAATAAGGCAAATGAACATCATAGTAAATTAAATGTGTACCTTGACTGAATTTTACCGCCTAACAAGTGGCGGCAATACGCAGCCTTTGGCTGCCGGACTCAGCACTGTGTGCTTCGCCGTTGCGCCAGGCGTTAAGCCCCTGAAATGGATAATTCATGAGTAAGGATAGAGAACAGATAATCGACAAACTGATGGAGCACATTCGGGCAAGAGATTTCTGCCTTGATGATACTGCTCTAGAAGAAATTGATGCATCGTATAATGATGAGCTTGTATCAGGTTGGGTATTTACTTATAGGGCATATGCTTCAACAGAACAAAAAAGAAATGAAATGCTTAAGGCAAATATTTCAAACTCAAACCCAAGAATTCGAGAACAAGTCTGTGACATTATCGGTGATGAATTCATTGGTGAGTTAAGAGATATACTTAAACAATTATTCAACGACCCCATAGATTATGTTTCATCAGCGGCAAGATATAACCATGATGAAATGTTTTAGGCTTAACAAGCGCAAGCACAATCGCCAGCAAGCTGGCTGGACCTTCGTTGCTTCGCAACTCGGCCTGTGTTGCGGGCGTTATTGTGGCGGTCGGTTTTATTGATTTTTCGTGGTAACTGAAGCTTTAGTGCCACTAAATTGCAGCCGGTATTGAGCCCTTTTTACTGGTTGCTATTCAAGCAGTTTCGTTCCTAGGGTATTTGCTCAAGTGTGGTAGAGGTGGGCAGTCCGCTGCAATTTCGTGGAGTGCCAGTAAAATAGGAATTGGTTGGGGAAAGTGCGGTATTCTTTCCTCGTAAATATTGGGCAGCGGCCAGCCAAACTATGGCTGGCAAAGTGCTGGTAGTTGGTCCCGAGCGCGCCAACCATAACCAGGCTAGGCAAGCTCGCCCAACCCCTTCGGGGCTGGGCTGGACAGCCTACGCGTTGCTTCGGCTGCCCTTGCTAGCGGCGTTAAGTTTAAAATATGAAACGAAGCACGTTCTCAATAATAGGTGACAGGTACTTAGATACTCAGTTTGATACCGAGTATATTGAAAGCCTAGAAGCGGAGCTGAAGTCCAGAGGCGTAACAGGTTTTCGTCGTTGGGTTTTGGAGTATGTTGCCGCCTCTAGTCTTTGGTGGAATATCATGTGGTGGGACTGGTGCGACCTAAATGAGAAAGACATAAAAATAGGGTGGCAACAGAATATTGCGGCCTTTGGTATTCCAGCAATAATAATCGGAGCTTTCGTTAACTTTGAGGTTGGCGTAACTACATTTTTGATACTGCACTTAATAACAACTTGGATTGGATTTGGACTTCGTAGTGGATCAAAACTTAACAAGTAAAGGCAATATCGCCCCTATGGGGCTGGACCTCGCTTCGCTCGGCCGTTGCTTTAGGCGTTAAGTGATACAAGGATAGTCAATGAAATCATTCATCGTTAATCTTGTCGGCTTAGTTGGATCTTGGTATATGATTGATCTTACTTCCGAAAACTCGCTTAATTCAGTATTTACTCCGTTATTATTTACAGCCTTTCTGATTTCCAGTGTGCTGTGGTTTATTATGAAGTTCGGGATAACTCAGGGCTCTAGCACTGGTGGTTACTTTGGCAGTGGTGATTCTGGTAGTTTTGGTGGTGAAGATGGAGGGGGCAGTGATAGTGGGTGTTAGATCACTTAACAAGCGCATGTTGTTCGCCGCTATCGCGGCCGGACGGCTTACGCTATACTCCAGCCGCCGCAAATGCGAACGTTATGAGTTAGACGAGCAATAAGATACAACGATGAAAAAATATATTATTGGAGCCTTGTCGTTTTTCTTGTTTTTCACTTATCTCGGTATGTTCTTTGGTGATTTGGGTGGTGTCGGCGGTTATGACGGTGTAGCGCCGAAGTGGCTATATGAAAAAGTAATGCTAGATCCAAGTTACGAATTTATATTTAACATTTCAGTAATAGGCTCAATATCTTCACTGGCATTGGCTCTAATCTCTTTAGTGATGTTTGGGGTTCTTATTGCTTGCGCTATTTATAAAGGCTTAGTTCGGCGTGTTAAAAACTCATAACAAACCGCTCAACCATCAGCTGCTAAAGCAGCTTGGACCTCCGCTGCGTTGCTCGTTTTGCGGTTTCACGCTACGCTACCGCAAAACCATCAACACAGCTCCGGCCGGTTAGCGGGGCGCTAAGTTTTATACACAAGTTTTTCCAGTTTTATTATGTAAATCAATAAGTTACAGTTTGTCCTGGTAAGAATTACAGATTTGATTGGATTATTATGCAGGACTGGGTCATGGACGAAGTAAAAAATCAGGTTATGGGTGATACACGCTTGAATAAGCGCTTGTCCAATATTCTTAGTAGTTTAAGTTCAGATCCAAAGAGTAGCATTCCCTGTGCAAACAAAACTTGGGCAGAAACGTTTGCGGCTTATCGTTTTATCGAAAATGATAAAGTCAACTTTGACTCTATTATGAGCGGCCATAAATCAGCAACTCTTGAGAGAATCAAGGCGCAGCCCGTTGTTCTTATCCCTCAAGATACCACCTTTCTAAATTTTGCCACTGACTTAGAAAGTAAAGAGATGGGAACACTTAGGCGGAAAGAGACCAATCAGCAACTGTTGCACACCTCCATCGCTATAACGCCATCAAGAGTTAACTTGGGTGTCGTTGAGGGCAGTATGTGGCAGAGAGATAAGGAGTCAAGCGCCAATTCCCGCTATACCAAGTCGATAAAGGATAAGGAGAGTCGACGCTGGCTAGACCATTACGAATCTGCTTGTCAGATACAGGAGCGCTGTCCTGAAAGCACAATTGTGAGTATTGCTGATAGAGAGGGTGATATTCATGAGTGGTTTCAACTGGCTGAAGATCAAAGCGAACAGAGGCGGGCGAGCTATATCGTTCGAGCTAAGGCCAATCGCACTTTAGAGATCGATGGAGAAGAAACGGTTTTGCTTTGGGATCATATGAATGAGCAGAAATCTATTGGTCAATACACGGTAGATATTCCCAAGCGGAATGGAGAACCTGGAAGAAAAGCCAAAGTTAGCGTATCCACTACTGAAATACGATTACTAGGAAAAGGAAAATCTAAAAGACCACTTTCTCTCTATGCTGTACTGGCTAAAGAATTAACCCCACCAGAGGGTGAGAAAGGGATTGAGTGGATGCTGTTGACGGATCTTTCAGTTGAAGACTTTAAGCAGGCGAGGGTTATCATTGAGTGGTATCGAAGCCGGTGGGAAATTGAAACCTATTTTCGAGTGTTAAAAGGTGGATGTCAGATAGAAAGTAATCGTTTTAGAACAGAGCAGCGAATGCTGAACTGCATTGCGATCTATATGATTATTGGATGGCGACTACATTCGATAACTACACGAGCACGAAGACTTCCTGAAGCACCGTGTACGAGTGCCTACTCTGAAAAAGAATGGCGTATGATATGGATGATGCGAGATAAAACTACTCCACCAAATGAACCCCCAAGCATGAGGGATATAACCCGCATGCTGGCAGGTTTAGGAGGTTTTTTGGGGCGTAAAGGGGATGGTGAGCCAGGGGTGAAAACCGTTTGGCAGGGATACACCAAGCTACTTCATTATATTGAGGCAGCAGAAGCTCTAAATGGACTTAAATAATGTGTATAAAACACAGGCGGGGCGTTATACGTAGGCAATGAACGAAGAAACACTAAAATTTATTGAAGAGCGGCACCTTGTTTCGTATATGAACAAAACAAAGTGGCGAGAACTCGCTAATGCCATTACAAGTAACAGTGATTTCGAACCTCAAGTAAGGCTTAAATATCTACGAGACTTAGAGGCAATGCCTGGGTTTTCGCTGCTTGATTGGGAATGGGTTCGCTACGGTCAATCTAGCTGTATCGAGTGGATGGATATTGACCCATTCAAAAGAGAGCGAAGGGGCAACCTTTTGAGTGATAGAATTACTGACTTCAGTGGCTTTATAGCAACTATTCTGAAAAAGTACAATATCCCATACTCCTTAGAAAATGGGTGTTACAGGGTATGGGGATATGCAGACCAGCAACCAGTTTTCGTATAACAAACGCAAGCACTCGGACCCGTTTTCCGCTGCGCTCAAAACGGCCCGGTGTTGCGGGCGTTATGTGTAAGTAAGGGCAAAAGTAGAGTATGGAAGGTTTTCTATTCATTTTGATCATGCTGCTTCTACTTTGCGTAGCACTATCTCCTAGCCTAGTAATTTGGCTGTGTGCATATTTGTGGTTGCCTGATGCTTATAAGCTCCCGCCGTACAAAATGACAATCGCTTGTTTCATACTGGCTTTAATTACGGCATTTTTACTGAATGTAGAGCTCGAAGGTGGAGCTGGCTCTAGCGTAGTCGTTATTCTCGCATTTTCCGTTCTATGGTCAGCTATTTTGGTTCCCATTGGCGCTCTGGCCAAGTATCTTAAAGCGCGCTGTGCGTAGCGCCACACATAACAATCAGCGGCAGAGCGACAGCCAACGCTACGCACCTTTTGTGTACTCGCTGGCGCTCAAACATTAACACAAAATGCGCTCCGTGCTGGCTGCGCCTGCGCTGGGCGGTTAAGGCTCACTAAGTATGGGTATCGAACAAGACAAAAGAGCATATGAATTACTCGAAAATCCATTTGAGTATCCATCAATGATTGAACGTAAGGTGCTTTTTAAAAGTATCAGAATTTGGAGCTACTCTTCCTTTGATCCTTTCATTTCATTTATGGTGGCAAAGGAAAAAGAAGAGTTTTACGCCCGACGGGTGATCTGGGATCAGTACAAAACAGTGCCCTCTGGTGATCCTCAAACATACTGTGCAGAGGTAAAAGTTGAGAGCAGTGTTTTCGAAGAACTTATCGAGAGCTTCTCAGAGGTAAGTGTTTCCCCATTAATTCCTGGAGATTTAGTTGGTATTGATGGTGTTAGGTCTGGCGTGTCTGTCAAAGACTTTCTATCTGAGTCAACGTTTAGTTGGTGGTCGGGAAGTCCCAAAGAATGGGGCGCCATAAGAGATTGGCACCAACAATATATTGTTAAAATAAATGGCCTATTCTCCGGTTCACCTATGAGCCTAGAGTCGGCCTTAACAAGCGGCTGCTAGGGACTGCATTACGCTGCGCTCCATGCAGCCCCAGAGCCGAGCGTTAAGTGTTCAAGCATGAGAAAATCGGTATTGGTGATAATGGTGTTGCTCCTGACATATTTTGTCGGACTGTTTGCGCATTTTCCAATCGCGATTGGGTCCAGTGGCTTGGCAAGCAAAGCAGCAATTAGTACATATCAAGTAATCTACTTTCCATTAGTCGACTCACTTGATAGAAATGGAGCCATGTATTCTACATGGAGTAAGTGGACATCTTATTGGTGTTCAAAATATAGCGAGCGTTGTGGTCACGATGAACCAACAAACCCTTAACAAGGGCCAGCACAATGCACAGCGCAAAAAGCGCACTGCGCTGGACTCGCTACACTACGTTTCGCTCGCCTGTGTGGCCGGCGTTAGCGTCATAAGAGCGATAAGTATGAAAGTTGTACAAACTCGTGTCCAAGGGCTTATCTATAGATTAGATAACTTAGTCCCCCCCTCTAATTGGTATCTGCTTGATGTCGATTGCAATGGTATTTTTTGGAAAGGATATTCCTCAAAATTATATAAAACTCTACGTGACAGGACTTTTCACCATTCCAATTGGGGTAACAGTTTGGCTCGCAGTATTTAATAGTGGTAAGTCTAAGGTCGAGGAGTACTCATTTTCAGTTACTGAAGATGCAATAGTTTTTCGTAGCTTGTCAGGATCTGGCTACATGCCTATCTCTGAGTATAAGGATTATGTAGTTAAGGGGTGGTGGCCAATGACTATTTGCATAATAGGCAGTAAAAGCAGCATAAAATTTAGTCAGACTGTGTTCTCTGCAAAACAAATTAATCAAATAAAGAATGAGCTAGATCGGTTGCGCTAACAAACGCAAGTAGTCGACTCGCTACGCTCACGGCTGTTGCGGGCGCTATTGTGGCGGTCGGTTTTATTGATTTTCCGTGGTAACTGAAGGTTTAGTACTACTAAATAGCATCCGGTGTTGAGCAATTTTACTGATTGCTATTCAAGCAGTTTCGCTCCTAGAGTGTTCGTTCGGGTGTTGTAAAAAGAGGCAGTCCGGTGCAATTTCGTGGAGTGCCAGTAAGATAGGAATTGATTGGGGAAAGTGCGGTATTCTTTCCTCGTAAATATTGGGCAGCGGCCAGCCAAACTATGGCTGGCAAAGTGCTAGTAGTCAGTCCCGAGCGCGCCAGCCATAACCAGGCTAGGCAAGCTCGCCCAACCCCTTCGGGGCTGAGCTGGACAGCCTACGCGTTGCTTCGGCTGCCCTTGCTAGCGGCGTTATGAGCCTAGACGGATATTGTAGATGGAAGTTATTCCCGGAATTGGAACTGACATTATTCAATTTGGTGTGACGGAAGCGGAAGCAATTGCATTGCTAGGTCAGCCGGATAAAACATATAGAACTGATGAGGGTAGCAAAAGGCTACAGTTCAATAGGCTGCGATTGGAGCTTTCATTTGAGCCAGAGAATGAAGATCGATTAGGCTGGATTGAGATCCACAATCCTGAGCTATCCTTGGGCGGCCGGAAAATAATCGGTGCATCGCAAAAAAGCGCATTGACCTACGTTACTAAATTTTTAGGCGAGCAGCCTGAACTTGAAGATTTTGGTTCATTTGTTTCTGTATCGTACGATCAGCATTGGTTAGAGCTGCAGATCCAGTTTGGCCATCTTGATTGTGTAAATGTTGGAGTACTTTACGATGAAGCGGAGAGCCCGAGGTGGCCCAGCTAATAACAAGCAGCGGCAGAGCGACAGCCAACGCTACGCACCTTTTGTGTTGCTCGCTGGCGCTCAAACATTAACACAAAAGGTGCTCCGCGCTGGCTGCGCCTGCGCTGGGCGGTTATGAGTAATAAGTAAGTAAAGAGAAACATGAGAATAATATGCGTAGGAATTGCCTGTTTAATTCTCCAGGCGTGCGCCACTGTCGGATCAGTTGATCGACCAGGGAGTTACTATCAAGAAGCTTCATCGAACTCCAATGATGGTCTTGTAGAGGGTGCTATCTTTGGTGATGATGATAAGAAGATAAACGATCTGTTAAATTATCAGGTAAAACTGCCCGAGAAAAACAGAATAGCAATACTGAAACTCAGTACCGACAATTATTGGCGATTTTATTCAAGTGATTTTACGCAGCTGAATAATTCTTTGGTTGATTCACTAATCACCAAGCTTAGAGCATCCAGTCGGGTATATGATGCGTCGTTCTTGCCTGCAATGCTGGTCTCTGAAAAAAGGACGGTGCCGGTTTTAAGAGAAGCTGCGGCACGGTTCCAAGCAGATTTATTACTCGCGTACAGAAGTTCCTGCCAGTCTTATCAAAAATATAGGTTTATCGATCCAAGCGAAAGCAAATCGTATTGCTCCGTAGAGGCGGTACTACTTGATGTCCGTTCAGGGGTTATAGTGAAATCTATAGTAAGTACAGAAGATTTCACCACTAAAAAATCTTCAAGCGATACCAATTTTAGTGAAACAATTAAAAAAGCTGAATTGGAAGCCGTTGCTAAAGCACTAGGCAATGTTGCTAATGAAATCGTAGCGTTTATGAACAATGTGCCAAGAATCAAAAACTCATAACAAGGCCAAGCACGAATGCACCAGCAAGCTGGTGCCGGACCCCGCTTCGCTCGGCCCGTGTTGGCGGCGTTAGGCATCAGACCAGATGTTGAAGAAATTTATAATTACTTTATTAGTTTTACTCTCACTTCCAATAATTTACATATTAATATTTGCCATCCCGCAGTGGTTGAATACAGATCCAGACGCGACCTATGAGCTAAGGGGTCGCTATAAAGATTCACCGGATGGGAAAACATATCTCGTAATTGAAGATGATAATGGAGGGAAATGTGGCCCTCTGGAAGTAAATGGTAAACCATGGCCTCACCGCTTATTTGAAAAAGGCCAAATTGAACCGGGTGAAGTCTCCATTGAGTGTGGCACTTGGATCGGAGTTACTGTCAGAGCGGGTACAACTTATTTCTTCGATTACTGGGGCCCTTAAAATTCCTAACAAGTTGCGCAAGAGGGACGTATTTTTAGCTGCTTCAATTTGTGCTTTAATAGCACAAATCAAAACAACTAAAAAACTCCCCTTCGCAAGGCGTTATGCGCCAAGATATAGCGAATGATTGAGATCAATTACCAAACTTTCCAAGAACCGACACGCAAGACGGTTAAAATCCCTTTTGATAGATTTTATGACGAACTAGAGAATGGCGAGACATACGAGAAAGACGGTGTTGAACGGTATCTGGATCACAGAGAATATATCAAAGTCGATAATGACAGGGTTTCCTATTTAAGTATCAAGACTCCGAATTATTCAAATAAAATTGAATATGGTGAAGGTGGCAGTATCACACAGCATACGGTTTACCCTGATTCGTCAGAGATGCTTGTTTTTCAGAGCTTCATTGAGCCAAATGTGATTCACTCTGTGAAAGTAACCAAGAATAACGGTGTATGGTCTTCATCTCGTATAGAGCTGATATATGATGACGAGCCCAAAATTGTTGACATCAAGTAAAGCGCATAACCAGGCGCTGCACCCGACTCCGGCGCGATTGCGCCTCCGCAGGTGAGCTTGGCGTTAAGTGAAAGCATGAATAACGAGCAATGGAATGATTCCAACGATGCGATTGAAATGCTAGTCGCATTAAAGAAACACTCTGAAGACGGTTTTCTAAGGCGTGTTAAATCACTGCAGCGTTTTTATATAAAGTGCTGTAGAAAGAAGCTGTTCTTATTTTCTCAAGAAGAGTTCAAGAATGGATTGGATATTACTGAGGCTTACATTTCCAATCGAGCTACAAGAAAGGATGTATCGAAGCAAAACTGGAAGGCCGAAGGGGAAGTATTTGGCATTGAATATAATACTGATCCAATAAGTACTGCTAGATGCCTAAAGAAAGTACGAATCCATACCGGGCTTTCACATTACGAAGCAAGAGATTACGCTGTTAATCTAGGTTATTTCATCGGCTGGAGCATGCTTTATGCCACAGACTTCAATGGTGAAATCCCTACTCAACATTCTCGCTTTCTTTTACCAGGAGTGCTAAAGAATGAAATTCGAAATCCTTTCTAGTGGGGTATCACTTAACAAGTTGCTCAAGTACACTCCGCCAGCTAAAGCTGGCTCTGCGGGACGCCTGCTACGCAGCCGCCCCTTAACAAGGTGTTATAGCGCAAGAAAATAATGAATAACCTCGAGAAAATTAAAAAAATAATTCCCCTTTGGTACGCTCAAAAGGCGTGGGCAGAGGAGCTTTTGATTCGTGCATTTGATCTGGAAAAGGCCGAAGATATCCTCAAAAGCGAGCACCAGGGGAGAAAATCTATCCCAGGCACAAACTGGATGTACGTGACCCATGGCATCGGTGTTGACGTGTACCGCACCGCTGATGTTGGAGGTATCGACTTCGATTTTGATAAGCCAGACCCAGACGAGTGGCGGTTGCGGTTATTTTTTGAAAAACAATATAACGAGGGCAACCTTCCTCTAGCAGAGTACCGAGAACTCTATGAAGACGAAGGTCTATTACAGTGTTTTGTCGCCGAGGCACTAAAGTAGTGGGCTATAACAATGCGCTCAAATACGTTCCGGCCGCAAAAAGTGCGGCCTCCACCGGACAGGCTACGCTTTGCTTCGCCTGCCGTTTAGCTTAGCGTTAGTGTGCAGCACAGAATGTTAATTATGGTTTTAAAATGAATAGATTAATAGTAACTATTCAGCGGATATTTTGAGTGTTGTCATTTTCTTTTGAAGAAATTCTGGCCACTCGCCTGAAAATAGGCTTTCAAGGGCTTCCCCCACACCAACACCATGCTTTCTGCAAGTGGACAAATAGCTACGGATACGACAAAAAATCTCAGCTCCAGCCATAGACCTAAAGCAACCTGATATTTTTTGCTGCACCTTAGCCATGCGAATATCTCTTTCACCCTGATTATTGGTATAAGGCGCTTCCGGATTTTCCATAAAACGTAAAACATCTTGTTCGTATTTTTGTAGACGTTCCAAGAGGTTCCGAGATTTGCTTCGAGCTAATCTGCCACGCTTTTTTTGTTCTGATTTGTTAATTTCTGGTGGCGGGCACTCCAGCTCAGCTTTTTTAAGTAGGCTTCTATATTGTCTACGCCAATTTCGGCATTCCTCTTCTGTTAGGCAGCCATCTGATTGCTTGACTGCTGTGTTGATTTTCTGCAACAGTAGCGCCATTTTTCTGGCCCATTCCTGTCCATCCTGCTCAAAAGCCCTGGTTAGTTCACGCTGATGGTGAGCATTACAAAGAGCGTGCAGACACATTGTATAACGGTAGTAAGGCTTCCAATGATCATGAACTAAAACGCCTTTATAGTGAGGCAGTATGTCCATTTCTTCTACAGCTTCATTGCCGCGTTTTGCATGTGGAGCAATCAATGTCCAGGAGGCACTGGAAGCGTTGTGCAACCACAGACGGCTGCCATTTACATTGATACTGGTTTCATCAACATGCAAGGTTTTTTCCTGGCGCAGCACAGCTTTAGCTGTTTGCTCAAACAACGCCAAGCGCTCAAAGGCTTCCAGATTGAAGTTATAAACACTGCCAGCACTGATGGGGGTATCAAACAGTTCAGAAAAGTGTGTCTCCACTCGCTCGTAGGGGATCAGCTGAAATATCGACATGTAAACCGCATTAGCTTTGACGCTGGCGCCATACTGCGTTGAACGCGTGACCTTTTGGGGAAAGTCTGCCACAAATCTTCGGCCGCTTTCATCAATTAAAACCTGCGCCCGATATTCTGTAACGCTTCGTGATATTCGAATATCAAATACCTGACGAGATTCATAACCGCCATCTGTGTAGGTGCCTTTCGGCAAAGTCCGACGATCAAGCTTGATGAAGCAGACTTTATCAGGATCTTCCACAGGTTCGAGATTTTTACCTGGATGTCCAGGCTGGCCACCACGAGGTTTATTGCTTTTTGTCTGTGGCCTTTTCTCTCGATTGGGATCGCTAGCGGGCGGTTTGTTACTATTGAGGCTATTTAAACCCAAGCGATCCGAGAGCATTTTGACAACAATCAGCAGCATTTTTACAGACGCTTTTAGTGCGGGGGAAGCGCTGGTATCATTCGCTAGCAATTCCTCAGCTTCTTTTACGGCCTGATTAATGTCAACTGAATTTGTCATGGGCAACAGCATACCTTAGTAATATGGCAGTATTATCGCACAATTCATCTTTGCTGTATGACCTGTAGCTGTTTTTTTCTTGCCAGGCTAGGCGGGAGATTACCTGAGGCGTGCTGGTTTATGGCAGACTTGCTCAGCTTGCTCAGCTTGCTCAGCTTGCTCAGCTTGCTTGGCGGTGGCTGGCGGGGGAGTTGTGCTAATTTTCCCGAAAAGCTCGCTGAATAGTTACGATTAATAATAGCTTTTTGTATAGTCATGTTTACGGGTTGTGAAATCCAAAAAGAAGCAAACCAAAAATTTGGAGATCAACACTTTAAAACAGCGATTTCTTTAATCGAGCTTCATAATATACGTACTGGTTCGTATCCAGAAACATTAAGCGATATCCAGTTCATTGGAGACTGGGATCAAATTGCTTTGCAGTCGGTAAAGTATGGCAGAGTTAAAGGCGGTTATACTTTATCCGTTACTAATGGGTGGGTCGGAAAGCCTGAACTTCAGTACCCTCCAGAGTTTTGGGTGGGGCTTGGAATTAAGCACACTAACAAGTCAATTCAGTCGACCGCTAAAGCGTCGGCTGATTGAGGCGTTAGGTGCGCACAATGTCGGACGATGATAAATGGTATTCAATAAAAGTCGAAGCGATAGTTTCATTGTTGCCGGGCAGTGAATCTGGTCGCAAAAAAGGTATTACATCTGGCTACCGACCTAATCATAATTTCGGTGGGCCAAATTACCGTAGAGAATGATGAGTGGATAAGCCCGGGAGAATCAAAGGCAGTTGAGATTCATTTCATAATGCCGGAAGGTTATGTAATAGATCTTGTCCCAGGTCTTACATGGCGCATTCAGGAGGGTGGCCACTTGGTAGGTAATGGCAAAATTACAAAGGTAATCTCATCAGATGTGCCAGCTAATTAAACAATCACCTAACAAGGCGCAGCAATTCGCAGCCTTCGGCTGCCGGACGCTCGCAAGCTCGCGCCGTTGTGCTTTGCGTTATGTGCAAACCATGATTGACCGAGAATCTAGAAATAAACTTGCTGAGCTTATTCGTAGCTTGGTTGCTGGCATAATTACAAATGATGAGTTTGAAGATGCTTTACCTCAGTCAAAAGATGATGCTGTATGGGAGGTTTTTCATCACGGGGTTTGGTGTCTGTACAGCGATATGAAAGAGTACAAACTTAGAGGCAAAGAGGCACTTTCCAATGAAGAGCGGTCTGTTGTAGCGCGTTGGATTCTTTTCCTAAAGTCAGACATTGAGTATAAGTGGCCCTCTGCTAGTTTCAGAGACAGATTTCTTAACTCAATCAGTTTCGGGGCTTTCGGGCAAAGCACTCTCGAAAAGTGGCAAGAACATGGTGAGTTGGCATATTGGCCTTTCACTGATATCGCTCAGTACAACAAGACAAAACTGAGTAAAGGGTATCTCGGTGCCAAAAACACATAACGAATCAATCAACTTCGCGCCTACGGCGCCGGACAGCTTGCTCTACGCTTCGCTTCGTTCCAGCTGCCGGTTATTGAGGCGTTAGTGCGTCAAGCTAAGCTTGATGCTTCTTGCAGGGTGGAAGTCCCTGTCGGGTAAGGCCTAACCAGCCACCCGTATCGAGTGTTGCGCGTAGGGCGGAGCAGAAGGAAAAAAAAATATACTCATTTTTTTCTCACTGTGAACAAGCTATGTGAAGCGTACACAGAGAATTCTATAGGCCATAGGGGTTATCGTGATCCTGAAGTGCTGGTATCGCTCCGATAATAAAGTGAGCTCCGATCGACGAGATGTGTAACGCCATCGAAGTCCAGGCAAAGCAACCGCATTGGTGAGGTTGTGGCGGATCGGCGGGGTTATCAAGCCGTGGCATGTAGAAAGAGAGGTATTGAGAACTTGAGAGATCCGAGCAGGTTCCTGAAGGAACAGGTAGGGAAGTTAAGCCTAATGGTGAAACCAACGAAGACCACTCGGAAGTCGGATCAGCTCATAGTAGTCCGAGAGCGGGAAAGCCGCTTACATGGCGAAGGGGCTGACAGTAATATCGGTGTGCAACAGAAACATAGTCCGGACAAAGTAGGGCTGGAGACACTATGACAACCGCCTTGCACGCCATCGCATTTAAAGCACAGAGCCACCCCACGCACAGGTTTCAGAATTTATACGGACTGCTAAATTCCAACCTGCTGTATCAAAGCTGGGGCCAGCTCAACAAGCAGGCCCGCCCCGGTATCGATGGAGTAACAACCGAAGTTTACCGGCAAGGTCTGCCGCAAAATATCCCATGCCTACATCAACGGCTGTGTGACAAACGCTACCGCACCCAGGCGATTAAGCGGGTATTGATTCCCAAAGGCAATGGCAAGCAGCACCCACTGGGGCTGCCTACGGTGGAAGACAAACTGGTACAGCAGAGCGTAGCGCAGCTACTGCAAAGTATCTGGGAGCAGGATTTTCTGCCCTTTAGCTACGGCTACCGCCCCAGGAAAAGTGCCCACCAAGCCGTACACAGCCTTGGCTTAAATCTGCAAAAGGCTACGGCTACATCGTTGAAGCCGATATTAAAGGCTTCTTCGATCAGCTGGATCACGGCTGGCTACTGCGCATGCTAGCCCTTCGTATCGACGACAAAGCCCTGCTGACGCTGATTAAACAGTGGCTTAAGGTGCGCGTGCAAACTCCAGATGGTAAGTTCAGTAAAACGGCAGCAGGAACCCCGCAAGGTGGCGTGATCAGTCCGGTACTGGCGAACATCTATCTGCACTACGTCCTGGATTTGTGGTTCGAGAAGAAGGTTAAGCCGCGTATGCGTGGCAGAGCCATGCTAATCCGGTACGCCGATGATTATGTAGCGGCTTTCCAATTGAAAACGGATGCAGAGCGCTTTTACCGGGTACTACCGCAACGGCTGAACAAGTTTGGCTTGCAGTTAGCCCCCGAGAAAACGCACCTGAAGCGCTTTAGCCGCTTTCATCCGGACCGAAAACGGCAGTTCCAGTTTCTGGGTTTTGAGTTCTACTGGAGCTTGGATGTCAATAAACGTCCCAGGCGCCGGACTGCCGCAAAGAAACAGAAGGGCACAATGGAAGCACTCTACCACTGGATCAAAGCCAAGCGCAGTGAGCGTCTGAGAGAATGGCTGCCCACACTGAAGCGCAAGCTACAAGGCTTCCAGAACTACTTCGGTCTGCCAGACAACAGTCGAAGCTTGTCCCGTTTGTACAGCTATGTTTTACACAGTATACACAAATGGCTCAACCGGCGGAGTCAGCGCAAGAGTTACAACTGGAATAGTCTAAAGGAAATGCTGGGATATTTTGGGCTAAAGCCACCGCGAGTATACAAACGCAGTATACTTGTGGACTGGTATTAGGGTTCGTGCTTTACACGAGCGAATATATTATTGAAGAGCCGGATGCGGTAGTTCCGCACGTCCGGATCTGCGTGGGGGCAGTTAGGGTAACCGGCTGTCCTACCACTACTGCGGAAAGGAGGCATCATGCTATATCCAGAAGAACAGGATGCTAAAAACTTCTTCGAAAATCTTGGAATGACTGTTTCACCTATTCAGACAGGTGATAAGAAGACACCTGATTTCTATATTGATGCCAAAAAAAGCAAATACATTGTTGAGGTAAAGTCTAGAAAGGATTCTGAGGACTGGAATAAAACACTCAACAGTGGGAAATTTGCAGAACAAGAACGTAGGCTAAATTCAGACCGTTGGGCAACAGATGTCGCTAAGAAAGCTATTACTCAAATGACAAAACATGATCCAAAGAAAGAAAAACTTTGGGTATTATGGCTCTCTATTGATTGCGAAGCTTCTAGAGAAGCAATGCGGATTCAAACATTAAACACATTATTTGGTGTACGTGATGTCATTGATGCGGAGAATTTCTCGGGAGGGCAAGCGACTTCATGTCTTTACGCTTCTCCATCTACATTCGAGCGATATAAAGACATCTGTGCTGTAATTGTCACGTGTGATGATAGTATTAACTTCTGCATAAATGAGGATTCTCCAAAACATGGAGAATTTCTTGACTCAGATCTATATAAAGAGTTTGAAAATTGTGGCATCCCTACGAGCTATTCAACCATGATTGAGAATGGTTGCTTTACTCTCAAAGGCTTTGAAAGAAAGAATAAGTCTGATGAGCAGATTTTAGACTATCTAGCCAAAAAGTATGATCTGGGAAAAGCACTTTTTTTGGACATGAAAAGCTGTTCTGTTACGGCAAGATCAAAATAATTTCCGCATAACAAGTGTAGGCATAGGGACGGTTCACCGCCCCTGCTACAAGCGTTAAAAGTGTAAGATATGGATAACATAGAAAAAATAGTCACCAATTTTCTTAATGACTATAAAGATGATTTTATGACTCTTGTAGAGCAATATGTCATCGCATGTCTGGAGGAAAATGATAAGCATTGTGACTTCTTTGTTGATATCGGTTCTATGATGAATGGAACTTGGCACCTATCCCACATAAAGCAATTCAACAATGTGCAAGAATTTAAAGAATTCGACTGGTATGAATTATTAAATATCGATCCAGATGTTATTGCTGAAGATGATTTATTAAACATCCTAAAAACATGTTACAAAATTGGTTATCTTTGGTTGATTGAGCAGCTAACTCTGCTTAAGCAAAAAAATACAAAAATTGAAATAAGGTTATGCCACAATGGCACAAATGAGTACCAGCAATTATCGTAATTCGCTTCTAACAAGTTACATCATGGCAAACAGCTACGCTGTTTTGGATAGTCAAAGCGTTGCTTTGCCTGCCCATGTGTAAGGCGCTAGATTTACTATAAGCTCAAACGGTTTCAGCCTTCAGGCGGTTAAATTTTATACTTTCCGGTCGAAAAGTTAGGCTATTTCTCTGTATGAGGCTTTGAATAGAGTTCAAACATGTGTATAAAACACAGGTAAGGCGTTATGTACAATAGGGGGTAGCATGAACTTCAAGATTAGTGAAGGAATAACCCTAAGAGAATATTTGGTTTCGCTTAATAGTGAAGAATTCTCTGAGTGGATGATTACAGGTCAATCAAGCTATTCTCTTGATATGGTAATTTATGAAGTTCATCCAGAATCTTGAGATCTGGATGATGATGAATATGGGAAGCTTGAAGAAGAAGTCCTATCTCAAGGAAAGGATTTTGGTAATGTACTACATGCAGACCAACTTGAAGACATTGTAGAAAATCTTAAAATGCAAAAAACTGATTACTCTGATAAAGAGTTAGAAACTGCCATAAACTATTACAGTGAGCATGATGCTTTTTATCAAATCACAAGCACATGACAAGTTTGGGTTACGGAAATTTACTACGCCTTCGGTTTTGTAATTTCCGCAAGCAAAGGCGTTAAACGGTAATCGCACATATGAGCAAGGAAAAGACATTTAGCTTCAGGAAGGGTTATACGTTTTCCTTTGAGGATGAGGGGAACGTAATTGAGGCCTGGTTTAGCGCGCTATCAGGCCTTGAAAAAGTATATGTGAATGGGGAGCTTGTCTCTTCTCAAAGAAACTTATCAACTGATTCAACCAATAGCTTCAGCATCGGACCTAATGAATATTCAACAAACCTTAGCGTGGTGAGCTTATTTAAAGGGCCATTCGTATGCACTCTCAGCAAGAATGGCAGCGAGTATAAGAGGCAAAAACTCCTATTTTCGAAATCTGATTCGTCGTCAAAAAGACAGCCATTTATTGCTAGGTTCTCGTTTTTTATAGTTCTAGGTGCTTTGCTTGGTTTTGCTCGCGCCTATTGGCAGCTACCTAACGAGTCCATTTATATCTTTCTTGCTGCTCTGTTTGTGGCTGTATTTGCTTACCAAATTAAGGAGCACAAAGGAGCTGGACCAGTAATTGAAGATGAAAAAATCGTTTAACAAGGCCAGCCAGAGGGACCAAAAAACCGCTACTTCGCTCTGGTTTTCGGCCCTTGCTGGCGGCGTTAAATGTCAGGAAGAAGTATGAGCAATAAATCGGAGCTTCAAGCCTTCCTAGATGAGATACGGGGTAAATTTCCTGAAGTGGGGCCCCTGATGGATCAGCATGATGAAATCATGACAACATCAAAAATGGAGGAGTTTGCCAACGCTACATCACGAGCGTTTGCCAATTCGGATATTGATACAGGGCTGAGCTACCTTAACTATGTTAATGAGAAGCTCAATTTTGCAAGCGACGTCGAGCGAGAGTATATCGATGTCTACTACGTTGAGCATCTGTTTTGGAATTTACCTCAGCGAGCTATCGATTTAGGGTGGCCTCTGGTACCTACAAAACTACAAAAGCTCTACATGGACTTTCATGGTATAGAACCGGGCAAACGGTTTGGTAAGTAACCCGACATTTAACAAAGCCAAGCATGGGCAGCTTTAAAAATGTTCCCGCTTCGCTACAACAAATTTAAAGCTGCCGATGTTGGCGGCGTTAGATGTAAGAGCATGCTGAGAGGAATAAAATTGAAAATAATAGTATTTGGAATTTTTCTTTCTTTTATCGCTGGCGTAAGTCATTCTGCTGAATTACTACAAATTCCTGCAAATCCAGACAAAGGGTTCAATTATCCTTATTTGCTCAAATTGCCAGAAATGGTGTTCAAACAGGAAAAAACCTTTTTAATTGTCGAAACCAATAACACAGGAAAGGTTTCTGATGATTATGATGTTCATCTTGAAGCTGCCAAAAATGCAATAGTGGGCAATGCTGTTGGACCGTGGTTATCTAAGAAATTGTCCTACCCAATATTAATGCCGGTTTTTCCTCGTCCTAAGTCGGAATGGCAAATTTACACCCACGCACTTGATAGAGATTCCATGCTTACGAAATCTCTCCCATTCGAAAGGCTGGATCTACAGCTTAAGGCAATGATTGAAAATGCCCAAGATGTATTGCGTGAACGCTCGTTAGAGCCTGAAGATAGAGTCATACTAGCTGGCTTTTCTGCGTCCGGTACATTTGCAAATCGTTTTTCTCTTTTACATCCTGAAATCATTGAAATAGTTGTTGCTGGAGGGTTAAACGGTACATTGATGTTACCTACGGCCTCGCTTGATAGTTATGGCTTAAAGTATCCCTTAGGCATAAATGATTTCAGTCAGATAACTGGCAGAAATTTTGATCTGGATGAGTGGTTGAATATTAAGCAGTTCTTATTCATGGGTGAAAAGGATACTAATGATGCCGTGGCATATGATGATGCCTATTCTGAAGAAGAGCGGTCGGTAATCTACAAAACTACAGGTAAATCAATTCATCCTGAGCGCTGGAATAATTCTCAAACAATCTACAAAAAGTATGGAGCTAACGTAACTTTTCGCACTTTCAAGGGGCTAGGCCATGGCACCAATGGAGATGTACATAGCGAGTTCCTGGCATTTGTGCGGGGGAACATCTAACAAACAGCGGCAGAGCGACAGCCAACGCTACGCACTTTTTTTGTTACTTGCTGGCGCTCAAACATTAACACAAAAAGCGCTCCGCGCTGGCTGCGCCTGCGCAGGGCGTTAGCTATACTAGCCAAGCGTGTAGAAATTTATGGGCGCAATAGCAATAAGACTAGATCCAAGGAAATTAGAGAATCCTGATACGGATATGCGTTACGATATTCCTAATAAAATTCAGTTGCATTCAGGAGGAACAATAACTGATGACGGATATGATTATTTGGACGAAGGAGACTATATAATGGTTATCTACTTATCCTCGAAGAATCCTGAGTCAGATGTGGATATCGTAGTCGATATTTTGTCAAGGAATACGTTTTCAGGAAATAGCGTACTAGATGTAGCCCAAATTGGAATTAAAGCCTCTGATAAATACGAATTAAAGTATCCTCCTGGTAGCAGCATGGAGGTTAATTTTGAGGAATGACTCAAGAAATCATGTTTTCAAAAACAGCTAACAAGTTGCACCAGTCGACATTTTCCCGTCGCTCCTTTTTGTGTTTGATGGCGCAAACGGGCTCCTCCAAAAATGCGGCTATGCGAGGCGTTAGCAAATATAAATGGAAAATTTAGAAGTAGAATTTGAAAGGCTGATTCTTCAGCACCTCCAAAGTGTTGAAAGTCCATTTGAAAGGGAATTAGAGAAATTGGTTGCAGGTGGTTTTGCGGCATCTGCAGAGGTGTTTCTCATAGCGTATGATTCCCCTCATTTTGATGAAGATTTTCCAGTTTTTGCATGTGCCATGGAGTCTGCTAAAAAATTCAAAGGAAAATCTCAGCGGATACTCTCGAACGAATTCGAATACGTGGTAGTGCCATCGGAGATATACAATGATGAAAAATATGAAGATATTGAGCCTTGGGGATCAGCTTCAAGAATCGTTGAGAGATGGATTTGCGAGAGATGGAAATCCGCTAGTATAGAACTCACTAAAATCCCGGTTGTAATTGGGCATCACGATAGTTTTTTTAAAATAGATGTAATCACAGGGGAGTCCGTTTCATGGGATGCTGTTGTCGAAAAAATATAAAGCTAACCAGTCAGGTCAGGTGATGTAAAATGCTCGCGCATTTTCCACGCTTGCCTTCATGGCTAAGTTCTTGAGGGGTATTTTGAATATTTACATGGTTTCAAGATGGGGTAATGAAGTGCTAGATGAATTTGAACGTGGTCCAGATGGTCCAGATACAAACTTCTTGGTGCGTGCGAAATGCCCCGAAAATGCGGCCCTTTTGGTAAACGAGTATCTTACGTATTATTCTAATGAGGGAGTTCGGGATTACTGCGAGCACATAGCCATGCTTGGAGAAGACAAAATCCATTCCAAAGAAGCTGTGATTCACGGCCCGTTTATATCGCATGCATTTTTCTCAAACAAAAGTACGTACAAAAGTTGGCAGTTGGAGTCAAGAGAAAACAATAAATGGGAGCAGTATGAGCCGGAATGACAAACTTAACAAAGCAAGCCGAAAATCGCACTTCGGTGCTGGACTCGCTATCGCTCGCCTTTGCTTGCGGCGTTAGTGCGACAAGCGAAGCTTGTTGCATCTTGCTGGGTGAAAGTCCCAGCTTGGTAAGAGTTAGCCACTCACCAGTATCGAGTCTTGCGCGTTGTGCGGAGCTTTAAATTAGGAGTATTTGAGAGGCAGGATGCACGAGCGAACAATCAACGTGAAGCGTAGACAGAGAAATATGTAGGCCATAGGGAGTGCGCGCTCCTGAAGTGCTGGTATCGCTTCGAAATGCAAATTCTAGGTGACGAGGCTTGTAACGTGGTCGAAGTCCATGCAAAGCAATCGACTCAGGAGTGAATTTGTTTTCGCTACCTGAATGGCAAGATTGTGGAGATCTAGCGGAGTTCTTAAGCCGTGGCATACATACAGAGATGTAATGAGAACTTGTGAGACCCAAGGTAACTCCCAAAGGAATGGGTAGGGCAGTGTAGCTGAATAAGCGAAACGAACGATGGTGTCTTGGGAGTCGGACCAGCTCATAGTAGTCGGAGGGCGGGAAAGCCGTCTACAGGGCGAAGGGGCTGGCAGTTATATTGAGCTTGCAGTCGATACATACACCGGACATGTAGGGCTGGATATTGTATGAAAACAAAAGTGCAAGCATTACATTCAGTTGAATCTGAGTTCATGCACTTCAGTCATTGGGTGAAAAGGCGAAGATGGGTGGAGTGAATAGCTTTGATAGGATTTAGCTGCGCGGTAAATAATATAACTGAGGAGCCGGATGCGGTAATTCCGCACGTCCGGACCTGCGTGGGGGCAGTCGGTAACCGGCTGTCCTACCACTACGTGCTACCAAGAGGAAGAAATGTCGAAGCCGTGGAGTAAATTACAAAAAGAGTTTTACCTACTTCGTGCAGAGGGGCTTAAATTTCAACTGCAGTGTCGTTCCTATCGAATGGATTCTCAAATGGGGAGTACGAGTTGCCCTCGCTACTGGATAACTCTCGGAAAAGATATAATCTGGGATTATCCAAAAGATTTTGTAGGTAAGACACGCCCGGATAGGAAACCAACAGAGTGGTATCCTTATGAAACTGATATACCCGATATATCAAATTTGATTCGGGAATATATTGATACCCCCAAAGACGAAATCATGAAAAAGGTTTTTGAAAATGATTGTTGGGGGCTTATAAATATACTCAGAGCTGCTGATAAGCGTATTGGTACTAGGAGATTACCCGAATTAAAGAAAAAAACTGGTAATAAAGCCGCTTTAAAAGTAATTGAGGAGCGTATGTCCACAGCACTAACAAAACAATCAAACGGACTCCGCTAAGCGTGGTTCGCCTTGCTCACAATAACACACTTAGCTCCGCTCGGTTATTGTGGCGTTAGGGATAAAGTCAATGTCTAAGTTTTGGGTGGTTGATACGAAGTCCAAAATTGCACCGGAGAGCTCCTATGAGCAAGACGGTAGCGAATGGTATTACGGTCGCTCAATAGTTCCTGCCAAATCAGCAGAAGATGCTATAGACCTGCTCAAGATGGCACTACGAGATAAGCATGTTGAAGTAGATACCATCCTCGCAGTTGTTGATTACAGTCATCAAAGCTGGGAATCGGATGACGATGAACTCTACGAAACCGTAGAATCCTATGAAAAATCAAAAGCGAATAACGATGTGGTAACTGGAGTATTTGTATCAGGAATGTATTTGGAGACTGAATAGCCATGTCAAAGGGAGCAATGACATTAGGGGAAGGAAGCCAGAAGAATAAATTTAAAACTGAGCCACATTAGTTTTGAATGGCAATCAAGAGAGAGAATACGTTTACGTACTGCATACGACAAACTATCTGTTTGGAAAGCAAAATATGCAGTAAGCGTATCACCATTTTACCCACGCCTAAAAAATCAATTAAGGAAGCAGCTTTAATTGACAATGAAATATGGGTATTTGGTGTTGACGGAACAAACGCCAGTCATATCATTGACGCCGTAACAATTGCAACTCAATTTTATCAGGTCAAACCCAAGGACATACTCAGCAATATTTATATAAAAAATCTAAACGTTGAGGGCCAAAATGAAGGCAACATGCCATTGCTGGTTAAGCCAAATATGTCATTATATGAAAATACAACCAGAGCTTTAATTGGAACTTGCAACCATTTCGGCATTCAACCCGGCATCAATATCCACGTATACAGCTCAAGCATAAACCCTAAGATTTCAAAGTCTGAGTTGCATCAAGCTCTAAGAGCTGGCGGCACCAAATCCGTAGAAACGGACAGCAGGAAAATTCGCCATAAAGTGGGCAGTAATAATGGCCAAGATTCCGTTCCACTTGTGAGCAATCTTCATGTGGCATCACTGGGTTTTTAAGAATAATTGCATAACGAATAAGGATAGATCGCGCGCAGCCGCGATCTTATCCGGTTGTTGGACAAGCCCGTAGCGCCCGACTCGTTCTTTATAAGAAAATATCTTTTTGGGAGTGTGGAATATTTTGGAATTTCTTATCGTTCAATTTTTTAAAGACGATCGTCGGTCTTGGCTTCTCTGGTGCCAATGGATGTAGTATTTTCTACTGAACCCTTATTTCCTCCTTGTTGGTAAGTGGCAATATTTTACTAAGAGATTGCTCATCAGCCCGAGAGCCAGCCCCGGCTAAAGACTTGTACAAACTGCATGGGGGCAGTGTACTTAGGGCAACACATTGATGGTCGATTTCTTGGTTTGAGCGTTTCAAGAATAACTTTGAGGGTCAGCTGTACAAGCTGCAATAATCGTTTGGCATTACTATGCAGAAAGCCGTAATCACGTACTCGCCGAAAGCCCTTCGGGAGTACATGCTGTAGTACCAGCCATAAAAAATCAGCGCTTGGCAGTGTCCGGAAGTATTAGGTCACAACAGGCAGTGGCCGAGAAAAACTCAGCCACCGGGAGAGGTTTAGGCCTGATAATAACTTAAAAACATAGCCGCAGTGCGCTCGGCAAGTGCTACCTGTTCTGCGGGGCTCGGAGGGGTGGAAAGCTGCAACAGCTGTGGCCAGTAGCAGCCGCCTTTAATCAGGTTGTGAATCTGTCCACTGGCGACTTCTATATCGAGTGGCTTTAGTCGACCGTCGGCGACGGCAGATTTAATCCAGCGCTGCACACCAGTTTCATGGGCTTTATATTTCTCCATCTCCTTGTGCAAGGCATCCGGTTGATGGAAGAAATAGTCAAAGGCCATTCGATTTAGCTCAATATACTGCGGCTTGCAGATCGTTTTGATCTCCTGCTCCAGTAAGGTGCACAGTTGCGTTTGCATATCACTGTCCGGGCTATAGTCGCAGCCGGAAGAACGGGTGGCCTGTTGCCAGAGCTCACCGATCAAATACATCACCAGGGCTTCTTTGCTGGCGAAGTGGTTGTATACCGTGCGCTTGGATACTTGGGCGCGGGCTGCCAGCTCGTCCATGCTGGTGTTTTGCACCCCTAGCTCCTGAAAGGCCTGTTTGGCGGCATCAATAATGGCTTGGCGTTTTAGCTCACTTCGGGTCGGTTTCTTTTCAGTCATGGATGTCTCTACTGAATGGGGGCCGGCGGGTTCCTTTGCTGGCGAGTTACTTCGCGCGCTATTTTACACTAAATAGTTTACTTTTTTATAGTCAGTTTATACACTGCACTGTATAGTTTACATGGTGAGTGCAATGAAGAAGCGCTGGTGGATTCTGGCAGGAGTGATTGTTATGTCGGTAAGTCTTTTTGGTAGCTGTACAAATCAGGCAAAGAAGTTCCGCAATAGTGATGTTGACTACAAGGTCAGCGGTGGGGGCATGATCGATATGATTGCCGCCTATATCAAGGCAGATCGGGCTGCCCCCGCGCCGGTTAAGCCGATGCCATTGCGCCAGATTCCCACTACAGAGCTCAGGGCCCCGGAAGCTGAGAGTGCCGTCTACCGTCTGGGGCACTCCACCGTGCTAATTCGTATGGATGATCAGTATATTTTGACAGATCCGGTGTTTAGCAAGCGCGCATCTCCGGTACAGTGGATGGGCCCAAAACGTTTCCATCCACTACCTATAGAGATTCGCGACTTACCCTCTATTAAAGTGGTCGTTATCAGTCATGATCACTACGACCACCTGGATAAAAACAGTATTCGCGCACTTAGGGATAAGGTGGAGCAGTTTGTGGTGCCTAGCGGAGTGGGGCAGCACTTGCGCGACTGGGGAATTCCGGCGGAAAAAATTGAGGAGTTGACCTGGTGGGAATCCTTTGCTCTGGGGAGTTTGCGGTTTACCGCGACCCCGGCTCAACACTTTTCCGGGCGTGGCCTTACCGATAAAGACTCAACGCTGTGGGCCAGCTGGGTTATGGAGGGGCGTGAGGGACGTATATTCTTTAGTGGTGACAGTGGCTATTTTAGTGGTTTTCGCGAAATTGGTGAGCGCTTTGGCCCGTTCGATCTGACACTGATGGAAACGGGTGCTTACAACCAGCTTTGGAGTTCGATTCATATGACGCCTGAACAGAGCGTACAGGCACACCTGGATCTCGGTGGGCGGGCAATGCTACCTATTCACAACAGCACTTTTGATCTTGCCCTGCACGACTGGTATGAACCTTTGGAACGTGCACAGGTGGCGGCAAAAGATCAGGGTGTCACTTTGGTAACGCCGATTATCGGAGAGGCTGTTCGCCTGCATTCGCCAGCTACAACGAAGGCTTGGTGGAAAGATGAGATGGCGATGGTTACGGATTTACGCCTGGTGAGTGAGTAGAGAGGTTTGGTGAATTTGATATTAGAACCTGGATGCTGCTGGATTTAGATCTCGACATGCTTTCTGTGGGCGAGCTGGAAGTTAAAACCGGCTCGCTTTAGTGCATAGAGTTTATTTTATTCGGTAATAGCAGCTGCCATCCGCCTCTCAGGCTCAACTTCGTGTAGAAACCGGGTAAAACTATCTTTTGGCCTTTCCAGGCCTTTCGAAGATAGCGTCCGCGATGCCATTCCTCGATGATTATTGCCATGGGTCAATAAATGCACGAAAATTTCATGGATTGACAGTTGTCCAGAATCCCCGTCAGTGAATTGAAAAGCGCTGGTGAAATCCATATATATTTATCCCCCTTTATTTTTGGCAAATAAAAATTTTAATTGTATGCTAGTTGAGTTTGAGTTCTGATAATTGCCGATTTATCGCCGCCGTTTTACTTTTATCCTGGCTGTGAGAAATTTCTAGTGCTTTCTTCAGAGCATCAGAAGCCTCTAGAATTTCGTTGTTCTGTTGTAACGCCTGGGCCAAGCTTAGGTGGGCATCAATAGAATTTGGCTGGTATTCCACCCATCGCCTTGCGATACTGATAGCTTCTTGGATGCGACCATCTTTCAGTAACAAATTGGAGATATAGCTTAATTGGTTAACATTTCTCCAGCGTGTGGCCCTGGGTAAAATAGGGAAGCCATATTTCTGTGAGCGTGATTGATAGAAATGATCGATATTTTGCAAGGCGTCACCAGGCTGGGATATCAATTCTCGATAATTTGCGGACCATTCTTCGTGGGGATAGTTAAGCTCAATAGCCGATAGTGCAGCTTTTATAAAAGCACCGTAATGATTTTCGTTGTTGAGTATTTCTATTTTCAGCCTGAAGTTTTCTTTTGCGTAAGGTGACAGCTTGGTGTTAATTTGACTTAAGATTTTTTTATAGCGCTTATCTTTACGCATATCACTGTCGGCCATGGCGAAATAAAAAGCACTGATCTTGTTTGGCGAGGTTTGCATACTTTTGGCAATTTCATCAATAAAAGTACTTTCTGAGGTGGGCCCCATGCCAAATATATCAGCCGCAGATAAAAAGAAGTAAGATTGAAATAATCCAGGTTTGTTAGTTAGGGTGTAGAGAGGGAAGGTGCTGCTAGTTGAAATACCAATAATCATTCGATTGTCGAGCGCGCGGTAATTTTCGTTTAAATATGGAAATAGTTCTTTAGTTAGAAATTCACTGTAGGCCTCAGGGTTTCCCTGGGCGCTAAATTTCTCCTCTGCAGTATGCTTCCACATTCCATGTAGGTAGGTTTCCGGTTCATCACCGCCATCATTAAGGCTGATTACAATACTTTCCGGCATGCGTTCTACGCCACTTAGATGCTTTACTATCCCGGTTAAGGCGTGGAAAAATTCTTTGCCGTGAGAGCCATTAATAAAGATAACTGGGTATCTATGCTGCTCTGATGCTTGATGGAACGTTTGCGGTAAATATATGTTGATTGGTATTTCACGACTCAGGGTTCTGGATGAGAAAAGAATTTCATCGCCATAACTCAGGTGTTTGGTCGTGTTAACAGAAGAATGGCTCTGAGGACTCTCAGGTTCTGCTGATAGGCCCACACACAGTAGGGAAACTGCGATTAACAGTATTCGGGGGAAGATCATATCACCGGCATCCTTGCTGAATTTAAATATTTTTAAAAAGGCGATTAAGATCTATTGGATGCTATGACAGATTGGGGAGGCGGTAAAGTTGGTTACAGCTGATGTTAAGTGGTACAACTTGTATAGATATAAAAAGTTGGATTTTTTCAAAACCAAGCTCTAAACCCCAGTACCCATACGGTTGAATCTACGTCGCCACCTTCCTCGCGAGCGAAATCGGCGGCATTTCCCACTTCCCGTTCATAGTGGACACCTAGATAGGGAGAAAAGTTTTTGCTGACTTCATACAGCAGTCGCAGGCCGACTTCTACTTCAGATAAGCCCGAGCCACTACCCCGGGCTCTATCATTCTGGCCAAAAAAATTTAATTCGATATTGGAGAGTAAAGTCCACGCCTGTGCCAGTTTTATTTCGTATTCGCCCTCCAGGCGGAATGCGCTATTGCCGTTTTCCCCATAAAAAAAGACTGCATCCATTTGCAGGGCGTAGGGGGTTTTTCCGGAAACTCCAAGCGCGGCCCAGTTTCTACTCGCGGTTTCAAGTTGAAAGTCGTGGCGAATACCGAGAAGAAAGTTCCACTTAGCGGAAATTGCCCGGCTGTAAAGCCCCCACAGCTCATTCTTATCGGTTTCTCCATCGCCTCGCTCATAATTGAGCGCTACCACCAGTTTGTTCTGCTCCCCGCCATAACTGAAGTCGCCGCCGATTTCCCCGCCGTTATTACCGCGCAGCTCTACATAGTCGAGGCTGACCTTGGCTATGGGGCTCTCTGCCTGGCTATCGCTTGGGGGTTGTCCACTGTACAGTCGCTGCTGGGGCCCCGTCTGGCCATAGCTTGCGGGGATGGTGATTGCCCAGAGTGCCGCCACTGTGCCTGTGGCTAAGTTAAACAATGCGCACCTCCCGATACATAGCGGATCGCTGGTACAGCATTTGGCTGTGTAGTGCCCAGCGGCCATAGGTATCGGCACTGACCAAATAGCTGATGCTAGATCCGGGTTGCGCGATCACAGTGTGTTTTAGGGGTAAATACTCGCCGTCTCCGCTTTCCAGCTCACTCCACAAACCGTGTAAATGCATGGGCTGAGGGAAGGGGGTGTCATTGACCAGGGTAATGCGCAGTCGCTCTTGGTGGCGAAACTGCAGTGGACTGGCATCGTGAAATGTTTCCCCATTGATCGACCACAGGTAGCGTTCAGTATTGCCGGTCAGGTGCAGTTGCAATTCCCGCTGCGGTTCGCGCCGATCCTGCGTAGGGTTGGCACTGCGCAGGTCGGCGTAAGTCAGCACGCGACGGTTATAGCGCTGTTGGTGCTCTCTAAGCCCTATACCGGGATCGGTGATACCGTTTTCCGGCGCCTGCGCGCGATGATCCACCCGGAAGCTGTATTCACTCGGTTGATGCGCGATGGGACTATTGCTGCCGAGCCCTGCGGCGGCGAGGTTTTCGTGAAACCAGCCCCCGGTAGCCGTCGCGCTGGGCGAGCTGGAGTGGTTTTCATCCTGAGTGGTTCGATGGGTTTTAAAATGCGCGCCTGTCTCTGCGGGTTTTTCCGTCAGCCCCAGGTCCTGTCGGCTGAGTATGGGGCGGTGATCCATTGTGGGAATCTCTGCGCGCAGGCGTATATCACTGGTTAGGGTGCCTCGCGCATAGCCACTGCGGTCCATCGACTGTGCGAAGATACTGTAGGCCTGTTCGCTTTGCGGTTCGACAATTACATCATAGGTTTCGCCGTTGCCAATCCGCAGTTCATCGACGCTAATGGGTTCGATATTTTGCCCGTCGGCTGCCACCACCTTCATTTTCAGGCCCGGGATACGCAGGTCGAATAAGGTCATTGAGGCCGTGTTAATTAATCGCAGGCGGACTCTTTCTCCGGGTTTAAATAGAGCGGTCCAATTGGCCTCGGGCGTTTGCCCATTGATCAGATAGGTGTAAGTCTCCCCTGTAACCAGGGATATATTGTGGTCGGAGATCTGTTTCCAGTTCCACTGATGCCGGTCTCGCCAGGTTTGCGCCAGCCCTTTTGCGTGTACCTCACGCCATAAATCCGCAGTCGTGCGCTGCTGCTTGTTGTAGTAATACGGGTCTTTTTTTAGGTGGGTATAAATCGTTTGAGGGGATTCATCGCTCCAATCGGATAGGACAACAACGTAATCCCGCTCGTAGGAAAAGGGTTCTGGGGATAAGGGGTCAATGACGATTGCCCCGTAGAGTCCCCGCTGTTGTTGCAACCCGGATTGGCTGTGATACCAATAGGTGCCGCTTTGGCGTAGCGGGAAACGGTAGCGAAATACTTGTCCCGGCTGGATACCGCCAAAGCTCAAGCCCGGCTCGCCGTCCATATCACTGGGTACCCGGACGCCGTGCCAGTGTAGGGAGGCGCTGTGGGGGAGCCGGTTGTGGACATCCAGGGTGACGATGTCCCCCTCCCGCCAGCGCAGAATGGGAGCGGGCAGGTTGCTGTTAATCGTCAGGGCCTGTCGCTCGCGCCCGGTAAGGTTTACCCGGCGTGAGCCGATCGATAGATCGAAGCGGTTACCGCGCAGGGTTGCCGGCGGGGGTGGGTTTGCGTGCGAGCGCCCCCCCAGTAGAAGGGCACCCGCTCCGAGGCCGGTGACGAAAGTACGCCTTGAGACGGATGCGGTGCGCAGGCGCTCGGTCATTGAGGTCCCTGTTAAAACTGCTCCTGTGCCGTATGCAATTCGGCGTAAATTTCGCTGCTGCCATCTTTGTTAAGCAGCATGACCTGATAGGGCGTAAAGCGGTCTCCCACTTCCATACCGGGGCTGCCCAGGGGCATACCCGGCACGGCGAGGCCAATGGCATTGTGCGGTGGGTTTTGTAAGAAACGCTGTACCAGCTTTGCCGGCACATGCCCTTCGAAAACATAGCCCTGTTCTGACACTGTGGTGTGGCAAGATTGATAGCGCGGTGTGATATGGTGCTGTTTTTTCACGAGGTTGAGATCATCGACATCCTTCGCGACGATATCAAAGCCACTTTGCTGGGCGTGTTCGACCCAAATTTTACAGCAGCCACAGGTGGCGGATTTGTAAGTGGTCAGGCTCACCGCCTCCTTTTTTGGGGCCGTGTCTTCGGCACAGGCACTCAGGGCCAGGGTTGTTAGTAGCGCGGCAATAGCCAGCAAAATTGAACGGTTCATATCAACTCCGGTGATGATATTTGTGCGCACACAGGCGCGCGGGTATTTATAAAAAATATTGGGGGTAAAACTGGGGGAAGCGCGTATGCCCTAGGCACACGGGCCCTGTTAAATGCGCAGTATGGGTGGGCGCAGTGCCATTTCCGGGTCAGGGGAGGAATTAAATTCCCGGTAGGCGGTGACCTGTAGGTTGCGACCGTCAGCGGGGATTTTGTCTGGGGTGTTTACCGCAGAGCTGGTGCTGGGCCCCGCGCAGCAGCTGCACTCGACCGTGCAGCTGGATGCGTGGCTGTCGTTGCAGTTGGCAGGAGTTGTCCCGTCACAGTGGGGGGCTTCAGCGGGGATGGATACTGCTGGGGCTTCGTGCTTTTCTGCACAGGACGACGCCATAGCCTGGCCGCCGAAGGCCAGTAGCAGTGTGAGCAAAAATAAGCGGAAGATCCCGGTGTGCATGGCAGTGTTCAGACAGCGAGCCAGCCCGCAGTGTATGGGCTGGCCTCTGTCGGTGCAACCGGTGTGCTTGCCGGGGAGCAGTTTAAGGGCGGCCCAGGGGTAAGCGGAAATCCTGGTGTCGCAACAGGTCCGGTCCGCACTCAAGGCGTTCGAGCCAACTCAAAAAGCGCTCCTTGATATCGTCGGAGGCAAAGTAGCCACCGTGCTGGGGCACAATCATCGCGGGATTGAGCTCCCGTATCATCTTGGCCCAGAGGCGGCAGGTCCAGTTCCCGCCCATATAGCGGCGGTGGAATCCCTCCATCGATGGCAAATGTGCGTCAAAGTCTTTAACTTCGCCCTCTTCACCCCCGAGGGAGGCGCCGATATCGCCGGAAAACAGGATGCGGCTGACCGGGTCATAAAAGCTAAAGTTGCCGCAGGAGTGCATAAAGTGCGCCGGCAATGCCCAGATCTCACTGTCACTGAAAGGGATAATCTCTCCCTTGTCGTCCAGCGGCATAATGCGTTCCTGCCAGCGTTCTGCACCGGCCCGCGAGGCGACAAAGCCGGAAACCAGGTGTGGCAAAAATCGCGACCACAGCTTGGATACCGCCACCTTACAGCGGGAGTGCAGCATCCAGCGGGGTAGCGAAGCGATAATATCCGGGTCCTGGTGAGAGGCCAGGATCAGATCCAGTTCGCTCAGGTTCAAATGGCGGCTGAGCTCAATGGTGAGGTGTGTGTAAGTCAGATCGCCGCCGGGATCGATTAGCGCCCCTTTGGTGCCGCGGCGAATAACAAATTGATTGGCCTGTACACCACTGCTGCCGTTCTGCTCTTTAACCAAATCGCCGAACCGCGCAACCAGGTGATGACCTTTTTCAAATAGGATATCCACGCCGCGACTCCTCTTACTGGACTTGATCGAGGTACTGCTTGAGCCTCTCCTTATTCATGGCAATAGTGGCATTCATCCCCTCGGCATGTTTTTTGGCGTCCTCTAAGTTGGTCGCCTTGCCCACCTGAATCACTCCCACCATACCCAGCGGCAGGTGTGGATCACATTGATACACGTACACGCCTTCCTGGTTCAAAGTGACGGTGACTTTTTCCCCCATGCTGCCGTTCCAGGTAGCGCCCTCGGCAGGGGATAAAACGGAGTGAGTGTTGTGGGCCATATCGGTGGGCAGAAAAGTGACGGAATCGCCCGGTGCCACCGCGAGAAATGCCGGTTCAAAAGTCATCATCCCGTCCTTGCCCTGGTTCAGCATCTTAACTTCGTGATCCGCAGCCAGGGCGGAGGTCGAGGCCATAGCGAGCGCCAGAATTGCGCCGCGAAGAGTAATAGACGACATGCTTACTTCCTGTTCGATGATTGCTCAATGTTATTCAATACCTTCCCAAGAGTGAGGAAAGGCAGCGGCGGATGTTATCTCGGTGGAGGCGAGGTGGATTGATCTAGATCAATCGCACAGATAGACCAATTAGACTGAGAAGATACCAATAGAGAATGCCGGTGCAGGAGAGTCACTTTTGACCGCTGAGCATCACCCGCCCCGGTCGGATAAGAGGTAAACTGTACGTCACTCAATTTTGCTGACTATTCGGGAGAGTGCCTTGGCCACAAAACGTAAAACTGCCTATGTATGTAATGAATGTGGTGCCGACTACACCAAGTGGGCGGGGCAGTGTAGTGCTTGTGGCACTTGGAATAGCCTGTCGGAAGTGCGTCTGGGGCCCGACCACAAGGATAGTCGCGCCGCGAATTTTACCGATGCACAAAGCGGCTACGCCGGCGCTGCCGGTGCCGGCAAAGTGCAGAAGTTATCGGAAATTGACCTCAGTGAACTGCCGCGCATCCCCACTTCCACCTCGGAGCTGGACCGGGTACTGGGGGGCGGGTTAGTGCCGGGATCGGTGGTCTTGATTGGCGGTCATCCCGGCGCCGGTAAGTCCACGGTTTTACTCCAGACTCTGTGCCATCTCGCCACGTCGATGCCGGCGCTGTATATCACCGGTGAGGAGTCGCTCCAGCAGGTAGCTATGCGTGCCAAGCGCCTCGGCCTGCCCACAGATTCTTTGCAATTGCTCAGCGAAACCGATGTGGAGCGTATTTGCCTGGCGGCCAAGGACGTGAATCCGCGCGTGATGGTGGTGGACTCGATTCAGGTGATGCATATGAGTGACGTGCAATCGGCACCGGGTTCTGTGGCCCAGGTGCGCGAGAGTGCGGCCTACCTGACCCGCTTTGCCAAGCAGACCGGCACGGCGCTGATTCTGGTGGGGCACGTCACCAAGGACGGCAGTCTCGCCGGCCCCAAGGTCCTGGAGCATATTATCGACTGCTCCATACTCCTGGAGGGAACGCACGACTCCCGCTTCCGCACCCTGCGCGCGCATAAAAACCGCTTTGGTGCGGTCAATGAACTCGGCGTATTCGCTATGACTGAGCAGGGTCTAAAAGAGGTATCCAACCCCTCGGCTATTTTCCTGCAGAGGGCCGAGGAGATCGCAGCGGGCTCGGTGGTGACCTCGGTGTGGGAGGGCACCCGGCCGCTGCTGGTGGAATTGCAGGCGCTGGTGGACGATAGCAGCCTCGGCAATCCCCGCCGGGTAGCGGTGGGCCTCGACCAGAATCGCTTGAATATGTTGCTGGCGGTTCTGCACCGCCACGGCGGTGTTTTGGTGGGCGATCAGGATGTCTTTATCAATGTGGTCGGCGGGGTCAAGGTGATGGAGACCAGCGCCGACCTGACACTGCTATTGGCGGTGGTTTCCAGTTTCCGCAATCGTGTCCTGCCGAGGGATCTGGTGGTATTCGGAGAGGTGGGGCTGTCCGGTGAGATTCGCCCGGTGCCCTCGGGCCAGGAGCGCCTGCGCGAGGCGGCCAAGCACGGTTTCCGCAAGGCCATTGTGCCCGCAGCGAATCGCCTGAAGAACGATATCGAGGGTATGGAAATGCACTCGGTGAAAACCCTGGCGGAGGCGCTGGCGGTGATTGATATGAGCTGACGCCAGCTCAATCTGGGGTATCAAGAGGGCTGGTTTCCCCAGAGAACTGGTGGAAGGCAGTTCTCTGGGGATAGCGTTCGCGGGTTAGGGACGCTTTTTTGCTCCCTTGCGCTGGTTGTTGCCGGGGCCCCGGCGAAAATCTTCCGACGGAGTGCCCTTGTAACAGCGCGGGATAATGGGCCAGTCCTCGGTCAGGAAGTAGGCGTAGGTGCCGCTGGGGAATTCCGGGGTGCGAACCATTCTGCCGTTGCACTCATCCAGAGTGCCGGAGCCAGCCACGTAGTGGTAGTCGTCCACAAAGGTCCCATCGTAGTAGCCACCGGGTTCTTTACTGCCTTTGGGGCGGTTGCCGGACTTCACCTGGTAGCTCGATGTCATCTCTACAATGCCGGATTTCGGCTCCTTACCATCGGCATAGCCGTATAGGGCATAGATGGGGAAGCCATCGGCCGCCCAGCCGATCAGCGGGGAGTGCCTTTCCTGGGATACCCCCAGGCGCTGTAGCAAGCCGGTGGGGATTCCGTGATAGTGGTAGGCGCCATTGGGCTGAACGTGGGCGTAGTTGTCGTCTACACCGAGCTGAATCGCACCGGATAGGGCCTCGTAGCGCCAGCGTCCACGATTGCCCAGATACCATTCGGCGGCACTGGGGTCGAAGGGGACTCCATTTAGGCCGATACCAAAATCCTGTAAGGGAACCGGTGTGGGTTTAGCGGCAATTTGGGGATTGGCCGGAACCCGGAAACTGTAGCGCTGCACCTCGATTTCATGGGGGTTGCCGCGATTGGGGAAGGTGCCAGTCTTATGCTCGGAAATGCCGTTGGCCTCAATAACACGCCAGGGGCCCTGGATACTGATACTCACCTCGCTAAAGGTGATTGGGGCCTGGGTGGCCGGAACAGTTTCCTGTAGACCGTCGGACTGTACGATTGTGTGTTTGCGTGCAGGAGGGCGCCCGCCGCCGCTGTCTTTACCTGCTGAGCGCATAGCCGATTTGCGCTCGGGGACACAGGCGAGTAGCCCGTGTGATTGGGGCAGGTCTCGGCAGCGGCCACTGACCTGACCGTTGTGCAACTCCATGGTGCAGCTAGCGCCACTGGACAGGTTTTGGCAGGCCTTTAGGGCGCTATCGGGTACGTGAGCCAGCGCAAGCGGCGCAATACCGCAAAGCCCCGCAAATAACCACTTCTTCATAATGACATCTCAAGATTTACAGTGCCGCTGGCCGGCCACGATTTATTGGGGATTACTGGTCTTCATTTTCCATAGGGCCCGGGCCACCTTTGCCCTGGCCTTTGCCGCCGGCAGGTACGCAGACTATCTGCTCAGCTTGCGGGGGCTGGCGGCAGGTACCCTCGAGGGTGCCTCTCGGTGTCTCTACAGTACAGGCATCACCTTCTGCCAGACTGCTACAGGCATCAATTGCCTCCTGCGGGGGTTGGCGAGATTGTGCGGAAACATTTGTGGCCAGCAAAAGGGCGGCTACTGAAATCAATATTCTTTTCATCGTGTTCTCCTGTCGTAGGCACTTTGGGGGGAGTCCCACAAACCATGATTTAGCGCTTTGGGCTTTGACAGAGGTTATTGCTGTCGCCCGAAACTATAGGCTCGGGTAGTGGCGATGACCGCTCAATCGAAGGCTGGCTTCTGGGTACCGCCCTGGGACTTGCATCGAAAATAGTTGAGGAATGAGTAAGTAATGTGGACAGCTTGTAAAGAAGTGTGGTGTTGGCCAGGGCGCTCTATGACTGGGAATTCAGGGTTTACGCTCAGCTAGGCAGCGGGAGGTTTTCGCGTTATTGGAGGAGGACACAGGGTATTGGGTCAAATAACCGCGACACCCGCTTTAATCGGGCGGGTGTTGCGGTTTATACCGGCGGGCGGGGATTTAATTTTCGGTTTCCAGTGCCGCTTTTGCGGCGGCTTCACTGAGGAGCTTGCGCCGCACCTTCATCGGGGTCGTTCCAAACCAGCGGTCACAGGCCCGGTTGAATGAGCTCTGCTCCCGGTAGCCCAGCATATCGGAAATTTGGGCCATCGGCGGCAGCTTCCTGCTGAGATAGTGCTCTGCACGCTCACGGCGGATTCGGTCCAGAATATCCTCAAACACCAGTTCCCGATCGCGCAATCTGCGTTGCAGTGTGCGCTTGTGCATGCCCAACTGATTGGCAACCTCTTGCAGACTGCAACGCTTCAGGGGCATTAAGCAGTAGATTAAACGCTCTACCTGGTGAATCAGGTTTGACTCGTTCTGCTCCAGTACTTTATCGATATAGGACTTTAATAGCGGTCTCAGTGCGGGATTCGATTTATCAGTCGGTTGAGCCAGTTGGCCACTGCTAAGCACTAATTTGTCGCTAGCTTGTGAAAACTGTACTTCTGTTCCAAAGAAGTTTTCATACTGATCGTGAAGCGGCTGTTTGGACTTTAAATGAACCGCCTCTAGATTAAATTTCTCCCCACACAGGATTTGCAATGCCACTACGGAAACCCCGAGAAGAAACTCCCGGAATAGTTCAAGCGGTAATTGGGAGTCTAAAGGTATATAACTTTCTAAATCATTTAGGCAATGAAAAGTTATAAACGTTTGGAGTCCTTTAATCTCCAATTCCACTCGCAGGTTATAGGGCGGAGCGGCGAATTGTTTTACCGCAGCATCGAGGAACTCCCCCAGAGTCAGCGATTGCAATACCGCAGCACCGAGAGAGCTCAGGGCGGCCGCGCCCTGGCTTTTTGCCAGTCTCAGTCCGAAATCCGCACAGTTGAGTTGTCGTGTAGCCCTTTCTACCAGGTCTGTCACTTTGCTCATAGGGAGATATCCCTCGAGTTTCTCAACCTGCTCGGGGTTAATACCGGCGCTGTTAAGCAGTGTTTCCGGGCAGCCGTTTAGCTGGGATACTTGGTCATAAAAGCCGGTTAACAGCTTAGCTCTTATTTGTTGGGTCAATGTCTTCCAAATCCTTCCAAGAACCCAGCCTGAATTAATTATTAGGCGTGCCGGGTCACAACTTCTTTTATAAGCGGAAGTGTTCAACTGATAGGGGCGCCCGATAACCTTAGAAATCTGCAATTAACAGCAAATTCCCGAATTATGCTTTCCTGGGCTTTATCTGACGGATTAATGCAGCCGTCAATTGGCGAATGCCTGTTCTATTTCCTGATATGCAGCTCGCTATGGATATTAGCCAAGACACTAATGACCATAGAGTACACATGACTCATCCTGAGAAATAATAATTGAGATTAAAACAGGGCAGGCGACACTGGCGCAATCCGCCTATCAGTCTCCGCTAAGTATGATTTCAGGGGCTATATTACTTGTTTTTTTTTGCGGATTCGAAGGGCTTGCCGCTTTCAGCGATAAAAAAACTGTCGCCTTATGAAAAAAAATACTACTTAATTGTTATATATTGAAACTTTATTCCTAAATGACAGCTATAGATTTTTTTTGTTTTATGGTGACTCTATATCTGGGAATAATAATTTTTTTCATATTTTGTCCACTTTTTTACCTCTGCTTAACGATATCTTGAATGACTGGTAATTCCAGAAAGGCTTTAACATTTTTAGGGGGTTATCTGAGGATATAAGTAGTTGAGTGGTGAGAAGAGCGGTCATCTAGAGCAGACAAAAAAGCCCGCAGAAGCGGGCTTTCGATTAAGCTTCGGACAGAGGGTTAACCGCCATAGTAAGTGGCGGCTCCCGGCCCTACTGGCAGTCCGAGGGCAAACACCCAGATAAAGAACAGGGCTGTCCAGCCGATAAAGAAGAAGATGGAGTAGGGGATCATGGTGGCGATCAAGGTGCCCATACCCAGGTCTTTCTTATAGCGCGCGGCAAACGTAATGATCAGGCCGAAGTAGCTCATCATCGGCGTGATGACATTGGTCACCGAGTCACCGATACGGTAGGCCGCCTGGATCACTTCTGGGGCGTAACCCAGTAGCATCAGCATGGGGACAAAGATAGGTGCTGTCACCGCCCACTGAGCCGAGGCGCTGCCCAGCATCAGGTTCACAAAGCCACACATCATAATAAAGAACAGGAACAGCAGTGGTCCGGTGAGACCGATGCTTTGTAGCGTATCAGCACCCAAAACGGCAAAGATGGTGCCCAGATTGGTGATCTTAAAGAAGGCGACAAACTGTGCGGCGAAGAACACCAGGACAATGTACATGCCCATACTGTTCATGCTCTTGGCCATGGCATCAATGACATCCCGGTCATTTTTCATGGTGCCGACAACCCTGCCGTAGACAAAGCCGGGAATAGCAAAGAATACCAGGATCAGTGAGACGATCCCTTTGAGGAAGGGAGAGCCCGCTACCAGACCGGTCTCAGGGTTACGTAAAACGCCCCACTCAGGCACCACCGTCAAAGCGAGTACCGCAGATACACCCAGAACGGCCAGGCCGGCGTACTTGAGACCGCGCTTTTCGGCGTCGGTCAGGGTGCCAACTTTGTCCTGGCTCAGGTCGACGGACGCCTCACTGGGGTCATATTTACCCAGCTTGGGCTCTACGATCTTCATGGTCACCCAGCTACCAACTCCGGTGATCAGGAAGGTACTGACAATCATAAAGAACCAGTTTACTTCCGGGCCTACGGAGTAGGTCGGGTCGATCATATGGGCTGCGGATTCCGTAATCCCGGATAGTAGCGGATCTACGGTTCCCAATAGTAAGTTGGCACTGTAACCACCAGAGACACCGGCAAATGCGGCCGCCAAGCCGGCAAGCGGGTGTCGGCCGAGGGAGTGGAAGATCATCGCGGCGAGGGGAATCAGTACCACATAGCCCAGTTCAGAAGCGGTGTTGGAGATAATACCGGCAAAAACCACAATTACCGTGACGGTGCGCTTGGAGGCCTGTAATACCAAGCCGCGCACTGCGGCACTTAACAGGCCGGAGTGCTCGGCAATGGCTACCCCCAACAGGGCCACCAACACTGTGCCGAGCGGGGCAAAGCCGGTGAAATTCTTCACCAAGCTGGTAACGATCATCCTGAGACCATCGCCACTCATCAGGTTAAAGACCTCGATAACCCCATCTGGTGCCCGGCCGGCGGCGCCCACTGGGCGGGGATCTGGTACTGACAGGCCGAAGTAGGAGGCGATACCGCTAATAAATATCACTCCGACAGCGAAGAGTGCGAAGAGTGTTATGGGGTGGGGGAGAAGGTTACCCAGCCATTCCACCGCATCGAGGAAGCGGATAAAGGCGGTTTTGCGCCCGGGGGGGCTGTCCTGCCGATCACTCGGGGAGGTTGTTGTGGTCATTGTTTGTCCTCAGTCTTAACTGCAAGCGGTCCCAATTATCTCTGGATCGCCCTGTAGCCGAAGGGTTGGCTGAAAAATGTGCTAAAGCCGAGATCATACACAAAACTACTTCAGCTAAGAATGCCCAGAGAGAAATGTTACTCCTAGATAGTGAGGTCAAATGCTATTGAGGCGCTCGATATTGGCAAGAGCGCAGTGATGAAATATGCGTTGCCAGGGGTATCTGTCATCGTGTGCCAATTGCTTTGTCCCGGGACCGCTGATACCTGGATATGCCATAATCCCAATACTAAGCAGTCAATTCAGCGGTGAAAATAATGAAGATTGGAATTTTAAAAACCGATGATGTACGCAAAGAGCTTGTAGGCGAATTTGGGGAGTACCCGGAGATGTTTGCCGGCCTGTTGCGCGACCTGGACTCCGGCTTGGAGTTTAAGACCTATGAAGTCCAACAGGGTCAGTATCCCGTCCATATAGATGAAGTGGATGCATACCTCATTACAGGTAGCAAGACCGGTGTCTATGACGACAAACCCTGGATTGCCCCCCTTATGGACTTTGTGCGCGAGTTACATGACAAGAAAAAGCCGACAATTGGTATCTGCTTTGGTCACCAGTTAATTGCCCAGGCCCTGGGGGGGCGAGCGCGCAAATCGGATAAAGGATGGGGGCTGGGGGTGCATACCTATGAGATGCAAGAGACGCCAAGCTGGATGTCTGAGCCGGCAGCCAACTTTAGCCTTTTGGTGACGCACCAGGACCAGGTGGATCAGCTACCGCCAGGTGGGCGGGTATTGGCGTCCAGTGAGTTCTGTCCTATGGCTATGGTGCAAGTAGATGAGCATATACTCAGCTTTCAGGCGCACCCGGAATTTACCAAGCCCTATTCAAATAGTTTGATGGAGCTTCGCCGGGAGGCTTTTGGTGCCGCTGTAGTCGATAAGGGGCAGGAATCGCTGAAGAATGATATCCATGAGAATACGGTTGCTAAGTGGATGTTGGAGTTTTTGCGGAAGTAGAGGCCGCAAGATAAATCTTGAGGTGGGGGGTACCCCACCTTTATAAATACTCGATACCCCCTCTATAGCCTCCTGATAATCAAAGTAAAATCTCTTTCCTTTGAAATAAATCTTTTCAATTGAGTTTTCTCTGCTAAGGGAATAACAATTTATTGTTTCTTAATTAAAGCTTGCTTATCTGGGTAAGCTGTTAAGCACTTACTGTTACTGTTTGTGCGGAGTATTAATCCCCCTTCAAATGCTATAAGTTAAATGGTCTGTTTGTGCGAAAAGTCATGATTTCCCTTTCGTGTATCAAACTTTTGTTTGTTGTTTTTAAATGTCTTTAGTGTTTCACTTTTTTTTGAGAGCTGAGTTGTTTTTTTGGGTATGAATTTTTAGTTTATAGCGTTGAGAATGTAGTTTCTCGGGAGCGTTATCTCGATGTGCTGGATTGCGACCTGGTAATTTAAATAAATATAATTTTCTGGGGGTTTTATGGTTTCTGTATATGGCGCTAAGAAGGGGTTTTCTAAAAGTCTGTTGGTAATATCCGTTGCCACTGCTCTGTCAGTAAGTCCGTTTGTTATGGCAGATAATACGACTGGTACAATTAGAGGGACTGTTCTTAGTGTAGAAAAATCTGACAAGATAAAGGTTACAGATATTTCTAGGGGTATTTCTAAAGAGGTTTCAGTGAGTGGTGGGGGAGAATTCAGGGTGGGAAGCCTTCCTCCTGGAGAGTACCAATTAGAGCTTTATTCTGGGAGTGAAGTGACAGACACTCGCTCGGTAACGGTGAGTTTGGGCGGAACAGTTAGTGTCGTTCTCGGTGATCGTTCCCAGATGGAAGAAGTTGTTGTTAGTGGGCAGAGAATCTCACAGCTAGATACAGGGATTGCTGAGTCAGGCTTAGTGATTTCATCAGATGAACTCATAGAGCTTCCTGTGGCGAGAAATTTGGACTCGGTTACTCTGTTGGCACCAAGTGTTTCTAAAGGCGATCGCACCTTTGATCAGTATGGCGGCGGAACTAGTTTTGCCGGTGCATCTATTGCAGAGAACGTCAGCTATATCAATGGGTTGAATACCACTAATTTTAGAAATGGATTGGGTTACTCTACGGTCCCATTTGAATTCTACGATAATATACAGGTAAAGACTGGCGGCTATTCGGCCAAATTTGGCCGGTCCACTGGTGGTGTGATGAATGCCACTACCAAAAGTGGCTCCAATGAATTCAAGTTCGGCACCAGTTTTTACTATGACGAGGAAACAGATACCGCGCCGAATACTTTTGTTGCTGATAATGATCAGGATGAGTTTTCTTCACAAGAGGCCAATATATATTTTTCTGGGCCAATTATAGAAGACCGATTATTCTTCTATGCGCTCTACAGTAATGTCTCGGAAGATAAAGAATACTACGGTATGACGAGTGGTCGGGGATATAAAGAAGAGACCAAGTCCGATTTCTGGGGGGTGAAATTAGATGGTTATATCAATGAGGATCATCGGATAGAGCTTACGGCTTTTAGTGATGAGCGGGATGTTGTTGAAGGGAATTATTATTACGATTCAGAGACAGAAAAAACAGGCGATTATATCGGGGATGTTATCTATGGGCGAGGCGGTTTCAACTGGATTGCCTCTTATATCGGTCATTTGAATGACGATATGACTCTGAGTGTCTCTTATGGGGAAAATACTCAGGATAGAAGTGAAGTGCCCGATAATAAAGGAGTCCCTGTTGTATATTTATATAACCCGGGAAGGATGTCACTGGGTAATTGGGTTGGATCAAGTGTGGAAATTGGAGAGGATACTCGAGAGATGTTCCGGGTGGACTTTTCATGGAATATTGGCGATCACTTGGTAGAGGCGGGTATTGATAACGAGTCCAACTCGCTTACGGAAGATACCTTTTACTCCGGCTATGGGTTGTGGCAGTTGTATCCCGATTATGAGTTTGCGCGCATGCGCTATTATCAGAATAAGGGTGGATTTGAAACGGATTCTTCTGCCTATTACCTGCAAGATACTTGGCAGGTAACTGATGATCTCTCTGTTCAGTTTGGGCTTCGCAATGAAACATTTACCAACAAGGATGCTTCTGGGAGTGAATTTATTGAAATTAGCGACCAGTGGGCGCCGAGGCTGTCGCTTGTCTGGGATCCTACCGGTGAAGGAAATCAAAAATTATTTGCAAATTTTGGCCATTACTACCTGCCGGTGGCATCAAATACTAATGTGAGGCTGGCTGGAGAGGAGCTTTATACTATTCAGGATTATGACTGGGACGGTTCCTGCCTGAATGAGGATTCAACACCTTGCAACTTAAGTAACCCCTACGAAACTTTATACTTCGCCGATGGGAATTTACAGGATGCGCGGGCTCTTGTTGATAAAAATATTGATCCGATGTACCAGTCTGAATACATTCTCGGTTATGAGTATGTTATGGATAATGGTGTGCAGCTAGGGGTTAAAGGTATTTACCGAAACTTGGAAACGGCACTTGAAGACTTAGCGATTGATGCCGCAGTGATTGACTACTATAACTCGACTGGCAGTTGGGATGCATCCAAAGTTGATGGGGCAACTGTTGAAGATGTCTTTGATGGATTTCACCAGTATGTCTTGACCAATCCCGGTAATGATATGCGGATTTATATTACTGAACAGGGCGAGTATATAAATTTATCTGCTGATCAGCTTAATTTTCCTGAGGCGAAGCGACAGTATGGCGCTGTTGAGTTTACCTTTAAGCGACCCTTTGATGGCAGGTGGTCCCTTGATGCTTCATATACTTGGGGGCACAGCTGGGGCAACAATGAAGGCTACGTCCGTTCGGATAATGGGCAGACAGATTCAGGCTTAACAACCAATTTTGATCAGCCGGGCCTGGTGGAAGGTGGTTATGGAGATTTGCCGAATGATCGCAGGCATACGATTAAAGCATTTGGGACCTATAGTTTTGATTTGGGGTTGAGGCTAGGTGCTAACTTTATGTGGCAGACTGGACGCCCCAAAAATTGCTTTGGTATGCACCCCACCGATGAATTTGCGGCGTATTATGATTCTGAGTCATTCTATTGCCAGGGGGAACTTAATTCTCGTGGTAGCTTAGGTCGAACTGATAATTACTGGAATCTGGATCTCAATGCGCAATACCCGATTGAACTCGCTAATAATCAGACCCTACTGGTTAGTTTGGATGTCTTCAATGTATTCAATAATGATGCAGTGATTGAGGTTGAAGAGGTAGGTGACCTAGACGGAACGACAGAGCCTTATGAATACTTTGGCGAGCCGTACTATTATCAAACGCCGCGTAGTATTCGTTTGGGCCTAAGGTATGATTTTAACTAACCTGTTCTTTTGATATCGGGAGTAACTTTTGACTGAATTCAGGTGGGCGGAAAGTCCGCCTGAATTTAAGTGATAAAATAAAATTTCCATGCTGATTTTTGGCGTCTCTGCTTTCTTGGTTTCTTCTATATCTAATTGATTTAGATTGGGTTATTGGTTTCAATCTAGTATTGAATAGGCCTTGATGATTTCAATGGAGGTTGTGGCCGAGGGGCTCTGTTGTAAATAGTTATGGCTATAGCTGAAGAATTGAAAGGGGAGCGCTCCTTTGTAAGCCTCTACCGTTTCGTGGTAATAAAATAAAAAATCTAATGAATTTTGATGGATTTTCTCTTGGTGGAGTGAGAGGTTTTTAAGAGAGCGAATCAGCATTTAACCAAGAGCGATGTTGAGGCCTTATCCTTGTAGAAGTGTTGTAGGTGGTATATATCTTCTATTTGCGGTTGTGCTGGAATTCTAGTTTGCTGGCAGTTAGTGTAATAGTTCCTGGTGATATCTATGCTGGCCTTCTTGACCGCCTGTTAGTATTGCTCCTCTGCCATCTGTTGGTGCTGTCCTTGGTTTGAGTCACTTTTCTTTAGTACGTAAATCTGGCATCTTTGATCTTTTAGTAGAGAAGAGGTGGCAGGTGTTTCTTTCTGCGGGTCACTCTTTTCTAAATGTATCAATAGGTACAGTTTAGGATTGCATAAAAGAAGCTTAATCTTTATATCTTGGTTTTGAAGGAAACCATAATAAAGTCAAGAGGAAAGTTTAAGTTTCTTATCTGTTTTGTGTGATAGCGATTTATAGGTTTTTCACATTGTCAACGCCTTTTTTTTATACCACTCGAGCTATTGTCTCAGATTCTGTCCGTGCCTCGGTAGCTGCTGCTTTATTGGGGGGGCTTCTCCTGATCGCTTGGTCTACTTGGCTCTTTAAAAAAGAAATTACTATCTACAGCGTGAGTGATAATGCGAGGCTGGAGCAGGAGCAGAATACCGTCCATATTAGTACGCAAAGGGTAGGCCGGGTTATTGCTGTTGATGCTGAACTGGGTGATACCCTTGAAGCTGGGGACACATTGATACAACTTGATACATCAGTACTAGATTTGAGCTTGGAAGGTGATACCCAAGTAGCTGAAAGTCTACAGGGCCAGCTTTACTCGGTGCAGCGTGAACAAAATTTACGGGATAAAAAGTTTACTGAAGATCAAAAGGCTATTGATGATCAGTTGAAGTTATTGAAACAGCAGTACCAACTTCAGGTCAGTAACCAAAAAATACAAGCGGATGTTGCCGACCGCTATGAGCAGTTGTTGCAGAAACAGCAAAGTTCAGAGTTGGATTACCTAGCTGCAAAACGAACCTATCAGCAAATGGCGATGGCAACCCTCAAAGTGCAAGCAGATATTAGCGCCTTGGAGGTTCGTCGAGCACAGCTCATCAGTGAATACGAGCTCGAAGTGAGTACCTTGAATCAGCGGGATCAGGATATTAAAGGCAAACTCGCGGAAGTTGATACCCGTATTCAACAGAATCATCTTGCGATGAGTGAACAGAACTTGCGCGCCCCTATTGCTGGCACGCTAGCTTCACTGGCGAAAATTCGCGAGGGTGAAGTACTGGCCGCCGGACAGCAGGTTGCAACGATCCAAGCAGAGGGGGCTATCTCTATATTGGCATTTTTCCCCCCGGCGCTGGCGCTGGGGCATATTCAGCCGGGGCAGGAGGCCCAAGTAAAGCTGGATGGCTTTTCCTGGACCCGCTATGGACAACTGCAAGCTCGTGTAGAGCGCGTGGCCAGTGCTGTTCAGCAGGGCAAAGTTCTTGTGCAGCTCTCCCTGCAAGGCGAGATGCCACCCCAGCTTCCCTTACTGCACGATTTACCGGCTAGAGTAGAAATTGCCACAGGTAAGAAAACACCTTATCAGCTGCTTTTACAACGAACTGGAGAGATACTCTCAGGTAAAGCTCCCGAAGAGAGTGTGGAGGAGGGAGCGTGACCGCGAGGCAGAAAATACGTTGGTTAGTTCCCGAGGTCGTGCAGACCTCTAATATGGACTGTGGTCCGGCCTCGCTAAAATGTCTGCTCGAAGGCTTTGGTGTAAGTACCCACTATGGCCACTTGCGCGATGCCTGTCAGACGGATGTAGATGGCACCTCAATAAATACCCTGGAAAAGATTGCGGTAGAGCTGGGGCTGGATGCTGCCCAGATGGTCGTGCCAGTGGATCACCTCTTATTGAACTCGCCTGGATACTTACCTGGGTTGGTTGTGGTACGGCTACCTAACGGCAATACCCATTTTGTGGTGGCCTGGAGAAATCATCGCGGGGTTGTGCAGGTGATGGACCCAGCCAGTGGTAGACGCTGGCCCAGTGCGCGCCGCTTTTTAGATGAGTTGCACGTTCACACTGCACGGGTGCCTCCTCAGGGCTGGCGAAGCTGGGCGGGAGGGGATGATTTTATTGCCCCGCTTAAAGAGCGTATTGCACAGCTAAAGGTCACCGATACGGTGGCCAGCGCTCTGTGTGAAAAAGCCTTAAAAGATCAAAGTTGGCTCTCCCTGGCCTTTCTCGATGCCTCTATTCGGATGCTCACCTCACTGGTCACCTCTGGTGCGATAAAACGGGGGGCTGAAGTCAGCGCTATTTTGCAGCGGCTATCTGTTGAGTTTTCGACGGATACCAGCCAAGCATTTGTATTAGTTCCGGAGAATTACTGGTGTGCGCGGCCATCTCGCCCGGGTGGAAGTGAGCCTACACAAAACATTGAACTGATGCCGGAGCAGTTGGAGTTCCGTGGTGCGGTTATTGTGAGTGTAAAAGGCGTGCGCAATATCGGTGAGGTTAAACCGAAATCGGAAGCGCTATCGAGAGCTTTGCGAGAGCCGCCGGTGAAGCCGCTCAAGCAGCTCTGGGGATTGATACGTGAAGATGGACTGATTGCACCGCTGACAATATTTATTGCCATGCTCGGAGCCGTAGTAGGGTTGATGTTTGAAGTCTTACTTTTTCGTGGATTGATTGATATCCACAGTGAGTTGGCGACTGAGGTGCAGCGGGCAGGCACAATTGCACTACTACTGGGCTTTATGCTCACCTTAATGCTATTGCAGTTTCCTACAGCAAAAGTTCAAATGATGATAGGGCGCCGCCTGGAAAACCGTTTCCGCATGCGCTTTTTGGCCGCACTGCCGCGAATACCTGATCACTTCTTTCAGAGCCGTCCGACTTCTGATACGGCCGAGCGCTCACACCGCATTGTCGCTTTGAGGAGCTTACCCGCTCTCGGAGCGGGTATTATCTTTAAGATTTTCTCGCTATTAGCTACTGCGCTGGGAATTATCTGGTTGGCTCCTGCGGCGGCACCGCTGGTGCTCGTTATGTCGGTATTGCAGATTGCTGTTCCTTTACTGTTTCAGCCGGTACTCACTGATTACAGTATGCGGGTGCAGACTCATGCCGGAGCCCTGGCGCGCTTTTATATGGATGCCCTGCTGGGAGTTATTCCGATTCGCACCCACGGCGCCAGTGAGTCTGTTCGGCGGGAGCATGAAAATTTGCTTACCGAATGGATAAGGGCCGGATATGCCTCGTTGCGTTTTCAGCTCAATAGTCAGGCGGTGCAGCTATTGGTGAACTGTACCCTGAGTAGTGTATTGGTGATTTATTGCGTTAACGCGCGAGGGGCGAGCCCTGATCTGCTGTTGCTGATCTATTGGGTACTGGCACTGCCGCCACTGGGTGAAGAGATTGCCGGGCTAATGCGCAGCTATCCCCAGCAGCGCAACCTTTTACTGAGGGCGCTCGAACCCCTACAAGCTGTCACTGAGGCGGATGCGGACAACAAGTCCGCCGATAGTATTGAGTTCTCCCCGACAAAGCCGGTGGGTATTAAGTTTGATAATGTCAGTGTTAATGCCAGTGGCCGCACTATTCTCAACAAGGTAAATCTGGAGATTAGCCCCGGTGAGCAAATTGCTATTGTCGGGGCGTCCGGCGCTGGCAAGTCGAGTCTGGCCGGATTGTTGCTGGGGTGGCACAAGCCCGCCAGTGGTCGTGTCATGCTAAATGGCAGTGAATTGAAAGGCGAGTTATTGCAGCGCTTTCGCCTGCACTGTGCCTGGGTGGACCCTGCAATTCAGTTGTGGAGCAACAGCCTGTTAGAAAACCTGAGTTACGGCAATAAGCCCGGTGCCCCGCTTTACCCCATTTTACAGCAAGCGGATTTGCTCAAGCTGGTGGCGGCGCTACCGGAGGGATTGCAGAGCCCGCTGGGGGAAAGTGGTGCCCTGGTTAGTGGTGGCGAGGGGCAGCGTGTGCGCCTGGGGCGTGCACTTGGCCGTGAGGAAACGGCCTGCGTGATCCTGGATGAACCGTTCAGGGGCCTTGATCGCCAGCAGCGGCAGCGCCTGATGAGTCGTGTGCGGGAAGTCTGGCAGGGGGTCACCCTGATTTGTATTACCCACGATATCAGTGAAACCCGGGATTTCTCCCGTGTTCTGGTCGTGGAGGATGGTGGTATCGTTGAGGATGGTAAGCCCGGCGAGCTGCAAGCCCGGAGCAACTCTCGCTATACACAGCTGCTGGCAGCCGAGAGCAGCCTCTGGCAAGAGTGCTGGCAGAGTAGCCACTGGCGTCATTTACGCATGGCCAGTGGTCATTTGACCGAGATGCAAAGGGGACTTGGCAGCTCTCCAGTCTCCCGGCCTGTGGAGGTCGCTCGTGAGCAGTGAGGCATTGATTTCCTATTGCTGGCCCGCATCGCAATTAGAGGCCGCCTTGCAAGCGCTGGCGAAACACTGCGGTTTGCAACCTGAGATGGGGGAGTATAATTCTGCGGAGGGCACCCTGGAATTACCGGCCCGCTTACAGGCGGGGGCCGAGGCCCTGGACCTGCTGGTAGAACAGGTGAGTTGTGGCTACGCAGAACTGGAGACCATGCTGCTGCGGGCCGCTCCGGCGCTGTTGCGGCTGCGCTTTGGCGAGGGCGACTATTTTATCGCGCTATGTGGTGGCCGGGGGCGTAAGCTGCACTTGCTTACACCGGCTTTGCGAACGGAAAAAATCTGCGTTGAGCCGGTGATTCGCCAGTTGGCGTGCGAGTTGGAAGAGCCCCAGCGCCAGCGTATCGAGCAATTGCTGGATAGTGCAAATATTCAAGGGCGCCGACGCAAGCGAGCCATGGCTGCGCTGTTGCGGGAAAATCTCGCCGCTGTACAGCTGGAGGACTTCTGGCTGTTGCGCTCCCCCTCTCACCGATCTTTTTGGCAGCAGCTTCGCCAGCGCGGTTTGTATTGGCGCTTTGCCGCTATGCTTGCCTGCCACAGTGTCCAGATGGCTATTTTCCTGTGCAGCTGGTGGGTAATCGGCCGAGCGGTGCTCGGTGGTCATATCGATACCGGCTGGCTATCCGCCTGGGTATTGTTGTTGATCACTCAGGTTCCTTTAACCTTGCTCACCGCTCGGCTGCAAGGTGTAGTTTCTGTTGAAACCGGTGCGCTGCTCAAACAGCGGCTGCTCGCCAGTGCCTTGCGTGCTATTCCCAGTCGTATTCGCCATATGGGCACAGGTCAGGTATTGGGTAGAGTTTACGATGCAGAAAATATTGAAGCCAGCGCCTTGCAGGGGGCCTTTTTATTGTTGCTCGGTGCCGTAGAGTTGTTAATCGCGGCCGCAATTTTATTGCTGGGAGCTGGCGGCCTCGTGTATATAGCGACTTTGCCCCTATTTTTAATAGCCGCATTTTTTCTGGGACGGGCGCAGTACCGCAGCCGTCGTCAGTGGACAGTGCAGCGCCTGTCCATGACGCACCGTTTAATTGAAAAAATGATCGGCCACCGCACTCGTTTGGCTCAGCAGGCGTCCACCGATTGGCACCGGGGTGAAGATAGTGAATTGAGCGATTACCTGGAGAGTTCCTCGCATATGGATAACACCATGGCGAGCTTACAAGTTTTACTGCCGCGCCTCTGGCTGCTCCTTGGGGTGATAGGATTGGCTCCCATATTTATTGCTGGCAGTGCCAGTAGCGCCCAGCTCGCCATTGCCTTCGGCGCTATGTTATTGGGGTACCGTGCAGTCCTTAAATGTATGGGGGGCTTTACCAGTGCACTGAGTACAGCAGTTTCCTGGGAAAAAGTTCGTGAGTTATTTTATCTGGAAGACCTCCAGCTAAGGGGAAGCACGGGCTTGGCAATAGCTATGTCGGCAGGCCAGAAAAATTCTTCGCAACCGCTGTGCTACCTGCGTGATATTCGCTTTACCTATAAGGGGAAGGATCAAGCGGTATTGGCCGGTTGCAATCTCAGTATTTATCCTGGCGATCGGCTTTTGTTGCAGGGCGCTTCCGGCTCGGGGAAGTCTACTCTGGCTAATATCTTGACTGGTATCCAGCAGCCCGATGACGGTCTGCTGCTCTTAAATGGTTACGATCGTACCAGTATTGGTGCCGAGTCCTGGCGCAAAATGGTAGCTTCTGCTCCGCAGTTTCATGAGAATCATGTGCTGGGGGATACCTTTTTATTCAACTTATTGATGGGAGATCAGTGGCCACCACACCAAGAAAGTTTGCGCAGAGCTTATACAATCTGTGACGAGCTGGGCCTTACCCCGCTGTTGAAAAAAATGCCAGCGGGAATGTTACAAACCGTGGGTGAAATGGGTTGGCGACTGTCTCACGGGGAGATGAGCCGTTTATTTATTGCCCGCGCGGTCTTACAGAATGCTGAGTTGGTGGTGTTGGATGAGAGTTTTGCCGCACTTGATCCGGAAAACCTACGTATGGCGATAGCCTGTGTGCAAAAAAATACAAAAACCCTGATGGTGATTGCCCACCCGTAGCTGATTATGTAAGCAAGTTTTTATGAGGCTTTAGCTTCTAATTTTTCTTAAAGTTTAATTGGTTTAGAAGGTGCTCTGCACTAATAGATTTATAGTCTTGGTGTTAAATTGAATAGGGGCTGAGCTGAATTTAATTCTGCAGAGAGCAAAATATTTTATTTACAACTTTCGTACCAATTGAGTGGGGAGCGGTGCTTTAATATGACGTTCATCTTTTATTTTTGCTTTGGCTAGAAATTTTTTGGTCAACTTGAGTGGCTTTTTGCGCCAAATAAAAGTTTTAATTGTGACTGCTCACCCATAATTATTGATTATTGATGGTGTAACCTAGTGTAATCAGGTTAAGCTTAGTGCTATCCAATGGCTTAATTGGATATTTGTTAAAAACAAATTATACGACAGGAGATTTATATGAACCTTGAAACAGATATTTGTGCAGGCCCAGAAATCGGAATTGAGCCACCTCGTATACAAAGCTAAGAAGCTTGATAAATAAACACGAGTTCCAATTGTCAACTCGTGTTTATTGCTTCAACCATAAAAAAGCCCGCGCAAGCGGGCTTTTTTACTTTTGAGATCAGGTCTTAAGCTTCTTATAGTGCATCCGATGCGGTGTCGCGTCTTCACCTTTGCGCTGCACAAAGTCCTCGTGGTACTCGGTGTAGTTACCCTCGAAGAATACCGCTTCACTCTCTCCCTCATAGGCGAGGATATGAGTGGCAACACGGTCCAGGAACCAGCGGTCGTGCGAGATAACCAGGGCACAGCCGGGGAAGTTGAGCAGGGCTTCTTCCAGGGCGCGCAGGGTTTCGATATCCAGATCGTTGGAGGGTTCGTCTAACAGCAGTACGTTGGCGCCCTGCTTGAGGGTGTAGGCCAGGTGCAGGCGTCCGCGCTCACCGCCGGAGAGCTCGCCGACGCGCTTCTGCTGGTCACTGCCCTTAAAGTTAAAGCGGCCAACATAGTTGCGCGAGCCCACTTCGTAGTTGTTGATCTTGAGCATATCGTGGCCGTCTGAGATGGCTTCCCATACGGTCTTGCTGTCATCCAGATTCTCACGGCCCTGCTCAACGTAGGCGACCTTAACGGTTTCACCCATCTTGATCTCGCCGGAATCCGGCTGCTCGGTGCCGCTGATCATACGGAACAGGGTGGACTTACCGGCACCGTTACCGCCGACGATACCCACAATCGCGCCCTTGGGTACGCGGAAGGACAGGTTGTCGATCAGCAGGCGCTCGCCGAAGCCCTTGTTCACTTCTTTAAACTCAATCACATTGTCGCCGAGGCGCTCGCCGGGTGGAATGTAGATCTCGTTGGTTTCGTTGCGGGCCTGGAAGTCCTGGGATTGCATTTCCTCCAGGCGGGACAGGCGGGCTTTGTTCTTGGACTGGCGGCCCTTGGGGTTCTGGCGCGCCCACTCGAGTTCCTTCTGCATGGCTTTGGCGCGGGCCTGCTCGCCGCGCTGTTCCTGCTCCAGGCGCTTCTCTTTCTGTTCCAGCCAAGTGGTGTAGTTGCCTTCCCAGGGGATGCCGTGACCGCGGTCCAGTTCCAGAATCCAGCCGGCAACATTGTCGAGGAAGTAGCGGTCGTGGGTGATAGCAACCACAGTGCCGGTGAAGTCGTGCAGGAAGCGCTCCAGCCAGAATACAGATTCCGCATCCAGGTGGTTGGTGGGTTCGTCCAGGAGCAGCATATCCGGGCGCGACAGCAGCAGGCGGCACAGGGCCACACGGCGCTTCTCACCGCCGGACAGGTTGTTCACATCCGCATCCCAGGGCGGCAGGCGCAGGGCGTCTGCGGCGACTTCCAGGCGGTGCTCCAGGTTGTGGGCGTCCCAGGCCTGGATAATATCTTCGAATTGCTGCTGCTTCTTGGCCAGGGCATCGAAGTCTGCATCGGGCTCGGCGTAGTCGGCGTAGACCTGTTCCAGGCCGGCGAGGGCGTCGATGGCTTCGCGCACGCCGTCTTCCACGTTGCCGCGCACGGTCTTGTTGGCGTCGAGTTGCGGCTCCTGGGGCAGGTAGCCGACTTTGATGCCGGGCATGGCGCGGGCTTCGCCGTTAAAGTCTTGGTCGACCCCGGCCATAATGCGCAACAGGGTGGATTTACCTGCGCCGTTGAGACCCAGTACGCCGATCTTGGCGCCGGGGAAGAAGGAGAGGGAGATGTCCTTGAGGATCTCGCGCTTGGGGGGCACTACTTTGCCCACCCGGTTCATGGTGTAAACGTATTCGGCCATTTGGGGTTCCGTAATGGGTGTTGGAATCGGTCAGATTTTGCGCGCAACTTATCAGTTTGCGTAAAAAGTGCAACCGGGTGCGCTTGCGATAGGCGGATGTACTCGCATGTGGCTGACGTCGAATGTGATCTGTGCTTAACTGCGACGCTATCTAGTACAAGAACGATAAGACGAATAAAAATGGATCAGGATTCCCCGGTATTGTTTTCCCGGCGCGGCGCCCTGGCGATCGCGACCCTAAATCTCCCCAAGGCGCTCAACGCGTTAAATTCCTCCATGATCGATCTGCTGTCGGCACAGTTGGGCCTGTGGGCTGAGGACCGTGAAGTGGCGGCAGTCTGGATCGATGGCAGCGGCGACAAGGCCCTCTGTGCCGGCGGCGATGTGGTTGCACTGTATCGGGAGTCCGCCGCCTACGGAGAGACCCCGGACTACAGCTATACCAGCGATTTCTTCTCCCGCGAGTATCGCCTGGACTACCAGATACACACTTACACCAAGCCGATTGTGGTGTGGGGAGGCGGCTTCGTGATGGGGGGCGGTATCGGCATTATGGCGGGAGCCAGCCACCGAATTGTGACTGAAACCACGCGTATGGCAATGCCGGAGATCACCATTGGCCTGTTTCCCGATGTGGGGGGCAGCTGGTTCCTGAACCGTATGCCCGGACGTCTGGGGCTCTTCCTGGGGCTGACCGGTGCGCAGTTTAATGGCGCTGACGCCCTGTTTGCCGGTATGGCGGACCGCATTATCGGCCAAGCGCAGCGCGAAACCGTCTTGTCGGCACTGGCGGCGCTCAGCTTCGGCGAAAGTGAGGGCGCCAATCACCAATTAATTAGTAACTGCCTTAAATCTATGGAGCTGCCAGCTCTGGAGCGCCCCGAGTCCCCCCTGCGGGAGCACTATGAGCAGATCCAGCAGCTCACGGATTTTGCCACCCTGCCGGAAGTGTGTGCGGCTATCACAGCTTATGGTGGCGAGGATAAGTGGTTGCAGCGTGCAGCTGCTACTTTGGCGGGCGGTTCTCCACTGACGCCGTGGGTTGTGTGGGAGCAATTACAGCGGGCTCGACATTTGTCTCTGGCGGATATCTATCGTATGGAGCTGGCACTCGCGGTAAACCTCTGTGCCAGCGGCCACTTCAAGGAAGGGGTGCGCGCACTGTTAATCGATAAAGATCGCAAGCCCAAGTGGCAGCCGGACAATTTAGAGCAAATTACCCCGGAGCAGCTGGAAAGCTGTTTTGTCGGGCCCTGGAACAGTGAGCACCCGCTGGCCGACTTGTAGAGGTTGTATTTACCGAGCGCCCCGGGGGTTAAATACCGGAGCTACCAACAAACAAAATAGGAAGTGGCTTTTATGGAAAAAATAGCCTTTTTTGGTCTGGGTAATATGGGTGGCCCCATGGCTGCCAACCTGGCGAAGGCCGGCTACACCGTGGCGGCATTCGATTTGAGCCCTACGGCTCTGGAGCAGGCCCAGCGAGACGGCTGCCAGCCCTGTGACAGCGCCGAGCAAGCGATTGAAGGGGCGGATATGGTTATTTCCATGCTGCCCAGCGGCGATGCGGTTAAAGGTCTCTACCTGGGGGAGGCGGGACTGTTGCGGCAACTCCCGTCCAGTACCCTGGTTATCGATTGCTCGACCATCTCCGCAGAGGACGCCAGCCTGCTCGGCCACACCGCTGCGGAGTTGGGGCTGCGCGCCATAGACGCCCCGGTATCCGGCGGTACGGCAGCGGCACAGGCGGGTAGGCTCTGCTTTATGTGTGGCGGGGATAAAGCGGCATTCGATGCGGCGCAGGGCCCACTACAGGTGATGGGCGCCAAGATATTCCATGCCGGTGCTGCCGGCGCTGGGCAGGTGGCAAAGATCTGCAACAACCTATTGCTCGCCATCCATATGACCGGTACCGCTGAGGCCCTGCAACTCGGGGTAGATCAGGGCCTGGATGCGGGGGTGCTCAGCGAGATTATGTGCGAAAGTTCCGGTAATAACTGGTCTCTGGCTAACTACAACCCCTACCCGGGCACTATGGAGTGTGTGCCTTCGGCCAAGGGCTATGCCGGTGGTTTCAGTGTGGCACTGATGCTCAAAGATTTGGGGCTGGCGATGGATGCGGCCTCCACCAGCGCATCGTCAACCCCCATGGGGGCGCTGGCAAAAAACCTTTACCAACTGCACGGCGCCAGTGAGGAAAACCGGCAGTTGGACTTCTCCAGTATTCAGAATATGTTCCGTCGCCCGGCGGGCAGGCAGGCCTAGAGGGGGATTACACCACAGTGGGCCCTGGCCTGCTGTGGTGTAACTTTGGCCACTTTTTTGTTTGCAAGGCTGTCGCCTAAAGGAAAAATTTGTACTGGTTCGCAAATTGGTAAATTGGTGCCAGCTAGTACTGGCCGCTCGGTTCCCTCGGGCGGCGAGAGTCGCTATCTTCCCCGCCCCTTTCCGGATATGCCCCCTTGAGCGGTGCAATCGCTGTACTTTGACATGGTGCCAATGGATTTTTTTCCAGGTAATTCGGCAGCTTGATTTGGATCAAGCTGTCTCAAGTAGCCTGCGGTTAACCTGTCTGCGACTTGTGATTGTGCCTGGAGGGGGGCCTTCCTGAGTCGGGAAAAATGCCTAATCGCTTTATGGAGAAGTTAATGAACCGTCTAACTGCTTTTGCGACAGTCGCCTTGACCGCCGCAATTTCTGCACCCGCACTGGCTTATGAAGAGGGCAGTTTTATTCTGCGCGGTGGTATCGCCACGGTAGCACCCGATACGGATTCCAGCGTTCTTTCCCTGAATGGGACCGGCATCAGCCAAACCGGTGTTGATGTTGATAACGGTTCCGCACTGGGCCTGACTGGCGTCTACATGTTCCGCGAGCACTGGGGTGTGGAACTGGTTGCGGCAACGCCATTTAGCCACGATATCGAAGTGGTTGGCGAGGGCCTGGGCAGCTTTAACCTGGGTGAAACCAAGCACCTGCCGCCGACCCTGTTAGTACAGTGGTACCCGATGGAAGCGCAGTCCAATATTCAGCCGTACGTGGGCCTGGGTGTGAACTACACCGCTTTCTTCGATGAAGAAATCAGCAGCACTGCCGATGCCGCTTTCGCAAGCCTCGGCGCCACCGGTGATGCAGAGCTGTCCCTGGACAATTCATTTGGCCTGGCCGCAGAGGCCGGTATCGATTTTACCTTCGGTGCCGATCAACGCTGGCTGTTCAATATGTCGGTGTTCTGGATGGACATCGAAACCGACGCCACCGTCAAAGTGCCTGGCCTGGGTGAAGTGACTGCCAATGTGGATATCGATCCGCTGGTTTATATGGCTGGTCTGGGCTACCGCTTCTAAAAGGTAGCAATAAATAGGTCTGGGGTAGAGCAGTCACTGTGGTTTTCTGGTCGAAGACCCGGTGGCTGCTTTTTTGTTTGTGTCGGCTTTCCAAGCAAACTACCGAACGAGGTGTGAATGAATATGAAGCAAGAGATTAAAAGCCCCGTGGGAGGCTTGTCTGAAGAACTCTTATCCCGCTACAGCGGACCCTGCCCGCGCTACACCTCGTATCCTACCGCCGATCGTTTTCACGCTTTAAATGGCATTGAGCCCTGGGCTGCACTGCAAGATATTCACAGCCTGTCCCTCTATGTCCACATCCCCTTTTGTCGCTCCCTTTGCTACTTCTGCGCCTGCAATAAAGTTATCACGCACCAGTATGGCCTGGCGTCCAGTTACCTGGACCACCTGTTGCAGGAGGCGCAGTGGTACCGGGATAAAGTGGCTGATGTGCCCGTTACCCAGTTGCACCTGGGGGGTGGCACGCCGACTTTCCTGAGCGATAGCGATATGCGTCGCCTGATGGAAGGCCTGGCCGAAGTGTTTGATTTGCGCCCGGGGGATGGGGTGGAATACAGTATTGAAGCCGACCCCCGCACCCTGGAATTAGAGACTCTGGATACATTGCGGGAATTGGGCTTTAACCGTTTGAGCCTGGGGGTGCAGGATTTTGATATCGACGTGCAGCGCTCCATTAACCGTATTTGCAGTGCCGACCAAGTCACTGAGCTGACCGTAGCGGCGCGCGAGCGCGGTTTTGAATCTATTTCCTATGATTTGATTTACGGATTGCCCAAGCAGGGCCTCGACAGCTTGCACCGCACCTTGGATAAGGTACTGGAGTTGCAACCGGATCGTATTGCCCTCTATCACTATGCACACCTGCCCCATCGATTTAAGGCCCAGCGCCTGATTGATACCGATCTGATCCCCTCTGCCGCAGAGAAAGTGGCGATGCAACTGGCCGCTGTAGAGCACCTGGGTCGGGCGGGGTACGAATTTTTGGGGATGGACCACTTTGCCCGCCCTGGGGATGAGCTGGCTAAGGCCGCACACGCCGGTATGTTACAGCGCAATTTCCAGGGCTACACCCTGATGCCGGCCGATGCTCTGGTCGGCTTGGGGGCATCGGCAATCAGCTACAGCCGCGATGGCTACTGGCAAAATTTACACCGTCTAAAGGAATATACTCAGGCAATTGGCGAGGGCAAATCAGCCGCCTGCCGAGGCTGGTTAATGGATGATGAAGATCGTTTGCGCCAGTGGATTATTAGTGAATTGATGTGCCGCTTAAGTCTGGATAAAGAGCTTGTTGAGCAGCGCATCGGCGTCCCCTTTGAGGAATATTTTTCCGAAGAGTTACTGCGCTTACAGCCTATGTTTGACGATGGTCTAATTTATCAGGATAAGCAAAATATTATTGTTACTGAAGAGGGGCGCTGGTTTGTGCGGAATGTTGCCGCTGCATTCGATAGCTATTTGCACAGTCAGCAAACCGATGCGAAATATTCGCGAGTTCTATAGCTGCCGGTAGGAGACGAATGCGTCGACAGCCGTTACAATTGCGGCAAATTAATTTTCCGACCGGTTTAGTATGATGGATTCCTCGGCAGCGGTTAGTTGTGGCAACTGTTCAGTCAGACGTTTATGTTTGCCTGCGGGTTTGTGTCAGCCTGATATTGATCGGCTAGAGCAGATCACTCGTCGAAAAAAAATAGTCAAAGCGGGGGAGACTCTCTATAGAGCGGGTGACCCATTTGCCAATCTTTATGCCATTCGTTCAGGCAGCTTCAAGACGGTGGTGATTGCGGCTGATGGTGATACCCAGGTGACCCACTTTGCTTTACCTGGTGAAATACTTGGGCTGGATGCCTACAGTACCCGGGTGCACCCGAGCTACGCCGAGGCACTGGAAGACAGCAGTGTTTGTCTACTGCCGTTTACCCAACTGGAAATTTTGGCTCAGCAGGTCACTGCACTACAGCAGCAGATTTACAGTATTTTTTCCGAGGAACTGCGCCAGGAAAATGATATTTTAATGCTGTTGGGTAAGCGCTCTGCGGATACCCGCCTGGCGGCACTTCTGATCAATATTTCCAGCCGCTATGCACGCCGCGGATACTCTCACAGTGCTTTTGTGTTATCGATGCCGCGCACCGACATCGCCAATTATCTGGGCTTGACCGCAGAAACCGTCAGTCGGCTTTTCTCGCGTTTTCAGCGCGAGAAATTAATTAAGGTCAGTGGACGATCCGTTGAAATTATCAACTTGATAGAACTCAGTGAGCTTGCGGGTACTCACTGCGGTTATGATGAAGATTAAATCTAGACGCCAATAACCGCTGATGCAGTGTCCTGGCAGTAAAGCCAGGACACCCTCTATTTTATTCGGCTGCGCTAACGGTCTCGATTGCTGAAATGACCTCTGCCCATTTCGCTTTGTCCGCTGCAGAAATATAACTCGCCTTAAAACTGTTAAGGGCTAGTTGTTTGGCCTGCTCTTGAGTCATGCCCAGGCTTTCGCTGAGGGCCAAATAATTTTTATTAACATAGCCGCCAAAGTAAGCGGGATCATCGGCATTGACAGTAACGCACAGGCCCCGCTCGAGCAGCGAGAGAATTGGGTGTTGACTCATATCGTCGTAAACACACAGTGCGGTATTGGATAGGGGGCAAACGGTCAGGGGGATATTTTCTATCTTCAGGCGCTCAATCAGTGCCTCATCCTCAACGCAGCGAACACCGTGATCAATACGGCTGACATTCAGTAAATCGAGAGCCTCTACGATATATTCGGCAGGTCCCTCTTCGCCGGCATGGGCCACTCTTTCCAGTCCCAGTTCTTCGGCCATAGCAAAAACTTTTTGAAATTTGCTCGGCGGGTGTCCCAGCTCGGAGGAATCCAGTCCAACCCCTTTAATCAAGTTTAGATAGGGCTGTGCCGCTTCCAGTGTGGCGATGGCTTCCTCTTCACTCAGGTGGCGCAGGAAACACAAAATTAGATGGCTGCTGATGCCCCATTCATTTTCTGCATCGCGCAGTGCGCTATTAATACCATTAATAACGACTCCGATATCAATGCCTCTGTCCGTATGGGTTTGAGGATCAAAGAATATCTCGGTGTGGACAACATTATCCTCACGGCAGCGTTTGAGGTAAGCCATAGTCAGGTCATAAAAATCCCGCTCGTGGATCAGGACCGATGCACCCTGGTAATAAATATCGAGAAATGACTGTAAGTTATGAAACTTATACGCCGCTCTGATTTCCTCGATACTGGAAAAGGGGATTTCAATATTGTTGCGCTTGCTCAACTCGAACATTAACTCCGGTTCGAGGGAGCCCTCGATATGGAGATGAAGCTCAGCTTTTGGCAGTGCCTGCAAAAAGTTCAAATCGGCAATGGACATAGAAATACCTTATTACGGGGCTATCTTTAAACAGAAGTGAGCGAGAGCTTAAGCGCTACTCGCACACTGGTATGGTCACCGGGTGGTGAATGGGTCGCTATGGTATCAGGTTACGCTTCCGGAGAATAAAGCGGGCGGAGCCTATCATGTAGGGTTTTCTGACTTGGAAGTCTATGTGCGGCCCTTGCTACAAAGCGGGCCTGTTGCTTTGCAGCTTAAAATTACACTGGTGGGTTTACTTTTTGTTGTTCGTAGGTATACTGCACTGGCTAGTTTACATTTTGATCTTGTAATGATTGGTACTGAGGAGAGCGCAATGAGTAAGGTGGCCCTGATTACTGGAACTTCTACTGGATTGGGACAGAGTTTGGCACTGGAAATGGCGAGGCAGGGATTTAGGGTTTATGCCACCATGAGAGATCTCTCCAAGGCCGCGCAGCTGACAAGTACCGCTCCCGCAGAGGGCGCTCTTGAGGTGATGAAGCTGGATGTCACAGACCCGGAGAGTATCCAGCATTGCGTAGATACCGTTATCCGCGATGCGGGGCGCATCGATATTCTTATCAATAATGCCGGTGCAGGCTTTGTAAAAACCACTGAGCATGCAAGTGAAGAGGAAATGCGTTGGGTGACCGAGGTCAACTACCTCGGTGTGGTTCGCTGTACCAAAGCGGTTCTCCCCCATATGCGCAAGGCCCGCAGCGGTCATGTTGTCAATATTTCATCGGTGGGGGGGCTGGTGGGGCAGCCATTTAATGAGCTGTACTGTGCGGCCAAATTTGCCGTAGAGGGCTATACAGAAGCCCTGGCCAGCTATGTGACACCGGCATTTAATATTAACTTTACCGCAGTCGAGCCCGGCGGTATTCACTCTGAGTTTGCCAATAACTTGCTTTCGCAGCTGGAGCAGAGTCAAGGGTACCCCGAAGATGAATACCAGTCGGTATTCAATCACTATATTGGCGGTATGCGTTCGCGCAGCCCGGAGCAAACGGCTGAAATATATCAAACCTCTGATCAGGTAGCCGCCGTGGTTTTACAGGTTGTACAGGCCGAAGAGCCCCCGGTTCGAATCAGAACCTCCCCCTGGGCCAATGAGTTGTGTCACTTTAAGACCGGCTTGGATCAGGACGGCAAAAAACAGCAAAAAATGGTTATCGAGGCCTTTTTGCCGACGATTTAGCACTTTGCTCAATTAGCGGATAAAGATTTCCCTTTATTTTGAAGTCTAACTTCAAGTTAGAGGTTTTTAGGTATAGGGCGACCTACTGGGCGCTGAGCGGGTTACCGGACGTCATTGTAGGGTGAACCCGCTTGCGGCAGTTGGTCACGAAAGGGGAGGGGAGTTACCCGTTTTGTGCCCGGGCTAATAGTACAATAGGCAAAAGGTTTCCCGGTTGCCTCACTATGACCCAGTTATCTGTGCCGGTAAGCTGTAGTAATTGCTCTGTCAGGCGCCTGTGTTTGCCAGCCGGGCTGCTACAGGCCGATATTGATCGACTTGAGCGTATTACCCGCAGAAAGAAAATGATTAATGCGGGGGAGGTTTTATACCGTGCGGGAGATCCATTCCAAAACCTCTACGCGATCCGCTCCGGGTGTATCAAAACGGTGATTATTGCCGCAGATGGGGATACCCAGGTAACGCATTTTGCTCTTCCCGGTGAGCTGCTGGGGCTCGATGCCTATAGCAGTCGGATGCATCCCAGCTATGCGGAGGCACTGGAAGATAGCAGCGTGTGCCTTCTTCCGTTTGATCAGCTGGAAAACCTCGCTCAGGAAATTCCGGCACTACAACAGCAGATCTACAGTATTTTTTCCGAGGAACTGCGCCAGGAGAATGAAATACTGATGCTGCTGGGTAAGCGTTCAGCGGATGCGCGTCTTGCTGCGCTGCTGATGAATATTTCCAGTCGATACGCCTGTCGCGGCTACTCCCCCCGTGAGTTTGTGCTTTCCATGCCGAGAATGGATATTGCTAACTATCTCGGATTGACGGCAGAAACAGTCAGTCGCTTATTTTCCCGCTTTCAGCGAGAGGGGCTGATAAGAGTTAGTGGTCGCACAGTTGAAATTCTCAACCTGCCGGCATTAGGTAATTTGGCCGGCGCTCACTGTGTTTATAAGGGGGAGCAGTAGGATCTGTAGTTGAGCATTCATCTTTGTTGATTTTTCACTGGCTGGATAATAACTGGCTGGTCATAGCCACCTTTCCAGTATGGCACCAGGACGTGTTAAAGAATAAAAAATGAGAGGAAAGGAAGTATGCCTGTTAGAGCGCTTGAATTAATTAAGATTTTCGCGGCGGAAGAAACACAGATCGGTGCAGCCCCAGACTTGATTATTTCTGCTCACTGCGCGGCGACCAAACAGATTTTTTCACCCCAAGAGACACGGAGAAGGCAACCTCTTTTTCTTTTCCCCGCACGGATGTTCCCTGGCTGCCCCAATCTTTTATGGCAAAAGGGGAGGGGAAACCGGTGATATCGGCAGATTTATTGATGATTCGCAGCAGGGCAAAGATGGATAATTCCATACCTGGTAGAGGTTCTTAATATTCTGCATAGAAACAACTTACACTATGAAAATATTTGCCGCTCTTTCTGCCGCATTGAGGTGAGTTTTAGTAATCTTCTTATCGGTACGCTATCCAGGGATAGCAAAGTTCATAGGCCAACCATCTAGTCGGTATTTTTTAAAGATTTTAGTTGGGTTGGCCGTAAAAACTAAGGTGGTGTCTTTTGGATGTTCAATATGAACGCATTGCCACTATTGGTCATCATCTGTTGCCTGATCAAGATATTTTTTATTGAATCCTGCTACTGTAAAGCCTAATAGCTGCTTTAAATTTCTTTTCTAATGACTTCTTATGGTTGTCACACTTCCGACATATTTATATGGCTTATTTCCATAGATTCCCAAATCTATGTTTTTTCGCCCAGTGCCCAGCTTCCAAATTTTTCTCTTCGTGACGCATAGCAAAAAAATACCGAATACCTATTGAGTGTGAATATCTAGTCATTGTAGCCTGTTGGTACGATGGTTTTGCTTGGAGGGGCTCCCTCCTCCTGTTGAACTCGATTTTAGATGGATAGATAGGTGCCATATGCCTGTTCGTGAACTTGATTTAGTCAAAATTTTTGCGCCGGAAGGGACTAATGTAGGAGATGCGCCAGAGCTGGTCATCTCTGCCCACGGTGCCGCCACCAAGCAGATGTTTTATAACAAGGGCCACGGTGGAGATAATTTGCTTTTCTTTGCGCCCCACGGCTATACCCTGGAAGACCCGGGCCTACAGGATGTGGTCGATGGAAAGGCAAAAGTTCACGAGCATATTGCCAAGGGCAAGATGGGGCGCAACTATACCCTGAGCAAGTTCCAGGGCTACCATGGCACTACTGCGGGACAAATTTTTGGCCGTCTATCCCGCCCTTTCGTTGCCGATGACGAGAGTTACGCTCAAATTCAACAAGTTGTGGATAATGCTCACAACCACAATATAAAAGCCATTCGCAATCAGGCGAGATTGCAGCAATATGATTTGAATGATCCATTTCAAAAATCTATGTACGATGCAAAGGTTGGCGCTTCGCTCTATACAACAAAGATGGAGGCTAACTTTTTGACGATTCGCAATAGATTTGGCAAAAGTAATCCAACGCTGGTGGATGTGCTGAATATTTTGCACCGAAATGGGCTGCACTATGACAATATCTACTGCTCTTTCTGTCGCAATGAGCTAACCGCAGGTAATATCTTTATGGGAACTCCTTCCTGGGACAGTAAGCGTCGGAAGGCGAATATTTAGAAAATAACTATCGGATCAGGTTGGGTATAAAAAAAAGGGGGGCGTAAACGCCCCCTTAATCCACTACTTATCAGGAGTGTGTGGAGAAAGCTAATTCCTTTTCAGATTCCCTGTGACCAATATCCCTCTTCCTTGTTTCCTGTAGCCAATCCATGGCCTCTTGTTGCTGTTTGAAATGGCGGACAGTGCCGCTGACAAACCAGCTCCCGACTTTTGTGGCTATTTGCTGCCACTCCTCATCCCCAAGTACCGCAATTTGCGAGAACTCGTTGCCGTGCTTTAAAGCCAGCTTGAATTCGTCCCAGATTGCGTGCATCCCCCAGCCCTCAAAATCCCGGAGATCAATCAGTAATTGGACCTGGGTTTTTTTTACCCCTTGCAGAGCGTATTCCAATAGGGGGGTTATATGCTCATAGTCCCTATGGGTTAATTCTCCGATGGCCTTTATATACAGGAAAAAATCGTCGTTTATACGTTCCATGCCAATGGATATGCCGTGGCGTTTAAGCTGCATTACCATTTCCTCCCTGAGGTTAATCTATCTATGCTAATGCCTGTGCGGGCATCTGAGGTTGGGTCAGATTTTCGTACAGCGATTCATAGATTTTTCTGGTTGCTCTATCGAAATACTTGCAGCTTAATTCGCTGACCTGTTTTTGGATATAGATCCAGTCCGTAGTCCCCAGGTATTGCTCAATCTGCGGAAATATCGCTTCGTTTTCCAGCTCCATATGCTTGTACTGCAATCTGAGGTAGGTGTTGCAGGCTTCCTGCAATACTTTCCGCTCAACCGTGGCATCATTGGCAATGGCATAAAAGAGAGCGCACATATGTTTTGTAGCTGCGGCTATACTTTCATGTTGCATTTGTGCTTCGTAAATTGACTCTCTATCGTGGATCGGCTTGGTCAATAACCGAGAAAATATTAAATCTTCAACCGGGTGATGATATCGGTCCGGATATGCCGATAGGTAATCCAGAGTATCCAAAATTAACGATAGAGTGCTCGGATCGCGGTCGCCACAGTCAAAAAGGTCCAGTAGTAACTGCTCAAAGGTGTTGAGCAGCTCTTGCATCTGTTTATGGTCACAGCACAGTTGTCGGTAGATGGCGTTCATCCCAGACCTCCGCGATTTGTCGATGGCCTATTGTTGCCATTTGGGCCAGGGCAAAGTTGATTTGGATCAAGTGAGGGAGACTTAGTGGTACTATAGGTAGAATTTCCCGCTACCGAGCTGGGGGGAGAGTAATTCTCTGGTGGTTGAAATATTAATCATCTGTGTAAATCCCGCTTGCATGTAATATGCGCGGGTAAATTTGATCGCTAGTTAGGCCGGCCTATCTTCACTTTTTCCGCTTAAGTTTTTGAAGTAGTTTTCCAGGTTTTTTCTTCTAGCGCTATTGGCGATATTTTTCTGCAAGCTTAGGCGAGGGGTTACCCGTTACTTTTTATTTATCGGTATTCGAGGGTTGTTACGGGTTATTTTCACGGGGTGTAACTGTGGGTAGGTTATATGCGTACCCAGGGTGTCGAGGTCGCGGTTGAGTATACAAGCCCGATATTTCGTTTGGCAGTTCACAGAGATTTTATCGACAATAATGACTTGGATATGCGTTTGGAGTCGATATCGATTACAGCCTGAGCGAGTCCTATAGTGTCGTGCTGAAAATACCTCCTCCGTTGAGGTTCTGGGAAGGCTTTGCAGTTTCGCCCCGGCCTTTGGTGAATAGGGGTATCCCATCACAAGCTCCTCGGGCCAGCCTGCCCAATTGAACACTTGTGACTATGATTTCCCCCTTTATACTTCGCGCCCTTTGAGCAGTCTTCAAGGATGTAAGGAGAAGATAATGAAGTTCAATTTCAAAGCGCTGGCCGCAGTTGCCGCTCTGTTGGGTTCCGCTACCGTTCAGGCGCAAGGTGCCTATGTCGGTGGGGTTTTCGGCATTATGGATGTCGATGCCCCGGGCAATAGCCCTTTTAATGCGGGCGTTCGCGCCGGTTATACCTGGGATTCTGGCTGGGGGATAGAGGTAGAAGCTACCGATTCTGTTATTGAAGGTGAGTACGACTATTACTGGAGTGACTATGACTACTCCCTGGCAACCCAGGCAATTTATGCCACTTATCGTCGCAACCAGCGGGACTTTTATCTCAAAGGTCGTGTCGGCTACCTCCGCGAGGAGTTGAGCGTCGATAACTGGCAGGCTCAAGAGTCTGATACAGGCTTATCTGCCGGATTTGGGATAGGCTTTAACTTGACTGATAAGGCGGTTATGGAGCTGGATTACACCCTTATTGAGGCCGATGTGAACTATTGGTCTGGTTCTGTAGTGTATAAATTCTAACCGTTTTGGGGGGAGGTTGGGATGCTTCTAGCGGGCCTTCCCCATTTGCGCATTCATACTGCCCTTGGTGTACAATGCGCGCCTTTCTAAAATGCCCAGGATGCATTGAGCAGTAGGGCCTCCCGCACTGGGAGTCTTTGGTCCTACTCATCAGTCTGGGCGCTGTGGTATCGAGTTTCACAAGCCTCTACTCAAGCCCGCTTTACCGAGGGAACACCATGTTTGATTCATCTGTCACTTTAGCTTCTTACGACCCGGAAATTTGGGAAGCCATCCAGGAGGAGGACTCTCGTCAGGAAGACCATATCGAGTTAATTGCCTCTGAGAACTACACCAGCCCTATGGTGATGGAAGCTCAGGGCAGCAGCCTGACTAACAAGTATGCCGAAGGTTACCCGGGCAAGCGTTACTACGGCGGCTGTGAATATGTGGACAAAGTGGAAACCCTAGCCATTGAGCGCGCCAAGGCGCTGTTTGGCGCGGACTACGCCAATGTGCAGCCGCACTCTGGATCGCAGGCCAATGCTGCGGTTTACCAGGCGCTCTGTGCCCCCGGTGACACGGTACTGGGCATGAGCCTGGCCCACGGCGGCCACCTGACTCACGGTGCCCGCGTTAACTTCTCCGGCAAGATCTACAACGCAGTACAGTACGGCCTGAACCCGGAAACCGGCGAAGTGGATTACGAGGAAGTTGAGCGCCTGGCGCTTGAACACAAGCCGAAGATGATCGTAGCGGGTTTCTCTGCCTACAGCCGCGTGATGGACTGGGCGCGCTTCCGCGATATCGCCGACAAAGTGGGTGCCTACCTGTTTGTGGATATGGCGCACATCGCCGGTTTGGTTGCCGCCGGTGAGTACCCCTCCCCGATCTCCTATGCGGACGTTGTTACTTCCACAACGCACAAAACCCTGCGCGGCCCGCGCGGCGGCATTATCCTGGCACGCGCCAACGAAGAGATTGAGAAGAAGCTCAATTCCGCCGTATTCCCCGGTGGTCAGGGCGGCCCGCTGATGCACGTTATCGCGGCGAAGGCCGTCTCTTTCAAAGAGGCCATGAGCCCGGAATATAAGGCCTACCAGAAGAAGGTAGTGGAAAATGCCCGCGCAATGGCGGAGACCTTCCTCGATCGCGGTATCAATATCGTATCCGGCGGTACCGATGATCACCTGATGCTGGTTGACCTGATTGGCAAAGAGTACACCGGTAAAGATGCCGATGAAGCTCTGGGTAACGCCAATATCACCGTTAACAAGAACGCGGTACCCAACGACCCGCGCTCTCCTTTTATCACCAGCGGCCTGCGTGTCGGCACCCCGGCAATTACCACGCGCGGCTTTGGTGTAAAGGAAACCCAGCAGCTCACTCACTGGATCTGTGACGTATTGGATGCGCTGGAGAAAGGTGATGTCGAGGCAACGATCGCCGATGTGAAACAAAAAGTGCAGGCTATCTGCGCAGAGTTTCCCGTATATAAAAAAGGCTGATCAGCACTGCTGACAGAAAAGCGGCTCAACGAGCCGCTTTTTTTATGTGCCCGGTTTTAATGGCCGCTGCGCAGTGGGTGCTGCGCTCACACTGCGCAGCGGCTGTGGTAAACTGCGGCCCATTTTCCATTCCGGGGATAATCCCACATGCACTGTCCGTTCTGCAGCGCAGAAGAAACAAAAGTAGTCGATTCCCGATTGGTGGCTGAAGGCGACCAAGTGCGCCGCCGGCGCGAGTGCCTGGAGTGCCACGAGAGGTTTACCACATTTGAAACTGCGGAGCTGCTGCTGCCGCGAGTAATTAAACAAAACGGCCAGCGTGAGCCGTTTAATGAAGACAAGCTGCGCGCGGGTATTCAGCGCGCCGTGGAGAAACGCCCGGTGAGTATTGAGCGGGTGGAGTCGGCGGTATCTCAGATTAAACACGCCCTACAGGCGACTGGTGAGCGCGAACTGCCGGCGCGGGCTATCGGTGAATTGGTGATGGAACAGCTGCGCGAACTGGACCAGATAGCCTATGTGCGCTTTGCTTCTGTCTATCGCCGTTTCGAGGATGTCAGCGAGTTTAGAGAAGAGATTGAACGCCTGACCAGTAAGGGATCGAATCCAGAATGAGTCAAACTGCTGTACACAGTGCGGAAGCACTGATGGCCCGCGCTATCCAGCTGGCGGAGCGCGGCCTCTACACGACTATGCCGAACCCGCGTGTGGGCTGTGTGATTGCCGATGGGCAAGGCAATGTGCTCGGTGAGGGCTGGCACCGACGGGCTGGTGAACCCCACGCTGAGATCGAGGCCCTGCGCGATGCTGGCGATAGGGCCCGGGGCGCCACTGCCTATGTCACCCTGGAGCCCTGTAGCCATACCGGTCGCACCGGTCCCTGTGCCGAGGCGCTGGTCAAAGCCGGCGTGGCCCGGGTGATTTACGGCATGCAGGACCCGAACCCGAGTGTCAGTGGTGCCGGGCTGCAAATATTGCGCGATGCCGGGATCGAGGTGCAAGGCCCGCTCCTGGAGGAGAAGTGCCGCGCTCTAAACCCCGGCTTTATCAAGCGTATGACTCTGGGGCTGCCCCTGGTGCGCAGCAAATCTGCCATGAGCCTCGATGGGCGCACCGCTATGGCCAGTGGGGAATCCAAGTGGGTGTCGGGCCCCGCCGCGCGCGCCGATGTACAGCGCCTGCGCGCCCGTAGCTGTGCGGTGATTACCGGCGTCGAAACTGTGCGTTTTGACAACCCCAATCTCAATGTGCGCGCCGATGAAATGGCGCTGGAAATGCTGGCCGCAGAGCGGGCTGCCGAAGTGCAGCCGCTGCGGGTGATCGTCGACAGTCAGCTGCGCACCCCGGCGAGAGCCTTTATTTTGCAGGGGGACGCCCCCACATTGGTGTGCACGACAGAGCGCGCCGAGGCCGAGCGCCGCGAGCGTATCGAGAAAACCGGTGCGGAAGTTGTGGTGCTACCCCAGGACAAAGAGGGCCGCGTAGACCTGCTCGCCCTACTCGAGGAGCTGGCGCGGCGTCAGTGCAATGAGGTTTTGGTGGAGAGCGGCGCGACCCTCTCCGGTGAGTTCCTCTACCGTGGCCATGTCGATGAAATCATTGTCTATATGGCGCCGAAACTGCTGGGTAGCAGCGGGCGGCCCCTGTTTGAACTGCCGATCGAGCGTATGGGCTCGATGCTGCCGATTACGATTACCGATATGCGCGCGGTCGGTCACGACTGGCGCATTACTGCAACAACCGATATCGAGCGCTGATGTTTACCGGAATTATTGAAGCCGTAGGCGAGATCGCCGAGCTAAAACCCCAGGGCGGTGACCTGCGCGTGCGCGTGCGCAGCGGCAAGCTGGACCTGGGCGATGTGCAACTGGGAGACAGTATCGCCACCAATGGTGTCTGCCTCACGGTGGTGGACCTGCCCGGTGACGGTTATTGGGCGGATGTGTCTGCGGAAACCCTGGATGTGACGACTGTGGGGCGCTGGAAAAAAGGCGACCGGGCTAATCTGGAAAAAGCACTGACACCTCAGACCCGCCTGGGTGGGCATATTGTCAGCGGCCATGTGGATGGTATTGGCGAGGTAGTATGGCGCAAGTCCGAGGCCCGCGCCGAGCGCTTCCGCCTGCGCGCGCCGGAAAACCTGGCTCGCTATATTGCCCATAAAGGGTCTATTACCGTCGACGGCACCAGCCTCACGGTCAATGCTGTGGATGGGGCCGAGTTTGAACTCACCATAGTGCCGCACACCTTGCAGGAAACGATTATGACCGGTTATAGCGCCGGTACCCGGGTCAACCTGGAGGTGGACCTGATTGCGCGCTACTTGGAGCGGCTACTCCTCGGCGATGAGGCGGCCAAGCCCAGTAGTGGGGGTATGACCCTCGAATTTTTGGCCCAGAACGGGTTTTACAAGCGCTAACGACAGGCCGTGCACTACGGCGATAACAGCAGCGATAGCCGCTCAATTTGCAATTGATAAATTTATCCAGAGTTAACCATGGAACTAAATACGGTTGAAGAACTGATCGACGATATCCGCCAGGGCAAAATGGTAATCCTGATGGATGATGAAGATCGCGAGAACGAGGGCGACCTGGTGATGGCGGCGGAACAGATTCGCGCCGAAGACATCAACTTTATGGCCACCCATGCGCGCGGCTTGATTTGCATGCCCATGTCCAAAGCGCGCTGTGAACAGTTGGACCTGCCGCTGATGTCGCGGGACAACGGCGCCCAGTTCAGCACTAACTTCACTGTATCCATTGAGGCGGCAGAGGGCGTGACCACGGGTATTTCCGCCGCCGATCGCGCGCGCACCGTTCGCGCCGCTGTGGCCAGAAATGCCAAGCCCAGCGATATTGTGCAGCCCGGCCATATCTTTCCGATTATGGCCCAGCCCGGTGGCGTATTGAGCCGCGCCGGCCACACCGAAGCGGGTTGCGACCTGGCCCGCCTGGCGGGTTTTGAGGCGGCTGCGGTGATCGTTGAGATCATGAATGAAGACGGCACCATGTCCCGCCGCCCGGACCTGGAAAAGTTCGCCAAGGAGCACAACCTGAAGATCGGCACTATCGCCGACCTGATTACCTATCGCGCCCTGAACGAGAAAACCGTCGAGTGCGTCAATGAGCGCAAGGTGAGCACTGAGTTCGGCGAGTTCAAGCTGCGCACTTATCTCGATAAGGCTCGCCGCGAGCGCCACTTTGCCTTTGTCAAAGGCGATCCCACTCCAGAGGAGCCGACCCTGGTTCGCGTACATGTGGGCAACACTCTGCGCGATGTACTCACCATTCGCCGCGGCGATGAAAAATACACACCCTGGACCTTCCGCCACGCCATGCAGCGTATCGAAAAAGAGGGCAAGGGGGTTGTGGTGCTAATCTGCCACAACGAGACCACCGAAGAGATCGAGGAGAGTATCGACTGGCTGATCAGCGGCAAGCAACAGCGCCCCAGCCAGGACCTGGTGTACAAGCAGGTGGGTACCGGTTCGCAAATACTGCGGGATCTCAAGGTGCGCAAAATGCGCCTGATGAGCGCACCGTTCAAGTTCAGTGCTATTTCCGGGTTTGACCTGGAAGTAGAGGAATACCTGAACGTCGAAGCGCCGCAGCTCTAATAGAAGCGCTGCTGCTCGAAGAGAAGAGTAACAACACTAGAGCCTCTGCCCCTGGGAGCGGAGGTTATGGATAAGAAATACGGATTGAAAATTATGAGCAATATTCAAGTGATCGAAGGGGACTTTGTCGGCAGTACGGGCAAATACGCACTGCTGGTGAGCCGCTGGAACAGCTTTGTGGTTGAGAGCCTAAAGGACGGCGCCCTGGACACTCTGCGCCGCAAGGGGATCAAGGATGAAGATATCACTATCTACTACGCGCCGGGCGCGTTTGAATTCCCCCTGGCCGCGCAAAAGCTGGCTGAAACCAAGAAGTTTGATGCCATTATTGCCCTGGGCGCGGTTATCCGTGGCGGCACCCCGCACTTTGAATATGTGGCTGGCGAGTGCACCAAAGGCTTGGCCCAGGTATCCCTGAACACCGGCATCCCCGTTACCTTCGGTGTGTTGACCGTGGATTCCATTGAGCAGGCGATCGAGCGCTCTGGCACCAAGGCCGGCAACAAAGGTTGTGAAGCTGCCGAAACCGCCCTGGAAATGGTTTCTCTAATCGGCAAAATTTAATTGCCGGCGCGCCGGCCAAAGGGGTCGGCGCAGCCCATTCTGTGAAGTATCTACCGGAAAAAACAATGACCGTAACTGCATCCGCCCGCCGCAAGGCGCGTCACTACGCCATGCAGGCGCTCTACCAGTGGCAAATGGCCGGCGCCAGTCTCAATTCTATTGAGGCCGAGTTTCACGCCGATAACGATATGAGCAAAACCGACGTGGAATATTTTCGCGATATTTTCCACGGTGTCGCCAAAAACCTCGATGAGGTGGAGGGGGCTTACGCTTCGCACCTGGACCGCAAAGTGGAAGACCTGGACCCGGTATCCCGCGCGCTGCTGCGCCTGGCCACCTACGAGCTGAAGAACCGTATCGACGTGCCCTACAAGGTCGTGATCAATGAAGCGGTGGCACTGGCGAAGAAATTTGGCCCCACCGATGCCTTCAAGTTTATCAATGGCATTCTGGATAAGACGGCTGCGGAGCTGCGCTCGGCAGAGGTCGCCGCAGACAAGAAGGGCTGAGTCAGCAATTATGTCTAAAGCGCCGGGGGAGTTTGAAATCATCCGCGATTACTTCGCCCGCGCGCCCCAGGGCGAAGGTGTGGCCCTGGGGATCGGCGATGACTGTGCGCTGTTGCAGGCCCCAGCCAGCGGACAGCTGGCCACCTCTATGGATACCCTGGTGGCGGGCCGCCACTTCCCCGCAGATGCCGATCCACTGATGCTCGCCAGCCGTGCGCTGCGGGTGAATATCAGCGATCTGGCGGCAATGAATGCCCGCCCCCTCTGGTTTACCCTCGCCCTGACCTTACCCCACAGCGACTCTGCCTGGTTGCAGAAGTTTGCCTGCGGCCTGTTGGAAACCGCTGGCAAGTTTGGGCTTTCCCTGGTGGGCGGGGACACTACCGCTGGCCCCTTGTCCATTACGATTCAAGTGATCGGCCATACCGAAAAGCCCCTACGGCGCGATGGCGCCTCCGCCGGTGACGATATTTATGTGAGCGGTCCCCTCGGGGCCGCCGCAGCGGCTCTGCCGGTTATTTTGGCCGAGCGGAGTGTGAGTGAGGCGATTCGCAGAGAGGCGGAGCAGGCGTTCTACTTCCCCGAACCGCAGTTAGAGACGGCCGGTGCAATCGCCGCTATTGCCACCAGCGCACTGGATATTTCCGACGGCTTGCTGGGTGATCTGGGCCATATCTGCAAGGCGAGTGGTGTGGCCGCAGAGATCGAGCTGGAGGCCCTGCCCATTGCACCACTGGCCAGTCGGCTGGCCGCAGATAGCGCTGTCGAGCTGGCGGCCTGCGGCGGGGATGACTATCAACTCTGCTTTACCGCACCGGCGGCGGCCGCTGAACAGATTCGCCAGTTGGGTTTGACGCCCATTGGCAGGCTCGTCGAGGGAGAGCCGCAGGTGCGCTGCTCCTATCGCGGCAGACCCTGGATTGCCCAGTCACCGGGTTATCGGCACTTTTAGGGCGACGTTACCGCGCCTTTGTGAGAATTAAAACAATGAGCATTAATAACCCGACATTTTCCCAGCTGTTGCGCGACCCCAGTCTATTGCTGGCATTTGGATTCGGCTCCGGGCTGGCCCCCAAGGCCCCGGGCACTTTTGGCACTCTGGCCGCGATACCATTTTGGTGGTTGATGCAGGACTTGTCCCCGCTCTGGTATTTGGCCATTGTGTTAGTTACCGGTTTGCTGGGCTGTTATCTATGCGATACCGCAGCCAAGAAAATGGGGGTTCACGATCACGGCGGTATTGTTTGGGATGAGATGGTGGGTTACTGGCTCACCATGTTTATGGCCCCGGCGGGCTGGGCCTGGGCGCTGTACGGTTTTGTGCTCTTCCGCATATTTGATATTGTCAAGCCCGCTCCCATCGGCTGGGTTGATCGCAGAGTACAAGGTGGCGTTGGAATTATGCTCGACGATATACTGGCCGCCGTTTATGCGGCCCTGGTACTGCAATTAACCGCGTGGCTACTGGGGGCCTAGATTGATAGGGAAGATCAATGCGCCGTTATTTTTTACCTTTATTGAGTTTTTTCCTCGCCCTGAATGCCCATGCACAACAAGTGCAGTTGAAGGGCCTGTTTGGCGATAGCGCCATGTTGGAAATTGATGGTCGCCAGCGAATCCTCAAAGCCGGGCAGAAATCCCCCGAGGGCATCACCCTGCTGGAGGCGACCACGCGCTATGCGCGGATTAATGTGTCGGGGCGGGAACAAAAACTGACTCTGGATGCCCCGATCGCGACCAGTTTTGCCCAGGCGGCAAAAGCGGAAGTGCGGCTTTCCGCCGACAGCGGCGGGCATTACATGACAGATGCCTGGGTGAATGGCCTCAGAGTGCCGATGATGGTGGATACCGGTGCAACCAGTATTGCGTTCAACTACCCCACCGCTCGCCGCCTGGGTTTGAACCTGGATAATGCACAGGAAATACGGGTTTCCACCGCCAATGGCGTTACCAGGGCCTATCGAGTGCGCCTCAGTAGCGTCACTATTGGTGGAATCAAGCTTCACAATGTCGACGCGACAGTACATTCCGATGACTTTCCCAGCGTAGTGCTTCTCGGCAACAGTTTTCTCAGCCGGGTGGATATGGAACAGCAGGGCGGTGTGCTGCTACTGCGCGCCCGACACTGATTTAAAGAGGTATTAAGTTGACCATTCGTTTTGTGGAATCCTCAAAACTGCCCACCTCTTGGGGCATGTTTGAGATGCACGGTTTCGAGGAAGTGGAAACCGGAAAAGAGCATGTGGTGCTGACCATGGGTGACTTCGATACCGAAGAGCCCCTGCTGGCCCGTATTCACTCAGAGTGCCTGACCGGAGATGCGCTTTTCTCCCTGCGCTGTGACTGCGGTGCCCAGTTACAGCATGCGATGCACCGTATCGCGATGGAAGGCCGTGGAGCTATTTTCTATCTCCGCCAGGAGGGCCGTGGTATCGGCCTGTTAAACAAGATTCGCGCTTACCACTTGCAGGATTGCGGTGCGGATACGGTGGAAGCCAACGAGCAATTGGGCTTTGGTGCCGATATGCGGGATTACTCAATCCTGAAAGCGATGATCGAGCACCTGGGTATTCACGCTATCCGCCTGATGACCAATAACCCGCGCAAGGTAAAAGCGCTGGAGGACCTGGGTATTAATGTGACTGAGCGCCTGCCGCACCAGTCCGGACGCAACCCCCACAATGCCAAGTACTTGTCTACCAAGAAAGGTAAGTTGGGGCATTTGATTGAGCACGAGGACGAAGAGGGCGGAGAGGAGCAGTAGCTTTCACGCTCCCTCAGACACCCCAAGGAAAAAAGGCCGGAAAATCCGGCCTTTTTTAATGCTCTGCCAATTAATCTCTGCGGCGCGGCTGCACAAATACACTGGTAGTGCGTCCAGGCAGGGTAAAGGTGCCGCTGTCCCGGTCAAATTTTGCCCAGTGCAGGCGCGGGTCTACCGAGCGGCGCTGATGCGGGTGTTTGAACAAGTACTCACCACTGAGGTGCGAACTGCTGAATTCCACCGCTTCGTTATCGCCATTAAACAGCACCACAATACGCGCAAAGCGGGGATCGATACTGCCATCGACATCGGATAACTCCATCACAATCAATCCCGGAACCTGCTCGGGTCCGGTGTTGAGAAAGTTGAGGTGCGTCTCTACCGATGCCGCATCGGGTAGGCGAAACAGGGGGGAGCCATTGCGGATTGCCAGCTGTTCGCGAAACAGTGCGGAACTCCACTGGCGCTGGTGGTGCTCGGGGGCCAGCTCCGGATTTGCCAGTAGCGGTTGCATCAGGAGCCAGTTGTCCTCGTTTTTATCGGCGATCGGCAAGCCCGCCCCCCAGTTATCGGTGGCGAGGCTGAAGTCCAGTGCATTAAACCAGTCACCGGAGTTGTAGCTGTCCCGGTCCATCGATTTTGAGCGCAGGAAATCCTGGCCGGCGTGGATAAACGGCACGCCCTGGGCGAATAGCACCAGAGAGTTGCTGAATGCCTGGATACGCACCCGCTCGCCCAAGTCGGCGCTGGCACTGGCTTTGATCTGCACACCGTCGAACAGGGTCTCGTTATCGTGAGCGGCGATATAGTTGATAGATTCCTGCGGGTCGGCGGTATAGCCGCTGGGCTGGCCGTTATAGATCAGCTCGCTGCCGCTAATGATATTGCCGCTGGCATCTTCAAAAGGGTAGTCCGCCAGGTTGCCGGCCAGGGAAACGCGGACTTTATCGGCCAGGGTTAGCAGTGTGGCGCGCTCATCTTCCCCCTCAAACTTGCCGTTGCTGTCGGTGAACAGACCGGTACCAAAGCCCTGCTCCTCAAAACCGCCGAAGGGATTGCCGCCGCGCACCGAGTCGCGCAGGCGATCGTTAAAGGTGCCCACGCCACTGCCGGCCATATTGCCCTGGCGCGCCTGCACAAAGCGGGCATCGTCAGCCACCTCGCCAAAATTCCAGCCCTCGCCGTACAGGTAGATAGCACTGCCATCAACCCCATCGGCTGCTGGAGTCAGCGATTGCAGTGCCGCCTGGGCCTTGAGGATATTGTCGAGGCTGTGGTGCCCCATCAGATCGAAGCGGAAACTGTCCACCTTGTAGGCCCGGGCCCAGGTGAGCAGAGAGTCGATCATCAGCTTTTCCATCATGGCGTGTTCGCTGGCGGTATTGGCGCAGCAGCTGCTCATCTCCACACCGCCCTCCAGATTGCGGCGGTGGTAATAGCCGGGGACGATTTTGTCGAGTACGGAGTTGTCGTATTGGCCGTAGGAGCTGGTGTGGTTGTACACCACATCCATTACCAGGCGCAGGCCGGTGTGGGACAGTCCCTGCACCATTTGGCGGAATTCGCGAATGCGCGCAGTACCATCGGCAGCGCTGCTGTAGCTGCCCTCGGGTACTGTGTAGTGCAACGGGTCGTAGCCCCAGTTAAAGCCATCGCTATCGCGTACAGCGTCCACCTGGGCCTGCTGCTCGCTGCTATCCGGTGCATAGACAGAGAGGTCCGGGGTTTGCTGCTGCTGCGCTCGATCCTCATTGACCGTGGCAAAGTCAAAGGCCGGCAGCAGGTGGACGTGGGTGAGGCCGGCGCGGGCCAGTTTATGGAGGTGGCGCATGCCGTCGCTGTGCCGGCGGGTGAAAGCCTTGAAAGTGCCGCGCTCTGCCTCGGGTACAGTGCTATCGGCAATACTGAAATCGCGCACATGTAGCTCGTAGATGCTGATATCTTCCGGCTGGGTTAACTTGGGCTTGCGCAGCTGATCCCAGCCGTGCGGTTTCAGGTCGCGGTCATCCAGGTTGACGATCTGGCTCTTGCCGCTGTTGATGGAGAGGCTCAGGGAGTAGGGGTCGGTGACCAAGTTAGTTTCAATCTGGCGGCTAAAGTAGGAGTAGACCTCGACCTCGTACAGATAAAAGCGGCGGTCCCACTGGGTGTCGATATCGGCACGCCAAACGCCGCTAGAGTCGTCGCGCTGCATGGGTACTATTTGGTCGGCGCTATCGCTGCTGGAATCCGCAAACAGGTGCAGTTTTACCGCCCGTGCAGTGGGGGCCCAGAGATCGAACTGAATATTGTCCGCGCCGACCCGGGCGCCGAGTTCACCTGCGTAGTAGAAGTGGTCATCGAGGGCGCCTGCCATCTGCACACCGGTAGCGTCGATTAACTTGCCCTCGGCATCGTAAGCGGCGAGGGCGAGCTGTTGGCTGACCAGGTCGCTAATGGCCGCCGGCTGTGGCAGTTGCCAAGCGCTGAAGCTGGCCAGGTGCGGGAATTTTTGTTGGGCGCTGTCCGGTAGGCTGGTGAGCGCGGTGAGTTCGATGGCGCCACCGGAACGGATATCACCGTCCTCCAGTTTTAGCTCGGCATTGTCGCTGTAGTGCAGTTTAACCGTATCGCCCTCCTGGATATCCCAGGCAAAGCTGCTGGCATCCACCCAGTGGGCTTTATCGCTGCTCAGGTCACCCTTGGCGAAGCCGTCGTTGCTGACAGTGACTTCTTTACTATTCGAATCAAAAGCAAAGTAGATCTCGTCGTAGTCGGCGGTTACGGTAAAGCTGACATTGGCACCATTGTTGCCGTAGCTCTCCTCCCAGCCCTCGTGCAGGGCCACCTTAAATTCGTAGGCAGCGGCCGGCAGCGCTGAGGTGGTAAAGGTGTAGGTGCCGTCACCATCGGTATCCTGCATCCAGCTGCGCAGGCAACCGGGCTGCCAGTCCCCCGGGCAACCCAGCAGGGACTGGAAGTTGCCGGCCACAGTGGCGATCACGCCGTTGTGGTTGTCGCTGATCCAGTGGCTTTCATGGTCGTAGACAAACTTGACCTCGCGGGCTTCATCCAGGCTGAGGGAAATATTGGCGCCGTCGCGCTGGCCGCCCCAGCCATAGTTTTCATCCCAGCTGTTGTTGAGGGCAGCCTTGTATTCCCAGTGGCCGGCCGCTACCCAGAAGCTCCCCTGCCATTTGTCGTCGTCGCTGTCATAGCTGAGCTGAGTGGCGGCACAATCCGGTTGCCAGTCGCCGTCGCAGCCCAGTTGGCTTTGCAGGTTGCCGGGGATATTGACGACTGTGGGGTCGGGGGTATCGGAGGCCCAGCTGGGCGCCTGAATGGAGCAGAAAAGTGCGCCCAGAATCAGGGCCGCCCTTGTGCCGGGCCCGGTGAGTTGCTTAATTGGCATAGTTTTCCCCATTTGTTGTTTTTGCTTTGTGGTATTGGAAATATTTTGTGTGGATTTCTCTGGGGTATTGAAGCGCAGTCCTGTGGAGGTGGCCTCCTACCCCCGGGAGGAGGAGAGGAATGAATTGGGCGACAGTAGTGCTTTATCGAGGTGCGGGGAGCTGCGGACTGAGAGTCGAGAGAGGTGAGCCCCCGCAGTTATCGGCATTAGTCCGACGGTTTCCGGCGCTGCCGTTTCAGGGGCAAGTCTTTGGGCTTGCTCCAATCCCCTGGTAATGCTAATTTGCCACTACCCCGCAGCTAGTGCGGCGGCATCCACAATTCAATGACTGCGGAGGATAATTGATGATTGTTACCACCCTCCGTCGGGTCCAGTAGCAGCCCCGAGCTGCCCGCGCCCGACGACAGTTCCCAAACGTCGGGCTTTCCCTGAGAAAGCTCTGTTGACCGTGTTATCGCGGTCGCTTGGCGCTTTGTTGCGCCCAGAGGGTTTCAATCTTGAGTAAATCACATTTTACCCGTTGGTCTGTTAACAGATTCGGCACTAAATCCGCATCCAGTAAAGTTGAGCGGGAATCTTCTCCGCTACAAAAACTTGGCTGGAAGTCTTTTTTCCAACAACAGTTGACGCTCGAAGAATACGAGCAATGTGTGCCGCTGCGAGTTATGGCGGTACACCGCAGTCGCCTGGAACTGGCCGGCGAGCAGGGAGCTATATCCCTGCCTCTAACTGGAAGTCTTGTGGCTAGTTTGCCGGCGGTCGGAGATTGGTTGTTGTTAGAAAAAGGCAGTGAATATTTCGTGCGCCTGTTGAGCCGTAGCAGCCGATTTGAGCGCATGGCGCCCGGTGCCCAGCAAGTGCAGATGATCGCTGCCAATATCGACAGTGTTTTTATTGTCTCCTCCCTGAATGACGACTTTAACCTCTCCCGTATTGAGCGCTATTTGGCCCTGGCGCGGGAGTCCGGTTGCCGCCCCCACCTGATATTGACTAAGGTCGACCTGTGTGACGACAGCGCCCCTTTCCTTCAGGCATTGCGCCCGTTTGGGGAATTACCGCTAGCCTTGTTAAACAGCCTGGATCGGGAAAGCGTGGTGCAGCTGCGCCAGTGGTGTTTACCTGGGGAAACTATCGCGCTGCTAGGTTCTTCTGGCGTGGGCAAATCCACTTTGTTAAATGCGCTGTCTGGCGAATCCCTGGCTGAGACCGGGACTATTCGTGAAGCTGATAGTAAAGGTCGCCACACTACACGCAAGCGCTCCCTGCACCCATTGAGTTGGGGGGCGCTGATACTCGATAGTCCCGGAATGCGGGAGCTGGGACTGGTAAATGTTGAAGATGGCGTGGCAGAGACCTTTTCCGATATTGAGGCTTTGGCCGGAGAGTGTCGCTTCTCTGATTGCCAGCACCAGTCAGAGCCAGGTTGTGGGGTACAAGAGGCAATAGCGGGCGGCTCGCTGGATGAGCGGCGTCTGCGCAATTGGCAAAAACTGCAACAGGAGATATGTCGTAACGGTCGAACCCTGGCGCAGAAACGCGCAGGGCAGAGAGCGCTATCCCAAATGTATCGATCTGTGCAAAACCAGGCGCGTAAGCGTAAATATTCAGAGGATTGATAGAACTGGCACCCGGGAGGTTTCCCGGGTGCTTCTCAATGAGTGGAAGAGTTTTAAAGTGGCAGCGCCCAAGGCGGGTGGCGTCTCCTATTGGCAAATTGTGTAAGGTTCCCACGCAGCAGCAAACAGGCCCAACTCTTTAAATGGCTAGAGGGTCGCGACACTGCTGAAGTTGCTGAATCAGATATCTATCTCTAGCTAATGTTTTTTTGCAGTCATCACCAAACCACTCCAGTGAAGCTTCAATATTGCGAACGCTCTTGTCCGGGTGTTGGCTAATATGGGTTATAAACTCTTGATAGTTAACAGCACCATCAAATAACGGAACAATACCTTCCCGTGAGCCGGAAGCAGAATAAACATTGGCCGGCGAAAATACACTCAGAAATTCAGCAGAACTTACATTTTTTAAGTGGAGATGATTGATGTCTTGTTTTAAAGCTTCAAACGCTGGAATAATTTCGCTTTTTGACTCCCAGACATGGAGCGCATCAAAGTTGATTTGAAGATTATCGCAGGCGACTCTCTGCAAGAGGCGCGTTGTTGCTGGCACGGAATCCGCGTATGTGTGGGGGTGTGTTTCAATGACCAGGTTGAGGTCATGTCGAGACATCCATTGACAGACTTTGCGCAAAGTTTTTGCTAATCGTGCAAAGCTGTGTTCAGCTGTGTTGGCGCTAGCTTCTGAGCCGGCAAAGGTCCTAATTTTCTTTGCACCCCAATGTTTTGCCAAGTAACATAAATGTTCCACTTGTTTTTGTAGCTTTGCTTCAGTGGCGTTCAGTGCCAAGTAATCACTTAACATCGTGATTTTTAAACCATAGTCCGCCAGCCAATCTTTATTATATTCCGGCTGAGAAGTAAGGTTTTTTGCGTGAACTCCCCATAATTCAATTCCTTGGAAATGATTTTGCTGCGCCCATTTTGCCAGATGCTCAACTGAAACTAATTGGTGGCGAAAAGAGATTGTACAAATAGATAAAATCATATGCACCTCTCAAAGGAAGGTTCTTTTTCAGTAATGGCTGTATGAGTTTGCCACTGTTGATGTAATCTATATAGCTGGTGTTTGATCTTAAATTCCCGCTGATCTTGCTGGTCCAGCAGCTGTATGATTTCTGTTTTGATACCTGCCACTAGCTCGGAAGAGTAGTTTCCCTCAGTAATACAATTTGCTATTTTCATTGAGCGAAATTGAATCTGTTTGTAGGTTGAAACTAGCTCTTCAATAATCTCGCACCATGTTTCAAATTCATCAAAATCCAAGTTTAGTTGCAGCATAAAAAATGCCAGGCCATGTTCGTAGGCATATTTTCGAATGGCCAATACTGGCAGTTGAGTAAGCGCACGGCTTAAGTTGGAGGGGCATAGCTGGCTTTCAGGGGTTAAGTGTGTCTCGATGATTTTTCGTACGGCATCAGTCATCGGATTATTTTCTAAGTTTAAACAGGCGATAAAGTAATCGGAAATTGACTGGTTTGAGCTTGCTTCAATTTGCTCGCTATCAAAAATATAGCCGCCGGCAACAGCGTCCGATTCGATTGCGTGTAACACTTGTTTTCTATTTTGTTCTCCCTCCCAGCGAAAGTCTGGATCCCACATAAATAACATTTCTGGATCTTGGCTGTTTTTCAGCATAACATAGTGAGGAAACGGATTTTGATTAAACTTATTTTCTCGGTCTGGCAACCTGTACATGTCTAGCATTACCATTATGTGCTGGTTGGTGAGCTTATTGTCTAGCAATGTTAGTAATGTATTAATGTTATCGCCTTTGCATAGCTTTGGGTTGTACCAGGATCTGACCTCGACAGCATAAATTTCCTTGAACCAGTGACGAAAGAAGTTGTGGTTCAAGTTCTCAGCATGATAATTGATGCAATAATCATTATCGATAACAACTTCGGCATCCCAAACGCCAAAATAAAATGGTCTATGGTCAACGCGATCATTTGCCTTGATGCATTCGCATAGGCAGCTCACAAAGCAGTGTACTTTGATATCCTCAAATTCTTCTGCCTGCTCCTCAGTTTGTTCTGCCTGAACTATTTTGACGCCTGGTTTATCTTGAGGTTTTGTGTTATTGCGGGAGGTATTCTCCCTGGTCTTGTAATCAATCCGGCCCAATATGAAATCACTAAAGCTATCGACCGTATCAAAATCTTTCAAACTTAAGGCTTCATCAGGTATATCAATCCCCAGTTTTAATTCCAGGCTGATAAGTAGTTGTAGTATCAGTACTGAATCAAGATATAAATCTTCATTTAGCCTGGAGTGAGGCTGAATGTTTTTTGTGTGGGGCAGATTCAGCTCGTTAGTAAGTATGCTCTGAATCGAATCTACTATTTCAGTTTTTTGCATAATCAATATTTTTTTGTTTGCCGGATAGATAGCGTATGCTTACTGGTTGAATCTTTTATCCAGGCTTGCTTTATCAGTTTTATTTGTTTCAGTTTGCATATTTTGTTGGTAGTTTTGTGCGATTTGCTTGCGATTCACTTTGCTGTTAGCCATTCGCATTATTTTGTCAACCGGCTGTAATATTTGCGGCACCTGAAATGGTGCTAAATGTTGATGGCACCATTGACGTAATTCAACGGGGGCTATTGCTGGGGAGGCGACATACTGTAAGCAAGCTCGCTGGCCGGCAAACTGGTCATCTACCTTAAATACCACAGCATCATCAATTTGTGGGTGTTCAAGTACGATGTCTTCTATTTCTGCGGGATATACGTTTAGTCCTGAGACAATAATAGTGTCATCCATTCGTGCCAGAAAATGCAGTCGACCACTATCGCTAAAGTAGCCGATATCCTGTGTTTTAATCGTCTTAGTTCCTGATGTGGTTTGTACATAAGCAACTATTTCTCTATTTTTATTATTGAGATTGCCACAACTAATTTCTATATGGGGTAATGGCTTACCCTGGTCATTAGCCGCAGATAAATCCTGCCCAATGCTGATACAGCCCGCCTCAGAGCACCCATACTGTTGATATAAGTTTTCCACGCGCTCTTGGATCTGCTCAAATACCTGTTGTGACATAGTGGATCCTGAAGTCATCGCGGCAAATAGTTTGCTGTTGACGGGCCACAAACGCAATAAACCCTGTAACATCACTGGGGAAGTGTACAATAGTGGACGCTGACAGCTCTGTAGCTTCTTGATAAGATATTTAGGATTTATATTACTAATGATGAGGGGGGATTGTCCCCGATTCAGAGCAACCATCACACCACAGATTAATCCATAAGAATGGGTAATTGGGCAGGCGATAACCGGCATCATGCTATCTGGCTCGCTGAAGGCTTGGCAATAACTGTTTACTTCAATGTCGATATCTCCCCAGCTGCGCAATATGCATTTGGGCTCGCCGGTGGTACCTGAACTCATCTGAATAATGCCCGCATCAGATTTGTTCAAGTTAGTTGTTGGTATCTCGATTAATTGTGTTAGATCACCATAGATCAGCAGGTCACAGCCAGAGTTTTCTGCCATACGCTTTGCAGTGTCCTGTGGAACACTGGAGTGAATAGGCATGGCAGATATTTTCTTTGATTTTAAGTAATAACATAAAGTTAGCCAGATAAAATTATCTTCCACGCATACCGCAATGGCGTTACTCTCGTTAATAGCGTTTATTAAAGTGTAGATCTGCTGTTGTTCGTTAAAATCTTTTTTGCTGTAAAATTTATCATTTATTGTAAGCATAGGGTTTCTCGGGCGCTGCTGGCGCTGACATTAATGTCTTGGGCGTTTCCTTGTTGGAGTCATGCAGGGCAGCGTCTGCTAGCGAGTTTCTTATTGGGTGGTGAAATTCTGTTTGACGATTCCCACGGATTTTTTTATCCAGTAGTGATTCGGTTTTGATTTCGGGCTGAAATAAATCGACTTGAGCTATACGCTGCTGCGCAGTTAAGCCTGATTGTTGGTATTTTTTAAAGGTCAGATAAGCTGATTTCCAGAAATCAACTTCTGAATATTGATAATAATCTTCAAGCAGTACTGCAAGGTCACATAAATTGAAAACCAATAAGGTGTCTACTAACAGCTCGCGCAAAGCTTCGATGCTCTCCATCCAGTAATATTGGTTGGCGGCGCCAAAGCGATACTCTTCCTCGATATCGGCAAAAATAGGGGCTAGGTCGGGTTGTGCTAAGTAATTGTAAGTGAACTCCATACTTTCATGAAAATCGCGTACTATTACTTTTTCAGGCCAACCGTCTTTATGTTGCAGTAAGATATTTTGCCCGTGTGCCTCAATAGCAATGCCGTGATGAACCAATAGATGCCAGATGGGGATAATTGTCTTTTCGAGCAATTGCTCCAACCAATTATGACAGCCATGTTCAGCAATCCAGGGCTCAATAAAAGGGTTGCCATCTTGTTCTATTAAACTTAGGGCTACAAAAGGTATTACATTTTTATCTTCACAGTATAAGTGCAAACTTTGGCGAAAAATTACACCTAATTGGCTGTCAAGGTCTTCAATCCATGCTTGAGATTTACTCCCGTCGTTTGCGGGTCTTATTCCAGCGTACTCCGCCAGTAAAATCATATTTTTCTTTAGGTAGTTGTCTGAATCCCAAATGCTTGCCAGCCAGTTGGATATAGCCGGTGCAGTACAGATTGTGTGACTTTCTATAGTGCGCAACGAAGAGGTATTAATTATACTCAGAGGTAGTTTTATATTGGCTTTTTCAGGGTGGCTGATATTTAGTAGTGTGCGAATTGAAATGCTAGCTTGGTATTGGTCGCCTGCTTCTCCAAGGTAAAGTACTTGTTCGTCACTAATGGCTGATTCAAGTTTGTCTTGCAGATGTTTCCATTGCCATGGGTGGATGGGTATCAATGAAAAGTCAGTATTATCGGAAGTGATATTGTTAATTTTAGTATTTAATTGCTGGTAACATTGTTCGCCAAGTTCGGCTTCCCAAAATGTTTTTTCATTCGTAGAGTTAAAGCTATGTTTCAAATAGCGGCGTCGAATGGCTAGCCAGTGTAGCTGGAATCTATTGCCAAATTCTGGGCCATATAGTTTGTGGTCTAGCTCGCTAAATCCAGTCCTGGATTTGAAGCATGGATGATAAGAGTGGCCTTCGTCAATTGCAGATTCTAGTTGAGTATAAGTTAATTCGCGGCGGCTTTTATAGCGATTTAAATGTTTGTTGTTCCACTGGCAAAGTTTAACCGTTTGTTCAAGCTCTACTGTCAGTTGTTGTTTTGCTACTGCTGAGACAGGCAAGTCCTCGATAAGGGTTTTTAGTGTTATTGGTTGCCAATCGCTATCTTGATATGATTCGTTTATCTGTAATGTTTGCGGCTTAGTGTCTACATGGTTATTTTTTCTTTGAGCAACAAACATTTCATTTGCATTGATTCTAACTCGGCTAAAGCCAGAAATCCTGCCTAAAGCTCGATAATAGGATTCTCCTAATATAAAATAGAAAAAATTATCGTAATAAGAGTAATCGCAAAGCCGCTCAAACAATAAGGCTTCCAGGAGCTGGCGAATGACTCTGTTCTCTCCAGCTAAGCGGAGGGCCGATTTCTTGGACGGAGAGAACTCCTGGCCTTTTGGGGATGAGTTCTGCGGTGGGTTAGCTGTGAGCAAGAGCCACCTCGTTAGCTTCCTCTGCGTTATTTAAGTATTTTTGGTGTAGGTCAAAAAAAGGATTTCTGATATTGGTGTAAACCGCTAATTCTTTTTCTGCCTCTAGCTCATCAATATCTTCAACACGGGTTAGAAGATTTCCTTTGCAGGGGATGCTGGAGTTGTTGAACAACCTATTTATAAAGTTTATACCAACGCCTTTTAATGCCTCATGTTTTAGCTGCTTAAGTTTATTGTAACTTAATTTTAACAGTTGACCCTCATCAATCAGGTTGTCTTGCCCCAGGCGACCGATAACCGAAAACAATTGATTGATAAATAGGTAGTATCCAACGCGGTCTGTGATCATGTTGTCAGGGTAGAATAAGTCAGGATTGTTGCTTAATTCAGGCACAGCTGTGAGTAACTCACCCTGCATTTTTTCTGACAAATAGAAACCCTGATTATCTCGATAGTAGTATTTAATTGGACAGTTTTCATGAATGGTCAATAAAGAATTTTGTTGATGAGCTTCTAGGCCAATACCTTGACTGTCATAAAGTATAATTGTTGGTTCAATCGCACATTGCCAATAACAATTAAACCATTTTAGTGCCGCTTTTTCGGCGCTAACCCCCTGTTTGGAGGCCAGTTTTAACACTTGCTGTGCTAACTTAGATTGAGTGCCAGGTAAAATAGGATCTTGTACTAATGCTGCGATTGAAAGTGTAGGTGATCCCTGGGTGTCTATATCTTTACTAAATGGATTTTGACGTATAATAGTTTCAAATCCAGTTTCCTGCATATGGGGTAGTTTAACGGTAATAAATGCAGGATCTTCGATTAAAGTAAATTGTGGAAATTTTTCCTTGAAATTGCTTAGTGAAAATAATTTTCCAATATTTAGCCCTGGGTCCAGTTCATGAGTCCTGTTTTTTCGTAGTGAATTGGTGATTTTTACGGGGATCGAGAGCTTGATCATATAATTAAGTTCACTACAGTACAAAGTGCGAACTGATGAGGTGGGTGTAAACATCTTACCCATAAGACCTAAGTCAACGATCAGCCCATCGCGCTGTAAGTGTTGAATGTAATCTTGATGTAATAGCCACTGTGCTTGTAGCGGGTGTACAGGTATTAGTTGTTTGTCGATATCTATATTTATATCTTTACCTTCAGCCCCTAACATTCTGTTAATAATTTGCTCAACACTCTCGTCGAAAAAAGAGTCTTGTTCTAGAAACTCTCTTGAAATAGCAAAAAAGTGTAGTTGAAATTTAGACTTTAATTCCGGTGTATACTTTTCATGCTGCCAGGAGTGAATGCCTTGGCGTGATTTGGGTGTTGGATGGAGCCAGTGTCCAAATAATAGAGACTGTTCAGAGGAGATATAGTCGGAGTTATTGAGACTGGGATCATCTAGCCGCTGAGCCAGATAATTCTGCATAATTTGAAGACTTTCTAAAGTGCGATTTAATAGTTCAATTTTATTGGCGGGGGTATTTGGTTTGTGAGTTTGATCGCTCTCTCTTGTATAAATGTTATCGATTAACAGCATGATTACAGAGGTAAAATCTATGGGTTGCCAATTCCATTGATTGGCTGATTTTCGATAGCTTTTGGTAAATACATGTCGACCAACAATTGAGCGATAAGAGGCTTCTAGGGCAAGTGTAATTCCAGCTCCGTTCAAGTAGAGTTCTAGCGTATAACCATTTTTTTCTTCAAGAGCTACACCTGTTTGCAGTTGCCAATCAGAACTTGTATGCCAAACACCAGGATCTACTTCTCTTATATATGCATTAGCAAATGCCTGAAAAGAAGCCTTTTCCGCCAGCTCTTTTGCGGTGAATAGCATGACGGTATTCTCCTGGGGGTATTAAATAAAAGAACTTGCCTAGATGATAATGATACATATTCTCACCATCAAGCAGGTTTACAATTGTTACTATTATTTTAGAGGTTTATCTCACTTGGTTTTATTTAGGCGGAAGTTTGATTTATTTTTAGCTTTGTGGGTCTGTATTGGTAGCAAAGGTAGACGGCTAATAAAAAGCTGCACCATTCCGCTAGCGGTAGTGCAATAATAAATGATAAATCATTTGTTATTGCTGGTAACAATTTCCAGTTGGGCAATATGTAATAAAAAGCAATTAAAAATACGGCGGGGAGGACTAGACTGCGGTTAATAGCAATTAAAGCTGATGGCTTTGGTTGGTGTACTGCTGTTAAGTAACAGGTTAAAACGATATTGGTGCCATTAATTAAAAATAGAGGAAGCAATAATGGTAGCAATTGCATGCTGACCAGAGATATTTCCTGATCTTGCTCATTGGTAAACCAGCCCAGAAAGATTTCGGGCCAAAAAACAAGTGACGCAACAATAATAATACCCAGGCAGATGGTGCTTAATATCGCAATTGACAAAAAAGACTTTACCCTGCTTAAATTCTGAGCGCCAAAGTTTTGACTAACCACGATATGTAATGCATCAGCCAAGCCGTAACTGAGCATAACACTTAAGAAAATGAAATAATTGACCAGGGTAAAGGCTGCTACACCATCTACACCTAATCGCATAATCATCAAGGTATTTAAAATGAAAAAAATAATGCCAACAGATACCTCGTTTATAAATTCTGATATGCCGTTGTAAGCTGAATGGAAAAGTAACTTCCACTTTGTCTGTTGTAACTCGAACTTAAGTGTTCTTTTTTTGCTAAAGAAATAACGGCTCAATACTAAGAGTTGTATAACTTGCGCTATGGCGGTGGCATAAGCTGCTCCAGCCAATCCGAGCTCCAAATAAACGATAAACCAGGCATCGAGCAGGATGTTGAGTACGGCGCCTATGACTAATGCGCATGTAGCTAATATCGGATGGCCATCAGAGCGGACAAAATAGTACAGCACCATTGTGGTTAGCTGTAAAATGAATACCCAGCGAATTATATCGAAATACTCCCTTGCTAATACCGAAATCTGAGCTGAGATATTGAGTATTTCAAAAAGTAGATCATTAAAAGCCAAGCTGCCCAATGCCAGTAGAGTATTAATAGCTGCAGCGGCAATGATGGATTGGCTGAAAATCGCATGTGCCGTTTTCAGGTCTTTTTCACCGATGGCTTTACCTACACTCACAGCTCCGCCTATTGCTAGCATAATGGCAATAGCTATCAATAAGGTGAAGTACGGGATCATTAGCGTGATTGCAGCGAGAGCATCTGTGCCTATAGTGTTACCGACAAAAAAACCGTCAATCAGGTTGGCGCTCGTTATTGCAACTAAGCCGACTATTGAGGGTAGTACATAGTAAAAAAAAGTTTTGATGATACGACCGGAAAGCGCTGGATTTTGGCTTGACATTAAAGTGTCTCAAATTATGAGAAAAAATAAGTTCTGGGGCGGTATGATATATTCCACTCGCTACAAATAGTAGTGATTGTCATTGGTGTTGATAGGTTTAGCTTGATACATAAAGCTGTACGATAAAGTTTTGATACTCTAAAAGCTAAAAAATTGTATTAGGAATAATACAGTCTGTATTTAATTCTGTGTCGGGGGAAGCCTGATAATGAGGTACATAGCTGTGTTGATATTTGTCTGCGCCAAATATTCAGGTGAGTCATATCTGGCTTGGAGAGCTCCTGTTAAATTAGTATTAGTGGTTAAAAATAGTATCTATATGCTGATGCCTATTGGGTTATCCCATACTAAAGTCGTAGACCTCTGTACATGGTTTGGTTTTGAAAAATGATATTAAGGTGGGCGGTCAGATGAATAGTACTTTGCAGGTTCAAGGGGTTGTTGATAATCCCTGTAGACTACTTCGATATTATTTTAGTTGGTACGTTATTGCCCGCCAATGGTGACTTGCTGCTTTTGTGGGCTGTACGCAGCAGGGATCAAACACCTGTAATTGTTCTCTCTTCAGTTAATGCTGCGAAAGCGGATAGAAACCTTTCGGTAAGGTACAGATGGTTTTATATCAAAGTCAATTGGCTCCGCTGAGGTTACTTAAGGGTAGTAAATATAAATTTCTGTTATTGTCTGATACTAAATAAGATGTTCAGTCTATTAAGGCGTGGGGTTGCAGACTTGGGGATTATAAATAAGGTCGCTGTGAATTACATTGCATTGGCTCTGTTTCCAATCAGCTTTTCACATGGCAGTGAAACTCAGATTGAAACCCTCGTTGTTACGGCGGGTAGATATGAGCAGGATATTTCACAGCGGGTGGAGAGTGTTTCTGTTGTAGAGGGTGATCAGCTTAAGAAAAGTGGTAATACCCATATCCAACAGAGCCTGGTGAGTGTACCTGGAGTAAACCTGGCAAGAGGAAATGGACAGGAATACCTGCCAGCTGTGCGCTCTCCAGTATTGACGGGTGCGGGAGCTTGTGGTGGGCTGTTGACAGCAGAAGATGGGATTCCACTGAGAGCAAATGGTTTTTGTAATATCAATGAGCTGTTTGAATCTTTTAGCGAGGTTGCACAGCGTATTGAGGTTATCCGGGGGCCCGCCGGGACACTATACGGTTCCAACGCACTGCACGGGGTGATCAATGTTATCAGCCGCGCCCCGGATGCGGCTGAGGGTGGATCACTCAATATGGAGGCGGGACCCCACGATTATTACCGGGTGGGTGTGTCAGCGGATCATCGCCTCAATAGGCAGGGGGATGGGATAAGTACAGACCTGTATTTGGCCACTGATGGGGGATATCGAGAGCAGTCGGGTCTGGAACAGCAAAAGGCCAGTTTTCAGTACGTCAGCCATATTGGTGATAGCAGGATTCGGACTCGTCTGGTTGCGACAAACCTGAGTCAGGAGACTGCGGGTTACATTGAGGGGGAGGGCGCTTATCGCGATCGCCACTTGAACCGTACAAATCCCAGCCCAGAGGCATTTCGGGATGCCTACGGGTTAAGATTGTATTCCCTGATTGATATACCCATGGATCGGGGGAATCAATTTCATTTGGCGCCGTATTTGCGCAAAACCCAAATGCGTTTTTTACAGCACTATGTGCCGGGCCAGCCTGTGGAGGAAAATGGCCAGGAAAGTATAGGCGTTAGAAGTAGCTATTATCTGGCGCTGGGTGAAAATCTGAATCTGCTTGCGGGTGTCGACACAGAACTCAGTGAGGGATACCTCTTGGAAATTCAAGCCAGTGCCACCGAGGGTTCGGAGTTTCTTCAGGCGACTATCCCAGAGGGAAAGCACTACGACTATGCGGTGACCGCTTGGAATATCGCCCCCTATACCTCGGCAAGCTGGCAGCTCAGTGATTATTTGGCAATTACTGCTGGAGTGCGGTTTGAGTCCGCCTATTATGATTACAGCAATAAAATGCTCGCTGGGCGCACCGATGAAAATGGCCTGGCTTGTGACTTCGGTGGCTGCCGGTTTAGCCGCCCGGATGATCGAAAAGATCGCTTCAATAATCTCTCCCCCAAGCTGGGTGTGCTGTTACAGTTAAATAATGAACTACAGCTATTTACTCAATTAGCCCAAGGTTATCGCCTGCCCCAGGCGACAGAGTTATATCGATTGCAGCGCGAACAAACTGTTGCAGAGCTGCACCCGGAGGAAATTAATAGCTTTGAAATAGGCCTGAGGAGAGTGGGCGATTCCTTGTCATTTGAGTGGGTGGCCTATGCCATGGAAAAGGCGAATGTAATTTTTCGCGATGCTGATTATTTTAATCAGTCCAATGGCAAGACCCGGCATTGGGGCCTGGAGCTGGCGCTCGACTATGATTTTACGGAAAACCTGCGCTTAGAGGTGAGTAGCAGTTATGCCGAGCACCGTTACGATGATCAGCGGGAGTTGCAGGGCGTGGCGTTGGATGGAAACTTTATCGATTCTGCAGCAAAAACTTTTGGCAGTTATCGCCTGCTCTGGTCGCCGAGTGCGGCTATCTCAGCGGAGTTGGAGTGGCTACACCAGGGCAGTTATTTTACCGACCCACAAAATGCTCACCGCTACCCCGGACACGATCTACTGAATCTCCATCTGGCCTGGCAGTGGGAACAGTATCAAATTTCCGCACGATTACTGAATATCGCCAATAAGGCCTACGCAGAGCGGGCGGATTACAGCAGTTTCAGCGGTAGCCGCTATTTTCCCGGTGAGCCACGCTCAGTTTATATTGGTGTTAATTTCCAGTGGTAAGGTTGGGATTCGGGCTGTTTAGATAGGGTCTCCTTTTGCAATAGATTTGAAGTCTATTGCAAAAGGAAGGGCCGGTAGGCCTGGATTAGCTGGTGGCGGGCTGCTCAATCTGCTGCTCATCGATTTGGACGGACGCAGAGGACTGACTTTTCAGCCAATTGTCCATACGCTGTTCGAGAATATTGAGGGGCAGGGCACCGGCGCCTAACAGAGCGTCGTGGAAACTGCGGATATCGAAATTACCGTTTAGGGTTTCTTCGGCCTCTTTGCGCAATTCTTTAATCTTCAGCTGTCCCAGTTTGTAGGCTAGGGCCTGGCCCGGCCAAATCAGGTAGCGGTCGATCTCGACGGTGACATCGTGGAGCGGCTTGGCGCTGTTCGCCATAAAGTATTCGATCGCCTCCTCGCGGCTCCAGCCCAGCTGATGCATGCCGGTGTCCACGACTAGGCGCACGGCGCGCCACATATCGTAGGTGAGGGCGCCGAACTCGCTGTAGGGGTCTTTATATAAACCCAGGTCATAACCGAGGCTCTCGGAGTAGAGACCCCAGCCCTCAACGAACGCGGTGTAGAAGGTCATGCGGCGCAGGGGGTGAATATCGGTTTGCTCTTGTGCCAGGGCAATTTGCAGGTGGTGGCCCGGCATCGCCTCGTGTACCGTGAGCGCTTCCATCTCCCATTTCGGGCGGCTGGGCAGATTGTAGGTATTGGCAAAGAAGATACCCGCGCGGCCCGCTTCGTTGGAGCCGGGCAGATAATAAGCTGTGGTTTGGGCTTGTTCTGAATAGCTGGGTATCGGTTTCACACCATAGGGCAGACGTGGCAAGGTACCGAACAGGGCGGGCAGCTCGGCGTCAATGCGCTTGGCAATATCGCGGTAATCCCGCAGTAACCCCTCGCGGCTGGTGTGGTAAAAGCGCGGGTCTGTGCGCAGGAATTCGGTAAAGGCTTTGAAGTCTCCCTGGAAGCCGGTCTGCTGGATAATTCTATCCATCTCCCCGCGAATTCGCTTCACTTCCGCAAGCCCAATGCGGTGGATCTCCTCGGGGCTCAGGTCGGTGGTGGTATTCTCTTCCACTTTGTGGGCATACCAGCGCAGGCCGTCGGGGCGGCTGGTTAGAGCCGTATCCACCTGGGCCCCGGGAATATATTTGCGCTCGACAAACTCCGCCATGCCCTGCCAGGCCGGCTGCAACTGTTTGCTGTAAATGGTGTAGGCGCGCTGTTGCAGGCTTTTGCGCTTGCTCGCGGGAATGGTCTCTGGCATCTGCTGAAAAACTGTCAGCAGCGGGCTGTGCTCCGGCGCGGTGGGGACCAGCGCGCGTATTTGACGCGGCAGGTCGCGCAGGGTGATTTGCGGCGGTGTAACCCCTTTGCGCAGCCCCCGGCGCATAAGCCCCTGGGTTTGCTCGATCAGGGCTGGCAACTTCTCCAGGCGGCTGATAATCGTTTCGTAATCCGCCACAGTGCGCTTGGGCATACTGCTGAGGACGCCCGGTACACTGCGCTGAATACCGCTCATATGAGTGATCGGTTGCAGGTGATCGGGGAACTGGAAGCTTTTCACTTCTCTCAACAAGTCCTGATACAGCAGTTGGTAATCCAATTGCTGTTCGGCGGGCAGGTCGCTGTGATCGATATTGCGTGCGGCCCCCAAGAGGATTCTGGTCTGTTTCTGTCTGAGTTCTACCGCCTTGAGAGAATCATCCACCCAGCGATGATTTTGCCCGGGGTAGCCTTCATAAGTTGCCTGGCTGGGGTAACTCTCCATAATCCAGCGATAGCGCAAGTCCTGTAGGGCGCTGAGGCGCTCGGAGGCACTGCTCTCCGGGAGTGACTTGTAAGCTTTGCGGAAGGCGTTCTGGTCCATCGCCGCAGCGTTAAGGCTGGCGATCAGTCCCAGGGATGTAAATAGGGCTTTTTTAATAAACGACATAATCCCCTCAAGTAACAGCGTGTGGCCTCAGCGAGGGCCGAGTATTGTGTAAGAGGCGGCTTGGAACCGCTGCCGGGTATGCGAAGAGCAGCCAGCCGCGACGGCTGGCTGTCGTAGTGGCCCGGATTAGTTGGCCGCCGCAGTGCGACTGCCAAAATCCCGGTGATCGATCAGTTGCAGGCGCCGGCGAATTTGCTCCTCGATACCGGAGGCATTGAGGCCGATGGCAGCGAGCAGATCTTTGTGTTTTCCGTGCTCGATAATCTGGTCCGGTAACCCCAGTTGCAGCACGGGCATTGAGCGGGCGCTGCTGTTGAGGTATTCGAGTACGGCGCTTCCGGCACCGCCGGCAATAGTATTCTCTTCGATAGTCACTAAGAGTTGGTGACTATCGGCAAGTTCATCGATCAGCGCTTCGTCCAGGGGTTTTACCCAACGCATATCGGCGACGGAGGCCCCCAGTTGTTCTGCCGCAGCCATAGCCGGGCCGAGCAGGGTGCCGAAGCTGAGGATGGCCACACCGCTGCCCTGGCGCAACAGGCGCCCCTTGCCGATGGGCAGCTCTGTCATCTCCTTGTTGATAGCGGTGCCCATGCCGGTACCGCGCGGGTAGCGCACAGCGGCGGGCCCCTGGTGTTGATAAGCGGTGTAGAGCAGCTGGCGGCACTCGTTTTCATCGCTGGGCGCGGCGATGGCCAGGTAGGGCAGGCAGCGCATAAATGAGAGATCATAGCTGCCCGCGTGGGTGGGGCCGTCTTCGCCCACTAGGCCAGCGCGGTCGATGGCGAAAGTGACATCCAGGTTCTGGATTGCCACATCGTGCACCATTTGGTCGTAGCCGCGCTGCAAAAAGGTCGAGTAAATAGCTACAACCGGTTTCTGTTCTTCGCAGGCGAGACCCGCAGCGAGCGTGACGGCGTGTTGTTCGGCGATAGCCACATCGTGGAAGCGCTCCGGGAAGCGTTTGGAGAACGCCACCATACCGGAACCCTCGCACATGGCCGGGGTAATAGCGACCAGGCGCTCGTCCTGTTCTGCGGTATCGCACAGCCACTGGCCAAAAATATCCTGGTACTTGGGCAGTTTCTTTTTGCCCGGCACCGCCACTTGCACCTTGGCCTCCGGCTCCAGCTTGTTCAGCGCGTGGTAGCCCACCGGATCCTCTTCTGCGGGGCCAAAGCCCTTGCCCTTGGTGGTGGCGATATGCAGAAGCTGCGGGCCCGGTTGGCTGCGCAGGTTGCGCAGGGTGTGCACCAGGTCGTGCATGTTGTGGCCATCCAGGGGCCCCACGTAGTTAAAGCCCAGCTCTTCGAACAGGGTGCCCGGGGTAATCATGCCCTTGACATGCTCTTCGGTGCGCCGCGCCAATTGCCAGGCTTTGGGGATGGCAGACAGTATCTTACGGCTGCCCTCGCGCATGTTCAGGTAGGTTTTACTGGCCAGGATTTTGGCGAAATAGGTAGCCAGCCCGCCGACATTTTTTGAGATAGACATACTGTTGTCATTGAGAACAACCAACATGTCCCTGCCGGTATGCGAGGCGTGGTTCAGGGCTTCGAAAGCCATTCCCGCCGTCATGGCGCCATCGCCGATCACCGCCACTACCTTGCGGTCGTCGGGGGAGCCCAGGGCCATGCCCAGGGCGGCGCTGATCGAGGTGCTGGAGTGGCCGACGCCAAAGGTATCGTAGGGGCTTTCACTGCGCTTGGGAAAGCCGGATAGGCCTCCCTGCTGGCGCATGGACAACATTTGTTCGCGGCGCCCGGTGAGGATCTTGTGGGGGTAGGTCTGGTGGCCCACATCCCAAACCAGGCGATCCTCCGGCGTATTAAAAATGTAATGCAGGGCGATGGTCAGTTCCACCACGCCGAGACCGGCACCAAAGTGTCCGCCGGTCTGGCCGACGCAGTACAGCAGGTACTCGCGCAATTGGCTGGCGAGTTCTGGTAATTGGCGTTCATCGAGGGCGCGCAGCTGTGCTGGGTCGTCGATCGAGTCGAGAAGCGGTGTCTGCGGGCGTGTGCGTGGAATTTCTTCGAGCATCAAAGGTATCAGTTGCAACAGATGGTGATATTGAGGGGGATTGTATGCCCGTGGCGGGCATATTGCATCCCAAACCCCACGGGCAAAGCTGTGACTCAGTGTCCGCGCTGTACGATATAGTCTGCGAGTTGTTGCAGGAGCTGGGTATCGCCATCGAGACTTTGCAGTGCCTGGGAGGCCTGGGCGTGCAGTTTTGCCAGTTTTTCCCGCGCGCCGTCGACGCCCAGCAGGGAGACATAAGTGGGCTTGTTGCGCAGGGCATCCGCGCCCTGGGTTTTGCCCAAAACGGCGGTCTCTGCGGTGATATCGAGAATATCGTCCTGAACCTGAAACGCCAGGCCAATAGCCCGGGCGTAGCGGCTGATAATCTCCAGTTCGCCGGCACTGGCACCGCCGAGCAGTGCGCCCATACGCGCGCTGGCACAGATCAGGGCGCCGGTCTTGAGGCGGTGCATGGGTTCCAGCTGATTCAGGCTGAGGCTTTGGTCAACGGAGTCCAGGTCGATCGCCTGGCCGGCAACCATGCCCCGGGCTCCCGCCGCAGCGGCAAGCTCGCGCAATAACTGTAGCTGTAGCTGAGGGGCGAATTGCTCCGCCAGGAGCAATTCGAATGCCAGGGTTTGCAGGGCATCGCCGGCGAGAATGGCTGTGGCTTCGCCATAGGCGATATGGCAGGTGGGGCGACCTCGGCGCAGGTCGTCGTCATCCATGGCCGGCAGGTCGTCGTGCACCAGGGAGTAGGCGTGAATGCACTCCAGGGCCGCCGCTGTGCTATCGCAATGGGCCAGATCAAAATCGATACCCCGGAAAACCTGGGCGCAGGCGTAGACGAGGGCGGGGCGCAGGCGTTTACCGGGGCCCAGCGCGGCATAGCCCATCGCTTCGAACAGCTTTTCTGCGCCGTCGACCGGGGTGCTGAGCGCCTGCTGGATTCGGCTTTCGACGCGTGTGGAGGAGGCCTGTAGAAAGGCCTTCAGTTGCTCTGGCAAGTTTGCGGAACTCACTTAAACCGGGTCCCCGCTGTTGTCGTCGGTCTCAAAGGGAAGCTCGCGGATATTGCCGTTCTCTTCGATTAGCAGCTTCACTTTCTGCTCGGCTTTGGCGAGCTTCTGCTGGCACTCCCGGGTGAGTTTCACCCCTTTTTCAAAATCAGCGAGGGCCTCCTCCAAGGGGAGATCGCCGCCTTCGAGCCGCTCAACCAGCTGTTCCAGCGCTTCGAGACTCTCTTCAAAAGTTGCTGTTTTTTTCTTCGCCGCCATAGCATCGCCTCATAATTGCCGGGCAACCTTAGCGGCTGGCGCTGCGGGGGTCAATTCTATGGGGGTACCGGTTGGGGGGACCGCGCCTAGCGGTTTGCCTGCCGGGACAATAAGTAGTGCGCCAGGGCTTTTTTCTGTACCTGCGTAAAGTTGTAGTTTGGCATCGGAGGTGTGGGGGCGTCGAAGTAGTCGGCCAGGCCCTGCGCCGTGTATTTAGTCGATAGATTGCGCAGGGGAAACTGGGCCTGATGACAGTGGGCGCAATCGTGGGCCCGATAGAGTTGTGCACCCAGTTGCACTGTAGCCGCATTAGTGGAGATTGCGGCAGCCGTCGTTATTTTTTGTAGAGGCGCCTGCCGTGCAGCCAGTATCGTTTGGCGAGGGGCTCCCTGGCGGACGCGATAAATCGCACCGGCGTAGTCATCGGAAATATAGATATTCCCCCGATTGTCTTCGGCGATAGCGACAGGGCGTCCGTATACTGCCTGGCGATCCTCGCTGAGAAATCCCCACAGGAAATCCCGCTGCCGAATTTCTCCGTTGTCTCCCCAGTGCAGGGAAACGACTTTGTAGCCGTCTTTCACGCTGCGGTTCCAGGAGCCGTGCAGGGCGACCAGAGCGGCATTGCGGTAGTCTGGGGGCTGCTCTGCACTGCGCAGGAAGCGAATACCGAGCGGGGCATTATGAGCGGGAAATTCGTGTACGGGGGGAATTGAGTCGGCAATTTTTTGCTGGATTTTAGGGCTTGCCTCTGCGCTGAATTCCGGATCGGGAATCCGGTTACCGTAGGCGTAGGGCCACCCGTAAAATTGTCCCTGGCGAATCAGGTTGAGCTCATCCGGCGGCAGTTTGTCGCCGAGCCAGTCGCGGCCATTGTCTGTGGCGTAGAGTCCGCCATCTTTTGGCGACCAATCGAAGCCCACACTGTTGCGCAGACCGGTGGCATATATTTCAAAATTATGTCCGTTTGGTTTCATTCTCATGATACTGGCGCGGCGCGGATCTTTTTCCCTGCAAATATTGCAGCTGGAACCACTGCTGAGAAATAGCCACCCATCTGGACTTATAGCAATGGTCTTGGTCCAGTGTCCGTCGTCCCCAAGGTTTTCGAGAATTCGCTGGTAGCGCCCGGCCAGCCGCCCGTCGGAGTGATCAAATGCTACCCGTCCAATGGCGTCGCTCTCGGCAATATATAACCAGTTATCGTGCAGTAATAAGCCGTGGGGCCGTTGCAATTTATCAAGCAGAACTTTTTGTCCGTCGCTGCGGCCATCGCCATTTCGGTCTTTGAATAAAAGGGAAACTTGGCCCAGTTTGGGCTGTGAGACGATAATATCTCCGCTTCGAGTCACACTGAGCCAGCGCGCGCCGGCAACATTTCCGGCAAATAACTGTACTGAATAGCCGTCCGCTGCGCTTAGTCGACCTGCGACTTCTTTTTCTGTTGTTTTAACGCCACCGAGCAGTTGGCGCCAGGGTACGCTGATACCGGAGTTGCAGGCGGCTAAGGCGGCGGAAAGCACCGTCGCCAGGGCAATAAAAAATATTAGCGTATATTTCAACGTTTTCTTCATGGTATTGATTGAACTTGAAAGCGAGATGTTTATAGTTGCCGCGCTTATCTGTTTATCCCTATAGTTAACGCGGGATTAATTTCCTGCCTTCCCTCCCTTTTGTAACAGCTAACTCAGTTTGTGAGATATCTCTTACACGAAATTCAGCAGATTGCCCCTACTTTTTTCTCTCCTGATGTCCATAATTAACTTGCAGGGACGCAAAAGGGACTGCACTACTGCGGCAATGGATAAATGGACTGCGCCGCTCGCCCTAGGGATATGGGCACCATCCTGTGAGACGCACCGCCCGGGCCGGATTGCCCGGGCGGTGTTTTACATTCTGCTTTAGTCTGTCAGTTGCCAGCGGCAACACTTCCCACAATTTACACCTTCTTGCATAAATTTGCTGATATTCCACCAACGGGCTGTGGCTGTCTGGAATTTGTAATAGTTATCCGCTTTAATGTTGACAGACCGGTCAAATTATCAATGGGCCGGCGGAGGGTAGCGCATTCCGTAATCTACCAGCAGAAGTGCCCGTATCTTCCAAGGCTAATTTGCACTTGTGGGCACCTGTATTTTCGTTGGTTAAAAAACTTTCGGACAAGCTCTTGCTGTCTGTGAGCGATTTTTTGTTGTTGAAAGTGGGCGGTTTTTGCCAAGCTGAGAATCGCGACCCTCTTTTTCATCCAGCCTTTTCGAGCTGTCACTCCAAAGCTTCTTTTGTATTTTCAATAAAAACCTTTGTGATCAAACGGAAGCAGTTCCGGGGCTGCCTTGTTCTATTCGATTGTGGGGAGGCGAGGTTATGCATGCGAGAATTTTGCGTTTAAATCTGGCGGGGCAACCGCTGGAGTGGTTGAGTTGGCAAGAGGCATCCTGCCTGTACGTACGCGAGCTGGTTACCTGGTCTCTGGGGGGGATTGTCCAGCGGGTGCGCGGGGGCTTTAATCGCTACGGCGACCGCTCCAGCCTGGATCTGGCCGCGATTATCGCCTGTGGTGGCGCGCGTATGGCCCGCCCGCGCCGGCGCCCCCCCCTGACAAATCGGGCGCTTTTCTTTCGCGATTCCCACACCTGTCTTTATTGCGGCAATAACTTTAAGAGTGTGGATTTGACGCGGGATCATGTTATCCCAGTGTCTAGAGGTGGGGTGGATTCCTGGGAAAATGTGGTTGCGGCTTGCCGGCGCTGTAACCAGCATAAAGGCAATCAATTATTACAAAATCTCGATATGGAGTTGTTGGCTTTGCCCTTCTGCCCCAATGCCGCCGAATACCTCGCGCTGATTAACAGTGAGCGGATTCGCGGTGATCAAATGGAATTTTTACGCGGTCAGTTTTCGCGGCGGCGCCAACAGGGCTGGTTGCTGCACTAGTCTGTCGAATCTAAATATGCAAAAAGAAAAGGGGCGCGAGGCCCCTTTTTATTCCTTATCTTCGTTAGATGAAGATACCGCAGAGCGGATCAGTCCGGTCAGGTACTCAGTGAAATTATGCCCGCGATTTTCCATCATTTTGGGGAACATGGAGTTGGGGGTCATACCGGGGAAGGTGTTTACTTCGTTGAGGTAGAGCTCACCGCTCTCTGTCAGGAAAAAGTCGATGCGGGATAAATCCTTGAGCTTTAGCGCTTTAAACGTGCGCAGGGAAACTTCGGCAATCCACTGTAGCTGCTCTTCGTGCAGATCTGCCGCTTCGATAAAAGTAACCGCGCGGCTGCCCTCGGCATACTTTTCCTTATAGGTATAAAAAGTATCCGATGGCGCACGCACTTCTCCCGGATGAGTTGCGACGACATCATCATCGTAGTGGTAAACCGCCACTTCCAGCTCCCTGGCTTTCAGCGCTTTTTCTATCAGTACGTAAGGGGAGAGTTTAAAGGCGTCTTCGATCGCAGCCTCCAGCTCCTCTTTGTCACTGACCTTAAAGCAGCCAACGGAAGACCCCTGGTTGGAGGCCTTCACAAATACTTCACCCCAGTTTTCCAGGGCGCTGTGGGCTTTTTGCAGTTCCTCGACTTCAAGGCTGTGTAAAAACTCGTAGGGAGTGTTTTCAATGCCGAGGGCGCTGAGCCACAGTTTAGTTTTTATCTTGTTAAAGCAGATTTTGCTGGATTCAGGCGCAGAGCCGAAATAGGGGATACCGAACATCTCCAATTGCGACTGCAAATCGCCAGTTTCCCCGGGGTAACCGTGAATTGCGGGGATGACATAGTCTACCTCCCAGGCGTTACCCTCTTCATCGCGGATTTTGCGATCGTAAAAGATATGGTAAACCCGGCCCTGACTGTCGGTGAGACAGCCATTGCTATCCATTTCCACTCGCAAGAGGGCGATGTCCTCCGCCGCTGATAATTTATCCTCGATAAAATCAGCGGTTCTCAGGGATACGTCGTGCTCGCTGCCGCCACCGCCGCAGATAAGCAAGGTGTTAATCATAAAATTATTCCGTGGTAGTGCCTGCCGAGGGTGCGATTAAAACCTGCTCGCACAGTTGCGGCATGGTCTTTGGTTTCGGCTTTTTCTTTTGGGGCTTGGGTTTAGTGCCATTGAGCATTGCATAGAAGTCATCGCTAAACCACCAGTCCAAGTCGCTGCCACAGGCCGCAGTGCTCACCGGCGCCTGTGGTTTACAGTTGCTGCTGCCCTCCGGGCAGGCCAGGCGCACATGAAAATGGTAGTTGTGTCCCCACCAGGGGCGCACCTTGCGCAGCCACTCGTTATCCTCGCCGGATATTTCACACAGGTGGCGCTTGATGGTGGGGTGTACAAAAATTCTTTCGACCCGCTGGTCTTCTGCGGCCAGGCGCAGAATTTTGGGTACCCGGTCGTCCCAGTTTTCTGGGATTAAACGGTGTTTGCGTTCATCGGCCAGGGCGACGGCAGAGATATTATCGCGCTCCCAAGAGGTGAGTGGGCGCTCTGCGGCGCGGCGATCCTGGGAATACCAGATATCCACGTCCAGGCCGGTTTGGTGACTGCTATGTCCACCATTGCCGAAAGGGCCGCCCCGAGCCATGGACATATCGCCGATCTGAATTCTGCCCAGATCTTTCTGCGCCACGCTGTGGGAAAATTCTTTCAGGAAAGTAATCGTTTGCGGGTGGGCAAAATGCCGGTCACGGCCGGTTCTCACTAATTGATAGCCCTCCCCCCGGAGTGGCAGGGTCTCCCCGCCACTGAGGCAGCCGTTGGTGTAGGTGCCGATACTGGAGGGCGTCTGCGCACTGGGGCCCTCGACCCTATCCCAGTCGTTGGCGCTGACTGTGCCGCCAACCAGCGCAGAGGTGAGAAGCAGAGTGTGGGTTAAGTGCCGGATAAATCCCGCCCTGGGGCGAGTAGCGGCTTCGCTAGTGGATACTGAATGTTGCGATGTCGGGTGCATGGGTCCCTGGATACCAATAAGTCACAGTTGTCGGGCCACCAGAAGTGGCGCCCGACGAGTATAGACAGACAGAGTACTAGCTCTGTGACGCAAGTATCTCTTTACAGTTCCGTATCAGCTGCTCCATTTCTTCATCGGTGCCGATAGAGATACGCAAGTATTCACTGATGCGCGGTTTGTTGAAATAGCGTACCAGAATATTGCGCTCGCGCAGTGCCAGGTACAGGGCTTCCGCGCCGGGCTCCGGGGGCTTGGCCAGGAGGAAATTGGCCTGTGAGGGAATCACTTCAAATCCCAGGTCTGTAAGCGCCCGCTCACTGCGCTGGCGGGTGGCGATGACCTTGCCGCAATTGTCGCTGTGCCAGGCGGTATCGCGGATCGCCGCCGTGGCGACTCGCTGGGCTATCGCATCAATGGGGTAGGAGTTAAAGGAGTTTTTAGCTCTCAGCAGCCCCTCGATCAGGTGCTTTTGCCCCATGGCAAAGCCCAGGCGCAGCCCCGCCAGGGCATAGGATTTTGACAGTGTGTGGATCACCAGCAAGTTGGGGTAGCGATCGATCAGTGCCGTTGCGCTCTGGCCGCCAAAATCGATATAGGCCTCATCGATAATCACCACTCTTTCGGGCTGTGAGTGCAAAAGCTGCTCAATTTGCTCTAGAGGCAGGTATCGCCCTGTGGGAGCATTGGGATTGGGAATAATGACGCCCGCTGCGGGGGCCGCATAGTCCTCAAGCTGAACCGAGAAATCACTGCGCAGGGGGATAGTGCGGCTTTTGATATTGAAGAGCTGGCAATAGACCGGGTAGAAACTGTAGGTGATATCCGGAAAGAGCAGGGGCTCACTGCGGCGGAAAAAACTGTAAAAACTCAGGGCCAGTACTTCATCGGAGCCATTGCCCACAAAGACCTGCTCGGCAGAGAGGTTGTGCTTGTCGGCAATAGCGCGGCGCAGCTCACAGGACTCCGGATCGGGGTAGCGGCGCAGCGCATCGGCAAAGTCATGCTGCTCCAAGAGCCCCAAAGCCTGGGGAGAGGCGGGGTAGGGGTTCTCATTGGTATTGAGCTTTATCAGGGTGTCACTCTTTGGCTGCTCCCCAGGGGTATAGGGCTCCAGCTGATCGAGCCCGGGGCTCCAATAAATCTTGCTCATAATTCTACCTCTGCGGTACTACTTGGGTTGGCACTGGAGGAGCCCTCAGCGCTCTCTTCCGTTTCTTTTTTCTCAATGGGGATATCAAACAGATCGGCCGAATTCCCAATAAATTCCTGCATGGGAATAGGCTTACGGAACAGCATATTATCGTATTTCAGTGCAGTGGATATCGATGGAACTTCGCTGAATTCGTCCATATTACTAACGCTTTCCGCCAGTCCCAGGGTCAAAAAAGCGAGGGGCAGTGTCAGTGCTACCGTCCAACGCCAGCCCCTGGCCAGGTTGGTGGCCAGGTAGCAGGCGGACCAGAGCATGGACGGCAATATGATAGCGAGTATCAGGAAGTCCATAACCTGGATACCGGTGCCGACGGCAAAATTGTAATTGATCACCCCCCTCAACCACTCCCAAAAGGTGTAAGTGAGTGCGCCTATGACCGCGATAGACAGGTGGGTAAAAAAGTGGGTTTCGTGCCGGACCACTCTGCCGATAAATGCCCAGACCCCGGCGTAAATCACCATGCCAATAATGGCGGTGGCGAGAATGTTGACGGCGATGGTCCATTGATAGCTACGCGCGTAACCGAGATAGCTCATCAGCACGCTGGCGAAGCCGAAGCACAGCAGCAGTAGAATAGCCCCAAGGGGGTGAGACAAGCTGGAAAACAAGTTCTCCAGTGAGTGGAGCGGGGTGGCTTCGGGCACCGGTTCATCCGTATGAAAAATTCGGAAGCGGGACTTGCCACACTGCAACAGATCACCGGAGGAGATTCGGTGTTGAGCAATGCTATCGGGTTTAACTGACTTGTCTTTCAGGTTTCCCAACAGCTGGCAGCCGTTGACCGAATTGAGGTCGCGCAAGACGTACCGGCCATCCTCTTCCCGTTTGATCTCGGCATGGTGGGCATCGGAGTGGATGTCCTCCAGGATTGCATCGTTATCGTAAGCGCGGCCCAGGGTAAATTTATCCCCGTCCATTCGGTAGCGCAGCTGCACCCGGTGGGCGCGATTGAGTTCTTCAATAATCAGGGCCATTGGATCTCGCTTGTGAACTTCTGGGTAAAGGCGTCGGCGGACTCCTGGGTAAAGCCGGACAGGGTAAAGTGACTGACCAGCGCGCGATTTTTCTGATCCACACTGAGGCTCAGAAAGAAAATATCGTAGAGGTCAGGAAAATCTTTGTAGCGCCTGACACAATAGCTGGTGCGTGCAATCAGGGGCTCGCGATTGCGATCTGGCTTGGACAGCGGGGTTTGCCCGCCGCGCTCCTGGGAGGTAAAGCCCTGCTGGCAGCGGAAATTGGTTACGTCCTCCTCGCCGGCGCTGTTACCCGGGTAGAAAGAGTCCATCTGCCCGGCATATTCGGCATAAAAACGTGCAGGCAAAAGGTCCTCGGCTTGCAGCCAGAAAAATTCATACTCGACCCTTCCAGTGTTGAAGTCGTCGGACATAAAAATCACATCCTGTCCGGTGCAGCCTTTATCAATTCGCTTGATCGGGTTGGCTTCGTTATCCAGGGTATTTCCCCAGCATTTAATTGCCGGAATTATTTCACCGACGACCTGAGCTTCACCGAGGGCGCGGCGCTGCCAGTCGGCCCTGAGTATTGAATCGATAATTCTCTGCTGATTATCCAGTAGCTGTTGATAAGTCACCTGCTTTAAATTGAGGGGGCCACCTTCCGCGCGGTAGTGCTTTAACAGTGTCGACAGTTTATCTACTGGTACCAGGAAGCTGACCTGGTTGCCGGCAGTCGCTACATTAATACCGACTACCTGCCCCCGGGTATTGATGGTGGGGCCACCGCTCATGCCGGGGTTGATAGAGCCGGCAAAGTGAATGCGATCGTAGAGGCTGCCGCCGGCGATGCCGTTATAGGTCCCGGGGATCAGAGTCATGCCCAGGTCCAGTGGGTTGCCCAGAGAGACAATGGTCTCCCCTTTTTTGGGGGTGTCCGTCGCTAATTGCAGATATTCATCTCCGGATTTTTCCTGGCGCAGCAACGCCAGATCATTGACCACGTCAATATCCAGCAAGGTCAATTGCCCGCGGGTGCCGTTAACGGCGAGATATTCCAGGGAGTACTCGTCGGGTTCGCTAACCGCCTGGGCCACCACGTGGTAATTGGTGGCGATAAGTCCATCGGAGGAGATTTGAAAGCCCGAGCCCAGGCCGGCTTTTGAATTGGAGGATTTTTCGATCAGTTGAATTTGATAGAGGCTGCCGCGATATTCACTGTAGAGCTTCTCATAGCCTTGCGCCATTGCAGCAGTGGATAAGCAGCACAGAATCCAGGCGAACAGCCACGGGGAAAGTTTCGGCATTTTGTATTGATTAAATTGTGGACAGGAAGGGTGATACTACGGGATCTAAGATAGAGCAACAAGCGCCCATCACCGGCTTCAGCCTAGCGGTGATGGGCTTATTTTAGACAACTAGAGGTAGTCGACGATTTTTGGTTGGTTTTCTATCATTTTTTGATGCGATTCAAGATAGAAGCGGGTGAAGAGTTTGTCGGCTTCTTCTGGGGCGATAAAGCCCTGGCTAAAGCCGGGGCTAACGGGGTCGAGGTGCAGGCGTGCGCAGCTGATTATATGGGCGGCCATCTGTGCCATATTCTCATCGCCGATAGAAATACGAATGGTGGTTGGGAATATACCCGCTGCTTCCATCGCCTCCGGGGAGAGTTCTGAATGCGATGTCAGGGCGGGGCAGAGCACCATGGTATTGGTCTGGCCCAAGCTCACCATCTGCCCGAAAGCGGGCTCTAGCGCGTCAAAGAAACTCTTAAAAGCTTCGGTGGGAATTTGTGCAGCTTCCATATCAATACTGAACAGTGGTGTGGGAAGCTGATAGCGCATCAGTGATTCCCGCAGCCCGGAGTTGGGGTGCGTCTTCACCGCGTGGCTGTTGACGCGAATCTTGCTGTGGCTGGCGAAGAAGTGGCTGAGGCTCAAAGTGTTAATACACTTGGTGAGCATACGCATCTCCAGGGTGCGCATACCGCAGTGGACTTCCCAGGCCTTGTCGGCATCCAGGAAGGCCCCCTTGATGTAATAGACATCCCAGAACATGCACTGATCCCAATTCAGGCCCTTTGCGCGGTCGCCTTTGGGGATAAACATACGGTGGTTCTCGCCGATAACCACACCGGCAGTGGCGGCACCGGTGCCGCCGATATCCTTGGTGTAGGAGTGGACAACAAAATCCGGTCTCTCGGCTCTGTCTTTGCGGCGTAGAGGCTGGTATAGGAAGGGAGTTGCCAGGGTGGCATCCAGGCTTACCAGAATATTTTCCCTGTGTGCGGTTTTACAGATAGCCGGCACATCCAACATGATCCCGTGGGGGTTACATGGCGATTCAATATACACATGTATTTTTGCCCCGGCGTTGATGGCATCGGCATAGGTTTGTTGGGTGTCCGCAAGTAGCTTTTTGAACTCCTCAGCGGTACTGCCATCAAACCAGGCCAGTTTGATCGACAACTTGTCTTTGCGCGCGTAGAAATCCTGTAACAGCTGGTGCGTGCCGCCATAGATATTTCTGGAAACAATCAAGATATCCCCGTGGCGCAGTTGATTTGACAGGAGTGCGTCGATTGCAGCCATACCGGAATTAAAATTCCAGGCCATATATTCACTGGCTTCAGGACCACACTCCAAATCGACAATGGCATTGGCCAGGGAGATGGAGGTGGGGTTGAGTAGGCGTGAATAAATATCGTGGCTCGGCTCCCGGCCGCGGAAGGCATCATCCACCCACTCGGTGCAGGCATAGATATAGGTGGCAGTACGGGCAATTACCGGAGTTGCAGAAAAAATAGCCGGAATATTATCGAACAGGGGGTAACCACCCCGTGTAGTGATATTGAAGTCATCCCCCTGCAAGCTTTGAAAGCTGGCGCGCAATGGGTTTTGTAGCGTATCCAATAATTTTGCCAGCTGAAAACTCATAAAACGCTTGGCATTGAAATAGGCAATCTTATCGGATTTATCCAGGCGCTGGAGGGTGTCGGTTACCTGGCTCCACAGCTGGCTCAAATTTCCCTGCGCCTGGTAAAGTAGGGTGGCGGTTTGCTCTAACAGTTTGCCGTGTTCCGAGGTTCTATCAATACAAAAGTGCTGCAATTGTTCCCGCGCCAACTCTTTTATATTTTTTGCTTCGGTGCTGTTGCGGCGGGGAGAGAGAATTTTTACATCTTCAAGGTTTGCTTCCATGGTGTCCTCACTAGGTGATGTTTTTTGTTATATGGTGACTCTAACAGCCCTATGCGGCGTGTAAAACACTTGGCGCGAAATTGGCTGTAATTACGCGTGATCGACCTGTAATTCCTGAATCGGTAAAGTAGCGTCCAGTTGAGGGGGTACAGGTGATTGTGGAAACAGTGACCTCGCCATGGAAGGGCAGCCCCCGCAACATACTTCGGATAAATTTATGTTCCTTTGTAGTTTTTGGATATGAAGGGGTGAGGGATTCAGCGCAAGCTGAACGGTCGAGCTGGAAGCGGCAGGTGCAGAGTCTTAGCCGATTCTCTTGGATGAGCTTGTCCGGGCATGGATGCCAAATTTTGCTCTTGATAGTGTTGTTGTAACCGTCGATGGTTGGGACCATCATTTCGGGCCGGCAGTCTTATTACTGCCGGCTTTTTTTAGGAATTAAAGCGGATATGATGACGCGGTCACAGACGTATTTTACTCGAGAAAAAACGTCTTTTGGTGACACCATATAACAAATTTTTAGAGGGGGGATGGAAATATGGTCAATTGTGCTGACTTACCTGTACTTGAACTGAAGGTGCCGGAAGAAGGATTAAAGCTGGATTTGGTTCTTCAGCCTAAAGAGCAAGAAGATGGAGAGCCCCAGTATTGGCCTTTGTTTAATGCAGATAACCCGGAAGAGCATTTCGGTAATATGCACTTCAAAATCCACAGGGGCGCAGTATTGACTCTGGAGGTAACTCTGGATCTGTCACAGGTGCCTGGCCGCGAGTTGGAGTTTGTTCGTTATCGCCAGAACCAAAAGCTAGATGGTCTTATTGCCCTGAGCCCGGATTTTCGCCACCAGTTCCGTGCGCGCGCTCAGGCAGTGGACGGTGAATACACTAAGTTGATAATTAAGGTTAAGGATAGAGAAGATATTCCCGATAACTTCTCTTTCCTGTGGATGTGTGTAGATGCGGAAACCGGTGTGCATTTTGTCTCTGGTGATCCTGAAGTGGGAATTGACCCCTATCCAGTTAACCTTGACAATGTGTGATAGATTAGGGCTCTTTACAGATAGTTTGTAATACTTGCTCAGAGGTTTGGGGTTGGGAACAGAGCTTTTTGAATGCCGGTAAAGCAAACCACTCTACTCCCATCCCCTGAGCTATCAGCTCTTCGCTATAATAATTTGCTGACCGCCACTCTTCGGAGAGGGTATAAATCAGTGCGGCAGCATATTTTATATCGGTATCTTCCGGGGTTTCCTTGAGTAAGCGATTTAAGATTGAAATGGCCTCGGCGGGTTGCTTTAAATTGGCTAATGCAATCGCTCGATATCTACGTAGGCTCAAGCTTGTAGTATCAGAGGTGAGCTGTAAAATCTGTTCATATTTTTTTTCTGCCAACTCATGCTTTCCGAGCATTTGCAGGGATTCCGCGCTTTGATAAAGTGCGCGGAAGCTATTTGGTGAAATAGATAGCACTTTTTCCTGTTGCTTCAGTGCCCCAGTATAGTCCCCCTGTAGGAAGTAGATAGCCCCCAGGTTGCTCTCTGTGGTTATACTGCGAAACTTCTCAGGGATTTTAAGGGTAACTTTTTTCGCAAGTTCAAGATTGCCTTGTTCTAGCTCAATTACGGCAAGTATAGAGTAGGCTGACCAGAATTCGGGATTGATCTTAAGAAGCTTATGTATGGTAATACGGGCAGCATCATAATTGTTCAGTCGTACTTGGTTTATGACAACTAGGTACAAGTTTCGTGTCGAGGGGGTTAGGTCCGCAGCTTGTTCAGCATAGAATAGACCTTGCGCATAATCTGCTTGGGTGTAATGAAATCTGGCGTACTCTGCGAGCAAATGTGCTGACGGGTACCCTTTTGCCTGTAGTTTCTTCAGTAAGGCCTCGAACCCCTCTTTATCTGAACTGGTGGACTTTATGTACAGCTGTGCTTCTAAAATAGCTGTCTTATCCGCACCGGAAGCCTCGGCACCAGCCAGAATTCCAAGTGCGGAAGTTAACAAGCTAGCATCGTTTTTTATTAAGTATAGAGTGGTAGCGATGTGTGCATGTAGAGAGTATAGGTTTGAGTTTTTTGGATATTTACCGATCAGGTTCTTAGTTGCTTCTAAATCTGCGATTTCTGGTGATATTTTGATGGACCTATAGGCAATATCAAGATAATGATTGTAATCTTCTGGCGTCATTCGGGTTTCGAGACCAGATTCTTTATGGTATTTGCTTGAAAATAAATCTATTGCGCTATCCCGAATAGAATATTGGGACTCCTGCCTGTGTTGGTAAGGCAGGAAAACAAAAGATATTTGTTTTTTTACTTGCTTATCTGTCGGGTTAATTAGCTGTATCTCAATATTACAGCGCTGCTGTGCACAGTCCAAACGTGCTGCTAGGGCATCAGTAATACCGCTGTCACGCGAAACTCGCAAGTACTCCTCTAAGTTAGTTTGTCTTCTCCAATCTATACTGACTAAAGCACTAGATTTAAGGTGGCTTGCGGAACTCATAAGCGCCTGGCGCACCATCGCCGTTATCAGCGTGTCCTCAACCTGATCAGTTGCCTCCCCTCTAACTTCAACTGGAAGTACAGCTATATACTTGGGGGGGAGTTGAGAGTAAGTTTGCCAGCCCCAAACAGCGGCAGCGCCAATAATAGCGAACCCAGTCATTAATAGAGCAAGGCGGCTGCGTTTCTTGCGCGGCTTGATTAGCAGCTGGGTCACAGTTTCAGAGTACTGTTGAGTGGATGCATCAATACCGTGATGGCGGACTAGGGACAGGGCTTCATAAACGTGTTGGGCTGAATCCGGGCGCTGACTAGGCTGCTTGCTCAGCAACCTGTCCAGTAGAGCTATCAGTGGCTTCGGGATTTCAGGCCACTGGGTTTGTGGTGGTATATGCGCGGTATTACAGATTTGCTGGGCAAAGGCCAGTGCGTTTAGTTCGCCTCGCTCAAAGGGTTTGTTACCGCAGAGTAGTTCATAGGCAATGCAGCCAAAGCTGAAAAGGTCACTGCGGGCATCCAGGGTTGCACCTTGCACTTGCTCTGGGGACATAGCTTGGATGCTTCCCGCAATATGGTCCTCGCGAGTTAATTGCTGGTCGCAATCCAGGGCCTTGGCAATACCGAAGTCGGTAATCTTCGCTACACCATCAGTGGTGACAAGGATATTCTCTAGTTTTAGATCACGGTGAATAATACCAAGAGAGTGGGCCTTGCTAAGTCCCAGACAGATCTGCATCAGTAAGTCGAGTTTCTCTGCCAGAGTTGCGTCATTTTCGCGCAGCCACTCCTTAAGAGTAACACCTTCAACCAGCTCCATTACGAGAGCTATGCCATTCTCTTCCTCAATCACATCGTACAGACGCACAATATTGGGGTGATTCAAGCGGGCCAGTAGTTCAGCTTCACTGCGGAAGCGGGCCTCAGCAGAGTTACCGCTCAAGTCGGAGCGGAGGCGTTTTATGGCAACTTTTCGTCGGAGTTTGATATCCTCGGCCAGGTAAACGACCCCCATCCCACCTGCACCCAGGGTGCGCTCAACCCGATAACGGCCTTGATATTCCTCAGCTTTCTCCAACGCAACTACGTCCATTGTATTCTATTCTTCTCGGATGGATGGGGGATTTTACCTGATAGTACAATTTCGTGAAGGCATCTGTCGCCTTGTAAAGGGAAATGGTTCACGTTATTCCATACTGTTTGAATTGTTTTTGCTCTATTAGGTGTCAAGCCTACTGGAGCATAATAAAGGGTGACTGTAACGTAAGTCACTAAATTCAGGACTCATACAAAGGTCTTCAAAGCCAGTGGTGGTGAACCAGACTGGGTGAAGTCCCAATTTGAGCGCTTTGCGTATATGCGCTTTAGCGGAGAAGGTATCGCCGCTCGCCAGGTAAATCTGTGCCTGGGTAAAATTCACATAGATGTTATCCGGGGCAGATCGCTTGACCTTTAGCAGGCTCTCCATGGCCAGATCGTGGTGTCCCAACTCTGTATGGGCTTTGGCGCGTAGTAGCAATCCACTCCAGTCTGTTTGTTTATCGGTAAGCTTCAGCGCATGTTGCGCAAGCTTTTGTGCTCTTGGGTGGTCATTTTGGGTCCGTGCTATTTCTGCGAGCAGAAGGAATGCATCTGTATCCTGCGGGCTTTCTTCAACTACTTGGTTGAGGCACTCGCTACTATCGGTCAGGAGATGTTCAATATAAAAGGCTAGGCATAAATTGAACGTATCTTGCGTACCTAGGTTTTCGATACCGAGTTTGCCTAACCATTGAATGGTGGCTTTCGGGTTTCCCTGATCTAGCTCATTGGCCGCCAGTAGGGATACGGCATCGGTATAATTTTTATTCAGTGCTATAGCCTGGAGCAAATACGGCTTTGCCCCTTCCATATCGCCAATTTGTGAGAGTATCCGGGCTTTTTGCCGAAGGTATGTGGGGCTGGTGCGCAGTTGCAGGGCGCGATCAATGGCTTGTAGGGCTGGCTGGTACTGTTCCAGGCGTAAGTTGGCACTCGCTCGCAAGTAGTAGTAGTGGGCCTGGTCCGGCAAGCTAAATTGCAGTTTGTTTAATAAATGTTCAATTCTGCTGGCGTCGGCCAGATAGATTGCCAGGCGCATTTGGGCGATAAGAATACTTGGGTCCTCAGAAATTTCACTGGGGACCTTATCCAGAAGCTCTTTAAAGCGGTCTAGCGAGTCTGTGACCCGGTAATGGTATTGCTGGATCATTACCAGATCACAAAGCAGTTCATAGTAAGGTGCAAAGTAGGCATTCTTGCCGAGAAGCCGCTCAACAGTTTGTATATGCTTACTTACATTGGCTTCATTGTGGCGCTGTTCCATAACCTGCAAATAGGCGGCATAGTCCCGCTGGCTAATTTTATTGCGGGAGTGTTGTCCCTTGCTGGGATGTGATGGCATCAGAAAGTTAAGCTGCTGCATAATTCGCGCTCGGCTTTCCAATGGAGAGTTCAGTTCCAGCTGCGTATTCTGACTGGCAATGACGGCAAGTCTCTCTGTATCAATCAACTCCAGTGATGCATCACATAAAAGTTGTTGGCAGGTAAGTGACGCCTTGAGCAGTAGCTGGGCATCTAGCGCGCGGGCCTGTTCTTTGAGTGAGGTATTGCCCAATAGTGCTGATTCGTCTGTGGGCACCAGTAACAAGCCCGCTCTGCGGGACAGGTCCTGTTTTACCGCGCCCATTAAATTGCTGGCCAGTAACTGTTCTTCTTTGCTTTGCAGGCTTGAAAAGTTGGGCTCGATAATGCCGATATATTGACTCTTCTGTTCGGTTGGCGGGGAAAGTGTGAGCCTATGGAAAGCAAAACTAATCGCAGTGAGGGCCACTATGCAGACTGCCAGGGAGGCTCCAACTATGAGGTTGCGGGCTCGGGATTTTCTCTTCTGATATAAGTGCAACTCTTCAGTAGTGACGGTGGTGGCACAGGTTTCAGATGGGAGTTGCTGGGGAGACAGTTGGGCCAGTAAGCACCCCAATTCCTCGCTAACCGCGCTGGCGCTGATCGGCCGTTTTTCTGGCTTTTTAGCCAGGAGCTTGTCCAGTAGCTTACTGATTGCCGCTGGCAGTTCAGGGTTCAGCCGTTTTGCCGGCAGGTGGGGGCTATTGATAATACGGTCGACAATCACGAAAACGCTTTCGTGGCTACCAAAAGGGGGCTGGCCGCACAGTAGGGTGTAGGCGAGCATGCCAAAAGCAAATAAGTCGGAACGATTGTCGAGTGTTTTGCCCTGAGCTTGTTCAGGAGACATGGCGCAGCAACTGCCAGAAATCTGCTCTTCCCTGGTGAGGTCGTGGGGGTCTATCCAGTTTTTAGCGATACCGAAATCTGCGATCTTGGCAATATTGTTGCCATCGACCAAAATATTATCGGCTTTCAGGTCGCGATGGATAATACCGGCTCTATGGGCGCTGGCGAGCCCCGCACTGATTTGCCGCAGCAGCTGGATTTTTTGGTATAGATTGGGATTAAACTCCCGCGACCAAATACCAAGCGAACGCCCTTCGACGTACTCCATTACCAGGGCCATATTGCCCTCGCACTCAACCACATCGTAAACCTGAACAATATTACTGTGATTGAGTTGTGCGAGTAAAAGAGCCTCCTGGCGGATTCTCTGTGAGGTGGAGGCGTTCTTGCTATTGCATAGGAGGCGTTTAATGGCCACAGGGCGGTTAAGTTGCTCGTCCCGTGCCAAAAAGACAATACCCATGCCCCCAGAGCCAAGGTGTCCTATTACCTTGTATCGGCCTATATAAAACGGCAATTGCTCTGAAGTCATGGATTTTGTTGCGTAGCTCTACTTGTGTTCTCCGCCCTCCTTGGCAGCGTTCTCATATACTTGGGGCCTGCGTATCACTGTAGTGATCGCTCCAGTGTGGTATTAGGCCTCTTCGAGTTGGGTTTTAGCTTCCAGCTGGGCGCCTTTGTAAATTTCAAATATGGGGCAACCTAAACGGATCTCCCAGGAGCGGCGCTCAACCAGATTTGAAGTATCTACAGCATCGGGCAGGGATTCCGAGATTTGCTTGCGCGCGCGGAAAATCTGCGTGTTCAGGTGGTTTACGGTGATACCCAGTTCGTGGGTGGCCACCTGAATCGAAACCCAGCCCTGGGAGTCTGGATCTGTGCCCTTTTGCTGGTCCTGTACGCGGGCGCGGGCCAGGTAGAGCAGCAGGTAGTTGTGTATCCTCGCGGGCAGGGATTGCTGCATCCCCTCCCGTTGCAGTTGTAGCTGTACATGTTCCTCGTGGGAGCTCACCGAGAATTTCAGCTCAAAGTCGACAATAGACAGCTGTTGCAGAGACAGCTCTTTCGTTGCGCCTTGGTTATCCGCGAGGAAGAGCTGCCAGCTGTGCAAGCCACAATCGATGCGATCACCATGGTTGATCAGGGTCTTATCACCATCCTCGGCCGAGGGACCGGTGAACTCGTACAGCCATTGCCCGGTCAGGGGGCTGTACTGCAAGCTGGCGAGGGGTTCATTTTCGTCCGGGAGCAGGTGGTATTGCTCTAGCGCTTGGGCTTCCCCTGAGTGAATATCGATCAGCAGGTTCTCTGGCGCGTCGAGGTTCTCAACAATCCAGGCGGGATTGTTCGCCCGTCCAAAAGCGATTTTGTCACCGGTTTGCAGTGGATAACTTTTCGCCGGTACCAGCTGTTGGCCATTTAGCCAGGTGCCATTGCGGCTCAGGTCGCGAAGGTTCCAGTGTGTCCCGGTCCATTGCACAGCGGCATGTATTCCGGATATTTCAGCGCTGGTGATTCGGGTATCCACAGCACCCTGCCGGCGCCCAATGGTATGGTGCGCCATTAAATAAACTGGTTGATCCCTATCCGGATGCTGTAAGCAAGCCATATTCCTACCCTTCTGCCTTGGCCAATCCAATGCTGGCCTGATTGTGACAAACCCTACTCAATTCGGAGTGCTAGTTTACTACCATTCGCGGCGACAGCTTCCCACTGCTTGAGAAACCAGTTACTGGGCGAGCCGATTACCGGGGCGCGGCGTTGCCTTGTTGCCAGTCTCAGAGGGGGCTCCGGTATTGAGCGGTTAAGTCACTAAAAGATTTTTCTTTTGTTACCTTCCCTTTATATCTGTCTCTGCTTATAGAGGGAACGGCATAAATATCGATGATTGTTTCTATTTTCGCTGAAAAGCTATGCCGCCGTCAAAAATCTCGAGCTCCTTTTCTTGCGGTTAGGTGTGAACCGGTTAAGATTTTTATCTTCCCTGTTACCTGCTTGCTGGCTTAATACTGGTGAGAGTGTTTGTCGATTACCCTTTCTTGTGTCAGCGGTGACGCAATATATTTCATTATTATGCACCTTTACTAGGCCGACTTTTACTCCTCCCTTGGCTGGGAGGGGGTTAACTTTTATTGAAAGTCAGCCTCAATTGTAAAAAGAAAGTCCATTATTTATTACCAGGTTGGCACTTTTAACCAGTTGTTTGTCATTGTCCAATAGCTTGAGCTGCTGTATTTGCTTTCACGTACCATTTGCACAATTTATTTAGGTGACATTTTATCGCTAAGGAATCCGCAATTAACGGCGCTTAAGTCTGCTGTGAAAGGTTTGGTGAAAATTTTATTTTTCACCCCATATGGGAGTGTTTGTAGAGCCTTCGCCTGGGTTGCCGTGTAGCTATTTTACTGGTTGCCTTGTGGAATCGATTCGATGAACTGAGCGATAGGTGCGGTATGTCGTTTTCCTCAATGACTGGACTGGTATGAATGGCTGGGGCTAAAGCCTTTGTATGGTTTTACTTTGGTAACGACAGTTTGCAGTGTGACTTATGCGCTACTCTTAACCTTTGGAAGTTAGCGGTTACAAACTTTTAAAGCTTAATTGGTGGATTGTATCTCCCCCGTACAGTTCCCTTTACTACAGGCTCTTGAGTTTCCAAATCTGTCCACTTGATTAGGTACTTTATTTACTCAGCGGCGCTCGGCGTTTATAGCTGTGACTAGAGTCGACAGGTGCTATCTATTTACCTACTGGTTCGGCAGATATTTGCTATGGCTATTGCAGGCAGGGCTACAGGGGGCAGAGTTGTTTTGGTGAGGTATTGAAAGTTTGTCGGATACGGCTGAGGTGTAAGAGAGCCCGGTTGGTGTGCCCGGGCTCAGAAGGGCAGTGCTTTCGCGTTTAGATGCGGATACCTTCGATATCCAGAATCATCTCAACTTTTTGCGAGGCCGGGCCCAGGGACTTGATGCCGAATTCTTTCAGCTCAAACTCGGTAGTGCCGCTGAAGCCCTGGCGGTAACCGCCCCAGGGATCTTTACCGCCACCGATATTGGTCACATCAATGGTGATCGGCTTGGTGATACCGCGCAGAGTCAGCTCGCCATTGAGGCGGGCCTTGCCGTCTTGCAGGGGTTCAAAGCTGGTGCTCTTGAAGGTGGCAGTGGGGAACTTGGCAGTGTCGAGGAAGTCATCGCTGCGCAGGTGCTTATCTCGCTCAGCGTGGTTACTGTTCAAGCTGGTTACATCAATATTGACATTGATGGAGGATTTTTCTGGCTGCTTTTCATCGTAAGAGAAGGAGCCGCTAAAGTCATCGAAGCGACCATACAGCCAGCTGTATCCCAGGTGTTTGATACGGAACTGCACAAAGGCGTGAGCCCCTTTGGTATCGATCTTGTATTCCGCTGCTTGAGCTACAGTCCCCATCAGGGCTGCAATCAGAAATACAGAGAGCTTCTTCATATCGCTTTTTCCTTATTTAGTGGTTGAGAGTGTGCTTTGTAGGTGTGAATGATCGTTTGCTGGGTCTTTTGCACGGATACCCAGGATTCTGCGCAGTGTGGCATCGCGGTCGATAAAGTGGTGTTTGAGGGCCGCCAGGATATGCAGCACTACGAGCCCAATAAGCCCCCAGGCGAGGATTTCGTGAATAGATCCCGCAATGTCTTCCTGATTGGGCAGCCCCTGTAGGGTTGCGGGGATGCTCGCTATACCGAAGACCTCGATCGGGCGGCCATCGGCAGTAGAAATCAGATAGCCGGAAACCATGATTGCCAGCAGTAGTAAATAAATCAACCCATGTGTGGCGCTGGCCGCGAGTTTCTGCCAGCCCGGGGTTTTCGGGCTGGCCGCTGGAGATGGGTTGGCAAAACGCCAAACTAGCCTGAAGGCCAGCAGTGCAAATAGGATAACCCCTACCCCTTTATGGATTTCTGGGGCTTGGCGGTACCAGGGATCGTAGTAGGACAGCTGGCGCATCCACCAGCCGAGAATAAAGGTCCCGATGATCGCAGGGGCCATTATCCAGTGGAGGGTGATGGCTACCCAGCCGTAGCTTGAGGAGCTGTTTTTGGCCTGCACGTCTCTCTCCTATTGGTAATGCGTCGCACTTGGGTTTGCCAGGTGCTGCTAGGGTACAGCCTTTGGGCCCTGGCACCAATGGGGAGTTCCTGAGTATGGGAAAAGAATCAAAGATAGCGGAGGGAGTGGCAGTTTATATTTGATGTCCCGGAGAGCCCTGGCGCTCCGCTGCCTGGAGGATGCGCTCACAAGACAGGCGGTCCAGAGAGGCCGAGCGCTGCGCCAGTTGGTCTGCCAGCCAACCGGTGGAGTGCTGTTCATGCTCAAGGGCCAGCTGCTCCAGCTGCCAGATGACCTTCAGTAAGGTCTCTCGCTCAAACCCCATCTCGCTTCCCTGGCTGGTAAACAGCTGGGGCTCCAGCCGCTCCAGATCGTTGCGCCTGAGCATTAACTCGGCATAGGTAGGGTACCAGCGGCTGCTAAAAGGCTCAGGCCGCTGAGGGTAGTCGAAGGTGATACGCAATCGGTTGCCACCGGCATCCTCAAGCAGGGGGGTATCCTGCTCATAGGCGGGCAGTGCTGGGTTGTTCCGCAAAATATCCACAATAGCGTGCCAGCTACTGGCGCTTTCATAGCAGAGCTTTACGGGTTCGAGCAGCTCCCGGGTTTCCCTGCGGTTTTCCAGGGAGAGTTTTTGTCCGGGGCGGTACCAGTAGAGATCGAGGCGCTGCTCATCGGCGAGGTCTGCGAGATGCGCACTGGTAAGCGGCTCTTCGGACAGGGCGCTCAAGTGGGCAACGGCCTGCTGTACACTGAGCCACTGTTTGCGGTGGAAATGTTGCTTATTACCTGGAATTCCCATTCTGCTCTCCCGGCGCAATTTTACGACCTGGAGTTCCTAGTTTAGCAGGGCTTGCCGCCACCCCCGTCAGTATTGTGCCTTTGCTATGCCGGGGGCAAAAGTTGACAATTCAAGACTGCAAGAGGGGTAGAATGGCACTTTTCCTATCGAAGGCTGCCGAGCATGAGGCTATTTGCTGGTTTTTTGTCACTGTTTTTATCTGTACAGGTGTGTGCTGATATCTCCCCTGTCGCACAGAAAACTGCGGACTACGCGGTCGAAAAATATGAAGGCGCGATGACCGATACACTGGCGCAGCTGGTTCAGTTTGAAACTGTCGCGCGCGAAGGTGTGCCCCTGGCAGATAATCGGGCCTTTACCGAGTTTAAGCGGGCTTTAAAAGCGAAAGCCCGGGAACTCGGGCTGGAATACCAAGACCACGGTTATGTTCTTGTTGTCGCTTTAGGCGAGGGCGATGACAAGGTGGGTATTGTGACTCACGGGGACGTACAGCCGGCCAATCCGCAAAAGTGGCAGATGAGCCCATTCGTACTGGATCGGGAGAGTGAGCCCGGCAAGTTGATCGCCCGGGGCAGCGAGGACGACAAGGGACCCATCGCGACAGCGCTCTATGCGATGAAGGCGATCAAAGACCAGCAGGTGTCAATGAAACGCCGGGTTGAGCTATTGATTTACTTGGCTGAGGAATCAGACTGGACGCCCTTTAAAACCTTCCTAAAGACCTACCCGATACCCGATTACAACATCACCATTGATGCCAGCTATCCGGTGGTCATTGCCGAAAAAGGCTGGAGCGAGATACAGGTGACGGCCAACAGCGAATTGCCGGCATCTTATAGTGGCCCCTACTTGGAGGGCTTTAGTGGCGGCTACTTCCGAAGCCAAGTGCCGGATCATGCTCAGGTCACGCTTGTTAACCCCAAAGAAGCTCAGATAACAGCGATACGCACCCGCGCTGAAAAGCACCGGGAACTCGAATTTGAGTTCGTCGCTGTTGAAAATGGTTATCAAATCACCGCCAAAGGTCGGGCAACTCACAGCTCCGAGCCCGAGCATGGCGTGAATGCGATTGCCTACCTGGCCGATATTTTGAGAGGCCATAACTGGCCACTGAATCAATCTGGAACCCTTGTTCACTACCTGAATGACTTAGTGGGTACCGGCATTTATGCCGAAAGGTTTGGCAATATCGCTTACACCGATGACTTTATGGGGCCGATGACGGCAGCCGTGACTATGGTCAAGGACGGTGAGCAGGGGCTGACCAGCTTTTTGAATTTGCGCCGCCCCACAGGAAAGAGTGCGGATCAGTTGGAGAGGGAAATACACTCGGCACTGGAGCGCTGGCAGGGGCGTCGGGGAGTCGCATTGGGCGAGACCAAAGTTACCCTGGGAACGCCCTATCGAGTTGATAATGCCCCCCATGTGGAGCCATTGTTGGATGTATTTCGTCACTTTAGCGGTATTGAAGAGGCGCAGCCGGTTTCAATTGGCGGTTCAACGAATGCCAAACTGCTACCCAATGCGGTAAGCTTTGGTCCCTCAATGCCAGGTAAACCCTATACCGGGCATTCTGAGCATGAATTTATCAGCGTTGATCAGTTTCGCATGAATTTAAGAATGTATACCGCGATGCTGATTGAGATCGGTAACTTATAGGTCGTATTACAGATATAGTGCGATCGGGGGAGTTTGCTGGATTTCGTATCGGGTAAACTCCTCTATAACACAACAATAAATGGGAGGGCTCAGGTCTGTATTTTGCTCCTGAGTACCCCCCTCTAAACAAATAGAGAGTTCGATGTTCAATTTTCTCCCTTCATTTTTTCTTTTGTTACTATCTTCATTACTGTTGGCTGCAAATACGCTTGTGTGCGGGATTCCCGTATTGCTCTTTGCTTTTTTTCGCTTAATCCTGCCATTTGTTTTCTTGCGAAGGTTTTTTACTGAGTTTTTTATTTTCTGGGCGGAAATGTGGATAACCCTGAATAAAGGCTGGATGTCTCTGACCCAAAGAGCTCAATGGGATATTGAGGGTATCGATAACCTGGATAAAAATGGCTGGTATCTGGTAACTGCCAACCACCAAAGTTGGGCGGATATCTTTGTGATGCAGTCAATTCTTAATCGTAAAATTCCTATGCTTAAGTTTTTTATTAAGCAGGAGCTGATTAAGGTCCCTGTGATAGGGTTGTGTTGGTGGGCGCTGGACTTTCCTTTTATGAAGCGCTACAGCAAAGAATACCTGAAGAAGCACCCGGAAAAACGCGGTCAGGACCTCGAGGCAACCAGAAAGTCTTGTGAAAAATTTAAACTGATGCCCACCAGTATTATGAATTTCCTGGAAGGGACAAGGTTCAGTGAGGAGAAGCATAAGAGGCAGCAATCGCCATTTAAGCACCTGCTGAAACCAAAATCCGGTGGCATAGCCTTTGCTATGCACTGTATGGGAGAGCAGTTAAATCAATTGCTGAACGTCACCATTGTCTATCCGGACGGTGTGCCGAGCTTTACTGATTTTCTCTCCGGAAAATTAAAAAGAGTGGTGGTCCGGGTGGAGCAGATTCAGTTGCCCAGCCGATTTTTTGAAGCGGACTACACCAGCAATCAGGAGTTTCGTGTGGAATTCAATCGTTGGGTCAATAACTTGTGGATAGAAAAAGATGCCTTGATTGATAAGTTGCTGACAAATAGCAAGACCTGAGTTAAGTGCTGAGAGAGGCTTTATAAGCCTCTCCAGGTTGAACAGTGCGTACGGCGACTATAGCCAAATTGGAAGCTGCGCCCGAATTTCTTCGGGCTCACATGCCACCAGATTTTTTCCGGTTTCTCCTGCAATGGTTGCCCGGGTTGGTGTTTTCAGTACATCTCTCAGGCTGCCAACCATATAGGGTTCCGCGACAATATACAGTTTTTCGTATTGACCCTCCTGTCTTCCCCTCTCCAGGGTGTGCGCGATTTCCCTGGCGAAGTTCTCCCCACTGCGACGGTGTAGTGCCGCAGAGTTGCCAACCGAATGCCTTCCCTGTCCATGGCTATCGAAACTGCGTCCGGGAGCGTCACTCTCCACATCTCTACCGGAGAGGCGCGATTCTGGGTGGAGGAGAGCCTGGATTTCATTGAGATTTCCCGCGCGTTTGTTGGCTTCGAAAATTCGCGCTTGGGACTGGTTAGCCACAAGGACCCATGCTAAAGCCATAAGCCTATCCTCGTTTAACTGCCTTCTTTAATCCTAGTCAATGGGGCTATTGGCCACGAACCCGGGTTGGGGAATACCCCCGGATGATAGAGGCGAGGGTGTGTTTTATTTTATAAATAAACGAAATATAAAAAATCCTATCTATTCCTTTTGTAATGGTTTTTATCGGCATTTAATCCATCCGTTTGTCACAGTATTTCCTAGAATTTACTTAAGATGTAACGGGCGCAAGATCGGTTCACTAAATTTTTCTGGTGCCATTTGTGTCTTGAGTAACAAGAGGTTGTGGATATGAGTCTAATCCCCAGAGGTTCCCTATTAGACCTCGACAATATGTTTGAACAGATGCTCTCACCCAGCCGCGCCATCGGTTCTGAGCGCGAGGGGTTCTTTTCTCCGCGTATCGATGTGAGTGAACGCAAGAATATGTATGAGATTAGTGCCGAGCTGCCGGGAGTGGGTAAGGATGATATCAGTGTAACTCTGGAGAGTGGCGTCCTGACGTTGGAGGCCGAGGTGCACCGTGAAGTTAAGGAGGAAAAGGAAGGCCGTGTACTTCGCCAGGAGCGCCGTTACGGCAAATTCTTGCGCAGCTTCAATCTTGGTGAAGATGTTCGAGAAAGTGAGATTGATGCAAATTTCAAAGATGGCATTCTCACTCTAACGGTACCAAAGCATGAGGGGCGCCCGCCACAGAGAAAGCGGATTGAAGTGCACTGATTACTGGCGTAAAGAGTGCAGGGGATGACTTTCACTCTTTGTGACCGCTGGCTAAAGAGGCTTGACTGACCTATGAAAGTTAAACACGCAATGCATGGGGGCGCCACTTGGTGTTCCCCGGATACGCCATTACAGGAATTGGCCAAAATTTTACGGGATGAAGATATTGGCGCTGTGCCCATCGGTGAAAATGACAGACTGGTGGGTATGGTGACCGATAGAGATATTGTCTGTCGCGGTGTGGTTCAGGGAGGCAATCTCGACTCACTGTCTGCCCGGGATGTTATGACCGAGGGCATTGAATGGTGCTGGGAGGAGGATGATCTCCTGTCTGCAGTACACAAAATGGAGCAGCAGCTGTTGCGCAGAATGCCGGTACTCAACAGTGAAAAACGCATGGTAGGTATTCTCAGCTTGGGGGATATCACCAGTGCTATTGCCAGTAAGCAGGGCGGGCAGTTCGCCGCAGCGGTCTCTTCACACCACTGAGCGGGCCATTAATTCACAAGCTCCGCAGTCGCCAATAGTGCGGGCGACTGCGGTCAATATTTGAGCGTTAGTGGGCTTTATTCAGAACTTCCCTAGTGATTGTGTTCATCACCGATCCCGATACTCGGTAAATAACAGCTATTGGAGAGACGTAGAGGAGTAATCAGTCGTATAATCCCCACTTTTTTTGAGGTTACTTATGGCTGTGACTCAGGAGCAGTTGGCGCAACGCAGTGGCAATCAGTGCGAATTGTGTAAAGCAGAAGATGGCCTGGCCGTTTATGACGTACCCCAGTCAGAGGGTTACCCAAATGCGTCTGTATTATTGTGTCAGACCTGTAGGGATCAGCTGGAGAATCCAGCACAACTGGACAGCGCTCACTGGCAGTGCCTGTCAGAGTCTATGTGGAGTACCGAGCCGGCAATTCAGGTGCTGGCGTGGCGTATCCTGAAGCGCTTGTCCGGAGAGACTTGGGCTCAAGATCTCTTTGATATGTTGTATCTGGATGGCGATCTACTGGCCTGGGCGGAGGCCGGGGTGATCCCAGAGGCTGGGGAGTTGGTGATCCACCGGGATAGCCATGGTGTTCAGCTACAAGCTGGAGATAATGTGGTTATTATCAAGGATTTGGATGTAAAGGGCAGCAGCCTGGTGGCAAAGCGGGGGACGGCTGTGCGCGGTATCAGCCTAACCGATAACCCCGAACATATTGAAGGGCGAGTCGAGGGACAGAGAATTGTTATTCTGACAAAGTTTGTCAAAAAGAGCGGCTGATAAGTATCACCAATTTATCTGCATCTGTCTGAAATGTTGAGCATAAGAAAGTTTGCCTTTCTTATGCTCAAAAAATATTTTCGACTTTACTGATTAGCTAATAATTTTTAGCGCAAAGTAGGGCGTAATATTGAAAATGAGAATAGCGATTTTGTACTGGGCCAGATACTGAAAGTATGCCCGGCCCAAATCCTGCTCGTTAAGTGTAAATATTCGTGCGTGCACTCGGGTAATTGGCTTTCTCAGGCAGACAAGCCCGAGAGTGGATAGCAGTAAGATCCCTATATTTATCACCGAAGCCCAACCCAAAAGTAGCGTTAAATTTTCAAGTTCCATAGATGCTTGCCTCTCGTATAAAATCCTTAGGGAGTCTCTGCATACTTCCGTGATGCCACTAGCTTGCAAAAGTTCCCTGGACTTACCTGGGGTCAGGCATTTATCGTCGAATAAATGGTGATCTATCGAGCGGGGACGATTCCGCAAGCCACTCGGCCAGATTATATAATACCGCTATTGTCCACTGTTCCTTTTTTCGCCGAGTGCTAGCACAGGTGAGCGCTGGGTGAGTATCCTTACGGTAGCTTATCAATATTAAAATTTTTGGCGATAGTATTTCATTTTTGCCAATTCTACCCAGTTGCTAGCGTCTCGCTTTGCACCAATAGTGTCGGGGGGCTATGCTGGGCTCCACTGGAGCGAATGACGAAAGGTAGACTTGAAAATGAGTGCAGAAACAATCCGCTGTAAAGCCGCTGTAGCTTGGGGACCCGGAGAGCGTTTGGTTATTGAGGAGGTCGATGTGATGCCTCCGCAACGGGGCGAAGTTCGTGTGAAATTACATGCCACAGGGGTTTGCCATACCGACGCATTTACTCTGTCGGGAGATGATCCTGAAGGGGTGTTTCCGGCAATTCTCGGTCATGAGGGGGCGGGTATTGTTGAGTCTGTTGGAGAGGGGGTGACCAGCGTATCTGTGGGAGATCATGTTATTCCCCTATACACCCCCGAATGTGGCGAGTGCAAGTTTTGTCTTTCGGGAAAAACCAATCTATGTCAGAAGATTAGGGCCACTCAGGGCAAAGGTCTAATGCCCGATGGTTCGACACGATTTTCTGTAGATGGAAAACCGATTTTTCACTATATGGGTTGCTCCACCTTTTCGGAGTACACCGTCCTTCCCGAGATATCGGTAGCTAAAATTAACCCTGAAGCGCCCTCGAATGAAGTGTGTCTACTGGGTTGTGGTGTGACTACTGGCATCGGCGCTGTGACCAATACCGCCAAGGTTGAGGCGGGCTCCTGTGTGGCAATTTTTGGCCTGGGGGGGATTGGTTTATCCGCCATAATTGGTGCCAAGATGGCCGGGGCCTCGCGGATTATTGGTGTCGATATTAATGAGGACAAGTTCCCGCTGGCAAAGCAGCTGGGAGCTACTGAGTGTATCAATCCCAAGGCCTATGATAAGCCGATACAAGAAGTGATTGTCGAACTCACCGATGGCGGTGTGGATTATTCTTTCGAATGTGTGGGTAATGTCAACTTGATGAGGGCTGCGCTGGAGGCCTGTCACAAGGGATGGGGAGAATCCATCATTATTGGTGTGGCTGGCGCTGGGCAGGAAATCAGCACTCGACCATTCCAATTGGTTACCGGGCGCGTTTGGAGAGGGTCTGCCTTCGGTGGTGTAAAGGGCCGCTCTGAGCTGCCCGCTTTCGTCGAGCGTTATCTGGCCGGAGAATTTAAATTGAATGACTTTATTACCCATTCAATGCCTCTGGAGAAAATTAATGATGCCTTTGACTTAATGCACGAAGGTAAGAGTATTCGCAGCGTTATTCATTTCGAGCAAGCTTGATAGGGGCTGTTAAAATGTCGATTGAATTGCTTAGTAGCACCAAGTCATTTGACGGTTTACAGCAGCGTTACCGGCATGAATCCAGTGTGCTCCGCTGCTCAATGGTCTTTTCCATTTTTCTGCCACAGGATGCAGAGGGAAATACACAGCGCAAGTATCCCGTCGTCTACTGGTTATCAGGTTTAACCTGCACGGATGAAAACTTTAGCCAAAAGGCTGGTGCCCAGAGAATCGCTGCGGAGCTGGGAATTATCCTGGTGATACCGGATACCAGCCCCAGGGGAGAGGGTGTGGCGGATGATCAGGGGTACGACTTGGGGCAGGGCGCGGGCTTTTATGTGAATGCAACCCAGGCGCCCTGGAAGCAGCACTATCAAATGTATGACTACATTGTCGATGAACTTCCAGACCTGGTTGAACAGCATTTTCCCACCAGTGGCCGACGCAGTATCTGTGGACACTCTATGGGAGGTCACGGTGCTTTGGTTATCGGCCTGAGAAATCCCCAGCGCTATCAATCGATCTCTGCTTTTAGCCCAATTTGCAACCCGATTGCTTGCCCCTGGGGAGAGAAGGCGCTGGCAACCTACTTGGGGGCAGATGTTCAGAGCTGGGAACAATACGATGCAACTGTGCTAATGGGGCGCGCTATAGAGAAACCCCCGATTTTGGTTTCCCAAGGGGAGCAGGATCAGTTTCTGGAGGAGCAGTTGAGGCCCCACGCCCTGCAAACAGCGGCGGAGACCAGTGGTTATCCACTTCGGATAGAGCGCCATGCTGGCTATGACCACAGCTACTATTTTATTGCTACCTTTATTGAAGAGCACCTCAGATTCCATGCGGATGCTTTATTAAGCGGGCATAGTTGATAGCGGCCCAGGGCAGTGGAGTGAGTCCCTCAGAGAAAATCTGAGGGACTATTTGCCCAAGCGGGGATGTCCTTACTAAAGTAGCATCGGGCAAAGATGTGCGGTTTAGGCTGGATGTATGGGCCTAACGTGTGGCTGCCCGGCACTCGCCAATAATCTCAGCTCTGTTCTGGTCAAAAGTTTGTTCGATCAGGAACCAGCCATTGGGACAGAAACCACTTTCGTTCAGTAGGAGTTCCATTCTCTGTCTTGCAACTCTCTTCACGCTTTTCGGACTATCGCCGCTGGGGCCGCCACCATTATCGGGGCCACCACCACCGGGACCGCCACCACCGGGGCCACCACCACCGGGACCACCGCCACCGGGACCGCCACCACCGGGACCGCCACCACCGGGACCGCCGCCACCGGGGCCACCACCACTCGGAGCACCGCGCCTGCCGCCTTTAGGGCCAGATCCTATGGTGGCCTTATAGGTAAAGCGGCGGTGGCCCAGTTCGGTGATATCTGTAATAAACGACTCAGTAGTGGGGATCTCCGGCGTAGAGCTACAGCCTGCGGCGACGAATACCACAGCGGCAGATGCAAACAGATGGATCTTCACTATTGTTACCCCATGTTTTGATAAAAGCTTAAGTACGACATTAGCTAACCACAAATGTTGGTTAAGCAGAGTAAATATTTGTAAAGGGTGGCTATGGCAGCAGGATTGTTTGCGCTCAACGCTCGGGTGGTGAGGTGCTGCATATCTCAGAGGGTTCCGTTGTAGAATCCCACTACGGTTTGCTATATCCACAATATAGTTGCATTTGCCGGGGGCCTCAGAAATTTGTGATGTCTCTATTGATCAGAGCCATCCACAGTGCGGTGCCACTAGTAGAAAATCTGCATCTTTTAAAAGCGGGGGCATAAGCCGCTGTGCCCGCCCGTTGGGACGGTTCCGAGAGTCGCACTGATAAACGCAATCAGCTAGAGGCCCCTAAGTATTCCCCAGATAGCAACGTGGTAAGTGATTTGCCAACAATATCTAATATAAAGAGTTTCCTCATGAAACAAACACTGCTTACACTACTTGGCTGTACATTTGCAGGAATAGGTTCTGCAGAGCCACTGACCATTGAACGATTATTCTCCGATCCTGCCCTGAGTGGCACCGCTCCCCGGGCTCTGGAGTACTCTCCCGATGGCCAGCGGGTAACTTTCCTCAGGGGGCGAGCGGAAGATTACAACCGCTACGATCTCTGGGAGTACAACCTGAAAGAGGGTCAGTCCCGGGTACTGGTCAACTCCGACAGCCTGCACAGTGGCAGCGAAACGCTTTCGGATGAGGAAAAGGCCAGGCGAGAGCGCCAGCGAATTTACGGCAGTGGCATTATGGAGTACAGCTGGTCAGAGGATGGCCGGGCACTATTATTCCCCCTGGCCGGTGATATCTACTATTACGACCTCAAAGACCGATCTTCGCGCCGGTTGACGGCAACGGAAACCTTTGAAACCGATGTAAAGGTCTCTCCAGAGGGACGCTTTGTTTCATTTATTCGCGATCAGAATATTTTTATTGTCGATTTGCACACCGGTAAGGAAAAGCAGCTGACGAGCGACGGCGATGAACATATTAAAAATGGTATGGCCGAGTTTGTTGCCCAGGAGGAAATGGGCCGGATGAGCGGTTATTGGTGGTCACCGGATGATCGGCATATTGCCTTTCTACAGGTTGATGAGTCTCCCGTTGATCGAGTTACTCGCAGTGAAATTTATGCGGATCACATCGAGATGATACAGCAGCGCTACCCTGCCGCTGGCCGCGCGAATGTGAAAATCCGCCTCGGTCTTATCGATATTGATTCGGGGGATATCCGCTGGATCAACCTGGGAGAGAGCCAGGATATTTATATTCCCCGGGTACAGTGGGCCCGCGACCATCTGTTAACCTTCCAGTGGCAATCCCGCGATCAGCAAAAGCTGGCACTTCGCGCTTATAATCTAGACACAGGGAAAACCCGCACACTGCTGACTGAATCCAGCGACACTTGGGTTAACTTGAGTGACGACCTTTACTTTCTGGAAAACAGTGATGCGTTTATTTGGTCATCGGAGCGGGACGGTTTTAAGCATCTGTATAAATATGATTTAAGTGGTAAATTGCAGGCGCAACTGACTGCCGGAAATTGGGTGGTCGATGAATTGGAGGCGGTTGATGAAAAGAGCAATCGCCTGTATTTCACCGCTCGCAAAGATACTCCCACCGAACGGCACCTCTATGCAGTTTCCCTACACGGAAAGGGGGATATTGAAAAAATCTCACAGCGTAGTGGTATGCACGCTATTGAGTTTTCCGAGGATGCCTCTGGGTATATCGATAAATTTTCCAATGTTAGTACGCCTCCCCAGGTAAGCCTGCACAGCGTCACAGGAGAGAGGGTTACCTGGCTTGAGGAGAACGCAGTCAATCGCGACCATCCCCTTTACCCGTATAAGGATCAATGGATTGCCCCAGAATTTGGCAGCATCGAGGCGCCGCATGGGCAGGCGCTTTATTACCGTTTATATAAACCCGCCGACTTTGATGCGAACAAAAGCTACCCGGTTATGGTGTTTGTCTATGGCGGTCCGCATGTTCAGGTAGTGACCAACAGCTGGGATAAACTGTTTAACCAGTATATGGCGCAACAGGGATATATTGTTTTCTCCCTGGACAACCGTGGTTCCGCCAACCGCGGTACTTCTTTTGAGAATCCGATCTTTAAGAAGATGGGATCTCCTGAGGTAGAAGATCAAATTACCGGTGTTGAATTTTTGCGTACCCTGCCTTATGTCGATCAGAATAATATCGGTATCTACGGCCATAGTTATGGTGGCTATATGACTTTGATGAGTATGTTCAAAGCCGCTGACTATTTTAAGGCGGGGGTATCGGGTGCGCCGGTTACCGACTGGACACTCTATGATACTCACTACACTGAGCGCTATATGGGCAATCCAAATCAGGATGGAGATGCCTACCAGGCCTCTTCGGTATTCCCCTATGCGAAGGACTTGCAGGGTGAATTGCTGATTTATCACGGGATGGCCGATGACAATGTGCTGTTTACCAATACCACCAAACTCGTCAAGCAAATGCAGGATAACGGTCAGCAATTTGAATTAATGACCTATCCCGGCAAGAAACATAGCTTGCGCGGCAAGCAGACTCGTATCCACCAATACAGCATGATTAAGCAATTTTTTGATCGGCATTTAAAGGGGCAGGATTAATGCCCGGCTAACCTGTCAAAGAAAAAACCGAGGCTAGCCTCGGTTTTTTCTTGCTCTGCTATTGGTGTTTACTGTTCTTATAGATGCGGTTGATCAACTCGATCCAGGTTCATCACCTTGCTCCAAGCTTTTACAAAATCTTTAACAAATTTATCTGCGCCGTCACTGGCCGCATAAACTTCTGCTACTGCCCTCAATTCAGAGTTTGCGCCAAAAATAAGATCGACCGGAGTGGCGGTCCATTTCACTTGGCCGCTTTTGCGGTCTTTTCCTTCATAGATTCCCTGTGATTTTGCCGACTTGGACCAGACGGTGGACATATCGAGCAGATTGACAAAGAAATCGTTAGTCAGTGTACCGGGGCGCTGAGTCAATACGCCATTCTGCGAGGCGTGTGTATTCGCATTGAGAGCGCGCATTCCGCCGACAAGCACGGTCATCTCAGGTGCGCTCAGCGTTAACAGGCTGGCTCTATCGACCAATAGCTCTGTGGGTGTCCTTCCGTAACCATCGCCGTAGTAGTTGCGGAATCCGTCGGCCAGAGGCTGTAATACCGCAAAAGAGTTGACATCAGTTTGCTGCTGGGAGGCGTCGCTGCGTCCAGGTGTAAAAGGCACCTCAATTTTGTGCCCGCCCTGGGCGGCGGCTTTTTCAATGGCCGCCGCACCGCCAAGCACAATAATATCTGCCATTGAGACTTTTTTGCCCCCGGGCTGAGCGCGGTTAAACGCCTGTTGGATTTTTCCGAGAGCTGTCAGTACCCGTGACAATTCATTGGGATCATTTACCGGCCAGTCTTTTTGTGGGGCCAGGCGAAGCCGCGCACCATTGGCACCACCGCGAAAATCTGAACCGCGAAAGGTTGAGGCCGAGGCCCAGGCGGTCCTAACCAGATCGGGAACGCTAGGGCCGGCTGCGAGTATTTTTGCTTTGAGGTTATCGATATCCCCACTGTCAATTAGCGGGTGATCCACTTTGGGGATAGGGTCTTGCCAAATTAAATCCTCGGCGGGGACCTCAGTGCCCAAATAGCGCGCGCGAGGGCCCATATCCCGGTGGGTCAACTTAAACCAGGCCCTGGCAAAAGCGCGCTGGAACTCTTCTGGATTTTCATAGAAGCGTTTGGCAATTTTCTTATAGCTGGGGTCGAACTTCAGCGATAAATCGGTGGTAAACATGATGGGCGCGTGACGCTTGTTTTTATCGAAAGCATCGGGCACCAGATTGGCGGCATTGGGATCAGCGGGAACCCACTGAACGGCACCGGCTGGGCTTTTTTCTTTGACCCACTTGAATTTAAACAGGTTGTCCAGATACTGCTGGCTCCAGTTGACCGGAGCCACAGACCAGGCCCCTTCCAGGCCGGATGTCATAGTGTCGCCCGCATTTCCTGTGCCGCACTTATTTTTCCAGCCGAGCCCCTGTTGCTCGGTTGGAGCTGCGGCGGGCTCAGGGCCGAGGCAATCGACTTTCACCGCCCCGTGAGCCTTGCCAAAGGTATGGCCCCCGGCAATCAGGGCTACAGTTTCCTCGTCATTCATAGCCATGCGGGCAAAGGTTTCCCGGATATCCTTGGCGGCAGCCAGCGGATCGGGATTGCCATTGGGGCCCTCGGGATTGACGTAAATAAGGCCCATTTGCACCGCCCCCAGGGGCCTGTCCAGCTCGCGCTCACCGCTGTAGCGCTCATCGGCGAGCATCTTGGTTTCGGGGCCCCAGTAAATCAGATCCGGCTCCCAGTCATCTACCCGGCCTCCGGCAAATCCATAGGTGGGAAAACCCATGGATTCCAGTGCGACATTGCCGGTGAGTACCATAAGGTCGGCCCAGGATAGCTTGCGCCCGTATTTCTGCTTGATAGGCCAGAGCAGGCGGCGGGCTTTATCCAGGTTGGCGTTATCGGGCCAACTGTTAAGGGGGGCGAAACGCTGTTGGCCGCCACGGGCGCCGCCGCGACCGTCGCCAATCCGATAGGTGCCGGCGCTGTGCCAGGCCATGCGGATCATCAGTGGGCCGTAGTGGCCGTAGTCTGCCGGCCACCAGTCCTGGGAGGTTTTGAGTAGTGTTTCGATATCCTGTTTTACCGCTTTGAGGTCTAGGGTTTGGAATTCGGCGGCATAATCGAAGTCGTCACCCATTGGATTGGATCTTGGGGAGTGCTGTCTGAGCGGGCGTAGATCCAGCTGATCTGGCCACCAAAATCGATTGGATTTTGGCTGGCCCTCTACCGCCCCTTCAAGAGTAACCGGGTCAGTAACCACTTCCTCTTGGGTATCTGCGCCATAAACTGGCGCGATAATAAATATTGAGATGATTAATGCGATACCACTACCACTTTTTTTTATGAGCATTGAAAGTATCTCCACAAGACCGCTGATCTATTCCCTGACTCGCTATTTGTTGGATGGTGAAATAGCGGACGTTACTACCTCTGAAGCTATTTTAGATATTTATTCAGTTTTTTACTGGATGGTTAATATAGCTGTCGGATTAATAATATATAAGTTTGCAAATGCTGAGACTAAAAGGAACTTATAAAGTGGATTGATAAAACTAATCAATACGTATTATTTGAAAATATTGGAATTGTCCGAGATGGGAGCGGTTGATGTATCACTGAATTTAGACAGCTTTCGCCAAACCGCTCTCTTTTTTGGCGTAAAATTTGTGCGGGTTATCGAGAGCGACACAAATTGCGATACACGGGCTCCCCTTAGGGGAGCCCTCAAGGTATTAATTACACAGGGTGTGCAGGGTAAGAAGTGGACTCTGTCCGCTTTCTTTAGAGCTGATATCCAGGCCGTTAATGCCGCCCTCTGAGGCGATAACCAGGCCGTAGTTGTTATTGTTTAGCCAGCTGTCAATAATTCCAGAAGCGCCCAAATCAATCTGGTGCCGGCCGCTGGAAGAGGGGGTAAAACTACCCACTTGCAGACCGAGTATTGAGCTACCGCCGACAGAATCCCATGTGGCTGACTCCTCCTGCCAGCTTTGTGTTGCTATGTAGATGCCATAGCTGTTATGGGAAGTGTTGGTGACATTCAACTCCAGGATCGCCTCCTGATATTGGTGACAATGTAACTCGGACAAATCAAAGCGAATAAGGCTGTATAGCGTGCCGTAGATTAAATCACTGCCATCGGCAAGGAGTCCGGCACTGTCACCGTCAAAATTATCATCCTCCTTTCTGGATGAAATAAAGGCATCGTCGGAGGCAACTTGGGATATCTCTTCACCGACACTGCCACTGCAATCGGCCGCAACTCTGAGTGCTGGTGCGAGCCCGGTTTCTTTTGAAGAGAAATCTACACCATTACTGCCATTTAATGAGGCAATAACCAGGCCGGTATTTTCATTATTTAGCCAGCTATCCAGAAGTGTCGAGCTACTCAAGTTTAGGGTTTGTCTGCCGCTAGACGAAGGAGTAAAGCTAGTTGCCAACTGTGAGAGTGCCGCCGATCCGCCGATTGAATTCCAGGTGACAGAATCTTCACTCCAGTCGGATGTAGCCAGATAAATGCCGTACTGATTGCTGGATGTATTGGTAATATTTAATTCCAGTTCAACCGAGCCGATCGCTGAACAATTGGCAAGCTTGGAGAGATCAAATTTAATTAATGAGTAAAGGGTTCCATAAGTACTATCACTACCATCTGCCAGTAGGCCGTCCGCGTCTCCGTCAAAATTACTGGAGGCGTAGCGGGATGAAATAAAGCTATCATCAGTCACCGCTAGTGACAGCTCACCACTGCCTCCGCCATCTTCGACAATGACACTTCTGCCCGCACTATTCTGTGCGAGAGCCATGGCTTCACCAATTCGATTAGCACTCCACCAGTTGATGTTTTCGGGTAGCACAAGGGGATTATCCGCACGCTCTTCGCGTGTCAGGGTGCTGGCGCTGTCATCAAATTGGGCTGTGCGGACCGTCAGCGTATCGACGTCGACTTGGATCACTTTAAATTGCTGAATGCTGGCCATATCAATGGTCCAAAATTTGGCATCATTGGCCGAGCGGGCAGGGGCTCCCCAGCTCCCCTCACCGACATAGACAGTGCCTCCAGAGTCACTCGTGAAAAAATCGCTGTTACCGGGGGCAACCACTTCGGTGAGCTTGGTCAAATGGGTATCTGACTCGACTACCAGATTCATGGCGTAGTCATAAAAGGGCTGCGCCCACCAGTTAAATAGTGTGGGGTTATCGGACTTGCCGCTGTAGTGGGGAAACATCGGTTTGTGATACTGGGCAAAACGCCAGCTGCTATAGGCGCCAGCTGTGGTTAAATCATTTTCCAGCCAGTTATTCATCGCGGTGGCATAGGATGACCAGCCGCTCTCCTGAAATTGGCTGTTGAGTGTATAGACCCGCAATAGGGGGGAGATTTGTACCGCGCCATAGGTATCGCTGGGGTTGCAGTTGCCATCGCTATTAAAGTCGACACCAAACACCTGACAGATGGTGGAGTAGTTGTCATCCTCATGATTGCCATGGGTGGGAATTAAAGGGTAAATACGTTGATAGCTATAACCGTCAATTTCATCATCGGAATAAGTCAGGGTCCAATCCTGTAGAAATTCGTCCATCTCCGAAGCGCTGTTGGCATTGGTAAAGTCACCGCCATGCATAACGGCCAGCGGACGAATTTTGGCGAGTAGTTCATTACCCTCGCGCCGGGTTGTGTGCCCGGTACGGGTGTCACCGCCAGCAACGATTACAAAGGGGGCTTCCTCTGCCGGGGCGGTTTTAAACCAGAATCGATCACCGCAGCCATCCTGGTCACAGACCCGGTAGTATACGGGGGAATCCGCAGGTAAATTTTCCAGCCTAACAAAATAGCTTTTTAAGCTACCGTCGAAGGTGTACTCCGAATCTACCAGTTGTGTATTCCAGCTGTTTTCATTGGTCGAGTAACCAAATTTAAGGTAGGGGTTATTACTGTTGCCATCCGGTGAAAATCCAATAACAGCACTGGTGGAGGCATCGCCATCCCAGGCCAATCGGTGATATTTGCTCGCTGAGTTGGCATCTATTGCCAGGCATAGAGTCGAGATAGCAAAAGCAGTGCTTAAGAATCGTCTCATGGGGGATTCCTGTAAGTAGTGGTTATTATTTGAAAGTGCAGCACACCGAAAGAATAGTTGTGAAAATTGGGTGCGCTGCGCAGGAATTATTGTGGATATTTATTACAGGTCGTTGAATGGCTGGAAACCAGGCGTACAAAAGCGGCGTTTCTATAGGGGATTGTGACGGTTTTTGCACTCATAAAGTTTACCGCCCCCGCACCGGTGTGCAGATACTGGTAGACGCCGTATAAAGGCCTGTCGGCATTGCGGGTCCAGTAATCGCCCCGCTGTGTTTTGGGGAAATACTCGCTTGCTATTTGCGGACTGCCGGATTTGCTTTCCCGCAGGATAATGGAGCGCAGCTCAGTAATATCGGGAAGCCTCCAGCTTTGTGTGGCACAGAGCTTTTGCCGGTTGGTATGGCGAATTAAATCTTCGGTATCACAGCGGCTCTCTTCAAAATAACAGTCTCCATTATTTTCGACACCGTTCTCATATTGATACCAGGAATAGGTCCAGCTTCCATCGTGGATGCCTTCGTCGTCTGTTTTTACTTCCCAGAGAAGTCCGGTATTGGTATCGCAGATACAGGCCCAGGGCCCAGCCCAGGCCCCCATAGCGGCCCCCTGTCTATCTATTTTGACCAGGTGGTACGGTGTCGGCAGAGGCTCTGTTGGGCTGTGCAGGACTGCGGCAGCGATAGCAAATAAAGGTATAAGAAATATGCAAAATATACGCACAATCATTATTGCTCCGCCAGTCTAAGTTTTATCGGTTGGGCATGTCGTGTGTGGGCGATCTGGGAGTGGTCAAATGCGGAAACCCACAGGCAGATACCATCTTTAACCGGTATATCCAGCGTCGACCCCGTATCCAGTTTACGAACCACTTCCATGGACCAGTAACCGTCTTGCCAAATAGCGCGGGCTCTCACATCGGCTCGGTCCCCCTCAAAGCGATTGGAGGTATAGAGAACTGAAGGCATGGTGGTGTTACTGGGGTAAGTATCCTCTTTGCGTTGATAGGGTTGGTACTCAAACCAGGCAATGGTCCAGTCGCTATTTGAATCTGCATGCTGGTATGAGGTTAGGGAGGATGCTTGCTTGGGAAGCCGCTTGGGTGTGACTTTGTTCGGGGAGTACCACTGCCAGTTCATCAGGTAGGCACCGGATTCTTTACCATCCTGAAGGTAGCCTGCGGTATAGCGGCGCGCCCCGGGCCTTACAATATCAGGTTTACCTATGTAGTTATCATCGGCCAAGTGCATTTTATTGGTTCTAACGGCTTTCCAGTGCCAAAGATCGTGAATTTGCTCTGAACTACTGTAGTGATAGCCCTTGCCATGCCAATTTGCCGGTAATTGCGCCAGGGGCTTGCGCCCCAAATGAGAGGTGCTCGAGGCGCCAAATTCACAGGAATTGGACAGCAGCATGGCGAATTTATCTTCGTAATAGCGGGTTTCATTAAAATTTTGAAAACCTTGTTGTTGTATCTCCCAACCGGAGTCCACTTTTTTTAATGGGAGGTGTTTTAGACTTTCAGTGGGGTCTTCCCAGGTGATATGGAAAAATATTTCCTTCTGATTGTATGCTGCTTTCAAGCTGATGGTTGAACTACCATCAATAAAGTTGGCGCCGCCATCGGTATAAATCTCCAGGGGTGAAGCATGGGACCATATGGATTCCTGTGCTAAACCATCAATGGTTATAAAGAAATCCGGATCTATTTTTTTTGCCGTCAGACGGTGGTGGCTGTTATTTGTGATTAGCAGCCAAAGCAGTGCTGTTATCGAGACTATCGATAGATAGCAAATTACAGGTATTCGATAGCCTGTTCTGATTTTGGGTAACAGATAACCCAAAATTTTTAGGCCGTAGGTCGATAGATAAACACCGGCGTGAAGGAAGATATAAAGTAGAACGCCAAGGGCTGCGAGAAAATGTATCTGGCGAGCTGTGGAGATGTAATCGTTACCAACAAATAACATCCAACCACTAGCGACTATGCAGGCAATACAAAGTGTACCGGCGCGAGTGATTGTCCTGTGATACCTGGCGGATGCTTTGCGGTAGGCTCTCTTTTTATGGGGAGATTGAAGCTTGCTTGTTGATTTGTAGAATAAATAACAAAAAAAGATGGCTGAAACCACTACCGCCGAAAAAAAGTGAACACTGTGAACCTGTCCCTGTGGCAGCAGTTCTTCGATATGGCCAATACTGGATTTGCTTAGGGTCGATATCCGCAGCCCGGTTAGCAAGCTGGTGAAAGTTACAACAATGGCCAGGCTGTGCAGGGTGATCCAAAGAGTATTCTTCAGTTGCTTGGCCATGGGGGGCTTCCAAAAGCGCTGAGGCTAGTAGAAAAGTGTGGCATTTATATTAATAAAATAAGATGGCTGCACGGTTAAGCTGATTGCTCTTGTCGGGTGTAAGGCTGTGGCCACTTGCGAAGAGAGAATGGGTGAGCGCTACAATTAGTGCCTGCTGAGATTTTTATAGCTACTCATGTAGCTTGCACTTGGCAAGGCTCGCTCTCTTTTCCAATGCTTCTGACATTGCGGTTAATTTGGGGTGGTCACTTCTCCAGTCAAAATCTTCATGGCGAAAATCAAGATAGGATAGTGCCGAGCACAAATTAATATGCGACAAACTAAAATCGTCAGGCAGTATGGCCAAGTGCTTTTCCAGGTATCCAAGCGACCGCTCTATTGCGCTGAAGTAACGTTGCCACCAAAATTCAGAGCGAAGATTTTCCCGCGCCCGCAACTTTTCCATTTGCAAATGTACTGCTGCGTCCATAAGCCCCGAGCTGACGCTGTGAAACGTGACTAGATTCCAGTTTTTATCCAGTGATGCGGAAAGGTGACCATCGCCCAGGCTTTTATCAAGAAATGCGCAGATAGCCTCACTATCAATGACTGAAGTGCCATTATCCAGTGTCAGGCAGGGCACCTTTCCCAGCGGGTTGCTGGAGATTAGCTCACCTTCATTGTGAAAGGGGTGAGAGAAATGCTCTGTTACCACCGCGTGCAGATTATGCTCTTGCACGACAATACGGGTCTTCCGCGCAAAAGGGGAAGAAAAGGTCAAGTACAGATGCATAGGCCAATCCTGTCCTGTCAGAATTCCCAGCCAGTACCCGCGCAATTTCGCCGCGTGAGGAGCCTCTGAATCACTCAGTGATATTTCTGTGGATTGTGCAGAAGCTCTCTGCTGCTAATACATACCCTAGTGATGGGTAATCGCAGATGTGATGCGGTGAAACAGGTGCTGTTTTAGGTAGGCTCTTTGTTTTTTGAGGCTGGAGTAGTGATCGTCATCGGTGCCGATGCCGCTATCCTGAAGACCTCTTATTTGTTTATCCAGTTTGCTGTAGATATCGTTTTCAAGTTTGAACTGTATGTCATCTTCCATGAGCTGCTTGATTGTGTCTGCATATTCTGGGAAATCCACCGAGAGCTCGTGTGAAGCAATGGGCATAAGAAACCTGCGCAATTGGTATCAGTTGGTTAAAGTGTAGGTTCGGTCTTACCAGTCACAAAAATGCAATTTTAGCGCTGGTCCTATTTGTCAGTATAGGTACAAATTGAAGTTTAGATGCCGTTATATATAACTGTCAGGTATATATAAAAATGGAAGCTATTCCGTTAACCAATAATTGGTATTCAATTTGTTTTGTCTAGTGGTGGCAGTTTGTCAGGTGGGAATAGGGAGTGAGTGCCGGGGCAGGCACAAAAAAGCCCGGTTATAAAACCGGGCTTTTTTATTGTGGCTAGTCGTCTTAAGGCTCCGCTTAGGCGGAGGCCTCCAGAGGGGCGAAGCGCAATTGACGCCGCTGTAAAAGCTCGCCGAGATAGAGCTTTAAGTAGGCGGCAGCAGCTCGCTTGCCTTCTGCTGCGGCGTCTTCGGTTATTTTCCCAAAGCGGGAATAAGACTGGGAGCAGAAAGAGTCGTTGATATTGATGGCACACATAAACCGGTCTCGCCAATCCTGGGAGGGGGGTAACTCGAACTCCCGAGACAGGTTCTTAATAAGAGTATCTGCAAGGCGCCAGCTGTTTTCCATTTGTAGTTGGCGCAAGGCCCAACTGGACTGAGGTCCAAAATGTACTTTCAGTGCTGCGAGATTCTCTTCATAGTAGCTGCGCACAAGGTCGCACAACTGGTTTAGCATGTCTTGCCAGCTTTCCGATGGGGAAAAGTCTGAATGGCCTAAAACCACGTCACCGAAAGACTTGTAGTGACGTTCGGCCAGGGCGGTTAAGCTGGCATCTACACTTGGGAAAAAGTGATAAACAGACGCTGCCGGAACACCTGCAACCTGGCTTAGGTTTGCCAGACTGATATCCGTAGAATCTTGTTCAGTAATTAATACTTCAAGGGCGTCAAGAAGCTTTTCATACTTCTCTCGACCATTCTTGCGTTGTGGTTTGCGCGGACTGGCAGTATCGCGCCGGCTGATAGCTCGTCGATCGATTTGGTTCAAATTACCTCCCCCTTTAGACAAGCGGCACTGGCCATGGGCTAGCATACGCTTTACTTCCATGTAAAAAATTGTCTTTTGGAATTGATTATTATAATCGTACCAAATTCGGACGGGCAAGAAGAACTTGTTTGATTTGTGGGATAGTTCCACATTAATAAATTAAAATCGGCTAATAGGGGGTTCCTACCAGCCGATTGAATAGTGATTTAATGGTAATGTAGCTCTGTTGCCTTTCCGCGAAAGACGTAATAGGAGAAAACGGTATAGGCAAGAATAACGGGAACTACGATAACAGCCCCCACAAGAATAAATTGTAAAGACGCAGTAGCGCTGGCGGCCTGCCAAATATTGAGTTCGCCGGGGACAATATCCGGGAAAAAGCTGAAGGCCAGACCACTAAAGCACAGCAGAAAGATAAAGACCACGGTGAAAAAGGGCAGGGCTTTATGTCTGTCGGCCGGTTTTGGCATGCGGGCGAGCAGGATGTCATTGAAGATAAAGGCAATAAAACACAACGTGGGTACCAACAGTACAAACATAACCAGGGGGTAGGTAAACCAGCGATCAAATACCGTAGGATTTACCAGCGGGTTGATAGTCGATACCGCGATCACCCCGAGCAGAGTGGCTCTGCCGGCGCGACGAGTCCAAATCGCGGCCCGTTTTTGCAGTTGCGCTTCGGTTTTAAGTACCAGCCACGCGCCACCTATATAGGCGTAGGCGGCGGTAACGCCCAGGGCACTCAGCGCTGAAAATAGTTGTGCAGACCAATCGGGCTTAAAGCCGATAACGTATTGTCCCAGCATGTAGCCCTGTGCCAGACTGGTAATAATCGACCCGGCTTTAAAGGTCCTATCCCAAATCAATTTCTTGTCGATGGCAGCTTTGGCACGAAAGTCGAATGCGACTCCCCGCATAATAAGCCCGACCAACATAATCGCTGCGGGAATATACAGATGCATTAATACCAAGTTGTGGGCGATCGGGAATGCGATCAATAGCAACCCGATCGCCAGTACCAACCAGGTTTCATTGGCATCCCAAAACGGGCCGATGGAGGCGATCATGGTATCTCTGCGCGATTCATCGGTTTCCCGCATGGGCAGCAGTATGCCTACCCCCAGATCGTAGCCGTCGAGTATGGCATAGACCAATATCGCCAAGCCCATCAGTGCGACAAAGGCGACCGGCAGCCAGTAAGCTGCGGCAGATGCGCTATCTGTCATTTGCTCTCTCCCCGGGTATTTCCTTCAGTGTCTTTATGCAGGTTGCTCAGGCTGCTACCGGCAGATAGCTCCTGGGTTTCAAACTCTTCAACTTTTACAGATTTCAGGGCCATCACTTTCAGGGTTCTTATGTAGGCAAAGAGCAATATCACATAGACAGCCAAATACAGGGCGAGGGAAAACCCTACGTGTGAGGGCGGAACAGAGGTGACCGCATCGGCGGTTTTCAGCACTCCGGTAACCAGCCAGGGTTGCCGGCCAATCTCTGTGACATACCAACCGGCCAGGGTGGCAACCCAACCGGAAAACGTCATTGCGACCAGGGTTTTTAGCATCCACTGAGGCAGTTCGCCTCTGCGCAGGAGATAAACCCCTGTCCAAGCGGTCAGAAGCATGAGAATGCCCACACCCACCATAATGCGGAAGGCGAAAAAGATCGGTGCAACTGGCGGGTGATTATCGGGAAATTCATTGATCCCCCGGATTTCCCCCTCCCACTCGTGGGTGAGGATCAGGCTGGCCATTTTGGGAATGCCAATCGCCCAGTGGTTGGTTTTTTCCTCCCCGTCGGGGAGCGCAAACAGCAGTAGCGGGGCGCCGCGTTCCGTCTCCCAAACCCCTTCCATCGCCGCGACTTTTTGCGGCTGGTGCGCAAAGGTATTGAGGCCGTGCAGGTCACCGACATAGATTTGAATCGGAATAAAAATGGCGGCGAGGGTCAGTCCGGTCTTCAGGGCGAGCCGGGGGGCGCGCTTGGGGTCTCCCTTGAGGATTCGATAGGCGGAAATTCCCGCGACAAAGAACGATGCCGTCAGGCCCGAAGCGAGCAGCATATGTGTGAGCCGGTAGGGGAAAGAGGCGTTAAAGATAATTTCCAGCCAGCTGGCTGGGTAGGCGACGCCATCGCGTATCTCGAAGCCGGCGGGTGTTTGCATCCAGGAGTTGAGGGCGATAATCCAAAAGGCGGACAGTGTGGTTCCCGTCGCGACAATAAATGCCGACAGGGTATGTATTTTGCTGGGCACCTTATTAATGCCAAACAGCATAATACCGAGGAAGGTCGCTTCGAGAAAAAACGCAGTCAGTACTTCATAGCCCAGCAGTGGGCCGGCGATATTGCCGACCTGGGCCATAAAGCCCGGCCAGTTGGTTCCGAATTGGAAGGACATGGTGATACCGCTGACCACGCCGAGGGCAAATGTCAGGGCAAAGACCTTTACCCAAAAACGATAGGCGCGCATCCACACCGGGTTATTGGTTTGGTCGTAGCGTAATTTAAAAAAGAAAATGATCCATGCGAGCGCAATGGTGATTGTTGGAAAGAGAATATGAAAGCTGATATTGGCGGCAAACTGTATCCTGGATAGGATCAGGGTATCTAACATGGGAGCCTCTGCTGGTCTGAGATCTTTGAACCAGTGAGCCAATTAGCACCTCCTGTGCTAATTGGCACTGCAAGAAAATATAGAGGCAGGTCTGTGTTCCCGCGTATACAGTCTTGCAGGAGCCGATCTTGGATCGACAGCGGCACGGCCTTGTGCCGTTTTGACCCGGTAGCTATCTGCTGCCGGGTCAAAAATATGCCGGGGTTACTGGCCGTAGAATTGGCCCTGTGGATTTCTCCCCGGAACAAGTGTTTTGCAGACTGCGGTATCGCCCGCAGCGGTGTTTTGCGGGCTAACCGGGGGCGCTCTGTCCACCGCTTATCTTACTTTTGAGCTCCAGCAGCTTGACGATACCGGAGCCCAGCTTCATCAATTTAAGCAGGTCCTGGTGTTCTAGCTTGCTGAGGGTGTTGGCAAACTCTTCCAGTAGCTCCAGCAAACTGTACACCTCCTGAATTTTTTCCTGGGCCTGGGCATCCAGTTCATCCTGGGGCTCATTGAGTAGCAGTTGGCGCAGTAGGCTTAGGGTGGGATCGAGCTCCCGTTTGCGGCGCTCTTCAAAGACGGTGCGGGCGAGGTCCCAGATTGACCCTGCGGCGGTGAAATAGTCTTTGCGATCACCCGGTTGGTGGTGCAATTCAATCAGGCGCCAGGCCTGCAATTCCTTGAGCCCCATACTGACATTGCCACGGCTGATTTTGAGAGCCTGGGCCAGTTGCTCGGCGTTCAGAGGTGCGGGGTGAATGGTGAGTAGGGCAAACATCTGCCCCACCGTGCGGTTGAACCCCCAGCGGCTCCCCATTTCCCCAAAGTGCAGTACGAATGCCTGGGCTTGATTCGATAGTTTCATTTACTTCTTAAGTTTCAGAAATTTCTGAAAATTGTAAATGTAAATTGATTTATGTCAATCACCCAGCGTGAAAATAATGCGAGCGCCACCGGGAGGCATCGCGGGCTCGCTCGGAGCGGTTGGGAGTGGTTGACGCTAGGGAGGCAGGCCCGCTTCGGCGCGCCGGTGCCAGTCATTGGGCACGATAAAGCCTCGGCAGGCTTCGCCGCTGGAATCAATAGCCGCGATACACAGGGGTTGGGTAAACTCTGTGGAGCGCAATGTCTCCACCAAGCGCTCTGCACTGATACCCGCGAGATGGCCCTGCGGTGCCAGCCAGGCCCGCTTGGGAAGTGGCAGCCACTCGTGGCTAGCAAAGGGGGGCTGATCCTGGCAGAGCGCGCGGAACTCGGACAAGGGCGCCCACCAGAAGGGGTGGTTGGATAGCTGTTGAAGTGTATTCAGGGGCTTAAAGAGCCTTCCCGGCATCAGCGCCCATTGTCGATCTATCTGCAAGCCGTGATCTCGCAGCAGTGACTGCACTCCCGGTGTGCGAATCAGTGGGAGTTGGTGATCTGCCATCCTCGCCAGTTTGATATCCAGCCGGTCTTTGAGCCCGGGGCCTACCCAGTGATGCCTTGCCACCTGGAGGTAGAACTTCACCGCAATCTCCCAGTGTTCACAACGCCTGCTGGGCAGGTGTTGTACGACAAAGTCGAGCTCGCCCAGTGTTTTGCCATCTTTCCTCAGGGGGAGGTTCTGGTGGCGCAGTTCGTAGTCTGGGTGTTGGCGAAAAGCAAATGACCAGAGTCTCTCAAAATATGTGCCCAGGCGATAATTGGGTTTATTGTGGTTGAGTGTGTGCAGGTAATCTTCCAGCTCCGGGGCGAGCGCCGCTTTTACTCGGTCGCGGCAGAAGTATTCCAACAGCTCAACTCGCCGGGCGGATGGGAGCCAGGGCAGTTTAGTTGCCGCGCCTATCCCTGCAATGGAGGCCTCGCCTGGGGGAATATCAGCGCTGCCCACAGACCAGAGCAGGTTGTTCCAGTGATCTACCCGCCCGTGTAGCGAGGGGGGGATCGTGGTGATGGGTTGCGTTTCCTGAGCCATTAAAGTTCTGTATATTGCCTGAGGTGTCTGTGAAAGTGAGAGCTACAGAGGCACCAAAAATAGAGTGTGGATTGGTGGGGGTTTCTGAGCTTATTGGAGAATACTTCACCAGCTAAAAATAATAATTACACTTTTAACCCTCTACCCGAACGCCCCAATAACCAGCGTCTTAGCGCTGTTGAAATAACGCCTCTGGCAGAGGTGTTTCTGTCTTGCTGTCGCTATCTCTCTCCAGTGCAAACTTTATTGTACTGGCTGCTGGTGTGGCTTGGGTACGGTTGTTCAGTGACTGTTAGCGGAGAAAATCATGGAGTCAGGCCCCCTTATCTCGATCGGTTTGCCTATATCGCTGTTTATTATCATGGTGGGTATAGGGATGACCCTAACCGCCAGGGACTTTCACCAGGTCACGGTCAAACCGGTTGGCCTTATCGTCGGCACCTCTGCGCAAATCCTGCTGATGCCCGCAATCGCGATAGCTCTGTGCTGGGGGTTAAATTTGCCACCGGCCATTGCTGTCGGCCTGGTCATTATTGCGGCCTGCCCGGGAGGTACGACATCAAACCTGTTTACTCTGCTGGCTCGCGGCAATGTGGCGCTCTCCATTGTGTTAACGGTTTCCGCCAGCTTGATTACTATCGCCAGTTTACCGCTTTTCACTAATTATGCGCTTCGCACCTACTTTGGTGCCGAGCAGAGCATCGCCCTGCCTTTTGCCAGCACCGTGGCGATGTTATCCAGTATTGTCCTCTTACCGGTCGTTATTGGAATGTTGTTTCGCGCCTGGAAGCCACACTTGGCTCGCCGGGCAGAGGGGCTTGTGAGTATTTTTGGTGGAGTGGTGCTGCTGGCACTGGTGGTGGGGCTTATCTGGGGGATTCGCGATCGCCTCGCAGACTTGATGATTCAGGCGGGGCCCTCGGTCATTCTATTGAATCTGTGCGGTGTGATACTGGGACTTTTAATCAGTCGAATAGTTGGTCTGTCGAAGCGGGAGGGGGTGGCGATTGCCACGGAACTCGGTATTAAAAACAGCACTATCGGAATGATGGTCACGCTTACCCTGCTGCACTCCAGTGAGATGTCAGTGCCCTCAGCGGTCTACGGTGTATTGATGTTCCCGTCAGGTATTCTGCTGGCGCTATATGGCCGCCGCAGCGCAGAGAGGAAGTCCCCCGCTGAGACCGGGGAGACCGGTGAAATAGGCTAGGAAATGTTGCATTTACTGAAAACTGGGCCATACCTGTACTATTGAGGGTGTGCTCAACCCCGGCAAGCGGCTCCCATAGGCATTGGTGAGCCGCTATCGTTTTAGCGGCTGTTTTAGTGTAGCTATTATTGCCAGGGCCTTGGCATCGAGATGTATCAATCCCAGGGTTTCAATATCAGTATATGTTTAAGGGTTTTGCGCCGAAGCGCAGTAAGAAAAATACCATCAATAACAACTTAAAATTAGATGCTTTATATTGGCGGCGCCTATTGGAGCAGTCGGCTCTGGGGAGTCATACTTCTGGTGTGGGTAATACGGCTAAACACAATATTATTGTGTCGCTAACGAGTTACGGTAAGCGTATTCACGATATTCACTTGTGTATTGAGAGTTTATTTCAGCAATCCCTCAGGGCAGATTTAATTGTCCTCTGGTTATCGGTTAAAGAGTTCCCCGGGCATAGCTTGCCCAGCCTTTTGACGAAACAGTTGCAGCGGGGCTTGCGGGTCGAATTTGTCGATGAAGATCTGGGGCCTTATACAAAGTATTTTTATGCGCTGCAACAGTTTCCCGATAGCCTGATTATCACGGTGGATGACGATATCCTCTATCCGGTGGATACCATCGATATGCTATATCAGTCATATATAAAATCCCCAGAGTATATTTTTTGCCATCGCGCCCACAGAATTGCTGTCGATAAACAGGGCAATATATTGCCTTATCGCCAATGGCGGACAACGCGCGAGAGCTGGCGCTGCGATATGAATGTTAAGCCCTCCTATCGGGTTTTTCCCACCGGAGTTGGAGGTGTTTTATATTACCCCGGTGCACTGCACCCCGACGCCCTGAATAAGGACAAATTTTTAGCGCTGTGTCCCAATGCAGATGATATCTGGCTCAAAGCCATGAGTATGCGGCAGGGGGTCCGCTGCGCAAGAGTCGCGGACGTTCGTTTTTGGCGGGATAGGTTTTTAACCATTCCCGGATGCCAGGCCAGCGGGTTAAAAAAGCAAAATTTAAAGGGGAAAAGTGGCAATGATAGAAAAATACGCAGCGTTTTTTCTGAGTATCAGCTGGCGCGATTGCTGTTAGAGTAAATGCGTTGTAACTCGAAGAGAGTTTGGCTTTTTTACAAAGCTGTCGCTTTAATCTGGTATTACCATTTATAGCGAAAACCCAGTTCCAGCCCCCCAGAAAAGCTATCCCCCCAATTTTCCAGGCTGCTGCTGTAATAAATTTCTGAATAGATGGAGCAGTGGTCCCCGCACTCATCGTAACTGGCGCCCAGGCGCAATTCGCCGTACCAAGTATCTGGTTTTTGCTTGAGGCGGGCCCCGGATACCAGTAGGTCGGTGCTCTGATCGACATTGTAAATTAGGCTCGGCGTTACAAACAGGGAAAACCTTTCCAGGGGGCGGGAGCCATACATATTGCGACTGCTTTTGTGTTGGCTCTTGCGTTTTTCAAAGATACTGCCCAGGCGCAAGAGGAAACCATTGTTGTTGATATCTGTGGTTTGCACCCCGTAGATATCCTGTAAATCATTGGCCTCTTCCGAGGTGTAGATTAATTGGGCGTGGGGTGTCCAGGAGTAGTAGTCCCGCAGCCTAAAGCTCCTGCCTCCCTCGATCGATAGGGCATAACCAAATGCCTCATCGCTATTGTCGAGCTGGCGCAGTGGTTTGGAATCCATTTCAAAATCAAACCAATTCAGCTTTAACTGGCTATCGATAAAAGTGCCCCCTGCGCCATACCAAGTGATAAAAGCGCTGACACCATAGTTACTGGCGTCGATAGAGCCATCACCAAAAAATGAGTTGACCTCGTTTTTGGAGTCACCGTAGTGCAGCGCTGCGCTGCCAATCAGTTGGCTGCCATAGACGGAGACCCCGATAGGCAGGTCAACCCCCACTTGTATCTGGTAATAGCGCTGTTTCCAGTCGGCGCGGGTGCTGGACTCCTTGGGGAAGAGGGTTGTGTGGCGGGCGGAGTTCCTGATCCACAAACCCCGCCGGTCTACAGCCTGCTCTTGGGCGTCGCTGTACTCGCTAGTGACCAGGTCCAAGTAGCTGCTCGCGACCCAGTAGCGGTTGCCCAGGCGGCTGCGCAGTGAGGTGGGGATATTAAGTGTTCTGAGCACTTGCGGGAGGGTTTCGTAGAGCACCGAGGCGGGCTGCCAGCGCGCCATACCGCCGTTGGGAAATACTGAGGAGTTATCCACCGTTGAGCGCAGATACCAGTTGCCATCGGAGTTTTCCGCACTGCCGTGCTGGTGCAGTGTATAGCCATAGGCACCGCCGATAACCGCCGGCTGATTATCTTTGCTGACAAAGTCCCCCGCCAGGATAAACTGGGCATTGGAGTCCCCTGCCACCGAGACCACTTTAATCCCCTCTCCGCCTGTGCGCTGCCCCTTGCCGGCGCGGTTAAATATTACAAGGGTCGTGGTGCCGGTGCTGTCGCCTTCCACGATCAGTTGATCACTGTGCGAGAATTCATCGCCGAGGGCTGCGTCGAGCCACAGGCGCCCGTTGTCGGAGCGGTAATGGCCGTAGTTACCCTGGCTGTCTGTGGCGATTACCAGGGTGTTGAATTGACTGTTGGACAAGTTAATGGTGCCGTTGTTGGAGATATCACCGGACACCACATAGCGCTCACCGTCAAAAGAGGCCTGCCCGCCCCAGCGAATATCGAGACCGAGGGGGTTGCCCTCCGTATCGAGCCCCCCGCCAACTGCGAGGCTGCCGCTAAAGTGCATTTTAGAGCTGCCCCAGACGGAGACTCTCTCCCAATTATGTAGAAGGGTTCCATCGACGGAGTAGTCCAATTTAAAAATTAGACGGTCAATCTCCCCATCGTCTGCACTGAGGTCATCGCCACCATCCAGTAGTACATCGCCATCGAAAGAGTGCGCATCAATCAGCAGAGTGTCTGACCCGGAGCCGCCGCGAACTTCGTTGCTGATCCCCTCATCCCAGTAGATATAATCATCGCCACTACCGGCATCCAGGTAGTTAAAAATAAAACCGCCATCCAGGGTAATGGTATCGTTACCCTCTCCCCCCCAGACGTGAAAGGACAGCCCGTCGAGCAGGGTCAGGGTGTCGTCCCCAGCGCCGCCGTGAATGCCTCCGCCGCCCTGATAGGTGCCCACATCACTGGAGCGTTCATCGAGGATAATTGTATCGTTGCCGGCACCACCGTCGGCTAATTGGGTAATTATTCCCCCGCTAATATAAATTTCATCATTCCCGTCACCGGCAAATACATTATCTGCGGTGCCGCCGCTTAGGCTGATGTGGTCGTTGCCGGCGAAGCTATCTATATCTGCGCCATTGGGATCATTATTCTCATCACAATTAATTTGATCGGCACCGGCTGTTCCGCTGTTGCCGGGATTGCACTGTGCCAGAGATTGGCTGGCGCAAATAACCAGTGGGGGAATGGTCAGAGCGAGCAGGCTCCGCTGCAAGCGCCTGGGGAAATAAGCCCGGTATCCAGTGTTGGTCAGTGACACGGTCATTCCTTTTATCGCGCCAAATTTTTGCCAAAAATAGTGGCCGTGTAACGGCGCAGTAACGACTGGGCCTGAAGGAAAATACACTGCGCGCAACTGAGAGAGATTCGTTGCTGCGCGACCCGCTAAAATAGAGCGGTTAATTAAAATTTAGTGCCAATGCCAAAATTAATAACCCAGGGGTTGTAGTCAAAGTGGGCGTAGAGGCGATCCCTACCCAACTCTGTGGGAAAATCGACGGTAATATTGGTGTCCGCCAGATAATACATTGTGGATAAGTTGAGCAGGATAGGGTATTTCCAGTCGCGGAAATCGAAATTAAAGTCCACCCCCGCCTGTAGCCCCCAGTCCCAGGAGTGCCCCATATTGAGTGATCCCGGCGCGACCGATAGTCCGGAATCTAACAGGTATTCGTCAAACTGGTGGCTAATTTCCACGTTGTGGAAATTGGTGTAGTTAATCCCCGCGCCCGCGTAGGGGCGCATTCGATAGGAGAGGTCCAGGAAATACCAGTTGGCAAAGAGTAGAGTAGAGGCGGTGCTAAAATCGCCGATCTGGATTTGGCTGCGCCCGGGATTGCCGGTGAAGTTATCCAATTTTGCGCCATAGTTGGCGCCATTAATATGCATTAATTCAACACCCCAGCGCTCGTTGGGGCGCCAGACCGCAGATATTTGCCAGGCATGGGCCGAATCGATTTTCCAGCTGCTGTTGTATAAATCCCACTGCTGTAAAACCCGGTATTTAAGCGCAGTGCCCTCATCGTTTGGCTGAACATAAGTCAGGCCGAAACGAACAATAAATTCCCCCCAATCGACATCGCGCCAATTATCTTCAGCTTGAGCGGGGAGTGTTGACAGGATAAAGAGTAGGGTAATTATGCCTTTATTAAAGTCTTTTGCAGTCATCGTGCTATCCATCTTGGCGAGGTCGGACACAGATACAACAGCGAATCTGCCCCAGTTTTTTACTGGGTGAATATTGGCGCTACTTTGGCTGGGGGAGCCCCTGAATAATTTCGCACTACCTCCGCAGTCTTCAGAGACCGCCCCAAGGGGCCTTCAGAATTATTCGGAGACCCCCTAAGTACTGAAAAAAGTAGCAGGGCTGAGCCAGCGCGCAGGGAATTTCTCAAATTTTGAGGACTAAATTGTACCGCCGGCCCGCTGCGGAACTTGCCTACCCCAGATTGGGTTTGGGGCAGGCTCGCAGCACCGGTAGGGGGCTGCTGGGGAGCAAGGTGGAATTATGGGAGTTTGCCCAGGGGCACCTTTTCCAGGTTGCGGGCGTATTCCAGGAACTTCTGTGCCGCCGGTGACAGGGGGCGCGATTTGCGCCGGGCCAAATACCAGTGAGTGACAATGGGAAGCGCCTCGACATTGAGTATGGACAAGCCCGCGCGCCCGCCAAATGCCAGGGTGTGCTCCGATAGAATCGAGACACCCAATCCCGACATCACCGCGTGCTTGATGGCTTCATTACTTTCAATGGTCATGCGCAGCTTGAGGTCTATATTGCGTTTGTGCAGGAATTGCTCGATGGCGTGGCGGGTACCGGAGCCCTCTTCCCGGTGCAGGAATGGACACTCTGCAAACTCGTGCAGGGAGATACGCTTGCGGGAAGCCAGCGGGTGATTTTCCGGGGCGATTGCCAGCAGGCGATTGGGCAGAAATTCGACCAGCTCCAGATCCTGACTTTTGGGTGGGTGGCTGAAAACGTAGAAATCGTCTTCATCCTCACCGGTGTAATCGATAATCTGCTGGCGGTTGCCCACCCTGAAGTGAATATCCAGTCGCGGATAGCGCTGGTAAAACTCGCCGATCAGGTGGGGGATAAAGTATTTGGCGGTGGTCACCACCGCCAGTTGCAAGCTGCCGGTGTCCAGTCCGCGCAGCTGCGACAGCTTCAGGTCCAGGTACTCGTAGCTCTTCAGGATCTCCCGGGCACTCTCCACCAGGGTCAGCCCGGCCTCGGTAAATTGCAGTTGCCGGCCCACCGAGTAGTAGAGGGGGAGGCCCACCGCCTCGGAGAGTTTGGCCAGCTGCATCGACACGCTGGGCTGGGTGAGATGCAGAGCCCTGGCGGCGGCGCTGATATTGCTCTGCTCATACACACAGAGCAGGATTTCCAGCTGGCGGACGGTGCCGATACGGGCGTGCGCTCGGTTGAGGGGCACAACATCACCTATATAGATTTTGAGTTATGGATTGCATAATAAATATCTATTTTTATCTATCAATAGCAATCTTGATAATGCGCCTACTTCAACAATCAATAGGGGCATTATCGATGCAGCGATCACAACTCTTTTTTGGTGTCATTGTCGGCTTAGTCGTGCTCTGTGTAGGCCTGTCAGTCAACCTCGCCGGTATTAACGGGGTTCCGCTGATGGCTGTGGGCTTGGTGGTCGTGCTGGCCAACGCCGCTTACTGGCTGATGGCGCAAACGCCCAAGCGCATACGTATCGCCACGGGTCGCGCCAACCAGCGCCGGGGACAGCCCTAGAGATGCAGTTGGATATCGTTGTCGGCTTTTTCTTACTGGGTGCCTTTGCCCAGTTGGTGCGCAGTGATTTGAGCTTGCCCAAGGGCCTCTACCAGAGCTGTGTGATCTTCCTGCTAATTGCGATCGGCCTAAAAGGCGGCGCCGCCCTGAGTGCCTATTCCGCAGCGACCCTGGTGCCGCAAGCCCTGGCGGTAGTCGCTTTTGGCGCTCTGCTGCCCCTGCTGGCTTTCCCTATCTTGCGCTGGATCGGCAAGTGGTCCCGTGTGGATGCCGCCGCAACTGCGGCTCATTACGGTTCCGTCAGTGTTGCCACCTATGCGGTAGCTGTGGCGCTGTTGCAGTCACAGCAGATCGACTACGAAGCTTACTTCCCGCTGTTTGTCGCCTTGCTTGAGGTACCGGCGATCATTATCGGAATCCTCCTGGCGCGCCAATCCATGGGGAATGGAGGCAAGCGCCGGGTATTTCACGAGGTCACCTGTAACCAGGGAGTGATGTTGCTTCTCGGCGGTATCGCGATTGGCGCCTGGGCCGGTGAGCGCACCGCCTCTGTCATGCCTTTCTTTGGCACCCTGTTTCATGGCATATTGGCGCTTTTCCTGCTGGAGATGGGGCGTGTCGCTGCGGCGCGTCTCGCCGATGTACGCGGGCAGGGAGCTTTCTTACTCAGCTTTGGTATCTTTATGCCGCTCATTGGTGGTGCGGCGGGCGGTGCCTTGGCAAGCTTAATGGGACTGTCTCCCGGTGGTATTTTCCTCCTTGCGGTACTCGGTAGCAGTGCTTCTTATATTGCTGTGCCCGCAGCTATGTCCGTTGCTCTGCCGCAGGCCAATGCCAGTGTGTCGATCACTTTGTCCCTGGCCGTTACTTTTCCTTTCAATGTGCTGGTGGCGATACCCGTCTATCTGGCGCTAGTTCAATACTGGAGTTAATCGCAAGTGAAGCCGATTCCCTTTGAAAAAGTCACCATCGTAATGGGCTCCCGCTCAGATTGGGCCACCATGAGCAACGCGACTAAGCCTTTGGAAGAGCTTGAAGTTCCCTTTGCCACGGCCGTGGTTTCTGCTCACAGGACTCCCCAGCGCATGGTTGAATTTGCCAGCCGCGCCCACGAATCCGGCACTGAAGTGATTATTGCCGGTGCCGGCGGCTCTGCCCACCTACCGGGTATGATCGCTGCTATGACGCCCCTGCCGGTAATCGCGGTGCCGGTTGAGAGCCGCTTTATGACGGGGATGGATAGCTTGTTGTCTATCGTACAAATGCCTCGCGGTGTCGCGGTAGCCACCCAGGCGGTCGGTGCCTCTGGTGCCTACAATGCAGGTTTGATGGCTGCGCAGATGCTGTCTTTGGCCGATGCGGAGTTGCAGAAACGCCTGATCGCTTGGCGCGAGCGCCAGACCGAGCAAGTTCCGATCACGGTTGAGTGATAGGAGATCGTTGTGAGTAAGAGACGAGTCGCCATTATTGGCTGTGGGCAGTTGGCACAGATGATGGCCCAAGAGGGGCAACCCCTCGGCGTGGAGTTTAGTTTCCTGGCCGAGACCGGTGAAAATACTGACTGTGTCAAGGGACTGGGGACTATCGTAGAGATGGAACCCGGACAGGACCCGGAGGCGTTGTATCAGGCCCTCGGGCGCCCGGAAGTGATTACCAGTGAGAGAGAGCAGGTGAGTGTGGACTTGCTGCGCTCTTTGCAGGCCTTCTGTCCGGTATACCCGGACCCGCATATTACCGAGAAGGCCCAGCACCGCCTGCGCGAGAAGCGGGCCCTCACCCAGTCGGGTCTGCCCGTGGCTCCTTTCGCTGCGGCGCGGGGTGAGCAAGAACTGCGGCAAGCCGTCGCTCAACTGGGCTACCCGGCCTTTATCAAGAGCTGTGAAAATGGCTACGACGGCAAAAACCAGTGGTGTGTGAAGAGCGCGGCAGACTTGGATGCTGCGATTCCCCAAGCTGGGGATCAGGAATGTGTGGTCGAGGCCGGGGTGAATTTCGCCTGTGAGGTCTCCATTATCGGCGCCCGCTCCGCATCCGGCGAAATCAAAGCCTATCCGCTGACAGAAAATCGCCACCGCAATGGCACCCTGCTGCTGTCTACCGCACCCTACAATAACCCGGAGCTGCTCCGCGCCGCCGAGGGCTACCTGGAGACTTTGCTGCAAGACTGGGACTACGTGGGGGTCTTGGCCGTTGAGTGCTTTGTTTGTGAGAGCGGCTTGATCGTCAACGAAGTGGCACCGCGAGTTCACAACAGCGGCCACTGGACCTTTGTCGGCCCTGAGGCCAGCCAATTTGCCAATCATATCCGCGCGATACTGGATATGCCCCTGGGGGATACCAGCTGTCCGCAACCGGTTGCGATGGTCAATATGTTGGGGGTTGATGTGGCCCCGCAGCAGGACAACGATGGTGTTTGGCTGTACGGCAAAGCCCTGCGCCCTGGGCGCAAAATGGGTCATGTCATCATACAGGACGCAGATATGGATCATTTGCGCCAGCGCAGCGAAAGTATGATTGAAGAGCTGTACGGCGAGAAGATTTAGTCGCTACTGAATATCGCGCGTCGGACTCTTGAACTTGGAACCGGTACCCCGCCACATGGGGGTGCCGGCCCGGTAAGCTGCCCGGGCAATCATATGTACACCGATTGGCACTGTGAGTAGTAAAAATAAAATAGCCGCGATAGCCCTGGCGGTTACCTGCGCGTCGCTAAAAAGAATTGCCACACCCGCCAACAATAAGCCACAGCACACCGTGGCGCCCTTTCCCGATGTACTCATACGAGTGTAAAAATCCGGCATTCGCAGTAAGCCCAAAGCGGCACTGAAGCCAAAAAAGCTGCCCACCAGAATGATCAGGGCGATAAAAATCTCATCCAATGTCATCATGATCTTTATGCGCGTGAGTTACTGTGCGTGAGCCACTTTTCTCAATAAAGCGGGCAAAGGCCACACTCACCAAGAAGGCCACCAGGGCCAGGGCGATAGCGGCGTCCAGGTAGACCGGCTGCCCCGAGGCGATGGCCAGTAGTGCGCAGTAAGCCACCGCGAGAATATTGAGAACATCCAGAGCCACCACCCTGTCGGCGAGTGTGGGGCCCAGTGCGATACGCAGGAAGCACATCACCAGGGCCAACAGTAGCAGCAAGGAGGCAATATTGATTGCCGCTGCGACCAGGGGGGAGTGAATATCGATAATTGTGAGAAACATCAGGATACCGCCTCCTTCACTCGCCGGGCAAACCCCTCGCTAATTTCCCGGCGGAAGGCATCGGGGTCACTGACAAACATGGTGTGTACGATTAAGGCATCATTATTGGGGGTGACATCCAATACCATAGTGCCCGGTGTCAGGGAAATTAAGTTGGTGAGAATAAAAATCTGGTTTTTATCCAGTTTCTCGATCGGCAGTCGCACGATAAGGGGTTTGCTTTGCAAGCGCGGCGAGAATACCTCGTAGGCAGCGCGCAGGCTGGATAAAACCAGCTCCTCGAGGAAGAAAAAGCACAGCCGGGCCAGGCGTGGCAGGCGGGCAAAATAGCTTTGCGAACCGGGCAGCCTGGGGGAGACCCGCAGGGCCAAAAAACCGATTAGAAAGCCAAAGAAAAAATTTGTCATGGACGCATTGCCAGTGAGGGCGGACCAACTGATCGCGAGCAGTAAATTTAATAAAAAAGCACGCATCTCTATTTACTCCCCCCGTTTTTAGGGCGTGTTGTCGGGCAATACGGCGTTAAGGTAATCATCCGGTTGTAATAGTTCCCCGGCGGCCCCCAGGGAGTACTCAATAAAAGGCTCGGGTAGGAACCCCAGAGCCAAGGTGATCAGTGCGAGGAGTGCGACAGGCAGCAGCCGCTGTAAGCGCTCTGCGCCACTGAGGCTGTACAAATTCTTGCACTGTTCCCGGGGGTGCGCTTTCCAGAAGGCCTCCGCCCATATTTTGCTCATGGAAAATAAGGTCAGCGCCCCGGTAATCAGTGCCACAGCGGCGACGATATAGGCGGCCTGATCCAGACTCGCCTTGACCAGCAGTAGCTTTGCCCAGAACCCAGACAGCGGTGGGAATCCGGCCAGGCTAAATGCAGCAATAAAAAAGAGTGCAGAGAGGAGTGGACTGGCGCGATATAGACCTCCGATTTCATTGAGTTCATAGCTGCCGGTGAGGCGCTGGGCGGTACCACTGATCAGGAATAAATTCGTTTTTGCCACAATATTGTGGATCATATAGAAAACAGAACCAGCCAGCGCCAAAGGGCTGTTGAGTGCCAGCCCTAAAATCAGAAATCCAATCTGACTGATAATATGAAATGCCAGTATCTTGCGAAACTCATACTGTGCCGCCGCGCCCAGCACCCCGGTCAGCATGGTGAGTAATGCTGCTCCCAATAAAATATTCCGGGTAAATTCCAAGTCATTGGGGAAAATTAAAGTAAAGGTGCGAATCAGCGCGTAGACCCCGACTTTGGTTAAGAGGCCGGCAAATACAGCGGTTACCGCCACCGGTGGCGCATGGTATGAGGCCGGCAGCCAAAAGAACAGGGGGAATATTGCCGCCTTGATGCCAAAGGCACAGATAAATATAACCGCCAATGTGGCAATAGCGACGGGGTTTTGTACCTCGGCCAGGGAAATATGCAGCTGCGCCATATTCAGGGTGCCGGTGAGGCCATAGAGCAAGCCGATAGAGGTCAGCATCAACAGTGTGGACACCAGATTTAACGCCACATATTTAATCCCGCCATCCAGCTGTATCTTCTCCCCTCCCAGCACCAGCAGGGCAAAAGAGGCAATCAGCATGACCTCAAACCACACATACAGATTGAAGATATCGCCGGTGATAAAGCTGCCGCAGACACCGGCCAATAACAGCTGAAAAAAACTGTGAAAGCCCAACTTAACCCGCTTCTCATCGATATCTGAAACTGCAAAGAGTGCGACACACAGGCCGACAATAGCGCTGATCAGCAGCATGATCGCACTGAGCCGATCGGCGACCAAGGTGATGCCATAGGGGGCCTGCCAGTCTCCCATCTGCCCGGCCTGGGGACCGTGAAGCTCCACCCAAACCAGGATAACAATACTGGTGCACAGTGCGGCGAGACATCCCAATATGGAAATGGCAGCGCTGAGATAGCGACGGCCGCGAGCGGCAAAGGCGAGTAATGCCGTGGTAATGGGAATTAAAAATGGCAGGGCCAATAACCAGCTCAAGGGGCTTGTTTCCTCTTGGTCGGTACTGGTTCGGCAATGCGCATACTGTCCACATCCAGTGTGCCCAGCTCGCGGTAAGCCTGCGCGATTAGGGCCAGGGCAAAGGCCAGCAGGCCAAAGCCAATCACGATGGCGGTGAGGATCAGGGCCTGGGGCAGGGGATTGGCGACAATAATTTGCGGGGCCTCCTCTCCTTTGGGCACCAGTGGCGGGGAGGCGCGCGTTAAGCGCCCGGCGATAAAAATTGTCAAGTTGGCGGCATTGCTGATCAGCACCAGACCAAATAGATAGTGCAGCAGGTGGCGGGCCAGCATAAGGTATACGCCAGTAGCGAGTAGAATACCGACGACAACGGCGAGGGGCGCTTCCATATCAGCAGGCCTCTTCCAGGGCAAAAATCAGAGTGAGTACGGCTCCGAGTACAGTCAGGTAGACACCAATATCAAAAAATAAAACATTGCTGATAACAATTCCGCCCGTTGTCTTGCTCCCGAACAGGGTAAACCACTGCCCGGAAAAGGGTCCATCCCCATAAAATAATGCCATTAACCCGGAGAGCCCGGCGATAGCCACACCGCAGGCGGCCAGTGTCCCGGGCGCTACGCGCAAAGCGCTCTGCGCCGCTTCCACGCCCCAGGCGATAGCAAATAAGGCAAAGGCAGAGGCGGCAATTAATCCGGCAATAAATCCCCCGCCCGGATAATTGTGTCCGCGCAACAGCATATAAACGGAAAAGAGTAAAATCAGCGCTACCAGCACCCGGGTAGCCGTTTGTAGAATAATAGAATTCACTGCTTGCCCCGTTTTAAATGGTGACCGAGTAAAATCACCGCAGCAATAGCTGCGGTAAATACCACAATGATTTCCCCGAAGGTATCCAGTGCGCGAAAGTCCACCAGAATCACATTGACGATATTGCGGCCATGGGCTTCCGGTACTGCCGCCGCCTTGTAATACTCGCTTACCGGGCTCTCGAAGGGAGTTTGCAGAACCACCAAAATGCTCAGGGTAAATAAAATACCAACGGCGCTACCCAGCAGGGCATCTCTGGGGCGAAAGCCCACTTTTTTATCGGGGCTAAATACCGGCAGGCGCGGGAGTATCGCGGCAATTAACACCAGATACAGGGTTTCCACCAGAATTTGAGTAATCGCCACATCCGGTGCGCCAAAAAACAGGTAAATTAATGCGATACCAACACCTAAAGCACCGAGCGCACAGATAGCAGTCAATGGCCTGCGGGCAATGCCGGCGGCAAAGGTGCCGCCAATAGTGAGTAGTATGGCGGCCCACTCCTTGAGATTTAGGTTCGGCTGGGTAAGCTCCAGGGAGAAGTGTTTTGTATGTATAAAGGCATAAATTAGGGCCAGTGAGAGGGTAATAAAAATAACACTGAGATAGCGCCGCATAATGCCGTGTTGCAATAGGCGTGTTTGCAGTGCGGCAAAAGATTTGAGCAGTGCCAATGATTTATCCCAGAGTAAATCGGCACTGGTGGGGGCATAGCTAAAGTCCCAATCCAACCAGGTGCGAATACGCTTGAGGTTGAGATACATAATGACCCCGAGCACAAAGGTAAGGATGCTCATCAGTAGCGGAATATTAATGCCGTGCCAGAGTTTCAGATCGATAGTTTCCGGCAGCCCGAGTATTGCCGTCAGCGCAGGTTCCACCAGTCCACCACCGAGCAGATCCGGCGCCAAACCAAAGGTCAGGCCAAAGGCGCTCAAGACCAGCGGACTTATCCACAGGCCGGGCGGCGCCCGCTGAATACGGCTGGTATCGCCGGGGGCTGGGCCAAAGAAGGGTTTGATGGCCACCATACCGGCCACGGTCACGGTCACCGCATTGGCAAAGATGGCCGCAGTACCCACCAGAGCCGGCTCTGAAGCCACCGCCAATGCACCCTCATATTTCAATTCTTTGCCGATAAAACCCAGAAACGGTGGAAACCCAGCCATGGACAGTGCGGAGGCCAGAGCTGCAACAAATGTCAAAGGCAGCAGTTTGGCCAGGCCGCGCAGCTGGGTTAAATCCCGGCTACCGGTCTGCCGATCGATAATACCCACCACCATAAACAGCGCGGCTTTGTAGAAAGAGTGCACCAGTAAAAAAGTAATAGCCGCAGCGACGGCCGCTGAAGCATCGGAGCCCAGGAACATGGTAATCGTGCCCAGAGCGATAACCGTGGTGTAGGCGAGGGCCAGTTTTAGATCCGTCTGACGCAGAGCGGCCACGGCCGCCACAGCGGCGGTGGCGATACCGGTGCAGGTTAAAATCCACTCCCAATAGTCGGTGTGTGCCAGTACCGGGTGCAAGCGGGCGAGCAGATAAATACCCGCCTTAACCATGGTGGCAGAGTGCAGGTAGGCACTGACCGGTGTGGGGGCCGCCATGGCATTGGGCAGCCAAAAGTGGAATGGCAACTGTGCCGATTTGGAAAATGCCCCGACAAGCACCAGTAGCAGAATAGGTAGGTACAGTGAGCTGGATTTAACCTGTTGCGCCTTGCTGAGCAGCACCTCCAGGTCATAGCTGCCGACAACCTGCCCCAATAGCAGGAAGGCGGTGAGAAGGCACAGCCCCCCCAGCGCGGTCACCAGAAGAGCCTGCAATGCTGAGCGCCGGGCCACAGCGCTGGTGTGATTGAAGCCGATCAGGAGATAGCTGGCAAGTGTCGTAATCTCCCAAAACACAAATAAAGTGATCAGATCGGATGCCAAGACCAAACCCAGCATGCCGATCATAAAGAGATACAGGTAGAAGAAAAAACGCCGCAACAGGGGATTGCCGCGCAAATACTCCGCTGCATAAATGGTGATAAAAAAGCCGATGCCACTGATTAATAGGGCAAATAAGAAGCTCAGTCCATCGATATAAAAGCGCAAAGATACCCCCAGTTGGGGGACCCAGCTACAGCCAAAGGAAAGTTCTCTGCCGGCGGAAATATCCGGCAGGTGATAGAGCAGTGCCAGGGCAATCATGGCCGGAGGAATCGGCGCAAGCAGAGCAATCACTCTGCCTGGCGTTTCTCCCTCTGTATCGCGACTTTCGTTGTCGCTAGCTGATTCCATTAGGTTATTCCAAATAAAATGGATAGCTTGATTGCAAGCGTTAGCGGCTTAATAGTTTAGGGTAAATTTTCTATCTTAGTGATTGGATAAAATTGCTATATGATTTTTAGTTTTTTTCAGCTGAGTGTTAAGGGGACCTCTGCTTTATCTTGTTGCTGCACTATTGGCAGGCCGAACTACAGTGCAGTCAGGTTGCCCCAGGGCAGAAGATAAGTATTTTTATCCCCGCTTGTGAGGGCTGTTGTAATCAATGGCCGGCCCTACAGGTACTATCTGAGTTGGATTGATGGATTTATGGCTGAAATAGTAGTGGCGTTTGATATGGTGGAAATTGACTGTTTCCGCCACCTGGGGCCACTGGTATAGCTCGCGAACATAATTGCGCAGATGGGGAAAATCCTCCAGGCGTTGCCGGTTGCATTTAAAATGACCGTGATAGACGCAATCAAAGCGGATAAGCGTGGTGAACAGGCGCCAGTCGGCCTCGGTAATCTTGTCGCCTACCAGGTAGCGCTGTTTGCCTAAGCGTGCTTCTACCTTATCCAGAGCGCCAAATAAATCTTGGTAAGCCTCTTCATAAGCGGATTGTGTGGTGGCGAAACCGCTGCGATAGACGCCGTTATTAATGTTTTCATAAACTAACTGATTGATGCTCTCAATTGCCGCTCTTTTCTCTTTGGGGAAAAAGTCTTGTGTGTCGCCGGTAATGGTATTGAACGCGCTATTGAACATACGAATAATTTCGGCGGATTCGTTACTGACGATACAATCTTGTTGCTTGTCCCACAGTACCGGTACAGTGACGCGCCCGGAGTAATCGGTTTTATTGCGGGTATAAACCTGATGCATAAAGTCATAGCCGAAAAGTGCGTCGCCACTGCCGCCCTTACAGGAGTTAAAGCTCCAGCCCTGATCGAGCATATCCGGGCTCACAATAGAGAGGCTGATATGGGCTTCCAGCTTTTTCAATTTGCGAAAAATCAGGGTGCGATGAGCCCAGGGGCAGGCCAGGGATACGTACAAGTGGTAGCGCCCGGGCTCCGCCTTAAAGCCACCGACACCGCTGGGGCCGGCGCTGCCATCGGCAGTTATCCAGTTGCGCAATTGCGCCGCTTCCCGCTTAAATGCGCCACCTGAATCTTTAGTGTCATACCACTGGTCGTGCCACTGGCCATCGATTAACAATCCCATGTCTTACTCCTAAGTAGCGCTTACCTTACGTAAACTTTCCGCTGGATTGAGTGTGTGTTTTTTAGTGTCCGTATTGAAATATCTGGCGCCAAGGGTTAATTGCCGCCAGATTTATAGGGGGTAGAATCTCGGGCGTCGCTGGAGATATTGACAGGTGTGGATAAAGTGGCCGTATTCATTGTGTCGCCTTGTAAACTGGGGATTTATCGCTACTGCCGGACAGCGGCTGTGGATAACAGGCAGTTTACAGAGGCTCGCCAGAATGAAAATTGGTTAAATTTGCTCAAAGCTTTCGAAAAAATCGAATAGTAGAGGTTTAGCCCTGGGCTCTGTGAGATAAGCAGCCCATTAAAAGTGATAGCCGATACCTACGGAGTAAACCCAGGGATCGACATCGACATCGACATTGATACGCGTGTAATCGTTATCTTCGTTGCGGAAGCGGATTTTTGCCTTGGTATCGATACTCAGGTACCAGATTGCCGCATTGAAGAGCCAGCGGCTCTCGCGCCCAAAAGCGACATCCACGCCGACCTCACCGCCCAGGCCCCAAGAGTTACTCAGGCTGAGTTTTGCCTGTGACTCTGCGTTGAGTACGGTGTCGAAATAATTTTGCGCCGTATGGCTGATATCCTCGTCGAAGAAATGGGTGTAGTTAATACCCAGGCCAACATAGGGTTGTACCCAGGACTCGGTGCATACCGGATACCACTGCAGGCTCAGGGTGGGAGGGAGCTGTTTGGTGTCCCCCAGTGAAACCCGCCCCAGGGGCGCGCCGGTATCCGGGTCCGGTAAGCCGCGCACATCCAGGTCGTGGCGGAAAGGTGCCGCTGCCAGCAGCTCCAGCCCCCAGTGATCTGCGAACAGCCAGGTGCCGGTGATACTGACGGAGTAGCCGCTATCCACATAAACCTGGGTGTAGTCTAAAGGAGTGCCATTTAAGCGCAGGCGATTTGAATCATCGTTGGGATCAACCCCTGCGGCACCGACGCGAACGATAAAGTCGCCTTTTTTATAGTCTGCCATGGCTGGATGGGTGAGCAGTAGGGCGGTACAAAAAGCGATTGTCAGATTGATTCCTTTCATGTCCAACATTCCACAGGTGCGATAGAAAAGTAGGGTTGTAAACCGTGAGTGATAGGGATACCGCAATCTACTACCAGTGTAGATGTCTTGAGGCTAGGTGTTTGTAGTGAATAAGCGCTGTGGCGCGATATTTTATTGATAGTGCTTTCAAGGCGTTAGCCGGGAAAAAGTGCCTGGTTTCAAGTGTGGGTAATAGGGTGATTCAGTGGGTTTTCACTTACTGTTTACTTAGAGGAAAGAGCATACACCGCACTTGATACCCAATGTGTGTACTTTTCTGGATAGGTAGAAAATATCACTACTTATAATCCTGAATACTAGGGGCTAGAGAGTCGGTGAATAATAGGCTTAAGATAATACGGCTCACAGGGCGTCTACCCTAGAAATCATCTGTCAATATGACGATGTCTTTATTGTCTCGCCCTAGGGCCGGTGGCGATCCTTATAAACGTAATTCGATTGCCTTAGTTTTCTTAAATATTCTTTGTGGTTTGTCGTAAATTTCTATCGAGCTGAATTTTTGCTTTTGAATTACTCTGTGGGTTTAAGGCTCACCAGCTTTTCCAGTTTTCAACCTATCAGATTCTTTTGTACTATTTTTAATAGTATTTGACGACTTCTAATAGCGCTATCAACTCTTTGTTTGTGGCTGTTTCTATTTCTGTGTCATTTTTCGGGAGGTGGAACATGGGTGCCAATAAATAGGCCTTGGCTGTGGGTGCTTGCGATTGCGATATGGTGGGCGGGGCTGGTGTGGTATGACGAACTAGGTGTAGATGTAAAATAGCTATAGAAATGTCTATTTTTTCAGGTTAAAGGTATTTTTTATCTCTATGTTTATAGATTTTATATAATGACGGTCCATTGAGTAGATTACACCATAAATAGTTTTGCATGCCGGCTAGTTGGTACGGATCGACAAAATGTTCCCATGTTGGCGAAAACCAAGTAACTAAAATTAGTTTGTTATTCCTGTCGCTGAAAAATATTAGTGCAACTGTGTCTGCCTTTGTTGTTTCAAGGCGAAAATAAATAACTTCATATTCAAAAGTTATCTGCAGGATGTGATTTTGTCCATTTTTTATAGATAATGAGGTTGGGCAGGCCTGTTTTAAAATATAAGAGAGGGGTTCTTGGATGAATGTAGAGGGTTCTCAGTTAGCGGCTTATCCAGCAATGAAAGCGCATGGTTTCAGGGCTGTCGGAGATAACTCAGTGGGCTATTGCTTGCTCTCAGACTCTAGAGAGGGCTGCAAGGTTTATATTGTTGCAGCCATCGCCGAGAAGTTTGCCAGTTGGCTTACCAGAAGTGGCTACAAAGGGGCAGTGGTAATGTCTCGCCTTGCGCAGCTGCGCGCCACCACCGGTGGCTTGAAGAGCTGTAACAATACCAGTAATGCCTTTGAGTATATCGATATTATTGAGAATTTGCAGATCGGTTATAAGATTATTCAGACCAGCGTGGATAACCGGCGTAGTGCTGTATATATCACCCGTATTGATTTTATCGATCATGCTGAAGGGGATATAACGCCGGGTTTGTATAATGTTGATTATAAAGCGACCAGGGATGAATGGGTGCTAGATAGGAAAGAACAAGCCCAAATCCGGCGTAGCAATATGGCCATTAATGGGAACTGTCGACATGCTGAAGTCGCAGCCAGAGATATTATGCCGGAGATGGTGAATGAGACCTATAAGGATGTCAGCAGCAGTCAGGGGATTAAAGACGAGGGATTTGGTTTGTTTTATAGTCCGCGTCCGCTCTACAGCGGGGACCAACACGGGAAGACCGCACAACATAACCAGGTTTCTTTTGAAGTGAGTGCCAATAAGTTGGATGGGCTGATGTTGGCGGCGCAAAAGGAAGGAAGAACTACCCAGTGGGTGATTCACGGTGATGGCTGCCATTTATTTCGCCAGACCTCACGGCGTTTGCGAGGGCAGACACTGGACAAGCATACGGTATTCTTTGCTGCCCCCAAGGGCAATTTTCAAACCTTGCTGCCATTGGTGTGGGGCGCGGGCTTAAAGCTTCATGAAGAAGTCTTTAAATACCATCCCCATGACTGTAGTCAACCTCTGAATCGGATTAACCCACGTATTTCTAAAGAGATAAGGAAGTTTGGCCGTGATTATAAGGGAATCGCAATGACGGCCTTAATGAATGCGCAAAGTTCCGTTGAAGCGGTGATAGGATATCTATTATTAGCATCTGCTGCGGCTGTTTTTATGTTTACGGTTGAGTTTGATGGTTGGATTGTGGGCTCTGGCGTCCTTGCTGTTGTTGTTGTCGTTATTGTCGCTATCTTTGCTATCATTACTGCTGCTACCGTTGTTGCCGTTGCAGTAGAAAAATTTCTGGAGTTAAGAAATATACTGGCTAGTTACGCCAATGATCCTATCTTGAATCCCCATATGTCCCCTTTTAAAAGCGCGATCGAGCTGTATGTTCTTGCAAGTTCAGAGAATCGTGCAAGGGGGGGATCATTCCTAGAATTGGTTAAGAGGTTGTGCAGGAAGACTGTACAGAGAGACTGTGCAGTGATAAAAAAACTGCTATTGTGGCCGTCCATTCACAAACGCTTACCGACCGCTTGGCAGGCCAGTAAGCTAAATATTTACGGCCCGGACTTTGAACGGGCGCCTTGGAAGGAACTTAATCTTTCTGGAATAAAGCTTAAGTTTAAAAACCCATCGCAAACCGAGATGTTTCTCAATAATATCAGGGTGCGGCAGATGGCTATCTACAAAAATCAATCCTATAGTCCTCCCTGGGATGGCGGTAGGACTAGGACACTATATAAGAGCGGCTGGGTCTATACTGACGGCCTGTCCGGTGATGGCGTTGTTGGGGGCGGTATCTTACAGATGATTGTTCAGCGGCGGGATTTAAAAAAATATGGTTTACAGAGCTTGTTTATTCCCGAACAGTTGGCAGTGATTTTACTGGATGACTTTGAGAAAGATTACGGAGAACGAAATAGGCAACTGCGCGAAGGCGATTATCTGGAGCCCTACAATCCGGAAGTTGATATTTGGTTGTACCCAAAAACTGTTGAAGAACTGAACCCAACGGAACACCGGGGTCTAACTTGTTATTCTTTTTCAATATGGCAGCCATTCGAAATGAAGAGATATACATGGGTTGCCGCTATTACCGATGAGCATCTCCTCGAGTTTTCCTATATGCCCAGTGCCAGCGGTGTACATCACCTGGCGGATGACAATAATTTTGCAGAGGTGGTGGAAAGAACGGTGCGGGAGTTTACTGAGAATCTTTATATTACCCTGACGCCAGATGCCGAAAGGCAGCGTCAGGCGGCTTTAAGTAAAGCCTCTAAACTGGCACAGCAGCGGGCCTAAACCTGGCCCAAAGTCTGTGCAGAGAAACTGTACGATGCTAAAAAATTGCTACTGTGGCCGCCCATTTACAAGCACCTGCCGGCCGCATGGCAGGCCAGCAAGCTAAATCTTTACGGCCCGGATTTTGAGAAAGCCCCCTGGAATGAAATTGATCTTTCCGGGATCAAGCTCAAGTTTAAAAATCCACCTCAGACGAGAATGTTCCCTAATGATATCTGGGTGGAGCGGATGAATATCTACGACGATAATTCCTATAATCCACCTTGGGATGGTGGTAGGACTAAGACGCTGTATAAAAGTGGCTGGGTCTATAGCGATGGCCTGTTCGGCGACGGGGTTGTGGGGGGCGGCACCCTGCAGATGATTATTCAGCGGCGGGATTTAAAAAATACGACCTGCAGAGCCTGTTTATTCCCGAGCAGCTTGCGATGATTTTACTGGATGATTTGACTAAACGCCATGTGCGATAAATCATTCTTACCAGGCGGGAAGCTAGTATAAAAATAAAAATAAAAATGAGGATTATGGGGATTTTATCAGGATTTGGGCTGTCAATACTGGATAGATATTTATAGTCAAAGATATCTCCTTTGGTAGCCCCTTGGAAAATAAATAAAACAAAATAGATGTAGAAGAAGTGTGTTATTGCCCTTGCTGTATGTTCTTTTGTTGCGGCTGATATGGCTAATTTAAACATTGCTTTTTAATTCCGTGTTCTTCCGAATATCCATATGGTTTGATTTTTAGGTGCATTTAGAGTATCAGGTGATCGAGTGAGGCTCTGTCGGTGTTGGGTAGGGTCGGGAAGAAATACTGGCTTTTTGTGGAGACTGAGCGGCTATATCGGCGGGCCAGAGGTGGCTGTATAGATCTGTGCGCTGGCTGGGCCGGTGAGGATCTCTGGGGGGCAGCCATCGGTGAGATCCTCCAGGGTGGTAATATCCGGTTGGCGCCATCAATTACCCCTGTGGCCCTTGTTATTGGTACTGTGTTTTTCGCCAATCCACTGACAAAATATTAGGCTTTTTACGCAGACATTTGTTCAAGTAGATCTTCATCACTCTCATACCAATACTCATTGCCACGGCCAAAAGTACTGCTTGCAGTCGCCCTGATTGCGCGGAAATTATCTCGCCACTTGGTGAATTGAGTTTTTCCAACGGTAAAGGCAACGAAGGCTGTACCACCGACTTTAAGTGCAGGCCCAAGCTCTGTATTAGCCATAAGCGTGCCGATAGACTCGATCAAGGGTTCGGCTTGCTTTTGTAGTGCGCTAAAGCCACTTTTCTTTAACGCGGTTGGGCCGGCCCCGGCAGCTGTGGCCATTGCTCCGATGGTAGCCACTTCATACCAGGAATTGCGCCACGCAGCCGTTGTTTTGAAGTTTCGGGTGTTGATATTTTTATCTACATAAGTGAGGCCAACGACACCACAGAGCTTTTCAATTTTGTCGGGGCTTGCGCCAACAGGGTTGGATAGAAAAATTTTCTGTCCCGCCATTTTCATACGTAAGCCGCGCACAATCTCTTCATCTTTGGCCGCAAAACGGCTTAAAGAGGGCGCAGTTTGTAAGACTTCCAGTGAACGCTGAAAAGTTTTGGCCCCCTCACCATGTATCAACCAGTTGACCGACTCGCGGGCATCGGCCGCCTGTTGGATCAGGGAGGTCAGCCCATCGATCGAGGATAATTCACCGTGCTCCCCTTTACTAATCCAATAGAGGGAGTAGTGGTTGTCAACTTTGGCAATATCTTTGGGGAGTACTTCTTTTCCACCATAAGCCTTTTCAATATGCTTGATAAGCATTTTGCCCGCTGAATCATTTGAGGCAAATTTTCCACTTACAGCGGCATAGTGTGCGCCATTCCATTTGTGCCCAAGCGTCATTTTTTTCTTGGGTGCTCTATCTGTGGACCACTCATCAGCGACATTTCTGACACCATAGAGGCCTGTTCCCTGGCTTGCTGTATCGGAATGTAAAGCGTTATCGAAATGGAGCTTATTGATCAGCACATCGCCGTTGTCTATATAATACTCTATAGCCATACCGTTGCGGCGCAAATAGCGGATAGTTCCGGCACCATTGGCGCTTTGGCTGCTACCAGTATCGGCGTTGAGGCTAATGAGTGCCCGCATTAGTGTTGAGGAATAGTAATTGGTAGTTGCTTCCAACTTTACCTTTTCATACATTGGGTAGTGAGCATTATTGACATAGACGTCACGGCCTCGCTTTATTCCCATAGGGGCCATCTCAACTATTTTGGTCCAACCTGCTCTAAAGGCGGGCATAATATCTCCTTGTTACTGCGTCATAGGATACTAGAATTTACTGGGGTGTGAAGCTTGGTGGTGGAGTTCCCTTTTTAACGATAACAAAAGGATCTTCTCCATTTTCCTCATCGTTTTCACGGAATTCATGATAAACCCAAGGTTCTGGATTGCGGGTTTCACTAAATTTTGAATCTGGATGCTGTTGCAGAACCTCTCGCCTTCGCTGCTGCATAGCTGGGCTCAACTCTAAACTCAAGGTTGAGTAAATATCGCTCATTAAATGATTCATGGCGCTAATGCTATAGTTAGCTGGAGCATAACCAATGGCATTGAAGTAAATGTCAATAAAGTATTGGTCATCTAGCGGGGCGTATAGTTGTGAGCTATACATGGCTTCATTAAATGGATTTGCCAGGATTTCAGCGTCGCTACACTTTCGGTAGGCTTCACAATATAGCCAGTCAGTGCCATTTATTGTTTTTTCCTGCCAATTTACCGGGGTTAATCTGGGCCATGCATTAATATTTGCCGGACCATATTGGAAATATAGGTTTCTCAATATGACCTGCTCTAAATGGCTCGGATTAAAGCAGGTCATACTTTCCGGTAAATCATCTACCCGATATACCCGTATCGATAGGGTCAAGAGGCCATATTCGGTGGAAATCCAGGGCGGTCCATAAAAACCCCAGTTGCGCTTAATAATGGATTGGCCGGGCATTCTGCCCTCTTGATACCACTTGCCGCGGCTTAAATCGTCATAGGCATCTCGGTTATAGATATCGATGCGAGGGCCATAATACTGGTCATCAATCTCGGGAACACTATTAGGCGGTAATGAGATACTAAGGCGATTACCAGATAAGTTGGCAGAAAGTGTTTCAAGTTTGTCTCGATTGGGTACAAAGGGTTTTTTTCTAGAGGCAAAGAGGCGTTCAAACATAGACTTGGTGGTTCCTATCCACAACGCTAGCGCTTACTGGATTTCGGCTGCGCTATTATAGTGTCGACTATATTGGAAAGTGCAAACTATTTCGCGTTTTTATAGTGAAGAAGTTTTCATTTGAGGTACGTTCGTACAGTAAGCTCTTGACCCGATGGTCAATGGCTGGTTGTAGTGAGTTGTTTCCTTGAGATCTGACAAGTGAGTACCATTTACCCTTTTTTCTTTCATTTTTAATTGCTTGGTGCTGAAATGTAATCCGTGTCTTAGAAGAATAAAAATAAAACATAGATTTGTTTTTCTTTGAGAATAAAGTAGGTATATGTTATTTGTTTTCTAATGGAGCTTGATTGGTGCTGGTGAAAGGGTGGCTCTAGTAGAAGCCAAATAAAGCTAAAATTATATGGCTAATATTTAGGAGGGTATTTTTCAGGTGTTCTATTATTGGCCTTGAGATGGAAAGCTATGATCATGGTTTTACAAACCTCCACTGCGCTGAGTTTATTGGTTTAGTCGTTAAGTTTTCACAGGCGTAATATAGGCTTTAAGGGCTGTTTACTAATCACCAGAGGCTTGCCAATCTGAGTGGTGTAGTCCTTTTAGAGAGGTACGGCCCTCAATTTCGGCAGCGGAGGCTAACTGAACAAAGAGGGCATGGTGTTAGGCAAGAAAACCAAAGCTATCAAACGGGTTGGAGCCTATCGCTAACACATTCGCTCCAATAGCCGGTGCAGTTGGTTCCGCTGGTGTAAAGAGGCCTGGGACCACTTGGCTTCGCGAGGAAGCCAGGGGCTCTATTAGAGCCCCTCTCAAGTGATTTAATCCTGAAACAGTGACAACCACTGCTCCGAATCCAAGGCAGCACTTTTTCCATCTTTACTGTAAATCGCATCTGCCAGTGCCTGCTTGTGCGCCTGCATATCGATGATTTTTTCCTCGACGGTATTTTCGCAGATTAACTTATACACAAACACCGGTTTGTCCTGGCCGATGCGGTATGCGCGGTCGGTTGCCTGGTTTTCTACCGCCGGATTCCACCAGGGGTCGTAGTGAATGACGGTATCAGCGGCGGTGAGGTTTAGGCCGACGCCACCGGCTTTCAGGCTGATCAGAAATACGGGAACTTCACCATTTTGGAAAGCGTCGATCGCTTCCTGGCGCTTGCGCGTGCGCCCGGTCAGTTTGACATAGGGGATTGCGTGCTCATCCAAGGCGCTGGAAATTTTGCCGAGCATCTCGGTAAATTGGGAGAATACCAGTATCTTGCGGCCTTCCTCCACCATCTCTGGGAGCATATCCATCAGTGCTTCCAGTTTGGCCGACTGCTTAACTTTCTTCGCTTTCTCCAGTTTAACCAGCCCGGGATCACAGCAGATTTGCCGTAATTTCAGTAGGGCATCCAAGATTTCGATATGAGAGCGATTGAGTCCCTTCTTTTTCATCAGGTCCCGAACCCGTTTCTCCATCACCGAACGCACGGTTTCATACAGTGCCGCTTGGGAAGAGTCGAGGCTAACCCGCTGAATGATTTCTGTCTTTGGCGGCAGTTCGGTGGCAACTTCCTGTTTAGTGCGGCGCAAAATAAATGGAGTGATTCTCTGGTTTAAAATTTGCTGTTTATTTTCATTGGCCTGTTTTTCAATGGGGGTTCGGTAAAGGCCGTTAAATCTTTTTTGGCTGTGTAAAAAGCCGGGCATCAGGTAGTCAAACAGTGCCCACAGTTCGCCCAGGTGGTTTTCCAGTGGTGTTCCGGTCAGGCATACCTTGTGGGTGGCGCTGAAGGTGCGCAGTAATTGTGCCGCTTTGGATTTGGGGTTTTTAATTACCTGGGCTTCATCGAGAACCAATAGGTGAAAGTTGTAGTCTTGTAATAGCTCACTGTCCCGTACAATCAGTGGGTAGGTGGTTATCACCAGATCTGACTGGGGAATAAGTGGGAAATTCTCATGCCGGTCAGGGCCGTGGAGTAACAGTGATTTTAATGTTGGAGCAAAGCGCTGGGCTTCGCTTAGCCAGTTGCCGACTAAACTGGTGGGCACCACCACCAGGGCGGGGTCGGTTAAGCGCCGGCTCTCCTTCTCTTTAAGAATATGTGCGAGCCCCTGTAGGGTTTTACCGAGGCCCATATCATCGGCGAGAATACCATTCATATTGAGTTTGCGCAGGTGTTGCAGCCACTCAAAGCCCGCCTGCTGATAGGGGCGTAACTGTGCCCTAAGTGCCCTGGGGGGTTTGACGCTTTGTGGTCCCTTTTGCAGGCTTTTCGCCAGCGCTTTTAGGTCTTTATTGCTCTGCCAGGCGGAATCGGCATTCGGTATTTCTGGTACCGCAAACTTGGGCACTTTGAGGTTTTGGGATTCACTGTCGTACCACTCTTCTAAAACCGCACACAGGTTGTGGAATAGTTCTGTGGGTAGACGGATATATTGACCCTCGTCCAGAGGCAGCAGTATTTCTTCGTCGTCGCCAGCGCTGTAGCCCAGCTCCAAATATTGCAACAGTAGCGGGAGCAGGGGAATGGCTTGGCCCTCGATATCAACTGTGGCGCTGAGGGAAAACCAGTCGTTGTCGGCGGGTTCAGTTTGCCAGTCCCAGTCGTCAATTTCGTGGACCGTTAAAGAGAAGTTATCGTCGATCTCAATAAGCCAGCCCGCGTCCTCAAGCTGCGGGATACCCTTGGTTAAAAATGTGTTCCAGCGTTCTATAACACTTTGGCCTGCGCCCTCGTCAGAGAAGTATAGGGTTGGTTCCCCGGCGCCATCGGCCGCCAGGCTCCAGCGCCAATGTAATAACGCATGCAGCTCTTTGGCTTCATCCTCAAGATCCCGCTCGACTTGATATAGTTTGCCCCCCTGCGTGTAGATATTGTTTTCTGCGTAATTCTCCGCCAAAAGCTCTGCGGCACTGATCACGAGTGGGCCATATTGGATATGGAAACTGGCAGTGTATAGGTTGCTATGCTCTTCCGGTACGGGAGTGGATTTAAGGACTAGGCAGGGCTGCAATGGATCGTCAATTATGGTGATCGGAAGTGACTTGGGTGCGGGCAGGTTACTACTAGCATATTGATGGTTGAGGAAAGTTAATGCATCGGCCATTTTATCTTTTGATATGGCTGGCATAGCGCTAAGCTCATTGAGAGCCTCACCATCAACAGGCGTGGTAATCGGGCCGATGCTGTTTGTTTGTGGGGAATAATAGAAAGGTGGATTGGTGGGGATTAAATTCCAACTTTCAGGGAGCTCGGGCGCTTCTAGAGTTAATTTTGAATTGTCTCGGGTCTCATCCCAACTGAGATCTAGGGCGACGGCTTCGCCCCACTGAATAGGGCTTAGCGTGTGGATATTGCTAAAAAAACGCTGGCTGTGCAGCAGGTTGTTCAACAGGAGAGCACCTTCCTCTCCGGAAATAGTTTTTTTGAAGCTGGATTGTGACAGCAGCTGCTGAAGACCAAAGATTTTTTGGTCGATTTTGGAGGTGGCGAGGCCGCTATTGATATGGAAATACTCGCGCTGGGGTTTGCCATAACCGCCATTTTTAAGGCGTCGAGCGGAATATACGCTCACCTTGACGCGCGCCGGGGTATATTCGTCATCCCAATCCAGGGTGTATAGCAGATCCCGGGCTGAGGGGCCGCTGAGAAAAACTTCTTGCGGCCGCTCCACGATGCCTCTTTGCCATTGTTCCCAGCTATCACTTTTCGATGAATTTTGTTGTTCACTAGCGGCCGCCATCAAGACCGCAGCTACATGTTTACAGTTATAACCTACCGGGCAGGAGCACTCGCCATCAATTTCCAATGTCCCCGAAATAGGATTTTCACTGATCTCTATATACTGTTCGTAGTGACTGGCATAGGAGCCTGTTACCCTGCCGCTAATAGTTTCACCATTAGGTGAAACGATAAATTCCTCAACATAGCCATTGCGGAAGTAATTTTTACCTCTGGTTAAACTATTGGTGGGAAGTTGGCTGGATAGGCTGCTAAAACTTATTGGGATGTTCATTTTTTGTTCTATACGATTACTGCTGGCTGGCGATTGAGGCTCGTCGAATACGGCTGGTGCTAATGGTACCCGTTTTTTTAGCTATTTGAGCGGCTAATTTCAACAGAGGCTATCTATACTTATGGCATCGAGAAGCAGGCCGCCGACTATCTAGATAGTCGGCCTATTCCCTGTTAAAAAGCGTTGATACTGAAAGGCTGCACCCAGCATACATAGTCCCACCAGCATACAAACAACTATTTTTTGTATCAGGGAGAAGTCCTGCATATCCCAAAGCACAATCTTTAATGTCGCTACGCCATAGAGAATCAGCGACAGCTTCAGCAGCTGTTGCGTGTCGGGCTTTAAGCTCTGGAATAGCAGTAGGGTTGCATGGGCCACCAGGGCGAAAGATACCGCTGGCAACCACATCGTATCGAGTAGTTGTGCCAGTAGAGCGATATAAATAATCGCAGCGGCAATATGTACCAGCCACAAACTAGTCATCCGCTTGCCGGGCCAAACGGCTTTGCTGGCTAGGGATTTGTAATACACCAGTAGTATCGCAATTCCCAGGGAGAACAGGTTATAGGCCCCAACCCACTGGGCGGTGTGAGATTGGTTAATAACAGCAATGATTTGACCGAAAGTGATCAATCCAAATAGGCACAGTGTCAGTAGATAGATCGGCGTGAGCTGATTGCGCAGTGGTGCCAGCCTGGGCATAAAGAAAAATAAACTGGCAAAGTAGCACTGGGTTAGCAGCAAGGACAGGGCAAAATCACGGCTCAGGGCGTAACCGATAATCAGTAATACCGCTGCGTAATAATAGAAGGCCAGCGGAAATAGCGGTTTCAGGGCCCGGTGGATTGCCTGCTGCCAGTCTCTACCGCTGGGGTGTCGTTTCAGGCCCTGACCGAGGGATAAAAACCCGATAAAACTGCCGATACCCAGCAGCAGTCCCCCCATCGCCATACCTTGCCAGTCGCCGAATTCCCGCAGGAGGCAACCGCCGATAGCGACAAGACTGGCACTGGCAAGCAGAATACGCAGCTCGAGCTTCAGATGTGCCATTCTGAGCTGGGTGTAGAGAAATAGGGCAATAGCGCTTGAGAGCCACAGGGCCATAGTGAAGTAGTCACTGGCTTTATACAGTATGGTGGGCAGGGCAATGACTGGCAGCAAGGCATAGAACAGTTTGCGTAGTTTCAGAGCCAGCTCCCGCCCAGGAGAGCGTATATCCAGGTGGTGGTACAGCTCTGCGATCAGCCAAAGCCCCAGGAATGCTTCGATACTGGCGATTTTACCGTAGGGTATTTGATCGTAGAAATGCAGGTTGCCCACCACCGCTGCACTGGCCAGTAGGGGAATAAATAACAGCAGGTAATGCCAGAGCCCGAACCACTCGCTCAGTCTCGAATTGATGCGCTGGCCGCGCCAGATCAGGAATACCATTGGCAGTGGTGCCAGCAGCCACATGCCTTCCGGCCAGATAATACCTACCGACAGCAAAAAGCTAGCCGATAACAGCAGGGCAAAAGCGTGGTCTGAAACCCGGGTGAAATAGTGCTCTCGGGGCGTGAGCTTTTCAGCGCTATAGCGCAGCAACCGGGTGAGGGCAAAGGCGGCAGCGCAGAGGGTAAGCCAGTTTATCCAGCCGGCGTCGGGCTCTAGGGATAGGAGCACTGGGGCGGGCACCAGGCTTTCCGCCACCCAGGCCAGGGCCTGAAAAAATAAGGTTATCCCCGCAAGTGCAAGAGCGATATAGCCCTCAGAGCGCACGCTGATAAAACCGAAGTGCGCGCCGAGATAAACCAGCATAAGCCCCTCAAGGCACCATACGCCGCCGAGGAACTCCGGGCTGCAAAGGGCCAGAAAAGCCAGGCCCGCCAATAGGCCGCTATGGAGTAATGCCATTGCGAGAACGCTGCGGGCAGAATCACCATTGCTGCGGTAGCCAAATAGCTGGGATGTATAGATTGCGAGTACTGCCCAGGGGATAAGATTGAGCAGCCACAGGATGCCCAGTGCATTGGCACTGGGTGCCAGGGACCAGCTGATATGAATAAATAGCACCAGGTTTGCTACCAGCATCCCGAGGCGCCTCTTATCCAATTCCCTGTCACTCAATCCGGCTAAAATGTAGTGAGCAAATCCATAGAAGAAACCATGCAGTATCAGCAGCAGACTCCAGGGAGAGGCGGCTTCATCGAGTCTGGCAATTGAAAACTCAAGCATCCCCGCGCTGAGTGCCATGGTAACCAGGGCCAACTGCCGCCAGCGGATCAGCTTGGACAAGTGCAGCATGGCGAATGCGAGTACCAATAGGTAGCTGAGATAGATAACTGCGGATGGATCAAAATGGTTGGCAACCAGTGGCATGCAGGCCCCGCCCAGCAGGGTCACCATCGACACAACCCGGGTTTCAAAGAGCAGGGCGAGTAAATAGGATAGCCCTGTAGTGACAACCAGCAGCCCTACACCGATAGGGATGGGGACCAACTGATAGTAAGGCCCGGCAAAATAGCCACACAAGTAGAGCAAAATCACCCCCAGTGCGATCAGCCCGGAGCCATAATCTGCCATATGCGGCATACGCCGTCTGAAGACCACACCACCGACAGTAGTTGCCGCAGCTACCAAAAAGCCCAGGATAACTTTGCCGGTGGGGCCCAGGTAAGTATTGAACGAGAACTGTAGTAGGTAGGTGAAACCAAACACTAGCGCCAGGATACCGGCAGCGGTCATAAAAAAGACCGGGGCCTTACCCTGGCTGTGGTAATGGCGGTAGAAGCTTATCAGGGAGTCCCATACCCGGCTAACCGGTTGCAGAAGCGGGTCTAACAGACTTGGCAGTGCCTGTTCAATCCACGCCCCCAGGCGCAGTGCAGCTGGGGTTCTCTGTGGGTGGGGTGGCGTTATTGTCGGGGGCGTCGTCTGCTCTGTAGCCTGGGAACCGGCTAGCTGGGTCAGCTCATCTTCAGGCTCCTCCGCGACAGGAACTGGGGCTGCGGATTGGCCGGTTGTGTCCTGCTGTATCTGTGCCTCTAGTGCCGATAAGCGCTGTTCGAATATTTCTAGGCGGCGGCGGTTGTCCCGCTCCAGCAGGGCCAGCTCCATACGAAGTGATTGCAGTTCACTTTCCATAACTTGCTCGAAGTATTTTTCTTGAGGCTACCTTGAGCGATCTCTTGGGGCAAGTGCTACCCGGTCAGAAGAAGAGAATTCACGGCATCTGATATAGGCCGTGAATACACCTAGGCGAGCTCGTAAACGGTATTCACACCTTATACGATAGTTCTTTCCCTTTCCTTTTTAGTATTTCTAGTGGCATACTGGGCTATTTTGTCGATTTTATCCCGATATTAATGCCTGCCAAATAAACTCTGACAGCTTTTATCTCTGTACTTGCTCTCAGTATGCTTTGCTATTTATAAATTGGTGGTCAAGTATGGCTGGGGGAAAGTTGGCTGCTTACTTTCTTCTCTACTCAATAGCGTTATTAGTTACTACAGGGTAGAAGGAAAAAATACACAGCGTGCGGTGAATACATCTTCGTACTCATTTAATAGATACCGTATCCCGCTGCCAGGCGCAGGATATCCTTTCTTTTTTTCTAATTTTATTTGATCAAGAGCGAGTAGGTAATTAGTTTTCTGAAAAAGGTAACTGGCAGTAACCTTTTTTCTATGGAATTAATAAGCCCCGGTTTTGTGGCTGGGATATATCAGTGCTGATTTCCGCAAATGAGAAATAGAGTAAAAGCAAAGTCAGTAATTACTTATCTTGTGTGTGATTTTTAATTCGTGATTCAGAAATAATAATTAGCCTGTTTTACGGCAACGCCGGCGGCGGTTACTTTTGAATAGCAAAATCGGCCCAGATGCAGAGATATTACGAAATTATTAAGAAACTCCCTGAGTAAAAGGCTTTTGGATGGCGGCAGCGAAAAGGCGTGTTGTACTGAGGCTCAGTGCCGGTCAGGCGCAGCGTGCACAGAGGGGGCTTGTTGCAGCCGTAATAGATATCCGCGCACAGTTGGCCGTATATTATTTTTAAGTTTGACCTATAGGTCCGCTCAGGTGCTGATTAAGCCTGCTCAATTGCAGGGTTGTGGGGGGAGGCTTTCCGGTACAAGACGTCGCCGCGCTGTACTCGCTGCCCGCGCTCTGCTGGCGCCCAATTTTTAACCTGCCGCTTTCTACTTTTGGAACCAAATGCCTATTTTGAGTCGCGAATCACTTGCACAGCGCTACCCCCGCATTATCTGCGGTAATCCCCGGGAAAACTCCTCACTAATGCGAAATTGACGGTCATATAGCGGTATCGATTACTCCGATGGTTGTTACCTTAGCCCCTATAAATGGCTGCTAAATAGTGAAGAACGTGACAAATTTTACCCCCAGGTTCAGCTTGCAAAGTGAGGCTTTGAATGGCGAGGACGCAAATGTTTGGGCTGTGAGTGATCGCGCGCATGAACTCGCGGATAAAGGGGAGGATGTGATCTTCCTCTGCGTGGGTGATCCCAACTTTGACACCCCCGAACCGATCCTCGACTTTGCCCGCGCCCGCCTGGGGGTGGGACGCACTCATTACTCCCCCGCCGCAGGGGAACCGATGCTGCGCAGGGCCATCGCGGATATCGAGAGCAAGGTTTCCCCGCACCCCTGTAATCCAGACGATGTCGTTGTCTTCCCCGGTGGAACCAATGCTATCTATGCCGTGCTCGCCTGCCTGCTAAATCCCGGTGAAGAGATCGTGATTCCCGAGCCGATGTATATCGGCTATGTCCCCATCTGCGATGCATTGCGGCTGTCGGTAAAGCGGGTGACTTGCCCAGCTGAGACGAACTTTGCTTTTGATGTCGAGGCCATTAAAGCCTCTATCAGTGAGCAGACCAAAGTCGTGATGATCAATACGCCGGTAAACCCCACCGGTGCTATGGCTACGCCGGAGCAGCTGCGCGAATTGGCGGCCTATTGCCGCGAGCGCAATATCTGGCTGGTGTGCGATGAAGTCTACTCAATGATCACCTTTACCCGCCGCCACACCTCCCTGCGCACGGCGGCGGAATCCCTGGACAATATTGTGGTGGTCGATGGCCTATCCAAATCTCACGCTATGAGCGGTTGGCGCCTGGGTTGGGCAGTGGCCCGCGGCCCCCTGGTGGACCGCCTGATCGCTTTTGCTGGGGCGACTATCTTTGGTTGCCCGCAGTTTATTCAGGAGGCGGCGGCCTTTGCCCTGGAGTTTGATAGCTACTTTGTAAAACAGATGCGGGATGCCTACCAGCGGCGCCGTGATCTGATTGTCGAGAGAATCGGGCAAATACCGGGCCTGAGCTGCTACAGCCCGGAAGCGGGGATGTTTGTTATGGTTGATGTCTCCAAAGTCTCCAGCTCCGGCCAAACTTTTGCCGAGGCCCTGTTGGATGCCGAGCGCGTCTCCGTACTGCCCGGCGCCCCATTCGGCAGTAGCTCCGTGAATCATGTCCGCCTGACCTTGGCTGCTAATGAAGCTGAGTTGTCGCGCGCCCTGGATCGCATAGAGCAGTTCGTCACCAGTGGTAACCGCCAGGCCGGTTAGGCCTTTGCTGGGACTCTGGTTGTCGCTCAATTTACTGTTGAGCTGACGACAAGTTTCCCGCGCCGGTGGCTGTAATGTTTATGCCACCGGCGAATACCGCTATCCTTGCCCCCTTTCAGATTCAAAAGAAAACAGCTCCGTGAAAATTGACCGGCATAATTTGCGTATTTTGCAGGCTCTGCAATCGAACGCGCGTACTAGTAACCTGAATTTGAGTGAAAAAATTGGATTATCGGAAAGTGCCTGCCTGGCCCGGGTCAAGCGCCTGACCAGCGAGCGCTATATCCGTGAGTTCTTCGCCGAAATCAACCTGGATAAAGTGCGACATGCAGAGTTTTACGTAAACGTCGCGCTAAAGCGGCAGGACGCCCGTACCAGCGAGAATTTCCGACGCATTATTAGCGATATCCCACAGATCGTTTCCTGCGTAAAGATGTCTGGTGAGTTCGATTATATGCTGCACTTTGTCTGCCCGGATGCGGCAGATTTTAATCGGGTCTCAGAGCAGTTGCTGGCCAATGAAGACGCGGCTATCTCCCGTATGACCTCACATCTGGTGATTGAAAAAACCAAGCCTTTTACCGGCTATCCCCTGGAACTCCTGTTTCAGGACTGATACAAAATTAACCGGTGCCCGCTAGCTCGGGTGCCGGTGAAAGCCTCCGCTTTCAGTCTATCCCCCCTCCGGCCCGCACGGCTGCCCCAATCTGTCACACTTCGGCAAACAATAGTGCCCGCGCTCTCGCTGAAAAACCCGGTTCAGGCCTATTTCGCAGCTGAACAAAAAGTGATTAGCGCCCCCTATGCAATCACTCGATTAGGAGCTGGGTAGCCGACTGGGTGGATTGGTTTGCCCCAGTGCTACTTGGGGCGGAGGCGAGCAGGATACAATATCGCAGTGGCTTTACCGTGATATGGCGCCTAAAAGCACAGTTCTTGGCTGGATGGGCCGGGGCTGCCGATTAATAGTATTTTCGCTAGAGAGATACGAATAAACCCATTATTTTGTACCAAGTTGGTGACTTGTTCCTGAGAGTGGCGGGCTGTGCCTCATATATACTGTGGCAATAGTCGAAAGTGGTGGCGGCCCGCTGGCAAGGGGCCGGGTAACAGCAATAAGAGGGGAATCGTTTGAAATACTTGGGAAGAGTCTACCTGACTCTCAACTTGTTGGTTTTTGCTTCTATTGGTCTCTGGGCCCTGTTTAAGCCGCAGAGCCTTGCAGATGAGGTGAACTTCTCCTTTGTCCGCCCCGATGCGCTGCCCGAGTTTATAGCGACCTATGGCGGATTTATGCTGGCTATAGCGGTGATGCTACTGGTGGCATTAGCTATGCGCCCTCATCGCAGGGTCGCCTACGCTGCGCTGTCTATCGCCTATATCGGTTTCGCTTTAGGGCGCCTCTACGGAATGTTAGTTCTCAGTGGTTTCGACCAGCGCAATTTGGCGCTGCTGGCGGTCGAAGTCGTCGCCATTCTCTGGGGGCTTTACTGTTACCGGGAATCCCGCTGGTTGCCCTTGCGGCACGGTCACTAGTGCGCTTGCTGGAATAATTGAGAGGAAGCCGGGAAAATCCCGGCGCCTCTTTAACTGGGCTAAGCGTGTATTTTTACCCCTTCTGCTCCGTTATTTTCTAGTGTGCCCGCCTCTTCTCCCCCGTGTAACTCACCATCCACCGCTTGCCGGAAGATTTGCTTGTAGTCCTTGAATTCGGTGCCCATCCAGCGATCCCACCAGGTGAAGTAAAAGCCGTAATTGCCCTGGAAGCGCTGGTGGTGCAGATCGTGGTGTGTGGTGGTGGTCAATCGATCCATGGGGCCATCGACCCAGCTGCGGGGGTGGAATTCACGGCCGGTGTGCAGCATGGCATTGCGGAAGATACTGATAAATAGGAATGTGAGCCAAACTGTGGGGTGCAGGGGGAGTATCAGTGCAACGATCGGGGAGAAAATCCCCATCAATACGGCCTCCCCGACAGAAAAACTATAGGCGGTCCAGGGCGTAGGGATACGGGACTGATGGTGCAGGCGGTGAAAATGCTTAAAGATTCTCGGGTGGTGCATGCCCCTGTGGGTCCAGTAAAAGTAGGTATCGTGAATCAGTATCAGTGCGGGCAGGCTGGCCAGATTCCACCAGAGGGGGTAGTCGCTCCACTGCCAATAAAAATGGGTTAAGCCCTGGTCGTGTAACAGGGTGGTAATCACCCCGATCAATGTGAAAATACACACGGTCAGTAGCGAGTAGCTCACCTCCCGGCGAATATCCTTCCACTCGGCGCGGCGCTTTTGAATGCGGCGCCGATTCATCCAGGTGCGAAATAGCCAGCCGGCCAAAATGCTCATTACCGATGCGGCCAGCACATAGCGAAATAAACTCATCTGGAAGTGTTTGGCTGCGTCCTGGGATATATCGACTAAGAAATCCATATGCTCACCATCATTATTCTTTTATTGAGGGGGAGACTCACCGGTATTCAAGCGGGCCCCGGTGAGCCGGGCACTTAGCGGCAGGGTCGCTTTCACCGCGTCTCCAGTCTGGGAGCCTTTCACTTTGGGGGCTTGCGGAAAGTGAAAAAATGCTGACGGATTTCTTCAGGAGGGCAGATTTTCTCGGCGGTACTCGGTGGGGGTCTGGTTGTGGCGGCGTTTAAACGCCGCGTTGAACGGGCTTAACGAGCGGTAGCCGATATCCAGGGCAATGGTGAGCACCGGCAAGTGGGCCTGCTCCGGGGCCGCCAGGCGCCGACTGGCTTCATCGATACGAAACTGATTCAGGTATTCGTTGAAATTGCGATAACCCAGGTGGCGATTAATGAGCACGCGCAATACATGTTCGCGAATATCCAGCTGTTCTGCGAGCTCCCGAATAGTGAGGCCGGTGTGGCGATAGCCGCCGTTATGCATATGTTCCTGTAACTTTTGCAGCTGCGCTTGCTGTTGTTCATCCAGTTCCGGCACTGGGGGCGAGGGCTGCTCCTGCTCTTCAGGCTCGCTCGCTTTCGGGCGCGGCAGGGAGTCCCCCAGAGCGCTGGGGGATAGGGCCAGCAGCCACAGGCAGGCAATCAGTGATAACAGACTGGCAAGTAGTGCGTGCAGTGTCGGTACGCCACTGGGCAGCGGGCGGTAGGCAAAAATGGACTCTGCGCCAATGACCACCAGCATATAGGCGCCGACGGCGATAAGTAGGATTGTGCGCAGATGGCGGCGCTCCGCAACCAGATCCAGGTGGAACTGCCTCTGTAAGGTCAGCAGGCCGAGACTGATCAGGCCGAGCTTGAGCAGCTGCGACAGGGTAAATAGGGGGGATTGCTGCTCTGGCGTCAGTGGCAGTGGTGCGTGGTGGGCCACTATGCCGATAACCAGTGTAATACCAATCGGAATCCAGCCCCACAGGGGGAAAGGCTCTTCTTCGCGGCACAGCAGGTGGGTAAACAACCAAAAGGTTGCGGGGATCAGGGTTATCGGCAGGTTGAGTAAAAGAGCGGTAAATCCACTCAATTGGGGCAGGGTGGGCCACAGTAGATAGCAGATGATCCCGATAAGTAGCGCCAGCAAGTAGCGCCCGGCAACAAGCTGGTAGTGGTGTATCGCTACTTTGGTTGCCGCCAGTAATAGAAGGGCACAGGCGCCGCCGGAGAAAAATAAGTAGCCGGCGGTCATTGCTTATCTCCAGCGCTCGGCCCAGGCATCCAGGACCTTGCTGCTATAGGTATGGCGGCCGTAGCTACCATTGTAATAGGCGAGGGCGTTGGCCAGGTTGCCTTTGGCTTTTTTGATGTAGTGCTTGAGGATGGTACAGCCGTATCTCAAGTTGGTGTCCATATCGATCAGGTTGTCGTCGGGCCGGCCGATTTCATTTTTCCAGAACGGCATTACCTGCATCATACCCAGGGCGCCGACACGGGAGATCGCATAGGGGTCAAAAGCGCTCTCAATTTGGATCACCGCCAGGACGATTTCCGGGCGCAGTCCCGCGCGGGTTGCCTCCCGGTGTACGGCTTTCAGTACATGCATGCGCCGCTTGGGGTCTTTGATATAGCGGGATAGAGGCTGGGATTTGGACATCAGCCACACCTCCGCATCGAAGCGGTCTACAAAGCTGTCGGCTTGGGTGATCGCATCCTGTAGGGCGAGGCGTAATTCCGGGTCTATCTCGTTGCCACTGCTTTGCGCCTGGGCAGTGCAGCAGGTCAGGCAGAGCAGCAAAAGGGCGGTGGCTTTTTTTATCATGGGGTGATTCTACGAAAAGCCCGGCAAAATGGGCAGGGTGTTTTTGTGACGCCGCCGGTAAAAAGCACTTTTGCTGTGGAAGGTGCCCGGCCCGCTCAGGTGCGGGCCGGGACGCTGGCTAATTACTGGTTAAATTTTTCCAGTAACACTTCTTCGAGCTGGGAGACGGCAAATTCCTGGCTTTCCGCATCGCCGCGCCCTTTATATTCCACCACGCCTTTTTCCAGGCCGCGATCGCCGATCACAATGCGGTGGGGAATACCAATCAGTTCTACATCGGCGAGCATAGCACCGAGTCGCGCTTTGGTTTCGTCCATCAACAGCACATCGATACCTTTGCTGCGCAGGGACTCATACAGGTGCTCGCACTTCTCTTTTACCGCATCGCTCTTGTGCATATTGATCGGCACAATGGCCAGCTGGAAGGGCGCAATCGCTGCGGGCCAGATAATGCCGGAGTCATCGTGGTTTTGTTCGATGGCCGCAGCGACAATTCGGGAAACGCCGATGCCATAGCAGCCCATGGACATAACCTGCTCTTTACCGTTTTCATCCAGAACGGTGGCATTCATAGCGCGGCTGTACTTATCGCCCAGCTGGAAGATGTGGCCGACTTCGATGCCGCGCTTGATTTCCAGAGTGCCCTGGCCATCGGGGCTGGCGTCGCCCGCGACTACATTGCGCAGGTCCTCGACGCGACCCAATTCCACATCGCGGCCCCAGTTTGCACCGGTAAAGTGGTAGTCATCGCGGTTGGCACCACAGATAAAATCGGCCAGGTGTGCCGCAGAGCGATCCACAATGATTTCGATTTTCATGCCAACGGGGCCCAGGGAGCCAATATTGCAGCCGAGTTCTGCGGCGATGCGCTCTTCCGGGGCAAACTGGAGCGGGCTGGCGACTCCGGCCAGTTTTTCGGCTTTCAGCTCGTTCAGCTCGTGGTCGCCGCGCAGTACCAGGGCAATTAATGGGGCGGTTTCCCCCTCCTCGCACTCGCCCAAAACAATTAGGGTTTTCACTGAGTGAGCGGGGTCGCGGTTTAGGAATTCACTGACATCGGCGATGGTTTTTTGCTGCGGCGTATGAACTTCCTGCATTTCCTCGCTCGGGGCGGGGCGCTCGCCAGCGGGGGCGACGGCCTCTGCCAATTCGACGTTGGCGGCGTAGCGGGACCCTGTGGCGAAGGCGATATCGTCTTCACCGCTTTGCGCCAGCACGTGGAATTCGTGGGAGCTGGAGCCGCCGATTGAGCCGGTGTCTGCCAGTACCGGGCGGTAGTCCAGGCCGATGCGTTCAAAAATTCGGCAGTAGGCGCCGTGCATAATATCGTAGGTTTCCTGCAAGGAATCCCCGTTTACGTGGAAGGAATAGGCATCCTTCATGGTGAATTCGCGCGCGCGCATTACGCCGAAGCGCGGGCGGATCTCATCGCGGAATTTAGTCTGTACCTGGTAGAAGTTGGCCGGCAGTTGCTTGTAGCTATTGATCTCGTTGCGGATCAGGTCGGTGATAACTTCCTCGTGGGTCGGGCCCAGGCAGAAATCGTTGTTGTGGCGATCCTTGATGCGCAGGAGTTCGGGGCCGTACTGTTGCCAGCGGCCGGACTCTTCCCACAACTCTGCCGGCTGCACGACTGGCATCAGTACTTCGAGGGAGCCCGCGCGGTCCATCTCTTCGCGCACAATGCGCTCGACCTTGCGCAGTACCCGCAGCCCGGTGGGCAGCCAGGTGTAGAGACCTGAAGACAGGCGGCGGATCATACCGGCGCGCAGCATCAGCTGGTGGCTGATTACCACTGCGTCGTTGGGAGTTTCTTTTTGGGTTGCGATGAGATAACGAGATGCGCGCATAGGAATTATATGGATTCTATTACGGGTAAGCTGGCTATTTTACGCTATTCGCCGGGCAATAAATATTGTCTGCGGACGCTATTGCCGCGAAGCGGATTGCCTTTTGCTCTACCGGGGTATCGGTTTAACAGGCGCCTGGGCACCGGCCTGGAATCTGTTCACCTGGGGTGAATAAAAAACCCCGCATAAGCGGGGTTTTTAAGCTGAGGCTTACAGAGTGTATTAGTTCTCTGCCATTTCCTTCAGCTTCTTCAGCGGGCGAACTTTAACCTGGATGCTGGCAGGTTTTGCCTTGAAGGTAGTCTCTTCACCGGTGAACGGGTTGATGCCTTTGCGAGCTTTCTTAGCTGGCTTTTTCACGGTGGTAATTTTCATCAGGCCCGGCAGGGTGAATTCGCCCACGGCGCGCTTCTTGATGTGGCCTTCGATGATATCGTTCAGCTCGTCCAGAACAGATTGAACCTGCTTGCGGGACAGTTCGGTGTTTTCAGCAATCTGATTCAGTACTTGGGTTTTAGTGTACTTTTCCTTGATTGCCTTTACTTTCTTGACCGGTGCAGCTTTGGCCGCAGCTTTCTTGGCCGGGGCTTTTTTGGTAGCAGCTTTCTTAGAGACAGCCATGGATTACTTCCTTCTTTGTTGTTCGGTATGTATCCGGTAAAAGTGTGTTTTTTCTCCCGCTGCGCTGCATCCGTTACGGGTGTCTCAGCGGGTGATGGGGGAAGTATATATAGTTTTTGTTCGGCCGCACGAAGAAATACTAGAAAAACAGTGCTTTTTTTACCTTTTTTAGCCTTACGTCGCCTTTATGGGACGTTTTACCCAGGGAAAAGACTCGTGCAGCTTCTTACCTCTGTAGGCCTCATGTATACTCTCTCCCCCTTTTTTTAAAGCACCAGGTACTGTGTAATGCCGATCTATGAATACCAGTGCAATGCCTGCGGCCACGAAATGGAAGCTTTGCAGCGTATGAGTGATGACCCGCTCAAAGACTGCCCAGCTTGCGAGCAGGCCGAGCTGCGCAAGAAAATCTCAGCGGCTGGGTTTCGCCTGAAGGGCGCCGGCTGGTATGAGACCGATTTTAAAACTGGTAGCAAGAAAAACCTCGCTGGCGGAGACTCTGCCAATAGTGGCAAGGCCAAAAGCGACAAGTCTGGCGCAGCGGCGGCAAAGACGGCCTAGGCGAGCTGTGCGGAGCGGTCCGCGCGGTGTACCCTCTAACTAATCTTTTCACCTATCGATAACGGGAATTTTCATCCATGCGCAGCGATTACTGTGGCGTCCTTCGTTCAGCGGACATTGACCGCGTAGTAACCCTCTGTGGCTGGGTCGACCGCCGCCGCGATCACGGCGGAGTGATTTTTATCGACCTGCGCGACCGCGAGGGAATTGTACAGGTGGTATTCGACCCCGATGCGGCCGAGCACTTCGAAATGGCCGATCGCGTGCGCAGCGAATATGTCCTCAAGGTGACCGGTCGTGTGCGCGCCCGCGCCCCCGAGGCCTTAAACCCCAATATGGTGACCGGTGAAGTTGAGGTTTACGGTACCGAGCTGGAAATCCTGAATACCGCCGAGACAGTGCCCTTCCAGCTGGATGAGCACACCGAGGTGGGTGAAGATATCCGCTTGAAATACCGCTACCTGGATCTGCGCCGCAACGAGATGCAGAACAACCTGTATTTCCGCTCCAAGCTGACGACGGCGATCCGCAATTACCTGGATGAGCACGGTTTCCTCGATATCGAGACCCCAATCCTGACCCGCGCTACGCCAGAGGGCGCGCGGGATTACCTGGTGCCGAGCCGCACCCACGAGGGCAAGTTCTTCGCCCTGCCGCAGTCCCCGCAGCTGTTTAAGCAGTTGCTGATGGTTTCCGGCTTCGACCGCTACTACCAAATCGCCAAGTGTTTCCGCGATGAGGATTTGCGCGCGGATCGTCAGCCTGAATTTACTCAGATCGATATTGAGACCTCGTTCCTCGATGAAGAGGAAATCATGTCGATCACTGAGAACATGGTGCGCAAGCTGTTTAAAGAGTTGAAGGGTGTTGATCTGGGTGAATTCCCGCGCATGACCCACTACCAGGCGATGCTGCGCTACGGTTCCGATAAGCCGGACCTGCGTATTCCGCTGGAGATGGTAGAGATCAAAGACCTGGTAAGTGAAGTAGAGTTTAAGGTGTTCTCCGGTCCTGCCAATGATCCGAAAGGGCGCGTTGCCGCAATCAAGGTGCCCGGCGGTTGTAAGAAATTGACCCGCAAGCAGCTGGATGACTACGGCAAGTTTGTCGGTATTTATGGCGCCAAGGGCCTGGCCTACATCAAGGTCAACGATCGCTCAGATGTAGAGAATGGCCTCCAGTCTCCTATTGTTAAGCACTTGCCCTTAGATACCCGTGCAGCCATTCTCGACCGCCTGCAAGCGGAAGATGGCGATGTGATTTTCTTCGGCTCCGACAAGGCTAAGATTGTCTCCGAAGCCCTGGGCGCACTGCGCTGCAAGCTGGGTGAGGACCTGGATCTGTACACCAGCGAGTGGGCGCCCCTGTGGGTTGTTGCCTTCCCGATGTTCGAAGAGAATGACGACGGCAGCCTGACCGCATTGCACCACCCCTTTACCGCACCTTCCTGCACCCCGGAAGAGCTGGAAAAGAACCCGCTCGAGGCCCTGTCCCGCGCCTACGATATGGTGCTCAACGGCACCGAGTTGGGTGGGGGTTCTGTGCGTATCCACGACCAGCTAATGCAGGAAGCGGTATTCCGCATCCTCGGAATCGATGCCGAAGAGCAGCGCGAGAAGTTCGGCTTCCTGCTGGACGCGCTCAAATACGGCGCGCCGCCCCACGGTGGTCTGGCCTTTGGCCTGGATCGCCTGGTGATGCTGATGACCGGTAGCGATTCTATTCGCGATGTCATCGCGTTCCCGAAAACCCAGAGCGCAGCCTGTGTGATGACAGATGCCCCGGGTGCCGTAGATGCAAAACAGCTGCGTGAGCTGAGCATCCGCCTGCGACAAAAAGAAGAGAAAATTAGCTGATTTTTCCCCGATGGGCCGAGCGAAGCGGGCCCATCCAATCGTAGTGGTGGGCGATCCGCTTCGCTCTTTGGCCCATCCTACGCACTGACTGAAGAGAGACGGAAGATGGCCGGACACAGTAAATGGGCCAATATTAAGCACCGCAAAGCAGCTCAGGATGCCAAGCGGGGCAAGGTCTTTACCAAGATCATTCGCGAACTGACGGTAGCCGCCAAATCGGGCCCCAACCCGGACGATAACCCGGCGCTGCGCGCCACTATCGATAAGGCGCTCGGTGCCAATATGAAGCGCGACACTATCGACAAGGCCATCGCCCGTGGCGCGGGCAATGCCGATGGTGAAAACTACGAAGCCGTGGTTTACGAGGGCTATGGCGTTGGCGGTGTGGCAGTTCTGGTCGAGTGTCTGACCGACAACCGCAACCGCACGGTGGCCGAAGTGCGCCACGCCTTCACCAAGCGCGGTGGCAACCTGGGTACCGACGGCTCTGTGAGCTACCTGTTTACCCGCAAAGGCCAGATGTATTACGAGGCCGGCGTGGATGAAGATGCACTGATGGACGCGGCTCTCGAAGCCGGTGCTGAGGATATCGAATCCAGCGACGACGGCAGCGTTGAAGTCACCACGGAATTCCAGGACTACCTGACGGTTAAAGACGCTCTGGTTGCGGCCGGCTTTACCCCCGACAGCGCCGAAGTTGCGATGATTCCCTCCACCACCATTCCGCTGGATAAAGACGGTGCAGAGAAGGTGCTCGCCCTGATCGAGATGCTCGAAGACCTGGACGATGTACAAAACGTTTACACCAATGCGGATATTTCCGCAGAGGTGATGGAGGCGCTGGGCTGAGGCCCACCCTCTAAGCGGGGCGGACTGTGTTCCGCCTCGGCTTTTTAGCTTTTCAAGTCCCGGTTACTCCCCCCCCCTCTCTTGACGCCTCCCGTCCACCTTGGGACACTCCCACTACTATATAAACATACAGATATTTGGGGAGCTGCCTTTTGACCCGAATCCTGGGTATTGACCCCGGCTCGCGAAAAACGGGCTATGGAATTATTGATGTGGAGCGGGGTAAGGCCCGCTATGTGGCCAGCGGAGTGATTCGCATTCCCGAGGGCCCGCTACCGGAGCGCCTCAAGCTGATTTTTGACGCCGTGAGCCAGATCGCCCAGCAGTATCGGCCCGCACAGATGGCGATCGAGAATGTCTTTATGTCCAAGAGCGCCGGCTCTGCGCTGAAGCTGGGCCAGGCCCGTGGGGCGGCGATTGTGGCCGGGACCAATAGCGGCCTGGAAGTGGCCGAGTATGAGGCTCGCAAGGTCAAACAGGCGGTGGTGGGCAACGGCGGTGCGGATAAATTGCAGGTGCAGCATATGGTGAAAACCCTGTTGTCTCTGCCGGCGTCGCCCCAGGAGGATGCCGCCGATGCACTCGCCGTGGCCCTGTGCCATATGCATACCGAGCAGACCCTGGTATTTACCGCTGGCGGTGCGCGCAGTCGCTTTCGCCGCGGCCGTCTCAGTGTGAGCGGCTGATAGAATGGGCCCGGATAAAGGCCGCAGACAATATAAACCTGGAATAACACATGATTGGAAGATTGAGCGGCACCCTGGCCGCCGTGCAGCCGCCCCTGTTGTTGGTGGATGTGCAGGGGGTGGGCTATGAAGTACTCGCACCCATGACCACAATTTTCGAGCTGCCCGCCCTGGGACAGCCGGTACAGTTGCACACTCATCTGGCGGTCTCCGAAACCGCCCAGCAGCTGTATGGTTTTATTCGCGATGGGGATCGCAAATTGTTCCGCACCTTGATCAAGGTCAGCGGTGTGGGTCCCAAGATGGCCCTGGCAATTTTGTCCGGGCTGGACGGGGCGGCCCTGGCCCGCTGTGTCGCGGAGGACAATGTGGCGGCACTGGTCAAGGTCCCCGGCGTGGGCAAGAAGACCGCCGAGCGCCTGATCGTGGAGCTGCGGGATAAACTGACCCCCGACTTTGGCGACGCCAATGATCTCCCCCTGATGGCCGCCGCAGCCGAGCCCAAGGTGGATCACGCCGGCGAGGCGGAGAGCGCCCTGGCGGCTCTGGGCTACAAGCCTACCGAGGCCAGTAAAATGGTGGCCCGCGCCAGCAAGGCGCAGCCGGATGCGGATAGTGCGACCCTGATTCGCCTGGCCCTTAAGGGAATGGCCCCCGCTTAATCTGAGTGTCCTGGAGTTGTTGCAATGATCGAAGCCGACCGCCTGGTGGCACCGGAGCCCGTTGGCCCCTCGGGCCAGGAAGAGCAGTACGACCGCGCCGTGCGCCCGAAAAGTCTGGATGACTATGTGGGGCAGCCGGTGGTGCGCGAGCAGATGGAAATCTTTATCCAGGCCGCCAAGCTGCGCAAAGAGGCCCTGGATCACACCCTGGTATTCGGCCCGCCGGGGCTGGGCAAAACCACCCTGGCAAATATTATCGCCGCCGAGATGGGGGTGGCTATCAAGACCACCTCGGGCCCGGTACTGGAAAAGGCCGGCGACCTGGCGGCGCTGATGACCAATCTGGAGTCGGGGGATGTACTGTTTATCGATGAGATCCACCGTCTCAGCCCCCATGTGGAAGAGGTACTGTATCCGGCGATGGAAGACTATCAGCTGGATATTATGATTGGCGAGGGGCCAGCGGCGCGTTCGATCAAGCTGGACCTGCCGCCGTTCACCCTGGTGGGGGCCACCACCAGGGCGGGCCTGCTCACCTCGCCACTGCGGGATCGCTTCGGTATTGTGCAGCGGCTTGAATTCTATAGTGTCGAGGATCTCACCAGCATCGTGCGCCGCTCCGCCGGTCTGATGGGCGTGGAGATGGATGAGGGCGGTGCGCTCGAAGTCGCCCGCCGCGCTCGCGGCACCCCGCGTATTGCCAACCGCCTGCTGCGCCGCGTGCGCGACTACGCCGAAGTCAAAGGCGATGGATCTGTGGATTCCGGTATCGCCGACGCCGCTCTGAATATGCTCAATGTGGACTCCCATGGCTTCGACCAGCTGGATCGCCGTATGCTATTGGCGATGATCGAAAAATTCGATGGTGGACCGGTGGGCATAGATAGTCTCGCCGCAGCGGTCAGTGAAGAGCGGGATACCCTGGAAGATGTACTGGAACCCTATCTGATCCAGCAGGGTTATATCACCCGTACGCCACGGGGACGGGTGGTCACTGGCCTCGCCTATGAGCACTTCGGCCTGCCGAAACCCGATAACAAATTGTGAGAGAGACTGGGATGAAGGACGCTTTCAGTATCCCACTGCGCGTTTATATTGAAGATACCGATGCGGGTGGCATCGTCTATTACGTCAATTATTTGAAGTATATGGAGCGCGCGCGCACAGAACTGCTGCGTTCTCTCGGGTATGATAAGCCGGCGATGCCGGAGCAGGGGCTGTTGCTGGTGGTGCACTCCGCCGAGATCCAGTACCGGCGCTCTGCACTTCTCGACGATGCATTGCGCGCTACCGCCTCGATTGGCAAACTGGGTCGAGCTGCGGTGACTTTTGAACAAAAAATCTGGCGCGGCGATGAGCTAATTTGCGAAGGTGTGGTCAAAGTTGCCTGTGTCGCTGACGACAGCCGCAGGCCCTGTGCCCTGCCGGAACCTATTTATTCAGCATTAAAGGCAGTTATTTAAGAAGATGAACGCCGGTGAACAACTTTCTCTTTGGGGGCTAATCCAGAACGCCAGCCTGTTGGTACAGCTAGTTATGTTGCTGTTGTTGCTGGCCTCTGTGGTGTCCTGGGTCATGATTATCCAGCGCGGACTCTACCTGTCCCAGGCCAAGCGCGCCCTGAAAAATTTCGAAACGCGCTTTTGGTCCGGTGCCGACCTGAACAAGCTGTTCCGCGAGGGCAATGAACAGGCGGAAAAGGGCAGGGCCGATGGCGTTGAGTCCCTGTTTCGCGCCGGCTTTGCCGAGTTTACCCGCCTGCGCCAGCAGGGCAGCAGCAGCCCCGAAGCGGTGATGGCGGGGACCGAGCGGGCCATGCGTGTGGCCATGTCGCGGGAACAGGAAAAGGTGGAGATGAACTTGCCGTTTTTGGCATCGGTGGGTTCTGTCAGTCCCTATATCGGCCTGTTTGGCACCGTGTGGGGGATTATGAACTCCTTCCGTGGCCTCGCCACTATGCACCAGGCCACTATTGCCACGGTCGCGCCCGGTATCAGTGAGGCGCTGGTGGCTACCGCTATGGGCTTGTTTGCGGCAATTCCCGCAGTGATGGCTTTTAACCGCTATTCCGCCAAAGCGGAGTCGCTGTTGTCCAGCTACGAAACTTTCGCCGAGGAGTTTTCCTCTATCCTGCACCGCAAAGTGCATTCCGGCTGAGTAGTGAATAGGCGAACCCTATGAGTGTGTTTCGCAAGGGAACCAAGAAAAAGCTGGTCTCCGAGATCAATGTGGTGCCCTACATTGATGTGATGCTGGTACTGCTGATTGTCTTTATGGTCACGGCACCATTGTTGATGCAGGGCGTCAAAGTGGACCTCCCCAATGCGCCCTCGGCGCCGATGGAGGAAACCGATGAGGAACCGCTGATTATTTCTGTGCGCTCCGATGGCACCTATTATCTAAACTTGGGGGCTGACGAAAAGAGTGCCAAGCCACTCGAAGAGATTAAACAAACGGTCGCTAAGGTATTGCGCCAAAAGCCGGGCACGCCGGTTTTGGTATGGGGTGACACCGAGGCCCGCTACGGCCTGATCGTCAATGCCATGACCGAATTGCAGCAGGCGGGAGCGCCCAGCGTCGGTCTGGTGACAGAGCCACCTCAGGGGTAGGGTGCCGGTGAATAAAGGCTTTTATGCATTGGCGATTATCATCAGCCTCGCTCTGCACGGGACGTTGATTATCGCCATGACCTACGGCTGGGAAGCCAGCAGCATGCCCGAGCGCAAACCGATGCCAAAGTTTGTGCAGGCCAAGCTGGTGACCATCGAAGCGGCAACGCCGCAGAAGAAACTGCCAAAAAAGGTCGATAAAATAAAACAGCGCGCTGAGCGCGAGGCGGAGCAAAAGCGCAAAGCCGAGGTCGAACGTAAACGCCGCGCGGCTTTGGAGCAGAAGAAAAAGCGCGAGGCGGAACAGAAACGCAAGGCGAAAGTCGAAGCTGATCGCAAGGCGCAGGCGGATAAGGCCCGTCGCGAGAAAGAGCAGCAAGAGAAGGCGCGCAAAGAAAAAGAGCTAAAGGAGAAATTGGCACAAGAACGCCAGAGCTCCTTTGATGAGGCACTTCAGGATGAAGAGGACCTGCTGGATGCGAATGAGGCCGAGCAGGCGGTGATGTCTGTCGGCCAGGCGATCCAGCAGCAGATTGAAGCGGTATGGAGTCGCCCGCCCAGCGCCCGCAACGGTATGCTTACCAAGGTAAAGATAAACTTTGTCCCCACCGGCCGGGTGGTGGCAGCGAATATTGTCGAGGGCAGTGGCAACGCCGCCCTGGATCGCTCGGTACTGACCGCCATTAAAAAGGTGGAGGTCTTTCCCGAAGTGGCCGAGTTGGCCCGAGAGGAACCGGTGGTATTCGAGCGGGAAGTCCGCACAACTATTTTGAACTTTAAAGTCGAAGATCTACGCCAATGATCAAGAGTTTACTCAAGACAGTCATTATTTTTGCAATCGCCTCGGTGAGTCTGGGGGCTCGGGCCCAGTTGGTGGTGGATATCACCAGCGGTATCGATGACCCCACACCGATCGCCGTATCCCCATTCAGTTGGTCTGGTGGCGGGGTACTGGCAGAGGATATCTCCGGGATTATTTCCTCGGACCTGCGCCGCAGCGGGCTCTTCTCCCCGGTGCCCAAGGAGGACATGCTGTCCTTCCCCAAGGCGCCGGAAGATGTAGTTTTTCGCGATTGGCGTATTCTCGGCACCGAGTACATAGTGACCGGTCGTATTGAGCCTCAGGCCGGCGGCTACCTGCTCACTTTTGATCTGGTCAATGTGTTTGGTCAGCATAAAGTGTTCACCAAGCAGGTGCGCGGCGGCCAGAGCCAACTGCGGGATATCGCTCACCGCGCCGCCGATGAAATCTTTGAAGCTATTACCGGCATTCGCGGCGCCTTCTCTACCGAGATGGTGTATGTGCGGGAAGAGACTCGCGGTGGCAAACCCAGCTACCTGCTGATGCGCGCGGATATCGATGGCGCCCGTGCCAAGCCGGTTCGCCGCTTCAGCGCGCCGGTGATGTCCCCCATGTGGTCGCCCAATGGCCAGGAGCTCGCCTATGTCTCCTTTGAGACCGGGCGCCCGGCTATTTTCCGCGAGAACCTGCGCACCGGTGAGCGCAAGCAGCTGACTAACTTCAAGGGCATCAACAGCTCGCCGACCTGGTCCCCAGATGGAACCAAACTGGCGATGGTGCTCTCCAAGGACGGCAACCCGGAGATCTACGTGCTGGATCTTGTTAGTAATAAGTTGACAAGAATGACAAGGCACTTCTCTATCGATACCGAGCCGAACTGGATGCCAGATGGTAAATCGCTGATTTTCACCTCCGATAGAGGAGGAAAACCACAAATTTACCAATTGACTCTTGCCACTGGTCAAGTCGACCGCTTAACCTTCGATGGCGATTACAATGCGCGGCCCCGTGTTTCTCCTGATGGAAAAACATTGGTTATGGTGCATCGCAGTAGGGGTGTATTTACCATCGCTACGATGGATATCAACTCGGGCAGAATGCGTGTCCTTACGGAGACCACTCTGGACGAGTCCCCCAGTATTGCACCGAACGGGGCCATGTTGATGTACGCTACCAAACGCGGGGATAAAGGTATTCTGGCAGCGGTGTCGCTGGATGCTGGGGTGAAGTACAGCCTTCCCTCTCAAAGAGGGCATGTCCGTGAACCGGCCTGGTCGCCATACTTTGAATAAGGTGGGGCGCCCGACGCATTTATGCGAAGGGTGTAAATAAGAGTAACTAAAACTCTTTTAGAATTTTCGATAACACTATATATAAAGCGGAGTAGCTTATGTTGAAATCAGTAAAAACAGGCCTTGGGTTAGCCTGTGTACTAGCAGTAATGGCTGGTTGTAGTAACACTAACACCAGCGAAGGCAGTCAGGAGACTGTAGATCAGACGGATCAAACAGCGGTTGAAACCACCAATGTTGATACCACTCCTGAGCCTGTAGCACCTCTGGAAAACGTAGTTTACTTCGATTTCGACCAGTCTCTGCTGAAGCCCGCAACCCGTGAGCTGCTGATCCGTCACGCCGACCGCATGCGCGACAGCGCCGGCGCCGTTCGCCTGGAAGGCCACGCTGACGAACTGGGTACTCGCGAGTACAACCTGGCTCTGGGTGAGCGTCGTGCCAATGCCGTTCGCGATTTCCTGGTACTGCAAGGTGTAGACGCAGCCAACCTGGAAGTTATCAGCTACGGTGAAGAGCGTCCGGCTCAAATGGGTTCTAACGAATCTGCCCGTGCGATGAACCGTCGTGTTGTTATTAACTAATCGTCAAAACGGATGCCAATGGCTTTAACGATTAGAAAACTCGCGATCGCTGCAGCCCTTACGGCTGCGGCATCGCCTGTTTTTTCCCAGGCCCCGATTGTTGACCTGTCTTCCAGTAGCCAGGACCAGTCGGCCACCCCCTATACCGATGAAGCGGAAAGCAGTGCCTCGACACAGCTCGCCCGCGCCGGTATGTCACCCCCCCGGGCCCAGGGCAATCCCCAGGCCGAAGCCTACTACCAAATGCAGGTTTTACAGCAGGAAGTGCGGGAGTTGCGTGGCACAGTTGAAGAGTTGCGCCATGAGATCAAGCGTCTCAAACAGCAGCGCACCGAAGATTATATGGATCTGGACCGGCGCATTGCGCGTCTGAGTGGCACAGAGCCTGCGGCTCAGCCGCCGTCTGCCGCCGAGAGTGCGGTCCCGTCCACAGATACCTCGCCCGCACCGGCGATGGGTGGGGCTGCGATGCCGCCCAAGCCCCAGGGGCCGAAGGACGGCAAGAGCGAGCGCGACCGCTACCAGGCCAGCTTTGGACTGGCGCGCAATGGTGATTACAGTGGTGCCAGTGCCGAGTTCAAGAGCCTGTTGCAGGACTTCCCCAATGGCCAGTACGCCCCGAATGCGAACTACTGGCTGGGTGAGATAGCACTGGTTCAAGGCAATCTGGAGGAGGCCCGCGAGTGGTTCGTAGCGCTCCTCGACGGCTACCCCAATTCCGGCAAAGTCTGGGATGGCCGCTATAAACTGGGCACTGTTTACCACCAGCTGGGCGACCAGCAGAAAGCCCGCAACCTGTTGGAGCAGGTGGCGGCCAGTGATGCCAGGGCCTCCAATCTGGCGAAGAAGTATCTCCAGGAGAACTTCTAACCGGCCTCAACTACCGAGTGCCATCGCTGGTTTTTTGAGCAGAAAAAGCCTATGATCCCGCGCCCGGGTGGCATGTGCCACTCGGGCGTTTTTGTGTCGGATGTGTATGACCAGTCTTTCCAAAGAATCACTCAGAATTAGTGAAATTTTCTACTCCCTTCAGGGGGAGGCGCGAGAAAGTGGCCTTCCCACGGTGTTTGTACGCCTGACGGGCTGCCCGTTGCGCTGTACCTACTGTGACTCCGAGTACGCCTTTTACGGCGGTGAGCGCATGACCCTGGAGCAGATTTTGCAGCAGGTGCAGAGCCACCCCGCCCGCCATGTGTGCGTTACCGGCGGTGAGCCCCTGGCCCAACCCAATTGTTTTCCCCTGATGAAGGCGCTGTGCGATGCGGGCTATGCCGTATCCCTTGAGACCAGTGGCGCCATGCCGGTGGAGAAGGTGGATGAGCGGGTCTCGAGAGTCGTCGATTTGAAGACGCCGGCCTCCGGGGAGCAGCACCGCAACCGTATGGAGAATATGCAAGTACTCACTCGCCAGGATCAGGTTAAGTTTGTGATCTGCGATCGCGGGGACTACGACTGGGCTCGATTCACCCTGGATCAGTACCGCCTCCCCGAGCGCGTTGGCGAGGTGCTTTTCTCTCCCAGCTACGAGCAGTTACAGCCGCGCCAATTGGCGGAGTGGATACTGGAGGACGGGCTGCAAGTGCGCATGCAGATGCAAATGCACAAGCTGTTGTGGGGCGATATCCCGGGCGTGTAAAGCGCCGCTGGGCCACATCAAAAAAAGAGGAAAAAATGACAGCAAAGAAAGCGGTAATCCTGCTATCCGGCGGCCTGGACTCGGCCACCGTACTGGCCATGGCTCGCGCCGAGGGCTACGAGTGTTACGCCCTGGGCTTCGATTACGGCCAGCGCCACGAGGCAGAGCTATTGGCGGCGCAAAAGGTAGCGCAGAACCTGGGTGCGGTTGAGCACAAGGTGGTCAAGCTCGATCTGCGCTCGATCGGCGGATCGGCCCTGACCGATGACTCTATCGAGGTGCCGGAGGAGGAAACCACCGGTATTCCGGTGACTTATGTGCCGGCGCGCAACACGGTATTTCTGTCTATTGCCCTGGGCTGGGCAGAGGTGCTGGGCGCTCAGGATATTTTCGTGGGTGTGAACGCTGTGGATTATTCCGGCTACCCGGATTGCCGCCCTGAATATATCGAGGCCTACGAGAAGATGGCCAACCTGGCGACCAGGGCCGGTGTCGAGGGCAGTAAGCTGTCTATCCGTGCGCCGCTGATGGATATGAGCAAGGCGGATATCGTCACCGAAGGGTCCCGTCTCGGGGTGGACTACAGTTTAACGGTATCCTGTTATCAGGCCCTGCCGGATGGTGCTGCCTGTCGTCGCTGCGATAGTTGCCGCCTGCGAGCCGCCGGCTTTGCCGAGGCCGGCCTACAGGACCCGACGGTCTACGTGCCGTAATTGGCCGTTGACGTCAAATTTTGGGGTAAATACCTAACTCCTTAAATTTGTTAGATTTTTTTTCGAGTTAGGTATTGTGTTTTCGAAATAGATCCGTAAGATACGCAGCTCCTCACAACGAGGCATCGAAAGAAAGGGTCGTTAGCTCAGTCGGTAGAGCAGTTGGCTTTTAACCAATTGGTCGCTGGTTCGAATCCAGCACGACCCACCATTTTTTCGATAGGGATGCCCAAGGCAGACCGCAGCGCTTTTACACTTCTGCGCGAAGGTAAAGGCAACCCGAGTTGGACCATTACCAAGTCAGTCCAACCATCCTGGGGGTCGTTAGCTCAGTTGGTAGAGCAGTTGGCTTTTAACCAATTGGTCGCTGGTTCGAATCCAGCACGACCCACCATCTCACAAGTGTTTCAGAGTTGGTCATCACCAACAAACCTCTCAATATGTTACCAGTGTGTGAGCTTTCATATCACACGTCTTAGAACCGCTTTCAGTCGCAGTTTACAGGCTTTGTTAGCCGCCTCAATCAGGTTCAGTTTTTCCGGCCCACTGTAATGGACTGTTATTGAGGTTAAACCTCTGCTTACCGGTTTTTGGTGACGGAAACACCCAATCACGGCCGTTACCGCAGCGCTGATCCACAATGCTATTGTTCACCGGTTCAGGGTAACGGGCTGGTCTTCGGCATTCTTGGCCATCCCTCCCGGGATGATCAAGATGGACACTCCATATCCGACTACCTCATGCCCCCACTCCCGTTTGAGCTGACAGGCCTTTTCATCCCCGAGATCGGTGTTGACTTTGAATTCGCAGGTTTCAGCCGGGTCCTTGCTCGGTAAACTGAATAACTTTGCCTGTTCATCCCAACTGGGCGAGTAGGGCTTTGCCGACGTATCCCCGATCTCTTCCATGGTGATCTTAGGCACTTGAAGGTCCGTAGCTCTTTGACCTTCGGTTAGGTGGTACTTGCTTTTATGGTGCTCTATATAGAAGGCGGTAATACCCATTTGCGCAAGGAATGTGAATAAATGTGAATAGTTGCCCCCCCCGTCTTGGCAGACCGAACTGCCCCGGGTCTATAGGCGCTCAATCATCAGGGCCGTACCGGCCCCGGCGGCACCGCTGGCTGCAACGATACCGCGGGTAAATTGCCTTCTTTCCAGTTCATCGAGCAGGGTACCCGTCATGATGGCGCCGGTTGCCCCGAGGGGATGGCCCAGTGCGATACAGCCGCCGTTGACGTTCAGTTTGCTGTCGTCGATGTCCAAGTCGCGCTGGCACTTTATCATGGTGGCGGCAAAGGCTTCGTGAATCTCGAACAGGTCGATGTCCCGAGCGTTGAGGCCTTCCCGTTTCATTAGCTGCTCTGCGGCTTTGACACAGCCGGAGATAACCGTGCGGTTATCATCATTGACGTTTACCATGGCGCATATTCTGGCTCGCGGCTTAATGGCCAATTTCTCGCCTGCCTGATCCGAGCCGATTAACAGAACCGAGGCGGCATCGGCCATGGCCGGTGAGTTTCCGGCGGTATGCACGTGAACAATCTCCTGAAGCTGGGGAAATCCCGCCCGTAGCGCCTCGTCGACGCCCTTGGCTCCCAGCTCGGCAAAGGCCGGTTCCATGTTCGCCAGGGAGTCCATGGTGGTTTGTGGGCGGATGACTTCGTCTGAGCTGACAGTGATACCCTTAATCGGATTGGTCAAGGGAATGATCGATTTGAAATAACCTTGCTCCCTGGCGTTTGCCGCTTTTTTCTGGCTGGCAAGTGCGATGGCGTCCGCCTGTTGCCGGGTGACTTCATACAGTGAGGCGATAAGGTCTGCACCGCAGCCCATCATAAACATACCCAACTGGGTGGCCAGTTTGGCATCCATAAAGGGGGCGGCTTTATCGGAGAGCATGGGTACGCGGGACATCATCTCGACACCCCCGGCCACAACCAGGTCGTCCAGTCCCGACATCACCTTCATGGCGGCCGTATTGATGGCATCGATTCCCGATGAACAGTAGCGATTAACAGTCATGCCCGGGATGTGAACAGGCCAGCCGGCATAGAGGGTGGAGGTTTTGGCAATATTGGCCGCCTGTTCTCCCGCTTGCGTCACACAGCCCAGGATGACATCACCTATATCAGAGGGATTCAGCCGGGTCCGCTCTTCCAGTGCCCGATAAAGCGTTGCCAGAAGGTCGTATGGCGTGAGTTCGTGAAGGCTGCCGTCGGGGCGCGCTTTTGTGCGCGGAGTGCGAATCGCATCGTATATATAGGCCGATCTCATACTGGCTCCGGTGGTATTGAGAGTGTCAGTTGATTTAAAGACCGAAATAATTTTTCAGGGCACTGAATTTACAATTTGCCGACCACAAAGGTGGCGCAGGTGGTGGCACTGCCGCCCAGGTTGAAGATGCCGACGTTTTCAGCGGCCTCCACTTGGTAGTCGCCGGCCTTAGCGTTGACCTGCTTGTAGGCGTCCAACATCATGCGTACTCCGGTGGCGCCCACCGGGTGCCCGAGGCCAATCAGGCCGCCACTGGGATTGATGGGCAACTTGCCGCCCATTTCAATTGCGCCACTCTCAATCGCTCTCCATGAATCGCCCGGTGGCGTCAGACCGGAGTGATCGATGATCATGTACTCCGTCATGGAAAAACAGTCATGCACCTCCATTGCATCCAGGCTGTGGATATCCGGTAAACGGGCTCTTTTCAGGGCATCGTCGAAAGTACCCTTCACATGAGGGAAAACCAGTGGTTGATCGCGGCCGATTTCCAGTTTTCGGGCCATCAACATGGGCGCGCTGCGGTGTCCCCAACCCTTGATGGCGGGGATGTCGGCCAGGGCAAGGCTGCGGGACTTGGCGTACTGGCGGGCATACTTTTCATTGGCGAGAAAAACCACTGCTGCTCCGTCGGTAATTTGCCCGCAATCATGTTTACGCAGGCTGCCTTCGATCAGTGGATTATCCTTGTCGTCATCACTGAAGCTCTCGGGCGTAAATTTCCAATGCCGCGTTTGCGCATTGGGGTTATTGCGGGCGTTGTCAAAATTGATTTCTGCTATGCGCCTGAGATGGTTGATATCAGTACCGTAACGCCGCTCATATTCTTCGAATAGCTGACTGAACAAGTGCGGCCAGGGGTAGGTGCAATCCTGATCTTCTCTCCCGCGCCAAGCGGCCGCCCCCAGATGATCGGCGCCTGTCTTTCCGTCGACATTTCGCATCAGCTCGATACCCAGAACACAGGCCAGATTGTAGTGCCCCGCCTCCAGGTCTCGCATCGCCGCCAGCAGAGCCATTGAACCCGAAGCACAGGCAGCTTCGTGCCGCGATGTGGCTATGTTGTGCAGAGCGGGGTGAACGTGACCAAAGTAACCACCGAGCAGAGCCTGACCGGTGAAGAGATCGGATACAAAGTTCCCGACATGGGCGACATCGATATCATCGGGATCGATCCGTGTCTCCTGCAGGGCGTTGTTCAGGCAGGTTTCGAACAGGTCGTAGAGGCCTTTGCCCTGGCGTGCCCAGTTGACTGCAAAATCAGTTTGGCTACCGCCGAGAATGTAAACGGGGGCGTGGTTCATAGTGTGTTTCCTGGGCTGGATTCTAAGTGGTTGTGGGCTGATATCTGGCAGGACAGCTGGCTGTTAAATGTTTCCTGGCCTTCTGTATCCAGAGTGACCGGATTAACGCGGCCTGGCAGAAGGTGGTGATCAGGGCGCTGTGCAGGTAAGGATTCACGTTGTGGCAGTGGTTTTCCTTGATCGTCCACGCCGATGTGTTGTGGCCCTCGAACTCCTTGGTCTGTGACGTCGATGTCATAGTGTTGCCTTTCAGCGATTGTTATAACATGTGACTTGCATTGTAAGACTGTAGAGGTGGGTTTAATACCGAAACGGTGTTTTTTGGCTGTCGTGTTTGACTTGTTTCAAGTTGATTTATACGGGCGAGAAAGCGTTCGTTTGAAACAGAACCCCCCGTCTGTAACGAGGATTTTCTCAGCTGCCGGAAACCGCTTTTTGTTTTCAAAAACTTTTTGTGACAGTGACACCATAAGTTTTCGGCGGCATATATTTCTCAGAAGTAATACCGGTCGGGTCCACAATGCGATGGGCAATCTGATCCTTGTCCCCGAGGTTTTTCCCCCAGGCGCCAACACTCAGCAATTCATCGGCACTGTGCCAGGTAACAGTGGCACCAAGTCTGCCGATGGCATCCTGTTTAACCTTGTTGTCGTTGGATGAGGAGGTGTAATACTCGCTTTTCCAGCTGTAATTAACGTTGAAGTCCAGCGTGCTTCCCCCTGACAGGGGCAGGGAATAGTCAGTGTCCAGGGTGGTAGATTCGTCAGAGGCGTTTGGCAGCGTATTGCCCGTAAGATCTGCGCCGGAGGCGGTAATAAACTCTTCGTAGCGGGCTTCTCCGCTGTTAAAGCTGGCATTGATTAGCAGGTTTTCCGTTGGGGCAACGGTAATACTGGCTTCAAAGCCCTTTGACTTTGCTTGAGCATTATTCAACACCAGGAGCAGGGTCGGCGTAAGTTCAAATACCTGCAGGTTGTTGTAATCCATATGGTAGAAGGACAGGTTAAACTGCAGGCGGTTGTCATACCAACTGGATTTCAGGCCCAGTTCAATGTTTTCCACAATTTCCGGGTCCACGGTCTGGGTCGCATTGCTCGCAAGGTTGGTCTGCGAGGGAAAGGCACCGCTTTTAAAACCCTCGGCGTAGGTGAGATAAACCATTGTATTTATGCTGAAATGATAGTTGATTGAGGCCTTGTGCGTCACTTCCGACCAGTCTTCCTCGCCTTTGACCGGCGCGGTAAATTCCGGAAGAATCAGCGGTACGCCAGTCGGGAAGCCGGTGCCCAGCAAGTCCTGCGCATCCTGGGTAATCTCTTTTTCATCCCGGCTCCAGCGAATGCCGTAGGTCAGCGTCCATTGATCGCTCAGTCGCCAGTCCAGCTGGCCATAGGTGGCCAAGCTGGTGGTGGTGTTGTCCTGCACAAAGAGCACGTTGCCTATGGGGGCCAGTCCCAACTCCTGCAGGGGCACACTGAATTGGGTGTAGAATTGCTCGTCGCGCTCCACCTGTTCCTCCATATAGAACACGCCGGCGATCCAGTCGATATTTTCATGGGTGCCGGAAAGACGGAATTCCTGGGAAAACTGTGAGGCTTCTTCATCCACGCCGTCAATGACGTTTTCCGGAACCGTGAGAACGGCGGTCGGTTCGTTCAGTGGGAGGCCGGTCAGATCATCCACCGTGGTGTAATCGCTGGCGCGCCAGGCGCTGATAGAAAGCAGGCTGGCCCACTTGAGGTCGTGCTCAATGCGGGCCATTACCCCCTGGATTTTTCTCTCCTGGCCCGTGTCGAACTGTGATGCGCATTGCCGTTTGTCCGCGTTGTAGGCTTCGGACATGCCCAATGCCCACAGGGCGCCGGTACCCAAGATACCCTGGTCCAGGTTTTCAAGGTGGCGACAGCTGCCGTTACTCTCATCTTGCGAGTAGTCCGCGCTTAACAGCAGGGTGGTATCACTGCTTACATCGAACAATAGCTGGGCGCGTAGACTCTGGTTGTCGATATCGCCCAGCTCATCGCCACTGCCGGCAGCGCCGGCGGAATTACCGATAATAGGACTGTTGGTGAGGCTGGTTTCGTTAATGATTTCGGCGTCGGTGATGACATTCTTGTAAAAGCCGTCGCGCTGTTTGGTGGCAATACTGATTTTGCCGGATACCGAGTCGGTCAGGCCGCCGTTCAGTAACGCCTGGGCGTGAATCAGCCCCTGGTTACCCGCAGTCAGACTGAGCTTTGTGGAAGGCTCCTGGGTGGGACGGCTGGTAATAAAATTGATGGCACCACCGTTGGTGTTTTTGCCGTAAAGGGTGCCCTGGGGACCGCGCAGGATTTCTATACGTTCCAGATCGAACAGATCAAAGCCGCTGCCACCGGTTCGACCGATATAAACCTCATCGATAAAGATGCCTACGGCGGAATCGCTGGCTGCCGAGTCCGAGGTGTTGCCAATGCCGCGAATAAAGATCCGGGGCTCTCCCAAATTGAATTGGTTAAATGAAATACCGGGTGTTGTCATGGCGACATCGTCCATGCCTGTGATCTTACCGATACCCACATCGTCACCACCGATGGCGGCGACGGACATGGGAACATCCTGAATACTTTTGGTGCGTTTTTCCGCTGTGACCACTACTTCCTCGATCTCGTAGGTGGCCGCAGGTGTTGCTGTTATGGCGCAGGCTAAGAGTATTACTGGAACAGTTATAATTGTTTTAGTAGCCATTTTTACTCTCTGTGACTGTTGTACAGTTCTTCAAGTTGATTGGGTACTGTTTGTTATCCCCTGGCGCTGTCAGGGCTCGGTGCACTGATAGCTTCCAGGTTTATCGACATCCTTGCCGGCGATTAAGCTGGCGGTTTTGGGGTGGGCGCAAATAGGGCGCGCTCTAATCAAACGCTTGCTGGCACCGCGTTGCTCTGCCATAAAACTGTCGGGAATTTCACCGGTTTCCACCCGGTTGGCGACGATTTCCGGGGGATCGAATTCCGCCGGTGCATTAATCTTCCCGGCCGTAGAGATCATTGGACAGCAGGTAGCGGTAGCCGGACGAGGCAGCTACGCCTGGGCCGGTTTCCCTTTGCTGCCAAACAGCCAGATGTCGGTGTAGTGCTCGGAACCCGGTGTTAACGTTGGACTGATGACGTTGTCTTTGCCATCTTTGACGCCACCTTAGAGACGGTTGAGCATGGCCGATTCCTTTTCTGTAAAGCTGCCTGTGGTGTTCTGGGAGGCCGTATCCCGAGTTATGCTGTCACACTGCAGTTGCGCGAAGTCGAATTGGCACTGTCGCGGATCATTGATAACGCCGTCTTCAGATCAATTTTTCCAGTTGATGACGTAAAACCTTGCCCAGCGGATTGCGGGGAATGGCTTCGACCATCACCAGCTTCTCCGGCAGTTTGAATGGGGCCAACTTCTGATCTCTCAAATAGCTGACAATGTCTTCAAGTTGCAGTGCCCGGCCGGATCTGCTTACCACGAATGCCGCTACGCGTTCTCCCATCACTTCACAGGGATAGCCGGCGACAGCGGCTTGGGCAACGTCTTGATGGGCGCATATAAGATTGTCCAGCTCTGCCGGGGCGATGTTCATGCCGCCGCGAATAATCACGTCTTTGCAGCGTCCGATAAAGCGGTAGAAGTCAGGTGTGTCTGAATCGATTTCAAACAGGTCACCGGTGCGGAAGTAGCCGTCTATGGTAAAGGATCGGGCGGTTTTCTCCGGGTCTTTGTAGTAGCCATCGAATACGCCGGGGCCCTGGATCTGGAGTTCTCCCTGGTGCCCGGGCTCCTCGATAAGCTCACCATTTTCGGGATTGACCAGTCGGGCCTGCATGATAGTACTATGGCGGGGAAAGAGTCTGGCGCGCTTGGCGGGACTGTCGGTTTCATTGGGTCCACAGAGCAGGCTGACACCTTCATTGGAACCAAAGTGGTTAACCACCTCAATATCGAATCGCTCTTTAAATCCCGCCACCATCCATTCGTCCAACGGTGCAGAACCGGAGCCAATAGCGCGAATACCGCTGAAATTGCAGCTGGCTAGCAATTGATCATTTTTGAGCAGGTTGTTGAGCAGTGCCGGTGGTGCGAGGGTGTAACTGATCTGCTCTTCGACGATCTGTAGTAAAAACACTGGCAGATCCAGTGGATGGTGCAGCACCAGTTTGCCACCGCTGTAGAGCCAGCTGAGGAACAGGCCACCGATGGAGGCCATATTGATAAACGGGAATGGGTTGAGTAGGGCTTCACCATCCTCGATGCGATTGCCTTCGTAGGTGGCCCGCCCTACGGCGAGCCATTGATTGTGGGAGCGGGGAATCCCCTTGGGTGATCCCTCAGTCCCTGATGTCCAGCAGATGGTCAGTATATCGTTGGCGGAAATGTGGGTATTTTCGCAGTAGTGTTTGAGTGTCGATTGATCGACATCTTTTCGCAGGGCGTTGCTCAGATTGACACAGCCCTCGGCCTCTCCCCACAGCAGCAGTTGCGGTGCCTTCGGGAGTGTGGTGACCCGATCTATGGCGGCTTGCAGGTGATCGAGAAACGCGGCGCCTTTGAGTTCGGCAACACCGATCACCGCGCTGGGTTCGAGAATGCGAATAATGTCCGACAGTTCGTGTTCCTGATACTGAACGGCCACCGGGCTGACGATGACTCCCAGGCGCGAAGCCGCCATATACACCAATACCAGCTCGACGATGTTTGGCATCTGCACCAGCAGGATATCGTCTTTGCCAATGCCCTGTTGCAGCAGTACTGTCGCCAGGCGATCGATCTGCCGGGTGAGTTGACGATAAGTGAGATGTTGTGGCTCGCCACCGGTCAGATGCACTTTGTCGGCCGGGTCAACCAGCGCTATTTCCTCGGGTTTTTTCGCCGCAGTTTTGTACAGTAGGTCGTGTAGTCGGCGGCCGTCCCAGCGGCCCTGCTGCTGGTAGAGATCGAGCTTTTCTTGCGGGGTAATAATCATAGCTCCCCCGCCTACTTGTAGATATCTTCTCCGCGAACCCAGTTGGCGTGAAAACCATAGGGCATGCGGTGGGGCATCTTGATTTTGCAAACAGGCCCGGGGGTAATGTCGCGGGCATCGAAAATCAAACAATAGGACGACCAATCATTGGTGTCGGTTACAAAGGTCGTGAGGTAGCCGTCGTCTTCCGGATCGTTGCGGGTGGCACCGCGTTTGGGGCAGTAAGGTGTTTCACTGCCGAACACCCCTCGACCGTAATCGTAACGCTGGATATGACCGCTTTCGAGGTCGTATTTCAGCAGCGCGCCGAAGGCCAGGGTGCCGACAGCGTCGTTCTTTCTGGTCATAATGTACTGGTTAAAACTGAAGCGGCTTTTATAACCCATGTAGAGTGGGTTGGCGCGACAAAATTCGGAATTAGTAGTATCGATATCGCCTTCGATCACTTCCCCAGTTTTCATATTGAACTTCCACACATACATGTTGGCTTCCAGGCGCATGTAGGCCAGCATATGGGACAGGTCACCGTCGCCAGGGTCGGCCTTGGGCATGGGATTGGTGGATCGACAACCCACCTGCACCACCCAGTCGCCTTCCTCCCAGCAATTGACCACATGCAGGATGTAGCAGGGTTCGCATTCGAACCATTTGACTTCGCTGCCTTTGCCGTAGCGAGGTTGCACACCAAAGCGAGTGGGAATATCGCGATGAAACGCCACAACGCGCTTGCGGTTTTGTTTCAGAAGCCCTACATCGTGGAAAAAGGGGCAGTCATGGAGGATGACAAAATTGGGGGTGACTCCGATATCGTGTGGCAGCCGCGGCCCCGGCAATTCGATATTTTCCTGGTGGATGATATTGCCCTTTCTGTCGGCAATGCCGTAGCTCATGTGCGGAAAGTCATCGAAGTAATCAAAGAAAATTAATTCCTCCTTTTCCCAGTCCAGCTTTGAATGGGCAGACAGGGCGCGCTTGAGCTGACCGTTGAGCGTCTCCCGCCCTCTGGTTTCGAGGGTGGTGGGATCGAGCCTGTAGGGAATACCGGCGTTGTACCACAGCGATATAATGTGATCGTTAAAGTACATCACATCGGTGTTGGAGGTGTCTTTGATGGGAAAACCCGGCAGTGTGAAATCGAAAGGCCCCATCACGCCCGGCCAGATACTTTTACTTTCCTCTAATTCCAGTATGAGTGATTCGGTCTGAATCCATCGATTGCGATAGCTGGCTTCGCCGTCTTTAAAAAAGATGCCGTACAGCATGCCGTCGCCATCGAATGGATGATAATTATGCTTGGGCTTGAACACTGGATTGGGGCCGTTGCGAAGATAGGCGCCGTAGAGGTCTGCGGGAATCTCGCCGCTGACAATCTCAAGCTCGGCACTTTCGGTTTCCACCGTGGTAGGGGCGTAGACACCGTGTAAATAGGGATTGTCTATCTCTGCCGTCCAGCCCGGCGCATCGGGAGGCAGGGAGCCGTCCCGGGCGCGGGTTATAGTATTTTTTTCGGTCACTTCCAGGCTTGTCATCTACGCGGCTCCTCAATCCTAATCTGTATTGGCTGTAGCGGTTTTACATTGCCGTGGTGAGGCCGTTCAGAGGCAGGCCATACGGGCTTTGGAGGTTCGGTATTCGTTATCCAGTTCTTCCACGATAGCGGCGATCCGAGCTACGCCGGTGGAAGCGCCCACCCCCTGGCCGGCGGTCCAGATATCCCTCCAGCGCTTGTTGTCGGCGCCGTTGCTGGCAAAGTCGATACTTCCCTGTGCGGGCATATTAGCGGGATCGTAGCCGCCGTTGATCAGCGACTGCCGCATCCAATTGGCTTTGACGCCGGTAATGGCGTCGGAGGTGACGATGTCGTCGGCATTGGAGTCGACCACCATCTCCTTGTAAGCCTGTTGGCACATGCTCTCAGCGGTGGGAATAAAGCGAGTGCCGAGATAGGCGATATCTGCCCCCATGGTCTGTGCGGCATGAATGGCACGGCCGGTGCTGATACCTCCGCCGAGCACCAGTAAGCCATCCCACCATTGGCGGATTTCATTGACAAAGACAAACGGCGATAGGTGGCCGGTGTGACCGCCGGCACCGGCACTGACCAGTACCAGGCCATCCACGCCTGCGGCTGCGGCTTTTTTGGCAAAGCGAGGGCTGATCACATCGGCCAATACAATACCGCCATAGCTGTGGATTTGATCCACTACATACTGCGGGTTACCCAGCGCGGTAACGACGATGGGCGGCTTGTGCTTGAGGATTAGGTCCAGATCGGCATCGCGGCGCGGATAGGAGGGGTGCACGATGATATTGACGGCCCAGGGCACAGCAGGGGTCGCCCCGTCATCGGTGCTTACCACCGCGTTGATTTGCGTCATCCACTCGTCGAGGATCTCAAGAGTGCGGGCGTTGGGTGTGGGGAAGCAGCCGATAATGCCGGCCCGGCAGGCATTGATCACCATCTCCGGTCCGGAAATCAAAAACATGGGGGCCTGCATGGCGGGGATGCGCAGCTGGCTGAAGAAGTCGGCGGCCTGTGTCATACGGGTAACTCCTGGCTTCGCGGGTGCTGATAGCTGTGAGTTCTATATTGCAAGCCTCTCGAGCTTACCCTGTCGGTCTAACAATGCAAGTAAAAAATGAAATTAAGTGGTTGAGAGAGATGAGATATTGGAGGAGGCATGGATCGGGGCGAGCAGCGCCCGGAATTCTGGTGGTTTGAGCATGAGAGTGGGCCGGATGCTTCAGGTGAATATAGAGCGAGGCGCTACAGGGAATCATTCAAGGGGAGGGGTGCCAGGGCGGGCGGCAACAGGGGCGTCGTGGTGAGCCGCGATCAACTCAGCGGCGGTGGGACGATTATTGCCGTTCAGAAACAGCATTCGCTTGTAGGTGGGAGTAATTGAGTGGTCCACGAGAATAGCGAGAAAGGCACTTGGGAGGCCAATGTGGTTCTGGGCACAAAGGGCCACGCGACCGCCGATTGGTAACTGTTGGCGCAAGCCTGCGGCAAGTGCTTCGCTGCGGCGCACCAGTTCTCGATAGCTGATACGCTCGCTGTCGTCCTCTGCGTACCTGCTGGGCGCCGGCATCCAGTGCCTTGTTCAGGGTTGAGCGCTGTTTGTCGAACCAGGCGTCCATAGAATTTTCCACATTTTATCTTTTACAAAAAAAACATAAGTCTTCCAGTAAAAGTAACTTGCCCTATGAAATTATCAGTATGATTGCCCTGTATCAAGAGTTGATACAGGGCTGCCGTTTATTCGGCCGGGGCTTTCCCCTAAAATATGTCTATGCAAGTTACCAATCAAATTCTGTCAAACCCTGTTGCCCGGGGACTGAATATCCTTGGCGATCGCTGGACTATTTTGATATTGCGCGAGGCCTTCCTGGGTCAGCACCGCTTTGAAGCATTTCGCACCCATACCGGCGCTTCTCGCGGAACCTTGTCCAAACGTTTGGAATCCCTGGTGTTCCTTGGAATCCTCTATAAAAATCCATATCAGACCGCACCACTGAGATTTGAGTATCGGCTCACCGACAAGGGGCTTGGGCTTTACCCTTGGGCGCTGCTTATATGGCAATGGGAGCATCAATGGGGGGGGGATGCAAAAGAAGCGGGCGTGCCGTCGCAGCTTTATCATGCGACAGCCTCGGGTCACCTGTTAAAACCGATAAGCGTGTGCAGGCACTGTCGGGAGCCTTTGCATCTCGATGATGTGGAGCGGGTGGTTAACGAGAACGCGGAACCGGCCTCGGCGAAAGATTTAAAAGCGTTTGGCAATCAGCGGCGTATCCGGGTCGGGTCCAGCGGCGATCAGCCTCTGGCGCATATCATCGATATTATCGGTGATCGCTGGACCCTGTTACTTTTGGCTGCGGCCTTTATAGGTTTGCGCCGCTATGATGATTTTCGCCAGCAATTGGGGGTGGCGACCAATATACTGGCTGATCGACTTAAGTTACTGGTGGAGATGGAGGTCTTCAGCCGGCATGAATACCAAAGCAATCCTCCCCGTTTCGAATATCAATTGACGGAAAAAGGCAAGTCGCTCTACCCCCAGACCATGGCCCTGCGCCAGTGGGTACTGGAATGGTTGCCGAAGGTCTCGCACCCCTTCAAGCTGGTGCATCGCACTTGTGGCGTCGAATTGGCCACTGAGGTTATTTGCGAAGCGTGTGATGAACCCGTGTTGGCAAATGAGGTGCGTTTTGCCAAATTGATTTACTCCGATGCCAGGGGAGCGACGGGTTCACGAAGGTAAACCAGCTTGCCATCAAACCAGGTCATTAATACCCGGGTGTCACTGATTTTCTCAGCCTCCCTTTATCCGCCAGTTCAACCAGGTTCTGGTCGATCACTATAAAATCCGCTTTTTTGCCCGCTTCCAGGGTTCCCAGCTCGGCTGCCAGGCTCATCGCCCGTGCACTGTTAATGGTATAGGCCGCGATGATCGAGTGGATATACAACCGCTCATCGATGTTAAGGATATAGGGATTGCCATAGTCGCTGCCGTCCCGTGTCATGGCCATTTCCATATTTTGAAACGGTTGGGGGTCGGCGGCTGTCCACCGGTGCGTCGCTGCCCGCAGTAATCACTCCGCCTAAGGCCTGGATACTGCGGTCGGGCCCAGTTTTGCATTGCAACAGCAGGCACAGCAACAGTCGGCTCTTTGATTTCTGTGCACCTAAGTTGTTATCTTGGTAATACAGAAATTTAATCCCAAACTTTGTTCCTAGCTTTTCCCCACTTCCTTCTTATAGCTGTATTGCCGCTTATCGATAAGGCTTATTTGGTGGCTTGTCGATTTGCATTCCGCTCGGCTCGTATTGACGTCACCTGAGGCGCATTTTGCTAAGTCCCGGCAAAAGTATGGATATTAGGTTAAGGATTGAGTTATGAGGAAGTTAAAGCCTGTTGTTATAGCCATATTAACTGCGATGAGCGGTGCTGTTGTGGCTTCTGATAATGAGACGACTGTCAGTCAGGAGGGAGGTAGCAATACTGCTAACGTCAATCAGGTTGACCCTACAGCTGTGGGCAACTGGATCGATGTCACCCAAATTGGAAATGACAATTTATCGCTAACGACTCAGGCCTCTGATGCGGTCGGTAATCTTATGATCCACATTCAGGAGGGGGACGGTAATAGCGCAGAGTCTTCCCAGGAGACGTCGGCGGAGTCCAGTGGGCTGGAGATCGAGCAGGTCGGAGATAACAACGAAGCCGTTGCACAGCAGCTCGACTCGTTTGGTGGGGTCCTGGCAGTGATCCAGGAAGGAAATATGAACTTTCTGCAGGTAACCCAGGACGGGACTTATGGCTCGACGATTGGGGTTGGGCAAGAGGGTGACTCTAATAGTGCGACCATAACCGGGCAGACCCTGGGGGTTTTGACGAGTACCCTCTATCTGTTCCAAATTGGCGATGACAATATAGCCGAGATTTCCCAGCAGAGCGATGTGGAATTGGCTTCGATATTTGTACAGCAAGACGGGGATCAGAATGTCTTTTGGGGCGAGCAGTCGAACGTGGTGGAAAGCGCTTCAGTTGTCGCCAGTCAAACCGGTGATGGGAACGAGATTGAAATTCTTCAGAGCAATGATGTTAGCGCAAGTTCTGCCACTATTTTCCAGTTGGGGGATGGCAACCTTGGCGGAGCTCTACAGAAATTTGGTGTTGCCGGCAGTTCTGTGTTTGTGCTCCAGGTGGGGGATGGCAACTTTGCTGGGGGGATTCAGGGGGATCTCGTCAGTGCCAGTACTGCGACTGTCACTCAGGCGGGCGTAGGAAATATGGGGATAACCTATCAGTCGGAGGTCTCTTCTGCATCGGCGACACTGACCCAGGTGGGGTCTGCAAATGAAGCATTTATTGAGCAATATTTGTCATTATCGGATCAGGCTACTATAGATCAGGATGGTAGCGGGAATCTCGGGGGAATAGGGCAAGAGGAAACTGAGCTTGTTACTGCGACACTGACTCAGGGGGGAACTGCAAATGAGGCGACGATTGGGCAGCTGTTGTCGGTATCAGATGCAGCTTCAGTGGAGCAGGACGGTGACAGTAATAGCGCGGAAGTACTACAGGAAGAAAATCTCCTCAGCACTGTGACACTCTCTCAATTGGGGGCTTCCAATGAGGCGGTTATTGAGCAGTCTTTAGCGGTATCGGTTACAACCTCTATAGTGCAGGATGGTATCAGTAATAGCGTAGGGGTGTTGCAGGACGGGAATGCGCTGAGTTCGACAACCGTCACCCAGCTGGGAGATATGAATGAATTTACCGCTGAGCAAATGCTGGACGCTCAGACGGCGGTTGCAACACAAATTGGTATCTCAAATATAGGGTTGGTTTACCAGTAGGTTTTGCCGGGCTCCGCATTTTGCTCGGGTGTTTATTGGCCAAAATGTGGAGCCTCTGTCTTTTCCCTGCCTAAGTCACTATTCAGGGGCTCATCACTTTAAGCTTGCGCTGGCTGCGCAATATGAATAAGGGGAGGACGTCTAGTGAATGCATTGGCCTCCCCCCCCCGGCAACTGATTAGTGAATCATCTGCGTGACGAGTTTGCCCAGATATAGGGCTGAGGTGAGGCCGGGAGATTCGATCCCCAGAAATGCCAGTAACTGGGCTTCATTGTTTAGCGTCTGGCGATAAATCTGAAAATCCCCAGCGGGCACTCCCTTTGGCACAATTTGTGGGCGAATACCGGCATAGCCGGGCCGCAGTGTATTTTCCGTGACCCCGGGCCAGTAGCGGCGAATACAGCGATAAAATTTTTCTCGCTTGTCCGGGTCTACCCGGTAGTCGATGCTATCGACCCACTCCGTATCCGGGCCAAAGCGCGCGCCGCCGTGTATATCGAGGGTGAGGTGAATCCCCAGCCCCGCAACTTCGGGTAGCGGGTAGATCAAGTGTGAAAAGGGCACTTTGCCAAAAAAAATAAAGTAGCTGCCTTTTACGAAATAAGTATTGGGAATTGCCTGTCGCACTGTGTCGCTATCAATAGTTTTTAGTAGTGCACTGGTGTGAAGTCCTGTGGCTAAAATCAGGTTGCGGGTTTTCAGCCGGTAGCCGTCCGCCATTATCAGCTGGCAGGTGCCGGTGGAGATTTCAATCCGGACAACTTTATTCGCGAGCACCACCTCTGCCCCCTTTCTCTCCAGGGCGACCTCAAGGGCGAGCATCAGGCTGTGGCTGTCGACAATGCCGCTTGTGGCTGAGTAGAGGGCGCCGACACACTGCAATGCAGGCTCCAAACATCGGGCCTCAGTGGCGCTCAGTAAGCGCAGTCCTCCCGCACCATTGGCATCTCCCTGGGCTTTTAGGCTGCGCAACCGTATTAGCTGCGCTTTATCGGTGGCGACAACCAGTTTGCCGATCCGCCTGTGGGGCACACTGTATTGCCGGCAAAATTGATACAGCAGGGATTTGCCGGCAACACAGGCGCGGGCCTTTAAGCTCCCCGTTGGGTAGTAGAGCCCCGCGTGAATGACCTCACTGTTGCGGGCGCTGGTTTCGGTGCCGATGGCATTGTGCTGTTCCAATACCATCACCTCGCGGCCGCTGCGACTCAATTGATAGGCGCAGGCCAACCCCAAAATACCGGCTCCAACTACGACGCTATCCACGGTGTCCATATCGAGCCCCTGCCGTATATTTTGCCTGTAACGCCAGATTGAAATTACTGTCCAAGGGGTAAGTGGTGGTGTTGTTGCATTGCGCTATAATGCGCGCTTTTCCGCGACTGGAAGTTAGTCATGACTCAGAAGTCCATTGCCGCAGACACTGTAGATTCTCGCTCTTTGGTGCAGGCGCACCTGGCGGAGCCGGTAATGTCACAATATAGCGAAGAAGAGCTGCAAGTATGGCGCGAGCGTATTAAGCGCTTGTTGAAAGAACAGAATGCAGTACTGGTCGCACACTACTATACCGACCCCTTGATCCAGGCCCTGGCGGAGGAAACCGGGGGTTGTGTTTCTGACTCATTGGAAATGGCCCGTTTTGGTGCCAAGCACTCCGCCGACACCTTGGTGGTTGCCGGCGTCAAGTTTATGGGCGAGACCGCCAAGATTCTCACTCCCAATAAGCGGGTATTGATGCCGACTCTGGAGGCCACCTGCTCCCTAGACCTCGGTTGTCCCCCTGAGGAGTTTTCCGATTTCTGTGATCAGCATCCGGACCGCACAGTGGTGGTATACGCGAATACCTCGGCGGCGGTAAAGGCTCGTGCTGACTGGGTGGTAACCTCCAGTATTGCCCTGGATGTGGTGGATCACCTGGATGCCAATGGCGAAAAGATTCTCTGGGCACCGGACAAGCACCTGGGTGGCTATGTCGAGCGCGAAACGGGCGCCGATGTCTTGCTTTGGGACGGCTCCTGTATCGTTCATGAGGAGTTTAAGGCGAAGGGTGTTGAGGACTTAAAGGCCCTCTATCCGGACGCGGTGGTTTTGGTACACCCGGAATCCCCCGCCTCTGTGGTGGCGTTGGCGGATGTGGTGGGGTCTACCTCCCAGATAATCAATGCTGCCAAGACCCGCCCGGAGAAGCGTTTTATTGTGGCTACAGACCAGGGTATCTTCTACAAGATGCAGCAAGAGTGCCCGGATAAGGAGCTGATGGTGGCGCCCACTGCCGGTGCGGGCGCGACTTGCCGCAGCTGTGCAAACTGCCCCTGGATGGCGATGAACTCTCTGGAGAACCTCTGCGGTGTACTGGAGCGTGGCGATAATGAGATCTTTGTCGACCCGGAGCTGGGCAGAAAGGCGATGATCCCGTTACAGCGCATGCTGGATTTTCGCAAGAGCTAGTAGCTGCGAAAACAGCGCAGAGTTAAGCAAAAAGAGCGGCCATTGGCCGCTCTTTTTGCTTTGGGGTAGGTGCTATAGCTCTTCGAGCTTTTCCTGCATTTTCAGCACGTCTTTGAGGCGCTGTTGCAGGATGGCGTGAATCTGATAGTTATCCTTGGACATGCGGATGCCGTGGCGCAGGTGCTGTAGGGCCTTGTCGAATACACCATTGAGGATGTAGTACTCGGCGCGGGCCTCGTGCACGCCGACGATATCCCCGGCCAGGCCGTGGGTTTCCGCAAGCAGATACCAAACTTGTGAGTCATCTTTACGCGTGCGGCTGTACTTAGATAGAAGGCGCTCGGTAGCCAGGTAATTGCCGGCTTTGAAGTGGGCATTGGCGAGCCCCATAATTAAGGCGTGATCGCCGGGGTTGTGGTTGAGGGCTTGCTGGAGGCGCTGGGTGGCGCTTTTGTAATCTTCTCTGGCCAGATCAATATCTGCCCTCGCCAGTATATAGGTGGGCTTGGATGGATTTTTATCCAGCAGTGGCTGCAAGGTATCCAGCGCTGAGTCCGGTTTGCCGGCGGCAACCTGTGCCAGGGCCAGGCCGTAGCGGGCGGCATCCTCGTTGTCATTGACCCCATTCAGCTCTGCGCTAAAGCGCTTTACCGCCTGCTGAGGCGTTGACTCTGTGGCGAGGCGCACCCGCGCGCGCATTAGGTGATAGTCGAGGCTGTTGCTGGGAGGGGCGGCCTCCATACGCTGCGCCCTCAATTTGGCATCGGCAATTCGACTTTCGGTAACGGGGTGAGTGAGGAGGAACTCTGGTGGGCGCTGGTAGTAGCGAGTGGCCTTGAGCATTTGCTCGAACATCTCACCGGCGGCTTTGGGGTCGCGCCCGGATTTGGCCAGAGTTTCAATGCCGACCCTGTCTGCCTCCTGCTCGTTTTTACGGCTGAAGCGCAGCTGGTTATCCAGGGCTGCCGCTTGGGTGGCGCTCATGGCCGCTATCCCCGCTTCCCCGCCAGCCGTGGCGGCCAGGACCAGGGCGCCTAACATACCGGCGATAGTGGGGATTCTGCTGTTGCGCTGCTCTTCCTTGGAGCGGGCATAGTGCCGCTGGCTGAGGTGAGCCAGTTCGTGCGCGATAACCGAGGCAAACTGGTCCTCGCTCTTGGCGAACAGAAACAGCCCGGTGTGAACCCCCATAACTCCGCCGGGCGCAGCAAAGGCATTCATAGTCTTATTGTTGACTACGACAAGGTGAATCTCTTTATCTTCCAGGGGGCTGTACTCTGCCAGTTCACTGATCACCCCCTCGATATACTGTTGGATCAGAGCGTCGTTGGAGGTGCGAACCTGGCTGCGGAACATGCGCAGTATCATCTGCCCCAGTTCTTTCTCCTGGGTGTGGGAGACGATCCCGCTGGTGCTGTCACCGAGCTCAGGAAGGCGGATCTCACCGCTATCCGCTGTGGCGGCAATGGGTAGGGTGCCGAGTAAGGCCCCCATAGCCAGTGCGCGCACTCCCGTGAGAATTCGATGGCGGATAGCGGCTGGGTGTGTCCGGTGAAGCAGATTGTTTTTGGAATCAGTCATCTTGATTACTGCTCAGTCTGTCCATGAAGGATCTATAGTCCAACTCTATACGCTACCCCGTTGGACTGTCGAGGCTTCGACTCAGTGGCCCCTAAAAGGTTCACGCCTGCGCCTGGTGGATCGTTAAAAAGCGTAAAGCAGGTGCGGGTTATGGCGCCAGGTTCGCGCTATAATCCGCAGCAATACCGGTCTGTGACTAAAAAGGCAATGTCAGTAATCTCCTCCAGCAATCAGCCCAATGCCCCGGATTGGGACGCGGCCACCATTGTGGATGCGAGAGATCTGCCCTGCCCACAACCGTTGCTGGCCATGCGCCGGGCGCTGCGGGAGTACCCGGAGGGAACACTGCTTTGCATCCTCGCCACCGATGAAGGGTCCTGGCGGGATTTCCACAGCTTTGCCTCCTTAAGTGGTCGAACCCTGCTGCGCGCCGAGCGATGTAATAATAACTTTCAATATTGGCTGTACGCTGGCAAATGAATAAAGATAAATCCCGAGAGTCTATGTTATCGATTGTAAAAGGCTGGGTGAATCGCTACTTCGGTCAGGAAGAGGTGGTACTTCTGGTCTTGATACTGGCCCTGGCGCTGGTGGTTCTGGCGACGCTGGGAGCTGTGCTGGCCCCGGTACTGACCGCGCTGGTGATCGCCTTTTTGATGCAGGGGATGGTGCAAAAGCTGAAGTCCTGGCGTGTGCCCCACTGGCTGGCCGTCAGCCTGTCCTGCCTGGTGTTGGTGGGCACTATTGTAGCGCTGCTGCTGGTGGTGCTGCCGATTATCTGGCGCCAATTGGTGCGTCTGGGGACGGAGTTGCCGAATATGGTACAGCGTGGCCAGGAGCTGCTGTTGCTGCTGCCGGAGCGCTACCCGCGCCTGATTTCCGCCGGCCAGATCGATGAAATTTTCAATACGCTCGGCAGCGAGCTGGGTGGACTGGGGCAGACGCTGCTGGCCTTCTCCCTGACCAATCTGCCCATTTTTGCCGGGCTGTTGATCTATGTGGTGGTGGTGCCGATCCTGGTATTTTTCTTCCTCAAGGATTCCGATCAGCTGATTCGCTGGTGTACCTCTCTGCTGCCCACCGAGCGCCCCATGCTGCATCAGATTTGGCACGAGATGAACGATCAGGTGGCTAATTATGTGCGCGGTAAGGTGATTGAAATCGGTATTGTTGCCGCAGTCAGTTACGTCGCCTTTTTACTGTTGGGGGTGAACTACGCGCTACTGCTCGCCGTTGCTGTGGGTTTTAGTGTTTTGATTCCCTATATCGGCGCCGCTGTTGTCACTATTCCTGTTGCGGCTATTGGGCTGTTTCAGTGGGGCTGGAGCAATGAATTTTTCTATCTGATGGTGACTTACGGCATTATCCAGCTGCTCGATGGCAATGTACTGGTGCCGCTACTGTTTTCTGAGGCGGTCAATTTACACCCGGTTGCCATTATTCTCGCAGTGCTGTTCTTTGGTGGTATCTGGGGCTTTTGGGGGGTCTTCTTTGCCATCCCGCTGGCGACGTTGCTCAAGGCCATTATGACGGCCTGGCCCACCCACGAACACCAGGCCGAGTGGGAGGCCAGGCGAATAGCGGAGTAGGAGGGCTACTCTGCTATCTTTTTCTGTCTGCGGGTTGCGGCATTTGCTAGAATGCCGCGCTTTCTTTTATTTGGTCCCTTCAAATAGGTGAGAGCCCATGAGCCTGGCTGACAAAGTTCTAGCGGTCAATAATGACCTGCCGATCCGCACCGACAAACCTATCCACAGCGGCAAAGTCCGCTCCGTTTACTGGCTGACCGAGGCCGACAGCCGCCGCCTGATTGAGGAGAAAGGCTACCCGGTAGCCCCGGACACCCCCCTTGCCGTGATGGTGATTTCCGATCGCATTTCCGCATTTGATTGCATCTGGAGCGGTGAAGGCGGTATGCGCGGTGTACCCGGCAAGGGCGCGGCGCTGAACGCCATTTCCAACCACTGGTTCAAGCTGTTTAAAGAGCGGGGTCTGGCGGACAGTCATATCCTGGATATTCCGCATCCGCTGGTGTGGATTGTACAGAAGGCGCGTCCAGTGATGATCGAAGCGATCGCCCGTCAGTACATCACCGGCTCCATGTGGCGCGCCTATGACAAGGGTGAGCGGGAGTTCTGTGGCATTGAAATTGCCGATGGTTTGCACAGAGACCAGAAGCTGGCAGAGCTGCTGATTACCCCCTCCAGTAAAGGTATTCTCAAGGGCATCCCCGGCGTACCGGAAGCGGACGATGTCAATGTTACCCGCAAGAATATCGAAGACAATTTCGAAGCCTTCGGCTTCCGCAATGCAGGCGATATCGACCTGTATGAGAAGTTGCTGAAAGAGGGTTTCGATTTGATTTCCGCAGAGCTGGAAAAGCTCGATCAGGTCTTTGTCGATACCAAGTTTGAATTCGGCTATGTCACCGATGCCAATGGTGAGGAAAAGCTGATTTATATGGATGAGGTGGGCACGCCAGACTCCTCCCGCATTTGGGACGGTGAGCAGTACCGCGCGGGCAAGATTGTGGAAAAATCCAAAGAGGGTTTCCGCCAAGCGCTACTCAGCTATTTCCCCGATGCAGATATTCTGCTGAACAAAGACCGCATGGATGAGCGCTCGGCTTTGGCTCGCGACAATGAGCTGCCGGAATCTATGCTGATGGATCTGTCTAATACTTATATTGGTATTGCTGAGAAGATTGTTGGTACGAAACTTGAGATATCTGATAATCCCAAAGCGGAATTGCTTGACGTGTTGCGTAAGGATTATGGCTTGGTCGATTGATTTCAGTTTGGTTGATAAAAAACCGGCGCTTGTGCCGGTTTTTTTGTGTCTGAAAATTGTTTGGTTAAAATTCTATATGTAGATGAGGTTGTTGTGTTATGCGTGATTTTGTTTCTGAGGATTTTTCACATCAACTAATTTGGGACCTTAAAATATTGCCCTACATTACTCCTCGAAGTTGCAGGTTCCAGGTCATTATCTAGATTGCTCTATGTTCATGAAGGCCCTTAAGTGAGCCTGGAGGGCTAAGTGTGCTCCGAAAAAACAACCTTTATCTTGTGTCAAGCTTTGCGTAACTAAAAATGGATGCCTTAATTTTTTGACTCAAAAAATACTAATTGCCTCGTTCGATAGGGCTTTCCAAAGTGTTCCATGTGAGAGGGGGCATCTTTAGTTTTTATTGGGCTGGTTGATTCGTGAGTCAAGAGTGAGTTTTGTGAGTTTGTAAGATGGCCATGCTTTCAGTGTCAGACTATGGCGCTTAATAATCGGCCCCCAGTTTTCTGGCAAGCACTGGGTCATTTTCTATGGCAATGTCAGGATCTTCAATTTTGCTCCCGTTCTCCCAGGAATGAACTCTATCCAATATTTTTTTAAAAGTATTTAGGTTCATGCTGTTTTCGTATTCCATAGCGATCTCAAATTCATTATCGTTAAAGTTCCCTTTGGTGACATTGTTATAAGCTGTCCAGGGGTGGCTCTCCTGATTTTTTTTCTTGTTTAAATCTTTATTTTTAAATATGCGGTTCAGATCAACCATGCAGTTAGCTGTATCTTCCGCTATAACGAGTTGTGAAAATAAGTCGGCAACACTGTGGAATCTAACTGCCTCGCTAATTAGTAGTATCATAACGCCAAATGCGGTATAAAATGCATCGTTTCCTCCGGAGGGGTTGTTGAATTTTCCGGGTTCATCAATTAAGGAAAGGTGCTCAAATGTCGGTAAAATTTCATACATTCCAATCTTGTCTATTTTTAAGTTGTTTGTAATGTTGCAGGAGTCATAGCTTCCAGAAATTTTCAGGGGTGAAATTTTTTTAATCAGCGACGGGGTCGTCGAAGATTGTTTTTTCCCTTTTACTTCTTGGCCTTTTTGGAAAAAGGCCCATGATTGGCTGGCATGGTCTTTGTCGTTTTCAAGCTTTCTTAGACCATTATTTGAGTTTGTGGGGCTTGTTAAAAAAGCACTATTAAATTCCATGGAGGATGTGCTTTTTCCTTGAGGTATACCCTTTAAAAAATTATTCAAGAAAAATCTTCTTCCCTTTGCGTTATTTGGGTTTGGGTCAAAACCTATCAGCCAAATTCTAATGGCATCAATATAAAAATCAATATATCTTGAGGATGCGTATTCCTTTGTCTTGTCATTGAAAACTTTTGCTGTGGTTCTAACGGTAATGTAATTTGTTAAGATTTTGGCGTTCTTATTGTTCTCAGGGTTTGTGGCGGTTTCTCTGACTTGTTTTATTGCGTTCCTTATTTTCTTGATCCCATCAAGGTAGTTTTCATTGAGGTGTAGGTATACATATCTCATTTAAGTTTTCCGCTTCATTCTTGCCTTTAGATTTTAATTCTATCAAAAAAGAGTTCTTAAGATTGGTTTTGTCGTGTTACAGGGTCTTACAACTTGGGACATTGACGACATCTTTTGCAATCAAAATAATGGGTGTAAAATTCTAAGGCTGTAATGGTTGCCACTTACTTAGGTTCCTTAAGGTGGGTTGGTAGGAGATTTTGGGCAGTTCCTTTAAGTAGCTAAGAGGTTTATTGTCAAAAAATAGCTGGGGTTGTCTTAAGTGGGTGGTTCGGTTTTAGCTAAGTTTGGTCTCGAAAGTTTCCAAAGGATGCCTTCCGAAGAATACGTTTTTTTTGCGATGAGTTGCGCTGGTCGTCACTGGACCCGTATTAAAGATACAGTGCTGTTTCATTGGCTTTTTAAGCCCCCGCCACAATTCGCCATAATTCCTCCAGATTCTCGCCCGATTTCCTGCCACCTTTCGCCCGCTTCCCCCTGTTTAATAGCTTCAGCATCCAATTTAAAAGTGGAGGGAAGTGAGTGAACAGGGTAACGTTATTTAAGCCGCAGTTTCATAAAGATGATCTGATGCTGCCGAGCGAGGAATACTATCGCCGACGCCAAAAGACCGATGGGGCGGGGCGCTGGTGGTGCTTTGTTGTTGTAGTCTTGGCGGTTGTTGTTGCGGCAATCGGCGCCGAGGTCAATGCCCAGGCGCTTCCCGATGCCGGCGATACCCCCCAGTTGGAGCCTGCGGAGACCGTTACCCTAAATGACATAAAAGGCGGGGATTTACTTTTTAGCGGCAGTGAGCCGGGAAAGTATATCCCGGCGCTACACTTGGACAGCCAGGTGAATATCTCTGTGCGGGGACTGGTGGCGGAAGTCGCGCTTCGGCAACAATTTAAAAATACCAGCGACGCCTGGCAGGAGGCGGTTTACGCGCTGCCGCTGCCGGAGCAGGCTGCGGTGGCCGGGCTCGAGATTCAGGTGGGCGAGCGCCGTATCGTCGGCAAAGTCCACGAGCGCAAAGCGGCGGCTAAGATTTATAAGGCCGCCCGCGCCGCAGGTAAACGCGCGGCCCTTCTCGAGCAGCAGCGCCCAAACCTGTTTACCAATAAAGTGGCGAATATTGCTCCCGGCGAGACGGTGCAAATTAATATTCGCTACTTGCAACCGGTCAATTATGACAGCGGTGTTTTTTCCTTGCGTATGCCCACCACACTGACCCCGCGCTATATCCCCGGCAAACCTATATCGCCCCAGGCGCTGAACGGCGATGAGCGGGAATTGGTGGTGGAGCAGAGTGGCTGGGCGCTGCCCACGGATCAGGTGCCGGATGCTGCGGCGATAACCCCGTTTATGCAGCCCGCGCAGGAGTTGCAGGCGCTGGGCAGCCACAATATTGCGATCGAGGTGGATTTACACGGCGGTCTGCCGCTGGCAAAAATCGACAGTCCCTATCACGCCATTGATATCGATAACCGGGGTGAGGGCCGTTACCGGATTCAGTTGCGCGATGGTACTGCGGAGATGGATCGGGATTTTCTGCTGAACTGGCAACCGCGCGCTTCTGCCATGCCGCGCGCGGCGCTGTTTAGCGAGCAAATCGCCGCAGAACAGGGCGAAGGTGCACAGGCGGGCGCCTATTTGCAGGTTATGCTGCTCCCCCCCAGCGCCGGTACCAGCACCCAGCGTCTGCCGCGGGAAGTGATTTACGTTGTGGATACTTCCGGCTCCATGTCGGGTAATTCCATGCGCCAGGCGAAGGAGAGCCTCACCCTGGCACTGTCCCGCCTGCACAGCAGTGACCGCTTTAATGTGATCGAATTTAACAGTACCACTCGCGCATTTTTCCCGCGTCCGATAGCGGCGAGCGCCGACAATATCCGCCGCGCGCGCCGGGAAATTGAAAACCTGAACGCCGAGGGGGGCACCGAAATGGCGCCGGCCCTGCGGATGGCATTTGGACAGCAGATGCAGGATGACACCAGCACGGTTCAGCAGGTGGTCTTTATTACCGATGGTGCGGTAGGCAATGAGCGGGCTCTGTTCGAGTTGATCAGTCAATCCCTGCACAGCGCCCGCCTGTTTACTGTCGGTATCGGCTCGGCTCCCAATAGCCACTTTATGCGCAAGGCCGCCCAGTTCGGGCGCGGTACTTTTGTCACTATCGGTGATATTTCCGAGGTGCGCGAGCGTATGCAGGCCCTGTTTGCCAAGTTGGAAAATCCCATGGCTACCGATTTGCAGCTCAGCTGGCCCCAGGGCGTGGTGGCGGATGCCTATCCCAAGCGCATCCCCGACCTGTATAGCGGTGAGCCTATCCAGTTGGTGGCAAAGGTGCAGGGCCACTTACTACAGGGGGATATCCAGCTGCGCGGGCGTATGGCCGGCAAGCAGTTTGTGCGCAAACTCGCCCTGAAAATAGACAGCGGCAGCGATACGCGGGGTATTGGCAGTGTCTGGGCGCGCAGTAAGATACAGGCGCTGCGGGACCAGCAGCTTGAGTCTGGGGAGCACTCGGATGCCGGCCAGGCTCTGCGTGAGCAGATTTTACAAACCGCCTTGAGTCATCAGCTCGCCAGCCCCTACACCAGCTTTGTCGCCGTCGAAGAGGAGGTGGTGCGCGGCGCTGCGGAAACCTTATCCCGCAGCCCGGTCGCTAATATGACAGCGCAAGGGCAGGTATTGCAGCGCCAGGCCTATCCGCAAACGGCTACCGGCCTCTATGGGCAGTTGTTGGTGGCGGCATTGCTGCTGATATTGGCCGCCAGCCTCCGGCGGGGTCGCGCTCTGCGCGGCCACTGGATGCACACCCTGCGCCGCTTCTTGCGCAGGGTGTTGCCGGACCCCCGCCAGTTGAGCGGTGATGGTGCGCTAGAGCGGGGAGGAGTGTAAGCGTGCTTCGTTCACTGCTCTTTGTATTGTGCCTGGGGGCGGGACTGTGGCAGCTGGGATCTGCCAGCTGGCTCCTGGCCAAGGCGGAGTTGGCCCAGGTGCTGATCGATAGCGCTTGGGAGGAGCAGCTGCTGGGCGGGGCTGCGCAAAAGCCCTGGCCCTGGGCGGATACCTGGCCGGTGGCCAAGCTCAAGCTGGAAGGGCAGTCGCCATTAATAGTTCTCGAAGGGGGCAGTGGACAGGCGCTGGCCTTTGGCCCCGGCCTCCTGTCCGGCTCCGGCAATCCCGGCGATCCCCGCACCACAGTGATCGCCGCCCACCGGGATACTCACTTTGCCGGATTGGAGCGCGTCAGGCGGGGTAGCTCCATCTATTTGCAGGACAAGCGCGGGCGCTGGCATACCTACCGGGTTGCAGAGCTGCGGATTGTGGATAGTGAGAAAGAGCGCTTGCCTATCTTTGCCGAGCGCGGCCTGCTGCTGGTGACCTGTTACCCTTTCAATGCTCTAGCGGCTGGCGGACCGCTGCGCTACTTGGTCTACGCTGAATATCAATCCGGCGGAGACTTAGTTCAGCTGTGACCAGTGTCTTTATTTGGGACTCGATTTTGTAGTTCGTTTTCTCAAAAATTCCACTAAATATTCCGGTAAAGCGGTTAAAAGGCAAATAATTGTTTTGCCCTTTGGTTTTATTTGTTACTAACCGTCCCATCTGGAAAATTTTATGTAGTAATACTACAATCTCCTCCGCTAACAACCGGGGATGGGGTTTTGTCCGCCAGTCTGCGCGGGCCCCGGAACAAATAATCACAGTCAAACTAGGCACTTGCGGCAATAAATTGCGCCGCTTTCCTCTCCGTCATATTCGAGTAAAGATTTACCAACTTTGCATTTACGCCAACAGAGTTGGTGAATTGGCGGAACCAAGAAAAAAAGGAAGCTTTTTTTTGCCCGCGCTGTAGTTTGCCCGCGTACCGATTTTTGAGAAATAGACCGACTCGACGTCGCCTAATTCGCCGAGGAGCACTTGATGCACGAAGATACCGATAACCTCGAAACGCAGGAGTGGCTGGACGCGCTGCAAGCGGTTATCCGCTATAGCGGCAAAGAACGCGCAGCCTTTCTCCTGAAGCAGCTGTCTGACCGCGCTACCGATGTAGGCGTACAGCTGCCCGCAGCAATCACCACTCCCTATCGCAATAGCATTCCGCCCAATGCGGAAAAGCGTATGCCCGGCGACCTGTTTATGGAGCGCCGTATTCGCTCCCTAATTCGCTGGAATGCCCTGGCGATGGTGGTTCGTGCCAACCAGAATAACGATGGCCTCGGCGGCCATATCTCCAGTTTCTCCTCTGCGGCCACCCTCTACGATGTGGGCTTCAACTACTTCTTCCGTGGCAATGAAGGCGAGGAGCGCGGTGACCTGATTTTCTTCCAGGGCCACAGTGCACCGGGTATTTATGCCCGCTCCTACCTGGAAGGGCGCTTCGATGAAGAGCAGCTGGACAACTTCCGTCGCGAAGTAAACGGCAATGGCCTGTCCTCTTACCCGCACCCCTGGTTGATGCCGGAGTACTGGCAGTTCCCCACCGTCTCCATGGGATTGGGGCCGATCCAGGCAATTTACCAGGCGCACATTATGCGCTACCTGTCTGCCCGCGGCCTGTCCCCGCGCGGCGATCGCAAAGTGTGGGCGTTCCTCGGCGACGGCGAGTGTGACGAGCCGGAAACCCTGGGCGCAATCTCCCTGGCCGGCCGCGAGCAACTGGAAAACCTGGTGTTCGTGGTTAACTGTAACTTGCAGCGTCTGGACGGCCCGGTGCGCGGTAACGGCAAGATCGTGCAGGAGCTGGAAGGCGTATTCCGCGGTGCCGGTTGGAACGTGGTCAAAGTACTCTGGGGGCGCCTGTGGGATCCGCTGCTGGAGAAAGATGACAAGGGCCTGCTGCAGAAAGTCATGGACGAAGTGGTCGATGGCGAGATGCAGAACTTCAAGGCCAACGGCGGCGCCTATACCCGCGAGCACTTCTTCGGCAAGTACCCGGAGTTGCTGGAGCTGGTTAAGGATATGTCCGACGATGAGATTATGAAACTCAATCGCGGCGGCCACGACCCCTACAAAGTCTACGCAGCTTACGCGTCGGCGATGGCCCACAAAGGCCAGCCCACCGTGATCCTGGCGCAAACGGTTAAAGGTTACGGCCTGGGCTCCGCCGGTGAAGCGGCGATGGACACCCACTCCGTGAAGAAGCTGGACCTGGATTCCCTCAAGCGTTTCCGCGATCGCTTTGCCATCCCGCTCACCGATAAAGAGCTGGAAGAAGTTCCTTACTACCGCCCATCTCCGGACAGCCCGGAAATGAAATATATGGCGGAGCGCCGCAAGGCCCTGGGCGGCCCGGTTCCCCGTCGCCCGGTTGAGTGCCCGAAACTGGAAGTGCCCGGTCTTGATGCCTTCAGCGCACTGACCAAAGGCTCCGGTGAGCGCGAAATCTCCACCACCATGGCATTTGTGCGCGCTATCGCCGCGTTGGTGAAAGACAAGAATATCGGCAAGAACATCGCGCCGATTGTGCCCGATGAAGCCCGTACTTTCGGTATGGAAGGTCTGTTCCGCCAGCTGGGTATCTACTCCTCCCAGGGGCAGCGTTACACGCCGGTGGATCACGGCCAGATCATGTATTACAAGGAAGATAAGAAAGGCCAGGTGCTGGAAGAGGGCATCAACGAAGCCGGTGCCATGTCCACCTGGATGGCGCTGGCCACGGCCTACAGCAACCACGGCGTGCCGATGGTGCCTTTCTATATCTACTACTCCATGTTCGGTTTCCAGCGTATCGGCGACCTGGCCTGGGCCGCTGGCGATATGCAGGCGCGCGGCTTCCTGATCGGTGCCACCGCCGGGCGTACCACCTTGAACGGTGAAGGTCTGCAGCACCAGGACGGCCACAGTCACGTGCTGTCCTCCACTATCCCCAACTGCCGCAGCTACGACCCGGCTTACGGTTATGAGCTGGCGGTGGTTATGCAGCGCGGCTTGAAAGAGATGTACGAAGAACAGAAGAACCTCTTCTACTACATCACTATCGAGAACGAAAATTACCTGCAGCCGGAAATGCCCCAGGGCGTGGAAGAGGGCATTATTCGCGGTATCTACAAGCTGCAGTCCAACGTCAAGAAAGGCGCCAAGGGCAAAGCGGCGAAGAAACATGTACAGCTGATTGGTGGCGGTACTATTTTGCGCGAAGTGTTGGCAGCGGCGGATATTCTCGCCGACCAGTTCGATGTGACCTCCGATGTCTGGAGCCTCACCTCCGCCGTGGAAGCGGCCCGTGAAGGTCAGGATGTGGCGCGCTGGAATATGCTGCACCCGGAAGCAGAGCCGCGCAAAGCCTGGATCACCGAACAGTTTGATGGCAACACGGCTCCGGTGATTGCCTCCACCGACTACATTCGTTCCTACGTGGAGCCGCTGCGCGAATTTATCGACGGTGAACTCACAACTTTGGGCACCGATGGCTTCGGCCGCAGTGACAGCCGCGAGCAGCTGCGCCGCTTCTTCGAAGTGGACCGCAACTACGTGGTAATCGCCGCGCTGAACGGTTTGGCCAAGCAGGGCGTTATTGATGCGAAAGAGGTTGCGGAAGCAATCGTCAAGCTCAATATCGATGCCGAAAAAGTTAACCCGCGCACTATCTAAGAGAGAGCAGAACACCTATGGCAAAGCAAGTCATTAAAGTGCCTGATCTCGGTGGTGCCGATCAGGTCGATGTCATTGAAATTACCGTTGCCGTCGGCGATACCGTCGCGCAAGAGGATTCACTGATTGTGGTGGAGGGCGATAAGGCCTCCATGGATGTGCCGGCCCCGGTGGCTGGCAAAATCCTCAGCATCAGTATCAAAGAGGGCGATAAGGTCTCCGAAGGCGATGTGATCGGCGAGATCGAAACCGATGCGGTGGCAGCGCCGGCAGAGGAGCCCGCTGCGGCCCCCGCCGAGGAGAAAGCCACGCCGGTTGCCGAGCCCGTAGTCGAGGCCCCAGTGGCGAGCGGCGCGCCGAAAGAGGAAACGATCCAGGTCCCCGATCTGGGCGGCGCCGATGCGGTTGATGTTATCGAGATCAGTGTGCAGCCCGGTGATACGGTCGAAGAGGGCGACTCACTGATTGTGGTGGAAGGCGACAAGGCCTCTATGGATGTGCCTTCCCCCAGCGCCGGTACGGTAGTTTCTATCGCCGTCAAAGAGGGCGATAAGGTATCCACTGGCGATACCCTCGGTGTGTTGAAAGTGGTTGCCGCAGGTGGCGCCGCGCCCGCAGCGCCGGCTCCGGCAGCAGCTGCCGCGAGTGCGCCACAGCAGGTATCGCTACCCGCTGAGCCCTCGGCAGCGCCGGCAAAAGATCACCAGCTGGAGCGCAATCTCACCGCAGCGGCCCAGGTCTACGCCGGCCCCGCCGTGCGCAAGCTGGCCCGCGAGCTGGGTGTCACCCTGGATAAGGTGAAGCCCAGCGGCCCGCGCAATCGGGTGTCCAAGGATGATCTGCACAACTATATCCGCGAGCAGGTGAAGAAGGCCGAGAGCGGTGCGGTGGGCGGTGGTATCGGTATCGCCAAGATGCCGGATATCGACTTCAGCCAGTTTGGCCCGGTGAATGTGGAGCCGATGAGCAAGATCCACAAGATCACTGCGGCCAACATGTCGCGCAATTGGCTCAATGTGCCCCACGTCACCCAGTTTGACGATGCGGATATCACCGAACTGGAGACTTTCCGCAAGTCTATGAAGGCCGAGGCGGAGAAGCGCGGGGTGAAGCTCACTCCAGTGCCTTTCCTGCTGAAAGCGGTAGCCGCAGCCCTGCGTGCAGAGCCCAGCTTTAATGTATCCCTGCACAACGATGGCGAGCACATTGTGCGCAAGGACTATGTGCATGTAGGCATGGCGGTAGATACGCCGAGAGGCCTGATGGTGCCGGTTATCCGCGATGTGGATAAGAAAGGCTTGTACGAGCTGGCGGCCGAGGCCACTGAAATGGCCCTGAAAGCCCGCGATGGCAAGTTGAAGCCCAACGAGATGCAGGGCGCCTGCTTTACCATCTCCAGCCTGGGGGCAATTGGCGGTACAGGGTTTACTCCGATCGTCAACTCCCCGGAAGTTGGTATCCTCGGTGTTTCCAAACTGGCGATGAAGCCGGTGTGGAACGGCAAGGACTTCGAGCCCCGCCAGATGTTGCCGCTGGCGCTGTCTTACGATCACCGCGCGGTTAATGGTGGCGATGCCGGACGCTTTATGACTTATCTGGTCAGCGTGCTGGCGGATGTGCGCCGACTGCTGCTGTAATTGTCAGCCAGTTAATGTCAGTAAAAAAGCGGCCAATCGGCCGCTTTTTTTATTTTCAAAATTAAGGAGCCCCTGAAGAACTCCCTATAACCGGGTTGGCCTTTAACGGGAAAAGAAATCGTTGCCACAAAAAACATCAAAAAGATGATTTTCGCGCAAATCGACATCGGCTTTCTGGCCGCTAATCCTTTGGCAGCTAGACTCACTGAGAGGCTACTATCATCGCAGCACTGAGAATGTGAGGTGTCGGGTTATGGGACCTACAAGGAAATTCGCGTTGCCGCTACTGGCGGTGTGTGCGATGCAGGGTTGCCTTTTTTTACCCGTGGAAGAAGTCGAGGGTGAAGACCCCTTTTTTTATGAGGTAGAAGCTGCCGAACAAGGTGTTCGCTTTGTGGAAGTCGGCAGTCGCCACAGGCAGGACCCACAACCCTTTGCCGCCCAAAAGCCCTGTGAAACGGTGGATTGCATCGATAGTTTGCAGGGACCTATGGCTTGGTTTTTTCCCATACTGCGGGTCTATTAATCGCAGTGGCCGAGCCTGGTATAAGCCGTTAAAAATGCGTGACCCCTGCCCGCGCAGTGCCGATTCGGAGCGCTACCATGCCAAAATACGCGATATTTATTTCTGTCTTGTCGCTGGGCGCTTTTACTGGGGGGTGTGGAGCCCCCGATACGCGCAATCACGTGGTTTATCCCAGTAATCCGCCCATTCCCCGCCACGCGGAGTATAGGGCCTATCCCTCTTCCCACTCTTCTCATATGCCCGATGCGCCGGTATCCCCTTCGAGCTGTCCCGGGGATGCGGAGGAATTGGCGCCGGGCTCTATCTGTCCACCCAGTGCCCGCTGCTTTGATATTTCCGCTGGGAGGCGGTGTATTTCCTATGAAAGGTAGAATCGCTCTTTTTCTTCTCCTGGCGGCGCCATTGCTGGCGGGCTGCGTTGCCGACGGTTTCTTTTGTGACCTAAGAGGTACGGCGGCTTATTACAGCTATAAAACCACACCGGTACCGCCGGATGAGGTGGCGGCATTCCCACACTTTTGCCTGGCGGGCGATCGCTATCTTGGGAGCCTCGCACACTGTGTTGCCGAGGGGGTGCATTGCTATCAATTGGATACTGGCGATTGGTGTGCGGGTGCTTATTCCCCCTTTGTGCTGAGCTACGGCCCCTATTAATTAACGGGTTTTCTTTTGGCGTTATCCCCGCTTGCTGTGATAGCGCGGTGGGGATAATACCTGTGATTTTTATTCTGTGAATATTTTGCGGCGCGGTGGCAGCAGGGGGCCTCTGAGTGGATTTAATAATGCGAGGTACCAATAGAGGTAGGGGTAGAGGCTGGCTGCGAAATGTTCTTATTGCCCTGGATCGACTGGGCAATGCGATTGCCGGTGGCAGTCCCAATGCGACGATATCGGCTCGCTGTGGTTATTTTTCCCGAGTGACAGAGACACCTTTTCGACGTTACTGGAGATTTTTGGAGCGGGTGATTAATTACGCCCTGTTGCCTATAGATGGCCCGGATCACTGCTATCAATCTTACCTGCGCTGTCACGCCGAACAGCACGAAGAGGGCAGCGATTATATGCGGGCTATTTTGGGGGTTATTGTGATTTTATGCTGTGTGCCGCTGGGGCTGTTGCTTCGTTTGCAGGTGAGGCTTTTTCCCGGAACGGGTTGGCGGAAGGATAAGCGCAAATAAAAAGTCCCGGGCGCATACGGCGCCCGGGAAAAGCGGGGTTAAGGATTAATGGTTTGCGCTATAGAGCGGTTGCTTTCCTGATCATCCGTACTTTGGCTGACTGATAATTTGCCGCCGCTAATTTTGCGCAGGGCAACATAAAATACCGGGGTTAGGAACAGGCCAAACAGAGTGACACCGATCATGCCGGTAAATACGGTGATACCCATGGCATTGCGCACCTCAGCGCCAGCGCCACTGGCCAATACCAGTGGAACCACACCGGCAATAAAGGCCACCGAGGTCATAATGATCGGGCGCAGACGCAGACGGCAGGCTTCCAGTGCGGCCTCGACGGTGCCCTTGCCCTCCATTTCCAGTTCGCGGGCAAACTCCACAATTAGAATGGCGTTTTTGCACGCGAGCCCCATCAGTACAACCAGCCCGACCTGAACAAAGACATTGTTATCACCACCCGTTGCCCAGACACCGAACAGTGCAGCCAGTAGACACATGGGCACGATTAAAATAACGGCCAGCGGCATTACCCAGCTCTCATACAGGGCGGCCAGCACCAGGAATACCAGTAGCACCGCCAGCGGGAAGACCACCATCGCGGCACTGCCCTGGTTGACCTGTTGGAAGCTGAGGTCGGTCCACTGGATTTGCATACCCGGTGGCAGGGCTTGGCTGGCAACCTTTTCAACCGCCGCCAGTGCTTCGGAAGAAGACAGCATACTGGGGTCGGACTGACCCATTAGATCGGCGGCCGGATAGCCGTTGTAGCGGATAACAGGGTCGGGGCCGTAGCTCTGGCGCAGGGTTACCATGGTGCTGATGGGCACCATCTCCCCGTTCATATTGCGAGTGTAGAGGTTGTCGATATCCTGCACGTCATCGCGGAAAGGTGCGTCCGCCTGGGCGACTACCTGGTAGGTGCGGCCGAACAGGTTGAAGTCGTTGATATACATGGAGCCGAAGTACAGCTGCAGGGTGCCGAACAAGTCATCCATGCGCACCCCCTGGGCTTTGGCCTGTAGTCGATCCACTTCCGCATCCATCTGCGGCACATTGGCCTGGTAGGAGCTGAAGGGGTAGCTGAGGCCGCTGGCCTGGCTCAGAGCGCCCGCCAGCATATTGGTGGCGTTTTGCAGCTCACCGTAGCCGGCACCGCGACGGTCCTGAACATAGAGGGAGTAGCCGGAGCCGGCACCCAGACCGAAGATGGGTGGCGGCATAAAGGTCATGGCAAAGCCCTCTTTGATCTGTGAGATTTTGCCATTTAGTTCTGCGGCGATTTCCTGGGCACTGCGCTCGCGCTCATCGAAATCGTCGAACAGGATAAATACAGTGCCCACGTTGGGGGTGTTGGTGCGCTGTAGCGCGTTGAAGCCGACAAAGGCGGCCGCGTTGGCCACGCCCTCGGTTTCCAGGGCCAATTCACTCACACGGCGAGCAACTTCCTCAGTGCGGTCCAGAGAGGCACCTTCCGGCAGGCGGATACTGCCCACCAGGTAAGTCTTATCCTGCACCGGAATAAAGCCGCCGGGGACCTGTTGGAACAGGGCGAAAGTACCGCCGAGCAATATCAGGTAAACCCCAAATACGATACCGCGACGCTTGAGGCTGCTATCCACCACCCGCTGGTAGCGCTCGGAGTTGCGCTGGAAGAAGCGGTTGAACGGACGGAATATCCAGCCGAACAAACGCTCAATAATGCGCGCAGGCATATCCGGCTTGGCGCCGTGAGGTTTCAGCAGGGTAGCCGCCAGAGCCGGAGATAGAGTCAGAGAGTTGATCGCGGAGATAATGGTGGCGATAGCAATGGTGGTGGCGAACTGGCGGTAGAACTGGCCGGTGATACCATCCAGGAATGCCATGGGCACAAACACCGCACAGAGCACCAGGCTGATCGCGACAATCGGACCGCTCACCTCGCGCATGGCCTGGTGGGCAGCGGCTAGAGGTGTCAGCCCCTCCTCGATATTCCGCTCGACGTTTTCCACCACCACGATGGCGTCATCCACCACAATACCGATGGCCAATACCATGGCGAATAGGGTCAGGGTGTTGATCGAGAAGCCCAGCATCAGCAGCACCGCAAAGGTACCGACAATAGATACCGGCACGGCCAACAGCGGGATCAATGAGGCGCGCCAGGTTTGCAGGAACAGGATAACCACCAGAACCACAAGCAGGACGGCTTCCAGTAGGGTCTTGATCACAGAGCTGATAGAGGTGCTGACAAAAACCGTGGGGTCGTAAGCGACTTCCCACTTGAGGCCTTCGGGGAACTGGTCATCCAGCTCGGCCATTTTTTCCCGTACTGCGGCAGAGACTTCCAGTGAGTTGGAGCCCGGCGATTGGAAGATAGGAATGGCGACAGCCTGGCGGCCGTTGAGCAGGGCGCGCAGGGAGTCCTGGGAGGAGGCCAGCTCTACACGGGCCACATCTTTCAGGCGGGTGATCTCACCATTGTTGCCGGTCTTGAGTACAACATCGCCAAACTCCTCTTCACTTTCCAGGCGGCCTTTGGCGTTGATGGAAATCAGGAAGTCGGAGCCGTTTGGCATCGGCGAGGCGCCGATCTGGCCGGCGGAAACCTGCACGTTTTGCTCGCGCACGGCGCTGACAATATCGGCGGCAGTAATGCCTACGGCGGCGGCTTTTTGCGGGTCCACCCACAGGCGCATGGCGTAGTCACCGGAACCGAACACGGCGGCGAGGCCCACGCCGGGAATACGGGAGAGCTCATCGCGGATATGCAGTACGGCGTAGTTGCGAATATAGGTGGCGTCGAGGCTGTCGTCCGGTGAAATCAGGTGCACCGCCATCATCAGGTTTGGCGACTGCTTCTGGGTGGTAACCCCCTGTAGGCGCACATCTTCGGGCAGGCGCGGCAGGGCCTGGGATACGCGGTTTTGCACCTGTACCTGGGCTTGGTCCGGGTCTGTGCCCAATTCAAAGGTCACGTCCAGAGTCAGGGTGCCATCACTGCCAGCCACTGACTTCATGTAGATCATATTCTCCACGCCGTTAATCGCTTCCTCTAGCGGCGTGGCGACGGTTTCCGAAATCGTTTTGGGGTTGGCGCCGGGATAGCGAGCGCTCACTTGCACACTGGGCGGCACTACTTCCGGGTATTCGCTGACCGGCAGTGAGGGAATACTGATCAGCCCCACAACGAAAATAATGATCGACAACACAGAGGCAAAAATCGGTCTGTCGACAAAGAAACGGGAAAAATTCATAGATTGCTACTCCGAGAGCGACTCAGTCAGCCGCTCGGATTCCATTGATAGGATTAGCTGAATATGGGGGCTTGCTGGGCCCCTCGCTCTCTGCTCAGTGGCCGGCGACCTGGGTCGCCGTTACCGGCTTCTGCATGGCCACCATTTCCGGCGCGACCGGCATACCCGGGAAGAAAATCTTTTGCAGGCCGTTTACCACAATTTTTTCACCGGGCTCCAGACCGCTGCGGATAACCACGAGATCACCTTGGCGCGGGCCTGTGACCACGGGACGTTTCTCGGTGATATTGCTGTCGTTGACGATATAGACATAGCGGCGGTCCTGATCGGTCATTACCGCTTTGCTATCGATTAAAACGGCCTGTGCCATCTCTTCAATCGGCATTTCCACCCGGGCAAATTGCCCCGGTTTAAAAAAGCCCTCTTTGTTGTTAACCAGGGCGCGGAACTGAATAGTGCCAGTGTGGCTGTTCAGGCGGTTATCAATAAAGTCCAGTTTGCCGCTGTGTGGGTAGCCCTGCTCGCCGGCGAGACCTATGCGCACAGCGGGCTTTTGTTCGCTGTTGAGCAGGTTGCGGCCCTTGGCAAAGGTCTGTTCATCACTTTCGAAGTACACGTACATCGGGTCGACAGAGACCAGCGTCGTCAGCAGGGTGCTGTCGGCATTGGCGAGGTTGCCGCGAGTCACCAGGGCGCGGCTGACCCGGCCACTTATCGGTGCTTTGACCTCGGTGTACTGAAGGTCCAGCTGGGCATTTTCCAGTGCTGCCTCGGCAGCGCTGAGGGCTGCTCGGGCTGAATCCCGCGAGGCGATACGGCGGTCGTACTCCTCGCGGGAAATGGCCTTGCTGTCGAGCAACTGTTGCGCGCGGGCGGCCTGCTTTTCGCTGTAGGAAAGGTCGCTGCGCACTCGGGCCAGATCGGCGCGGGCGGCGCGTTCGCGGGCCTGATAGGGGCGGGGGTCAATGGTAAACAGGATATCGCCCCGCTTGACCAGAGCGCCCTCGACAAAGGATACCTTATCGATATAACCGCTCACCCGCGGGCGTAGCTCGACGGTTTCCGGGGCGGCGACACGGCCGGTAAAGCTACGCCACAAGGTGGTGGCCGCAGAGGAGACCTGGGCAACCTCCACAGCGGCGGGAGGCGGTTGCTGGCCGCTAGGTTCGCCGCTGTTGCAGCCGGCGATGACCAGTGCGGTTACGCCGAATAAAACTGTGGTTAATTTTCTTACCATAACGCGTGTGCTCCCTTTGCTACGGAGGGGGAAGGGCTGTTGGGTACTTCTCCCACTAAGGGCGCCACTCTAGCGGTGCTGGGGGTGGTGGCGATATCCGGGAACTGTTAATTGATTGCCTATTTCTACTTAAGGGGCGTTTTTGCTCTGGAAGGATCACATTCTTATCTATGTGTAAATAACTGTATATATAGCCATGTGCGGGGAGTGGTTGTTAAGATATTACAGGGTCTGTAGCGCTTCTTATCGGTTGTGGTTACCTATTGCTGCACAGTAATTGCCCAATCCTGCAAAACCACATAAAAATTGCCTAAAACTCCGTATACTCTGTCTACTTCGTGTTGAGTCGTGAAATTGGTAGCAGGCACAAGGGGAGCATATGAGCACTGAAAAAAGAGTGGAATCCAACTCTGTCGCTGTGGATATGGAGTCAATACGGCAGAAACTGATTGTCTCCCTGATGCGCCAGGCAGCGGAGCAGGGGTTAAATGACACCGCGCTGGAGGGGCTCTCCCTGATCCGCTGCAACGAGCCGGGCGCCTGCACGGCAGCGGTGTATACCCCCTCTTTGAATTTTATTATTCAGGGGCGCAAGACTCTTGAGTTGGGCGACCGGGAAATTTCCTATATGCCGCTGAGTTATGTGGCAACCTCGGTGCATTTGCCAATTTTGGGGCGTATTGAAGATGCCTCGCAGGAAACGCCATTTCTCGGCGTGAAGATAGTGATTGATCCGCAAGAGGTGGCGGATTTGGTCATAGAATTGGGGGATAAAGCACCGGGTGTGGAGGCGGGCTATGATTGTCCCGAAGTGAGCTGTGGTCTGTGCCTGACCAAAATGGACTACGGTATGCTCGACGCCCTAAACCGACTGGTCTCCCTGCTCGATAGCCCCAGGGATGTCCCGATACTGGCGCCACTGGCCCGGCGTGAGATTATCTATCGCGCCCTAATGGGGGAGATTGGCGCGCGGATGCGTAAATTTGCTATGGTCGACAGCCAGGCGAACCGGGTTTCCCGGGTGATAGAGGTGCTAAAAGATCGCTTCTCAGAGCCGCTGCGTATCAGCGATTTGGCGGACCAGGCCAATATGAGTGAATCGTCTCTGTATCACAGTTTCAAGCAGATCACGCGCATGTCCCCACTGCAATTTCAGAAAAAACTGCGTTTGCACGAGGCGCGGCGCCTGATGTTGAGCGAGGGCCTGGAAGCGGCTTCAGCCAGCTATCGGGTTGGCTATGAGAGCCCCTCTCATTTCAGCCGTGAATACAGCCGTATGTTTGGTCTGCCGCCCCGTGCGGATGTAATTAAGTTGCGCGGTGAGCAGCGGATGCCGGCTTAATTTGAAACTGGGGTACTCTGCTTCAGGACGAGCAAACTACACCAGCCCTCCATAACCAGGTGGGTATTGGGGGCTCAAACAGCCACAGTTCACATATTTTTCCCTGCCTGTGGGGCACCGGGGTAATTTACCTTGTCTTTTTCCTCTTTCATTTGTTCTTGTGCTGGCGGTGCTGCAATAAATATGGCCTGAATGATAAAAGTAGGTTTTTTTGCATTCAGGTTAATTCGGGAGGGGCGCTTTACTCGGATTAAAGGCTTCGCCTTAGCGGGTGATTTTTTCAATTTTTCTAGATTGGAGACGGCGCCATAAAGGCGCCGTCTGTTTTTACTTCTTTTACTTGGTTATGCGTATTTTGGCTACAGATTTATCTCCACTGCGAGAAACTACCCGAACTTTTAAGCCGTAAGGTGTAATAGCGCGGCCGGCATCTGGTATTTCTTCGCTGCTATAGCTCCAGGTATCGTTAAACATGGGATGGCGGCGATTGTAAGTATCACTAAGAGTTACGCCGTAGTCTTCGAGTAAATCCAGAACCATATCGTCAGCTCTGTCGATATTGAAAGTGGCATCGTGAACCTGATAGCGGGTACTGGCAACAGAGTCATCACTCCATTTCAATACATTCTGGTCAGCATCAACAACTCCGAGGAAGCCGTTTCCTGGGTGTACGCCAACCCAGTTATTGTCGTAGCTGGAGTCTACGTACCAAACCAAGAGACCTTCAGTGAAAGTGAGCATCTCGCCGGCTACATTCACATGTGCCAGTCCGGCATCAACGCCGCGATGAGTGCGCCATTCGAGCAGGTAGTAGTGATCGTGCTCAAGATAACCTGGGTTGCGACTAAAGCCTGCCAGACTAAAGTTGCCATCAGTCTCAGCATCATCGAATAGGAATGTTGCATCATCAATTTCGATGGTGATGTCATCGGCAAAAAGACCAGAATTCGCTACGGCGCCATCAGTAATATAGGCAAGCGAAAGGCTAATTTCTTGCCCGCTGTAAGCACTTAAGTCGAAGTCAATATCAATCCAGCCTTCGGAGCTGCCCGTAATACCATGACCAGGATTAGTGCCATTGGGATTGCTGTCTGTAGTTACTGAACCGGGAATGGAAACAAAGCCATCACCTGAATCCACCATAATCGCAGCGTAATCCCAATCCGCCTCAATATCGTACCAGGCTTTGAAAGAGAGGTTTGCCGTTTCCGCATCACTCAGATCAATAGATATTGTCATAGAGTTTTGCAGGTTGTTACCGCTACCACTGAAGTAGGCGTATTCACCGCTGCTGGGCTCGGTAACTACTTCTTGCTTTGCAGGTAGATCAATTCGAATGGCATCGTTATTGCTACCCTTACTAACGGCTTCATCGAGTAATAATTCGATACCACGGCGAGGAATTTCATCTAGCTCGATGGTTTCACCGTAAAGCCAGTTACCGCCATGGTTGTGTTGCAGGTACTCCTTGGCATATGCGGAGAAGCCGGTGGGTTCTGCACCTGGGGTTACGCCAGCCCAGCTGCCACTGGACATAATGGACCAGTAGGAGACAGGTTCTCCACGACCGCTTCCATCGGTGTCGTATTCATCGGGTAGGCCCAGATCATGGCCATATTCATGGCTGACTACCCCCGCAGCGGCATCCGCCGGCTGAATGGTGTAATCATAGGCGGCCATGGCGCCTCCCCAGTAATCTACCTCCGCTGTCGTCCCTTCAAGTGAATAGACTCCGCCAAGATTCCAACGGTGAGACCAAATGGCGTCTTCACCCAGCTGTCCGCCACCAGCTTCTTCACCAACTGACGAGTGGAAGATCATAATATGGTCTACCAAGCCGTCTGCTTCCCAGAAGTCACCATCGCCATCCAGGTCGTAGCGATCTTCAATATCGAAATCTGATAAGTTAATTGTGGGATCGGCAGCGGCGGCTTCCAGAGCCTCGCGAATCAGGGAGCGAGCATCGCCATCGGTATTATTGCCGTAATAAGCTGCTGATTGGCTGGCCATATACCAACCTGCTACAGAGCCTTCAACCGAGTAGCTATTGCCGGACTGCTGCCAGTAAAACTGCTGCATGGATAGCATATTTTCTCCACTGGGGCCGTCAAAGCCGCTTTGGGAGAAAAGCAAATCTGCGTAGTGTTCAGCGGCGTAATCCGCGTAGTACATATCACTTTCCCCTGGCTCAATGCTGTTGTGGGGGAAATCGGGGAACTCCATCAGGATGGCGAGAACCCGGGCTGTGCGCGCTTCGCCATCGTAGTTTTCAAGTTGAATATTTGCAGGGTGGCGGCTGCCATGATTGCGGTGAAGGGAACCTTTCCCCCTTTTAAGTCGAGGGTGTTTATGCCCTCCATGGGCTTCGCGCATCATTGTTACGGTATCGCTGGAGAGATCTTGGGCTCCATTAATACTGTGGGTAGCCCGCTCCTTTAAATAGGTGCGCAAAGTGCGTTCCGCTTCCTCAATCGTTGCCTCTTGGTTGATGCGACCAGAGCGTTTTAGCATATCGATCAACTTGGCTTCGTTGGCAATAACCAGGTCGACTTGGTCTCCCCCTTTTTTGGGTGCGTTGACAGCCTGGGCATTGACTGCCATCAGACTTAAAGCAAGTGTGCCGGCGGACAGCAAACTATTTATTTTTAGCATGATCCCTTCTTGTGCGTTCCGAGAAAAGTAAACAACGATTCTAAAATCCGAATCATAGAAAAAATTCGGATTTCGAGTTATGGCAGCTTAGACTTTTGTTTTTAGCTACAAAAAGATGACGTTTCGAACGGGAGTGGCCGCAATAAAATTATCGCTGCATGGCGCAATTTTAAACTTAAGTGTGATGTTCTTTTATTGGTTAGAGAGTTCCATTTATAGGCTGTGTCTTTTGTTGACTGGTGGATTGTCAGTGATTACTGCGGTATTTTGGGGTGTGAGTTATATTTTTCCCCAAGGCAGCCAGAGGCAGATTTGAAGGCCTCCTCCGGCCCTATTCAAAAGCTGGATCTGCCCATCGTGGGCATCAATGATCTCTCTGCACAGTGCCAGCCCCAAGCCCACGCCCTGCTCCTTGGTTGAAAAGAAGGGTAGCAATGCCTGTTCAAGCACTTTCTCGCTCATACCGCAGCCCCGGTCGGAGAGTACTATTTTCTGGCCAAGGGGATCGGTGCTGACTTCAAGTTCAATATCATCACTATTACTGCCAGCTTCCCGTGAGTTTTTTATTAAATTCAGCAGAGCTTGTTCTATTTGAATGGGGTCAAAGTAGCCGGGTTCCTCCGGTAAAGTGCCCTTTAGGGAGAAGGCTTGAATGGGCATTATTCGGTTGATCAACTCTTGCCAGGTGACGCTTTCACAGCTGGGTGCGGGCAGCTTGGCAAAAGACGCGTAGCCCTGGGTGAACTCTGTCAGGTGTTTACAGCGATCCGCAATAATATCGAAAACCTTTTCCAGAGCCTGCTCTTTGCCGGGTTTGGTGACCAGCATCTTTCCCGAGTGGGCGAGCGATGAAATCGGAGCTAGAGAGTTGTTCAGCTCGTGGCTAATCAGGCGGATAACTTTCTTCCAGACTTCCACTTCTGCACGAGTCAGTTCGCGGGTCATTTCGCGCAAAACAATCAGGCGATGTGTTTGCGTATTGAGTACAAACGTACTATTTCCGATATGGATGGAGTGTGGGCCGTGGCGGTCGGTGTAATTAAATAGGCCGTTTTTCCAGCTGTTAATGGCTCTGGCTATTTCCTTGGGGCTCTCGGAAAGTGCTTGTTGCAGCAGTAGCCCCTGTATTGGTTTCCCGTGATTCAGCAGTTGCTTGGCGCTATTGTTTGAATAAATGATACGATCGTTTTGATCGATCAGTAAGAGAGTCTGTGGAGAGGTTTGGATAACCGTATCCAAAAGGAGTTCCCGCTGATAAATATGTGCGCGCTCTTTGCGCAAGTATTCGCCAACTTCGTTATAGAGTAGCGTTATTTGGCGGAGTTCACTGTCTTTTGGGGGGACAAGGGAAATGGAGAAGTCGCCGTCGCGAAAGTTTAACAGGCCATTTTGCAGGGACTTTAATGTGCTGTTCAGCGGGGTAAGTACATATCGTATTAATCCAATTAATAACGGTAGTGCGAGCAATAGCGCTGTTGCCAGTGAGAGTAATGGGCTAAAGCCGGCTTGAGTGCCGAGCCAGGTGATAACAATAGCGATTATTAACGGTAGGGCCGCTGCGCTGATAAGGCGGCCCTCAAGGGAGAGATATTTCGACATCAATAGGGTATACCGTGTTTTTCCAGGCGGCGGTACAGCGCTTGACGACTCATACCGAGTTCCCGTGCGGCCTGGGCAATAATGCCATTACAATTGGCGAGCGTCTCTTGCAGCAGCTCGCGGCTGGGTTCGAAACTCACCTCCACCTTGTCGCTTGCGCTCTGTTCAGGGAGTGCCAGAACGGCCTCATCGATGGTCTCGCCCTGGCATAGGACGGCTGCCCGCTGCATAACATTTTGCAGCTCCCGCACATTGCCTGGCCACTGATAGCGAGTCAGGGCGTTTAACGCTTGTGGAGAGAGCTTTTTTGAACTGCCATTTTCTGCGAGAAAGCGCATCGCGAGCGCGGGGATATCCTCCGGGCGCTCATGTAATGGCGGGAGGCGCAGCTCTATAACATTGAGCCGATAAAATAAATCCTGGCGAAACTTGCCTTCCGCTATCGCCTTGTGGAGGTCCCTATTGGTAGCGCTGATCACCCGAACTTTAGCTGTGCGGGTTTGGCTGCTACCCAGACGTTGAAACTCTCCAGTTTGTAGAACGCGTAAAAGTTTTACCTGACCACTGGGCGAGAGTTCGCCAATCTCATCGAGAAATAAAGTGCCACCATCGGCAGCCTCAAACCTCCCCTGTCGCGCCCGGTTGCCGGCACCGGTATAGGCACCGGGTTCGGCACCAAACAATTCTGCCTCCATCAGTTCTTCTGGCAGGGCACCAACATTAACTTTGATAAATGGACCTTCTCGCGATAAGGAGTTTGCCTGAATGATCTCTGCAATCTTTTCTTTGCCGGCGCCATTTGGGCCGGTGATTAGAATCGGGACATCAGACTTTGCCACTTGGGTGGCCATCTCCAGCAATTTTTGCATTTTGTCGCTGCGGTAGATGATATCCAGCAGCTGAAAATTTTCGCGCAGTTGACTGCGTGCATTCAGGGCTTGTTGCTGAGTGGCTTGCTGGCGTTTTTGCAGCTCTCCCAATTCCAATAAGTTGTTGATTGTGGATATCAACTTATTGTCATCCCAGGGTTTGCCCAGGTAGTCGGCGGCGCCGGCTCGGACTAGTTCGACGGCCATTTCCAACTGGGTCCAGGCGGTCAGCAGAATGATAGGAAGGTCCGGGTTGATCTCCCGAATAGCGAAGAACAACTCCTTGCCCTCTTCGCCGGAGGTGGTATCCGCAGTGAAGTTCATATCCTGAATAACCAGGCTGATATCGCGGTTCTCCCGCAGGAGTTGGAGTCCGGCCTGGGGGGTAATTGCACAAAGTGGTTGCAGGTCATGTAGGGACAACAGAATCTCCAGGGCGGAGACGATACTACTGTTGTCGTCAATAATAAGTACTTTGTCCATAGTGTCTGAGCGTGCTCTTGATAGTCCCATTATGCAGTGTGTGCTGCTGAGAGGAAATGCCTGCGACATATTTTCCCCTTTACAGGGGGGGCTAGTCGACGCTGTTTGGGTTGGCGGGTTTATGGTCAAAGCTCAATACCCTGGCGAGCCGCCAGGAGCCGTCGACCTGTTTCCAGAGGTGAGTAAATTGAGAACTTTCACGCAAGGTTTCGCTTTTGTCATCATTGATGCCGTAAAAACGATGAATACCGGTTTGAATAGCCCCGTAGTGGTTAACGGGATAGATTTCAATACTATCGATTACTAATTCACGCCGTGCATGAATATCACTGCCATTCTCGCGTTGCTTACACATATTGCTGATGATCCTGACAAATTCCTCACCGGATTTCGCTGTTTGTCCCCACTTATCGTGGTACATTTCAAAGTCTTCGGTAACCAGGTCCTGTGCTTCGCTTAGATCGCAGTGGTTGAATAGCGCATCAAATAAGTGTTGGTCAGCACTTGTAATCTGCTGAGCTAATTCCTCGGATAGCTGGGGGCCGGGAATCACGGGGTGTTGCTCTGCCAGTGACATTGGACTCAGTAGAGCCAGTTCCATGAATATGAAAGCAGAGAGATCCTTTAACATTACCAATATCCTTATTGTTGGCTATATTGGGGCAGTTGGGGCTGCCCCAATATAGGTGGTGGGAGAGGGGATTGAAAATTGCTGGTTTTTTATCGGGGGAGATAAGCCCCCCCGATGATTATTTAAATGCTCCGGGTGGCTGTCGCTGGTGATATGTTTGCTGCTCGCAGTGCTGGGGCCAGTGCGGCGCCAAGGCTGACTAAGAGAACCAACAGCGCGCAAATAGCCAGGGGAGCCAAAGTTAAAACTGGCTGTGAGTAATCTCGAACCATATATTGATTGGCAATCAAGGCTGCCGCACTTCCAACGGCAATGCCCAGACTGGCGATTATCCCGTTTTCTAACAGGAAGTAGCGGCTGATATTGGTGCGGGTAGCCCCTAATGCACGTCTAACACCAATTTGCTTGGCCCTTTGATTAATCCAGAATATGGTTAGGCCTACAATGCCAAGAGCTACAATAAAACTTAACATGGCTGCAACAGTAGACAGGACTTTAACCATTAAATTATCGCGAGCATAACTGCTGGCGACATACTCTGTAAGAACTTTTGTTTTTATCACTCTTTGTGGGTCGCGTTCAGATAACTTCTCCTCTAATACCTTCAATACGTCATTGAGCTTTCCTGGTTCAGCCCGAACTAAATAGTTTATATCTTGTGTGTTTCTAACGACGGGAAAAAAGGCTACATTACCTGCCTTTGACCATCCTACCCAGGCACCCAGGTGCCTCTCGACAACACCAATAATTTCAATTGGATGGTTGTTGCCATCATATAAGGGTTTACCGATTGGGTCCTGGTTAGGGTACAGTTTTTCAGCGAACTGCTTAGTGATAATGGCAACTGACATTTTCCTAATTTCATTAGGGTCAAAATACTGCATTTCCACGTCTGTGAAATTGCGACCCGCAATTAAATTAAGACCTAGAGTATTAATAAAGTTTGGATCTGTATTGTAGCGGTTGGAGACGACCCCACCGATTTCCTGATTTGGTTGCGTGTAAAATACGCCGGCAGACCCTGATTGTGATAAGGGTACTTGCGGTGTAACAGATGCATCCTTGACATGGGGAAGTTCGCGGAGCAATTTTAAATCAGAAGACGCTGCATTGATCATGTCATAATCTTGGGGGATTGCCATAACATTTATAGCAATAATTTCTTCCACGGCAATACCTGTAGGTCGTGCTATCTTGTCAATGCGATCCTTTACAATAACCACAATATTACTGATGATCGCTAGTGTTAATGCTAGTTGTATAGCGATTAGCATTGCTGAGATTTTGTTGCGCCAGAGGGCAGACAACATAGGTTTCAATTCCAACATGATTCGGCCTTACTGGGTTTTCAGATAAATAGAGGGGTTGGTACGGCTGATACGCCAAGCGGGATAGATTCCTGCGAGTAGGCTTGCAATCAAAGCGAGGCCGATGGCTGCAATCATCATTACCCAATCCATCGTGGCTACAGTATCCATTTGCCCCATGGCTAGGTAGCGGATTCCATTAATACCCATAGCCGCAATAAATATTCCGGCGATACCACCGATCACTCCAATGGCAGAACTTTCAATTAAGTGTTGGGTGAAAATAGCGCCTCGGCTCGCTCCTAGGGCGCGACGGACACCAGCTTCGGGTGCTTTACGCAAAAATTTAGCCAGCAGTAAAGCTACTGCATTGATGACGCAAACTAATAAGAAAGCCAGAGATATCCAGCCCAATACACGATTATCATCTCTGAGGACCTCATTGAGAACCAGCCATTCAGAGGGCTTGCTCAGGGCGAATTTTAATGGTCGTGCAAAGCGCCCTTGTGTTTTTTCACCATTAATATATGCAGTCAGGAAATCTTCATATTGAACTTTTTGCTCACTACTATTTATCTCGACCCAATACTGTATCCAAATATCCTCACTCTGTAGGAATCCTTCGTAGCCATGGCCTTCACCATTTTTCCACCCATTGGTGTTTCCCCAGCTGTATATTTCCAGTTTCCTGTGTAGTCCGAAAGGCACAAACAGTTTTTCGGCGCTGCCAAAGACATTGTTGTTAAGGTCATAAACTTTAGGAGCGGGCTCCCAGTGATCAATAACACCAACAACGGTAAAGGGCTCGCCGTTTAGGCTGATAGTTTTTCCTACACTATCTTCGCCAGAAAACAATTTGTCATTCATCGACTTGGATAGAACAACAACTGTTACGTGAGAAGAGTCTGCTTCATTTTCCCAGGTACCACCATAGATAAAAGGCACATCAAAAAGGGAAAAGAAATCGCGCGTAGTGACGCGGGTAGATGCGGTAAAAGGGCGCATTGAGGATTCTTCAAGTTGAACCGTAAACCCGAAGCGATGCATGGCAACCTGACGAGTTGGAATATCTGAGCGCAGTAGCGCTTGTGTATCTCGGTAAGTCAGTTGCCACGGTATCTCATTGGCTGTATCAGCAGCTTCCTTAGGGTTCCAGCCATCCAGTTGCACAGCGAAAAGAACATCATCTTTATGCTTGAGTGCGTTTTGCGACATCATATAGTTGAGGGTGAGTACCGTCATCGAGGCACCCACACCCACAGCAATAGCAGTGATCATCAAACCACTTAAAATTGGAGTACCGCGCAAGCTGCGCAGGGCCAGGGAAATATAGTATCCAAACATGGTGCGGGCTCCTTAAGCAGTCACGGCAGCAGGCTGCTCGGGAACTGCGCGCAAGTCGCATACCTGCCCGTCCACAATCTGGATATTGCGATGGGCGCGGCGAGCGAGCTCTGGGTCGTGGGTGACCATAACGATGGTGGTTCCCCACTCGTTAATAAATTCCAGTAGCTCCATAACTTGGCGGGCCATTAAGGAGTCGAGATTGCCGGTGGGTTCGTCTGCCAGCAGGAAGCGGGGTTCGCCGGCTAAAGCGCGGGCGATCGCGATACGCTGCTGTTGTCCACCGGACAGTTGTGCCGGCAGGTGCTTGGCGCGAGCGGACAGGCCAACCTGCTCTAGCACCTTCTCAATACGCTTGCGGCGCTCTTTTGCATTGAAGCCTCGATAGCGCAGGGGGACATCGATATTGTCGAACAGGGTCAGATCGGGAATCAGGTTAAATCCCTGGAAAATAAAGCCGATTTTCTCATTGCGCAGCTGTGAGCGCTGGCGGTCATTGAGATTGCTGACATTGTCGCCATCGAGCAGGTACTCGCCATTGGTGGGGGTTTCCAGCAGGCCGGCAATATTGAGGAAGGTGGTTTTGCCGGAGCCACTGGGGCCGGTGACGGACACGAATTCGCCCTCTTTTACTTCGAGACTAAAATCCCGCAGCGCGTGAGTTTCGATAGTATCGGTGCGAAAACTTTTGCGGATATTGTTCATTTTCAACATTGCGATATTCCCTTTTTCTTAAACTTCAAATAATTGATTCGTTGACTCAGGGGCTATAGCCGGCCCCAATTTGAATTCGCGCTTAATCGGTTAAGGCAACCAACTGGGCACTCTCAAGCTCTTCAGAAGAGGAGATAATGATTCTGTCCCCCTCCTGTAGGCCGGAGATAATTTCCACCTGTTTTAGGCCGAAGGCGCCTATCTGTATGGATACCCGCTCCGCCTGTTGTTCACTGTTCAGGCGGAATACATAGTTGCCACCGCTTTGATCGAGAAAGCCGCCGCGTTTGACCAGCAGGACGTTATTGCGGTTTTCCAGCAGAATGCGGGCGGTGAGGCGGAGGTTTTGCCTCAGCTTTTGCGGTTGTCCCCCGGTAAAGCGGACCCGCGCAACGACTTGGCCGTTAATGACCTCTGGAGAGATTGCGGTAATTTCCCCCGGCAGTTCTTTTCCAGCGAGATTGATGGCCACCGCCATACTGATGCCCAGGTCGTCGGCATAGTTTTCCGGTACTTTGGCTTCGAGTTCGAAGCTGGTGAGATCGACTACCGTAATAAGAGCTGTATTGGCACCAACGGCGCTGCGCTGCGCCACCGCCAGACTGCCGACAGTGCCGTTGACTGGAGAGACAATATTCAGCTCCCGGACACGGCGCTCGGTCTCCTGTACCTGTAGGCGCTGCTGGGAAACCTGAAGCTCCAGGTTCTGGGTCTCGAAAGTCAGCGACTCCTTCTCCAGCTCGGCATTCTGTACGGCTTGCTCGTACTCCAGCTGTGCGCGGGTCATATCGTCGTTGGTCTTTTCAAAATCCAGCCGCGAGATGATCTGCTTTTCCATCGACAGTTCTGCGCGTCTCAGTTCTCGCTTGGCGGCAGTGAGGTTGACCTTGGCCAAGTCGGCTTTTTGTTGGTTCTCCATATGCTGGCGTTTGGCCTGGATTTTCTGTCGTTGCAGATTCACGCTGAGCTGGTTGAGTTGGGCATTTTCCTGAGCCAGCTGGTTGGACAGTTCCGGACTGTCGAGGGTGGCCAGCAATTGCCCCGCCTCAACGGTATCGCCAGCTTTAACAGCAAACTTGACGATGCCCTGGGCCGGACTGAACAGGGTGGGGCTATTGGCGGCGACCACTTGCCCCTGGACCACCAGGTCCCGCACCAGATCTCCGCGCTGGACCTGGGCGATATTGATTTGAGACAGGGAGAGGGTGCTGTCGACGGAGCCAGTGCGGTGCCAGGCGTTGACACCCCAGGCCAGAAATACCGCCGTCAAACCTGCAAATATCGAGGCTTTGACGACCTTTTTGTTCTTCCAAACCGGCACGGCTTCTATCTTGGTATCTTGTCCGGAAGTATCTCTAATCATTGCGGCTTTCCGTTTTCTTGCTGTTTTGCCCGTCATTGCTATTTGGATGCAGGCTTTTGGAAATTTGGATTCAGCGTTAAAAATCTGCTTTCCAGGAGAGGTTTGGCAAGAAACATGCCAACTTTTAAATCACGTATAACCTACTGAAATAAAAGGATTTTTTGTTTTTTTGTAGATTACTGCTGTTTTACGGGTGTCCGCAGAAAGTGTCCGCTGTCCGCCCTGTCCGGAGGTGGACAGCTGTGGACAGAGGGGCCATTTTCCAGTGGGGAGCTGGGGGAGGGGGCTGCGGCCATGCGGGGCCACCGCCGTTTATGGTAGAGTGCGCGGCCTTTTTTTGATCAATCTCAATTTAATTAGCTGTCTCCTATGTTTCCTTCGCTGCTCTCATCGACCAAAGCCGACTGGTTCGGCAACATACGTCGGGATGTTCTCGCCGGCCTGGTAGTGGCCCTGGCTTTGATCCCCGAAGCTATCGCCTTCTCAATTATCGCGGGTGTTGACCCGAGAGTTGGGCTTTACGCCTCTTTCTGTATCGCTGTTGTTATTGCATTTGTCGGCGGCCGCCCGGGAATGATTTCCGCTGCCACCGGGGCCATGGCGCTGCTGATGGTGACCCTGGTGAAAGAACACGGGTTGCAATATCTACTCGCGGCAACCCTATTGACGGGGGTCTTGCAGATTATTGCCGGTTACTTAAAGCTGGGGAGTTTAATGAGCTTTGTCTCCCGCGCTGTGGTGACTGGGTTCGTCAATGCCCTGGCGATACTGATATTCCTGGCGCAAATGCCCGAGCTGATCGGCGGTACCTGGGAAGTCTACGCAATGACGGCGGCGGGCCTGGGGATTATTTACCTGTTCCCTTATATCCCCGTGATCGGCAAGGCGGTGCCATCGCCACTGGTGTGTATCCTGCTGCTCACCGCAGTGGCGGTAACTATGGGGTTGGATATTCGCACTGTCGGCGATATGGGAGAGTTGCCGGATACCCTGCCGATTTTCCTCTGGCCAGAAGTGCCGTTCAATTTTGAAACCCTGCAAATTATCTTTCCCTACTCCGCAGGTCTGGCGGTGGTGGGTTTGCTGGAGTCTCTGATGACCGCGACGATTGTCGACGACCTGACCGATACTACCAGTGACAAGAACCGCGAGTGTAAGGGCCAGGGTATTGCCAATATTGCTGCGGGCAGCCTCGGCGGTATGGCTGGCTGTGCCATGATCGGCCAGTCCGTAATCAATGTGAAGTCCGGTGGCCGTGGTCGCCTCTCCACCCTGGTGGCCGGTATCGGCCTGCTGACCCTGGTGGTGTTTATCAGTGACTGGGTCGCGGTGATTCCCATGGCGGCGCTGGTGGCGGTCATGATTATGGTTTCCATCGGCACCTTTGACTGGAGCTCCATTCGCAACTTAAAGCACTACCCCCTCTCTACAAATTTGGTCATGATTGCCACTGTGGTTGTGGTAGTGTGGACCCACAACCTGGCCTATGGTGTATTTGTCGGTGTGCTGTTGGCATCGCTGTTCTTTGCCAATAAAGTCAGTCACTTTATGTATGTGAGCAGCTCTCTGGATGAAAAGCAGAGTCGCCGCACTTACAAAGTTATTGGGCAGGTATTTTTCAACTCTGCCGATAAGTTTACCGCTTCATTTGACTTCAAAGAGGTGGTGGATACGGTGGTGATCGATCTCAGCCGCGCGCACTTCTGGGATGTTTCCGGAGTTAATGCGCTGGATAAGGTGGTGCTTAAGCTCCGCCGCGAGGGCGCGCGGATTGAACTGGTGGGGCTAAACAAAGCCAGTGAAACGATCGTCGACCGTTTCGGCGTACACGATAAGCCCGAGGAAATTGAGCGGGTTCTTGGAGGACATTGATGGTCGCAAGCAGCAGCAATAATAACAACGAGAACACAGTCAATGGTGGCAGTGCCGCCCTGGTACTCTCCTGTATTGATGGCTCTCATTACACAGGAGCGGTATGTGATTACTCGGCCTGGCTGGCCAGGAGCTTGCAGGCACCGTTAAAGCTGTTGCACAACATCGAAAGAAGCAATGTCCCTGCGGTGACCGATTTTACCGGCAGCATCGGCCTGGGTAGCCAGGAGGAGTTGCTGGAGGAGTTAACTGCGCTGGAGCAGCAGCGGGCGCAGTTGATGGTGCAGCAGGGCAAGCTGATGTTGCAGGCCGCACGCAGTCGCGCTGAAGAGGCGGGGGTGCAAAATATCCAGGCCTGTCAGCGCCACGATAGTCTGACCGAATCAGTCGTGGAGCTGGAAGACTCCATCCGCGCGCTGGTGCTGGGGATTCGCGGTGAAGAGCACGGTGATTCCGAGCGGGGGCTGGGGGCGCACCTGGAGACGGTGGTGCGCTCGCTGCACAAGCCGATTCTGGTGGTCAACCGGGACTTCAAGGCACCGAGCAGGGTGATGTTGGCCTACGATGGCAGCGAGGCCTCGCGCAAGGCTCTGGCTATGGTTGCGGAGAGCCCGCTGTTTCGCGAACTCTCTTGTCACCTGGTCCATGTCGGGCCCGCTGAAACTGCGGAGAAATTATTGGCCGAGGCCTCGGCAATACTGGACTCCGCCGGATTGGCCAGCACTGCCAGCAACCTCACGGGCAATACGGTTGAGGCTTTGGTGGCCTATCAAACTGAGCACCAGATTGACCTGACCGTGATGGGGGCTTTCAGCCACAACCGCCTGCATGACTTTCTGTTGGGAAGTATCACCGCAAAAATGCTGTTGAAAACCCGCCAGCCTCTGTTACTTCTGCGCTAGGCGCAGCTACTCCTATAACCTTGTCGCTAAAGTGCCAGTGCCGCTTCCCGGGGACTGGCATACCAGCGCAGGGATTCCGCCTCGTCTGGCAATCTTAAATCGTAGAAATGGGCTTCGCGGTTAATTCGGCGAAGTTCTTGTTCTCCCATCTGCAAATAGTCTCTAAGTTCTAAACTGCATGGGTTTTCTGCGACCGGCTCGGCCTCTGTTGCGGAAAATGTCAGTTTGGGGATATCAACGGATGTTTGCATCGTCTTACCCTGATATCGCCAGACACCGGTCAGCGGATCAAAGCGGTAAAAGGGGAGCAGCCTCCAGCCGTATTTGGCCACCAAGGCCACTGCCTCCAGCAGATACTCGAAGACTTCCTCACTGATGAAGTAGTTAAAATTGAGTCTCACCCAGCCGGGCCTCAGCACCTTGTGGCCCTTTAGGATTTGTGTTTCCAGGGATTTACTGTGGGCCATATCGATGCCCAGTAAAGCGTGGCCATAGGGGCCGGCACAGGAGCAGCCTCCGCGCACTTGGATTCCAAATAGATCGTTCAGCAGCGCCACGACAAAGCCGTAATGCAAGTCCTTCTCCTGCCATTTAATACGCAGGGAAATGATCGACAGCCGTGGAGCGTCAGTATTGCCGAGAATTTCTATCGCCTCTTCCCGCGACCAGCGTTGCAGCGCGCGCTGTAAAAATTGGTTTTCGCGCTGGCTGATCTCTTCCGTACCCACGGTTTGTTGGAGCTTAAAAACCATACCGGCCCTAATCGATTCGATAATGGCCGGGGTGCCGCCCTCCTCGCTGCGCTCGGCGTCCTCCAGGTAGCGGTGGTCCTCCGGTGTCACATAGAGGACAGTTCCGCCTCCCGGTGTGGCGGGTACTGAATTTTTCAGCAGGTCTTCGTGTACAACCAGAATACCCGGAGTACCCGGCCCACCGATAAATTTATGGGGGGAGATAAATACCGCATCTTTTTGCCCGAGGCCATCCGCTGTTGCCGGGCCCTGCATATCAATTTGTACATAGGGCGCTGCGGCGGCGTAGTCCCAAAAAGAGAGGGCGCCGTACTTTTTCAGCAGTGCGGTTACCTTATCCACCTCGGTTTTGATACCAGTCACGTTGGAGGCCGCCGAAAAGCTGCCGATTTTGACCGGTCTATCGGCATGGGCGCGCAGGGCTAACTCCAGTGCATGCAGGTCCAGTTTGCCATCGCGGTTCAGTGGAATAGATACCAGATCGGCAATGCTTTCTCGCCAGGGGAGTTCATTGGAGTGGTGTTCATAGGGGCCGATAAAAATAACCGGGCGTTGATGCGCTGGAATCCTATCGAGGAGCTGGTGTTGTTTATCCAGATCTGCGGGTAGGCGCAGATTGAGAATATCGATTAATTTATTGATTGCGGCTGTTGCACCGGAACCGCAAAAAATGACTTTGTGGCTGTCACTGGCGTTGACAGCCCGGCGAATTTCTTCCCGGGCCTGCTCGCGCAGTGCCGTGGTATGGGCGCCGGTATAGGAACTCTCGCTGTGGGTGTTGGCATAGAAGGGCAGCGCCTGCTGGCGGATAGCATCTTCGATAAATGTCAGCGCGCGCCCGGAGGCAGTGTAGTCGGCGTAGACCAGTGGGCGCCTGCCAAACGGCGTCACTATTGGCTGCATATCGCCGATGACCGAATTGCGGATGTATTTGATCAGGTCTGCCATGATTTCTTTCCCCCTGTTATTTGCTGATCACTCTATCCGGATAAGCCCGAAACAATGTCCCTACTTGTATCTGTTATTATTTTCTTTGTGAAATATCGTGCCGATAAAAGGCTATTTATCGTGAATTTGAACCGATTGCTTTTTTTGTGATCAGAAGGGGCGCTGGGGGATTTACTATGACCGTGGGATTAAGCAAGCAGGACAGGGCGATACTCGAGTTGTTACAGGCGGATGCCACTCTGTCAGTGGGGGATATTGCCGAGCGGGTGGGGATGTCCAAATCGGCATGCTGGCGCCGTATACATCGCCTTGAGGAAGATGGGGTGATTGGCGACAGGGTGACCCTGCTCGATCAACAAAAATTAAATCTGCCCCTGACGGTCTATATCTCAATCCGTACCAATCAACACAACGATCAATGGGCTGCCCGTTTTGCTGAATTGGTGCAGGGAGTGGCGGAGATTCTCGAAGTTCACCGTATGAGTGGCGACCTGGATTATTTGATTAAGGCGGTTGTGACCGATATGCCCGGTTACGACCGCCTCTACAAGGAGCTGATCAAGGCCGACCTGTTTGATGTCAGCTCCAGTTTTGTGATGGAGACGATGAAGCAGACCACCCGCCTACCACTGAATCACGCGCTGTCTAAATAGCACTTTAGCCGCGCCGGCTGTTCCACCAGTGGCGCAGGCGGGCCTCGCCCAGGGCTCTGTCACCAGGGGGAGCTTTCAAGCTATTGCGAATCTCACTCCAGGCGTTGGAGTTCAGCCACAGGTTGAGGGCAAAGACCAGCAGCATCGTGGTGATGGAGCCGAGCCCTGCCAGCAGCATATCTTTTTGTGCGTCCCAGATATCTCCCTGGGAGCCGAGGAAGGCGGCCCCCAATTCTGGGGAAACAGCCTTTGCCGCCTGCCACTCGATGATTTCGTAGATGGAGGAAAGCGCAAAAGTGACGTCTACCGGGAAGAAGTAGCCCCAGAAGCCTCGTAGCCGGGCCAGGCGCACTAGAATCTCCCGCACGGGATAGGCTAGCAGCAGGCCAAAGCTGAAGTGTACCAAGCGGTCGTACATATTCCGCTCAGAGCCCAGCCACGCCTGCAATGTGTAGCCAAAGGGTGTTTCGGCATAGGTGTAGTGGGAGCCGATCACATGGAGACACATAAACAGGGTGATCAATGTGTAGGAGATATTCGATAGAGGAAAGGTCCGCGCACTGAGCAAAATTACCGGCAGAGCGGCAAATACTAAATAGTTCTCCAGCAGCCAATCGTCGGGGTGCAGAGGCTCCCAGGCAGACCAGCCCCAGGTCAGGGCAAACAGGGTTAGCAGGGATAGGCGGAACCCGTGTTGGTGAAGGAAGTTCAGCATATATTTGGCGCCTCTACGTCGGGCTATAGCGATTGGCGCCAGGATACACTATCGAAGTGGAATAGGAATTGCGCTGAATTACAGCCGCTATCGAGAACACCCCCACGAGTCTACGCCGTATTTGGATGGGGGGAGGGATTCACTTTCTCCAGTGCAGGCTGATCGGGCAAGGGCTGTTCAAGCAGGGGTGGCGGTTAATGCAAAGGCATCAGTATACCGCCACCGTTTCAGTGGATGGCTGGCTTTGGCACAGAGTCAGCTGGCCATTTTACACTCGCGCAGCGTGGCGAGACGGGCCTGTTCCAGGGACATACCGGCTTTTGTGTGAGGGATTGGCTTGCCATTGGCATCCAGCGCGACAAATACGATTTGATCTACTTGTGCAATCAGTTGTTGCGATTGTTTGTTGCGAACTTCGCAGCGCACCGTCAGAGAGGTCTGGCCGATGCCCACCACTTCAAAACCAAACTCCAGCACATCGCCACAGCAAGCGGAGCTGACAAAGTTAATTTCCGACATCAGCTTGGTGACTAGCATGGGGGTCTCCATTTGGCAGCCGGCAAAGATTGCCGCCTCCTCATCAATCCAGGACAGGAGCTGCCCGCCAAAGAGACGCTGGGCGGGATTCAGGTCCCCGGGTTTTACACAGTAACGCGAATAGTATTTCACTTCTGACCTTCCTAACTGACTGGGGGTTGAACAACGGGTGAGCCATCCATGGCTCGGCTGTATTGCAGCAATCCGCCGCTAGGGAAACCCTGCATACGGTATGCCAGCTCAGAAGAGCCGCCGTTAAGGGGCTTTCTGCATGCAAGATGTCAACCGCCCCTTCAACAGCACCGCTCTGGCGCGCTATTAATTGCAGTGTCCCCATTACTGGGCGGGAAAGTCATAAAAAATCGCTTTCTGGGCGAGGCTCAGCGGGAGCCGGGCCGCTTTGGCCGGGATAGCAGATATTTTGGACGCCATATACAAATTGTGGGAATTGCCGCTATGGGACTCCCCGGCGACAGGGATTAGAATGGTCCGCAAACATGACCCGGGCGTCGCACTTGTGCCCCGGGATGATAGTTTCCAGAGCGCCACCAGCGTATCTGTGATCTGGTAACGACGATTCCCAAAAGACGAAGGGAGAGACTGTAAGGATGATCATCCAGCCGAAAGTACGCGGTTTTATTTGTACCAATGCCCACCCGCAGGGCTGTGCTGCTCATGTCCGCGAGCAGATTGAGTATATTCAGTCCCAGGCAGCGGTTGAAAACGGGCCTAAAAAGGTATTGGTGTTAGGAGCTTCTACAGGTTACGGCTTGGCATCGCGAATCACCGCTGCTTTTGGTTGCGGCGCCAGCACTCTGGGGGTGTTCTTCGAGAAGCCGCCCACCGAGAAGCGCACGGCTTCTGCGGGCTATTACAACTCCGCCGCCTTTGAACAGGAGGCGCACAAAGCGGGTCTTTACGCGAAGAGTATCAATGGCGATGCCTTCTCCGATGAGGTGAAAGCCCAGACTGTAGAGATGATCAAAGAGGACCTGGGGCAGGTCGATCTCGTGGTTTACAGCCTCGCTTCCCCGCGCCGTAAAGACCCTAAGACCGGTGAGCTGTACAGCTCTGTACTCAAACCCATCAATAAGTCCTATACCGCCAAGAATCTGAACACTGACAAGTTGGAGATCTCCGATATCACTCTGGAGCCGGCGAGTGAGGAAGAGATCGAAAATACCGTTAAGGTGATGGGGGGGGAAGATTGGGAATTGTGGATGCAGGCCCTCGGAGAGGCCGGTGTTCTCGCTGATAATTGCAAGACCGTGGCCTACACCTATATCGGTGAAAAGCTCACCTGGCCGATTTATGGTCACGCGACTATCGGCAAGGCCAAAGAAGACCTCGATCGCGCGGCAAAAGCCATTACTGACAGCGGTAAAGCTGCGGCCAGCGTCGCCGTTTTGAAGGCACTGGTGACTCAGTCCAGCTCCGCTATCCCGGTGATGCCACTGTATATCTCCCTCGTCTATAAAGTCATGAAAGAAGAGGGGACTCATGAGGGCTGTATCGAACAGTTATACCGTCTCTACACCGAGGGCCTCTATACCGATAGCCCGCGCCTCGACGATGCGAGTCGCCTGCGTATGGACGAGAAAGAGCTGCGCCCCGAGACTCAGGCAAAGATTGAAAAACTGTGGCCCGAGGTCACCGCTGAGAACCTGTTTGACCTGAGCGACTTCAAGGGTTACCAAGCGGATTTTCTCAAGCTGTTTGGATTTGGTGTAGATGGCGTTGACTACGAGGCGGATACCTCCCCTCTGGTAGAGGCCAACTTCAGCTAATGATGGGCGGGGCTCTGTTGCGGAGTCCCGCTTTCCCCCTTTCTTTCCGTCCTACTACTCTTCCCTGGGAGCCTCTGCATAATTTCGTGATATTTCTGCAAGGTCCGCAGAGAGATTGCGGAATTACTCAGAGTTCTCCTGGCAAAGTTGCATAATCCGCTGTTTGATTTGTGGGGACTATTTAATGGAGTACCGCCAGCTGGGCACCACTGACCTAAAGGTCAGTCAGATTTGCCTGGGCACTATGACCTACGGTGAGCAGAACAGTGAAGCTGAGGCCGCTGAACAGCTCGATTATGCCCTGGCACAGGGGGTCAATTTTATTGACTGCGCGGAAATGTACCCGGTGCCACCTCGCCCGGAAACCCAGGGGCGAACGGAAGAATATATCGGCAATTGGCTGGCCGCGCGCGGCGGCCGGGATCGGATTGTTCTCGCCACCAAGGTCGCCGGCCGCAGTGCCGCCAACTCCGGCGTTGGTCATATTCGTTCGGGCCCCCGTCTGAGTCGCGAGCAGATTTTGCAGGCTTGTGACGACTCCCTAAAACGCCTGCGCACCGACTATATCGATCTCTACCAAATCCACTGGCCGGAAAGGCAGACAAACTTCTTTGGTCGCCTGGATTATATTCACAGCGACGATGACGGTGTCTCCATTGCCGAAACACTGGGGGCGTTGGAGACATTGCTTGAGCAGGGCAAGGTTCGCCATATCGGCATTTCCAATGAAACCCCCTGGGGGCTGTTCGAGTACCTGCAACAGTCGGTGGTGTACGGGAGGCCTCGAATTGCATCAATTCAAAACCCCTACAACCTTTTGAATAGAACTTTTGAAATTGGCTGTGCGGAAATCGCGATTCGCGAGCGGTGTGGCCTGCTGGCGTATTCGCCCCTCGCATTCGGGATGTTATCGGGCAAGTATTTAGACGGGCGAAAGCCGCAGGGCGCTCGGCTCAGTCGTTATGACCGCTTTCAGCGCTATGCCGGTAAGCGCACCCAGGCTGCAACCCAGGCATATGTAGACTTGGCCCGGCAGTTTGGTCTGGACCCGGCGCAGATGGCACTGGCGTTTGTGAATCAGCAGCCATTTGTTAGCGCCAATATTATTGGTGCCACGACCCCGGAGCAATTGCGCTCCAATATTTCCAGTGTTGCAATCCGCTTAGCAGATGAGCAATTGGCTGCGATTGAAGCGATCCACCGAGAGAACCCCAACCCGGCCCCTTAACGGGCTGAGGGGCTCACTATAATGGGGCCAGGTGCCATAAAAATATGGCCGCCTCACTAGTTAGCGGAAATTGCTATGGAAACCACCGGACACCATACTCTGAAGGATTTGTTTTCCCAGCTGGGACTGGCCTCTGAAGAGGCGCAGATCAACACATTCCTGGGTACGCACTTTTTACATCGCCATGAGAAACTCTCTGCGGCCTCGTTTTGGACTGAGGGGCAGCGGGAGTTTTTGGAGAGCGCCATCCGGGATGATTCAGACTGGTGTGTCGCCGTGGATGAATTGGATACACTGCTGCGGCACTGAAGCTCTGTCGCAGGGGCTCGACCCCGGCGCTCTTTTCATAGGGTATACTACGTCGCTTTCAACCGACTTAGTGGGTGCCTTTGCACCTCAGCCTGAATAGACCCGATGGAAAAACCCCGATTTCGCGCGGCGCTGCTGCACCCTCGCTACTGGCTGACCTGGCTGCTTTTTGCTCTCTGGTTTTTACTGGCCCAGTTGCCCTACCGCTGGCAGTTGGCCATAGGGCGTGGGTTTGGGCGCTTGATGCTCAAGGTAGCCACCAGTCGCCGCACTATTGCCGAACGCAATCTCGCGCTGTGCTTCCCCGAATTGGGAGAGCGCGAAAGGGCCGAACTGTTGCTGCGCAACTTTGAGTCCAGCGGTATCGCCTTGATGGAAACCGGTATGGCCTGGTTTCGCTCTGCCCGCTGGTTGCGCAAGCGCTTTACCTTTGAGGGGCTGGAGGCTTTACAGTCTATTCAGACCGAGGGGCAGGGCGTCCTCCTGATGGCTATGCACTTTACCACCCTGGAACTCGGCGCCGCTCTGATGGGGATGAGTATCACCCTCGATGGCATGTACCGGCCGCACAAGAACCCTGTGTATGACTATATGCAGCGCAAGGGGCGTGAACGCCATACGGAAAACGGCAGTGTTTATCAGCGTAAAGATGTGCGCGGAGTACTCAGGGCCCTGCAGCGGGGGCGCGCAGTCTGGTATGCTCCCGATCAGGATTACGGGATCAAACAGGGGATATTTGCTCCGTTCTTTGGTATTCCTGCGGCGACTGTCACGGGAACTTCGCGGTTTGCCCGGGTTGGGAAAGCCAAAGTCGTGCCCTATGTGGTGACCCGCCAGGACAATGGATCGGGCTACCATTTGAAAATTTACGACCCTATTGAGCAGATCCCCTCTGGGGATGAGCGGCAAGATGCCATCTTGGTGAACGAGTTTATCGAAGCCCGTATTCGCGAGGCGCCCGAGCAGTATATGTGGGTGCACCGACGTTTTAAGACCCGCCCTGAGGGGGCAGAAAACGTGTATCACGGGGTACGTAAAAAGAAGAAAAAGCGCAGGAGAGCGGCGAGCTAGTCGCGCTCCTAAGTACCCTGGCCTAAGTAACATACTGATCTGACTCTGGCGGTGCTATTCCGGGTGGAGTGCAAGAAATAAGGAGTGAGGATGTTAACCGGTAGTATGGTGGCCCTGGCCACCCCAATGTATGCAGATGGAAGCCCGGACTGGGACAGTCTGCACAATCTGGTTGAGTGGCATATTGAACAGGGGACCCGGGCACTGGTTGCCGTGGGTACTACTGGTGAATCTGCAACCCTGGACTTCAATGAGCATATTGAGGTTATCCGCCGTGTTGTGGACCAGGTGGCCGGTCGGATACCGGTGATTGCAGGGACGGGTGCCAACTCCACAACTGAAGCGATTGAGCTCACAGAAAATGCCGCTAGGTGCGGTGCAGATGCCTGTTTGCTGGTTACACCTTATTACAACAAGCCCACCCAAGAAGGCCTCTATCAGCACTACCGTGCGATAGCTAAATCGGTCTCTATCCCGCAGATCCTCTACAATGTACCTGGCCGTACGGCAGTCGATATGCTGCCAGAGACGGTCCAGCGGCTGGCGTCGGTGGGCAATATCGTGGGCATCAAGGAAGCCACCGGTGACTTGGAGCGGGCAAAGGTTTTAATAGATACTCTGCCCGAAGGGTTTGCCGTTTACTCCGGCGATGACAGCACCGCTGTTGAGTTAATGCTGCTGGGAGGCCACGGTAATATCAGCGTAACGGCCAATGTGGCCCCCGCTGCGGTGGCCCAAATGTGTGAAGCGGCTCTGGTGGGAGATGCGGTGACCGCGAGGGCAATCGATCAGCGAATACAAATATTGCACGAAGTGTTGTTTTTGGAGTCCAACCCGATACCGGTGAAATGGGCTCTCCGGGAGATGGGACGTGTTGATGGTGGAATCCGCCTGCCACTGACGAGCCTGGCCCCTGAGCACCACGGAACAGTGCGCGAAGCTCTGCGCAGTGCCGGTGTACTCTAAATCCGCGAACTGAGAATTAACCAGGATAGCTTTAATGAAAAAATTGACCGTTGGAGCCGGGCTCTTTATTTCCAGCATTGCGCTGGCGGGGTGCGGTGTGTTCGGCAACGATGGCTATTTCCGCGATCGCAGTAATGACTACCAACACGCCGACAGTCTGCCTCCCCTGAGGATGCCTGAAGGTGTGAATACCAAGCACCAAGAGGAACTCTACGAGATTCCCCAGATTGCAGGAGAGCAGTTGGCCCGGGGGGATTTTCAGGTACCTCGCCCCCAGGCAATCTCGGCTAATGCGGGTCTGGATAGGGTAAAAATCCAGAAGCTCGGCGCTAACCGCTGGGTACTGGTATCCCAGCCCCCGGAGGAGGTGTGGCCCCAGTTGCATCAATTCCTGCGCAGTTCTGGTCTGCGTATAGAGATGTCGGATGCCACTGCGGGGGTTATGGAAACCGCCTGGATGGCCTTTAAAGAGAGCCCCGATACTAAAGATAAGTATCGCCTACAAATTGAGACCGGGGTACAGCCGGATACCACAGAAATTCACGTGCGCCACCTCTCTGTACCTTCTTCGGCGCCTATCGGTGGCAGTGTTAACTGGCCGGAGCGCTCCTCCAGTCCAGAGCGTGAAGGCTGGATGATCGACGAAATGTCCACAGCCCTGGCTTCAGAGACCTCCGGCGCTACCGCCTCTCTGGTGGCGCAGGCAATTGGCAGCAGCTCCCTAAAAGTGCAGTTGAGAGAACCTTCTGGTCACGAGCCCTATATCGCAATGGACCTGGAGATGACACGAGCCTGGGCAACCGTGGCCCACGCGGTCAACTCCGGTGCCTATCGCCTGCATAGCGAAGACTCGGATATTGGCCTTTTCTATGTCACCTATGATGAAGACCGCGAACTTGTATCTGATGAAGACGATGATGGTGGCTGGTTCTCCTGGGGCAGTAAGGACGATGGCGATGAATTGGCGGAGAGTGCCGATCAGGTGAGCTTGCAGCAAATTCTGGCTGGCATTGACCTGTCTAAAGGGGCGGAGCCCGCGCTGTTCGAAGAGATCAACGGTCTGAATATCGGCGCGGGCGAGACAGACGTCTACCCGGGCTATTTGATTGTCGTTCGCGGCAATGATGACGATGAGATCGAAGTCCGCATCCGTGATACTCGCGGGCAGCCACTGTCTAAGAATGAGGCCTCAGAGCTGCTTCTCTCTATTCAGCAGAACCTTATTTAATGGGCCTGCGCTTCGCCTCTCTGGGGAGTGGTAGTAAAGGCAATGGAACCGTGGTCGCCAGTGGCGATCACTGTCTCTTGGTTGACTGCGGTTTTACCATTAAGGAAACCGAGCGGCGCATGGCGCGGCTCGGTATGTCCCCCGCTGACATTTCTGCAATTCTGGTTACCCATGAACACAGCGACCACCTCTCGGGTGTGGGCCCGCTTGCACGCCGGTATGGCCTGCCCGTCTACCTAACCCCCGGCACTTTTAAGGCCCGGGATATCGGCAAGTTACCCGCATTGCATCTAATCGAAGGGCACCAGCCTTTTGTGGTTGCAGATATTGAAGTGACCCCGGTTGCGGTCCCTCACGATGCCCGCGAGGCCGCGCAGTTTGTTTTCCGCAGTCGTGGCAGCAGTTTGGGGTTGCTGACAGACTTGGGGACCATTACCCCCCATGTCGAAGCGCACTTCGGCGATTGTGACGCTCTGGTTTTAGAAGCGAACCACGATCCCCTGATGCTGGCGCAGGGACCTTATCCCCCCTCGCTAAAGCGGCGCGTTGGCGGTGCTTACGGGCACCTGAGTAATCAGCAGGCGGCGGGATTTCTGCACAGAGTTGGCTATGAGCAACTGCAACACTTAGTGGTAGCCCATATCAGTGAGAAAAATAATAGTCTCACCCTGGCCAAGGAGGCCCTGGCGGATGTCGCGGCCAGTGTGGAGAGCTGCATCTTTGCCTGTCAGCAGGAGGGTTTCGATTGGCTTACTGTTGAGAGCCGTCGCTAAGCCAGCTCTTTTCCACAGGGGCCTATGAAATCCTGCGGGCCTTTCGGCGATTCACGTTCAGCAAGGCCTAGGCATTCCTGTGAAGCTGCCCGTGATTGTGAACCACTCTGAAAGCCAGGGGCATCAAAGAATTATTCAGGGGCCTCCTTAGTTCTTATCTGTTTAAATACGATCGCCTTAAATTGATGGTCGTATTTAATCTGAGGGAATTATGGAAACACTGCTGGTTTATTTATTGCTCGGTGCCGCTGCGGGAACCATTGCCGGATTATTCGGTGTGGGCGGCGGGCTGATTATTGTCCCCGCCCTGGTCCTGGTCTTCACTGCCATGGGTACTCCCCCGGAAATTCTCACCCATATGGCTGTGGGTACCTCTCTTGCCACGATTATTGTTACTTCAATAAGCTCGGTGCGCGCCCATCACAAAAAAGGTGCGGTGGACTGGAAGCTCTTTCGGGTTATGGTCCCCGGCATTTTGCTTGGCTCTTGGATTGGAGGCGCAACGGCTGAATTACTGCCCGGAGCCTGGTTGCAGTTGTTGATCGGCATTTTTGCGATTGTGATTGCGGTGCGCATGTGGCTGAGCGGTATTCGCCACGCCCAGGTAGCTGAAGGGGCTGGGAACCTGCCTGGTGCGCCCGTGCTGGTCTCTGCGAGTGGTGTGATCGGTTGGGCATCTGCGATTTTTGGTATTGGCGGCGGTTCATTGACGGTGCCGTTTCTGTCCCGCTGTCGCGTACAGATGCAGCGCGCTGTCGCTACGTCTGCTGCGTGCGGGCTACCCATCGCCATCGCCGGCGCCCTCAGTTTTGTCTACCAGGGGTGGAATAACGAACTGCTGCCTGAGTGGAGCAGTGGCTATATTTACTGGCCGGCCTTTGTCGGTATTGTTATCACCAGTACCCTGTTTGCCCGTTTCGGCGCAAACCTCGCCCACCGGCTTTCAGCGAAAATGCTGAAGCATTGTTTTGCGCTTTTACTGTGTGTGATCGGCCTGCGTTTTATCTGGTTGAATATGGGGCTGCTGCAAGGGCTGATTTAATCGCGCCTATAGCGGCTCAACAGCAGACCAATAAAAAAGGCCACTGCAATGCAGTGGCCTTTTGGGTTTTGCGTTATTGCTGCGATTAGCGGATACCGCACATTCCTTTTTTCAGGAGCGGGGAGATGATAATCATCAAGGCACCCACGCCGAGGCCCCACCACATCAGATACTCATACAAACTGGTATAAGTAGTTAGGGTTGAGGCCAGGTCTGTGGCTTCACCCTGGGGAACAGCAGCCATCTTACCGATTCGCGTTGCAACGGTTTCAGATAGGGCAGTTGCCAGGAACCAGGTACCCATGCTGACGCTGACCACTTTACCAATAGACAACTTGGTTACAGCAGACAGGCCAACAGGGGACAAGCACAGCTCACCGGAGGTGTGCAGCAGATAGGCCAATACCAGCCAGATCATTGCAACCTTGCCCGCCTCTGTGGGGAACTCCGCACCGAGAACCAGGGCGCCAAAGCCGAGGCCAGCCTGGATAATACCGAGACCGAATTTTACCGGGGTGCTGGGTTCCCAGCCGCGCTTGCCGAGCCATACCCACAGGGCGGCAAACGGAATCGCCAGGAGCATGATAAAGCCAGCGTTCAAGGAGCCGAACATGGAAGCGCGAACTTCTCCATCGCCGATAGAGCGATCCAGTACGCGGTCTGCATAGAGAGTCATGGAACCGGCAGACTGTTCGAACAGCGCCCAGAATACGATGGTAGAGGTAATCAGAACCATCAATACCACCGTGCGGGAGAACTCTTCGCTATAGTGGCGAACAAAGCCATAGCCAATAAAGCCTACCAGGGCCAGCAGCATTCCACCGAGCCAGATGTCATTGCCGCTAAACGCCCAAATTAGGCCGAGAACAGCGGTGAGCGCAGCCATACCGATAGCAACAAAGTCTTTGCCTTTATTGTCTTTGTACAGCATGGAGAACAGGATCAGACCGACAATCGCCACGATCAGAAGGCTGTTTTGCGCAAGGTGAACGGCGGGCTCACTTTGTACGAGGTACCAGACCGCTCCCAAAGACAGGATGGCGCCAAGGTATACGGCCCACTCTTTGTTGATGGGGCCGAGGGCCTTCTCTTTGAGCACTTCGGGGCGGCTTGGCTCAGCCAGTCCATCCAGGTACTTTTGTCCCCAGATAAAGGTGATCAGGCCGAATACCATGCCGATACCGGCGAGGCCAAAGCCATAGCCCCAGCCGTAGGTTTCCCCAAGCCAGCCGCACAGCAGGGTGGCGATAAAGGAGCCGACGTTAATACCCATATAGAAAATGGTAAATCCGGCATCGCGACGGGAGTCATTTTTGGGGTATAGCTGGCCGACAATTGTCGAGATGTTTGGCTTCAGGAAGCCCACACCAACGGTGATCAGGGCCAGAGCCATAAAGAAGACTTTGAGTGCAACAACATCCTGAATCACCACTTTTTCTGTCAGGGTGGTGCCCGCAGCGATGACTGTGCCATCATTTAATGTAATTGCCTCACTGAGAACAGTGCCGGCGGCGTAGGAAATCGCCTGATGGCCTTCGACCGCCATCAACAAGTGCCCCAAACAGAGCAAAATACCGCCGAACAGGACAGCCTTTCTCATGCCCAGGTAGCGGTCAGCCAAAAGGCCACCAATCAGGGGGAGGGCATAAACGAGGCCAGCGTAAGCCCCGAGGACATCATAGCCAGCGCTGTCCGTAAAGAGGTGATACTTTGTGAGATAAAGTAGCAGTAAGTACTTCATCCCATAGAAAGAGAAGCGTTCCCACAGTTCTGTCGCAAAACAGATGTAGAGACCCTTGGGGTGCCCAAGCAACTCGCCTGAGCCAGGTGTGGCCGCCGTAGTGACGTCCGCGACATTAGAAGACATAGAGGTTCCTCTGTCTGTAATAGTTATTGGGGAACCTCAGGCAACGCTAGTCATGCAAGGGAGGGGAGCAAGACTTGGCGTCCGGAGTTTCCAGTACAACGGGCAGAGTTTACCAGCTGTCCATTTGACAGGCGAACTGAAGTGGGGGGTTTTGTACAAATGGCAACGAGGTACTGTTATCTTGAGGGTATTCAACACTCAGTGTCAGCCAAGTGGCTTCATAGACTGATATATTTCTCCAAGCGATCAGAGAGGTGTATCACCAACTGTGATAATGTCAGATTCCGGTCTGAATCGGATGCGCTTAGCGCTGAGGGGCTTTCTGTATACCGGCGTAAGGAAGGGTCATAAGTTATTATCATTGGCGAAGTCTCCCTTGGTTTTGGCCAGCTTGCGGAATTGCCTGTGTACGATTTTCAGTGTATTCGTCGTGTAGATCGATGTGCGGACATATTTCGGGTATTAAGAGAGCTGGCCATTTACCGCACCACGATTAACCGCCATCGCCCCCTACTTCGCCTCGACTTCACCTAGAGCATATTTGACGGCATTGAGTGTTGCTGTTTTGGTTGACCATAAGGGCCTTCTGATTTTGTAAGGCCATATACTTCAGAGAGTTGCGGATCTGGTGAATGATACAGGCTGGATTTCAGTTTTGGGCGGATGCTTTCTATCGACTCAGGGAATCCCTGTAAAGCATTCACATAGGTAGGTAGAGCCTCAGGAGCTCTTTCTTGTTTCGATATTGAGGGCAAGGGTACGGGTATAATGGCCACCCTCCTTGATTTTTTAGTGGATAGTATCAAGCCAGATAATGGGGTAGACCGCCTTTAGGTCGCGTCCATGTCAAGCTTAAAGCTCCGATAATGGCTTGATCTTGACAATGTAATTGGGGGGCCCTGTAGCATAGATATTGGCAATATGTGTACGGGGGTTCTGATAACTATTCCCCAAAATGAACAGAGCCATGATCTTCCGGTCTAGCTCGCCGGTAAGTTGAGTTTGATACTTCTTGGCGATTTGGGAGTAAAGGTTTCCGTACGATCCGGTGGAGTCTGAAGTTCGAAGTTACCGGCGGAATTTTGAAGTGGTGCTATTCCTGCGATTGGGCTTAGCTTTGTTGGTGAGGTGTCCTGCCAGCTTTGCTTTCATAGCCGCTTCAGTTCGAACGTAGGGGTGGCTATGGGATATCTCTTCTCTAACGGTAAAGAAATAACACATAACTCTGAGCGCTACCTGATTACGAATAAAGGCTGATAGTTTTTTGAGCGAATTCGATGAAAATTAGATTGTAAAACAGGTTGAATCTTACAGGGGGGCAGAGGTAGCGGTAACAATGTACAAATTGGCAGATTTTCACGGAAAAAGCTTTTTGATATTTGAGTAAAGTTTTATTGAGGGGGGGAGGGATTTATTCGTTTTATCTTTGTTGGGAGCTGAAGCAGCCATGGGGGTGGTTGCTTCATGTATAAACTCAAACGTATCTAGTAGGGAGCGACCCTACCCTAGAGTGAGATAAAACAATGAAAAGGAATATCCTTTCGTCTGCAATCAAGACCGCACTTGGAGTATCTGTAGTCCTCGGAGCAACTGGTCAAGCGTTTGCCCAAGAATCTGAGGATGTAAATGACGCGACACTGGTTGAGGAGGTAATTGTAACCGGTTCACGCATTACCAGATCTAACTTGGAAGCTGCAACACCTATCACAACTGTCAACTCTGAGAATATTGAATTTTCCGGCATGGTAAACAGTGCTGATATTCTGCGGAGTCTGCCGGCAACTGGTGTGTCGGGTATTTCTAGCAGCAACTCTAATTTCTTTACTTCTGGTGCTGGTATCAACACTGTTGAACTTCGCAACCTAGGTGAGGATCGTACCCTTGTTCTAGTTAACGGACGTCGTTATGTTTCTGGCGTTGCGGGTAGCTCAGCTGTTGACTGGAACACTATCCCTACAGAGCTAATCGAGCGGGTAGAAGTAATTACAGGTGGTGCATCAGCAATCTATGGTTCTGATGCTCTTGCTGGTGTAATCAACGTTATCCTTAAGGATGACTTCGAAGGCGTTAGCATTACCTCCTCTCACGGGGAAACTGTAGAGTTTGGTGATGACCAAACTGATCGCTTTAATATCACTGCCGGTGGTAATTTTGATGACGGTAAAGGTAATGCCGTTATCTCTATGACTTATACCGATCAAAAAGGTGTTTTGGCACGCGACCGTGATAATACTGAAGTTGACGATATTGCTACTTGTCGATTGACGTCCGATATCAATGATTGTCAGGATAGTACTGCTCCTTTTTATTCCTCTTACTCGGAACATGGCCGTTTCTTTGTCCCCTCCACTGGTGACTCTTACGTATACGATGGTGGCGAAGTTGTACCTTGGGACCAAGAGCAATATGGGTTTAACCGTCAAAACTTCCGACGTTACACTGTGCCAACTGAACGCTATCTGATTAGTTCTAACTTAAACTATCAGATTACTGACTCTTTGGAAGGCTACATCGAGACCACTTTTGCTCGCACCGAAACACAGAGTGAAATTGAGCCATATCCACACAGTAACGAAGACTTATACATTGACGGGATACATATTGATAATCCCTATGTACCTGATGACCTAAGAGCGGCTGCAATTGCAGCAGGTGATGAGTACCTCGAATATTTCCGCCGTACAACTGAGCTGGAGCAGCGCGGCTCTTTTGCTGAGCGTCAAACTTTCCGCGGATTGATTGGCCTGCGTGGTGAGATCAACGATTGGAATTGGGATGCTCACTTTGGTCAGGGGCAAATGCAGGATAGCCAGCGCGGTACAGGTCAGATAAACATTTCTAACTTCCGCAATGCGTTGAATGCAGTAGAAGATAGTGACGGCAATATTGTATGTGCAGATGCAGCAGCGGCAGCAGAAGGTTGTGTACCAATCAACTTGTTTGGTTATGGTTCCATTTCTGAGGATGCTGCAGAGTATGTAACTGCACCTTCAATTCGTGATCAGCGTACCAAGCAAACCTTTGGTGGCATTAATATTAGCGGTGAGCTGCTTGAATTGCCCTCTGGTCCCTTAAGTTTGGCTGCAGGTGTTGAGTATCGTGATGAATACGCAGCAGACTTCCCTGATGCTTTAACCCGTACCGGCCAGAATGCAGGAAATAAGGAAGAGCCTACTGAAGGTAGCTTCAATGCAACTGAGTTGTATGTTGAGATGGAAGCGCCAATACTTTCGGGCCTTACTGGCATTCAAGAGTTGAGTGTTGGTGCTGCATATCGTTATGCAGATTACAATACTGTTGGTGCTACCGATGCTTACACAGCTCGTTTCTCATGGGTTGTTAATGATGATCTGCGGGTTCGTGGTCAGTACGCGCGAGCTGTACGTGCCCCGAATATCAATGAACTTTTTGCGCCAGGTGGTGAGTCCTTTGGTGCAGTAAGTGATCCCTGTAATGGAGTAACCGCAGAGACTACCGGTACTGTTGCAGAAAACTGCCGTGCTATTCCTGCTGTAGCGGCACGAATTGAAGATCAGGGCGTATTTACATTGTCACAGACTGAAATCCAGGGAACCGGTGGTTTCGTTGGTAAAGGTAATGGCAACTTGGAGCCTGAGACTTCTGACAGTTACACTTTAGGTGCGGTGTTTGACCGTGATTTGGGTGTTGGTACCCTGTCGGTTTCTGTCGATTGGTACAATATTGAAATTGAAAATCTAATCGATACTGTTGGCCGCCAGACCTCCGTAGATTACTGTTACAACACTAGCAGCTACCCAAATAATTTCTGTGATTTCGTTGTTCGCGATACTACAGGATCTGCCTACCAACTGGGTGAAATTACAGAAGTAAATTCTGGCTATATCAATGAAGGCTCCCTTGAGACCGAAGGTGTAGATGTTCAGGTTCAGTGGGGTATGGGACTGGGTAGTGGCCAGCTGGACCTCTCTTTGATCTACGGTCATATAATTGATTACACTCAAACTAAATTTGGTGAGCGTGATGAGCTCGTAGGAGAGGTTGGCCTTTCTGAGAACGAGTGGGTTGCGACAATTAACTACTCTATGGATCGACTGATGGTACAGTGGGAAACCTCTTTCATTGGCGATGCAGTACCTGACTTGAGTTATGATCTGTACAATTTTGAAGTTGGCACTTATGTCACACATGACCTGTACGCATCTTATCAGTTCACTGACAGCATCAGTGCAAACCTTGGCATTAATAACGTTCTGGATGAAGAAGCTCCGGTTATTTTGACTGGTATTCCAGGTAATACAACTGGGCATGATACTGCTGCAGCTGTGTATAACGATATTGGCCGTAGTGCATTTGTAGGCGTTCGTATGGAGTTCTAATTCTCCTTACAGAAATCGCTAAAGCGGGCCTTATGGCCCGCTTTTTTATCCCTTAATTTTTAAGGTTGCTCTTACTGGTTTTGACCTTGAGTTTTAGTTTTTCCCTTCGGTTTTAAAGTGTTATCACACTTGTTCTCTCGGTCATATACTATTTGAACCTTGACTCCACTTATAAATATATTTGTAAGTTTAAACTTGTCCGTTGTGGCCAAGCTTAATCAGGAGCCTCTTTAAGCCCGTTGACTGGTGGCTGTCGAGGTTCTGCAGATAAGGCCTACAAGCAATGGCACGTTTACCATGTTCGCCTATCTATTAAGCTATCACTACGGCACACCACTTGTGAAAGCTACTCTTATTTGCCTGTATTACCTGATAGAGCCTCTTAACTGGAAAGTTGCTTTGCTGCTCTTTGATAAAGTTGTACTTTACTTCATTTCTTTCGTAAGAATGTAGTGATCAAGTATTTTTCCCTATATACAACTGTTTGTTTTCACGTCGCAGATAGTTTGTAATGGTCCCTTGCAGTTTCTATGGCCTTAGATATCGAACACCCTAGCTCAGACTAGGGCTGCGCGCCTTTATTGAATTCTGATTTAAAATACTGGCGTATCCCTTTTGTTGTCATACTTCACCTCGCTTGGTAGTTCTATTATCTTAGCGAAGTATCCGGAAGTATTAGGCCGCTACAGTTGAGCTTGATTAGAGGCTCTCTAAATACCATAAGGCTAAAATATTGAGGGGAAAATGACGATGAAGGCCCCACTGGCCCTTGTTCTGGCCCTTTTTGTTGCTAGTTGTGCTCAAATTCCCCTCGAAAAGCCAGAGGTTATCGATGTCAACACCGCCCTCAGTGGACGGGCGATTCTCGATCGGCCGGTTTTGCCGGGAGAGCTTCCCGATGAGGACCTGCTGGGGCTTGATGCCGATATTTTGTTCTACCTGGGTAGTATCGCCCCAGGAGAGTCTCCCTCCAAGCGGCTCCAATCTCTGGTGAATGCCTATGGGCGGGGTGATTTCCATATCGAGTACGATCCCAACAGCACCCTGCCGGCAAGTAAGACCTACCAGTTGCAGCGGGGCAACTGCCTGGCATTTACCTTAATGATGGTGGCTATGGCCAGAGAGCTGGGTGTGGAGGCTTATTTCAATGAGGTGGATGTGCCTCCGGTTTGGGGGCAGGATGACCCCGAGACCTTTACGGTCTATCGCCATGTCAATATGGTTGCCGAGTATAAAAACAGGCGGCGAGTGATCGACTTTAATCTGGAGGCCTACGATCCGGCGTATCGGCAGTATGCACTGGATGACACTACTGCTTTTGCGCTCTACTACAGTAATCGCGGTATAGAGTTGATGCGCAGCGGCGAGGAACAGTTCGCTTTTTTGTATCTGCGCAAAGCGCTACAGCTGCGTCCACAGAGAAGTGATATCTGGTCAAATCTCGGCGCTGTGTACAGTCGTTTTAACCACCTCTATGCCGCCGAGCAAAGTTACCTCAAGGCCTTGCAAATTGAGCGGGACAATCTGGTTGCCATCAGCAATTTAGAGAGGCTTTACCGCGTTTCCGGCAGGGAAGAACTGGCTGATTGGTATGCCGAGCGTGTGCGCTTCCACCGTGCGCGCAACCCCTATTATCTACATCATCAGGCTCTAGAGGCATACAGTGCGGGGGATTACAAAAAAGCAGAGAAGCTCTTGCGTCGCGCACTGAGAGCTAATGACAGCGATCACCGCTTTCACTTTTTACTGGGGCTTACAAGGTACAGGCTTGGCGATCTGATCGCTTCCAAAGCGAGTTTTAAGCAGGCATTTTCACAGGTCAGCAGCTCACAGACCCGTGGGGTTTATAAGCAGAAGCTCGATTTTTTAATTAATGGCCCAGAATAATTTGGGTGTATGGCGTTAAGCAGAAGCTTGTTCCCACAAAAAAGGGGTGCCCATGGGCACCCCTTTTAGGTTGACTGTAAAAGTCAGACTTAGAACTGGTAGCTTACACCAGCCCAAGCGTAGCGGCCTTGGTAGTCGTAAGTACCGTTCCAGTCACTACCAGATGTAGTAGACGGATCACGATCGGTAACATTGTCGATGCCCGCAGTTAGACGCATAGACTCATTAACATCCCAGCCTGCTTTCAGGTTCAGGTAGGTGTGTGAAGGCATGTCCAGGTAGGGGCTGTGGCCATCGCCGATGTATTGAATATCAGCACCAAAGTCCCAGCTGTCTGCGTACCAGGTTGCACTGGCCAAGCCGCGCCACTTGGTGTACGCCTCGCTACTAGTACCAATGTAGTCTACGTAGTCAGAGGTTTGATCGGTCTGGGAGTTGTACTCTTCATACTCAAGCAGGTGAGTTGCTTGAGCACGCAGAGCCAGTTTACCCGCGTCGTAGTAAAGGTTCTGGACTACGTCGAGATCAATACCGCTGGTATTAATTTCACCGATATTCAACAGGGAGCCTTCCAGGTATTCAATTTGCTCACTGGAACCGCGACTAACCAGTTCACAAGCAGAGCTGATACCTTCACGGTAGCAGTCATCCAGAATCTGCTGGGTATCAGCAGAAGTGATGGCGTCTTTGATTTGGATGTCGAAGTAATCCAGTGTGATGGAGAGGTCTTCGACAAAGCTCGGGGTCCAAACAATACCGGCGGTAAAGCTGGTTGACTCTTCCGGCTGCAGGTCTTCGTTACCACCAATGTTGGTTGGTACCTGGGAGCCTGCCTGGGTGAAGCCTGCGCTTACCATGTCACAGTAGTCGCCTTGGCCATCAGAGTTGTTGCTGCTGGTGTCGCAAGGATCAATTAAGTAGCTGTAGCTTTGTGCTGTACCGCTATAAAGCTCATAGATACCCGGAGCACGGAATGCAGTAGATAGGCTTGTGCGGAAACGGAGGTTTTCGGTTGGCGCATATACCGCACCCAGCTTGTAAGTCGCCTGCCCACCGAATGTGTCGTATTCGGAGTAGCGAACAGCCGCATCTACGGATAGCTCATTTGCGTATTTGATACCGGCCAGGATAGGCAGGTTAAACTCGGCAAATACTTCGGTTACAGCGAAGTCACCAGAGGTTGCATCCTGCTGGTTGCCGAAGGTAGCACCAGACTGAGTTTCTTCACTCGGATTAAACTCACCGGCTTCCTTCCGATACTCAAGGCCAGCAGCAAAACCTAAGGCACCACCTTGGAATTGAACGGGCTCAATATCCCCGGTCAAGCTCGCTCCGATGTTGAGCATATCGTACTCGTTATCTTCGCGATCGGTGTAGCTAATGTAGTCGATGACCTCATCGCTCATACCGCCAAGGAACTGGATGTCCTCATCAGCAATTCCACTTTCTCCATCCAGGATTTCCTGCAGCATCGTTTTGCTGATGGAGTTTCCGGTAGTGTTTTCGCCTTCGTTTTTACCGTAGCTAACGAAAGCATCCCAACCCCAACCATTGGCAAAGTCGCCGCGGAGGCCGCCGAGAACACGATAGGTTTTTGTGGTTTGTTCGTAGTCACGAGTTCCACCAGCAACAGGACGCAGACGGATATCGGACAGGCCGTCTTGCCAGCTATCACCATGAGTTGCTTCTGGGGCAGTAGGTTCGAGATCCTCTGGGCTGCCCTGCGCTTCCCACTCGGCAATGGCGGCATTGTAAGCGGCAAGTTCAATCTGGTAAGAGTCTTCGGCTTCCTGCCACGCTTCAGCTAACTGCTCTTGAACTTCTTCAGAAAGATCGTCCGCTGTGAGATTGAGGCCATTACCCGCGTACATGGGTTGGGCTGCCAGCTGCTGGTTGGTAGTTTTCTGGGTGTAAGAACCCTCACCATAAAACTCTATGTCATCGGTGATGGAGTATGTACCACTACCGGTGAAGCTGGTGCGCTCCATAGAGCCGGAAAGCCACATGTACTGGCCAATGTCATAGCTGGAGTAATCCCCCAGTGTGACACCGTCATCAGCAACGCTAAAGGAGCCGTAGCTGGTAAAGATATTACCGGTGGGAGACATTGAGCTTTGCAGGCCCGCCCAGTCTCGATCGGTATAAGCGATTTCGTCGCGCTGGCTGTGAGTTATATTCGCGATGAACTGGCCTCGGTCTAACTCTTTACCAAAAGTGATAGACAGTTCGCCATTCTCACCGCCACCCGCTTCGGTTGCGCCTGCGCGTGCGTTAATACGCACACCATCGAAAGAGTCTTTCAGAACAACGTTAATTACACCTGCAACGGCATCGGAGCCATATACGGCAGATGCGCCGTCGGTCAGCACTTCAATGCGGTCGATCATATCTACAGGGATATTGTTCATATCAACGGCAGAGCTAACGCCGGAGCTGGAAGATACGAAGCGACGACCGTTAACGAGAACCAGAGTGCGCGCGGACCCCAGGTTGCGAAGGTCTACAAATGAAAGACCAGCACCGCCGTTGTTGTCATTTGCATTGATACCAGTGGTACCCATAGACGGAAGCTGGTTTAGCAGCTCGTCAATAGTGCCGACGCCGGAGCGCTGAATGGCTTCGGAGTCAACCAGGGTAATTGGGCCAGTAGTGGACAGTGGGTCACGAGCAATACGTGAACCGGTCACAATTACTTCTTCTACCTCTGCGCCTACTTCCGTGGACTCCTGGGCAAAGACGCCAGTGCTGGCGAGGGTGCCAAGAGCAGCGATGGCAATGCTCAGTTTGGTCTTGATCATAGTGGAACCTTCTTATACTTAAGGTGCTTATAGTGCTTTATATGCTATGAGTTAAAAGCTGTCGAAGCTGACTTTAATGCATTAAGTGGAAATATGGAACTATTCTGGTGTTTTTATGACCTATTTACCTATCTACGCCAAGTGAGATTGGGTGAAGTTTTTGGGTCTTATTCGATTTTTTTAGGCTAAATGAACCAAAAAACAATTAAAATAAGCTATATTTTTCAGTTTTCTTGGTTGAATTTAGTGGATAATGTTTTTCGCTGGATTGGGCGTCATAAGTTGGGGTTAAGCTAAATGCAGCTAGATTTAGCGGGTAACCCTCCTGTGAGCTGTAGAAAAGTCTGATTTGGCAGGATTTGACTTGGGGCATTAAAGGGGATCTGCTTTTTATTTCGGCAGTCTTGCGGAGTGGGGGCTGAGTATCTCTATTATCTTCTCCTTATCCGTTGTCATTTAAATTCGTCAATTTCTTGTGGTGAAAATTAACCTCGGACTATTTGGAAGTTTTGCTGTTATTAATTAACTATTTCTAACAGGTTGAGCTGGCAAATAGTTTTTTTTGATGGTTGTGCCTTGACGCTTACCATGATTCCTCCTGTTTCTAGGTTGTCGCGATAGTTTGGGTGTTGTAGTGCTCTGGGGGGCGGTGTGTACCACAGGGTGGTCAGATCTAGAGATCTTGATTTATTACAATTTTATTTGTGTAAGTGTTATATGCAGTAGCTTGTAGCCCCCCGGAAAGGGCGTGTTTTAGTTCGTGAAGCTGGTTTAACAACCGCCTTTAGAGGGGGCTTATAACGATAGATTTAAAATTGAATAGCGGTGTACTTCTTGAGCTTCTTATTTGACCACTTTGTCATCGATTTATATTGAAGACTGTACATGCACTGAAGGCTATATCGGTATAGAATCGAAGTTCGAGTCGATACCGTAATGGTTTTTAAACAAGGAGAGAAATAATGGGCTTGAAGGCAGCTTTAGTGGGTATTTGTACGGTTATGCTTATTAGCGCCTGCGCTACTAAACCGGCAGTTGATGAAGCGGATGCGAGAAATGATCTAGCCGCCACTTCAAATGGCAGTACGGACTCATCTGAGAGTCGGTTAGTTTGCAAAGTTCGCTCTATTACAGGTTCTCGTTTTAAAGAGAAGACATGTATGACTGTGGAAGAGTGGAAAGGTGTCGCAGAGGCCTCAAAAAATGTCGTGGATTCCGCTCGCCGCAAGGGCGCGCAGGGAAATCCTGGCGAATATTAACGGTGTTTGCGCGGCCCTTCTTTTGATAGAGGGGTCTACTTTCCTTAATTCTTTTCTTTATTTCTTTCTTTCCAATATTCTATATTTCACTTCACCTAAATATAATATTAGTTGTAAAAATGACAAATCGATCAGACCTCCTAAAGGAATTAAGGCGTGCGCATAAAGCATTTGCGTCATCAAATTTATCTGAGGCAGAAAGTATACTGCTGGCAATGCTTGATTTAGGGGTTGAGCGTGAGTTGATCCTTGTGGAAATTTGTCAGTTTTATATTTCCAGTAAACAGGTAGAAAAGACGGCTCGCTACCTGGAGGAGCTTCTGTCAATTAAGCCATCTAATATGGCATGTGTTCTTAATTTGGCTTCTGGGTGCGTGTCTGCGGGGATGAGTGAGAGCGCGGTGGATATGTACCGATATGCCTTGTCTCTCAATGAAAATCAGCCGAATTGCTTGTTTAACCTAGCTTTGCAATTAAGGAAAATTGGTGAATTTGAGGCATCTGCTGAAGCATATAGAAAAGCAATTGAACTTGAAATTGATGGGCAGGAAGAAGTGTACAATAACCTTGCGTTAGTGTACGTGGATATGAATCGTCCGGATTTGGCTGGCAAGTTTTTTGAGAAATCTCTATCTATAGAACCCAATTATATTCCAGCCCTGTTTAATCTTGCGGGGCTTGCTGAGGAGCGAGGAGATAGAGCTTGCTCAAGAAGATTGTATAGAAAGATACTTTCACTGGATTCAAACTATTACCCCGCCCTCAGCAGGTTAGTATACCAAAGTGATATTGAAAGTGAGGATGATCCAATTATAGGTGAGCTAAAAACTGCTTTGTCATCCGGTATAGATTCCCGATTGGAGCGTGAAGAGCTATTATTTTCTCTCGGGAAGGCTCTCGACGACTGCGCTGAGTATGATGCTGCCTTTGAAGCTTATCATAAGGCTAATGAGGTTGGTCGCTTACGGTTTCGTGCATATCGAAAGGATTTGCAGGAAAAGTATACACAGAATCTTATCTCAATTTTTGACCAAGCGTGGGCTGACAATTTGCCGCAAAGAAGCGGGTTTTCTCCTATATTTATTTGTGGAATGCTGCGTTCTGGCTCGACCTTATTGGAGAGGGTGTTGAGTGGTCACTCCCAGGTGACTGCTGGAGGAGAGCTTGATTTTATTCCGCAACAAGTAAAAAAGTTAGGTGGTGCATATTTCTCGCAATTTAAAAGTGGGGAGTCTGGTTTTTTTGAAGCTACAGCTTTAGCTTATGAAAATCATGTTGCTAAGAAATTTGATGTGAAGGGATTTTTTACCGATAAGCGGCCTGATAATTTCTTACATATAGGTTTTATTAAGAGCCTTTTCCCTCAGGCGAAGATTGTGTGGACGAAAAGAAATTTAATGGATAACTGCCTGTCAGTTTACTTTCAGCAGTTGGGGGCGGGGATGAATTATTCTGTTGATCTTGAATGGATAGGGCATTACTACCGGCAGCAAGAATTGTTGATGGAACACTGGAGGCGCCTGCTCCCCGGGTCTGTGTATTGTGTGGATTACGATAAGTTTGTTTGCTCGCCAAAAGATGAGCTTGAGGAGCTATTGAAGTTTATTGGGCTCGACTGGGAAGATTCTTGTCTTAACTTTTCGGCTAAAAAGGGTGTGGTTAAAACTGCGAGTATTTGGCAGGTTAGGAAGCCTCTTTATAAAGCCTCTTCTGGACGTTATAGAAATTATAAGGACCATCTTTTAGGGCTTCAGTAGGTTGGCTTGGCGAAGGTTTTTCTAATTTTCTGCGCCTTCTTTGTCTTTTTGTTGCTCAAGTTTTTAATTGCTTGCCGATATTTTGGGCAAGGTCGTAGTATCAAGTATTTGTGCTTAAGTAGATTGCCTCAATGGGATATTGATTTTCTATACTCACGTGGTCTGCCTAAGCAATAGGGGGAGGATCGTTGCCCCTTAGCGTTCAGGTGTTCACGGTCTTTCACTTGAGGTGATTGGCTAGATATATAAAAAAGGCGCGACATTTTGTCGCGCCTTTTTAGACTTTCAACTTATAAACAAACAGTGTTTAGAAATCGACAGTCAGGCCCAGGAAGGCGTAGCGACCCAGAGCATCATAGATACCAGGGAATGTATTGCCGTTGCCGTAGATACCAGCGCCGGCATCTGAAGTCAGAGGCGGCTCTTTGTCAAAGACATTGTTGATACCACTGCGGATCGTTACGTTATCAGAGGCCACCCAGGCAGCAGACAGATCAAAATAGTTGATTGCATCAAAGTCTGCATTATTTGAGCCCAGGTCAGTGACGCTACCAATGTGGCGCCAGCTACCATTGATATCCACGTTCCAGGGAGTGGACCAGGTTGCGCGCAAGGTGCTGACAAACTCAGGTGTTGGGGTACCACAGGAGCTGTTCCAGTAACCCGCACACTCTTCGGTCGGCTCACCTTCAAATTCCTGCTGGTCCCACTTGGTGAGGTAGGTGGCGATGAAGTTCATATCTACAGCGCCGTAGCTGCCTACATCAAAGCCGTAGTTGGCATTGATATCAAAGCCTTCGGTTTCGAAGTAGCCGATATTTACGTCAGTAGCGGTAATGGATGCATCGCCAATCCACAGGTTGCCGTTGCTGCCACGGCTGATTGCGCCACAGAACAGCTCTTCACCGGTTTCGATACACTTATCGAGGATAGTTTCTGGCTGGATAGAGGCAATTGCGTCTTCAACAGTAATATTGAAGTAGTCAATGCTGAGGGTCAGTCCGTCAACAAACTCTGGAGAATAAACAAAGCCAAATGAGAGAGTGTCAGAATTTTCTGGGGACAATTCAGGGTTGCCGCCACCAATAAAATTGTACTGGCCGGCAGGTGAATCGATCTCATCGCCGTAAGTTAGCGCAGTAATACCGCTATTCATACACTGTTCTAGGGTGTACTCAGGGCCAATTACAGAGCCATCAGCTGCTGTGCGGGAGCCACATGGGTCGAAGTCCATATCGAACAACTGGATGGATTGTGCGCGATATAGTTCACGGATGTTGGCGTGGCGTACAGCAGACTGGAAGCTGGCACGGACTTTGAGGTCGTCAATGGGCTGCCAGTCAGCGGCAACTTTGTAAGTATTGGTCTGCTCATCAGTTGAGTAGTCGGAGTAGCGATAAGCCAACTCCAGGCCCAGGTATTCAGCACCAGGCATACCGCTGAGAATAGGGACATTCATCTCAGCAAAAATGTCTTTAACGTTGAGAGAGCCATCTACAGGTAGGGTTGGGCCGCCCTGGCCGGCACCTTCACCATTCTGGTAGCCCATGTCCGGTGAATAGTTTAGCTTTTCACGGCGGCTCTCAAGACCCATTACAACGGCAATGCCATTTTCGGCAGTTGGAAGCTTCCAGCCGTAGTCAGTCAGGTCACCAGTTACATAACCAGAAAGAATTTCCTGATCGGTAGTACCACGGGCATACAGAGGAAGAACCAGGTAGTCAATAGCTTCTTGGGTTACGCCATCTGCGGAGAAAATATCCCAAGGCACGCAGTTGGGATCGGATCCATCGATCACAGACTGACAAACAGCGTTGCCATCTTCATCTTCTCGAACATCCAGGGCGCGGCGGATATTGGTTACAGACATATCGTTGTAATAGGTCTGTTCGAGGCTTACCTCGGAGTACTGGTAGTAAACGTCGTAGTTCCAGTTGTCGTTGATATCTCCGCGCAAACCAAATACACCACGGAATGTGGTGTGGCGCATATCATCTTGACGAGGGCCGCCTTCAACATTGCGTCGGCCAATGTAAAGGGCACCTTCGTTTTCGGTGATTGCTCCAGTATCGGTATCGGTATTTACGACGTTTAGGTCACTGATATAGTTATCTTCGGTCAGGCCGTAAACGCCACAGAAAGCTTCAAACTGTTCGTCAGAGAGCAGGGGGTTACCACAGTAAAGATCGCTGGTAACAAAGAAGGCACCGGAGGGGGCAATCTGGGCAACGGTACGGTCATCAGCGTACATCAGTTGGGCATAAGCTTCTGCGTGCTCATTGATTTCATAGTGACCAAAAGCACCCATGGTCCAGCGCTCATCCGGGCGCTGGAAGTAATTCAGCGGGCCGTAGTTATAGGGGCGTGAGTAGTCGACCAGCTCGCCGTTATCCCCGAGGCTGTAATCAAAGCCTTCAGTTGTGTCCCCAGAGTTTGCACCAAAGTCAGTAAAGCGACCCCAGGGCACAGTGGAGGAGCCACCGCAGGAGAAATTGTCAGAGCTGCCGGACAGGCTACAGCCACTGTAATCGCGATCGGACTGAAGAACGGCATCGATTTTACGGTAGTTGGCATAGGCTGTAACGTTACCACGGCCATTGTCCAGGTTTGCACCCATGATCAATGAGAAGTCATTGGTGTCACCGTCGGTTACGCTGCCGTCAGCAACATCGTAGCCGCTGTCTTCTACCAGACGCTGCATGCTGCTATTGTCGTTGTTGTGCTGGTAGACGCTCGTCTGAGTTTCAAAGCGTACACCTTCAAAATCATCCTTCATGATGAAGTTGACAACGCCTGCGATTGCGTCGGAACCGTAGGTCGCAGAAGAGCCGCCAGTCAGTACTTCAACTCGCTCAACGAGTGCACCGGGAATTTGGTTCAGGTCAGCACCGGAGCCGCCAGCAAGGGGAGAGCCAGCAGGCATCCTGCGGCCGTCAATAAGTACCAGGGTGCGCTGAGATCCGAGACCGCGAAGGGAAACAGTTGCGGTACCAGTGGAGCCATTGGCTTGCCCGGCGGTTTGGGTCGCGGCAACTTGTGGCAGGTCGTTGATCAGGTCTTCAACACGAACAACACCGGTTGCTTTAAGGTCTTCAGCGCTAACGGAAGTAACAGGGCTTACACTTATGTCATTAGCGCGCTCGATTCTGGAACCGGTTACTACAACTTCTTCAACCATTTCCGCATCTTGTTGTGCAAAAACAGGAGCAGCAGGAACCATAATTGCGGCAGCGGTGAAGCCTAAGGCCCCTTTTACGGCTGCGGACAGGAGGTTCTTTTTCATTGTCAATCCTCTCTTGATCGTTGGATTTATAGTCTTTTGTCACGTGTGACGATTGCTGAAAGTAGCTACCCCCAAGTGGCTACTTTCCTCCCAACACACTTATTAACGATTGGCGGACAGAACCCCTCAAAAGAATCGTGTTTTTTCTGATACTGCGTAATGACAGGTTTGGTCGATTTGTGCGAATTTACTTTTTGCCCCGATAGCTTTTGTGGTGGATACCCGTGAGGGGGCTGTAGGGTGCAGATTGGAGAGGGGTCAGAGCTTTAGAGAAAAGCTTCCGTAAAAGAATCGGCCGGTGAGGTCGTAGGTCTGATAGTCGTAGTTGTTGCTATCCGCCGTTGAAGCGAAGGGCGGCGAGTGGTTTAGCAGGTTGTTTATGCCAAGTGCGAGGCGAAGTCGACTGCTTGGGGTGAAGGCGAGCCGGACATCATGGGATGACCAGCTGCTGATTTTGCGGTATTGATCGGTACCGTTTTGGTTGATAAAAGTCTCTTTGAGGTCGTCAACGTAATGCACGGTATATGCGGCATTCCATAGCCCCCCTTTTAGGTAGGCCCCGGCATTGGCCTTCCACTTAGGGAGCGAGCCCAGTCCACCGCTGGAAGTGTCGGTAAAGGTTCCAATAAGATCTTCTTCGCTTGATTTGGGTGAGCTCTGGTTGAAATAGCGCAGCATTCTGCTGATATTCAGGGCGAATTGGATCTGCTTATTTTCGTTTATCTGGTAGTTGTAGCGGAAAGCGGTATCGTATCCGCGAATTTTTCTACTGCCCTGATTGGTGCGGGAAGCATAAATTTTAATGATATCCCCGTTTTCATCGCGCACGACCAAGTCAGTATACAGATTGTAGTATGCATTTTGGTCCAGTAAGAATTGGGGGTTGGTGCCGATCACCTGGTCTTCATCGATATCGTAAAGATCAAATTTAGCGGTAAAGTTAGGGGCCTCAATGGGCTCCCATGTTGCTCCGAGCGAGACTGTGCGGGATGTTTCCGGCACTAGGTCCGGATTGCCGCTAAACTCGGTTAAATATTGTATCCGTGAACTATCGGATTGACGCTGGCAGCCGGGAAGGCCGCTGGCATTTGAGCTGGTGCAGGGATCGAATAGGAATTCCTGGGTTTGGTAGCCCTGTTGATTCATATCTGTCAGGGTTGGGGCTCTGAATCCCGTGGTATAGCTGCTTCGCACGAGTAGTGAGGGGGTTGGCTTCCACCTCAGGGCTAGCTTTGGATTGTTAGTATCTCCGAAGTCATCGTAGTGGGAGCTTCTAATCGCGCCATCCAGCCACAGTTTATCTGCAATCAGTGGGATGGATACCTCTGCGAAGGCTTCTTTAATCAGTCGAGCCCCCTCTGTAGAGCCAGGTGCGTGCCCGCCAATAAAGGACAGCCCAGCACAGTCGTTGGAGTGAAGGCTCACTTTCTCCCGTCTGAACTCCATGCCCGCTGCCGCCAGAATATCTCCCGCCGCTATTCTTTTGATGATGCCGTCGGTGATAAATGTGAAAGAGTTCATGCGTGAGTCGCTGGTGGTGATACTTTGACCGCGAATAAACTCCAATTGTTCGGCACTGATACTGCCACTGGGGCCGAGAAGGTTAATTGCTACGCAGGACGTTTCCTTATTGCAGATATCTGGCCCTTTTAGACCTATAGATAACGCAAGGGGGTCTATAACATTGTTGAGAGTTTCCTTCTTATGAGTTTTGTGGAGTGAAGCTCCCAACTCCCATTGCCATTCATCCCAAAAGCCTTTTATGCCGGTATTGAATCGCCAGGTATTTGTGCGGTTGTCTTGTGTCCTTGGGCCAAGCTCAATGATACGCCTGCGCACATCGTAAATTTCCTGGTCAAAGGAATTGTAAATATTGTCGGCTGAGATTGTCAGGTTCCCGTTGTCAAAGCGAGTGAACACGGGGGTGGGGGCGGAAGTTGATTTCCCGCTGGATCGCACTCCCATAAGCTCGGAGTAAGCTTGAGTGCTTTCGCCGATATCCAGATTGCCGGCTATATATATCGAGTCGCTTTGAGTGGGGGTTACTGCCGAGGTGTAGTGGCTGTAATCAAATTTTTCTTCTGGTGACCAGCTTTGGTACATCCCAGGTGAGAGATTAGTTAATACCTTGCTCCCTTCAAGGGCGATAAACCCATCGGGGATGGCCGATGATCGCTGGTCTGTGCCGCCCAGCGCACGACTATCTGCCGACTGCGAGAGATCGCGGTCTCGACTCATCACTTCCCCTTGGCGGTTTTGAGCCAAGTTGAGCATTATATGGGCTCGATCTCCTCTCCAGCCCCAGGTCAAATGGTGGGACTCACTCTGCCGGTCACCTTGCGAGGCCTGCCCGTAGAAACTTTTTAGCGAGAGCCCCTCAAAGTCGGTTTGTAGGATTATGTTTACAACCCCGGCGATAGCATCGGAGCCGTAAACGGCCGAAGCGCCATCCTTTAGTATCTCCACTCTTTCAACCAGGGCTAAGGGAATGGTGTTTAGGTCTGTTGCCTCCCCATTAAACCCATCGCTAATAATTCGTCTCCCGTTGAGGAGAACAAGGGTGCTGTTGGCCGGGAGGCCGCGCAGTGAGACGGTCGCGGTACCATCGCTCTCCTGGCTAACGGAAGTACTGGTGGAGTTGCCTGAGATGGCGGGTAGGAACTTGAGTAAATCGGCGATGGTTTGTGCGCCGGTCATCTCCAGCTGTTCTCGGGAAAGGCGATCAACTGGCAGATACCCACCGGATTGAAAGTGGCGCAAGTGGCTTCCCGTTAGGCTTTGCCCTGTAACGGTTACCTCTTCAGTCTGTGTGATGCCCGCTGTTTCTTGGGGTGGGGTGTCAGATTGAGCTGTTTCAATAACGGCTACAGAGGATGGCCCCACTTTTTTGAAGGATAGCGGTGTGCCTTTGAGTAGCTGCTCCAGCGCGGGCTCAAATTGCCCCTGAGAGGTGCGCAGTCGTTGTTTATCGACTCGAAATCTCGCAGCTGATGAGGCTCTCACTAGCAGTGAGATTTTGCATTGCTGCCCCAAGGATATCAGTGCTTGAGAGAGATTTCCCTTGGGTATTTCGACTCCTGATTCTGGGCACAGGGCAAAGGTAGCGCCAGGGTAGCTGAGCGCTAGCGCAAGGGATAGGGTTATCCAGTGCCTAAGTATCAATGAGGTGCCCATTGTTAGATATGCCGCATATTAAAATGCGGCAACTTAATAGCTTTTCTTAGTTTTGGGGCGGGCTGATTTTGCCTGGCTAGTATGCAACCGCCGTATCGACGGTTATAACCTAGTTGTGTGCGGGAGACAAGATAGTCAGGTTGGAGTCGCTGTGATCCTCGTGTAAATCGAGAGCGGTAGCGATCGCTTTCAAGGTGTTATCTGGGTCGGAGACCTCAAAGGTTCCAGAGACTAATCTGTTCTCGACTTTAGGTGAGGCGGCAGCGGGAACGCTCAAGTAGCGATTTAGCTCGTTTAAAGCATCCTTAAGCGGGGTCTTCTCAAAGACTAGAAGCCCTCGGGTCCAATCGGTAGCTTCCTCTACTGAGGTTTGGCCGATTGGGCTCAGACCCCGGTCGGATACGCTGACTTTTTCATTCTTAACCAGTTGCACTGACTCTGGCTGTAGACCGGGAGCGCTATCGGCCTCACTAACCGAAACTGTACCCTCGGTCACGGACACCTTTGTGCTCTTGGGGTTGAGCTCAACGTTAAACTCGGTACCCAGAACGCGGATGTTGGCGCTGCCTGCCGCAACAGTAAAGGGGCGAGAGGTCTGTCTTGCCACTTCGAAGAAAGCTTCTCCTCGCACTAACTCTGTGCGGCGCTCATTGCGGTTGTAGATTACCCGCAGCTCGCTATTTGAGTTCAGTTTTACTTCTGAGCCGTCGGGTAGGTTTATAGTTTGTACCTGCCCGCGCTCGGTGGCGTACAGCTGAGGATTAAACTTATCGCCAGTGCCCTGATAACCAACCCAGAGGGCAACTATTGCTCCGCAGGCTGCCAGCCCTCCACCCATAAGCCACTGTGGCAGGGCCCATTGCTTTGGGCTCTTCTCCTCTGTGGGGCGGTTTTGTTGGGCCGGGATGCTCTCTGGGAATAAGGTGTCAACCGGTAGGTGGGATAGAGCGCCCAGGTCACCCCAGAGTTCAGTTATCTCAGCAAAGGCTTGCTGGTTTTCCTCTTGGGCAATCCACTGGCTGAACTGGCGGCGGTCACTAGAGCTGATTGAGTCGGAGCGTAAACGAGCAACCCAGGCGCAAGCCTGATCCAGGCTATCTTCGCTTACTGCTTGCTTGGGGTTGGTCTTCATGGTTGCTCTAGCACCTAGGGTTATAAAAATCTTACTTAGTACTGTGACACTAAAAGTGGCATATTACTCAAAACTTCTCGATTTGTGCGACCTTTACTGCATACGCGGCTAAGTAAAAAAATAATTCCAACGCGTTTTTGCTGTATTACAGTAAAAAGTTCTGTCACTTGTAGAGTATTTAGGTTTACTCAACGCGACTCTTGAAAGCTGAGACGGCTGAATAGCTGGCCCCCTCAATTAATTTTCCTGAGAGGTGGGTATGAAAACTGGACTTCCTCTTTATTCTTATTGTTCATTCCCTATCCTGTTTCAGGTTATACCAGCCTGCTGTGGGCTACAGTGGTCTAGTTAGCAGAAATTTATACCTGCTTTTTCTTTTTGGTGGGAATATTGTTGCGAAAAGCCGAGTCTGCAGGTATCCGTTTATGGATCGGTACGATTTATTGGTGGGGGCAGTATTACCCTTGGCTTAGGCTCCACCACCCTAAATCCCCCTTAACTGCGCACTGCTCCGTTCTGCCTGGGAGCTTTTGGGTTATTGCGGTGCGGCCTCACAACCGGCGTCCGAGGATTCCCGATGGACCTCTGGTTCGACTCTGCGGGTGATATCTGCGATCTCGGCTGTCGAGACTTCACTAAAGTCTCTGAGTTTAAACTTGCCCTTTTTATGGCGTTCCCAGCCGTAGCGGGCCCAGCGGATAGCATCTGCAACCCGAGTTGTTACTACTCCAGAGATTGTGGCTTCAATGAGCGGCTCGTTTTTTAAGTTTGTGGATCAGGGGTCTGGATTGACCTTCTTACGGCAGGCTTTCAAAGCCTGCAAAATATATTTTTCCACACTGCTTACTGAAATATTCATCTCCCGGGCAATTTCACTATAGGAGAGACCCCGGGTCCTGTGTAACAGAAAGGCTTGGCGGCACTTGATCGGCAGTTTGTCCATGGTGTCATAGATGGACTGTAGCTGCTGGCGGGCCGCTAGCAGCCTTTCTGGTGACTGGTGGTCTGCGTGATCATCGGTGTAGGGTTCGCCCTCCATGGGAACCTGCTGGCTTACGTACTCCACATGGAGCTTGCCCCGGCGCAGTTGGTCCACGGCCAGGTTATTGGCAATCTGGTAGAGGTAGGCCCGGGGGTTCTCTAGTTCCTTTTCATCGCTGAGCTTTTGCAGGCGCAAATAGGCGTGTTGGGCAATATCCTCGGCATCGTCAGGGCTTTTGACAATGCGGGAGACAAAGCGTACCAAGGCCTGTCCGTGCTCGGTAAACAGCCGTTCGAGAAGCGTCTTCCTGGCCTTATTCATTACTGATCGTGATCCCCATACCCTGCTCGCCGTAGTTATGGACTGATTGTTCTTAGTGCGAGCTGGCGCACAGTTATATCACAAGCACCGGTTTGGCTACGAGAGGGACGATAGAACTTGACTGGTCACGAGCTTCTATTCCCTATGCCTCGCGGTCGATGCCGGTATAATGGCGACCGCGCCACAGGCGCAGCCGATAAGACTTTGTAGAGGTGTGTCGAGCACCGGAGATTGAATGAGTTATCAAGTACTGGCACGGAAGTGGCGACCGAAGCTGTTTCGCGAGATGGTGGGACAGGAGCATGTTCTCCAGGCGTTGATCAACGCGCTGGATAATGGCCGCCTGCATCACGCCTACCTCTTTGCCGGTACCCGTGGCGTGGGTAAGACCACGATCGCGCGAATCCTGGCCAAGTGCTTGAACTGTGAGGAGGGGGTCAGTTCTGAGCCCTGCGGCCAGTGCCATACCTGCAATGAGATTGCCGATGGCCGTTTTGTCGACTTGATCGAAGTGGATGCCGCCTCGCGCACCAAGGTCGAAGACACGCGAGAGCTACTTGAAAATGTGCAGTACGCGCCGACCCGGGGCCGCTTTAAGGTCTACCTGATCGACGAAGTTCATATGCTGTCGAACAGCTCGTTTAACGCGCTGCTAAAAACCCTTGAAGAGCCGCCCCCCCATGTAAAGTTCCTCCTGGCAACCACTGATCCGCAGAAACTGCCGGTAACGGTGTTGTCCCGCTGTCTTCAGTTCAAACTGAAGAATATGAGCCCCGAGCGGGTTGTGGGGCACTTGAAATTTGTATTGGAGCAGGAGCAGGTCCCATTCGAAGAGGGGGCCCTGTGGCATCTCGGCCGCGCCGCAGACGGCAGTATGCGCGACGGGATGAGCCTTACCGACCAGGCCATCGCCTTTGGCGGGGGGCAAATTACTGAAGCGGAAGTGCGCGGCATGCTGGGCAGTATCGACACCGGGCTGGTGTGGAAGTTGCTGCAAGCTCTATCTGAAGAGGATGCCCAGGCTCTATTTGCCACAGTGGCCGAATTGTCCCAGCAGGCTCCAGATTACAGTGCAGCGCTGGCGGAGCTCGCCGATAGCCTGCACCGTATCGCAGTGGCCCAGGTATTGCCGCAGTCTATCGATAACTCCCTCGGTGACGGCGAGCGTTTGAGAGGTTTAGCCGGGCGTATCGCTCCGGAAAACGTGCAGCTGTATTACCAGATGGCTCTGTTGGCCCGCCGCGATTTACCCCTGGCCCCGGACCAGCGCAGTGGCTTTGAAATGGCTCTGCTGCGCATGTTGGCTTTCCGTCCCCAGGGGGTTGCCGATATTCCCCGCTCGCCACTGCCAGCGACGCCCGAATCTGCTCCAGCAGAAGCGGTTCGCGCAGCAGTGCCGCCGCAGGCTCCGGTAGCACCCGCAGTGCCGGAGGCCCGCCCGGTAAAAAAGCCTGAAGCGGCGCAGCCGCCGGTTGTTACAGCGGTTGATGTGGTGCCCCCACAAGTAGAGCGGGGCCTGGGATCACCACAGGATCGGGCTGAGCCGCGCGAGCCGGCGCTGGAGGCCCAGCCAGAGCCAGTGATAAGTTCGCCCCCCGCACAAAAAGTGGTAGAAGCGCCCTCCGAGCGCAAGGACGTTCTGGCCGAACTGCGCCAGCGAGTCGCACAAGTGGAGTCGGCACCGCCACCACAGCACCCAGTGCAACAAAATGGGGCGACGGCCTCGCGAGAGGCGCCGGTAGAAAACCACCGTCGAGAAGTACCGAAAGCGCGCCTGGAAGCTTTAACCCCCGGCAGCTGGCCGGTGATGTATGGGCAGCTGGGTATCACCGGTATTTTGCACTCCATTGCCCAGCACTTGGAGATGGTGGGAAGGCAGGACAATATCCTCTCGTTCACTTTGGACGAATCCTACAGCAGCCTCTATGACGAAGTTCACCAGCGGCGCCTGGGCGACTCCCTGGCTGATTTTTTCCAGCAGCCGGTGGTAGCGCAGATACAAATAGGGCAGGTGCACGGCAGTACCCCCGCCCGCTTGGTCGCCGCTACCCGCCAGGCGCGACTGCAAGCGGCTGAGGATGCGTTGACCAGCGACCCATTGGTTCAAGAATTACAGGCAGAATTGAGTGCGGAATTGGTGCCGGGCTCCGTAGAATCACTAGTAGTTGAAGATTAATGACAAATAGGGCCCGGGCCACTCCCGGGACCACAGGCACAAGATAAGAGGTTACCTATGAAAGGTTTGGGCGATTTAATGCAGCAGGCCCAGAAGATGCAGGCTGATATGCAGGAAAAAATGCAGAAGATGCAGCAAGATCTGACAGAGCTGCGCATCTGCGGTGAGTCCGGTGCGGGCATGGTCAAGGTGACCATGAACGGTCGCCACGATGTCACCTCTGTGGAAATTGACCCCTCCCTGATGAGCGAAGAGAAGGAAATGCTGGAAGATCTGCTGGCCGCCGCAGTCAATGACGCCGTGCGCCGGGTCGAGGAGAAAACACAGGAACTGCAAAAGCAGGGGATGGGAGACCTGACCTCAGGTATCAATTTACCTGAAGGTTTTAAGTTCCCCTTTTAAGAAGTGGCCATCCACTGGTTTTGAGTTTGTATGTTTAGTCCCCTGATTGAAGAGCTGATCCGCGCGCTTCGCTGCCTGCCCAGTGTGGGCCCCAAGTCCGCGCAGCGCATGGCAATGTACCTGTTAGAGAAAGACCGCGAGGCGGCCGCCCTGCTGGCCCAGAGCTTGGCGCGGGCGGTGGAGCAGGTGGGCCGCTGTGGCCAGTGCCGCACCCTGACCGAAGAGGCCGTGTGTGCGCTGTGCAGCAATAGCCGGCGCGAGCAGGACTCGCTCTGCGTGGTGGAGACACCGGCGGATGTCCTGGCTATCGAGCAGGCCGGCAATTACCACGGTCGCTACTTTGTCCTGCATGGACACCTCTCGCCTATCGATGGCATTGGCCCGGGGGACCTGGGAATCGATCTGCTGGAGCGGAGGCTCGCCAGCGAGCCGCTGCGAGAGCTTATTGTCGCCACCAATCCTACGGTAGAGGGCGAGGCCACGGCGCAGTACATTGCCGAGCGAGCCCGCGCCCAGGGCGTGGCAGTGAGCCGGATCGCCCACGGTGTGCCTATCGGCGGAGAGCTGGAATATATCGATGGCGGTACTCTCGCCCACGCCTTTAATAGTCGAACCGCATTTTTCTCCGGCAGTTGAGTGATATCGATGACAGAAATAGATACCACTCCACGCTGGGTCGACAGCTGTGAGCAGCTGGCAGAATTGTGTGCACAGTGGCGCAAGCAAAGTGCGGTGGCCCTGGACACCGAGTTTATGCGTAGCCGTACTTTTTATCCGCAACCGGCCCTGGTTCAAATCGGTGATGGAAGGCACTGCTACCTGATCGACAATTTGGCGATCGAGGATTTACAGCCGCTGCGCGACCTTTTGCTCGATACCGCTGTTACCAAAATTATGCACAGCTGTAGCGAGGACCTGGAAACCCTGGAGCGCTTGCTGGGGGTGATTCCCGAGCCCATTTTCGATACTCAAATTGCCGCAGCGCTCTGCGGTATGGGCGCGGGTTTGGGCTATGCGGCGACCGTAAACCAGCTGCTGCATATTGAATTGCCCAAGGGTGAAACCCGCTCGGACTGGCTACAGAGGCCCCTCAGTGATGCGCAGAAAACCTATGCCGCTCTAGATGTGGCCTGGTTGCCGGTGCTCTACGACGTATTGGTGCAAGACCTCAACGGGAAGGGGCGCCTGGCGTGGTTGCAGGAAGACTGCGAATCACTGGTTGTCTCGGCGCGCAACCCGAATCCGCCCGAGGTTTACTATCAAAAAGTGAAAGGCGCCTGGCGCCTGCGCAGTAAACAGCTGGCGGTGTTGCAGGATGTGTGCGCCTGGCGCGAGAAGCAGGCCAGGGTACTGAATATGCCGCGCAACCACTTGTTGAAAGAAAATATCTGTATGGGCATGGCTCAACAGTTGCCCCGGCATAAAGGTGCACTGAGCCAGCTGGGTATGGAGGGCCGGGCCCTGCGCGAGCACGGTGAGGCACTGCTGAAAATTGTTGCCCAGGCCTGCGACAGAGAGGACCCGCCCGCGCGAATGCAGCAGCCGCTCAACCGGCAGCAGGGGGAGATCCTTAAGCAACTGCGGCTTGAAATGGTGTCTATCGCCGAGCGGGCCGGCTTGCCCGCCGAAATTTTAATCCGCAAGAAAGAGCTGGAAGCCTTGGTCCAGGCCCGCCAACCAGAATTGCAGGGCCGGCTCAGAGGGTGGCGGTCCGATGTGGTTGGTCGCCCCTTGCTCGAGGCCTTGAAACAATTGCGTAAAGAGGAAATGAAGTGAAAGTTTTATGCGATATTTATCGCAGTCCGAATAAAGACGAAATGTATCTGTATGTGGATAAGCGCGAGGGTACAGCGCGGGTCCCGGATAATCTACTGGCGCTGTTCGGCAAGCCACAGCATGTCACTACGATGTTGATGACCCCGGATAAAAAGTTGGCCCGGGCAGAGGCGGACAAATTGCTCAAAGAGGTGCGCACCCGTGGCTATTATTTGCAGATGCCGCCGGTAGCCGACTCAGAAATGAGTGAAATCGCACTAAAAAATAGCAAATTACAGCGCTGAGTTGAGCTAAATGGCACACAGGCCTTTTTGGCGGCGAAAAACGCTGGAACAAATGAACCGGTCCGAGTGGGAGCAGCTGTGCGACGGTTGCGGTCGCTGCTGCCTGCACAGCCTGGAAGATGACGATACGGGCGAGGTCTACCTCACTAATGTCGCCTGCCGGCTGTTGGATACCCACTCCTGCCAGTGCAGTCAGTACAGCCAGCGCAAAGCCCATGTCCCCGGATGTATTCAGTTGCGTATAGAGGATATTCCCGAGTTCGATTGGTTGCCGCTCACCTGCGCATATCGCAGTCTCGCGGAGGGACGCCCCCTTGCGGATTGGCACCCACTGGTATCGGGAGATCCGGAGTCAGTACACCGGGCGGGGATATCGGTGCGTGGACGCGTGGTTAGCGAAGACTCGGTCCACCCGGATGATATGGAAGAGCATATTATTTCGTGGGTTGACCCCGGCTGATCGGAAATGGGAACTGCGGTCTGTGAACGCTTTTGAATATTGCGCATAATCAATAGGATCACTCTTTGTATTGATGGGTAGCTGGTCGTGTTTATTCCCGAAAGGGTATGGGTACGCCAGTGCCGAGGGAGTGACGCGGTAAAAGGCCCAGGTGTATATCCGATTTTGATATCGGAGTGCCAGAAAGTAGAGTGAGAGAATGTCAGAAGATTTCCAATTTGCCTGGATGGTATACGCCGTTTCAACACTGGTTATGTTGTTGGCGGGCTGGTGGTTTATGCGCAATTGGCGCTGGAGCTGGGTGCGTCAGACATTGCTGTTAGTGGTTGCGGCAGTGCTGTTGATACCGGCAAAGACCTCTGTGGCGGAGTCGGTAGCGGTGCCGGTATTGCCGCTGTTTGTTTATCAAACCCTGTTTGAAGACGAGGGCGCAGCGCCAGAAGTAATCACCCATCTGATTTTTGCTTCAGGTGGAGCCCTGGCAATTATGCTGGTTTGGGGGTTTATCAGCTTATTGTTAAAGTTCCGCCGGAAAAGACAGCGCCGCTTTAACGAAGATCCCTATTTCGATGAGCAGTAACTCAAGGTATGGCTGGCGTGCCAGAGAGTAGGGTAGCCGAATTTTATTGGTATTCTCATTTGATGAGTAACTTTTCCAAGGCCGCCTAGCTCTCGGACTCTTAACCCTTCTCTATTGAGGCCTCTGGTTTTATCAATGCCCGTGGCTTCACTCCACTTATTTTACCTTGTGCTATGGATAGGAGTGGGGGTGCTTCACTGTCATATCCGATCTCTCTTAATCTCACTGCGCGCTCAAAGTTCAGAGATTAATATTTTGTGAGCCGCCGCCCAAATTTAACTCAAAGGGCTATCCATGGATGCTGTTGCCCAAATAAATATTCAAGCCGCAATAGGCAATCTGGCGCTGTTTGCCTTTTACAAATTCGTATATCGTTCTTTTGATCACTGGTGGAGTCTGGTCTTTGCAGTCAATTTTGGGGCCTTAATTCCAGCACTTGATGAGTGCTGAGCGAAGCATATGCCCTTCCTGCCTCTGGACTACTCAGTAGGCCCGGAGCCGTTATGGGTATGCCTCAGGAGCCTTACCGATAGTTATCATTATTGGCCGCTATCCCCCATCATTAAATGGATCAATGGCAGTATAGGTGGTGGCTACTGATAATCCGCTGAAATTGATAATCCATAGTCCTCGATATATTCTTTTGCGCGATCGATAAGGATTTCGGTTGCGCAAGGATGGATTTCCCCATGTTATCTCGCTTATTTGCCTCGCATCAGCGGCCCTTTATCCCTCGTCGTCACGAGCGTGAGACTATTGCTATCGATCTCTCCGGTAGCTGCCTGACTTTTAGTTTGCCGCCCAACTTTTGCTATGACAGCTTTGGCGATTCCAGTCAGGAGCCGCCGCAGCGGGTCAATATTTTTGCTAATCGTAATTACGTTGATGACAGTGGCTATGAAGAGTGGAGACGCGAGGGCGTAGCCAGCCAGACACTAATGAAACGCAGCTGGGAGTTGTTTGGCCCTATTTGGCACGTTCGCCCTATTGGTACTATTGATTTTGTGTTGACTCTGAACCGACATGACGCCTTGCCTAAAAATATGAGTTGTTTTAATCCGCAGCACTTTGAGCAGGTCATTATGCGTTACCTATATTACTGGGGGCCCTGCCATCCCGACGACTATGTGCAGAAAGCTCCCCTTAATTGGCAGCTGCGTGAGCTGGATGGGGCAACAGCTATCTTTTTTGAAAAGCATGATGATCACCCTCCCCAACGTCTGGAAGAAAACCCATACTACGGTACCTACTTTTCCAGCCGCTTGTTTATTCCCCTCGGTCAGCATCATTATATAAGACTCAACTTTCGTTATCTGGGCTATGCGCCGGTAAAGCCTTGTCTAGCCGCAATGAATAGCATTCGCGATACGGTATGCGATAGCGTCTCATTGCAGTTTGGTGTTGATGCTCAGTCACAACTATTAAAGGCACGGCAGCAGTGGCCAGAGGCTAGAGCTAGTTATAAGCGTGGAGTTGAAGTCTGGACCTATCCCGAGTGGCAGCGGGGGGGAGAGTTCGGTGGCGATATTATTATCACTAAGCCCGGTAGTCCGCCACCGGCTTGGCAGGAGTAAGCTTTTAAAGGGTACTCAAGTCTAACTTTAATATTGATGCTAGCGAGGAGTCGCTATAGGTGCAGGTAGTATTGCCGATAGGGCTATTTTAGGGGAGGGTGAAAACCTCAATATCAATCACAATGGCTACGTGATACTCTTCTGCATGATCGACAAGGATTTCGATTGAGTAAGGATGGATTTCCCCATGTTATCTCGCTTATTTGCCTCGCGTCAGCGGCCCTTTATCCCTCGTCGTCACGAGCGTGAGACTATTGCTATCGATCTCTCCGGTAGCTGCCTGACTTTTAGTTTGCCGCCTAACTTCTGTCATGACAGTTTTGGCGATTCCAGCCAGGAGCCGCCACAAAGCGTCAACATTTTTGATAACAGCAATTACGTTGATGATAGTAGCTATGAAGAGTGGAGGCGCGAGGGAGTGGCCGGTCAGACGCTAATGAAGCGCAGCTGGGAGCTGTTTGGCCCCATCTGGCGCGAGCGCCCAATTGGCACTATTGATTTTGTGCTGACATTGAACCGCCACGACAAACTGCCCAGTAATATGAGCTGCTTTAATCCGCAGCACTTTGAACAGGTCATTATGCGCTGTCTGTATTACTGGGGGCCCTGTCATCCCGACGATTATGTACAAAAAGCTCCGGTTAATTGGCAACTGCGCGAGCTGGATGGGGCAACTGCGATATTTTTTGAAAAGCATGACGATCATTCCCCCCAACGCTTGAAAGTAAACCCATACTACGACACCTACTTTTCTAGCGAATTTTTTATTCCACTGGATCAGCGTCATTACATTGATCTTCACTTCCGTTATCTGGGCTATGCGCCGGTAAAGCCTTGCCTAGCCGCTATGAATAGCATCCGTGATACGGTCTGCGATAGCGCCTCATTGCAGCTCGGTATTGATGCTCAGTCACAACTATTAAAGGCGCGACAGCAGTGGCCAGAGGCTAGAGCTAGTTATAAGCGCGGAATTGAAGCCTGGACTTATCCCGAGTGGTGCCGGGGAGGGAAGTTTGGTGGCGACATTATTATCACCAAGCCCGGCAGTCCGGCACCGGCTTGGCAGGAGTAAAAGTTTAAAGGGCACTCAATATTTAACAAACACCATTCAATATTGATATTAGCAAGGAGCAGCTATGAGAGCAGGTAGTACCGCCTGGAAAGCCATTGTGGAGCAGGGCGAAAACCTCAATATCAATCGCAGTGTCTATGTGTTTAAGCAGCACTACCCTATCTGGGATCTACTTAAGCGCGAACACATTGGCAACTACTACAAAACCAGTCTGGTGCGGGCTGTTTACAGCTTGGCCGTTACCCCCGGTGGTCGTGACAATAGTGTTCGCGCCCTGAACTTGGATGGCGCGCAGATTAACTACCAGATAGATGGTGATGGTGATGTGCTGATTTACGGCTTGAATATCGATAGCACTATCTCAGCCCCTGAAACAGATCAAGCAACAGGTTTGTATAAGGTAAAGAAAGATAGACGAGAATGGAAAACTGACCGACATCAACAAACTAGCATGGACCATAGCCATAACTGGAACAATGCGCACTACGCAGCTGTCAGTGGTAAATTTGACAGCAAAGAGGAGGCAGGTAGACTGTTAATTACACATATTGCCAATGCCTATAATGGGGCGCTTAATTCCCATGATTTATCTGGCAACAAAAAACATTATTCCCTTTTTTGGCAAAACGGACAATATCAAGCAAAGCATAACACTAGGGCTCTCACTGCACTGATCCAGCAGGCCCAAGCCAACAATGCCCGTATTCACTGGTTAGTGCATGGCGAGGGTGCAGGTACTTTCGTGCAGGCTCTACAAAGCCTGGCTAAGCGGCCCGCTATCAGTGCCTTGGTGGCTGAGGGAAATGAGCTTTCGCATCAGAGTGTATTTTTTTCTAATCCTCGGGGAGGAAATACTCGGGAGGAAGATCTGAAAAAATACTGTGAAGCTGCTGGGATACACTTGGTTGGAGTTAGGACTAATATGTTCGATTTAAGAAATCCCGATGCGTTACAGAATGTGCGAACAGAGGCGATTCTGTTGCTCGGTAAATATGGCGTTGGTGGTGGTGCTACCGCTGCTGGTTGGGACGATTTTCAGCAGGCTCTAGGGCATTGGGAAGCTGCACGAACCACATTGGCAATTATTGGTTTTAGTCTGGCTGGTTATGTTTTGGGGAAAGACGCGCTATCCAAAAATGGTGGTTACGCGCGCAATTTACCAAAAGCAATCAGTAATACTGTGGGCAATGGCAATAAATACTGGGCAGCGTAAGGGTAATTTCCAGAGGAAGACGGAATCCTATAAATAGGAATAACGTGGGTGAAACTATTGATTCCGATTTAAAAATTCCCACTAGTCCTAATTTTTATCTGGATGGACAAGTGGCTACTCAGCACAGCAGTGCCATAGCTGTAACAGTAAGGCTATGGGAAACCCTGGATATAAGTGAAACTAAATGGATTGCTTTTGCACGGACTTTCTGCCGTCGTTAATCCAGGGTGTCTCATGTATTGGCCGCTAGGCTATAAAACCTCAAGATAAGAGTCTATAGCCCCATTATATGTGCCCTCATCCTCGATAAGCCGCAACGCCTCCTTACAGGCCGGGCACTCAAACTCGTCGTTGGCTTCAATGCAACTACTTTGCAGCCAATCTCGACTAATAAATCCATCGTAGGCAGGATATTTCATGCACCTTTAGTCTCCTATTCCCTTAAGTGCTACTACGCAAATGTGCCAGGAAACTCGCGTTTCCCTACCTCAACCAAACTGCTTCTAATCAATCACAGTGCGCAACGGCCAGCAGTTTGGTCGGCTAGACGCCTGGCACGATAGTTATCGCGGTAAATCTCAATAGGCTGCACTGAGAGGTCTTGCCGTTATACAGCCTGATCTTCCTTATTTCTAGCTATGTCGATTGGTAGCTGCTGGGTAACAGCCTTGAGGATAAGAATTGATAACAGGCCAAGGTATTAACCTGATTCCTGGATTTTTTGCCCTGTTTAAATAAGCCCGGTCCACTCAAACCAAGCAATTGCTGACGCTATTCTGTGATCGACCTATCTGGCAACGAGCTAAGGATTCAGCCACTGCTGCTGCAGTGCTGTCTGTCGCCGCCGATCGTATAGTTTGTTAGTAGCCATCGGTGCCACAGCGGCGCATAACATAGCCTGCCTAGCTTTACTTTCTTGTATTGGCCTGCTAAGCAGGACTTCCCCCCAATTGAGACCTTGAAGCGCAGCGGGCAGGCTAGGCTCTCCGGTTGCTGGATGATAGTATCTGGCCCGTTTATTTGTCGTATAAGGCGTTGGAGTTCAGCCTGGTTGGGATTCTATTGACTGCGCCTTAAGCCTCTGACAAGGCCATCACTGGCTCTTCGACGCTTATATCCAGGCCAGCTGGTATCAAAGGCGCCAAACTCCTTAACACAGCCAACCTCAACCAATGACAGCTGCTATATCTATTAAACTAGTTCCCGCTGTGGCGCGATGTAAAACAATGTAAAAGCCGTGTCACTTTCCTGTTAGGTGTCCAGCAAAAAAAGCGACGGCTGCCGATAAATAGACACAACCTCGCACCTATAGGACCTTGCTGGAAAGAGTGAAATATTCAGTTCAACACCCACCTGCACAGATTGGTAGTGAGAGCCGAAATGGCTGAGGAATACTGATGCTCGATCACCTGCTTATATTGACCGCAGTAATGCTGGTTTCGGGCATTTTGGGTGGGTTGGTCAATTACTATCAAATGTTGTTTACCGAAGAGGACCCGGCAGGGTTGGCCCGCTGCCTGATTATGGGCTTGTGTGGCGCGCTGATGGTGCCGATTTTCCTTAAATTCACCCAGAGTGACCTGCTGATAGAGATCCAGGGTGATCCATCGAGGCTGTTGATTTTTACCGGCTACTGCCTGCTCGCCGCTATTGCCTCTCGTATGTTCGTATTTAATGCCGCGAGGCGCCAGTTGCGCGATGCCAGTATTGCCCGCGCCCGTGTCGAAAATATGGAGCAGGAACTGCGCACTATGCAGTTGGAAATGATGCCCCTGCTGGAGCATGAAATCGAAGGCGATCCAGAGCAGGGGCCGATGATCGATTTTAACCAGATCCGCAAACTGGATGACAATGCCTTGCAGGTGCTGCACCTGTTAAATACCGGCGAGTGCGTATTTCGCTCTCTGGTCGGCATGGTGCAGGACAGCGGTATGGAAACCAACTCCATCGCCCGCGCTTTAAACGGCTTACTGGTACTGGAAATGGTCGGTAAAATTCACAGCCACCTGGGTATTCGCTGGTATATCACCGGCAAAGGGCGCCAGGTTGTACACCGCCGCAGCACTCAGACAGCCTAGCTCAGGCTGGTCATCTAATTTGAGCGTTCCCGCCTCGCTCCCCGCCGGTTGATCAATTATCATTCGCTAAAAGAGATAGATAGCCTCGACGGCAGGATTGGAGCAGTTATGAAGTTTACCGGTACCGAAAGCTATGTAGCGACCGAAGACTTGCAGATGGCGGTGAATGCGGCCGCTACCTTGCAGCGCCCACTATTGATCAAGGGTGAGCCTGGCACCGGCAAAACACTGCTCGCCGAGCAGGTAGCGGAGAGCCTCGGCTTAAAGTTGATCCAGTGGCATATTAAATCCACCACCAAAGCCCAGCAGGGCCTGTATGAGTACGATGCGGTATCTCGCCTGCGGGACTCCCAGCTGGGGGTGGATAAGGTCCACGATATCGGTAACTACATTAAGCGCGGCAAGTTGTGGGAGGCTTTTGCCGCAGAAGAGCGCGTGGTGCTGCTGATCGATGAAATCGATAAGGCGGATATCGAATTTCCCAACGACCTGCTGGTTGAGCTGGATCGTATGGAGTTCTTTGTGTATGAGACCGGCGAAACCATCAAGGCCAAGCAGCGCCCCATCGTTATTATCACCTCCAATAATGAAAAAGAGTTGCCGGATGCCTTTTTGCGTCGCTGCTTTTTCCATTACATCAGCTTCCCCGACCGCGACACCATGCGCAAAATTGTCGATGTGCATTACCCGGAGATCAAAGGGCAGCTGGTGGCTGAGGCAATGGATATCTTCTTCCAGCTGCGCGAGGTTCCGGGCCTGAAGAAAAAGCCCTCCACCTCCGAGCTGATCGATTGGCTCAAGTTGTTGATGGCTGATGATATTCCCGAAGAAGTGCTGAAAAACCGTGACAGCAGCAGCGCCATCCCGCCACTCTACGGCGCCCTGCTGAAAAACGAACAGGATGTCCATATGCTGGAGCGCCTGGCGTTTATGGCCCGTCGCGACAATCGCTAAACGGTATTTGCTTATATCACCGGGGCTTGAGGGCCCCGGTAACCCCGGCCCGCTCGATGCGGGTGTTATTTTTCCCTGTGCTGACTGCGAATTATTATGCTGATTGGCTTTTTCCTGAATTTACGCCGCTACAAATTACCGGTAACTATCACCGAGCTGCTGGCCCTGATCGAGGCACTGCAGCAGCGCCTGGTATTTGCCGATCTGGAGGAATTTTACTTCCTCGCCCGTGTCTGCCTAGTCAAGGACGAGAAGCACTTCGATAAATTCGACCGCGCTTTTGCCGCCTATTTTAAGGACTTGGAGACCCTCGACGATATTGTTGAGCAAATGATCCCCGAGGACTGGCTGCGGGCGGAGTTTATGAAGCAACTGAGCGAAGAGGAAAAGGCCCAGGTGCAAAGCCTCGGTGGCTTGGAAAAGCTGCTGGAGGAATTCAAGAAGCGCCTTGAGGAGCAGAAGAAGCGCCACAGCGGTGGCAATCGCTGGATTGGCACCGGCGGCACCAGCCCGTTTGGCAACAGCGGTTATCACCCCGGCGGTATTCGGGTGGGCGGCAAAGGTCGCAATCGCTCGGCGTCGAAAGTGTGGGAGAAGCGCCAGTTTAAAAATCTGGATGACAGCATCGGCCTGGGTACTCGCAATATTCAGGTGGCTCTGCGCAAACTGCGTAAATTTGCCCGCACCGGCGCCGCCGAAGAGCTGGATCTGGATAACACCATTTCCTCCACCGCGCGCAATGCGGGATTACTGGATATTCAAATGGTGCCGGAGCGGCATAACGCGATTAAGGTGCTGATCTTCTTTGATGTGGGGGGCTCTATGGACCCCTATGTGCGCGTGTGTGAAGAGTTGTTCTCCGCTTGCCGCTCCGAGTTCAAGCACCTCGAATATTTCTATTTTCACAACTTTGTCTACGAACATGTGTGGAAAGACAATCAGCGGCGCTACAGTGAAAATACTTCGCTGCTGGAAATACTGCGCACTTACGGCAAGGACTACAAGGTAATTTTTGTCGGCGATGCATCTATGGCACCCTTTGAAATTACCAGTCGCTTCGGCAGTGTCGAGCATATGAATGAAGAGCCCGGCGCGGCCTGGATGGAGCGTGTCACCGATACCTACAGTAACCTGGTCTGGTTAAACCCCGTAGGGGAGGAGTACTGGCAGTATACCCCCAGTATCGGTATGACCCAGCGCCTGGTGGATGGACATATGTATCCGATGACCCTGGAGGGATTGGATCGGGCTATCGCCTATTTGGTCAAAGGGCGTTAAGCGGCCCTTTGCGCGATGATTTGCTCAGGCTGTACCTCGGGTACTGCCTGTGATGTCTTGCCGATATTGGGTTAATTGTTTTATCAGTGTCAGCAGGGAAAGGTCCCTGTTCGGCGCCATGACCAGAGAGAAGCCCGAGGGTTTCTGCACCTCAGTATCCCTGTCACTGTGACCTTCTCGAATAGAGAGCAGTGGCAGGTGGCACTGGGGCGCGCCCCACAGTCCTGCAATAGCGGTTAAGCCCAATAGGCGCTGGCGATGTTTTTGTAGCTTGTCAGCTTCGATAGCGCCGCCTTTCTTCGGTGCGGTCGTAGGCGTCGTTGGTATTAATAGAACGCTGTTATTATCCGGCAGTAATCGCTCCATCCATTGGCACCAGCGCCGCCGCCTGTTAGCGGCCCACAACACTTCATCATCGCCAATGGAGAGCGCTATAGTAATCCTTGCGGCGATATCCTGTGCCAATACCGGTTGGTATTTTCGCAGCCAGGCCCCGTGAGTATTGGCAATGGCGCGGCCCTGTAAAATCCGGAATATATCGGCCAATTCATCCAGTAATTCAGTATCGGGCAAGTGTATGGTTTCGCAGAGAGAAAATTGATCGCCGAGTGTAGGTATCAACTCTTGGATTGCGACTCGAATGGATGGATCTGCCAACTGGTGGATTTCGGGGCAAATAACCAGGCGGGCCGCTCTGTCTGTGGATAAGTACTGCGTTGGGATCAGGATTTTACCGACGTCCAACAGAAGTGATGGTGTTTGGCTGAACCAACCGACAGTATCAAAGCAGGGGGCCAAACCGATAACACCGTCGGTTGGGATAAGTGAGTGGCTGGTTCGAATACCGAATAAACCACAATAGCTCGCGGGGACTCGCACCGATCCGCCGGTGTCGGTACCCAGGGCAATATCGGCCATTCCCGCAGCCACGGCGGCGGCTGAACCCATGGAGGAACCGCCGCAAAAATAACCGGGCAGTCTGGGGTTGTCGGCGCAACCGTAGTGCAAATTACTCCCCTGCATGCTGTAGGCCAGTTCATCAAGGTGAGTAAAGCCTACAAAAGTAGCCCCCGCCTCGAGTAGCTGGCGCAAGCTGGTTGCGGTTTTAGTGGCGGCGGGGTGCGTGTTATACCACTCGGGGTTACCCGCCGTATTTTTCTCGCCTTTTAACTGAAAAAGGTCTTTTACCGCTAGGCGTTTTCCCTTTAGTGGTCCGCTATTGGTTAACTCTAGAAAGCGTGGCCCGTGTTCGCAAAATATGCCCTTTATGGATAGCCCCCTCTATTTGTCATTGCCGCTAAAATGCTTGGGCGGGACACCGTCGTGATCGGCGGTGATGCTCAGCTCCTCCTGGGTGGTTTCGCCCACTTTTACGTGAACCTCCTCCGCTCCGTGCATCCAGTCCACCAGTTTCTCGCGAATAAAGTACAGAATAATTCCTGCAATAATCGCCGCCAGGGCGACCCCGCCGAAGGTGGCGAGGGGGCCGGAGACCCCCACCAGTTTTCCTATTTCAGCGGCGCCTTTATTCGCAATACCAATAAAGGCAAACCACAATCCCATCATCAGGGATAAATAGCGCAGGGGGGACAGCTTGGTCACTACCGAGAGCCCGATCGGCGACAGGCAGAGTTCGCCAATGGTATGGAAAATATAGGCGAATACCAGCCACCAAATACTCGCTTTAACCGTCTCGGAATCGCCGATCTGTAGGGCGGCACCGCACATGGATAAAAAACCCACGCCGAGAAAAATCAGCCCCAAACTGAATTTCGCCGGTGAGCTGGGTTCCCGATCTCCCATACCGACCCAGATACTGGCCATAATCGGTGCGAGAATAATAATAAATAGGGGGTTCACCATCTGTAGCCAACTGGCGGGCACCTCCCATCCCAGTACATTCAGGTCGGTTCGATATTTGGCAAATAAGTTCATTGAGCCGGCGGCCTGCTCAAAGCCGGCCCAGAAAATGACAATAAATACCCCCAGTACCAGAATGACCTTGATGCGGTCCCGCTCTTCCAGGGTGAGCGGGCGGTGCTTATCGATTTCCTCGTCTTTCTTGTCTTTTTGTTCCAGGTGCGCGGAAGGCTCTACACCGATTTCCCCCAGATAGCGCTTGGCCTGGGTCATTTGCAGCAGCAGTCCGGCCAGCATACCGAGACCGGCGACGATAAAGGCCAGCTGATAATCGACCTTTTCCCCAATCCAGCCCACCACCAGGTAGCCGAGGATGGAGCCCAGGTTGATGCCCATATAAAAAATGGTGAAGGCGGTATCCCGGCGGTGGTCGCCCTCTTCATAGAGGTCCCCGACCATGGTGGAGATATTCGGTTTAAAGAAACCGTTGCCGATAATCAGTAGGGCCAGGCCGAGCCATAGCATATAAAGCTGGCTGCCATTGGGCAGCCAGCTGTGGGGAAAGCCCAGGGCGAACTGTCCCAGCATCATCAGGGTGCCGCCAAACATGATACAGCGGCGCTGGCCCCAGCGGTTGTCCGCCATCCAGCCGCCGATAATCGGTGTCAGGTACACCAGCATTGCGTACCAGCCCAGATAGCTGAGGGCCTTGGACTGCAATTCGGTATCGGTGAGCTGCTCCCAGCCGAAGACTGCGGCGGTGGCGGTGGAGGTCAGATAGAAGACAAAAATACCGCGCATGCCGTAGTAGCTGAGGCGCTCCCACATCTCGGTGCCAAACAGCAGGAAGAGTCCCTTGGGGTGGCCAAACAGTTGTCCGGCACTGGTGGGGGGCTTGGGCTTGATCTCTTGCATAGTACCGCTCGCAAGGTATATCCCTGAGATTGTCGCGCCAGCAGTAAAGGCTGCGCTGCTCAGGGGAAGTGCTATTCGCTCCAGTATAGATGAACGCCACAATAAGGTTTGATAGCCCTGCGATGCTCAGGGGGTATAATCCCGCGTTTGCCATTGCTGTACGAATTATGAGTCACACCGAAGCAGAAAAAGTTCTGGGTGCCCTGCAAGCCCGAATCTCCACGGCCATGGGGCGCGATCGCTATGGATTGCGTAGGACGGTCAAAAATGTGCGCCGGCGCCAGAAAGAGGGCAAGCCGGTAGACCGTATGCTGGTTCAGCTGGAGCAGCAGCTCCAAGCGTCTGAGTCCCTGGCGCAAGAGCGCCGGCGCAAATTACCCGAAGTACAGTGGCCGGAGGCGCTGCCGGTGGTGGCGCGGCGGGAGGAAATTGCCGCACAGATCGAGAAAAACCAGGTGGTGGTGATTGCCGGTGAGACCGGTTCGGGTAAAACCACCCAGTTGCCGAAAATCTGTCTGTCCCTGGGGCGGGGTATTTACGGTCAGATCGGCCACACCCAGCCGCGCAGAATTGCCGCGCGCACGGTGGCCAGCCGCATCGCCGAGGAGTTGCAGCAACCCCTGGGGGAATCGGTCGGTTACCAGGTGCGCTTTACCGACCACAGTACCGAGCATACCCATGTCAAACTGATGACAGACGGTATTCTGCTGGCTGAAATTCAGCGCGACCCGCTGTTAAATAAATACGACACGCTGATTATCGATGAGGCCCATGAGCGCAGCCTCAATATTGATTTCCTGCTGGGCTATTTGAAAACCCTCCTGCCCAAGCGCCCGGATCTGAAACTGATTATTACCTCGGCGACTATCGACCTGGAAAAATTTTCCCGGCACTTTGACGATGCGCCGATTATCGAGGTTTCCGGTCGTACCTACCCGGTGGAAGTACACTACCGCCCTGCAGCGGATACGGATGCAGATCTCAACGAGCAGGTTGTCGCCGCCGTGGAGGAGTTGCTGCACGAGGAGAAATCCAGCAGTCGGCGCGGTGGGGATATCCTGGTATTTATGAGCGGCGAGCGGGAGATCCGCGAGTGCGCCAAGGCCCTGCGCGATGCACAGATAGCGCAATTGGAGGTGCTGCCTTTGTATGCGCGCCTGAGCCTGGCGGAGCAGGCCAAAGTTTTTCACGGCCATAAAGGCCGCCGTATTGTCCTCGCCACTAATGTGGCGGAGACCTCTATTACGGTGCCGGGCATTCGCTATGTGATCGACCCGGGCACCGCCCGTGTCAGCCGCTACAGCTACCGCAGCAAAATTCAGCGCCTGCCTATCGAGCCGGTTTCCCAGGCCAGCGCCAACCAGCGCGCCGGCCGCTGTGGTCGTGTCAGCGCCGGTGTCTGCGTGCGCTTGTATGAAGAGCGGGATTTTGCCCAGCGCGCGGAATTTACCGATGCGGAAATCCTGCGCACCAATCTGGCCGCAGTCATTCTGCAAATGTTGCAGCTGCGCATTGGCGATATTCGTGAATTTCCTTTTGTCGATCCACCGGACCCGCGCCTGATCAACGACGGCTATAAGCTGTTGCAGGAGTTACAGGCGGTGGATGAGCAGGGCAGAGTCACCCCATTGGGGCGGGCTCTGTCGAGGCTGCCCCTGGACCCGCGCCTGAGCCGTATGTTGCTGGCGGGGGCGGAGAATGGCAGCGCGCGCGAACTGTTAATTATTGTCGCCGCCCTGGCGGTGCAGGACCCGCGCGAGCGCCCGGCGGAAAAACGCCAGGCCGCCGATGAAAAGCATCGCCAGTGGCAGCATGAGCAATCGGACTTTCTATCCTTTGTTCAGTTGTGGGATGCCTTTGAGGCCCAGCGCCAGGAGCTGAGTCAAAACCAGCTGCGCAAGTGGTGCCAGAAAAACTTCCTGTCCTGGCTGCGTATGCGCGAGTGGCGAGATATCCACCACCAGCTGCGCGTGGCTTGTCGCGATCTCGATGTGAAGGAAAACAAAGAGCCGGCGGAATACCCGGCGATACACCAGGCCATAGTGGTCGGTTTGCTGGGCAATATTGGCGCGCGCGATGAAAACAAAGAGTTTAACGGTTGCCGCAATCGTCGTTTCCATATTTTCCCCGGTTCCGGGCAATTTAAAAAACCTCCCCGCTGGGTGGTGTCCGCCCAGTTGCTGGAGACCAGCCGCCTGTTTGCCCACACGGTCGCCAAGGTGGAGCCCGAGTGGATATTGGCCGCCGCGCAACACCTGGTTAAACGCAATTATTTTGAGCCCCATTTTGATACCCGCTCCGGGCAGGTGATGGCCTTTGAGAAGGTCTCCCTTTACGGCTTGGTGCTGGTGGAAAAACGCCGAATCCCCTACGGCAAACTGGACCCGCAAACTTCGCGGGAAGTGTTTATTCGCCAGGCACTGGTGGAGCAGCGCTATCGCGGCAAGGGGCGCTTTTATAGGCACTACCTCGACCTTTTAAAGTCCCTGGAAGAGCTGGAAGCCAAATCCCGCCGCCGGGATATTCTGGTGGATGACGAAGTGGTATACCGCTTCTTCGATGAGCGTATCCCTGCGGATATCGTCAATCTGGCAGGGTTTGAGCACTGGCGCAAGAAAGCGGAAGCCGGCGATACCCAGCTGCTGTTTATCCCCCGCGATCTATTGATGCAGCAGAGTGCCGATCACGTGGGTGAAGCCCAATTCCCCGATGAATTGGCTGCGGGCGGTATCGTCTATCCGCTCAGTTACCATTTCGAGCCGGGTAGTGTGGATGATGGCGTCAGCATTCAGGTACCGGTGGCGGCATTGCACCAGGTGCCGGCAGCCCGCCTCTCCTGGTTGGTGCCGGGGATTCTGCGGGATAAATGCATTGCCCTGGTAAAAGCCCTGCCGAAACAGTGGCGCAAGTACTTTGTGCCGGTGCCGGCTGCGGTAGATAAGGCTTTGCCGCGACTGCGCGCGGACAACACACCGCTGTGGCAGTCGCTGGCGCTGGAGTTGAAGCGCCAGACGGCACAACAGTTACCCGATGACGTGTGGGAGTCCGCCGAGCGGGCTCTGGAAGATTATTACCGCTTCAATATCCAGGTGATGGATGAGGCCGGCAAACTGCTGGACCAGGACCGCGATCTGGCCCTGTTGCAGGCGCGCTATCGCGACCGGGTGCAGCAGGGACTGGCCAGTGCCGGCGACAGCTTTGAGCGGCAGGGGATCACCCGCTGGGATTTCGGTGATCTTCCGGAAACCCACACCCTCAACCAGGGTGGCCTCAAGGTGCGGGCTTACCCGGCCCTGGTTGAGGAGAAAGACAGTGTCTCTCTGAAGCTACTGGATAACCCCAGCGAGGCCCGCAGGCTCAGTCGAGCCGGTATTTGTCGCCTGGCCCTGCTGCACCTGCCGGAGAAGGTGAAGTACCTGCGCAAAGAGCTGCTGCGCGGCAAGGAGTTGGGGCTTTCCGCCGCCGATCTGGGGCGCCGTGAAGAGGTGGCCGACGATATCCTGATGGCGGCGGTGCGCGAGGTATTCTGGGCTGACGAAGCGTGGCCGCGCACTGAAGCGGAGTTTCTCTCCGCGCTGGAAAATGACGGCGATCTGGTGGGGGTGGCCCAGGAGATTGGCGATCTGCTGGTCAAGGCTCTGGCCCAGCTGGTGCCCCTGCGTAAACAAATCAAGCAGCAGAAAAACCTGGCAGTCGCGATGGCGGTGGGGGATATCCAGCAGCAGCTGGCGGGCCTCTTCTATCGCGGTTGCCTGTTTGACACCCCGCTGGCGTGGTTGCGCCAGTACGGCCGCTACCTGAAGGCGGTTGCACTGCGTTTGGAAAAGGCCGCTCTCGACCCTAACCGCGACCGCAAGTTGCAGGTTGAGTATCAGAAAGCAGCGGAGCCCTATCAGGCGCAAGTGGAGAAATATTCGTTCAGAGAAGTCTCCGCAGAGGCTGAATTGCGCGAATTTCGCTGGATGTTGGAGGAATTCCGTGTTTCCTTATTTGCGCAGACCCTAAAAACCCTGATGCCTGTATCGTCCAAGCGTCTGAGTAAGGCGTGGACAGAAATTGATGGGAAGGGTTTGCTCGGCTGATGCTCGCTATGGAGGCGGGGTCACAAAAAAAATTTGATCGACTGTAAGATTTTAAAGGATAAGCCGACAGAAGTACTGAAAGTAGGCCTGGAGCCCAGAATGACCGCTTGATAGCGGTTATTTTGTGGCGGGCTTTATTTGATGAGGGGTTCTTGCTTCGCAGCATTATACTTCTGCGAAGTCGAAAAGAGTCTCTTGTACTTTTTATTGCTAAGGATACCTAATTAGGAGATTACCCATGAGCAACAAGCACCTTTCCCCTGTGGCCGCTGCGGTTGGCGCGGCATTTATTGCATCGGCGGCGATGAATGTCTCTGCCGCCAACAGTGATGCCAACCCCTTTGCGGCAGAGGACCTGAGTTCCGGCTACAACGTGGCATTGGCCAGTCACGATGGTGATGATAAAGAGAAAGAGGGTAAGTGCGGCGAAGGTAAGTGCGGCGAGGGCAAGGAAAAAGAAGGTAAATGCGGCGAAGGTAAGTGCGGCGAAGGCAAGAAAAAAGAAGGTAAGTGCGGCGAAGGTAAGTGCGGCGGGTAATTTTTACCAGAGCCCAAAAGGGAGGGGCGCATTCGTGTTCCTCCCGGTTATTTATTGACTACTGAGAAAAGTGAGACCTAAAGTGTTGCGCAACTTTTCCGTAGACGGTGCAGGATTTGGGCTGCGCCGTTCAATGATGGGGGAGAATCTCGAAACCGGTGCAGTGGATTTCCTCGAAGTCGCGCCGGAAAACTGGATTGGTGTCGGCGGCCGCTATGGGCGCTGGTTTAGGGAATATACCGAGCGTTTTCCCTTTCTGCTGCACGGTTTATCGCTGTCTATCGGCGCACCGGAACCACTCGATATGGAGCTGGTGGGCGCTATTAAAAAATTTATCCAGCAGCACAATATTCGCGGCTACAGTGAGCATTTGAGTTACTGCTCCGATCACGGCCACCTGTACGATTTGTTGCCAATTCCCTTTACCCAGGAAGCGGTGATGTATGTGTCCGAGCGAATTCGCATGGTGCAGGACGCACTGGGGGAGCGCATCGCGATGGAAAATGTGTCCTACTACGCGGCACCGGGCCAGGAAATGAGTGAGTTGGCCTTTTTGACTGCGGTGCTGCAAGAAGCGGACTGTGATTTGCTGCTGGATGTAAACAATATTTATGTCAATTCCATTAATCACCGCTACGACCCCCTCGAATTTCTCTCCGCACTGCCCACAGAGAGAATCCGCTACGCGCATATTGCCGGGCACTATGATGAGGCGGAGGATTTAAAAGTGGACACGCACGGTGCTGCGGTGATCGATCCGGTGTGGGAGCTACTTGAGCGCGCCTATGAAATTCACGGTGTAGTGCCGACGCTCCTGGAGCGGGATTTTAATATTCCCCCTATTGCCACATTACTCGAAGAAGTCGGGCGTATTAAGACGATTCAGGCCAGCCAGCAGGTGGAAGAAAACTATGCCCTCAATCGCCGATAAGCCGGAAACTTTTAAGCGTGTGCAGCGGGATTTTGCCGCCCACTTGCGCGCGCCCGAGCGGGTTTTGCCACCTGCCGAAATTGAAGATCGGCGTGTCGCTATTTATCGGGATTTGATTTACAACAATATTGAATCCTTTATTGCCAGCGGCTTTCCGGTGTTGCGCAGCCTTTACAGCGATGAAAACTGGCAGCAAATGGTGCGGGATTTTGTCTGCGAGCACACATCCGTCAGCCCCTATTTTTTGCAGATCAGTGAAGAGTTCCTCGCCTATTTGCAAAATGAGCGGGGTGAGCAACCCCAAGACCCGCCGTTTCTGTTGGAGCTTGCGCACTATGAATGGGTGGAACTGGCCCTCGATGTCAGCGATGTGCCGCAGCCGCAGGGACTGCTCACTGAGGGTGATGTTCTGCGGCAGGTTCCCGTTGTCTCCCCGCTGGTATGGAGCCTCAGCTACCGCTACCCGGTGCACCGCTTAGGGCCTGATTTTCAGCCCCAAGAGCCACCGGAGACAGCGACGTTTCTGTTTGTCTACCGGGATCGTGCAGACAGGGTGAATTTTATGGAGGTCAATGCGGTCACTGCCCGCTTGCTGCAGTTGGCTTCGGTGGGCAATTACACCGGCTTACAAATTTTGGAACAAATGGCTCAGGAATTGCCTAATATTAGTCGTGACTCTTTGTTTGGTTTTGGTTCTGATTTATTAGAAAAGCTGCTAAATAAAGGGATTATTGCCGGTTTTCAGGCCTGATCTGTGCTTGCCTGAAACTCCTTTATCTTTGGCAAATCCCAGCTGCTATGCTGCCGAGGGTAGCTTACGAATTACGAGGGCGTTAGAATCCTTGGTCTCACTAGTTTGATAAAAGAGGAGCAGGGTTGTGCTTGGAAGCAAAACTTTATCGCCCTGGTTAATGGCAACTCTGATCGCTGTTACGCCAGTAGGAGCGTTAGCGCAACAAGATCCGTTTGCGGGCGCAGCTCAAGCCCCGGCAGCGGTAGATAGCAGCGCAGCGGAGAGTGCCAATAGCGATAGTGGGGGCCTGTCTCTCGAAGATGAGTACGGCTTTGATCCCGCCGATGAATTTGGTGGTGCCGAGGGGGAGGATTTATCACTTCGCGACCCCTGGGAAGGTTTTAACCGCGCCATATTCTCCTTTAACGATGGCGCCGATCGCTACGTATTGAAGCCCGCCGCTGTCAGCTATCGCCAAATTACCCCGATTTTCATTCAGCACGGTGTCAGTAATTTTTTCGACAACCTGCGTGAAGTCAGCAATACCTTTAACGATGTACTGCAAGGTAAGTGGGGCCAGGCGGGCAATGACGCCGGCCGCTTCCTGGTAAATTCCACCGTGGGCATTGCCGGTGTTCTGGATGTCGCCCAGCATATAGGCCTGGAGCAGGGGGATGGCGAGGACTTCGGTCAGACCCTGGCCGTTTGGGGAGTGCCGTCCGGCCCCTACCTGGTGCTGCCGTTACTCGGGCCATCCACGGTGCGGGATACCCCGGCCAAAGTCGTGGATTACTACACCAACCCCTTGACCTATGTGGATCACGACGCGACCAAGTATGTTTTTAAGGGGACGGATATTATTCAGAGCCGTGCCAGCCTCCTGCAAGCGGAGTCTCTGCTGCACGGGGATCGCTATGTACTTTTGCGGGATGCTTACTTACAGCGCCGCGACTATTTGATTGTCGATGGCGAAATGGACGTGCATACCGAGGAGGAGGCCGCAGAGGCCATTGATCAGGGAGCTGTGGAAGAGGCTTCCGATTACTGAGTTGTCACTTAAGGCAGATAAAGTTTAGAGCCTTCTATGGCCGGCCTCAGTAGCCTGGTGCTAACTGACGATGAGCGCTCCCGCAATTTTTTGCGAGGGGCGCTTTCGCGTTTTGGCTTTCAGGTAAGTGTCGCCAGCAACGGCGAAGACGCTATCAGTCAGTTCGCCCCCGGCGCATACCACATTGTATTAATTGATCGCTACCTGCCGGATATGAGCGGACTGGAGGTGCTGCGCCGTATCAAGCGCATAGCGCCAGAGGTGGCTGCGGTGATTATTGCTCCGGAGGCCGCAGCCGATGACGTACTTCAGGCGATGCGCCTCGGCGCCAAGGATTACCTGGTAAAACCCCTGCAAGAAGCGGCAGCGATTGACCGCATGATCTGCCGAATCAGCGGTGAGGAAAATCTCGCCAAACAGAATCGCGAATATAAAGAGGCGCTTGAGCGTCGCAACAGCGAGCTGCGAGATCATGTGGAATTGTTGCGCCGGGACCAGGAAGCCGGCCGTTTACTGCAGCAACATCTGTTGCCGCGCACGCCCTACCAATACCCCAGCGGTGTAAAAGCGGCCTACCGGCTGGTTCCCTCCCTGTATTTGAGCGGCGACTTTGTCGATTACGGCCTGTTCGGTGAGCGCTTTGTCGCTTTTTATCTGGTCGATGTATCGGGCCACGGCGTGTCTTCGGCCCTGGTAACGGCACTGATAAAGCACAGCATTATGCATCGCTTGCGGGAGCGCCCGCTGTTCGCGCAGCTGGATTCCCTCAGCGATGACCTGCTCGATATTCTCAGCCTGGTGAATAACGAGCTGTTATCCACCAAGCTGGGCAAGCACGCCAGCATGTTTGTAGGCGTTGTGGACAGCGGTGCCAGGCAGTTGCACTATGCGGTTGCCGGGCAGATCCCCATGCCGGCCCTGGTGACTGCTGGCGCAACGGACTGGTTGCCGGGTAAAGGGCGCCCCCTGGGCATTTTTGAGCGGGGCAACTGGCAGGTAATGCGCGCCGAACTCCCCCCCAGCTGGCGTCTGGTTGCCTGTTCCGATGGTGTACTCGAATTACTGCAAGGGGATCTTCTCGATAAAGAGGCCCAGCTTTTGCAGGCTATTTCAGAGAGCGGAGGGGCGCTCGAACCGCTTTGTCAGGCTCTAAAAATAGATACTTTTGGTGCTCTGCCGGACGATATTACGATTCTGACTTTAGGCTGCGAGTAAAGGTTAAAATTGCAGTCGAAAAAACTCGACTGAAAAGTCGAATTTTATGCTTTATCGCACTTGTCAGTCTGCATGGTCAGGAGTAAGCTCCGCCCACTTTATGCACAAAATTGCACGAGGCGCCAAAAACGCTAAACGCGATTGTGTTCTCTACCAGTGAACTTTTGCCATCCGCCTGCACTGATATCAAAAGGTGTACTCGGGTGAGCCAGGGGTTTTTATGCAGTCCGGGCAAATTATGGTTGGGGCCCATCGGGGCATTTATGTCATCAAGTTAGTAGGTGATGTCCGTCTCAACCTCTGTACCTCATTTGATAGCTTTATCGACAATATGTTTGCGCGAGGTGATTTTGCCGGTGTGGCATTTGATCTCGGTGGCGCAGAAGGTGTCGATAGCACGACCCTGGGTCTGATGGCGAAAATCGCTATGCGCGCCCTGGAGCGGGGCTGTGACAAGCCGCTGATCTTTTCGGCGGGCAAAGGTATCCGCCACCTGCTGGATGCGATGGGCTTTGATTCACTGGTTGAAATCAGCGATGCGATTCACGACCTGAGTGTACCCACAACACCGCTGGTGTGTAATAGCCCCGATGAGTGCGCCGCGCGGGAAAAAGTGCTGGAAGCCCACCGGGTGCTGATGAGTATGAACGAGCAAAACGCCGAGACTTTTCGCGATCTGGTGCATACCCTGGAGCGCGAATGCTCCCCGCTCGCCGAGCCTTCAGTGCAGTATCACTAGCGCCTATTCACTCCCAGTGCCCAGTTCTGACAACCGCTAGCGGCACTGCATATCCCTCGCCTCGGCGCGGGCTTTGGTAAAGAGCCCGTGTGGCAGGTAAATTAACTCTGCCACCCTGCGAATCAGGTGCTCTTCAAACGCCTCGATAACGCTATCCGAAAAGGCCACCTGCCACATCTGTAGAATCAGCAGGTACTTGTCCCTCTCGCTGAATTGCTCGTTTACCGTCTGGGTAAACTCGAAGAGGGAGGTGGCTTGGTCCCGCTGGGCAATGGCTTCGGCAACGATCTTGCTCGCGCTGGGGAGATCCAGCGCGTAGTGCTGGCACAGGAGTTGTGTGAGCGTATCCCGCTCACACTTATCGAGTTTTTGATCGACGGTGGCAACCTCGACCAAAAGCGCTGCGCTGATCATCCGCACGTCTTTTTCATCCCGTGCCTCTACATCAGCGCTATTGCCGATTTGTTCAAACAGCTTGCGGATTTGTTGCAGCATGGATGTTCTGCTGTCCCTTTACCCGATCCTGTAACAATAGCTCTAAGCGCTCCTGATCCTTCACAAAATTGCGGATGCCATCGGCGAGCTTTTCCGTGGCCATAGCATCGCTATTTAGCTGGAAGCGGAACTCGGCTTCCGCCAGGTCCTGTGCTGGACGGGACAGGGATGCGGAGACCGGGGGCAGACCGGCGGCGAGAGGCGCTTCACTGTCCTCCAGGGCCTGGAGCAGCTGGGGGCTGATAGTCAGCCGATCGCAGCCCGCCAAAGCCTCGATCTCGCCGGTATTGCGGAAGCTGGCGCCCATCACAATGGTCTTGTAATCCCGCGATTTGTAGTACTCGTAGATATTGCGCACCGAGATTACGCCGGGGTCCTCTTGTGCAGAAAACGCCTCGCGATCGCTGTTGGCAATATGCCAATCGAGGATTCGACCGACGAAGGGCGAGATCAGGGTCACTCCGGCCTCGGCACAGGCAATTGCCTGGGCCTGGTTGAACAGCAGGGTCAGATTGCAGTGAATGCCCTCGCGCTCCAGTACCGAGGCGGCGGCAATGCCCTCCCATGTCGAGGCGATCTTGATCAGCACCCGCTCCTTGGCAATACCGGCGCGCTCGTAAAGGGTGATCAGATGGCGCGCGTAGTCGATAGTGGCGCGGGTATCAAATGAGAGGCGCGCGTCAACTTCAGTGGAGACTACCCCGGGCACCAACTGTAAGATCTCAGTGCCAATATTGACGGCCAGCTTGATGGCGGCCAGGCGCGCAATGTCTTCCGGGTTTGAACCGTTCTGGCGGTCCTCGGCCCACACCAGGGCCTCAGCGATATGATCGTTGTACTGGGGAAGCTGAGCGGCTTTAAATAGCAGGGAGGGGTTGGTCGTTGCATCCTGGGGGCGATAGCGGCGAATCGCTTCAATATCGCCCGTATCGGCCACAACCTGGCTGCGCTGTTTGAGTTGCTCCAACTTATTCATTACTCCTCCCTTAAATACTTTTATCGGTTTGTATAGCCATCGTGTTCTAAGCGGCCCGGGTGATCAGGGCCAGCGCCTGTTCCAGCACTTCGGGACCGGCGCCCGGTTTGTGGGCATTCTCACTCAAGTGGCGGCGAAAGCGCCGTGCCCCGGGCAATCCCTGGAACAAGCCGAGCATATGCCGGGTGATATGGTTCAAGCGCTGTCCACGCTGCATCTCCCCCTCGATATAGGGCAGCATCTGCTCTACCACCTGGATGGCGTCCGGGCCGGCCTCGCCGTCAAATAACTGGCTGTCTACCTGGGCCAGAATCGTCGGGGTTTGGTAGGCCGCGCGCCCCAGCATAACACCATCCACATGGCTTAAATGTTGCTGGCACTCCTCAATTGAGTTGATACCACCATTAATGACAATTTGCAGCTGGGGGTAGTCTTTTTTCAGCTGGTAGACCATATCGTAATTGAGAGGCGGGATCTCACGGTTTTCCTTGGGGCTCAGTCCCTTCAGCCAGGCTTTGCGCGCGTGCACGATAAAGGTGTCCACACCGGCACTGGCCTGGGTCTCTACAAAGCGGGTCAGGCCGGGATAGTCCTCCATATCGTCGATACCGATACGGTGCTTGACCGTAACCGGGATAGATACCGCTTCGCGCATGGCACTGAGCCCTGCGGCAACCACATCCGGCTCTGCCATCAGGCAGGCGCCGAAACGCCCGGACTGGACCCGGTCACTGGGGCAGCCACAGTTGAGGTTGATTTCGGCGTAGCCCCACTCCTCGGCGATGCGGGCGCATTCCGCCAGTTCGCGGGGGTCACTGCCTCCCAGTTGCAGGGCGACAGGTTGCTCTGCGGCATCGAACTGTAAATGGCGCTGGCGGTCCCCGTGGAGTATTGCTCCGGTCGTCACCATTTCTGAATACAGGCGCGCACGCTTACTCAGCAGGCGCCACAAATAGCGGCAGTGCCGGTCACTCCAATCCAGTAGTGGTGCGGTACAGAAACGGTGGGTACTAAATTCGGACATAAATGGTGGCGCAAAATACTAATAAAAACAGAGTAGCCTGCCATTATATGGGATGCCTGTGTCGATGTGCGGCTTTATTGTGAAACTTAGGCCCCTACTCGGTATAGGTGCTGGAGAAGCCGCTGTATGGACTTGGGTAGCGGAGGTTGAGTCTATTCGGTTGCGTCTGTAGCGACTGCTGTAATGCGGATAGATATTCAGGAGCTATAAGCTGGAGCGGGGGTGGTATTGATATCGGCAAGCGCTGGCTTGTGCTTATCGGTTGAAAAGTTGTCGTGATGGAATATCGAATGACTTCGCCTTTATACTCTGGGATAGGCCGATTATCCGGTGGCAGCAGCTTCTTAAGCACTGAGGCTTTGCGTTCTATTGAGTAACGGGGCATTTGCTCCTCTTACCGCCCCCTGTCTTACTTTTTCATTTTAAAGAGGCGACAACTATCCTGACACAGGGGGGGAAGAAGATGGCGTATTGGCGTAAATTTGCATTAGAAATAGTAGTCAAGATAATAGTGGTCATGATGACCACTATATAAATGTTATGTGTTCAGTCGCTCCAATCTAAGAGATTAGTTATGATTCCGTATTTATTTAGGAAAATTGTTTGGAATGGAGGTGGGTATGATTATTACTATTTTTACTTCTCGTCAAGTGGTCATGTATTTTGGGATGTAAGCGACTTGATTGATGAATGTCCACCAATAAATAAAATTGCAAATAACAGAAATCTTCAAGGTGAATATAAATTAGTAAATAATCAAATTGATTTTTCGATAGACTTTTACGGTGAAGAGTCTCGTGTAAAACTATGTCTCTCTTTATACGAGGGAGGCGGCATGGTTGCTGAGGATGAGGTATTAGATGCTGGTGGTTTATTAGCTGGCGAATGGGAGCGATGCGTTAACTGATAAAATATTTATTTTTTGAGGAGGATGATCGTTTGCGGGTGGCGCGCATTGAGTTGAGCCTGCTGGTGAGTGAAGTGGGTACTTACAACTCAGAGGCAGTGATTACGTTGGGTGGTGTCGCCTATACGGTGCGCAAGCGGCTGGCGGATGATGGGGTGGTTTGGCGGGTGTTGGTGGATGGGTAGTCTGAGTGGGGAGGTCAGCACAGGATTTATGGTCACTGTGATTGTTATTTTTTTGAGTTATTCAAACTTACGGGAAAGTGCTTCAAAATCAGTGGGTTGAAAGGGTGGCTGAAATTGGGGATAGTGGTCATGATGATCATTTTTCTAGATGGGTCGGTAGTACTAAGTGATTGCAATCTATTGATTTAGTGGAAGAAGATGGCGTGTTGGCATAAATTTGCATTAGAAATAGTAGTCAAGATAATAGTGGTCATGATGACCATTATATAAATGTTATGCATAGAGTATTTAGCGGATGAGTAATGAGGCTGAAAGGGTATACCTTGAAGAAATCAATAGATCCTTCAATATTTTTCGTAACGATGATAGATTTAAAGAATTTCTTTGTAAATTTAATGTGGAAGAGGGTATCTCGTCTTCCGATGTAACCAGTATCTACAATAATATGGTTAATATTTACAATAGATCTCAAGAAGGAGCGATAATTGATGGGCGAAAGCTCAAAAGAATATGGAACACTCTAGAGTATTTAACGCTAAAAAATATTCAGCTTGAAGAAAAGTTGTCAGTTCTAAAAAAAGACCACTAATGCACGAGATAGCTCCCGGCTTTTGCATGGGAAAATGCATAACAAACAGCGGCAGAGCGACGGCCAACGCTACGCACATTTTGTGTTACTCGCTGGCGCTCAAACATTAACACAAAATGCGCTCCGCGCTGGCTGCGCCTGCGCTGGGCGTTAGGCAACCAGTGGAAAATTCCGAATGACAAACGGTGAATGTAACTGCGGTGAAGTTGCCTACGAAGTTCAGCAAGAGCTATCGGATGTTTACATCTGTCATTGTTCTATCTGTCGCCGCTCAACTGGAAGTGGTGGAATTGCGGTGGCAATAGTGCCAAAAGATAAGTTTCGCTGGACTAAAGGCGAGGCGGATATCAAGTACTGGGCAAAGCCCGGTCATGATTGGCACACAAGTTTTTGTGGTAATTGCGGAACTACCTTGCCAGGAGAGAATGATCCTTCAAATGTTTATGTTCCAGTAGGAACTCTCACTCGTGGGTATGAAAACTTGAAGGTAGTTCACCATATGTGGGTGAGTTCAAAAGGTAGCTGGGAGGAGATCGGTGATTTAGGCAAACGGCATCCCGAGGGTTTTGGTTCGTAGAATTACCTAACAAACAGCGGCAGAGCGACAGCCAACGCTACGCACCTTTTGTGTTACTCGCTGGCGCTCAAACATTAACACAAAAGGTGTTCCGCGCTGGCTGCGCCTGCGCTGGGCGTTATGCCCGTCGAAACCTTGGCATCAATTAAGGACTAATTATGAATAAGAAATTGACTCAAAGGTTTGTCGAATTGGAGAGTCAACTCAATGATATTGAGGCTACGAAGAGAAGCGTCAAAGGGGCTTATGGACTGACTGAGGCTATTGATACCGAATTATTTACTGGCTGGAAAGTTAAAGTAAAGAATCTATTAGTTACTGCATGTGGAGAAGAATCGCAGCATTTTGTGGCTTTTGAAGCAGGTGAAAAGCGTGGAACAATGGAGTCTGACTACTCCATTAAAAAAAGACTTGGTGCTATCTTTCTAGCTGCGAAGGAAGATTTTGATGGGGGATATCTGGCTTCACTAAAATATTTGGTTCAGGCTGAAGTATTTGATAGTGAATTAGAGCAGGCTACAGAGTTACTTAATAATGGTTATAAGCTGGCCGCAGCCGTTATCTCTGGAGTTGTACTTGAGACTGCATTGCGAGACCTTTGCGATAGTAATTCAATTTCTCACGGAAAGCTTGACACAATGAATGCGCAGTTAGCGAAAGCAGGAGTCTATAATAAGCTTCAACAAAAGAGAATCACTGCTATTGCCGACATTCGAAATAGTGCAGCTCATGGTAGGCCGGAAAAATTTCAAGATTCAGATGTTGAAAACATGATTAGAGATGTAGAGAGTTTTCTACTTAGTTATATGGCATAACAAGGCGCTGCTGTCGGACAAATTTTCCGCAGAGTACGGCGCTAAATTTTATACACAAGTGCACCAGTGAAAATTACTACTCCGATAAGCTCTACAAGAGTATTGAGAGTTTCAACTTTATCTACTGTAGGCAAGATCAGATACCTAAGTAGAGAGGGATACTGGAGATTATCTAATCAATATGCGCTCTACTCCAGGGGAAGTACTAGATTTAGCGTAGGACTCAAGCGGTTTTGGTCTTACCAACGGTTAAATTTCATGCATTACAGTCGGGAAATTAGGCTATTTCTCTGTATGAGGCTTTGAATAGGATTCAAATATGTGTATAAAACACAGGCACGACGTTATGCAAGGTAAAGAGTATCATTTCTGAGAAAATAATAATTACTTTAATTGGTGTATCGGGTGCAATAATTGGCACAGTTGCTACGCTTGCAGGAAATTGGCTAAAGCACTGGCTAGAACAGCGCGCTATTTCAAAGAAAGAAGAGCCTGCTCGGGAAATTCTCAAAGAAATGCTCAATCATAAAGAATATACATGGCGTAAACTTTCCACATTGTCTCATGTAATTGGCTCTGACGAGGAAACTACAAAGCGTCTATTGCTAGAGGTCGGAGCTAGAGCATCAGAAGATGGACAGTTACTATGGGCACTAAAGTCACGTGAACCACTAAGGGGTGGTCAATAAAATGCATAAATCGGGTAGCCGGTAGTTTCTAGCTACCGGCCCCCACACCACCCATCGTGCGGGTCCGCAATGGGCGGTTCCCTATCCGTAATGAATCTCTACCCAGCGGTCACGTAAAGAAATCAAGCCCATCTTTTGGAAAAGCCCATTGTTGAGTGCAATATGAATACCTTCGGTCTTTGCATTTCGCCAGTAACTCTTACCGGACGATCCACAAGTGACAGCCAATGATTCACTCACACCCATGCGTAGTAAGTTTCGGACTTTCGTTCTCACTTTACGCCAGTTTTTCCAGTAGCTCATTCTCAATCTTCGTCGTATCCAGCAGTCAAGATCGATACATTTGTTCAATCACCTTGGCCATTACTGGCCGAGGCGCCGCTGTGTTCCACCAATTTTGTTTACCCCCGCGATGGTGGCTAGCGGGCTGGGCCTACTTATGAGTCAGCGGCCACGCTGACAGCTTTACAGCAGCAGGTTGAACAGATCTCCCCAGATAAGAACGTGAACTTTCACTCTCCCCACAAGACCTCACGGCCTTGCAGTTGCCATTTGCTAGTAGTTAGCATTTAATGGAGGCCATTAAACGGTGATCCTCCTACAGGGGACTTTCACCCCATTAGTTCACGCCCATGCTGGGCGTACCAAACGGCTCAAACCGACCTCCACTGCGTTGCTCGCTTTGTGCTTTTTCGCTACGCTCGCACAAAACAACCAACTCCGTTTTGGCGGCTTAGCCGGGCGTTAGAAATCAAAGGTAGTCATGGAGAGTATTGAAGAATTAAAGTTGGGCGTAAGGCCAGAGGCGGCAGTTTCTGGAGCTGTTTTACTGCAATCGGAATACAGTTCTTATCTTACTTTCAATGCACAGAAGGATACCGATAAGCCAAGTCCATACGGTGGCTTCTACACAGCCGATGCTGGTACCGCCATAGTGGAATTTCAAGGTTGTCTAATCAGTAAGTTTGGTTACCCTAATGATGAGGCAGCTATGGGTATCCCAAAGTATAAAGACTTTGGTTACGATATTTGCGTAGTAAAAAATTCGGAATGGGTAAAAGAATTAGAAAATCTCAATAACTATTCGTTTCCAAATACAAGCTATGCTGATTTTAGGCACTTTATCATATTCTTCCATGACAGTACTTTTGAGTGTATCGCTAAAGATTTAGTGTTGAAGCTATCTGATCAGCCGTACAGCGAAATAATAGGTGAGTTGAGTGCAAAGGTTTCGGCGGAGTAAATTTCTAACAAGCGGCTGCTGTCGGACTGGCAAAAGCTCCGGCTTCGCCTCCACTTTTACCAGCCGCAGAGCCGGGTGCTAAGTTTTATACACAAGAGCTCCAGGGAAAATTACTACTCCGATAGGCTCTACAATGGTATCGAGAACTTCAATTCTATCTACTACAAGGAAAATCAGATACTTGAGTCGAGAGCGATTCTGATGATTATCTAATCAATATCTACTCGACTCAGGGCAAGCACTAAATTTACCGTAAAGCTCAAGCGGTTTCAGTCTCACATGCGGTTAAATTTTACACACTCTGGTCGGAAAGTTAGGCTATTTCTCTGCATGAGGCTTTGAACAGGGTTCAAATATGTGTATAAAACACAGGCCGGGCGTTAACTATAAAGTCATGATATTAGAAACCTCACTAATAGAAATATTAAAAAGCTTAGATGAGCTACCTTGGGATCATCAGCTTTACCTCTCTAGCGGCGGCATTAGTTCTTTAGAGTCAATGGCATTGGTGTTAAGTGACGATGATGAGATCGAGAGAGATTCTGAAGATGAGCCTCTGTATGCGACTGAAAGGCAATATCAGTACTATCTTGGCATTCAGGATCTCCAGGGGATTAAAGACAACTTGCAATCACAATCACCTATTGAATCTATAGAGGAGCTGGTTGCTGCAATTAATTTTTACCATGAGAACGATGCATTTATTTGCATCAACAGTTAACAAGTGCCGGCACAATCGTGCACTTCGTGCGCTGGACTCGCAACAATTTGCTCGCCTGTGCGGCAGGCGTTATGTGTTAGTCAGATAGTGAATACTATTAACATGGAATATCTAATAAAAGAAGGGAGGGAATTACTTCAGAACCTTAAAGAGCTCGCAAGCTCTTACCATGTGAAGTCGGATATGCATGAAAAATTAAGCTGGGAGGCTGTCGGAATCGGCGGAATGGTAGGCCAGCTAGTTTCAGGTAGTGAATTAACTTACTCTTTAACTTCAAGTAACTTGGAGAAAGGATGGGGGCGAGAACTTGTAGATTCTCATCCAGGCCTGTTCAAGAGAGTTTATAAGTTCCGTGATGCATACTACCGTGCGAAAAACACATAACAAGCAGCGGCAGAGCGATAGCCAACGCTACGCACTTTTTGTGTTACTCGCTGGCGCTCAAACCTTAACACAAAAAGCGCTCCGCGCTGGCTGCGCCTGCGCTGGGCGTTATACCTGAGAAAGAGTATATGTGCAGATACGGACAATATACATATAAAGAGCGTTACGCTTGCTTTGATTGCAAAAAGTCATTTAAGCAAACAAATTTTTACGAATTACCTCGAGAGTCTCGCCCTGAAAGGCAAGAGGACAGGGTTGTAAAATGCCCGCAATGCGCTAAGCAAATCGTAAATATGGGGCATGACTTTAAACCTCCAAAGCAGAATAACTCTAAACAGTGGTTAAAGGTTAAGGTATTATACGAAAACGGTTTCACATTTCACTCCTGCGGTTGTTGTGGTCCAGGGTTTCGACCAAAAGAACTTAATGATGTACAAGCCTTTTTAGACGATGGCCGAAGTAAATCGGAAGGAGAGTTACTTCTGAAAAAAATAATGGCTACACTTTTCGAAAAAGGTATAACGAAGGCAAGCACTCGGATAAATTAAAACTCCGGCTTTGCCTCCATTTTAATTTGCCGGTGTTATGCACCTTCACTATGAATAAATATACCGACATAGTTGTGATTAGGGGAAATTGGCAAGGTGGCCATCACGGCACCCATCCAAAAGTGTTGTCCGTAAGCCCTGAATCTGATGAGCCATTTGGAGTTTCTGAAGGTTGGGGGCACGGATTAGGCGGAAACAATTTTTCGCTAAAGGAATTAGTAGAGAAAGAATTTATCGAAATATTCAACACCAAGGAGTCAGAGGTTGTGTGTTTGAAAATAAAAGATGCCTATAAAAAAGGTGTTAACCAAAACATTCTGGCAAAACAACTGCTAGGCGAATTGGGCAAAAATGCATAACTAGGCGCTGCACCCGACTCCGGCGCATTCGTGCCTCCGCGGGTGAGCTTGGCGTTAAGGCATAGGGAGAGAGAATTGAGATTTATAATAGCCATACTACTATCTTTACCAACAATTGCGTATTGCCAACAAATAGGTGATGAATGTGAGCGGCACCAGATTGAAGGAAATTTAGTATGTATCGATGGTGTTCTTAAAAATCCGTGTGACTATGCGACAAGACATGAAACTTCGATGTGTCTGAAGATAAAAAGAGATGAAGCTGAGAAACAGCTTCAAGAAGCATATGAAGCGGCTTTATCTTTGATTGAAGATGATAATGGAAAACATAAGCCAAAGAGCAGCTTTGTCGAAGCCCAAATAAAGTGGAAAGAGTTTAGAGAAGCCATGTGTAACTATGAAGGTAATTCACAGCATCTAAGGTTTGGCCAGGGTATAGGGATGAACTGCATCATATCAATGGCTAATTTTCGTACTGATGCGCTTAAAAAACATGCAATATATCTAAAATCATTACAGTGTGGCTCACCAGAATGTCACAAATTTCATAACTGGTAAGTAGCCTTAACAAGCAGCAGCACGGTCGCCTGCGAAAAACGCGGGCTGGACGGCCTACACTGCGCTTCGGCCGCCCGTGTGCTGGGCGCTAAGTTTTATACACAAGTGAACCAGTGAAAATTACTACTCTGATAAGCTCTACAAGAGTATTGAGAGCTTCAACTCTATCTACTACAGGCAAGATCAGATACCTAAGTAGAGAGGGATACTGGTGATTGTTTAATCAATATGCGCTCTACTCCAGGGAAAGCGCTAGATTTAGCGTAAAACTCAAGCGCTTTTGGTCTTATAGACGGTTAAATTTCATCCATTCCAGTCGGGAAATTAGGCTATTTCTCTGTATGAGGCTTTGAATAGGATTCAAATATGTGTATAAAACACAGACGCGGTGCTATGTGCGTAGGAGCCGGAAAGTAAATGAATAATTCCAATTTCCAAAAGCTGGTATGGGTAAGCCTAATTTGGATAGTTGTAGCTATAGCAGCTGCTTTTGTAGCCCCTTCTGATCTAAACCCTATTTTACTCGATCAGCTTGACAGGCAACTAGATGAAGAGTGGACACTGTTTGACTCATTTGGCCTTGGTGTTGTTTTGTTTGGTCTCGTTTGCAATATAGCCCTGCTATTTTATAAGGGGTGGGCTAGGCTTGGTTATCTAGTTTTAATTCCAGTATCAATGGTAATTACATGCATAGATGGCCCCTTCATTCAATCATCAATTGACGCCTTAACTAATGATATTAACTTATTTTTAAGCGGTGTCTTATGGGCGGTTTTGCTATTTACTGAGATTAAATTTAAATTCAAAGCACATAATAATTCAAGCAAGCGGGACGCCGTAACCGGCACCCCTTCTTGAGGTGTTAAATTCTCAAGGAGATACAAGTGAGAAGTTTTATAGTTGTGGCGCTAGCTGTCCTCTTATCGGCTTGTGGCGCAACAATACAAGCATATGAATCATACTCAGAACCAACCGGTGTTGAGAAAACAGCATCGATTGGTAGTGAGCTATACCGAGTTACAAAAACCAGGGATTTACCAAATGCTTTCGGGAAAGCTGACATTTTCGGAGGCAAGGTCAATTCAGGCTTCAGTGAATTGCGCTTTATGGGTATCACTCCTGAAGGAGTAATTATTTTTAGGCTTACGGATATTGATATTGAATCAAATGAAACAACTATGAGTAGGTATGGTAGTAGTTCTACAGCGGTATATTCAAATACTACAGCCAATGCTACCGTTGTTGGCAGTTCCGCATATGGTTCTGCTAATACAAGCACTACAATCCACCACTACGAAAAGCCAAAGTCAACCGTTACGCAGTTACCTCCGAATACTGTGGAGTTTTTATTTAATCCAAATGAAAAATTGCTAAAACTAGATGGTTTAGTAGTTGAAATCACCAAGGTTACAAGTTACTCAATTAGTTATGTGCTCCATGGGCAGTAATGTATTCAAATCGGGTAGCCGGTAGTTTCTAGCTACCGGCCCCCACACCACCCATCGTGCGGGTTCGCAATGAGCGGTTCCCTATCCGTAATGAATCTCTACCCAGCGGTCACATAACGAAATCAAGCCCATCTTTTGGAAAAACTCATTGTTGAGTGCAATATGAATACCTTCGGTCTTTGCATTTCGCCAGTAACTCTTACCGGACGATCCACAAGTGACAGCCAGTGATTCACTCACACCCATGCGTAGTAAGTTTCGGACTTTCGTTCTCACTTTACGCCAGTTTTTCCAGTAGCTCATTCTCAATCTTCGTCGTATCCAGCAGTCAAGATCGATACATTTTTGATAGCCTTGCGCTATACCAAAATAATTGATCCAACCACGGAGGAACACGGTAAGTTCTTTCAGTTTCTTTTCCATAGAAATACCACGGGATCGCCCTGTAATCTGGTGGATGCGGTATTTAAATTGGAGCAGGGACTTATCATGCCAGACGAGCCTTGCACCGCGAAAAGAGAACCCCAAAAACTTACAGCGGTTGACAGGAACTACTTGGCTTTTAGTATCGTTAACTTTGAGCTTAAGCTTGCGCTCAACAAAGCGTTTAATACTCGCCATAACCCGTTCACCCGCGCGCTTAGAAGCAACAACAATCACAAAATCATCCGCATAGCGAACAAAATCATGTCGGCGTTTTTCCAGCTCTTTATCGAGCAGGTCGAGTACAATGTTGGAGAGCAGCGGCGATAAAGGGCCCCCTCATGACAGGCTTTCCAGCATCCATCTTCTACACTTCCTGCACGCAAGTAACTTGCGATCAACTTGAGTGAACGCTTATCGCTGATTCTTTGGCCAAGTAAACTCATGAGGAAGTCATGGTTGATCCGGTCGAAGAACTTAGATAAATCGACATCTACGGCTATTCGCTTCCCGCCTTCGATATACTTCTGTAGCTTTTTCACCGCATGATGCTGTGATCGCTTTGGGCGGAATCCATAACTGAACTCTGAAAAGGTTTTATCGAAACTGGGACCGATGATTTGGGCGATAGCCTGCTGAATAACACGATCAAAGATCGTAGGTATCCCGAGACCACGCTGGCCACCATCTGGCTTGCGAATGTAGACGCGCCTAACGGGAAGCGGCTGGTAATGACCCTGTCGAATAGTCTCGATGAGGTCGTCGCCAACTGCCTTGAAGTGCTGCACAAAATTATCGACAGTAATCCCGTCAATGCCTGCGGCACCTTTGTTACTTCGCACGTGTTTCCATGCAGCATTAAGATTTTCTTTGCTGAGGATAGTTTCAAGCAGATTTTCATTTGAGTTGAGTGTCATGGCAGTGCGCTACGTCAATTTTATATCCGGCTGGCAACACATCGGTAGGCTAGCCCTGTCTTTTAACTCGTGGATTTTGGGTTCAGGCCTTCACCGTATCCAAGGTATTAATCTTGGCATTAGGCTACTATGCCGTCGGCTGACTTCTGTTCAATCACCTTGGCCATTACTGGCCGAGGCGCTGCTGTGTTCCACCAATTTTGTTTACCCCCGCGATGGTGGCTAGCGGGCTGGGCCTACTTATGAGTCAGCGGCCACGCTGACAGCTTTACAGCAGCAGGTTGAACAGATCTCCCCAGATAAGAACGTAAACTTTCACTACACAACTGCATCATTTACTCTACCCGTTAGACCACATGGCTTCGGTATCCTTGGCTACCTCGCCTCCAGGCTAAGCCTTATATGATGTTTCTGTTCGTCAGCTCGTAGCTTTGCTAGCGGCTTCCTCCCCACAAGACCTCACGGTCTTGCAGTTGCCATTTGCTAGTAGTTAGCATTTAATGGAGACCATTAAACGGTGATCCTCCTACAGGGGACTTTCACCCCATTAGTTCACGCCCATGCTGGGCGTACCAAGTAAAGGCACCGGACAACAAAACCGCCGCTTCGCTCTGGTTTTGTCGCCGGTGCTTTAGGCGTTATACATCAGGGAGAATTCATGAGTAAGACTCTTGGTCTTGTGGTATTAGCGCTTATGATAGGAGCGTGTGCAAGCACAACAGAAGAAAGTAACTTAGGTTACGAAGGCTTTAACAAAGCTGGTATCTCTGTCGGTGCAACTCTTACAGAATTAAAATCTGACCCGAAAGTAAGTATCCGAAATAGCAAAGGTTGGACTATAGCAACTTTAGATACAGGTAGAGTTATGTGGAGTTTCACTCCTCAGGGGCATCCCGCTCATCCTTCGTTCGTAAAGCGCGAGGTTATAGAAAAGGACGGTAGTGTCTACATTGATACCACCGCTAGATGTGGTGCAGAGAAAAGCATTTGTGATCAACTTGTAAGAGACTTTATTGAACTCAACAATAAAATAAAGAGCGAAATGTCAGGCGGCTAAATGTATAACAAGTTGCTCAACCACCGTTCCGGCCAAAAAGCGGCCTCCACTGGACAGCCTAAAACGTGCTTCGCACGCGGCTGCCGGTTAGCAAAGCGTTATGCCTGTCGCATGAATTTCGTACTAATGTCGTAAGAATGACGTAACTAATTAAGGCTGATCCGGTGAAAATTTAAGTTCAATTTTCAGAGGACAGAGAAATGGAAGTGCAAGTAGATACAAACAAGATCATCAGCCTGCGAAAGTCGCGAGCCTGGAGTCAGCAGCAGCTGGCTGAAGTGGCATCGGTTAGCTTAAGAACCATACAGCGAATCGAGAAAAGCGGTAAGGCGTCCCAAGAGTCGGTTAAATCAATTTCTTCTGCATTTTCAATTATCCCAGAAGATATTCTTGTAAATGAATCAGAAAAGTTTGCGGTCGTAAAACGAGTCAAGAATTATATTACTGCAATATTGGCACTTGGGGGCGCATCTCTTCTATACGCCTCTTTCTCCACGGCGTCTCCAATTATGCTCAAAGTAGATGCCAGCTCAAATAATGAACAGCTGGCATCTATTCAGCTTCTTAATGAGGAAGGCGCTGAAAGTGAAATGCGTATAGATAACATGCTAAAAATTGAGCTAAACGCCGAACAAACCCCGGAGAACCAAATCCGGTTAAAAACGAAAGTGTACGAATTCAATGAGTCTACTGGATTTGTGCTTGTGGCTAGCCCGGTTTTACTCACAGAATTTCATCAATCTGCGGATATTAAGTTTACAGCTTCAAGCGGGGTTCCATTTGAGGTCCAGGTAACCCCCCAGAATTAGGTATAACGAAGCGCTGCAGGCCGACCCCTTACTTTGTGCGCCTTTTGTGCGGTTGCTGCGCTCCAAATTTTCGCGCAAAAGGCGCACAAAGTAAGCTGCGGCTGAGTGCGGCGCTAAGTTTTATACACAAGTGAACCAGTGAAAATTACTACTCTGATAAGCTCTACAAGAGTATTGAGAACTTCAACTCTATCTACTACAGGCAAGATCAGATACCTAAGTAGAGAGGGATACTGGTGATTATATAATCAATATGCGCTCTACTCCAGGGAGAGCGTTAGATTTAGCGTAAAACTCAAGCGCTTTTGGTCTTACAGACAGTTAAATTTCATCCATTCCAGTCGGGAAGCTAGGCTATTTCTCTGTATGAGGCTTTGAATAGGATTCAAATATGTGTATAAAACACAGGTGCGGCGTTATGAGTCATAAATGAAGCAACTAAAACTACTATCTATTAGCGGCTCGGCATGTGCATTATTTTGCGCAGTCGCTTCACTAGTTTTCTACTTCGGTGATTGGAATCGCTTATTGGTCGTTAGTGCTCTCGGGTTGTTCATTGGTTTTCTGGCAGCTCCTGAAATTGACCCCAAAGCTTTTAAAAAGGCGTGGCTAGTTCAGTTGGTTTGTGGCGCCATTGCAGGTGTGTTAGCTGGCTTAGCTTTTAGCTTAGCGGCCAATGTTCTCATTTATACTGCAATTATCGGTGGCTTCATCGGGTGGTCAGCTAATCTGTGGGTGAAACATGTTACATTGCCATAAAATAACTCATAACAAACTGCTCAATGATCAGCCAAGGAAACCTTGGCTTGGACAGCCACTGCTGCGCAGCGTCTGTCCATTAGCAGGGCGTTAGCGTTTAAGGTCTCAAAGAAATGGCAAAGTCAAAGAATAGGCTCACAGCTGAACAAAAGCGCGAAAAAGCTAATAGAAAAAAGAGATATAATTGGATTTTCATCAATGGAAAACAAGTCAGGGTCAAACGACCGCCTGTTATAGATGGAATGGATGTGAATGAGTATATCGAGAGAAATGCCGACGAGATTTGGCTACATCAGGAAGGTATGTGGGAAGTTCTCCACGGGCGAAAGAATGATGAAGACTATGAGGATATATTCTAAGAGTTAGATGTCTCGTTAGATTTTGAATTTATTCGCATCGGAGTAGCGATTCACGATGTCGGAAAGATAATTCATACGAATGAGATGACTGGGCCTGGTTCAGAGCATGAGCCCGAAGGCGAGCGCATCCTTCTTGAAAAGGGGGCAGATGCGGAGCTAGTATGCAACGCAAGCAGAACGATTCTGCACTACTTGGACAGTAAACTTCAGTGAAAAGGGCTAACAATCGCAGGCACGGCGACGCCTTTTCCATTGTAGCTTCGCCTCCATTCCAAAGCCGCGCGTTCTGCGGGAGTTATATTTACTAGTCATGCGCATATTTCTAATAATTACTGTTTTATTGCTCGTAGGTTGTATTGATCATCACAGTGAATCAAGTATTCAGGCTGATAACTTACGAATTGCAGTGCAATCGCTTTATTCTGAAAACGGTGCAATAGGCAAAGAAAAGTGGCCAACTGAAATTTCGGAGTTAAATCCAGCTTCAGTTAGGGCTTCAGATCAGGGCCTCTATGTAGTCTTACAAGAATTTTTTTCATCTGAGAGTGGTATATTTTTGCCGTTGGATGGCATTGAAGTATCTACGGAAGAAGGTAGAGATCCAAGTTATAAACAAATAGGGAAGGGTATCTATAGCTATGTCATTAAAGGGTAAATATAGCGAGTCACTCAAAGCGGGCTGTCTTCCGCGCGGGCCAGCAAAGCTGCGCTTTTCTGTCCCGTTAGCTCAACGTTATATACAATTATGATTAGCGATATCGAGCAAAAATTAATAGATCAGATTCAAGGCGAAGAGAACCTTCAAGAGCTAGTGCGTGTTGTAAAAGCTTCTAAAAATCCATGCTTTCTACAAAGCTACGCAATCAGTTACAACTGGGGTGATGGATTTGATGTTCCAAATGCGATTGTAATTAACGAAGCCTGCGATCTGGGTACAGCACTAACTCTATTTTGGCTGGCAGAAGGAATATGTTATTTCACCGGCGAAGTGAAAAGAAACGAATATAATAATGATTGGGCAGACTTTTGCGATTTGCTCATAGAAAAATTAACAAGCAATTATTTTGTAATTGGCCCGGTCAGCTTTAAACCCAGTATAAATAGAGTTACTGCGCACAAATACCAAAAATCTGGTGTTCCATCGGTACTTTTTAATGAGGTTCAAGGTGCAGGCATATAACTAGGCGCAGCATGTCGCACCTTCAGTGCTGGACCTCCAAACCGCTACGCGGTTTTCCAGCTCATGTGCGCGGGGTTAGGTCTAAGGACCCCGGACTGTGTTGAGAGGCTAACCCTCCGCCGTAGGGTCTTGCGTTTTCTTCTGTGCTCGGTAGGTACTTTCAATGGCCCGCTGAATATGTAGCTGCCACTCCTTGGGTAGCTGTGTGTAAAGGTGAGCGCTTAAAGGTGGGAAGGGAATCTGCGCAAAGTGGTGCTGGTTCTCGGCCCCATACACCTCCGCCAGGGTGATCCCAATCGCTTCACACCAGGCTGGCAGCAGCTCTGCCACTATCTTCTGGTTTCCTGTTTCCATTTTCGAAATTTGAGATGATACAAGCCCCAGCTGTGTTGCCAGCTGTGCAATCGTCATCCTGTTCCGTTTCTGTGCGTTACGCAGGCGTGAGCCTAGTGTGTCGGCCTCAAACATCGAGCCGCGTTATCAGCCCCCCAATAAAAATCGATAATAGAAACTTTGCCGCATTTTACATTGCTATATTCGAAATATTTCAGCATAAATATTCATATAGCGTGAACTTGCTAGTAGCTTTGGTCGGGCTGTCGTTATATGCCAGCATAAATAACTGGTGTTAAACGGCATGGATACTACTTTAAAGTTTAGAGCGCCATAAGGGATTAGTAGTTTCAAGGAGTTGATTAGCATGCCTGTAAGAATGCAAATGGAGCAATTGCAACGAGTCGCACGCCTGTGTGCAGCCCTGGAGTGGGTCACGACTTGCCCAGACCTGGACACAAAAGACGCAGTATTGCAGCTGATAGGCGAGGAAGTGAGCGCCACTATCCAGGGGGTGATCTATGCGGTTGAGTCAAAAGGAGGTGGCGGCGCCGAGATGGCTTGAGTGCATGAGTGCCTGTGAGGCCCAGGAGTCACGCAGGCACTCATCTCTCATGGAGGATCACTAATACGCTGTAAAATATCAGATTTGTGGTACGAGACTGGTACACAAAAAAATAGAATGAGCTAACCCATTGATTTTGATTGATTTTTTAGTATAGGTCTAATCCAGTAGTGGTGCGGTACAGAAACGGTGGGTACTAAATTCGGACATAAATGGTGGCGCAAAATACTAATAAAAACAGAGTAGCTGCCATTATATAGGATGCCTGTGTCGATGTGCGACTTTATTGTGAAACTTACGCCCCTACTCGGTATAGGTGCCGGAGAAGCCGCTGTATGGACTTGGGTAGCGGAGGTTGAGTCTATTCGGTTGCGTCTGTAACGACTGCTGTAATGCGGATAGATATTCAGGGGCTATAAGCTGGAGCGGGGTGGTATTGATATCGGCAAGCGCTGGCTTGTGCTTATCGGTTGAAAAGTTGTCGTGATGGAATATCGAATGACTTCGCCTTTATACTGAGCCCCTGAGTTGGAAAGTTTCCAGCGCTTTAATTAGTTGCCTATTTTGGCTTTGCAAAGGCGCCTTAACAATACAGACGGATAAAAGGAATTTAGTATGAAGCTTAAGTTAATCGGTATAGGTGCTGTGGTATTGGTTTTGGGGGGCTGTGCTTCACTGATGGAAGAAACTGTTTCCAAGAGGGCTCCCTTTGATTTGAACTGTGATGCGGACTCAATCACCATTCAGCAACTGGGGGGCAGAACCTATGGGGTTTCTGGCTGTGATAAGCGTGTCACTTACCTGTTGCAAGGGCCCTGTAGCGGTCCGGGCAGCCGCTGTTTAGCCGTAATGAATTCCAGTGTGGATGAAGGTTAGTCGCGATCTCTGGGGGCTTTTTTCTTGCCCCCCCAACCTTTCTGGTTTCCGAATAATAATTTAGATATTGCGCTCGCGTTCAGAGGAGCTACTTGCGGTTTTTGAAGCTTGCGTATTGGGTAGAATAGGCGGTTGCGCGCACAGGGTGGGTTCAAGTTTGCTGAGTAATTTACACGCAGTGGCGCGATAGCTTGTTAACTTTCCACCTGCCACCGCCAGAATTCTCGGTTGTTTATTATTATCGCTGCAAATAATCGTTTCCCGGGAGCGTGCAAAAGGACTTTTGGCCATCTCGGGAAGTACCCGCAGCCCGGAATAACTCTCACAAATATCTTCCTCGCTGAGTCGCCGTGCCTGAGAAAAATACTTCTGCACTGTCTGTAGGAGGTAGCTCTCTTCCTCAGGGGTAGGGGTGACATCCCGGGGATCAGCAAAATAGGGGCGCTCAGTAGTGCCAACCAGTGTTTTATCTCGCCATGGCATAATAAAAACGGCGCGGCCGTCATCGGCCTCCACATAATAGATTTTATCGCCGAGAGACAGGGGCAATAAAATATGGGTGCCGGCGACTAAATCGAACGGAGGCAGGGCGAGCGGCGGTGTACAGCGAGCATTGGTGTTGGCCACCCAGGGGCCGCTGCAATTGATCAGCGCCCGGGTGCGCAATGTATTGAGCTTGCCGTTAGCGACATAGTCTACGCGGACCCCATCGCCGGTCACCTCTGCGCCGACCAAGCTACCGGGGCAGATAAGCTGCGCCCCGTGGGTAATCGCTGAGGCAACGACATTCCGGGTTAAGGCGGCATCGTCGGTCTGTGCATCGTTATAGCGGAAAATCTCCATCAGGCCCTCCCTTTGCAAACCTGGCAGGCTATCCCACTGGGAGGGGGGCACTTTGCGAAAGTAAGAGTCGGTATTGCTCAGCCCAGACAGCAGGCTGTACAGGCTCAGCCCCAGGCGGACTACCCAGGCCGACCTTTTACTGTGCTGGTAGACAGGGATATAAAAGGGGACCATGCGCACAAGTTCAGGCTTGTTCTCCAGCAGCCACTTTCTCTCCCGCAAACACTCGTAGACCAGGCGGAACTGGCCGCTCTCCAGGTAGCGCAAGCCGCCGTGAATAAGTTTGGACGAGCGGGAGGAGGTGGCGGCGGCGATACCCAGCTGTTCGAGTATGACCACTGAATAGTGATTTGAGGCCAGGGCTTCGGCGGCGCCGGCTCCCTGTATACCGGCGCCGACCACTAAGACATCAAAATCCGTAGACATCGCTTGCTTCCCGGGAGCGCATCAGCAGCGGTAAATTACCGGTGAGAATGTGGTGGGCGCCGCGCTTGCGCCAGAGAACCGCCTCTTCTGTGGTGTTAATCTCATAGACAACCCACTGCCAGGGCCCAGGAGGTAGTTCGTCACACTCGACATGGCTGTCGCGAATCAATAGATACTCCGGTGCCGAAGTGACGATATCGGCAGACAGGCAGCGGGAGACACTGTTGATCTCCAGGGCAATCCGGTGCCAGCCTATATTGCGTGCAGCCCGGAGGCTGCGGCAGTCCGTGGAGAGCAGTGCGAAAGACTCATTCTCATTGCGCATCAATTCCATCAGCTTTTTTACCGCCGGTATAAAACCCAGCGGGGCAATATTGGCCGGGGAGATGCCGACAAACCAATCCAGGTGGCGGTGACAGCTGGCCCAGTCTACCAGTTCGATAAAGCGGTTGAGTGACTGGTGGTGCAGCTGCGAGTCCAGTAGAGAGTGGAAGACCTGGGGCTGGTCGCTGTCGGAGATAGGCAGACTGTCCTCGTGAAAGCACCAGGGAGTGCCGTCAGCGCTGAAGCGGATGTCGCACTGAATGGCGCAAGCCCCCAGATTATGGGCCGCCTCAAAAGCAGCAATCGTATTCTCCGGTTGGCGGGTCTTATCGCCGCGATGTGCAATTAGCATGAGAGTCTGGTCCGAAAAACGGGTGTTATTGTCGTCTGGAATTTGGCGCAATTTGGCCTTTGCCCCAGAGATGAGCCGGACTTAAGCGGGAGCCGGGTCATACAGGAAAAATAGACGGTGCCGCCGCTGTTGCAAGGTCTGCGGGGGCGAAATATGCCCCTCCCTGTTAGGTTATCGAACTAAAATTAAATCGGATGACCCATTTGTAGTCTGTGCAGAAGTTGTCTCTCTGCGCTGTAAGAGGTAGGGCCCGTCTGTGTGTAGATTAAAGCTGGCTGTAGTATCGCTTGCCTTGATTTGTGCCTCTCTGCTGGTAGAGCCCGTCTCTGCCGCAGGTAGCTCTCAATCTGCGACCGCGCAGATCATGTTAATTTTTCCGCCCAATATCGCCTGGCAGCAGAGAGAGGTAGATAATTCACGGGCACTTTGTTTGCGGAATATGCCGGCTGAACATATTAGTATTTCGCTAACGGCGCCGGGGGTACAGCGCACGATTTCTCTGGACAATAGCCGGTGTCTGTCAGAGCGGCAGCTAAAGGGGTACTCGCGCTTGATAATTAGGGCAGAATAACTATCTTGCTCATGACTACCGGTATCAGATCCCGGTAAAATAGCCCGGCACAGAACCCATGATAAGAACATTTAAGGTCAGCTAGTTTCCAATGAAAAAGCCATTTTTATTACTCGTACTACTACTTGCCCAACCGGTTATGGCTTCGATGTCTGTAGATAAGATTCTCCTGTATTTACAGGATGGTCCCAGCGCGAGGGACGATGTGGTTGTCAGCAACCCAGATGAAGAAACCCTATATGTGCAGACAGAAATATTTCGAGTTGATAACCCCGGTCGGGAGAATGAAAAGAGAGTAAGGGTGATTAACCCCGAAGAGTTTAAACTCCTGGTCAGCCCCGCCAAGGCAGTTTTAGCTCCCGGTGAAAGAAAGCGCTTTCGCGTGATGGCGCTGGATCGTGATCTGGAGGAGGAAAAAGTTTACCGGGTCACTTTTAAGCCGGTCGTTGGCGATATACAGACGGAGCAGACTGCGCTAAAAATCCTCGTGGCCTATCAGGCACTGGTGTTTGTACAGCCTGAAGGCGGGGCCTACCAAGTGGATTTGATTGCAGAGGGGGACTCTTACCGCCTCTCAAATAGCGGCAATATTAATGTAGAAGTTGTTGAAGTACGCCACTGTATTAGCGAGGACGAGTGTGAAAAACTCGACACTGCAGGTCGACTCTATGCGGGTACCAGTATCGATGTTGCAGGTAAGCCGCACAGTGGTGAGCTGGAGGTGCTATTGCGCGGCAAGCGGAGCCAGCGGGTTCGCTTTCCGCTCGATGGATAACTTTACTTAGCTCGGGAAGCCTCCGCATAACTCCCTGATGCCTCTGTTGCACAGAGCATCTAAGCATGTGTAGCTAGTTGCGACGGGTTGTTAATCTCTATTGGCGGGGGCTACTGCCCGGTCACGGTGACGGTGAGCACATCTGTATAGTAGGAACTCTTAGCTCCCTCCCAAACCCCTCCGGGAATAGTAACCATAATCCTGGCGTTGTCTATTGCACAGTGGCCAGACAGGCTTTCTGTGAGAGTACCTAGGGCAATCCCATTACTTAATGTTTTTGCCCCGCTTGTTTGGCTCATATCATCGGTAAATGATACGGCATAGGGGAGGTTTTCAACGGGGCTGCTCAACAGGAACATAGAGGCTCTCTGCGCCGTTCGCGCCAGGCTATTGCGGCTAGATAAACTTACCTGATAGCTGCTAAAGCCAATACCTTGAACGCAGAAATCTTCATACCCAGTTATATCCTGCCCGGGGGGAAAGTTAGAGCCATTGATATAAATATTGCCCAGATTGTTAATGGAAATACTGGGCTCCACCTCCAGCGCAATGGTAAAGTCGACGGTGTGTGAGTCTATTGGCGTTGCATTCATATACTGCACAAGCTCCATTTGAAAGCTGCCACGGTAATTTGTCGATAAAATCTCTGTCGAGGAATTGACGCTAATATTAAGTTTGCTGTTTAGGTCGCTGAGGCTGCCCGAGAGTTGATCGCTTGTTTTATTGGGGAGCAACGGCGTTGAATAATGGTTCCGGTAAGAGAGTGACAGGTCTATATCAAGCGGCTCTCCGCTATCGGAATACAGGCGAAAGTGGCTGCCGGTTGCTGGAGTCACTTTAAGAGTAAAGGGCTGGGCCTGGTTGGCGTTGTTGCTGAGCAAAGTAAAGCTGATATATTTTCTTACGGTTTCATAGCGAATACTGTGCTCGCCATAGAGATTGCAGGTGCGCAGGTTGCTATCACCGGTGCAGCTGGCGTGGGCAAGAGAGGCTGGTAGTATAACTGGTATTGCAATCTGTACTGTCCAAAATAAAAGGTGTAATAGAGAGGCTTTGTTAGGGTTGTTCATCGTGTTTGCTCAGGCTAAAGGCGGGTAGACAGTAGTCGTCGGATTGTTGAAGTGTGCCCAAGTTGATCCAGTTTGCCCCGGAATCCTCCACTTGTAGATTGATAGTGCAAGTGAGCCATTTAACTTCCAGTTGGGTAGAATCCTGAATATCTATCGGGACCTCCAGTTGAAAAACGCCATATTGATCCGTGCTTACCTGGTAATTGTTAATACTGACTAAAGTGTCTGGCAGCCCATTTCCGTAGGAGGTTAATCGGCCCATAATCACGTATAACGGCTGGATATTGTATGAAGCTTCAGCAATATTGCCGGGGTATAGGGTTATAGCGTGGCTTTTTTCCCGGTACTGAAAAAAGCCGTCATCCAGTGGTCGCAGAGAGACATCATAGCTGTTAAAGGCCGGTAGATTGACCACCGATAGGCCGCCACCCTTCGCGTAACCGTGGCGTGAACCGTTGACAAGTACTTCGAAGGTTTTATTGTCGCTGCCATCGATATCGACAATAATGGCACTTTCCAGTGCTCGCTCCCCACCCCATGCAAATTGTTTCCCCGTAGTCATAAGACTGGTGTTAAAACTGCCCAGATAGTTGCTGACGCGCTGGTTATTCTCATCGCTCAGGCTGATAGCGGTATCAATAAATCCCTGGCGGCCGGACAGGCGAGAGTGGCTCTCCAGGCGATAACCGTGTTTATGGGTTTCCGCACCGAAGGATTGCTCCACTTCCATGGCCCATATATCGCGGTCATGCCAGCGGCTATCAAAAGTAATTCTGTGGGGGGCCCCGTCTGGGGTGTTGCCGTATTCAGACTGGAGGCTGGCGGTGTGTTGCCAGTGATTGCTGCGGTGTCTAAATTGAAACTCAATACTTGAGTAGTCTTCGTGATCGGAGCGGTTATAGGAGAAGGTCAGGTTCCCCAGCCAGTTATCCCCCTTGAGAATTGCGCGTTGAAAGGAAAGAGTGCTGAGCTTATTTCTGCTGTCGTCGAAGCTGCTCGCGCCTGGCAAGGTAAATCTATCTCTCTCACTATATCTGAGCGCAAGGCTTCCGCCCCAGAGTTGCGTTTGCAGGCTAAAGTTCCGCTGTGAGAAGCCGTTGTTTAATATTGAATAATTTTCATCACTGTAGACAGGGTCGCTGTTATCCAGTTTGACACTAGAGGCGCTTACAGTGAACCAGGAGGTTTCGAGCAGCGCTTCCAGCCGATAGCCTTTGCGCCCCTTGCCGTCGAGTATAAGGTTGGGGGATAGCTCCAACAGTGAGCTAACCCAGCGCCCGCCAAGTTCAAATACCTGCTCGCTCTCAGAGGCAGACACAGACGAGAATAGAGCGATATTATCGGAAATTCTGCGGCCTAAATAGGCCTGCAGGAAACCTTCGTTATGGTAGTCGGGTAAGCCTCGATAGGGCGTTACCTTGGTGGGCATACCCGCTAAAAAGCCCCAGTGCCACTCCCCGGGTGCGGGCAGGTAATAATCCTTAGCGAAGAATTCGATAAATGTGCCGAGAGGTCTGCCGGACTCATCGAATGTGCGAATCTCGATTTCATAGGCCCCGCTGGGCAGGTTTGAGGTATTAAGGACACGGTTTCCGGCATCCAGTAAATCAGTATAGATCAAGCGATTTTCACGATAGACCTCAATGCGCCCCCGCACCGGCATATTCACCTCAATAAGCGCCCCCTGCCGGTGGGACAGGTCGGTGCGGGTTCTGTGGGAGTTGCGAAATTCGAAGCCAAAGAGGGATTTTGCCGGGGTGAAGTAGCCAAAATTACCGCTGGGTTGAAAGAGACCGGCGGAGTAGGTTTTACCGCGAAAATCCCTGGACCAGTGCAGGTTGCTGACTTGATAGCCCTGTTCATCCAGGTAGTGCCACTGGCTGCGCAGGGCGTGCTCGCCGAAACCGATAATCGTATTTCCGTTTAAGGTGGCACTGTAGTTACTGCCATGAGTTTGCGAGTCGACGCCAGACCAGGTGGCGCTGAGATTTTGTATTAGGGAGGCCCCGCTGCTGGAAGCGGGCAAAAAAGGGCTGGCAATGGCCTGCTGCTGCGGCAGTAGCTCAGGGGCAAAGAAGATATCCAGGCGATACAGATCGCTATCGTAGATAACGGCGAAATCTTCAGGCACTAGATAGCCGCAATCTATTTGCGTTAAGTTTTGGCAGATTCGATGTGCATTTTTATCCTGAGGTTTTTGCAGCAGTTGTGCAATCAGTGTGGGGTTTGTTGATTGGGGCAGTAAATCAAATACAGCCATGGGGCTGTTAAAGGTAATATAGGTTGGGTGTACGGTAATTGGCGTCGTACCAATTTTTTGACCGCCATAGTATAGATCCGCCAAAATGAATTGCGGTTTGCTGAGATCTTCGAAACCCTTGGGGATTCCCGTTTCAATTATCGGGTTGGCTTTTGATTCTGCAATACCCCCTAAAGAAATCACTAACATTGCGCAGAAGGCAAAAACAACCCGGTTGGTTATTTTTGTTGTCATAGGGCGCCTGGTAGGCGACTGGTTTCCAGCCGCCAAATTGAGGTTATTCAGAAGTTACCGTAATTAACAGTGTATCGGCATAGCCGCTACCGCTCTGAGTGGTCGAGTTCTCCCAGTCTACATTGGCAATAGTAATTTCGAAGCGGGCATTGTCGGAAGAGCAGTCTGAGGCTACCCCATTTAGAGTTTGTCCTGTCATAGCGACGCCCTCGGAAGCTGTGGTAAAGGAGCCGACGAGACTGTTATCAAAACCTACAGTATAGTCTACCGTATTAGTGCCGTTGGTAAGTTCAAATACGGTGTCATTGTTAGAGTCATTACTTTCGAAAGTGATCTCGAAAGTGGAAAAGCCGACCCCGGAAATACAAAAAGGTTCAATTGAGGTGGCGTTTGTTCCCGTTGTGGGGTCGGTAATAGTGACATTGCCCACATTCATCACACTAACGGATTCTGTAAAGTTTAGGGTTATATCCGAGCTGCCTGTGTCGGTGACCTGGGCAAGTATTTCCGGGGATATAATAAAGGCGAAACAGCTTATTGCGCCGCCGAGGAGGGCTCGACGGAAACTCTTAGTGCTCATACAAACTTGTCCTTACTTTGAAAAGGCATCGTTATTTTGGCTGCCTTTTGTGAGTCCATTAAACTTATTTGTTGCCGAATTGCTGCTTGGCCACGCAAGGGTAGTTGTTAAATTTTGCTTGCTTGAGGGTTTAAATGCATAGGTTTTTCCGAAGATATCTTGGGTGTCTTTTTATGGGATTATTTGGAGAGTGTATATGCCAGGAGCAAGACTTATAAGAAGTATAAGTATAGGTGAATTTGTGCTGTTTTCTTCTGTGTGCGATACCTGGAGTGCGATTGAGCGACTGATGGCGATAATTTTTACAGTAGATTAATTACAGCAGATAATGCGGTTGATTTTTATTCTGAGGCCACCGTGATTAACAGCGTGTCATAGTAGGGGCCGGCATTGGTGATAGTTGGGTTGTTCCAGACTAGGTTTGGTATTGTGATCGAAAAGCGCGCATTATTGTTGGTGCAGTCTTGTGCATTAATGGAGTTACCACTTAAGGTGACGGTTGATATTACGGGGGTAAAGCTGCCGGTTAAACTGTTGGCAAAGGCTACATCGTAGGGAATGCTGATATTGCCGTCTGTTAACATAAATATAGGGTCAGAATTACCGTCATTGCTTTCGAAAGTAATGCTAAATGTATTGAATCCATCCCCGGAAATACAAAAGGGATCTATGCCCACGGCATCCTGCCCGGGGGTGGGGTCCGCTATAACTAGATTGTCAACCTCACTGAGGTTGATGTTGACGATGGTGCTAAATGTCAGTGTAATCTGGCTATTGGCGCTATCAGTCTCGGCTGTGGCGCTGTTGGCGGCGAGAAGTGTGCTGATAAAGAGGAGTGAGGCGCGAAAAATACAACTATCCATAGTACTTCTTCCATATGCCGCACAATACTAAAACATTGGCGTAGAAACTAAGAGGGCATCACTTCCTGGTGTGGAGCCATTTCTGATCGCTTAAATAAATATTAGAGGTTTGCGCGGTTAATAAAATAGGTATTTTGTTTTGGTTTTTTATGTTGAGATATTTTTCTCAGACAATCCCGGTGAGTATTCCCGCTTGCAGGGGGCAAGGGTGGGGCAAAGGTAGGTTAAATGGGAGTTTAAAACTCCGGGCGATTACCCGTGTATTTATCTCTAAGAATCCCGCGCTATTGTACTGAGGGTATCGCAAGACAGAGAAGCCTGCCTTGCGATAATTGATTACTTGATCGTCGGGTTATTGTGCCGCAACGGTAATCGTCAAAATATCGGTATATTTTGCCTCGCTCGCCGTTCGCCACTCACTGGAAGGCACATTGATGGTGAGGCGCGCGTTATCACTGCCACACTCGGGAGGGGAGGTTAGCTCAAAGTTGGTTGAAATTTTCCCTGAGGTATCTGGAGAACTGCCAGAATAACTTAAAAGATTATCGCTAAATACCACTGAGTAAGCGAGGCTGTCTTCGCTGCCTTTTAAGCGAAAGTCACCACTGCCGCCATTGCTGCTGGATAGACTTATTTGATATTGGCTAAATCCTTTCCCGCCGATACAGAAATCTTCACTGGCAGATAGCGCCTGCTCAGCGGTAGTTCCATCTTTAATAAGCGCTATATCGCCGAGATTTTGGATGGTGATTTCCGGCTCGACCGAGAGAACAATCGAAAATTCAGTGGTGTAAGAAATCCCTGGGCTGGTGCTGGGTTGAATAACGGTTAAACTAAAATTCCCGGTATAGAGACTGGAACTAAAGACCCGATTTGCATCCAGCTCAATAATAAGGTCTGCATCGGTAACATTTCTGGAGCGACTAAATTCGCCAAGGTACTGGTCTGGCTGCAAGCGGTGAATTTCTTCCCCTATTTTAAGCGAGACCTTTATCTCGATCCTCTCGCCCTCACTGGACTGGAGCTGGAAACTCCCCCCTGCATCCGTAGCGAGTCTCACACCAAATGGGCGCGGGCTGCCGCCATAAGTACTTTGAATGGAGAAAGGGATGTTTTGGCTGCTGGCTACAGGGGCAATTGTGTGGCTGCCCTGGAGGTCACAGACATCAATGGCATTCAGATTGATCAAGCAGGCCGCTTTGCTCGCGGCTGAGCATAAACTGAAGACTAGCGCGATCAGTACCAGGGACAAAGTCTGACCGTGATTGAGAGATTTAAGCATCGAGTTCCCCGCTAGATACACGGGTTTGGCAGTGGGCTTGCTCTTGCTCAATAGTGCCGAGATTGAGCCAATCTTCGCTGGAGGGTTTGAGAGCTAATGTCATTAAGCAGTTACCCCATTTGATCTCCAGGTTGCTTTGCGAATTTCGCTCCAGACTGATATCCAGCTGAAAAATGCCATATTCATCCGTTTTGGTTTTGTTGCCAGCAACAGAGAGTGGTGTGTCTTTGATACCGTGGCCATTGTGGATAAGTCTCCCGGTGGTAACGATAACCGGGGTGATGGCGTAATCTGCGATAACAACATTGCCCGGATACAGCGTGTATTGCTGATTCTTCTCGCGAAAATCGTAGAAGCCGGCTCCTAGGGGCTTTAGCGCAATATCGTAGGTGTTGAAAGCGGGCAGGTTGATCAGTGAACTTTCACCGCCGATAGCGTATCCCTGCCGATTACCATTGACCAGAACTGCAAATTTTTCCTCTTCACTGCCTTCGATATCTATAATCACAGCGCTATTGCGCGAGATTTCCCCGCCCCATGAAAATTGATTCTGTGTAAATACAAAGCTGGAGCCAAAGCTGGCGAGATAGTTGAGAGAATTACCCGTCTCTCGATCGCTATAGCTTACCGCGCTATTGAGCTGCCCACTGCTTGCAGAGAAGCGGGTACGACTTTCAAGGTATTGCTCATCAGTACTGGATTCGGCACTGAACTGCTGCTCAAATACCGGTGCCCAGAGGTCCAAGTCATTCCACTTGGTTTGTAGCGCTAGTTGGTGGTTGCGACTGTTCGTTGCGCTGTAGTCGCTGCGCAATGAGGCGTTGCTCTGCCAGCGGTGGTTGCGCAGGTAAAAGCGAAAGCCGAGGCTGGTAAAGCCGACACCGTCAGCCTCACTATGACTGAGGGTGGCGTTGCCCAGCCAGCGCCCGCTGGAAAGAAAAGTGCGCTGATACTCTATGGTTGTAAGGTTGTTGGCGCTCCAGTAGTCATACTCTTCCGCAACCTCACTGTCGCTATCGAGGCTGCTCCAGCGCTTATTGCTGTGTCGTACAGAAAACTGTCCGCCGAGTAACTGGGTTTGTAAATTGATCGTGCGCTGTTGAAATCCCGATCGCAGAAGCTGTAACTCGTCGGTAGTGTCGGCGTCAGATAGCGCATCATCCATATGTGCCAGGGAGGCACTAATCGTAAAGCGCTTGGCTTTTATAAGCGCCTGCCAGCGATAGCCCCGGCGCCCATCGGAGGAGGCGATATAGCTAGGAGTGAATTCCCAATAGCGGCCTACCCAGCGCCCAGCCAGCTCAGTGACCTGTTGATTATTGCTTAACGCAATAGAAGACGTTATGCCAAGGTTTGGGGATATTCTGCGGGTGACACTGCCCTGCGCCATGGGCTCAGAATAGTACTCTGGTATACTGCTATCACTGTAGAGCTCTACAGGCATACCGATTTGCATATCCCACTGCCATTCCTCTGGGGCCGTTAACTGGGAGTCTTTTACAAAGAACTCCACCGATCGGGAAATTTGCCGACCACTTTGGTCTAGTGTCCGTATTTCGATTTCGTAGGCACCGGACGGCAATGTCGTCGTGTTAACGAGTTTATTGCCCGCTTCCATTAATTCGCTGTGCAGTAACCTGCCGGCACGGTAGATTTCAACTCTGCCGCGCAGAGGCATATTGACTTCAACTGGAGAGGCCTGCTGGTAGTCGATATCTGTGCGGGTGCGCTGTGAGCTGCGGTATTCAAAACCGTAGAAACTATTTTGTGGCCGAAAGTAGCTAAAGCCGGTCTGCGGCTGTATAAGACCGGCAGAGACGGCTCTCCCGCGAAAATCCCTGCTCCAGTATAGGGATGAGAGTTTATTGTCGCTGTTATTGGTTAAGTACCAACTTGAATAAATACCATTTTCCCCTGCACTGACTATCGTATTTCCACTTAAAGCCGCGTTATAGCCATTAAGCGCATCACTGTTTTGGCTGCCGGAAAGGGTTCCACTGAAGTTTTGTACAACCGAGAAGCGACTGCTGGATTGGGGCAGGAATTTTTCTACAGATGCCGCTTCAACAGAAAGTAAATCTGGGGAAAAGAATACATCTACCCGGTAATTCTCTTCATCGTAAATAACAGAGATATCTTTGGGGGTTAGAAATCCACAGCCTTCCTCTGAGTTCATACGGCAAATGGAACCTGCATGCCGCACAAAGGGACGCTTTATTCGCTCTGTTACCAGGGCGTCATCCTTTGTGGCCGGTAAAATAGCGAGCACTTCCTCTAAATTGGCAAACTGGATAGTGTTGATATCAGCGTTAATGGTTACGGCACCTATACGGCGGCTGCCATAATACAGGTCTACCAGTACCGCATGGGGTGCGGCGATATCAGCAAACCCGGCGGGTTCTGCGGTTTCAAGAAAAAGGGCGGCAGCACTGGCCTTGGTTTGCGTAATTAACAGGCAGAGAATAAGTGCCAAGGCTGGCGAGGTGGTTGTGCGGGATAACTTTGTCATAGGAAGTGTGGCCGGGAAGCCCGGCCACTATTGAATTACTCGCTGGCAACGGTAATAAGCAGGGTGTCGGTATAGTGGGTGCCGTTGGTTACGGCTTGGTTTTCCCAATCCACATTCGCGATATTGATTTCAAAGCGCGCGTTGTCGTGGTTGTCAGCACAGGTAATAGCGTTGCGGGTATTGCCTGTCAGAGGGGTACCCTCTTCAGCGCCGGTAAAGCTACCCAGCAGGCTGTTATCGAAACCTACGCTGTAAGGTACTTCAACACCCTGGCCATCGTGCAAGGTGAATTTATCGTCGTTGTTACCGTCGTTACTTTCAAAAGTGACACTGTAGGTAGAAAAACCCATGCCGGCGACACAGAAGTTTTCGATACCGCGAAGATCCGCACCCAGTTCTTGATTTTTGATAGCCACATCTTCAACGGATTCAATCTCGATTACAGGCGTGAACTCCAGGCTGATTTTGCTGCTGGCGCTGTCAGTGGCAGCAAAAGAAGTCGCGGATGCTGAAATAATTGCAGCAGAGAGAACCGCTTTGCACAAAACGTTTTTCATTATTTGGTCTCCAATATTGATAGTGACTACGGAGTGCGGAATTGTTTTTTAGGATTGTTGGTCAGTTCCGTAGTGGTGTGGATATTACAAGACGATTTATTTTTTTCACGATGTTTTTTTGCGTATTTGTGCTATTGGCATCTAATGCTAAGCAACTTTTATCTTTCTGACCAAAATATATTTTTTATCTTTTTTATTGTTGGCTTTTGATCCCATTGGTTGCTTTTGTATTAAATATATTGCTTATGCTTATATTTTGGCTGTGAATGTTTTTATATGTTTGGTCTCGTTGTTTGCCTGTGCTTTGTCTTGTGGTGACGGGCAGCTTAATCGTAAGAAAATTTTAGTTAAGCTATTTCTATCGCCCCTGTGGCATGCGTTTTCGAATTGAGATTTTGTAATGAAAAGACTGCTTCTAGGCTTGTTATTTCTCGTGGAGCCGGCATTTGCAGCGATGAGCCTGGATAAAGTTATTGTCTATCTTGATGATAAGCCCAGCTCGCGAGACGATATTGTGGTCGTGAACCCGGATCAACAGAATCTCTATCTCAAGACTGAAGTTTTCCGGGTTGACAACCCGGGTAGAGTGAATGAAAGCCGGGTTCGGGTTCTCAACCCGGATGAGTTCAAGCTTTTGGTCAGCCCAGCAAAAGCCGTGCTTGCGCCGGGGGAAAAGCGTCGTTTCCGTTTGGTTGCCCTGGATAGGGATCTCAAGCAGGAACAAGTTTACCGGGTGACCTTTAAGCCTGTTGTCGGTGAGGTCAAGTCAGACCAGACTGCGTTAAAGATTCTAATTGCCTATCAAGCGCTGGTATTTGTACAGCCGCTCGATGGGCACTACCAGGTAGAACTTATCGAGAAAGAAGGGGTTCACCAGCTGATAAATAGCGGCAATATCAATGTAGAGCTGGTCGAGGTTCAATACTGCCCCACTGAGGGGGAGTGCCAGGCGTTATCACAGGTGGGGCGTCTGTATGCCGGCACCAGTATAAAACTCCCCAAGCGCTACCCCGGGGGCGAACTTAAAGTCTTACTGCGCGGTCAGCAGAGTGAGAGAATACGCCTGCCTATTGACGGCTGATATGGGTATGACTGTCCGCGCGGTGCTATAAAGGCCGTTTATTACGCTTGCCAAAATTATTGGCTGCTGACGGTCACTGTCAGTATATCGGTATAAAAAGGCTCCCCGGCATTCTCCCAGTCAGAGGGGGCAATAGAAATATAAATCCGGGCGTTATCAGAAAGGCAGCTTTCATCTGCGCCCCGACTGAAACTGGCGGGGATATCCCCTAGGCTGTCCGGTGATAGGCCCGACGTCGCGGCCAGGTTGTCAGAGAAGGCAACACTGTAGGGGATTTGCTCGCTGTTTCCCCCCAGGGTATAGGCACTGCTGCCAGCGCCGCCGGTACTGCCATTGGCACTGGATAGGTTGACGGTATAGCCACTAAATCCGATACCGCCAATGCAAAAATCTTCACGGCCCTCAATAGCCTGGCCAAACACTATGCCGCTGTTGCTGAGGTCAATATCGCCGAGGTTGCGGATTGCGATACTGGGCTCCACTTCCAGTACGATATCAAATTGAACCGTTTCGCTGCTGGCGCCCCAGACAAGAAAATAATTATTCAGTGTCATCTCAAAGCTGGCGGAGTAGCGGCTGGAGGAGGGGACCTGGCTGCTGTCGAGCTCGATGATTAAATAGGTATCGGCGTCGTCACTGGTTCCGGCAAAGGTGGTGGACTGAGTGGCTGGGCTGAGTGTTGCGGTACTGCCATTGTTTGCCTGGAAGGCAATATCAATAGCCAGCTGCTCGCCACTGTCTGCAAAAAGAGAAAAAGTAGAACCGGCGAGCGGTGTCACTTCTACATCGTAGCGCAGGCTCCAGCTGCCAAGGCGGCTGCGGGTAGTAAACTGAATTTCTTTCGGCTCTGATTCATAATCTAACGTGTGGGAGGCCTCCAGGCCGCAAACCCGCAAATCGTCATTGCTTGAGCAGTTAACCTGGGCCTGTAACGGCATATTAGTCAGAAGGAGCAGCAGCCCGGCGCCGAGGCCAAAACCGTTGCAGGGGAAATTCTTAATGCTGGACACTGGTTACCTCCGCGCCCTGTTCGACTTGGCAGTTTGCCTCGGACTCTTCTATGGTGCCCAGGTTGAGCCAGCTATCGCCAGAGGACGAGATTTTGGCGGAAGCGGTGCAATTGCCCCAACGGACTTGGGTATGCGCGAAAGCACTTTGCTCACTGCGAAATTCCAACTGGAAAACACCGTAGCGATCGGTTTTGACCGATTGCCCTGCGATCGTAATTTCTGTATCTGCCAGCCCCTGGCCAAAGCTGGTCAGCCGCCCCAGCAGCAGAATTTGCGGCAATATCTGGTAACTGGCGGAGCCCACATTGCCGGGATACAAGGTGATGGTTTCCGAGGTTTCGCGGTAATCGAAAAAGCCCTGCTCCAGCGGTCTTAGGGACAGGTCGTAACTGTGGAAGGCCGGCAGATTAATCACCGATGCGCTGCCGCCCTTGGCGTAACCTCGGCGGCCGCCATTCACCAAAACCTCGAAGTCTTTCCCCTCACTGCCTTCGATATCCACAATTACGGCGCTCTGTAAGCTCTGCTCGCCGCCCCAGGCGAAGGTATTTGGGGTCGCAATCAAGTTGCTGCTGAAACCACCGAGATAGTTGAGCGCACGCCCCTCGCCACTATCGTAAAGCCCCACCGCTGCATTGACATACCCGTAATGCCCGGCCAGGTGTGTGCGGCTTTCCAGGTAGTGGGCTTCTGAGGATTTCTCTATAGACAGTTGCTGTTCAAATTCTGCGGCCCACAGATCGCGGTCGTACCAGTGGCTTTGCAGGGCAAATCGCTCGCCGCCATCGCTAGCGTTTTGCTCACCGCTATCGCTGTAGAGGTGGGCGGTGTGCTGCCAGTGTTTGGAGCGCATGCGGAATTGAATTTCCAGGCGAGTGTATTGCTCGCCATCGGCATCGCTGTGGGATAGCGTAGCGCTGCCGAGCCAGTGCGCACTCTTAAAAATAGGGTGTTGGAACTCCAGGGTTTTTAACCGCTGGGCCCCGTTCAGGGAGCTGCTGCTGTCAATAGCGCCGGGAATCAGGCTCTGGAGTTGGTCCCGCTCGCTGAATCTCAGCGACAGCTGCCCGCCCAACACCGTGGTGCGCAAACTCAAACTGGTTTGTGCATAGCTGCCAGGTAGCAATGAATAGGTATCACCGTTGAAGGGGCTTGTGTCGGCATCCAGCTGGGTTTTAATCCCGCTGAGGGTGGCGTAGGGCATTTTTAGCAGTGCCTGTAATCGGTAGCCGCTGCGCCCATCATCGGAGGTCACCAAGCTTGGGGATATCTCCAGGTGCTCTCCAATCCAGCGCCCTCCCACTTCAAACCACTGTTGCTTTTCGGCGGCGGTAGCGGCAGCAAAAAGGCCGAGTCCCGTGCTTAAGCGGCGTGCGACAGAGGCGCTCACAATCCCTTCGCGATAGTACTCCGGTAGTGCGCTATCGCTAAAGTTGTGGGTGGGTAGACCCGCCTGGAAGCTCCAGAACCACTCTCCGGGGGCGGGTAGTAACGAATCCTTGGCAAAGAACTCGATATGCCGGCTCAGTATCCGCCCCGCCTCATCGTAAGTGCGCACCTCGATATCGTAGGCGCCGTGGGGCAGGGTGGAGGTGTTTAACAGGCGGTTACCGGCCTCCAGCAGTTCGGTGTGGACAAGTCGCTCGTCCCGGTATATTTCAACCCTGCCGCGCACAGGCATATTAATTTCAACCGGCGCGCCCTGTTGGTGGCGGATATCGGTGCGCGTGCGCTGGGAGGTGTGCAGTTCCAGCCCGTAAAAGGCTTCCTGTGGGCGGAAATAGCCAAAGCCGCCCTGGGGCTGCAAGAGTCCAACTGAGTAGGCGCGCCCGCGAAAATCCCGGCTCCAGTACAGATTGTTGATCTGGCTGCGCTGCTCTGTGGCTAGTGACCACTGTGAGTGCAGAGCGCTCTCAGCAAAACTGACAATGGTGTTACCGCTTAGTGCGGCGGTATAGCTATCGGGGCCCCAATCACTTTCAACACCGCTCCAGGAGCCGTTCAGGTTTTGCACTACGGAAAACTGGGAACTCGCTTCGGGCAAATAGGGATCATCGATGGCCACCTGCTGCGGCAACAGGGTTTGCGAAAAAAAAAGATCGAGCCGGTAGTGCTGCTCATCGTAAATAACAGCAAACTCAGAGGGCATTAAATAGCCACAGCCAATTTGCCGGTTCGAGCGGCATACATAGCGACTGTTTTTTTCCAGGGGCCGTTTGAGCGCGGTGAGAATTCGCTCTCTATCCTGAATCTCGGGCAGCAGCTGCAATACTGTAGACGGGGAGTTAAAGCGAATAAAACGCGGGTCTACGGTAACTTGCGCAGCGCCGATTTCCCGGCCGCCGTAGTAGAGATCCACTACGAGCTGCTGGGGTTTGGTGAGATCGTCAAACCCTTCAGGAGCAGCGGTTTCCAGTAGGAAAGTGGCTGCGGTCGCGGCAGAGGCATCAATACTGTGGCCCTGCACTAGACACAAGGCCAGTGCAAGGCGCTTCAGGTAACGTCCTGTCATTGTAAATTATAGTTGGCAGGGACGGTTGCCCTTCCCCCTTATTCGGAGGCGACAGTGATCGTCAGGATATCCGAGTAGCTGGTGCCATTTAGCACGCTTGAGGTTTCCCAGTCGCTGTTGGCCACTGTAATTTGGAAGCGGGCATTATCGCTGGAACCGCAGGAGGCAATATTTCGAGATTGGCCCGTCAGCGCATCCCCTGCCACAACCGTGGTAAAAGTGCCTGAGGTGCTGTTATCAAAACCAACGCTGTAGGGGATATGGTTGGTGCCGTCATCGGTCAGGCTAAACTCAGAATCATTATTAGTGTCGTTACTTTCAAAAGTAATGCTGTAGGTGGAGAAGCCCAGACCGCCCACACAGAAGTCTTCAATGCCGACGGCATCAGTACCCAGAGCGGGATCAGCAATGGCGACGTTGTCGACACGGGTGATTTCGATCGAGGGTGTGAAGGACAGAGTGATCTCACTGCTTTCAGAAGCGGTGACACTTTCGGCGATTGAGCCTGCGGAAATGCTGAAAAGCGTGCCCGCTGCAATAGCGGAAAACAGCGTGCGAACTGCGTTTTTTTGCATGGTATTGCCATCCTGAGCGATCAATTTATCGTTCTTGGGAGAGAGCTGCTGGCAGAAACCCCGACAAAATTCCGGGTAATGCGTTAGTCGAGCTATCTCTTGTTTATGGCGGCAATAATACTTTTTTCGTGACATATGTCACGTAATTAAACGGTAAGATACCGGTTGTGGCGCGCAAATGCTCTTGTTGGAGGGAAAACCCCGCCTGTGCCCGGGGCCCGGCCAGCGCTATAATCCTGCGGTTTAACCAGTCCTTCATTTATCAATCAGGTTTATCATGACCGTAAGAACCCGAATAGCACCGTCTCCAACCGGTGATCCCCACGTTGGTACTGCCTACATTGCCCTCTTCAACCAGTGCTTTGCCCGCGCGCAAGGCGGCCAGTTTGTATTGCGCATTGAAGATACCGACCAGCAGCGCAGTACCCCGGAGTCGGAAAAGGCCATTCTCGACAGCCTGCGCTGGCTCGGACTGGACTGGCAGGAAGGGCCGGATGTCGGAGGCCCCCACGGCCCCTACCGCCAGAGTGAGCGCGGCGATATCTATAAAGCGCACTGCGATGAACTGGTACAAAAAGGACACGCCTTCCACTGCTACCGCACTGCCGAAGAGCTGGACCAGTTGCGTGAAGAGCTGCGCGAAGCCGGGCGCACTTCACTGAAGCCCAGTGACTTGGCGCTGCCGGAAGAGGAAGTCGAGAAGCGCCGCGCTGCCGGAGCGCCCTATGTAGTGCGTATGAACGTGCCCGAGACCGGCACCTGTGTGGTGGAAGACCTGCTGCGCGGCACCATCGAGATTGACTGGGCCCAGGTAGATGCGCAAATTCTGCTCAAGTCTGACGGTATGCCCACCTACCACCTGGCGAATGTGGTGGATGATCACCTGATGGAGATCACCCATGTACTGCGCGGTGAGGAGTGGATCAACTCCGCACCCAAGCACCAGCTGCTGTACGAATACTTCGGCTGGGATATGCCGGTGCTCTGCCACCTGCCGCTGCTGCGCAACCCGGACAAGACCAAGCTGTCCAAGCGCAAAAACCCTACCTCTATCCTCTATTACCAGCGCGCCGGTTTTATGTCGGAAGCCCTGCTGAATTACCTGGGGCGCATGGGTTGGTCTATGCCTGACGAGCGCGAGAAGTTCTCCCTGGAAGAAATGCTGGCGCACTTCGATATCCAGCGCGTTTCTCTCGGCGGCCCGGTATTCGATGTGGAGAAGTTGTCCTGGCTGAACGGCCTGTGGATTCGCGAGCTGGAAAACGAGCAGTTGGCCGACCGTCTCACCGAGTGGATGTTTAATCGCGACAATCTGCTCAAGGTTCTTCCCCAGGCGAAAGAGCGCATGGAGACCTTTGGTGACTTTGCCCCGCTGGTCAGTTTCCTCGCCTCCGGCAAGCTGCCCCTGAGCGAAGAGAGCTTCAGCGGCAACAAGCTGCCCCTGGATGACCAGAAGAAGTTGCTCCAGTTTGCCCTGTGGCGCCTGGAAGCCCTGCGCAGCTGGGATAAGGACAGCATCTTCCAAGCGGTGAAGGCCCTGGCCACAGCGATGGAGATCAAGCTGAAAGACTTCAACGCCCCGCTGTTTGTCGCCATCAGTGGCACCACCGCCTCCTTCTCGGTAATGGAAGCTATGGTACTGCTGGGCCCCGATCTCAGCCGCGCGCGCCTGCGTCAGGCAATCGAGGTACTTGGCGGCGCCGGGAAGAAGGTGCTGAAGCGCTGGGAGAAAGAGTACGCCGGACTCGAATAGGTCCGATTCGCGCATAGAGATTCCCCCCGGAAGTGACGACTTCCGGGGGCTGCAGCCAAGGCAGCTAACTAATTGATTAAAAAGTTATTTTTTCTGTTGACAGGCGTCTGAATCTTGCTAAAATGCGCCCCGCTTTCGACGAAAACGTCAAGCAACAAAATTTGGGGCTATAGCTCAGCTGGGAGAGCGCAACACTGGCAGTGTTGAGGTCAGCGGTTCGATCCCGCTTAGCTCCACCAAATTTCCCTTGTACTTCAAGGGGTTGTAGAGGAAGAGAAATCAACTTCTGCAAAGTGTACACAAACTGCACATAAACCCGTACACAAACTTACGGGTGACAAAAAAGGGCCTTTCAGGCCCTTTTTTTTGCTTAGAGTTTTTTCAGTCTTTTCTAGCTTTAAGGGCTTCCCTTCTGCTTCTGCTTCTGCTTCTGCTTCTAGTTCTATCTACTCCTATTTTTGTGCATCTGTTTCTTGTATTAACAGCTCCTGATGGTTTTGCCAAAACACCAAGAGGTTAATGCACTTGTGATGCTTAAAGGTTTTTTCTTTTCATAAGTAACTAGATATCTGGTATTCCTTTTTAGGCAAATGTAATCTTAGGGTTCTATTGAAGAGCATGGCCTTTGTGGCTTCAGGCGTTTCATAAAAATACTAAATATATCAAGCTGCCGGGTTTAAGAAGGACTGTTAATGAAAGTACACGCGTTCAAGGTAGATAGAAGAAGTGACAGTGCTGAGCTGGAGAGTGTACTAACTCAAGTTGAGGGGGAAGGTAATCTTCGCCATCGAATTCGTACTATAAATTCGATGGAGCTGAGAGCTGAGTCTATAGAAAGGAGAGATGGAATTTGGTTAATGGATTTTGTTCGAATTCGCACTTCTGCTGGTCCAGGTCGAGTTAGCAGAGATTCTGAGGTAGAAGGATTTGAATTTGATGTAGAGGGTGGATTTGGAGAAGAAACAGCTGCTCTTTATGACCCTGAAACAGGTTACATATTAACCCAGTACAATCATCATGGTGTAAGAGCAGGTATTATTTCGCAGTATTTGAGCTGCTATGATGAAGCCAGTGTAAATGTTTTTACATTTCGTCCAAAGTTGGATCTTGATGTTGAGCGTCGTCTTGCGAGGCAATCTTTAACGAAAAAATTTGCATTTACCATTGATGCAACAAAAATGACTGCACAAGATCGTGCGCGAGGAGTTTCTTTATCTGAGGCTCTTAATTTTGGTGCGAATATGGGGGCGGACAAACTCAAGATAGAGGTATCTGTTGGAAGTGGGCAAGATAGAAGTTTATCTGATAGAGCGGGCAGCGTTATTACTGATTTGGTAAACATGTTTGGTGAAAATGTAGATGCTGTTAAGAAGCTTGAGGTATCAGGAAAGGAAGACCATGACTCAAGTATAGAAGTTTTAGATCTACTGGGTCATAGGCTTTGCGTACAATTTAATGATTTGAGTACTGGACCTGATCTGAGGCTTCCGCGTGAACAGCGATGGTCTGCACTAGAGCGAGCCAGAAATGGTTGGCAGAGTTTGCTAACAATATGAAGCTAATTTTTGAATATATATACCCCTATTTGCTTGGAGTCATTGGAAGTGCCTTGTGGTATTTGTTTGCATTGAAATTTCCAGCAGATAAGGGGTTGTTATCCTCAACACTTAGTGTTGCTGGTATTTTTGTTGGATTCTTGGCCACGAGTAAAGCTATTCTTATTAGTATGGATTCCCCCATTATTCAGAGGCTAAGAGAATCAGGATATATTAACGAGTTGGTTTCATATATTAGTCAAGCAGTTTGGTTAAATTTATCTTTTTGTGGGGCCGGAGTTATTGGTTTTTTTATTAAAGAGCCTAATAGCTGGTTTGCTGTAGTTTGGATTGGTGTAGGTGTAGCAGCTTTTTTTGCATTTATTAGAGTTACTGATGTTATGTTAAAAATTTTTAGGGAGAGCCACGGTACGAAAAAATTGTGAATCTTGTTTTATCGAAAGGTCCATTTTTTTACTAGGTATATTTCTCAAAACTCTCTCCCAATTGCCTGCTCATCCAAGTAGATACTAATCTCCTCATAATCGATCCCGTGCCCAGCTTGATACGATTGTGTAACCCGCTCATCGGTGTGCGCCATCAATTGCTGAACTGACTTCACGTCATACCCCATTCTCTTAAATCGATCTGAAGCAAGGCTGCGTACTTCATGGAAGCTGGGTGGAGTTTGGTCTTTAGGTATTCCGATATAGAGCCCAGTAGCGTTGCGGACTTCAGTGAACATATCGCTAAGTCGGTCTGGGCTTACCTGGCAAACATGCTCTTTAGTTTTCCCCGTCCGCCGTTGTTTGGGTGTGTGGCTTAGTACATAGGGGCATCGGTAATTTCTTAAGCTGAGTTCTTTGGATCGGGTAATTAGCTTGCTGAGTTGTTGGTGTGTTTTTAAGTTAAAACTTAAATGGCTGGCGGCGAGGCTATCCCGTTGCGCTTCGGATTTATTAATCGTCTTGCGTAGGTGGTCACCTTGCAGGTGTTTCTCAAAGTTTAATTCACAAATATCAGCGCGGCGCATAGTAGTAAGCATACTGATGCCCATAGCAATCTGTAGTGCTTCATAACCAAGTTCGCCAGCCTTTTCATAGATGGTCCAGTAAGATTCCAGGGTCAGGCGTTGGCGCTTTTTAATAGGTTTACCTTTTTCAAGTAAGCGTGGTCGGTCATCAGCGGTGGTGAATGGATTGCTTTCCAGTTTGCACAAACCTTCAGCCATCAAGAAATTAAAGAACTTATTAAATTCTGCGCGGCGGGCATGTTGCTGGTGATAAGTGAGGGATTCCCACCATTTGCGCAGGTCTGCCAGTTTGGCTTTGTGAATGGGGATCACTTCGAAGTCTTCACCAAACCTCTTCAAGGCGTTACAGCGATTGCGCCAGCTAGCCTTGTTGGGTAAGCGTGGGTCATTTTCAATACGCCAATCTATATAGCGTGTTGCGTGGTAGGCGAAGCTCGCTCTGTCTGGGGCTTTTACAGGTTTGCGCTCAAGCTTAATACCGCGCTGTGTGTTGGCCTGCTCAGCCATACGAATAGCGTCTTCAAGCGTTGCTGAGAAAACTTTATCCGTCAGGTCTGGGCGGCGATAGCGCCAATAGTTTTCCCGTCCGCGAGAATCTGGATAAAGGTTATCGGGTAACAGAGTGTCACCCACCATACGGGGCTTTCTAGGTCTGGCCATTTCCTTGCTCGCCTACTGCTTAATCTGTTCTCAGCCTGCCAACAGGTCTAGCCCGCTTCTGGGCTGGCCGTCGTTGGCGGAGGTGTTTTGTGCTGGGGTTTTGCCGGTGTGGTCGCGTATGGCGAACCTATCGGCATCTACATAGGGCTCCCCGGCGATGATCTGGCCGGGGATATGCTCGGCCTCTATCCACTCCAAGATTTTCTCTTTTCCTGGGCGGGAGCCTTTTTCGAACTGCTCTTTGGCCCATGTGACCCCTTTAACCAGCTTACCCATTGGGCAGCCCTCCCTGGCTCGCGAGGAAGTATCCCCGGCCATTTTTATTGAGTGCGCCCGCCTGTTGCAGGGCGTCGAAAACGGGTTTAACGGTTCCGTGTCGAAGGCGCATATCGTTGATGATGTTGCGCATTACGGGCTTGTGGCCGAACTCTCCGGCACTGATGCGCTGGGCGAGCTGCTGCTGCTCTTCGCTTAAGTGGGTGGTGTGTTTCAGCTGTTTCTCCACTGTTTCAGGCTGTTGCAACGGTGTTGTGGCGCGTTTCGCAACTGTTGCAGCGGCGTTAAACGCGAGCAGTGCGACCAGCCCCACGATGTCGGTGATGACTGCCAGCGCCAGAAAGCCGATATGCTGAACCTTTTCCGGGTCTGCGTTGAGGGCGCCCGCCAAGCTGCTGAAGGCGCTGTTTGTGCTGGGTGCCTGTTCGATTGTGGATAGTTTTTCTATCAGCTGCGCGCGTTGAGCTTCCAATGTGGATAACTGAGCGGCGGTATTGAGGGCGCGCTGGCGATAGCCGTTGTTAGCATCGGTGTTGATCAAGCCGTTTAGGGTGTTGATCTGTTGTTGCAGGCTGTTTAGCTGCTGTTGCAGTGCTTGGTATTCCTGGCTGTTGCGGGTGCTGCGCTGTTGCTGTTCCTCGCTGTGGGTGGCGAGGAATCCGACCGTTGCAACAATGCTGATCACTACCAGCAGGGGCCAGAGGCAGAGCAGGGCATAGCCACTGGCCTGGCCCTGGCTGCGCAACCAAAGCCCGAGCGGGGCGAAGCTGAATTTGCACAGCTCCAGGGCTACCGCAGTAGCCCCGGCCACCACCTGCCCGCCGAGGCCTGCGGGCATAGATATCCACAGCTGCACGGTAAACGCGAGGCTGGTGCCGCAGAAGATTAGGGCAGCGATACCGGTGAGGGATTGCCAGAGTTTCACGCGGCAGCCTCCGCCTGCTGTTCTACTCGACGAAACTCAATAACCCATACCCAGGGGTTTTGATTCCAGTTGTCTTCGCCGTAGACTGATCGCCATAACTCACGAAATCTCTTAATGGGCGTATCACATATCACGCAATCCACTTCTTCCCATCCAAAATGGATTCCCATAGCTGAATGAGCTTGATAACCCTCACACACTCTACACGGCCAAATATTTTCCTTTCCTGCTAAATCTGCATATTCTTCATTTGAGTAGCACCCTTCGGCTTTCGCATCCTCTGCGCTGATATCTTGAATACGCTGGATTCGAATAGCCGCAATTTCTAGGGTGATACGGCTGGCCCAGCGGGGCATGTGGATTGAGGGGCTCCATCCGCCGTCGGCTGGGGTCAAGCGGGGATTGTCCGCCATGTAGGAAATTTGTTCTTCTCGCTTGGTAATTCCCTGGCTTATCTCATCGATAAGATATTGATCTAAATAGCCGCCTGGAATATGAAATGTTTCGCGCACCCACAAGCGGTCACCGGTTTGACCATGGGGGCACACGGAGCCAGCAAAGCCTGCCCAACCGCCCTCATTATTTAGTTGCTCCTCTACATTAACCATTGATTCCACTGTGTCGCAGGCCCACCAGTGGCCACCATAAGGTGAGGGCTCGGGTTGAGGTTTCATTAACCGGCGCGTCTGGGTTTTACGGCCATCCAGAATTGCACGCACCATTTCCGTATTGAAGATGATTGGTTTCTCTTTATTCGGTGTCATCACATCGCTCCCTTATTCCTTAGGTGTTTCGGACAGGTTATCCAAAGCTCTCTCGCATGCTTCTTCGGCCGTATCGCCTTGCCCTGTAGCTAGTGAGGAGGCTGCATTGGGTTTTTCTTTCAGCCAAGCCATCCAGTCGGTAGTTCTAGTTCTGGCAATTTCCACATATAGGAAGGGGTAGTGGTTTTCCAGCTCGTCGGCGGCGCTCAAAAACTTAGTGATATTTCCTGAGGGTGGAGAAGGCTCCAGGGTGCTTCCTGAAGCTCTGCGCTCATGGAGCATCATGCAGACATTGGCTACATCTACCCAGCTGCTAGGGGGTGATTTGCGCAGCTGCTTGCGTAGCTCTGCCAGCAAGTCTTGCTCTGAACATACTTCAGGGTCGTACCAACCTGCGCGGCCTTTCAGTTGAGCTCTAATCAGAGTTTCCTTCATTCTGATGGCAAAGCGATTGACGGCTTCGTTGTTGAGTTTTGTCTCTGCTGTCATATTCATGCTGCTCTCCCTTTTTCCTGTTTACGATTAGGCAAAATCTCTGCCTGCCAGCCGTGGTCTGTGTAGTGGTTGGGGTTGGCTTTGTTTTTGATGGTGTCCAGTTCTGGGCGCACTAATTCGGCTAGGTCATTAAGGCGGACGCCGTAGGCTTCGAACTCGGTCGAGTCTTTATAGAAATCGCCTTCAGGGGTTTTGCACTCAACAAATACCGTTATCATCCAGTGGTGTTGCCAGTTCAATATTTCATGCTGGTAATCAGCGCGGGCGATATCGCCCACGGCGCCGCGTTGGCGGCGGTGGGTGATCTTTAAAATAGGATCGCCATCGGTATCCAGGCCGGTACTGCTGCGCGCGGTGAGGATTAAACCGGGTAGCCAGCGGTTTACTCGGCGGGCGTGCAGGGCGCGTTGGCTCATGGGCTTGCGGGTTTTTCTCTTAGCCATTAGATATTTTTCGCTACTATTTTCTACCCACTTAGCCCGCACTGGGCGGGCTTAGAAAGTTATTGGCTGTGGGTCAGGCGGCGTTTGGTTCTGGGTGAGGGCAATCTGAGGGTTTGTCCTCGGTGATTTTTTCATCTTTGATGCGATAAATTTTTGCAGTATCGGTTTTCTTGTCGAAGATCTGGGCCCAGTGTGTGAAGAGTTCATCTTTGGCAATGCGCTCTACCTCTTGGTAGGCTTCTTCTTCGGTGCTGTAGGAGCGCTTGAAATCTTTGACGCCTCCCATTAGCAAGTTATAAGTGCCGGTAAATAGTGCGTATCTTTCCATGGTTTTCTCCAAGCTTTTTTAAAATTGGGCTCCGTACCGGCAGCCCTAATGGTTACAGCTGACTGATGCGCCTGGGGCGCGGGTAAATTTGTTAACTGGCTTTAGGTGTGGTCTGTGTTTCGACGATATCGCGAATCCAGGCCATACCTTTCGGCGTAACTAGTGCGGTGATGTGCTGGACTTTTACCGGCCCTCTAAAAAACTCACTTGTTTTTTGATGAAGCAATTTCTGCTCTAGGGCCCACTTTGTGGGGGAGTTGCGCATGGGGTCGTGGCTGTATAAAAAGCCGTTTTTGCGCATTAGCTTTAGCAAGTTGTTTCTACCCATTCCTAGCATTCGGGCGGCTTGAGTGACGGTGAAAGTTTTTTGATTGTTCACGCTGCCTCCTGATTTTCTTGTTGTGGGGCTTGGCCTTGGATGGCTTCGGAGAGTGTGGCGGTTTGTTCGCGCATGCTCTCAAGTTGAATTTCTTGCAGCTTTACCTTGGCCAGTAGCTCTTCGTATAGCTCTAAGATTCGGCTGAACTCGTTCATCAGGCTGCTCTGGCCTTTGCGGCGGCTTCGCCGGCTAGGCCGAAATAGGCGGCGCCGTCTTCGTAATCGTCCGCTACAAATACACCACTGCTTGCGCGGGACTGTTTGAGCAGGACCATAAACATCCAGCCTTGCTCTTCGGTGAGGGCGGTTCCGTATAGGGCATTAAATGCTGATACAGTTTTGGTCATTGAGCGCTCGCCGACTTCGCTATCGCGTTGCTCTGCGCGGTCGCGCATGTGTTGGGCGCCTTTTTCAAGAAAGGCGGGGGCGCTGTAATCCGGTGGAGAAAATTCGCTTGTGCTCATGCGGCTTGGCCCCCGTTTATTTGAAATTCCAGATGGTCGACTGATTCGATGTAGGCTTTTGCGCGCTTACGGCTATCAGTGAAGGCGTTTTGTATGGCTTGGTCTCGGGTTATTCCCCAGCCTATAGCTAGGCCTGAATGTGGGATCGGGTCGCTGTGAACATTGAGTACAGCGTTGAACTCGATGCCGCCGCCGATGCGGTGGCTAGTTATTGCTCCTATAGGTTTTCCCTGTAGTTCAACGGTTTCCTTAGAGAGTGCGGGAAGATGGGATTTTGCTTCTCCCTCGCTAACGTCCTGAGTAATAAATTCAAGGTTATTCATGCGGCATCACCTCCAAACGGTGGCCAGTTGTTATTGGCTGGCTTTGTAAAGGTTTTGGGTTGCACTAAGCGGATGTGCGCTTTGTGGGCGGCGTTGGCGATATCGATGCGGCGCTTGAGGCGGTCGATATTGTTTTTACTCATCGCCGTGGGGTGTACAAACACGGTGGCGGTCATGCGATTCCCTCCCGGTTATTGCGTATGCGGATAGTTTGTGAGGTAAGACGGCGTCCGAATCGGGTGCGCAACTGTTCTTGTTCTGCGCCAATTCCGCTGACAATCGTGGCGATCAGGACGAATTGAATTAATCCATGTTTTATGGCTTTGGCCACGGCGTCGGTGCTGTTACGGGCGTGCAGTTTGTAGAAGCACTCCGCCAGCAGGTTGCTCACGTTGGTAACGGAGCACTGCATAGCCTGGGCGGTCTCCCGGTTTGAGAGCCCTCGGGCGCGATGGGTTAGCGCTTCCGCTTGGCGTGGTGCCAGGGGTCTGAGGTGGCTTGTGGCGGTGTCCATGTTGGGTGCCCTGTCCGTGGTGTTTTCTGCAAGTATTAGTTAACTCATATTTTCTGTCAATAAAAAAAGATGCAAACTGATTTGCCTCGGATGCATAGCGTGCCGTAGAGGGGGTTTGATATGCTTGGGACGTGATAATCAATGGAAGATAAAAATGAAAAGAATGGGTTGCGATGCGGTAGGGATGGCTTTGGTTGAAGTGGTGCAGCTCATGCCGTCATTTGGTCACAGGGGGCTGGTATGAGTTCGAGACACTTTAAGAGTCCAATTCCCAAGGGATATCGGATTTTCTTCGGGGCGATGAGCGTGGCTGGTGTTGGGTTTCGTAAGTCAGAAGTGGCAAAGGCTTTTGATGAAGCTGAAGTTTCTCTAAAGCTGGAGCCCGACCCGCAGAATGCACATGATCCAAATGCTCTAAAGGTTGTTGCCCTTAAAGAGGGGATATTTAGAACCAGGAAGTTGCATATAGGTTATGTTCCCAAGGAGATTGCCAAGACAATTGCCGAAAAGAATATAGAGCAAGAACTTCTTCTTCGGGCCCAGAGTGTGTGGGTTGGGGATAAGGGTGGTATGGATGTTGTGATTGATATCTTAGGCCCCAAGAGTGAGCACCATAAGCTGAAAGATGCTGAGTAACCTGGGGTTGCTTTTGGAAGTGTCTTTAGGTGAAGAAGGCCCGCCGGTGAGCGGGCTTTTTTGTGTTAGCCAGGGCTGAAAGAGCCCAGAATCACACCGCAAATCGAAACATTCTTGTCGGTGATATCCATTGCAGGATAGCTGGGGTTGATTGGTCGCAGGTAAATTCGGCCCATATCTTCCGCATAGGTTTTGAATGTTGCTTCGCCGTCTAGCTTTGCGATTACGCGGCAGCCGTTGGTGATGGATGCTTCGGGGTCCACGTAGATAATGGTTCCCTCTGGGTAGGACTTATGGCCGGGGTATGGGCTGGTCATGCTATCGCCCTTTACTTGTAGGGCGTAAGTGCGATCAGAGTGTTTAACCGGGCAGGGCATCCAGTTTTCTGCGTCACCTGGCTCGAATATATCAATCGACTCGCAGAACGCACCCGCTTGAACCCAGCTAATCAGCGGCACTTGGCCCTGTATGCGGGGGCCTGGGCTTACATTGCTACCAAAGTTACCAGCTTCTTTTGCTGTTGCGTCGTAGTCCAGTGATCCTAGGGGGAGTTCCAGTCCGGCCTCAATCTTCCTGGCAACTCGGCTGTTGATGGGGCGCTTTTCATTGAAGATGAGGTGGATGTGGCTTTCCAAGTCGGGAAGCTTTTCCTTTAGGCCCTCCACTCCATATTTATCAAGTAGTGGATCTAAATTTTTTCGACGGACCTCCTCTATTGTGGGGTCGCGCATGACGCCTTTGCCGTTGGCCAGCCAGAAGGGGTTTACACCGAGATACTCGGCTATTTGGGTGATGAAGCGAGAGCCATAGGCACTGCCACGCTCCAGGTTTGAGTAAGCTGATTGCGTCATACCTACAGCTTCGGCTGTCTCTTTCTGCGTTTTGCCAGCAGCTGTTCGGGCCTCTTTGAGTCGGTCCTTTAGGTCGGTCACGGGGGGGGGTTCCGTCGAAATTTACTGTGAGCTGTATGTTATAAGTCTATTCATATTAGCCATAATTAGTTTTCTGTTGACCGAATAGAAGTAAACTAATATTCTCCAGCCATGAACAAGCTAAATCAGGTCAAACAGGCCGCCGAGAAACTCATCGAGCACTTCGGGGGGCAGCAGGCTACTGCCAAAGCACTTGGCGTCAGTCAGCCCACAATCAGTAACTTACTGAATGGAAAACATGGTGCGTCAGCTGTATTGGCTCTGCGCGCGGAGCAGGTGGCAGGCGGTGTGGTTCGGGCTGTGGATCTTTGCCCGAAACTGGCTGAGCTGTTTGAGGCTGCTGATCGGCAAGCCATGCCAGAAGTTCGGCAGGCAAGTTAAGGCCGTGCGGGTTCGTTTCAGAAACCAGAATAAGGATCATTTTCAATTCCCCATTTTATTGTCCTGCCATTCTGCGGTTTTTGATGATCGGGATTAATTCATTGCGGTATATGGGGATTTATACAGGGAAGCAAAGTGATGAAGCCGGTTAAAGAATTTCAGGAGATAGCCTGGGTGGAGATGACCCCGGATGTTTACGACGGGCCGAATTGCGATCAGATCAAGCCTCAATGGACGGGTGCCTTTAAGGACGATATGGATAGTGAGAATGGCTTGGGGTCCATTTCGTTTGATGCCAAGCATTTTCCACCGGGAGCAAAGATAGTCGTTTCTGTGCCGTGTTGTCCTGAATGTGGTGCGGAGCCTGAACTTTGCCAGTCTGATGACTCTTGTGATTTTGACTGGGATTTTTGGGCAAGAGATACCTACCAATAATCACACTTAAAGGTTTATTGAACAACCACAGGATGGGCCGGTGCGTTACCTAAGCTGGCCCAATTAGAAGACGGCGGGAAAGACCGCTGACAGCCGGGAAAGACCGGCACTCATTTCTCTGCGCTTTGGGCGTCTCTGTAGGGTGTAGTTCGCCGTGCGCGAATAGTGAAATCAAGGATAGGTAAAAACAATATGACCCATTCATTATTTTTCTGGGGGGCTGCTGCATGATTCGTCGAAGTGCTCGGCCGTCTTCAAATTACTTGGTGGTTTCAAATTCCGTTGTGTGTGATCGCCGTATTTCATTCGCTGCTGGGGGCTTGCTACTGCACTTGCTGTCAAAGCCTGATCATTGGGAGGTCTCCCCCTCGGCACTGGCCAAAGAGGCTCAGGAGGGCAGGGACAAGATCTACAAGCTGCTGGGTGAGTTAATCGATGCTGGTTATTGCAAGCGAATTACTCGGCGTGGTGAGCGTGGGAAAATAGTCGGTACGGACTATGAAATCTCGGATACTCCACGAGATACTGATCCACTTCCTGAAAACCCGGATACGGATTTACCGGATACGGATTTACCGGATACGGATTTACCGGATACGGATTTACCAGATACGGGTTTACCGTATCCGGATTTGCCGACACAAGAAAGTAAAGATACTAAGAAAGTAACCACTCTAGAAAATAACCAGAGAGAGAGCGGTCAGGGGGGTGCCCTTGCTGTCCGTCAGGAATCCGCGCCGCCATCGAAGCGTGGAACCCGCCTTCCCGATGATTGGCAGTTAACCCGAGAATTTTACGATGAGGCGGCCAAGACGCGGCCAGAGGTGATGCACCAGATCTACGACATTGCGGCGAGCTTTGGTGATTACTGGAAATCTCAGTCGGGCAAGCAGGGGGTGCGGCGTGATTGGTTGGCGGTGTGGCGCAATTGGGTGAGGCGGGAAAGGTTTATTCCTCAGCAGCGTGCTGTGCCCCAGCAGCGGACACGGGACAGGCCAATCGGTGAAATGCTGACAGATACTGGCTGGTAAACACAGATTTTCAAGGAGCGATGCTATGACCGTTGTGACTCTGACAGAAGCCCAGGCGCGAATTATGACAACCGCTGCAAGTAGACCCTTGGCGGTGTTTCGCACGGATAACCCGCGCCGAGTGGATTTGGTGTTTGCCCATACGGTGGTTACCCAGAATAAAATTCGACAGGTGCATGAGGATTACCTGGGGACTTTCCACCGGGATAATCTGCATGTGGCGAGAAAGGTTTTTAAGGAAAATGCCGAAAGTTTACGGGCGGCTGCGTGATAGGGTCTTGAGGTGAGCTTGGGGTTTTCGTTTGGTGTCTTGGGGGGCGTGATATGAGATTCGATACTGCGAGACAGGCTTGGCATGATGCGTTCGATGGGTCGGCAGCGGCGTTTGATTATGAGGCTATGGGCGGTAGGAGTGCGGCCACTCTAGGATCGCGCCGGGGCCGGAAGGTGGTGATTCGTGGTGAGGTGCAAGGCAAGGCGGATCAGGTTATTTGTCGAATTGATGCGCCGCGAGTGAGTGGTATGGAGACGGTTGTGGGGAAGGGGAGCGGTAGCCGGGTTATGGATGCCTGCGAGAAGGGATTGATCCAGAGTGTGGTTGCCAGGTTGCGGGATAGTGATCCGTTGGCTTACTGCTGGGGCATGGCTGCCTACGCTCCCCCTGCAAAAAGATTCAAGGAGCGGGCGGCGCTGTTGCAGTACCTAATGTCTGAATTCGATAAGTGGGGCGAGCCGCACCCGAGGGAGAAAGTTAGCCAGCTGGCGCTGTTTTGTATTGGTGCGTGTGCGTTGCGGGATGTGAATGGGCGATCAATCGATCTTGCCCAGGCGCGTAGTATTTTGGGGTGTGATAAGAAGCGGTGGGATAGGGAGTGGAAAAGTTTATGGCAAAGATTACAGCGCCGATTGGATGCACTTCCTGCCCGCGCTCTGGGCCCAGTTGCTGAGGTCGTAGAGGTTTATAAAGAAAAAATGCTGAAGGTGGGTTGACAGTGTTTGTGCCAGGATGGTACTTTTTTTCTAGCTTGCGGTTTTTCCGCTTGCAACAGAAACCCGGCTCCCCCAGCCGGGTTTTTTCGTTTTGAATCACTCATTTTTCATCCTTGTTAATGTTCTTAATGGCGCTCTTTTAGGGCGCCTTTTTTTTATGAAAAAAATAGCTCGATTAATTGCGCTCCATGAGGGATTCCGCGAGAAGCCCTACCGTTGCACGGCGGGGAAACTGACAGTCGCATTTGGCCGCAACTTGGATGATGTGGGGTTGTCGAGAGAAGAGGGGGAGATTTTATTGGCTAATGATATCGAGGTGTCATTGGCTATTTTGCAAGATCGTGTAGATGGCTTTGATTGTCTGTCACAGGTTCGGCAAGCCGTATTGGTTGATATGTGTTTTAACCTGGGTTGGCCTCGCTTGTCTGGTTTTAAGCGATTCCTGGCAGCTGTTGAGGATGGCGATTATTCCGAGGCGGCCAAGGAAATGCTGGATTCTAAGTGGGCTCGCCAAGTAGGCCGGCGTGCCCGGAGGCTGGCAGATATGATGCTGAGTAACGTATGGGCCCGGGAGGTGCAAACGTAATGGGTATTTGGTCTGGAGTTAAATCACTGTTCAGCAGTAACGCTAAACCGGTAGACGATATCCTCGATAGGGATAATGGGTTGCTGGTGCGCGCTGGCGGTTGGATTAATGGTTTGTCCTATACCGAGCAGGAAAGCGTGGAGGATGCAAAGGATATCATTCTGCATGCGCAGGAAGCTCGAAAGCAGATTATCGATACTGTGGTGGCTCATGTTGAGAGCACGGCAAGTGAGAACTCTCAGCGGAGTTTAACCAGGCGCTTTGCGGCCCTGGCCATTATTCGTATCGAGATGTTTTTAGTTATGGCTTCTGTAGTGGTGTGGCCATGGGATTCTGAGTACGCGAAGTTTATTTGGACTGTGGCTGGCTCGACGTTGATGTTTGGTGCGTTCTCGGCGGTGATTGTCTTTTTCTTTGGTTCGTATGGCATTGGTCAGCACATCATGAAACCGTTGGCCGCTCTGAAACGTGCGGCAAAGGGGGTGGCGCAATGAGTCCAACTGATGCAGCACATACTGCAATGGAGCGGCTAATGATATGGATTGCGGGAGTGGGTAGCGTGACAGCTCAGGTTGCATCGGCGTTTGAGCAGTATGTAATTACCTACGGTGCATTCACCACCGGTCTGCTTTCCATCGCTGTCTTCGCTTATTACCGACATCAGGATATTAAGCTCAAGCGTGAGCAGATGAAGCGGGGTGAGGTAAGCGATGCCGATAAAGGCTAAACGGTACTGTGCTCGCTGCAAAGTGGCCCATGCCGGGAAGTGTCCTAATGCGGTTAATGGTTGGGAGCGGATGCAGCGGCAAAAGGGCACCAGTGCTCAGCGTGGGTACGGCCCCGCGTGGAGAAGGTTGCGAAAACCAGTGATAGCACGGGACAAGGGATTGTGTCAGATATGCCTGTTAACAGGTGTGGCGACGATAGGTACGCACGTTGATCACATTACACCGAAGTCCCAAGGTGGCACTGATGAATTGAGCAACTTGCAACTGTTATGCAAGCCATGCCACCAACGTAAAACCGCGCAGGAAGGTGGCGGCGCAAGAGGGAGGGGCGGGTCAAATCCCTAGAGCCCTCAAGCACGGTGACCGCCGCCCTAAGTCAATTTTTATGCGCGCTGAATTGAATCGAAAAAACCCACTTGGGTATTTTAGGTGATTGGTATGGCAGGAAGATATCCGCAGGGTGGGAATGTTGTTAGCCATCCAGCAGCTGAACAGAATGAACAGGCTTCAGCTGAGAAAGAGGCCGAATTAAAAGAACTGGTTAAGGAATTACGCCCGCGCGGAATTACGAAAGAAGAGCGAAGGGTTTGGGATCGTGTAGCCTTGGAACTGGCTAAGGTTAATCGGTTAAAACCGCTCTTTGTTGATTATGTTTACGAATATTGCCGCACAAAAGTTGAAATGGATGAGCTGCGGCAATTTATCGTTGATAACGGGCGGACCTATACCGTTATTGGCCGAAATGGTAAGCAGATAAAGAATCACCCAGAGGTGGGCCAGCTGCGTGAGGTTGGCCGGTTCTGGAATAGTATGGTTGCTCAACTGGGAATGTCCCCAGCAACTGAGCTGCGTTTCAATGACAAGCAGGGCAGCTTGTTTTGTGAAGATGATTTCGACCGCTTATGACTTGGGACGTTGACCACCTGGCAGACATTAATGCGTACTGCAATGATGTTCTGACGGGAGTAAAGCCCGCCTGTCGCTGGGAAATACTGTCTGTTCAGCGCCATATTGATGATTTGCAAAAGGATGAAGAATTCCCCTATATCTTCGATGAGAGTAAAGCGTTAAAGATAATCCGTTTTGTTGAACTCCTGCCACACGTAAAAGGCAAGTGGGCAGCGGGGAGGGGCACTTCAAAACGCATTCGTCTTGAGCTCTGGCAAAAATTTGTTCTGGGTGCTCTGTTCGGGTGGGTACATAAAGATACTGGGCTGCGTCGTTTTCGAGTCGCTTATATCTGCGTACCACGGAAAAATGGCAAATCAATTATTGCCGCCGGTATTGGTCTGTATATGCTCACCGAAGATGGCGAGTATGGTGCAGAAGTTTATTGTGGCGCTACTTCTGAAAAGCAGGCCTGGGAAGTTTTCCGCCCCGCGCAGAAAATGGCAGAGCGCACCCCAGCATTTCGCCGCGCTTATGGTGTGACCTCCCATGCGCGACGGCTGGAATGTGATAAGCGAGGCACTAAACGCCTACCGGATAACAGCCGCTTTGAGCCGGTTATTGGTAAGCCCGGTGACGGCGCCAGCCCCAGCTGCGCCATTCTGGATGAGGTCCACGAGCATACCGATGATGTGCTCTACGAAACCATGATTACCGGCATGGGCGCTCGGGATCAGCCAATGCTATTACTGATAACCACAGCGGGTAACCATGTGGCAGGCCCATGCTATTCGATACAACAGGATCTGCAATCGGTATTAGAGGGCAGTATTCAGAATGACGAACTATTCGGCATTGTCTACAGCATTGATAAGGATGATGACTGGACCAGTGAACAATCACTGATTAAGGCCAACCCAAACTTTGGTATCTCGGTTGGCAGTGATTATCTGAAAGCACGGCTTCGTGATGCCGTGCAAAGCCCGCGCCAGCAGAATTCATTTAAAACGAAACATTTGAATGTCTGGGTTACCGCCAAGAGTGCCTGGCTAAATATGGTGGAGTGGAATCGCCAAGCTGATACTTCCTTACAGTTGGAAGATTTCGTGAATGATCCTTGCTACAAGGGGTTGGACCTCTCTAGTAAGTTGGATATCACATCAAATATCTGTGTATTTGAACGGATGCTGGAGGGGCAGCGGCACTTCTACATTTTTGGCCGTCACTACTTACCCGAAGAACGAATTCAAGAAGACAACAACAAGCACTATCAAACCTGGGAGCATCAGGGTGCATTGATCCCGACCGATGGTGAAACTATCGACTATGACCTGATTCAGTCAGATATAGAAAATGATGTGCGTGATTTGGGTGTAAGGGCCCTCGGATTTGACCCCTGGGGAGCAACACAACTTGCACAAAATATTCAGGGGCAACAACCGGATCTGGACGTAATCGAAGTGCCCCAGAATTATTCCATGTCTGATGCCATGAAAGAATTTGAAGCCCTGCTCAAAGATGGCCGTATACACCATGACGGAAACCCGGCATTAACCTGGATGATGGGCAACGTAGTCGCCAAGGAAGTGGATGACGGTAAAAAGATCAGGCCAGTTAAAGGGGACCGGGAAGCGAAAATCGATGGCGCCGTTGCAACCCTGATTGCCTTCACCATTGCTCTCACTGGTAAAGAGCCTACAACCAGCATCTACGAAACCCGAGACATCAGATTCCTATGAAGAAACTAACCCCCGACCTGATCGCCATTATCGGCCTCGGGCTGCTCGCCTGTGGTCTATGGAAAATCAATCACTCTGTGGCGCTCTGTGTTGTGGGTAGCCTATTGATGGTCTTCGGTTTTCTAGTTGCTTGGCGCAATGCTCGCTCCGCTTCAGTGGAGGAATTTTTAAAAGCCCGTGCGGAGAAGGTAAGCAATGCTCGATAATCTTTTCAGAGCTGAGACCAGCACCCTGCAGGACCCCAGTGACGAACTATGGGATGCACTGTGCGGGCCTGAATCTGCTGCTGGAAAGGTAGTCACCGCAGACACTGCCATGCGCGTGGCTGCGGTTTATGCCTGTGTGCGCATCCTCTCGGAAACTGTCGCCGCTCTACCGTTTAACCTCTATCAAAAAACAGAAAAGAATAATCGCGAGGTAGCCAGTAAGCACCCTCTACAAATGCTGCTGCACGATTTACCCAATGAGGAAATGACCTCAATGGATTTCCGCACCCAGCTGATGGCCGCATTGCAATTGCGTGGTAATGCGTTTAGCGAAGTGGAGCGGGACCGCGCTGGGCGTGTTCATGGCGTCTGGCCGATTAACCCGGATAAGGTGTGGGTGGGGCGCTCAGAGAAAACCAAGCGTTTGTCTTTTGAAATCCATGATGGTGACGTTCGCACACTCACGCCTCAGCGCATGTGGCGGGTTGCCGGTTTATCTACCAACGGCATTATTGGGCTCTCTCCAATCACTCAAGCCCGCGAAGGTATCGGCCTGTCTTTGGCTTTAGAGGAGCATGGAGCGCGACTGTTTTCCAACGGCGCTAAACCCGGCGGCGTATTAGAGGTCGAGGGTGGTTTATCTGACAAAGCTTATGATCGTCTGCGCACCAGCTGGAACAATCGTCATCAAGGCGGAGCTAATGCACATCGTGTGGCTATCTTGGAAGAAAAAACCAAGTGGAAGCAAATTAGCATGACCGCTGAGGATGCCCAGTTCCTGGAATCCCGAAAATACCAGCGTAGTGAAATTGCCTCTATTTTCGGTGTGCCGCCGCACATGATCGCCGACCTGGAAAAAGCCACGTTTTCCAATATCGAGCATCAGTCAATTCAGTTCGTGGTGTATAGCTTGCTGCCTTGGCTGAAGCGCATAGAGCAGAGTATTTTCCGTGATTTACTTTCCCCGTCCGAGAGGCGCGAGTACTACGCAGAGCACAGTGTGGAAGGGCTATTGCGCGGTGACTCTAAATCGCGATCAGAGTTTTACAAAAACCTGTTTAATGCTGGGGCGATCAGTATTAACGATATGCGTCGCCTGGAAAATATGAACAGTATCGAAGGTGGTGATGAACACTGGTTGCAGCTGGCGATGGCTCCAATCACCCAATCCCGAGAATCAAGCAGCTCAGGAAGCAGCAATGACTAAATGGTTTGAAATCAAAGCGCAGACCGACAGCGCCCCGGCTGAAGTTTATATTTATGATTACATTGGCTATTACGGTGTAGAAGCGAAAGCATTTATCGATGAGTTAAATGCGCTGGATGCCGATGAAATAGATCTGCGTCTCAATACCCCCGGCGGCAGCGTATTCGAAGGCAACGCTATCTATAACGCCCTCAAGCGCCATAAAGCCAAAATCACAACCTATATCGACGGCCTTGCTGCTTCTATGGGATCAATCATTGCTCTGGCTGGTGACCGGGTAATTATGGCTGATAACGCGATGTATATGATTCACAACCCTTGGACTAGCGCCTACGGCGATGCACGAGAGCTACGTAAAACGGCGGACACGTTGGACAAGCTGCGGGAATCCATGCTCAACGACTACCATCAGAAAACGGGCATACCGGAAGATGAGTTGATTACCATGCTTGATGAAGAGACCTGGCTTACCGCCAGCGAATGCGTTGAGAAAGGTTTTGCTGATGAAACCGTCGAAGGATTGGAAGTGGCTGCCAGCTGTTTCACGGTAGATAAATTTCAAGGTTGCCGAAAGGTACCCATGCAGTTGATCACGGCGGCAGCATCACCACCGCCGACTAAACCCAAGCCTAAAGATGAACCCTACAACCACAGAACCCCGCTCTATGCGCGCTTAACTGAGATCGCCGCCAGAGCCTAACCCTATTGCGAGCAGGAGCGCGCCGCGCTTCTCGCAACCACAACCGGCCACTGAAAACAGTGAGCCGGTTTTTTTATGCCTAACTGGAGAGCACCATGAGTAAATTACTCGACCTACAACAGAAGCGCGGCAAGCTGGCTGCCCAGATGCGAACCCTGGTCGACAATGTTGATGAAGTGAAGGGGATGACCACTGAGCAGGAAGATCAGTGGAAGACTATGGATAGCGATTTAAATGCGCTAGATAAGCAAATCGAAAATCTGGAAAAGATGGAGGAGATTGAAGCGCGTTTGGGTGAGGTGCCTGATCCGGCAAAACGTCCCGAGCCCAATGCTAATACGAATAAAAAGCCCTTTGCGACGGCTGAGTATCTGAATGGCTTTGAGCAGTACGTACGAGGTGGGGTAACTACAGATGTGAAAGCGGCATTGACTGTTGGCACTGACTCAGAAGGTGGCTATACCGTGCCGGACTCCTGGGAAAAAGAGCTGGTGGCAGTGCTGGAAGATGAAGTGGTAATGCGTGAACTGGCCACAGTTGTTACATCGACAAATGATAAGAAGATACCTATTACAGTTGATAACGGAACGGCGGGCTGGATTGATGAGGGTGGTTCTTACCCAGAGAGTGATATTGTATTTGGTATCGGAGCATTTGAGGCATGGAAGTTGGGACGAATGCTAAAAGTTTCAGAGGAGCTTTTGCAGGATTCTGGATTCAATATTCAGGGTGAAATCACACGTATATTTGGTGAAACATTCGGCCCGGCAGAAGAATTCGGCTTCGTTGTGGGTGATGGTGTTAAAAAGCCTACCGGTGTTACGGTGATGGCAGATGTAGGTAAGACCGCAGCTAGCTCTACGGCAATTACTTATGATGATGTTGTGGACTTGATCCATTCTGTACGTTCCGTATATCGCAAACGCGCTTCATTCTTGGCTAAAGATTCTACTGTCGGGATGATGCGTAAATTGAAGAGCACTGATGGCATTCCTTTGTGGCAGCCCAGTCTTCAGGCTGGAACTCCAGATAGCTTCTTGGGATACAAGTTCCGCACCACTGAAGCAATGCAGGAGGTGGCATCGGGCAATAAGTCATTGGCATTTGGTGACTTTAAGAAGTATCGAATTGTTGATCGAAGTGGCGTCTTTATGCAGCGGTTAAATGAAAAATATGCAGATACTGGCCAAATAGGTTTCCGCACTCGTAAACGTACGGAAGGTAAGCTTCTTATTTCTGAGGCTATCAAAACACTTCGGCAAGCCTAAAACTTCTAACCCTAGAATTTAAAAACCCGGTCAAGTGCCGGGTTTTTTCGTTTATCCCAGCGCAGAGCGTGCAGCGGAGAATCCTATGCCTGCAAAATTTAAATTGATCCTGCTCACCAGCATGGTCACAGTCTCCGAAAGTTTCGCCCCCGGTGATGAAATTGAGGTGAGTAATGATGAGGCTTGGCAATTACTCAATGAAGGGTTGGCCGAACCTAAAAAGAAAAATCAGAAGGTGCCACAAAAACCTCAAAGAGTGGTGGAAGCTGAAGCGCGCGAGGAGGAGAAAAGGCAGCGCCAAGTAGAAATAAAGCTTTCCACCATTCATCCTGAAGGTGAAGAGTTAAATGAAGCTCTGGCCAAGCTTGCTGAGCGGGACAGACAGTTGGCACAGCAAGCCGACTATGTTGCCGAATTGGAAGGCAAGCTCACAGCTGTTGAAGAACAGAATAGCCAGTTGGTAGAGCAGCTGGATGTTCTTGGCCAAGAGGTGAAAACAACCATTGATCTTAACGAACAGCTGGAAAGTAAAGTTGCTGCCTTGGAAGAGGTTTTGGTTGAGATTGATGAGCAGGAAGATGTAGTGCCTCAAGCGCAGCAGCCGCAATTCCTAGAAGATCCAGCCCCGGAGAGCTCCCAGTGATCTTTTCCCTGGACTTTATAAAGCAGCAGCTGCGCGATCCACCGGAAGAGGAAGACACTTATCTTCAGACTCTAGGTATTGCCGCCGAGCAGACATTCAATAATTACACCGGGCGCATCCTGTACGCTGCTGATGCTGATCTTACAGAAGCTGAGGAGAATGCCATTGCAGTCACTGAGGAAATTGAACTCGGTGCAGCTGTGCTGGTGGCTTGGCTTTATGTCAACCGCGAGGGGGAGGACAGTGGTGATCAGTTGCCGCTTCCTACGCGCTTGCTTTGGAATCCTCACCGATGGTTAAACGTATAAAAAAATTGGGTCGCCTGCGCTACCGGGTGACTTTGCAAAAGCCCGTACAGGTGCGGAATAGCGAATCTGGTGAAATTGAAGAAAGTTGGACTGATATCGATACTGTTTGGGCCAGCTTTGAAGCGTTGAGTGCGGGTGAATTTATCCGCTCCAGTGCAGAGTCTTCTGAGCTGGTTGGGAAAATGGAAATCCTTAAACGCTCCGACATCGATACCGGTTGCCGCGTTTTATGGGATGGCAGTATTTACGATATTAGTGGAATTCTACCGAATCTTGAGCAAGGCCGGTTGCTGTTGATGGTCAATACTGGCGTGCGCGGATAGAGGGCAATGCTATGGATGTGAGATTTGATCTCCAGGGAATGGATGAGGTTATTGCCGATTTGCAAGCGCTGCAAAAAGACGTGAAGAAAAAGGCCGCACGGTTTGCTTTACGCAAAGCGGCAATGCTGGTTTTAGACGACGCTGTGACCAATGCTAAGAAAGTAGATGACCCCGCCAGCGTATCGGTGATTAGTGAAAATATCGCCCTTAGATTTGATAACAAACACTTTAAAGCAACTGGTGAATTAAAGTTTCGCGTAGGTGTTTTGGGTGGCGCGAAAACCAAGAACAAGAAATTTAGTGAAAACTTGCCTGGGCATGGTACCCAACACTGGCGCCTGCTGGAATTTGGTACTGAGCATATGCCGGCACAGCCTATTATGCGCCCAGCACTCACAAGCAATATCGACAATGCAACCACAGAGTTTGCTCGCGAATTAGATAAGTGGTTACAGCGTTACGCTCGTCGTATGGCTAGAAGGAGTCTGTAGCATGTTGGATCTGCCTGTCTTTCGTCTTGCAGCGGCTAGTAGTGACGTCACAGATGTCCTGGGTGCGGGTGATGACTGCCGTGTCTATCCGTTCGGTGAAGCGCCTGATGATGTAGCTCATCCCTATGCAGTTTTTCAATTGATTGAGGGGCAGCCTCAAAATTATTTAGGTGAATCACCTGATGCGGACAGCACACAAGTACAAATCGATGTTTATGGCAGTAGTCCTTCAGCAGTGCGCACAGCGGTAAAAGCGCTTGCACAGGCTGTGGAGGGCGGTGGCTATATCACCCGCTGGGGCGCAAGAAGTCGCGATCCCAGAACCCGGAATTATCGCATCAGCTTTGATGTGGAATTTATTGTAAAACGCTAATGGAGAAATCCAATGTCCCAACTTTCTCAAGGTACACATCTTTATTTTATTGATCCTGCGGATGATTCTATGAATCAGGTGACCGGTGTCACTTCTTTTAATCCAGGCGGCAGCCCTGCCGACCAGTTGGATGATACCTGTCTGGAGGATGATGATAAGAAGTTTAAGCGTGGTATGCGCACACCGGGCCAAGCATCTGTGGGCTTGAAAATAGACTCACAAAAGGCGGTCCATAAGCGCCTACATGAGCTGTCTCAGGATGATACTGTAGACAATATAAAGTGGGCGGTGGGTTGGAGTGATGGCACCGAACCCCCCACAGTTACCGGCAGTGATTTTGTGCTGCCGGATAGCCGTACATGGTTCACCTTCGAGGGTTATGTTGCCGACTTTCCTTTTGACTTCCAGTTGAATTCTCTGGTGTCTGGGGAGATGTCGATCCAGCGCAGCGGTGGCTCTGCCTGGACTCCGAAAGTTATAACCTAAGGGGTAAGTTATGGAATTATCTATTGCGTCCCTGCAAGAGCAGGGCAGCTTTTCCGGGGCGCCGGTTAAGCGTTCCATTACCTGGAAGCAGGATAAAGAGGAGTTTACGGCAACCGTCTACATTCGCCGCCTGTCCTACTTTAGTGCGGTCAATGATGTGGCCGCGATGCGCGGTGAGGGCAATCTTATTGCCGGGCGGATTGCCGCCTGTGTTGTCGATGCTGGAGGTAAGCCGATATTTACCCCGGCAGATATCACTGGCGATGCAGACCCGGAGCGCGGTCCGCTCAATGACGGCCTGACCCAGGCACTGTTGCTGGAGATCAGTGTGGTCAATAACCTGGGAAAGATGCAAAGCTCAGTGAACTAGACGAGCTCTGGCATGAGCTGGTGCTGAATGGCATTGGTGGATGCACCATCGCCGAGGCCCAGTGCCGGCTCAGCTATGAGGAGGTCCAGCGCTGGGCACTCTACCGCAAGAAGCGCGGCTCCCTACACCCGGGGATGCGAATAGAGCGATCCACGGCATTGCTCGCCACCCTCTACGCCAATGCCCATCGCGGTAAAGGCGGCCCCGTAAAAATTACTGACTTTATGCCCCACGAGGAAGAGCCGGAGTTGTCGCTGGAACAGGCGATGAAATCCTGGTTTTAGGGTAACAGGAATGCTATGTCTAATCGAAACCTGGGCACATTAACACTCGACTTAATCGCTAGGATTGGTGGTTTTCAGGATGGGCTCAGCCGCGCTGAGCGGGGTACAGAGGAATGGCGACGGCGTGTAAGCCGAAATGCTGAGGCGGTAGGAAAGGCGTTTGCGGCTGTATCTGTTGCGGCGGCGGGCAGCTTGGTGTTGATGACCAGCCGCGTGGTGGATCAAGCGGCTGAGATTGAGATCCTCTCTGCTGTAGCCAATACCAGCACCGAAGAATTCCAGCGCATGGCCTATGGCGCTCAGCGCTATGGTGTTGAGCAGGATAAGGTTGCCGATATCCTCAAGGATACCTCGGATAAAGTCGGGGATTTTTTACAAAATGGCGCCGGCCCACTAAAGGACTTTTTCGACAAGATTGCCCCGCAGGTGGGGGTTACTGCCGAGGAGTTTCGCGACCTCTCGGGCCGTGAGGCCCTTGGGCTTTATGTCAGTAGCCTGGAAAAAGCCAATTTATCCCAGAACGAAATGACCTTCTATATGGAGGCCATCGCCAGTGATGCAACGTTGTTGCTGCCTCTGTTGCGCAACAACGGCAAAGAGCTTGGCCGGCTGGGGGATGAGGCCGAAGATGTGGGCGCGGTGCTGTCGGATCTGGATCTTCAGCAGCTGGGAGAGGTGCGCGAGAACCTGGATAAATTGAAAGGCGCGTTTGATGGGTTCGAAAAAGAAATCGTCACCGGCGCGCTTCCGGCGATTAAGGATCTGACTGGTTTATTGCAAGATCCCGACACCATAGAGGGGGCGACTGCCCTCGCGAACGGCGTAATAAAAGGTTTTTCTGCGGTTACGAAAGTGGCGACCGGAACCGCTAACGTTATCAAGTTCCTGGCGGAGGAAACGGCTGCATTTTTTAGTGGTCCCCATGCCGACGATATTGTGCGGCTGGAGGATACCGCACAGCGCATGCGCGATATTTTGGATGGCAATAACTTTGGCGATCGTATTAGGCTCTTCGGCCCTACAGGGCTGGTGGAATATTGGGACGATGAAGAGTTAAAGGCAGAGTTGGCGTATCTGGAATCCATGATCGATGCCTATTACAACCCGGCCACAAAAACCAGTGCCAAAACCCCAGCAGAGATCACCATTGAAGGTGAACTACTCGGCGATGATTTTCAGCAGGCTATTGCTGAGGCAGAGAGTGAGTTAAAGCAGTTGGCGGCTATGGGCGACCCCTGGGAAATTTTCTCGGATACCTTGGGGGAGCTCGAAGGGGAGTTGGAGGTTGAGGCAGAGCAGCGCGAGCGAATGCTGCGTGCGCAGCAGGCTTTCAATTCGCTGGTTGCAGACCTGCAAACCGATGAAGAGCGCAACCTCGCTCTGCTGCGCGAGCGTCTGCATATCCTCGAAGCGGTAAAAGATATCACCGATGAGCAGCGCCAGCAGACGCTCGGCCGTATCGTCGACGCGGCTGTCGATGATTCCCCGGCCCTCGGCGGCCTCGATAGTGGCGAGGATATCGAATCTGCGCGCACCGAGCTGGAAGACTGGTATTCCACTCAGCTCGATATGCTGGAGCAATTCCGCAGCGAGCGCGCCGACCTGAATGCCGCTTGGGATGATGAGGAGCTGGCCATTCGCCAGCAGTATGAAGAAAAGCTCACCGAAATTAGCCAGGCCAACGAAGACCTGCGCCGCCAGCAGCAGCTGGAGGGGTACAGCACTTTGATGTCGGTGGCCTCGGAATACTATTCCGGTATGGAAAGCCAAGAGGCGGCCTATATGCGCGCGGCGCTTACGCTTGGGCAAACCCTGCTGGATGAGAAAAAGCGCAATGCCCTGGAGAGCATTATTGCCAATACCCAAGATGCCGCCATGGGTGCCTACAGTGCTTTGTCTTCCATCTACATCGTAGGCCCTGCACTGGGTGCAGCGGCAGCTGGTTCCATATATGTAGCTGGCGGCCTGGCTGCGGCAAAACTTACCGGTATGGCCCACCACGGTATCGACGCGGTACCGGAAGACGGCACCTGGCTGCTGCAAAAAGGCGAGCGGGTTACCACCTCGGAAACCAGTGCAAAACTGGATCGCACCCTGGCGATGATTCAAGCGGATATGCACGGCGCTGGTCGCGGTGGTAGCTCGGCTGGGGCGGCACCATTCACCCAGAATATTAGCGTTACCGGTAAGTTGGATAATCGCACCGCGAGTCAAATAGCTCGCGAGGGTACCCGCCAGCAACGTATTAACCGCAGGAGGCTCGGCTCTTAATGTTTAATGAAAGTCGATTGCTGGAGCGCGTGGCCTATGGTTCCGAATACGGCCACCGCTATAAAACGGATATTCGCGAATTGCGCAACGGGGTAGAGCGGCGCAATGCGGAGTGGGAGCGCCCGCTGGGGCAATATTCGGTGATATTTAAAAACCTGGATTATGACGATCATCAGATAGTTGTCGCCGCACACCATGCCTGCGCCGGCGCCCTGGTGGGGTTTCGCTTTAAAGATGCCAGTGATTTTTTTGCCGACGGTGAGGTGATTGGTTACGGCAGCGGCAGTACAGAAACTTACCAGCTGATAAAAAGCTATGTGTTTGGCTCGCTGTCTTATCAGCGCGAGATTTATAAACCGGTGACTGGAACGGTACAGATTCTTGTCGATGGTCAGGCCGTGTCTGCCGCGATCGACTACACCAGCGGCCTGGTAGAGCTCAGCGCGACGGCCGGTGCAGAAATTACCTGGAGTGGCGAATTCGATGTGCCGGTGCGCTTTGAAGATGATGTCAGCTTCAGCATTGACAATCGCCATAGAGGCCAGCCGGTGTGTAATGGAAGTGTTGAGCTGATGGAGATTCGCCTGTGAGATATATTCCAGCAGCCCTGCAAGCCCACTATGACAGCGGCGTCACCACCGTTTGCCGCCTGTTAAAGATTACGCTCACGGATGGCCGCGAGTTCGGTGCCACCACCCTGGACCGCAATGTCGAATACAACGGAATTACCTACTACGCCCAGAACGGCTTTGACCCCAGCATCATTGCCAGCGATACCTCCTTCGATGTGGACAACGCCGAAGGTTATTCCCTGTACTCCACCGACGTGCCCGGCATTACGGTTGAGATGGCCGAGCGCGGCGAGCTGGACGGCGCTGAGTGGGCCATGTACCTGGTCAATTACCGCGATTTATCCATGGGAGCGATCGAGATCGACGGCGGTGATATTGGCGAGATCAAGACCGTTCGCAATACGGTATTTATTCCCGAACTGCTGAGTTACATGATGCGCTTGCGCCAATCGATCGGCCATGTGGATTCCGTCACCTGCCGGGCCATATTCGGCACCGAGGCCAATTCGCAAACCGGCTGCGGCGTCAATGCCGATGCGCTGTGGCAAACCGCCACCGTCACCGCTGTCGATAGCGATGAGCCCAAAGTCACCTATCGGGTCGATGATATTGCCACCTTGCCCACCACTGCCAACCGCTGGCGAGTGCGTTGGACCAAGGGCGATAACGTCAGTTCGCGCTTGTATCAGATCGAAGCGGTGGACCCTGCCACCGGCCAAATTACTCAAATAGAACCACTGCCGTTTGCGGTACAACCCGACGATGAATTGGAGATCCGCGAGGACTGCGACGGGCAATTTTCCACCTGTAAATACCACGGCAACGAACTGGATTTTAAGGGCGAAAACTTAATTCCCATTGGCCAGGCCTCTGATACCCCCGGGGCCGGTGTTTCCGGCACGACTGGCGGCGGCAGCGCCTGGCCGGGCATCAACAGCCAGCAGGTTTAATATGGATCGACAAAGACAAGCGACACTGGCCTTTGCCCGGGGCCTGGTGGCTAATGGCGTGCGCTGGCGCCACCGGGGCCGCACGCCCTGGGCGGTGGATTGCGTCGGCATGATTGTGCTGAGCCTGCGTGCCGCCGGCCTCGATGTCGAAGATGAAAAGCACTACGGCCGCGAGCCCTGGAAAGACGGCCTGCGGCAAAAAATGCAGCGGCGTTTTGGTGACCCCATAGCGGAAGACTTGTGGCAAGCGGGAGATATCGCGGTATTTAAATCGCCGCAAAAATCCGACCCGAGCCACGTGGGCTTTCTGGGAGATTATAAGCACGGTGGTTTCTCTCTAATCCACGCCCACGCGGATCAGGATTGCCGCGAGCATATTCTGGATAAGCGCTGGCGCCGCCTATTGGTGGAGGTGTATTCGCCATGGGTAACTTAATTTTTGGTACCACCACCATCGAGGGGCGCACCTTTGACGATATTAAAATCCAGACCTCCAAGGCCGGGGTGCCGCGCCCGATTGTGTTCGGCAAGGTTTTTCCCATTGTCGGCAACGTTATCGCCACCACCGCGCCGAAAATAGTTAAGAAAAAAGAAAAGCAGGATTCGGGCAAGGGTGGCGGCTCCACCGAAGTCGTCAATGAAGAGGTCTACCGCACCTATGCGATAAGGATTTGCGAGGGGCCGATAACGGGTATTTCCCGGGTTTGGCGCAACAATGAATTGGTTTACGAGCGCGATAGCAGCGACAGCACGCAAATCGAAAACAACCGTGCCTTTGTGCAACTTGCCGAGTTTTTCCTGGGCGATTGGGAGCAGATGCCCAGCTCGGTGATGCAAGCCGCTTTTGGCGTGAGTGAGGTGCATGCGTATCGCGGCACCTGCTATATGGTGATCGACAACGAAAACCTCACCAGCACCGGCGGCGCCATTCCGCAATTTGCGTTTGAGGTGGAGCGGGCTGAGGGGAGGGTATTGACCAGCCGGCTTTATCCGCTGGAGGTAAATGAAACCCTGGCGGTATCTGCTGCGGTCACTGATACAGCGGCGTGGCAGACGCCGCTGGAGACTCTATCTGCCAGCGCCGCAATCGGTGCAATCCGCTCTGCGGTCGTCGTCTCCTATAGCCAACACCATCAGCCTGTAGAGGATTTTGTCGCTGTGGGCGCTTCAATCGGCGCAATTAAATCTGAGGTCACAGTGGGGTATGTCCGTTACGACCAGCCCGCAGGGGACTTTGTTGCGGTGGGCGCCTCAATCGGCGCAATTAAATCTGAGGTCACGGTGGGGTATGTCAGTTACGACCAGCCCGCAGAAGACTTTGTTGCGGTGGGCGCCTCGATCAACTCCATTAAGTCGACAGTAGTCGGCAGCTAATTTCGGAAAGACTATGACTAACGCATTAAATAGCGCGATAAAAATTCACACCCGGATAGGCGGGCGCTTTCGGCTCCAGATCAGTTTGGCCCCCGATGCGCAAATCACCCGGGATACCGGATGGTTTGACAATCATATTACCGATAATGGCCTCAATATTTGTCATACCGATGCACTCTACGGTGGTAATTACGCTGGCGGAACGGTTCCAACCTGGGTGCAGGCGATTTGTGTCGGGGCTGGCTCATCAGAACCGGCAGATAGCGACACTCAATTGGAAAGCTTGGTTGCCACCGCGTCGCTGTTCAATGAGTATCCGGTGGCCTCAATTAATTCATCTGAGCGCTACCTGAGCTTGATTTGGACCAAGCAGTTTGGGCTGGGAGAGGCGGCGGGAAACCTGACCGAGATTGGCATCGGGGGAACTGAAACCAGCCTGCTTGCGCGCTCACTGATCAAGGATGGAAACGGCGACCCCACGGCACTGGTAGTCACGTCTGATGAGTACTTAACCGTCAGCTACGAGTTGCGTATCTTCCAGCCTACCGAAGATTTTACCGGGACTATTGATGGTTACAGTGTGACGGGGCGGATCTCCCACGCGGATAATATTGATTATTGGTGCTACGGCGGTTTCGGCGTGACAACTGCCCCGCAAAATTTCCCACAGGAGGCGGTTCTAACCGACGGCGCTATCGGAGATATTGAGGACGCCCCAAGCGGCAATGAAATGAAGGGTTTTGGGGTTAATCGCTCGACCTATGTTAGCGGCTCGTTCAAGCACACTGGAACCTACACCCTCGGCACCAGTGCGGGAAACCTGGCTGGAGGTCTGATTAAGGCAATCGATGTGCCGTTGGGCGTGGGGTGGTGGCAATTCGAATTTAGCCCAGGTATCCCCAAAGACAATACACGAGAGGTGGAAATTGAGGTCACCCTATCCTGGGGGCGTGCCAGTTAATGTTGCCGGAAAATACTTTGTCATCGGAGCCTATATCCAGTGCCTTTCTTGGTGGTGCCGCACTCCCGGTGCGGGATATTACCGACTACGAAACCGGCGGTATCGCGATTCAGGATACCAGCGAGGGCTTACAGTACCAGATCTGGCGGGCGCGCATTTTAAATGACGGCACCGATATTGTGCTGGATGCGGATCAGGTGGACGAATTCACCATTATTTCGGCCACTGAGATTACCGAGGTCAGTCTCTCTTTTGACCAGAATATGAACCCGGTGATTGCCTACGTTGAAGGCGGCACCGCCAAGCTGTACTGGTACGACACCAGTGTAGCGGAGCAGGTCACCACCGAATGGCCCGGCATTATCACACCGCGCGTCACCCTGGACGATAAGCGCCAATTGCAGTCCGCTATCAGTGATGTGATTTTCGCCTATCTCAAAGATGGTCACCTCTACTACCGCCAACAGCGCGACCGCTTCGAAGCTGAATACCTGTTGCAGGCTGATGTGGATAGCGACGGCCTGATCAAAATTGGCATGAATCGACAGCATCGCCTGCAATTTCTATTAAAACCATAGGTTTTCTATGTCTTCCGCATCTTCTGCCTACCCGCTCTACGCGGTCATCGCCGAGATCTGCGCGCGCGCCGGCCTGCCCTACGACAAATTCAACACCACTCTGCTGGAAGGCTATGTGCAGGGCATGCAGATCACCAATGAATCGGCGGCCTTCGAACATATCCAAACCCTGGCGCAAGCCTATTTTTTTGACCCGGTTAATCGGGGCGGCGCGGTTACCTTTGTGCCGCGCGGCGCCGAACCGGTAATGGAGATCGACGAGGACGATTTAATCGGCGATAGCGACGACGAGAAAACCCGCCGCTCCCCCGAGGAAATCGTGCAGGTATTGAACCTGAATTACTACGACTCCGCCGGCGGCATCGACACCTGCAAACAGACCTCTGATCGCAGCATCGATACGCGCTCCGAGGGTGAAAAGAATATCGAAACCCCGCTGGTGCTGGAGACCGACCAAGCCGCCCAGGCCGTAGTGATCATGCACAAAGTCATGATCGAAGAGCAGCGCGGCGAGGTTGAAATCACTTTGCCCTCAAGCTACCTAAGCCTCACCGCCGGCGATGTCGTGTTGTATCAAAGCGATCGCTACCGCATCGATGAGGTTAATATCGACAGCGGCGAGCAGAAGTACAAGCTGCTCCACGACCGCAAAAGCGCCTATCAAAGCCAGGCACTGGGTGTAGCCCCCGTGGCCGCACCGGACCCGGTGCCGCTGGTGGCCGGCTCGACCTATATCGAGTTTATCGACGCACCGATACTCTCCAGTGGCGACGATACCCAGCTGGGCTATTACATCGCCATTGCCGGCAGCAACAGCGCCTGGAGCGGCGCCACGGTGGCGCTGTCCCTGGACGGCGGCGAGAACTATAGCGACTCCGATACCACCGATGTCGAGGCCGTTATGGGCGAGCTGACTACCACCCTCGGCACGCACAAGCGCGAGATCCCCGACACCCACAACCGCGTGCAGGTCCAGCTGTACGACGCCGGCGACGCGCTCGAGTATCGCACCCTGGCGCAGCTGCTCAACCGCCAGAATAGGGCGCTGATTGGCAATGAGATTGTGAGCTTTGCCGAAGCCGACGAAATCAGCCCCGGGGTATGGGAGATTGGCTATTTGCTGCGCGGGCGCCTGAATACTGAGATTAGCGAGCACGCTGTGGGCACTCGCTTTGTCCTGCTGGAGCGCAACACGCTGCACTATATCCCCACCGAGCGCTACAACCTCGACCAGACCTTAACCTTCCGCGCCACCAGTTCCGGCAGTGCCGTGGAGACCACTACTGACGGTACTTTCACCGGTGCCAGCCACACCGAGCCCGCACCCACCAGCCTCACCGCCTACCGCAGCGGCGGCCAGCTGACGATCGAGTGGGTAGGGGTAGGGTACTTGGGCGGCCGCGCCGCCTACGATCAAAGCCAGTTCTTTAGCGGCTACCGGGTAACGGTGAACGGCGACAGCACCGACACCAGCGCCACCACACTAACCATCGCCGACCCCGGCCCCGCCACTATTCAGGTGGCGCAAATCAACAGCATCACCGGCGCAGGGCCGGCCGCAGAGATCACGATCTAAGCAGGATAAAAGCACCATGAGCAACACACCCAACAACGCCATACCTTACGCCGCCGAAGGCACCCTGGACCCCGCCACCAGCCTTAACCAGGCACTGGACACCATTGACGCGCTGCTACAGATTGAAGTGCAGGGCATTCAAGACGATCCCCCGGCCAGTGCCAGCGACGGCGACCGCTACATAGTTGCCACCGGCAGTGGCGACTGGGCCGGCAAAGACGGCCAGCTAGCCCGCTATGTTGCAGACCCCGGCTACTGGCAATTCTTCCCCGTAAAAGTCGCGCTGAATCAGGTGGACGGGCTGTTATATCTCAACGGCAACAGCGGCTGGCAGGTAGCCAACCGCCCGGCCACACTACCGCAGATTACTGGGGATACAGGCACCGACCTGGCCGGGGTGGTGGGGCAGATGCTGGGGGCTTTGGATGGGGTGTTTTGGGATAGTCAGGTCACTTAATGTGCTTGCTGGTCAAGGATCACAAGCAGCTTCATCTATCCACCCGCAGAAAAGCACTAATCCTTTGACTTTTAAGGGGTTCCCAAGATGATAAATAGCAGAGAAAATGCTGGAATATAAGGCGGTTGCAATATATCCACTTGCGTACGATGGTGCTAACTGCGGGTAACTCGCTGTTTCCGGGAGCCTTTTTTAAAATCGAGGCTGAGAGCGGTCTGGGGATATGTTGCAGCTGCTTTTGAATACACTGTTAGTACTCATGGAGAGAATGCGCCAAAGATGAATAATATTGATATCTTCAAAGCAATATCTGCCTTGGCATTGGCACACTGTTACGACAGTTTTCCTTTAAAAATAAAGCTATCGCCGGGAGAACTGGCATTATCATTGGGCGATGAGTTCTGGGATGAATCACAAAAACCGATTTCAGAAAATGTTAGCGAATATGTAAGAAATCGAAGTCCCGCAGGAATTGCGAGGCCTACCATCGAATGGATGGCTTCTTCTGGTTTAATCACATATGAATCCTATCGTGATAGTCAGTTCATAGGGGTTTGTCTCACCGCAAAAGGCTTAGAGGCAATTGAGTCCGATCAAGAGCGAGGTGGCAACTTAATTCAAGCTGCTAAAGAGCTAGCTCAAGAAGAACTCAAAGATCAGGCTCGCACAAAACTTAAAGGGTTTTTTTCGGATGTCCTCACTTGGAGTATCGAGAAATCACCAACAGTTTTTCAGGCGGTCACGAATTATGTGTCGCAGTAAAGTACTAACGAGTCAATGCAGCCGACCGCTGGAGCGGCCGGCTGATTGAGGCGTTAGGCCGCTGAATGAGCAATAAAGCTAAAGCTTTCGAAGGTATCAGAAAGGCATCTGGTACAGGACAGGGCGGATACAGTGCCAAAAGAACCAATCGCCCAGCCCGTTAACGGCCGTCAGCAGTAATGGTTATATCCGTTTGGCGCTGGCGGCCTTTTAAAAATAGGGATTTTTGTTAGTTTTAGGCTTTCGGCTCCCGCGCTTCCGGCCTATAAGTGACTTTCGTATCCGCCACAATACTACCGCTATAAATACACAGCAGTCGCCACATTGCATAGGAGATATTTTTCTCGCCGCTGGTCAACTTGCGCACCTGGCGGCTGGACTTATAGCCGAGTAGGGCCGCCGCCTGGGCGCCGGTCAATCCCGCACGGGCAATCTCCGCTTTAATCTCCGCCCCGCTGGGGGGCTCAAAACCCGCATCGTAGCGCTTGTAAATCGTGGGCCTAGCTGGTCCCTGGTCGTAGATAGGATAGTGTTCGCTCATGGTCAATCCGGTGGCGGGCATTGCCCGCCGGTTGTGTATTTTAGATCAGCCCCCGCTGGGCAAAGCTGACGTGAGACTCACCACCGATAACGAAGTGATCCAGCACCTGCACACCAATCAGGCCCAGCGCTTGGGTTAGTGTTTCAGTGATGGTGATATCTGCCTGACTGGGCTCGGCCAAACCGCTGGGGTGGTTGTGGGTCAAGATTACTGCGCCCGCATTGAAGGTCAGGGCGCGTTTCACGATTTCGCGGGGGTAGACATTGGCCGCAGCCAGTGTGCCCTGAAACTCTTCGCGGTAGGCGATCGCGCGGAGCTGGCTGTCCAGGTAGATCACCGCAAACACTTCGCGCTCCAGAGCGGCCAGGTGCAGCTTCAGGTAATCCGTCACAGCGGGCACGCTGGTTAAGGCGTTACCAGGCTGGCGCAATTTAGAGAAGAGTATCTTCTTGGCGGAATCGATAACTTTCTGTTCGTTAGGGCTAAACATCTTATAGGGTTCCTTTCGGATTTTGGGGCCGCGTTGTGCTTCCCACTGGCGTCCATATTAGGCCCCTGGGGGCCTTGCGTCAATCTTTTTTAGGCCCTTTGGGGCCTATTTTTTTAACAGCCTCTAATTCCTTTGCATTAAAGTTGGCAAGTTGGTACGTGCTCTCAACTACCTGGTGAATATGCTTGCGAAAATTCTCTGGTAGTTGCGAATAGAGCCGCGCAATAAAAGGCGGAAAAGGAATCTGCACAAAGTGGTGCAGGTTCTCCACGCCATACACTTTCGCCAAAGTAATCCCCACCGCCTCACACCAAGCCGGCAGCAGGTCCGCTGGTATCTTTTGCACGCCCGTTTCCATTTTCGAAATTTGAGATGACACAAGCCCCAGCTGTCTTGCCAGCTGTGCAACCGTCATCCTCTCCCGTTTCCGTGCGTTGCGCAGGCGTTCGCCTAGTGTTCCGGCCTCAAACATCGAGCCGCGTTATCAGCCCTCCCAAATGAAAATTCGGCAATAGAAACTTTGCCGCATTTTACATTGCGAAAATCGAAATATTTCAGCATGAATGTTCACACACTATGAATTCGGTAGTAGCTTTTACTGGGTTGTCGCCAAATGCCAGTGCAGATAACTGGGCTTAGGTGGCATGGGTGCTACTTTAAAGTTTAGAGCGCCATAAGGGATTAGTAGTTTCAAGGAGTTGATGAGCATGCCTGTAAGAATGCAAATGGAGCAATTGCAACGAGTCGCCAGTCTGTGTACGGCCTTGGAGTGGGTCACAAGTTGCCCTGATGTTTCTGCCAGAGATGCAGTTTTGCGCCTGATAGGTGAGGAAGTGAGCGCCACTATCCAGGGAGTGATCTACTCTATCGAGTCAGAAAGGGGAGCTAGCGAGGCGGCTTGATGTTGTTAAGACTGTCTGGTCATGACTTTTTTGCCGTGGGGTGCATAGAAAAAAGCCCTAGTCGCTAGTCTTCCGAGACTAACACTCTCAAAATGGCAGTTTTCCTATATAAATCAATGAGTTATGTTTTTGTGTGCGGAAGACTGGCAGTGTTGAGGTCAGCGGTTCGATCCCGCTTAGCTCCACCAAATTTCCCTTGTTTTTCAAGGGGTTGCGAGAAGAGGTTCATGTCCTCTTATCCGGTGAACAAAAACTGGACAAAAACTCGCAAGAAAGAAAAAAGGGCCTTCGGGCCCTTTTTTTTCGCCTGAAATTTCTCTTCCCCTCTTCTTAGATTCTTCTATTGTTCGCCCCCTATGATTTGTCGGTTTTGCCTCGATGTAATGCTGGTGTGTCGATGAGCTTAGGTGGCGGTGGTGAGTAGGGGTAGCAAGCGCATCATTAACAAACTCCAAGCGCCCTCGATAGAATGATGTGGCAAAATACGTGTCATCAATAAGCCATAAATTGAAGGATCACTTTATGGCTGGACACCCCGACTTGCCCCAGACAGATGAGCGTACTGCTTTACGGCGGTAGAAAATACAACATAAAACTCAGCTTTCACCAAGTCAAAAGTATGAAAGGGCATGCTGTTGGACTGAAGTTTGAAGATTCCACTGGCAGCATGGATTCAGCCAAAACCGGCGTTTCGGTCTCTGGTCGAGGGCTTGCAAGAGCAATAGGCCTTAGAGCGGTAGAGATGCTGGGCGATTTACGCGGTGTTGATTTTTTGGCTTTTATCTTCTCACGGACGGGCTTGATGAGAGACAAATAAGGCTAAAGGATGCTCTTTATAGCATTTAAGCAAAGGAGATGCACAAAGCCGTTAAAGATATCTTGCCACACGGCATCAAGATTGATGTCGAGGGCGGTATAGGTTGGGGAATGAGCCGCTATGAACCTCAAACACTGCCGCAGATGCAGCTCTTTCTCAAAGAGTTGGGCAAAACGATTAGGGAGTCAGCACTATGTTAGTACGATTTTATGAAGACAGAATAGATGAACTTCCCGATGATGTTGCCAAATTTTATCTGTCTCGAATGGGCATAGAGTTTCTCGCTGAAATGACGGTGCAAGAGATTAACACGCTTATAAGCGGCTCAATGACAGGGAATACGTTAGAGGAGGCCATAGAAGAAGCTAGGCGTGAGATGGTCGAGTTGAGCGATGAAGAAGACCGTTTAACGGATGAGGCTTTAAAGCGTTATGCAAAAGAAATGACGATTGAGAATATCGGCATGGTTAAGTTCAAAGACATGTTTTGAGCGGATATACCGAATTTGTCGCCAGGTAGGGTGGAGAAAATAATATATTTTGACCGCTTCCATCACTGGTCACCGTGGTTAGGCTGATGTATTTCTCCAGGCGATCTGGAAAGTGGATCGCTAGCTGTGACAGTGTCAGATTCTAATTTTGAGTCGGGTGTATCCAACGTTCAGAGGCTTTTAGTATACCGGCGTAAAGCAGCTTCAGTAAGCTATTCTCATTGCCGAAGCTACCCCTGGTCTTGGTCAGCTTGCGGAACTGTCCGTGTATCGCCCCACATGTGTACCTTTCTAGGTCTGGCCTCGCCTACTGCTTAATCTGTTTTCAGCCTGCCAACAGGTCTAGCCCGCTTCTGGGCTGGCCGTCGTTGGCGGAGGTGTTTTGTGCGGGGGGGGTTGCCGGTGTGATCGCGTATGGCGAACCTGTCGGCATCTACATAGGGCTCCCCGGCGATGATCTGGCTGGGGATATGCTCGGCTTCTATCCACTCCAAGATTTTCTCTTTACCTGGGCGGGAGCCGATTTCGAATTGCTCTTTGGCCCAGGTGCCCCCTTTAACCAGCTTACCCATTGGGCAACCCTCTCTGACTCGCGAGGAAGTATCCCCGGCCATTTTTATTGAGTGTGCCTGCCTGTTGCAGGGCATCGAAAACGGGTTTAACGGTTCCGTGTCGAAGGCGCATATCGTTGATAATGTTGCGCATTACGGGCTTGTGGCCGAACTCTCCGGCGCTGATGCGCTGGGCGAGTTGCTGCTGCTCTTCGCTTAAGTGGGTGGTGTGTTTCAGCTGTTTCTCCACTGTTTCAGGCTGTTGCAACGGTGTTGTGGCGCGTTTCGCAACTGTTGCAGCAGCGTTAAACGCGAGCAGTGCGACCAGCCCCACGATGTCGGTGATGACTGCCAGCGCCAGAAAGCCGATATGCTGAACCTTTTCCGGGTCTGCGTTGAGGGCGCCCGCCAAGCTGCTGAAGGCGCTGTTTGTGCTGGGTGCCTGTTCGATAAATCTTTTTGTAATCAATGCCGTAGCAATATAGCTAAGGAAGGGCGTTGACCTTGCAGGGTTGAGGTACCCTCACTATCCGAGAGGTGGCTCAGGCCTGTGGTACATACCAGTCGCCTACGTGCTTAGCTAAGCTCTATATCTACAGTACTGTCCCGAGTCTTATAAGCTTGTAAAGACAGATGAAGCTTTGTATTGATTTTGCGTTAGTTCCATACGCCCCAATCTATCGAAAACTGAGCTATGCACGGTAGGCTTGGCTTTTTTATGGCACGATTTAAGAGTGAGACCAGATGCCAGTAAATACTGGATGGTTTGAGATACTCTGGTTTGTACAGTGGTATCGAATAAAGCCTAACGGCTTTGAATAAATTATTTCGATATTGGGCTATCAGTCAGGTTGATACTTTAAAGGATTAGAATGTATGAGCAAACTGTTTCTAACCTCATATTTTGCTGAGGTTGCCGAGTTAATCGGGGATTGTGGGGTCGAGCTTAAAGGTAGGAGAGTGGTATTTATTCCCACTGCAAGCCTTCATGAAGAAGTTAATTTCTATGTGGAGGATGCAAAACAGGCATTTGAGCGGTTGGGCGTTGTTGTTGATGAACTGGAGGTTTCTACTGCTTCAGCAAATGAAATTAAGGATAAATTGCAAGCTAGTGATTATATTTATGTAACTGGTGGCAATACGTTTTTCCTACTTCAGGAGCTGAAGCGCAGCGGGGCAGATAAATTCCTGCTGGAACAAATTAAGCTGGGAAAAACTTATATTGGCGAGTCGGCAGGCTCAATAATTCTGTCAGCGGATATTGCCTATATTCAGGAGATGGATACTACAGACCCGGCCAAAGACCTGAAGTCCTATAAGGGATTAAATCTTGTGGACTTCTACCCTTTGCCTCACTACGGTAATCAGCCCTTTAAAGAGACTGCCGAACGCACTATTTCCAGGTTTGAAAATGAGATAAACCTCCGCCCCTTCAGTAATAACCAGGTTATCTGTGTAACCGATGGAAGAGTGAAAATTTTGACCTTGGAAGCTTAGCGCTTTGCTGTAATCCATTCTGCCCTTTGGGACTCCTATGTGGCCACCCGACTTTATGGGGCTGGCCTTTCATGGAGGGGGTATAAATTGAGAAATCTCTGATTATGAGTATATGGATGACGCTATCTAGATAAAGCCATTGAGCGATTTCTCCCTTCTCTCTTTGGTGATCCACTCAACTTTGTAGACATTTCCGCTCCATCCTTGCTCAGTTATTGATATTTTCTGTTAGGGTTTTACTCAGAGTTATCCTTTCTCTATTAAAAGCCTGTTCCAGGAGGTGTCAACTGAGCTACTTCAGGGGATGAATTCTATAAATTGTAGCCGCTTTCATTTATACAGGTCCTGAACTCTTATGTTTCCTCCCTGTTTTTAAAATAGTCTTCTTACTTTAATGATGTTTGTTATTGCGGTGTGCTTTTATATTTATCAGTGAAAATAATTGTCAAACTTCTGTCTGTGCATTCGATGAATTATTGGGCTGGTCAAGTAAATATTCCTCTAAAGCAGGCAAGTATGAGGGTGTTGGTGTCAATCAAAAGTTGAGTGTCGACAGGATGAGTGTGCGATATCTTCAGGTGTGCAGCCCCTCGCTGGAAAATCTTGAATAAATATAGAAGCTTGGACCTATTTATATATCAGCACAAATTAGTTCATCGGTACCAGGTTTGCTGAGATAAAGGTCAAATAATATCCATTAAATAACTGTGAACGCTATTTTTTCTTTCACAGTTTTTCAATAACTTTAAATTATTGATTCTGAAGGCGTATTATGACTCTTTCAAAGTTAGACCGTGCCGTAGTAATTTTAAAAGGAACGTTCGAGACCGGGTGGAGATGGCTGTCAGGTTTGATGGTGCGCCAAACTTATTTGGTTGGGTCAAGAGTAATCTATCATCACATATTGACTCACTAGAAGGTAGATTCGTAAGTCTACAGGGGGGGAGAAGAGAGTGGAGCCTAGAACCCATTGACTTTGATCACTGAGAGTGTGCAATTCGAAGACTTAACTGTATATAAGTGGTTGAAAAAAATATCTTTTTATAAGGGGCGTCAGGTGGGTGGCATTTTATTGTCGGGCAAAATAGATGCCGGGAAAATAAAGTTTGGCAGAAAATGACGTTATTGCAGTTGTTGCTATTAAGTCTAGCCAAGAGGTACTCTGGCGTATATAAAGCTTGCTTGTGGGATGAACTACTGATTAGAATTCAACAGGTTGTACTTTTGTTCTAGGACTTCGGATTCGTTGTGATGGGCCTGTAATTTTTAATGACCCGTACCAATTGTATGGTTGGGGTGAAAACTTTTACTCTAATCAATAAGTTTTGTTTTTAAATGTGAGTGTAAGGCATGGAATGCTAACGGTACTTTTAGGGGGTATAGCTATCAATTTAAAATTATTGGACAATTTTTAATTGTTTAGTGTGATCTCCAAGTCTACTTTGAAGCGATAAGGAGTTTAATTATCTTCAGATTGATGTAATGGCACGTGATTGATTTGACCAAGGAGTTCGATAAGATGCCGCGCTTGTTGTTGCAATAGGCGCCACGTGAAATCATCTGAGAGGGTAGTAAACGAAATTTGGTCTAACAGAGTTGTGTGCGAGATGTCGTTATTTTTCTGTGAATAATTTAAAAATTCCCTAGTTTAAATCCCCAAAATTCCTCTCTGGTCTGAAGTTGATTATTTCACATGTGATAGAAGAGTAGATAGTTATGGAATCCTCTACCCAAAGATCTGTCTGGAAAATTCAGAGAGATGTAATTCATGCGCTATTGATGCGTGAAATGAAAACTCGGTTTGGCAAGTGGCGGCTAGGCTATGCTTGGATGCTGCTGGAGCCCGCACTCCATATTATTGTACTTGTAATGGTTTTTAGCTTTGTAAAAAATGAGTTCTACCCGGGTGTGCCTACCGCCCTATTTATGCTTGGTGGGATTGCTCCTTTTCTTTTCTTTCTCCATTGTACGCAAAAAGGACTAGCGGCAGTGGCTTCAAATCGGGGGCTATTCAATTACCGTCAATTAAGACCATTTGATGCAGTCCTGTGTCGAGTATTGTTAGAGTTTTTTATTTACCTGGCAACAATCGTTGTTCTTTTGGCGCTATTTGCATGGTTTGGTATTAGAACCCCCTTTAATAATTTTTTACTTTTCGTGACAACTAATCTACTTTTCTTGTTTTTTTGTTTGGGGATTAGCCTGGCCCTGTGTGTTTTGGGTGAGCGCTTTCCAGAAATTGCCAAGTTAGTACCATCTATTATTCGGCCTTTGTATTTTATGTCAGGTGTATTCTTTTCACTTGATCAGATTCCTAAGGACTACCATGTCTACTTAGTATGGAATCCGTTATTACATGTGATTGAGCTGAATCGAGAGGCACTATTTAGTAATTTTGATGGATATTCTGGCAATCTGACCTATCTTGGATTTACATCTGTGTCAATGCTTTTTTTCGGTTTGCTCTGCTACCGATCCAATTGGCGTGATTTGGTGAGGACCCAGTGATTAGATTAGAGAAGTTAACCAAATCATACCGAACCCCCCAAGGACGAAAAGTACTTTTTCAGAATGTCACTGAAAGTTTTCCAGAAGGGAAAAATATAGGAATTCTAGGGCGAAATGGAGTAGGTAAATCGACACTCCTCCGTATTATGGGAGGGATTGACTATCCTGACTCAGGAAAAGTGGTTACCAACCAGAAGATTTCCTGGCCATTGGGATTGGCTGGCGGCTTCCAGGGAAGTATGACTGGACGAGAAAATGTTGCCTTTGTTTGTGGTATTCATGGAGTTTGGGGGGATACACGGCGTAAGATAATTAATAACGTGCAAGATTTTGCTGAGATAGGGGACTATTTTGATGTACCTGTAAATAGTTACTCCTCAGGTATGCGCTCACGCCTTGGGTTCGGTTTAAGTATTTCTTTTGATTTTGATGTTTATTTGGTTGATGAGGTGATGTCAGTCGGTGACGCTCAGTTTAAAAGGAAGTGTGAGGAAATTATTAACGAAAAGAGAAAGAATTCTTCTTTTATCATTGTGGCACACTCGATGGCACTTCTTAGAAAAAACTGTGATGTGGGTATCTATTTAGATACAGGTGAACTGAGAGTATTTGCTACTATTGATGAAGCTATTGACCTGTATCAGGGGAAGGGGCCAAATACACAGTCACAAAAGGTAGCCGCTTCTACTGTCATAAATACATAAGAGTTAACTATGGATGTTAATAATCAAATAAGTGAAGAGAAATCTCAAGGCCAGACAAATAAAATCGACTTTATTCAAAGAGGACGTTTGATTTTTAATCGTATTGTAAGCTTTAAAGATGGAACTCTGTTCGTAATTCTGCCGCTGCTACTTTTGGTTGTCTACTATCTATTTTGGGTTTCTGAGCGCTATGTGAGTACAACGCAGCTTATTGTAAAGGATAGTGGATCTTCTCAATCAGCCTCTCCGGCTTTGGGTTTGTTAATTCCTGGTATTGGGGCAGATAATCAAGACGCCTTTTTGGTAGTAAATTATATACAATCATTAGATATGGCTTTGTATTTGAATGAAAAGTTAAATCTTGCAGAATACTATAAAAGTGTCCAGCACGATTATTTTTCACGTCTGGGTCAGAATGCCACTCAAGAAAGTTACTTAAAATATTACCGGAATCATATCAGTGTTGTGCATGATGAAGCAACAGGGATTATTACTATAGAAATGCAGGCTTTTGATCCGGCTTTTGCGAAGCTGCTTAGCGAAACCGTGGTTCAAAAATCTGAAGATTTTGTCAATGCAATCAGTAATCAGCTGGCAGACAAGCAGGTGTCATTTGTAAATGGTGCTGTTGATGTGGCGCAAGCCAATTTGCGAACTACCAAGCAAGAAATTCTTGATTTTCAGAATAGCTATAAAGTTGTGAGCCCTGAAGAATTAACTAAGGGAATTAGTACTATTATTCAAGGATTGGAGTCTCGCCTGGCAGAGCAGAAGGCTCAGCTTACTGCAGCAAAAACGTATCTTAATGCTGAATCTTCACAGATTGTTTCTATGCAAGCAGACATCGGCGCTCTTGAAAATCAAATTGAGATGGAAAGGATTCGCTTAGTGGGAATCGGAGATAATGAAGGAGAGAAAAAGCTTAACTCTCTAGGAGCAGATTTCCAAAATTTAGAACTTGACTTGCAATTTGCAACCGATGCATATGCAGCCTCCCTAAAGGCCTTGGAAGCCGCTCGTATGGAAGCTTCTGGCAGGCTTAAACATTTACTGGTGGTAACAGAGCCATCACTAGCAGAAGAAGCTGAGTATCCACACAAGCTTTACAATCTGGTAAGCCTAGCTATTATTTTACTGATGTTGTACGGGATAGGGAAGATGCTGGTTATGACTATTCGTGATCATCGGATATAAAGCATAAAGTGACTATTTTGGAATCCCACCTATTTCATCGAGGATTTTATTCGTGAGAAGATTGGCACAAATGATCACAAAGAAAATGAAAAATATTGGGCTTGGGCTAGTTGTCTCATTGTCCTGTGTACAAGCTCTAGCTTTAGAAACTCAAATAATTAATGAGACTGAATCTGCGGAGATAAGTCAAAGTAAAATACCAGTTTTTGGCGAGGCTTTATTTCGAGGCGCTTTTAAAGATCAGCCATTTAGTGGGTTTAATCCGGACTACCGAATTACCATCGGGGATCAAATCAATCTACAGCTTTGGGGAGCCTATAGCTTTAGTGCCTCTATACCGGTAGACCCTAAAGGAAATATCTTTGTTCCAGAGGTTGGCCCCGTTCATGTGGCGGGCGTGAAGAATGGCGAGCTCAATGACTTTGTGTTGCGCCATGTAAAGCGTGTTTTTAAAAATAATGTGCAAGCTTACGCCAATCTTGAGGCAAGTCAGCCAGTTAAAGTTTTTGTTACTGGTTATGTGAAAAAACCAGGGCTTTATAACGGATTTAGTTCAGATTCAATTTTGTACTATCTGGATAGTGCTGGTGGTATCGATGAAGAAAGTGGTAGCTTTGTTGATATTAAAGTCATGCGTCAGGGGGATAAATTACAGTCAGTAAATTTATATCATTTTTTGGTTGAAGGAGTTATGCCAGCTCTTCAGTTACGGAATGGGGATGTTGTTGTAGTAGGCGCCAGAAAGGGCTCGGTAACTGTAGAGGGGGATGTACAACAAGCAGCGCAAATGGAATTTCTTGGGCCCTATACACAGCTTGCAGAAATATTACTGATAAGCAAGCCAGACCCGCAAGCGAATTTTGCTCGAATAACGCAGGCTATAAATGGTATTCAAGAAGCTAATTATTTACCTCTTGATAAAGCTTTAAAAGAGCGATTATATCCCGGTGCTCAGATCGAATTGGTTAGAGATAATGACGTAAAATCAATTTCTGTCAAAGTTTCAGGCGAACTTAACGGCCCGGCAACCTATATTTTACCCTATGGTTCAACCTTAGATGAGTTATTAGTTCAATTGAGCTTTCGAGATAATGCAGATCAGGAGTCTATCCAGCTGTACAGAAAGAGTGTTGCAGACAAGCAGCGTGCAGCGCTGGAGCGATCACTCGATGCTTTACAAATGGAGGTTTTGACTAGGCAGCCCAATACTGATCTAGAGAAAGCTGCGCAAAAAGATAATGCGATGATGATACAGAATTTTATTGCGCAGGCGCGTAAAGCTGAGCCAAGAGGGCAGGTGGTAATCGCTAATAATTCAAATGCGCCATCAATGTTACTAGAAGATGGCGATGAATTGGTTGTGCCATTGAAATCTTCTACGGTATCTATAGTGGGGGAGGTTATTTTTCCTACATCATTGGTTTACAGCAAGAGGCGTACTCTTGAAGAGTATATTGAATTGGCTGGCGGTTTTGCCAACAACGCCAATCAGAAAGAATTAGTCATCTTACATCTCGATGGAACTATTAATCGTATTGATGGTAGTGATTTTGATAATCATTTGGGTGAGCGTCTAAGGCCCGGTGATGAAATTATGGTAATGCCAAAAATTAGCTCTAGTGAGCTTCAAGTAACAAAAGATATTACAGAAATACTGTATCGCATCGCTGTTGGAACGGCAGCTGTGTTGTCATTCTGAATTCATAGGAGGATGGATCACACCAGATTGGCTTTCTTTTTGCAGAGTTTTAAAGTAGATGTTTATAGCATTTGATACTTGAAGGTAGTTTTTAGTCGTGAAGTGCTGTAAGGCGTGCGTAATATCAATTTTTAAATATGTATGTAATTATTCGCGCCGAAAATTACGTAATGGATGTGTTGAGGGTTCTATTAGTAGAGTAGAGTGAGCGTCTACAGATAACTCAGGTATCAATAAAGTTCAGACGAAATTGTGAAATGAAGCTAGTCAATCAAGGATTATAGAGTAGGGGGAAGGAACGATGGTTATAAAAGGATCTTCTAATCGAAAAGGGATTGTATTGGCTGGTGGGTCTGGCACGCGTTTGTACCCCTTAACTCGAGGGGTGAGCAAGCAGTTAATGGCTGTGTATGATAAGCCGATGATTTACTATCCCCTGACAACCTTAATGCTGGCTGGAATTAGAGACATTTTAATTATAACAACACCTGAGGAGCAGTCTTTGTATCAACGACTGCTTGAAGATGGGGCACAATGGGGGATTAATATCTCCTATGCGGTGCAACCTTCTCCAGATGGTTTAGCGCAAGCTTTTTTGATTGGTCGGGAGCATGTGGGAAATAATAATAGCGCCCTTGTATTAGGCGATAATATTTTTTATTCACATAATTTTAGTCAAATTTTACAGCAAGCTAATGCGAGAGAGAACGGTGCCACTGTATTTGGTTACCATATAGCGGATCCTAGAGCATATGGTGTTGTAGAATTTGATGCTGCTGGCAAAGCAATTAGCTTAGAGGAGAAACCGGAAAATCCTAAATCTAATTATGCTGTGACAGGACTTTATTTTTATGATAAGCAGGTTTGTGATATTGCCCGAGGAGTCAAGCCTAGCCCACGGGGTGAATTAGAAATTACCGATATTAATAAAGTATATTTGGCTCAAGAACAATTGGATGTTGAACATCTTGGGCGTGGAAGTGCCTGGCTGGATACAGGAACACACGACAACCTTCTTGATGCTGCACATTTTGTCCAAACTATTGAGCGCCGCCAAGGATTAAAAATAGCTTGTCCCGAAGAAGTGGCTTATAGGAAGGGGTTTATTAGCGCAGAAGAGCTAGAAGCTCAAATACAGCCGCTTATGAAAAGTGGATATGGTAAATATCTGATGCAATTACTAGTGGAGAATGGCGAGCTCTCATCACTAGTTGAGCGTAGGTTTGGAACTTTAACAAATTCTAAGTATGCTTCTGATGCTCTGGCTCTTTAAATTTTAAATAGAGAGTCGTTTAAGGGTAAATAGCCTACTCTATTCCGAGCAATAGCTATTTATCTTGATAGCTGTAGGGGGGACAAATCCGCATGAAAGTTATTGAAACAGAAATTCCTGATGTAAAAATCATCGAACCCAGAGTCTTTGGCGATGAGCGAGGATTTTTCTTTGAGTCATTCCGGGATGATTTTTTTGTAGATAAATGTGTGAATAAATTCTTTGTGCAGGATAATCACAGCAGGTCGTCCCAGGGTATTTTACGGGGGCTGCACTATCAAACAGAACAAACGCAAGGAAAGCTTGTAAGAGTTATACAAGGAGAGGTTTTTGATGTTGCCGTAGATCTCAGAAAGAGTTCACCAACTTTTGGGAAGTGGGTCGGTGCTTATCTATCAGCAGAAAATAAACGGCAATTATGGATTCCTGAGGGATTTGCACACGGATTCTACGTGACTAGCGAGTCGGCCGAGTTTGTATACAAATGCACAGATTATTATGCGCCGAACTATGAACAGTCTATTTTGTGGAATGATCCGGACTTGAATATCACATGGCCAATCAGTGAGGGACAAGAGCCTCAACTTTCACCAAAGGATTGTGATGGTAGGCGTTTTCGGGATGCAATATTTTTCACCTAAATATAAAGTAATAGTAAGAATTTAAAATTATATATTAGCCTTTGTTAGGCTTTTCCAAACTATTATCGAATAATAATATCATTTATACACTGTGCATCATTATCTATGGGCAGCTGCCTGGGGAATCTATGAAAATTTTGGTTACAGGTAAGAATGGACAGCTTGGTCGAGAACTTCAAAATCTATGTCCTATAGAACATGAACTAATTAGTCTATCTCGTGAGGAATTAGATATCTCAGATAGGCAGATGGTTGAGACAGTAATACAACAACATTGTCCTGAAGTGATCATTAATGCAGCGGCCTATACCGCCGTAGATAAAGCAGAAAAAGAACAAAATTTAGTCTTTTCTGTCAATTTAGATGGGGCATTAAATCTTGCTAAATTCTGTAAGCAATTTGGTATACGCTTTATTCATATATCCACTGACTTTGTTTTTGATGGACAAAAATCATCACCTTATAGTGAGTTAGACGAAATAGCTCCATTAGGAGTTTATGGGGCTAGTAAAGCTGAAGCGGAAATTGCTATTCAAAAAATATTCCCAGAATCAGTAATTATTCGCACAGCTTGGGTTTATTCAGTTTATGGAAATAATTTTGTTAATACTATGCTTAGACTAATGTCTGACAAAGAGCAGTTAGGTGTAGTTGCTGATCAAGTTGGTACGCCAACCTGGACAGGTACTCTTGCTAAAGTGTTATTTGCTTTAGTGAAGAAAGAGAGCGCAAAAGGTATATATCATTGTACCGATCTCGGAGTTGCTAGTTGGTATGATTTTGCAGTGGCTATTTTTGAAGAAGGGAAAATATATGGCCTTATTCCCAGAGATAAAAAATTAACTATTAATGCAATTACTACGGAGGATTATCCAACACCGGCTAAGAGGCCATCATACAGTGTGCTGGATAAAAGCCGATTAACAAAAGAGCTGGATGTTGAGTTGCAAAATTGGCGTAATATTTTACAGCAAGCATTATCTATTAAGGCTCAGAAGCTTTAAGATCATTTGAATAACTTAACTGTGATTGATATTGATATGAAGATGAAACACTTGCTGGTAACCGGTGGTGCAGGCTTTATTGGAGCTAACTTTGTTCACTACTGGATGAAAAATTACCCGCAAGATACTGTGGTGGTTCTGGATGCACTGACTTATGCGGGAAATCTTACAAATTTGAATCCAGTGAATGATTTGCAAAATTTTATATTTTGTCAGGGGGATATTTGTGATACTGCACTGGTTGAAAATATACTTAGAGAGCATAAAGTTGACACGATTGTACATTTTGCTGCTGAAAGCCATGTAGATCGTTCAATCACTGGCCCAGATGCATTTATTCAGACAAATATTATAGGTACTCATAGTTTACTTAAGGCGGCAAAAAAAATATGGCTAGACGAAGGTTTGAATAGGGGTAAGCATCGCTTTCACCATGTATCTACCGATGAAGTATATGGCTCCCTTGGAGCAGAAGACCCAGCTTTTTCTGAGACTACACCCTATGCACCTAATAGTCCATATTCTGCAAGTAAAGCAGCGTCTGATCACTTAGTACGAGCTTACCATCACACCTACGGCTTGAAAGTAACAACCAGTAATTGTTCTAACAATTATGGTCCATATCACTTTCCTGAAAAGTTAATCCCTCTTGTAATCATAAATATCTTAAAGAACCAGCCACTGCCCGTATATGGAGATGGAAAACAGATACGCGATTGGCTCTATGTGGAAGATCATGCGCGAGGTATTGATTTAGTGATACGTAAAGGGCAGTTAGGAGAGTGTTATAACATAGGGGGGAGCAATGAGTGGACAAATATTGATATTGTTAAGCTTATTTGTGAACTGGTTGATAAGTCCTTTATCAATAAACCTGAATTAGCAGCAATGTTTCCCGATGCAGCCAGTGCAATAAATGGCTCTTCTCATAGACTTATAGCTTATGTTAATGATCGACCCGGTCATGATCGTAGATACTCAATTGATCCTAGTAAATCATTTTCTGAACTTGGCTATAAACCTTCTGAAAGCTTTATAACTGGAATTAAAAAAACACTTGATTGGTATCTCAATAATGAAAATTGGTGGAGGATGGTATTAAACGGTAGTTATCGAGAGTGGATTGACTCCCAATATGGTCGGGCAGATAAAAATAAAATAGTAGAACATACTTAAATGGTTTGGCTGATTTATCTTGTGTGAATCTAGGGTGCATTGATTTTTATTTCTGCGCTAAATTTTACTTTTTATCGGCTGTTAATTTTAAACATAAGGATTTGTGAGGGATTTCACGTGTTGGCGAGTGTTTTGAAACGTAGCTCTTCTTTAAAGGTTGAAAAAATATTAAATGAAGATTTCTATCGCTCAGCCTATGGCGGAGAGATAGGTCGAGGAGACCCTAAAAAACATTTCTTAAAAAATTTTAATAGTCTTGACTATGACCCCTGTGCAGAAATTTCTCTAAGTCGGCTAAGTAAAAAATACAAAAAACTTTCAGTAGAAGAAATATTGAATAGGCTCTGTTCTGATGAGAAGTTTTTCAAGAGTAGCAGAAGCATTAGTTGTGCTGTCTTTAGGCATTTCAAGATTGAAGAGAGTAAATATATAGTTCGCTCATGCGAATTAATACTGGAGGCCTTTGATGAGGAGTATTACTTAGATCTCAATCAGGATGTTGCTAAATCATGGCTCCCTGCACACATCCATTATGTTTTATTTGGAGCTTATGAGGGGCGGGCACCCGTTAGCTGGTTTGATTCTAAGTTTTATCTGGATGAAAATGAAGATGTTTTAAATCTAAGCCTTAATCCGTTAGCACATTATCTAGAATTTGGTCAAAATGAAGGGCGTTTCACGAACGCAGAGGAAAAAAGGACTGAGCTTGTCAAGCAAAATAAAAATAGAGTTGTGGACGAGCGAACTTCTGTCGATAAAGACTTCTATCTTGAAGTAAATAAAGATGTAAGGGATCTTAATTTAGACCCCGTTGCTCACTATTACGAGTTTGGTGAGCGTGAAGGCCGTATGCCAAATCAATATTTTGACCCCCATTTTTATCTGTCTGAATATAGTGATGTAAAAAGTTCTGGCATGCCTGCGCTTGATCACTACAGAGAAATTGGGAGGGCGCAAAATCGTAAAGCCCTGTGTGAAAATAGAGATTACAGTGAAATACTCAACAACTTCACCTCTAAAGGGCACACTGAAAAAACAGAAGAAAAGCCTCTGCCGATTACTTTCGATAAAGACTTTTACTTAGAAAATAACCCAGATGTTAAGGCTGCCGGGGTTGAGCCATATAGTCACTATGTTTGTAATGGTGAGTCTGAAGGGCGAGCTCCTAATGAGTATTTTGATCCTGATTTTTATAAGGCTATTAATGCAGATGTAAGAGCGCATAAAATTTCACCATTTGAGCACTTTTGTAAGTTTGGATATAGTGAAGGAAGATTGGGCTGTGTTCCTGATAGGTCAAAACGCTCTGCTAGAAGTAGTCCACTATTATTTGTAGGTCATGATGGTATTCAAGCGGGATCTGAAATTGTTCTTCTTGAGGTGATTAAATGGTTTTATCTGCATACTGACCGAAAGATAAAAGTATTATTGTTAAGTCCAGGCCCCGTAGCAAATCAATATGCGATGTATGCCGACATATTCGTTCTTCCCAACTATGAGGTTGATAGCAAAGAGGATTTTCGAGAATTTCTTAAAAGAAGAGTTTGAGTTTATATACGCCAATACGGTTGTTACTGGGTGTTTTTTCAAGTTGCTTAAGGAGTGCAATATTTCAGTTTCAGGGGATGTTGTTGCACACATCCATGAAATGGAAAAAGTTATCGAGGAAAATATTGACAACTTCTATCAGCTTAAGCCCCGGGTGAAACACTGGATATCGGCATCACCGGCTACAACATCGACTCTAAATAAAAAGTATGAAGTTGATCGCAAATCAATTACCACTGTACCTGCATTTATTAATCCTATATCTGACAGTAAACTTTCTAGTAAGAATATAAAAAAACGCATTCGATCTGAGTTAAAAATGTCCCCAACAGCGGTTGTGGTGGCAGGGTGCGGCACTGTTTACTGGAGAAAAGGGCCTGATATTTTTTTAAATGTTGCTAGAAAGTTGCTTAATATTTCAGGGTTGGAGTGTCAATTTCTTTGGGTGGGTGATGGGCCTGACTTTGAAGAGATTAATAGCTCGCTGTCAGAAGATGAGCGTAAAAATATTAGATTTATTGGCTCTAGAGAAGATGCCAGTCAGGTTCTTGCCGCAGCGGATATATTTTTTCTTTCTTCTAGAGAGGACCCATTCCCTCTTGTTGTAATGGAGGCTGCTCAGCACTCAATACCTACAGTCTGTTTTGCAGAGGCCACAGGTATTGTTGAATTCGTAAAGAGTGACGCGGGTATTTGCGTAAGTAAAGTCGATATTAATAAAGCTAGCTCTGCAATTAAAGTTTTAATAAATGATAGTGATTTGCGAAAAAAATTAGGTTCGAAAGCTAAAGAAAGGGTGTTTAGTGAATATACAGCAGAGAAGCAGTGTCTAAATATATATTCTGCGATTAGAAATAATACTACCTATCTACCTTCAGTTAGTGTAGTGGTGCCATTCTATAATCATGAAAAATTTGTAGTTGAACGAGTTGAGTCAATTATCAATCAATCCGTAAAGGATATTGATATAATTTTTATGGATGATTGCTCAAGCGATAACACAATAAAAGTAGTTGAGAGCTATGCTTCTGATCCGAGAGTTAAAGTACATCAAAATAATATAAATTCAGGATCACCTTTTAAGCAGTGGAAAAAGGGCATGTCATTAGCTTGTAGTGAGCTAATATGGATTGCTGAAGGGGATGACTCTTCTAGTAATAATTTTCTTGAGGTGTTGCTTCCATACTTTGATGATCCAATGATGTGTATTGCTAGTGCGAAGACACAAATAATTAATGAAGCTGGTGATGTTGTCGAAGGAGCTTTAGATCCATATTTAAATAGTGCATACCCTGAAAAGTTTAATCAAAGCTATATTAGTGATGGGTTTAAAGAGGTAAATGAGTCTCTGGGGGCCATGTGTACTTTGGTAAATGCCAGTGGTCTACTTATACGTAAAGCTTCAATTACTGAGCCTATGCTTAATGAAGCTGGTCAGTTTAAAATGTGTGGTGATTGGTATGTTTACCTAAGCACCTTAAAGAGGGGAAGATATCTTATGATGTTCGTGCTGAAAATTATTTTAGAAGACATTCTTCCTCGGCTGTCCATAAGATTGAGGGCTCAAAGATATACTTTGATGAGCGAATAAAAATAGCGAAATATGTTTTTGAAAACTATAACGTTAGTGTAAATCTCGCAAGAAAGGCTATAAAAACAATTGATGGCGAGTGGAATAGGTTTAAGGGGCGGCATAAAGGAAAAAATAAATCTGATATTTTTGATGTAAATGATCTGCTTAAATATTTCAGGTCGCCTAGTAAAAGTCTACACGTGGCATTTTACGTTCACGGGATGTTGTTCTCAAAGGGGGGGATTGAGAAGCTTGCTGCTGATATTTCTAATAGGCTTGTGCAGGATGGTTACAAGGTAACTATTTATTGCAGAACTTGGGATAATGCTAAGCCAGTGTATCCCCTCTTTGAGTCTGTAGAGGTCAAGGGTATTTTTGATGAAACTCAGCAGGACGATACTATACCCCTAATGAGGAAAGATTTATTGAGCTCTGGGGTTGATGTTTTTATCCCTATGCTGTCAGAGTGGATTTTTGAGCCCGTCATTGCTGCCGCAGAAAGCACAGGAATTCCTGTTATCGCATCAGAGCATAATGATCCGGATAAAATTGTGGAGTTGTGGTGGGATAAAAATAAAAGGATTGAAACTTTTTCTAAGGTTGAACGTATACATTTGATATTGGATCAGTTTTCTAGCTCTATCCCTGACTCGTTAAAACATAAAGTGGAGATTATCCCTAATTTTGTTAAGCCCTTAGGGGATAACTTGGAAAAACCTCAGCGAGAGAAGATTATTATTGCAGTTGGACGGTTGACGAAACAAAAAAGAATTGATCGGTTAGTAGATGCATTTTCGCTTATAGGGAGTAAGTATCCAGATTGGCAGGTTCATGTTTATGGTGAAGGTGAATTGAGAGGGGAGCTTCAAGCTAGAATTTTAAATAAAAAAATTGAGGATCAATTCTTTCTGAAGGGGAGTACTGACAAGATAGATGAAAAATATCTATCAGCCTCAATTTTTGTAATCCCTTCAGAGTTTGAGGCTTTTGGTATTGTTGTAGCTGAAGCTCAGCAGTGCGGCTTGCCATGTATTGGCTACGCAAGCTGCAATGGCCCTAATATGTTAATAGAGCACGGAGTAAACGGATTTATTTCTAATGATAGTTATAAATTAACACAAGTAAAAAATCTATCTCAAGATATAGAACGTTTAATTATTGACTCATCACTAAGGGATGCTTTTGGGCAGAAGGCGAGAGAAAGTGTTGTTAAATATGAGATTGAGAATGTGATAGTGCGATGGAAAGATATTATTAACTCAGTTTCGAGTTCTAAATCATTGGGTCATTCTAGTAATTAATAGTAACGATAAGTTATCGGCGGAATTATATATGAAAGAGTTAATTGTTCATGCAGGCATGCCTAAAAACGGCTCTAGTGCTATACAAGTGATGTTTGCCAAGAATCGTGACAGGTTACTGGAGCTGTCCCTTGATTACTTTGATATAGGTGAGTTCGAGTCAGGAAAATCCGGAGCAATAACTTCGGGTAATGGCGCACTTATTTCCCGGTCGCTTTTAGGTTCTAATCATGAAGCCTATTATGCCGATCCAGATAAAAAAATATTTTCAGAGTTAAAGAAAAAAATAGTTGATAGCCCTGCTAAAATTGGCATTCTTTCATCTGAATTTTTTACAAATATTCCAGAAAAATCACTCGTCATCCTGAAGAAGTTTTGTGATGAATTAGGGGTAAAGCTAAAGTACTTTTATTACGTAAGGCGGCAGGATCAATTTCTAATGTCCGGTTATATGCAGAGAGTTAAACGTCACGGGAGTGTGGATTTCCCGGAAGAATTTATCAGGTCAACTTATAAAGGGGTAGGTTTCTTAAACTATTTTTCCTTCACGGCAAGGATTGAGGATGTCTTGGGTGAAGGTAACGTGATAGTCAGAAACTTTAATGTTGGCAGAAAGCATGCTAAAGGGCTTGCTGGTGATTTTATTGAGGCGGTTATAGGTAAGGGAGATCATATTGAATTTCGCAATGAGGTTATAAATGTAAGTCCTAGTCCTAAAGAAATTAAAGCTTTAATTTTACTTAATAAGTTTTCGCCATCCTATAAGTTTACAGATGAGTTGGTGCGTAATAGTGCAAAATATAGTCGGGCCTCAGTTGGAGGAGTCCACACTATTTTAAATCCAGATACATGCAAAGAAGTTTTGGATTATTTTTCAGATCAAAATGATCTTTTCGCAGATAAATATTTTCCTGAAGGCCATGAGTTTGATCAAGATATAGCAAAGGATTATGTTGATTTGCGGGATATAAAAATTGAGGTAGAGGATGTATTGGAGATACTGGGCGCATTGTTAGTAAAGCTATATAAGTAGGGCCGCTGGGCAATCATTAAAAAGTATCATATTTAATGATTGTCCAGAAAGAAAATACTTCCGCTCGATCTTTTAGGGTGACATTTAGTGCAAAAACTTAGAGAGATTACGTAGCAATATTTATATGGCCCATATTGGGTTTGATACAGCTAGGTGAGAGGGCGCTAATCTGCTGACTGTTTCACGATTTAATTATATTTTTAACGTTTAGCACAGTCGGGAGCCTAAATAATACCTGTTGGAGTTTCATGTTGTTGAAGTTGCTGGTGTTGAGGTTCTCTTTTAACTAAAGCTGAAAAAGTGTCGACTGGGAAAGTGGCTTTTAACATTTAAGCTTGCTTTGTCTCACAATAAATTTAAGTGTGAAATATTTCTATTTTTTGATGAGGGTGTTCTTGGTTTAATTTTGAGAGAGCTTAACAAGTAGAAAGGCGGTTGGTTTTGTCAAAAAGATAGGTGGTTTCTGAGAGGGTTTTTCAGTGTTTTGTTGTAGAAATTACCCTTCCGAAGGGGAATCTATTAAAAAGTAATATAAAAGTTTTATTTTTATTTTGAGGCGAGGTCGCTATTGTATGAATCAGGGTCTTGTGCCATATTGTGGTATTTGGCTTGGGGACTTGGTGTTCTCAAATTAATCTTTTCCCTTGCTATACTAGGATTGGGCTAGCAATAATTTTAAGTGGTATGAAAGTATTTCAAATTGGATTTAATAAATGTGGTACAACGAGCTTGAGTCACTTCTTCTTAAGGAATGGCTATAAGTCAGTTCATTGGGACTATGGCAAGTTGGCCCTTAAAATCGAAGAGAATTTTAAGGCTGGGCGACTCTTACTGGAAGGTTATGAGCAGTATAATTTTTATGGTGACATGGAGGTGGTCTCCAATAGATACCTCTATGCATTTGAGAGATATTATAAGCTGCTTGACCATCAATACCCCGGCTCATTTTTTATATTGAATAATCGCCCTATTGAGAGATGGGTGGAGAGCCGTAAACGGCACGGTGATGGGACGTACCTTGAGCGGTTCAAAAAAATTTATCGATGCAATGAAGAAGAAGTTGTTCGGCGCTGGGAGTACGAATGGTATCGGCATCATTCGAACGTTTTAAAATACTTTTATGGTCGAGATAATTTTCTATTATTTAACATTGAGACGGATAGCGGGGAGAAGTTGATAGATTTTATTGGTGAGCCTAGTCTAAAGGCTTCATATTACCGTCATACAAACAAAACTGAAAATCAATGATGGCAGCATGAAATCTTGTGTTTTTGTTTTTAGTGGGCTTTGAAGTGCATGTTGGATTTTAGGTTGTAGGTATTTGGGGCTTTTTGCCCTTGTAATTTTTTGCACCTTTTGTGCTGTGTTTTGTGCTGTGTTTTGTGGGGTCTGAATGAAGCTTGGTATTGCCGCTATATTTAAAAATGAGCTGGACTATGTCCTTGAGTGGATTGCTTACCATAGATTAATTGGGGTAAATGATTTTTTTGTTGCTGATAATGTTAGTGATGATGGAACTTCCGAACTGTTAGAATCCTTGGATCAGCTTAAAGTGATTAAGAGGATATATTTTCCCCGATGTGGGGATGATGGCCCCCAGATGCCGGCCTATAACCATATCTTAAAAAGATATGGTGGATCTGTTGATTTGCTATGCTATATCGATGCCGATGAATTTATTGTAAATACAAATGGACTTACTTTGAAGGATAATCTATCTGAGTTTAAAAAAAATAAAGATGCGGGCGCCATGGCATTAAACTGGAGGAATTTCGGTTCTTCAGGAAATAAGTTTAAGGAAGAGGGTTTGGTGATAGAGAGATTTACACAGGCCTCTTTACTGGATCATGACTTCAATCGTCATATAAAAACAATCTTGAAGCCATCTATGGTTGAGAGGATGCATGTTCATGAGTGTATACTTCGAAGTGGAAATTACTATTCTTCGAATATGAAACCTTCGATTTTTGAGAATGGTTTGGCGTTTGAGCCAAAGACTAAAAATGTTTTATTTGACCGGATTCGAATCAATCACTATGTGGTTAAGTCGCGCCAGGAGCATATGGTGAACAAGGAGCGAAAAGGGTCGGGAGCTGGGAGTTTAAAGCGGAGCAAAGGGGCTTCGTATTTTAAAGCTCATGACTTAAATGATGAATTTGATGGGTTATTGATCCCATTTGTGGATGATGTAAAAAGGGGGGTGGATGTCTTAAAAGCTAGCTTGGTTTCTGAAACCCCATATCTAAGCTATGGGCGCTCTCATGTAGATGTCTCATCTGGAAATATTTCTGGGTGGGCCGTTTCTGAGTTTGATGGTCCATTAAAAGTACGACTATTAATTAATGACAAGGAGTTTCTTGTGGATGTAAATCGAAGGCGAGAAGACGTTGTACGCAAAGGTATTTCCCGCCATTTAAAATGTGGTTTTAGTTTTGCACCACCGAGCCCTTTATCAGAGCAAGATAAAGTGGAGGTTTTTATCTATGGTACCAACGTGAAAGCGAGTCTTAATTTTAAGTGGTGAGTTGGTTTGTATTTGTTAATTGATTGTTCGCGGTAAAGAATATTTTTTTGATGTTTTTGGTTTGTGCCAAAGGGGCGGCAATTTTAGTGGGTTATTTACATTGAAATTTATTAAAGGCTTTTTCCAAAATGATATTTTGCCAAAGCTTAAGCCTGAATTCGAATCTGACTCGATAAGGTTGTCAGAGGGTGTTTTCGAATGGTGTTCTAAAAGTGGGAATTCTGAATTTTCAATTATTAATCCGGCTGTTAGTGCTGGTTGGTACATGTTGGAAGTAGACTTGCTTCATGATCAGTCTTGTGTGGATGCAAAGATTGATTTTGATTTTGGTCACGGTTTCAAAGATTATGAAAGTATCTTTATCCCTATAAAGGCGGGCCGGATCTCTAAAAGGTTAATTTGTGTTCCTAGTCGTGTATCTTTAATGCGCTTTAGACTTATTAATTCTAATGGAAATTTTTCTATTCGCAGATTTTTTTTGATTAGGCTTCTTCCTCAATTTGCTTACGATCGGCTAGCCCAGCGTTTGGCCAATATGCACTTCAAATTTCGCAATAAAAGAAAAGCAAGTGTACTCCGGGAGATTCGAGATGAAGCTCGAGAGAAAGGTTGTTCTTGGCGGGAGCTGGCATTAGAGTATTATGCCAATACCTTTATAAAGAAAAGACAGTCGCGTGATTATTTGTCCTGGATTCACATAGTAGAAGCGAAGAAAAAAGATTGTAAGTTTGTTCAGTTAGAAAAATCTGTGAACAAGCCTTTTATCTCTATTGTTGTTCCAACGTATAATACTGATGTTAAATTGCTACGCTCTTGTATTGATTCTGTACTTGCACAGAATTATATTAATTGGGAGTTATGTATAGCGGATGATTTTTCTTCTAACCTAGAGGTTAGGGCCTGCTTACAAGAATACCGAGATAAGGATTCTCGTATTCAAGTGGTGTTTCGGGAGGAGAACGGTCATATATCAGCTGCAAGTAATTCGGCTCTGTTATTGGCTAAAGGCGAATATATAGCATTTCTGGATCATGATGATACTCTGGCGTCACATGCACTTCAACGAATAGCCCTTGCTATTTTAGAAAACCCACAAGCGCAGCTTCTCTATAGCGATGAAGACAAAATCAATGAGCAGGGTGAGCGCTTCGATCCACACTTTAAGCCTGATTGGAATCCAGATCTTCTGTTATCGCAAAATTACATCTGTCATTTAACGGTGTTAAGTAATTCTCTTATTAAAAAAGTTGGAGGTTTTCGCCTTGGGTTAGAGGGAAGCCAGGATCACGATCTATTGTTACGCTGCTTACCGTATTTAGATGCAACTAAAGTGGTGCATATTCCCGAGATACTTTATCATTGGCGGGCCATTGATGGTTCGACAGCGCAAGAAAGCGCAGCCAAAAATTATGCCGCTGTAGCAGGTCTTAGGGCTGTAGGTGATTATATCCAAAGTGAGGAATTGAAAGCTAAAATCTTACCTGGAATAGCTCCAAATAGCTATCGGGTATGTTGGGATGTACCTGAGCCGGCACCTTTGGTGAGTTTACTAATTCCTACCCGCGACGGTTTCGATGTTCTTAAACCCTGTGTAGAAGCTATTCTCGCTAGAACAAGTTATCCAAATTTTGAATTGTTGATTTTGGATAATCAAAGTCGCTGTGAAGAGACATTACGTTTTCTAGACGAAGTGAAAGCCTCTGATTCTCGTGTCTCCGTACATCGTTGGGATCACCCTTTTAACTATTCTGCAATCAATAACTTTGGAGCTGGGTTAGCTAGGGGTGACATAATTGGTTTGATTAACAATGATATCGAGCCTATTAATGAAGATTGGCTGACGGAGATGGTTGGTCAGGTTCAACGGCCGCAAATTGGTTGCGTTGGAGCAAAGCTTTATTATCCAAACGATACTATTCAGCACGGTGGCGTGATTTTGGGAATTGGTGGTGTTGCAGGCCATTCACATAAGTATTTTAGCCGTCATGAATATGGGTATTTTTCACGTTTGCACCTGATACAGAATCTCTCAGCAGTAACAGCAGCCTGCCTGCTAATAAGAAAGGAGGTTTTTGAAGAGGTTGCAGGTCTCGATGCGGAAAATCTTGCCATTGCCTTCAACGATGTTGATTTATGTCTTAGAGTGCGTGAAGCGGGTTATCGTAACATTTGGACCCCGTATGCGGAGCTTTATCATCATGAGTCTGTGTCCCGGGGAGCTGATGATACACTGGCCAAGCGTCGACGAGCGCAGCGGGAAGCCGAGTATATGCGAAGTCGTTGGGGGGAGTTGTTAGACTCTGATCCAGCTTATAATCCCAACTTGACCTTGATTCATGAGGATTTCTCGCTGGCATAGGGAGGGGGCTAGGTAGCTCAAGAGCTACCGGTATAGCTTGTCTACATCAGGTTTTCAGGGCGGCGATCCACTTGGCAAGGTAACCATCCAGTAGTCGCAGTAGTTTGTGCGAGTTTTACGGCATAATTATGTCATATTTGGCATAATCTAGACTTATTACAGGTGCGTATACAAAGATTAGCACCAGGATCGGTAACTTAAGCGGCCCCTCAACCTTATGATTTTTCCCCAACTACTTATTTCCGGTATCTTTGCACTGGTTATCGGATGCCTGATTTTTACTCGCTTCCGCCCATCTCTGGTGTTCGCTTCAGCAGCAGGAGTTTGTTTCCTGGCGGGGCTTGTACCGATGGAATTGGCTTTACAAAAGGGTACCAATCCGGGCTTGGTTACTTTGGTGGTACTTATGCTGGTGTCAGTGGGGTTAGAGAAGGCGCGTTGGCTGCGCTCCATTTCAGAGGGGTTAATTAAAGGCTCCTTGAAAGGTAGCCTTCTGCGTCTAACTTCAGCAACCGCGCTGAGCTCGGCTTTCCTCAATAATACCGCAGTGGTAGCAGCTCTATCATCAAGTATCAAAGGACAGAGACGTTTACCCGCAGCTAAGTTGCTGATGCCTCTTTCCTATGCGGCTATCCTCGGTGGTACTTTAACCTTGATTGGTACCTCTACAAATCTGATTGTCAATAGCTTTGTTTTAGATCGGGGGCTGCCCGGGTTGGAGTTTTTTGCGTTTGTTCCAGTGGGATTAGCTGTGACTTTGGTCGGGTTAGTTGTACTACTTCTGTGTAATCGCCTACTGCCGGAGGGAGAAGTCGCTGAAGAGCCGGTAGCTGAGTATTTGCTTGAGGCAGAAGTGGTGGCAGGCTCGCCTTTACATGGCAATACTGTTGAGCAGAATAGCCTGCGTCAATTGGAGACTTTCTACCTTATTGAGATCGTGCGGGATAATCAAGTGATCAGCCCAGTAGGGCCCTCGGAGGTTATTCGCTGTGGGGATAAACTGATATTTAGTGGTGATGTACGTGATCTTGGGCGTTTACAGGATATTGAAGGGCTGCGTTTATTTGCGCTGGAAGATGAGGAACTGGATCTTAATCTTACCGAAGTGGTGATCACACCTAGCTCTAGTATCCTTGGTCAAACTTTGAAAGGCTGTAGCTTCCGAACGCGCTTTGATGCAGCGGTAGTTGCCATGCGCCGAGGTGGCGATAGACTTTCGGGAAAGCTGGGAGAAATTGAATTGCGTGCGGGAGATGCTTTGCTGCTGGCGGTAGGGCCGGATTTCCGACACCATTTGAATATCGATAAGAATTTCTATGTAATCAGCGGAACAGAAGTTCGGCGTGATCTTTCCCGGCGCGACAACTGGCTACTAGGTTTAGGCTTCTCTGTCGTCGTAGCTGGAGCTGCACTGGGTGCCTTCTCTTTACTGAAAGGCCTGGTGGTATTGCTCGGTGGCATGATTGCTCTGGGGATTGTATCAACTACTGAATTACAGCGACGCTTCCCCTTCCAGATATGGCTAATTATTACCAGTGCATTAATACTAGCAGAAGCTTTTGCTGGTACTGGCTTAGCAGACCTAGTGGCTCAGGGGCTTAGGGGGCTACTGGCCGATTGGGGACCTCTGGCTGGCTTAGTTGGTATCTTTTTACTCACTTTGGCGTTAACAGAACTGATGACCAACAATGCCGCAGCAGCCTTGACCTTTCCTCTTGCCTGGAGCCTGGCTGAGAGTTTTGGGGTAAGCTGGATGCCGTTTGTGATGGCGGTTGCCTATGGCGCTAGTGCAAGCTTTTTAACTCCTTTCGGGTATCAGACTAACCTTATCGTACAAAACCTTGGGGGGTATCATCTGAGAGACTTCCTGAGAGCTGGGTTGCCATTGACTATAGCCTATTCGCTTACTGTCATAGCATTACTGCCTATTGTATTCCCCTTTGAGGCTTGATAGCTTTGGGTCCCGTTGATCGTTGGCTAATCATTGAGGAGGGAAGGAACCCTTCTACAGATTATTTTATTTTACCATTTCTTCAAAAGCTAGGAGTAAGTTGGGAGCGGGCGGGGTTTAATGATTATCCACTGTACGAAAATATAAAGAATACTAAATTTATATTTGTACGTTATATCCCCAGGAAATGGCAGTCGCTTATTGATAAAAATGGTGCGAAAATTCCCGAGGTCTATTTTTTTATAGATGATGACTTGTTTGATTGGCAGGCTTTTTTAACTATGCCAATTAGATATCAAACGAAGATTATAAGGTATAGCTGGTCAAAACAGAGTTGGTTGAAATCAATTGGCGCAAAACTTTTAGTATCAACCCCTTATTTGCAGGGAAAATATACTGATTGGAATCCTGAGTTATTACATGCAAAATCATTAAAAATAGAGCGGGATAATAGTCTCAGTATTTTTTACCATGGCTCGGCCTCACACCTTGATGATATTCGTTGGCTTAAACCTATTGTATCGGAAGTTCTAAAGCAGAATTCAAGGTTAACCTTTGAAGTGATAGGCGGATCGGGCGTAAATCGCCTTTTTAATGATATTCCCAGGGTGCAGGTATTACACCCTATGAAATGGCCTACCTATATATCTCTATTAAAGAAACCCGGTCGTTCAATAGGTTTGGCACCATTGTTGGACAAACCATTTAATCGAGCAAGATCTCATACTAAATTCTTTGATATAACACAGAGTGGCGCTGTAGGTATTTACGCTGCCGGTGATATATATGGGCGAATAGTTCGTCACCTTGAGAATGGTTTGTTACTGCCGATGAAACCCTCTTTATGGATCGATGGAATTTTGCAATTGGCTGAAGATGAAGTGTTACGGGAGAATTTATTGGTCGAGGCGAAAAAATGTCTGTAGCTGGACACTGTTCTTTAGGGTTGCGTCAATTTAACTTTCTTGAGGTTTTTCTTGGAAGTCGTTGTCAGTATGTGATGTTTCGCCCCTCTAGGCAGATAAAATTTATGTTCGGCTGGGGGCTCAAGCCGACAGCGATAAAAGCAAAAAAAATAGCGGCTAAAGCTGGTGTGCCCTTTGTTTGTATAGAAGATGGTTTTTTGCGATCTTTGGGGTTGGGGGTCAATGGAGCCGTTTCTCACAGCTTGGTGATTGATCGGACAGGAATCTATTATGATGCCTCCAAGTCTAGCGATCTGGAGAATTTAATCATAAAGTCTGATTTTGTCGCAGAGGAATTAGATAGAGCGGAAAAAGGGATTGAGTTGTTGCGGAGTAACCAACTTTGCAAGTATAACCAATCTTTAAAGCGACCTTTAAATTGGTCGAAAAAATCCCCTAAGGTATTAGTTGTTGATCAGACCTTTGGCGATGTTTCTATACGGGCGGGATTAGCTTCGCCAGCACACTTTCAGGATATGCTAGAAAGCGCTATTAAGGAAAATCCAGAAGCTGAAATTTATGTCAAAATTCACCCAGATGTTATAGCTGGCAAGAAATTAGGGTATTTACACGAGCTGGCTTTAAAGCTTAGGTGTAATATTGTCTCTGAAGATATTTCGCCCTGGTCAATTTTTGAAAGTGTAGATAAAGTTTATGTTGTAACTAGCCAGCTGGGGTTTGATGCTTTAATTGCAGGTAAAGAGGTGCACTGTTTTGGCTTGCCATTTTATGCGGGTTGGGGGTTGACCCGAGATAGGCAGAGCTTGGCGCGTAGAAATGTGAGTCGCTCCCTTGCTCAGGTATTTTGCGCAGCCTATTTGCGCTATTGTCAGTATATAAATCCTTATACCGGTCAAAAATGTAAGTTCGAAGATACGGTTGACTTAATTGTAGAGCAAAGGAGGCAGTGGCTTAGGTTTCAGGGGGCGTGGCTTGGAATCGGTTTTTCTCTTTGGAAGAAAAAGTTTATTCCTAATTTTTTAGGTGGGTCAGCAGGGTTAACCTTTGCCGGTAGTGAAGATGCTATTGCTCGCTATCCCCGGGAAACTAATGTTTTTGTCTGGGCAAGTAGAGTTACTGAGAGCTTGTGTAGAACGGTTGAACAGGGGCGAAAAAGACTTTGGAAGGTTGAGGATGGATTCTTGCGCTCCGCTGGTTTGGGGGTAGATCTGGTTGCTCCCAGCTCATTGGTTTTTGATTCTAGAGGTATTTATTTTGATGCCAGCTCTCCGAGTGACCTGGAATATATTTTAAGGGAAACACAATTTAGTAGTGCAATACTAAGGAGGGCTGAAAAATTACATTCAATTTTACTTAAAAAGAGAGTAACTAAATACAATATAGCGGGTCCTATTACTTTGGATATACCTTCTAATAAAAAGGTAATACTGGTTCCGGGACAAGTTGAAAGCGATGCATCAATTAAATTTGGCTCCCCCGTTATAAAAAGTAACTTGTCCCTTTTGCAGCAGGTTCGGGCTGAGAATCCTAATGCGTATATCATCTATAAACCTCATCCAGATGTGGTGGCTGGAGCGCGCTTAGGGAAATTGCCTATTCACGCGCAGCTGACTTATGATTCGCTGCTCCAAGAGGGCGATATCTCATCTGTCTTGGAGCAGGTTGACGAAGTGCACACTATAAGCTCACTTGCCGGTTTTGAGGCTTTGTTGAGAGGCGTGAGAGTCGTGACTTATGGTCTACCTTTTTATGCTGGTTGGGGGTTGACCCACGATATATTGATTGCCAATAGAAAATTGGCAATCAATGATTTCAGTGACTTCAAGAGGCGTAGGGCTCGCACCTTGACTTTGCCTCAATTGATAGCGGGTACCTTATTACTCTATCCGAATTACTCTGACTGTAAAACGGGCGATTTTATTGATGCAGAAACTACGGTTGAATTGTTGGAGCGAAGGCGTGCTGAGCAGGAGAAGAAAGGGGTTTTATTTTCGGTGTTTTGTTGGTATCGAAGAGCATTTCTCCGCTATTAGATTTTAGATTGGCTTTATTGATGTTAAGGGAGGTTGAGATTTTTCTGGCGGCCTTTAATGTTAAGTATACTTTTCAATCCGTATTTGAAGTGTAGTTTGACGAAGTTTTAAAAGAACTGAAGTATAGAGTATAAAGGCTCTGTAACTCGGTATAGGATTTGAGGAATTATTCGGAGGTTTTTGTTTGTTTACGTTGCCAATGTGGGTGATGTAAGCATTTTTATTTGTTAAGGAGGCGTTAATGCTTCGCTCTATCTTAAGCTTGACCTGGAAAACCCCCAAGTGGATATTTGAGCTGCTTAGCTGGGGAAAAAGCTTTAAAAATAATCCGATTATAGGTAATTACTGGCTTAATCTTTGTGGGTTACATGTGATTCGTGTGATTGTGGCGCATGCACTATTCCGGTTTCGCTTGTTCCTGCTTTCGCCCCTGGTGTCTCAGAGATATCGAAGAGAGTTTATTGAGAAAGGTTATATCCTTAAAGAAAATTTTTTGCCAAAAGAGAAGTTTGTTCGCTTACTTAATGAATTAAATCAATTTGAAGGGGCGGTTAGGGAGGTGATAGAGGGGACAACTATCACACAAAGAATTTTCATGGATCATCGCGAAAGAAGAAGGGCTCCAGAATTCGATGATTTAGTTAAAAATAATTTGTTAGACCGCTTAATGCGATTTTGCTCCTCAAAGAATAGACCGCCATTATTTTATATAGAAAACCTATGCAACCACGAGAATGTAGATCCCCGGCCAGATCCGCAGCGAGATCTTCATATGGATACCTTTCATCCATGTGTTAAAGGCTGGCTGTACATGGATGAGACCAGTGATGTTAATGGCGCTTATGTCTATGTTCCTCATTCTCATAGGTTAACGGTGCAGCGATTGAAGTGGGAATACAGGGAGAGTCTGGAGGCTTGTAAAAGAGGCGAGCTTAGATCCCCGGGACGCTATTGGGATGGTTCTTTTCGTGTGCGTGAAGAGGACCTAAAAAAAATGGGGTACCAGCTTAAGAAGTTATCCGTGCCGGCTAATACCCTGGTGATTGGCAACGTATATGGCTTTCATTGTCGTGGAGAAGCTCAGAAAAAGTCTAATCGTATGACGGTATGGATGCAGGCTCGCGACAACCCTTTTAACCCGTTGTTTACCCCCTTTCCAAGAGTGACTGCTAGAATATTTGAAAAGGTATGGAGGCAGGCATTAATACGACTTGATGCTCGAAAATTGAAAAGTGGAGAGCAGAGAGGTTACTACGGCCGCCTGTCGAGGGGTAATCAAGGAAATGGTGTAGATTATTAAAAAATACTTAGGGGCTAAAAAGTGGGGAGGTGGGTTGGCAGTGTATCTCCAGGGTTTCGTTTAGCCTCTTTGTTGATATATCTTTGCTACGAGCTTTTGGTGCTGTCAGTCAAATTGGATCAGTATTTGCTAGAGATATGATATTGATACTATTGTTCCAAAGCTGTGGGGTTTCCATCTTCATAATGCCCACTCATTTTCACTTAAAAATCGATTAGCTCAGATGTTGGCCTTTGCTGGCAGGCTTTATATTTTCTACGGTGAAATCTCTGAGAAAGAATTTCTCGCCTTCTTTTGACCTGAAGGCTTGAGAATCGTACTTGAGGGAGCCCCTGAATCGCTCTGAAGCCTCTGCAAGACGAGGGTTGTTAAGGATTGTAGCTGCTCACGGCGGACTGCGCCTAATCTTATAACGTTCAAGGTCTGCAGATATATTACAGAATTATTCAGAAATATTCTGGTTTATAGTGATTTTCTAATTGGCTTATTTTTGGGGGTAGACCAATCAAATATTTCCCCTTTGGGCGTGAGTAGTAGATTTTGCTATAACCTCTAAGGTTGTAAGGACTAAACGTATATTTTATATTGGGATATTTTTTGATTGTTAACTTGAATTAGTGGGGAGCTTGAGTTTATTTGGAATGCTCACTTGATACGTTCGCCTTATTATTTTAACGCTTCTTGATAAAGGGAACCTCCAAAGTGTGACGGACTCTATAGATATAGATTAGCTTTCCTGAAGTCTCAAAGAATATTTGATGCAGCTTTAGGTGCAATAATGGCTGAATATGATGGCGATCTTTCTAGTTGGCGGTGCTGACATGGTTTTTCTCTTCCTATAAGATAGCGGGCCTAATTTATTGGCGGAGTTTAGAGCCGTAGTAAGACTGAAAAGATCTTATACTCTCCACCATGTCGGTAAAAGTTTAGATAAAAATTACCACTTAAGCCTTGCTCGAAAGTTGTTGTGGTTTGTGTGGATAAAATAAATGGCCGCTAAAGCTGGCTATAGTAGCTGAGGTTTATTCTTGCTGGCACATTTGTATCGTTTAATTGCGATGATTGTTTTAGGTGTTTCTGAGAGGTGGGAAATGATATGTGGCACTATATCAGTGGGTCTGGGACACTATAGTGTATTGGAATAGTTGTCATTTATTGTCCAAATTGTATGCATCTGTAATAGCTGAGCACCAAATAACTGATACTCAGGAGCAGGGCAGATAATGTCTGTGGCTGTCTTTTTACAGGGCCCTCATGGTCCATTCTTTGCAAAACTAGCGAGGAGGCTCTCACAGCAGGGCATAGTTACGCATAAAATTAATTTTAATGGCGGTGATCGTCACTTTTCCTGGGCTAATTTTCAGGTTGATTTTTCTGAAAGTGAAAATGATTGGGCGGATTTTTTCAAAGCGTACCTTGTTGAGCATGCAGTCAAGGTGGTATTTGTTTATGGTGATTGTCGCAGTTATCACTCAAAGGCTCGGGATGTTTGTAAATCTTTAGGAGTTGCCTTTGGTGTTTTTGAAGAGGGGTATTTACGGCCAGACTTTATAACCCTTGAGTGGGGAGGCGTTAATGCTTATTCGAATGTGGACTGGTCTAGGGAAGCAATTGATGAATATCAATCCTGTCGTCGTAAGCTGGCCCCCCCGGTAGGGCAAACTTTTTGGCATCGTGCCATTTACGCTACGCGCTATTACGTGGCTATGCGTTTATGTCGCTCACGGTTTCCATCGTACCATCATCATAGAAATCGGGATTGGAAAGCGGAGACGGGGTGTTGGTTGCTAAGCTTTGTCCGCAAAGGCCTCTATCGGCTAACCGAATGTCACCTTATGCAAAAACTGACAAGTCAATATAGGCGCCGTTTTTTCTTATTTCCTTTGCAGACTCGCGATGACTTTCAGCTGCGCGAGCATTCAGACTTGCTATCAATTGAGAATTCAATTGATAGGGTGCTGAAGTCTTTTGCCAAGAATGCTCCCGCTGACACGGTGATGGTAATAAAACACCACCCAATGGATCGTGGGTTTTGTCACTATCAGCAACTGATTGATAGTTTAGAGGCCCGCTATGGTATTCAAGGTAGAGTTATCTACTGTCACGATCTGCATTTGCCAACCTTGCTTCAGCATGCACTTGGGGTGGTGACTATTAATAGCACCGTCGGTATTTCCGCGCTGTTGCACGAGGTGCCCACGAAATTACTTGGCCGCGCGCTGTATGATATGCCAGGCCTAACCCACCAGGGGCCTCTGGCAAGCTTTTGGTCTAATCCTGAAAAAGTCGACATTTCACTATTTACGCGCTTCCACACTTATCTATATGAACAGACCCAGCTGGATGGAAGTTTCGCTCGGGCGACAAAATCAATGATTGAGGCTGTGGTAAGTCGCATGACAGAAGTTTCCGCTGACACCCCTAGCCCCGGGCTACCCTGGGTAGAGAGAAGGGGCGCTATCTAGCGGTCTTTTGGTGCCACCTTTGAGCATATTCCTGCTTATTGCCCTACTTTGGAGAAGGGCAATTCTTTCATATTGCATCGGGTGGCCACTCTTTGTTTAAAAAATAGGCTGATCTGGATCGTCTAACCTGTTAGACTGCGCGGCCTTTTACCCACCGCTCCGGTCCCGAGATAGGGACTTTGGCTTCAAGTGAATTCCGAAATGACCGATACCCCTAAAGCGGCCGGCTTCGACCAGTTGGGTCTGCCGTCTGAAATCCTCAGTGCCATCGAAAAGCTCGGCTACGAGACTCCCTCCCCGATCCAGGCACAAACTATTCCGTCCCTGCTGGAGGGGCGGGATGTGCTAGGCCAGGCCCAAACCGGCACTGGCAAGACCGCAGCCTTTGCGCTGCCACTACTCTCCCAGTTGGACTTGAACGATCGCCGTCCCCAGGCACTGGTGTTGGCACCGACCCGTGAACTGGCTATTCAGGTAGCTGAAGCCTGTCAGTCTTACGCAGCCAAGTTGAAAGGTTTCCACGTTGCCCCTATCTACGGTGGCGCTGATTACCGTGGTCAGATACAGCAGTTAAAGCGCGGTGTGCAGCTGGTGGTTGGCACCCCCGGGCGGGTGATGGACCATATGCGTCGCGGCTCCCTGGACCTGTCCAATCTGCGCACCCTAGTGCTGGATGAGGCGGATGAAATGCTGCGCATGGGCTTTATCGATGATGTGCAGTGGGTACTGGAGCAGATTCCTGAAGAGCGCCAGATTGCGCTGTTCTCCGCCACTATGCCAAAAGAGATTGCCCGCATCGCCCGCGAGCATCTGCACGAGCCGGTTGAAGTAAAAATCCGGGTTAAGACTGAGACTGCGGAAACCATTCGCCAGCGCTACTGGCCGGTTGGCGGCCTGCACAAACTGGATGCACTGACCCGTATTCTTGAAGCGGAGCCGGTGGACGCCACGATTATCTTCGTGCGCACCAAAAACAGCACTGTGGAACTGGCAGATAAGCTGGCCGCCAGAGGCTTTGCCAGTGCCGCCCTGAACGGCGATATGGCGCAGAACCTGCGTGAAGCCGTGATCGACAAGCTGAAAAACGGCAAGCTCGATATTGTTGTAGCCACCGATGTTGCGGCTCGTGGGCTGGACGTGAAGCGTATCAGCCACGTGATCAACTACGACATTCCCTACGATACCGAAGCTTATATTCACCGTATCGGTCGTACCGGCCGTGCCGGTCGCGAAGGCGATGCGATCCTGTTTGTGGCGCCTCGCGAGCGCCGTATGTTGCGAGTTATTGAAAAAGCGACCAAGAAGCCGATCGAAAAACTGGATTTGCCCAGCGCAGATGCAGTTAACAGCGCCCGTATGCAGCGCTTCCGCGAGCGCATCACCGCGACCCTGGAAGGCCAAACGGATCTGGCGCCCTATCGCCAGCTGGTTGAGGAATTCCTGGCGCAGAATGAAGTTGACCCTCTGGATGTTGCCGCCGCACTGGCTGCAATGGCCCAGGGTGATCAGCCTCTGCTGATTCAGGAGAAAGAGCAGAAGCCGCGCAAAGAACGTCGCGAGCGCGACGATGACTTTGACGGCGGTCGCCGCCGCAAAAAGGAGGGCTTCGAGAAAGATCGCAAGCTGCCGCCGCCCGATGAGGGACTGGAGCGCTTCCGTATCGAGATCGGTCGCGAACAGGGCGTGCGCCCTGGCAGCATTGTTGGCGCTATTGCCAATGAAGTGGATCTGGACAGCTCCTATATCGGCCGCATTGAAATCTACAATGATTTCACCACGGTAGATCTGCCTCAGGGGATGCCGAAAGAGGTGTTCCAGCACCTGAAAAAGGTGCGTGTTTCCGGTAAGCCGATGAAGATCACCCGCTTTGATGAAGCGGCGGTCAAGTCGAAAGGGAAGCCCAAGGGTAAGCCTAAGTTCAAGCCCAAAGGTAAGCCCAAAGCCAAACGCGGCAATAGTGACGAGTAAGCCGCAGCTGTTGTAGCGGGTTTATTCCGGGAGAGCGCAGCCCTGCGCTCTCCCATTCAATTTCTCTTCTTTTATTTCTTCCCAGTCTTAAATTAGCGTTGTGGCAGCATACGAGTGAGTGTGTTATCGCGAGCGATAAAGTGGTGCCACAGGGCCGCAGCAATATGCAGTCCAACCAGTACGAGTAGGGCGGGCCACAGTACGTCTTTGTGCAAGAAGGCGATCTGCTTACCCAGGTCTGGATTTTTAGCGAACAGATTGGGTACGGCAAACAGACCAAAGAACTCGGTATCGCGCCCAAACAGCTGGCGCATCACAATACCCGATACCGGCATAGCCAGAATCAGCAGATACAGACCGCCATGGGTCAGGCCGGATAGTGCTTTTTGCCACTTGTTGCCCTCAAGTTGCGGGCGCTTGTGACGCGCGCGCCAGTAGAGGCGCAGGGCCAGAAGCATCAGGACACCGACACCTAGAGAGAAGTGCAGTTGCATAAACCAGCCGCGCATGGGATCGCCGCGCTCGTAAAACTCGTGCAGCTCAACCGCCCCCCATACAGAGAGCAGTAGGATTACAAAAAGCCAGTGCAGTCCTTTACTCACTGAGTTCCAACGTTCAACCGGGTTTGACATAGAGGGTCTCCTACAAAGTCCGGGCTTTTGACCGGGTACAGGCCAATGCCGTATCTATTTATGGGGGCGCGATTTTACCGGTGTCTCCGGCCAGTCCAAACTATTGATTGCTTCACCGTTTACCTGTCCGGATTGATCAATAAATGCACGGGTTATTATTTCCATGCAGGCCTTATCTGCCCAGTTAACTTTTGTAAGGGGCTGTCGCCGCTCTTAGCCCCTGTAAATTGGCAAAGCTGGTCTCTTTCGCGGTTTTAAGGAAGTCTGTGAGATAGGCTTGTTCGAGCATATCTTCCCTGACTGCTGCGTATAGAGTGCTCCAAAGTCCCTCTTTACCCAGCTTGAGCTGGGAGACAAATCCCTTTTGCTGGTACTCGTGCAGCGCCCAGTTGGGCAGAGCGCAAACTCCGCGACCACTGGCTACTAGCTGAACCATCATCATGGTGAGTTCTGCGGTTCGAATACCCGCAGGCTCTATACCGGCGGGGTCGAGGAAGTGCTGGAAGATATCCAGCCGTGCGCGTTCAACCGGATAGGTGATCTGGACCTCGCCGGCCAGTTCTTGCGCTTCCACCCAGCGCCGTTTGCTCTCCTGCAGCAGTGGGTGCTTGCGGCTGATGGCGAGACACACCTCAAAGCTGAACAGAGGTTCGTAGTGCAGACCTTTGAGATCCGGGTCTGGATTGGAGGTGACAACCAAGTCCAGATCCCCGCGCACCAGTGCGGGCAGGGGGGCGAAGTGGAAGCCGCTGCACAGGTCCAGTTCCACTTCGGGCCAGTCGTCCCGGTAGGCATTTAGTGCGGGCATCAGCCACTGATAACAGCTGTGGCACTCGATAGCGATATTGAGCCTACCCGCTTGCCCCGATGCCAGTCGGGACAGGTCCCGCTGCGCTATAGCTACCTGGGGCAGTATGTCGTCGCCCAATTGCAGCAGTCTCAAGCCGGCACTGGTAAATCGCAGCGGCCGGGATTTGCGCACAAAAAGTTCCTGCCCGAGCCGGTCCTCCATCTCGCGAAATAAGTGCGATAGAGCTGACTGGGTCAGGTGAAGGCGCTCCGCAGCGCGTACCAGGCTGCCGGTCTCTCGCAAAAGGCTCAGCGCACGCAAATGGCGCAATTCAATCAACATTAAAATTATTCATGTTGCTTGCAAAAAATATGAAATTGATTGGATAACAGTGTAGGCACACAATCAAGTCAGGACTCTCGCCAATGCGACCGTTACCGAAATCGCAGCTGCGGGATATTTCTCAATGGGGCAACTTTGTTCCCCTCATAGGAAAGAGCTTAGGAAGGCGGCCATGGTGCAAACACATATCCTCGGCTATCCGCGTATCGGAGCCAATCGTGAACTAAAGAAAGCGCAGGAAGCCTATTGGCGCGGTGATATATCCCAGCAACAATTGCTGCAAGTGGGCGCAGAGATACGCTGTGGTAATTGGCAGCTCCAGAGTGAGGCCGGGTTGAATTGTGTGACTGTGGGGGATTTCGCCTGGTACGACCAGGTATTGAACCACTCCCTGCTGTTTGGTGTGGTCGGTCAACGCTTTAAAGAAAGAGCGGCGGACAACAAGCTGGACCAGTATTTCCGCTTGGCCCGTGGCCGCGCGCCATCGGGACAGCCGGTGGCGGCCAGTGCCATGACCAAGTGGTTTGATACCAACTATCACTATCTGGTGCCTGAGTTTTCCAAAGATCAGGCCTTTCCCCTGGATAGTGAGTGGTTACTTGCCGAGGTGCGGGAAGCCCAATCCCTGGGCTACAAAGCCAAACCGGTCGTTATCGGGCCGCTCACTTACTTGTGGCTGGGGCGAGGCGTGGATCGCCCTCTGGAGTTACTGCCAAAACTCCTGCCCTGCTATGGGGAGTTGCTGTCTCAGCTCGCCGGCCTCGGGGTTGATTGGGTACAGTTGGATGAGCCCATACTGGGCCTCGATCTGTCGGGCGAGTGGCGCAGAGCCTTTGATAGCGCCTACCAGCAGATTGCGGCGGCAGCCCCTGAGCTGAATACCCTGTTGGCCACCTACTTCTCCCCTCTGCGCGAGAATCTGGAGCTGGCATTCTCCCTGCCTGTATCCGGTGTTCATATCGACTGTGTGCGCGCACCGGAGGAGCTTAAAGCTGCGGCTCAATTGGCCGGTGAAAATAAGGTCTTGTCTGCAGGGGTGATTAATGGGCGCAATGTGTGGCGGGCGGACCTGGATCGCTGGCAGGTTACTTTACAGCCTCTGGCGAAGCGGTTGCGGCAGCGCTTGTGGCTGTCTGCCAGTTGCTCCCTGTTACACAGCCCTGTGGACCTGGAAACAGAGGTTGAGCTGCCCAGCGAGCAAAAACAGAGACTCGCTTACAGTCGCCAGAAACTTCGTGAGTTGGCCCAATTGCAGCAGCGACTCAATACGGATATGCAAATCTCTGCCGCTGGCAGAGAAAGTTGCGAGATTGGGGGCTCCATTGCCGATCAATTGCAGGATACCTGGCGCCAGCAGCGCTTTCGGGATCGCGCTTTGGTACAGGCTGAGCGCTGGCAATTGCCGCTACTACCCACCACTACAATAGGCTCATTCCCACAGACGGACCTTCTGCGCAGTGTGCGCCGCCAGTATCGCAGCAGTGAGATTTCCGCAGTGGATTATTTAGCGCACCTGCGCGCTGAAATTGCCGAAGCCATCCGTCGCCAGGAAATTCTCGGCTTAGATGTACTGGTACACGGTGAGGCCGAGCGCAACGATATGGTGGAGTATTTTGGGGAGCAATTGGATGGCTTTGTACACACCGGCAACGGTTGGGTGCAGAGTTATGGCTCCCGCTGTGTGAAGCCGCCCATTATTTTTGCCGATATTTCCCGCCCTAACGCTATGACGGTAGAGTGGAGCCGCTATGCCCAGAGCCTTACCTGCAAGCCGGTAAAAGGCATGCTCACAGGCCCAGTCACCATTCTCAACTGGTCCTTCCCGAGGGAAGATATCCACCGCAGTGAGAGCTGCCTGCAAATTGCCAAGGCGCTGCGGGAGGAGGTACTGGATCTTGAGGCGGCCGGTATCGGCATTATCCAGATTGATGAGCCGGCCCTGCGCGAGGGGGTTCCCCTGCGGGAGTCTGAGCGCGGGGATTATTTTGCCTGGGCCGTGGGGTGTTTCCGCTACACCTGTAGCACTGTGAAAGCGGAAACTCAGATCCACACCCATATGTGTTACAGCAATTTTAATGCAATTATGGATGCCATTGTCTCTCTCGATGCAGATGTGATTACTATTGAATCGGCCCGTTCCGACTTGCGCCTACTCAGTGCGTTTGCCGATAAGAGCGGTGGTTACCCCAATGAAATTGGACCGGGTGTTTACGATATTCACTCACCCAATGTGCCAGAGAAGGGCGAATTGGTGGCGCGACTGAAGAAGATTGCCGAGGTGGTGCCGGTTGAGCGACTCTGGGTAAACCCGGACTGCGGCCTTAAAACCCGTAGCTGGGCCGAAGTGGGTTCATCCTTGTTGAATATGGTGGAAGCGGCGCGCACTGTGCGCACTGAATTGCGCTAATTGCTTAACCAATAAAAAGCCGGCAATCATTTTGTTTGCCGGCTTTTTTTGTGTCGGTTATACGGATTTATTCGGATTTGGCCGCTATCGTGCTAGTGCCGTTTAATTCAAATGGCGCCGAAGGGTGGAAAGGTTTGATTCCCAGAGCTGTGTACAGCTCATCCGGGCGATACATATTTTGCCCTTCGAGCACCAGCGCGGTGCGACGCAGTGCGCTGATATCCTCTAGAGGATTTCCCTCCAGTAAAACCAGGTCTGCATTTTTTCCTACCGCGATACTGCCGGTGTACTCGTCGACCCCCATAACCTGTGCCGGTACCAGAGTGGCGGTGCGCAGCACATCAATATTGGGAATACCGGCTTTGACATAGAGCTCCAGCTCGCGCAATAGAGTGAATCCGGGGATACCATCGGAGCCCGCCACCATAGTGACCTTGTGCTCGTGCAGTTTGCGCATCATCGCCAGCAGGGCATCCGCCGAAAGGTCGTAGTCATCCCGATGCTCCGGTTTTACATCCAGCTCGGCGCCGACAAAAGTGCGCTGGATATTGACTGGAAGGTGGTCGGTAATATCGGCAAATTCAGGATCTACCTTGCCTGGCTGGCGCAGTAACATGGAGCTGAATACGGTGGTAGTTGCGTCTACGACGGTGCCTTTTTCGGCCAGTTTATCCAGGAAAGCGGCGACTTCTTTGCTCTCCAGGTCCAGTTCATGGGCGTGTTCCCCGATTTCTGTAAAGCGCAGTTTTTTACGGGTATCTAGCTTGCCCATAAAATTCAGAAATAGCATATTAATATGCTGAATTTCATCAAAGCCCGCATCTACCGCTTCTTCGGCGGTCATAAATGCAGGAATATGGCCGGATAAACGCATACCATTATCGTGGATATGTTTGGCTAAGGGCGCGATCCACTCGGGTTCCATCGAGCTGTAGGTTTTAATTTGCTGGTAGCCGCGCTCCGCATACCACTCGACAATTTCCTTGGCTTCCTCCAGGCTATCTGCGGTCTTGCCCATGCGCATGGCATTTTCACTTTCCCGGTCCATAAACCCTGCACGGAAAAGGTCGCCGCCGATAATTTGCTCGGACTCATACATCCCGGCAATGCGTGAGATGTTTTCATGCGTGTTGCCGATATCGCGCACATTGATAATACCTGCGGCCATATTCAGCACACCATCGGTAGGGGACAGGTGGGCGTGCATATCCCAGAGGCCGGGAATCAGTGTATGGTTGCGGGCATCGATAGTAGTTGCCCCTGTGGTTTTGATCGGCGTTTTACTGATTTTAGCGATCTTCCCCTGTTTAATCAGAACATGCTGTTTTTTCACGAGTTTGCCCGACACCATATCAACCAGATTGACGTTACTGATCAGGATGGGTTGGGTTGATGTGTGGGTATATTTCTTGGCAATGTTTTGCAGGTACTGGTCTGCGGCTGCGACTTGTCGAGTTTTGAGTAGCTCCAAGTGCGATTTATCCCAACCTTTGCGCAGGATGGCGAACCAGCTGCCCTCATCGGAGGCAAATAAATCCCCGTTGTCATCATACCAGGCGAGATCTGGGGTAAAGCCCAGGCCGCTTACGCCGTAAAGGTGGACGGTTTTCTTTTGCTCGCCTTGTTGCAGGGTCACTTTATCAAGCTTATGCAGGCGTGCTTGTCCTTGCGGCAGTAAATCAATATTTTGATCTGCATCGGCAATCAGTGCTTTTACCAATTGCGCCTGTACTGCAAGGGTGCTGTTCTTGGGAATATAAAATTGGACTGCGGAAGTTTTTGCGCTGCCATGTTCATCGGAACCTTTCCAGCGAGCGACACCCTTTTCCAGGGAAAACTCTTCACTGACTGGAGCACCAAACGGGCTGATCCCTTCAATGGATAGTTGCTCGGGCATTGCCGCCTCACCGATAGTGAAGCTCTCCTTGAGGTTCAGGCGGCGGTTATTCCAGCCGAGCTTTAATTCACCAGATACCTTTGTTCCATCCTGGTGAATAATTTCAGAGCCGGCAATGCCCTCTTTATCGTAAAAAATATACTCGATTGATTTTGCATAAGCGCTATTGGCTGCGGCTAGAACTGTGGCTGCGATAAGCGTTGCCAGTGTTTTTTTTCTCATGAATTGTCCCTTTTCTTGTTGTAATACCGGTGATGGACTTTGGCTTCTTTTCGGTGAGGGGGCAAGCAGCTTAGGGGCGCAAGCGGCGAGAGGAAAAGCGGGAGCGGTAGGGCGTTCTTTAATGTTTTAACTTTCGGAGTAAGGTAAAGGTATTGCGAGAGCGCTTACTTGTAAGCACTCTCACAATATTGCTTTAGTCTATGAACTAAGGAGTGCGAGAAAGGTTTTCGTTGCCGGTTGCGTGTACGACAATATTGTCTTCAATACGCACGCCGCCGTAGGGGCGGAAGCTGTCGACCTTATCCCAGTTAACCTCGGCAGCGAGTTTTGAGTCTTTCAGCTCTCCCAGTAGGCTATCGATAAAGTAGAGCCCCGGCTCGATGGTAAATACCTGGTTCTCCTCGATAGTTCGGCTGGTACGCAAGAACGGATACTCGGCCGGTGGGGGTGTGGTGCCGCCATCGGGGCCGCTCTGGTGACCGCCCACATCGTGTACCTGGAGGCCGAGGAAGTGACCCAGGCCGTGTGGCAGGAATGGGCGGGTTAAGCCGGATTCCACGGCATTCTCGGCAGAGGTTTTGATTATGCCAAATTGGGCCAACAGCTCTCCCACGTTTAAGTGGCACTGGCGATGCAGTTCCGGGTAAGGCAGGCCAGGTTTGAGGCCGTCTACCAGCTGCAACTGCTTTTCATCCATAGCCGTTACCAGCTCTGCGAACTCGTTATCGGCATAGACGTAGGTGCGAGTGATATCAGAGCAGTAGCCATTGCAGTCAGCCCCCGCATCGATCAGGAAGCTTTTCAGCTGCGGCTCGGGCAGGCGCTCAGTGGATAGGTGGGTGTAGTGCAGGATTGCGGCGTGTTCATTCAGGGCAACAATATTACCGTAGGGCATACGGTTCTCGCCCTGGCCGGTAGCACCGAGGTAGGCCTGGTTGATTTCAAATTCACTGGCACCACTGCGAAAGGCCTGCTCGGCAGCGCGGTGCCCATTGACCGCGATACGGTTTGCCTCACGCAGGCAGGCGATTTCATAGGGGGTTTTGTACGCGCGGGCCCAGTGCAAGCGGTTGATCAGTAGCTCCGGGTTATTCTCACCCAGCGACCAGCCCTGTAGCCTGTCGCTCTCGCCGATAAAAGCGGCATTCTCTGCTCTCAGGAACGCCTGGGCATCGGCGGGCTTGCTCAGTAGCTCGATATCGTAGAAATCACTCCAGAAAGTCTGCGGTGCCGGAGGTACATAGTGCCAAAAGTCTACAGGGCGGTAGAACAACAGTTTCGGCTTTTGTCCGCGCTGGTAGATTACCCAGCTGTGGGGATTGTCGGTAATGGGGACCAGCGCCTTAAAGTGGGGATTCACCTTAAACGGGTAGTAGTTATCGTCCAGAAACTGCACCCTGGGGGCGCCACTGAAGACGTTGAGGGTCTCAAACCCGCTCTGCTCGAGGATTTCGTCGTAGCGGCGGCACAGGGTGGCCATATGATCGGCGTAAAGGTTTTTATCCATGTTCTCCCCGGAATGGATCGCTGAATCGTAAAGTCGGCATAGTGTATAGTCTGGACTCTGGATATTTGGCCTGAAATTTGACCATGGAAAAGAAGATACTGCTGACCGATTGCCCCGATGATAAGGGCCTGATCGCCAAGATTACCAATATTTGCTACAAGCACCAGCTGAACATCATCAAGAACGATGAGTTTGTGGACCGGGCGGAGGGGCGTTTCTTTATGCGCACGGCCCTGGAGGGCATCTTTAACGATACGACTCTTCTGGAAGACCTGGATATGGCACTGCCCCGGGGGGCAGAGCGGCGCCTGGTATCCATTGAGCGCAAGAAGCGCCTGGTACTGATGGTTACCCGCGAGCCTCACTGCCTGGGGGATATCTTGATGAAGTGCTATTCCGGTGCGATGGATGTAGAGATTACTGCCGTTATTGGCAACCACCCGGACTTGGAGGGGCTGGTTCAGAAGTTCGATATTCCCTTTCACTGGGTGTCAGCGGAAGGATTGGAGCGTGGTATTCACGAGCAGCAGGTGGCTGCCCTGGTGGATGAGTACAACCCGGATTATCTCGTGCTAGCCAAGTATATGAGGGTGCTGACCCCTGATTTTGTCGCCCGCTATAGTGGTCGTATCATTAATATCCACCATTCCTTCCTACCGGCATTTATCGGAGCCAAACCCTATCAACAGGCTTACGAACGCGGGGTGAAGATAATAGGGGCGACTGCTCATTTTGTTACCGATGACCTGGATGAGGGGCCGATTATTGAACAGGATGTGATTCATGTGGATCACGCCTACTCGGCAGAAACCATGGCAGATGCGGGCCGGGATGTGGAGAAGTCGGTTTTAACCCGGGCCCTGCAATTGGTATTACAGGAACGGGTATTTATTCACGGAAATAAAACGGTCGTGTTTAAGTAGTGTCTGGAACCATATTCAAAGTTTATTTGAGTTGGGGGATTGTTTGGGTGGATTATAAAAAATTTAATTATCTTCGGTGGGTAAAGGGGAGTGTGGGGCTGTGTTTGGCGGCCCTTCTGCTTGCCTGCTCTAGCAATAAGCCAATTCCAGGGATGAAGGAATCCTTTATCACTCAAATCGCGCCGAATGGCGCTAAGCGCTTTACCTTTACCCTGGAAAGAGAACATCAGGGTATAGCGCCGCCTGTATCGGGGTTGCCCAGCTCTCAGCGCAGTATGGGGCAGGGCGCCACTGGTATTCGAGGCATTTCAAGTAGTCGTGTAGAAGGCTATCTAAACTGGGCTTTGCCGCAGAAAATATTGGAAACGGGTTTTTGTAAGCGCGGTTATTTTGAAATTGAAAGAGTGGTTTCTAAGTATGGGGCCGAGGTGCGCGGTGAGTGCCGCGAAGGGGCTGGGGAGTAGGGGCGTGACTCTGCTGGTTAGAGGCACTAAATAATTTGCCAAAATCATTTCTGAGCAGAAGGCCCCTCAGCAAGGGGCCTTCTGGAATTTATCCACGATATTACAGCTTTAGAGGCGTATAACATTCACACTGCTGTTGCGAAAGTATTGTGGATAGCCTAATAATCGAAGCCATAATCTCTTACATCGATAGACTGGCCGATAAACTTCTCCAGGGTTTTCTTGTTGTCAAGAAACCACTTCAGGCCAATTTCTGTATATTCAGTGGTTTCGAGAATGACATATCTTCGATTTGCTCTAATAAGTTTCGCCTCAAGTGTTATCCAGCCGCTACCTTTAGCTCGAGTCATATAGCAGATAGTGGCTTCAGATATAGCGGGAAAAGCAAAGCTCATTTCTTCCTTGTTTAGGTAGAAAGTTACCGAAGAATCATCAATTATAGCGATCAGATGGTTTGGTGGAGCTGAACTTAATTGTTTCTCCTCTTTCTCTGATAGGGATAAAGTCCATGATTGTTTTTCAGCAAAAGAAATTTTAGCACCCTTGGGCAGAGGAAGAGTTTCTATTCTCATATATTATTGTCCTGCCTAAATCACGATACTAAATTTTTAATTAGGTAATCAGGTGTTATTTCCAGCATGCGCCAGTATTGAACATGTTCATGGTACTTGTGCATATCGTAAGTAGTTAGTCCTTGACTTGGGCTGACTTTAGCTGCCTCAGGGTAGTGAACGCAGTCAAAATCCAGGTGTGCCTTGTTGTAGCTTTCATTGAGGTGCTCCAATAGTGCCTCTTTTGCATGGTGATAAGCCTGGTCATAGTCACTACCCTCGCAAATCACATTGTGCTCAGACAGGGATTTGTTGGTTAGTAGCTTGTTTGACACAATCCCAAACACCTGGGCATAAGCTTTCCCTTCACTGGCAAATACACCCACAGGAAATTTTACACTGGCTGGTTTGCTGCCAATAAGCCAGACCTCTTTTACTCCCTCTTTTGTTTGTGCGCTTTTAAATCCAGGCATAAACCCATCGTGCCGATTTTGGAAAAACTCAATTCTCGAAAGTGAGTTTCTGCTAACCTCCATATGTATGATGAAACTCTTTTGGGGGAACTCTTGTTGTAGTATATCCCCAAGTTTTAGAGCGAAGCGGCGGCCAATAGAGGGAAGGAAATCATCTTTTTTAAACTCTGCACCAATGAAATGGCCGTAAAGCTTGTCAATCTCTTCATAGAAGGGTGATTCTTTCAGCAGTGACATCAGGTTAAGTCTGTTTTGGGCGGCCTCAGATTCTGAGCTACCGTTGCGAAAGAAATCTTGCTCCGTGTGCTGCTTAAGATAGATGCCTCCGTCCTCGTCAAAAAAGGAAGGGTTAAATTTTTCAAGAAGAGCATCAAAGTCTGACAGACAAAAAGAAGGTGGTGTTGGGGATTCCTTCTCCTGTTCAGCGTGTTGGGTTTGTAATTCATGGTCAATGGAGGATAGTCGATAACCCTCTTCCATTTCTTGCTGTATCTTGTCTGCAACAGATCTGTTATGGATCTTTGCAATATCTTCTATTGGATCGTGGGAAGTATCACCGGCAGTTATCCAGATAACACAGCCTGTTCTTTTAATATACTCAGAAATCTCAGGAAGTAGGGTGATTTCTTTTAACTGTTGTATAAGTGCCTGGTGTATTTTTTCTGAAACCTCCCTGTGGAGGTCGTAAAATTTATCTGAGCAAGGATCAATATTAAGGTACTTGGCGGCGTGCTCCCCAGCCCTGTCTATAGTATTTGATAGCTTCTGCAGGAGCGTTTCTGTCTGTTTAAGCGCAGTCTCACTCTCCGTATGGTAGGGCGAGTCACATGGGCTCCAGCGCAGCTGAGTTCGATTATCCTCCAAGCTTAGCTGTGAGTGCTTGTAGTATGCCTGTGCAACATAATCGAGCCCTTTCTCGGAGGTAAGGCTGGGGAACAGGTACGAGGTGCAGTCGCCATTATGATATAAGTAAAGAGAGTAAATATTGTGCTCACCATAATCAGTAATAAATCGTTTAAAGGCATCTCCAGTTTCCTTTTTGGCGATTTTGGCTAATTCTTCCAGTAGGGTGCTGAGGGTAGTTTGAGTTTTTGTGTCTAGCGAAGAAAAGATGCTGCCATCACCAAGTTGGTAGTACCACTGGGAGACCGCCTCCCCCGAAATCCTCGACATGTATTCAAAATTTTTAATTCGATCTTTATTTACATTGCAATAGGAAATGCCGATGGGCCATGCAGATGTATCGTTGCTGTCTGTGAATAAACTGTGATACTGCTCGAAAAGGTTGTTGATATATATTTGTTTTATTTTGTGGCTGACTTCTTTTTGTAATCTATAAAGTTCGCGAGTTTTTTTACGATTTCTTTTGTCCCTTGCTGTGCTCCATATGCGGCTGGAGATTTTTTGGGCGATAGAGGAGGATTTTTTTAAGTTGAGTTGCTTATCATGCTGGAATTCTTCTATGCTCCAGCGCAGTAAATTTTCAAGTTGTATTTGGCTGGCTTCACAGGTTTGCGCGCGTTTTAGCGCGGCTTCGGAAAGTCCGCTTCTTGTTTGAAAGCGAAGTTTCAAACAGCCTAAACTATCATCCAGCACTACACCATAAAGATCTTCGTCTCTGTATTTTTTCTGGAGTAGCTTGAGATTTGTAGATAATTCCTCTTGCACTGTTTCGTTAAGCTCGGCAAGTGCCCAGTCGTAATTCTCTATTGTTTCTTGGTCTTTAGCTTCAGGCATGATGTCTAATTTCTAGTGGGGGTGTATTTTGTTAATGTTGTGGGCGGCTATTTGGCTTACTTATAGGCTCCACCGATTGATTGTGATTTTTCCCTGCTCTCCAAAGGCAATTAAGGCTCTTTCTTCAGGGATATATAGATCGGCAAAAATCCCTTCTTTTTTACAGAGAAGTGCTCCATCTTCAAGGCTCCATATTGTTAGCCCTATGGGTTTTTGTTCTTTGTTGTGTAATCCAGAGAATAGATAAGTGTCACAAAAGAAGATATCGTCGGTGGGACCAGAAATAGACAGTAATAACTCTTCGGATTCTGCATCAAAGATAGCGGCTTTGTTCGCTGGTTCATCAGTAGACTCTCCATCTCCCGCGCCCCATATACAGAGCTTTTGCTCATCAATCCAGAAAAATGGTGAGTCCCAGAAATAATCCCAAATGGCGTAGCTGCGCATATTGGGGCTTTTATCAGTCTCCCAGAGACTGCCATTTAGCCATGCCTTGAGATCATAACTTAAGGCAACACCTACGGGATGCCATATCCAGCCAATCGTTGCGAGACGTGTTTGATTGGGGGATGGCTTGAGAACACCTGACCACTCTTTGAAGACCCAGTCGTCATCTTCATCGCACTCTTCAAGATCTTCATCAAGATCTCTCTGGGTAATGATTTCCCCAGTTTCAAGATCTGTAATGTCGAGGCGATTCCAGTCGGTAGCGTGCACGAGCAGGGTTTTATTCTGGTGCTTTAGGAAGCACACCGGCAGTGGTGTTTGCTCGGTATGATAGTCACCAGCTGATAGGGTCAGTATATTGTTGCCATTTTCTGCATCGATGACAGTGCCTTTACATATCGCGGCTTGTTCATAAGATCTGCACTGTCTCCAGGTGACAGCGAAGTATCTAGCACTGTCATTACAGTAGAGGTGAAATTCTGCACTTAAGGGTAGATCTAGATTGAGCAGGTTTGCAATGATGTTTGATTCACTTGTATTTATATTGATGCGAATTAATTCGGATTTATCGGTTAGAATAAAGATAGATTGGCTGTCCTCGGGACAGTTTGTGCTGGCTAAAATTCTCGTTTCTTCTAGTTGTGGGGTGTAGAGTTGCTGCTCTTCGAATTTAAACTTCTCTATGCCCGTTTTGTTATTACTTTTCATTCTCTATACTTTCATTTTGTTTTTTAATACGCCATTGTTGGCAAATATTTGGGACCAATTTGCTTGCATGTCCCCTAATAAGTTTGAAGCCAAAAGGTATTCTCTCAATATCCATAGTGACAATAATTTTTTTGGCGTGGTAGCGTGCTTTTTTCAGTAGGGCGGCAGCAGGTTGGACGGTTAATGAGCTTCCTACAACGAGTACATGGCCGGCTTCGCTCAGGTGTTTCTTGGCGCTATCGATATGAAAAGGCACCTCGTTGAACCAAACGATATGTGGCCGCAATTGGCTGCCCAGTTCACAGAGGTCCCCCAGATGAATGTCTCTCTCTGCAATATCATATATATGATTGGCGTCAGCGGTACTGCGCGCTTTGTTGAGTTCTCCGTGGAGGTGAATAACTTGAGAGGAGCCTGCACGCTCGTGCAGGTTGTCAACATTCTGGGTAATTACCACAACCTCAAAGTCGCGTTCTAATTCAGCAATGGCGAGATGGGCGGCATTTGGTTCGGCTAGTGCGGCATTCTTTTTGAGTTGGTTATAGAAGGAGAGTACAAATTGAGGATCGTGTTGCCAGCCACTGGGGCTGGCAACAAGTTCGATCGGAGTTTTTTCCCAAAGCCCATCTGCATCTCGGAAAGTCTTTAAGCCACTTTCAGCACTAATGCCTGCGCCAGTAAAAACAACCACTTTGTTCTGGTTTATCGGCTTTTTTCCCATAAGTTACTAATCGTCCTGATTCTCATGGTAGATAAGTAGAGGGGTAGTCTGGCCACAGTGTATGCAGCGAGAGCGTCGCTATTTTTTCATTGAAATTTAATCATGGAAAGGGGTGGGATACGACAACTTTTTCCTGTTAAATCGCCTATTAATTGAGACTTTTGTTCTTGTTCTTGTTCTTGTTCTTTGTTGTTAATTTTTGGCGCAGCGGGCGCTGGGCGCAAGGCGTTGCCCTAACAGGGGATTGTTAAAAATAAAAAAGCGGGCATAAAGCCCGCTTTCATCCTTCCTGTGAGAGTGTCTAATTTTACTCAGCGTAGCTCTCGATCGGAGGACAGGAGCAGATCAGGTTGCGGTCGCCGTATACGTTGTCGATACGGTTGGCGGCCGGCCACACTTTGTGCTCTTTTAACCACGCCGCCGGGCGCGCAGCGATATCGCGGGAGTAGCTGTGAGTCCACTCGCCGCTCATCACGTCCTCAAGGGTGTGAGGGGCGTTGTGCAGTGGGTTGTCTTCAGGGCTGTACTTACCGCTGGTTACATCCTCTACTTCCTGGCGAATTGTGGCCATCGCTTCGATAAAGCGATCCAGCTCACCCTTGGATTCACTCTCGGTGGGCTCGATCATCAGGGTGCCGGCTACTGGGAAAGACATGGTGGGAGAGTGGAAGCCGAAGTCCATCAGGCGCTTGGCGATATCCTCTTCAGTGATGCCGCTGGCCTCCTTGAGGGGGCGCAGATCAATGAGGCACTCGTGGGCGACAAAGCCATTGGTGCCGGTGTAGAGCAGGGAGTAGTGCTCGCCGAGTTTTTTCGCTACGTAGTTGGCGTTCAGAATTGCCATTTCAGTCGCCTGTTTCATACCCTGCTTACCCATCATGCGGATATACATCCAGCTGATTGGCAGGATACTGGCGGAGCCCCAGGGTGCGGCAGAGATGGTGCCGTTATCCAGGTTGGTTTCCGGTACTTCAGTCACCGGGTGGGCCGCCAGGTAGGGCTTCAGGTGTTCGCCAACTGCGATCGGACCCATACCGGGGCCGCCACCACCGTGAGGAATGCAGAAAGTTTTGTGCAGGTTCAGGTGGGAGACGTCACCGCCAAACTGGCCCGGAGCTGCGACACCAATCAGGGCGTTCATGTTGGCACCGTCGATATAAACCTGGCCACCTGCCTGGTGTACCAGATCGCAGACTTCGCGGATACCTTCCTCGAATACCCCGTGGGTGGATGGGTAGGTCACCATCAGCGCAGCAACGCGGTCGCCGTGCTCTTCGATTTTGGCTTTCAGGTCTTCGATATCCACATTGCCTTTATCATCACAGGCAGCCACAACCACTTTCATACTCACCATCATGGCGGAAGCCGGGTTAGTGCCGTGGGCAGAGGCGGGGATCAGGCAGATATCGCGTTGGGTCTCGCCCTTCGCTTCGGAGTATCTCTTGATGGATTTTAGGTCTTCGGGTCTGTTGTAAATTGTATAGAAAGCGTTCATTACCGCCAGAAGTACCTGGGGCGTAGAGATATTGGAGTTGGTCTTCTCGTGGCGAATATGCTATTGCGTGCCTGTATCGCCATGCGCAGGGCGTGCTCTCCAAAAGATGCAGCAACGACGGTACGGTACGAGTAACTACGCCAAGTTCAATTGCGCTATGAAAGTGCAGATTGGCCACCAGCTAAAAAAAGCAAGCTCCGAACAAGCTGCCGGACGTATGTGGCTTGAGAAGAATGATAAAACATTCAGCTGTTCAACCATAACCGTCGGGTAAGACGGTTATGGTTGAACAGCTGGCGGCCGTGCCTGCCGAAAAAAGAAACCCTTATCAAGCATTGTGTAAAACTATAACCTTCGACAACGGCTGTGAATGCGCGGGCCATCAGTCGATCGAGTGAAAACTAGATTGCAAGATATATTTTGCTAAGCTCTATCACTCGTGGGAGGGTGGATTGACCGAAAAGGTTAATGGGCTACTGAGGCGTTTCGTATTATTGACCGGTCAAGAAAAAATTGAATTATTGGTGCCTGCTTTAATTTCTAGCAGGTAGGTGTGTGTCGCCCATGTTGGCAATCTAACTTTTGTTATGTTTTGCAGGTAGAGCTGTGCCAGTTCAACATGAGGGAAAGCCCCCAGATTTGTACTTGTATGTTTCTGGAGGCTTATGATTTAGACTTCCTTTTCGAAAATAGATTCTAAAAGAAAGATTATGGGGTGATAGTGCTTATTCCGCAATTCTCATCACCGTTTTCATCGATGAAGGTATAGAGATCTATGTTTAGGTTTGTGCCATTATTTGCAGCATTATTGAAAATTTTATATGAGGCTTGAAAGCTTGCACTTATGCCGTCGTCTAATTTTTTTTTACAGTCTTCAGATATTTCCGAGGTTGTGGAGAATGAGAAGCTAACACTATCTCCCTTCACAGACTTTATAGTTGGGATAGCTTGAATGCTAATTGTTTCAGCTCCCAAATTAGCGCTAGTTAGTACAAGTGTGGCAAGTAATAATTTTTTCATGTTTGGTCCATTTGATGTTTGTCAGTCTATATATACTACTTTGCGGAATTAAGAATTTAAAGCCGTTTCCAAGTTGAACTACCGAAGGTGATTATTTAAAGAGATGTATGGACAATACTTCGGAAACTTTCATGCTATAATTGCCCATAATCATTGTTATGGTCGGTATCTGTCAACATAGTTGCACGATAAATCAGGAATTCTGTCCAACCATCCGGTCGGGATTGAGCGCCACGCTCTTTTCGTGGCGCCAGTCCCGTGTATCCCCACTCCAGCGGTCGGGTCTTGCCGCCTTGGCTTGCTCATACACCCGCTCCCGCTCGGCTGTATTGGGAGCGCAACGGCTTTATCGTATGGTATAAGCGATTGGAGAAACAGAGATTTCAATGGCATTGGAGTGAGCTTTCAAAATACCACAAACGCAATGGCAAAGAGTTAAACCAACTCCTTGATGGCCTCAATATTTGGGAGCAAAAACCTCATCAAGAATTGTACTTTGAGGCTGCTATATAAGTAGAATTGCGCTAAAATAGCCGCTATGAAAAACATTGCGGCTACATCGTTACCTACTGATCCAGAAGCGTTAAGTGCACTTCTGCTTGAGAAAGACCTTCAGCTCGAAAAAAGCCGAAAACACATTCGCTTTCTGGAAGAGCAAATAGCCCTATTGCGCAATAAGCGCTTCGGAAAGAGCAGTGAGAAAAGCTCCCCCGATCAAATGGGGCTATTTAACGAAGCCGAAACTGAGGTAGCGGATAGCCCAGATGAAGAGACAGCTGATGAAGCGGCCACAGAAATCGTTAGCTACAGCCGCAAGAAACCATCCGGACGTAAACCCCTGCCAGCTGACCTGCCCCGCGTACGTATAGAACACGACCTCCCCGAAGAGGAGAAAGTCTGTGGCTGTGGTTGCGCACTCAAAGTTATTGGCGAAGAGGTTAGTGAGCAGCTGGATATTATTCCAGCAAAGATCCAGGTTCTTCAGCATGCCCGCAAAAAATATGCCTGCGGCAACTGTGAAACAGGTATAAAGACTGCGACACTGCCCGCCCAGCCTATCCCCAAAAGCAATGCCAGTCCAAACTTGCTGGCGCACATCGCCATAGCCAAGTATCAAGATGCCATGCCTTTGGCGCACCAACAAAAGAGCTTTCAACGCATCCATGTCGAGCTGCCCAGAAGCACCCTGGCTAACTGGATGATCCGTTGCAGTCATTTGGTGCAGCCTTTGCTCAACCTATTTAACGACAAGCTCTGTGAAGGGCCAGTTATTCAGTGCGATGAAACCCCGCTGCAGGTTCTCAATGAACCGGACAAGCCTGCACACAGTAAGTCTTACATGTGGGTGCAACGCGGCGGCCTGCCAGATCAAAAAGTAATTCTGTTCGACTATTCACCTAGTCGCAGTGGTGAGGTGGCCGGCAGTTTGCTGTCTGGCTTCAGTGGCTATCTACAAACCGACGACTACGCCGGCTATTATGCGCTGGGCCGTGAAAAAGCCATTACCCATCTTGGCTGTTGGGCGCATGCGCGACGAAAATTTGTCGAAGCGCAAAAAGTTGCCAGCGGCAGTAAGAAGAAAGCTAAAGGCTCCAGTAAGCAGAAAATCCCCAGCAAAGCGGATATCGCTCTTAACTACATCGGCCACCTCTACGGTATAGAGCGAAAAGCCCAAGGCTGCACGGCCGACGAGCGCTATCGGCTGCGGCAGACGCAGAGTTTGGAGGTACTGGAAAAGCTACGCAGCTGGCTCGACAAAATCCAGCCGAAGGTACTGCCGAAAAGTATCCTCGGTAAGGCGCTGTCCTATCTCGACAAGAACTGGCAGAAGCTGTGCAGCTACACCGAAGACGGCTGCTTATCCATTGACAATAACGCAGCGGAAAATGCCATCCGCCCCTTCGTAATCGGCAGGAAAAACTGGCTCTTTAGTGCAACGCCTAAAGGCGCCAAGGCCAGTGCCACCCTCTACAGCCTTATCGAAACAGCGAAAGCCAATGGCCTTGAGCCGTACAGCTACCTCGCAAAAGTCTTTGCTGAGCTGCCAAAAGCCCAATCTCTCGAAGAGATTGAAGCGCTACTTCCGTGGAATATTGCACCCGCAGATTAATGAGGGGCTATCAAAGGCCCCTTGGGGTGGCTAGGTGGGGTTTATTGAGCGCTTACGTACATGCGGAGTTAATGACTTGATGAAAATTGACCTCCAGCCTTCCGCCGGGCAAAACACCTACGCTTTAGAAGCTTCATAGCTAGGCATCTCGACACTTGCCGATACTATTGATGAAAAAAAGTTTATAGAAAGAATAGTCCCGTGGGGATTTTTCTATTTGGAGGCTTAGGTGAACTAAGTTACTTGCAAACTATAAAAGGTCAATTTGGGGTAAAGGTAATATCAGTCAATTGAATAATAAGCTAGGTGAAAAAAGCGGGCATAAAGCCCGCTTTTAAATCCACCTGTGAGAGTGTTGGATTTTACTCAGCGTAGCTCTCGATCGGAGGACAGGAGCAGATCAGGTTGCGATCGCCGTATACGTTGTCGATACGGTTGGCGGCCGGCCACACTTTGTGCTCTTTTAACCACGCCGCCGGGCGCGCAGCGATATCGCGGGAGTAGCTGTGAGTCCACTCGCCGCTCATCACGTCCTCAAGGGTGTGAGGGGCGTTGTGCAGTGGGTTGTCCTCTGGGGTGTACTTACCGCTGGTTACGTCTTCCACTTCCTGGCGAATTGTTGCCATAGCCTCGATAAAGCGATCCAGCTCATCTTTGGATTCACTTTCGGTAGGCTCGATCATCAGGGTGCCGGCTACCGGGAAGGACATGGTGGGGGAGTGGAAGCCAAAGTCCATCAGGCGCTTGGCGATATCCTCTTCAGTGATGCCGCTGGCTTCCTTGAGTGGGCGCAGGTCAACCAGGCACTCGTGGGCAACAAAGCCATTGGTGCCGGTGTAGAGCAGGGAGTAGTGCTCACCCAGCTTCTTGGCTACGTAGTTGGCGTTCAGGATCGCCATCTCGGTAGCCTGCTTCATACCCTGCTTACCCATCATGCGGATATACATCCAGCTGATCGGCAGGATACTGGCGGAGCCCCAGGGAGCGGCGGAGATGGTGCCGTTATCCAGGTTGGTTTCCGGTACTTCAGTCACCGGGTGGGCCGCCAGGTAGGGCTTCAGGTGTTCGCCAACTGCGATCGGACCCATACCGGGGCCGCCACCACCGTGAGGAATGCAGAAAGTTTTGTGCAGGTTCAGGTGGGAGACGTCACCGCCAAACTGGCCCGGAGCTGCGACACCAATCAGGGCGTTCATGTTGGCACCGTCGATATAAACCTGGCCACCTGCCTGGTGTACCAGATCGCAGACTTCGCGGATACCTTCCTCGAATACCCCGTGGGTGGATGGGTAGGTCACCATCAGCGCAGCAACGCGGTCGCCGTGCTCTTCGATTTTGGCTTTCAGGTCTTCGATATCCACATTGCCTTTATCATCACAGGCAACCACAACCACTTTCATACTCACCATCATGGCGGAAGCCGGGTTAGTGCCGTGGGCAGAGGCGGGGATCAGGCAGATATCGCGTTGGGTCTCACCCTTCGCTTCGAAGTACTTCTTGATAGCAACCAGGCCAGCGTACTCGCCCTGGGAGCCGGCGTTGGGCTGTAGACTCACGGCATCGTAACCGGTACAGGCGGCCAGCATCTGTTGCAGCTGGCGGAACATTTCCGCGTAGCCTTCCGCTTGCTCTACCGGTGCGAAGGGGTGCAGTTTGCCGAATTCGGGCCAGGTAACCGGGATCATCTCGGCGGTGGCATTCAGCTTCATGGTGCAGGAGCCCAGGGGAATCATGGAGTGATTCAGGGCGATATCCTTGGCCTCCAGAGACTTGAGGTAGCGCAGCATCTCGGTCTCGGAGTGGTAGGTGTTGAACACTGGGTGAGTCAGGAATTCAGTATCACGCACCAGAGAGGTGGGGATACCCAGGGCGCCCTTACTGGCAATTTCGCTGTCCAGGGCGTGCAGGTCGATGCTGTGCTCGGTGCCGGTAAAGGCATTGATCAGATCGGATACATCTTGCAGCGTAGCGGTTTCGCTAAGGCTCACGCCAAGGGCGTCCTCGCCCACTTTGCGCAGGTTGATCTCGGTGGCCAGGGCGCGCTGGTAGATCTCTTCCTGCTTGGCGCCAACGGTGACGGTCAGGGTATCGAACCAGCTGTCGTGGGCCAGGCTGAAGCCTTCCTGTTGCAGAGCGGAAGCGAGGATGTCTGCCAGGCGCTGGATGCGGGCGGCGATGGTTTTCAGGCCTTCGGGGCCGTGGTAAATCGCATAGAACGCGCTCATCACCGCCAGCAGTACCTGGGAGGTACAGATATTGGAGTTGGCTTTCTCGCGGCGAATATGCTGCTCGCGGGTCTGCATGGCCATACGCAGCGCGCGCTTGCCTTTGCTGTCCACTGACACACCGATAATACGGCCCGGTGCGGAGCGCTTGTAAGCTTCGCGGAAGGCGAAGAAGCCCGCGTGGGGGCCACCGTAACCCATGGGGATGCCGAAGCGCTGGTTACAGCCGACGACTACGTCCGCACCCATATCACCCGGTGCCCGCAGGGCTACCAGGCTCATCAGGTCGGCGGCCACAGTGACCAGGGCGTTGGCTTCGTGGACCTTGGCAATAATATCGCTCAGGTCGCGTACGCGACCGGTGCTGCCGGGGTACTGCAGCAGTGCGCCGAACAGCTCGGTGGGGATATCTTTTTCCACATCGCCGACAACGATTTCGAAGCCGAAGTGTTCGGCGCGGGTCTTAACTACGGCGATGGTTTGCGGATGGCAGTCCTGGTCCACAAAGTAGACGTTGGACTTGTTGCGCTTGACCTGGCGCTTACACATGGCCATGGCTTCTGCGGCAGCGGTGCCTTCATCCAGCATGGAGGCGTTGGCCAGTTCCATGCCGGTGAGGTCCATAATCATCTGCTGGAAGTTCAGCAGACCTTCCAGGCGGCCCTGGGCGATTTCCGGCTGGTAGGGGGTGTAGGCGGTGTACCAACCCGGGTTTTCCAGCACGTTGCGCAGGATAACATTGGGGGTAATGGTGTCGTGATAGCCCATACCAATAAAGGTGCGGTAGATCTTGTTACGCGCCGCGATATCTTTTAGCTCCGCGAGGGCCTCGACTTCATTGATCGCATCGGCCAGGTCCAGCTCATCGGTCTTGCGGATGGCTTCGGGTACGGTTTTCTCGATCAGCTCGTCGAGGCTGGCAACTCCGAGGGTTTTCAGCATGGCCTCTACCTGCTTGGCATCGGGGCCAATATGGCGGTGGATAAAGGCGTCGTGTTGTTCCAGCTGCTGCAGCGATGGTTGGGTCATAAACTTCGTTCCTGTAGTCGCAGGGGGTCGTCGCGGTGCGCTCGCGGTTAAAAATAGCACCTGGCCTCGATACCGCTTTTCCTGTGGAAAGCCTCGGGCCTCCGCGTGGCGGATAGGTGAGGGTAACGCTAGGGAAAATCGGTGCTGGCAGCCCCATAGTTGCAATGCGGAATCTGAGGGGGAGCCGGGCCATAGCGGCAGGCGCGCATCTTAGCAATAGGGACGATTAGGGGCAATCGGCGGGTTTTGAGCGAGGAAACTGCTAAATTCTGGCGTAAAAAGTGAGTTAAATCCTGTGAAATGGGAGTTGAGGCGATTTTGTTCTATATAGGGCTGAGCCGGGTTGGGCGGGCAGGGTGAGCTTTGGGGGGGGAGGGCAGCCCCGGTGAGGCGACCAAGTGGTTCTTAATAGTTTCACTCTACCCCTAAAAGGCTTGGGAAACTTTGTGGGTTTAGTGTTGGGGTAGTTTCACTTGGCATCTATCGTTAATTTAAGTTTGGTTGATCCCCTTCAGCAGCCTGGCATGGCTGATATAGGCAATTAAATCCATGCTCGTTGTAACTTAATGGAGTGAGGCTATTTTAAATTGGAGTGAAAGTCTTTAAAAGAGTGTGCAATATCTGATTTATTTTGGTTAACAAATATTTAAAGTTGAACTATTGCTCTTAAAATGAAATGTACTGTAATCTTTACCCGGTGCAATTATTTTTCGAAGTGTGTTGTTGTTTTAAAGGCTTTTATAGGGGTGCCAGATTAAATTAGGTTAGTGTCTAATGGGAAGAAGTGGATTGTTGTTTGCAGTCAATGAAAAATACAGGATAGATGCTGAAAAGGCGCAGGAGCTTGATATGAGCAAGCTAACATCTTTATAGATCAAATGAAGAAATTAAAGGAAATTCCTCTGGTTGCCTTAGAGAGGGAGAGCGCAGGGTTATAGCAAGGTTGCGGCGCGTTAAAGTGATTCAAGACTTGACTAAGTTAAGACCTGCTCCAGGTAGCCCTCTACCCCTGAAATTTCCTATTACATAGTTACTGAGCAGCCAAGTGCTTGTAACCACCCTAAAACCTTATATTATGAAATTCGACATGCCTTCGAAGATATGCAGTGGAGCTGTACAGGATATCCCCATGACATGAAGGATGATTAATAAGGAGTAATAACGTCTAATTCGGAGGTAAGGATAATTATAAATAGCTAACAATATTTGAATAATAAAAACAAGCCTACATATTATATGGCCACCTTTCGGGTCGCCACCCTCAATAGAACAAAAATGCCAATTGAATTCATTGTATAGGAGATAAACTTGAAGAGCTTTACTGTGTATGGAAACTGCCAAGCCCAACCCCTGGCAAACATATTGCAGGAAAATAAATCATTTTCTGAGGTTTATAGGTACATCCCTATGAAACCGGCGCACACTCTCGGTAGGGATGACTATAAATCTATATTGCCAAAAATAGAGAGTATTGACCTGTTTATTCATCAGCCTGTCGCAGCAGCCGGCAACAGGCCCGAAGAACTATCGAGTGATCACTTGCTGAAAAAATTAAAGCCAAATGCATTGAGCGTTTCTTTCCCCTCGATTTACTTTGATGGCTATTTTCCGCATCTTCAGACCTTTAAAGGCCTGGTGTCTGAATTGAATTTAGTTCATGATTATTTTATAGCTTATCTATTTTCCAAGGGGTATAGTGAAAAGCACACTTTCGAAATAATCAATGATGGTGATTTATATGCGCCAGACAATTCCAATAAGTTAGCCTCGGACTCCCTTGAAAATCTCACTGTTCGAGAAGTATCTAAGGGGCTCGATATAAGGATCTCAGAATATGTAGAAGAAAACTTTAGAAAGCAAAAGCTATTCAATCAATTCAATCACCCTAGAAGACCAGTCTTTAAATATGTTGCTGAGGGAATATTAAATAAAATTGAGATGCAGGATACCTGTATTCCTGAGGTGGGGGTGGCAACTCTCGATAGGATTATTACTCCAATATATCAAAGCACCTATAATAATTTAAAGCTTGAATTTCCCGAGGACTTCCAATATTACAGATCAAGAAATCACGAACGCATCCACCAGTATGACATAATTTCAAGCTTGTTTAGCTTTTATAGGACGTTAGATGCTAAAATGATCGAGGAGCACGTTAAAAAAGCAAAACCCTTTATTCCTGAAGTAATTGATGGACTTTAAAGTCACATATAAGAAACTCATCTTGAAGCCCAAAATCAATACTTCGGGTAGTTTTGGGGGTGCAGTGGTGGAATCCATGGGTGGAGGCTGAAAGAATAAGGTTTTTCACATCTAATCTAACGCAGCGGCCGCCCATGGAATATGCAATGTAACCACTCACCCCTTGACGATTTAAACCTAACCCGAAAGGGGCATCTGAAAAGCAAGCAAAGGGTTGTGGCCTTGTTAGCGATGCCCGGCAAGTAAGCCCGCTATATTAGAAGTGGTCCAAGAATTGGCTAAGTTGGGATTTTCTTCTGGTAGCTCTATTCCTGAATTTGCCTATTACATGGTTGTAGGGCAGCCGAGTGCTTATTATTACCCAGAAATGTTGTATTATGGAATTCGTCACACTTTTGAAGATGTGAGATGGCGCTATGCCGGGTGCCCCCACGACATGCAGGATGATTGACTTGAAGTAATTATGTCGAATTGGAAGATGTATTGCCTGTTGTGACAGTATTTGATTTCGATTTTAAATTGGGTGCATCCAATAGTTGAAGATTCTTAGTATACCTACGCAAAGATGTTTCAGTAAGTAATTCTTATTGGTGGTTTGTGCTTGATCTGACAGGGTACACTGCCAGGCGGAGATATCTGTCAGACCAGCTTTAAATAACTATGGTTTATAGTCTAGATTTGACTTAGGGTGTTTTTGATAAATCTAAATTCCAATCTAGTAAATTCCAGGGGCTGTTAGACTTGCCAGTGAGCCCTCGAATCATTTTCATTGCATCTTTTGCGAAGAACTCGGAAGTATCTTTACGCCAGTACTGCCGACCAGCGATATAGCTTAATCCAAAACTATACCAGCTGTCATAGGAACTCTGAACCCGTAAGGCGACTTGGTGTATTTTTTCCCAGGATTCCTCTTCCGTGAGTACACCCGTAGTAGCACCCCAGCGACAAATAGAGACGTATCGACCATCATCCCAGGCCCCAATTCCACCGACCCTTAAAGTGTGGCGGTAGTTTCTAACTATTTTAAAGTTACTCTGCTGGTCGGTATTGTGGGAGTATGCCTTGATTAAGGCATCAATCGACTTTTCCGATAGGGTGTTAAAATGATCCTGGATCTGCATATAGGAATGGTTGTGCCCTTCATTGGCTAGCCACTCCAGCATGTCAAGGTACTCTTCGCGGGATTCTATCCCCCAGTCTCGTTGCATCATATGTTTAAGATTGCTGACTACCTTTTCAGTTCTGACGCCTGCCTGATATAGGGTGTCATGCCGCTGGCCGTTCATTTCGGTAAGGATTGAGCTTACCCCTAGGCCCCAGAGTTGAGCGTCTGATAAGTTGTCAGGGTTGTAAGTATGGGCTCTATTGTTGTTCATATTCGCTGCTCTTTGTGTTTTTCATGCTCTCAATGCTGCTGGTATATTCAGCGATTTCTTCTGGGCTTCCATCGGCATTGAGGAATGCTTTTATCGCTAGCTCAGCGCTTTCTATATTTTTGATTTTACAGGCAGTTTCAATCCATTCTAGCGCAGCACTTTTGAGCTTGGTGTCATAGGATAGCGCCTGCTCATATGAATCCATTGCCTCATCATAAATGCCCTGCTTGTTTTGGCAGATCCCTAGGCGATGCCAGGCTAGGGCAAAATTAGGTTTCGATCGCAGTACGACCTTGAGATCTTTAGCTGCGGCGCTATAGTCTTTTGTAGACATTAATAATAATGAGCGAATGGAGTAGCTGTGCCATTCATTACTATCAAGCTTTATAGCGCGGTTAATATTTTCTATTGCTTCATCAATAAGTTGTAAGCAGCGCTGAGCGTTTGCGAGTAACTCAAATGCTTTTGCCGAGTCGGGGTTGTACTTTGTGGCTTTTTTGAGGAGAGTTAAGGCCTTTTCATGCTGGTCTTGGTTAATATAAATTTCGCCTAATTTTAGGAGAGCGTAATAACCATTTCCTCCATTTTCTTCTAAAATCTCAAGGGCCTTGGTGAAGTGGTTCTGAGCTTCTGTAGCTTTGTTGGTGGCCTCATAGGAAAGTCCTAGCAGGTGATGCAGCTCACCGATATGCCCGCTCTCATAGATGCTTTTGTTAATAATTGATAGTATGAATTGAATTGCTTCACTGTATGCCCCAATCTCAATGTAGCTCTCGGCGATTTCAATTTGAGCTTTAGGGTCTTCGGGGCTGTCCGATAATTTTGTTAGGTTTTCTTTGATCAGTAGCTGATTGATTCGAACCAGCTGGATACGAGCTTCCAAGTCGAAGGGGGTTTGAATCGATACTTGCTCATACAGGCATTTTGCTGAAAATAAGTCACCAAACTCCAGGTAGCATGCGGCCAGGCCCTTTAGGGCGATATCATGATCTTCATCTATAGATAATGCTGCTTCATAGCTCTCAAGTGCCTTTTTGAAATCCCTCTGTTTGTAGTGGATGGCGGCTTTGGTTAGATGGCCCTCTATTAGTTTGGGGTACTGTTGTGCTAGTTTATCGCTCTGCTCGCGAGCAGAGAGTAATTCTTGTTGGCTTAAAAAAAGTGATGACAATAGGCGGTATAGTTCTGGGTCTTGAATATCTTTTTTGCTGATTTCAGCAAGTAGTTCGTCGCGCTCTTCGTCTTGTTTGTTGGTGATAATATATTCCAGGTGTTCCCGTTGTGCTAAATAGGTTTCAATTGTGTTTGGATCGGTTGACTCTGGAACATAGATGCCCTTATAGCTTAGCCCCCACTGGGACGTTATCATTCTGTTGAATACGTAGTCGATGAATTTTTCACTGAATGTTTGGCTTAGCCAGGTGTAATTTTCATGCCAGTAAAAAATGCTTTCCAGGTATTCGATGATTTCCTGTGGGATAAATCTATTTTGTCCTATAAAGCTGAATAGCCAGAGAGACATGTGCTGCTTTGTTTCTATATTCCACAGGTCCTCGTGCTCATAGATATTTTGCCATAGGGGTAGCTGTATCCGTTCATTAAAGTTTGAGTAAAGCTTGGCTGTGGCGGCTTGTAGCTTCTCAATAGATTCTTTAATTTGCTCGGTGTCAAATTCTCGGGGCGTATTGGATAGGTTGGGCTGTTTTTTCGCTTGGTGAGGGTTTTTGCTGTTTGTGGTCGCTGTGTCTTTTATTGTGTCAGAGGTGGTGTTCTCAGGTTGGTAGTATTTTGCATCTTTTAATGCTTTCTCAAAAGCGGCCCTTAAGGTTTGAAAACCTTCGGGATCTTCATCGGGCCGATGAACTTTTAATTTTTTGGCGTAGGCGCGTTTGATTGATCTTGTGTCAACTGTTGGGGGTATGCCTATGATTTCCCAGCAATTCATTACCTGCTTCCTTGGATGATTGAAGTTGAATAGTGTAGGACTATGGTTTAGCCGTAGTTTGCGTGAATGAAACCTGTTGCATTTGCCTGTTTGGATGGAACTTCTAAATTGTCGTTGAGAATTCCTATTGAATTCTCTTGTGTCCTTTTTGTTGGGCGGAAATGATGGGGGGTAAGAGTGCCAGAGCCGGGGGTTAAATTAAAGTGATTGAAACACTTCTGAATATGGCGCGAGAGAAAAAGGTTAACTAATTCCCAATCTTATAGTCTGTCTCTGCTTTTCAACTGCATGCAGGGGCGGGTGGGTTATTAGTATATGCTTTATATTTGATGAACTATCGTGCTAAATAGATAGGTGGTTTGCTAATTGATGGAGGGGCTTTTAAAGCGGTTACATAAATTGTAAAAAGCGTTTAAAAGACCCTCTGGCACTAATGCACCAACTGTTAAGGTTGCTTAGCTCGGCACCTAGGTCCCTTCTGCGCGGCATTAAAACGATCGCGCAGACGCTCAATCATCGTTGTACGCGCGGCATCTTGGTTGATCCCCATAACCACATTTATTGCTAAGCCCTCACCATTTTCGGCAAAAGTTGTTTTACCCACAGTGGGGTCGAAGGTGATGGGGTCGTAGGGGGTTGTACTGTCGGCAAGGCCGGCGTTTAACTGGTCGACGGCGATATAGCCCGGTACCAATTCCATCTCCAGAGCCTCAGCTTCCAACAGTACCAGTGCAGCAATAATATCCCACAGGCGAATCACCGCATCCATGGCGAAGTCACCATTGCCCTGGAAATCGCCACCCTCAAATTCACGAATGGCGCTTAAGAGTTGAGAGGTATAGCAGGCTTCCGGGGTTGCGCGGCGCTCTGCCAAAGCTTCGATAGTGCTGCCCTGTACTTTGGCCATATCGGTGGAGTTGTTGGGTACCAAATAGGTTTCGATATTATTTTCGCTCAGAGCGTCAAAGGCCCACTGCGCACTCAGGGGATCAAGCAGGATATTAAATTCCTGGTGAGTGCTGAAGTCACTATCGCAACTAAAACCGGGGTGGGAGAAAATATTTCCGCCCAGATTTCTAGATTTATCGCCAAAGCAGGCCGCTTCATGATTTTCGGTAAACGGCTCATAATTCTCAAAGCCGCCACCCATCATAATAACGCGATCAATTTTTGCCAGTTGCTCTTCACTGGCTTTGCCAAGTAGCCGGGCCAGGGTAGTGAGTTTACCGGTGTTGAAAACCACCGGACGTTTTTCCAGCTTATCCAGAGTTTCCAGGATAATGTCTTCGGCCAGCTCAAAATTAAAGGACACACCATTGTTACCTTGGTAGCGATAGTGGCTCTGCTTTGCGCGCGGGATTAGGTGGTCAGTGCCGTATAAAGTGGAGCCGTTGTCGCGCCAGGGGCCGGGTACGTACTGGCCGTAGAGGTTGATACCCATGGCGTTGCGGCGTTCTAGATTCCAGGTGCCGGTGGAGAAATCAGAGGAATTGGGCAGTTGGTAGTCGTCTCTGCCGACAACTGCCTTAGCGTCATTTACCGGGGAGGCTGAAGCCTTGCCGTTTGCGCCGTAGGCGACTTCTTCCGTGGCAAAATAGGCTCCGCGAATAACCTGGGTATCGTTATTGCCCAGCCACTCGAGAATGTTGTAGACGGTATTGGCACCGTGGGCGACTGTATTAAAAGAGTCCTCAACCACAGCCAATTCTAAAGTGTAACCTGGGTCTTTGGCGATCAGCATCAGTGCGACGGCATCATCAAAGTTATTGAAGTCACCAATCCAGATAATAGGTTGGGCTGCTTCAGTTTTGATAGCCTGGTGTGCTTTCTTGCTGTGGGGGGCGCTATCGGCATGGCAAGAAGCCAGTGTGGTAAGGCCGCCCAGTGCCAGGGCCCCCACAGAGAACCAGTGTTTTAATCTCATTTATCCTTCCCTAAATATTCGAGTGGTTTTCCTCGGCAATCTAATAGTTCCTCCCTGATCTACTCGATTGCCACCCTGTAATATCGTTTTTTTATCGGTTAACGGAATTACACGGGTGATGCCGGAGTTTGGCCGGCGGCGCTACTTCCCTGTAGCGCTCTGTCTGAAAGCGATTCAACTCAGCTTTCAATAAAGGGCTTTAAGTTTCGTAATAGTTGTTGCTCCAGGGGTTCTCGGCCGCTAATGCCCAAATCTGTCAGCTTTGATTTATCCAGCTGGCAATTGTAAGGACGCGGCACAGCAAAGTTGGGTTCGCTATCGGCGCTCAGGTGCTCGGCACTCAGATTGCAGACTTTGGCGATAATATGTGCGAGTTCGTAGCGTGTGCAGGGAGTATCGCCACTCCATTGATAAATGCCTTCAAAATTTATGCCACTACGAACTTTTAACAGGCACTGTTCCAGCACTTCTGCCACTTCTTCCACACTGGTGGGAAAACGAATTGCCCAGTGATCCAGTGTGACCGGTTTTTGTTTACGCAGGGTATCCAGTAGGGCGGTAATGCCGGACTCTTCCAGGTAGGCGACGGGCCCGAACAGCCAGGGCAATCTCAACACCCAGTGATTGCCGTTCTTCAGTACCGCTTCTTCTCCAGCCAATTTACTGCGGCCATAGAAATTAATTGGATTGGGTTTGTCATCAGCCCTGTAGGGCGGGGCGCTGCCATCAAAAACATAGTCGGTGCTGATATACACCAATTGTGTGTCGTTTTCGTTACAGTGCTTCGCTAGAAACTCTGTGCTGCCGACATTGAGTTGCCAGGCGCTATCGGGGTTGTCGGCACAGCGGTCCGGCCAGCGTTCGGCGGCACAGTGGATAACGATATCGGGTTTGACCTGCTGTAAGCAGGTTTTTAGTGCTGCGCTATCGGACAAGTCCAGGCGAATAAGGTTTTCTCCCGCGCGGGAAAAGGCGGTACCGGTTACGGAGAAAGTCGGGTTGCTGCAAAGCTGTTTAAATACGCTGCGGCCCAATAGGCCGGAGGCGCCGGTAATTAGAACTTTCATGAGATATCCTCCTCTCATAGGACCGAGGGCAGAAGTATGCCATTCTCTAGAAATTAATGTCGCCGGATGGCGAGGAAGTCGGCAGGGAAAGCCTGCCGACCTATTTGCTGGAGCGGGTGTCGGATGGGAGCACTCTATTTCTGCTGCATCACTTTACCCTCGAGTAAATCAAGATGCACTCAGGTCTAAATCCCAGGGCAGTGAGTTCCAAGGGCTGTGGGGGCTGCCGGTTAAGCGCTTGATCACTTCGATCGACTCTTTAGCAAAACTCTCAGAGACAGATTTACGCCAGTACTGGCGTCCGGCAATATAGCTCAGGGCAAAGCTATACCAGCTATCGAAAGACTTTTGTGCCCTCTGCGCGATACGATGGATCTTCTCCCAGGCTTCCTCTTCACTGAGCATCCCCAACGAGCAACACCAGCGGCAGACAGAAATACAACGCATATCGTCCCAGCCGCTAATGCCACCGATTTGTAAAGTATGGCGATAGGTTTTTACCAGTATTAAACAGTTCTGGTAATCGGGATCGTGGTTATGGGCTTCAATATAGGCGTCGATTGCTCGCTCAGACAGGCCATCAAAGTGTTTCTGGATCTGCATATAGCTGTGGTTGTGCCCCTCGCTGGTCAGCCACTCTATCATGCTCAAGCAATCTTCACGGGACTCAATTCCCCAGTCGCGCTTCATCATATGAGCGATTAGCTCGCGATCCTTTTCATCGGTACCTAAGTTATGAAAGACATCATGGCGCAGTTCGTTCAGCTCGGCAATCTGGGCATTGAGGCCTAGTCCCCACAACTGGGCTTGCGATAAATTATCCGGATTTAAATGGTATTCTTGATCAGGTGCTAAATTCGTTAACCACTTCACTGCTCATTCTCTCAATAGCTTCTCTGAATGTATTTACTTGCGCGGGATCGGCATCGGCCCTTTCTAAGGCTTCTAAGGCCTGGGTTGCTCTTTCGCGGTTTTTTGTCTTGCAGGCGATTTGCAGCCACAAAATGGCTGAGTCCTCTCTGGCAGTGTTATAGGCGGTGGAATTCTCAAAAGAGTCCATGGCCTCGTCCAGTAAGCCTAACTGTTGTTGACAGTTACCCAGCTTGTGCCAGTTTTTGCAATCGGTGGGAGAGGCTTTAAGCACCCGCTTTAAGTCCGCCGCTGCCTCAGCGTAATTTTCCGCACCTATAAATAATTCGGCGCGTACTGTATAGCAGAGCGTTTCCTCACTATTGAGGGCGATTGCTTGATTAATAGTTTCTAGGGCCTCGTCGGCTTGCTCCAGGCAGCGCTGTGCATCGGCCAGCAGTAGCAGGACTCTTGCAGGTCTGGGATTGTAGCGCACGGCTTTCTTGAGCAGCTTGACGGACCAGTCAAACTTCTTGTTACACAGGGCTTGTTCGCCAAGCTTCACCAGCGCTTCATAACCATTTCCGCCACTTTTCACCGAACGGTTATGGGAGAGATTGAATGCATTCTCTGCTGCGTCCACTTCCCCGATAGCTTCGTAGGCAAGTCCAAGCAGGTAGTGAAATTCTCCATCCCGATCGGTTCTGGAGAAAAAACCCTTTGCTGTAAGGGGGAGAAGAAACTGGATTGCTTCATGGTAGGCGCCTATCTCCAAGTAACTTTCGGCGACACGGCGTTGCTCTTGACGGTCCTTTGGGTTTTTGTCAAGGTGCTCGAGGCCCCGCTGGACAATTTGCTGGTTGATACGCACAAGTTGGATACGGGCTTCCATATCAAAAGGGGTTTGCACCAATACCTGGTCGTAGAGATGTTTGCTCGCCAATAAGTCGTGAATTTGTAAGTAGCAGGCGGCGAGGCCCTTGAGGGCGAGAGGGTGATCCTCATCAATAGCTAAGGCTGATTCGTAGGCGTTAAACGCCGCGCTAAAGTGACTCTGCTGATAATAAAGGGCCGCGCTTCGCAGGTGCCCATCAATATTTTCATTAAAGGCGTTATTTAGCTGTTGGCTGTATTGAAGTGCGAGGGATTGGTCCCCTTCATTGAGATGTAAAGTTGAGAGCAGCCGGTAGCGCTCGGGGTCGTCTATGGCTTGCTCCTGTAATGCTGCTAGTACGGTGCCGCGATCACTGTCTTCCGGGTTGTCGAGCAGATTTTCTAGATGCTCGCGCTGGTCTAGGTAGGTCTCAATTGTCTGGATATCGGTGTTTTCTGGAAAGCGAATACCCTCATAGGAAAGACCCCAGCGACAAGTGATGGTACGGTTAAGGATATAGCGCAGAAAGTCTTCTTTGAAGACTCGCTGTAGCCAGGCAAAGTTGTCGTGCCAGGCAAATTTATTGTCCAGGTAATCGATAATCTCACAGGGAATAAAGCGATACTGAGCAATAAATTGCAATAGCCACGGCGTCATATGCTGCCGGACTTCCATGCTCCAGGATTCGTAACTGTCAAAAATAGCCTGCCAATTAGCAAGTTGAATGCGCGCATTGAAATCTGAATAGAGTTCGAAAACCGCTTGCTCCAGCTTGGCGACAGCCTCTTCGCTGTTGCCGCAGTTGAGACCACCTGCGCCCCCCTGAGAGTGGGTGTCAGGCTGTGTTTGGGGGGTGACTTCATCTGAGTTGTACTCAGAGGCTGCCTGGGGCGCGGTGATGTCCTGCTCAGGTTGGTAGTACTTGGCTTCTTCCAAGGCCTCTTCGTAGGCTATTCGGAGCTGCTTAAAACCCTCGGGATCTTCATCTGGGCGGTGTTTTTTTAACTTGGAGGCATAGGCGTGCTTAATAGCTCTCTTATCTACGGTTGGGGATATGCCGATAATTTCCCAGCAAGTCATTCTGTTCCCTCGAATTGGGGTAGGTTTTCAAGTTTGTCGTTTTTTTGACTGAAGTGAGTTTTCTGTAGTTGGCGCTGTGAAAATATTTTATTTATTTGCATTGACCTCCATAAAGTGTGCGGGACAACCCTGGATTTTATTGCTATCTGAGATAAGAAATAGCTGCCCTTGTAGTAATTGGGGAACATTTACTGGCGTCTTATAAAGATTGCGGCTTGCATATGAGTGGGAGAGACTTTATTGCATCCAGTGTGACGGGCTCCTGCTCGTGCAGTGTGTCCAGTAAGGCACTGATGCCGGATTTCCCAAAGTAGGCGATGGGTCCAAATAGCCAGAACACCTTAATACTCAATGGTTCCCGCTTTTGAATACTGCTTCTTCCCCTGCAGGTTTGCTGAGGCCATTAAAATTAATTGGGCGAGGGGTGTTATCGGCGGCACAGTGAATCACAATGCCTGGCCTCACTGTCTGTAAGCAGGCTTTTACGGCTTTGCTGTAGGACAAGCTCATGTCAGTGACATTTTCTTCCGTGCGGGAAAAGGCGGTACCGGTAACTGAAATCTGGATTGTTGGAGAGCTGCTTAAATAGGCTAGGCCCCAACTGGCCGGAGGCGTGGGTAATCAGTATTTTCACGGGTTACTTTCCTTTCTTCAGACTGGAGGAAAACGTGTGGCCTGAATAGGGCAAGAAATGGTGCAGGATGGTTGGGCAGGCCACAACTGAAAGCAGCCTGCCCGGATACAGCCCGTGAAATGTTACAGAGGGCGGCACCGGTCTGGAGCTATTTACATCTGCTCCATCACTTCAATGCCGAGCAGATCGAGGCCAGTTGCGATAGTGCTGGCTACAAGGTTACACAATTGCAGGCGACTATGCTTCTGTTGTTCGCTTACACCCTCTTTCAGTACCGGGCAGGCTTCGTAGAAGCTCATATAGGCGCTGGCCAGCTCGTACAAGTAGGTACAGAGTACGTGCGGGAAGGTGTCCTTGGCCACCTGATCCAGTACTTCGCCAAATTGGCTTAGTTTAATTGCCAGGGCGCGCTCTTGGGGGCTTTCCAGCTGGATATCGCCTTTGAGTTCAGTGGGCTCAATACCCGCTTTGCGGAAAATACTGCGCACGCGGGTGTAGGCGTATTGCAGGTAGGGCGCGGTGTTGCCTTCGAAGCTGAGCATGGATTCCCAGCTGAAGATGTAATCGTTGGTGCGGGTTTTGCTCAGGTCCGCATATTTCACCGCACCGATGCCCACCTTGCGGGCGATTTCCGCACAGGTTTTCTCATCTAGCTCCGGGTTCTTCTCGGCCACCAGCTTCTTGGCCCGCTCCACCGCCTCATCCAGCAGGGCGGCCAGTTTTACCGTGCCGCCGCTGCGGGTCTTAAATGGTTTACCGTCGTCGCCCATCATGGTGCCAAAAGCGCAATGCTCAAGAGAAACCGACTCTGGCAGGAAGCCCGCTTTGCGCGAGGCGACAAAGGCCTGTTGTAGGTGCAGGGATTGGCGAGCATCAACAACATAGAGGATACGGTCGGCACTGAGTTGGTTGGCGCGGTAGCGGATAGCGGCCAGGTCGGTGGTGGCATACAGGTAGCCGCCGCCTTTCTTCTGGATAATCATCGGGCTGGGGTTGCCCTCTTTATCGGCCATCTCTTCCAGAAAGACCACGATTGCCCCCTGGTCCTCCACGGCGATGCCACTATCCAGCAGCTCTTTAACCAGTACCGGCAGATCGTTGTTGTATTGGCTTTCGGCGTAAACGTCTTCCTGCTTAAGGGTGACATTCAGTTTGGAATAGATCTCTTCACAGTGGCTGATGGAGATATCGATAAACTGTTTCCACAGTTTCAGGCACTGCTCGTCGCCACCCTGCAATTTGACAACGTAGCCGCGAGCGCGGTCGGCGAAGCCTTCCTCGTCGTCGAAGCGCACCTTGGCCTCGCGGTAGAACACTTCCAGGTCGGCCAGCGCCACCTCTGCATCGCTGTCTGCCAGTTTATCGGACAGGTGTGCCAGCAACATGCCGAATTGGGTGCCCCAGTCGCCCATATGGTTTTGACGAACGACCTTGTGGCCCTGGAACTCCAGCAGGCGCGCCAGGGCATCGCCGATAATGGTGGTGCGCAGGTGGCCCACGTGCATTTCTTTGGCCAGATTGGGGTGGGAATAGTCGATGACTACGGTCTTCGGCGCTTCGGTGGCAGCAATATTTAGGCGCTTGTCGCCCTGGGCGGCCAATAGCTGCTGGCTCAGCCACTGTTTACTTAAGTGGATATTCAGGAAACCGGGGCCGGCGATCTCGACTTTCTCGATCATCTCGCCCTTGTCCAGCTGCTCCAGAATCTTGCCGGCCAGCTCGCGCGGGTTAGTGCCCAGCCGCTTGGCGGCACCCATAGCGCCGTTGGCCTGGTAGTCGCCAAACCCGGCTTTCTTCGCAGGTGCCACAATGGGGCCGCATTCTTCGGGGATACCGGCGGCGAGCATGGCGGCCTGGAATTTGTCGGAGAGGAGTTGGCGAATATTCATAGGGTGAAGTGCTGTCTTAAATTCGTGGAAACGCCGAATTTTAATGGGCGGTGGCGGCTTTGCAACCAGCGCTGACAAAGGAGTTGCTTCGGAGTGCCCCAAATCTCGACTTAAGTGTCCAGACGGCGGGGTGCTCGGTGGTATCATGCCGGCAAATTATGGAGGTACCGTGAGTTCTAGCACACTTTATTGGCACGATTATGAAACCTGGGGCACAGACCCGGGGGCCGACAAGCCGGCGCAGTTTGCCGGTATCAGAACCGACGAAGAACTGAATGTCGTCGGCGAGCCATTGATGATTTACTGCCGCCCTTCGATGGACTGCCTGCCGCAGCCGATGGCGAGCCTGGTGACGGGCATCAGTCCGCAAAAAGCCCTGGCCAACGGTGTGCCGGAAATAGAGTTTATCCAGCGTATCCTCGCCGAACTGGGCGCACCGGGCACCTGTGGGGTGGGCTATAACAGTTTGCGTTTTGACGACGAGGTAACCCGCTACACCCTGTATCGCAACCTGCTCGATCCCTATGAGCGCGAGTGGCGCTCCGGCAACAGCCGCTGGGATATTATCGATATGGTGCGACTCACCTATGCCCTGCGCCCCGAGGGTATCCAGTGGCCCACTCGTGAGGACGGTGCGCCATCCTTCCGTTTGGAAGAACTCACAGCCGCCAACGGCATCGCCCACGAGGGCGCCCACGATGCGCTGTCGGATGTACACGCCACCATTGATATGGCCAGACTGATCCGCAAACAGCAGCCCAAACTATACGATTACGTGTTTCGCCTGCGCCGCAAGCAGGAGGCGGCCAAGATGATCGATATGCGCGAGCGCCGCCCGCTGTTGCATATTTCCGGTAAGGTCTCCTCGAATCATGGCCACTTAACTTATGTGATGCCGCTGGCCAGCCACCCGGTTAACCGCAATGCGGTTATTGTTGCCAATCTGGCGATGGATCCCGAGCCGCTGCTCAACTTGGATGCGGATACCCTGCGCGAGCGCCTCTACACTTCCCGCGACAAGCTCGGTGAGGGCGAATTGCCGGTGGGCCTGAAGCTGGTGCACTTGAACAAGTGCCCGGTGTTGGCGCCGGCCAATATGCTCGATGGCAAGCGTGCCGCTGAGTTGGGTATCGACCGCGCGGCCTGTGAGGCCAACTGGCGCAAGCTTAAAGATATCGACTTGACCGAGAAACTGCACAACGTATTCCTGGATCGGGAGTTCCCCGCCAGAGACGTAGAGGCCGACCTTTACGGTGGCTTCCTCAGCGATGCTGATCGGGATATCTGCCGCGAGCTGCATCGCAGCCTGGCGGCCCGGGGCCCTGAAGCCCTGGCGGGTGAAGTACCTTTCAGTGACAAGCGTCTGCCCGAACTGCTGTTCCGTATGCGGGCGCGCAATTTCCCCGAGACCCTGTCTGAGGAAGAGCAGCAGCGCTGGCAGATCTGGTGCTTCCAGCGCTTAACCGATGCCGGTGCCGGCGCTTCAATCACCTTGGAAGACTACTTCCGCCAGCTGTCTGAGTTGCGGGTGCAGCACCCGGAGCGCATCTCCTTGATCACCGAACTGGAAAACTGGGGCGATAGCTTACTCGCCTAATATACCCAATCACGCAGCGGCAATTCTTCCGCTGGGCTCTATCGCAGTGCCCGAGTAGAATGCCGCTCGCGAATACCCGGCGCCCATAAGGCGCAACCACTGGAGTAACCATGGACTTTATCGGAGCCAATATTCTGTCCGTCAGCCAATTTGAACGCGCCGACATAGAGCGTGTTTTCGATGTGGCCGACGCCATGACCCCCTATGCGCAGCGCGAAAAGGTAACGCGTGTACTGGAGGGGGCGATTCTCGGCAATATGTTTATGGAGCCGAGCACCCGCACTCGCCTGAGTTTTGGGGCCGCCTTTAACCTGCTGGGCGGCACCGTACGTGAAACGGTAGGTATTACTGCCAGTGCTATGGCCAAGGGGGAATCCCTCTACGACACCGCGCGAGTACTGTCTGGCTATAGCGATGTGATTTGTATGCGCCACCCGAAAGAGGGGTCGGTGGCTGAATTTGCCGAGGCGAGCCGCGTACCGGTAGTTAACGGCGGTGACGGCGCCAATGAGCACCCCACCCAGGCACTGCTGGACCTCTATACCATTCGCAAGGAGCTGGCTGCCCACGGCCGCAGCCTGGATGATTTCCGCATCGCCATGATCGGCGACCTCAAACACGGCCGCACCGTACACTCCCTGTGCAAGCTGCTGTGCTTGTTCGGCAAGGTGCAGATTACCCTGGTCTCCCCGCCAGAGCTGGCGATGCCGGAAGCGATAGTGGAGATGTTGCGCGGAGCGGGTCACGCGGTGACCGTCACCGACCAGCTGGAGTCCTCGATCTCCCATGTGGATATCGTTTACTCCACCCGTATTCAGGAGGAGCGTTTTGCCTCTCAGGAAGAGGCCAACCGCTACCGCGGGCGCTTCCGCCTGAACAAGGCCATTTTTACCCGCCATGCAGAGCCGAATACGGTGATTATGCACCCCTTGCCACGGGATTCCCGCGCGGAGGCCAATGAACTGGATATCGACCTGAATGAACACCCGAGCCTGGCGATTTTCCGCCAGACCGACAATGGTTTATTGGTGCGTATGGCCCTGTTTGCCATGTTGCTCGGTGTTGAAAACCAGGTGGATCAATATTCCCGCGATGTGAACTGGTACAGCCGGCGCAACCGGGTATAAATCCGCTCAACTGGGCGTAAACCCCAGCGGAAATAAACAAACCCCCGACTAATTCTGTTAACCTGATGGAATTAGCCGGGGGTTTTTGTTCCGGTATTTAGGCGGAGCGCCAAAGCAAATCCTTACTGCTCGCGGTGGTGCTCAATACCCAATTATTGGCGTCGCGCCAGATATCGCATCAAGGATAGATGCATGTCGCAGCAGAATTCGCCCGTCCTGTTCTTTCGCAGCCTGGTTGTGCTGGTGCTGCTGTTTAGCTTTTTGGCGTGTAAAGGTGCCGCCCAGGAAGGCGCGTCCCCCCATGTAGCCATACTCAAAATTAATGGCGCTATAGGCCCCGCGACTACGGATTATTTCCAGCGGGCCACGGGGGAGGCGGTGGCGCGGGGAGCGCAGTTGGTGATTCTACACCTGGATACCCCCGGGGGATTGGATGCGGCCTCCCGGGATATTATTCAGCATATTCTCGCCTCCCCCATACCTATTGCCACTTACGTTTACCCTTCCGGTGCCCGCGCTGCCAGTGCGGGAACTTATATTCTCTACGCCAGCCAGATTGCGGCGATGGCGCCTGCTACCACTTTGGGGGCGGCTACGCCGGTGCAGATTGGCGGGCCTCAGGGCACCCCTATGCCGGCAGGCGAGGGGGAGGATAAGCAGGAAAAAGAAGATAGGAGCGACGAGGAGGAGAGGGAAAAGCCTCTTGCCGGCACGGCGATGGAGCGCAAGGTTGTCAATGACTCTGTCGCCTTTATTCGCGGCTTGGCACAGCGCTACGGACGCAATGTGGACTGGGCGGAAAAAGCCGTGCGCGAGGCGGCGACCCTGACCGCCCCGGAAGCATTAAAGATGAATGTGATCGATATTGTTGCCGATAACGATGCCGATCTCTTGCGCCAGCTTGCCGGGCGAAAAGTGTTGCTCGATGCTGGCGATTTTACCATTCCGGAAAATATCGCTGAATTGCCAACTAAAAATTACGAGCCGGATTGGCGTAATGAATTATTGGCCCTGATTACCAATCCCCAGGTGGCCTATATTCTGTTGTTGGTGGGGATTTACGGGCTTATTTTTGAGGGCTATAGCCCCGGTGCTTTTGTGCCTGGGACTGTTGGTGTTATCTGTCTTTTATTGGCGTTTTATGCCCTGCAAGTATTGCCGGTCAATTACGCCGGTCTTGCATTAATCGTAGTTGGCGCACTGCTGATTGTGGCCGAAGCTTTTATGCCGAGTTTCGGTGCCCTGGGAATTGGGGGAATTATTGCACTGGTAATTGGCTCGGTGATGCTTATTGATAGTGATGTGCCGGGAATGCAGGTCTCCAGGCAGCTGATTGGTGCTATTGCCGGTGTGAGCGGTGTCTTTTTACTGCTGCTGTTGACCGCTGTTGGGCGCAGTTTGCGCCAACCAAAAGTTGCCGCCGACCAGACTCTGGTCGGACGCTTCGCGCTGGTGAGTGAGGTTAAGGGCACAGAGATCTTGGTGCATCTCAATGGGGAAATCTGGCAGGCGTCCTGCAAGCAGCCGTTAAAGGTGGGGCAGAGAGTTCGGGTGGTGGCCCAGCGCGGTATGGTATTGCAGGTCGAAGTAGAGTAGGTGCAGCAATAAAGTGGATTGATAGCAGGACTCAATAATTAAGGTGGGAATAGGGAGAGTTTTATGATGCTCAGTTATTTTTTAGGGCTGTTAGTCGTCGCGCTGGTACTGCTGCTGTTGTATGCCGTTCGTATTTTGCGTGAGTACGAGCGCGCCGTTGTATTTTTCCTGGGGCGCTTTCAGACAGTGAAGGGTCCCGGGCTGATTATTATCATTCCCATTATCCAAACTATGGAGCGAGTGGATTTGCGCACTGTGGTTATGGATGTGCCTACTCAGGATGTTATCAGTCGGGACAATGTCTCGGTTAAAGTCAATGCTGTGGTTTACTACCGGGTAATTAATCCCCAGTCCGCGATTATTAATGTGGAGTTTTATCACGAGGCGGTAAGTCAGCTGGCCCAGACTACTTTGCGCTCGGTATTGGGTAAGCATGAACTGGATGAGATGTTATGTGAGCGGGATAAGCTCAATGTGGATATCCAAAAAATTCTCGATGAGCAGACCGATGCCTGGGGCGTGAAAGTGACCAACGTTGAGATTAAACATATCGATCTGGATGAAAGTATGGTGCGGGCTATAGCGCAGCAGGCCGAAGCGGAGCGCGCGCGGCGGGCGAAAGTGATTCATGCAGAGGGGGAGGCGCAGGCAGCTTTAAAACTCACCGAGGCCGCTAACCAGCTATCGAAAAATGCCAACGCAATTACGTTGCGCTACATGCAAACTATGATTGATATTGCCGGTGCAAATAACAGTTCCACCATTGTATTTCCGTTGCCCCTGGATTTGATCGAGCCGATGCTGAAACGGGGCTCTGTATCCAATTAACGATATTTCAGGCAGCAATAACAAAGGCCGCACCCATTGATACGGCCTTTTTTAATTGGATTTAGAGCAGCTTTTTTATCAGGCTGCGGGTTGAGCTGTCCCAGTCATCTTGGGGTACTTTGCCCTCGGCAGCCCCATGGATTTTCGCACTCAGCTGCTTGCCAAGCTCGACGCCCCACTGATCGAAGGGGTTGATGCCCAAAAGACAGCCGCCGACGAAGACCTTGTGCTCGTACAGCGCCAATAGGGAGCCCAGGTGGAAGGGGTCCAACCTTTCCAGAATCAGGGTGTTACTGGAGCGGTTGCCGGGAATGACCTTGTGTGGGGCCAGAGCGTGGGCCTCGCGATGGGTGTGGCCGGCCTCTTCTAGCTCCTGGCGGGCCTCGTGCAAACTCTTGCCCTGTAGCAAAGCCTGGCTCTGGCTAATACAGCAGGCTTGCAGCCAGCGGTGTTGTTCGAGTAATTCGGAGGTCGGCTCCTTGACGGCGATAAAGTCTGCCGGAATCAGGTCTGTTCCCTGGTGTAACAATTGGAGGAAGGAGTGCTGGCCGTTGGTGCCCTCGCTGCCCCAGATAGCACTGCCGCTGGGGTAGCCCAGAGCCTGTCCGTCTTTGTCAACGCCCTTGCCCAGGCTCTCCATATCCAGCTGCTGTAACCAGGCCGGGAATCGGCTCAGGCGTTGAGCGTAGGGCAATATCGCCTGGCTGCTGGTGTTCCAACACTGGCGATACCAGAACTGGGTGAGGGCCATCAATACGGGAAGATTGGCGCTGAATGGTGCCTGAGAAAAATGTTGGTCCATGGCATTGGCGCCTTGCAGCAGCTGTGCAAAAGCATCGTAGCCACAGGCGAGTGCAATCGGTAAGCCGATCGCAGACCAAAGTGAATAGCGGCCGCCGATCCAATCCCACATTGGGAAAATATTCTCAGGGGCAATACCAAAATCCTGGGCAGCGGTAATATTGCTGCTTACGGCGACAAAGTGTTTGGCCAGCTGCGACTCCTCACAGCCGGCAGACAACACCCAGCGGCGTGCGGATAGCGCATTTTCGCGGGTCTCTAAGGTGGAAAAGGACTTGGAGGCAATAACGAACAGGGTTTCTTCCGCATCGATGCCGGCGAGTGTATCACTGAGGTCTGCACCATCGATATTTGCGACAAAGTGCACATTAATAGAGTTTTTATGCCACGGTTTCAGTGCCTCCACCGCCATGCGCGGACCCAGGTCAGAGCCGCCGATCCCAATATTGACGATGTGGCGGATCGGTTTATCGGAGAAGCCGCGCCAGCTGTGGCTGTGCACTGATTCGGTGAACTGTTTCATTTGCTTGCGGCAATCTTTTACCGCGCGCTCCTGCTCAGTCTGTGGCTGCCCCTGGAACCGCAACGCGGTATGCAGGGCGGGGCGGTGCTCGGTGTTGTTAACACGGGCCCCGCTCAGCAGAGCGCTTATCTGGCGGTTCAGGTCTTGCTCTTCAGCATACTCCAGCAGCAGCTCCAGAGTATCTTCACGCAGGTGATTTTTGCTGTAATCCAAGTGGATACCAGCTGCGCCTGTGCTGAATTTTTCTGCTCGCCGGGGATCTGTGGCAAACAGTTCACGCAGGGACCACTTGTGTTGGTCGAAATGGGACTTTAACCGTGATATGGCCGCTACACGGCTTAAAGCCAGGGTTTCACTAGTCATGGTTTTCGTATTGTTCTCTTCTGAGTATTTTTTAACGCTTGGCTAAGGCGTATACAAATCGAGCTTTCTTTACTTCTAAAAAAGGATCAATGCTAGCGGGGTTCTATTTATTGGACTAGCTCTGCGAGCATAACATTCTATTACCGATTACAGGAGAGGTTTACAGGGGGAAGGGGCTATAGAAGAACAAGTAGGTGCCACTTGTTGAGGCAATATTTTGTGGTGACCCATACTAAATAAAGTTTTGAATAAACGGGTATTTGTCAGCAGTAGTTTGCTCAAAAATTTATTTAGTATGGATCACCACGGGGTTGCCCAAAAAAGATTTTACTTAACCACTTTCATGCAGCGCACTCTGTCGGAAGGCATCCAGCAGTCGGCGTCTGCGGGACAAGCCATGGATAGAGGAATCTGTTCCGCACCGGGAGGGCAGTAGGCTGGAGGCGCCGGAGGGCTACAGCAACCTGCGAGCACCAGTGCACCGATAATTCCAATTAAGTACTTGGCTGGAGTGAAATTCATCCCCTAACTCCTTTCCGTTGATGTTAGCCATTAGCATAGCCAATAAAACGTCACCTGTTGGTCGGCTTTGTAAAATCTGTTCTACAAAGATACCGTCTATTTGAGTGTAATCGGCGTTAGGTTTAAGCGCCCGCCAGTTGCCAAGTTGGGAAAAAAGGTACGCCAATTTGTTGGGGGGATTTTTTTCCTGGCGACTGTTTAAGTAGCGCGGTATCTGGCTTGATTTGTGGGGTAGGGGCTCTTTTTACTTTACCCGCAGGTTAAAAGTGGATGTGGGTTTTCAATTTTTGATGGTTTTATTGAGGCGGTCAATATTGATGATGGCTGCGGGAATTAAGTGATCTGTGTGCGAGATAAATCGGCTGCACGGTTAAAAATTTCCCCGGGAAAAGTTATTCGCGGTGAAACCTGGGTGCCGTTGAATAATTTCACAGTCCCGCTGTGGCCTCAATAGCCCAGTTTGTGGGACTGTCAAAGGTTCCCCGATTTTTAGTGGTGATAAGGCAGCGGTAGGGTTACCGCTGCCGGGGGGTTAGTGAGTCGCTTTGGGACCGTGTAAAAAATTGCCAAAGGCCACTGCGAGACTTTCTTTCCGTTCGGGGTCACGGAGAGCGCTCAGCAAAGCGATTCGCACCTGTGGAATGAACATTAAGTCAGAGAGCAGTAAGTTAAAAGTCTGCTGGTCAGCGCTATCGGCCAGTTTGCCAACCCACAGTGCGGCCAATTCCGGTTTTACCAAATCTTGATGACAGCGACTGCCAATTGCGGCCAACACTTCTTTATTCTGGCTGCTGTCACTTTCCGCCAAAAGTGACTGGATAAATGCTTGCCGCAACCCGGTGGCTGGAGAGTGAGAGAGGGCCCTGACCGCTGCGGCAACAACCGATATATCCGCTGTGTCTGTTGTCAGTTCTCGCTCGGCGCGCTCAATAATGGCTGAGGCAAGGCGGTAATCGAGCGGTTGGTTTTCCAGGCAGTGGCACAGACTAATAAATACCGGAGCGGCTATCTTGCCAACTTGGCGCAACAGCAGGGCGCTTTCTTTTTCCCAGCGGGCGGCCAAGTCGGCAATCCCCTGGAGGGCAAGATTATCCCAGCGGTGATTTTCCGGGTCGCCAAAGTAGCGCAACACCGACTCGTAATGTTCGCTGGCTTGGCGGCCCAGTAGAACAGCGGTTTGAGAGTGGAATGCCGCCTGCCGCTCCGTTGAGGGGGTAAATAGTAAGCCGCTTTGTTGCAGCAGCTGGTCCAGCTGTGCGGCAGATTCAGACGCGGGGCCCTGCTTGAGTTCCTGTGCCAGGGCGCGCAACAACCCATCGCGGGCTTGCAGTTGCAGTTTGCCCTGCTCGTCCAGGGGGAAGCGCAGGAACCACACGATGGGCTCACCGCCCTCGTTGGGTTGGAGTAGCAGGCCAGTCCAGGCCTGGCGCAAGTAGGGGTGTGGCCAGGAAGCCTGGCCCGCTTCGAATGCCGCCGCAGTGGATTTTGAAACCGACTGCAAGCGCCGGCCCAGATCGAACCAGCGCAATTTAAAGTCAGCCTGCTCGATCAGGGCGCTTAGGGTACCGCTTTCACTCATAGGGGTTTTGTCTATTTCCTTAAGATGCCGTAGCCGCTACAGAAATGGGCTTCTGTTTAAAGTGCAACCAGCCATAGGCGATCGCCAACAGAGGGCAGATAATATTGAATAGGGCAAAAGGCAAATACTCCCAGGTAGCAATACCCAGCGTTGCCGCCATAAAGGCACCACAAGTATTCCAGGGAATCAGCACAGAGGTGATGGTACCGGAATCTTCGAGGGTGCGAGACAAGTTAAGCCCGTGTAGGCCCTTTTCCTTGAAGGCTTCGCGGAACATACGGCCCGGAATAATAATCGCCATGTACTGATCGCCTGCGGCCAGGTTCATTCCAAAGCAGGTGAATACGGTGGCAGTTACCAGGCCGCCCACTGTTTTAACCAGTGACAAAACCCCCTGGACGATGACCTGTAGGAATCCGGCCCGCTCCATAGCGCCGCCGAAGGCCATGGCGGAGGTGATCAGCCATACGGTGTTAAGCATGCTGCTCATGCCGCCTTTGGACAGCAATGCAGCCACGTTCTCGTTGGTGGAAGTGGACTTATAGCCGTCAAACAGGCTGTGCCAGGCTCCCTTCAGGGGGGCCAGTGCACCTTCACCGCCACCGAGGCGACGGGCGGCTTCCGGTTCGAAAATCAGTGCGATGGCACAGCCAACCAGGGAGCCAATGATCAATGTTGGGAAAGCGGGGACTTTGCGCCAAGCCATTGCCAGCAACAAGATCAAAGGCAGCAGGCTAACCAGGGAAATTTTGAACTCACTGCTAAGAGCGGTGAGCAGTGATTCGATATCAGTTGCGGAGGCAGAACTGGCTTCAGAGGTAAAACCCAGGAAAGCGAAAACTGCCAGGGCGATCGCGAAGGCAGGAATCGCCGTGGACATCATATGGCGAATATGCTGAAACAGATCGTTGGACGTTACCGCTGCGGCCACGTTGGTGGTGTCGGAGAGCGGAGACATCTTATCGCCGAAGTAGGCACCGGAAATTACCGCCCCGGCGGTGACTTCAAGGGACAACCCCAGAGCGCCGGCGATACCCATCAGGGCCACACCCAGAGTGCCCGCAGTGGTCCAGCTGGAGCCAATGCTCAGCCCCACTACCGCGCAGATAATACAGCTGGCGGCGTAGAACCACTGTGGCGACAGAATCTGCACGCCGTAATAGATCATGGAAGGCACTGTGCCGGCCAGAATCCAGCTACCGATAAGTGCACCTACAGACAGTAGGATCAGGACAGCGCCAAATACCAGGCCAATGCCATGGAGCATCCCACCTTCCATATCGTTCCAGCTGTGGCCGTTCTTCATGCCCATCAGGGCAACCACACAGGCACACAGCAGCAGTGCTATCTGGTTGGGGCCGTAAGACGAGTCGGCACCGTAGAAATAGACGGAGAGTGACAGTAGGGCGACGAGAATCCCGAGGGGGATCAGCGCGTCCGTTAAGCTGGGAGCGCGAAGCTCTGAGCTGGGGGTGGATTGGGACAAGGTGAACTCCTGCTTGACTGGGTGGCTAGCGCCGTATTCGTTATCGTTGTTTTGCCGTCGGCGGCGGTTAATCGCCTTATTCTCATGGCTTGGGGCAGCGAAGTCCACTTTGTATCATCGCACCGCCGGCCTATTTTAACCTTGACCCGGTCGTCGAAACTGAATTTATCACTGGGGTCAAGCATCTGGTCGGGTCCGGTGCTGGCAGTTGGGCGGCGCTTCCGGTATGTTCTGCGCCCAGTAATCTCGGCTGACCCAGCCGCAAAATAAATAAGTGCGGGCCGCCAAGGGCAGGTCCGACAGGTAGTATTTCATGAGAGCAAGTGAGTTAGACCCCTCTCAATTCGAGGATATGCGCCCCTATCGCGACGATGAAGTGCGCGAGGTTATCAAGCGATTAATTGCCGACCCGGAAATGTCCCACGCGGCAGCACACTTTCTGGTCCCCAAGTTGGCACAGCTGGAGGGCGTCGTCGCCTGGCTGGTGCGGCAATTTCTGCGCTTTGAGCTCCGCAATGTGCACAACGTGCGGGACTTCCAGGAGGTTGTCTCCAAATATATGGAGAAGGTGATTAAGCGCACCACCTCCCGCCTGACCATTTCCGGCCTGGATACCCTGCCCAGAGATCGCGCCTGCCTGTTTGTCAGCAATCACCGCGATATTGCCATGGACCCGGCACTGATGATCCAGGCCATGTTCTGCGAGGGGCACGAGACTTCCCGTATCGCAATCGGTGACAACCTGCTCAGCAAGCAGTTTGCCAGTGACCTGATGAAACTGAACAAGTGCTTCACGGTGGTTCGCAGCTCCGGCAGTCGCCGGGAGAAGCTCGAAGCAGCGACAAAGCTCTCCAATTACATCTATCACTCCATCGTCAATGACAACGAGCATGTGTGGATTGCGCAGCGCTCCGGGCGCGCCAAAGACGGCTTGGATCGCACTAATCCGGCGCTCTGCGCCATGTTCGCTATGACCAAGGACCGGGGTGCCGACTTTGCCGACTTTTGGCGCAAGTTGCATATAGTGCCGGTGTCTATCTCCTACGAATGGGACCCCTGCGATGCGCAGAAGGCCAAGGAGATTTACATTACCGAGCACAAGGATGAATACAAAAAGGGGAAAAACGAAGACCTGGCCTCGATCGGCAAGGGCATTATTGGCTACAAGGGGCGGGTACACACCGCCTATGGCACGCCGATCGAAGCTGATTTTCACGATGTGAACAGTTTGGCTGAGGAGATAGATCGCCAGGTAATCGGCAACTACTCCCTGCACCCCTCGAATATGATTGCCTATGAGATGGTCTACGGGGACACCCCGCAGTTGCCGGTCGGCTTCCCGGCCAAGACCTGGGACCCGGCGGCACACGCGGAGGAGCGGGAGAAGTTTGAAGCGCGCATGGCTCGCGTCGACGAGCGCTGGCGCGACAAGGCGATCCAGGCTTACGCCAATCCGGTGGTATCCCGTCTCGCCTATGAGTGAGTGTCGCTGAACCCTAGCGCTGGTGGGGAGGGGCCGCTTAGTGGATAATAGCGCCCCCTGCGCCAGCCATTTAGCGAATAGATTTCACTCCCCGTGCTCAACGAAAAACACAAAAGCGCCATACAGGGCGCCTACAGCCAATTCCTGTCCGGCCGAGGCCTGAAAGCCCGCTATGGACAGAAACTGATGGTGGCCGCCATCGCCCGCTCCCTGGGCTCTGTCGCCCAAAATAGTAGTGGGGAGCGCGATATCGGCAAGACCGATGGCGAGCATATCTGTGTGGTTGAGGCGGGCACCGGCACTGGAAAAACCGTTGCCTATCTTCTCGCCACTATTCCCCTGGCCCAAGCCCAAGATAAAACTCTGGTGATCTCCACCGCTACGGTGGCCTTGCAGGAACAAATTATCCACAAGGATCTGCCGGAGGTTGCCCGGCACAGCGGGCTCAACTTCGACTTTTCCCTGGCGAAGGGGCGCGGTCGCTACCTGTGCCTGTCCAAACTGGATCAACTGCTGTCCAGTTTTTCCGCCACGGGCACTGGCCTCACCCTCGGCCTCTACGAAGATGAGTTGCCTCAGGTGGCGGCGGAGAGTGTCGCCCTCTACCAGAAAATGACAGATGACCTGACATCGGGCACCTGGGACGGTGATCGGGATAACTGGCCGGATACGATTGAGGCGGAGGATTGGAGTCGGGTGACCACCGACCACCGCCAGTGTAGTGGCCGCCGCTGTCCCCATGTCACCAATTGCAGCTTTTTCCGCGCGCGCGAGCGCCTGGGCAAAACCCAGGTGATCGTGGCGAACCACGACCTGCTGCTGGCGGATTTGGCCCTGGGAGGCGGTGCGATCCTGCCCCCTCCGGAAGAGACGATCTATGTCCTCGACGAGGCCCACCACCTGCCGGATAAGGCCCTCAATCACTTCTCCCACCACAGTCGTGTCGGCGCCTCTACCGGCTGGTTGGACCAGGCCAATAAAGCCCTGGGGCAAATGCTGGGCGAGATTGGCGATGGCGCCGAGCTCGATCGCTGCGGTGAGCAATTACCGGCGGTGCTCACCTCTGCCAAGCAGGGTTTGGAACAGATGTGGCCGCTGATTGAGGGGCTGTGTGAGTTTGAGGATGAGCGGGGTAATACTATTCGTCACCGCTTTGAGGATGGGGTGGTTCCCGAGTCCATGTCGCAGCTGGCGGAAAAGTTGCGCGAAGACTTTGACGAGCTGGAAGGCCTGCTCGGCAAGATGTTGCAGACGGCCCAGCGCCTGATGGAGGACGGCCATTCGCCGGTGCCGCTGGCGGATCTGGAGCGCTGGTATCCCCAGTTGGGCAGTTGGTATGGGCGCGCCGAGGCCAACCTTTTGCTGTGGGCGAACTACGCCCGCGCCGATGCCGACGGCGCACTGCCCCAGGCCCGCTGGGTCACTCTGGTGGACTGGGGCGGCTCCACCGACTTCGAAGTGTGCAGTTCGCCGATACTGGCGGGCAAAACCCTGGAGTACAGCCTGTGGCAACGCTGCTATGGGGCGGTACTCACTTCCGCCACACTCACCGCTCTGGGAAAATTTGACCGCCTGAAAATGCGCGCGGGCACACCGGATAATGCCAGCTATCAGGTGGTACCCAGTCCTTTCGATTTCTCCCGCGCAACACTCCAGGTACCCCCGGAGGCGGTGGACGCGGGCAATGCCGAGCAGCATACGGACGCCATTATCGATGCGCTGCCCAATCTGCTCAAAGGCGAGGGCGGCGCCCTGGTACTGTTTTCCTCGCGGCGCCAGATGGAGACAGTTTACGAGGCCCTTCCCGGTACCTGGCGCAAACGGATACTGATGCAGGGACAGCAGTCCCGCCAGCACTTGCTGGACAGCCACCGGGAGATCATCGATGGTGGCGGCAGCAGTGTCCTGTTTGGCCTGGCAAGCTTTGCCGAGGGCCTGGACCTGCCGGGAGACTACTGCCGCCACGTCATTATTGCCAAGCTGCCCTTCGCGGTGCCCGATGATCCGATTGAGGCGGCGCTGGCGGAGTGGATTGAAGCCAAAGGCGGCAATCCGTTTATGCAAATTACAGTGCCAGATGCGGCCGTGAAGCTAGTGCAGGCCTGTGGGCGTCTACTGCGGGCTGAAGGGGATAGCGGCACCGTTACCCTGTTGGACCGCCGGGTGATCACGCGTCGCTATGGCCAGGCAATACTCAACTCGCTGCCCCCTTTTAATCGAAAAATTTAGAGATTCTTTGCTCGTATTTGTGCTGTTGCGCAGATCGAGCGAGGGGCTATTGCGTATTATCGGGGCTATAAACGTGAAGGTTTTATAACTTATGCAACCTATTTACTCTGAAATTGCTGATCAGCTCCTGTTTCTCGAGTCCGAACTGCGCAGCCTGCAGGTGTGGCAGGATAACGCACCGCCGGCAGAGGCCCTGGCCAGCACCGAGCCGTTTTGTGTGGATACCCTGACTTTGCCCCAGTGGCTTCAATTTATCTTTCTGCCCCGTATGCAGATCTTGATCGAGAGTGAAATGCCCCTGCCGGGTCAGTGTGGTATCGCGCCGGTTGCCGAGGAGTTCTTCAAGGGGCGGGAGGATGCGGCAGCACTGCTGGCGATTCTTGAAACTATCGACCAGCGTTTGCAGCGGGGATAGCCCGCTCCCGGGCCCAGGGAGCCCGCATTCTTTTTCACTCTGGGCGGCCTGTCACATTGTTGGTGTCGAATCTGACGACTCGGCGGACATCGCTGTGCAGTGGCTGCGCTCATGGGCTAATATCGACCTTTTGCCTGAGGTGGGGACCAGTTTCTCCGTCGAATAAGCGAACGCCGCGCGTTTGTCGCGGTCCGAATGGCATGGCGAATGGGGCTTGAGGTAATTGGTCGGTATGCAGAGATTTTCCCTTCTGTGGTTCATGTTGACACTGTCGGTGCTCGCCGGTTGCGAGTCACTGATGTATCCGGGACGCGACCGGGTCGCCCAACCGGCGGAAGTTGCACCCGTAGCAGAGCCGGCGCGGGCCGCTGTGCAGTGCCCGGAGCCGGTGGAAGTGATTTGTGCGGAACCGGAAGTGAAGGTTGTAGAGCGGGTTATCGAACGAAGGGTTGAAAAAATAGTCGAAGTGCCCGTTGCCAGAGATAAGCTGGTTTTGGGGACCGTAGAAAAAGTGGCGATCGAGCCGCCTGGCCTGGTTCTGGAATCTGTGGTCGATACCGGTTCGCCAACCTCTACACTGCAAGTCGGGAAGCTGACGCCTTTTGAACGGGATGGCAAAGATTGGATTCGCTTCCAGATAGCGCAGCCAGGTGCGGAGGCGCCGGTCTCGGTAGAGCTGCCGATCAGCCGCAATGTACGCATCGAGCGTCTCGGTTTTGAGTCCCAGCGCAGACCGGTGGTGGAGCTCAATCTGACCGTCGGGCAGGCAACCCATATGGTCGAGGTTAACCTGGCAGAGGCGGGGGATTTTGATTTGCCGATGCTGCTGGGGCGCAACTTCCTCAAAGACGCCGCTGTTGTCGATGTGAGCCGGCGCAATGTTCAGGGCCTGCCCAAGATAGATGGGGTCAAATAGGCCAGTTATCCAATTGGGTTCTGATCGGAACCTCAGATTTATGGGGAATGGCGAATGTCGCCGCGTGTCCAAGTTTATGTAATTGCGGCATTACTCGCACTGCTGGGAGCAGGCCTGACCGTTTATAAAAATCTCGAGTTGGGCTTTCCGCTACTGCCGGGGGAATACCGCACGGTGTGGACCATTGAGGCCAAAGTGGGCTTCAATGCCGATGGCGGCCCGGTAAAAGCCGCGCTAACTCTCCCGCGCGAGCAGCGCAATATGGAAATACTGGGGGAGACCTTCAGCTCCTCCGGATTTGGTTTCTATATCGCCCGTGAGGACGATACATACCGGGCAATTTGGTCGCGGCGCGCGGCTCAGGGCCCCCAATCTCTCTTTTATCAACTGGACGTTTACCAGAGACGCGGTGCTGCGTTGGCGCAGCCCTTGGACCTGAGCACCGAGATACAGAAGCCGTTTCTCGGTGCGCGGGAGCAGGAGGCGGTGCGCCTGGCGATTTACTCCCTGGTGGAGCAGGCCCGCGAGCGCTCGTCCGATGTCGAATCCCTGACGACCCAGCTGCTGTTCGAATTGAATGATGAGGAAAACCAGGATCGCAACTTGGTTTTCCGCTATTACGCCGATCGCTCTTTCGTCGATGTCGCTTTGCTTGTGTTGGCGATGGCGGATATTCCCGCGCACCGTATTCGCGGGCTCTATCTGGAGGACGATCGCCGCCGCCTGTCACCGGAAGACCTGCTCGAGGTGTACGACGGCAAGCACTGGATCGTTTTCGAGCCCAATAGTGGTCAGCCCGGCGTGCCGGAAAACTTCTTTATCTGGCAGCGCGGCGGCAAGAGCTTGCTGGACCTTGAGGGCGGACGCAATTCCCAGGTGACTTTTTCGGTGATTGCCAATGATGTCCCCGCCCGCGACGTCTCCATACGCAGCCCTAAAGACGAGAAAGATGCGCTGGTGGATTTCTCGATTTACAGTTTGCCGATCGAACAGCAAAGTATTTTTAAGCTGATTTTGCTGGTGCCGGTGGGAGCCTTGGTGGTGGTATTGTTGCGGGTTTTTGTGGGCCTGCGCACTTCCGGTACCTTTATGCCGGTACTGTTGGCGATCGCCTTTATCGAGACCCAGCTGATTACCGGCCTGGCTATTTTTACTCTGATTTTAACGCTGGGCCTCTGGGTGAGGTTTTATCTCAGCCGGCTCAATTTGCTCTTGGTGTCGAGGATTGCCGCCGTTGTGGTGACGGTGGTGCTACTGATGGGGGCAATCAGTGTGGTCAGCTATAAGCTGGGTATTGAGCAGGCGCTCACGGTAACCTTCTTCCCGATGATTATCCTCGCCTGGACGATCGAGCGCATGTCGATCGTGTGGGAGGAGGATGGCCCCTATGAGGTGATTGTCCAGTCCGGGGGCAGTTTACTGGTGGCGATACTGGCTTGGTGGGTGATGACCAACCACTATATCGAGCACTGGACGTTTAATTTCCCCGAGTTACTGTTGGTGTTACTGGCCTTTATTTTGGTGGTGGGCAACTACACCGGCTATCGGCTCAGTGAGCTGATGCGCTTCCGCCCCCTGGTTCGCTAGGGGACACCATGCTGCAATTTTCGCTTAAACATATTTTTAATAAAGTGCGCGGCGGCATTGTTTCGCCGCTAACCCTGCGCCGTATGGGGGTGCTGGGAATGAATGCGCGCAATATCGACTATATTGCGCGCTACAACGACCGCAAAAAATTCCCCATCGTCGATGACAAGCTCAACACCAAGCGCGCGGCCAAAAAAGCGGCTATTCCCGTGCCCGAATTGATCGAGGCCTTTGAGAGCCCGGCGAGCCGCAGGCGCGTTATGGAAGTGATTGAACCCCTGTGGCAGTTCGTGATCAAGCCGGCGCGGGGCTCCGGTGGCAAGGGTATCCTGGTGATTGCCGGCCGCAACGGGGATAAGTATAAAAAAATATCCGGGGCTGAAATTGATGCGCTGGATATTTTGCGCCACGTGAACAATATTCACAGCGGCCTCTACAGTCTCGGCGGCAAACCGGACCGGGTTATGGTTGAGGCGCTGGTAGACTTTGATCCGGTCTTCGATCGCTACTCCGTTGAAGGGGTGCCGGATGTGCGGGTTATCGTATTTCGCGGTTATCCGGTAATGGCGATGTTGCGCTGCTCCACTCACGCCTCAGACGGCAAGGCCAACTTGCACCAGGGCGCTGTGGGGGTGGGCATTGATCTGGCCACGGGCAAGAGCTGCCACGCGGTAATGCGCGGTCTCAGAGTCGATCGGCACCCGGATACCGAGGTGCCCTTTGATGCGTTAAAGGTTCCCGGGTGGTATGAACTGGTGCGCCTGGCGGCCAGTTGCTATGAGATGACCGGACTGGGTTATCTGGGCTGCGATATTGTTCTGGATCGCGAGCGCGGCCCCCTTTTGCTGGAGGCCAACGCGCGCCCGGGGCTGGCAATTCAGATTGCCAATGGCGTCGGGTTGCGCAAGCGGCTGGGGTTTATCGAGCGCTTCGACGAAGAGATGTTTCAGAAAGATGTCGATGAGCGCGTGGCCTTTTCCATGCGCAAATTTGCCGCAAGTTAATGGGCCCTAGGGTTTAGCCAAAATAGTTGGCGCGGGCACCTCTTTTTAAGTCAGCCCCAGTTCCAGTTTCCTCTCAGTACAGCAGTATCCAGTGTGGATGCATCGTTTTGGTGCATCCGATCGATATTGCGGTTCGCTATGGTTCGTACTTTTATCAAAATTCTTAGATATAAAGGGAAAGGCAATAGAAAATGCCACTGCAAAAGTTGGCATAGCGGTTGCATTAGTATATGTGTGGGGCAAAGGCCCTGCATTTCGGGGGGGTGCTTGGGGTTATGGCAAATCATTAACACTGAGTGACTTCCCGTTTTCTCTCATCATCGCTGATTACGGCCCCGCCTTGCGGGGTCTTTTTTTGCCCGCACTTTGCGCAACGCTCATAATGCTTTAGTTTAGGGTCTCCTGTGGTACTCCTGGGTTTGGGAGCTGTGGGGGCGAGGCTCTCTTTCATGACAAGGATGCATGAGCCAGGTAAATAATACGCAAAGTCCAAAGATGAGCCCTGTGTGTCTGAGTTACTAATTCCCGATCTATCCAGTGCAGTTTTCCAGCTGGCCACCAAAGACGAGCTCCCTTCTCTAGAGGCGCCGGGCCTGGCTCGCCACGCGGATTATTTGCAGGGATTGCTGTCGGGGGCAGATTGCGGTTTGTGGGAGTGGCACCCGGATAGCGGTGTTCAGCGAGCCCAGGGGGAAGTCTGGTTTTTGTTTGCGGAAACGGCTGAACAGGCTTTAAGCGCCCTGTGGACTGGCGATGAGCTGCGCTCGGTACACTCCGATGAGCGCGATCGAATTGTCACTGTGCGGCACCGCCTCGAAAAAAAAGGCGGGCATTTCGAAACCATTTTCCGAGCTTACGATAGTGTCGGCCAGTTGCGCTGGTTGCGACTGTGGGGGCGTGTATTCCCCGCAGATAACGGCGGCGTTGTCGCGCTAGGCGGCTGTACTGACTTCAGTGAAATTGTGGCCCAGCGCTACTTATCCCACCTGCCTGGTGAGCGCCCTCTGCAAACACTGTCCGGGGTCGGGGATGGTTTGTGGGAATGGGATTTGCGCGCGGATGAGATGGTATTGGACGATGCCTGCTGGGGCATTCTCGGTTACGAAGTGAGCCCGATCCGCAGTATTGGCATCTCGGCGGCGGAGCAGTGGAAGGCCCGTATTTTAGTGGAGGACTTTCCCCGGGTTGAGCAGGCCATGCGCGACCACGTGCGCGAGGGGATGCCCCTGGATGTGGAGTTTCGCATCTGGCGTTCGGACAGCAGTGTGGTCTGGGTTCGCTGTCGCGGTAAAGCCCAATTGGATAGTCGCGGTCAGCCCGTACGAGTGCTGGGGGTCTTGCAGGATGTGAGTCGCAGCCGCGAGAGGCTTGCGCAAATGGAGCGGGAGCTGGAGCTACAGCGAGAGGAGAATGCACATCGGGCCGACTTGCTGTTCAGTTTGAGTCACGAATTGCGTACACCGCTCAATGCAATCCTGGGGTACAGCCAAATTGTCGAGCTGGATCAGAGTCTCGATACGGGTCAGCGTCAGCGCCTGGCAGAGATTCGACGCGCCGGGCAGCACTTACTGCACCTGGTTGGCGATGTACTGGAGTTGGCCCGTATCGACAGCCGGCGTTTGGGCCCGTCGATGGAGCTAATTCGGCCAGCCGAACTGGTTGCCGAGTGTAAGCGCCTGCTGGAGCCCCTGGCGGAAACTCGCCGCATCAGTTTGGTTTTTGAGCCCCTCGGTTGGGAGTCCGCCTATATTTGTGCCGATCCGGTGCGCTATAAGCAGGTCGTGTTGAACCTGGCGGGCAATGCGGTGAAATACAACCGCGAAAATGGCCGCGTCATTATGAATTTTACCCCCCAGGCCGATGGTTGGTTGAGACTGAATATTTTGGATACCGGCAAGGGGATTGCGCCGGAGAAGCGCAAGGAGGTCTTTGAGCCTTTTAATCGCCTGGGGGAGGAGAAGGGCTATATCGAGGGCACCGGTGTTGGCCTCGCCATTGCCAAGCGCCTGGCGGAAGCGATGGGTGGGCGGATCGATTTTGACAGTCAGGAGGGGCAGGGCTCGGTATTTTGGGTGGAGTTCCCCATGATTGATACGGCGGAGTCCTACCTGTCTTTTGCGGGTGCCGCAGATACGCCGTCAAAGTTACCGGACTGCCATTTGTTGTTAGTGGATAGCCGCCCGGAAGAGGTGGCTCGGGTGGAGAAGCTGTTGCAGGGATCGCCGCAGGTGCAGCTTTCTGTGGCTGCGGATGTTGTCGAAGCCATATTTATGGTGCGCACCCAGATGCCGGATATGGTGCTGTTTCACACTGCGCTGCCGGGGATGTCGGTGGGAGACCTGGTGAAGATCCTCCAGCAGGATCGAGTGGCAGGGGAAATCCATTTAGTGGTTATTGGCGAGGAGGGGGCTGCGGGGGTGAAAACCGCCTTGCCGGATAGGTTTGACCTGCCTCAACTTGCGCGGGTTTTAGTGGAGTGCCTGACGGGGCGTTGAGTGGGGCTTGCCAAGAGCACCCCGGAGTGAATTGCCGGGGTGCCGCTCAGGTCTTAGCGAATGTGACCCATATGTTTGCCCACGATTTGCACCAGGGGCTTAAATACTTTGGGGGTGGCGCAGACCAGGTGGCCGGAGTCCAGGTAGTCTTCACCGCCGCGGAAGTCGCTGATCAGGCCGCCGGCTTCTTTAACCAGCAGTGAGCCCGCAGCGATATCCCAGGTGTTCAGGTACATTTCCCAGAAGCCGTCGAAGCGACCGGCAGCCACGTAGGCCAGATCCAGTGCCGCAGCGCCGGGGCGACGGATTCCCGCAGTTTGCCCGGCGATATCTTTCAGGGCGGCCAGGTAGGCATCGATGTTATCCAGCGGCAGGCCGTTGAAGGGAATGCCGGTACCGATCAGGGCGCCGCGCATACCCTGGCGGGGGGAAACGCGGATGCGGCGGCCGTTCAGAGCGGCTCCGCGGCCGCGGCTCGCAGTAAATTCTTCGCGTTTAATCGGGTCCAGCACAACTGCGTGCTCGATGCGGCCGCGATAGCGACAGGCGATAGACACGGCGAACTGGGGCACACCGTGGATAAAGTTGGTGGTGCCGTCGAGGGGGTCGATAATCCACTCGTAATCGGGCTCGGCGCCCTCTTGCAGGCCGCTCTCTTCAGCGCGGATGCTGTGCTTGGGGTAGGCCTTGCGCAGGTGATAGATAATCTCCTGTTCGCTGGCCTTATCCACTTCGGTAACGAAATCGTTGCGCGCCTTTTCTTCAAATTTCATCAGGTCGCCGCGCTCCCAGGCCCGTTCGATCAATTCTCCGGCCTTGCGCGCCGCGCGCAGGGCAATATTTAGCATGGGTTCCATAACTATTCCGCACTAAGTGGTTAAAGGGGTTAAAAAGCAGACCGCAGGTTAACTGCGACGGACGCGATTGTAGGGATTCCGATTGGTTTTTGCTACACTCGCGCGCCCCCATGACACCGAATTATAACTTTCAGTATGGCCAAGTCCCCTTTAGACACGACTCCCCTCGCCGCGCTCGACAATGTGCGCGTGGTTTTGGTTAACAGCGCACACCCCGGAAACATTGGTGGTGCGGCGCGCGCGCTCAAGAATATGGGCCTGAGTCAGCTGTATCTGGTCGCGCCCCGAGAGTTTCCCGCAGCCAACGCCGTTTGGCGTGCAGCGGGGGCGGCGGAGCTGCTCGACAGCGCCGTTGTGGTGGATACCCTGGAAGAGGCGGTAGCCGACTGCGGTCTTGTCGTGGCCACCAGCGCCCGCGAGCGCCGTATCCCCTGGCCCCTGCTGACCCCGCGCCAGTGCGGTGAGCGCGCAGTGGCCGAAGCGGTATCGCACCCGGTCGCGCTGGTATTTGGCCGCGAGGACCGAGGTCTTACCAATGAGGAGTTGCAGGCCTGCAACTACCACGTACATATCCCGGCCAACCCGGAGTACAGCTCCCTGAACCTGGCTACGGCGGTGCAGGTGCTCGCCTACGAAGTGCGTATGGCGGCGCTGGAAGCGGAAAAAGGCGAGCCGGTGAATTACACCGACTGGGACCGACCACCGGCCAAGGCCGGCGATATGGAGCTGTACTTTGACCACTTGCAGCAGGCACTGGGCGAGCTGGGCTTTATCGACCCGGACAACCCCCGCCAGACTATGACCCGCTTGCGTCGCCTGTACAGTCGCGTGCGCCCAGACGATATGGAGCTGGGTATCCTGCGCGGTATGTTGACCTCGATCCAGAACTATATTCACCGCTCTGGTGGTAAAGGGCGTCCCGACTAGCTGAGTACCCGACTACCCCGCTAGGTTATATACTTGACTACAGTAGTGGGTTATTCCATACTCGCGCCCCGATCGGAAAAGGGCTGTACATCAGTTGGGAGCTGATATGCGTTTGACAACCAAAGGTCGCTATGCGGTGACTGCCATGCTGGACTTGGCGTTACATGCTGATCGTGGACCGATCAGCCTGGCGGACATATCCAAACGCCAGGGTATATCGCTGTCCTATCTGGAACAGTTGTTCTCCCGGCTGCGACAATCTGGACTGGTTTCCAGTGTGCGCGGCCCCGGCGGCGGTTACCGCCTGGCGCGGGACGGTGAAGAAATTTATGTGGCGCAGATCATTGATGCGGTCAATGAATCTGTAGACGCCACCAGCTGCGGCGGCAATGCGGATTGCGCCAACGGCGAACAGTGTCTGACCCACTACCTCTGGTCAGATTTGAGCGATCAGATTCATAGCTTCCTCAGCAGTATCAGCCTGGCCAATCTGGTTTCCCGGGCTGAGGTGCAGGAAGTTGCGCGCCGACAAGATATGCGCGAGGCGCCGGAAGAGAGGGTCGCCGTACTCGGCGGCCTGTGATTGGGGCCCGGGAAAGCGGGCCAGCAGACAGATATTAGAGATTTATTAAGCGGAAACGGTATGACTATGAAGCTTCCCATCTATCTGGACTATTCGGCTACCTGTCCGGTTGACCCCCGCGTCGCTAAAAAAATGGCAGAGCAGCTGACGATGGAAGGCAATTTCGGTAACCCGGCTTCCCGCTCCCACCTGTTTGGCTGGAAAGCGGAAGAAGCGGTGGAAAATGCCCGTCGCCAAGTGGCGGAATTGATCAACGCCGATCCGCGCGAAATTGTCTGGACCAGCGGTGCCACCGAGTCCGACAACCTGGGAATCAAGGGCGCGGCCCATTTCTATCAGGGTCGCGGCAAGCACATCATTACCTCCAAAATTGAGCACAAAGCGGTTTTGGATACCTGCCGCCAGCTGGAGCGCGAGGGCTTTGAGGTGACCTACCTGAACCCCCGCGAAGACGGCATCGTCTACCCGGAGCAGGTTGAGGAAGCCATGCGCGAGGACACCATCCTGGTGAGCCTGATGCATGTGAACAACGAAATCGGGGTGATCAACGATATCGCTGCGATCGGCGAGCTGTGTCGCTCGCGCAAAGTAATTTTCCACGTAGACGCGGCTCAGAGCGCCGGCAAGTTGCCGATCGATCTTCAGGAGATGAAAGTCGACCTGATGTCCTTCTCCGGCCACAAGATTTACGGCCCCAAAGGTATCGGTGCCCTCTACGTGCGCCGCAAGCCCCGCGTGCGCCTGGAAGCCCAGATGCACGGTGGCGGCCACGAGCGCGGCATGCGCTCCGGCACCCTGCCGACTCACCAGATCGTCGGTATGGGCGAAGCCTTCGGTATCGCCAAAGAGGAAATGGCTCAGGAAGCCGAGCGCCTGCGCTCACTGCGCGACCGTTTCTGGGGCCAGATCAAAGATATGGAAGAAGTCCATATCAACGGTTCCGCCGAGAAGCGAATTCCGGGCAACCTGAACGTGAGCTTTGCCTTTGTCGAAGGCGAGAGCCTGATCATGTCCCTGCGCGATCTGGCGATTTCCTCCGGTTCCGCCTGTACCTCTGCGAGCCTGGAGCCCAGCTACGTGCTGCGCGCCCTGGGGGTTAACGACGAGCTGGCACACAGCTCACTGCGCTTTAGCTTCGGTCGCTTTACCAGCGAGAGCGATGTAGATACCGCCGCAGCAGAAGTGCGCAAAGCCGTGGAAAAACTGCGTGAACTGTCACCGCTTTGGGATATGTACAAAGACGGCGTAGACCTGAACAAGATTGAATGGGCCGCTCACTAAGCGCGCGCAAGAGTTAGGAGAAAAGTCATGGCCTATAGCGATAAAGTAATTGACCACTACGAACACCCCCGAAATGTCGGACGTATGGACGACAAGGCGGACAATGTTGGCACCGGCATGGTGGGTGCACCCGCCTGTGGTGACGTGATGCGCCTGCAGATTCAGGTCAGTAACGAAGGTGTTATCGAAGACGCCAAGTTCAAAACCTACGGCTGTGGCTCTGCCATTGCCTCCAGCTCCCTCCTGACCGAGTGGGTAAAAGGCAAGACCATCGACGAGGCGGAGCAAATCAAGAACACCGCTATCGCAGAGGAGCTGGCGCTGCCGCCGGTAAAAATCCACTGCTCGGTGCTCGCCGAAGATGCGATTAAAGCCGCAGTGCGCGATATCCGCGAAAAGCGCGGTGAGTCCGCTGACGCTGTAGAGGCCAAGGAATCTGCGGCGGGTTAAACTTCCCGCCCAAACATAGCGAAGGTGTTGTTTTGGCTATTAGCATGAGCGAGGCCGCTGAGGCCCACATTCAAGGTCAATTGGCCAAGCGAGGCAAGGGAATCGGCATTCGTGTCGGTGTCAAAACCGCCGGCTGTTCCGGTCTCGCCTACGTGCTGGAGTTTGTCGATTCGTTCGAAGCCGAAGATACGGTATTTGAGCAAAACGGCGTTAAGTTGGTGGTGGACCCCAAGAGTCTGGTTTACCTCGACGGCACCCAGCTGGACTTTGTCAAGGAAGGTCTAAACGAGGGCTTTACCTTCTCAAATCCCAACGTAAAAAATGAGTGTGGCTGCGGCGAGAGCTTTCACGTCTGATTGGCTCTCGCCCCACAAGGCCGGGTGCGCTGCGCATACCGGCCTTTTTATTGGCTCCTCGGGCAGTACCCCTCGCTGTAAGGGCCCAGCGGCGCTCAGCGGCAACGCCCCCGTCGCAGCTGTGTCCCAGTAGGTAAATTCAGATGGCAACCAACCTAAACCACTTCGAAGTTTTTGGTCTGCAACCCGCATTTGCAGTCGATCGCAGTGCCCTGGCAACCCGCTACCGGGAGTTGCAGCGGGAATTCCACCCGGATAAATACGCGTCCCACTCCGAGGGCGAGCAATTACTGGCTATCAAAATGGCTGCGCAGATCAATGAAGCGCACACGGTTTTGCGCGACCCGGTACAGCGCGCCGCCTATTTGCTCAAGCTGGCGGGGGTAGATGTGCCACCCGAGCAGACCAGCAAAGATACCGAATTCCTGATGCAGCAGATGCTGTTGCGCGAGCGCCTGGAAGAAGTGCGGGAGCAGCCCGACCCAGAGGCTGCGCTGGATGAACTCAATGCCGAGACACGGGCGCTGATTGCCAGTGCAGAGCAGCGCTTTACCGAGGCCTACGGCGAGGGTGATCTGGGTGCGGCAGAGGACGCCCTGCGCAAGCTCCAGTTTCTGGCCAAGCTCGACAAGCAAATTGACGAGCTGGAAGAAGACCTTTTCAACGACTAGCTGCTATCGCGCCCCGACTAAAGAAGAGATAACGAATGGCATTACTGCAGATTTCTGAACCGGGCCAGAGCCCAGCTCCCCACCAGCGCAAACATGCGGTGGGTATCGACTTGGGGACCACTAACTCCCTGGTGGCAACTGTGCGCAGTGGATCGGCAGAGGCCATTGCCGATGAGCGCGGGGAAGTGATCCTGCCCTCAGCGGTGCACTACGGGGTCGAGGCGATTACTGTGGGTGCCGAAGCCCGCGCCCGCGCCGCCGAAGATCCCTACAATACCATGATTTCTATCAAGCGCCTGATGGGGCGCGGTGTTGCGGATATCAAGAGTTTTGGCGAGCAGTTGCCCTATCGCCTGGCGGAAAGCAGTGGCGGTATGCCGTCGATTGAAACAGCAGCCGGAGCGGTAAACCCGGTACAGGTATCGGCGGAAATCCTGAAAAAGCTGGCCGCGCGCGGCCGCGAGGCGCTCTACGGCAAAGCGGGTGGTGAGCTGGATGGTGCCGTAATCACCGTGCCGGCCTACTTCGATGATGCCCAGCGCCAAGCCACCAAAGATGCCGCTCAGCTGGCGGGCCTGAAAGTCCTGCGCCTGCTCAATGAGCCCACTGCGGCGGCTGTTGCCTACGGCCTGGATAAAGGCGAAGAGGGTGTGATCGCGGTCTATGACCTCGGTGGCGGCACTTTCGATATCTCTATTCTGCGTCTGTCCCGGGGTGTGTTTGAAGTCATGTCTACCGGCGGTGATACCGCTCTCGGTGGCGACGATTTCGATCGTACTATCGCCTCCTGGATCGCCGAGCAAGTGGGATTGGGTACCGATCTCGACGCCGCGACCCAGCGAGTTCTGTTAGACCGCGCCTGTGCTGCGAAAGAATCCCTGTCCAGTGCCGAGCAGGTGGAAGTGCAATACGGCGACTGGTCCGGTGTGCTCGATCGCGACACCATGGCTTCACTGCTGGACCCCCTGATCGATAAAACCCTACGCGCCTGTAAGCGCGCCCTGCGCGATGCCGCTATCGGTGCCGATGAGGTGCAGGAAGTGGTGTTGGTGGGCGGCTCCACCCGTACTCTGCGCGTGCGCGAGCGCGTTGAGGGTTATTTTGGCCGTCCCCCCCATGCGGAAATTGACCCCGACCAAGTAGTGGCAATCGGTGCGGCGATTCAGGCCGATGTGCTGGTGGGCAATAAGTCCAGCGAAGAGTTGTTGCTGTTGGATGTTATTCCCCTGTCCCTCGGGATTGAAACCATGGGTGGCCTCGCGGAAAAACTGATCGATCGCAACACCACCATTCCCGTGTCCAAAGCCCAGGAGTTCACTACGTTTAAAGATGGCCAGACTGCCATGGCGATCCATGTCGTGCAGGGCGAGCGGGAACTGGTGAGTGACTGCCGCTCACTGGCGCGCTTTGAATTGCGCGGTATACCGCCGATGGTGGCCGGTGCCGCCCATATTCGCGTGACCTTCCAGGTAGATGCCGATGGCCTGCTGTCGGTGACCGCGATGGAAAAGAGCAGTGGTGTCAGCGCCGATATTACGGTTAAACCCTCCTACGGCCTGGAGGACAAGGATATTGCACGCATGTTGCAGGAATCCTATACCCACGCTGCCGAGGATATCGCCCTGCGCGCTTTGCGCGAGGCCCAGGTAGAGGCGGAGAGAACCCTGGAAAGTATGCTGGTGGCTCTGCGTGAGAACGGCGCCCAGCTGCTGGATGAAGGTGAGTTGAATGAGCTTGAGCACGCGATGGAAGCTTTGCGCCTGGCCCATAACGGCGGTGATGCAGAGGAAATTCGTCGACGTATCGAAGCCTTAAATAAGTTGTCTGAGCCCTTTGCTGCCAAGCGTATGGATGCCTCCATCAAGCGCGCTATGCAGGGGCACAGCTTGGACGAATTTGATAAATAACCATGACCAGGCGCAGACTCTGCGCTGCCGGCGGCCGGGGAGTCGTTACTTTCTCCCCGTCGGATTGAGACCACAGAGGTTCAGTACCCCATGCCGAAGATAGTATTTTTACCCCATCCGGAAATGTGCCCCGAGGGCAAAGTGGTGGAAGCAGAGAGCGGTGTCAGCGTGATCGATGCGGCCCTGGCCAACGATATCGAGATAGAGCACGCCTGTGAAAAGGCCTGTGCCTGCACCACCTGCCACGTCATTGTGCGCGAGGGTTTCGACTCCCTGGAAGAGCCGGACGAGCTTGAAGAGGATCTGCTGGATAAAGCCTGGGGCCTGGAGCCCGAGTCCCGCCTGTCCTGCCAGGCGATTGTCGAGGATGAAGACCTGGTGGTCGAGATTCCCAAGTACACCATCAATCAGGTGTCGGAAAAGCACTGATCTGCACGCTGAGGAAGCCGAATCATGAAGTGGACTGATATTCACGATATTGCCATAGAGTTGAGCGAAGCTCACGAGGATGTGGACCCGCTGACGGTCAACTTCGTCGATCTGCGCAACTGGGTGATGGCACTGCCCGGATTCGATGACGCCCCCGATCGCTGTGGCGAGAAAATCCTCGAAGCGATCCAGGCCGCCTGGATCGAAGAGCAGGAGTAGCGGGTCTCGGGGGCAGTATTGGCAAGAGAGTACAAAAGTCGATCAATACCCCGTATAATCCGCCGGCCGCGAAATGCGGTGATCAAAAATTGAGTACCCCCGGTGGGTATGAAAGGAATATCAGGGAAGAGCAACTGAGTAGGTTGCTCTTTCTTTATGTAGGGAGCCTCTGAACAACTCCGCAACAATCCCGCAACACCTCTGCGAGCCTTTAAGGCCCGCCCTGCGGGACTTAAAGAGTTGTTTAGAGGTTCCTAAGTTAAGTTACAAAAAATCAATTTGGAGATAACCATGGCCCTGGAGCGTACCCTTTCTATCATCAAACCGGACGCAGTAGCCAAGAATGTAATCGGTGAAATCGAGAGCCGTTTTGAGAAAGCTGGCCTGAGCATTGTTGCCATGAAGATGGTTCAACTGTCCCGCGAAAAAGCTGAAGGTTTCTACGCTGAGCACAAAGAGCGTCCTTTCTTCAAAGACCTGGTTGACTTCATGACTTCCGGTCCGGTTGTAGTACAGGTTCTGGAAGGCGAGAACGCTATCCTGGCAAACCGCGACCTGATGGGTGCTACCAACCCGAAAGAAGCGGCTGCTGGCACCATCCGTGCTGACTTCGCTGACAGCATCGACGCCAACGCTGTACACGGTTCCGACTCCGCAGAGTCCGCTGCCCGCGAAGTAAGCTACTTCTTCGCTGACGACGAAATCTGCGCGCGCGCTTAATTCGCGACTCAAATCGCACCGGTCTGTCCGGACCGGTGCAACTCTTCCCCCGAGGTGAAATGAATGACCACAGAAAAAACCAACCTGCTCGGCCTTTCGGTAGAAAAGCTGGCCGCCTTTTTTGAATCATTGGGCGAGAAGCGCTTTCGCGCTGTTCAGGTTTTAAAGTGGATTCACCAAAACGGGGTCGATGATTTCGCTGAGATGACCAATGTCAGCAAGGCCCTGCGCCAAAAACTGGCGGAAGTGGCCGAAGTCCGTGCCCCGGAAGTTTTGAATCAGTGGGATTCCGCCGACGGCACACGCAAATGGCTTATTAAAGTCTCCGGTGGCAACGCTATCGAGACGGTGTATATCCCCGATGGCGATCGCGGCACCCTGTGTGTCTCCTCCCAGGTGGGCTGTTCCCTGGATTGCAGTTTCTGTGCAACCGGCAAGCAGGGTTTTAACCGCGATTTAACTGCGGCAGAAATTATTGGACAGGTGTGGATTGCCTGTAAATCTTTCGGCCAATTGGACCCGAAAGGCCCGCGCAAGGTTACCAACGTGGTGATGATGGGCATGGGTGAGCCATTGCTCAATTTCGACAATGTGGTCGATTCCATGAACCTGATGATGGAAGACAACGCCTACGGTATTTCCAAGCGCCGTGTCACTTTATCGACTTCCGGTGTAGTACCGGCACTGGACCGCCTCGCCGATGTGACCGATGTCAGCCTGGCGATTTCCCTGCACGCGCCCAACGATGAATTGCGCAACGAGTTGGTGCCGATCAATAAAAAATACCCTATTGCGGTGCTGCTGGATTCTGCCAAGCGCTATATTGAGCGCATGCCGGATACGCACCGTAAAATGACTATTGAATACACGCTGATGCGCGAGGTTAATGATCGCCCGGAGCACGCCGAGCAACTGGCTGAGCTGCTGAAAGATATCCCGGTGAAAATTAACCTGATTCCCTTTAACCCGTTTGAGTTATCTGACTATCAACGAGTGAGCAATAATGCACTGCGCCGCTTCCAGCAAATTTTGCTCGATAAGGGTTATACCGTAACCGTGCGCACCACCCGTGGCGATGATATTGATGCGGCCTGTGGCCAATTGGCCGGCAGCGTTAACGACCGCACCCGCCGCTCCGAGCGCTACCGCAATGCAGAGCGCCCCGTTCGTATTGTTAACTAGTCGTCATTGAATAGTTGAAGGGGTTGTCAGATTTGCTGACAACCCTGCAAATTCGACTCCTGCCCCCTTTTTAGTGTCAACGAAATTACTTTATCTAACGTTCTAGCCATCGAGGGAAATTTACCCGGGAAGGGAGTGTTGGATATATGTGTACCGTCCAGTTAAAACCAGTTTGTGCTTTAAGCCTGCATTTTGCCTGCAAGATTTCACCTATAAGTGCAGTGGATATCCGCTTGTGCGACACTTTCAACAGATATTGTGACCCGAGAGCGCTAAAGTAGTCGCGCTTGCAATTCCCCGCTGTTAATCAAAGCGCCGTACTATCCAGTCATTTTTTATTTGATCTGGAGTTGTTGTAGCGGGCTGAGGTTCAGGGGTAATAATAGAAAAAACTGTGAGTGCGCCCGGGTTTATAAATGGGGTAATCATTACTTTATTATTTGCCCTGGGTTGGGGATAAGAAAAATCACTGATGGGACAGTTCAGTAATTATGAACGTTGAAAAAAACCAATTAATGCTATCGCCGGGCAGACTGATCAAGCTGCTGGTTATCGCTTTATTTCTTTTTATGGCGGGCTGTGGGGGCGGTGGCTCCTCCGATAGCGATGACGACTCATCGACGACCACTGAAAGCGGTGGTGGTTCCGGCTCAGATGGTGATTCAGATGATGATTCAGATGATGACTCAGATGATGATTCAGATGATGATTCAGATGATGGTGACTCGGATGTGGCGGGTATTGTCGTTGATGAGCTGATCGCAAACCCCTTTTCGGGCACCAGTATAGGGCTCTCCTGGGAGGACTCCGAAGAGACGTATCGTATTTATCGCGATGGTGAATTGGTCGCGGAAATTACAGATAACTATTATGTGGATGAAGGCCTCTCAGTAAATACCGAATATAGCTATTGGGTCGGTGTTGGGGGCAGTGATAGTGACGCGGACAGTGTTACCGCAAAAACCCTGGTTAATAACAGCAATGATGGTCTCCGCAACGGTACTGATGCGGTAGCGACGGACAAGCGAATTGTTGATTTTGACGAGTGTCAAAATGCCCGTTCAGCGGGAGATGTTGCCGACGACAGTCTCGATAGTTGCTTGCAGGCAGTGCTGGATGAAGTGGGCATGGCTGAGCAGCTCGAAGATATGCGCGCTTTCGTTGCCCGCGTTAGGAGCGAGCAGGACCCGGCAATGGTTGAGCTGGGCATGCGCCTGTTCCACAGCAAGAGCCTCAGTGCCAACGGCGACACATCCTGTTCTTCCTGCCACCACCCGACAATAGGTTGCGCCGGCGATGACCTCTCCATGTCTGTCGGTGTAAATGCCATCGATCCCGATTTGCTGGGCCCCGGTCGCTCCGATGGTGAGAACGAGGTGCCGTTGGTAGCGCGCAATGCTCAGCCTATCTGTAATATGGCGCTCTGGGACAACGGGTTGTTCTGGGATAACCGGGTTCTGTTTACCGAGGATGGTGGTCTCAAAACGGACTCCAGGGATGTAACCAACAATACTGAGGCGGCGGTAGGAACCGGCACCCTGGCGCTGATGATGGCCCAGGCACACTTTCCGGTGACTGACTCTGCTGAGATGGGGGATATCACCGAGTTTGGCTACGATGATACTAGCGATGGTGACGTGACCGATTACCGCGAGGATTATCTTGTTGCAAAACTCAATCAGGAATTCTGGGGGCCCTTATTTACTGACGCTTATGGCGACTCCAGCATCGACTTCAGTAGAATCGCACAGGCGATTGCGGCCTATGAGGCGGTGTATATCTTTATCGATAACCCCTTCTTTGACTATGTCGATGGCGACCTCAGCGCAATCGGTAGCGATGCAAAGCGCGGCGCAATTACCTATCTTACTCCGGGCTCTGGCTGCACCGCTTGCCACACGGGCGCTTTCTTTACCAATCAGGGGCTGAGGGTTGTTAACTACCCACAAATTGGCAAGGGTAAAGAGGACGATGGCGCCGATTGGGGTGGAGCTGTTCTTGGCGGCTTCCGCGTGCCGACGCTGCTCAATGTGGGGATTACTGGTCCCTGGGGGCACGCCGGACAATTTGGTACTTTAGAGAGAAATATCGAACACTACGCCGGTCAAGCGGATTCGGTGTCCAAATACTTTGCCAATAGTGAGATGTGCGATCTGGATCAGTTTGCCGAGGTGGACGATTGCGCGGCGAAAGTTGCGCCCAACGGTTTGGAGTTGACCGAGGCAATACTGGAACTCGATGGCGATGCAGCGCTTCCTATCGATGACGATGAAGTGGAACAGCTGGCCGCATTTCTCGAATCACTCACGGACCCGGATGCGGCCAATGCGAACTCAAATGCAGTCCAGTCCCTGATCCCACCCCGCGATGGCGGCCCCGACGGCATGCAGCTGGATGCGAGAGACCAGGATGGCAACGAGCTGTAAGGTCTTTCGATAATCTCCTCAACCATTTCATCGGTATTCAGAGCCGGTGAAATGGTTATCTCTAGATACTGCCGCTGCTCTAGTGGCAGTCTGTCAAACCGACTAACTTTCGCCACAGCGCCGGATACCCCGCGCGCGAGCCTGCCTGAATCTTATCCCCATAGCCCTGTGATGATTTGCCTGACTTCCAGCGTCATTCATATAGGCTCGATATAGGGCGTGCAAGCCCGTTTGCTATCGGGATGATAAAGGGGGTGATGCGCTCTCCATGGCGGCTGTCCTCTTTTGCTTATTTATGCGGTACTTTGGTGTTAGAGGGTTCGGCGGTAGCGGAAAAAGTCGCTAGTAAATGGATTTGATTGGGTTTTAGGGCTGCAACTGACAGGGCTTTCCGGCAGTATAGAGATTGGGGGCGCGAGCTGGAATGGGAGCAAATTTCCCGTAGAAAATACCGATAGGAACTTACCGCTATCGATAGAGGTCAGTGGTCGGTGCCGGATTTTATTGTGGTCTGCAGATTTGTTTTACCCGGGGCATCGGCACTGATTGGTGTATTACCGGTGCCCGCACAAGCTCGCTGGGCCAATAAGTGAAAAATAAAGATACAGGTGGTGTTGTGTCCGCAAAATTTAAGCGTCTGTCGCTCGTACTGCTGCTCGGTACTCTGCTGGGAGGCTGCGTAACCTCTGGGGGAGTGGAGCGCAAGGAAGTTGATCTGGATAAAGCGTTGGAGACCCATGTGCAACTGGGGCTGCGCTATTTGCGGGACTCGGACAATCGAGAGCAGTCCCGTCGACACTTGAATCGCGCTTTGGAACTGGGCAAAAAGAACCCACTGGCACACCACGGCTTGGCCCTGCTTTACCAGGTGGATGGCGAGCTGGATATTGCCGAGTCCCATTTCAAAAAAGCCCTGCGCTATAGCGATGGCTTTTCTATGGCGCATACGAATTACGGTGTTTTTCTCTATAAGCAAGAGCGCTATAAAGAAGCGCTCAAGCAGTTTGAGTACGCCTCCGAAGACCTCACCTACAACCGCCGCTCTTTCGCCCTGGTTAACTATGGCCGTACGGCCGCGCGCCTGGGGTTTGGGGAAAAGGCAGAGGGAGCCTTTTCCAGGGCTCTGGCGCTGAACCCCAGTTTGCCGCTGGCACTAATCGAGTTGGCCGAGCTGAAATATAACGCCGGCGATTATGCAACATCCAAGGTTTACCTGGATAAATTCAGCGAAAAGAATCGTCAGACCCCTCAGTCACTATGGCTGGGGATTCGCATTGAAAAAGTGTTTGGCAATCGTGACAAGGAGCGCAGTTATGCGCTTGCGTTGAAGAATTTGTACCCGTACTCTGCGGAGACACTGAAATATCAGGAGCTGAGTGGTAATGACGGATAGTAGTCCCGAGTACGGCGATGGCGGTGAGGCCGCATTCAATACGCAAACTTCTAGCGCTTCTGCCGGCAGTCTGTTGCTGGCTGCGCGGGAATCGGCAGGGCTGTCCCGTGCGGAATTGTCGCAGCGCCTCTGTATTATCGATAATACGGTCGAGTGGATTGAAACTGACGATTATGCGCGACAGCCGGAAGCGGTCTACACGCGGGGCTATATCCGCAATATTTGTCGCGAGTTGAATATCCCTACCGAGCCGGTTTTGGCCGCCTACGACAGGGATCGGCCGCAGCCGGTGCAGCGCAATGAATCCCGTCGAGTTATCAAGGCTGAAGCATTCCGGCCCGAGCGCAAACGGGGCTACGGAGCTCTGGCCCTGCTTCCCCTGCTGCTTGCTGGCGGTGTCTTCTGGTGGATGTATGGTGTCCCGGTCAATATGTCCGGTATGCCTCTGAGCGGGGATAGTGCTGAGTTGGTCGCCGCAGCGTCCACTGCTAGCGAAGCCGCCGGCAGCCCGGTTGCCGAGGTCGAGCAACAAGAGATCACCGTGGCACAGCTGAGTTCGGAGCCATTGACGCCGGCAGCCAGTGTGACGACTGAGGTTGACCCCGAGGCTGTCAGCACTGAAGAGGTCAGTACTGAGGCGCCGGTGGCTGAAACTGTCGCCACCGCTGTCGCGGAGATTGAGCCCGCAGCTACCGAGACGCCCCAATTGGATCAGCCCCAGCAAGGCGCTCTGCGCCTGCGTTTTGATGAGGACGCCTGGGTTGAAGTGAAAGATGCCGCAGGTGTGGTTTTGCTGGCAGGGGTACAAGCCGCCGGCAGCACCAAGACTCTGGATGGGCCGGCGCCATTTGATCTGATGCTGGGGAACGCCCGTGCAACTCACGTGGTCTATCGCGATGAAATCATCGACACCCAGCCCCTTGGCGACCGCCGTACCCGCCGCCTGACAGTCGGCGACTGAGGTGATCTGCCTCGTTTGGGCGCGAACTCTGTAGGTTTGCGCCCAATCTCTCTATAATCTGCCCCTCGATTTTTATCAGTAATATCACCAGGTCAGCCTATGCAATTTGAATCTCCCATTGTCCGCCGCAAGTCGCGCCAGATCATGGTGGGTGATGTACCGGTCGGAGGGGATGCCCCGATCTCGGTGCAGAGTATGACCAACACCGAAACCTGCGATGTAGAGGCCACTGTCGGCCAGATCCAGCGTCTGGAACAGGCCGGTGCCGATATAGTGCGGGTCTCTGTGCCCAGCATGGATGCCGCAGAGGCGTTTGGGAAAATTAAAAAACAGGTGAATGTCCCGTTGGTCGCAGACATTCACTTCGACTATCGCATCGCCCTGCGGGTCGCAGACCTGGGGGTGGACTGCCTGCGCATCAACCCCGGCAATATCGGCCGTGAGAAGCGGATTCGCGCGGTGGTGGACAAAGCTCGCGATATGAATATCCCGATTCGTATCGGTGTCAATGCGGGCTCCTTGGAAAAAGACCTGCAAAAAAAATACGGTGAACCCACACCGGACGCCCTGGTAGAGTCGGCCCTGCGCCACGTATCGATACTCGACAGCCTGGACTTCCAGGACTTTAAGGTCAGCGTAAAGGCATCGGATATTTTTATGGCCACCGCCGCCTACCGCAAGCTGGCCCAGCAGATTGAGCAGCCGCTGCACCTGGGGATTACCGAAGCTGGTGGCTTGCGCGCCGGTACGGTGAAATCGGCTATCGGCCTCGGCGCTCTATTGCTCGATGGTATCGGTGATACCCTGCGGGTTTCCCTGGCCGCAGACCCGGTGGAAGAGATCAAGGTGGGCTGGGACCTGCTCAAGAGTCTGCGCCTGCGCAACAAAGGGATTAATTTTATCGCCTGTCCCAGCTGCTCGCGCCAGAATTTCGATGTGGTGAAAACCATGAACGAGCTGGAAACGCGCCTGGAAGATGTAACCACACCGCTGGATGTGGCTGTGATTGGATGCATCGTCAACGGCCCTGGCGAGGCGAAAGAAGCCGATATTGGCCTGACCGGCGGTACCCCAAGCCACGCTATTTATGTGGATGGCCAGCCGGACCGCAAATTTAAGAATGAAAACCTGGTCGATGATTTAGAGCGTTTGATTCGCGAGAAGGCCGCCGCCAAGGCCGAGCGCGAAGCCGATATCATCGCCAGGGCATAGCGGGCTCCGGCCCTCTGTGCACCCCCTATTAATTGAGTGAAAAATTAAGGAACAGCGTTGAAACAGCTTCGCGCAATTCGCGGCATGAACGACCTGCTGCCGGAACAGTCCCCGGTCTGGCAGTACGTGGAAGCCACACTGAGTGAACTCTCCAGCCGCTACGGCTATACCGAAATTCGCACGCCCTATCTGGAGGCGACCCAGTTATTTTGCCGCGCGGTGGGCGAGGCTACCGATATTGTCGAAAAGGAGATGTACACCTTCGACGACAAGAGCGGCGACAGCGTAACCCTGCGCCCCGAAGGCACAGCCGGTACCGTGCGCGCGGCTATTCAGAACAACCTGCTGATCCAGCCGCAGCGCCTGTGGTATTTCGGCCCCATGTTCCGCTACGAGCGCCCGCAGAAGGGCCGCCTGCGCCAATTTCACCAGTTTGGTGTCGAGGTGTTTGGTCTCGAAGGGCCGGATATTGATGCGGAAATCCTGATTATGACTGCGCGCCTGTGGCGCCAGCTGGGCATCAGCGAACATGTGACCCTGCAAATTAACTCTCTGGGCAACGCCGAGAGCCGCAGGGAATATCGCGATGCTCTGGTCGCTTATTTGAGTGAGCGCCGCGATCAGCTGGATGAGGACAGCCAGCGCCGCCTGGAGCGCAATCCGCTGCGCATTCTCGACAGCAAAAATGCGCAAACTCAGGAACTGCTGGCCGGTGCGCCCTGTCTACTGGACTTCCTCGATGAGGAATCCGCCGCTCACTTCAACCAATTGAAGGCACTATTGGACGCGGCGGGCGTGAAGTATGAGATCAATTCCAAGTTGGTGCGCGGTCTCGATTACTACGGAAAAACGGTATTTGAGTGGGTGACCGACAGCCTCGGTGCCCAGGGCACCGTGTGTGCCGGTGGCCGCTACGACGGACTGATAGAGCAGATGGGCGGCAAGGCCACCCCGGGCGTCGGTTTTGGCCTGGGTGTTGAGCGCCTGGTATTGATGCTGGAAACCCTGCAAGCGCTGCCGGAGTCCCTGTCGCAACAGGTCGATGCCTACCTGGTTGCCGTGGGTGATGTACAATTAGCCGCCATGACAGCCGCCGAGCAGCTGCGCGACGAGTTGCCCTGGTTGCGCCTACAGCTGCACTGTGGTGGTGGAAGCTTTAAGAGCCAGATGAAAAAAGCGGATAAGAGCGGTGCCGATTACGCACTGATTATCGGCGAAGATGAGGCGGCCAATGGTCAGGTAACCGTGAAGTACCTTCGCGCTGACCAGCCGCAGCAAACGCTGGCACCGAAAGAGCTGGCAGCACTGCTGCAAGGCTGAATTAAATACTGAGGGAGGCGGAGGCCCCCGCCGGGAAAGTTAGTAATCTACAGGAAAGGCAAATTACCCAATGGCTGAGCATCTTACCGAACAAGAACAAATAGAAACGCTGAAGCGCTGGTGGGCGGAAAACGGCAAGGGAATTATGACTGGCGTGGTGCTGGCCCTGGCCGGTTACTTCGGCTATCAGTGGTGGCAGGGGGATCAGCGCACCAAGGCTGAAGCGGCTTCTGACCTGTACCAGACTTTCGTTGAAGCGGTCTCCGCCAACAACAACCAACCGGACAGCAAGCAGATCACGACGGCCAAGAATGTGGCCGAGCAGCTGAAAAATGACTTTGGCAAGCGTATCTACGCCAGCCAAGCCGCACTGCGCCTCGCCGCCATCTCAGCGGAAAGCAATGACCTGGAAGCGGCTCAACAGCAGTTGCAGTGGGTATTGGACAACACCGCTGAAGCCAGCCTGGAGCTGCTGGCCAAACGCCGTCTGGCTGCGGTTTTGGCAGCCCGGGGTGAGCCGGATCAAGGCCTCAAACTGCTTGAGGGCACTGTACCTCCCGCATTTGCGGCGCTTTATTCTGAGACCCGTGGTGATATCCTGAAGCAAAAGGGTGACAATGCCGGTGCGCGTGCCGCGTACGAGCAAGCGCTGACAGAGCTTCTGCCAGAGCAAGCGGGCAGCACCCAGCTTCTGCGCCTAAAGGCGGATAGCCTGGCGGCAACCGAGAGCAGTGACGCTCAGAACCAAACCGAGCCTGTATCTGAGGGAGGCGAGTAATGGGATTTCTGAATCGCGCTGCGGGTCGCACCGCAGCGGTGGCGCTAGCGGTGGCTCTTGCCGCCTGCGCCTCTAATGACGAGAAGGAAGCTGTCGACCCCGTCGAACTGGTGGATATTAACTCTACCGTTGCCCTGCAAGAGGTCTGGTCTGCCGATATCGGTGGCATCGACCAAAAGCGCTACGCAATGTTGCAGCCGAGCCTGATTGATGGCCGTCTGATCGCCGCCAGTAGTGACGGTGAAGTGACAGCCTTTGATCGCAGCTCGGGGGACAAGCTCTGGGAAACAGAGCTGGATGTGGAGCTGAGCGGTGGTGTGGGTACCGGCCTGGGCATGGCGGTGGTCTCTGACTATCGCGGCCGCGCTGTGGCCCTGGACCTCGATAGCGGCGCAGAGCTGTGGACCTACCAGGTTTCCGGTGAAGTCGTCTCCGCCCCGGCCATCGGTGCCGGCGTGGTGGTTCTGCAAACCGTAGATGGCAAGCTGGTCGGTCTCGACGCCAGCAGCGGCGAAGAGCTGTGGAGCCACAATACCAGCCTGCCGGTGCTGACCCTGCGCGGTACAGCAGCTCCGGTTATCAGCGGCGGTATGGTGATTGCCGGCCTGGATAACGGCAAACTGCTGGCTCTGGACGCCCGCGACGGCATTCAGCGCTGGGAGCAGCGCGTTGCGATTCCCCAGGGCTCTGCGGAGCTGGAGCGGGTAGTGGATATCGACGGCGCCCCGGTTGTGCGCGGTGACCTGGTGTTTGCGGCCAGTTATCAGGGCCGTGTTGTGGCCCTGTCCAAAGAGAATGGTCGCGGCCTCTGGGCTCGCGATGCCTCCACCCACCACGAAGTGGCGGTGGGCGGTGGCCATGTCTACCTCAGTGATGCCTCTGGCAGTGTCTACGCCTACAATGTGGGCAGCGGCCAGATCGAGTGGAGCAACAACGAGCTGTTGCGCCGTGAATTGAGCGGACCGGCCTTTTTCCAGAACGCCGTCGTTGTCGGAGACCTGGAGGGTTACCTGCATGTGCTGGACCCCAATACCGGACAATTTATTGGCCGCGAGCAGGTGGATGGCGATGCGATTCGTATCCCCATTCTGGTGGATGGCGACCTGATGTTTGTCCTGTCGGATGACGGCAAACTGTCAGCCCTGCGCCTCGCCGGTTCCTGATAACCGCACCCCATTGTTAAGGTGGACAGGCTGTTCGCCTAAGGGCCTTGGGCCCACAAATGGAGCCTGCTTGGCAGGCAAGTTGAAATCGCCCGCCTCGCGCGGGCTTTTGTATTTTTTTATTCGGCTAAAACCAGAATTTGTATGCTGCCAGTAATTGCCCTGGTCGGGCGCCCCAATGTGGGCAAATCCACACTTTTTAATCGGTTGACCAAGACTCGTGACGCCTTGGTGGCCAACTATGCCGGGCTCACCCGCGACCGCAAATACGGCGAGGCGGAGATCGACGGGCGCAAGCTGTTACTGGTCGACACCGGCGGTATTTCCGGTGGCGAAGAGGGCATTGATGCGGCGATGGCCGAGCAATCTATGCAGGCTATCGAAGAGGCGGACTTCGTCCTGTTTCTGGTGGATAGCCGCGCAGGCCTGACACCGGCGGACGAGATGATCGCCGAGCGCCTGCGCACCCGCTCCAAGCCCACCTTTCTGGTGGCCAACAAGGTCGACGGGGTTAACCCGGATATCGCTCTGGCGCCGTTTTACGAGCTGGGTATTGGTGAGCTTTTCCCGACGACCGCCACCCACGGGCGCGGCGTTCGCACCTTGATGCAGCGGGTGATCGAAGATCTGCCCGAGCAGCCGCTTGAAGAGGAAGTCGAAGAGGCGACCGGGATTAAGATCGCCATTGTGGGGCGCCCCAACGTGGGTAAGTCCACTCTGGTAAACCGCCTGCTGGGCGAAGATCGGGTCGTTGTCTACGATCAGCCCGGCACCACCCGCGATAGCGTTTATATCAACTATGAACGCGATGAGAAGCCCTACACCCTGATCGATACTGCCGGTATTCGCCGCCGCAAAAATATTAAGGAGTCGGTGGAGAAGTTCTCTATCGTCAAAACCTTGCAGGCGGTAGAAGACGCTAATGTCGTAGTGCTGGTGATCGATGCCCGCGAGGGTCTGGTGGACCAGGATATGCACCTGATGGGCAGCGTGGTGCAGGCCGGGCGCGCACTGGTCGTAGCCCTGAACAAATGGGATGGTCTGGAAGTCGATCATCGCGACTATGTGAAAGCCGAGCTGGAGCGCCGTCTGCGCTTTGTAGACTTTGCCGATGTGCACTTTATTTCTGCGCTGCACGGCACCGGTGTTGGCCACCTGTACGAGTCTATTGAAGGGGCCTACCAGAGTGCCACCGACAAGTTGTCCACCAATCACCTGACCCGCATCCTGCAATGGGCGGTCACTGAGCACCAACCACCGCTGGTGCACGGGCACCGTATCAAGTTGCGCTACGCCCACGCCGGTGGACAAAACCCGCCGGTAATTGTGATTCACGGCAACCAGACCGAACAGGTCCCGGCACACTATGTGCGCTACCTGGAAAAGACTTTCCGCAAGGCGCTGGATCTGCACGGCACCCCGGTAAAAATTGAATTCCGCACCAGTGCCAACCCCTATGCGGACAAGAAGAACAAGCTGAGTGATCGGCAGAAGGCTAAAAAGCGCCGCCTGATGAAGTTTGTTAAGAAGAAGAAAAAATAAGCGGCGGTAACCGACGTTACCCGCAAGCCGGCAAGGGATACTGCCGGCTTGCCAATCACTTCAGCTTCCGAATTCTAAAGCCGCACCCAAAGGGAGCGGTGGGCATTCAATCGTACCAGTGATCCCGCTATCGGCGGGGCCAGGGAAGAAACCACAAGGAGAATACGATGTTGAAGCTGAAGAATTCTGCGTTGTTGCGCAGCCAATCCTATATTAATGGTCAGTGGATTGACGCCGATTCTGGCGCAACCTTCGATGTGTTGGACCCGGCAACTGGCCAGGTCGTAGCCAGTATCGCCAACCTGGGGGCGGATGAGACCCACCGCGCGATTGAAGCGGCGAATCAAGCCTGGCCCGCCTGGCGGGATACGCCGGTAAAGGAGCGGGCCAAAATTCTCAGTCGCTGGTACGATCTGATTCTCGCCAATATTGACGACCTCGCTATCATTTTGACCGCAGAACAGGGCAAGCCCCTGGCTGAGGCCCGCACTGAAATTATCTACGGCGCTAATTATATCGAGTGGTTTGCGGAGGAGGCCAAGCGGGTTTACGGCGATGTTATCAGCCCCCCCTCCGGCGATAAGCGCCTCCTGGTGATCAAGCAGTCAGTGGGAGTAACTTGCTCGGTAACACCGTGGAATTTCCCCAGCGCCATGATTGCGCGCAAAATGGCCCCGGCCATTGCCGCCGGTTGTCCATTTATCGCCAAGCCCGCCTCGGAAACCCCCCTATCTGCACTGGCGCTGGCCGCTCTCGCTGAGGAAGCGGGAATTCCCCCGGGTGTTTTTAATATTGTCGCCGGGGAAAAAGCAGCGGAAATTGGCGCAGAGATGACATCCAACCCCCTGGTGCGAAAATTTACTTTTACCGGTTCCACTGCGGTTGGGAAATTGTTGCAGGCCCAATGTGCAGAGACCATGAAGAAAACCTCAATGGAGCTGGGGGGCAATGCAGCATTTATTGTTTTTGATGATGCGGATATTGATGAAGCGGTAAAGGGGGCAATTGTTTGCAAATACCGCAACGCCGGACAAACCTGTGTATGTGCCAATCGTATTTTTGTCCAGGCAGGGGTTTACGATGAATTTGCGCAAAAGTTTTCCGCTGCGGTAGAGCAGCTTGCTATGGGCAGTGGTTTTGATAGCACTATCGATATGGGACCAATGATTACTGCCAAAGCAGTGAAGAAAACTGAATCCCTGGTGGAGGATGCACTACAAAAAGGCGCGCAAACTCTGGTTGCTGGAGGCCCCAGCAGTTTGGGGGATTGTTTTTATTCCCCGGTGGTTTTAGGGGGGGTGACCGATAAAATGAATCTGTTTAAAGAGGAAATTTTTGGCCCGGTGGCGCCGCTGTATCAGTTTTCCACGGAAGAGGAAGTAATTCAGATGGCCAACGATACGGAATTCGGCTTGGCTTCCTATTTTTATTCCCGGGATATTGGCCGTATCTGGCGCGTCGCCGAGGGCCTTGAATACGGCATGCTGGGGATTAATGAGGGAATTATTTCCAATGAAATGGCCCCTTTTGGTGGTATTAAAGAATCCGGACAGGGGCGCGAGGGTTCCAAGTACGGAATCGAAGATTATCTGGAAATAAAATACCTGTGTATCGGCGGTATCAATAAATAGTTTGTACAGAGTGTTTGGATTGTAAATGGTTGTAGAACCTATAGCGCGGGTGCATTCCTGCTTTGGAGAAAAGTTCGGGGTGCCCCGTCAGCCACTTTTGGCCGATGCCAGTCGCGCCAGCATAGAGTTACTGGCGCCACTGAATAGCGCCGATGCGGTTGCCGGCCTGGAACAGCACAGTCATATTTGGGTGGTGTTCCAGTTTCACCAGGCCGCCGGCCAGTGGTCCGCAAAGGTGCGCCCCCCCCGTTTGGGTGGTAATAAAAAGCTGGGGGTATTGGCCACCCGTTCACCTTTTCGCCCCAATAATATTGGCCTTTCAGTGGTTCGCCTATTGGAGGTGCGCACCTCCCCTAAAGTCGAGCTGATAGTTGCCGGGGCAGACCTAGTTGACGGCACCCCGGTGTTGGATATCAAGCCCTATATTCCCTATGCAGATGCATTGACGGACGCGCAAAGCGAATTTGCCGATGCGGCTCCGGTAGCGATGCCCGTCACTATCCCCGAGCGGCTGCTCAGTCAGGCGGAAGCTTACCGCGATGACTGGGGTACCGATCTCCCCCGTTTAATTGAACAGGTGCTCTCCCAGGACCCCAGGCCGGCCTATCAGAAAACAGACCCACAGCGAATTTATGGAATGCAGCTGTGTGACTTTAATTTGCGTTGGCGTTATACCGAGGGGGGTATCGAGGTGGTGGCGCTAGAATAATATTTGTGGATAGAATTAATTGCATGGTCAAAATGTGGAAATTTTTTCAGGTTTAGAGGCAATTAAAGTTCATATTTTTTTGTGAATATGTTTTTTTAGTCATTTTTTCTTTTCTTTAGTGAGGCCGCTTTGGCATCATTTTTCCAGGTCTTTGCGTTTCTGAAAGATGGTTATTTAGTCAGGAAAATATAAGAAAGTTATCTGGATATAACCCTATTGTTACGAGTGTACAGGTTCTAATTCGGCTGGTAGATTAAGCGCCAAATCATCGTTCTGATGCCTCCTATAGCTGGGCCTACAGGAGATATATGTCAACTGATCAGGGCTAGCCAATGAGAATCCCTCCTACTATCAGGTCAGATATACTGGAGCACTTTGAGTGTAATATTGGAGCAAAGCTATTTGCGCAACCGGAGTGCGGCCGTAGAATATTTGCGAGTAATAAATTAGCAGGGATGCTTGAAGGACTTCAGAAAATAAGCCGAATACCCAGTAATGAAGGGTATCACGCACTGACTGTTATTTCGGCTGTGAATAGTTTGAGAGGTAGTGCGGCCCCTTTGCACTCTTTCCTCAAGAATGGCAGTGCTACCCGTCGCTGTATCGCGGGCGCGGGGTTTGAGATCGAGTATGAGCTGCATCGTGTTTATGATGGGAGGGCACCTCAGACAGATGTTGGCATTGTTGATATTCGTTTCACTCAGGATGAGGCTGACGAAGCTGACAGGGCGGCGCTATGGGATATAGAATGGGTTAGCTTGGAAGGAGATCGTGGGGAGTGGAAGCCAAATGATGAACCTAGTTTATTTTTAAAGACGGGTGGCGAGGTGAGAGGTGATGAAGGCTCACCACTAAAAATAGGTATCAATGGGTATAGTGCGAGATTAGAACATGCTGCAAGCATACTGCCCTCTCATATTGCTCGCGGTGATCAAGTAGCCTTGAAGAAATTAAAAAGTAGAGGTTATACGCTTTTTTATGTACCACAAGGGAAGGGTGCTGTTAAAGCGGGATGGCGGTGTACCAAAAACCTGGGCCGTGCAGCTACAGAGGAAGATATTTTGGCTGCAAGGATACTCGCGGGGCATATGAAAGAAGCCCATGATAAAGGCTTATATGTTGAGTGGATCAGCCATAGAGGTGGTTCCAAAGTCCTGACCAAGGCGATGGAGCAGCTGGAGCTCTGGCATATTAATTTGCAAGGAAAGCAAAAGATATTTCTCAGCGATGCTACTTCCAGCCAATATTTGGCAGACGAGATCCGCAGAAGAATTGGTATGAACACGAGTGATACCAAATGGTTTAACTCCACGCCAGGTGTAGCCCAGTTGATTGGTGGATCGAATTTGGGCTTAACGGATGTTGCTATATCATTGAATGTGCTTGTCAATCATGCGGAACAAGAAGGGCGAAATGATGCTGTTGTCGATGTGGTTCGTCATGCTGCTGGTGTTGTTAAGAAAATTCCCAGTGGCTCCAGTGCACTATTGACAATGCTTTTTGCCAGTATCCCCAGTTTGACAGAAACTTATAATACGGACAATAGTGTGCCTTTTAAGCAGCTGTTAAAGAAGCTGCCTTTCAGCCGCTAGGGGATAATATTATGAATTTTCTACGCGGTATCTTTCCCCGGCCCCCTAGCTTTCGTCGCTCAAGAAAGTTAGAGAAAGAGTTTTCTGGCTGTGATTTGTATTTTGAAGCCCCTCCGTATTCTGATCCCTTTTCCGACATTCAGGATTGGGAAACCGAGCCGGACTCATTTGATATATTTTCTCCCGATGGTTATCGCCCTATCAAGTATTATGATTTTCATGATACAAATAAATTAATAGAGTTTCCTTTCATTCAGGCTTTGCCCCTGTTTTCGAGTCGTTGGGCATTTAAGGGGGTTCCGATTATTCAAGGTTATGGAGGCTATGTAGGGTTGGGGGTTATCATTAATGCAATAGAGGATTTGCCGGTTAATGAAAGTATGTTTCACGATAAGGTTTTTGTTCGTGAGGTTTATCGGAAATATAATTTAACTAATTTGCAGGATTTAAATAAGGGTTTAAAGAGTGATCCCTTTGATCTTACCCAGTACCGATGGTCGAACTATTTTGGCCCTTTAAACTGTCAGTGGCTTGAGCTGAGTGGAGTGGATTGGCTTTATTTTGAAAGTCAACCACTAGTTAGTGGTATGGATCGTATAAGTTTACATACCGCAATAACAGATAAGCACATCCTTGGTTGTCATTTTTCTTTAGATCGTGCTGGCCTTAATGCGGGCAACGCATTCCGACAAAACCAGCGCACTCCCTGGGATAACTATATCAATTTTATCCAGCGCATAATGGATTCGATCAGGCTAGAGTTGTCACCTGAACTATCTATTCGCCGAGCGGAAGTGCAATCTCAGCCGGAAGCTAATAGCAAACCAATTTTTGGTTGTACTCCCCAGCAGGTTGAGGAAGCTAAACATGTTATGCAAATGTGGAGTGGCAGGGGATATAAAGACAGCCGTAGAGACAAAAATGAAAGCCATCGAGCAACGCCAGAGGAAGTGTCTGCCTTTATCGATAAGCGTATTCAGCCCCGGCCACTGCATAATAGCTATCCTCTGGGGGAGAAGATAGAGGTGGTTCCAAGGTTGCCCCCAGAATTGCTCAAGCGTCCCTTGATGGGGTTGAAATAGATGGTTGCTTAGAGGGTAGGCTATAAAAATGCTAGCTTTCTATTTAAGTCGTTTTTGAATTGGTGATTCTTTAGCGGTCTGAGGGTGATCTTATGAATATTCTTCGCGGTATCTTTCCACGGGCCCCCAGCTTTCGCCGCTCCAGAAAGGTAGAGAAAATATTCTCTGGTTGTAAACTATATTTTGAAGCGCCACCATATTCTGACCCCTTTTCCGATATCCAGGATTGGGAAACCGAGCCGGATTCATTTGATATGTTTTCTCCAGATGGTTATCACCCCATCAAATATTATGATTTTTATGACGCAAATAAATTAATAGAATTTCCTTCCATTCAGGCTTTGCCCCTGTTCTCGAGTCGCTGGGCATTTAAGGGGGTTCCGATTATTCAAGGTTATGGAGGTTATGTAGGGTTAGGGATTACCATTAATACAATAGAGGATTTGTCGATTAATGAAAGTATGTTTCACGATAAAGTTTTTGTTCGTGAGGTTTATCGGAAATATGATTTAACTAATTTGCAGGATTTCAATAAGGGTTTAAAGAGCGACCCCTTTGATCTTACCCAGTACCGCTGGTCGAACTATTTTGGCCCTTTAAACTGCCAGTGGATTGAGCAGGGAGGGGCGAGCTGGCTTTATTTCGAAAGTCAACCACTAGTTAGTGGTGTGGATCGTATAAGTTTACACACGGCAATAACTGATAAGCACATTCTTGGTTGTCATTTTCTCTTGGTTCGTTCAGGTGTTAATGCGGGCAATGCCTACCGAAAAAATCAGCGTACTCCCTGGGATAACTATATCAATTTTATCCAGCGCATAATGGACTCGATCAGGTTAGAGTTGTCACCTGAATTGTCTATTCGCCGGGCGGAAGTACAATCTCAGCCGGAAGCTAATAATAAGCCGGTTGTCGGTTGCAGCCCTCAGCAGATTGAAGAGGCTAAACACGTTATGCAAATGTGGAGTGACCGAGAGTATAGGGATAGTCGTAAAGGTGAAGATGAAAGCCATCTTGCAACGCCAGAGGAGGTGTCTGCCTTTATCGATAAGCGTATTCAGCCCCGGCCACTGCATAATAGCTATCCTCTGGGGGAGAAGATAGAGGTGGTTCCAAGGTTGCCCCCAGAGTTGCTCAAGCGTCCCTTGATGGGGTTGAAATAGATGGTTGCTTAGAGGGTCGGCTATAAAAATGCTAGCTTTCTATTTAAGTCATTTTTGAATTGGTGGTTCTTTAGCGGTCTGAGGGTGATCTTATGAATATTCTTCACGGTATCTTTCCACGGCCCCCCAGCTTTCGCCGCTCCAGAAAGTTAGAAAAGACACTTTCTGGCTGTAAGTTGTATTTTGAAGCCCCTCCGTATTCGGACCTTTTTTCCAGTATTCAGGATTGGGAAACCGAGCCAGATTCATTTGATATATTTTCTCCATTCGGCTATCAACCTATTAAATACCGTGATTTCCACGATGTGGATGAAATAATCGATTTTCCTTCTATTCAATCTTTGGGTGTATTTTCAAGTCGTTGGGCATTTAAAGGGATTCCGATTGTTCAAGGTTATGGAGGCTACGTAGGCTTAGGGATCACAGTTGATGTAATAGAGGATTTGCCAATTAATGAAAGCTTGTTTCACAATGTAACTTTTCTTAAGGAAAGTTGTAGAATAAATGATTTGGCCAATTTGCAGGACTTTAATGAGGGGTTGAAGGGCAATCCTTTTGATCTTACTCAGTATCGATGGCCAAACTATCTTGGCCCTCTCAACTGTCAGTGGATTGAGCAAGGTGGGGCCGACTGGATTTATCTTGAAAATCAGCCACTAGTTAATGGAAGAGAGGATGTAATTTTACAGGTGGCTATAGGGGATAAACATATTCTTAGTTGTAATTTTTTCTTGATGCGTTCTGGTGCTAATGCAGGTAATGCCTACCGAAAAAATCAGCGCACTCCCTGGGATAACTATATCAATTTTATCCAGCGCATAATGGATTCGCTCAGGCTAGAGCTGTCACCTGAATTATCTATTCGCCGAGCGGAAGTGCAATCTCAGCCGGGAGCTAATAGCAAACCAATTTTTGGTTGCACTCCCCAGCAGGTTGAAGAGGCTAAACACGTTATGCAAATGTGGAGTGGCAGGGGGTATAAAGACAGCCGTAGAGACAAAAATGAAAGCCATCGAGCAACGCCAGAGGAGGTGTCTGCCTTTATCGATAAGCGTATTCAGCCCCGGCCACTGCATAATAGCTATCCTCTGGGAGAGAAGATAGACGTCGTGTCAAGATTGCCGTCAGAGTTGCGTAAACGTCCCCTGATGGGGTTGGAATAGATGGTTGTTTGGGGCTCTTTGGGGGAAATTACTCAGTGCCCGACCGATCAGTCATGCTTGGTCGTTTTTTTGAGGGCGCTCCTATTCTGACTTTGCTCATTGAAGAGCTATATAGCTTATATAACGTTTGCGAATAGCCGAGCTGTTGCTCCGGTGAATACTGAATTCAGGACCTCCACTAAGATATTTCGTATCGGAACGGATATGTCACTCATTTTCATGGGAAATACAATTCCCCAAGATATGGTAATTGCCTAAAAATAGCCCCTGTCTTTCTAAGGGCGCAACTATGCCAGTACGTGAGTCTTTTAATTATCAGGGTCTGGATGCTATTCGCGTCGGTCGAATCGACATGGGGGTTAATACCACCTTTGTTGTTTACCGACTCAATGGAACCTTGATTGACACCGGCCCCAGTAATCAGTGGAAGTATGTAAAGCCATTCGTGCAAAATACGCCGCTAAAGCAATTATTACTTACCCACCACCACGAGGACCACAGCGGTAATGCCGGCGCTATCCAAAGGTTGACCGGAGTGCAGGCGCTGGCGCCTGACCTGACCATTGGCATACTAAAGAAAGGTTTCCGTATTCCCCCTATGCAAAGGTTGTTCTGGGGCGCGGCGGGAAAGGCTGAGGTGGCACCGCTGCCGGCAGAAATTTATATTGGTGATGAAAAAGTGGTGCCAGTATTTAGCCCGGGGCATGCAAAAGATATGACTTGCTATTTGCTGCCTGAGCGCGGTTGGCTATTCAGTGCTGATCTATTTATTGCCAACTATCTAAAGTTCTTACGTATTGATGAGGATGTTCCCACCTTACTAAAAAGTATAAAAGGGGTTTTAGATCATTCCTTTGACGTTATCCTCTGCCCCCATCGGGGGGTGGTAGAGAATGGTTGGCAGGAGCTGAATAAGAAATATGAGTATCTACTGAACCTCTCTACAGAGGCGCAGGAGTTACATCGACAAGGTCTATCCCTAGAGGAAATCACCCTGCGCTTGCTGGGTAAAGAGGGGGTGTTCGGTGTCTTGACGGGATATAATTTTTGTAAGAGAAATTTAATTGCCTCTTGTTTGGAGGTTGATCTGGATGAGATGCCCCGTTTTTGATCCGTCATTGTAGCTTGGGGTTGATTTTGGTTGCGGGAATGTTGACATCTGCTCCCTGACTATTTCTCGGCCTCAATAATAAAGCGTTTAATCCTCACCCCGGCACGTTTTTGCATCAGGGGATGAACTTTCTTGTAGTATTTTTGCATGACTTGATCGGCAAACTGTTCCCGTTCGGGGTGAGATAGATGGCGGAACTGGGGAACCCATGATAGAAAAAATTCTGTAAGTTTTTCCCAGGTTTTAAAGTTCTCTACGTGGTAAATCTCATCGATTCTCGGTAAATAAAATCCGGCTTCTTCGGCATATTTTTGCATTTCTTCCAATGTATAGTGATTGTAGGGGTCGTGAAAATCATCAAAATAGGGTTTCCATACGGCTGTATTTTGCTCTTTATAGACGGTGTCCCATAAATTTTCATGGTCAACCTGAAAGCCGCAGATGACTTTTCCATCGTCCTTTAGGTGTTTGTAAAAGCTATTCCAGACCGTTTCCTGGTCCGCTGCCCAGTGTAAACAGCTAAAAGAAAAAATAATGTCGAATTTAAAATTAAACTGGATTTCGTCAGCACTCATTTGTTCGAAGGATAGGTTGGGTATACTGGCGTAGTTGTTGCTGGCGTAGCGAACCATATCTTCGGTTAGATCGATTCCGATAATTCTGCCATTCGTCATGCGCTCGGCTAAATAGCGGGTTATTTTTCCGTCGCCACAGCCCACATCGAGAATAGTAGTTGCCTGTTGATAATTACAGCGATGTATCGCTTCCATGGCATGGCGCCACTGCATATCCGAGGCATTTACATACTCCTGAGCCTGCCATTTATCGTGTCTGACGGTTTTATCCATTGGTGTGGCGCTCTAGATCTGATTTGCAGAGAGAGAATCAGTTTAGCCGGATACACTTATGATCTCGCGAGCAATCTCAGTTGCGGATAAATATGGCACGGAAATTGGTGTCGTACCCTGCTTATTCGCAGTTGCATGACGGATCAAACTTGGGGAACTACTGTGAAGCTACAAGGATCTTGCCACTGCCTGTCGGTGAAATTTAGCCTGAATTCCGACCAGCCCTACCCGTTTAACCGGTGTTACTGCTCAATATGCCGAAAAACAGCAGGAGGTGGGGGTTTTGCCATTAATCTGGGGGCAGATTTCCATACCCTGAAAGTGCAGGGGGAGGAGTTCTTGAGTTTCTATCAGGCTGAAATTGGGGTGTCGAGCGGGGCTAGGGGAAGTCAGAGTCCCGCACGGCGACATTTTTGTGCAAAGTGCGGCAGTGCCTTGTGGCTCTGGGATCCTCGCTGGCCAGAGTTAGTACATCCCTTTGCTTCTGCGATTGATACCGAGCTGCCAGTACCACCGGTGCGCAGTCATATGATGCTGGATTGTGCGCCGAGTTGGGTGCAGCCAGAGATACGGGAGGGGGATGAAACATTTGCAGGCTACCCGGAGGAGTCCCTGGCCCAGTGGCATCGGCGCAATATTCCCAGGGCTTAGTATTTTCGCTGGGGATAAAGACCGGCGGGGCGAGCCTGGGATCGCCCCGCTTCAGGTCTATGGTACGGACTTTGCGTTTACTCTTCCGCGAGATAGAGTACCAGGTTATCCAGGAAGTTGAGCAGATCCGCCTTTTCAGAATTGCTCAGGGTATCAAACTGTTCTTTGCTGAATTCAGCCTCACCACCGTGATAGAGAATCGCCTCGGCCATGGTAGTCGCGCGCCCATCGTGTAGGTAAGGCGGTGTTGAGCCTGCGCCCCAGAGGTTTTCAGTCAGAAATACTGAGGCGCCCACATTGCCCTCATCAATTTCCTCGGCCATAGCTGCCCCCATATCGTGACGCTTGAGGTCGCCGTACAGGCGGACTATGGCCCCACCATTTTCCGACTCCTCAAACTGGCCCAGTGTCTGGCCGGATGGCAGCTCTTGGGGGTTATCCATAATCTCGGTGAGCAAGTTGAACTGTAGAGATTTAGTGGGTAGGCCGGCTATATCGCCTGCGGGGTAGGTCTCGTCCCGGTAGCTGGCGTGCAGTGAGGGCTCATAGAATACCGGTGATGCAACTTCCATTTCGGGGGAGTGGCAAGAGGCACAGCCAATGGAGCTGAATAGCGCCTCGCCATTCTCAATACTGGCAATCTCCGCAGCGCTTAGTGGTAAGCCGTAAGTCTCCTGCTCCTCTTCTGTCAGTGAGTCGATTACGCTGTTGAGTTCGATTTTACTGACAGGGCGGGGCTGCGCTGCGTTATAGATGGTTAACGCGGTAATGTCACCGACACTGAGCTCATTGGTGATCGAATCAAAATCGCTATCTACATCACCGACCAACTCAGTGGCTTGCATGCCCAGTTCCTGATGTGCGGCGCCGCGTACAAATGCGCGTACAAATCCAGTTAGGCCTTTCCACTCAAAGGGCCTTACTACCAGGTCGGTATCGAGCCCCTCGACGTTATCGTAATTGACCGCCTCACAGGATACGCTGATCTCACCAAAGCTAATCCCCTTGGCTGTCAGTGCCACAGTCGTATTTGTCTCGGAGGCACAGCTCTCACTGATGGCATTATCTCGCAGGCTGTGCAGTTCGGTGGTCATCTCTTCCGCTACCAGCTGCACCGCGCCCATGCCGAACAGGTGCGGTGATTGGCGTTCGATAAAGCCTTTTTGCTTGCGTTCAGGATCTATACGAATCACATTGTCGTTAACACCACCACCGCCATCGGCCACAGGTACGTTGTGACAACTGATGCAGGAATCACCGTTGGGGCCCGTCGTGCGGTGGGGCAGGACCTTAGCCCATGCATTTGCTCCTCTTAGATCGGGTCGTGGAAAGCTGGTAAATCTTTTGCCGTTGCCCACGTTTACACCGACCCCATCGAGGGCGTTGTAATTCATTTCAAATAGTTCATCGCCCTCTTCAAAAGCGTGAATATAGGCTCCCAGGGTATCCATGGATTCGAGATCGGATTGTTCTAAATGTCCACCCAGATGAATTTCTACTGCGCCAGCATGGAGTATCTGCACGGTATCGAAGACCTCGCTAAAGTCGAAAGGTATGGTTTTCTGCTGTCGGTGGTGTTTTCGCGCGTGCTTGGGTACACGGTTTTTATCGTGTTTAGAACCAAAATCGGCAAGTGCCGGTGTGGCATTAAATGTTAAAGCTGATATTGCCATAGTCACAGGCAACAGGTGTTTTTTAAATATCATCAGCGATATCTCCAGGTACTGACATTGTGCGAACGTAAGATGGATTTTTCTAGGAAAGCGCACTCTATGTGGAGATACTCAGCAATGCTTCTTGTAAGCACAGTTCCCCAAAAAACTGATAGTCAGTTGTGCTACAGTCAAACATTGACAGTGTTTTTGTTGGTAACATTTTTATCTCGCAAAGTGCATCCAGTAAGGTTCAAAAGCATCCTTGCAAGTTTCTTATAGGTAGAACTGTGCCTGTTCTGCCACTTATGGCAGGCGTCAAGACTACGGGAGATACGGTGCTGCGATAGGAGGTTTTAAAGCCCAAGTTGCCCGCTCTAAAAACACCTAAGAATGGTCCCGATTGTGTCGATTTTGCCCATAACCTACCGCGCAGGTGTGCGGTACTATTTTTGTTTTCTGGCTGTTTTAGTGCCACTTGTAAATGGGAAGTTCCTCTGAAAATAAAAGTATTTTTGTTTTTGCCTAGAGATGACAGCTTTTCCAGTACCAAGGTAACCTGCCTGTCCCCGCTGCTTGTGACACAGCTTTGAATAAAAAGTGCTATTTTTACCGGAGATTTAAATGTTGGCATGGGGAGTAAAACTCATTGATCCCCATGGTATTTTTCGAATGTGATTTTTGCTTGTCTTTTGGTGACGCCAGGACGAGAGTTGTGAGCTGTTGTGCTCACTGTTGATTTTAGGGGGGTATTCTCTTTGCTTTTCCGTGCAAGCCAAGGGACTGCACCTGTCTTTAGTGGCAGCCTTGGGGTTAGCATTTGGCGACTTTTTCTGACGATTTTTTAGCGCCAGGGAAACGCTGAGGCAGAGTAAAGGATAGGCGGGCTGTTCACAGATAAGTACTTCCCTATGTGAGATTTATCTATTGTTCGTATGCTGGCCAAAAACATTAAAAAGTAGTCAAGGTCGTGTTGGCGCAATTTTCCCTCTGTCGCGCAAGGTTGAAAACTGTTTAAGGGGGGAGATTTCAAACGATCGCCATCGATTGGCTGGCTAAAAGGAAAATTGTCGCATTATTCATTTGAATGGCGTGCTAGAGATCTTTGACGCCATATATTTCAATATGAAGCTAATAAAATAGTTCTAATATTGCGCCTGTAGATAAGGATATTCACAGGTAAGTGGCAACTATAAATTGCGGAAAGGTAGTGGTTGCGAGCTATGGGTGTGTTTGCCTGTAGGGAGTCAATACTTTCAGTGCGATTGCCGGCGTCATAGTTTTTCCATATAAAATCGAATAAATTTTATTATATGTTCCACCGAATGATAGCTAGTAATTTTAGATTTTAATTCAAATTAAAATCAGTTGATTCTTGAATTTACTCAAGGTGGAGCATTGCTTGAAAATAGTATAGGGGGCAGGGTGAGAAAAATATTGGTTTTAGGGGGGGATGGTTTTTGTGGTTGGCCAACTTCTCTCCACCTTTCCGAGGCGGGCTATGAAGTTGTAATTGTGGATAACTTTTCCCGGCGGAAAATCGATATTGAGCTTGAAGTTGATTCATTGACGCCAATTAAGCCTTTGTCAGAGCGGCTTCGGGTGTGGCGCGAAATCTCCGGAAAATCCATCAGGTATATATCCATTAATATTGGACGGGAATTTGAGCGGTTACTGGAGCTGTTCAAGCAGGAAAAACCGGATGTGGTTATACACTTTGCAGAACAGCGCGCTGCGCCTTATTCGATGAAGTCTGCCGGACATCGGCGCTATACCCTCGATAATAATTTAAATGCCACCCATGATATCTTAGCGGCGATAGTTGAGAGTAAACGGGATATACATTTGGTTCATCTGGGTACCATGGGAGTATATGGCTATGGTACAGCAGGTCTTGCCCTCCCTGAAGGCTATTTAAAAATTCAGGTAGAGAATGCTGGAAAGCTCTCTGAGCAAGAGATACTTTACCCCAGCAATCCAGGTTCTATCTATCATATGACAAAGGCCCAGGATCAGTTGTTATTTGCCTTCTATAACAAAAATGATCAGGTCCGCGTTACTGACTTACATCAAGGCATTGTCTGGGGCACCCAGACCGAGCAAACACAGAGAGATGAATATCTGATCAATCGGTTTGATTACGATGGCGATTACGGCACAGTGCTCAATCGATTCCTGATGCAGGCAGCGATTAATTATCCTCTCACTGTATATGGGACGGGTGGTCAGAAGCGGGCGTTTATTCATATTCAGGATACCTGTCGCTGTATTCAGTTGGCGATTGAAAATCCTCCAGAGTCTGGTGAAAGAGTCAAAATCCTGAATCAGATGACAGAGACGCACAAGGTTGGGGATTTGGCCAAATTAATTGCTAAAAAAACCGGGGTCGGTATTGCCTATCTGGATAATCCCAGGAAAGAATCCGCAGAAAACGATTTACTGGTAAATAATGATCAGCTGCTTGAGATGGGCTTGAGGCCAATAACCCTCAATCACAGCCTTCTCAGCGAAGTTGAGGATATTGCCAAAAAATATTCCTATCGCTGTGATCAAAGTAAAATCCCCTGTATATCTAAGTGGTGATAGGTCTGTAACTAGAGGAACTGATTTTCGGTGTGGTCTAGATTACCTCTAGAAGAGCGTTTTTATACCCATAGCTGAAGAGTGCGAAACATGAAAATTTTGATTGCTACGGATACCTATCCGAAGCAACTAAACGGTGTGTCCAGGGTGCTGGACAAAACTGAGAGTGAACTCTCGGCGCGGGGACATGAGGTGAAAATTGTTTCCGCTGATGATTTCACTAATTTTCCCTGGCCGGGTTATAAGGAGATCAAAATTGCCGTATTTCCCGCTAGAAAGGCCGCGCGGATTATTGAACAGTTCTCGCCGGATGCTATTCATATTATGAGTGAGGGCCCCGTGGGTTGGGCGGTGCGGGGATACTGCATAAGAAATAATTTACGCTTTACTACTTCGTGGCTATCCCGTCTCTCTGAGTATGTTTCAATCCGCTACAAAATACCACTGAAGTGGTTGCATGGTCTGTTGCGGCGTTTCCACAATGCTGCGGCACAAACGATGGTGACCACAGCGGGGATGACGGCAGAAGCTCGGGCTCTGGGTATTGCTCGTGTTACCCGCTGGCGCAGGGGGGTCGAGCTGGATAAATTTCGTCCAGTTGAAACGACACTTTTTCAGGGATTAACCCGCCCAATTATGTTAAATGTTGGACGCGTTGCAGTAGAGAAATCGTTGGAAAAATTTTTATCCCTAGAGCTGGCGGGAACAAAAGTCATCGTGGGAGATGGCCCTCAGCTCAAAGCGCTAAAAAGAAAGTTTCCCGAGGTGCTATATCTGGGAGTTAAGGAGGGGGAGGAGTTGACCGAGTGCTATAGTGCTGCGGATGTTTTTGTTTTTCCCTCTTTAACTGATACTTTTGGCTTGGTGAACCTCGAATCCCTGGCCTGTGGTTTACCGGTGGCAGCTTACCCGGTAACCGGTCCCAAAGATATTATTGGCGATGCGCCGGTTGGGGCACTGGATAGCAATCTTCAAGTAGCTATTGAAAAAGCACTATTGTTAGATCGGGCGGATTGTGTCGCCCATGCCAGAACCTATTCTTGGGATCTCGCGACTGAAGATTTTATCTCCAATTTAGTGCCGGTCAGTGTTGTGGAGGCTTTACCTGTTGATGGCTAACGGTGGGGCCCTATAACCTTCACTGGAGTGGATATGAGGGGTAAAGGGTAACTGAGCGCCAGAGATGATGGAGATGGTATCGCAGTGCAAATAAAGACAATTCTGCTCAATATCTGCTGTGTACTGCTGTTGTTGATCAGCGGACTGTCGCTGGCACAGGAGACGGCATCTGGCGATCATGTCAGGGTGCGCTGGCTGGCACCAGAAACTTTTCGTGAAGGTGCGGAGGAGAGGATCGGTTTCTACTTTGAAGTAGATCCTGGTTGGCATGTGTATTGGCGCAATGCGGGAGATTCCGGTGCGGCTCCCCGATTTGATCTATCTGCCCAGGGTGCGGTGCTCGGTCCCATTGAGTGGCCATTCCCAATACGCTTGCGGGTGGAGCATCTTACCAATCTGGGTTACTCCGCAGATACTGCTTACCTGTTCCAGGTTTACCCGGAAAATAAGGCGCAAGAGATAGCCATACACGCTGACCTTGAGTGGCTGGTTTGCAAGGTAGATTGTATACCGGGTTTTGCCACCATGAGCCTGACTCGTCCGCTTGCCCAGCAGCTGGCTTGGTCTGCTACAGATCTGGCACTGCGAGATTATTTTGCTAGCCGGCTCCCGCAGGCGGGAGTTGAGAGTCCGTGGCAAGCGCTGTCTGTTTCACCTCAGGGAAGTGATTATCTTAGTTTGCAGCTGAGAGCGAATAGTAGCGGCACAAGCCCTGCTGTTTTTCCTATAAATGGAGAACTGTTCTCTGCATCTGAACCAGAAATTCAACACCAGGGCGAAACTTTACTCTACAGGTTCAAGCGTTTGCCCGGTGCCGAGCTTGGCGAAAGCAGTGAGTTTGTTGTTGTAGGCTCCAATCAGTCCTGGAAAATCAGTGCCCCCTTGTTACCTCAAGTGGCGGGCAAGGAAAGCGCAGCCCCGGTATGGCTGCTGTTGCTAGCTGCATTTATTGGTGGTGTGCTGCTAAATCTGATGCCCTGTGTATTCCCTGTGCTTTCAATCAAGCTATTTGGCTTGATCAATGGTGGAAATAGTCCCGCCGAGCGTTTGCGTGAATCCTTATTGTATAGCGCCGGAATTATGTTGACCTTCCTTTCCCTGGGCTTGGGGTTACTGGTGTTGCGCTGGGGAGGGCTGGCTGTTGGTTGGGGGTTTCAATTGCAATCTCCCGCTGTGGTTTTGGGGCTAATACTACTTTTTTGGTTAATGGCATTGTCTTTTAGTGGTTTTTTTGAATTTGGACACCGATTAATGGGGCTGGCCAGTTCGAATAGCCGCAGCGCCTTTATCACCGGTGTATTAGCTGTCTTTGTCGCCGCTCCCTGTACCGGTCCATTTATGGGGGTATCCCTCGGTGCAGCAATGGTGATTCCAGCGTTTCAGGCTGTGTTAATCTTCTTGTGTCTCGGTTTAGGGCTCGCGGCACCTTTTATCCTGGTATGCGCTAGCCCAGTTCTGCTGCGACGCCTGCCGGCTCCGGGTTTATGGATGGAGAAGCTGCGCCAGTTGCTTGCATTCCCGCTGTATGCCACGGTGATCTGGCTGCTGTGGGTTTTGGGGCGCTTGGCTGGAGACTTTGGTTGGCTTGTAGGCTTAAGTCTGCTGCTTACTGCCACACTGGCAATCTGGCTTGGTAAGAACTTCGCCAGTAAGGGGACTGCTGTAGGGTTAACTTGTGTAGTTGCTGCTTTGCTGATTTCTATGCCGGTAATTCGTGTGGAGGATCGTGAGCGAATGGAAAAACCGGTGGACAGCTGGCACAGCTATGACAAAGTGCTGTTAGCGGAAGCGCTGCAAAGCGGGCGCGCGGTATTTATTGACTATACAGCAGCCTGGTGTGTTACCTGTCAGGTTAATAAAACGCTGGTGCTCGATACGCCGGCTGTACAGGCGTTATTTAAGGAAAATAAAGTACTGTTAGTTCGCGCTGACTGGACCCGCTATGACCCCGAGATCAGCCAGGCACTACAGGAGCTGGGAAGAAACTCGGTCCCGGTGTATGCCTGGTATCCGGCCGGGGCGCAAACACCGGAGTTACTCCCACCACTGTTGCAAGCGTCTTTAATTGCAGCACTGTTTGAGGAGCCCCCGAAGGTACCGTAAGCTGAGTTCTGCTGGCCACAGAGAGCTGCGGGGGTATTTTCAGGAGTTTGTATAGTCACTTAACGACCAACAGTGAGGAAGATAAATCATGCAAATGTTTTTCAAGTTAAATCGCACCGTATTGAGAAAGACACTGGTTTTACTTTTATTATTGCCGAGTGTTGTTTGGGCGGCGGCTGTGCCAGGGCAAAAAGCGCCGCCGTTTTCTGCCGTGGATGCGCGAGGGAATACCCATAAGCTTGCCGATTACGCTGGTCAATGGCTGGTTATTGAGTGGTTTAATAAAGATTGCCCCTATGTTAAAAAACATTATGCTAGCGGTAATATGCAGTCCCTACAAAAAAAGTATACCGAACAGAAAGTTAATTGGCTTACAGTAATTTCTTCCGCTAAAGGGAAGCAGGGGTATTTAGAGCCCGCTCAGGCTATTGCTGTTGCGGAGGACCATAACCTCGGTGCCAGTGTGCCACTTTTATTAGATATCCATGGGGTTATGGGCCGTGCCTATGGAGCAAAGACGACACCACATATGTTTATTGTTAATCCCCAGGGGGAGGTCGTATATGCCGGAGCCATTGACGACAATGACTCAGCGAATCCCGCTGTGATTGCAAGCTCATATAACTATGTTTCAGCGGCACTCGATGCTTCATTAAAAGGATTGGCGGTACCTAAGGCCTCGTCCCGTGCCTATGGCTGTAGTGTGAAGTACTAAGAGAGGACATTTGGAGTGGGAACCGTTCTCTATAGATACCTCATTAAAACGCTGATATTTATCCTATTGGCGGTAATGATGGTTACTGCCGTAGGTTATTTCCAGCAGAGGGAGGTTCCCAGGGATCAGGTGCCCCTATTGGAGGGGCACTCCCTTAATGGGGAGCTTATTGATCTAAAACAAATGTACCCTAAAGGCCCTGTGCTGATTTATTTCTGGGCAACCTGGTGCCCTTACTGTCGTATCGTTTCTCCGGCAGTGACGGAGTTATCCTGGGATCATCAGGTTATTGGAGTTGCGATGCAGTCTGGGGGGGAGGCATCGGTTGCCGCATATATGCGGGATCATGACATCAACTTTCCTTCAATAAATGATCCACAGGGAATTTTGAGTGCACAGTGGGGTGTGAAAGTGACGCCAACCTTACTAATAGTCGGTACCGATGGGCAAGTTGCCTGGGTAACTAGCGGTGCTACCTCGAAGTTGGGTTTACAGTTGCGTTTAAAGATGACGAAGTAGCCTGCCAAATTTAAGATTTTTTGTCGTGACACTGTTTTCCTAGCCCAGAGACACTGGAATTATCTTGCGCAGACAGAAGCTATCCCAGCGGATAAGCATTCTATAATGTTTTAAGGCTCTGTCTCTTGCGCGGGAGAATGGCGTGTCGGTTATTGATTCTTTTGATTATCAAGATCTGGATGCGCAACGAGTAGGGCGTTTTGACTTTGGTATTAATACCACTTTTATTATTTATCGCTTGGGCGACACTATAGTTGATACTGGACCCAGTAACCAGTGGAGGTATGTAAAGTGGTTTGTGAAGAACAAGCCATTTAAGCAGCTGGTGCTTACCCATCACCATGAAGATCACAGTGGTAATGCCGGAGCGATTTATAAATTGACTGGCATCCAGCCCCGAGCGCCCAAGGCAACGATTGAAATCCTGAAGAGAGGATTTCGCATACCGCCTATCCAGATGCTTATCTGGGGAAAAGCGGGGCGGGCCGAGGCGGCCCCTCTGCCCAAAGAGTTGAAGTTTGCCGGTGAAAAAGTCACCGCAATCCCCACGCCTGGGCATGCAAAGGATATGACTTGTTATTTGCTTAATGATAGAGGCTGGGTATTTACCGCTGACTTATATGTCGCTAGCCATTTAAAATTGCTGCGCAAGGATGAAAGTATTCCAACCTTAATGGAAAGTATCAGCAAATTACTTTGTTATGATTTTGATACCATGCTATGCCCTCACCGGGGAGTTGTCGAGAATGGCAAGGCCCGATTGCAGGCTAAGTATGATTATTTGATGAATTTGGCCGTTAAAGCGCGGGAGCTTGAGCGTCAGGGATTGCCACTGAATGAAATTACTTATCGTTTGCTAGGTAGAGAAACTCTGATGAGTTTACTATCGGGATATAATTTCAGTAAGAAAAATCTAATTGCCTCCTGTATGCGTTTTGATCCCTCTCAAACCCCAGGATCTTAAATTCTGGTGAGAGTATTATTTTACTTGGTATTTATGATTTGTTTGGGTGATATCTAATTTCAATTTTTTATGCTGGGGATATCTGGGTAATAGGAGGACTTGGTTTATGGCTAAGGAAAAAGCGTTTATACCGGAAGATGTGCTGCCTGATAGTGAGGATTTTGCTGTTATCGATGGTATTCAGGTGCGTAAGGGCTCTATCTTTGCTGCACTCAAAAATATCGACATGTTGGAAAAGGGTACCAATAAGCAGCAGGAATTAGCACTTGAGCAGCTGGAAAAGTTGGCTCCTGCTCTTATCGCGTTAGGGCTTCATAAGCACTTCCAGTGTCGCAATAAGACAGTTGAAACACTTCTCTTGCAAGCGGGACAGAATTTGGAGGGCGCTAAAGGGCGTTCTGACTAGTTCCGCCATAGATGATAGGGTATTAAAAATAGTAGTGCCGCAATTGTGGGCTGTAAGGTCCAGTCTTGTGACAGAGAGGCTCATACTTTGCGCTGTAACTTCATAAGCGGACAAGATATTTCCACACAACCGCTTTCTGAGTGTCGCCGTTGTTGATGGGGAGCGGTCTTATGGTGCTACTCCAGGGTCCTTGCAGTGCGGCTTACTTATGTTTAAGAATAGTTTTCTAATTTTTGGTAAAAATAAGCAAATGAGCTCTAGTTTATGAGGAAGGTTGGTCTGCTCGGCGGGATGAGCTGGGAAAGTACGGCAATTTATTATCGGCTTATTAATGAGGGGGTGGCACGGAAGTTGGGGGGGCTGCACTCTGCGGAAATTTTACTGCACAGCGTCGATTTTGAAAAAATTGCTAAATTACAAATGGAAGGGGCCTGGCAACAGGCGGGCAAGTTACTGGTTGAGGCGGCAACGGGTCTAGAGAAGGCCGGTGCTGAGGGCCTGTTACTGTGCACCAATACGATGCACAAGGTTGCTGGGGATATCGTTGATTCAATCGGTGTGCCCTTTTTACATATTGGCGATGCTACCGCTGAGGTGCTTATTGAGCGGGGAATAAAAAGGGTCGGCTTATTGGCGACAGCTTTTACCATGGAGCAAGACTTCTATCGTGGCTATATGCAGGAGAAATACGGTATTGAGGTTTTGATTCCAGAGCCCCGAGATAGGGAGATTGTTCACCGGGTCATCTATGAGGAGCTGTGCCGGGGGGAGGTTCTAAATCCCTCAAAAAAGGAGTTTATACGTATCGCTGATACGCTATCTAAGCGGGGGGCTGAGGGAGTCATTCTTGGGTGTACAGAGATCTGTATGTTGCTTTCACAGGAGGATACCGCTATCCCCCTGATGAACTCGACCGAGATTCATGCGCAGGCGGCGGTTAAGTTTGCGCTCAATTATTGAACAGGTGGGCGGATTTCCCCCCGGGACTCTTCGGATCAATCGGTTGTGTGATTAGCTGCTCATTACAGGTGCTATAAAATTGATTGGTTCGTTTCTGGGGGTATCGGTGGCGCGACTCTACGGCTATTCGGCCGGAAGAACCTCTGTATCACTGCACAATATCTATACAGGCGCCCTGTAGGGCTTTCTGGGGCGATCTAACACCGCTGCTATTGATAGGAGGAGGATCAGTTTTGGCGAAATCTGCCTAACAATTGCTGATGAGGGCGTTTGCAATAGGGGGATACCTCTACATCTTTCTCTATAAGAATGATATTTATATCGATTTTAGGCGAACTTAATACTTTTGTATTATTTGAAATCCTTAAATAGGTTTTATTTATCCTCACTTAAAGTTATTATTTGTAATATCTTATCTATAAAAATTCTCCATTATTTTTTTGCCTCGGTAATTGAATTTTATTTAATCGCTTAATTGGATGCTATCCATAATTGGCACTATTGTCAGTATGTGGATTTATGTCCATTTCTAATTCTTCATATTCTTTTTTTCTTGTTGCAAATTACTGTTTTTCTGGCATTTTCCCTGCTTGTCATACTTCTTGCAGTGAATGTATTGGTGGTAATCTTCCCCTGCGTGAACAAGCTTTTAAGTGCGTAAAAAAGTTTTTGTTGATCTCCAGAGGTATTGCCTTACATCGCCAACTTATTTTTGCTGTGTCACTTGAGTTGGCTCAAGTGAAGGTTGGTTGGTTCCGCTTGGAAGATAAGAAGAGATAACTAAAACAGGGTATTTTTCCTATGACTGAAAAAAAGAAGCGCTGGCTAGCTGCCTGTAGCGCCCCCTCTCTGTTGGCAGTGACGATTGCCGCAGCAAGTAGTCCCACTATCGCTGAAGATGCACTTCTCGAAGAAGTTATCACTATCGGTACTCGAGTCGAAGGGCGCTCCGCTACAGACTCCTCCGCTCCCATCGATATTGTGACTGGTGAGGAGTTTGTGAATCAGGGAGACGGAGATCTCAATAATTTGCTCCGAAACGTTGTTCCATCCTACAACGTTAATGCAAAACCCATTTCTGATGCGGCTTCAATTGTGCGCCCGGCCAACCTGCGTGGACTGCCACCCGATAGCACACTGGTTCTGGTTAACGGCAAGCGCCGCCACCGCGCTGCCGTTATTTCTTTCCTCGGCAGCGGTGTGTCCGATGGCGCTCAGGGACCAGATATTTCTGCTATTCCGGCAATTGCACTTAAACAGGTCGAGGTCCTGCGCGATGGTGCCGCAGCCCAATATGGCTCCGATGCGATTGCCGGCGTTATCAACTTTCAGTTAAAGGATGCAGCTGAGGGCGGCACGGTTGAAGCCAAGTATGCATCTACCGCTGAAGGTGATGGTGATCAGAGTACGATAGCGGCGAATTTCGGCCTGCCTCTGACAGACTCTGGTTTTGTGAATGTCAGTCTTGAGTATCGTCAACAGGACTCTACCAGCCGCAGTGTGCAGCGCGATGATGCCGCCCAGTTGATCGCCGATGGCAATACCTATGTTGCCAATCCTGCGCAGATCTGGGGCCAGCCAGAAGTTAATGATGACACTAAGTTCTTTGTCAACAGTGCTATAGAGCTAAATGATACCGCTGAGCTGTATGCCTTTGGTAACTACGCGAGTCGTTCTACTGAAGGAGGGTTCTATTTCCGAAATCCCGAGAACCGATCTGGGATTTTTACATATGAGGAAAAGATAGACGTAAACGGGAATGGCATTATAGATGACGACGAAGTATTCATCTACCCTCTAATTGGTGACTTAAATCCCAGTAACGGTATTGATGATTGCCAGAACGTGAGTGTGTCAGAAGCCCATGATCTCGAAGAGTGCTTTTCTTATACAGAAATGTTTCCAGGAGGGTTTACGCCAAGATTCGGTGGAGATCTTGAGGATTACTCTATGGTCTTCGGCATACGGGGAGAATTTGCCGATGGGATTGGCTACGACGTAAGTGCCAGTAGAGGCCATAACGAAGTAGATTTCAATATTTATAATACGATAAACGCTACTTTGGGCCCAGATACACCGACTGAGTTCAGTCCTGGTGGTTATGCTCAAACTGAAACCAATTTCAATATTGATTTAACCAAAAGTATTGAAATGTCTGGCATGCCGCTGTTTATGGCCGCAGGCTTTGAGTGGCGTGAAGAAGAGTTTGAAGTAAAAGAAGGCGATGCTGCATCCTGGCAGGAGGGTGACCTGACAGAGCAGGGATTCCTGATCGGCTCAAACGGGTTCTCTGGCTTTGGCCCCGAAGTGGTAGGTACTTTTGATCGGGATAATATTGCGCTTTACTCCGATTTTGAACTCGAAGTGAGCGATGCTCTGCGCCTGGGTACAGCTCTGCGCTGGGAAGACTTCTCTGACTTCGGCGATACTTCCAATTTCAAGTTATCAGCCCACTACAGCATCAATGACGCTATTGCCCTGCGCTCCACCGTGAGCACCGGCTTCCGCGCACCGACCCCGGGCCAGTCCAATATTACCAATGTCACTACGGTCTATACCAAGGGTGCACTGGCTAACCGGGGCACAATTCCTGCCACCAACCCGATTGCGGTACTGAAAGGCGGCAAGCAGTTGCAGCCGGAGGAGTCCAAGAGCTTTACGGTTGGCGCCATTATCGCAGCGGGTGATTGGGATATTACTCTGGACTACTTCCAGATCGCGGTAACCGATCGGATCACCCAGTCTGCCAGCCAGTTGCTGAGCGATGAAGAGCGCGCTCAGTTGGTCGCTGACGGTATCAGTGGTGCTGATTCTCTGGAGTACTTCCGTTTTTACACCAATGACTTCGACACCAAGACCCGAGGTGTCGATCTGGTAGCCACTTACCCGCTGGGTGAGGCAACAGACTTCAATCTGGCCATGAACTGGACCGAAACTGAGGTTACCGACTACAGCACAGATACCGTGGATGACATGCGTATCCAACAGCTGGAAGACGGTTTGCCTGAAGTGCGCGGCAATGCCTCTATCACCCATACGGGGGATAGCTGGCGCGGCCTAGTGCGACTCAACTACTACGGTAGCTACTGGGAAGCACACCTGGATGATTACAGCTTGCCCATTGATGCCGGTGATGAGTGGACCGTGGATATTGAGGCCGCCTACGACTTCAACGACTCCATGACCTTAATCGCCGGTGCGGAAAACGTGTTCAACAACTACCCAGATAAGAACCCCTGGTCTGGAGTTGCTGGTGCTGAGTATCCAGAAACGGCCCCAATGGGATTCAATGGTGCTCTATATTACGTAAGAGCGCAGTATGAATTCTAATAACTGCTAGATGGGCTTCTGAAGTTATAATTGGCTAACCCGATTTTTATTCCGGATTAGTCGATTATAGCGTTGCCTGACGATAAATCCCGCTGGAGACAGCGGGATTTTTACTTATCCCAATAGCGAGTTGCTAGACTTTGATAAACTAATGGGCTCCTTGTCCTGTATTTGCTTTAAGTCCTCGAAAACTTCCTTCACCTCCATAGACTCGATGGCACCATATACCGCCTGATAGAACTTTGAGAATTGGCTTTCAACCTGTACTCGCTATTTTTCCGTGTCCTCATAAAATATAGGGGAGCGGTTTTCGAAAGCTTTGCTTGGGTACCTATATTGCGTAGCTTATTGATTAAGAGTGTGCCCACCGTTAGTGGGCGGGAGCACTCGCCTGTCTTATCTATAAGAGTGATGTCTATAGTGCTTTTAGCTGGAATTAATACATTTGTTCTATATATAATGTTCAAATATATTTCATTTTCTTGTTTGAGAGTAATACTTAAAATATTTCCACTATAAGGGTGAGTAGTAGGTGTTTTGTACAGGTTATTAAATTTTACTTAAGCACCTAATGGGATTTAAAAGCCCATTGGCACTATTGTCAGTATGTGAACTTGTGTCTTGCTCTAGTTCTCAATATTTATTTTTTCTTGTTGTAAATCACACTTTTCTAGCATTTTCTTTGGTTGTCACACTTCTTGCCATGAATGTATTAGTGGTAACCTGCCCCTGCGTGAACAAGCTTTTAAATACGTAAAAACTTTTTTTAATCTCCAGGGGTGCACCTCAAATAGCCGATTTATTTTTACTTTATTTCCCAGGTTAGGGTAAGTGAAGTTTGGCTAGTCTCGCCCGGAGGAAGATAAGAAGAGATAACTAAAACAGGATGTTTTTTCTATGTATGAAAAAAAGAAGCGCTGGCTAGCTGCCAGTAGCGCCCCCTCTCTGCTGGCAGTGACGATTGCCGCAGCAAGTAGTCCCGCTATCGCTCAAGACGCAATTCTCGAAGAAGTTATCACTATCGGTACTCGAGTCGAAGGGCGCTCTGCTACAGACTCTTCCGCTCCCATTGATATCATGACAGGCGAAGAGTTCATGAATCAGGGAGATGGAGATCTCAGTAATTTGCTCCGAAACGTTGTTCCATCCTACAACGTTAATACGCAGGCCATTGCCGATGCGGCTGCAATTGTACGCCCCGCCAACCTGCGTGGACTGCCGTCCGATAGCACACTGGTTCTGGTCAATGGCAAGCGCCGTCACCGCGCTGCCGTTATCTCTTTCCTTGGTGCCGGTGTTTCCGATGGGGCCCAAGGACCGGATATTTCTGCCATTCCGTCGATTGCACTTAAACAGGTCGAGGTCCTGCGCGATGGTGCCGCAGCTCAATACGGCTCTGATGCGATTGCGGGGGTTATCAACTTCCAGCTAAAGGATGATGCGGGAGGTGGCACTGTTGAAGTTAAGCATGCAACCACTGCTGAAGGCGATGGGGATCAGAGCACGGTTGCCACCAATTTTGGTTTGCCGTTAACTGACTCCGGCTTTGTGAATGTAAGTCTTGAGTATCGTCAGCAGGACTCTACCAGCCGCAGTGTGCAGCGCGATGATGCTGCCCAGTTAATTGCCGATGGCAATACTTATGTCGCCGATCCCGCGCAGATCTGGGGTCAGCCAGAAGTTAATGACGATACCAAATTCTTTATCAATAGTGCTATAGAGTTGAGTGATAGTGCGGAGCTCTATGCCTTTGGTAATTATGCCAGCCGCGAAACGGATGGGGGCTTTTTCTTCCGAAATCCGGAAACTCGCACCGGTATTTACGCGCTCGGTGGCGAGCCCTTGATTGGCGACCTCGATGCCAGCAACGGCATTGATGATTGTGTGGGGATGACCCATGAGGCCGCACAGTCCAGCGATGAGTGTTTCTCTTTCACTGAAGTGTTCCCCGGTGGATTCACTCCCCGTTTTGGTGGCGAGCTTGAGGATTACTCTGCGGTATTCGGCATTCGTGGTGAACTTGCCAACGGTATTGGCTACGATGTGAGCGCCAGTAACGGGCACAACGAAGTGGACTTCGTTATTTACAACACCATTAATGCCACGCTTGGCCCTGATAGCCCCACCCGTTTTAACCCAGGGGGCTACGTTCAGGATGAAACCAATTTCAATATTGATTTAACCAAAAGTATTGAATTGTCTGGCATGCCGCTGTTTATGGCTGCAGGCTTTGAGTGGCGTGAAGAAGAGTTTGAAGTCAAACAGGGTGATACTGCCTCCTGGCAAGTTGGCGATCTGGCAGAACAGGGTTTCCTGATTGGTTCGAATGGATTCTCTGGTTTTGGTCCTGAGGTTGTAGGCACATTTGACCGGGATAATATTGCGCTTTACTCCGATTTTGAACTCGAAGTGAGCGATGCCTTGCGCTTGGGTACAGCTCTGCGCTGGGAGGACTTCTCTGACTTCGGCGATACTTCCAATTTCAAGTTGTCAGCCCACTACAGCATCAATGACGCTATTGCCCTGCGCTCCACCGTGAGCACCGGCTTCCGCGCACCGACCCCGGGTCAGTCCAATGTTACCAATGTCACTACGGTCTATACCGAAGGTGCACTGGCTAACCGGGGCACAATTCCTGCCACCAACCCGATTGCGGTACTGAAAGGCGGCAAGCAGTTGCAGCCGGAGGAATCCAAGAGCTTTACGGTTGGTGCCATTATCGCTGCGGGTGATTGGGATATTACTCTGGACTACTTCCAGATCGCGGTAACCGATCGGATCACCCAGTCTGCCAGTCAGTTGCTGAGCGATGAAGAGCGCGCTCAGTTGGTTGCTGATGGTATCAGTGGTGCTGATTCTCTGGAGTACTTCCGTTTCTACACCAATGACTTCGATACCAAGACCCGAGGTGTCGATCTGGTAGCCACTTACCCGCTGGGTGAGGCAACAGACTTCAATCTGGCCATGAACTGGACCAAAACTGAGGTTACCGACTACAGCACAGATACCGTGGATGACATGCGTATCCAACAGCTGGAAGACGGTTTGCCTGAAGTGCGCGGTAATGCCTCTATCACCCACGCGGCAGATAACTGGCGCGGTCTGGTGCGACTCAACTACTACGGTAGCTACTGGGAAGCACACCTGGATGATTACAGTCTGCCCATTGATGCCGGTGATGAGTGGACCGTGGATATTGAGGTTGCCTACGACTTGAGTGGCTCTATCAGCTTGATAGCGGGTGCGGAAAACGTCTTCAACAACTATCCAGATAAAAACCCCTGGTCTGGTGTTTCTGGCGCTGAGTATCCTGAAACAGCCCCAATGGGCTACAACGGCGCTCTATACTACGTAAGAGGGCAGTATGAGTTCTAACAACTGCTAGCTAGCGTTGTGAATTTATAGTTGGCTAACCCGGGTAGTTTTATCCTGGATTAGCCGATTATAGAGTTGCCTGAGGATAAATCCCGCTGGAGACAGCGGGATTTTCACATATCCCACAGTGAATTGGTGGCCATTGATAAGGTAATGCGCTCCTTGTCCTGTATTTGCTTTAAGTCCTCGAAAACTTCCTTCACCTCCATAGACTCGATGGCACCATATACCGCCTGATAGAGCTCTGAGAAATAGCGGTCGACTTCCCGGCCCATATTATTGATCTCGCGGATTGTGGGGGGATCGCTCAATTTGAGGCGCCGAACAAAGTCATTGGCGCTTTCTTCATGGGTGTATTGCAACCATGTCTTCATAACTTTATTTTGAGCGACATCGCTGTAGTTTTGCAGGTTTTTTGCCATTCTCTGCTCATGCTCAAGCATATGCTTTAGGAGTAACTGGGTTCGGTAGTCCTCTGATTTTTCTAATAAGGTCTCGTAGGCAGTTGCCATTTCCAGATGGAATCTCTCAGCATCCTGAATGACTTCAAATGCTTGTTTAAAAGTCTTCATATACATACCCTCTGATGGCCAGGTTATCTCCTGGGCCTTAAAATAATTTTTACATCAGCGTTCAGTCTTTACTTTATAGAGCATTTATCCAGTTAATAAGAATTTGTGGGAAAATTCCGAACAAAACCAGTGCAACGGAAAGGCTTGCGATTAAAACTTGTCCCGAAGTCGTAATTTGTAAGGTTTCAGTGTGGTTGTTGACGTCAGCGGCATCTCTTTGCACCATCGTAAGGAGCAGGCGGAGGTAGTAGAAAAGCCCCAAAGCACTGCCAATAACAACACCGGCTAGCAGGGGCCACATTTTGCCCTCAACGCCGGCGCTAAATACATAGAACTTTCCAATAAACCCAATGGTTAGCGGAATGCCGGCGAGGGATAAAAGCATCAGGGCGAAACAGCTAGCCAACCAGGGGCTGCGCCAGAGTAGACCTCGATAAAAATCCCGGTGGTAAGTCTCATCGGCGTTACGGGTTTTACCATTGCCCAATTGAGCGGCCTCGGCAGAGTCGGCAATCAGGCCAATAATGGCAAAAGCGCCAAGTGTGGTAATAACGTAGGCGACCATATAATAAATTACCGCCTCAGTGCCAAATGAGCTGTTGCCAATAATAAATGCCACTATGAGGTAGCCGATATGGCCGATTGATGAGTAGGCCAGCAGCCGTTTGACGTCGCTTTGCATTAACGCCAATAAATTCCCGATCAGCATACTGGCGATAGCCGCGATTGATAGTAAGTCAATCAGGATAGGGCTTTGATAGAGGTTTAAGACATTAAAGAATCGCAATAAAAAGGCAATGACTGCTGTTTTTCCCACGGTGGCGATCAATGCGGTTACTGGGGTAGGCGCGCCCTGGAAGACATCGGGTGTCCAGATATGGAATGGAACCAGTGATAGTTTAAAAGCGACAGAAATGACCAGCAGAGTCGTGCCGGTGGCAAAAAGCGCAGACGTTTGGGAAAGATCCTGCATGCGTGTCGCGATGCTGCCAAAATCCACTGCCCCAGATGCGGCGTAAATGAGTGCGATACCAAATAAGCCGAGAGCTGTGGATAGCGCCGATAAAATTAAGTATTTAAAGGCAGATTCCAGGGAATTTAGCTGGTCTTTCTTTGAGGATAGGTTGCCATTCACTATAAAACCCAGTAAGGGATACAGTGCAAGACTGACTAACTCGATACTGAGAAAAAAACTGGCAAAGTGGTTGGAAAATACCAGAGTGGTTGCCCCTAAAATGGACAACAACAGCAGAATGTAAAACTCTTCGGGATAACTATCCGGATTGCGATTGAGGTCGCAGCGAAGTTTTAAGTAGTTGTAGCCCAAAATACTGACCGCGATTGCTGTAACCAGTATCAATAGACAAAAGAAAAGTGCATTGTAGTCGATAGATAAAAGAGCGGTGACCTGAATGGAACCATTATTGGCCGGCAGGCTAGCGCCAACCCAGAAACAGGAAATAATAGTTGCCGTCAAAGTGATGAGGGTTGTGATTAATGCACCTGTGTGATGCCTCCAGAAAGATACTTGGAGGAGTAAAAATACGATGCCGGCACTAATTAGCAACAGCGGCAGTATAGAAAATAGTTCTTGGGCACTCATAGAGATGTACCTGTAGTTGCACCTTTCACCGCAGGAGAGGGTTGCTTGGCTGAAGCCTCCGGGTTTGCTTTCTGAACCACGCTGTTTTCTTGCTTGGAGACCTGGAGTCTTTGTATGGATTGGGCAATAGCGGGCTCGGCGATATCAAAAATGGGCTGGGGCCTAAGCCCAAAGATAACGAGTAATACCGCCAGGGAAAGCAGCGCAGAAACCTCCCTGAGACTCAAATCACTGACAGTTTTCCCCTCAGTAACAGGCTTTAATTTCTCATTGATGCCACCAAAGAAGACACGCTGCATCATCAGGAGCGCATAGAGTGCGGCGCCTATAAGCCCGATGGCTGCGATCACCGTTATCCAGTGATTGGCTTTGAAGCTGCCAACGAGTACCAGGAACTCGGCAATAAAGTTACCCAGCCCAGGCAGCCCCAAAGAGGCGACGGCAAAGAAGAGCGCAATAGCGGATAGTTTTGGTAGTAGAGGCCAGATGCCACCGAGCTGGCTCATATCCCGGGTATGCAGCCGGTGCTGCAATGCCCCTACCAGAGCAAAAAGTGCGGCAGTACTCAGGCCGTGGGCAATCATTTGCATCACAGCACCCTGTAGGGCGATGCTATTTAGTGCGTAGAGCCCCAGAAGAACAAAGCCCATATGGCTCACACTGGAGTAGGCGACCAGCCGCTTCATATCCTTTTGTGCGAAGGCCAGCGATGCACCGTAGACCACACTGATGGCCCCGAGGGTCATTGCCACTGGTGCAAACGCTTGCGAACTCTCCGGGAACAGGGGCAGAGTAAATCGCAGCAAACCATAGGCGCCGGTTTTTAGCAGAATAGCTGCCAGTAGAATACTGCCGGCGGTAGGTGCCTGGGTATGGGCATCGGGCAGCCAGGTGTGGAAGGGCAGTGCTGGTAGTTTGACGATAAAGGCAATAAAAAACCCGAGCATCAACCAGTAAGCTGCGCTCGCAGACAATTGCGCGCCGAGCAACTCAGTGTAGTTGAAGGTCAATTGTCCGCTATTACGGTAGTGAATAAAGGCCAGGGCAACGATAGCAATCAGCATTAACAAGCTGCTTGCCTGAGTAAAAATAAAGAACTTGATCGCGGCGTAGATTCTTCCCTCATAACCCCAAACTGCGATCAGCAGCAGCATGGGAATCAGCATCACCTCCCAGAAGAAAAAGAACAAAAAGAGGTCGATCGCGGTAAAGACACCGACAATACCGGCCAGGGTCCACAGGTAGTTGAAATAAAAAAATCCCCGCCGGAAATTGATATCATTCCAGGTCATTATTAACCCGAAGATACCCATTCCCATAGTCAGTAACAGCATCAAAAAGCTGAGCCCATCAATGGCTAGGTGAAAGCTGATACCGAAGCGGGGTATCCAGGCTAGCATAAGGCTATCCCACCACAGGTTGTCCGCCGCAACAGTGCTGCTGTCTACCTGGGGGAAGTAGCGGACTAACAAGAGGGATGCAATAATCAGGGAAATCAGGCTGATCCAGCGCCCGCCCTCATAGAGATATCTCTCCGCCAGCCAAGCTAATATTCCCCCTGCAAATAGAATAATAATTATTGCCAGTAATGTCATAGAGCCACCAGAAGGGCTAGGAATAAAATTGATCCGGCTACAAAGGTGGCTAAATACCAGCGTATCTGCCCGTTCTGTGATGAACTGAGCGCATTATTTAATTGTGCGCTCAATGAGGCCGTCCCTTTGTAGATACTATCGATAATGTCTTTGCGGTTGAGGGCGGTGATGACCTTGAAGGGTTTTACCAAAACGCGATCGTAGAGCGCATCAAAATGCCATCCACTCAACCAAAATTTCATTATCGGAGAGTGTTGTTCCCCCATTTTTTTCTCGTACAGGAACATTCTCCAGGCGATAAATAGGCCTATTAGTGGCATGGCTATCGCAATAGCCTCAATAAACCAGGAGTGAGGTTTATCGCCCGCAGCGCCAAAGACTCCCTGTAGGGGGGGATATAGCATTCCGCCGAAGAGTGCGAGTACAGCGAGTATCCCCAAGGGGAGAGTCATCGCGGTGTTGTTGGCGTCCTTACAGTGAGAGGAGGCGCTGCCCTCACTGCCGAAGAAGGTGAGAAATAAGACCCGAAAGCTATAAATCCCAGTGACCAGTGCCCCCAGTAGGCCGGCAAGCCAGAGCAGGTTCCCCCCTTGGTGGTACTCATAGGCACTGAGCAAAATAGAGTCTTTGCTGTAGAAACCGGAGGTAAAGGGCAGTGCTGCCAGACAGGCGCAACCGATGGCAAAGCAAATAAAAGTAAAGGGAATTTTGCGGTAGAGCCCTCCCATGGCAAAGATATTTTGCTCGTGATGGACGCTCAGGATGACCGACCCGGCAGATAGAAACAGTAAAGCCTTAAAGAACGCATGGGTCATCAGGTGGAAGACGGCCCCGGACCAGGCGCCGACGCCGAGAGCCAGGAACATATAACCGATCTGGCTGATGGTCGAATAGGCCAGGACCCGCTTGATATCGCTTTGGGCAATCGCGCTGAAACCGGATATCAACAGGGTTAGGGCGCCGACAATCGCCACCGCCAGCATAGCGGTTTCTGACAGCTGGTAGAGCGGGTGCATACGGGCGATTAAATAGACTCCGGCCGTTACCATGGTGGCTGCGTGGATAAGGGCGCTGACCGGGGTGGGGCCCGCCATCGCATCGGGCAGCCAGGTCTGGAGTGGAATCTGGGCTGATTTACCCACCGCGCCACCCAGCAGTAGCAGCATCGCGATGGTCACCGTTTGAGTATTAACCCCGGGATTTTCCGTTGCGGCAATCAGTTGTGGAATATTCAGCGTTGAGAATTCAAAGAACAGCAGGAATAGGCCGATTGCCATGGCCGTATCGCCGATGCGAGTAACAATAAATGCTTTCTGTGCTGCGGCACCATTTGCGGCATCCTTATACCAAAATCCGATCAGTAAATAACTACACAGGCCCACGCCTTCCCAACCGAGATAGAGGAGTACCAAATTGTCTGCCATCACCAGAATTAACATGGCGCAGACAAATAAATTCAGGTAGGAAAAGTAGCGGCGGAAATCTGGGTCCTCGCGCATATATCCGGCGGAGTATAAGTGGATCAGGAATCCAACTCCGGTAATGATCATAAGCATTACCAGGGTCAGCCAGTCCACATAAAAAGTGAAGCCGAGCTGAAGCTCAGAGACTCGCACCCACTCCCAGGCGGATAGGGTGAGCACCGTGTTTGGATTTCCCAGAAAGGTGGAAAAAGTGAGGCTAAAAACCAAAACGGCTGAGAGTCCTACACTGCCGACGCCAATCCGGCTGACTAATTTTTGTGACGGCTCCCTCTGTGTCAACAGAGGCAGGCTGGTTAAGATCAGAAAGCCGAGTAGGGGAAGCAGTGGTATCCAGGCTAGAAATCCATTCATATTAACCTCTCAATCCATTGAGTTGGTCAATATCGACCGTATGTTTTCGGTAGTAAAATTGCAATACCAGCGCCAGGGCGATTGCGATTTCCGCAGCGGCCAGGGTGACTACAAAAATAAACATCACTTGTCCATCGGCATTGCCCCAGTGTGACCCCGCAACGACAAATAGCAGTGCTGCGGCATTGGTACAGATTTCTATGCACATCAGCATAAAAATAACATTTCGTCGGATCAGTAATCCGGTTAATCCCAGGCAAAACAGGATGGAGGCCAATAGCACACCCGCTTCCAAACCCGGTGCAGATTCGATAGGCATAGTGTCACTCCGGATGAATGGTTTTTCTGTGCCGGGCCAGATGAAAGGCTCCGACAAGCCCTGCCAGAAGCAGCATTGAGGCGAGTTCGACGGCGAGGACGTAATGGCTAAAAAGAGCAATACCAACCTGTTTGGGGCCGATATAGTGGTAGGTTTGAGCGGAGGAAATTTGCCCGCTGCTAATCAGTAGAAGCAACTGGATAAGCAGTATGGCCGAGAGCAGCGCCGGCCCTATCCAGGTGTGGGGCTGCAACCAAGCTTGTTCCTGTGCAACCGCCGCATCCCCCTGATTGAGCATCATGATGACAAAAATAACCAGTACCATGATCGCGCCGGCATAAATAATAACTTCGAGGGCAGCTGCCAGGGGCGCGCCAAACTGGTAGAAGATAACGGCAACAGATAGAAGCGAGGTGACAAGATAAAGTAGTGCGTGAACGGCGTTTTTGTGAAAGATAACCATGGCTGTGGAGACAATGGCAACCGCAGCAGTCAGATAGAAAGTGTAATGCACCGGGACAGCCTCTTTTTTTAGTGATTAGTCAGCGCCTTGGCTAAAGAGTTATAGATTTAAGCTCTTTACATTAATGGGTTCGGCCTCGTTCTGTGCCTCCCCTTTGTCTTTCCCCGCGATAGCCTTGCCGGCGACCTGGTAAAAGCTGTAGTCGTGATATTTACCGGGACCACTGATCAGGAGATCTTCCTTTTCATACACCATATTCTGCCGATCGTACTCGCACATCTCGAAGTCCGGTGTCAGCTGAATGGCATAGGTTGGACAGGCATCTTCACAGAGACCACACATAATGCAGCGGGAGAAGTTGATACGAAAATATTCGGGGCGCCAGCGCCCGTCGGTATCTTCTGTTTTCTGTAGGGAGATGCAATCTGGGGGGCAGGCTACAGCGCAGAGGTTGCAGGCAACGCAGCGCTCATCCCCATTGGGGTCGCGGGTGAGAACAATCCGGCCGCGATATCTCGGCGCCAGGTAGGGTTTCTCATCGGGATACTGCACGGTGACATTTTTGCGAAACAGGTGTTTAAATACCAACCACATGCTGCGAATTTGGCTTGAAATCATTCCTTTGGCCTCGCACGCTTAGGGTAATTTTCTAGGCTTTCCACAGCAGTACGGCTGCGGTCGCCAAGAGGTTAATCAGGGCTAGGGGCAACATCACCTTCCAGCCGAATTTCATTAACTGGTCATAGCGGGGGCGCGGAATGGCCGCCCTCAGAAGAATAAATAAAGCGACCAAAATAGTGGTTTTCAGGAAGAACCATATAAGCGGAGGGAGTAGGGGACCGTGCCAGCCGCCGAGAAATAGTGTGGTGATCAGGGCGGAAATCAGGATTACCGCCAAGTATTCCCCAACAAAAAACATACCAAACTTCATACCGGAATACTCGGTATGAAATCCGGCGGTCAGCTCATGTTCGGCCTCTGGCAGGTCAAATGGAGTTCTGCGGCTCTCGGCGATACCGGCGATAAAGAAGACAAAAAAGCCGAGGAGCTGTGGGATAATAAACCAGCCATCCGCCTGGGCATTGACTATTTCGCGCAGGTTAAAGCTCCCGGACAGCATCACTACGCCCATCAGACTCAAGCCCATAAAGACTTCGTAAGATACTGTTTGTGCGGCCGCTCGCAGCCCACCGAGCAGGGCATATTTATTATTTGAGGCATAGCCTCCAAGGATGACGCTGTAGACGGCGATAGAACTCATAGCCAGTACAAACAGCAAGCCGATATTGAGATCGGTAACCCCGATACTGGGCGACATGGGGACGACTGCAAAGGCGATCAGCATAGTTGCCATCACCACGGTGGGGGCCAGTATAAAGACCGGGATATCGGCAAATTTGGGAGTGAAGTCCTCTTTAAAAAAGAGTTTGATCATATCTGCAACCACTTGCAGGGAGCCAAACTTGCCCACCCGGTTAGGGCCTGGGCGATCCTGCCAGAATCCCAGTAAGCGCCGTTCACCCCATGTCAAAATTGCCGCGAGCAAGACGGTGACTACCAGTACACCGAATATATTGAGCAGTATGATCCAGACATTCGCATTCATGATTAACCCTCCTGCCTGATACTGGAGCTCTCTACCACCGGCAATAGATTGGCACCGCCGGGCAATATGGGGGTGAGGACCTCAAGTCCGGGCAGGCCTGCGGGCACACCCAAGCTGCCCGCAGGCTGGGTATCAGAAATAACCACCTTGCCACGGAAAACCCCGCTGCTGGTATCCAGTGCCACTGTATCGCCCTGCTTGAGTTTGGCACTTTCGGCATCGTCGCGGTTTAAGGTGAAAAAGGGTTTATCGATAATGGTGGAGATTCCCATGGAGCGATTGCTGAGTTCTTCCGAACCAAACAGGCGGTAGATCGGCACTGTCTTCAGGCTGTGCTTGCCCTGGTCTGAATCGCGCTCCGGCACTGTGGCTGGGGACCACTCCGATAGGGGCCGCGCTGGCCGCTGGATAGAGCGGCCACTGGCGCCTCCGCGACGCTCGCCGCCCACCGCTTGCTGAAACTTGAAGATTGACTGATTGGAATTCCACCCCGGAGACCAGATATTGGCTTGTAGCGGCGAGCGGTTCGGATTGTGAACCCCCTCCATACTAAAGCTCATGGGCGCATCGGGGTCCTGGGGTGGGGGAGTTTCAGAGACATGCTCCTCGGCGTGAATAGCCGTGCGGCCACTGTAGCGGGCGGTCTGTCTGGCGACTTTCAGCCCTTCAATACGATAGTTTTCATCCGGTCCCAGCGCCTTGATCACCCCGAGGGAGGGAATGCTGTCCGCCAGGGATTCGGTGATATCCGGGCAGTGGTTCCAGCTGGCGATAGCGTCAATGTTTTCTGAGTGCTCCGTGCAAAAACCGGCGGCATCAGCCAGCCAGCGCCAACTCTCTTGAATAAACCCCGTGCCCTCATAGACGGCGTAGAAGCGCTGCGCCAGCCCGGTGGTATTGACATAGGTGCCCTGGGATTCTGCCGTGGCCGCTGCCGGAAAGATTAAGTCGGCGTGTTTGGCGGTTTTATTCAGTAGGGTATCGAGTAGAACGATATCCTCGACACTGGCAAAAAGGCTATCTAACTCTCGACTCGCGATTCTCAGAGAGAGATCGTTTTCCAAAATCACCAGGGTTTTATTGATGTGGGTTTTATCTTTTTTGAGTTCATTGAGCAGCTGCTCAAGGGAACCGGTTTCCGGCTCAAATAGTTGGGTTATTCCCAAGCTATTGACCTCTTCGCAGCACAGGTAGAGCGCGCTGGATTTGCCATTCTTTTCGGCCAGGGCTGCAGCGATTTGTGCGGCGCTGTGCAGAAGCTGGCTGTCTTTGCTGCTGGTGCCGGAGATAATCACGGGATTTTTAGCCGCAGTGAGTATTGCCGCAATATCTTCTGAGGCCTTCAGGTGTTCCGCACTCAGAGATATCTCTCTGTTGTTCACAGCGAGAATACACTGGGCCACTGCCCGGCCGATCTGGGCGGTGTTCTCGGGTAGGGTATAGATCGCCCTGTCGGTGATATCTGTGATTTGGCTGAGTTCCGCACCGATAAACATAATCGGGCTGGGTTCACCGCCCAGTTGGCGAACGGAGGCATCTTGCCACAGCGGTATTTTGAGTGACTGGGCTTGTTCTTTTTGGCGGCTTCGCGCCGCTTGGCGAACTGCCAGGGAAACCCTTGGCGCGGTGTTGTAGATATTCTCTCCCAGTATCAGGACTGCGTCGGCACACTCTATCTCTGGGAGGGTTGGGCTGTGAATGTTGCTGTCGCTCTGGATGCGGTTTATCAGCTGTAGCAAGCGCATATCCCGCTGATTGAGCCCAGAGAAGAAATTTTGTCGGCCTACAAATTTTAGTAGGGCAAAGTTGTTTTCCAGCGATGCCCTGGGCGAGCCTATACCGATCAGGCGATGCTCGCCCCGGTGCGCCGCCGCGAGTTTTTCCGAGAGTGTAAAAACCCCTTCCTGAGGGGGAATTTCTTTGTGCAGGCGTTCGTCGGCGTCGGCCGTCGAGCTGATGACGGTATCTTCACGGGCGCTGAGTACCTGGGTAATACGGCTCTTGCTATTGACGTATTCATAGCCAAAGCGTCCCCGGTCACAGAGAAAGTAGCCGTTGATATCGTGGTGGTATAAGTTGACTACGCGGCGGAGCAGCGGGTCGCGGTTGTTGCCGGATTCTCTAGCTCCGGGGGCGGTGTTACAGCCCACGGCGCAGTGCTCACACACCGAGGCCGCCGTTTGTAAGTCCCATTTGCGCACAAAATGTTGGCTGAAGGTTCTATCGGTAAATACACCGGTAGGGCACACCTCCACCAGGTTGCCACTAAACCCATTTTCCAGTTTGCCTTCAGTATTTCTGCCAAAAAAGACCTGATGATTGCGCCCTTGGGCCTGCAAGTCTTCACCGCCGGCATAATCGTGATAGAACCTGACACAGCGGTAACAGGTAATACAGCGATTCATTTCGTGATTGATAAAGGGGCCGAGATATTGGTTTCTGTGGGTGCGCTTGCTACCTTGATAGCGGCGCAGGGTATGAGCGGACATCTCGGTCATGTCCTGCAAGTGGCACTCGCCGCCCTCCTCACACACCGGGCAGTCGTGTGGGTGATTGGTCATAAGGTCTTCTATGACGGCACCGCGAAAATCTTTTGCCGCAGCGGTATTGATACTGTAAATGCCGCCATCCTTAATCGGCGTCATACAGCTCATAATCAAGCGACCCCGTTGATCTTCGCTGTCCCTGTACTCGATGAGCGCACATTGACGACAAGCACCGACTGAGCCCATGGCGGGATGCCAGCAGAAATAGGGCACATTCAAGCCCAGGGACAGGCAGGCAGTGAGCAGGTTTTGCTCTCCATCAACCTGGTATTGGCTACCGTCTATTGTGATGGTTGGCATTTGCAATCCATTTTCTTGTTATAGGGACTGTTAGGATCGGGGCCGCTGTATTAATTTAGGTGTAGGGGCAACAGCCGCCCTCAATATGGTCTATAAAATCTTGTTCAAATAGCGTTAAGGCACTCTGTATCGGTTCGGCGGCACCGGGGGCCAGGGCGCAAAAGGTATTCCCCGGGCCAATGCGCTCACACTGCTCTTTGAGGAGTGCCAGGTCTTCCCGGGTCCCCTGTCCAGATTCGATCTTCTCCAGCAATTTAACCGCCCAGGGCAAGCCATCCCGGCAGGGGGTACACCAGCCACAGGACTCCCGCGCAAAAAATCGGGTTAAGTTCAGTACCAGGCCTACCGGGCAGGTTTTATCGTCGAGTACCGTAATCGTACCGGTGCCCATACGGCTGCCGGCTTTGCCGATAACGTCGTAATCCATGGGGAGGTCTAGGTGGTCGGGGCCGAGGAAATCGGTCGATCCACCCCCGGGCAGAATGCCTTTTAATTGCAGGCCATCTTTCATCCCGCCGGCATGTTGCTCAATAATTTCGCGAATGGGGGTGCCCATGGGCAGTTCCCAGGCACCGGGATTTTTGACCTTGCCGCTAACACCAAAGATTTTGCTACCGGCATCGTCGCCACGGCCAAGATTTTTATACCACTGCGCGCCGTGGCTAATTAAATGGGGGAGGTTGCACAGGGTCTCAACGTTGTTAACGACGGTGGGTTTGCCCCAAAGCCCGCTCACTTGCGGGAAGGGGGGTTTAGCGCGGGGGATCGCTCGCTTGCCTTCGAGGGCATTGAGGAGTGCGGTCTCCTCACCACAGATATAATTGCCGGCACTGCGGTGCAGGCAAATTTCTAAGCTAAAGCCGCTGTCAAAGATATTCTCCCCGAGCATACGCTGCTGTTTGGCCTCGGCGATTGCCTGCTCCAGCCGGCTGGCGGCCAAATGGTATTCCCCGCGAATAAAAATATAGGCGTGAGAGGCACCAATGGCATAGGCGGTTATGGCCATGCCCTCAAGGAGGAGGTGGGGGTCCCGCTCCATCAACAGGCGGTCTTTAAAGGCGCCGGGCTCCATCTCGTCGGCATTGCAAACCACATATTTCTGCTGTGGAGCGTCATCCCCACGGGGCACAAAGCTCCACTTGAGCCCGGTGTTAAAACCGGCGCCACCGCGCCCGCGCAGGCCGGCATCTTTTACTAAATTGATAATATCGTTCGGCGCCATAGCCACGGCTTTGCGCCATCCCTGATAGCCGTCGTTTTCTACATACTGCTCAATACTGGCGGCAATATTTTCACTGGAAATATTTTTAGTCAGTGGATTTGTCAGCATGGTATTTTTTCTTTTTATCGATTAACTCATCAATACTGTTTTCATCCAGGTGCCGATGCATTTCCTCTCCCAGCATAAGGACCGGTGCCTTGTCGCAGTCACCCAGGCAGGGGGTTTCCAACAAAGTGAAAATGCCATCATCACTGGTTTCACCGGGCTGGATATTCAGACGTGCTAATATTCTTTTTTGTAACTGCTCACAGCCCATAATCCAGCAGCTGGAACTCTTACAGAGGTAAATTACCTCCTTGCCCACGGGCTGGCGGAAGATCAGCTGAAAATAGGTGGCAACGCTTTCAAGCTCGGCGGCGGGGATATCCAGGTAGTTGGAAATTGCCAGAAGACTGTTGTCGGACACCCAGCCTCGATGTTTTTGCACAATGCGCAACGCCTCTAGCCCCACCGAAGTTTTCTCGTGGTAGTGGCTGGCTTCCCGATCAATCTCCTGTTTTTCTTGAGTTGTTAAGGTTGCCTGATTGTCTTCTGAGTCCCTATTGCCTTGCGCCATTACTTCAATCAGTTCCGGTTCTAATAAGCTGGACATAGTTGCCCCCGAGGTAGAGCTTGCGGAGGTGCCGGTGAGGCGCTGCCACTACCGGCTAGTGGGGTAGCTGCAACGCCGCATTGGTTTCCGTGCACTTTTTACTCCGCTGTTGTACGGCCCTGTGCGCGCCGCAATATTTTTTTATAACTATCTATCCACATCCGCCATAACAAAGTCGATGCTGGCAATAATGGCGATCAGGTCAGCAATCAACAGGCCGTTCGACATCAACGGAATCATTTGCAGATGGGGAAATGAGGGGGTGCGAATTCTGGTCCTGTATGAAGTGGTCCCCCCGTCGCTGACTATTTGGTAGCTATTGATTCCCTTGGTGGCCTCAATGGGATAACAGACTTCTCCGGCGGGCATAACCGGCCCCCAGCTGTTGTTGACAAAATGCTGTATTAAAGTCTCGATATCCTCCATGGTGCGCCCCTTGCGCGGGGGTGTCGTCAATGGGTGGTCGGACTTGTAGGGCCCCGAGGGCATATTCTCCAAACACTGGCGGATAATTCGCAGGCTCTGCCAGATCTCATCGACCCTAACCCGGCAGCGATCAAAGCAGTCTCCACCATCGTAGCTGGGAATCTCGAACTCGAACTGTTCATAGCCGCTGTAAGGGCGCTTTTTGCGCAAATCCCAGTCCAGGCCGGTGGCGCGAAGTCCGGGCCCCGTGACCCCCCACTCGAAAGCTTCTGCGGTGTTGTACACACCAATGCCCCGGGTGCGGCGCTGTAGCAGTTTGTTCTTGATTACCATCCCGTCGTAGTCGGCTAAGCGTGCGGGCATATAGTCGAGGAACTCCCGCACCATCTTGTCCCACCCCTGGGGCAGATCCTGCGCCACACCGCCGATGCGGAACCATGCCGGGTGCATCCTGCCGCCGGTAATGGCTTCGACAATGCCGAACAGTTTTTCCCGGTCGATAAACATATAGAACACCGGGGACATCTGCCCCACGTCCTGGGCAAAGGTGCCAAAAAATACCAGGTGGCTGGAGATGCGGAAGAGCTCGCACATCATCACTCGTATCATCTGTGCGCGCTCGGGAACTTTAATACCGGCGAGCTGCTCCAGTGCCATCACATAGGGCAGGTTGTTCATAACACCGCCGAGGTAATCGATACGGTCGGTGTAGGGAACATAGGTATGCCACGCCTGGCGCTCAGCCATTTTTTCTGCGCCGCGATGGTGATAGCCGATATCCGGCACTGCATCGATAACCTGCTCACCGTCGAGCTGTAGGGCTACGCGGAAGACCCCGTGCACACTGGGGTGGTTGGGGCCAAGGTTGAGAAACATAAACTCCGAGTTTTCACTGCCCCTTGCCATGCCCCAATCTTCCGGCCGGAACAACAGGGCCTCCTGCTCTTTGCGTTCCTTCTCTTCCGACAAACTAAAGGGATCGACTTCGGTAGCGCGGGCGTGGTGATCTTTGCGCAGCGGGTGTCCCTTCCAGGTCAGGGGCATTATGATTCGCTGTAGATGGGGGTGGCCGGGAAAGTCGATGCCAAATAGATCCCAGACCTCCCGCTCATACCAATTGGCATTCTCCCAAACACCAGTCACCGTCGGCGCACTCAGATCGCTCTCTGCCAGGGCCACCTTAATGCGAATAAACAAATTGCGGGTGAATGACAGTAATTGATACATCAGGGTGAAATCACTGGCGGGCTGCTTTTCTGCCCCCTCGCCCCGGTTGATCCGCAGCCGCTCATCAATAGCGCTCAGGTCATACAGCATTTCAAAGGGTTGGGGAATCTCTTGCTTGAGATAGCGCAGCAGGGGGATTAAGGCATGCTTCTCAATCCACAGGGTGGGGATATCATCACAGTGTGGCTGCCACCAGAAAGTGTGGAGCTTGTAGCCGCTATCGAGATCTCGAATAAATGACTCCGCCGCTTTCCTGTAGGACGTTTCCCCGTGGATAGTTTTTGCGATGACAGCGCTCATTGACCATTCCGTTGTTATTTTTTATTCCGTGAGGCTTAAAGAGCCTAAACGCTATCGGGTGTGCGCAACGTGTTCGCCTTCATCCGCTCCTCCCTGTGGAGATCCCGTTGGCTGGGCTTGGCAACCTTGTGAGCGCCCTGCTCATCCACAACCCAGCTAAAGGCCCGCCGCTCCGCAGCCACAGACTTTTGCAATAGGGTTAATCCCTGCAATAGGGCCTCCGGGCGCGGAGGACAGCCGGGCACATAAACGTCGACGGGAAGAAACTTGTCCACGCCTTGAACCACACTGTAGATATCGTACATACCGCCGGAATTTGCGCAGGAGCCCATAGAGATGACCCAGCGGGGCTCAATCATTTGTTCGTACAGCCGTTGTACCACCGGTGCCATTTTAAGAAATACGGTCCCAGAAATAACAATCAGGTCTGCTTGCCTCGGAGTGGCGCGGATTACTTCGGCGCCAAAGCGGGAGATATCGTGGCGACTGGTAAAGGCGGTGGCCATTTCTACATAGCAACAGGACAGCCCGAAATTAAATGGCCATAGGGAGTTTGATCGGCCCCAGGAAATCAGTTCTTCAAGTTTGGTAAGGAGAATACTTTTTTCTATATCTTCTGTGCTTATTGCTTCCGGGGGATTGCCGCGTTCAGTGGCAATGAGATCTTCGGCTTTGGTCAGCTTCCAGCGCATTATAAATTCTCATTATTGTGATCGGGATTGTTGCCGTTTATCCAAACTTTTTTGCTGTCCGCCCCAGTCAAGTGCCCCCAGGCGCCACAAGTAAATAAGCCCCACCAGCAGTATCAGGATAAATACCGTGGCCTCAATAAATCCGAGCAGGCCGGTTTCATAAAATGCGATGGACCAGCTGAACAGATAAATGGCCTCTAAGTCGAAAACAATGAATAAGATGGCAACCAGATAATAGGCGACAGAGAGGCGCAGACGCGCATTACCTTGCGAGACGATACCGGATTCATAGGGCTCATCCGTGGCCGGGTCTCTGCGTTTTTGGCCGAGAAAATAGGAGAGGCCGAGCATTAAGGTAATTAGAGCAAATACGGCCAAGCAGTAAACTATCAGCGGCCAAATCTGAGGGGTAAACTGATCTGGATAGTTCAACGGTTCTCTCTCCGTTTTCGTACTAGGCCTGGGCCAAGTTAACCACTGATGCCGCGACAAACTCTACAACACCTCAGTCATTTGTGGGGAGTATTTTTATCTGGCGTGGAAAGATACTTCTAGTTAGGCTCCCCAGCCTGTTTGGTGTAAATTTGCGCCCTGCTGGCACAAATTTAATGAGTTTGGCTGATCATCCATTGTTTATAAATCCTTGCGACAGTTAGCGCCAGTGCCTATAAAGAACGTTTATTTATTATAAAGTTTGTTTTTATAGAGGTTTATTCTGTGATTTTTTCTGCCGTGTGTTTTTGTGTGGCGTATTGCTTACATTGTTGGAATGTTTCGATTTTGGCCCGATAGTTAGCTTTATTTTCTTGGTTAGATTTTGATATTTTTTGATTTTTGACTCTGTGTTTTAGGTTTTGTTGTGGGTTTTCAGATTGTTTCAATTGGCTCGTTCTATGGAGGGGGCTGAAGAATCTATATGATCTGTAGGTTTTGAAGGGTAGGGTTCTCTTCAAAATATATCTTAAGTTTTCGTGTTGAGTTCTTAATCCTTACTGCTGGGGGAGGAGGCTGCCCTTTTGGGGGTGTCTGGATAAGTTATTATGCCAATTTTATAGGTGGGAGTGTTCAAGCTGGTTTCTGATAATAGTCAAGTGTAAAACTTGGTGGGTATATTTCGGGCAGGTCCCGAGAGGCGAGATCTGCCCGTGTAAGTCTCTTTTTTAAGTTATGATCTAACTCGGATCGTATAGAATTCAGGATAATAATTCTCACTACATCCGACAGTTCTTACCATTACGTCTTTACCTGTTACAAATGCTTCTCTTAAAACTTCGAAAGCTCTAGTCCCGCCTGGGTTTTCTTCAGTGTAGAGCTGAGGAAATTGGATATATCCAGAGTTACTACAGCCAGTTCCAGCATTTCCTGGATCATTTAGTGTAAATGATGGGGTACTACCTGTACCGGTATAGATCTCAGTAACTTTTGTCCAGTCAGACTCGCCAAGCCCAAATGCCGAGCTTGAAATGGCCAAAGTGGAGCATAACAAAATTGATTTTGTTTTCATTTTTACAGTCCTTGTAATTGATTTTTGCTGAGGTTTAAATATTGCTTATTTATTTGATGGTTTCAAGAATTGTTTGTATGTTAGTGAAATTCTAATATTTACGAAAATGCTTTTTGTTAACGATTTGAGGGTGACTTTGAGCGTGCTAGAAATTTGTGGTGGGTTTTTTGTGTTATGATTTTAGGGGTTATGTAAAGTTGATAGTGGTGTGCTTGTTGCACCTGCTTGACATAAATATTTTTAATCTATAAATTTTAAATCTCAGCCCGCATAATTAAACAGCCGTCCTTATGAGGGATAAGTGGGTGTGGTTCTAATGTGATGCTTTTTACGGCATTAAACCCCTGTTTCTCATAAAAGTTAATGGCCCGGCTATTGTCAGCAAATACGATAAGGCTAAGTTCGCTGTATCCCTCATTACCTGCCTTTTCTTTTATATGGTGTAGTAGGGATTGCCCAATTCCTAATCCTTGATGGGGCTTGTCAACGCAAATAGCATCCAGGAAATAGCTTCCTTCAACTCTGCTGGAATAAAATTCACGGAACCTCTCTAGCCGATCAGCCGGTAAAAAATTTTCAAGCTGATCAGTTATGCAGTGGTAGTGCGCAGGATATGATAGTGCCATTCCGATAATATTTTCATCAAGCTCGGCAACAATAGCACTGCGAAAAGTATGTGGATAAACGTCTTGTTTTAAGCCATTGTAAAGTAGCTGTAAAGCAGAGCAGTCTGGTATTAAATCATGAAAAAGATATTCAACAGCACCCTCGGACGCAATATAGTCGAGCTCAGCAATACGCTGACAGTCTGCTTGAGTTCCTTGTTTATAGTTTACATGCATCTTTCATTCCCTGAAAAATATGATTTAAGTGATCTGGTAGGGCTTTAACTGTATTTTATACAGAAAGTATTATTACCCTGCAAGATAACAATGTATATAGGTTTAGATAAGGGGGTGTTTTTAAGTCTGGATATGCCAGATTTTCTCTGTTTTCAAGGCTCTCAAGATATACTCTCTTGAGAGCCTTAAGTATCTCATTATAAGATATTGATGTTTCAATGATATTTTCTGAACCTCTTAAGATCAACACTTCGGACAGTTTTAGAAAGCTGGCGCTCTTAACTTATGAGGTTACAGCTTACCGAGGCCTACTTTATCAAAGGTCTAAGGTGGCCCAGAGCTGCTGATAACTGACCTGTATGGCTGTAAGCCGCAGGGTTACTGGGCTAAAACTGTCCGAAGTGTTGTTAAGGTATCAGGTTTTAGTAAGGCCTCGAATCTATTGAAACTCTCGTAGATTAATTATATGGAAGCTAAAAGAGTGTTTCTGTCAATGGTGGGTGTGTTGCCCTCTGTTTTTGGTTTTAATAAACAATGGATTTATTCATTTAACTTTTACCCGGAGAATTTAGAGTGGCGAAAAAGTAGTTGAAAGCTGTTCGTTGGTTATACCTAGCGATATACAACATTTTCTAGCTCATCATTTGCGTAAGCATCTGAATTTGTAAGGTGGCCGTCAAATGGCCCAATTTTGTTTACATGCAGTCCTTGCTTAAAAACTATTTGCAGTCCATGCTCACGCTCCCAATCGCAGGAACACTCTAATGAGATATATACCGACTTATCTCCGTGTGGGCGACGTGATACTGTTGCTGTGCTGCCAAATTTAATATGCTTCCAAATTTCATCTGGAGTAGCTATTTCAATATACCAGTCATCACCTGGTATAAGTTGTACAAAGATATCTTTGTAGTATCGGTATATATGATCTTGTGCTTCCTTTAATGTTGAGTCATCAATGGATAAAAAATTTTGTATTGCCTCATGAAATTCTTCTTTTGCTTTATCGTCCTTATACTCATCTAAGATAAACTCGAATTGCTCGCCACCAAGCGCGTTAACTGCAATTGGTTTGCTCATTATCCAATTGTTAAATTGATCTTCTTCAACTTCACCCAAAAATGGGATTTCAATCATCGTTAAATTCCTCAAGGAGTATAACGCTCAGCGCATTAAGGTTAGGCCAGTAGGGCCAAATTCGTTTCTGCTTACTGTGAGGTGCGGCTATTAAACAGCCTCCCCACTGTAATGGAGCTTAACCAGATAGTAACAGAAACTACTGTAAACTGGCCTAGTGAATGGAGGAAGAGTTTTTCCCAAAAATCTATTTCCTCAGTTAGCAATGGGTGCCATACATATATAAGTGTCAAATTTCCAGGGAATAGGAATAGTTTGTATCCGGGCATGCCACCGCCCCAGACATTCCAGTTTAGTGCAAATGCAATCAGCCCTATAGCTAAAGCTAAACTACCACTATAAAGTGCAATAGCAACTGTGTTAATTTTATTCATTGTGCCTCACAATGTCAGCAGGTGAGGGCGCAGAATGCGCCCTGTTGGTAGCCTGGCTAAATGTTGCATTACTTATGGTGAATCTCTAAGGGTAATATTACTCCATCAAGTGCATTGTCTGAAATTAAATACCTTTCGAGCCAAGTCATAAGGCCAGGCTTACCTTGTTGGTTTTTTTGAGGTGAAATTTTTGATTAACTGAGTCCAATCTTTTTCGAGTTCATTGAGTGTTTTCCCTGTAACTTTCTTGGGGTTTTCTCCCGCATAAATTTCTAGGTACTTGTCTAAGCCGTAATTCTCAATTAAGAACTGAGTAAACGCTCCCTCTTGCAGATATGCTAGCCTTCTTCCTAGACCTGTTTTTGCTGAGTGCCTTACGTTTTCTGCTTCTGGTAGTGCGATTAACTCTCCGTATTCCGTCGATTTTTCTGCGACAGCACGATACAAGTCGACACCAAAATCAGGGTATTCTGCTGATTCACCAAATCTATGTTGTAAAAAAACAGCTAGTCCATCATCAAAAAATCGGTCTTCATAGCCATTTTTTTTATTTTTCCGGTAAGCACTTACAGCATAAACGTGTGCAAGTTCATGAATGACGGCTAAGCCGTTATCTTCATTACTTTCTTCCGAGAATTCGGAGAGAACTCTTTTCTCTGGAATATGAATTGTATTCCAGTTTTGATAAGGAGTTCGACGTTGTTTCGAGATGTAGACGGTCAACCTTTCTTTAATCGGTGTCCCTGTATAATTATTCGACTGATTAAGGTAGGCCAATACGACTTTTCTATTGTTAATAACTCTTTCTGCAAGTTGTTCAACTATAGAGGTTGGTACGTTTGGATCGTATTCAATGGTAAAATCCCGGGTCTTGTAGCTTTCTGCGATCGTCGGCGTAGAAAGTATGAGGGTCAGTAGCAAGAGCTTCTTGAGCATAAAATCATCCTTGTAAGAGCTGTACCTTACATTGTGGCATACTTAGTCTTTTCGAGCTATTAGGTGCCACCTTTGTTTCAGACCCAGTGCATAGGTTAGGCCTAGGATTAAACATATACCAGAGCTGATAAGCCAGAAAGTTGGTGAGTTATCTGGAAAAGCGGGCATTATAAAGTAAAACCCCAGTGCGCGGACTAAAAGTAGTGCGGAAATAATTATTAAGCCAAGCCGAATCAAGGGTAGTCTAAGAATTAACCCCGCCCCAGAAAAAGCGTAGGCAGCGCAAAGCAATAAAACGGCAGAAATAATGCTGGTTACAATGGTCGGGTAGGGGTGGCCGCTTTCAGCGAGCTGGGCCATTTGCTCACCAGCACCGAGAAATCGATACCAATCACCGCCAAACACTATACATCCGATATGAACCAAAGAAGCCAAAACTGTAAGCAACCCGGCTACTTGTAAAAAGTTGACTTTCTGATTGTTCATTTTCTCTCCTTGAATAGCCTAATGCCTAAAGCACCGTAGAAAATTTTTCTAAATGGGTGAGACAAATTGTCTCGTATTATTGTGGATCAGAGTGTTTAGTAAAAAGTGAAGTTTGAGGGGGTTAGGAGGCATTTAGCCAGCCTTGTTCAACGGCATGCTCAAGTTTTGTAGTAAACCACTTATATATTTCTGGATTTTCATTTTCAATAAACGCATGCATTTTTAATACTTGATCCTTATGAATGTTGTTGTCCTGCCATGCACGACCTTCGCTAGTAATATTGTGTATAAATGGCAGCAGTCGGTCGATTACTTTTAGTAGTTTTGCCTCTTTACTCTCTCCTAATTCCTGTTCCTCCCAGAGCTCGACAAGACTTCCAATTGGATTGCCGGGATGTGAAGCGATTTTGTTTACACTTTTACGTTCCTCAATGTGGGCCTTGTCTCTATTGCTACTGTAAAGAAAAGTATCTCCTGTACCGATTTCACCAATATCGTGAAGCAGTGCCAGCTTGATAAGCTTTGCTACATCATAATCATCTTGCAATAGCTCTGCGAAAGCCCAGCAGGCCATGGCCAAATGCCAGGAATGCTCTGCTGAGTTTTCAACTCTCTCTCCACCGTTGATGTAGGTTTGTCGGTTCACAGATTTCAAGGCATCTAGCTGAAGCATGAAATCGGATACTGCTGAAATTCTATCGGTCAAGTATTGCCTCCTAACGCTTACGGCGCGGCCGCGAATTCAGGCCCAAAAAGTGTTTAATTGCGATCTTATTTGTTAATGTGACTTGTCCATCATGACATATTTTTATTGATCAGCCAAAAAAGTAGTACTGATAGGAAGAGTAGGGCTGTAAAACTTGCTATGAACCAGGCGCCACCAACAAGTAACCAAGTTTCCCAGTGAATTAAACCTTCACAATGTATTTCACACTGCGGGTTGTGCTTCCATGCAATATACATCGCTAAAATAGCTGGAATAGCACTGATTATTGAGGAATATATTAAAGATATTCTCATGTTTTATTGAAACCCTAATGGCTATATATTGGATTCTGAGAACGCTCACACCATACTTCTGTTAGCTGCATGTGACTTTCAGGTTCTCAGGGGATATTGCCAGGAATTTCCCGTAGAACTTGTTTGAAACCCTGTAGCTTGGCGTGTAGGAAACGATCACCATTGTAGCTGAAGGTCCAAGCAATAAAGCTAACATTAAGGATTACTGTAAGCCAGAATATAGTGCGGAAAGGTTGCTTTGATGTTTTATGCTTGAAAAGCGCCTGAGCAAATATTGCTCCAGGCCAGCCACCGAGTAATGACAATATATGAAGTGTATTTTCACTCACTCGCCACCTACCTTTTAAGGCCGCCGCTTTGTCTCGGCCATAGACGAGTATTGAGATAAAAGATAAAACACCAATCAGGCATATCATTTCAATTGGATATTCATTTTTATATACGGAATAACCGAGGAGGCTCCCAAAGCCAAGCGCTAGCATTGTATTAGATGTGAAAGGTGATCTGCTCTCTTTTTTGTTTGTGAGCTTCACACCTACTGCGCAGGTTCGTTTTTTTGAATCTTTTGAGGTTGTATATTCAACCTCTTCACCCACCAGAGAAGATGAGAGTCTGAATTTACAGTCAGTAGTGTGGACGAAAATATCTTTTCCATTACTACCCTCAATAAATCCAAATCCTTTAGAGCTATTGTATTCTTTTATTTTTCCTTTCATCAAAGATTTACTCATTAGGGATGAACAGATTTACCTTCATATGAGGTAAATGAATTATAGTTTACTGCTTTTTTTAATGTCAGTTTATCTGGTATTAGTAATCCCTGGAAATAGCAAGATATATTTTCATTATAATCTCTGGCCATGTAATACTGTTTTGGCTCTTGTGCTGTAGATGTTAAGTTCTTGAGCTTGCTAAGCATTACTTTTGTGCAAGTCTAGAGTGTCCCCTGAGCAGGATTTAGTGCTAACCCCTCTGATTAACAACCATAGACCAAATGTGATTTCAAAAAAAGCGCCTGGCAGCATGAGGTGTTTCAATATTTGAGGTGGCTCGAGTAGCAAAATATTTGAAAATCCATAAGCCACCATCGACATGTATGTGAAAGCCCCCCAAAGAGTCAGCCATTTCGGTACGTAATTTGAAACATAAAATAAATACATGAAGATAGTCGCGCCTATACCCATTATAATCAAAAGAACGTCCCAGATTGAGCCACTCATATTAACGAAGATACTGGCTAATGCATGCAGTTGGTCCTCTTGAAATACATTTGAGTACTCTTGGGTTCTTAAAATTGCAATAACCGTTAACGTGGTAATTGTTGCAACAAACCCAAGGAGGCCCTCCCCAAATCTGAAAAGTAGTGCTAGAAAAGCAATATTTTTATTTATCGTTTTTGTGACCAGGTACTGTGCCCAGGATGCCCAAATAACAGCGATAAACATAATAATGTCTATGGTCTGAGCAAATCTGAATCTAACCTCTGTCTCATTAAAAGCTCCAAAATCATATATTCCTTTCTTGAAAAGTAGCGAGTTGAGCATTCCTAGAATAATATAAGTTAAGTATGCTGCACCTAAGTGCCTAGCATATAGTCTAAGTGGTGACCCTGTATTATCCATCAGTAATTATCCTTCGATTGTTACGCGCGACTAGAATTCTAACGTATTAATAATCCACAGTTGAAGTGGGGTAGAGCTTGAGTCACTGAATTCCGAAAATAAGCTGTTAATTAATTTTTTGACGCTGGTTGTTAGGTTGGATCATTTGCCTGCTAATCTTGTCATACTGCCTATAACTTCAGTTTTTATTTCGGTGCAATTATCGGAATATTTTCAGTTGTATATAATACTAATTTTAGGTTAAGTTTTGTGCAAATTGGTACCACTCTCCTGCTAAGCGCAGTGTGGGCTGCCTGGTTTTGGATGAATATTTTACTCGCGAAGAAAATTTCAAAAATTTGTTATGAATTTAGTTTCTTCCAAAGCTCTTTTTCTGTTGGTGCCATATTTTTATGCTTGAGTTTAACGCCGCCACCACTTGTAACTGCCTTGGCCCATTTGACAACGTTTTTGATGGTTTTATCCTGCCAATTATTGCTCTTTAGTAAATCCTCTAATGATGCAATGTCAATGGATACTTTATTCTTATGAAGGGTTCTTAATGTAACCTTGATTCTATCTTCATCATTAGGGTGCAATGATGAAGTGTTGCATGTGATAGTTAGATATTCAAATGCTTTGTCAATTAATTGATTCAAGATTCACTTCCTTTTGATGTATAGCGTATAACCTGTATTTTATACACACCTTTTAGCCTTATTCAAAGCTTTATATGGAGAAATAGTCCAGTTCCTCCCGTTAAGCTGTACACAATTTATCCAGTGGTGTTATTTAAAAACCTTAAGCCTCTTGAGCTTTGCGATAAACTTAAAATTTCTTAGAAGTACAAGACTCACTGATTAGATAGCCGCCAGCCCGCCAGACAAGTCTCCAAGAAAATTACCCTCTTCAAGTGCTTTACCTAAAAATTTAATGTAACACTAAATTCAATCTGTGGCGGGTTGGCTTATTCGGTCTCAGCTGGTTTATATGCTGCTTCAATGAGTCTATAGCTCGCTAGGCCAACAGAGAATAGCATTACTCAGGTCGATTCTGGGAGGGCAGGCCTTATTAGCTAAAAAGTATGGGCAATACTGTATGACCTATGTGGATCTTAATTTCATTCGTATCAGGCTCAGAAGGTCCAACTATATCTCGATTCAGCAATGTATTCGTGTAGTGGCCTCCGCACAGTAGCCACAAGCTCCGTTGCCCTTTGCCGGTCCCGAGATAAAATGTCAAAGGGGCTTCCATTCCAACTAAATCATTAGCTGGAGCTGGTTGACTGGGGCGGAATGTATAGGAGGTTTTTCCTATTGCTCGGTTGTATTTTGATACTGTGCGTCTAGATTATTAATGGGCTTTTGCCGGAAGTGTATAAATCACTTATTGGAACTAGGGGGAGTGATTTAGATGTATTGGAGGGAAGATGGGCCGCTTTGAACTGTTGTGTATTGTTGCTTTTGGTGAGATGCGGATATCTTTCTGGTGGGTCTTTTTTTTGATAATAATCACGTCAATATTTTTTTCGAAAGATGCAATATCTGATGAATCTGTTGTGGAAATACAATGTCAGGAAGAGAATGAAGAGTGTTATAGCGCTAAGTTAGAAGATGAATGTAACGGGGATGAGGCCTGTATAGCAACGGGAAGGCTTCTTTCTCCCTTTGTCGATCTAACAAGTAGTCGTGCCGGTGAGGAGGCATTACAGGCAAACCTGCAAAAAACTGAAGAGATCTATCTAAATTCTACACGGAACGAGAGGGCCGAAGCCGCTACAAATTCTCAGCTTCAGGAAATAGTCATTCCAATAAGGAATGTTTGGGTTATTGCTGCGCCTGAGTTGAGTGAGAAATTTAATTCCGGCAACTTACCTGACCCAGGTCCTAATACCCCTCCGCAGAGCTACCTCAATTTGATCAGTGGCAGTACTAACGATTTCACCAGTATCGTTAGTTCACTAAAGAGTTACTTTGCCACCTTCGATGTTTATGGCAATGCTTATGGCCGCTTGCCCAATGTTACTAATCGGGACCCCAGGCCTTTTCAGGTCTCTCAATCGATCTATAGCAACGCCTGGACACCAGCCAACACTGATCTGTTTGCGGTTGAGATTCAACAGTGCACTGTGCCGCCTCCTCCCTACGCTGACGAATCTTGGGAAGACCTATCGGAAAGCCCGGCCTTTCCCAGTGGTCACTCAACTATTGGCAATACGATCGGGATTATCTCAGCGATGACTGCCCCGCAATATTTCAAGGAGCTCGTTTATGCCGGTACACAATTTTCTTATAGCCGAGTCATCTTTGGTGCCCACTATTCTCTAGATGTAATTGGCGGTCGTATTGTCGCCACCTACAATATTGCGAATGCTCTTAACGGTACCTACGATTATGATAATCCCATCACCTTGGCAGGCTTAAAAGCGGCGGGGGTGGACTTACAGGATTATCTCGGGTCGGGAGGTGAGTCCCCTTACGCAGCTGCCTGTGCGGAGGATGTCGGCGCCTGTATTCGAGCAGGCGTTATTCCCAGTGCTGCGGCTTTCGAGCAGGAGCGTGAGGCCTACCGCTACTTACTTACCTTTGGTCTGCCGCCGGTGGGGGCCACAGATTTGCCGTCCATAGTACCTGAGGGCGCGGAGATCTTATTAGCTACGCGGTTCCCTTATCTCTCCAAAGAACAGCGTCGTAGTGTCTTGGCGACTACACAGATACCCTCTGGGTCCGTACTGGATGATGGCAGTGGCTGGGCGCGGCTCGATCTCTTCTCTGCTGCCGATGGCTTTGGCTCCTTCGATAAGGATGTCTCTGTTAGCCTTGATGCAAGCCAAGGTGGTTTTAATGCTTTCGATATCTGGGCCAACAATATTACTGGCACTGGCGGTCTCATTAAGAATGGTAGTGGAACACTGGTTTTGGCTGGCGATAGCAGCTATTCAGGTGGCACTAATATTCAGGCCGGCACACTAGCATTGAGTGGTTCAATCAAAGGGGGGGTTACCGTTGCGGATGGAGCTCAATTTATCAATGGGGGAAGTCTCACCGCAATCGGCTCCAGTAAGGTGGTCTCTGCTGGCAATCTAATTAATGATGGCGTGATTCAGAGTGATGTAATGAACTCTGGATACCTGTCCGGTAACGGCCAGATCAAGGGCGACCTAGTTACTTACGGTACAGTTGCTCCGGGTAACTCTATTGGTCGAATGGATATTGATGGTACCGTGACTTTCAAGGCCGGCTCTGTCTACGAAGTGGATATCGCCGCTGCTGGTCGCAGTGATCTGCTCGCCGTTACTGGGCCGGTTACCCTCAACGACGTTAATCTGTCGGTTTCTGTAAGCAACCCCTCTACTATCGGCTTACAGAGCTATTCGATCTTAACCTCCGATACTGAGATTGATGGCAGTGTAGGCTCGCTGACGGACCCCTTTGCCAGCACTTATCCCTTCATAGATCTTACAGCTTCAGTTGATAGCGGCGTTCTCACCCTGGCTACGGTCCGCAGTGATGTGTCTTTTACTTCTGCGGCTCAAACGCCCAATCAAGTGAATGTTGCTGAAGCGCTTGATAGCCTTGCTCCCGAAGGGGGGTTGATGGATGCGCTCGTCTCTTTAGATCGACCGAGAGCACCTGCTGCATTTGTCGCACTTTCTGGTGAGATCTATGCTTCAGCCCAGACAGTTCTGCAAACTCAATCTATTTTTCTACGCGATGCAATCGGCGGTCGGCAGCGCCAGGTTGGCCTGCCAAGTACCGCTAGCGGTGGGCTCAAGAGTGGCCCGCAAACTGCCCCTTTGTCTGGAATGGAGGCAACGATTTGGATGCAGGGTTATAAGGCCTGGGGCAGTACCGGTTCCAGCTCCAACACAGGCAGGCTCTCGCGCTCCATTGGAGGGGGCACGATTGGCTTTGATGTAAGCCCTCGCGAGGATATTACACTCGGCCTGGCTGGCGGATATAGCCGTTCCAGCTTCGATATTGATTCCAGGCGCTCTACTGGAGACAGCGACAACTACGACCTCGCGGTTTACGCTGTGAGAAAATTACGCCCGGTTAATCTGCGAGGAGCCTTAACGTACACCTGGAGTCATGTTTCGATTGATCGAGATGTTATTGTCCTGAGCTATTCAGGCAGCTTTGAGAACAATTACGATGTTGGTACAGCCCAGGCCTTTGCTGAGATTGGCTATGACCTGGAATTGCAGAATCTATTTGTCGAGCCTTTCGCTAATATTGCCTATGTTAACCGTAGGGCGGACGGATTTACTGAGTACGGTGGTGGAGCTGCACTCCGAGGCATCGGTTATACTCAGGATAATGGTTTTAGTACCCTTGGATTACGGGTTGCCAGTGACCTGCTAATTGGCGATGGACGTTTGAGCGCTGAGGGCCGCCTGGGCTGGTTGCATACTTTCGGTGATCTAACGCCTGAGGCAAAACTAGCCTTTGCCACTGGTAGTAGTTCCTTCTTTGTGGATGGTGCACCCCTCGCGAGGGATAGTGCAGTGGTCAATGCCACTCTAGGGTATAGGCCCAGGGATAACGTTATTCTGGGACTCTCTTATTTTGGTTTACTCGCTGACTCCGCACGCGACAATGCCATAACCGCACAGATCTCAGTAGCTTTCTAGCTCCCCGGTCTACTTTGCTATTGATTGCGGAGAGGTGCTGTGTTGCTGATGCTATCAATAAGAAGGCGATCTATGGGTATTCAACAATTAGCTTGTCGAAAAGATGGGCTTGATTTCGTTACGTGATCGTTGTGTAGGGGTTCCTTATGGGTAAGGAGTCGCTATTGTGGACTTGCATGATGGGGGGCGAAGAAGCTACCGGCTACCCGATTTAAACTCTAAGATGCTGCTAAGACATACCATTTTCTGTATTCAACTCTGAAGTGCATCAGTTAATTATCTGGAAAAGAGCGGTCAGCTGAAGGTAGTATCAGCGGCTTCTTCTCTGTCAAGAGATTAAGTGAGGGTAAAACATTGCCGGCAGCTGACCAAAGAGCAGCGATACCGGATTTGGGTGCTAAAGAAAAGTGATTGGAGCCAGAGCGCAATTGCCAGGGAGATTGGTGTTAACCAGCCTACGATCAGCAGAGAGTTCTCTTGTAATCGAGGCGGAAGAGCGGCGTAGGTAGGCAGGAAATTAATTGCGGGTAGGGGGCCGCCCATTGCGGACCCGTTCGATGGGTGGTGTGGGTGCCGGTAGCTAGAAACTACCGGCTACCAGATTTATAGCTTTATCACAAATTTGTCAGACTCTAGCTTCTTCGATACAAGGTTAAAAACTTTGTAGCGAAGTTCATCTGACACTTGAACAAGCAAGCCTAACGTCTGTTTATCGGAGAAATACTCGTACTGGATGATTTTGTTTAATCCAGTATCAAGGCACTCAAGGGTTGTTCCATCCGTAGCGCTGACACAAGCACTTACCCCTTCAGATTTGGGGAGAATCTCCACATAGATGTAGTCGGACGTCGATTCATTTGTTTGATTATCATATGTTGTAAGAATGCGATGTTCAATAATTTGAGAATTATTGTCCGGAAGTAACCATATAGGCTCTTCCCCGATTTGACTTAAGAAAAGCAGGTTTCGAAGAGTTCGACTATATCCCCCAGAGTTTAAAACACCGTCACGCTTTGAATAGACGCGTATATACTGGATTCCTTTGTCTCGAATTGTTTCTACATCTGAAAGCTCAATTATTTCTTTAGTTTCTTTGTCAGGAGTAGCAATTTCTACCGAATTTATCCTTGTGCTTTTCGTTACCTCTTGAAAGATAAAAAAAGCCCCAATTAATGAAGTAGTTAATAATAGTAGAAAGAGTATTGAGTTAACTCTGTTGATTGTTAGAAATATCTTATTATTTTCCATATCTATCCTTGGCTATAACGAGGGTGTAGAAAAACTCAGCCCTCCTTTCGTATTGTGCTTCTACATGAAAAATAGCCTACTCATCAGTGAGAGCTAAATCAGAATTCAGGTAGAATCACCATATGTGGTCAATGTTTGATCATACTTGAGGGGCTATAGATGTACATTAGTTTTTCTACAGCTTGAACGCAGGTCGTCCTGCGAGGAGCCAAAGACCCGAAGCAACCTGCTTGTACTTGGTACGCTCAGTATGGGCGTGGACTAATGGGGTGAAAGCCCCCTGTGGGAAGGTCACCATTTAATGAATTCCATTAAATATTAACTGCCAGCGAATGGCAACTGCAACATCGTGAGGTCTTGTGGGGAGGAAGCCGCTAGCAAGAGGAGTCCTATTGAGGCTTAGCCTGGAGGCGAGGTGACCAGGGGCATCGAAGCCATGTGATTTAACGAGTAGAGTAAATGGCGTAGTTGGGTAGTGAAAGTTCACGTTCTTATCTGGGGAGATCTGTTTAGCGTGACCACTGATTCATAAATAGACCCCGCCCGCTAGCCACTATCCTGGGGATAGACAAAAGTGCTGGGACATAGCTATGCCTCAGTCAGTAATGGCCAAGGCAATCTCTAATGTCTACCCTTAATCTTGGTAACTATCTCATTAATTAATTCAGGAGGTAATAACGATTTAGACAAGTACTGCTGCCCCCCAGATTTAGCTACCAAAATAAGCCCTAAATCGGTTTCAATAATACGCACGATATCTGCCCACAACAGAGCTGTTATCGTATAAGGATTCTGCGTCTGGATTCCATCCTTATCTATGGTCAATTTCACTTCACTACCGGCACTTTTCCCAAGCATCTGTCGTGCTAACCACCAAGCTCGCCGATATCGAATGTGAATCAGTTCCAGCACGCCTAATGCAATTAACGTGCAACTTGCGATCTTAGGTTGCTCAGTAAATAACAGTAATCCCGCACCAGAAGATAATAATAATGTAGGAAGAAGATAATTGGGCTTGACATTTTTCCCATAGGGTAGAGATTGATCATAGCATTCGGCAAGGTAATCTCTAGATAAGGTAAATTGAGTATTAAAAGGCTGCATAAAAACAACTTATTGTGTCTGGTAAATTTGTCGTAGCACTACAGTGAGTGTCAGGATGATCCTTTAAGCTAATGTCAAATACGCCACATTTCTCAATAAGGCCTGGACTTAGCCCCACATAACGCCTTTAGCAACGGCAAATTACGGAATTGAAGGCGTAGTAATTTGTCCGCTTGCCTAAATTTGGCACGCCCAGCGTGGGCGTGGACTAATGGGGTGAAAGTCTCGTGCAGGAAGATCACCGTTTAATGGGCGCCATTAAATGCTAACTACCATCGAATGGCAACTGCAATACCGTGAGGTCTTGTGGGGAGGGGCTCGCTAGCAAAACTACGAGCTGGCGAACAGGCGAAGCAGATCTAGCGAAGCAGATCTAGACACCCACCAAACAGGAAGTATAAGTCGCCAACCCTCTTGACAAAGGGCGGAAACACTACAATATACTGGATATTCATCCATATAAATGTATGCCCAGCTGATGACTCTACCTAGAAGCAGTCAGATATCTCTCGATGCAACCCCTTATTACCACTGCGTATCTCGCTGTGTACGGCGAGCATTCCTTTGTGGTCGGGATACTGCTTCCGGGAGAGATTACGGGTATCGGCGCGAATGGATTCAAAATCGTATGCAGCAATTAGCTGAGGTTTTTGCGCTGGATATTGCCGCTTATGCGGTTATGAGTAATCACTACCATATTGTGCTCTATATCGACACAAAATCGGCTAACAAGTGGTCTCTTACAGAGGTAATTACTCGCTGGGAAAAACTCTTCAAAGCCTCTAGCTTGGCCCAGCGCTATCTTCAGGGTGATACCCTTGATCACGCTGAGGAAGACAGGCTAAAAGAAGTCGTTTCCCTATGGCGGGAGCGTCTAATGGATATCAGCTGGTTTATGCGCTGTTTAAATGAATCCATCGCCCGCCAGGCCAATGCTGAAGACAACTGTACAGGCCGCTTTTGGGAGGGCCGGTTCAAGTCTCAGGCTTTACTGGATGAAAGAGCACTCGCCGCCTGTATGGCCTATGTAGACCTTAACCCCATCCGTGCCAATATTGCCAAGACACCTGAAGAGTCTGATTACACTTCGATTCAACAGCGAATTCGTGCGGCAGTCTCAGGTAAGCAACCCAAAAATCTACTTTCGTTTGTCGGCGGTGAGCGTTTGAATATGCCGAAAGGGCTACCTTTCCAGCTGGATCACTATTTGGAGCTAGTGGACTGGAGCGGCCGGCATTTAGACCCCAGAAAACGAGGTTGTATTGCCGAAAACACGGCGCCTATTCTGGAGCGACTCGGAATTTCACCCAAGCACTGGCTCTATCTCAGCCGGAACTTTGAAAGTCGCTTTAAAGGCTTGGTGGGATCGGTAGAGGTTGTACAAAAAGTTTGTGCTCAACTCGATAAACGCTGGGTACACGGTATAAGCGACTGTCGGCGCCTCCTCTCAGCTACGCCCTGCTAATCTACCCCGGCCTCAAGTACTCAACAGCACGATTACCGCCCTTTTGTCGAAAAACAGCGATCCCAATAGCCTGAAGACCAATTCCAAGTATTTAATCTCCTTTACCTGTAAATCAAAGAGAAAGAGCCGCCAGAGAGGGAGCTAGCTCTATTGCCGGCACCACTCTCCAGTCATTGGCTGTCCTAGATCGCCGTTGGCTCCTTAGCCCAAGGAGACTCGATAAAGCACCATTCAACATCTTGCCAGCCGCCTTCCGAGGCAACAAACGAAACTCCTATTGACTTAGCAGACTTTAGGTCATATTTATTCGCAGAGCATAGATTTATAAGAGTATTTCGCCGTTCTCCCTTCTCTTTTTGAAGTAAGGGAAGAAAAAGGAAACTGCACTCAATTCTAGGCACTAAAAATCGAATCCTGGACACCCACCAAATAGAAAGTATAAACCGCAATCCCTATTGACAAAAGATTGAAATCCCACAAAATGCTGTATGTTTATACACATAAATACGCGTGTAACCGATGAATCTACCGCGAAGCACCCAGATATCTCTTGATGTAACACCGTACTATCACTGTGTCTCCCGCTGTGTACGGCGTGCATTTCTTTGTGGCAGAGATGCTGAATCTGGAAAAGATTACGAGCATCGGCGCAAATGGATTGAAAGCCATATGCATAAGTTGGCCGAGGTGTTTGCGCTAGATATTGCCGCCTATGCGGTAATGAGTAATCACTACCATATAGTGCTCTATATCGACACAAAATCGGCTAATAAGTGGTCTCTTACAGAGGTAATTACTCGCTGGCAAAAACTTTTCAAAGCTTCCTGCTTGGCTCAGCGCTATCTTCAGGGGGATACCCTCGATCACGCTGAGGAAGACAGGCTAAAAGAGGTCGTTTCCTTATGGCGGGAGCGTCTAATGGATATCAGCTGGTTTATGCGCTGTTTGAACGAGTCTATCGCCCGGCAGGCCAATGCTGAGGACGGGTGTAGCGGCCGCTTTTGGGAGGGCCGGTTCAAGTCTCAGGCTTTACTGGATGAAAGAGCACTCGCCGCCTGTATGGCCTATGTAGACCTTAACCCCATCCGTGCCAATATTGCCAAGACACCTGAAGAGTCTGATTACACTTCGATTCAACAGCGAATTCGTGTGGCAGTCTCAGGTAAGCAGCCCAAAAATCTACACCCGTTTGTCGGCGGTGAGCGTTTGAATATGCCGAAAGGGCTACCTTTCCAGCTGGATCACTATTTGGAGCTAATGGACTGGAGTGGCCGGCATTTAGACCCAAGAAAACGGGGTTGTATTGCCGAAAACATACCTCCTATTCTGGAGCGACTCGGCATTTCACCCAAGCACTGGCTCTATCTCAGCCGGAACTTTGAAAGTCGCTTTAAAGGCTTGGTGGGATCGGTAGAGGTTGTACAAAAAGTTTGTGCTCAACTCGATAAACGCTGGGTACACGGTATAAGCGACTGCCGGCGCCTCCTCTCAGCTACGCCCTGCTAATCTGCCCCGGCCTCAAGTACTCAACAGCACGATTACCGCGCTTTTATCGAAAAACAGCGATCCCAATAGCCTGAAGACCAATTCCCAGCATTTCATCTCCTTTACCTGTAAACCAAAGAGAAAGAGCCGCCAGAGAGGGAGCTAGCTCTATTGCCGGCACCACTCTCCAGTCATTGGCTGTCCTAGATCGCCCCAGGTAGTGGAGTTTTGGGGGTAGAGTGGCGTAGCCATTCTAAAACGGAGCGAAGACGAAAACGTCGGCTGGAGTAGTTTGTTAGGGCGTATGAACTTACCATTGTAAAGCCTCTGGTTTTTCCTTTTGCCTTGTAAGACAAACGTGAAAAGCCACATATGAATTTATACTTCCTTCGTATTTGAATTCTACTTCAGAGATTCTGGCAAATACTTTTACATTTGTAACATCTAATACAGCTTTTTCAATAACTTTAGTGTATTCTGTAATACTTAGTTTAGTAAAATCACAATCTTCATAAGCGGTAAATGCGTTCCCCACTTTAAGTTGAACGTTAATTGCAATGGAATCCGGCTCACTTTGACCATAATAATGAAAGCTATTAACTATTCTACTGTCATAAGATATGTTTTTAACTTCTTGTTTAAAGTGTTTTATAATCGAACTTTCGAGACAGTTAATACTTATGTCTCTTAAACCTATTTCATTTTTTTCCATTTCTTTACCTTTCTATACTCCGATAAATAAAGACCCTAACGCCCTACTCAGCTCCGTTTTGGTCTGGTTTGTTAGGGTACGTGGATTTACCATTGCAACGACTCTGGCTTTACCTTTTTCCTTGTAAGCCAGATTTGAAAATCTATATATGATTTTTCATATTCTTCGTATTTGAATTCTACTTTGGAGATTCTGGCAAATATTTTTACATTTGTAACATCTAATACAGATTTTTCAATAACGTTAGTAGATCCTGCAATGCTTAGCTTAGCAAAATCACAATCTTCATACGCAGTATATGAGTCTCCCACTTTAAGTCGAACGTTAATTACAATGGAGTCCGACTCCCCTTGACCAAAATACTGAAAGCTGTTAATTAATCTCCTGTCATAAGATATATTTTTAATTTCTTCCTTAAAGTATGTTCTAATCGAATTTTCGAGACAGTTAATACTTATGTCTCTTAAACCTATTTCAACCTCTTCCATATCTTTTCCTTTCTATACTTCGATAAACTGAGGCCCTAGCGACCGCAGCAGGCGCAATTATTATTTATAGCCGCAGGCGATGTGAGATAAATTTCGCTCTGATTGTGTTTGTTATGTGTTATCAAGAACATTGCTTAATGCGGCGCTCCAATTAGGGAGTATACCGTGATCGAAATGAATCAATCTACCTTCAAAATGCTCTTGTCCCCTACCACTAGTATGATCATCAATTAGAATATCACCCTTGAGCAAACCTTTGTTGCTGCACATTATTAAATTCTTAGTTAGATCATAGTCAAATTTATCTTCAACCCATATCCGCTTTTCTGTATAGGACTGCGGATTTCTAGTAGATGGGGCAGTAAGAATATATAAATCAATATGAGCTTCAGATCTCAATCTTTCAATTGCCCCATTTATTGGATCTAAATCTTTGAAGAATCCAGGTTTGCTTTGTGGAAACTCTACCTCAGGACTCTTTTCTTTCTCTGATGCTATTCCTGTAGTGTAATCACAGAGAACATCATCCATATCTACGTAAATTATCATTCGTACTCTCTTGCCACATAACAGTGTATCCAAAAGCAGCCGTATTATATCACCAGTCAATATATTCCAAGAGGGAAAAATCCTTCTCGTCAGAAAAAAACATATAAACCAGTATGTTAGCCTACACCGGTGAAATATTACTCTAGTAGATATATTGCGGCTGCATTATATCTCGATATTTCGCTGCTTTTAATCTTCGAAATGGAGATTACGAAAATGTAACAGAATGTATACAAAAGCAGCAAAGTGGAGCTGCTAGGGAGGATCTATTGTTTCTGGGTTCCAAAGCGAAAGGCAGTGAAGAGTACCAGTTTTAACTGCCACTTTTATGCACAGTCGAAATTTTCAAAGCATGAGCAACCAAAAATATAGGCACAAAAATAATCTTATTGGATTTTATTCAGTTTGTTTTAGTGTCAAAGCTGCGTAAAATCGGTGGATATTTATCGGTATTTGGGTTGTCATTGGGCAGCCTTCTGAAAGCCGATGATCAAAGAGATTCGAGAGAGCCAAGAATTTCCTAAAAACCATTCCCTCAAAGGAGAACGGTAGTGTGACATAAGAGTAGGTAAAAGGCGTTGAGCCAAGGTGTGCTAACACCTGGGGCAAGCTAACCAAATTGATAACTAGACTATCAAAATGGCTATAAGGATCATACGCTAGAAACCCGCTCGTCTTCAATAGAGTGGAGTCCATTCAGCAGTTTTGGGCATGTCTCCTGGCTCTGGAAGCGTTGCGTCTGCCTTTTCTACTTCTATGCCTACCATTCTCGCGCTCCAGCTGATACTTCCGTAACAGTTACTTCCAAATCCTTCCATTAAGGGAGGTCTACGTATGGTTTGAGTATTAATAGGAAGCAAATATGTTGATCTTAAAGCGCCGGACGGGTGAAAACTCACGGATTGGAGCGAGCGTCTCAATTACGGTATTGGAAGTTAAGGGTAATCAGGTAAAGATAGGCATACGTGCTCCCAAATCTCTACCCGTTCACCGTGAGGAAATCTATAGACGTTTGCAGAAGGAGGGGGTGTTAGGGGATGGCGTTGGTTGAGATTATGGAGCGCCGCGAAGTAGCGGCGCGCGTTGGCGTGTTCAGTCCGCCGGGTGATAGGGTTAACACCCTCTTAAACAGTTTGTTATGCCACTAGCGATCACTGGTTGCGACTTTGCTTGCTAGCCCAATAAGCAAAACACCCGAGACACCCTCAAGTGCTCGTGAGTAGCGCTGAGAGTTTGGATGACTAAAGACCCAACTACCAACTGATGCATATATGACATTACACAGTGTTGCTAATGCGCTAAACAATAAACCAAGCACCAATAATTGCATTGATGTCGAGCCTGTTGATGTATCAATAAACTGAGGTAGGAACGAAAGGAAAAATAGTGCTACTTTCGGATTCAAGACACTAACAATAACACCTTGTACAAATACATTTTTTTCGCTATCAACACTTTCACTTACCACTATTTGGCTATCCCCACGCCACATAGAGAGCAACGATTGAATACCCAAATAGACCAAGTAAGCGGCACCTAACCATTTTACCACACTAAAAGCCACCGCCGAGCTGAGGATTATCGCAGATAAACCTAAAGACGCTGCTAATGTATGAGCAAAGTAGCCAACACCAAGTCCCATTGCAGCTTTAAAACCAGTTACCAACTTGCCTTTCATCGTGTTTGAAACAATATAAATTACGTCTGGCCCAGGTATCATATTGATAGCAAGACAAGCGACTACAAATAGTAGTAGTGAGTTTAAATCCATTTTCTTTCCTCCATATTTAAAGCCTTGTGGCATAACATTTATATAGTACTTATTCTGACCACTATTATCATGATTACCATCCTGGAATCAATCTAACGGAGAAATGCGTAGAAACCTTGAGAAATCAATAAATTACCTACAAACTTGAACTCTTGTCCCAAATGCAAAAATGAACACTTTGCCCACTATCCCCAATGAATAGACTTTCTCTAACTCATTGTCGTACCTAGAGCTTTCAATCAATCTGGATCTTTACAAAAAATAGCAGTCAAGCCGATTGAAAATCATGTTGATTTCTTATCAGGTACTTAGGAGGGGTGAAAAATGAAGCGGTGCCTGAAGCGTTTCACCGCGTTTTAGGCCGTATACCATTTCGGTAAAGCTGATTTTGGAGCTGACAAACCCATAGGCGAAGCAGGTACATTGCGCACATGCTCGGATTCTGGAGTTGATAGAAAACCGAAAGGCACTAGTTCAAGAAGGGGTTGGCTGATTTATATCAAAAAAAGAAAAGGGGGCAGCGCCCCCTCTTTTAAATCAGCTCCACTCTTCACCGGAGCGGACTACCAGAACCATTAAAGGTTGCTGATTTCCTCAAGCTGCTGTTGCAGACGCTCGTGAGCACCTTTCATTTCTGCAAGCTTGTCCTTCTCCTTGGCAACAACGGCCTCGGGGGCTTTGTCTACAAACTTGGGATTGTTGAGCTTGCCTTCGACTCGTGCGAGTTCTTTGGACAGTTTATCAATCTCTTTTTGCAGACGGGCGCTTTCGGCTTTAACGTCGATCAGGCCGGCCATGGGTACCAGCAATTCCATATCGCCTACCAGGGCAGTGGCGGAGGCTGGTGCAGCTTCTCCACTTTCCAGCCAGGTGATTTCTTCGAGGCTGGCCAGTTTGATCAGCAGGCTGCGGGCTTGCTCCAGCAGTTCTTGGTCGCGGCTGGAACCGCCGCGCAGGATCAGTGGGATTTTCTTCGCTGGGGAAATATTCATTTCACCGCGAATATTGCGTACGCCTTCAATAACCTGCTTCAACCAGGCAACAGCCGCCTCCGCTTCCTCGTCGATCACGCTGTTATCGGCTTCCGGGTACTGCTGCAGCATAATGGTGTCACCGTTGGAGCCGGCCAGGGTTTTTACACGCTGCCAGATTTCTTCGGTGATAAACGGCATCAGCGGGTGGGCCAGACGCAAAATGGTTTCCAGTACGCGGATCAGGGTGCGGCGGGTGCCTTTTTTCACTGCGTCGGAGGCGTTGTCGTCCCACAGTACCGGCTTGGACAGTTCCAGATACCAGCTGCAGTACTCACTCCAGATAAAGTCGTACAGGGCCTGGGAGGCGAGGTCGAAGCGGTAGGTGTCCATGGCTTCGCGCACGGTGATTTCGGTGCGCTGCAGTTGGGAAATAATCCAGCGGTCGGCGATGGTCAGTTCAAAATCCGTGCTGCCGTCCTGTCCGCAATCGTGCTCTTCGCAGTTTTGCAGTACATAGCGGGAGGCATTCCAGATCTTGTTACAGAAATTGCGGAAGCCTTCGATACGGCCTACATCAAACTTGATGTCGCGGCCGGTGGATGCCAGCGAGTAGTAGGTGTAGCGCAGGGCATCGGTACCGTAGGCTTCGAGCCCTTCGGGGAAGTCCTTGCGGGTTTGTTTTTCGATCTTCTCGCGCAGGTGCGGCACCATCATGCCGGAGGTGCGCTTGGCTACCAGGCTCTCCAGGTCGATACCGTCGATCAAATCGATGGGGTCGATTACGTTGCCCTTGGATTTGGACATCTTCTGGCCGTGGTTGTCGCGCACCAGGCCGTGCACGTACACGGTATTAAACGGTACTTCCTTCTTGAAGTAGAGGGTCAGCATCATCATGCGCGCGACCCAGAAGAAAATAATATCGAAGCCGGTGACCAGTACGGAGCTGGGGTGGAAGGCTTTCAGTTCTTCGGTATCTTCTGGCCAGCCCAGGGTGCCGAAGGTCCACAGGCCGGAGGAGAACCAGGTGTCGAGTACATCGTCGTCCTGGCGCAGGCTGATGTCGGCGCCCAGGTTGTGCTTCTCGCGCACTTCCTCTTCGCTGCGGCCAACGTAGACTTTGCCTTCGTTGTCGTACCAGGCGGGGATGCGGTGGCCCCACCACAGCTGGCGGGAAATACACCAGTCCTGGATATCGCGCATCCAGGAGAAATACATGTTCTCGTAGTTTTTCGGTACGAACTCAACGCGGCCATCTTCAACGGCGGCGATGGCTTCATCGGCCAGGGGCTGGGTTTTTACGTACCATTGATCGGTGAGCCAGGGCTCAATCACGGCGCCGGAGCGGTCTCCGTGAGGTACCTTGAGGGTGTGGGGTTCTACTTTTTCCAGCAGGCCGAGGGCGTCCAGGTCGTCGACAATCTGGGTGCGCGCGGCAAAGCGCTCCATGCCCCGGTATTTTTCCGGCACTGCGTCGTTCAGGTGGGCGTCGGCATCGAGGATATTGATCATCTCGAGGTTGTGGCGCTGGCCCATTTCGTAGTCATTGAAGTCGTGGGCCGGGGTGATTTTTACACAGCCGGTGCCGAATTCACGGTCGACGTATTCGTCGGCAATAATCGGGATTTCACGATCCGCCAGGGGCAACTTGATGGTCTTGCCGATCAGGTGCTGGTAGCGCTCGTCTTCCGGGTGTACGGCGACGGCTGTATCGCCGAGCATGGTTTCCGGGCGGGTAGTGGCGACCACCAAGTGGCCGGAGCCGTCGGAGAGCGGGTAGCGGAAGTGCCACAGGTGACCCTGCTTTTCTTCGTTTAATACTTCCAGGTCTGAGATCGCGGTGTGGAATTTCGGGTCCCAGTTCACCAGGCGCTTGCCGCGATAAATCAGGCCGTCTTCATACAGTTTGATAAAGACTTCCTGCACCGCTTTGTAGAAGCCGTCGTCCATGGTGAAGCGTTCGCGGGACCAGTCGGGGCTGGCGCCCAGACGGCGCAGCTGGCGGGTAATGGTGCCGCCGGACTCTTCCTTCCACTCCCAGACCTTCTCAATAAACTTGTCGCGGCCCAGGTCGTGGCGGGATACGCCTTCGGCGCCCAACAGGCGCTCTACCACCATCTGGGTGGCGATACCGGCATGGTCGGTGCCCACTTGCCACAGGGTGTTGTCGCCCTGCATGCGGTGGTAGCGAATCAGGGCGTCCATAATGGACTCCTGGAAACCGTGGCCCATATGCAGGCTGCCGGTGACATTCGGCGGCGGGATCATAATGCTGTAGGGCTTGGCTTCTTTGTCCCCGGAAGGCTTGAAGTAGCCGCTCTCCTCCCAGGTTTTGTACCACTGCTGTTCTATGGCGTTGGGCTGGTATGTTTTGTCCATGCGGGTGGGAAACCTTGTATTTTACTGACTGCGTGCACAGCGTCTTGGCTCAGGATAGTCTGGTGCTTGCTCGGGCTGCGCGGAAAAGGCGGGAATTATACCGCCGGGGTCTAATGGGAAAAAGGCGGTATTTGAGCTTAGGAAGCCTCTGAATAACTCCGTAATGCCTCTGCGGGTCTTGAAGGCCGCAGATGTTAGGCGCAGCTCGCCGCGAATGGCCGTAGCCCTTGGCAAGAGCTGCAACGCAGCAGCTGTGGCCTTCAAGGCCCGCCCTTCGGGGCTTGCAGAGCGATTCACACTCCGCGTTACGACTTCTTGAAAGGTCTAGACATTCCTGCGAAGCCGCGCCTTGATTGTGAACCGCTCTGCATGCCAGAGGTATCACGGAGTAATTCAGAGGCTCCCTTAATCCCAAACGCCGAGTTCGTCGACCACCTGCTCTATTTGAGCGCGCAGGCGGCGCTCCAGTTTGGGCAGTTGTTGGGCGACGAGTTGCTCGATCAAATCTTGGCGCTGGCGCTCTTTGGCCGATAGCTCAGGGGCTGCGCTCGGAAGCCCTTTGTGCGGCTGGAGCTGGCTGTTCGCCGTCGCAGTTTTTTCTCCAGCCCCAGGGGCTTCGGTTTTTGGCTGCACAGTGGAGGCGATACCGGTGTCCGTTTTATTGGGCAGCGGGCGCCCGCCGGTGAGGCGAGCGCGAATATGGTCTGGCAGAAAAGGATTTTCTGTCCGGCCCCGGGGTTTTGGCGCTGGCTTTCGATTGGGCTCTGCGCTTGAGCCACTTTCGGCGCGGCTTAACGCGGGCTTTTTCTCCACCGGTATCTCAACCTGCCTCTGCTCGGCTGCGGCTTGGGCTTGTGGCTCAGGCTTTTGCTCGGGCTCTGCGGCTGAGCGGTTTTCTGCACTGCTGCTTAACGGGGAGCTTTCCTCCGCCGGCACCTCAACCTGTTTCTGTTCCGCTGAGGGTTGCTCCGCTGTGGCTTGGGGGCTTGGTTCAGGTTCCTGCTCGGGCTGTGCGGCCGAATAATTTTCAGTGCTATTTAAAGAGGGGCTGTCCTCTGCCGGCACTTCAACCGCTTCCTGCACCGCTTCGATTTCTGCGAGGGCGAGTGCTTCGTCCTCCTCGGCGGTCAGCTCTTGCAGCGGGCGCAAAAGCGCTAAGTCAGATTCCGCCAGCGACATAGATTGTTGCGCCAGCATCTCTTCTTCGACCGGTGAAAACAAAATCGGCAGATCGATATCCTCCAGCGAGATATCGATATCTTCAAATTCGCTGGTTGCCGGCGTCCCGCTGGGTTTGGCGGTGTCGGCAATGCTGGGAAGTGCCGGCGGCTCAGGGATTACAGGATCGCCCTGCTTGGCCACTTGGCTGAGCACGGGGATATCTTCACTGTTTTCGTCGCTGACAAGCAGGGTGTGCAGCGAATTCAGTTCATCCAGAAATTCGCTGGACTTTTTGTGCTCTTGTCTGCGGTGCTTGTGTTTGTTTTTCTTGCCGGACATGACTCTCGGACGCAGTTAGAGGCTCTGGTTAATCTTGTGGGATTGTAACGGATATCCGCGATCGCGGAAGTGACCAAATCGCAATCGTGACCGTTTTAATGGTTCTGGTTGCTGAATCACAATCTCTGCCAAGCGCTCGAAGCGGCTAAACCACTTGGGAACCTTGGTGCAGAGGTTGATCAGTAGGCCGTGGTGATCGGCGGGATCGTCGCCACTGTTAATTTCTATTTGCGCCTGCTGGTTGTCAGCCTGGGGGGCGTGGGGCAGGAAGCTGTCCTCGCGAAAGCTCCACAGCAGTTGGTCCATCTGTTCCACTCTCTGCGGATTATCCACCGCAATAAGTACCCGCATACCCGCGCGGTAGGCTTTCTCAGCCAGGCGACAGGCAAAAATATCGGCGTGTTCCGGTTGATCGGAGGAGAGGATATAGAAATCAATGCGAGTCATTAGGGGTACTGGTCAAATAATTCCGGCCGTATTGATGCGCTACCGATAAACAGAAGCGGCCCACTGGTGGGCCGCTCGGTGCGCCGGACACCGAGGGTGCCGGCGGCTATTGTGCGCTTTGGCTGCTTATTTGCCCAGTAGATATTCAACCAGTAGGGGCACCGGACGGCCGGTGGCCCCTTTCTGCGCGCCGGACTTCCAGGCACTGCCGGCAATATCCATGTGCGCCCAGTTGTAGTCTTTGGCAAAGCGCGCCAGGAAGCAGGCCGCAGTGACGGAGCCGGCTTCGCGCCCGCCGATGTTCTGGATATCGGCAAAGTTGGAATCCAGGGAGGACTGGTACTCGTCCCACAGCGGCATCTGCCAGGCGCGGTCACCGGTGGTTTCGCCGGCCTGGAGGAGATCCTTGGCCAGTGCTTCGTTGTTGGCGTAGAGACCGGTGGCGTGGTGGCCCAGGGCAATAACGCAGGCACCGGTGAGGGTGGCGATATCGATAACCGCGCTGGGCTTGAACTTGGCGGCGTAGGTGATGGCATCGCACAGCACCAGGCGGCCCTCGGCGTCGGTGTTGAGGATCTCGATGGTTTTGCCGGACATGGAGGTTACAACATCGCCGGGCTTGCTGGCGCGGCCGCTGGGCATATTTTCAGCAGCGGCAACCAGGCCCACGACATTGATAGACGGCTGTAACTCAACCAGGGCGTTCATCACACCGAAAACACTGGCGGCGCCGCCCATATCGTATTTCATCTCGTCCATAGCGAGGCCCGGCTTGATGCTGATGCCGCCGCTATCGAAGGTGATGCCTTTACCGACCAGTACCACCGGCTTTTCGCCGGTCTTGCCACCTTTGTAGTTCATGGCGATCAGCGCGGGCGGCTGGTCGCTGCCTTTGGATACGCTGAGGAATGCACCCATGCCCAGGGATTGCATTTTTTTCTCATCCAGCACGCTGGTGGTGAGTTTTGTGTGCTTTTTAGCCAGGGCCTTAGCCTGGGCGGCTAGGTAGCTGGGGGTGCAGATATTGCCGGGCAGATCGCCCAGTTCGCGGGCAACGTTGCTGCCCAGTGCCTGAGCTGCGCCCACTTCCATACCGCCCTGGATGCCTTTCAGCTGTTTTTTCTCCGGGGCGTGGATGGTAAATTTTGCCAGCGGCAGGGGCTTCGCATCGGTGCGGGACTGGGTGTAGCGGTAGCTTGCCAGGCCGGCGGCCATGGCGATTTGCTGTGCTTTCCAGCGGTTGTCGACACCCTCGACATCCACTTCACACAGGTAGCTGGCGGCATCTTTAAAGTTCTTTACCCCGTTGGCACTGCTGGCTGCCAGCTTGCGGAACTCTGCCTGGCTGAGAGCGCCTTTGCCGGTGCGTACTACCAGTACGCGCTCGCTGGGAACATCGATAAGATTGATCAGCTGGGTGCTGCCGGATTTGGCCCCCAAGTCCCCGCGCTTGAGGATTTTCGCAATCATTCCCCCGGTCAATTTATCCAGGTTTTTTCCACTTTCGCTGAGGTTATTTTTGGCATCTGCTGAAATAATCGAGCAGGCGCTGCGCTGTTTACTGATATCTGCAACCTTGGCGGAGAACTGCATTTTTCGCTTTCCTTAAAATCTGACAATAGATTGCATGCCTCAGAGTCGAGACATAGCAAGAATTTTTAGTGATAATGCGTCGCACAAGTTTAACCCGCCTGCTTATGGATTGCTGTACCCGGTGGGCAACTTACTCATTTTTGATTCAGCTACCATCACACCGCTGTCACCAAGGAATTTGTTCGCCCTGTGATTATTTTTCGCTATCTCTGCCGCGAGCTGCTGTTTGCCACGCTGGCGGTCAGCGCAGTTTTGCTGTTAATTGTGATGAGCGGCCGATTCGTGAAATATCTGGCGGAAGCTGCCGCTGGGGATATTTCCGCGAATATCCTGTTCTCCCTGATGGGGTTCCGCTTGCCGGGATTCCTGGAACTGGTTTTACCGCTGGGCCTGTTTGTGGGGATTCTCCTCGCCTATGGCCGCCTCTATATAGAAAGTGAAATGACCGTTTTGCACGCCTGTGGCTTTAGCGACTGGCGTCTATTGGGTTACACCATGATCCCGGCGCTGGCGCTGGCGTTGGTGGTGGCCTCTATGAGTCTGTATTTCTCCCCGGCGGGTATGGCGCGCTCTACCAGCTTGCTCACTGCGGAAAAAGCCCGCAACGAGTTTGATCATTTGGTGCCAAAGAAATTTGTCTCCTCCCAAGGGGGCCGCGCGGTTTACTACGCCGATGCGCTGAGTGAGGACAAGTCCACTATGTTGGGGGTGTTCCTGGCGGAGTTGGGCGGCGCAGAAGCGGAAACCGAGGCGGACCAACAGGTAGTTATCCGCGCCCGCGAAGGCGTGCAGGAAATCGATCCGAAGACGGGCCTGCGCTATTTGGTTTTGCGCGACGGGTTTCGCTACGAGGGCGTTCCCGGCGAGCGGGAGTACCGCCAGATGAAGTTCAGCAGTTACTCCGTCATTCTTGAGGTGCCCCGCGAGCGCAGCCGCCAGCGGGACCAGATGGAATCCGCCTCTACCCTGGAGCTGCTCAAGGGCGATGACCCGCAGCAGCGGGCCTATCTCTACTGGCGTTTCAGCCTGCCGATCTTGGTATTGGTGGTCGCCGTGCTGGCGGTGCCGCTCTCCCGCACCAACCCTCGCCAGGGGCGCTTTGCGAAGATGATCCCCGCGATTTTGCTGTATATCACCTACCTGGTGATCTTGCAGGGGGTTCGCGGGGCGATTGAGGACGGCAAGATTTCCAACCCGGCAATGATCTGGCTGGTACACCCGCCGTTCCTGCTGCTCGGCTTGCTGTTGTTAGCGGGCAGAAATTGGCGCAAGGCGCCGCCCAAGCGTTTGCCCGAGGGTGTGAAGGAGTCGTCAGGTGAGTAAGCTCGATCTATATATCGCCCGCACCGTTATCGCTGCTGTGGGCGGTGCACTGATGATTATCCTCGGCCTCACCGTGGTCTTTGCCCTGGTGGATCAGTTGGGAGAGCTGGAGAAGGACTACGGCTTTGTCGACGCCCTCAAATATGTGGGCTGGACCCTGCCGGCGCGTATTTACGAGCAGCTGGGCTTTTCCGCCCTGGTGGGCTGCCTGGTGGGGCTGGGCTCGCTGGCGGGCACCAGTGAGCTGACCATTATGCGGGCTGCGGGCATTTCCATTGGCCGGATTACCTGGTCGGTGATGAAGCCGATTACCCTGTTGATTTTGCTCGGCCTGGGGCTGGCGGAATTTGTTATTCCCCAAACCAACGTGATCGCCGAGAGCGATAAAGCCCGGGCGCTGGGTGAGCTGGAAGCGAGCGGTCTGGAAAGCGGTCTGTGGCTGAAAGACAGCGGTGAGTTTGTTCACTTCAATGCGGCGCTGCCGGATGGTGAACTCTACGGTGTTACCCGCTATCACTTCGGTGCCAATCGGGAGCTGGAGCGGGTAGAGTTTGCCGAGCGCGGCCATTTTGATGGCGAGCGCTGGGAGCTGGAGAATAGCCGCACCACCCTTTTTACCGGTGAGCATACCGAGAGTGAAACTGTATCCACGAGCGAGTGGAAAGCGGAGATCTCGCCGGAGTTGTTCGCCCTGGTGGTGCCGCTGCCGGCGGACCTGTCACCGCGCAACCTGTGGGCCTACGGCAAGTTCCTCGACCGCAAGGGTGAGGACTCCAGCCGCTACTGGTTGCAGTTTTGGAAGAAAGTGTTGCAGCCGCTCACCATCGCCAGCCTGGTGATGGTGGCGATCTCCTTTATTTTTGGCCCCCTGCGGGAAGTGACTACCGGGCTGCGCGTATTTATCGGCCTGGTGGTTGGCCTGGTGTTCCAGTTTATCCAGGATATCCTGGGGCCATCCTCCCTGGTATTTGGCTTCCCGCCTTTCCTCGCCGTGCTCTTGCCGATACTGCTGTGCTTCGGCGCCGGCTGGTATCTACTGCAAAGGGCCCGCTAGGGCCCCGCAGGGTCTATTTGGATTTCTTGGGCAGTATGCGCACTTGGGATTCGGAGATAAGGTCATGCCAGGTGGCCTTATCGGATCTGGCCCAGGCCGAGAAGAAACCGAGCCCCAGACAGGCAATCGACAGGGGCGCGACTATGGCGCGCAGAACACATTGGCGCCAGGTGAGCTGAACCCCATTGGGGCTCGCCAGCAGCAGGCGCCAGGCGCGCATTCCCACCGTTTGGCCCGCCGCCCGCCAGGACCAGAAGTAATAGCCGGCAATAACCGCCAGCGCGCCCAGCTGGAAGAAGGGTCCGCTGACACAGGGGTTGTAGTCATTTACCTCGGGCTGGCAATTGAGCCCCACCACTGTCGACGCAACCATCATCGCAATAAAGCCGTAAACCACCAATAGGCCCATCAGTATCAGCAGGTCGTAGAGCAGTGCCGCCAGGCGCCGGCCTACCCCGGCAATCGGGAGTTCAGGGAAAGATTTGGGGGGGGTTGAGCTACTCACGGTTATCTCCGCCGGTTTAGGTGGCGGAGATTCTAACAAACCTGTAAACGGGGAAGGAGAGGGGAGGCGCCGGACTTCAGGGACTCGTTAAAACTCCAGTTCAAAAGAGAACTTGAATTTGTCGTCGGACAGGGAGATTCCATAGTCCACCGAGCCGCCAATCTTGCCCTCGTGATCGGTGTAGCGGAGCAGGCCAATACGCGCGGCGCGGGAGTTTTGTGTCTTGTAGGTGTCGAGGCCCATGCGCAGGATTTTGGACAGCGCTTTGCCGCCTCTCAGGGGCTTAAACTTGTCCGGGCTGGTGTGCATTTGCAGCCACTGGTAATTCAGGCGCCGCTGCAAATTGCTCATACTGTTGGTACGCAGGTACTCGGCGGCCTGGGTTAGGGCGTCGTTATCCATGGCAAATGCGGAGTCGGGAAAGATCAAGCTGCCGGATTCCAGGTTCAGGGCTTCGCGGGAATCTGGAATAAACAAATCATCGGCAGAGCAGACACAGCACACCGGCAGGAGGGCTAGACCAAGAATCTTTGGCACTAGCTGATTGACGCTAAATCGAAAACTGCAAAGTAGCATTGCGGTTGCCCCTGGATATCAACTTCTCGTGTCATTGGTCGTATACGGTCGTTGAATTTATTATGGATCATCGCAAACAAAGCATTTTTTCGAACAAATTAGGCGGCTGTTGCCACTCTGCTTACTTGACGGTCGGAAATATTCAGCACCTTCCTTGAAGATCGCATGAAATGGGTACTTTTTCATTTTTGCCCAAGTAGTCGCAAATGTGATTAAGGGACCGCCAATGTTTTTTTATTATTATTTTGATATTTCTGCGCCAAAGCTGATGAAAAAATACTCTTAAATTACTACCGGTTCCACCGGGCCGGAGCCCGGTTGTCGGGAAGGCGCGCGCAAATACGCTACGCCACTATTTTCCCGCAAATAATCAGTGAGGAGGGGGCTGATAGAGGGTCGGCCTTGGGTTCGTGTATTGCATCTATAGCGAGGCCGCTGTTGTTAAATAACTGCACCCAGCTCTCCAGTGTGCGGAAATACCAGGGCGCGGCCTCGGCAAAGTTCCCCTCAATCCCGTCCCAGGAACCCGGGCGCCAGCCATCCCGGTAGGGCTGTTCCGCACAGGCCCAGTGGGGGTGAAGTGTTTGGACCACAAAGTGTCCACCGTCGAGCAGCAGTTCGCGCGCCCTGCCAAACAGCTGCTCGACGGACTCTTTTCCGATAAGGGAAAAATTACATACGATCAGTGCAAATTGTTGCTCCAACTTTTCGGCGCAGATTTCCTCGTATTGCAGTTGCCGGTAAGAGTCACAGCTACCGGCGCGGGCGCGGGCAATATTGACTAAATCTTTTACGCCATCGACACCGCATACCGGAATACCCTGTTGTGCGAACACTCTGCTGAGCCAGCCCTCACCGCAGCCGATATCCAAAATCGTTGCGGGTTGGTAGGCGCTGATGGCGCTGACAATGGCGGCGTCGGTGACCAGTCGGCGGCTGGGGATGGCGGCCTTATCTACTACTTTAGTCCACTCGTGCGCATTCTTATGCCAGCTGGCGAGGACTTGATCATCACTGAATTCGGAATTGGGCATGCTTGGGGGACCTCCAGCCTGTCATTATTCTGTGCTTGAGTGTACCGTCAGCTGACATCCAGCTACAAAGGTGCTGAGGTCCCATGTCCACTCAAATGATTTTTGATTATGTGATCGTAGGTGCTGGCTCCGCCGGTTGTGTTTTGGCAAATCGGCTCAGTGCCGAAGAGCAGCATCGAGTTTGTCTCTTAGAGGCGGGCCCCAAAGATCGGAGCCCCCTGATTTCTATCCCGGTGGGTATCGGCGAGTTGTTACCGGGTACCCGCTATAACCTGCACCACCACACCACGCCACAGCAGCATCTGAACAACCGCAAACTATTTTGGCCGCGAGGCAGAACCCTGGGCGGGAGCAGTGCGATCAATGCCATGATTTATATCCGTGGCAATAGCGACGATTACGATGCTTGGGAAGCTGCGGGCAATCCCGGTTGGGGTTGGCAGGGGCTGCTGCCTTACTTCCTGGTGGCGGAGGGCAATGAGCGCGGCACCGATGCCTATCACAGCGGCTACGGTCCTCTGTCGGTATCGGACCTAAAGTGGACCACCGAAGCGAGCAAGGCTTTTTTACGCGCGGCAGAGTCCCTGGGATACCGGCCGAATAATGACTTTAACGGCAGGCAGCAAAATGGGGTGGGCTTTTACCAGGTGACACAGCGGCGCGGGCGGCGCTGTTCTGCGGCAGCCGCTTATCTGCACCCGATTGCCAACCGTTCAAATCTGCGCGTTCGCACCGATAGCCAGGTGGCGCGAATTATTCTCAGTGGAGAAAAGGCCACCGGGGTCGAATTACTCGATGGCACTAAAATTTTGGCGAACAAAGAGGTGATCTTAAGTGCGGGTGCTATTCAGTCGCCACAGTTGCTGCTGCTGTCGGGTATTGGCGACCAGGATCAGCTGCGCAAGCAGGGTCTGGCCTCACAGGCGCACCTTCCGGGGGTGGGTAAAAATTTGCAGGATCACCTGGATATTATCCAAGTGGTGGAGGCCTCGGAGCCGGTCAGTTTTTCCGAAGCGCTATGGCCCAAAGTGCTCACTGCGTTGCGCCTGCCGGAACTGATCCTGTTTAATAAAGGACCCCTGAGCAGTAATGTGGCCGAGGCGGGGGGCTTTGCCAGTTCCAGTTTGGCGGGGAGCAACCCGGATATTCAATTCCACATGACGGCGGTCCCAACCTTTCAGCACGGTTTTAACAAGCGCACCTGCTATGGTTACTCCCTCCACGCCTGTGCCCTGAGGCCCAAGAGTCGCGGTGAGATCACCTTGAATTCCACCGACCCGCGCAAACTGCCGCGAATAGAGCCCAACTATCTGAGCGAGCCCGAGGACCTGCAAGTGATGGTGGAGGCGTTCGAAATGGCACAGGAGATCCTCGCCCAGGAGGAGTTGAGTCGCTATCAGAAAAAGTCACTGCGTCCAGAGCAGAAGTTGAGTGATAGAGAGGCAATCATCCACTATATTCGCCAGCATGCAGAATCCATCTATCACCCGATAGGCACCTGCCGAATGGGCGATGATGAATTAGCTGTCGTGGATAGCGAGCTAAAAGTACGCGGAGTGGATGGACTGAGGGTTGTGGACGCCTCCATAATGCCCACCCTGATCAGTGGCAATACCAATGCGCCTGTGATCGCTATTGCGGAGAAGGCGGCAGATTTGATTTTGCAGCGATCTCCGCACTCGTTTGTAAAAGAGAATAGACACACTCAGGAAGTTGAATGATCTGGCAATGCCCGCTCTGTGCTGCCCCCTTAACCTTAGGTAAAGATTCTTGGCACTGTACTAACCGACATAGTTTTGACCGCGCGCGCGAGGGCTATGTCAATCTGTTGCCTGTTTATCGCAAGCGCCGCAAAGATCCCGGTGATTCCTCCGAGATGTTGCACGCCCGGCGGCGCTTTCTCCACGCCGGTTACTACCGGCCCCTGGTCGATAGCATTGCGGCGCTAATGCCCTACAAGCCCGGCCGCCGCTTGCTGGATATCGGCTGCGGCGAGGGGTATTACCTGCGGGAACTTGAGGCGGCCGGCTGGCATGGCCACGCGCTTTCCGGTATCGATATTTCCAAGTCCGGTGTGCGTATGGCGGCCAAGCGCGATACCAGCGCTCAGTTTGTGGTTGCCAGCAATGTGAATCTGCCGGTGGCCTCAGAGTCCGTGGACAACCTGCTAAAAATCTTTGCTCCGGCGCCAGATCACGAGATGGCGCGGGTGATTAAAGTCGGGGGGCATCTGTTGGATGTATCCCCCGGCCCCGATCATCTGTGGACATTAAAGCAAGCCCTGTATCGGGAACCGCGCAAACACCCCGCCCCCAAAGTGATCGACAAGTTGACGCCGGAAGTCGATTTGCGCTGCTGCTTTCCTTTCGTGCTGAAGGGTCAGCAGGCCATTTCAGATTTTCTCGCGATGACGCCTTTTGCCTGGAAAGGCAATCGGGAAGCGCGGCAGCAGCTGGAAGAGCGCGACAGCCTGGAGCTGGAGGCGGATTTTGTTGTGCGCCGTTTTATAAAACACAGCTAGCGGTCACAGCGGCTAGACAGTAGCGCCTCCTATGTGGCGTTTGACAGAGAGACGATAGAGGTAAAAGGGCAGCTTGATGGCGACTCCCAGAGACTTTGGATTTATGCGGCGAGCCCTGGAGCTTGCCCAACTCGCCGCTGAGCGCGGTGAAGTACCGGTGGGTGCAGTTTTGGTACAGGATGGAAAAATTATCGGCGAGGGCAGCAACCGGCCCATCGGCAATTGTGACCCCAGTGCCCATGCGGAAATTGTCGCCCTGCGGCAAGCGGCGGATAAGCAACAGAATTACCGCCTGCCAAACACCACTTTATATGTGACGATTGAGCCCTGCACCATGTGCTTTGGCGCTCTGGTACACGCGCGGGTAGGGCGCTTGGTGTACGGCGCCACCGAGCCCCGGGCCGGTGTGGTGGAAAGCCAGTTGGAATTGGCCCAGGCCAGCTTTTTTAATCATAAGATTGCGGTGGAGTCGGGGGTTATGGCGGAAGAGGCGAGTAACTTAGTGCGCGAGTTCTTTCATGATCGACGCTGATTTACTGCTGGCCTTCGCGGTGAATGTGCTGGTTGTTGCCATTGTCGTCCTGATTCACCACGAAGCGCTCAGCGCCCTTGCCCGTATCGGCGGCTGGGTACCGATCAGGCACAATCTGGCGATTGTTCTGGGGGTGTTTGGTGCCCTGATTGCCCATGTGGTCGAAATATGGCTATTTGCCTACTGCTATTACTTTATGGTGAATTCGCCCTATTTTGGCACCCTGGTAGGTAACTTTAATGGCAGTCTGCTCGACTGTGCCTACTTCTCCTTTACCACCTATACCTCACTGGGGTTTGGCGATATTGAGCCACTGGGACACCTGCGTTTTACCGCCGGACTGGAAGCCCTCACAGGACTGGTAATGATTACCTGGACCGCCTCTTTTATGTTTTTAAAAATGCAGCGCTATTGGGAAGATTAAGGCGAGACCACTTGAGGCTTTGGGGGCCGGAATTGAGAGGGCAAAATAGGGGCTGAGGATGAACTCGGGCTTTATCAAAATGGCACTGGTCCTGGGGCTGCTCAGCTCTGTGGGCCCTATGGCCATCGATATGTACCTGCCCGCGCTGCCGCAAATAACCAAAGCCCTCAACACTTCAACGAGTGTCACACAATATACCCTAATGGTCTATTTTGTCGCCTTTGGGGTATGCCAGCTACTCTATGGTCCCACCTCGGATATCTTTGGCCGCAAACCGCCACTCTATTTTGGCTTATCACTTTTTACCATTGCATCAATTTGTTGTGCTTTAGCGCCAACGATTGAGTGGCTGATCGTTTTTCGGTTTTTTCAGGGGGTCGGTGCGGCTTCAGTGATGTCTATCCCCCGGGCCATTATTCGAGATTCTTACACTGGGATGCAGGCAACCCGCCTTTTAACCACCGTAATGCTGGTATTTTCAATTTCTCCTCTGCTGGCGCCACTTATTGGCAGCCTGTTGTTGGTGAATTTTGGCTGGCGCAGTGTATTTATCGGAATTTCCGTTGCTGCGGCCTTGTGCTTGGTACTCGCCATAACCAGTCTGCGCGAGAGCCTGAAACCAGAAAATAAAGTTCCCTTTAAGCGAAGCGCCCTGTTGCAATCCTTTGTGCTATTGCTGCGCGACCCTATTTATCTCGGGCTGATTGGCATTGGCGGATTTGGCTTTTCCGCGTTCTTTGCTTTCCTTTCGACAGCCTCATTTTTATATATGGGCTATTACGGTTTGCAGCCCACTCAGTTCAGCTTAGCGTTTGCCTTGAATGCTATTGGTTTCTTTCTGCCGAGTCAGTTTGCCGCGAATCTCGGCGCGCGCTTTGGCCCGGTGAGGCTGGTCAAATGGAGTGTGGCCGGTTTTGCCCTGAGTGCGATAACCATGTATACGGTCGTTACGGCGGGCTTCGATCAATTTATATTTCTTATATTAATGCTGTTGTTGTGCAATATGTTTTTGGGGATGTTGCTTCCCATGGTGCTTATCCTATCTCTGGAGCAGCACGGACCTATTGCGGGAACGGCCTCCTCTCTGGGTGGGGCGATGCAGTTATCGATGGGCGCAATATCAATTGCAATGATCAGTCTAATATTTGACGGTACCCCCGGGCCTCTGGTCAGCGTTATCGCTGTTTGCAGTCTTCTGGCACTGGCAGTATCGATTTTGGTCCTGCGCAATGTACACAGTATTGCGGCGGATTGAGGCGTGCTCTATCGGGTGCCGGCTGGATTTGATCACAACAGTCACCGCCACCCGATAGGAAGATTTTAGGGGAAATTTACGCGGCTCTAGTAGGCGCCGGCGCTGTAGATTAATTCATAGCTATGGCTGTAAATTTCCAAAATGTTACCGAATGGATCTTCCATGTAAATCATGCGGTAAGGCTTTTCACCGGGGTAGTAATAGCGGGGCTCCGGCATGCGTTTTTTGCCTCCAGCGGCAACAATTTTATCCGCCAGCTCTTCCAGGTTGGGATCTTGCACGCAGAAGTGAAAGATACCGGTTTTCCAGTACTCAAAATTGTCTTCGGGGTTTTCCTGATTGTTAAACTGGAACAGTTCTACCCCAATCCGGTCTCCGGTGGATAGGTGGGCGATGCGGAAACTGCCCCAGTTGGGACCAAATACGTCGGTACACATTTCACCGATAGCGCTCTTGTCCTCGGTGATATCGGTGGGCTTCATAATCAGGTACCAGCCCAGCACCTCGGTATAAAACTTTACGGCTGCTTCCAGATCTGGCACTGAAATACCGATGTGAGAAAAGGTTCTCGGGTATGCGCTGCTCATGGCAATCTCCTTGGTTGAATACGGCCAAGTTACAACCTATAGCTCATTACGTATAATTATCATTTGTTATCTTTTTGAGTAATTTCTGTAATGATTAATCCAGTGTGGCTGCGGAGCTTTTGCACCCTGGCGGAGGAGGGGCACTTCACCCGCACGGCGGATCGCTTACATATGACACAGTCTGGGGTAAGCCAGCATATTCGCAAGCTAGAGGAGCACCTGGGGGTCGCCCTGTTAATCAGGCAGGGTAAGCACTTCGCGCTCACAGATGCGGGTGGCAGGCTTTACCGGGAGGGGCAGGGGATTATTCAAGCGCTCTCCAACCTGGGGCATATTATTGGCGAGGACCCACCGCATCAGGGCGCGGTAAGGGTCATGTGCCCAGGTAGTGTGGGGCTTAAGCTCTACCCGAAGCTGCTGTCCCAGCAGCAAGTCCACCGGGGGCTGGCGATCAGCTGCCGCTTTGCCCCCAATTTGGATGTGGAGAAGGCGATCGCAGAAAACGACGCTGATATAGGATTAATGACTAGTCCTCCACAAGCGCAGGAGGTTGATAGCAGGCCGATCGCCAGTGAGCAGTTGCTGCTGCTGACACCGGCAGAGGTGGCAAGCCCTGACTGGCAGCAGCTGTTAGCCTTGGGGTATATCGGCCACCCCGACGGTATCCATCACGCGAGTCTATTATTGGGGGCAAACTTCCCGCAATTTCGCAGCCTTAACGATTTCCAGCAAAAAGGCTTTTCCAATCAAATCAGCTTGATTCTGGAGCCTGTTAGCCTGGGCTTGGGTTTTACCGTTTTGCCCAGCTATGCGGTAAATGCGTTTCGAGAGCCGAATTTGATCAGGGCACACAGCCTGGAGAAGCCCGTGAGTGAGACACTCTTTTTGGCGCTTCGACGCAGTCAGGTTGTGCCCGCCAGAGTGGAGTTTATTATCCGCGAAATGGAGAAATGGCTTTAATCAGGTGCGCAAAAATCCAGAATTGTAAGATTGACTCGCGGCGGGGCGAATAGCTACTGGTGCAAGGCCTTTTGCGCATGCTCTGTGAGATTGATCGTGATCTGCTTGATTAGCTTCGACTTTAAGTTCCAGACGTGCCAGTAAAGGGGGATCTGCAAATAGTGATCCTCTGTGAACTTGATCAGTTTTCCACTTTTTATCAGGCTGGCCACCTGAATGTCCGGCGCCATCCCCCAACCGAGTCCCAGGGTCAAAAAGCTGAGAAAGCTTTTTGACGAGGGGATTTCATGGGAGGGGTATTGGCCGGTCTCCACCCCCCAAAACTGTTTCAGGTAGCGGCTCTGTAATTGATCCTTGTAGCTGAACTCCACTGCCGGAGCGTAGCGAAACTCTTCAACATTAATTGGATCTGAGAAAAACTTCTTCTTAAACGCCTTGGTGCACACCGGGTAATAGGCCATATGACCCAGCAGTACCGACTGGCACCCCTGGAGGTTGCTGGTGGTGGAGCTGATGCAGCCGATAACCTCGCCATTCTTTAATAGCTCATGGGTGGCTTCCTGGTCATCTACTTTTAGGTCCACCAATAGCTGTTGAGATCGAATCAGTGGTGTGATCGCGGTCAGAAACCAGGTATCCAAGCTGTCCACATTCAGTGCGATACGAACCTTATTCTGATTGCTATAGCGGGTCTTGCCCCCCTCGGGATCGATATCCGTGAGCAGCTCCTGCTGTAATAGATGCATTTGTTGGTAGTAGCCCAGCACTTTGAGGCCGGCCTCAGTGGGGCGCAATGGGCTGGAGCGGATCAGCAACGCCTGCCCCACCTGGCTCTCTAGCGCTTTGATTCGCTGGGAAATTGCAGACTGGCTGATATGGAGTAGCGCGGCGGCTTTGTCAAAACTGCGCTCTTCCAGCACAAAGGCAAAGGCCTGGAGTTGCTTGAGGTCTAGCATAAGAATTTCTTATGAGGGATCAGTATAATTAAATTTACTTATTCTAGTTTGCCTCTTAATCTCGCGCCACCATTCAGGCCCGCAGCCCTGCGGGTATTTCCAAATTAGAGAGTGAAACACAGGAGGTATTGTGTTTTCAGGGTTGTTGTTGGCACCGCTCGCAAAAGGTTTTTTGACTACCATCAGCTTGATTATGGCGATTGGAGCGCAGAACGCATTTCTGCTGACGCAGAGTATCCGTCGTCAATATCACTATAGTATCGCGGCATTATGTGTAGTGATGGATATCGCCTTGATTTCTGCCGGTGTGTTCCTGGTTGCACATATTGCACAGGCCGGTGGCGACTGGATGATCTGGCTAACCTGGCTCGGTGCGGCTTTCCTTTTCTCCTATGGCGCTATGGCCTTCCGCTCGGCTTTCTCCAATAAAGGTCTGGGGGAGCAAAAAGAGTGGATGAAGTCCCGCCGCTCAGCTCTGCTCACTGCGGTAGCCTTAACCCTGCTCAACCCCCATGCCTACGTGGATACCATCGTGCTTATCGGCTCGGTGGGGGCTCAGTATGCCGGCCAGGGTTCCTGGTTTTTCGTACTGGGCGCATGCAGTGCCTCCCTGTTGTGGTTCACTCTGCTCTCTGTAGGGGGCAGCATGATGCAGCCTCTATTTAAAAACCCCAGAACCTGGCAGGTGCTCGATGTTCTGGTGGGGATTATGATGTGGACCATTGCGATCAGCTTGCTGTGGACACAGTAGCCATTTGATAACGGCTGCCAGAGATAGCTGTAGATCCGCTTTACAGCTATCTTTTTATCTCATCGCGATTTTTTATTGCCCGCCTTAGCTCTCCCCGAGCATAGCCCCCGATCTACTTGCTCGCTCACTGCGACTACTCAAATAGTGCCCCAATTGCATACAGGGTCTCTCCACCAGCCAGTAAAGAATTGCTGCCAGAGCAAAACTGAGCAGGGTGATAAGCACCAGAAGGGTGGGCAGAGGATAGTTTGCCAACCCTTGCCCCCAAGGTTGGGTTATCGCCCAATTGCCGACAAAGACAACCGCCAGGTGAAACAAGTAAATGGAATAGCTGATAGTCCCCAGCGCAGCCAGATATCGCAGGGGTTTTACTCGGAGCAATACAAAGGCCAGAAAAATTGCCAAAGCGATAAAATGAGATAAAGCGAAGCGCAGTGGGGTTTCACTGATCGATCTACCGATAAAGTGCAGGATGGCAACGAATAACGGAATAGAGAAAGTGGCAAGCAGCCCCCACAACAGGTAGCGGTAACCGCGCCTTGTCTCATAGTAATATCTGATCAGGGCCCCGCAGAACATTACTGCAATCGCAAAGGGGAGGTAACTGGTGGTAGCGGGAAGTTGTAATAGAGGGTTGGGCGATTGCCCCAGCAGTTGCAGGCCGACAAATACCGATAGAGTCCCCCAGCACAGCATAAGCAGGTATCTGGGATTCCCCAGTAGTCGCAAATGAAACATCAGCGCGCAGAGGCAGTAAAAAACCAGTTCTGCGGTGAGGGTCCAATAGAGAGTCTGGACACTTGTAAACCCTATAAGCCCCTGCAACATAGTCGTATTGGCCAGAATCGTCCCTGCAGAGAATGATCGCTCAGCGAGCGCCCATGCCAATCCGATTATTACGGCCAGGGACAGCCAATAGGCGGGGTACAAGCGGAAGAAGCGGCGAATCGCAAAGCTCTTTAGGGAGCGGTTTGATACGAGGAGGCTATGGGGAATGACAAAGCCGGAGATCAAGAAAAAGCAAAGCACCCCAATCCGGCCAAAATCCAGCTGACTGATAAGTTCAGCCAGCCCTGTGCCGTGCTGAGCGATAGAGGGCGTGCGGATAAATACTTCACTACCGTGTTGCCAGACAACTAAGGTTGCAGCCAGCCCCCGCAGTGCATCGAGATTGAGAAGACGTGTGCTCATGTCTGACGACCTATATCCTTGGTCAATTTAATGGTTCCTTCGGTGCTCTGGGGGTGTATTCCCGCTGAGTGGGCGGTCAGGAATCCGCCTGGGCAAGGCTGTAGTTTTAGAGGGGCTAACTCATTATTTTTCGCAGTAAAAGAGTCCCACCCCGAAGGGTGGGAAATCTATTAATGAGCCTGGTGTTCTAAGGCTCCCAGGAAAGTGGCGATTTCACCCACTTGCTGTGTGCTCAATTTTTGACCCAGCTGGTACCAGGCCATATCGTAAATTGCCTGTTCAATAGTTTCCACGCTCCCATCATGAAAGTAGGGGGCACTTCTGCTTACATCACGCAGCATAGGGACCTTGAATACCATCTTATCACTTTCATGACCTGTAACTTTATAGCGACCCAAATCTTCCTGGTGTGGATATTGATTGGCTAAGCCCAGTTTCTGGTACATGTTTCCACCCAGCGTTGCGCCATTGTGACATGCCGTACAACCGGTATTGATAAAGGTTTTCAAGCCTTTTAACTCTTCTTTTGTCAAGGCGTGATCGTCACCTTCCATAAAAACATCAAAGCGATCATTTGTGATCAGTGTGCGTTCAAATGCGGCAATAGCCTGAGCAATATTATCGTAAGAGATCGCATTCTCATTACCAAAAACACGCTTGAAGCTCACTTGATATTCATCAATTTTTGATATTTTTTCCTCAACAGCTTCTGCCGAAGGCATACCCATTTCCACAGGGTTTAGTATTGGACCTTTTGCTTGTTCTTTTAGGTCTTCAGCGCGGCCATCCCAAAATTGAGCTAACTGGAACCCGGAGTTCCATACCGTTGGGGAGTTGCGATCCCCTTGAGTACCGGGCAGTGCGCCCAGTGATGTTGCCTTGTTGTCAACGCCGGAGCCGTTATAGCTACCGACTTGGTGGCAGTCGTTACAGGACTGGCTGTCATTGATTGAAAGCCGTTTGTCCATAAAGAGTGTTTTCCCCAGCTCAACCATGGCAGGAGTGTCCCCCTCACTGCCGGGCATCGTATCTGAGAGAGTGCCAAACATAATTTTTGATTGCTGGCGTAGTTGATTTATATCAACTTCAACTTCTGCCGATATGGAACTGGACAGCAAGCTTGCCGCCGCCATCACACTGCCAATTATTGAAAATTTTAGATTTGTTTTCCCCGAAAACTTCTTTTTGATCACTTTAGTATCTCTCCCATGCCTCAAAAAATAATGCCGGTCCATCTGCCATTTTATCAAAAACTGAATGGCTTCACTATATGATTGGCAGCGCCTATCTGACATCGTAACTTATAAAAATTACTATTAATTTTTGCTTGTGCAAAGCTGTTCACAAAATAAACCTTCGTTGTTCAGTTTGTGCTCGGATAGGGAGTTCTTAACAGCGTATTGTTGGCTCTTGAGCTTTTAGTTGGCTAGTTGAAAAATATTGCATGCGTGAATTGATAGTCAGCTTAGGGGCTTGTTGCTGTATGAAGTGCAGTAGAGGCTGGTTGTTTAAAAATCGTGAAAGTGTTATTTCACTAAAGAAATATGGGGAAGGACTGGCAGCCTGCTCGCTACCGTTAGTATGCTTAGAGGGCGCTAGTGTGAGGTTAAAAACACTTCTGAAATTTTAACCTCATAGCTGTTGCGTTGCAGTACTTACCAAGGGCTATACCATTTGCACTGAGCTGCAATTAATCTCTGAGAGGTATTGCGGGGTTATTCACAAGTCTCTTAACTGCCAAGAGCCCATCTAACCCCAGACGCAAATACTCCCGTATTAACCGCCCAGTAAGAGCTTGCAAATGACCCAGCTGTCACTCCAAGGGCCACTTTTACCTGGCTAAACTGCCAGCGTTCGCGAAAGCCTAAATATACCAATATCCCCAGGGTGGTGAGCATCATGGGCTCGTAAAAATATCGAATGGGTGCATCAAAAGGGAATAGAAACAAGCCATAGATTAACCTGCCTAATCCAGGCGGCAGTATAACTATCAAACTTAGCATCATGCACAGCATATGTTTTTTAGGGGATTTTCGCTGAAGAAAGCCTGAGAGAAGAAAGAAAACAAAAAGTGGCAATAAAAATAAGTCAACCCAATAGACCAGCTGAAAAATTTTATCCTTTTCCAGGGTGGACTCAAGCGTAGTGGAGAACACCCAGGATGAGGTGCCGATAAACAAGGTGGCTACGATTAGGGACAGCCAGCCTAGATACTTATGCAGAGATGTATTTTGGCTGAGTGCCAGATAAGCTTGGCTGCATATCAATAAAATCCAAAGGAAAGAAATTATCCCGTGGAAATGGTGCATTGTAGATAGGCTTTGATAAGCCATAAAGTAGCTGGGGGAGAACCCTAGTACAATTATTGCGGATAGGCTACAAACCCAAAAGAAAATAGACCTGGAACTCAAACTGTCATCCTTACATAGTGATATCTGAACTTGTTGGGTGAAAATGTTGCTGACTAAAATTTATCCAAAAGCAATGTATAACTATCTAAACCTTAGCTGGGGTTAAATAGGGTAGCATGTATCTATTCTGTCACAGCGATCTTCATGCAATCGATCTCAGGCTGGGATATACCATAGTTACCAGTTAAATCATTTAGGGATGTCAAGCCAGTAAATATCTAAAGTAGGCAGCTTTGGTCTTGATTGCTATTGATAGTTATTTAAGTAACAGCCTGCTTTCAATGGGAAAAAATTCACTCGCTGCATTAATTAGTGCCCCAGCGGTTAAATCCGGCACGCCATATACTTCAACCTTCTTGCCTCTATCTAAGCGGAGTTTGTGGGCTAGAATATCAAAATCACCATCTCCTGAAACTAAAACGATAGTATCTGCCAGATTTGAATATTCCATTGCATCGATAGTTATACCCACGTCCCAGTCGCCCTTGGCGGAGCCATCGGACCTTTGTGTAAAGGGTTTTAATTTTACTTCAAAGCCGATAGATCTTAATATATTTTGAAATTCACTCTGTTTTCTATCGCCACGATCAATGGCGTAAGCCGTAGCTTTTACCACATCTCTTCCGCCGGTAGCTTCCCGCCAAAACTTATTGTAATCAAAGTTTCGTTTGTAGATTTGTCTACATGTATAGTAAACGTTTTGCACATCAACTAATAAAGCAACCCTTTCCATTTAAAAATCCAGTAGCTTGTTGCATCTAATGCTAACAGCAGTGGGCACCATTAGCTGTCACTTGGGCAGATACTTTATGACGCTGGTTTTTCATATTCAAGTGATGACTGTCTGATCAGTCTAGCTCGCCTCTCCGATTGATGCAGATTTTTGGTTAAAATTTGACCAGCCTGAAGGAAGCTCCAGGTATAGCTGGCGTACAGGAGCATCTTTCTCAGGCGATGGGCTACTAGATGGCGGCCTCTATGAGGGATTGGATACTACATAGTAGAGAATAAGCGGCCTAAATGGCTTTAATTGTGGGGTCTATCACTCGGTTGTTGTACTGGCGTCAATTTTGGGTTGACAGGGACGGGCCACTGTATTCTATACTGTATGCATATACAGTTACTGTGTGGGGGAAGCATGGGAATCAAAAGCATTATTTTTGACGGGGAGCCTATGCTGATCTGTCGTTACCGGTCGAGCTATAACAATCAGCCAATGTACGCAATCAGCATCCTCAATTATACAAAGTACGTACGCAGCTTTTCGGTTTCCGTAGATATAGATCTGCGCAGCGAGTTGGAGCTAACACTAGCGCAGATGCGAGGGGTTGAGACCAATATGAATTGGGTAGAGCCTTAGTAGAGGCGTGATCTACTATTGCCCTAAATGACTCCTCTTTGCTGGTGGCTGTTTAAAGAAATTTATATGGAGATAAAGCATGGAGAGAAAAACCAACAGATTTGCCATATTTGCTGAGCGTATTCATTTAATGAATGGTGGCGCAAAGAGTTTTAGAGGGTCTGCGCCAACTGGCGAGAAGGCAATGGAGCTTGCGGAAGAGATAGCCAAATCTGAGAAAGCGCAGTTTTATTCTTGGCTACAGATTCTTGATATATCTAGTGGGGAATTTATCGAGTATTCTATAAAGAGCGGTGGAGTGCTGGAAGAAAGGGATTGCTAGAAGTGAATGGTATACGTAAAGCTTGAATTTTAATATTTTGTTCTTTTTCAACCTGAAAGGATTCGGTAAGTTGGCTTTTGGGGCAGTTTAACTGCCCCAGAGTAAAATTTGCTACTTTTGTTGTTCGCTCTTAGGTGTGAGATAGTCTCTTAGCCTGAATAATAAAACTGCTAGGAATAAAGGAAACAAATACCCTGTTACATTGTTGGCAATCATTAGTACGATTTGCGTTTGCCTGAAAAGCTCCATGTCACCGATATACTTATGTATATATATTGGGGCGGCAAGGTTAATTATCTGCAACGCGAGTATAAGTATGCTTAGGATTGCCGATATAGTTATAAGTGCAAAATCTTTCGGTAGTAATATTTTTTTATACTTTATTGTCAATATTATATACAGGGTTGGCGGTATAAGTATAAGTACAGCGCAAAGAGCCAAGAGAATTACCAAATAAATCACAGTTGCCATCCGCGTCTAAACCCTTTAGTTATGGGTATTGTAGGAAATAAATTTTAAATTGTGCGCTTGTCTCAGTTTCTTGAGGGGTTATTTAGTCAACACTTCGGACACTTTTGAGGGGCAAATTGGGGGGGCGTGGTGCTGGAATCCATGGGCGGAGACTGAGAGAATAAGGTTTACGAAATCTGATTAACGCAGTAACCGCCCATGGAAGACACAATTAAAACAGTTTTTGCCAAAATGTCCAGTGTTGGTAAGCCCCAGCAGAAATTTATGATGACTCTATTGTCGGTACTGATGGTCTTTCGAGGCAAGGCGACCTATCTGAATATGGACAGATTCAGCACCTCAAGTGAGAAGCGTTATCGACGCTGGTCACATAGATGCTTTGACTTCACCCAGTTTAACACCACATTATTTGCCAGTGAACTCCAAGAAAATCGTGAATGTGTCGCCGCTACTGATGCCAGTTTTATCAGTAAATCTGACAAAAAGACTGATGGCCTAGGGTGGTTTTATAACGGCAGCGCTGGAGAATCACAACGCGGCCTTGAGATCTCTACGATTAGTGTCACCGACTTGAAAACAAATACTGCCTATGCCATAGATTCCCAGCAAACGATCGATGAAGAAGGAAAATCGAGGGTTGAACAATATGTGAGCCATGCTCTCAAAGTTCTACCGAAGTTGCTTAATCTTGAGATTAAATATCTTGCAGCAGACGAATTTTATAGTAAAAAGGCATTTGTTAACCCAATTCTTCAGGAAGGAATGCATATCGTTGGAAAGTTACGGATTGATGCTAATTTGCAGTGGCTATACGAGGGGGAATACAACGGTCAGGGACGCCCTAAACGGTTTGACGGAAAAGTTGACCTTGAAGATTTATGCCGTTTTAATTTTTCTGGAACTTTTGATGCTAAAGTTAAAGTCTACACGAAGGTGGTGCACGCCAAATTTTTAAAGCGCGCCATACGCGTGGTGCTGCTCAAGCCTATCGATGACGATAAAAAAGGAAGTGCGCTACTGTATTCTACAGATACGAATTTAGATGCAGTGAAATTGGTCTCGTACTACAAATCAAAATTTCAAATAGAGTTCTTATTCAGGGATGCGAAGCAATACACCGGATTAACTCACTGTCAATCCGTACGAAAGAAAGCCATAAACCTTCATGTTAATGCGTCTCTGACAGCGCTGAATTTACTGAAATTTGAAGATCGCAGAGAGATACAGACAGATGCACCTACAGTTATCTCAATCGCCAGCTGGAAGCGCCGCAAGTTCAACCAGCATCTGATGGATAGGGTTTTTAGCAGCTTAGGTCTGGACCGAAGCTGTGAAAAAGTCAGCTACATTTATGATCGCTACAGCGATTACGGGGCAATTGCGGCATAAAAGTGTCCGAAGTGTTGGTCCATAACAGTTCTCTTTAACTGTGCGGGCCTATTTTAAGGGCCGTAAAGAATAGGCTGAATAGCATGATTGCTGTGGGCTGAGAGAAGGGGTGAGTCTGAAAATAAAACCGCCCCCACTATGTGAGGGCGGTTTTTTAACAATGAATGAGTTATAGATCTTCGATTTCAACTTGGCAGGGGTGCCCATCTTTCCAGTTGGCATATAAGGCGTTACTGTCAGTATCTTTACTGCTACTTAAACGCTTCTCTACATCTTTACCGCCTAATACCATAGTAAGCTCACCACTATTTAGCAGTTCCCAGGCACAAATGCTGGATGCATCGACAGTCAAAAATGGTTTTACTGGCTCAACCCGAGATGTTGCAGCTCTAACATCCATGTAGTATTTATTGTCCTTGGCGTTAACTAATTTAAGATAAAAAGCGCCGTTTTTCTTGGAATAAAATTTCTTTTCAAATTCGGCGGCATGGGCTTTTTCTCCGCCGCTTCGGAAAATGTCACCCTTAAGAAAGACATAACTGCAATCCTTACCTTCTTGATTTAGCTTTATAATAACTTTGCTTATGATGATCTCTTTTGACCTATGTATGGTAGAGGTTTGAATAATTACGCAAATGCGCAATGCTATTTTGGTTCGATCGAGTGAGTTGGTGAATAGCACTTATGCTTTGAATAATACGGTATAGGGGGTTTTTTCTATATAGGCAGCATATAGGCTGTGTAAGAGGCGTGTTGTAGGTTTAGATGTACTCTAGGAGTCTTCTGTCTTTAAAAATTATTGAAGCTATAGGGTGTGGAGATTGTTTGTCGGTGACCATAGGTAAGCGTTGATTGAGTGGTAAGGAGGTGGGTAGATTTTCTGTAGGTATATATTTCTCGACTATCCTAAGGGGCGTAACACTTTCCTAATACTATATCGCTTAAGTATTCTACTTGGCGTAATGCAGATAGATTTTATAAAAAATGGACTTTTTCAGGGTTTGATTTCGAGCTTTGTATTGGGTTTATATGTTTGGCGCTAAAAACTACTGTCCTACCGGTGGAGGGAATTGCTTAAATTACTGTTATATGTTTTAAAGAAAATGGAACCTATGCTGGGTGGGAAAGGTTTTTAGGATTGAAGTAAATCGATGAATAACTCAGTAGAAAGTAGGAGGTGAGCAGTGGTGTTGCCGTAGTGGGTTGGGCAGGCCTCTGTATTGAAATTGAGGGCTTCTTGCATGGGCTCCGATGCACAAATAGTCTATAGAGTTAGACTTCAGTAGAAAAATCAACAAATCAATTAAAGAGATTCAAGATGAAAAAAGTTACTGATCGATTATATTTTACACTTTGGATATTTTTTTGTATTTTGTGTAGTCCCGCGCTTTCTAGTGATAAGTCAAAGGAAGATCAAAGCTATCAAATAGAGTCTAATCATTCCGATGATGAGCAGTTCGATGTGTATACCTACTTAGAATGGGATGAGGAAGCTGTTCAGCCGGACTTTTCTGGATATTACGCCCGAATCAAGAAACTTAGTGATGGTCGTCTCGCTTTAGTCTACGAGCGTGCACTGCGTACAAAGGTGAGATTCAGTTCAGACCTTGGTAAAACCTGGTTTGATGAAATCGATGTTTCAGGTAAGGACGGCTATAGTTATGCAAATCCTGAAATTATTGAGCTAGAGAATGGTTGGTTGGTCTATGGAGCAAATGGTAGACCGACAAATCAAACTTCTACTAACTTGTTACCTTATACGATAAGTGTCAATATTTCCATAGATAGGGGAGTAACATGGAGTAATGATATCCTTGTGTATACCTGTGGAACGACATTCAGTACCGGCTGCTGGGAGCCTAGCTTTCTACAGTTACCTAATGGCGAATTACAGATCTATTTTGCCGACGAGAGTGAATATCTCAACAGTAATGAGCAGCAGATTTCTATGCTGTCTTCACCTAATCATGGACTGACTTGGCTAAACAAAAAAGCTATCAGCTACAGCCAAGGTAGTCGCGATGGAATGCCTGTACCACTATTGCTCAATAATAGTCAGGAGATTGTTGTTGCCATTGAAGATAATGGAATCAATGGCCAATTCAAACCTACCACTGTTAGGACAAGTCTTGAAAATAATTGGAATCAAGGTCCGGTGCTGAAAGGAGATCCTCTCCGAGAGCTTGCGGTTTCTTCTAACCTGTTACCTTATGAAACCTATGCCGGTGCTCCTTATATTGTTCAATTGTCGGGAGGGGAGACCCTGCTCTCGATACAGTCAAATATCGGTCGGAAAACCACTAATAGAAATATACAGGTTTACATTGGTGATGAAGAGGCAAGAAATTTTACTCGCCCTTCAACGCCCTTTCCAAGTCTTGGAGATGATGAAGAGCTGCTCTGGAATGGCCTGGGAGTATTGGATGACTCAACTGTTATCTCAATAGCCTCTCCTGGTCTGAGAACTTCGGTAGGCCATGTTAAGCGAGTGCGACTTGAGTGGCAGAAAGGCGGTTGCCAGGAACACTTTGAGCCAGGATATTTTATCAAACAATTGTATTCGCAAACTATTGAGTCCTGCGCAAAAGCCTGTGAAGACGAGGGGTGTAGCATGTTTCAAATTGGACGGGAAGATGATGTTTCAGGGAGGCAGGGTTGGTGTAATCTGTATGCCAAGCAGTGTACTAACAATTATGACCCCACTTGGGATACATATACACCACTGGAACTATAGCGGCATCCACAATTCGCTAGATTGATGCTGGACTGTGAAGTTATGCTTCGATTCATATATGTAGCGAATGATACAGTGATATTAGGATTTTTCTAGAGGTCTGGGCATTCACGGTATTTTTGTGGGTGCCCAGGGCTACTTTTATATTGAGTTTATCTCATCAATATAAATTTGTTGAAAATTTGGCCAGTCGTAGAGTGCTTCAGGGTTAAAGTCTTGCCCGTCAGGCCACTCAAGGTTACCACCATCATTGAGTTTAACTTGCTTAAAGTAAGCTGTATCTTTCAGTTTGCTCAACCAGCCTTTGCCGATCACAGGTTCAAAGTCAATTGTTTGTTTTGTTCCATCAACAAAGTTTAGTTCAATGGTATAGTTACCAATAATTTTGTAGTTGTTAATTGACCACTTGTCTAAATCAGACATAATCTATCGTGATTTTATTAATGCTTGAGTGCTGAGGATAATCACTTGTTAAGCTTCCTCACTAACTCTAGACCATACATCATAGAATCCTACTAATTTCATATAGCATGAGATTTCATATTCGAGATCAGGTAACATTTCAAGATTATCTTTACTGCCCATTACCTCTATTCCGTCTCTATGGTCATTGTGAATAGAGCCTACAACGTACCAGATAAATAGGGAAAATTTTTCTGCTTCATTGGTAGTGCCCACTCCCTCTTTTAGTATCTTGTTTATAGTGCTATCTTTGTATGGTTCTACGTAATGGAGCAGTAAATCTTGAATGTGAAAATATCGTATAAATTTAATCATTATCCTGCTTGAGGTCTCAGGGTGGTTTTTGTTTTAGTGAGGTGTGAGGCAGCTTAAAAAATAGCTGTTTCAGCGATGTGAGCTTCCCCCACCTTTACTTTTCACTATTTCATAAGAGGTAAACCTATGGAAGGCAATCCCCCTATCTCAGTTGTTTTTTCTGGTTGATGCATCACGGGTAGGGGCTATAAGACTTTGAGGTGTCAAAAGTCATATATTGGGAAATAGCTTCTATAACCGCATTGGCACTATTCTTAGCATAACCACCACCACCAAGTATAACAGCGGGGATAGAGTGCTGATTAAGAGCACTTAAGGTTAACTTTTCCCTCTCTACGATATCTTCAATTTCTAAGCGAAGTCCGCCAGTTTATCGCAGCTTAGGGGGTCGGTACCTGCAACTACAAAGGCTATTTTATAATCAGAATCTAATTTTTCCAGTGCCTCGCTATATCGATTTAGATATTCCTGGCCTTCTGTACCTGGATTTAGGGGAACTGAGATATTTACCCGATTCCGTGTATAGTTTGATGCAGGATAAATTCCAGCATTGTATACATCTAAAATCGTTACGTTTTCATTCTCCATAAATGTGTGTGCGTTGCCGTTGCCATGATGAGCATCTGTGTCGATTATTAGTATTTTATCTTCAGGCTTTAGTTGGCCGCTTTTTATCAATTGCTGATAGCAAATCCCAATATCGTTATAGATACAGAACCCTTCCATACTTTGTTGCATAGCGTGATGATATCCGCCGGAGAGATTCCAGTAGATCTCACTCTTTTCAAGAGCAGACTCCGCACCAAGGATAGTTCCTGCAACTGCCCAGCGCATAGGGGAGAGGATTTCCTTGTCTAATAGTGAAAAGCTAATCAGCGGGATACCGGGAAGCTCAAGTGCTTGAAGAATTTCATCTTTACTGCGCACTCTAGGTCTCATGCTGCTTGATAGGAATTCATCGATAACCTCCATACTGGCTGGAGATTTAGGCTCTATAAAACTAATCCCTTTATTGTTTTTTAGTTGATGTTGAATCTTCTGAAACTTGGTCCCATCAAATGGGTGTAGATAATTTAGTGGTCCAAGATTTATATTGTAATGTTTGCTGTAGATGACATTCATGGGAATTCCTTTTCAAGTGTATTGAGATTTTTGGATGCCTTAAAGTTTTATTTTGGGTCTGGTGTCGCGTTTAAGCCCCTAGCTACCATGCTCAAATAGTATTTTTAATCTATCGGCCCCGGAGCGGCTAGATATTAAAGTGGTTTTATGCTCATCATCAATAATCACTGCCAACTTTCCATTTAAATAACGCTGAACCTCCAAGACTCTATCCAGATTAATTAGGTAGCTGCGGTGTAGGCGCAGAAATTGATCTGGGTTGAGCTTTTGTTCCAGTTGATCCAGGCCCATTTGTAGAGGTTTGATGCCTTTGCTGGTGTGAGCAATAATTGAGCCCTGTTCAGACTTAATATACGAAATATCACTCAGATCAATAAAGGTCATGCGATCATCGCACTTACTTACGAGGCGCTTCAATTCGGTTGAATCACCCTTAACCTGGGTGCTGTTATGGAGAAGTTCAATTCGCTTCTGAGCTTTTTCAATGGCAGCTTTTAAACGTTGTAACGGGAAAGGTTTGAGTAAGTAATCGATGGTATCGTGGTTAAAAGCATCAATAGCAAATTTGGAATATGCAGTTGTAAAAATAATATAGGGTTGGTAGGTTAGAGCGTCTAGTACATCCAACCCACTAAGATGCGGCATTTCAATGTCCATCAGCAGTAGCTGTGGTTGATGCTCCTCAATCAGACTCAACGCTTCTAGACCAGATTTTGCTTCTGCTACCAACTCAACAGAGCTAATAGTTGCCAGCTGAACTTTTAACTTATTTCTTGCCGGTGCTTCATCTTCGGCAATAATTACCCTTAAATTCATACAGATATCTCAACTTTAACGTGGGCGCCGCATTGATTACTCAGAGTAAGTTTACCATTTGGCTGTAGCTCAATACGCTGGCGTAAATTATGAATTCCAGTTCCCTGTGAGTGGCTTAAATTAAGAACGCTTTCCTGAAATCCATGTCCATTATCTACAACTTCAATAATTACCTTGTCATTCTCCAAATAGATACGGCATTGGATATGTAAGTTTTCTATCTTGCGGCAGTGCTTGAAGCAGTTCTCAAAGATTGGCTGTAATAGCAGGGGCGGAATAGAAATATCGCAGGCTCTTGGGTCTGCCACAATATCTACTGTTAAATGATCGCCAAAACGGGTTTTTTCTATTTCTAAATATTTGTTGATCAGTTCAATTTCTTCTTTAATTGTAGTTTTTTCTAGTTCGCCAGTGTCGAGAGAATATCTCAATATGTCCGCCAGCTTGTGTAAAATTTCATCCGCAAGGTGTGGGTCGCTATGAATATAGGAGGAGATAGTATTGAGGCTATTGAACATAAAATGTGGATTAAGCTGGTAGCGCAATTTTTGTAATTTGGCTTTCTGCATGGCGAGCTTTTGCTCAGAGGCTTTATGGCGGTATTCCAGCATGGCGTAAGAGCAGTATAAACAGGTAGCCCACATCAGCCCATTAAAGATAATACCAAGCCCCATATTCAAGCCGCCTTCAACACTGAATGCGAACTCTATAAACCAGCTGACGCACTGGTTTCCAATAGTCATATGGACTACCAGGATCATCCACTCTATTAACAATGAATGATAGCCCCTACGCCTAAGGCGCAATACAATGAGGGCTGTGGACCAGGTCGGCAGCCAATAAAAGAAGACAAACCATATCGGCGCACCAGTGAGAGCACTGCTAACCGAGCTTATATCTCCCGATTCAAAAAATACAAATACGCAAGCTATATCCAGTAACAGAACGACGACAAATGATTTTGCAAAGAAAGGATGTTTAAGATCTTGTAGTATTGACATAAAATATTGATGAGCAATAGTCATCACAGTTTATTTTAGATTGGTAAATTATATGGGGAATACAAAAGATAAGATAGTTCTAATTCAACCCAGCTTGCGTGTATATTTCTAACCCAAAGTTGAACATCAGCACTCACAAGTCATAACTTAAATGAGAGCTGATGCTATAAAGTTCTTTTATATGTTGTGACCTTGCTTCTCCGCTGAAGATTCACAGCTAGAACCGATAGGGGGAGTGGCATGACTCCTCTCGATAAGCTGTTTTCTTTCTATAGCTGCACCTGCAAGATAAATTTTTTCTGGGTTTGTAATTGCTTGTATGTTCTTAATCGGGTTTTCATTTAGCAGGATAAAGTTAGCGCGTTTTCCCTGGGAAATTGACCCTATATCCTCACCTGCATTTAGAGTTTGAGCTGCAACCTGTGTCGTAGAGAGTAAAACTTGTTGACTGGATAGACCAGCTTTGCGCAGGGCTAAAATTTCACTGATTAAACCCAGTCCGTGTGGTGAATAGGGGTTGCCAGAGTCAGAGCCTGCGCCAATTTTAATACCGGCTTTAGCAAGCTTTATAACATTATTATATGCTACGGACTTTTTCTGCCACGCTAGTTCTCTAATGGTCGTTGGTGCTTGGACTTCGTTAAATAGGCAGGCCTGCATTTTGGGGTGTATAGGTGCCAAGTCTAATTGACTGATAGATTGATGCTCATGTTCGTCCCCCTGATTATGATATACCGACAGAGTGGGTATATAGGTAACCTTGTTTTGTTGCATAAGCTCTATAAACTCATTGTCCACCGGCTCAAAATTAATACCGTGGGCTAAAGCGGTGGCACCGGCCCTGATTGCTCGCTTTCCATCCTCCAGGGTGGAGACATGAACAAAAAACGGCAGGTTGGCGCTTTGGGAGCGTTTGCCGATCTCTTCGAGTACATCATCTGAAAGCGGGACGACAGTGCCATCAAATGTCTCTATGATGGCTTTGGTTAACTTTGGTCGATAACTTAAATGTGCATCCCAGCTCGCGCTGATCTGCTCGACACTATCAATCTCATGAACCTTCACCCCGAACTGGGTACCGTGACCTTTAGGATTGGTGAAGGCGGGACCGGATGCAAACACTAGTGGAGCAGAATCGTCCAGCTGGCGTATAGACTGCATTATCTCGCTGGACATCAGAAGGTCTGTAACAGCGGTAACACCATAATAGAGATGATTGTTTAAATTGGTTTCTAGCGGTAAGTGCTGATAATTCTTATAAGTTGACCCAGATGCACTCAGATGCACATGTAAATCGATTAAGCCCGGTATCGCATAAGCACCCTGGGCATCGTGGCTAGTCTCGGCAGATAGGGCTGTGTTGGTCATTGGAGTGATTTTGGCTATGCGGTCATCCTGAATGTATATACGGCTTTTCTCACTGAAACCTTCCGCATTACTGGTCAATATTTGTACATTGTCGATTCTCAAATCGTAGTCACTCTCTTTTGTTTCAAGAGCGAAGCTAGTACTTGAGGCTAATAGTAAACTAGAGGCAATAGCTGTAGCTTTCATGTGGGTTTCATTTCCTATTGAGTTTTGATCTAGCTTATAGCGACAGCAATCTTGGTGTTGCAAAAAAGGATCAATCGACATATTCGTAGCTGAACGAACAGTTTAAGCTTGTGAGTGGTGTGCTATTGAGGTGAGTTGCAGTGGCTGCTCCCGGTTTGGCAGGGTGAACCCTGGCCGTGGGAGGCAGTTCAACGCGGTCTCTTTATCGATATAAAGGACGATAGAGCAGTAGTTGCTTGTTGCGGTATAAGCGATGATACCCCGGGCAAATTGCCAGTCGGGTTTTGCGCTCACTTGAGACGATGCCCATAGTGACCCCATATCTCTACCATACAGGCACTTTTCGGACACCCTGGTAGCTACAGTGGCATTTGAGCGCTGCGAGGAGGAGAGGGCGCTTTATCAACGGTTCTGACAGATGTCCAGAATGGTCGCTTCTAGACTTGCTCTGCCCAAGTAGCTGCCATCTAATAGCTCATTCAGATGGAAAGGGCATGATGCCTATAAATTTGCTCGCTATAGGGAACCTCAAGCATGGCAAACCGCGCTTATCTTTACAGTCTTAATCATCAGCCAAAATCCTATTCAGATCGCCCTGATACGATCTCGGGTTTATCCGAGTGGCCATATAGCGTCCCCTTCACTTATCGCGTGTTAATGTCCGGAAATCCAAAACTGTGTACATCGCTCGTCTCAGATGGCTTTGAGGATGATTCGCCCGATAGTAAAACTAGGCTTTATGCGATCAGCAGTGACTTTGAGGCAGGGTTTGCGCGCTTAAAAAAATTTATTGAAGTTCTGCGGGTTATCGGGAAGGAGATTTCTAATCTACAGGATTCAATGCTAAATAAAACACTAGAGTTCCTTGAAGATCATAAGAATCACTACCTGCTACTTGAGACTATCGAACTAGACTGCATGGATGGCAATGAGGAAGTAGTTTTGCGTGGCTATGTTGAAAGCGAAATCAGCGCTTGCCGTGCAGCGGGGGCTGCTATTGATGCACTGCCTGAAGACCCGAAAATATCAGCGGATATTGTCAAAAATGCAGCGGAAAACAACTCGGAGTCCGTTCTGAGCGCATTTTATGGGCTCCAGTTCAATGAGAAATTTGACGATATTAGCAGTGAGCCACCCATAGGTTTATATTGGAGTGATGTTCTTTTTTATGAATTGGAGAATAAAAAGGAATTTGAGGTGGCTCCTGATCATTGAGTAGGGCGGTCTCGGGTCTCCTTGTGCTAGCTTTGGGTCAGTTTAAAGGTTTGTTAGAGAGATGGCCTCGGCATCTAGCCATGCAGCTTCTTTGGCGACATAAAGGGCAATATAGTCGTGATTGCTCATCGTTTTATATACCTCTTTCTTAAGGCTGTGCGATGTTCAGCGCGCTCTTTAGGGCTGTGCCTTGATAGCGGAGTAGCTGATATGACAAAGCCCTTCAGCTTAAGACTGTGATGATAATTGTGCAGTCTTATCTTATCGGCATAAGATTTTTTAAGTCGCACGGGCTCGAATTCAAGTGCTTTCTTCATTTTATAGGTGTGAAGGTTTAAGGCATAGGCTTTGCGTTTAATCGATTTGCCACTTTCAAAGGCGCCCCATGATTCGATCTGGTAGTGACTGGTTTTCTTAGTACCGTGCCAATAAATAGTAGAAGGGGGATTTTTGGTGATTGAGGACAGTGTTGCCTTGTTGGGCTGAGATGCCTGTTTCCTCGGTGAACTTGGGACGGGTAGGTCTGTCCAACTGAACAAGCGCGGTTAGTACGGACATTTCATAGTTGACCGGAGATAGCCCAAAATAAAATGCTCAAATAGGTGTTATAAGTTGGGGCTGGCTGGCGATATGGTTGAGAATTGACGGATTTCTAGGGCCGTGTTTATCAAGGGGAAAATATGGAAATTTTTAGGGAATAATAGGAACAATAAACTACTATTTTGTTTTTATTAATAATTTTGTTCTGCACTTGATGAAGGTGACACTTGAGGTTGCTATTTTTGTGGATATCCAGAATGGGTAAAAGCGCTATTTAATGAGGTGATAATTATGTTTGCACGGAGGAAGTCTTACGGTTTTTTGTTGGTGATAGCTCTTATGGGGTACTGGGTTTCTCCTCCGGCATGGTCTCATGTGCGCTGGTTTGTACAAAATGATAGCAAGACAGTTGAGTTTGAGTGGAGTTGGATTTATGCACTCGTGCTTTTCGGTGGCTTTTTATATTGTATGGTGAATAGATCTTTACAATCACTTGAGTCTGTAGCGGTTCGCAAAGTATCTGATAAAATTCCCTACCTCTGGTCCGACATTGGCCGTCGCAAAGTTTGGCACTTAACATCCGCATTGATCGGGCTAACCTTTATTTTTAATTATTTTTCGGATGTATTGTTAGCGCCCAATCTGGAGTTCTCTCCCGCGCAAAGCTTTGTCAATAAGTTTCAATTAGCAATTGGTATTGCACTAACTTTAGGTATTAGCCTAAGAAGTTCTGGGTATCTAATCTTATCGCTCATGCTCTTGATCGCGGCTAGTTATCCGCTCTCAATCTGGATTGATTATAGTTTTGAATTTTTAGGGCTTGCACTGGCGTTTATTTGGTATAAAAAACCGGATCTTGGACTGTTTGCCTTACGTTGCGGACTAGGCCTTCAGTTAATGACTCTGGCAATTCACAATAAATGGCTCAACCCCCATTTAGGCCTTGAGTTTCTACAGCACTACCATTGGAATTTTATGTCTTACCTGGGATGGCATTCTTTCTCAGATTTGACGTTCGTTTTTTCTGCTGGAATGGCTGAGTTCTGCTTTGGATTGGTTATCTTATTGGGCTGGTCAACACGGTTGGTAACCATTACAGCATTAAGCTTCTTCGTTTTGACTGCATCTATTCTCGGTATTCATGAATTGATAGGCCATCTACCAATACTTGGTGCTGGAATTCTACTAATTGTTTTTGGTGGGGGAGGGTGTAACTTAAGTTATATCAGAAGACCACTGCAACTAGAATCTCAGGTAGTCACTAGGTATGCCAATTAAATAACTAGTGGGTTTGGGTGTCTGTAGATTAGGTTTGGCACTGATATGTAAGAGCATATCAGTGCGTATAATTGGAATTGACAATGTACCACATTGAAAATGGTAGTCGCTAGATCAAGCGTGATCTCTTACATAGTGAATTATTAAAGCTAGGCTTGGTCAGAGGTATCTTTCCAAATTTGAGAGTATCCCTGCTCCGCCATCAGCAATCTATTTAATACACTACACTAGTTGATGACCGTAGCTGCCGATGCCGGTCGAGAGAAAGCCAGTGTGTATATTTATGGGTGTTCATCTAGGTATGCGAATTAAATAACCAGTGAGATTTGAGCCTGCATGGAAGAGGCATTGGTTACGCTCTATTTGTAGTCATTGACTAGCTGCCCATTTGATGACTCCTTGAATTGAGGATATTTGTCATCAATTTCGTAAAAATCAGCTTTTTCGCCGGTGAAAATATGCCCCATAGTCTTCAACCCGGTTGGGCCATCTAGTGATCCTGCAATAATTCCAGTTGCATCGAGATTAAATGGTTCCCAGAATAGGCTTGAGCCACATTGCTGGCAGAAGCCTCTGCGGGCTACCTCTGATGTTTTATACCACGCCAGTCCGTCATCTTTTGTTATCTTAATATTGACCTTGCGGGCCTTTGTATGAGGGCCGAAACTTCCATGTAGCTTTTGACACATACTACAATGACAGTTAACTACGTTGCGTAGTGGCCCTTTAACCTCATATCGCACTGCCCCACACAGGCAGCCACCGGAAGTAACTGAATTCTTGCTATTCATATATTGAACCTGTAGATGCAAAAGCTTACTTAAATGGGGGTTGTTTGGCGGCAAGGGCTTGACGGGCAATAGACTCGTTTAAGCAGCGCATAAACCAGCTGGGATCCATCAAGCGATTTCGCCATAGGTTGATGGTTTCTTTGAGTGCCGTGATCGAGAGCATCCCCCCTGAAGATGGCGTAGGGCCAAGCTGGAGGCTTTGAATATTTTCTGCCAGCGGATATGACCTGGGTATCAGGCCAGTTCAGTGCTTTTTCTTTGTCGATATAAAGTACAGCATGGTAATGGTTGCTCATTACTGCATAGGCAGCGATATCAATAGTGAAGACTGAAGCCAGATCATGCATCCTAGATTCAATCCACCCGTGACGATGCTTATAGTTTTTACTAGGCTCTGTATCCCTGCCACACAGAAATGCTCTTTTTACGCAGCGGGAGACACAGTAATAACAGGGCGTGGCGTTGAGCACTGCGTGGAAGAGGTATTGGTTGCGCCCTATTTACACAGTATTTGATCCGGTATTTTATGTGGTGTCAATATGGGTGGCGCTTAAAGCTACTATTTTTGTGAGTGTCAGGGATTATCGCTTCCAGGATTACCTTTTATTTGTGAGGGCTGAACTCTGATATTTCATACCATCGTGCAAGTTAGATGGAAATATTCCTACTTTTTACCGCATAATAAAAACAGGAATATAAGCTATTTGACGCATGCTGTAATAAAATAATAGTATAGCTCAAAGCAAGCCAAACAAATATGAAGCGAGAGGGGAAAGGGATGATTCGCTTTTTATTTCATGGGGGAACAAGAGAGAAAAATTCGAATGGCTCAACTAGAGATATAGGAATAGCGCATAATAGTGCCTTTTATTTTGCGGCAAAAAATGTTGCTAATGATTACACTGATGGTGAAAAGCGCTCAATAAAAATAACTACCGGCGCCGACATGGTAAAAAAAAATAAATGCATGCGCCCCAACTCTATCCTCTCTCTTGATATTTTTAGCCATGGAACACCTTATTCTCTAAATTTTTCAGTTAATGAAAACGAAAATTGCGGACTAGTGACTGGTTGGGCAGCAAAGCAAGGACTTAGGTTTCACTACTCCTCCTTGGAAGATGGTATCTATAACTTTTCAGCAGATAGTCGATATGTATCTGATATAAACTTCAATGTATTCTGCAATGAAGCCAGAATTCAGATTCATGGTTGCAACACTGCTAAAGGCTTTATGCCTGGGAATACTCTCGTAGAGGAATTCTCTGAGCAGATATATATAGCAAACAAAAAAAAGTCTTACGTAATAGGCCATACAAAAAAATCAAATCCAAACATCAATGGAGACAACACAACTATAAAGGGGCAAGACTACCGTCATGGAGAAAGGTCCGTTTACTATAATGGAAAATTATTAAGAAAAACCACTCAAAAAGGGCTAATCTTACACTCAGAAATCCAAGGGTTGATAAAGTAATGAAGGCTAAATGGATCGCACTGGGTTGTATGGCTTTTTCTTTAGGAGCTTTGCTTCTTGCGCATCAGCTCAAATCTAAAGAGGCTGTCGTAAGTGCACGCTATGAAAAGCTGGCCTGTGAGAGTTGTTACCACATGACAGTTGTAAAAAGCAGCAGTCCAGATCTTTTGGGGAAGACGATAATACCAATAGCAAGCGATATCGATATCGAGAAGATGATTAATGATATCGTCTTAAAAGATCAAAAATCTTGCTTGAGAGGTAGGCCATATGTATTTAATTACAATATATTTAAAATCAATCCAGGCGGAATAAGATTCAAGGTGATATCTCAAGAGCTTGAAGAGGCTTGTGAATCCATAAGTAAGTAAAATTATGGTTGCCTAGTTATATTCAGAATTCCCTATCGCTCCTTTTGAAAACAATCGAGTAGAATTCTAGATGGATATTAAATAAAAATATAAACCGACAGCATAATTGATAAAAGAGTGAAAACCTATAGGGCGCTGGATTTTTGTACGGGTTGATGTGTGTTCGATCGACGACTGTACCCCGAAGCACAGAGATATCTCTTGATGCAGTACTCCATAATCATGAATGGATTGAGGGTCGTATGTACAAGTTCTAAGAGGTTTTTGTGCTGTTTAAATGAGTCTGCCAGCTCGCTAGGTCAATGCGAAAGACAGCTGTACAGATCGCTTTTAGGAAGGCCGTTTTAAGTCCCAGGCTTTACTGAAGAAAAGAGCCCTCACTGCCTGCATGGCCTATGTCGACCTCAAGCCGATATGTACCAGTATCGTAAAAATACCTGAAGAGTCTAATTACACTTCGGTTCAACAGTACATTCGTGCGGCGGTCTCAAGTAAGCAGTCCAAAAATCTACTTCCATTTGTCGGCGGTGAGCGTTTGAATATGCCGAAAGGGCTAGTTTTTCGGCTGGACCACTATCTGGAGTTGGTGGGCTGGAGCAGTCGGTATTTAGCCCTCAGAAAACGAGGTTGTATTACCGATAGCATGCCTCCTATCCTGGAACCGCTCGGTACCTCACCCAGGTACTGGTTTTATCTCAACAGGAATTTTGAAAGTCGCTTCAATGGCTTGGTGGGATCAGTGGAGACGGTACAGCAAGCTTGTATCCAGCTCGGTGAACGTTGGGTGAATGGCATAGGCGCTGCCGAGGCTTCCTCTCAGTCACGTTCTGCTAATCTACTCTCATCGTAAATACTCGATAGTACGACGACTCCTCTTTTCTCCAAAAATAGCGGTTTCCAAAACCTGAATACAAACCTTCAGTATTTTGTCTCCTTTACCTCTAAATCAAGGAGAAAGAGCGGTCGGAGGGGGGCTCCACTAATAGCACCATGCTCCAAAATGTGGGTGTCTAGGATTGCTTGTTTCGGCCGTTTTAACTGGTTTACACTGGTGCATTTTTCTTAATTTTTTGAAAAAGAGATAGTTAGAGACCTTTGTATGGGGGCAATATGGGTGGTACTTGAAGCTACCACTTTTGTGGGTGTCCAGAATCGTTGCCTATGGCCAGTCAGATCAGCCATTTATTAGAACGGTCTTGTCGCGGGGGGGGTGGAGTTCCTGCGCTCGATCGTGAGGATTTAGCATGGCAGCAAAGCGACTTAGTACGGCAGAGAGTGGACGCACAGGCAGAGTGGAGCCGGGAGACCCACGGGGATATTCTGGAAAGTTCATTGCGTAGGATTATTCAGGCTGCGGAATTGCAAAGCAGCTGTGACAACGAGTACCGACAAGTTAAAGAGCATTCGATAGAGGAAATTGCTGGCGTAAAAATTATTGAAGCACTTGGAGCTTTACGTTTCTTATCTGCTGGCAGTCTGAACTTATCAGCGCTGGATAATCTAAATATTACAACCGCTAGTGATATTGATATTTCAGCGGGACGCGACTTAAAAGAACAGATCGGAAATATTCGCGAATCAGTGGCCAAGGTTCGCCAAACCATCAAAGTAAAAGATGGTGGCAAGGTTTGGTTAGGTAGTGAATCTTTAAATGTGCTGAAAGTGCTAGAGGATTTAATAGGCGTAGTGTCTGCACTGGCCGCCACCCTGGCGACTCACTCGCACCCAGGGAGTGGGCAAAAGCCAACCCAAGAGGCGGCAATTAGTGGGCACAAGAGCAGCGCGGATACTTTGAAATCTCAGCTTAGCTCGATTCGGGCTTAAGCTGGTTATACACTTAAAAGGAGAGAAGTTATGAATAATAGAGTAAACAGGTACGCCATTTTCGCGGAGCGGGTTCACTTGATGAATGGCGGAGCTAAGAGCTTTAGAGACTCTGCGCCAACTCAAGAGGCGGCAAAAGAACTGGCAGAGAAGATTGCTAAATCTGAAAAAGCGCTGTTTTATTCCTGGCTGCAAATTCTGGATATTGTGACAGGCAAGTTTACTGAATACTCGATTGGGAGGGGTGGGGTTTTGGTGGAGCGATGCCTAGACTAATAGTCATCGCTTAATTCTTGGCCGCCACCGTTACGACTTTCGTTTTCAAAGGTTAATTGAAGTCGATACAAGTGGCGGCAGAGATTTGTCTGCTTGTTAATTATCTTGCTGAGATAGGTGAAGTATTTCACCAATTATTAGGTAAGTATTTAAAAATAATGCTCTTGCTTCCTCAGTGGTCACGTCACTATGGACACCGGTTGAGACCCGGCCATACAGATTGTTCAAGTTTTGCCTAAATCTTTTTCTTCTTGATGAGCTATCAGTTTTTTCATGAATAAACACATTGATTCTGTTTTGATATTTATTCGCTTTTAGAGATATTTCATTGCCGTCTATTTCAAATGTATCATCGGTTGGTGGATATATAGCATCTGCAAATGATTCTATTACTCTACGGCAGGTTGTTAAGGCTTGACTAGTCGCTTCTGAGTCACCTTCGGCGAGTCGGTTCATTACAGATGGAATCTGTTCAAGCACATCGCCACATGCTGTACCTATTAACGAATCCACATCATTTTTGTACATTTCAAATATAGATTCTGAAAGGCTATCAAATTCTTTTTCGTAATATATTTCACTTACAAACTCATGTAGTTTTGCAAGCACTCTGCTCCTTATGCCATTCAATCTAGATATTAATCTTGATGATTCTGATATGGAATTTGTCACCTGTCTGGTGGCGACAAATGCCATATTTCCAGATGTGTTTGGGATGCGTAACATTTGAAGCTTTGCTTTTTCAGCTTCGATAGCTGCTTCTTGTTCTGCTAGTGGTCCCCAAAATCCTTTTTTATTAGCCGCATCAACCCAACGACCAGTTAAGTTCATGTACTTGAGAGAGATTTCATTTGTATCGTTGTAGCCTCCCATTTCCATTTTTAGCCAATATTTAACCTCTTCTGAGCCTACCCAGCGAGAGAGCCTTGACGCTTTAAGAATCAAGTTTTCTGCACTAGTTCTGCTAAGCTCGATGTCGTCGAGTAATTCTTTTGCTAAATTTAGAATGTGTTCTGAACGGCTTTGATCTACCACGTGACTTCCTTCTTATGGTTGAAATTTTATCCTGCAAAGTGTTTTTGATATTTCAGTTTTTTCTCTTCTGTAAGTTATTTTTGGCCCAGAAGTCAGCACCTTCGGTATTTTTATCGGTGGGTGGTTTGGCTACTTTGGGTTTTTAATGGGAGAGCGAGCTGTAGGTAAACCTGTATTGTTGTCTGTTTACTAGATTTGCTACTTTTCTTTTTTTTGAGGTGGAATTTTAAAAGCTATTCGCCCAGTTTCTTAATCTTGACTCACGAAAGTAAACTAATATTTCTTTGTGGATGGATGCGTACATTTCATTTTTGTTTTTGCGATCTAACAATGCTTGTGCATATCTTCCTTTCACAAATTTATCTACGATATCATTCTTTTTTTTATCAAGATATTTTAATGCAAAAACCTCAGCATAGCCTTCAGCTTTAATCATATTTATGTCATGTCCATTGAATCGGATATTTTTGCCATTTTCCATATCTGATACATGGCCTAATTCGTGGAGTAGTGCAACGTATCGCAGAACTGTAGTTTTTTTATCATCACTGATATTTGACATTATAAAAACCGCTGATTTTATTTGGTTATCTACGCGAAAGAATGTGGTTTTACCTTTGGTACTTGTTCCTTGCCCGTAGTCGTCAGCGATGGTGTCACTATGAATAGATCCGCTAATTATTTCATCATGTACAATTTCTAACTGTCTAAAGAGAACCTCGGAATCTTCTAGAAGAACTTTTTGGGGCACTTCGTAAATGGAGGGGCTCTCTAGCCCCAATTTGGATTCCAATATTTCATTTATTCTAGAGTTGATTATTTCGCTCAGGTCTGTGCTTTTTATCTGATCAGCCATATTTTTCTGTACCTCCATACAGTTTTATTATTGGTGAGATGGTGAGTCGCCTACGACAATGAGGAGGTAGAGTGGTTTTCATTTTCCTTCATTGCGTCTTGGTAGCCCGCAAAAGCGGCCAAACAAGCATCGGGCTTTAAAACCCCCTTAAAAATTCGCATAACCAACTCCCTCTGATCGCCCTTGATCAATAATTGTGCAACAAAAAAGGGCGCAGGTCACTCCTCCCCACGCCTGCCGATTTTGGGCGCTGTTTTGGTTGATGAAATGAGACTAGCGGCCCTGGCCTGAGCTGGTGCGGGGTTTGGGTAAGAATTGGATTTCACACTTTGAAGAGTTGCGAAGAGAGGTGAAAGGATGTTGCACGGCCGGAAGGCTAGGTGGGTGCAAAGTGTCAACGCGATTTTGCGTTGACACCTTGTTGACACTTTGGCGCCAAAACCAACAAATAAGTCTTTTACAAAGTGGCTCGCGCAGAAACAAAAAACCCGCGAAAGCCTACGCTATCGCGGGTTTGAGAGATGGTACCAGAGGCCGGACTCGAACCGGCACGCTTTTAAGGGCGGGGGATTTTGAATCCCCTGTGTCTACCAATTTCACCACTCTGGCACTTTCGCTGTTCGACCTGAAGGTCGCTGCGAAGAGGGCGTGATTATAGCAATGCTTTGGCCAGGGTCAACTAGTGATTTCAATAACTTAGCGCATTTTCTGTCGTCCTAGTTGAGGAGCCTCTGAGAAACTCCGTAATGCCTCTGTGGGTCTTGAGGGCTGCAGATGTTAGGCGCAGCTCGCCGCGAATGGCACAGTCCTTTGCAAGAGCTGCAACGTGGCAGCTGTAGCCCTCAAGGCCCACCCTTTGGGGCTTGCAGAGCAATTCACACTCGGCGTTGCGGCTTCTTGCAAGGTCTAGACATTCTTGCAAAGCCGCGCCTTGATTGTGAACTGCTCTGCATGCCAGAGGTATCACGGAGTTTTTCAGAGGCTCCTTAACAGCTCCTAAAATTTCCTATAACCTTCGCGACCTCTCCATAGTTTCTAGATTTCCAGGATTCCATGCAGCGTCAGGACTTTGACTTTCATCTGCCCGATGAGCTGATCGCCCGCGCGCCCACCGAGGAGCGCCGTGGCAGCCGCCTTTTGTGTCTGGATGGGCCCAGTGGGGCCATCGTACATCGGCAGTTCCCAGATATTCTCGACCAGGTACAGGCCGGTGACCTGATCGTCTTTAACGATACCCGGGTGATCCCGGCGCGCCTGTTCGCGCAGAAGGAGACCGGCGGTAAGCTGGAAATCCTGGTGGAGCGGGTGCTCAACCACACCGATATCTGGGCCCATGTGCGCTCCAGCAAGTCGCCCAAGCCCGGTTCCAGCATCGTCCTCGAAGACGGTACCCGCATTGAAGTGACCGGCAGAAAGGACGCGTTGTTCGAGCTGTCCTTCCCCAAAGAGGAGGGCGTGCTGGCGATTCTGGAGCGCCTCGGCCATATGCCGCTGCCCCCTTATATCGACCGGGACGACGACGCCAGCGATCGCGAGCGCTACCAGACGGTCTACGGCCGCAACGCCGGTGCCGTGGCGGCGCCGACGGCGGGGCTGCACTTTGATGATGAGATGATCGGTGCATTGCGGGATAAAGGCGCCGAGGTGGTGTTCGTGACCCTGCATGTGGGCGCCGGCACCTTCCAGCCGGTGCGCGTGGACAATATCTTTGAACACCAGATGCACAGCGAAGTGCTGGATGTCTCCCAGGATGTGGTGGATGCGGTAGCCGCTTGCCGCGCCCGCAATGGCAGCGTGATCGCGGTGGGCACCACCAGTGTGCGCGCGCTGGAGAGTGCGGCGCGCAGTGGCCAGTTGCAGGCCACCGTGGGGGAGACCGATATCTTTATTTACCCGGGCTATGAGTTTCAGGTGGTGGACAAGTTGGTCACCAACTTCCACCTGCCGGAGTCCACCCTGTTGATGCTGGTGAGTGCCTTCGCGGGATACCAGCACATGATGGCCGCCTACCGGGCCGCTGTGGAGGAGCGCTATCGCTTCTTTAGTTACGGCGATGCCATGTTTATTACCCGCGATCCCAATGCCGTAAAAGAAGAAGTCGCACCAGCGAAAGGAGATACCCCGTGAGCCGCGAATGTTTTATGCAGTTTGAAGTGGACACCACCGATGGCAAGGCCCGTCGCGGCCGCCTGCGCTTTCCGCGCGGCGTGGTGGAAACCCCGGCGTTTATGCCGGTGGGCACCTACGGCACCGTAAAAGGCATGCTGCCGAGGGATATCGAGGGGATCGGTGCGCAGATTATTCTGGGTAATACCTTCCACCTGATGCTGCGCCCGGGCACCGAGGTGGTGAAAGCCCACGGCGATCTGCACGATTTTACCCAGTGGTCCGGCCCGATCCTTACCGACTCCGGCGGTTTCCAGGTATTTAGCCTGGGGGAGCTGCGCAAGATTACCGAAGAGGGGGTGTCCTTCCGCTCGCCTATCGATGGCAGTCCGGTATTTTTGGACCCGGAAGAATCCATGCGCGTGCAGCGGGACCTGGGCTCGGATATCGTAATGATCTTCGACGAGTGTACCCCCTATCCGGCTACCACCGATGAGGCGCGCAAGTCTATGGAGCTGTCCCTGCGCTGGGCGGAGCGCTCCAAGAAGGCCCACGGCGATAGCCCGTCGGCGCTGTTCGGCATTGTGCAGGGCGGTATGTACCCGGAATTGCGCGATGTGTCCCTGCGCGGTCTCACCGAGATTGGCTTCGATGGCTATGCCATTGGCGGCCTGTCTGTGGGCGAGCCGAAAGAGGAGATGATCAAGGTCCTGGATCACCTGGCTCATAAAATGCCGGAAGACAAGCCGCGCTACCTGATGGGCGTGGGCAAGCCGGAGGATATTGTTGAGGCGGTGCGTCGCGGTGTGGATATGTTCGACTGCGTTATGCCCACCCGCAATGCGCGCAACGGCCACCTGTTTACCTTCGAGGGGGTGGTAAAAATCCGCAACGCCAGACACCGCCATGATACGGGTCCCCTGGAGGAAGAGTGCGATTGCTACACCTGTGAGAATTTCTCCCGCGCCTACCTGCACCACCTGGATCGCTGCGGTGAAATTCTCGGCGCGCAGCTGAATACGATTCACAATCTGCGCCACTACCAGCGCCTGATGCAAAAGCTGCGCGATGCTATTGCCGCCAATGAGCTGGAGGCTTATGTCGCCGAGTTCTACCAGGGCCTGGGCCGCGAAGTGCCGCCGCTGGAGGCCTGATCGCCGCGCACTTTTATCCTATTTGGGGGGCAGTCGACCGCACGACTGTGCCCCTGTCATTTGTCCGCTCTCCCGATCCCCGTATAATCAGCCCCACTTTTGTCGGCGGCTGTGTACCTTGCAATCCGTTCACTGCGCCCACATATCCAGGCAATTGCCTCGGCAGATTGCCAAGATTTACCGGCCCTCGGGGTCACACTAGAACAATGAGAACAGCATGAATCGCTACCCGATCTGGAAGTACTTTCTGATTCTCGCGGTTGTGGCCTTTGGCCTGACCTATGCCGCGCCCAATCTCTACAAGCCGGACCCTGCCGTGCAGATTTCCGGGCAGTCCAGTGCGCTCACCATCGGCCCAGAGGTCCTGGAGAATGCACAAAAAGCCCTGGATGAAGTCGGCATTGCGCACTTCGGCGGCGAAGTGGGGGATAAGTCTGTACTGATTCGTTTAAATTCCATGGAGGAGCAGTTGCCGGCAAAGGAGGCGATTCAAAAAGCCCTTGGAACCTCTGACTATGTTGTCGCCCTGAACCTGGCCTCCACCACGCCCCAGTGGATGAAAGATATCGGTGCTAGCCCGATGAAGCTCGGTTTGGACCTGGCCGGTGGTGTGCACTTTCTGATGGAAGTCGATACCAACACCATCGTCAAGAACAACATGGAGAGCTATGAGCAGGAAGTGAAGACCAAGCTGCGCGCAGCCAAGGCCCGTTACCGCAATGTGGAGTTGGTGGAGGACCGGGAGATTATTGCCCGCTTCCGCAACGAGGAATTGCGCAGCCTGGCGATGTCCACCCTGCGCAAGGAATTCCCGCAGCTTCAACTGCGCGAGTCCGGCAGCGGTGAAAACCTGGAGATCCGCGCAACCCTGACCGAGCAGGAAACTAAGCAGCTGGAAGATGATGCCGTCACCCAGAACCTTTCCACCCTGCGCAACCGGGTGAACGAGCTGGGCGTTGCCGAGCCGATCGTACAGCGCCAGGGCCGCAACCGCATCGTAGTGGAGCTGCCCGGTGTGCAGGACACCGCCGAGGCCAAGCGTATTATCGGCAAGACCGCCAACCTGGAATACCGAATGGAAGCCCGCTCTGATGAGCTGGTCTCCAACAAGGAGTACTTCGAGTACCGCGATGAGCGCCAGGCGCAGATGTACGGCGGTGCCTGGTTGGAGCGCCAGATCATTATCAAGGGCGACAGCGTTACCAATGCCCGCGTCGGTTACGACGAGAGCGGCTTCCCTCAAGTAAATATCACTCTCGACGCCCGTGGCGGCGAGATGATGCACCGCGCTACCTGGAAAAATGTCGGTCGCCGTATGGGCACCCTGTTTATCGAGACTCGCTTTGAGCCGGTAACCGAGATCGACGAAAACGGTAACGAAGTAATCGTGCAGAAGCGCACCGAAGAGCGGAAAATTATCAGCCTGGCCACGGTACAGAGTGCCCTGGGCAAGCAGTTCCGCACCACCGGTCTGGACAGCCCGGCCGAGGCGCAGGAACTGGCCCTGTTGCTGCGCGCCGGTGCCCTGGCCGCGCCCATGTACTTTGTCGAAGAGCGCGTGATCGGCCCATCTCTGGGTGCGGATAACATCAAAGTGGGTGTGCAATCCGTACAGATCGGTCTGCTGGCCGTGATTATCTGTATGCTGATTTCCTACCGCGTATTCGGCCTGGCCGCGAACCTGGCGCTGGCGGTGAATATGATTCTGCTGGTGGCGGTGATGTCGCTGCTGGGCGCAACCCTGACGCTGCCCGGTATTGCCGGTATCGTATTGACTGTGGGTATGGCGGTGGATGCCAATGTGCTGATCTTCTCGCGAATACGGGAGGAGCTCAGGAATGGGATGCCTCCCCAGACCGCGATCAGCGCCGGTTTTGACAACGCTTACAGCACCATTGTGGATGCGAATATCACCACCTTAATTGTGGCGGTGATCCTGTATGCCATCGGCTCCGGCCCGGTACAGGGCTTCGCGGTAACCCTGTCGATCGGTATTCTCACCTCCATGTTCAGCGCCATTATGGGTACGCGAGCGATTATTAACTTGTTCTACGGCGGTCGCCGTGTACAGAAGCTCTGGATTTAAGGGGGTCAGTCATGAGTGAGACCAAAGTGGATAACGACAAAATTACCGAGTACATGGGCAAGCGCGTCTACGACTTTATGCGCTGGCGCAAGATCGCCGGGGTTGTCTCGGTGGTGCTGGTACTGGCCTCCATCACCGCGCTGGCCATGAATGGCCTCAAGTTCGGCCTGGATTTTACCGGTGGTACCCAGGTGGAAGTGGGCTACGAGGTGACACCCGCTATCAGCGATGTGCGCGAGCAGCTGGAAGCGGCGGGCTACGACGGTGCTACGGTGGTGAATTTTGGTTCTGAGAAGGACCTGCTGATCAAGTTGCCCCCTTCAGTGACTGAAGAGGAAACCAAGATCAGCGCTACCAGCCAGGAGACAGTAACCCCCATTGGCGACAAGGTGGTGACACTGTTGAGTGCGGGCAGCGACGGTGAGGTGGAACTGCGTCGGACCGAGATGGTGGGCCCCCAAGTGGGTGCGGAGCTGCGCGACGACGGCGGCCTGGGTATGATGCTGGCCCTGTTTATGGTGATGATTTACGTCGCCCTGCGCTTCCAGTACAAGTTCTCTTTCGGCGCGGTAGCGGCCCTCGGCCACGATGTGATTATCGTGCTGGGCTTCTTTGCGGTGATGGGTTTGGACTTCGATCTGACCGTACTGGCGGCGGTGCTGGCGGTAATCGGTTACTCCCTGAACGATACCATCGTGGTGTCGGACCGCATCCGCGAGAACTTCCGCAAGGTGCGCAAGGCTGAGGCGGAGGAGATTATCAATATCTCTATCAGCCAGACCCTGGGCCGTACCTTTATGACCTCTTTCACTACCTTGCTGGTGCTGTGGGCACTGCAATTCTTCGGTGGTGAGCTGATCCACAACTTCTCCCTGGCCCTGATCGTGGGTGTGGTTGTGGGTACCTACTCCTCTGTGTACGTGGCTGCCAACGTGCTGATGGGGCTGAAGATCAACAAAGAAGATCTGATGCCGCCGGTGAAAGAGGGTGCGGAACTGGAAGAGATGCCCTGATCTGAGCGATAGCTGGCTGCGCTAGCGCAGCCCTGCTCAAGCGGCCCCGGCCGCGCCTCGCAGTAAAGTTGCGCGGCGCTGTCGGGGTTTTTTTATGGCTGCGAGATTTTTGCCGCGCCTTAGGCTCTGGGTTTTTTGCCGAGGGTAATGTGCTTGGGGCCGGAGCTGTGGGTCTGGCCGCTGACGCCTTTGGGTACCTGCTCGATCTCACCGCCGCCGGCGAGGAAGGCCTTTACCTGCTCTTCAATACTTTCACTGGTTTCGAGGGGGGCAGTCTGTTTGCGGTTGGAAGAGGAGGGTTTTTTGGCCACGATGAATATCCGTTTCTTATTAGTGGGCAGGGCATCTTAGCATTGTCTGCACAAAAAATCACCCAAGTGGCCAGAGTCTGCGCATAGCGGATACTTTGCCGGCAGGTTTCGACACTCCGTGTCGCCTGCGGATAAATCGGGCTGCGTGGCTCAGCCCGATCGGCAGGGGGTTACTCGAGCTCTTCGATGGGCTCTTCTGTCGCCAGCGGCCAGCCGCCCAGGGCTTTCCACTTGTTGACGATACCGCAGAACAGAGTGGCGGTTTTCTCTGCGTCGTACTCGGCGGAGTGGGCGCAGTTGTTATCGAACTCAATGCCGGCCACTTGGCAGGCTTTGGCCAATACGGTCTGGCCGTAGGCGAGGCCGGCGAGGCTGGCGGTATCGAAACAGGAAAACGGGTGGAAGGGATTGCGTTTGATACCGGTGCGCTCAACCGCCGCATTGACAAAGCCCAGGTCGAAGTGCGCGTTGTGGGCAACCACGATGGCGCGGGTGCAGCTGTGCTTCTTCACGGCGCTGCGAATCTTGCGGAACAGTTCGGGAATGGCAATTTCTTCCGGCCAGGCGTCGCGCTCCGGGGACTCCAGATCGATGCCGATAAAGTCGAGAGCGGATTGCTCGACGTTGGCACCCTCGAACGGCTCCAGGTGGAAGCTGTGGGTCTCCAGGGGGAAGAGGTTGCCGTCGTCATCCATATCCAGGATCACTGCGGAAATCTCCAGCAGTGCGTCGGTGCGGGCGTTAAAGCCGCCGGTTTCCAGGTCGATAACCACAGGCAGAAAGCCTCGGAATCGCTGGGCGAGAGGGCTTTTTGGTCCAGTGGGTTCTTCGGCGGGTGTCACAGTGGTTCCTTGTAAATCTTGTCGTCAAGCCAGCAGCGTGTGGCGCTGCGGGGGCAGGGGTTATTGTCGAATCACGCGCCCGCCGGGGATGCTCCCCGCGCAGGCGCTGTTATTGGGTGTTGGCCGATTACGCCAGCTGCCAGTTTAGGGTTTCACCGGCGGCCAGGGGAATCAGATTTTCACCGCCCATCTCCAGTTTTTCCGGCAGGGTCCAGGGGCTCTTAACCAGGGTGATGGTGTCTTCGTTGCGCGGCAGCTCGTAGAAGTCGGGGCCGAACTCGCTAGCGAAGCCTTCCAGTTTATCCAGTTTGCCCGCGCGCTCGAATACCTCGGCGTAGAGCTCGATGGCGGAGTAGGCGGTGTAGCAGCCGGCACAGCCACAGGAGTGTTCTTTCTTGTGGTCAGCGTGGGGGGCCGAGTCGGTGCCGAGGAAAAATTTCGGGCTGCCGCTGGTGGCCGCTTCGATCAGCGCGTTTTGATGGTAGCCGCGCTTTAGGATCGGCAGGCAGTAGTAGTGCGGTTGAATGCCGCCCACCAGCATATGGTTGCGGTTGTACAGCAGGTGGTGCGCGGTGATGGTAGCGGCAACGCCTTCGCGGGCGCCCTGCACAAACTCTACCGCCTGGGCGGTGGTGATATGTTCAAACACCACTTTCAGGGTGGGGAAGTCGTCGACCAGGTGGGACAGGGTCTTTTCGATAAAGGCCTGCTCGCGATCGAAAATATCGATATCGCTGGTGGTGACTTCACCGTGTACCAGTAGCTTCATACCGCAGGCCTGCATTTCTTCCAGGGCTGGGTAGATGTTGGCGATATCGGTCACACCGGAATCGGAGTTGGTGGTCGCGCCCGCTGGGTACAGCTTGGCGGCGATAACCCCGGCTTCGTGGGCCTGGCGAATAACGGCGGCATCGGTCTTGTCGGTGAGGTAGATCACCATCAAGGGTTCAAAGGCGTTGCCGGCGGGAATCTGGGCGCTGATGCGCTCCTTATAAGCCACTGCGCTGGCGGCGTCAGTTACGGGGGGCACCAGGTTGGGCATGACAATGACGCGGCGGAATTGTTTTGCGGCATCGGGCACAGTGCGCCCGAGAGCGGCGCCGTCGCGCAGGTGAATGTGCCAGTCGTCGGGGGCGCGAAGGGTAATTTGCTCCGTCATGGTACTCCGTAAAGCTTCTTAGCGTGGTGACTCATTGTGCGGCGCGAATGCTACCCGAAGCTGTGCAAAATTGCGATGCGGCAAGGGTTAAAAAGTAATCAATTGTGCTTACTCGCGCCTTGGCGCTAGTCGATCGCGAGCTTAGGCGCTACAATCGCGCCCCGACAAAGAGTGTGGGTATTATTGTGCCCGCCATTTACCGATCCTGGGCATATCTCCAAGAATAACTCCCCCAGACTGACACTTGTTTCGCGTAGTGACATTCCACGTCTCCGCGCTTTTGTCGTGGCGACGTTTTTCCGGCAGCAGAGGACAGCAATGAGCAAAATCGAAAAGGTGGTACTGGCATACTCCGGTGGCTTGGATACGTCGGTAATCGTGCGATGGTTGCAAGAGACCTATGGCTGTGAAGTAGTGACCTTCACCGCAGATATCGGCCAGGGTGAAGAGGTGGAACCGGCCCGCGCCAAGGCCGAAGCCCTCGGGGTTAAAGAGATTTATATCGACGACCTGCGCGAAGAGTACGTGCGCGATTTCGTCTTCCCGATGTTCCGCGCCAATGCCATTTATGAAGGCGAGTACCTGCTGGGTACCTCTATTGCGCGCCCGCTGATCGCCAAGCGCCTGATTGAGATTGCCAACGAGACCGGTGCCGATGCCATTTCCCACGGCGCGACCGGCAAAGGCAACGACCAGGTGCGCTTCGAGCTGGGCGCCTACGCGCTGAAGCCGGGCATCCAGGTGATCGCCCCCTGGCGCGAGTGGGACCTGAACTCCCGCGAAAAGCTGATGCAGTACTGCGAGCAGCACAATATTCCGGTGGATTTCTCTTCCGGCAAGAAGAAGTCCCCCTACTCGATGGACGCCAACCTGCTGCATATCTCCTACGAGGGCGGCAACCTCGAAGACCCCTGGGCGGAAGCCGAAGAGGATATGTGGCGCTGGAGCGTGAGCCCCGAGGCGGCTCCAGAAGAGCCCACCTATATTACTTTGGGCTTTGAGAAGGGCGATCCCGTCTCTATCGACGGCGAGCGTCTGAGCCCTGCTACTTTGCTTGAGAAGCTGAACAAATTGGGCGGAGCCAACGGCATCGGTCGTCTGGATATCGTGGAGAACCGCTACGTGGGAATGAAGTCCCGCGGCTGTTACGAAACCCCCGGCGGTACCATTTTGATGAAAGCGCACCGCGCTATTGAGTCCATCACTCTGGACCGCGAAGTGGCGCATATGAAGGACTCTCTGATGCCGCGCTACGCCGAGCTGATTTACAACGGCTACTGGTGGTCTCCGGAGCGCCGCATGCTCCAGGCAGCGATCGATGAATCCCAGGATGTGGTGAACGGTGAAGTTCGCCTGAAACTGTACAAGGGCAGCGTCAGCGCTGTGGGTCGCCGCTCTGCGGACAGCCTCTTCGACGAGCGCATTGCGACCTTCGAAGACGATGCGGGCGCCTACGACCAGAAGGATGCGGAGGGCTTTATCAAGCTTAACGCCCTGCGTCTGCGCATTGCCGCCGGTAAAGGAAGAAAATTGATTTAGTTGATTTAGATCAGCAATCAGCGGACAGGGATACGCTTAAATCCTTATCCGGCCAATAGTAACCACAGCGTCTCACAGGTTGTGGTTACACACCTTCTGTGGTGGGCCAGTCCCGCACAGTGGAACCGAATCTTAAAAGCAACGGAAGTAAAAACATGACGACAACGGTGGCAAAGACCGGCCCTGTGCCGGACTATGACTACAATATCGTGCGCCAGTTCACCATCATGTCCGTGGTCTGGGGCATTTTTGGTATGGGCATGGGCGTATTGATTGCAGCCCAGCTAGCCTGGCCTGAACTCAACGACTTTTGGCAGCCCTTCTCGCACTTCGGGCGCTTGCGTCCCCTGCACACCAACGCGGTAATTTTCGCCTTTGGTGGTAGTGTTCTCTTTGCCACTTCTTTCTATGTGGTACAGCGCACCTGTCAGGTCCGCCTCTGGGGTGGCTGGCTGATCCCCTTCACCTTCTGGGGCTGGCAGGCTGTTATCGTCGCTGCCGCAATTACCCTGCCGATGGGCTTCACCTCCACCAAGGAATACGCTGAGCTAGAGTGGCCCATCGATATTCTGATCACCCTGGTTTGGGTTGCCTACGCGCTGGTGTTCTTCGGCACCATCATGAAGCGTAAGACTTCCCACATCTACGTGGCGAACTGGTTCTTCGGTGCTTACATCGTCACTATTGCCATTCTCCACGTTGTAAACAACCTGGAAATCCCGGTTGGCCCGTTCAAGTCCTACTCCATCTACTCGGGCACCAAGGACGCAATGATCCAGTGGTGGTACGGCCACAACGCGGTAGGCTTCTTCCTGACCGCCGCCTTCCTCGGCATCATGTACTACTTCGTACCCAAGCAAGCTGGCCGTCCGGTCTACTCCTACCAGCTGTCTATCGTTCACTTCTGGGCCCTGATCTCCCTGTACGTATGGGCCGGTGGTCACCACCTGCACTACTCAGCGCTGCCCGACTGGGCGCAGAGCCTGGCGATGGTAATGTCCCTGATCCTGCTGGCACCTTCCTGGGGCGGTATGATCAACGGCATCATGACCCTGTCCGGCGCATGGCATAAGCTGCGCACCGACCCGACCCTGCGCTTCCTGGTGGTATCCCTGTCCTTCTACGGTATGTCTACCTTCGAAGGCCCGATGATGTCCATCAAGACCGTAAACGCCCTGTCTCACAACACCGACTGGACCGTTGGCCACGTACACTCCGGCGCTCTGGGCTGGGTTGCGATGATCTCTATCGGCGCCCTGTATCACCTGGTTCCGGTTCTGTGGAAACGCCGCGAAATGTACAGCTCCAAGCTGATCAACGCGCACTTCTGGCTGGCTACTGTAGGTACCGTTCTGTACATCGCCGCGATGTGGGTCAACGGTATTACCCAGGGTCTGATGTGGCGTGCATTTAACGCCGACGGCACCCTGACTTACAGCTTCGTAGAGAGTGTTGTGGCGAGCCACCCGGGCTACGTTGTCCGCTGGTTGGGCGGTGCCATGTTCCTGGTCGGTATGCTGCTGATGGCTTACAACGTCTACCGCACGATTACCGAGAAGGTAAACGATGCCGAAGCCGATAACACCGTTCGTGCAGTGCCTGCGGCATAGGAGTTTAGATCGTGAAGAATCATGACCTCGTAGAAAAAAACATCGGCTGGATGATCTTTTTCACCGTGATCGCCATCAGTTTCGGCGCCCTGGTTGAGATCGTTCCGCAGTTCTTTACCAAAGATAACTACACGCCGCTGCCGGGGCAGAAGCCGCTGACAGCATTGGAGCTGGAAGGCCGCGATATCTATATTCGCGAGGGCTGCCACGTTTGCCACACCCAGATGATTCGTCCTCTGCGTGCGGAAGTTGAGCGTTACGGCCACTACTCCATGGCACAGGAATCCATCTACGAGCACCCCTTCCTGTGGGGCTCCAAGCGCACCGGTCCCGACCTGGCGCGCGTAGGTGGACGCTACTCTGACGAATGGCAGCGCGCGCACTTGTACAACCCGCGCAGCGTTGTGCCCGAGTCGATCATGCCCGCTTACCCCTGGTTGTTCGACAATGTGGTAACCGGTGAATACACCGCGCGTAAGATGGAAGCGCTGCGCTTTGTCGGTGTGCCCTACACCGATGAGGACATCGCCAACGCTGCTGAGCCTTTCAAAGGTGGCAAGGTGATGGAGATCGATGCGCTGGTGGCTTACTTGCAGCAGCTGGGTACCCTGGTTACCCAAAAACGCTAATAGCGAGGAAGGAAACTCGTGACTATTGAAACTTTGCGGGAAATCGGTCTGGTTCTGGGCTCTATAGCATTTCTGGCGATTTGCTGGTGGGCCTTCTCTCCGAAGCGCAAGAAGCGCTTCGAGGAAGATGCCAATTTGCCGTTTGCCGATGAAGAGCGACAAGCCGACAGGGACAAGTCGGCCGCTCAGCGGGACGAATCCAATTCCGGGGATAAGCCCGGAGCCAATCGAAAACAGGGGCAGGATAAGTAATGAGTACATTCTGGAGTGTGTGGGTAATTGTGCTCACCCTCGCCAATCTGGCGTTGATTACCTGGGTGCTGTTCGCCAACCGAAAAGTGGCGGTGGACGACCAGGCAGAACCGGAAAACAAAACAACGGGCCACGTATACGACGGCATCGAGGAGTACGATAACCCGCTACCCAAGTGGTGGTTCATGCTGTTTATCGCCACCTTGGTGTTCTCTGCGGCATACCTGGTGATCTACCCGGGTCTGGGTAACTTCAAAGGTGTTGGCGGTTGGTCATCTGTCGGTGCTCTGGAAGCTTCCCAAGCTGAGGCCCAGGAGAAGTTCAAGGAGACTTTCGGCAAGTACGTCGATATGCCGATCGATGAAATGGCACAGAGCCCGGAAGCGTTGAAAATGGGTTCGCGCATTTTCGCCAACAACTGTTCTGTGTGTCACGGTGCCGATGCCGGTGGTAACTTCGGCTTCCCGGACCTGACTGACAAAGACTGGCTGTACGGCGGCACTCCGGAGAAAATCCTGGAGACCCTGCACAACGGTCGTCAGGGCATGATGCCCGCTCAAGGTCCGGTGATCGGTGAGGAAGGCGTGAAGAACACTGCCGAGTATGTTCTCTCCCTGAATGGCCTGGAGCACGACACCACTATGGCCGCTGAGGGTCAGAAGGTGTTCAACACTGTGTGTATGGCCTGTCACGGTCTGGATGCCAAGGGCAACCAAATGCTGGGTGCGCCCAACCTGACTGACAACATCTGGCTCTACGGCAGCAGCCGCGACCAGATCCAGCACACTATTCGCGGCGGTCGTACCAATATGATGCCCGCGCAAAAAGACAAGCTGCGCGAAGACAAAATCCGCTTGGTAGCGGCCTATGTCTACAGCCTGTCCCAGCAGGAAGAAGAAAAGCAGTAATTTACTATTGAGGCCCGGCATTTGCTGGGCCTTGTTTTATCAAGGGACTCCGGGCGCTACAGGGACGGAGAAAAAAGCCTCAACATAAGTGGCTACCTGGCCCGCGTACAAGATGTGCCCGTGCGAGAGTGAGGTTTGTGTGAGTGATTTAATTCCAACCCGTGAGGAACAGGAAGGTGATGGCGAAGTTCGCTATCGCATGTTGTATGAGTCGGAAGACAAAGTCTACATCCGACATATCAAGGGTGTTTTCACCCGCGTTCGCAAATATACCGGCCTGCCGCTGCTGCTGGCTTTTTTCTTTCTCCCCTGGATCAATATCGACGGGCGCCAGTCGGTCTTCTTTGATCTTCCCACCCGCCAATTCCATATTTTCTGGACCACGTTCGGGCCCCAGGATGGCTTCCTTTTAGCTTGGCTGCTGATCATTGCCGCCTTCGCGCTGTTTGCGGTCACCACCTTGCTGGGCCGGGTGTGGTGTGGCTTCACCTGTCCGCAGACCGTCTGGACCATGATGTTTATCTGGGCGGAAAGGGTCTGTGAAGGCGATCGCAACAAGCGCATGAAGCTCGACAAGGCGCCCTGGAACCTGGAAAAGGTGCTGCGCAAGGGGGGTACGCACGCCATCTGGCTGCTGATCTCGCTGGCAACCGCGCTGGCCTTTGTGGGGTATTTCTACGGGGTGCGCGATCTGGTAGTGGATCTGGCCACGTTTAACGCCCACCCGCAGGGCGTTTTCTGGGTTGCTTTCTTTACTTTTGCCACCTATATGAACGCGGGCTTCCTGCGCGAGCAGGTGTGTAAGTACATGTGCCCCTATGCCCGTTTCCAGTCGGTGATGTACGACGAGGATACGCTGGCGGTCTACTACGATGCCAAGCGGGGTGAGACCCGGGGTCCGCGTAAAAAGAACGTGGATTACAAAGCGGAAGGTATGGGCGACTGTATCGACTGCTACTGGTGCGTGCAGGTGTGCCCGGTGGATATCGATATCCGCGACGGCATGCAGTACGAGTGCATCAACTGCGGTCTCTGTGTCGACGCCTGTAACAGCGTGATGGACAAGATGGGCTATGAGCAGGGCTTGATTCGCTTCACCTCTGAGGACGAGTTGCAGGACGGTAAGACCCGCTTCCTGCGCCCGCGCCTGTTTGGTTATGCCCTGATTCTGCTTGCCATGACCGGTCTGTTCGCGCAGCAGGTGATGACCCGCAGCCCCATCGAGGCTGAAGTCTCCCGCGATCGCGGCAGCCGTATGTTCCGCGAGTCCCAGGGGCAGGTGCAGAACGTCTACACGGTGAAGATCAACAATATGGATCAGGCGCCCCACGAATTCACCATCAAGGTGGAGGGCAAGCCCGGTTACGACTATTCCGTTCGCAAACCAAAGACGATCTACCTGGTGCCGGGGGAGATGTTCTCCGTTCCTATCCGGGTCGGCGTGCCCAGAGATCAGCTGAAGGACACCAAGCACGATATCGAGATTGTTGTCCAGGCAGTCGACAATCCTGAGCTGACAGATAGGCGCCGAGCGGTGTTTATTGGTCCAAAGCAGTAGACGGGGCGCCAATCCCGTTGCAAAGTACGGGCCCGCCCAGGCGGGCTCGACTTTTGTGTAAAAACGGTAACTTTTTGGTAACGCGATGAATGAACCAACCCCCAAACCCTGGTATCGGGAACCCTGGGCGTGGATGGTACTGGCGCCACTGATTACAGTGGTGGTGGTGTCGACAATCACAGTCTCAATAGCGGTGCGTTTTGCTGACGACAAGGTCAGCGATACCTACTACAAAGACAGCCGCATGTATCACTTCAGCGCCGAGCAGGATCAGCGCGCGCAAGCGCTGGGCTTGGCGGCACTGGTTCAGTTCCAGCGCTCTGAGAATCGGGTGACCGTGGAATTGAACGGCAATCTCGACTACCCCAAAGCTCTGCTGCTCACATTGAGCCACCCGGTAGAGTCCGATCTGGACAAGCATATCGAGCTGTCCCAGATCTCTGTGGGTCGCTATCAGGGCACATTGCCGGAGGGCCTGGCCGACCGCTGGTATCTGCGCCTGATGCCGGAGCTCGATCCAGATGCGCACCAGGACGCCGACTGGCGCCTGAAGGGTGAAATTAACTTTGATCTCGGCGATGCCGTGCCACTGAATGCTGTAACTCAATGACTTCGCCTTCCTCCCCCTGTTATCACTGCGGGCTCCCCGTCCCCACCGGCAGCAATCACTCGGTGGTGATCGAAGGGGTGGCCCGGGAAATGTGTTGTCCCGGCTGTGAAGCGGTAGCCAGCGCTATCGTTTCCGGTGGCCTGGACGGTTTCTATCGCTTTCGCGAGAAAGAGAGTGACAGGCCGGAGGAGGCCCAGCCCCGGGATCGCTGGGCGGCATACGATCTGCCGGAAGTACAGCAGCAGTTTGTCCACGACTGGGATAATGGCAACAAGATTGCCTCGCTGTTGATTAGCGGTATTACCTGTGCGGCCTGTGTGTGGCTGATAGAAAAACACCTGGGCCAAATGGGCGGGGTTGTGAAAGTCTCGGTCAACGCCAGCACCCAGCGCGCGCAGATCGCCTTTAATCCCGACGAGATTAAACCCAGCGAGCTGTTTGGCGCCCTGGAGCGGATCGGCTACAGACCCGCCCCGGCCACGGCGGCCAATCAGGAAAGTGTAATCCAGAGCGAGCACCGCGCCGCCCTGCGCCGCCTGGGGGTCGCCGGGCTCGGCACCATGCAGGTGATGATGTTTGCCATCGCCCTGTACTTTGGCGCAGCCGCCGAAGAGGGTGTCGGCGAGTTCGAGCGCTATTTCCGCTGGGTTTCCCTGCTGGTGGCGACACCGGTGGTGTTCTACGCCGCGCGCCCATTTTTCAGCGCGGCGCTGCGCAGTCTGCGCGCCCGTCACCTGAGTATGGATGTACCGGTATCCCTGGCGATTGGTATGGCCTATGTCGCCAGCTTTTACGCCACCGTATTCGGCACCGGCGAGGTGTACTTCGAATCTATTTCCATGTTCACCTTCTTCCTGTTGTTGGGACGGACGGTGGAGATGCGCGCCCGCCATCGGGCGGGCTTAGCCAGCGGTGGTCTGGCTCAGTTGCTGCCGATGACGGCGGCCAAATATCAAGGGGACGATCTTGTCCATGTGCCAGTGGCGGCCTTGGCTCCTGGCGATAAAGTGCTGTTGCGCCCGGGAGATACAGTCCCCGCCGACGGGGAGGTGCTGGAGGGCGTGAGCGGTGTGGACGAGTCCCTGCTCAGCGGCGAATCCGCGCTGCAACAGAAAGCTGCGGGCAGTCCGGTTTACGCGGGCAGCGTCAACGGCGACTCCAGCTTGACCATCAAGATCACCGCCGCAGGGCAGGCCACGCGCCTGTCCGCTATCGAGCGCCTGGTGGAGCGGGCACAATTGGACAAACCCAACCAGGTGGCCCTGGCCGACCGGGTGGCGGGTATTTTTGTCGGCGTTGTGCTGTTTGCCGCGCTGGCGGCATTTGCCGTCTGGTGGCAAATCGATCCCAGCCGCGCTTTCTGGGTATCCCTATCGGTTTTGGTGGTGACCTGCCCCTGTGCGCTGTCGCTGGCAACGCCGGCCGCTCTGGCTTCCGCCACGCTGCGCTTGCAGCAGCTGGGACTTCTTGTCGCCGGCGGCAATCTGCTGGAAACACTGCCGCGTATTGGCCGGGTGCTGTTCGACAAGACCGGCACCCTGACGCGCGGCGAGCCGAGAATCCTGCATATTGATTTGCTGCGGGCCAACTGGAGCGAGCAGCGGGTTAAGGACGTTGCCGCAGCCCTGGAATCCCAGACCAATCACCCCCTGGCCAGGGCCTTCCGCGCCTGGCGCGGCAATCTCAGCGCCAGCGATCTGCAAGTGCACACCGGTGCCGGCCTGGAGGGGCAGATCGAAGGGGAGTGTTACCGGCTGGGCAAGGCGAGCTTTGTCTCCAGTGAGGCCATTCCTACGCCTGAAGGGGAGGGGCAGTGGCTGTTGCTCGGCGACGCTCGGGGGCCCATTGCCTGGATTGCCCTGGGGGATAAATTGCGCGCTTCGGCAGCGGCGGCGGTTGCGGGGCTGAGAGAGCAGGGGCTCTCCGTCGAGCTGCTCAGCGGCGATCAGTCCGCGGAAGTCGAGCGATTGGCCGGGCGCGCCGGCATCGATAACTACCGCGCTGGCGCCTCGCCGGAGGACAAGCTCGAACATATGAAGCAGCTGCAAAGGGGCGGCGACAAGGTGCTGATGGTCGGGGACGGTATCAACGATGTACCGGTGCTCTCCGGTGCCGATGCCTCCGTGGCGATGATGTCTGCGGCGGATTTGGCCCAGTCCCGCGCCGATGCCATTTTGCTGAACGGAGATCTCGAAGTGCTGCCTAAAGCGATAGGGCTGGCGCACAAATGCCGCAGCATCGTGCGGCAGAACCTGGCCTGGGCGCTGGGTTACAACGTGATTGCCTTGCCGCTGGCCTTTTGCGGCTTGGTGCCGCCCTGGGCTGCGGCGATCGGTATGTCCCTCAGCTCGCTGATCGTAGTACTCAACGCTCTGCGCCTGTCCCGTGGGCAGGCGCAGGACGAAACCCCTGTGACCGCCGAGGCCTAGGGCCGCGCTCGCAGAAAGAGGAGGTGTAACGAATGGAAAGTCTGTATTTCCTGATACCCATTGCGGTGATTTTGGTTGGCTTTGCGGTAAAGCTCTTTTTTTGGGCCGTGAACAACGGCCAGTACGACGACCTGGAAACGGAGGGTCGCCGTATCTTGTTTGACGATGATATGCAGCAGGACAAACCTGAGGCGGAAGGGACGCGGGAGAAGTAAGTGGGAGAGTGGGGGTTTTTGGCTGCGGCGCTGGCGATCGGCTTTTTGGGTAGCAGCCACTGTATCGGTATGTGTGGGGGAATTTCCGGCGCACTGGGCATGGCGGTGCCGGGCAAGAAGACCGCCTGGATGCAGCTGGGTTCCTACCAGCTGGGGCGCCTGGGCAGCTATGCGCTGATGGGGGCACTGGCCGGTGCCCTGGGGGCGGCGGTATTGCCGGTGCTGACTCCGCTGCGCTTTGCCGCCGGGATTATGTTGATTCTGATGGCGCTGTATATCGGCGGCATCTGGAGTGGTTTGTCCTGGATTGAAAAGGGCGGCAGGTACTTGTGGCGCTACGTGCAGCCACTGTCGGCGAAACTGCTGCCGGTGCGCTCTGCGGGCCAGGCCCTGGCCCTGGGTTCCCTGTGGGGCTGGCTGCCCTGCGGTTTGGTCTACAGCGCGCTGACTTTCGCCCTGGCCCAGGGCAGTGCCGAGCGTTCCGCCCTGGCCATGTTCGCATTTGGTTTGGGCACAGTGCCGGCGATGCTGGCCACCGGGGCCGCCGCCGCTCAGGTGCGCGGCATAGTGCAGAAGCCGGGGGTGCGCTACGGTTTTGCCGCCGCAATTTTACTGTTTGGGATCTGGACCCTGTGGGGGGCAATGGGCCACAGCGGCCACGGCGATCACGCCAACCACGGGGCGATGGGCGAGATGCAGGCCCCCGCTGAAGACAAAGAAGAGCAGGGGCACCATCACCACCACCACTGAGCGCGGTGATGGTGGCTGCGCAACTGGGCGCTAGAGATCGATCCGCAGGGACAGGTCGATAGCGCGCAGGTGCTTGGTCAGGCTGCCGGAGGAGATATAGTCCACTTCCAGTTCGGCCAGTTGCGCGATGCGATCCCGGTCGACGCTGCCGGAAATCTCAATTTTGGCCTTGCCCTTGGCCAGTGCCAGGGCCGCCCGGGTGTCTTCGTCATTAAACTCGTCGAGCATAATCACGTCGACATTGACCGCCAGCGCCTGTTGCAGCTCCTCAATATTTTCCACTTCGACTTCGATCAGGGCCTCCGGCTTGATAACGCGGGCCTGGGCAACGGCGTGCTCAATACCGCCGGCGGCAGCGATGTGGTTCTCCTTGATCAGGAAGGCGTCGTAAAGTCCGATGCGGTGATTGTGGCAGCCACCGCAGAGCACGGCGTATTTCTGTGCGCTGCGCAGACCGGGAATGGTTTTGCGCGTGTCGAGAATTTTCACCTCGGTGCCCGCCGCTCGCGCGGCGAACTCCGCCGCAGTTGTGGCGGTGCCGGACAGGGTCTGCAAGAAATTCAGCGCGGCGCGCTCGCCGGTGAGGATGGTGCGGGCGTTGCCCTCCAGCTCAAAAATTACCGCGTTGGCAGCGATGCGCTCGCCGTCCTCGAAGTGCCAGGTGAGGGTTAACTCCGGGTCCAGGGCGTGAAAAATCGCCTCCACCCAGGCGCGACCACTCAGCGTGCAATCTTCGCGGGTGATTACCCGGGCCCGGGCCGTGCGCTCCGCTGGGATCAGCTGGGCGGTGATATCGCCACTGCCAATATCTTCCTCCAGGGCGGCTTGCACTGCGCGTTGCAGATCGGTAGTGATATTGGGAATAGCCGTGTCTTGTGGTCGCATTGGAAAACCTCGAAATTAACGCCGGCGCAGTTTACCAAAACCCCCGGGGTTTTGACTGCCCAACTGGGGCACTTGAGGGGTAGCAGCTGGCTCGACCAATGGCTGTGACAGGCATCTCAAATCTGTCGTGCAACGGTGTAAGTTTTCCCAATATCCCGAGTAGAATGGTCGGAGATTGAACTTGGTCAAAGCGCAGGCGCTATTCAGGGGGGTATGAAAGCGCCTTTTGTACGGTCAAATATTGAGTGAAATCAAGAACTTCGGCAGATATTTCGCGCATGATCGCGGCGACATATCAACGGGGTGGCAGTGTGCTGAGCGGGAGATATCAGGCGCCCGATCCGATTTGCAAGAGCACTTTTCCACCTATTAATTTTTGTTATTGCCACAGCGTTACTCGTCGAACGGCATTCGAAGGACCTCTTGGAAATGAGTGAATCCAGTAAGATAGTTTCCCTATCAGAAAAAAGTGGAGCGCACAGTATTTCTATATCCGGTAAGCCCGCTGTTCTGCCTGCCGCAGTGACTATGCTGAAAGAGAAGTCGGCGGAACAACTGCTAGAGCGGATAAAAACGTTATTCGGCAAAGTTGATGACTCCCTGTTTACCATGGCCGAGCGGGCCCATGGGCAGGAGGAGCAGGATGGCCTCTTTCAGGCGCTGCGCCTGTTGCGAGTGGAGCGCCGCAATATTGCCGAGCAATTTATCAAGAATATCTCCCGCGCTTTTGATATACGCGAGGAGGAAAAGTCAGAGAGCAGTTTCGCCTCCGATAACCTGTCGCTGGTTCACAACGATGACCTGGAGCAGCTGGTTGCCGCCGATACCATGGTGGCCAATGCCAAGCGCGATTTTGCCGAGCCGCTCACCGATCTGTGTATGAGGCTCGACAGGCTCTACTCCGTCAAGGTCTATGAAAAAAACAATCCCCTGGGGCCCGACGCTATCTGCGATGCCTTTGTCGAGGCGGTCCAGGATCTGAATCTGTTTATCCGCGCCCGCCTGATCCTGTTGAAAAAGTTCGAACAGGTGGTGATGTTGCAGCTGCGCGACTTCTATGAATTCTGTAACCAGCTGTTGATAGATCAGGGGGTACTGCCCTCCCTGCGCGAGCAACAGCGCGCGGCCAGGCAGCGCTCTGCCCACGCCCCCGCAGGTGTTACCGCAGGGGGCCAGGCCGGTATTCCGGTGGGCGGTCAGGCGGTGCCGGGCGGCGTTGCGGCGACGGGGCACTTTCCCCCGGGGCTAGTGCCCGCTGCGACGGGGGTTACCCCCATGCCCGCCGGGGATTTGCTCTCCCATTTGGGCGCACTGCAAAGCGGCAGCCACTATCAGGGCGGTGGTGCCGTACAGCTATTGAATGTGGGCGAACTGCTCCAGCAGCGCCTGGTGGATTCCAACCAGGCGGCCTCGCTGGCAAAAGTCGACAGCGATGTGATCAAGCTGGTGGAGATGCTGTTCTCCTTTATCCTGGAAGATCGCAGTCTCGCCACGCAAATAAAGTCTCTGCTGGGCCGCTTGCAGCTGCCGCTGTTGAAAGTGGCGATCGCGGACAAGTCATTTTTTAGTAAAGGCGGCCACCCGGCGCGCAAACTGCTCAATGAGCTGGCCGATGCCGCCACCGGTTGGCAGGCGGGGGATAACTACGAATCCGATCCCCTGTATCAAGAGATATCGGCCATTGTCGAGCGGGTGCTCAATGAGTTTGACCGGGATATCAATATCTTTGCCGTGCTGCTGGAATCCCTGCGGGAATTTATTATCCGCGAGCGCAAGCGCGCCGAGATGCTGGAGCGCCGCGTTGTCGATGAGGCCGATGGCCGCGCCAAGACCCAGGCCGCACGCGCGCGGGTTGCCGCAGTCATGGACGCCCTGGTGGCAGAGCGGGATCTCCCCCAGGTGGTGCAGGATTGGCTGAATAAAGTCTGGAACAATGTACTGTTTTTGACCTGCGTTAAAGAGGGCACCGAGAGTGACGCCTGGAACCGCGATGTGCGCACGGCGAGGGATCTCGTGTGGAGTGTGCAGGCGCCCATGCCGGATTCCCGCAAGCAGTTATTGAGTTTGCTGCCGGTGTTGCAGGAGCGACTGCGCGAGGGGGTTGAGGCCCTTTCCTATAACGCATTCGAGGCGCGCACCCTGTTCTCCGGTCTCAAAGAGGTCTATCGCGAGCGCTTTGCGCTGGCCCAGCAGTTGGCGGAGCAGCGTGAGCGCGAGGTGGCGGAGCAGGTTGCCCGCGAAGTGCGCGCGGCCCAGACAGTAGAGCCGGCGCCCGTTGTTGCCGAAGTGCCAGTAGCCCCCGCAGTCGAAGGGGAAAGCAGCGCCGAGCCCGCTGGCGTGGCGGCGGTTGCCGAGGCAACTACAGAGACGGCGGTAGAGCCGACCCCCGCCGAACCGCCTGCCGTGGTTGCTGAAACCGCACCGGCGGAGGAAGTGGCGGTGCCGCAGATGGAAGAGCTGGAGCAAGTGGTTGCCGAGGCGGAGGTGGCGGCACATGAACAGGACGGCCTGGCCCCCCTCGATGAAAATGATCCCCACTGGCAGATGACTTTCCGCCTGGCGCAGGGCAGTTGGTTCGAGTTAAAACGCTCCGAGGACGAACAGTTCCGCTGTCGTCTGGCGGCGGTAATCCGCGATATCGACCAGTTTATTTTCGTCAATCGCAACGGTGCCAAGGTGGCGGAATTCGCCCGTTTGGAATTGGCCCACGCCCTGCGCTCGGCACAATTGTTGCCGCTGGATGACGGTATGTTGTTCGAGCGGGCACTACAGTCGGTGATTGGCAATGTGCGCAAGAAGCGCAGTGAGCAGCGTTAGCCCATCGCGATTGAAGGATCGGGCAGGGGGCTGTTTTGGGGTACCCTGTCCGGCGGTTTTTCTGCAAGCGGTGTCGCGATACTGCCCCGATCCGATTGGCATATCGATCAACGCTCCATAAAATGGTAACAGCTGAAGCCTCGGGAGGTACCGGGGCTGTCTATAGGTTGCAGCGGAGATCGCAGATTGAAATATCAAGTGGAGTCCGGTTGGCTGACGGACGCACGCCGGGTTCCCAGTCCCCATTGTAATAGTCGTCCAGAAGCCTGTGCGGTGGATCTGCTGGTGATTCACAGTATCAGCTTGCCGCCGGGACAGTACGGCGGCCCCTATATCGATGCCTTTTTCCTCGGGCAGCTGGATATCGACGCACACCCCTATTTTGCCGAAATTGCCGCACTCCAGGTGTCCGCGCATATTTTGATTGATCGCGACGGCCTGGTGACTCAGTACGTGCCCCTGGACCGGCGCGCCTGGCACGCGGGCAAGTCCGAGTTTAACGGGCGCAGCAACTGCAATGACTTTTCCATCGGCATCGAGCTTGAGGGCCTGGATACCGATGTGTATACCGATGCCCAGTACGCGGCGCTGGCCGAGGTCAGTGCGGCGATCATCCGGGCCTACCCCGCCATCAATACGGATAGAATTGCCAGTCACTCGGATATAGCGCCGGGCCGCAAATTGGACCCGGGCCCCGGCTTCGACTGGGAGCACTATTTCAATAAATTGAAAGAAATAACCTGATAACACGCTAACGCCCTGTGGCGGTCGCTGTAGGAATTTACAACAAGCCCGGAATATTTATGACTTTGCTAATTGTCTTGATCGCCGTTGCTCTGGTGCAAATCTGGGGTTCGGGGGCTCCCTTGCACCGAGATGGCTGGTTTAAGCGCTGGAGTGAGCATTTGCAAACCTCCAGCCGCTTAAATGGCAATAGTGGCCTATTGCTTGGCGTGACTATTCTCGTTCCGGTATTGATCTCTGCGATTGTGATGGCGCTGGTGGAGAATACCGCCGGCAGCCTCGGTTATCTGCTGGTGGGGGTGCCGCTGCTGCTCTATTGTCTCGGTCGCGGCAACTTTAACGATATCATCGCGAACTACCTGCGCAATTGGTATAGCGGTGACCTGGACGGTGCCGCCAAAGCGGCGGCGCCGATTCTGCGCGAGTTACACGAGGCGCCCTCCGACGGCACCTGCCTGCATGAACAGGTTTTTCGCGGTGCCGCTTACTGTGCTTTCGAGAGACTCTTCGCCGTATTGTTCTGGTTTATCCTGCTGGGAATTCCCGGGGCGATACTCTTTCGCTTGAGTGCTATGTACGCAGAAAATACCCGGGACTCCTCCGAGGAGACAACGGCGGCGCGCTGGCTGTGGTTGCTGGAGTGGTTGCCGGTCCGGGTGATGGGACTGAGCTTTGCCATTGTGGGCAACTTCGCCGGCTGCTACCGCGCCTGGCGCCGGGTGTTGATGTGTCGCGAGAGCGATACCGACCAGGTGCTTGAGGCCTATCTGGAGGGCGCCCTCGGCGGTATTGATGCCAGCGAGTGCAGCGGCAGCGCCGATCTGTCGCAGCTACAGCGTCAAAGTGGCGCGGAGATCGAGGGGTTGCAGGCGCTGCTATCCAGAGCACTGCTGCTGTGGATTACCGCTCTGGCACTGGCGGTGCTCTTTATCTGAGCGGCAGCCTGTACAATCGCCCCGGAGTGCCCGATTAAACTCCGGGGGCGATTGTTGAACCTGTCGTCATTTTCAATATTTTCTTTCCTTTCTATCTTGACTTATCTCCCCTATCTGACGAAATTGCGCGCCCATCTGTCGAGCTTCGGTGCTTTGCCGTAGCACTAGAGCAGAGTTAGCCACTGCCTGTGACGACTTATACTCACTGGAGGACCCCGGGTTTGGAAGTTTCGGTATTGGAACCGCATATGTTGTCAGATTTGGCCCGCGCAAATGATAGGGATACCTCTACACAGGTGGCGGGATTGCGGACGTATTTTCGCAGTGGCAGCACGGCGGAAATCAGCTGGCGGCGCAGGCAACTGTCCCAGTTGCGCAAGATGATTGCAGATAATGAGGCACATTTTCTGCGGGCGCTTCACGACGATTTGCGCAAGCCCCACCAAGAGGGCTATCTCACCGAAATCTCCTTTCTCTACAGCGATATCAATCACAGCCTGAAATCCCTGAAAAAGTGGCTGCGCCCGCGCAAGGTCCAATCGCCGCTGCTGGCCCAGCCGGCGAGAAGCTATGTGCAGCCGGAGCCGCTGGGGGTCGTGCTGATTATTGGCGCCTGGAATTATCCGCTGCAATTACTGTTGTCGCCGCTGGTAGCGGCAATTGCCGCCGGCAACTGCGCGGTGGTGAAGCCCTCGGAGTTATCGCCGGCGACCTCCCGCTTAATTGCACAGTTACTGCCCCGTTATCTCGACAGCGACGCCTTTGCCTGTATCGAGGGCGGGGTCGCAGAAACTACGGCGCTACTGGAGCAGCGCTGGGACCATATTATGTACACCGGCGGTAGCCGGGTAGGTAAAATCATTATGGCGGCAGCGGCCAAGCACCTGACCCCGGTGACCCTGGAGCTCGGTGGCAAGAGCCCCTGTGTCGTTGCCGACGATGCGGATTTGGCCGTGGCGGCGCGGCGAATTATCTGGGGTAAATTTACCAATGCGGGGCAGACCTGTATCGCCCCGGACTATGTGCTGTGTAGCCGCGAAACCGCCAATCGCCTCACCCCCCTATTGCAGCGGGTACTCTGGGAAATGTTCGGTGAGCACCCGCGAGAATCCGCCGATTATGGGCGCATTATTAACCGCCAGCACACCCTCCGCCTGTCGGATTACCTGGGAGATGGGGAGGTGATATCGGGCGGTGAAGTCGATGTGGATGACTGCTATATGGCGCCGACTCTGATGCGCAATGTCAACCTCTCGGCGGGGGTGATGCAGGAGGAGATTTTTGGTCCGATACTGCCCATTATTGAACTCGATGATTTCTCCAACGTGGAGACGTTTATCAACGAGCGCGAAAAACCCCTGGCCCTGTATATATTTACCCGGGATGATGCATTGGCAGACCGCATTCTATCCCGTTGCAGCTCCGGCAATGCCTGCGTTAACGATTGCATGATGTTTATGCTGGCCCAGGACCTGCCTTTTGGCGGAGTGGGTGCCAGCGGTATGGGGGCCTATCACGGCGAGCACGGCTTTCGCACCTTCAGCCACTACAAGGCGGTGATGCGGCGCAGAAATATTCTCGATATCAATATACGATATGCACCCTACAGCGACAGGAAAATGAAATTCCTGCGTATGCTCAGCAAATAATCCCCGCATCAATAGGCACACGGTTCTGCTGTGCCTGCTCCGTAGAATACTCGGTGTCAGATCAGCTGGATTATGCCCAACTAGCCGAAAAGGAGACACCGAATGGCGCCCCTGGATCACAGCGAGATACCTACCAGTGAGGATGTATTTAGTGCCGCGCAAAATATTGCGGAACAAATACATCACACCCCGTTGCTGCGCTCTCGACAGCTAAATGAATTGACCGGTGCCAACCTGTGGTTCAAGTGCGAGCACTTGCAGAAGGTGGGCGCGTTTAAAGCGCGGGGCGCCGCCAATGCGCTGTCGCTTCTGCCCGAGGGGGTCGAGGAAGTTGCAACCCACTCATCCGGCAATCACGGTGCGGCCCTGGCCTGGGCCGCCGCCCAGCGGGGATTATCTTGCACGGTGGTTATGCCGGAGACTGCACCCAAGGCCAAGCGGGCTGCGGTAGAGGGTTACGGTGCCAAGGTGGTGACTTCGGGCCCCAGTCTGGCCGAGCGCGAATCTACGCTGGCCGCTGTGCTTTTGGAGAGCGGTGCGCACCCAGTTCCGCCCTACGACGATAAACGCATTATTGCCGGGCAGGGCACGGTGGCGATGGAAGTGTTGCAGCAGAGCCGCGAACAGGGTTTTACGCCGGACGTTATGGTGGTGCCGGTGGGCGGCGGCGGTTTGCTCGGCGGCGTGGGGCTGGCCGTGGCGGCACTGGCCCCAGACACCCTGGTGATTGGCGCCGAGCCCGCCGGAGCCGATGACGCCCAGCGCTCACTGCGCGGTGGCGTTCATATCACCACGCAGCAGCCCGATACGATTGCCGATGGCCTGCGCGCCACACTGGGGGATAAAAATTATGCCGTTATTGAGCGCACCGTGCGGGATATTGTGACGGTGAGCGAAGCTGGTATCGTCAATGCGATGCAGCTATTGTGGACGCGAACCAAACAGCTGGTAGAGCCGTCGGCGGCGGTGGGCCTCGCTGCAATCATTGAGCACAGCGCGCGCTTCCGCAATAAGAATGTCGTGGTTGTTTTGACCGGCGGAAATATGGATCTGGATAAAGTGGCGCCACTGCTGTCCAGTGAAAAAAAGTAGAAGAGGAAAACTGGGATATGAGTCAATGGTTGAAAAAAAGCGGCCGGGGAGTTGCCGGTTGGATTTGTGCCGCCACCCTGTCACTGACTGGGGTTAACGCCACTGCTGAGGAACTGACGCTGTCATCCAGCTCACTACAGGCCGGGAAAAAAATGCCCATGGCCCATGTTTACGGCGCTTGTGGCGGTGAGAATCTGTCCCCCCAGTTGAGCTGGAGTGGGGCGCCGGAGGGCACTAAAAGTTTTGCCATTACCGCTTACGACCCCGACGCACCTACCGGCAGTGGCTGGTGGCACTGGGTGGTATTTAATATTCCGGCGGACACGACCAGCTTGCCAGAGGGGGCCGGCGACCTGAAAAACGGCCTGATCCCGGAAGCGGTGCAGGGGCGCAATGATTATGGCAGTCCCGGCTACGGCGGCGCCTGCCCGCCCAAGGGCCACGGGGATCACCGCTATCGTTTTCGTGTCTATGCCCTGAAAGTGGAATCCCTGCCACTGGATGAAGATGCTTCTCCTGCTAAAGTTGGCTTCAATATCAATGCCAATAAATTGGCCGAAGCAGAGCTGCAAGTTGTGTGGGGCCACTGAGTAAATACATCAATCTAATCCCGCTGCACGGTGATCGCTGTTGCAGCGGCTCGGGCTCTGGAGGCCGCGCTTGACCAATTCGCAGAAGCCAATGACATGGGGGCAGGCGCTGGGCGCTTATTTGAAGCCCCGTGTATTCGCCATGTTCTTTCTCGGCTTTTCCGCCGGCCTCCCGCTTCTGCTGGTTTTTTCCACCTTGACCGCCTGGCTGCGGGATTACGGTGTCAGCCGCACGGCCATCGGCTTTTTTGCCTGGGTGGGGATTACCTTTTCCATCAAGGTGCTCTGGGCCCCGATTGTCGATCAGCTGCGCCTGCCGTTCTTTACGGATAAATTGGGCAAGCGCCGGGGCTGGATGCTGGTCTCGCAATTGGGAATAGCGCTTGGCCTGGTGGGAATGGCCAGTGTGAACCCCCAGCTCTCCCTGATGCAGATAGCCCTGCTGGCCCTGTGGGTCGCTTTCTGTTCGGCCTCCCAGGATGTGGCGATTGACGCCTACAAAATTGAGGCTATGGACAATGAGTACCAGGGCGCCATGGCCGCCAATTATGTGTTTGGCTATCGGGTGGCCATGTTGATTGCCGGCGCCGGGTCCCTGTTTATTGCCGATATCTTCAGTTGGTCTGGGGCCTATCTCGCCATGGCCGGATTGATGGGGGTTGGGGTGATTACCACCCTGATTATTGCCGAGCCGGATCACAGCCAGGTCAGCAGGGAGGCCGATGCGCTACAGAGTGAGTGGGCGGAGCGCCTGCTGGGCAAGGGGGAACACAGCCGCCTAAAACGGTGGTTTGTCCGCGCCGTGGCCTGTCCCTTTATCGAATTTTTCCAGCGCAATGGCCGTTTCGCCATCGTTTTACTGGTGTTTATCGGTATCTTTCGTTTAAGTGATATCGCGATGGGGGTGATGGCCAACCCCTTCTATTTGGATCTCGGTTTTACCAAAACAGAGATTGCTGAGATCAGTAAGCTGTTTGGCTTCTTTTGCACCATTATCGGCTCCTTTCTCGGCGGGCTTTTAGTGGTGCGTTACGGCGTTGTGCGCCCGCTGGTACTGGGCTCGGTAATGGTCGCCTGCACTAATCTGCTGTTTGCCCAGCTCGCAGTGATCGGCCCGGATAAGACGTGGCTGGCACTGGTGATCAGCGCGGACAATATCAGCGGCGGGATAGCCAATGCGATACTGATCGCCTTTCTCTCCAGCTTGGCCAATAGGGCCTATACCGCGACTCAGTACGCGCTGTTTAGTTCTCTGATGACCCTGCCGGGTAAATTTATCAGCGGCTTTTCCGGCATAGTGGTGGATGCTCAGGGGTATGCCTATTTCTTTATTTACGCCGCGCTGATGGGGATTCCCGCTATAGTGCTGTCGGTTTATTTCTGGCGGCGCGAACAGCGCGACTGGCCGGGAGAGGTGGTGCAGCCGGGGGCGGGCACTACCTAGGGTTTGCGGGAGCACTTTCCTCTTGGCTGGGGCTCCCCAATCCAATGTCATATCAAAACTCTTCACCGGGCACTTTGCCCGGCTTGTGTCTATGGTGGTTGTAGCGGTGCAACCCACTCCTCCTAGGCTCGCTGTTATAGCTGCTTGTGTGTCTGATAGTTGTTGGGTCGGGTATCACCGGCAAATGATACACAGCGAATAAAAGCGACAAACTATGGCCCACGAAACCATCCGGGAGGCGGTGCTCAATCGGCGTATGCTGATTTGTATCGGCACCGGCTTCTCCTCGGGGATGCCGCTCTTTGTGTTGATACAGCTGGTGCCGGCCTGGCTGCGTACCGAGGGCGTAGACCTGGCCACCATCGGTATCTTTGCACTGCTCGGGCTGCCCTATACGTGGAAATTTATCTGGTCTCCGCTGATGGAGCGCTACGCTTTTCCCGCGCTCGGGCGCCGGCGGGGCTGGATGCTGGTGATGCAGCTGTTGCTGATAGTTTCTATTGGCGCTTTGGGGCTGTTTAAGCCGGAGTTTGATATCGGCACGATAGCCGCGCTCTGTTTTGCCGTCGCTTTTTTTAGTGCCAGTCAGGATATTGTCCTGGACGCTTTCCGCCGGGAAATTTTGCCGGATCAGGAGTTGGGCCTGGGCAACTCTTTTCATGCCAATGCCTATCGGATCTCCGGTCTGGTTCCCGGCTCTCTCAGTTTGATTCTGTCGGATCACCTGGCCTGGGATCAGGTCTTTATTATCACGGCGGCATTTATGTTGATCGCCGTGTTTATGACCTTGCTGGTGGCTGAACCTGAGCACCCCGCCGCTCGGCCCAAATCCCTGCGTGAGGCTATCGCCTTGCCCTTTGTCGAGTTTTTTAATCGCAACGGGGTCAGGCAGGCGCTGCTGGTGCTGGCTTTTATGTTTCTGTACAAACTCGGCGACAGTATGGCCACGGCGCTGGCCACGCCCTATTACCTGGATATGGGTTATTCCAATACCGATATCGGCATAGTGGCAAAAAATGCCGGCTTGTGGCCTGCGGTTATTGGCGGCTTTTTGGGCGGCTTGTTGATGGTCAAGATTGGGATTAACAAGTGCCTGTGGATTTTTGGTGTGGTGCAGCTGGTCTCGATTTTCGGATTTATTATTTTATCGGAGGTCAATGGCGAGCTGGTGGGGACACCGGGTTTCGATCCGAGTCTCTGGCTGCTGGCGATAGTGATTGCCTTTGAATATCTCGGGGTGGGCTTGGGCACGGCGGTGTTTATTGCGTTTATTGCCCGCACAACCAGCAAATTGCACACTGCGACCCAGTTCGCCCTGTTTACCGCTCTGACCTCCCTGCCGCGCACCTTTGCCAATGCCTCCACCGGCTATCTGGTGGAGGGGGTGGGCTGGACACATTTTTTTCTGCTGTGTGCGGCGCTGGCGGTGCCGGGAATGATCCTGCTATTTTGGGTCGCGCCCTGGGGAGCCGATGAAGTCGCCTAGTTCTCTGTGCCCGATTACGGTTTCCAGCGGTATCTCCCCATATCGACCCGCCCTTTTAGCAGTGTGATCCCCTCGCTTTCCAGCCTCTCCCGCTGGCGGCTGGCTCCCGGTTCTGGCAGGGAGATACGCCCCTGGGCATTGATCACCCGGTGCCAGGGGAGCTTGGTGCCCCTGGGCAGTTTGCGCAATGTTTGACCCGCCAGTCGCGCGGCTCGTGGGTAGCCGGCCATTTCTGCCAGATCGCCATAGGTGACAACCCGCCCCTCGGGAATGGCTGCGAGGGCCTGGCAGATTCTCTCCAGGGCATTTTGTTTTTCCATCAAAGCTCCAAGTACCGGTAGTATTTGATCGCACTTTTATGCTTTCCGCTCTCACTAATCCGGATTTTTATTCGCTATTTATGGATACTTTACCAGTTTAAAAGGTCATACTCCTGCTGCTACTGAGACCGCGTGCTACATAGTCAGAGTTATGGCATCATGCGGCTTTGCTGTAGTTGCACGACTAGTTGCACCATTCTTACATTTAAATGTCCAAGGTTTCCCTGTGGTTTTACCGATACGACCTCCCAAATTCCTCGCTCACACCCTCCTGCTTCTCGCACCTTTGCAGGTTCAGGCCGGTGTGTTGACCCTGGAAAATGGCGATCGCATTCAGGGGGAACTGATTCTTGTAGAAAAGGATCAGGTCACTTGGCAATCGGAGACTTTCGGCGAAGTCCAGGTCGATAAATCCAAAGTGGTATCAATGGATATCGATACCGATATTAAAATTGCCGGTAGAGATGAACCTTGTACCTTAGCGGGTCATCGCCAGGAGCGCTGGGAAGTTTACTGTGCTGAAGGGCGCGGTTGGCTGATTGATTTTCCCGGAATCGAGCGGGCGGAACCCTACACGGCGTTTACCACGAGTCCTGTTTTGCTCCACGGTGATATTACCGCTGGGGGCGTATTCGAGAGCGGTAACCGTGAGCGTGAAGATCTCGATGCCAATATTAATCTGGATATTCGCCATGGGGATTTCCACCACCTGATAGGCTCTATTTATCAGAACCAGGACAGTGAAGAGGACGGCGATCTGGAAAAAATCCAGCTCAACTACGATTTGCGCTGGATATTTTCTGAGAAATGGTTTGCTGTCGCCAACAGTAAACTGGAGCGAGAAGAGGCGCAGAATCTGGACTTGGGCACAACGCTTGGTCTCGGTATGGGTTATCTCTTTTACGATACCAGCAAAACGTCTTTCTCGATGGAAGGCGGCTTGAGCAGTCTGCACGAGAACTTTATCGACGAAGAGTTGAGTGAGGATCAGGACGAGCGCTACGTTGCTGGTCGAATCGCATTAAATTACCGCTACAAGTTTTCCCTCGGTCCGGAAATTTATTTCGATCAGGAAACCCTGCAATCTTTCGACCACAGTAACGACTACGAAGCCAATGCCAAGCTGGGGGTGCGCACACCGCTGGTGGAAGGTGTGCTGATGGAGATCGGCTACGAGTGGCAGTACGACAATACCCCCTCCCTGGAAAGTGAAAAAGAAGATAGCAAAGTCACCGTTGGTGTAGGCTACGAATGGTAGTTTCCCTGCGGGCATGCATTGGGTACGCTTAAGCAGTCATAAACGATAAATCTAAAAAACGAGCGACGACGAGGAGTTCAATATGCAGATCGCTGACAGTATTGTTGCGATTACCGGTGCGGGCCAGGGACTGGGGCGCGCGATGGCCGAGTACCTGGCGGCGAGAGGTGCGCGCCTGGCCCTGATCGATATCAATGAAGAAAGCCTGCAAGACAGCGTGGCTGCCTGTGAAAAGCTCGGTGCAGAGACGCGCAGCTACGGGATCAATGTTGCCGATGAGGTGGCTGTGGATTCCGGCTTTGCAAAAATCGCAGCCGACTTTGGCGGTCTCCAGGTATTGATCAATAACGCAGGTATTATGCGCGATGGCATGTTGCTCAAGTGCAAAGACGGCAAAGTGACCGATCGTATGTCCCTGGCCCAGTGGCAATCGGTGATTGATGTGAATCTCACCGGGGTATTCCTCTGCGGCCGTGCCGCTGCGGGCATTATGGCCGAAAGTGGCAAGGGTGGGGTGGTGATCAATATCTCCAGCCTGTCCCGTGCGGGCAATATGGGGCAGACCAACTACTCCGCCAGTAAAGCCGGTGTTGCCGCGATGACGGTAACCTGGGCCCGCGAACTGGCGCGCTACGGCGTGCGTGTTGCGGCGATTGCCCCGGGCTTTATCGGCACCGACATGGTTGCGCAGATGCGCCCGGAGATTCTGGAGAGCCTGGTCAAGCAGGTGCCTTTGCGCAGACTGGGTGAGCAGGATGAGATCGCATCGACCGTTGCGTTTATCCTGGAAAACGATTTTGTCACCGGTCGGGTGATGGATATCGATGGCGGTGCGCGCCTGTAAGCTACAGGCTTAGCGAAGCGCAAAAAAGGGTGAACGCTGTTCACCCTTTTTTTATGCCCGCATTAATTTGAGCCAGAGGGGGCTCAACTCACACGTGTCACGCCGCCGGCGCGGAACTTCGAGTACATCAGTTGCCACAGCTGTAGTGAGCGGGCCCGGAAGGCGCCGGCGTAAGACAATAGGTAGTAGCGCCACATCCTGTAGAAGCGCTGGCCGTAGTGGTCGGCAAAGCGCGGCCAGTGTTCCTCAAAATTTTTGTGCCAGGCCATCAGGGTTCTATCGTAGTCGTAGCCGAAGTTGTGTAGGTCCTCGCACACCAGCAGGTGATCGGCGGCATCCCCCAACTGCCCGATAGAGGGAAGTTCGCCACCGGGAAAAATGTACTTCTCGGTCCACAAGTCGGTGGAAGCACTGCGCTGATTGTTGCCGATGGTGTGCAGCAGCATCAGTCCGTCTTTCTTCAGGCAGCGCTCCGCTGTTTCCATAAAGGTGCGGTAGTTCTTGCGCCCGACATGCTCAAACATTCCCACACTGGCGATGCGGTCGAAGGGTTCCTGGAGCTCGCGGTAATCCTGTAGTGAGACCGTAATGGGCAGCCCCCCATAGCGCTCTGTCACATAGGCCTGCTGTTCACGGGAAATAGTCACGCCGACGCACTCGACCTGATACTTTTGCGCAGCGTAGCCAATCAGGCTGCCCCAACCGCAGCCGATATCCAGCAGGCGCATCCCCGGTTTAAGCTCCAGTTTGCGGCAGATCAAGTCCAGTTTGGCTTCCTGGGCCTGATCGAGAGTCTGCGCTTCTTTCCAGTAGCCACAGCTATAGGTGAGGCGACTGTCCAGCATTGTGCTGTAGAACTCATTGCCGAGATCATAGTGTTGCTCGCCAACGTTGAAAGAGCGGTTCTTGCTCTGCAAGTTGATTAAATAGCTGCGCAGGGCGCGCCAGGACTGACGCCAGTTTCGGTAGTCTTGCGGGATTCTAGCACCGAGCAACCGGTGGAAAAATTGATCGAGATCCTGGACATCCCAGTCGCCGCGCATATAGCTCTCCCCCAGTCCCAAGCTGTGGCGGGCGACAATCTCATCCTGGGCAGCCTCCCGGTGGAGCTGAAGGTCCCAGGGCCTCTCCCCATTTATTTGAATATCTGCTTTTGCCAAAATATCGCCCAGCAAATGGCGACTGCGGCCGATAGCGGGAACCTCTACCGCATTCTGCTGTTCGCTAGTCATTCAACTCTCCCTTGGTCTCATTATTATTGGGTTGAAGGAGGCGCCCTTGAATAATTTGCCTCCCCGCTCCATTTATTACAGCATATTGAAAAATGTGATTGTCCCGGCTTTCTGCGAAGCTGGTTAACTAGGAATTCCCCCGATGCGCCCATTACTACTTCTATTTATAGCTCTCCCTGTACTCGAAATGTGGGTATTGATCGCCGTAGGGAGTGAAATTGGCGCCTTACCAACAATCGGCCTGGTTATTTTGACAGCTGTGGCTGGACTGACACTGCTTCGCCGTCAGGGAATCTCTACCCTGCTGCGGGCTCAGGAGAAGATGCGCAGCGGAAATATTCCCGCGAAAGAGATGGTCGAGGGGATATTCCTCGCCGTCGGTGGGGTGCTGTTGCTCACCCCGGGTTTTATTACTGACTTCTTCGGATTTATCTGCCTGATCCCCGGGCTCAGAAACCTGTTGCTCGGTTTTATTCTTCGTCATATCAGTGTGGTGCCCCCTCAGCACTTCACTCAGTCACCGCAGCAAAAGCGCGGCGATGACATTATCGAAGGTGAGTACTCGCGGGATGAAAAGCGCACGGCGGAGGCTAAGCACTCCGTTGAAGACAAGCGTCCCAAGCCCTAATCTGGTCAAAAAATATGCAAAATGCCCGCAGTAAGAATTTGCTGTGCAGTTTTTTTACCTGTTGGTGTTGAAATCCTTATTCCCGCCCTTAGATAGGGTTCAGCTAAGAATTAAGCCCCGCCTCTGGAGAACAGAGAGGGGTGAGGTTACCGGCCCCAGGGGCCAGTGCCGCCCATGTTGGAAACCATTAAAACGACTCAATGGAGAACTTATCCATGAAAATTCGTCCTTTACACGACCGCGTCGTAGTACGCCGTAAGGAAGAAGAAGCGATGTCAGCTGGCGGTATCGTGCTGCCAGGCGCTGCCAAAGAAAAGCCGAACCAAGGTGAAGTGGTAGCCGTGGGTGAGGGCAAGCAGCTGGACAATGGCGACGTTCGCGCACTGTCTGTGAAGGTAGGTGACACTGTTGTTTTCGGTCGCTATGCCGACAGCAATACCCTCAAGGTGGAAGGCGAAGAGCTGATCATCATGAGCGAAGGTGATATCTACGGCGTGTTGGAAGGCTAAGACAAGCCTTTAACTTTACTCGCAAAAAGAATTTGAGGAATTAGAATCATGGCAGCTAAAGACGTAATTTTTGGTGATGACGCTCGTCAGAAAATGCTGAAAGGCGTAAACATTCTGGCAGACGCAGTTAAAACTACCCTGGGCCCGAAAGGCCGCAACGTTGTTCTGGACAAGTCCTTCGGCGCTCCTACCGTAACTAAAGACGGTGTTTCCGTAGCGAAAGAAATCGAACTGAAAGACAAGTTCGAAAACATGGGCGCACAGATGGTTAAGGAAGTGGCTTCCAAAGCTTCCGACACCGCTGGTGACGGCACCACCACCGCTACCGTTCTGGCTCAGGCGATCGTAACCGAAGGCCTGAAATCCGTAGCTGCTGGCTTCAACCCGATGGACCTGAAGCGCGGTATCGACAAAGCGGTAACCGCAGCAGTTGACCACATCGCTGGTTTGTCCACGCCTTGCGCCGACACCAAGTCTATCGCTCAGGTAGGTACTATCTCCGCAAACAGCGACGAGAACGTTGGTACTATCATCGCCGAAGCCATGGAAAAAGTGGGTAAAGAAGGCGTTATCACCGTTGAAGAAGGTTCCGGCCTGGAAAACGAGCTGGACGTAGTAGAAGGTATGCAGTTCGATCGCGGCTACCTGTCTCCTTACTTCATCACCAACCAAGAGAACATGACTGCCGAGCTGGACAGCCCGTTCATCCTGCTGGTAGACAAGAAAATCTCCAACATCCGCGACCTGCTGCCGCTGCTGGAGCAAGTAGCTAAAGCTTCCAAGCCGCTGCTGATCATTGCTGAAGACGTAGAAGGCGAAGCGCTGGCTACTCTGGTTGTAAACAGCATGCGCGGCATTGTTAAAGTTGCTGCGGTTAAAGCACCGGGCTTCGGCGACCGTCGCAAAGCTATGCTGCAAGACATCGCTATCCTGACTGGCGGCACTGTAATTTCTGAAGAAGTTGGTCTGGAGCTGGAAGGCACTACTCTGGAGCACCTGGGTACCGCTAAGCGCGTAACCCTGTCGAAAGAAAACACTGTTATCGTTGACGGTGCTGGCGATGTGAAAGACATCGAAGCGCGCGTTGGCCAGATCCGTGCACAGATCGAAGAATCCTCTTCCGACTACGACAAAGAGAAGCTGCAAGAGCGCGTAGCCAAGCTGGCTGGCGGTGTTGCGGTAATCAAAGTTGGCGCCGCGACTGAAGTGGAAATGAAAGAGAAGAAAGCCCGCGTTGAAGACGCCCTGCACGCTACTCGCGCTGCGGTAGAGGAAGGCGTAGTACCTGGCGGTGGTACCGCTCTGGTTCGCGCTACTCAGGCTATCTCTGTAACTGGCGACAACGAAGACCAGAACCACGGCATCGCCGCTGCTATGCGCGCTATGGAAATGCCGCTGCGTCAAATCGTTTCCAACGCTGGTGACGAAGCTTCCGTAGTTGTTGACAAGATCAAGCAAGGCGAAGGCAACTTCGGTTACAACGCTGCTACTGGTGAGTACGGCGACATGCTGGAAATGGGTATCCTGGACCCGGCTAAAGTAACCCGCTCTGCACTGCAAGCGGCAGCTTCTATCGCTGGTCTGATGATCACCACCGAAGCCATGGTTGCAGAAATCCCGGAAGAAAAGCCGGCTGCTCCTGACATGAGCGGTATGGGTGGCATGGGCGGTATGGGCGGCATGATGTAATCGTCATGACTTAGTCTCATTAAGTCCTATAAAGCCCGTAAGCCTTTGGTTTGCGGGCTTTTTTTATGCCTTCTTGCCTCATGAGGTCTACTGGTGTCGCACAAAATCCTGAAGGATTTAGGGGGTTAATGAAGGGTATCGTCATATGTAATCGTCTAAAATTTGGGGTATTATCGTAGATGATACCCCGCATGATACCCCTACTTGTGCCCACATTGAGGTGAGATATGGCTTTAACAGCGTTGGAAGTTAAGAACTCTATCTGTCCTGAAGGTAAGAAGAAGCAGACAAAGAAAAGTGATGGTAATGGGTTGTTTTTATTGATAAAAAGCAATGGCGCGGTTTCAAGTAATAACCGCAATTCCATTATGCAGCGAGTAAATCTACTCGCTGCCCCATAAATAATTCATTCGGTGAACGGCAGCCCCTTGTCCTTCTCGGGCGATTGTTGAGGCGCTCCATAACATGCTTTATTTGCTCGTCGGTGACTTGGTTAAAGTCACTCCCCTTTGGGAAGTACTGCCGTATAAGTCCATTCGCATTTTCATTGATGCCACGCTCCCATGATGCATACGGATGAGCGAAGTAGATGTCGGCTTCAAGCGCCGCACCCATTCTTTCATGTTCAGCAAACTCAAGGCCGTTGTCGAAGGTAATGGTTTTAACCTTGGATTTTAGAATAGCCATATTCGCTATAGCAGCTTCTGCCTGCAAGTCGGCACGTTTCCCCGTCAATCGAACAATCACCGTATACAGCGTTTTCCGCTCAACTAGGGTCAATAAGGCACTCTGACGCCCCTTGCCCATGATGGTGTCACCCTCCCAATCACCGATACGATTGCGGCGATCCACGATGACTGGCCGATCATCTATGTCCACACGGTTCTTAATCTTCCCTCGCCGCTCATAACTGCCATAGCGCTTTCGATAAGGCTTAGAGGCGACCCTCAAATGCTGATGGAGATTCCCGCCGCTGGATTTGTCCCTGTAAATAAACTGGTAGACCGTCTCATGGTGCAACGACACTTTCTTATGTATCAGTAGATAATCAACAACCTGCTGAGGGCTCAGCTCCTGGCGTATCAACTGGCCAATCCACTCCTTCACTTCATCCGTCAACTTTATGGCCTTATAAGCCTTGGTTCTGCGGCTGTCGCTGAGCCGTTGCGCTTGAGCAGGCCTATAACCTCTAAGGCCTCGATTACGCTTCAGTTCCCGGCTGATCGTTGAAGGGCTACGCCCTAACTGATCAGCAATCTCTTTTTGCGTCAGTCCTACTTTCTTTAATGCGTCAATTTGATATCGTTCGTTCTCGGTCAGCTGGTTGTAGCTCATCAGTGCTTTTCTCTTGGTCGGGAGAGGCACAGACTCTACCTGTAGTGGCATAGTAAATTTGGCCTCTCAACTACCAATTGCACTTATTATCCGAAACCGCGTCATTAAAAACTGGCATAAATGACAGTTATTTTCTGCGTATCAAGCTGTTTCAATCTAAGTATTTCATATTGCATAAAACCGATTAACGTCGCCGTTCCCTTATTCAGGCCATTTGGAGTATGATAATGGGAGACTATCTAGTTGCATCACCTATTATGTCTGCTGATTTTTCCTGCTTGGGGGAAGATGTAAAGAATATGGTGCTATCTGGTGCGGATGTCATCCAGGTTGACGTTACGGACAACCATTTTGAGTCGGGTATCACGGTAGGGCCTTGGATATGCAAGACTCTACGTAAGTATGGCATAGCGTCCCCTTTACATATACATCTGATGGCATCACCGGTTGACTAACTGAGCATAGCCTTTGCTGAAGCGGGAGCAGATTTTATCTCTATCCATGCTAATGCCACTGATGATTTTGAAGGCTCTCTTTCCCTAATTAGGGAGTTAGGCTGTAAAGCTGGATTGGTACTTAGCGCTGACATTTCACAAGGTCTTAGTAGCTGTTTGCTAAATATTTTGGATTTAATTTTTGTTTTGCCATGCAACTCTAGTTTTGACAGTTATGGAGTGGACTCTTCGGTAATAAATGAGATTTCTCTGATTAAGCAGGCTATAAATGAAAGTGGCCACGATATTTTTCTAGGGGTGAGTGGTGGAATTGATTTGTCAAATGCAGCGGATATTGTCATTGCTGGCGCGGATATCATTACTGTTGAGGCAAGTTTCTTTGGACAGGATGATTACTACACAGCTCTGGCGAGGCTGCGTGCCAGTATTAGGCAAAGGAAAAACTAGATTGTTAGTTATGGAGTAGATCTTAGAGGTTGCCTACTTCCATAAAGAAGTAGGCAATACGAAAGAGCTGGTTTTAGCTATTTACTAATAACGATTTTGGTTTTCTAGTAAGTCTACCCAGCAGGCAATCAGTGAATAACCATCAATGATTTTAGGCGGCCCTGCACGACGAGCGATAATGCCTAATCCACGAAGAAGGCGTTCTATGCCGATAGGGGAGACACTGATCATATATTTAGCGCCATGCTGTCTGGCAACAGTCATCGATCTCTTTAATAATACTGCTGTCGCTGGGCTTGAAAGTTGCCCATTAGTTTTCAATTGCTGTGACTTTAAATCCATACTTGTGAACCGAGACAGCTCCCAAACCGTTTGATCCTTAGGAGGTAGCATTCCATTCAGCAATTCAGGAAACACCCTCTCAAGTAAATAGGGTAAGGTTGTAGGAAGTAGCCTGGCACACCCAACAACGTCATTGTCCCTGTCATTGGCAATGATATAAAGCGTTTGATCGTGATCGAATTGATCAGTTTCAATGTTGGGCTCTGTGTCCAGTTCCCAGGCAAGCTGCTCCACAAAGACTTGATAACGATAGCTAAAGAGCTTGTGTCTTGTTTGGTGAGAGAGTTGGCTGTGAAGACCTTCGGTGAATTGCAACATAGTGAAATACCTCTTTTTTAATTGAAAAGAGGTATTTGCGCTCACTACTACAGAAATAAAACTGTCAGAAATGACAGTTTCTTTGCCTTATTACATTGTAATGTGAAATTTCACGGTTTCTTGCCAGTCGATACTTTCAACGAAAGACTTTAATCGGTTTAAACGTACCTGCTCCGATAAAGCCCTACCAGATTTATCAATTAGTGTCATATTACTGTAAGGATAACCTGATATTAAAAAGACTAATCTTCCTTTTTTTATTACGGTTATCCAATCCCACCCGATAGAGATTGTGGGGCTGGTAGGTGATATCCATTCTGTGTATCCCTCAATAGTACTAACATGATCATTTATTCTTTTGTCGGCTTCGTTGAGTGTGACACTGGAAATTAGATGCTTGAGCTGTATTGAGGAAAGGTCGCTTAATGGTAATTTCATTTGTCTAAATTGTAGTGATAATTGTTCTTGTGTAGACGTGGTTCACATTTTGGGAAATAATAACCCTGTACCATCTAAGGTGATAATGAGCAAAAAAGCGTATAAATTGTAGACTATTTAATGAAAAATAAGGATGTTGAAATGAAGTTTTGGCTGGAAGAACAGCTGCATACACTGCTAACGTGTATGGATCATGCACAATTCGTTACGGAACTCACCCAAACTGTCCATCATCTTGGATTTGATTATTTTGCATATGGTATGCGAGTTTCGATACCAATCACACAACCCCAGTTTAAGCTTTTAAATAACTATCCTGAGGCCTGGCAGCAGAGATACGAAAGGCAAGGATATATGGCATGCGATCCAACAGTAAAGCATGGAATAAAGTCTAACACTCCCGTTACATGGAGTGAATCTCTATACAAAGATGTGCAGCATTTTTGGGAAGATGCAAAAAGTTATGGCCTGTGTTGGGGGTGGGCACAGTCATCTCGTCTAAATCGAAGTGCAATCGGTATGTTAACCTTGGCTCGGTCAGGCGAGGAGTTGAGAGCAAATGAACTCTATGAAAAAACACCTCACTTGCTTTGGATTAATCAGCTTGCTCAAGTAAAATTTCAAGAAGCATGGCTGGAAGGAATGTTGCCCCATCCAGAAAGCCCTCTGTCTAAGAGAGAAATTGAAGTAATTAAGTGGTGTGCTGAAGGTAAAACATCTTTTGAAATCGCAGCTATTTTAAATATTTCAGAGCGTACTGCGAATTTTCATATTGGAAACTCCATTAAAAAGCTAAACGTCAATAACAAGACAGCAGTTGTTATTCGTGCATTCCAGCTTGGAATTATCTGATTAGAAGGAAATTATAATGCAATCAGCTGTTTTTACCGGTCGGATAATAAAGCAACTTGGCTAATCGTCAAACCGTGACGTGGTGTAACATTTTCGTATACCTCTGTAAAGCCGCTTTTCTAATCTCTACCATTTTCTATTCATGTTGATTCGGACTTTAGTATCCCTGGTACGAATGCAAACGCTGGCTGTTGTGCCGAATGGAAATGTAATGCGATACATCTTGCTGTGCCTCATAGCGGGTTTGGTAATATCGCCACTGAACCCTCTCTTGCTTGAAAATTGGCTTTCATCAGCTGGCACGCTTTCTAGCGACTGATTGGATAACCTAGGACATTCAGTGAATTTTCACCCGGCAGCTACCGTAGGTATCATCACTGGCTTTGGAAGTTTCACGTACTACCTCCGGCAACTTCTGATGATTCAGATACCAATCATAGGCTGCTTTGTAGATGACCATAGTAGCCGCCACGAGTAACACCGAACAATCAACACATTACCCCCCATTCAGGTGATAAAAACGTATTCATTATATAAACTTAAAGAGGCTGTTTTGATTTTTGCGCATACGAAATTCTACAAACATTTCGATATCATCAAATGCCAAATAAATATTATTTTTGAGTAAAAAGCTTAGGGATTTTCCGCAGGGGTATACATAGGTATGGCCAGGATATATGCAAGTAGTGGGGTCGAGAGATTGCTTGAGCTTTTGTAGGCTTAAAAAAAGCTGATAAGGGTCTGATCCAGGGCCTACACACATGCCACAGCCTTCGATAAATAATGTGTCGCCGGTGAATAAAGAAGAATCTATTTGGTAGCAAACTCCGCCTATAGTATGGCCGGGGGTAGCATGGGGTTTGATTTTAAGCTTTCCAAGCTTAAATAGGTCCTCGTTTTGTAGGGCAACCAAGCCTGCGCAGTGGAAGCTATAGAAATCAATCTCCGTTTGGTTCATAAATACAGGTACGCTGTATAGTTTTGAGAGAGTGTCGCAGAGATCGGTGTGATCCGGATGGGAATGCGTTACTAGAATACCCTTCAATGTAGCCTGATTTTGTTCTAGAGCATTTTCCAGGGTATCAAGCTCCCAGGCCGGATCGACAAAAACGGCGTCGCGTGATTCTTCATCTACAATCAAAAAATTGTTATTTATGATTGATGAGCGAGAAACTTTTATGCTGTGAACTCTGGTGCCCATATATTCTCTCTTCCGGTTGTGTGGTTATTATAACTTAAGGTATGCAGGTTTTATGGAGAGCTAAAAACATTAAATTCAAACAGATCAATAGGCAATCTTAGATTTCTTGCTAACGACTAAATTGCTGAACACAATATTTCTCCGATTAATGTAATTAGTGACTCAGGAGGCATCTCCAAAGTCTTGAAAAACGATATTAGATAATTCACAAAGAAAATCTCTGATTGGGTCTAGATTGCGCGGGGAAAGCCAGATTTACGATGGTGTAATGGGTTTGGCAGCCGAAGAAGGTTACTAATATCAATAGGAAGTCAGCATGTAATCGAATGTGAAGTCTTGTATTATCGAAAAGATAGTCAATTACTCGCTACATGACTAAAATAAAACCGCCTGTGAAAAACTCGTAGTGATTTTTCTGAAGCTTATATTGCTTTTTCTATAGCTAGAATAAATTCACCGACAGTGTTTGAGTTTAGTATATGAGCAGGAAGGTCAGGTTTTCTGAGATCAGTATTTACTGAATAAAGTAATTCAACTAGATCAATAGAGTTTAATCCTAAATCAGTAAAGTAATTATTCTCGGATAAATTTTCGTTGCTTCCGGCAACATCAATTTTAGAAACAATGTCTCTCAGATGGGAAAAGACTACTTCCTTTATTTTAGTGCTATGCATGTAATATTCCTTAAAATCTCTTCTTAGCTTAAGCGTGAAGCGCTATATTTCTTTCTTCTAAAATTCAGTTTTCAGATAGAGCCAATAATAATTTTTCAGTTACTTATTATCCGAAACCGCGAAGTATTATGTCCCAGCATTGAATGAAGTTCTTTAGCACCTGTAAGACTGTATAGATCTGATTCAAATTTTATTTGGTAGACTCTGTGGTCTTTTTCGATAACCGAGAATTATCTGAAAGTTCATTGGGTAATCCTCCCGCGTAAAGTTCAAAATATCGAATAATCATCCTTAAATTAGGCTTTTCCGGATTTTAATGGAAGACCGGGGACTCATTTTGGAACCACTAAAAATTCTCAGGACTGATGCTGCTGAATAGTGTTGCTTAGAACTTCAGCTGACTTGGTCCAAAATTTATGCACACCAGTTGAATCTTCATTCTTAAAAGCATACTTCGGTCAGAAAACCTTTTTAGAATACACATCATATCCATAGCTTCTCACAGGTAAACTGTTATTTATTACAGTATTTAAAAACGAAGTTATTTGTTGGAATAGCTGATTAAGAAAGATACTGTTTTGGGTGTTTTTATTTCGACTAAAAATTAGACAAGTAAAGGTGGGTTGTAGTGGTCATTAAATTATAACAATTGAAAAAATACTGCTTTCATATGGATTGTGAATGGTATTTTTATGAAAGTACTAATCATATATCCATCATATATTCCATGTATATATTGTTAATAACTTAATATATTTACACCGATCCTGGATCTAACAAGCAGAAGCAGGTTTAGAAGATCTAGGGATAAACCTTTGTACGTAAATTCTCAGTTATCCGCAGAATAATAATCTGTCTATATCGTGAGCGTTTGGCAGGATGAGCGGTTGAAACAAAAGCGTGTTTGTTAAGAAAATAGTTATGGAGGCTGCTTCATATGAAAAAGGATACCTTAGAGCGATATATTGTAAGGGATCTAAAGATATCGGTTAGTGACCTGCTAGGCGTGCCAAAGGATGAGCTGGGGTTGGATGTCAATTTGGGCGATCTTGGACTTGGCTCCATTGGATTGTCGGCTTTCGCCATAACACTGGGTGAGCTGTACAGCATAGAGTTTAATCCCTCCATCTTTTTTAGCTATCCAACATTGGAGAAAGTCGGTGAGTATTTAATTCAAGATCATCTAGAAACTGTTGAGAGATTCTATGGGCAGGACTTTGCAAGCACCCAGAAAGGAACTACCACCGAAAAAAACAATACCTTTGTGCAAAGTCCATCGGGAGGTGAAGCGTGTGAAGCAGAATCAAAGGGAAGCGGAGAGAATCGGATTAATGATCCGATAGCGATAATAGGCATGAGTGGCCGGCTTCCGCAGGCGCGTAATATTCAGGAGATGTGGGAGATTTTGGAAGCCGGAAAAGAGGTTGTTACCGAGATTCCTGCAGACCGATTCGATTGGCGTAAATACTATAGCAGTATTACTCAAGAGGAGGGTAAAACCAACTCCAGGTGGTGTGGCTGTATTCCTGGCGTTGATGAGTTTGATTCTCTGTTTTTTTCCATTTCCCCCCATGAAGCTGCGAATATGGATCCGAAACAGCGCTTGTTGCTTCAGGAAGCATGGAATGCTTTGGAAGATGCGGGCTACGGTAGCGAACATATAAAAACCAATAAAATGGGCATGTATGTTGGCGTGGAACAAGGTGATTACCAATTGCTATCAAGTCGCGCGCAACCGGGATTGACATACAATCATGACGGTATTCTTGCATCGCGCCTGGCATACTTCTTGGATTTTGACGGGCCGGTTATGGCAGTTAATACCTCCTGTTCGTCAAGTTTGGTCGCGGTTCATTTGGCGTGTCAATCGTTGCGCAACGGAGAAAGTGATACGGCTATTGCAGCAGGTGTAAACCTGATGTTAACCCATAAGCCTTTTGTTGCCATGAGTGAGGCAGGAATGCTATCGGCTGATGGAAAATGCTATGCGTTTGGGGAGCAGGCTAACGGTATGGTTCCCGGCGAGGCTGTAGTGGCGGTGGTTCTAAAACCACTGTCCAATGCTAAACGGGATGGTGATCCGATCTACGCTGTCATTGATGGCAATGGTATCAATTATGACGGAAAGACAAACGGTATAACAGCACCAAGCGGTGCATCACAGACGGCTCTTTTGGAATCCGTTTACCAAAACTTCAACATTAGTGTTGAAGATATTCAGTATGTTGTTGCCCATGGTACAGGTACAAGACTTGGTGACCCTATTGAAGTTAATGCGCTGAATGACGCGTTTAAAAATAACACCTCACGTAAGGAATACTGCGCGCTAACGTCACCGAAAACGAATTTTGGTCACACGCTTGCGGCATCAGGAATTGTGGGTTTGGTTAGCTTGGTGAAAGCGTTAGAGCATGAAACCATACCAGCGAGCCTACATTGTCCCAAGGAAAATAATTATATTAACTGGAAAGATAGCCCGTTTTACGTCAATAAAGAAAATATAGCATGGCAGCAAAATGATCGGCCCAGAATCGGAGCTGTGAGTTCTTTTGGCATGAGTGGTACTAATGCACATGTTGTTCTGAAGAGCTATAGCCTTGATACACAGTATAGTGAGCCGGACCTGTTCCCCTATTCTATGCTTATCCTTTCCGCGAAAACACTTACCGCATTGCAACAGAAAGTTGACGACTTGATGTCATATCTTCTGTCCCATCCTTGCACGGGAGCGGAGCTTTCACAAGTTGCCTATACACTCATGGCAGGTCGCCAACATTTTAAATATCGCTGTGCGGTGGTTGTGCAAACCAGTGAGGATGCTTGTCAGGCCTTACAAATAATCTGTGAAAAAAGCACTCAGTCAAACGTATTTCAAGGAGAAGTTAAAAGAGGGTTTAGCGGTCAAAGGGCTGTATACCAATGTATTGAAGATCTTATTCGGCAAAGTCATGAAGTAAAACACCAGCCAGATGACTATAGGGAAAATCTGATAGCCCTGTCGGAGTTTTATTGTCAGGGCTATGCGATAGATTGGAAGCAGCTCTATTCAAATCGGCTGCCACAGCGTGTGCATCTACCGGCTTATCCTTTTGATAAAGAGCGTCACTGGATCTCTGATGACATTTACCAGGAGAGCGTAACTGCGGTGAGAGATGAAAGTTTTAGAAAAGAGGAGCCGATATCAACGGGTAACTCCTCTGACATGGGTGTATTGCTGTTCAAGCCGAATTGGGTGCAAAAAAACTGTGGCGCTGTCATCGCTGAAAGAAGTCAACAGCGCTATTTGGTGCTTTGTGACGCCGACAGATCATGGGAACAGCAGCTTTCCGAGCAGCTGGATGGCGTTGTTGTCGTGAACCTGGTATCAGAAAGTACGAATGTTGACACTCAGCCGGAACAGTATTTTGAACTGATGGCTTTACAGCTGTTTGAACAGGTCCAGGGAATTCTAAAAAGTAAGCCAGGTGGAATAATCCTTGTTCAAGTTCTGATGAGTAAGGTACCGGCATGGCTTTGCGGGATGTCAGGATTGCTTAAAACAGCAAATCTGGAAAACCCTCAATTCTTCGGTCAGCTGATTGAGTACGAGAATAATAAAAATGTAGCTCAACTGGCTGAAATAGTTAATCTGGAGGCTCAACAGCCACAGGATTCTCATATTCGTTATCACCGGGAGGTTCGTTATGTTGCCGACTGGGCTGAGATAGAGGAGTCTGGGAGAGGTTCTGAGGAAAATGCCATATGCTGGAAAGACAAAGGGGTCTATTTGATTACAGGCGGAAATGGCGGGCTTGGGCTGATATTCGCGAATGAAATAGCTCGACGTGTTACTCATGCGAGTATTGTACTGGTCGGGCGTTCAGAGTTGACAGACGTTCAGCAGGAACGACTTAGTGCGATAGAGAAATCGGGTGCGAGGGTTGTTTACCACGCTACAGATATTGCCAGTAAGCAGGCTGTTGTCGATTTGATACAGGGTATTCAGTCTGAATTCGGCAGGCTTAACGGGATTATACACAGCGCTGGTGCAATTCATGATAATTTCATCCTGAGAAAAACGAAAGATGAAATGAGTAAGGTTTTGTCTCCCAAGGTGAAGGGTACGATTTATCTGGATCAGGCAACGAAAGAGATGGATCTGGATTTTTACATATTGTTCTCTTCAATCTCCGGATGTCTTGGTAATGTGGGACAAGCTGATTATGCGGTAGCAAATACTTTTATGGATGCCTATGCGCATTACCGCAATGACCTAGTTAAAAACAAACAGCGCAGAGGGAAAACGTTATCAATAAATTGGCCTCAATGGAAAGAGGGCGGCATGAGAATAGATGCCGATACGGAAAAATGGCTGTTTGAAAACAGAGGTATGACTTCTCTGGAAAATCATCAGGGGATTGGTGCACTTTATTGGGGTACGGAGATAGATGCCGGCCAGGTAATGGTGATGGCGGGTGATTTAGAGCGACTGCGAACAAGCCTGTCTACTCCGCTAAGTGTTGAATCCGCTTCTCCGGAGCCCGCAGAGAGAAATACTAAGGTCGACTCTGAAAAACTCAAAGAAAAAACACTGCATCAAATTAAAGTGCTGTTTGGCGAAGTCACACATATGGCATTACCAAATATTGAGGTGGACGAGGCGCTGGAAAGCTATGGCATCGATTCGATTATGATAACGCGGCTTAATCAAAAGTTGCAGAAAGTATTTGGAGGTATATCAAAAACCCTGTTTTACGAATATCAGACGCTCGGTGAATTGACGGAGTATTTCGTAAGAGATTATTTTGAGGTGTGCTGTCAATGGGTTGGTCTGGGACAAGCGGGATCTGCGGCTGACATTTCCGGTGTTGACGCTTCCATCAGCGTTGCAACCGGGGAACAACAGAGATCAACAAAAACGGCTGCGATGTCGCACAGTACCCATGTGTCGGAACAGCGGACCGCCGACTGCCCCTCTGACAAAAATAACCGTGATGCGCAACAATGCTCCGGCCGGGAACCTATCGCCATTATTGGGATGAGTGGGCGCTATCCGGACGCCAATAACCTGGATGAATTTTGGGAGAATATCAAATTCGGAAAAAATAGCATTACAGAGATCCCTGAGGAGCGTTGGTCATTAGAAGGTTTCTTTAATGACGATGTACAAGAGGCTCTGGAACAGGGTAAAAGCTATGGTAAGTGGGGAGGGTTTTTAGAAGGCTTTGCCAATTTTGATCCGCTGTTTTTCAATATTTCTCCACGGGAAGCATTTACCATGGACCCCCAGGAGCGGGTATTTATTGAATCCTGTTGGTCTGTATTTGAAGATGCCGGATACACCCGGGAGAAATTAGCCGAGCGCCATGGTGGCCGTGTTGGCGTTTTTGCTGGAATTACCAAAACGGGATTTGATTTGCACGGACCGGGCTTGTGGCAACAGGGGCAAAATACGGTGATTCCGGAGACATCTTTTAGCTCGGTAGCTAATAGAGTGTCCTATTTCTTTAATCTTAATGGTCCTAGCATGCCTGTTGATACGATGTGTTCGGCATCGTTAACGGCGATACATGAGGCCTGTGAGCACATTTACCGAAATGAATGTGAGTTGGCCATCGCTGGAGGGGTGAATATTTACCTGCACCCCTCCAACTATGTCATTCTCAGCAAACAAAGAATGTTGTCGGTGAATGGATTGTGTAAGAGTTTCGGTGAGGGAGGCAATGGTTTTGTTCCAGGCGAAGGTGTCGGAACTGTATTGCTAAAACCACTTTCAAAAGCGCAGGCCGATGGTGACCGCATCTATGCTGTGATTCGCGGCACCAGTATTAATCATGGCGGTAAAACCAATGGTTATACAGTGCCAAATCCAACAATGCAGGCAGCATTGGTTCGTCAGGCATTGGATAACTCTCGGGTAAATGCGCGCTCGGTCAGTTACATCGAAGCACACGGTACCGGAACGGAACTGGGTGATCCCATTGAGCTAACCGGACTAAAACAAGCATTTTCGAAGGATACTTCGGATACACAATTCTGTGCACTTGGTTCGGTGAAATCCAATATTGGTCACCTGGAGGCGGCCGCTGGGATTGCGGGTCTTACCAAAATTGTACTTCAAATGCAGCACCAACAATTGGCACCTAGTCTGCATACGGAAACACTAAATCCGAATATTGATTTTGCCAATAGCCCTTTTGTTGTTCAGCGGCACTTGGCTGAATGGCCTCGCCTGAGTATGGAAGCGGAGGATGAACGTCGTAGCGTTCCCCGTATCGCTGGGGTGTCTTCGTTCGGCGCTGGTGGCTCAAATGCCCATGTAATTGTTGAAGAATATATTGCCGATGAGCACAAGGCGTCGAACAGTGTATGTAGACCGAATACACCACAGATAATTGTGTTATCGGCGAAGAATGAGGACCGACTCAAACACGTCGCCAATAACCTTAAAATCTATCTGACCAACGAAAACAACTTGTCCCAGGATGACCTGCCTTCATTAGCCTATACCCTGCAGACCGGTCGAGAGGAAATGCCAGAGCGTCTTGCTATGGTTGTCAACTCATTGGATGAGCTTAAGACCAAACTTGCCGGTTATCTTGACGGTAATGACAGTATTGAGGATCTATACTTTGGACGGGTCAACAAAAACAATAAGACGCTCAAGTCCTTCTCATCCGATGATGAATTCAAGGAAACAGTAGCCAAGTGGATTAAGCGAAGAAAATATTCAAAATTATTAAGCTTATGGGTTGACGGGCTAAAAGTGGATTGGCGTGGATTTTATTCTGATACGCAGCTTCCTCCGCTCGTTCAGTTGCCGACCTATCCTTTTGAGAAAGAGCGTTTCTGGATTGAAGTTGATAAGCGAAGCGATAGGGGCATTGGTGGGGCCGCTGTTGTTGAAAATTTACATCCGCTCGTTCATAAAAATCAATCCACTGCTTTTGAGTTCAAATTTGCATCCCATTTCACTGGTCGTGAATTTTTCCTGGAGGATCACCAGGTAAAGGGAACAAAAATACTGCCGGGTGTTTGTCACATTGAGATGGCACGTAAAGCTGCCTCCCTTATTCTGTGTTCAGATGGAAACTTTGTAGTCAGCGATGTAGTTTGGTTACGTCCGGTTCTTGTTGTTGATTCGCATATCGAAGTGCATACAAGCATTTATCCCGTCAGTGAAACAGAAGTAGAGTACGAGATCACGAGTGTTGATGGGGAAAACAATCCGGTTATTTGCAGTCAGGGCGTGGTTTCTCTGGTTGATGCGGATGGGCAGCCATCGGTTGATCTTGAAGCTCTGCAAAAGCTGTGTGATCGTCAGCCAAGGCAAGCGGAGCAGTTATATGAAGCATATCAGACACTCGGATTTAACTATGGACCGACGCACAAGGGTATAAACAGCCTCGCAGTAGGGCTAGACTCGCAACACAATGCAAATGTGTTGGCATGTTTACAAATACCATCGGCGGTCGCTGATAGTTCAGAGCAATTTTATCTGCATCCCAGCTTACTGGATAGCGCGCTGCAATCGACAGTAGGTATGCAATATGCTGAAGACAGAGATCCATTTTCGTCGTCAGAGATATTGTTACCTTTTGCGCTGGGAAGTCTGTCAATTTATCGGTCTTGTCCGGAAAAGATATGGTGTTGGATTCGCTATAGCACAAATTCTCATGCCGAAGATGCGGTTAAAAAGTTCGATATCAGTTTGTGCGATGAGCAGGGTAACGTCTGTGTCGAATTCGGTGAGTTTTCATTTCGGGCCATGAGTGAAGGATCTGATCTACATTCGAAGGGTCGGGCGATCATCATGAAGCCGATATGGGAGGTAAAGGACGCGGGTAGAGATACTGATCCGCAAGTCGAGGAACAATTTGAGGAGCATCACCTGTTATTGCTGGGTGGTAGCGAAATCGCAAACTTGGGGCGGGACCTTGAAAGTGTAATCCCGGGTATTCAATGTGAAATTGTCTCTCTTGAACGTTCGAATGTAGTAAATCAATACGAGCAAGCCACGATTGCCGTGTTTTCCAAGATCAAAGGGATACTGTCTGAGAGCTTGCGTCATCCCGTGCTGTTACAGGTTCTTATAGATGGAAAGTTAGTTGCAGATGGCAGTTGCCTTACAGGTATCAGCGGGATGTTAAGAACCGCGAGCCAGGAAAACCCCAACCTGGTTTCTCAGTGTATTCAATTGGAAACATCGTTATCGGGAAGCGAGTTGGCAAGTTTCCTAAAACATGACGCTTCTGACAGATCAGCCAAAGAAATCCGTTATCGTGATCAGTTACGGGAAGTCAGACAGCTGATAGAAGCTGATGTCGTTAATTCGCAACGGTTTAATGAGCGGATATGGAAGGACAATGGAGTCTATCTTATCACCGGCGGATTGGGTGGATTGGGGCTGATTTTCGCTAACGATATTGCATTAAACACGCAAAATGCAACCGTAATCCTGACAGGTCGAAAGACCCTGACTGATTCCTCTCAAGCCAAGCTAGATAATTTAACAGCGCAGGGGCTTCGAGTTGACTATCGGCAAGTGGATGTTGCCGATCTGCAAGCGGTGGAAGCGTTAGTCAATCACATCAACGATGTTTACGGTAAGCTCAACGCCATTTTACATAGCGCTGGCGTTATCAGGGATAACTATATTATCAACAAAACTGAAGAGGAAATGCGCGAAGTTTTTGCTCCGAAGGTAAGGGGACTTGTCAACCTTGATATGATGACAAAAGCCTTACCTTTGGAGAATTTTTTGTTTTTTTCTTCTACCAGTAGCGCTTTGGGTAATCCCGGTCAAGCTGATTATGCGGCTGCAAATGGATTTATGGATGCATATGCAGGCTACAGAAATCGATTGGTTGACTCGGGGCAGCGCCGTGGGAAAACGCTATCCATCAATTGGCCCCTGTGGACTGATGGGGGAATGCAAGTGGATGATACGGTACAGGAAAGGCTGCGCCGTCTGGGTTTACATCCCTTAAAAACAGATATAGGTGTTACTGCATTCAAACAAAGTTTGCAAATAGACGGTGCTGAACAAGTACTGGTGTGGACAGGTGACAGTGCCCGCGTTTCCGAGTTGTTTAGTCCCAAAGAGGATGAGAGACCTGATCGGAAAAAGCAAACGATCGCTGCTGACGCACCCCCTGTGAACGAAGACAGTCTGAAAGATCATGCGCTGCGTTATTTCAAACAGATACTCTCAAGTAGTCTTCAATTGTCGGCCGATCGAATTGATGCAGACGCTCCATTGGAGCAATATGGCATTGATTCGATTTTGGTCATGGAACTGAGCAACGTACTTGAAAATATATTTGGCCCATTATCGAAAACGCTCTTATTCGAAGTGCAAACCGTACAGGCGCTGGCAGAGTATTTTCTCGAATCCCATGCTGAAAAAATGCTGGAACTGTTAGGAAAGACTGGTAAGCCTGCTACGGCATCACCAAAATCATCTGACCAGCAGGTTATACCTTCCCACATACCATTAACCACAAAAGGTGAAGCTGCTCGGCTCAATGAGAATGCAATACGGCAAAAACGTCAGTATCGGCGAAATTTTACATCCAAATTTGCGGCGGCGCAGGACAATGCAATTGCAGTCATAGGGTTAAGTGGCCGTTATCCACAATCAAAGAATGTCAATGAATTTTGGCAAAACCTGGTTGACGGTAAAGACTGTGTCACGGAAGTTCCTGAAAACCGATGGGATCACAGTCAGTACTTTGATCCTGACAAAGATAAACCGGGAAAGTGCTACAGCAAATGGGGCGGGTTTATCGATGGCGTGGATGAATTCGACACCTTGTTTTTCAACATTTCTCCTAAAGAAGCAGAGATGATGGACCCCCAGGAACGCCTGTTCCTGCAATGTGTTTATGAAACAATTGAAGACGCCGGTTATACACGTCAGGCGCTTGCAAAATTGGGATCGAATGATCCCGATTGTATAGCAGGTAATGTCGGTGTGTTTGTGGGGGTTATGTACGAAGAATACCAGCTGTTTGGTGCCCAGGCCCAGGCAAAAGGAAAAGCGGTCGCAATTTCAGGTAACCCCGCTTCCATTGCCAACCGGGTATCCTACTTCTGTGACTTCCATGGCCCGAGCATGGCTGTCGATACAATGTGCTCCTCGTCATTGGCAACCATTCATCTGGCCTGCCAGAATCTGATTAATCAGCAATGCGAAGTAGCGATAGCAGGAGGCGTAAACGTATCAATTCACCCTAACAAATATCTTTCTCTTTCTCAGGGTAAGTTTGCTTCCAGTACTGGAAAGTGTGAGAGTTTTGGTGAGGGGGGGGATGGTTATGTGCCCAGTGAGGGTGTTGGTGCTGTATTGCTCAAGCCTCTCGCCAAGGCGATAGAGGATAATGACAATATTTATGGTGTAATAAAAGGTACAGCGATCAACCATGGCGGGAAGACTAACGGTTATACGGTGCCAAACCCGAAGGCTCAAAGCGATGTTGTAATAAAAGCACTCAAGCAAGCAAATATAGATCCGCGCACGATTAGCTATGTCGAAGCCCATGGTACCGGAACTTCGTTGGGAGACCCGATTGAAATTACCGGTTTGACAGACGCCTATAGGAAGTTTTCAGATGACGATAAATCTAGTCAGGGTAACGTATCCTACTGCTCCATAGGTTCAGCTAAATCAAATATTGGTCATTGCGAAGGTGCCGCTGGAATTGCCGGCGTGACCAAAATATTGATGCAGATGAAGCATGAAACGTTAGTGCCAAGCTTGCATTCATCAACGCTTAACCCGCGTATAGACTTTGCGAAAACGCCGTTTGTTGTCCAGCAAAAACTTGAACCGTGGACACGTCCGACAGTTACCATCAACACCAAGCAAAAGGAATACCACAGGACCGCTGGTATTTGTTCATTTGGTGCAGGTGGATCAAATGCGCATGTCATCATTGAAGAGTATATTCCCGAGTCTGTTCAGCAGCAGCGATCGGATTTTTACACTCGGCCTGTGATCATTGTGCTGTCGGCAAAAAGCAAACAGCAACTTAAAACGCAGGCAGAGAATTTATACGCTGCTACCAAAGAAAGATTTGAAGAAAGCGACTTGGAGAGCATTGCCTACACACTGCAAACTGGTAGAGAGGCGTTCGAATATCGTCTGGCGTTTGAGGCTGACAACTTAGCGATGTTGGTTACACGATTGGAAGAATTTCTGACTGACCAATTTTCATCGTCGATTTATCAGGAAAAAGTTGGTAGTGACAAGGGTGCCCTATCACTGTTTTTTGCCGATGAAGATCTCCGACAAGCTATCTCTACCTGGATAGCGAAGGGGAAGTACGACAAACTGCTGGAATTATGGGTTAAAGGGTTGAGCTTCGACTGGCAGGAACTGTATCAGGATATGAGGCAGCCCAAGCGTATCAGTCTGCCAACCTATCCATTTGCCAAAGAAAGATATTGGATTGATGAACTGCTCGTTGAAGACAATCGTTCTCAAAATGGATTCCACCAATTGCATCCGTTGCTGCATCAAAATACCTCGGACTTTTTTGAGCAACGCTTTACGTCCCATTTCAGTGGTGAGGAACAGATCTTTAAAGATCACCGGGTAAACGGGGAAAAAGTTCTGCCGGGTGTTGCCGTATTGGAGATGGCAAGAGAAGCGGTGGAAAGGGCGGCGGGTGGCGGCGAACAATACGACGGAGCCAGGCTACAACTCAAAAATATCGCGTGGACTCAGCCGTTGACCGTTGACAGTGAATCTGTTCAGGTAGACATGCGTTTATGTCCTGAAGAGAATGGCGACATCCGTTTTGAATTGACTGACCAAGGTGAAACTCTTTTCAGTCAGGGGTGTGCTCAATTTGTAGAGCAGGTAGAGCCCGCTTCACTAAACCTGCAGACGCTGCTGGAGGAATGTCGTGACGGCGATGTATCGGGGGACGATTGTTACAGCGCCTATCTTTCGATGGGCCTTGATTATGGTCCTTCACACCGGGGTGTAGAACATATATACGTTGGTGACAACCAGGTTCTGGCAAAGCTGTCGCTTCCCGTCGATGTTAATAAAGATCAGGTCAATATGGTATTGCATCCTGGTCTGATGGATTCCGCGCTGCAGGTTGCCATCGGTTTGTTACCAATTGAAAACTTACCTATTCAAGCGGCTCTGCCGTTTGCACTCAACGAGCTCAATGTTTTCTCTCCCTGTCCATCCAGTGTTTGGGTTTGGTTGCGAAGCTATGTTGATACAGCTGTTCCCGATAATCTTCAAAAGGTGGATATAGACCTGTGTGATGACAATGGGCATGTTTGTGTGCAAATGCACGGGTTGTTAACCAGAACTTTGACATCGCAGGATCACAAGCCTGTCGAAACATTGCTATTAACGCCGCAATGGGAGATGAGCTTTATTGAGCTAATGCCAAAGCCGGAATACCAAAAGAAGATAGTTGTGCTTTGTGATGCAGACAAACGTCTGCAGCGTCAGCTTTCGGAGCAGCTCGTTGATGTAGAGGTTATCAATCTTCTACCTGAGGGAGCAGCTTCGAACTCCCAGGTGGAAGTGTGCTTTGAGCAGTTGGCTTTACAACTGTTTGACAGAGTAAAAGATCTTCTGGGGAGCAAGCCAAAATCCGAGATTATGGTTCAACTGTTGGTGGATCGCTCAAAACAATCGTTGTGTTTTTCCGGCTTATTGGGGCTGTTCAAGACAGCGTGTTTGGAAAACCCCAAATTCGTGGGTCAGGTCATTGAGGTTGATAATTTGGATAGTGCAGTAGGGTTGGCTGCGTTACTGGAACGTGAAGATCAATGTCCACAGGACCCCTACATTCGCTATAGCGATGGCGAGCGTTATATTGCCGATTGGCGTGAATTAACAGCCGCTGAAGATAGCGTCCGCAGTGGTACGTTGCCCTGGAAAGATAGCGGTGTTTACTTAATAACTGGCGGTGCCGGTGGTTTGGGGCTTATTTTTGCGAATGAAATTGCCCGACACACATCTGCAGCGGTTATTATTTTGACCGGACGTTCAACGCTGAACGAAAGTCGACAAGCAGAGTTGCACAAGCTCGAAGAGCAAGGCGCAAAAGCGGTTTACCGTAACGTGGATGTGACCAACGAGCAGGAGGTGTTCGGCTTAATCCGTCAGATTGAAATGGAGTTCGGCGCGCTAAACGGCATAATCCACAGTGCCGGTGTGATTGACGACAGTTTCATTTTGAAGAAAACCAAAGCGCAGGTTAGTCGGGTATTGGCTCCTAAGGTTAATGGCACTGTCTATCTGGACCAGGCCACGAAGGAGCTGGATCTGGATTTCTTTGTTTTATTCTCATCAATTTCGGGTTGCCTGGGAAATACAGGGCAAGCGGATTACTCAATCGCTAACACATTTATGGATGTCTATGCACATTACCGCAATGGATTAATGGCAGATAATCTGCGAAGGGGACAAACCCTTTCAATCGATTGGCCGCTGTGGCGAGAGGGAGGGATGCAGATAGATGAGGAAACGGAAAAATGGCTGCGCAAAAACAGTGGCATGGTGCCATTGGAAACACGTGAAGGTGTAAGGGCTTTCTATAGAGGGCTGGAAACCGGTGCCGGACAGATTGCTGTGTTGCATGGCGATAAAAATGCCTTGTATTCAAAACATGTGAAAAGGGACGTGGAAAAATCGCTGAAAGCGAAGGTTGATGCAGCAATCGACAATAGTGAAAAATCAAAGGATTTAGACGTTGATGATATATTGAAAGAGAAAGTTGTTTCCTACCTGAAGCAGGAACTGGCGACTGTTACCAAGCTGGGTGCCGACAGAATTGATGCTGAAGCGTCTTTGGATCACTACGGTATAGACTCGGTAATGGTTATGCAGTTAACCGGGGAGATGGAGAAAAAGTTTGGTTCTTTACCCAAAACACTTTTCTTCGAATATCAGAATATTGATGAGTTGAGCGGCTATTTTATGGAGAACTTCCATGAAGAGTTGAAAACTCAATTCGAGCTAAATAAACCCTCGCCGGCAGCTCGTACTATTGGCAGCGTAGCTCTGGAAACCTCTTATAAAGACGACGTCAGGGGAAAAAATATACGCGCCGAAAAAAAACTGCGCCCCAGGTTCTACCAGGCAGAAGCGGTTGCGGAAAAACGAAGTGATGATATTGCCATTATCGGTGTTAGCGGTCGTTACCCAAAGGCAAATAACATTAACGAGTACTGGGAAAATCTGCTGGCGGGTAAGGACTGTATTGTAGAAGTACCTGAAAACCGTTGGGATCACAGCCGTTATTTCAGCGAAGACCGGTCAGAGCCGGGTAAAACGTACAGTAAGTGGGGCGGCTTTATTGATGGCGTTGACGAGTTCGACCCATTGTTCTTCAACATATCACCAAGAGAAGCCGAAGTCATCGATCCGCAGGAAAGACTCTTTCTGCAAACCGTGTATGAGACACTGGAGGATGCGGGTTACTCCACACAATCTTTATCTCGAAGAAAACACAATGACATTTCCGGCAATGTGGGTGTTTACGTTGGTGTCATGTATGAAGAGTACCAGTTGTATGGTGCCCAGGCTTTGGGCCATAAGGATGCAGTGGCAATAGGTGGTACAGCCAGTTCTATCGCCAACCGCGTATCGTATTACTGTGGATTCAGTGGGCCCAGTATGGCGGTAGATACCATGTGTTCCTCTTCCTTGACGGCTATTCATTTGGCATGCAGAAGCCTGCAGCAGGGCGATTGTGAAATGGCTGTGGCCGGGGGAGTCAACGTATCCATACACCCCAACAAGTACATTTTGCTGGCGCAAGGAAACTTTGTATCCAGTCGGGGGCGTTGTGAAAGTTTTGGCATCGGCGGTGACGGGTATGTCCCCGGGGAAGGTGTTGGTGCGATACTGCTAAAACCGCTATCGCGTGCGATTGAGGATGGAGATCACATCTACGGAACCATCAAAGGTACCGCTATCAATCACGGTGGCAGGACCAACGGTTATACTGTGCCCAATCCCAACGCACAGGCTTCTGTGATTGGTCAGGCCTACAAGCATGCAGGTATTAATCCAAGAACGGTCAGCTATATGGAGGCACACGGGACCGGTACCTCATTGGGTGACCCCATCGAAATATCCGGTTTGTCGAAAGCTTTTAAAGAGTATTCCAAGGACAAACAATACTGCGCAATCGGCTCTGCGAAATCCAATATCGGACATTGTGAAAGTGCGGCGGGGATTGCAGGTGTAACCAAAGTACTTTTGCAACTTAAGCACCAAAAGCTGGTACCGACATTACACGTCCGGGAGACAAATCCGAATATTGATTTTATGGAATCTCCATTCGTTGTTCAGAATGCATTGGAATCATGGCATCGTCCAACCGTTAGCGTTGAAGGTAAGTCCAAAGAATATCCCCGAATTGCAGGTGTTTCCTCTTTTGGGGCAGGGGGCTCGAACGCTCATGTCATTATAGAGGAGTTCACCCCTGAACAAGATGGGCATCAACAACACCGATTTGAACAGGGGCATCAGTTTGCCTTTGTACTTTCAGCAAGAACTGAAGAGCAGTTGATGCGTGTTGCTGAAAACCTCAAAAATGAATTGGAAAAGAAAAAGGAGATCTCAGCAAAGGATCTGGAATCTATTGCTTACACCCTGCAAGTTGGTCGAGCCGAGTTAAACGAGCGTTTGGCTGTGTTGGCGAAAAGCGGTGGTGAATTGCTGGATAAGTTGGAAGGGTTTACCAATGGTACTGGAGCGGATGCGGATGTCTATCGAGGTACTGTACAGCAGAATAAGCATATGACCGAGGTCTTGACTAAGGATAAAGACTTTAAAGCTATGTTGGATTCGTGGACCCAACAAGGAAAATTCTCCAAAGTGCTGGATCTTTGGACTAAGGGAATTGAAGTTGACTGGGGACGCTTCTATTCTGCCGGGCATCTACCCCATAGAGTCAGTTTGCCGACTTATCCCTTTGCCAGGGATCGCTATTGGATTGACTTCGTGCAATCAAATTCCACAAGTCTGCTGGCTAATGCGGGTGAAATGCCAGCGCCCGCTGAAAACAAGGTTGCAGAAACGCGATTTTTGGAAAAGGTCTGGACACACACTCCGGAAAAATCGAACCAGGTTCGTGATGACGATAACGTATTGATCCTTCACAGCGTACAAACAAAACCGTTAGCGGAGTTGGTTGCCGGTCACTTCGACAGAGTTACTCTTCTGTGCGAACAGGATATACCAGATCGTGGTGGAGCGTTAAACGCGTTGATAGGGCAGTGTAATGGCTGGGTTGATCTCATTGGTTGCGGTAGTGACGATACTCAAAGTCTGAACTGGATAAATGTTCTTCAGCAATTGATAGAGAACAGCAGGCAGCGTGAGCTGCGTTTGTTATGCGTAACCGGGGGGCTTGAAAGCTTCCGGAATTCACAGATCAATCTCTCTGGAGCGAGCAGGGCAGCGCTGTATCGCATGCTGCAAAGTGAGTATACCTCTCTGCAGTCTAAACACATTGACTTAGCTGCAAACGATCTTTTGTCAGAGGATTCAGCGAAGCTTATTGTTGATGAATACAATACCCGGTGTTCGGCAGTAGAAGTGTGCTATAGAAAAGGCCTGCGTTATGTGTCGAGTTTAGCGCAGTTGGATCCTGCAAGCCCCTCTCGATATTCACCACCGGTGCGTATGGGAAAAATTGACGAAAACCAGGTGTTGCTGGTCGTAGGTGGAACTCGCGGCCTGGGTCTTCTTTGTGCGCGGCACTACATAGAGAAGCATGGTGTAAGGCGTGTTGTATTAACGGGAAAACAACCTCTTCCGCCAAGAAGTCAGTGGCATCAAAACAACCATCATTCGCCTGATGTATTGGAAAAAATCCACGCGATAGAAGACCTGGAAAAGCTGGGTGCACGTGTAGAGGTGTTGTGTTTATCCCTTGCTGATGCGGAGGCTGTTAGTCAGCAATTAACGCGGGTACAAAAAGAGTTGGGTCAGATTGGCGGGATTATCTATTCAGCAGGTTGCGTAGATACTGAGAATCCGGCGTTCATTAGAAAGTCAACGCAAAGTATTGCCAGAGTACTGGAGCCAAAAGTCGAAGGAATTAACCATATTCTGCAATATTTTCAAACGACTGATTTGGAGTTTGTTCTGCTATTTTCATCTGTTTCAGCCGTTGTACCTACACTTGGTAGTGGTCAAAGCGACTATGCAATGGCTAATGCTTATCTGGATTATGTCGCAAGTGACACCAGTAAAAAATTCCCCGTGGTCAGCATACAATGGCCAAGCTGGAAAGACACCGGTATGGGTGAGGTTAATAGCGTTGCATACAGGGATACGGGCTTTTTGAGTTTGACGGATAAGAAGGGGCTTCAGTTGTTGGATCAGATTGTCCGACTGGGGCTCGGCAGGGTCGTAATGCCGGTTTTGATAAAAGATCCGGGAAGTTTTCGCGCGCAGCAATTGATGTTCGCGCAATTACATCCAAATAAAAATATACCAAAGAATGTTAACCGAACCGCTGTAACATCGGCCACATCACAGCGGATTGAAGAGGGGAATTTACAACATTTTAACCAGTGGCTCCACGAATTGTTTGCTGGTGAGTTGAAAATGGAACTTGATCAGCTCGATCAACAAACATCTTTCCAGGACTATGGTGTTGACTCAATTATTCTTGCGCAAATTTCAAGGAAAATATCCAATAAAATCCAGCTGGAGTTTGATCCATCGGCACTTTTTGAACACTCAACGCTTGGTGATTTGTCCGCATGGTTTAACAGAACATATCAAGAGGAGCTTGAAAGAGCTTTTACGACATCAGAAAAAGATGAGTTCAACACAGTGGAGTTCCGAGAACTCACACCACAAGAAGATGATCAGTCTAGCCGTACCGAGGAAACTGATAGGGCAGAAGAGGATATTGCGGTAGTCGGTATGTCCTGTAACTTTCCAGGGGCCGGAAATCTGGAGGAATACTGGCAACTGTTGATTCAGGGGCGCTCTTCGATAAGTGTTGTTCCCGAAAATCGTTTGGGTGAGGCAAAGGGGTTATACGCGGGGCTGTTAGATAGAAATCAGGAGATAGATGCCAAGTTCTTCAACTTGTCAGAGTCAGACGTAAAAGCGATGGATCCTCAAGCGTGTCTTTTGCTCGAAGAAAGCTTAAAAACGATTTATCACGCAGGTTATTCCCCCAAAGAACTGCAAGGGGGATCAGTCGGTGTATATATAGGGGCCCGTAGTCAACATCGTCCGAGTGAAACCAAGCTAGCTGCCGCAACTAACCCTGTTGTCGCTGTTGGTCAAAACTATCTGTCTGCGAATATTTCTCAATACTATAACTTCCAGGGCCCCAGCCTGGTTCTTGACACCGCCTGTTCGTCGACCATGGTAGCGACAGATATCGCAATACAGGCATTAAAAAGCAAGGCTGTCAACGCTGCATTGGTCGGCGGTGTCAGTTTGTTAACAAGTGATTCTACCCACCGACTTTTTTCCCAGCGCAATTTATTAAATAACGATGGCGAATTCCACATTTTTGACAAGCGCGCATCAGGTATTGTGTTGAGTGAAGGGGTTGGTATGGCCATGTTGAAAACGCGACAACAGGCGGAGCGTGATGGAGACACTATTTATGCGCTTATAAAGGGAATCTCCACCAACAATGATGGCCGCACGGCAGGACCGGCGACTCCCAATGTTGAAGCTCAAAAAAATGTCATGAAATCGGCATTGGCGAAGAGCGGCTTCTCAGCGGATGATGTGGAATATATCGAAGTTAACGGTTCGGGCTCCACCATTACCGATCTGTTGGAACTCAAAGCCATTGATTCGGTTTATGGACGGAATGTATCGAAACCCTGTTACCTGGGGTCGATGAAACCCAATATTGGTCATCCGCTGTGTGCAGAGGGCATTGCCGGGTTTATAAAAACCGTGCTCATGCTGCACAAGCGATCGACCGTTCCGTTTTTATCAGGCCAGGTACCGATGGACCACTTTGGTATCGAAGCATCGCGCTTTGAGTTTTGCAGAAAGCCTCAACCCTGGGATTCGGGGCTGGCTGTTCTGAATTCGTTCGGAGATGGAGGAACCAACGCCCATGTTGTTATTCAATCCTATGTTAATAGTGCTCAAAGGGTAAAACATACACCTAAAAAACCTCCGGAAGCAATTTGTTCAGAACAGCCCGTTCGTGAAAATGCGCATGGCGAGCATACGGATGGGCGGGCATTAACACACACATTTGAGCAATCCCGGGTGTGGGAATCGTTATTAAGTCCGGATAACCAGATTTTGCAAGGCCACTACCTTCAGGGTAACTCGCTGTTGCCAGGGTTGGCTTATATAGATTTGTTGTATCAATGGTTTACTGAAAGGGGCGAGGATTATCGCCAGTTTGAACTCCGTAACCTGGCCATTTTCAGACCCTTGATTGTCGCTAAGGGAGAAGGCGTCTATCTGGATATATCCGCACAGAAAACCGCGACCGGTTTCTGGAAAATATTCATAAAACGTGGCTTATCCGAGCAAAAGAATGTGGCTGCAAATGAACCATTTATCTATGCAACGGCCGAAATGCACCCCTGTGAAAACACAAGCTTTGCAGAAAGGGTCGATGTTTTAGGAGAGCTCGCCGGCTGTAAAAGCTCGGTCAGTATGAGCAGCGTTTATTATCGATGTCGTCATAAGGATTTACTGCATTCGGGCATTATGCAAGCGCAGGGAAGGGTATTTGGTTCAGACTCAGATACCTGGATCGAACTGTCTGTGAATGATAATGCCCGCGTCTGCGCACACGACTACCTGTTCCACCCGGCGTTAATCGACGGCAGTGCTGTGGGGGTGGATGGTTTTAATGAGGAAAGCCGGCTTTTCGTTCCGGTATTTTGTAAGAACTTTCGTGCCTCTGAGCCCTTTACTGTTGATCTTCTAACACGTGTAAGACGTCAGACTGTAGAGGAGAAGGGCGAAGTAATACGTATGAATATGGAGTTCTTCCACAGCTCGGGATACAAAATTGGAGAACTTACTGATTTCACCAGCAAACGCGTAAGAAAAGAAAACCTGCATTCAACTCTGAAGTGCATCAGTTAATCATCTGGAAAAGAGCGGGCAACTGAAGGTAACATCTGCCGCTTCTTCCCCGCCAAGAGATTAAGTGATGACAAAACGTTACCGACAGCTGACCGAAGAGCAACGATGCCAGATTTAGGCGCTAAAGAAAAGTGATTGGAGTCAGAGGGCAATTGCCAGGGAGATTGGTGTTAGCCAGCCTACGATCAGCAGAGAGCTCGCTCGTAATCGAGGCGGAAAAGGCTACCGCTATAAGCAAGCCCAGCAGATGGCTGAAGAGCGGCGTAGGCAGGCAGGAAGACCAACAAAGATGCTACCCACCAAGGCTATTGCTCTGATAGAGAGCAAACTGAAGATACAGTGGAGCCCAGAACAAATTTCCGGCTGGCTAGACCGGGAAGAAGGCCAGTCGATTAGCTATGAAACTATCTACTTGTATATCTGGGTTGATAAGCAGCGTGGCGGGACCCTTTACGAGAATTTACGGCGTAGGGATAGGCCCTACAAAAAACAGGCCAATGGAAAGTCAACTCGAGGACACATCAAGAACGCCATCAGTATCGAAGAGCGCCCACAGGTTGTTGACGATAAATCTCGCATTGGAGACTGGGAAATTGATACCGTTATAGGTAAAGACCATAGCGGTGCTCTGGTCACCATTGTAGATCGTAAGAGCAAATTTACCCTCTCTCAGCAGGTTGAACGCAAGACAGCAGAGTTGGTTGCTCAAGCTACCATTGCATTACTTGAGCCATACAGGGATTTCGTACACACGATTACCGCCGATAACGGCAAAGAGTTTGCTCTGCACGAGAAGATTGGTGAGGCCTTGGATGCGAAGGTCTATTTTGCGCATCCGTACTCATCTTGGGAGAGGGGCCTAAATGAGAATACTAATGGCCTACTGCGTCAGTACTTTCCGAAACAAACTGATTTCAAGCTTGTGGACCAAGCAGATGTCGAAGCAGCTATTGAGCGCTTAAATAATCGTCCGAGAAAGTTGTTGGGCTATAAAAAACCCAAAAACAAGTCATGGGAGAATATACGGCTGCCGCAGCAGCCTAAAGGGTGATGCACTTTAGAGTTGAATGCAGGAAAGGAAATTTTGCCCAAGAGTGAAACCGGACATCAGAAAGAACTGGGTTTAGGGATATGAATATGAGTATTGCTTCAGTTAGATTGTTTTTACAGGAACTTATTGCTTCGAAGTTAAGCTGCCCTTGTGAAAGTATAGATGTGGATAGCGGTTATTATGAGTTGGGATTAAGCTCCGTGACGTTAATGGAAGTTGTTCAGTCTATTGAAAGGGAGTTTTCTGTAGCGTTAAGTCCGATTTTATTATTCGAGTATGGAAATATTGCGGTTTTAGCGGAATATCTCTACGGTTTTTTTGAAAAGGAAGGTATTGAATTTAACCGCACGAATCCCCTTCATCCCTCTGACACGGTAACGGATGACAGGGTAAGCGATGACAAGGAAAAAGACACTCATCACTCTTTTTCCGAAGGTAGCGTTGAGACGGAGTCAGCGGTGCGCAGTATTGATCCCGACAATGAAAATGATATCGCCGTCATCGGTATGGCGGGAAGATACCCTGAAGCACCGAACCTGGATGTGTTTTGGGATAATTTGAAAAATGCCAAAGATTGTATCAAGGAAGTCCCCATCGATCGTTGGAATTGGCGTGAGTTTAAAGGGTTCAGCTCTCCTTCCGGAAAGAAAATATCAAAATGGGGAGGGTTTATAGATGACCCTTATTGCTTTGATGCCAGATTTTTCAGAATTACTCCAAAAGAAGCGCGGGCGTTGGACCCTCAGGAGCGATTATTTTTGGAAGTCTGTTGGGAGGCTATGGAAGATGCGGGGTACACACCGAAAAATATTGTCGCTTCGCAATCCACGGATAATATACGCCGAGTTGGAGTCTTTGTGGGTGTTATGCACAAAGACTATTCCATTATCGGATCTGAGGCATTAGAGAAAAATACGGATGATAATCCGCTGTCACTCAGTAATGCCTCAATAGCAAATCGCGTGTCCTATTTTTGTAATTTTAACGGACCTTCTGTTGCAGTAGATACACTTTGCTCTTCTTCGTTAACAGCGGTTCATATGGCGATGCAAAGTATTCTGTGTGGAGAAAGCCAGGTAGCAATTGCCGGCGGTGTCAACCTGTCTCTTCATGCAAACAAATATCTCTCCTATGGCATGATGGATATGCATTCCAGTGACGGGTATTGCCATACCTTTGGTGAAGGTGGTGATGGTTATGTGTCTTCTGACGGTGTTGGTTCGATCATTCTCAAGCCGCTCAGTGATGCGATTCGCGATGGTGATCGGATCTATGCTGTTTTGAAAGCCAGCGCGGTTAACCATGTAGGGAAAGCCAGTGGTATTACCGTTCCGGAACCGGTGATGCAATCAAATGTTATTAACGATTGTATGAAAAAGGCCAGGGTTGAGCCGCAAAGTATCAGCTACATTGAGGCCCACGGTACCGGAACTTCCTTGGGGGACCCCATTGAAATTGAGGGATTGAAACGGGCGTTTAATCTATCCGATGACACTACGCAGTATTGTGCCATTGGTTCGGCAAAATCGAATATAGGTCATGCCGAGTCTGCGGCAGGTATCAGTGGTTTAACGAAAACCATTCTGCAACTATTTCATCGAACACTTGTACCGTCATTGCACGCAGAACGTATTAACCCGTATCTTGATTTGCAGTCTACTCCTTTTTTTGTGCAAAAAAAGACAGAGCACTGGCAACTACTGAATGGTGAAGGAACCGTTCGGAGAGCGGGAGTAAGCTCTTTTGGGGCTGCTGGATCCAATGCGCATATTATTCTGGAAGAATATTGCGCTGAGCCTACTGTCATACAAAAGCAAACGTATCCACTCTTGTTACCGGTTTCCGCAAAAAATGCCGATCGACTGAAACAATATGTCGAAAGGATTATCGCCTTTCTCCAGTCCGAACCGGCTGCCAATATCAATCTATCTTCAGTGGCGTTTACGCTGCAGATGGGAAGGGAAGCAATGGAGGAGCGGCTCATTGTCCTGGCCGAAAGCGTGGATGAGTTTTTGCAGTTGTTACAGCGTGTGGTATCTGAAAATGCGTTACCCAAAAATGTGTGGCGAGCCAATGTAAAAGCGCACAAGACCGATACAGAGCTATTTGATTCCAATGAAGAACTCAATGAGTTCGTTAGCCTTTGGGCGAGCAAGGGCAAGTGGGATCGAATTGCCAGAGCTTGGGTTCAGGGTTACGACGTAAACTGGGATCTGGTACCTGTAAAAAATACCGGTAAACGCATGAGCTTACCGACCTATCCTTTCGAGAGGGAAAATTACAGGATTGAGACAAAGTGTGCTACCGGATTGGTTAAGTCGCAGCCGAGGAAGACTCAGGGTTTCTCACAACAGTGGGAGGGCTCTTTCGAACAGAGGCATGACAATGAACCATTGTTATTTCAGCCCCAGTGGAGGGAAAAATCGGTCCGAAGCGATTTTTCGTATGAATACAAGCAGCACTATCTTTTGCTTTGCGATACCACTGAAGCTATGCAGCATAAGCTGGCCGATCAAATGAGCGGTGTTAAATTAGTAAATCTTGCTCCGAACAATGAATGCATGACAGAACACTCAGCCGCAAATTTTGAAAAACTGGCGTTAGATACGTTTGATCAGATCAAGCATATCGTGGCCAGTAAACCTGCGGGCAAAGTGGCTATTCAAATACTTGTGCAAAACGCAGATCAGGCTCCCTGGTTTAATGCATTGTCGGGGATGCTTAAAACTACCCATTTGGAAAACCCGGCATTGGTTGCCCAGTTGATTGAGAGCGATTGCGACGATGCAGCATTGCTTGCTGAATCTTTATTTGGTGATGCACAACATCCGGAGGACAAACATATTCGCTATCGGGCTGGCCAGCGTGAGGTCAGTCAGTGGATTGAACAAGTCGATGGAAAGTTGGAGCACAGCGCACTTGATATGCCATGGGTTGAAAACGGTGTCTATCTGATTACCGGTGGTGCTGGTGGATTGGGCTTGATATTTGCCAGAGAGATCGCTCAGCGAACCAATCAATCCACCATCATCATGATTGGGCGATCAGTCTTGTCACAGGACCGGTTACTTGAAATTGAAGCACTGAAGGACCTAGGTACAAGGGTAGACTATCACCGCGTGGATGTGGCCGATAGAAAAGCCGTGAATGAACTGATCGGAAATATCAAGGCTGTTTTCGGCAAGTTAAATGGGATTATTCACAGTGCGGGGATTATACAGGACAATTTTATCATTAAAAAATCAAAACAGGAGGTGGCCAAGGTACTTGCACCCAAAATAAGGGGTACTGTTTATCTCGATGAGTGTACTCAGGATATGAGGCTCGACTTTTTCCTCTTGTTTTCATCGGTTGCAGGTGCGTTGGGCAATGCCGGTCAGTCAGATTACGCGACGGCTAACGCTTTTATGGATGCCTATGCTCACCATCGCAACCAACTGGTACAACATCAGCAACGGCAAGGAAGAACGCTATCGATAAACTGGCCGTTGTGGGAACAGGGAGGAATGACGGTTGACAAGGCAATGGAAGAAAGTCTGCACAATGATACAGGTATGCTTGCGCTTAAAACCGACGAAGGGGTAAGAGCCCTATATCAGGGGTTGCTTATGAGTGCGAACCAGGTGTTGGTTATGGCTGGCGATAAAGAAATGTTGCGCAATACGCTAGTTGAGTCATCCGTTGTTGAAGGTGCCGCACTGCCAGCAGATAATTCCGCAGTAGACAATGTAATGCTGCTGAAAAAAGTACGACATCACTGCAAACTCCTCTTTGGCAAAGTCACTCATTTTGCATTGGAAAAAATTGATGGTAACGAAACGCTGGAAAGTTACGGTATAGATTCGATCATGATAATGCGCCTTAACAGCGCCTTGCAGGAAGTGTTTGGAAATATCTCTAAAACCTTGTTCTATGAGTACCAGACTCTGGATGCATTGGCAGAGTATTTCGTCGATGAGTACTTCAATGCGTGTTGCCAATGGGTCGGTTTATCTTCGATCGCTGTTGACTCTACTGATCATGATGATGTTGCTGGCAATATCGATACCGCGATCGGAACAACTGCCGGGAACGAGTACAGAGCTGAATCCTCATACGGCAGAGGACAACTCGAACCGATTGCGATAATAGGAATCAGTGGGCGTTATCCACAAGCAAACACTTTGGAACAGTATTGGGAGAACCTGGAAGCCGGAAAAAATTGTATCACTGAGATTCCCTCTGAACGTTGGTCTCTGGATGGATTCTATAACACTGATGCGCAAGAGGCTGTTAAACAAGGAAAAAGCTATAGCAAGTGGGGCGGTTTCGTTGAGGGTTTTGCTGATTTCGATCCGCTGTTTTTTAATATCTCTCCGCGGGAAGCTATGAGTATGGACCCGCAGGAGCGCCTGTTTATTGAGTCGTGCTGGTCCGTATTCGAGGGCGCTGGATACACTAAGGAGAAGCTCGCTAAACAACATCAAGGTCGTGTAGGTATATTTGTAGGGATCACAAAAACCGGTTTCAGTCTTTATGGTCCGGATCTGGTTCGCCGGGGCGAAACGATGTTGCTTCCCCAAACATCCTTTAGTTCAGTCGCCAACCGTATCTCCTATATGCTGGATTTGAGTGGTCCCAGTTTGTCTATCGATACTATGTGTTCGGCGTCCCTGACCGCGATTCATGAAGCCTGCGAACATATACATAGGCAGGAGTGTGAATTGGCGGTTGCCGGGGGGGTTAATCTCTATCTCCATCCATCCAACTATGTCGCGCTCAGCAAGCAAAAGATGTTGTCCGGTGATGGGCTCTGTAAGAGTTTCGGGAATGGTGCCAATGGATTTGTTCCCGGTGAAGGTGTGGGAACCCTCTTGTTAAAACCGTTATCCCGAGCTGAGGCTGATGGTGACAGCATTTACGCGATTATTCGCGGCAGCAGTATTAACCACGGTGGAAAAACCCATGGCTATACGATACCGAATCCAAACAAGCAAGCTGAACTCGTCCGTAAAGCGATGGATAAATCCGGTGTCGACGCACGGACGGTTAGTTATATCGAAGCACATGGTACGGGCACCGAACTTGGAGATCCCATTGAGGTAACAGGTTTAAAGAAAGCTTTTGCCCAGGACACCGGTGATACCGGGTTTTGTGCCATAGGATCGGTGAAATCCAATATTGGTCACCTGGAGGCAGCGGCAGGCGTAGCGGGGGTGACCAAAATCGTATTGCAAATGCAGCATAAGAAACTGGTGCCCAGTCTGCATACGAAATCACTCAATCCCAATATCGATTTCTGTACTACACCGTTTGTGGTGCAGCGCGGCCTTGATGATTGGCGTCAACCCCTGGTTACCATAGATGGTGAAACAAAACGGTATCCAAGAATCGCCGGCATTTCCTCGTTTGGTGCAGGGGGCTCCAATGCACATGTCATCATTGAAGAATATGAATCCTGCTGTGGAGAGGACGTATACGCCGACAATGGCGTTGAAGATGAGCTGTCTAGACAGGATTCTGTACAATTGATTGTGTTATCGGCGATGAATGAGCAGCGGCTTAGGGAAGTCGCTGTAAACCTGAAGGAGTATATAGTTGCCAAGGGACTAAAAAATACAGCATTACCATCGATTGCTTATACTCTGCAAACTGGAAGGGAAGCAATGGATTTTCGGTTAGCCATGAAGGTGCATTCCGTACCTGAGTTAATTGAAAAGCTGAACGACTATCTAAATATCGGTCAAAGTGCCGGATCAGTGCTCACAGGTAAAGCGGAACACCGAGGCGTTTCCGATGGCTCTGTCAACAGCCCAGAGAAGAGGGATGTTGCAACCAAACAATGGCTTCGGGAAAAAGAGTATACCAAGTTGTTGAGTTACTGGGTGAAAGGGCTGGCAATCGATTGGACAGCATTACATAAAAATGGTCACCCTCGGACTATCCACTTACCAACTTATCCATTCGCTAAAGGTCGATTCTGGTTTGATAGTGGGCTCTTGGATAAACCCGGTCTTACTAATGAGTCGGCGTTGTTAAGCCCACCGGTGATTGAAGAAAAGGGGGATGTTGTTGATAAATCCCGCTCTGTCGAAACCAGCTATATCAGTTTGCGCCCATTGGAAGATACTGTGATTACGGATATGCAAAGTGCGAAGGCGCATGAACAATCCGTACAACTTGATGAATTGCCAAACAGGAAAGATGACTGTCGAGCAAGTACCACCAACTACCTTAAAGAAACAAATTCCAGTGTTGATATTATGAATATGAATCTGACACAAGAACTCATAAGCAGCTTTGCAAAGACGTTATTTATCGAAGAAAAAGATGTTGATATTGATCGACAGTTTATCGATATGGGGCTGGATTCCGTTCTGGGAGTGGAGTGGATCGGCGCTATCAATAAGCAGTACGGTTGCTCAGTTTCAGCAACAAAAGTTTATGACTATCCGACTATCAGGGAGATGTCCGATTATTTGCAAAATAACGTGTTTGAAAGCTGGAATATGGCAGTTACGCCTGTCGAGACGAGTAATAATGATGTTGTCAAACCGCTCAAGATATCCGTTGCGAGCAAGACGGTAAAAATAGAAGAGGATTTCGCTGTTTCCAATGAAACGGATGCGAAAGTTGATATACAGGAAGATGCTTTGATGGCGGAGCTGATTGGCAGCTTTGCTGAGGCATTATTGATGAACTCCGCAGATGTCGATATTGACAGGCAATTTGTCGATATGGGCCTGGATTCTATTATCAGTGTTGAGTGGATTGGAGCTATCAAAAAACAGTATGGATGTGCAATAGCGGCTACAAAGGTTTATGACTATACAACCATTCGTGAATTTACCCGGTATTTAGTGAATGAGTTGCGACAGCAGACATTGCAAAAAAATCCATTATCTATGGAACCAAAGGAAACAGAAGAGAGATTCATACATGAGCATTCGCAGGCGCCATTCAACCAGGATATCGATACCAATGGTGGCAGCTCGTATCAGGGAAAAATTGCTATCGTCGGTATGTCGGGTAAATACCCCGGTGCCGAAAATTTAAACCAATATTGGAATAATTTGAAGAAGGGAAAGAACTCCATCCGGGAGGTTCCGGCTTCCCGCTGGGATGTGGATCGGTATTTTGATCCGGATCCAGAACAAGTGGACAAAACATACTGCAAGTGGATCGGATTGGTAGACGATGTTGAATACTTTGATCCGCTGTTTTTCCACATATCGCCCGCTGAAGCTGAGATGATGGACCCGCAACATCGACTATTTTTACAGGAAAGTTACAGGGCCTTTGAAGATGCGGGTTATAGCCCATCATCCCTCAGTAAAGAAAAATGCGGCGTTTATTTAGGGGTTGGCGCCAGTGAATATGCTGCGATGCTCAATCGCGATAAAAGTAACAAACTGGATACCACTGGGCACAGCAGTGCTATTGCGGCTGCCCGCATTGCCTACCATCTTAATCTTAAAGGCCCCGCACTGGCGGTAGATACAGCATGCTCTTCGTCACTTGTGGCGGCACATCTGGCTTGTCAGGCGCTCAAAAGTGGTGAAGTTGACATGGCTTTGGCTGGTGGTGTTTCAATTTACCTGGCACCTGAGTCGTATATCGCCATGTCAGCTGCGGGAATGTTGTCGCCTGCAGGGCAATGTCATCCGTTTGACGATCGTGCAAATGGCTTTGTACCCGGTGAGGGTGTCGGCACCTTGGTGTTGAAGCGTCTGGAGGATGCGGAAGCAGATGGAGATCATATATATGGCGTAATCCTGGGGTCAGGCATTAATCAGGATGGCAGGACAAATGGAATAACTGCCCCCAGTGCAACCAGTCAAATTGAGTTGTGCCGGGATATTTATGACAAAAACAACATCGATCCGCAAAGCATCAGTTATGTAGAGATGCACGGCACTGGAACCAAACTGGGGGATCCAATCGAGCTGGACGCGTTAGCAACGGTTTTTCAGGAGAAAACCGGTCAACGCCAATACTGTGCGGTAGGGTCGGTGAAAAGTAATCTGGGGCATACATCCTGGGCGGCCGGTATTGCCGGTGTACAAAAAGTGCTGATGTCCATGCAGAACAAAACACTGGTGCCTACGCTGAACTACTCCAATTCCAACGAACACTTTGATTTTTCCGATTCACCGTTTTATGTGAATACACAGACGAAACCGTGGAACACGAAGAGCGGGCCCCGGCGCGCAGGGGTAAGTTCATTCGGCTTTAGTGGCACGAATGCGCATATGGTGATTGAGGAGTACGTGCAACCCGAACAAAATGCATTGCCGATCAGTCATGATGAGCGGGAAGCCTTCCTGGTTGTTTTGTCCGCAAAAAATAGCGACAGATTGAAGGATGTAATCAGACATTTGATCGCCTATTTAGACGATAGTGGTGAATTGTCAGCACAACAGATGAAAGACATAGTTTATACCTTGCAGGTTGGTCGTGATGCGATGGAGGAAAGGCTGGCGTTTATAGCGAGTTCAAAACAGGAATTTGAAGAAAAACTAAAAGCTGCGTTATGTGATGATGTTCATGTTGACCTTTTTAGCGCGAAGGTTCATCAGCATAAGGATGAAATATCGAATTTTAAACGAGATTTGTCTCATCAAAATACTATTGATACCTGGATCAAGGAAGAACAATTCCAAAAAATACTCGACATTTGGGTTAAAGGTTTGGATATCGATTGGCGAAAGCTCTATGGCATTAAGAAACTGCAGAGACTTTCCTTGCCAACTTATCCTTTCGTAAAGAAACGTTGCTGGATAAACCGTAGTGAAGGCAATCAGAGCCCTGCCATAGAAAATAAAAGTACTGTACCCAGTGCAAGTGACGAAATGTCAAAAATTGCTGTTGTCCATGATTCGGTTTGGAATTCCGATTTCATGCAAAGGGCTCAGTCATATCGGGGACAGGAAGTAAAGTTGGAGATTATTGATAAGCAGATTGCCATAGTCCGCATGGAGGATAGAGAGTCAAAAAATATGTTGTCTGACGCCCTGCAGCTTGGTCTGCAAAAGGCGATCTCTGATGTGCAGAAAAATGGTCAGATAAAAGTCATGATCCTTACTGGTTATGACAATTTGTTCTGCATGGGGGGGACAAAAGATGGAATGATGAATATCGCCAATAAAAAATATAACTATACCGCCGCGCCATTTCTCTACCGGGGGTTATTAGAGCTTGATATCCCCGTGATATCTGCGATGCAGGGACATGCGCTGGGTGGAGGGCTGATTTTCGGGTTGTACGCAGATATCTGCCTAATGGCTGAGGAGTCGATATATAGTGCGAACTTTATGCAGTACGGCTTTACTCCCGGGATGGGGGCAACCTACATATTAGGCGAAAAATTGGGTAAAAACCTAGCGATGGAGATGATGTTCACGGCGAAGCACTTCGACGGAAAAATGCTTAAAGAGCGGGGAGCAACAATAAATATTTGTCGCCAGCCATCGGTTTTCAATGAAGCGTTGCGCATAGCAAAAGAGCTGGCTAAAAAACCAAGAAAATCTCTTACGGTACTTAAGAAGGAGATGTCGGGCCGGGTATTGAATGAGCTGCTTCAGTATATCGACAGTGAAGTTGATATGCATGAGAAAACTTTCACCATTAATCTGGTTAAAGAGGCTATAGAGGACCATTTTTCGCAGACAGAAAACTCTCAAAAGGCGGATGATCGATCGAATGTCAGCGTGGGGATCAAACTTACCGATATTCGCAAGTCAACCGATAAAGTTAGTCTTAATAGTGATGAATCAGACCGTAAAGAGAATATCTCACCCTTTCCCATGGTTGAATTACGTGATGTGGCATGCGTTGCAGAGGATAAGCACAATATACGCCCAGGTCAGGATAAAGCTGTTACCGAACCTGCAGAGCCTATTTTGGACGCTGCTCAGATAGTTGAAAAAACCGCACGGATCATTCGCGCTGCATTGCAGCTGGATGATGAGGATCTGGACAGTGATAGCACCTTTCAGGAGCTTGGGGTGGATTCTATCGCCAGTGTACAAATTATCAGAAAACTGAATCGAGAGTTCGGTTTGGATATGGAATCGGCGACGTTATACGATCACTTCGATATGTCGCGCTTAAGCGCCTATATATCCAGTCAAGTGTCTTTTTCAGGCAGTGACAATTTCCAGAGAGAGAAATCTGGAATTGTGCTCGATATGCCGAAGAATAAGAAAAAAAACGAAGAACCAAATGAGAGTTTGGCGGTGTATGGCAGTGAAGACGACGATTCACAGATAAAAGAATCGATAAAACGTATCTTGCAAAACAGGTTAATGCTGGAAGAGGATGAAATTACTGAAACGGTGACGTTTCAGGAAATAGGTGTGGATTCCATTGCAAGTGTAGAGATAATTCGGGATATAAACCGTTCCTTCAGCATCGAGGTGGAAGCGGTCTCTCTCTATGATCATTGTAGTTTGAACGAATTTACCCGCTTTGTTTCGAAAATGATAGAACCGGGCAGCGTCCCCAACGGTAATACTGTTGACCTCAAACCGAACGGCGGTCTGGCAAGTAAACCGGAAAATATCGCATCAGAGGAAACAGGGAGAGAGAGTGCTATTGATCAGAGTGAATCAGAAACAGAGGTGTCTTTATCTCCTTCGCTAGCTGATGGTCCGGTAACCTCCCAATCTCTGTTGGGGCAGGGAACAGAACAGGATATAACTGACATAGCGATTATAGGAATCGCCGGTCGTTTTCCGGATGCTGATGACCTTGATGATTTTTGGCACAACATTGAAGAGATGGCAAACAGTATTACGGAAGTCCCCTCCCGCAAGTGGAAACAACAAAGCGGAGCGGAAAAACAATGGATTGCTGCACTGAAAGATGAAGACAAATTTGACCATACCTTTTTCAATGTTTCTCCACGTGAGGCCAAATTGATGGATCCTCAACAACGCGTTTTTTTGGAAAATGCATGGCATGCGTTTGAAGATGCGGGGTACTCGTCGAAGAGTTTGTCGGGAAAAGAGTGCGGTGTATATGTCGGTGTTGGGCAGGGAGACTATAGTCGCAACAGCGGTATGGAAATAGTACCGCAAACACTAATCGGAAATGCTGCTTCTATATTGGCCAGTCGAATCGCCTATCATATGAACCTGACCGGACCCTGCGTGGCAGTGGATACAGCCTGTTCATCTTCGTTAGCGGCGATACACCTGGCGTGCCAAAGCCTGAAACAGGGGGATTGTGAACTTGCATTGGCGGGTGGCGTACATATTGTTACCACTTCCGGTTTGATGTCGTTAACCGAACAGATGGGGATTATCTCAAAAACCGGTCAATGCAGGACGTTTGATAATTCAGCGGATGGCTGGGTTGTTGGTGAGGGGGTTGGCGCTATTGTATTAAAGCCATTACAAAAAGCTGTAGCTGACAACGATACGATACATGGCATTATAAAAGCTACAGGCATTAATCAAAATGGTAGAAGTAATGGTATTGCGTCACCAAAACCTTCATCGCAATCACAGCTACAAACGAGCGTTTATCAAAAGGCGCATATCAATCCTGAAACCATCGATTATATGGAGGTGCAGGGTACGAGTGATAAGGTTGGGGACGCTATTGAGTTCAAGGGGCTTGTCGAAAGTTTTTCTTCGAATACAGCTAAGAAACAGTTTTGTGCACTGGGTTCATTAAAGCCGAATATTGGTCATTCCCTGGCTGCCTCCGGTATCGCTGGGGTTATCAAAGTTTTGCTGGCATTAAAAAACAAAAAATTGCCGGCACTAAATACGATCGAAAAGTTAAACGAAAATATTGATTTGGAAAACAGCCCATTTTATATCAATAATGAACCCGAAGAGTGGACGGATCCGCGTGATGGTTGTCCCCGAAGGGCTGGTATTAACGGGTTTGGTATGAGCGGAACCAACGCCCATATTGTGATCGAGGAGTATCTCGGTGATGAGAATGACAAGCAGATGACCCGGGATGTAAAACCGCAGCTCATTGTGCTTTCGGCAAAGAGTCCGGAGCAGTTACGGACAAAGGTAAGTGATTTAAAAAATTATTTGTTGTCCAGCGCCTCTCTTGAAGATAAAAAACTGTCGGATGTTGCCTATACCTTACAGATCGGTCGTGATGTCATGGTTTACAAGGCGGCCTTTGTGGCGACCGACCGCGAGCAGTTGATTGATGTGCTGGAGGACTATCTTAAGCATGGAGAAAAACAGGATGCCAGTCAAGCCGGTAGCTGGTTTTCCGGAGGCGGTAAAAAAAATTCTTCAGAGATAAAGACTCTGTTGAAGGGAGAGACCGGCAAGATTATTTTGGAATGCTCAATCGAGAACTATGATCTGGAAAAACTCGCTTTCTATTGGATAAATGGTGGAGATATCCCCTGGCCTTCATTGCATAAAGGAAAATCACCCAAGAGGGTTTCTTTGCCAACCTATCCATTTGAGAAAACTCGCCACTGGTTAAGGGATGTCGCTGATGCTGATGATACCCAGGTGCCGGAAAGAACCAGGGGATCGATATCTGTACTTGACAATCTGGATTTAGGTCAACGGGTTGTTGCTATATTTTCTAACATAATGGGAGTGGATATATCTGATTTGGATCTTCACACGAGCCTGGATCAATATGGCTACGACTCAATACTATCTCTGCAGTTCTTGCAGCAGTTACAAGTATACATAAACCCGGATATAGATGCCGATCAGTTGTTCTCCTGTAAATCACTGCAGGAGATTGTCGACCTATTTCCTTCTGAGTATATCGACGGCGTTCCCCTAATAAGGGATATTCAAAAAGTTGCCTATACACGTTCCGGCCTGCTGGAAAAATTTCCCGAACTGATTCATTTAAATAAATGCACGGAGGGTAGACCGGTATTTTGGTTCCACGGTGGTTTAGGTGGTGTGGAACTGTATGCAGAGGTGGCCAAGCGCTGTGATCGACCATTTTACGGAATACAGGCGAAGGGGTGGATGACCGATCGAGAGCCTCTTCATGGCATACAGGCGATGGTGGCTTACTATCTGCATATTGTTCAGTCTATCCAGCCTGAAGGGCCGTATGATTTAGGGGGGTATTCACTTGGAGGGATGATAGCTTACGAGGCGACGCGGCAACTGCAGGAGTTTGGTCATGAGGTCAACTCCATAGTTATGCTCGATACAATGGATTCGACTGTTATCAAACGGACTAGCGTTGAAGTGAAAACAGCGATGTTACAGGCTGTGAACATCGCCTTGGAGGGCTGTGTTCCCAAAGGTAAATCGTCCACAGATATATTAATCCGGGGTAACGAAGTAAGTACAACATTGGGTGATGAGCAGTTCCTGGAAAAACTGATAAAGCTGGCAAAAAAACGTGGACTAAAAAAATCGGATTCACAGATCCGAAATTCGATTGAGAAAAGCTATAAGGTTCAGCTAGCCTATGAAGCCAATCGTTTCACCATTCAACCCCTATTGGATAGATCAACTGTCAGTTGCCACTATTTCCGCAACAAAAATGGTGTGTTCTGGGGAGAGATGGAACCTTATTTCACCTTTGAAGGGCATGGCTTCTCTATAGATCCTGAGCATGCCTGGAAGGAGTGGGAAAAGGAATGCCCCAATTTCAATCTGATTGACCTGGATACGGCTAACCACCTCACCCTACTTAGGGAGCCAAAGGTCGCCCGAACTATTGCCGACTATTGTCACTCACTTTACTCAAAAGAGCAGCCACAAGCTGAAGAAGCCAGGGATAAAGTGACATTGGATACAATATAGTTAAATCACGAAATTTAAATAATCAAAATAGGAATACTAATCAATGGATAGCAATGATATATACGCAATGGTTGTGGAACTTACCTGTGAAGTGTTACCTGAGCTGGAGGACCATCAGTTTCAACCCAGCGACAGTTTGGAGTCCTTGGGCGCTAACTCTATGGATAGAGCGGAGATCGTTATGATGGCATTGGAGCGCCTTAACTTAAAAATTCCGCGTGTGGAAACGGTCGGGCCGGAAAATATTGGTGAGTTGGCTGAGCTGTTCCTGGACAAAATGCAAAATGCCTGATGTCGTAATTACAGGCCTGGGCGTCACGAGCGCTATCGGTCAGGGAAAAGAGGCATTTATGCGCGCACTCGTGGCTGGCGAGCACCGATTTGATTTTATGCAGCGTCCGGGGCGACAGGATGGAAATACGCAATTTATTGGCGCCGAGATTACGAATTTCAGCTGTGCCGATGTCATTGCAAAGAGCCAGCTTCGTACCGCATCACTTTCGGCCCAAATCGCTTTAACAACACTATATGAAGCTTGGGGGGAAGCGTGTCTGGATGAGGTTGATCCCGCGCGTACCGGTCTTATTGTTGGCGGAAACAACGTGCAGCAGCGTGAGTTGCTGATCACGCAAGAGAAGTACCGGAAAAAGTCACAGTTCCTGTCCCCTGCTTATGGTTTGTCTTTTCTTGACACAGACCTATGTGGTTTGTGCAGTGCAGCTTTTGGTATTCAAGGGTTTGCGTATACCTTGGGTGGGGCATCGGCCAGCGGTCAACTGGCGGTTATTAATGCTGTTGAAGCTGTCGAATCCGGCCGGGTGGATATCTGTATTGCACTGGGTGCCATGATGGATATCTCCTATTGGGAATGCCATGGGTTAAGGGGCTTGGGTGCGATGGGGTCGGACAGGTATTTGTCCTCGCCTGAGTTGGCATGTCGTCCGTTTGACCGGCAACATGACGGTTTCATATATGGAGAGAATTGTGCTGCATTAGTGATAGAAAGGGCCGAAACACGTCCCAATGCATCACTCCGCCCTTATGCGAAAGTGGTAGGGAAAGGTGTCTATATGGATGCAAACCGACAGCCAAATCCGTCACTCAATGGCGAGATAACAGTTATCCGGCAGGCTCTGCGCGAGGCGAAGATTGTGGCGGAGCAGGTTGATTATGTTAACCCGCACGGCACTGGGTCAGTGGTGGGCGATGAGATTGAACTGCAGGCACTGACCGAATGTGGTTTATCCCATGCGGCGATCAATACGACAAAATCGATTACCGGCCATGGGTTGACTGCAGCGGGTGCGGTAGAAATAACTGCAACGTTGTTACAGATGCGGGAAGGCATTCTCCACCCCACAAGAAATCTGGAAAACCCGATAGATAACAATTTTGCTTGGGTAGGAAATGAAGCAGAAGAGTCCGATATTCAGACCAGTTTATGTATGAGTATGGGGTTTGGTGGAATTAACACTGCGCTGTGTTTACGTAACTCTGAAACGAATTAAAGGTAGGTTTTTCTATGGTAAACGTTGGAATTGAGGCAATGAACATTTTCGGCGGTTCCGCATCTGTGGATGTTACGGATCTCGCAAATCATCGGCGGTTGGATACCGCTCGATTGGAAAATCTGATGATGAAGGAAAAGGCAGTGGCGTTGCCTTATGAGGACCCTGTTACCTATGCTGTTAACGCTGCCTTCCCGATTGTTGAGAATTTGAGCGAAGAGGAAAAAAAACGTATCGAACTGGTAATTAGCTGTACCGAATCCGGTGTGGATTTCGGCAAGTCTCTCAGTACTTATATCCATGACTATTTGGGCCTGAACAGAAATTGCCGGCTGATGGAAATTAAGCAAGCATGTTATTCCGGTACGGCAGGCTTTCAGATGGCCGTAAATTTTATTTTGTCGCAAACTTCTCCGGGAGCCAAGGCTCTGATAATAGCAACCGACATTTCCCGTTTTACCGTTGCCGAGGGAGGGGATGCCCTGACGGAAGATTGGGCTTATGCCGAACTCAGCGCCGGCGCGGGAGCAGTAGCGTTACTGGTAAGTGAGAAACCGGTTATCTATCAAGTGGATGTTGGAGCAAATGGTTTTTATGGCTACGAAGTCATGGATACCTGTCGTCCGGTACCTGACAGTGAGGCCGGTGACTCGGATCTCTCTCTGCTTTCATACCTGGATTGTTTTGAAAATGCATTTATGGAGTATAAGAAGCGTGTTGTGAATGCGGATTACCGTGATACTTTTCAGTTTCTGGCATTTCATACGCCGTTCGGAGGTATGGTAAAGGGCGCGCACAGGACTATGATACGGAAAATGGCAAAAGTTAGTGTAAAGGAGCTTGAGGAGGATTTCAAAAATCGAGTTTGGCCCGGTATTCAGTATTGTCAGCGTATCGGTAATGCGATGGGGGCCACGGTGTTTCTTTCATTGGCTAGCACAATATATAATGGAAACTTTGATGTGCCAAGGCGTGTGGGTTGCTTCTCCTACGGCTCTGGATGCTGCTCCGAATTTTATAGCGGTACGGTCACCCCGGCAGGCGCCAGTCACCTGAGGAAAATGAAGATTGAGCATCATCTCAATGATCGATATACACTGACTTTGGCAGAATACGACAAGTTGCTGAAAAATAACATCAGTGTAAAGTTCGGAACGAGAAACGTAGAGCTTGACTTCGATATTATTCCGGGTGCCAAAGCAGCGATAAAAGGGAAGAAACGCCTGCTGTTAAAGGAGATTAAGGAGTTTCATCGGGAGTACGTATGGGGAATATAAACTTTAATACGCTTAAGATTGAGCACAGAGATAACACCTGTTTCGTACAAATCCACAGGCCAGAAGCCAACAATACAATTAACAACGAATTGGTTGATGAGTTAGCGCAGATCTTTTCTGAATTGACAGTCTCCAATACAACCCTTGTCGTATTAGAAGGTTTACCGGAAGTATTCTGCTTTGGGGCTGATTTTTCGTCGATGGTGGAAAATCAAAGGGAAAGCGGAGACGCTGGTGATGGTCTCGGGCATAGCCCTGAGAAACTCTATGATCTATGGTATCGGATGGTAACAGGGCCGTTTATCACCATTTCCCATGTAAAGGGAAAAGCCAATGCAGGAGGTATTGGTTTTTTAGCTGCCAGCGATATTGTACTGACAGATGAGTCAGCACAGTTTAGCCTTTCCGAGCTGTTGTTTGGACTGATACCTGCTTGTGTTATGCCCTTTTTGGTTCGCCGGATCGGTTTTCAGAACGCCAACTATTTTACGCTTATGACTCAGCCGATGGCGGTGGAAAAGGCGTTTTCATTCGGATTGGTTGACGCATATGACAGCAACAGCCAACTTTTATTACGTAGACATTTGATGCGTCTTAAATGTCTGTCGAAGAAGTCAATTACCCGGTATAAAAAATATATGAACAGCTTAAATCCAATTGCCGAAGAGGCGAAGATAGTGGCACTGAGAACCAATTTAGAGGTATTTGAAGATCAGGACAATATCAACGCTATTTCCCGTTATGTATCAGAAGGGGTATTTCCCTGGGAGGCAGTTGGTAATGGCAATTAATAACGTCTATCAGGAGAATGGGGCTGTCATACTCGAGGATATTGATACAGATATTGTCAAGATAACCATGCAAGACAGGGTTAACAAGAACACGTTTTCCAAAGACCTGGAACTCGGGTTACAGCGCGCGTTTGAAGCTGTTCAACAAAACGGTTGTTATAAAGTGGTCATATTGACAGGCTATGACAGTTATTTCGCCGCAGGCGGAACAAAAGACGGCTTGCTTTCGTTGCACGAGGGCAATGGAAAATTTACCGATATGGCGTTGTATGACTTGCCGTTACGTTGTGAAATACCTGTTATTGCTGCTATGCAGGGACACGGTATAGGGGGAGGTTTTGTGATGGGCCTGTTTTCCGATATCGTGATACTTAGTCGGGAAAGTGTTTACACAACAAATTTCATGAAATACGGTTTTACCCCGGGATTCGGTTCCACCTATATCTTGAAGGAAAAGTTAGGCCTGAGTTTGGCTCAGGAAATGCTTACAACAGCTAATCACTATCGTGGCTATGAGTTGAAAAAAAGAGGCGTACCGTTTTCTGTGTTACCAAAGGATGGTGTTTTGGAGCATGCGGTGGAGCTGGCGAGGTCATTAGCGGAAAAGCCTCGGGTTTCCTTGGTGACCTTGAAGGCGCATATGGTTGAGGAGGTTCGAAGTAAATTGCAGAGTGTTATTGAAAAGGAAGTTGCAATGCATGATAAGACATTTCATCTGCCCGAAGTGGGAGAGCGGATAAAGGTGTTATTCGGTAGTTAGATCCGAATGTGAAAATGGGAAGTAAAAACTTAAATGGGTTTGATACAGCTATGGAAAAAAAAATTAACGAATTAAGCGAGTGTCAGGATCAGGTTGTCGAAGATGTGAAGCTTGAAAAGGCGTCATTATATGCAGGGGAATATTACAACTGCTCTTTTAGAAATTGTAGCTTTGATGCTGTTGATTTTTCGGGTTGCCTGTTCGAAAAATGTGAGTTTATATCCTGCAGTATTGTATTGCCAAAATTTGACAATGCCAGGTTTTTCGATGTGTCATTTAAGGAGTGCAAGTTCGTAGGGGCAAAATTCAGTGTTTTAAGCGACTTTGCTGTTTCGTTTAGCATTTTCGACACTGTTTTACTATCGTGTTCATTTACCGATATGAGCCTGCCCAAAACAAAATTTGAGAACTGCAAAATTAATGACAGCTTGTTTGAAAATTGTGATCTAAGAAAGTCGAGTTTCTCTAATTCCAGGTTTGATGCTGGTCAGATTATCAACTGTGACCTGAGGGAATGTAATTTTCTGGAGACAAGTGGTTTCAATATCAATCCTAATGAAAACAAAATCAAAAATGCCAGATTTGATGTCAGCAATGCGTTAGAACTTCTTAACTGCTATGGATTGAAATATAAATAGGCTTTTGGTGATTAAAATAACTTTTAAAGTGAGGAGGTACAATGCCGGTGACGGATACAGCGGTTAAACAGCAGTTGGTTGGATTTGCCAAAGAAAGTATTATGACCAGTGATGATGTTGTCATCAGTGTTTATACATTGGGGGACTTTAGAAAACCAACACTTATTTGTTGTAATGCTGTTGGTGTATCAAATGATATACTTCTTCCATTAGCCCGAAAGCTTTCGGATGATTACTCCCTGATTACGTGGGATACCCGGACATTGAGTTCGGGGCATGACTTTAATGATAATATTGATGTAAGTCTTCAGCGCTTGGCGAAGGATATTGAAGAGATTCTCGATTACTATGCCATTGAAAAATGTCAGATTCTAGGATGGTGCAATGGCGCGAGAATCGCGATGAAATTTGCCTGTTTGCACGGCAATAGGGTTGAAGCTCTGTCTCTGTTTAATGGTGAGTATATTTACGGGGATAAACCGGCTGTTTATGAAAAAAGCCATTGGCGGGTGATGTCTCATATCGCAAAAAGCAAGGCAAATGCCGAAAGCTATTTCTCTGTGTTCAACAAGTCAGATAGCGGTGGTATGTCGGATGCAGATAACTCTACTAGCGGTATCTGTAATTATCGTAGTGCAGAGTTAAAAGGATATGTTGAACAGCCTTACCGTACCATAAACAGTCTATATAACTACGCAAAAATTGTTAATGAGATTACAAAAGAGCCTATTTCCGGTGAGGATTTTGCTATCGACTGTAAGGTTCTGATGATGTCAGGGCTTGAAGATAAAATGGTGAGCATCGATAGTGCAAGAGATGTTGCAAGAGATCTACAAAATGTTGAATACAGGGAGCTGGCAAGCATAGATCATTATGGGCTTTTCAATGCTGTTGATGATTATTTTCAAAATATATCAGATTTTATCAACAGAGAATCCGTAGAGTCATAATCTTATCGTTAGGTAGCAATGCGAAGGTTGATGTGAACTCTTCTCGTCAACCTACTTCTATTACATAATGTTGTATAACTTCACAGTTTATTTTCTCGGTGCGGCACAGGGTGCAAATGTGAAAAAAAGCAATCTTCAATATTTGTATCAGTGAATAGCACTACTTAATTCAAAGACCCAAATGGTACTTAAAGCTGTTCTAGGATTTTTATCATTCTCTGCAAAACCAAAGGGGTACGCTGGACCAAACTCACCGGTGGTAACTGCGATATATTGTCTGTCTTCAATCATGAAGCTGATCGGTGTACCATTTGGAACGCTATTTAGACGTACTCGCCAAAGTTCATCACCGTTAGCGCTGTCATGAGCAGAAAATACGCGGTCTCGAGAGCCGTAAAATAAAAGCCTCCCTGCAGTAGCCAGAACACCTGTACTCGGAACAGTTCGATATCGATGAGTCCATAGATTTTTTCGGGCCGTCAAGTCATAAGCGCTCAGTCCACCGAAATTTCCATCACTATCCGGCCTGGGAATTACATTTTGACCAAAGTTTCCGTGGGGTATATCGCCGGGGGATAGATTGCGTATCTTCATACAGGCTTCCCTGTACGGAATGTACAATATTTTTGTGTCTGGGTTGAGTGCAGTGGGGCGCCAGGTTCTGGCTCCTATAGCATCAGGACACACTAAGCGTGTTTCTCCCGCAGTGGGATAGGCCTCGGGTGCGATCTCCTTCTTCCCGGATATTGGATTAATTGCCTTCACCATATTTTGCAACCCCAAATCCAGAGAAAATAGATAGGAGCCCTTTGTTGCATGCAAACTATCAAATATAGCTTGTTTACCGCCGGTTATGATCGATTTGTGTGTGGTGCCGTTGTTTGAAGAGGTTGAAATGGTTCGTTCAAATGCCCAGTCATAGTTCCATTGGTCGTTTGCTAGATGTTGAAAATGCCAGGCCAATTTTCCTGTATTGATATCGAGTGCCAGAGTTGAGTTGGTATAGAGCCCGTCATTATTGGAATCGTTGTCTTTCAAATCACTTAATAGTTGTGGTTCGTAGGTATTTGCGGTGCCGAAATAGACCAGTTTTGACTCGGGATCATAGCTGCCGGGAACGTAGATACCTGCTCCCTGGCGTTTATCCGCGCTAATTCCATTCCAGGTATCGGAATTGCCACCAGGTTTTTCAATTGTGTAGAAGCGCCACTTCTCTTCGCCGGTATCGGCATCAAGTGCGACGACGAAGTTTTTGCCTGGATTTCTATTTGTTGTTGTACCAAGCACCACTTTACCGTCGGCGACCAGTGATCCACTGGAAAATATAGTAGTGTTTGAATTAAGTATGGGGGTATCCCAGACAACTTCACCTGTTTTAACATCAAGTGCCGAAACATTCCCATTGTCGGTAGTCAGGATCACAGTATTTTTATAAATGGATATTGCGCGCGGACCGAGATCGCGGGGAGAGTCGAATTTCGGTTCTGGTTCATAGCGCCAAAGTAAGTCGCCGGTTTGGGCATTGAAGGCATAGAGAAGGCTGCCAAATCCATACATAAACATGACACCGTCGTGTACCAGCGGGGTGGATACATTGCGTCCCTCTGGCATATTCCAGCTCCATACCACCTTGAGGTCATTCACGTTGGCTGTGGTGATTTGTTTAAGTGGGCTGTATCCATGTGCGTCGTAAGTTCGCCGCCACATCAACCAGTCGGCATCCGGAGGGGCAATCAGCATCTCATCAGTAACAGGCGTAATTCTATCCAAAGGGTTGTCGCGCGGGTTGGGGGCAGGCGGAATGTAAATGGCATTATTTACAGTTGGTCCGCTGGACGGGAGCGGGAGCGTAATGGCGGATAGTTGTTTGATGTCTGCTCTCAGTTCCTCATTCCCTGAAGGGAGTCCGGTTACCTGGAACATGTAGCTTAAAACGTCAACATACTGTTTATCACTAAGTGATCCTGGTAAACCCTTAGGCATATTTTTTCTGATGTACTGCAATAAATCGTTAGCAGATCGTCCGCCCCATACACTGTAGAAGGCGTCGCCGGTAATAGGTGTGGCGAAACCTCCGTCGTTCAGGTTATTACCGTGACATGTAGCGCAGTTTTTCGTGTAGATGATTTTTCCCTGTCCGGCTTGTTCGATCGTATAGATTGGAAAAGCATTATCAGATTGATGTGTATTCGCATCCGCAAAGAGATGAGAGCTGGAAATCAGGGTTGAAGCAAACAGAGTCGATAAGGTGGAAAGGTGGAATATTTTAAAAATAGCTGCACCGTCAGTATGCTTGGTGATACTTCTGCTTTTCATCATTTAGCTGAACTCAAATTAGTCAGGACGATGGGCGGTATTGTTGTAGAGGTAATATATCGTTGTGATTGTTGTCGAATTCAAACCTGTGCCCGAAGAACTATGAAATGGAAATTTGATGGACATGTCGTGACCACCTATTCAGATTAGGCATGCTACGTAGGTTGTAAGCTTATAGCAATGAATATATTATAAATATATTCTTAATATAAAATTGGTATGGTTTTGATAATGTAGTGTTATTGTCGTCAAGTTTATGAGCGTGATTGTTATTTGCGGTGTTTTTTGAGAAATCATGTACCACCCGCATAGCGGGTGGTTTGATGAAAACCCCCAGAGGGGGCTGTGGTCATAGCAGGAGTTCTTCCTGCCTTTTCTCCTCAACTTCTTGGCTACGAATATATTCTCTTATTACCCGCTCTTCCAAACCTACAGTGCTAACACAATAACCCCTAGCCTAGAAGTGGAAGCCCGTGGAATTCTGCTTCCTTCCCAGATAAGCTCGATGGATTTTGATCGCCGATTTACCTTTCAAAAACCTATTGTATTCGCTACGCTAAATTTTGGCGGAATACTCTGGCAAAGGTGTATGTGATCTGGAATTGCGTGTCCCTCTACCAAATCAATCCCCTGCCTTCGGCATAAATCTTTCATAATCTTGCCAATATCCCGCCTTAAACTCTCGTAGAGTGAGTGTTTCCTGTACTTTGGCACCCAAACTATATGGTACTTACAGTAATATCTAACATGAGCTTGGCTTTGCCAATCATCATCATGATGACCTCCTTCATTTTGAATATCGCGGTTCGTTAATGGAGGGGGTCATCTACCATAGCGCACGCCGGAACGGCAGAGCCTATGCGTGTCTCACCGCCAGGGGTGGTAGCTTACCAAGCTTTAATTAAATAGTTGAAATTATCAATAATCTACACTTTTTAAGTGTCGTGATAGTTTTTTAATCTCAATATATTAAAAATATATCCTTAATATATTGGTGGTCACAAGAAAATTCTGTAATAGAATTCTGACCACGAGATAGGCAAATTTCGCGGCAAATATTGAAGCGTTACGGAGCTTTTTGTGCTGTTAAAATCGCTGATTTCTGCAAGCAGTAAGCTGTATCCACAGAAAAAAATTCTTCGGATTATTTTATATTTGCGCACATATCATATTTTATTCAAGCAAATGCTTTGATAGGCTTTTTATATGGGAAAATATTACATTGGATTAGCAAATGGCGCACATGATGGATCTATTTCGATTGTAGATGGTAATGGAAATATTGTTTTTGCTGAGGATACCGAGAGATATCTTCAAAATAAAAGGGCGTGGGGATGCCCATCGGATCAATATGGCCGGGTGAAACGGTTGTTTAAGAAATACTGCAGTGACTGTACAGAGTTGGTTATTGCTAACTCTTGGAGGGAGGGGACCGCAGAGTACTTCTCTGAATTTTTGAAAAAAAATGTAGGTGATGTCTTCGGCAGTAGCCTGAAGGAGTCAGAGCGTTATCACAATTTTTCTGTGTATTCCGCCTTAAGAAATTTGATTGCCGGAATATACTCCGGCACTGCTGGTATCGCTTCCTGGGCGGGAACCGGTTGTAACAGTATCGCTGTTTCTCTCAGGGAGTATGATCATCATCTGGCCCACGCTGCGGCAGCGTGCTATTCAAGCCCTCATAAGGATGCTGTGTGTGCAATCCTTGATGGTAGCGGAGAGGATAACAGCATTGATTTCTATGAATATAAGGACCAGAAAATAATTCGTATTGAACAAGATATATGTGCAGCGGGAAATTACGCAAGCCTTGGTGTGTTTTACATGTATCTGTGTGATATCTGCGGTTTTGACAGCCTGGAGGGTGAAGAGTGGAAGGTTATGGGGTTGGCGCCTTATGGTGTTGTCGACGAAAATCTACATGCAATGCTGAGTTCTACAATTACGGTAGATGGACTGAGCCTGCATGATACGGATGAAGAAAAACTGAAACAGTTTAAGGCCGAATGCGACCGATGCAGAGTAAACGGGGACGAGCTTCCTGTTCCGGTTGAGAATATTGCGGCTACCGGACAGCAGGTCTTTACAGAAAAGACACTGGAGTTGCTTAATAACTTGCATGATCTGACGGGCGCGGAAAATTTGGTGTTTGGTGGCGGGTGTGCGCTGAATTCGAGTACCAACGGGCTCATTGTAAGTAATACCAATTTTGAAAATCTTTACGTGTTTAATGCGCCTGCAGATAATGGTAACTCTCTTGGTGCAGCCCTTCTTGCTTATTACCAAGATAACCCGGAAGAACGCCCTGAACTTAATGTTCAAAGCCCTTACCTGGGTTCTGATATGTCCACAGGCACATTGGATAACATTGTAAAATTTGGCTGCATTCCAACGCTTAAACATTGTCCGGAGGATATTTGTCAACAGGCGGCAAAATTGTTAGCTGACGGCAAAATAATTGGTTGGGTGCAAGGGAGGGCGGAATTCGGACCGCGAGCTCTGGGTAACCGCTCGATTTTAGCAGACGCACGTTCTCCAGGGATTAAGGATGAAATTAACAGCCGGGTGAAATTTCGTGAAGAATTCAGGCCTCTTGCACCTTCAATTCTGCATGAACACGGCGAAGAATACTTTATTGATTACCAAGAGTCGCCTTATATGGATCGCACGCTTATGTTTAAGGAGGCCGTACAGGAAAAAGTACCTGGCGTGGTTCATGCCAATGGAAGTGGGCGTCTGCAAACGGTTAAGCGCGAGTGGAACGAGCGTTACCATTCGTTGATTAGTTCCTATTATGACTTGACGGGTGTGCCTTTGGTGTTAAATACAAGTTTTAACGTGATGGGAAAGCCCATCATTGACAGTGTTGAGGATGCTATTGCAGTTTTCTACACAACAGGCCTTGATGCCCTTGTCATCGAAGACTACTTAATCGTTAAGGAATAAACTTTCGTATTTCGTTGGGTTCCCAATTGATGATTGGTCTATTAAAAGTGCGCAGATTTGGTGAGATGGTTGCTTTACTGTCACGGGATCAGCGTATTCAGTTGCTTCTCTTTCGTCGTAAGTGATATTAGCCGTCAGTACATTGTTTTCTAAGAGTACAAATTATGGAAAAAGACATGACATATATTGATGCTCTCAACGAAGTGTTGGAGATTCAGGGCTTAAATATTGTAGAAATTCATAATGAAACGGTTCTTTTAGGAGAAAGTCCAGATATTGACTCGCTCACTGCTGCAATGTTCCTTATCAAGGTCGAAGAAATTTCCGGAATTGCGGATTTTTCAAAGCGGCTTATGTCGTTGCCTACAAAAAATATTAGATTGGCAGATGTTGCTGAATTAGCGGAAAGAAAATGAAGAAGAATTCTACGACTGTCTGGAAAATAGTCTCAAATTACAATATGGATATTTTTTCTCGCTTTCTCAAGCGAGACTCCATCGCAGAAGACGTGACACCCTCGCTATACAATAATGTATATGAAGAACTGTTTTTCAGCACATTCAACGCAGACATTCTATTGATATGGTTAGATCTTAATATATTTCCAACCTACCGCAATCGTAAGAGTGAGTGCACTATAACGCTTGACTCAATTGAAGACGAGGTAAACAAATTTCTCTCGTATATCGACAATATTAAAAACAAATACAAAAATGTCATTTTTGTTAATTGGGACGACTATTTTAACTACAGGGGAGATGGGAGTGCAAACTACTGTAAACACGGAGCAAGCTATCTCATTGATCGCATAAGGTTGAAAACAGCTGAACGGTATTTGGAAGACAACCAGGTTTTGATTGTTGACTTCAAGCATATCAAGGAAAAGGTGGGTGGTTATGGATTGGATGAAAAGCTCTACTATGCGACAAAATGCCCTTTTTCTGTTGATTTCCTTAATGTGGCGACTTCTGAAATCGGGGCCGCTATAGATTGTTTAAAAGGTCAGCAAAAGAAACTCATAGTTCTTGATCTCGATAATACCTTGTGGGGCGGTGTGATAGGTGATGATGGGATAAGTGGTATCAGGTTAGGTGGCCATGATAGCGTGGGAGAGTCATTTGTAGATTTTCAGGAAGAACTGAAAAACTTGAGTAATTCTGGGTGTCAACTGGCTATTTGCAGTAAAAATTATGAATCTGTCGCATTGGATTGCATCAGTAAACACCCGGATATGGTGCTAAGAGAGTCAGATTTCGTTGCAAAGAGAATTAACTGGGAACCCAAATCATCCAACATTTCCAACATCGTCGGCGATATCAATATTGGGTTACAGTCTGTGGTATTTCTGGACGATAGTGCGTACGAGAGATCCGATGTGAGTAATACGTTAAAAGGTGTCCTCGTGCCGGAAATGCCTGACCAACCGTATTTTTATAAGAGAATTCTAAAGGAGCTTCGCTGCTTCGACCGGTTGTTCGAAACTGATGAGGATAAGAAGAGAACGGAAATGTATCGAGTGGAAGCCAAACGCCAGTCTGATTTTGCAACTGCTACTATCGACAGGGATACCTGGCTTAAAGGTCTGTCGCTTGAATTAAGAGGCGAACCGCTGTCAGATGAGAGCAGGGAGAGATGCTTACAGCTCTTGAACAAAACCAATCAATTTAATTTATCAGGTAAAAGATATACGGAAATTGAATTTCATGAAAATCTGGATAAGCACTCTGTGTTGAATTACAGGTGCTCAGACAAGTTTGGTGACTACGGAATTATTGCTGTTGTTATTTATAAAATGGCGGGAGAAGTCATGGAAATAATCGACTTCGTTATGAGTTGCAGAGTGATGGCAAGGGGAGTGGAGAGCGCCATCATCGCAACGTTGGCTGAAGAAGCGAAGATTAAAAATCTAAAAGAAATACATGTTCGCTATATTAATACCGATAGGAATATTGCTATCAAGGAGTTTCTTGATAAGAACCTGGAGCCGCTAGAAGGCAAGAATTCAGTTTACCTCATCTCTGATTTGGATAACGTTTCTATGCCAGGCTATATTAAAGCAATTTTTGAACCCGAGCATTCTTACGGTCTGGTGTAAGTATTTTATTTTTTGTCAGTGATAGTCAACTTTACGATTTCGAGATGATTAATCGATGGATTTTAAACCTATGAAGCCAGTATATGTATTTCCCGGACAAGGATCACAGCACAGAGGTATGGGTAAAGATCTTTTTGACAAATATCCGGAGCTGGTTGAGCAAGCAGATGAACAGTTGGGATACTCGATAAAGGAGCTTTGTCTGAGTGACCCGGACCGTGTACTGAATAAGACGGAATATACACAGCCAGCACTCTACACAGTCACCGTGTTGAGCTATCTGGATAGAGTGAAAAATGGCGGAATGTATCCTGAGTATGTAGCAGGGCATAGTCTTGGAGAGTACTGCGCTTTATTTTCAGCCGGAGCGTTTGACTTTATTACCGGTCTGAAACTTGTTCAAAAAAGAGGGGAGTTGATGGGGCGGGCCGGAAGTGGTGGAATGGCAGCCATTGTTAATGTTGACCAGCAAAGAGTTAAGGAAATACTGGCCGGACTTTCATTTGGCAATATTGAAGTCGCCAATATCAATTCCAAGTTTCAGTGCATAATTTCAGGCTTGTACGATGATGTATTTTCAACGGAAGTCGAAACTGTATTTGAAGATGCCGGTGCTCAGGTTGTTCCTCTAAATGTACGGACTGCCTTTCACTCTCGTTATATGGATGATGCTCAAAAGGAATTTGAAGTTTTTCTATCAGGTTTTGATTTGTTACCCTTGAAGATAACTGTAATATCGAACTATACGGCGCGCCCTTATCCTAGTGATGGTTACAAGAAGTATATGAGTCTTCAGATCTCTCATCCGGTCAAGTGGTATGAGTCCATATCCTGGTTAATTGCGCGTGGATATACTGACTTTGAAGAGTTGGGGCCCGGTGATGTACTCACTAAACTGTCCAAAAGAATAGTGGATGCTCCCCTGGAAATTGAAAGTGAAGATGTCGGAAGCACAGAGGTAGCAGGGGTTGGTAACGACAAGAGTCGCGTGTCAACTGCATCGGGTAAGGGCAATAACCCTAAAATTATTTTTATGTATGGTGGTCAGGGTTCGCAGTATTATCACATGGGGAAGGAGTTATTTGATACAAACGAAGTCTTTAGAAAAAATATGCTGCTTTGTAGCGATAAACTCTATCATGATCTAGGGATCTCTCTGGTAGATATTATCTACCCACAGTCAAAACACGGGGGTGAATTCGATAATATTATCTATTCTCACCCAGCGTTATTCGCTATTGGCTATAGCCTGACTCAAACACTTCTTGATAAAGGTGTTGAGCCCTTCGGTGTTCTTGGATATAGCCTGGGAGAGTATATTGCAGCTACTATTTCAGGGGCCATCTCACTTGATGACGGTTTGAATTTGGTTTTGACCCAGGCCAGGTTGTTGCAAAGTCATTGCCGTGAAGGGGGGGTATTGAGTGTACTGGATTCCGCAGACATATTTAGGCGACGTAGTGACATTTTTTTGAACGCGACTCTTGGTGGTGTCAACTTTTCCAATAGTTTCTTTGTGAGTGGTCTGGATGACGAGCTGAGAGATATAAAACTGAATTTAAACCGTGAGGAGATTGCATCAGTGAGGCTGCCTGTGCGGTATGGATTTCACTCCGATGCCATCGATTCAATTAGAGATGAATTTTTGGCTTATGCATCAGGGATTTGCGTCAGTCATCCCATTATGCCTGTTTATTCGACAGCGTGTACAAAAAAATTGAACTCTGATGTGATGGAATCATTTGCAAGTTATCTTTGGAATGTTGTCAGGAATGAAACGAACTTCAATAAGCTGATAGAAAACGCCTTTAATCCAAAGGAAGATTATACATTTGTGGATTTAAGCCCAACAGCTACCCTTTCAACCTTTTTGAAGCATGGTTTCGGTAATGGCTGTCAGCATGATTATGCGATAAACCCCTTTGGCAGGAATAATGAAACATTGGAAAAACTGGTATCGCGATTGGCCATTTAGTTGAGAATACGAATATTGGTTTCTGGAAGACTGAACGTGAAAGGGTATTTATATGTTTAGGTTGTTAGGAATGCTGTCTGCAGTGATCTTTATCGCATCTTTGCTAAATGGATGTTCACATGATGAAGCAAAACATAAAGCGGTTATCGAAGATATGGAGGCTTATCGCTCCATTATGGATCTTCAAACTGACTATCTGCTTTTGATAGATCGATTGTTTATGCATTCAAAAGGGATGAGGCCGAGTGAGATTTCCATAGCAGATCTTTTGTTCACTGAGGATGCTGAGTGGATTTTACATGCGGGGGCAAACGAGCGGCGGGTCTTTAGTGGCAGAGAGGGGCTGGCTGAACTCTTTAAGACCTTCAAAAACTCGTTTAACGGTAGTTACGTCAAGCATTTTACGACAAATCCTAAAATCGAAATTTCCGGAGATACAGCGACCAGTAAAGAGACACTATTGATTTTGTGGTCAATTCCAAATACTGATAAAAACCACTGGGTCATAGGTTCCTATAAAAATGAATTCAGGAAAACGTCGGATGGAGTTTGGCGGTTTGAGTCGAAAACGACGCGTATCGAAAATAAATCAATTTGGGATTCTGTAGCCTATAAGCTTGAATGTCCCACAGTTGATGGGAAGCCTTTACCGTGCATTGAAAGGCCGGTCAAATCACCACTATAGGCCTAGGTTAGGCGATAACGAAGTGCGCCAGGGGAGCTCTGTCTGTAAAATCTATATTGTAAGTTTGCAACGGCTCCTGAAGCGGATTGTTGACAGAGGATAGTTGGTTACAGACAGTCGGTTACAAGGGTTGATAAAATGATCATACCAGTTTTATACAGCCTTGCTCTGAAGAGCTTGTAAAAAGGGTCTTTAACGGAATCAATGACAAGGACGATTTCTAACCCAGTTAGGCGATTTCTGCAACAGAATATATTGTGTTCATAAGAGAAACTAATTTGTGTTAGTTTACCTCGTATGTGCGTAGAAACCTTGAGATCTGGTTAAATGACTATCAGTGATGATGGATATGATGAACTGACTTGCTCGCTAAAAAATTTGGAAAGGTCAATAAAGAGCAAATCCAAAAAACATGCTAAGGACCAAGAGGATTCAAATGAAAAAGGTGAGCTGACTTCAAGCAGTGAAGAATATATCGACAATAATGATGCTGAAAAGCTCCCATCAATACCATCGGATGAAAGGTTCTTTCAAGATAGAAGCCTTACAGATTTGGATTGGAAAAACCTGGATAAGCAGGAACTTACTTTTAAAAACTGTGTAATTTCCAACTCCAGTTTTGTCAATGCCAATTTGAATGGTCTGCACCTTGAAAGTTGCAAGGTGTTTAACTGTAATTTTGAGAACGCGAGTATTGAAGATGCCGTTTTTAGAGAGTGTATATTTTACGAAAAGACTCATGGAAATGGCTGCAACTTCAGATTGACAAATTTAAGACGATCTAAGTTTGTTCGGTGTGATATCTCAATGAGCAAATTTTCTCGAGCGGATCTTTTCCAGATCACACTTGATGAGTGTCAGGCTTAGGGGTGCGAGTTCGACTTGGCAAACTTTTCAAATATGATCAGTAGAAAATTACTAGTTTCTGCGGCAAGCCTGACCAGGACAAATTTTAGATACTCTGATTTTGAAGGTGTTCATTTGGAAAAGTGTGCTCTATCGGAAAGCAAATTTATTGCAGTTAATTTCTCAAGAGCAAATCTGGAGGGTTCAGATCTCACTAACACTGAGTTTGCCCCTAGTCTGTATGATGGTTTGTCAGTTGTTAACGCAGACCTGAGAAATGCGGATATAAGAGAGATAGGTGTAATTGACTTGGATTTTTCAGGCGTTAAGATATATGAGTGGCAGCAGGCATCTTTGATGGAAAGTATTGATATCCTTATATTCCCTGATAATTAGCCATTTTAAGATTTTCAAAATGCTATATCAGTCTCTGTTCATGTGTCTTTTCACATAAGTCATAATAGCATAGAAAAGGTAACAAGTATGATGAAATTTCTAACTGTTATTATTGCTTTTGTTTCATTAGCTGCTATTGGATATAAGCTATGCCCCGCGATGGTTAAGTCGGGAGACAAAAGATTTTCAGCAGGGTTGCAACCAATACCTGTGGCAACGGTAACAGTTGAGCCCACAAGTTTATCCCGTTCGCTATCAGCCATTGGAGTCCTAGAGGCTGTTAGACAGGTAAAGATTAGTTCTGAAGTGACTGGACTGGTTAGAGAACTATCGTTTCAGGCTGGTCAGCAGGTTAAAACGGATCATGTATTGTTGCAGATTGATGATGCCGAAGAACAGGCGAACCTAAGGCTTTTCCGTGCGGAGTTAAGCTCCCTTAAAAAAGAGTTGGAGCGGGTTAAAAAGCTAGGAGGTTTAGCGTCATCGCAATCGCGCATTGATGAGGCGCAAATGCTCTTCGAACGTTCTCAGGCGAATATTGACCACACGCTTGCGATGATTGAAAAAAAGCGTATAAAAGCGCCATTTGCAGGGACTATGGGTATAGCGAAAACTAAAAAGGGAGAACTGTTAAAGTCTGGCACTGTTATTGTCTCAATGACGGACACCACTCGGTTCCTTTTAAACTTTTCGTTAGCTGAACGCGTGATTGAAAAAATTGACATTGGCCAGTCTGTAGAGTTTCGGGTTGATGCTATTCCTGATCAGGTATTTTTTGCGACCATCGCAGCCGTTGAACCAATTATAGATCAGAATACTCACATGATATCCGTTCAGGCAGAGCTAGCTGAAACTACACGACGATTAAGACCTGGTATGTTTGGTCATGTGTCGGTGCTACTGGATCCTCTGTCTAACGTGCTGCTTTTGCCAGAAACAGCAGTACAAGTGACGACTTACGGTAATTCGGTTTATCTGGTCAAACAAGATCAAACGGGTGAGTATTCGGTTGTCCGTGTTGGGGTGAAGATCGGTCGGCGTCAAAATGGACAGGTTGTTATTCAAGGCGGACTTGGTCAAGGGGATGTTGTGGTTGTCTCTGGTCAGAACCGTTTGCGGGATGGTGCGTCAGTGGTGGTAAAAAGTGATTCAAAAACCACACCTATGGTTATTACACAGACATAAATCCCTTGGTTTTCGCTTCTATTTCTTATCATGTTTGCATGGTATCTAGTAGCTAATCTAAGGATTCTCTGTATATATAGAATACTCTCTAAATGAATATAGTTTTAGAGTACCTTGATGTCATTCACTCCTGTAGATAGTCATCTTGAAAGTCCACCTTTGATATTAGATATTTGTTATGGCATTTACAGACAAATTCATTAAATACCCCATTCTCGCATTTGTTTTCAACATACTGATTTTGGTAGCCGGCGTGATAGCCGCTACACAACTCCCTTTACGTGAATACCCGGCTTTGGAGTCGACAACAATATCGGTGTCGACCGACTACCCGGGAGCGTCTGCTGAGATGATGCAAGGATTTGTTACCACGCCGATTGCGCAGGCAATTGCATCAGCCTCTGACGTTGAATATATTCACTCCGATACCGTACAAGGAAGAAGCACGATTAATGCACGTCTAAAACTAAATGCTAATTCCCATCAGTCAATGACAGAAATTATGGCAAAGATAGATGAAGTACGATTCCGTATTCCAAAAGAAGCAACGGACCCTGTGATCATCAAAACCAAGGGGAATGCGATATCTATCATGTACATTGGATTCGGTTCGGAGGATATGAGCACCCCGGAGATTACCGACTATATCGAACGCTCTATTTTACCAAGACTTACTTCCGTTGAAGGTATTGGCAGCTTGGGGTTGGCAGGAGATCAAACCTTGTCTGTGCGTGTATGGCTGGATCCTGTTCGCATAGCTGCTTATGGGCTCTCGGCCAGTGATGTAGCCCAGGTTTTAAGGCAGAATAATGTGCAGGCCGCTTCGGGAAAAATAACCAGCCAATTTATCACTACATATATTAATGTCGATACCAGCGTTGACAGTTTGGATGACTTTCGGGAGATGGTCGTCAAGTCTGACGGGAATAATTTGGTGCGTGTAAAAGATATAGCAACGGTTGAGTTCGGGGCAAAAAACCTGGATCAGTCAGCGAGGCAAAATGGTCGTCCCGTTGTATTCGTAGCGGTTAACGCTTCCCCAACCGGCAACCCGCTGGAAGTCATAGCAGACGTAAAGACAACGTTGGAAAGTATGGAGAAAGATTTCCCGCAGGGGCTTACATCCGAAATAGCCTTTGATGTTTCTCGATTTATCTCCGCATCTATCGAACAGGTGATCGAGACGCTACTTGAGGCAATTGCAATCGTAGTATTAGTTATGTATCTGTTTTTGGGCTCTATTCGGTCTATTCTGATACCCCTGGTTACGATACCTTTATCAATTGTAGGCGCTGCTCTTTTGATGTGGATATGTGGTTTTAGTATAAATCTCTTAACACTGCTGGCTATGGTGTTGGCGATAGGGCTTGTTGTTGATGATTCTATTGTTGTTGTGGAAAATGTATTCAGGCATATAGAAGCGGGGGAGTCACCAATCAGGGCATCCCTTTTCGGAGCAAGAGAAATCGTACGACCTGTTATTGCGATGACTATAACCCTGGCGGCTGTATTTGCGCCTATAGGATTCCTGGGAGGGCTTACAGGAAGTCTTTTCAGAGAGTTTGCTTTTGCATTGGCGGCTGCTGTACTTGTCTCCGGAATCGTAGCTTTAACCCTTTCCCCAATGATGGCGTCATATACGCTTAAACCGTTCACCTCCAGAACGTGGTTTGCGCAATTTGTCGATCGACAATTTTTCAGCTTGAAAAACGGTTATCGGAGTGCACTAACAAAGGTATTGCATTATCGTTTTATTGTTCTGATTCTTGCTTTTATGATCTCTGTCGCACCAGTGTACATGTATCGCAACTCCCAACATGAGTTATCGCCAGTAGAGGATCAGGCCACGATTTTGACTGCAATGAAAGGGCCACAGCATGTCAATATAGATTACACAGAATCGTTTTCCAAAAGACTTGAAGAGAAATTCAGGCAAGTTCCCGAATCCAACGGCACATTTATTATCAATGGACCGAATGTGAATGAAGCATTTGGAGGCATGACGTTTACTCCATGGGAGCGGCGTGAACGTAAGGCAAGCGATATTCAGCAGCAGTTGCAAATGGATGTCAGTGATATCGAGGGGCAGCAAGTTTTTATTTTTCCTTTGCCTACGTTGCCTGCGTCAACGGGTGGTATGCCGGTGCAAATGGTTGTCAGTAGCTCGTTATCGGAGCAGACGATTCATGATACCGTCGAAGCATTAAAAGATGCAGCTATAAACAGTGGCCTGTTCATGATATTGGATAGTAATTTGAGCATAGACAAGCCCGTGATGTTGCTTGATGTTGATCGCGACAAAGCCAATAAGCTTGGAATTCGAATGCAGAATATCAGTGATACTTTGGCGATTTATATCAATGAAAATTACATAAACCGGATAAATATTGGTGGGCGTACCTATGAAGTCATACCACAGGTTGCCGAAAAATACCGTTTAACGCCGTCGTCATTTGATGACTTTTATCTAAATACTGATAGTGGTGTACAGGTTCCGCTATCAAGCGTTATCAGTATCAGGGAAACCGCTGAACCCAATAAGCTCTACCAGTTTAACCAATTAAATTCTGCCACTCTGGGCGCAATACCTGCTCCAGGCGTTAGTATGGGGGAAGCAGTGGGGTTTTTACAACGATACGCAGATAGCTCGTTTCCAGATGGCTTTAGTTATGACTGGCTGGGAGACTCCAGGCAGTTCGTAAAAGAAGGTAACGAAATCATGATAATGTTTGCATTGGCAATACTGGTTATCTATCTGACGCTAGCGGTTCAGTTTGAAAGCCTGCGAGACCCAATTGTTATTATGATGAGTGTGCCCCTTTCACTTTTTGGCGCACTTATCCCGATCTATTTCGGCTATACAACGATAAACATATATACGCAGATAGGATTAGTCACTTTGATAGGGTTAATCAGCAAGCATGGAATTTTGATCGTTGAGTTTGCTAATCAATTACAAAATAACGAAAAGCTCAGTCCAAAAGAATCGATTATCGAAGCCTCATCAGTTAGATTGCGGCCAATATTAATGACAACAACGGCCATGGTTGTTGGTCTTTTGCCGCTAGTAACTGCTAGCGGCGCCGGAGCTGAAAGCCGGTTTGCGTTGGGAGTCGTTATTGTAGTGGGAATGTTGTTCGGAACCTTGTTTACTCTATTTGCTGTCCCCGCCTTTTATACCCTTGTTGCCTCCGATCATAGTCAGAGTGAAATGATTGAGCGCAATTTGGCATTGGAAGGTGCCTAATGCGCTCTAATCGATAAGCAGATTCACCTTCTGTATCCACAGGTTTATGTTCGCGGTCTATGGCCATATCTAATAAGAATAGAAAGGCCTTATAAAGGAATTATCTATATAATGCCTTCGATTACTTTAACGAAGGATTAATAACAAAAAATATATTTTTATATTTATGAGAATTAACCACTACGTCGATGAAATAGCACGTTCGATGGTGAATAAGGTAAAGAAGAAGTCAGTTGTATCTTTTTTTTCCAAAGCTATTTTATTCAGTGTCCTGTTTTCTGCTGGTCTTTTGCATGCTGCTGAAAGTGGCCTAGAGACTGTGGTAGTTACTTCAACGCGCGATCAGTTACCAATTAGCGAATTAGCGAATTAGCGAATTAGCGAATTAGCGGGTAATGTGGCTGTAGTTGAAAATAATGCCCTACAGCTGGTAGGGCATGTGCATGTTCAAGAGGCTCTGGCTCGTGTGCCCGGTGCCAATCTAGCGCGGGGTAATGGCCAGGAATATCTGCCAGCATTACGCTCTCCGGTTTTGACCGGCGCGGGGGCTTGTGGCAGCATGCTGTCTGCGATGGATGGTATTCCTCTTCGTGCTGCAGGTTTTTGTAATATCAATGAGTTGTTTGATGCTCATACAGAAATGGCCAAGCGTATCGAAGTTGTGCGTGGTCCTGGTTCAGCCTTGTTTGGGTCCAATGCCATGCACGGGGTGATTAATGTAATAACTCCCTTGGTTGATGCTCACGGTGGCAGAGGATTCAGTTTGGATACGGGTTCTCACGGTTATTCGCGCCTTAAAGTATATGGCTCACGGACTCAAGATCAGCATGGTTTTCGTGCTGATCTATCGGTGGTACATGACGATGGTTATCGTGATGATTCCGGCTTTGACCAACAGAAGCTAACCCTGCGCCATGAATATAATGATGATGCTCTGGAAGTTACAACCGCCCTGGCAGTAACTAACCTTAATCAGGAAACGGCGGGTTATATCACGGGTTTTGAGTCTTACAAGGACAGTGATTTGAGAGACTCTAACCGCAACCCTGAAGCCTATCGTGACACGCAATCCCTGCGAATCTCTACTCAGGTTAATTATCTATTGCGAAATGGTACTCGACTGACAGTGACTCCTTACCTGCGTTATACCGATATGGATTTCTTGCAACATTTTTTACCAGGTGATCCTTTGGAGAAGAACGGCCAAAAGAGTATCGGTGTGCAGTCTGTTTATCGTGTAAGTTTGGTAGATAGCGTGGCGTTAGCGTTTGGCTTGGATTTTGAATACACTGATTCTTTTTTGAAGCAAAGTCAAGACAAGGTTAAGCATTACGACTATCAAGTGGATGCGCTCACAATCTCACCATACATGTATGCCGACTGGCGGCTAACAGACATACTCTCAGTAACGTTAGGTTTACGCTACGAAGTCATGGATTACGATTACAGTAATCGAATGCAGGATGGACATACCGATGAAGATGGTATTCCATGTGGTGGGAGTACATTTGGTAGTTGTCGCTATAGTCGACCTAGGGATAGCGGTGATAGCTTTACAAATTTATCGCCAAAACTGGGTCTGCTTTATACATTAAGTGAAAATCAGCAAGTCTACCTGAACCTTTCTCAAGGTTTTCGTACCCCCCAGGCTACCGAGCTCTATCGCTTACAGAGGGGGCAGTTGGTAGCCGATCTGGACTCAGAAGAATTACTAAGCGCTGAGTTAGGTTATCGGGGCCATCAGCAAAAACTGGCTTACGAAATCATTCTCTATACGATGAAAAGCAGAATGTCATATTCCGTGACTCAAGCTTTTTTAATGTGACCGATGGCGAAACTCATCATAAAGGATTGGAGTTGTCGCTGAATTATGATTATGCTGAGGTTGTGGACTTGGCATTAGTCGCTACCTATGCAGAACATAAATACCACGGTGATGAAATGTATTCTGCTGTTTCCATTGATGGTAACTATGTTGGTTCAGCTCCCAAGATTTTCGGTTCTGCTCGTTTGGGTTGGGAATATAGTGATCACGGTCGTATTGAATTGGAGTGGCTTAATCAGGGAAGCTATTATACCGATCCGGAAAATAAGCGCTCTTATGAAGGGCATGATCTGATTAATCTTCGATCCTCTCTAGTGATTACTGGTAATTGGAGTGTTCAGGCTCAATTGACCAGCGTAACAAATGCCAAATATGCGGAACGTGCTGATTACACAGATTTTAGTGGTGATCGCTATTTTCCTGGTGAACCTAGAGCTCTTCGTTTAAGCATTGAGGGGCAGTGGTAGGTCAGATATTCCACTTAATATGAGATTGAATATTTGTCTTGGATATGAGGCAAGTTGCAGTTATTGAAGAATAAATTTTCGATACAGAAAATATTTTATGAATAAAAATCTAAATCTACATAAGATGATTTTATGATTATTGGTGAAAATGAAATACATGTCTGGCTTGTTTATGATGAAAAGATGTGTAATGAAAATATAATTTCAGATTACTTTTCAATATTAAGTAGTGAAGAAAAATACAGACAAAAAAGATTTTATTTTGATAGTCATCGTCGCCAATATTTGATTACTAGAGCCTTTGTTCGCAGTACATTGTCGCATTATAATAGTTTTATTGATCCATCTAGTTGGAGATTTTGCAAAAACGAATATGGTAAACCTTCTATAGAAAATAGATTAGATATTCCTTTAAATTTTAATGTGTCTCATACTAAAGGGATGATCGCGCTGGCAGTTTCTAGGGGGGCACATATCGGTATTGATTTGGAATGGAAGTTAAGAGAAAGCACACCATTGGATATTGCTAGAAATTATTTTTCGTCACTTGAAGTAAGGAATCTTTTTTCCTTGCCGGAAGATCAGCGAATAAATCGGTTTTTTGATCTGTGGACATTAAAGGAGTCATATGTCAAGGCTTGTGGCATGGGGTTATCCATTCCCTTAGATCAGTTTAGCTTTTCATTCTATCTGGATAGATATATTGGAATAAGTTTTGACGAAGGTTGGAGTGATAACAATAGGAATTATTTTTTTTATCAGTATGATATCAATAGATTATATAGAATGTCTCTATGCATAAGGGAGAAAGATGCGTTACTTAGTGACTATTCACTAACTTTTTTAGAGGCCATACCGATGAAGAATTTTTTTGTCACTCCTCTAAATCCATGCCGTATTAGCAATTTTCTGTGATTGATATTTAAAAAATCCATTTTGATGTGATGCTCCTATTTGAATCGAAGGCTTTCCGATTCTTGGAGGTAAATCTAGTGCAACAGCTTATGGAGAGATAGTCCCGAGAAAATGAAAAGCTTACACAATAAGTAAAAGATCTGCATCCATTAAGGTCAAGGTGACAAATCGGTGATGGGGAGCTTTGGCCTGCCCAGATTGAGATAGATCTAATAGATCTAATAGATCTGTACAACCCAGTTAAGCAATAATGACCTTAACTAAAGTCCAATAAATTATCACAAGAAAGAAATGTTCGAAAGAATTTAAGCTGGATGCGATTGGCTTGGTTTTGGAGCAGGGGTAGGTCCGCCAAAGAAACGAAGTGAAATACGAGTTTCCCACCGGAAGAAAGAAGACCTACCCTGTTGGTACGATGTGACGGTTGTTGAGTGTTTCCAGTAGCCAACGTCTGCACTCGTATTTATGTTGCAAAAACCCGAACCAATGTGAATCAGAAATGGCAGAGATGAGAGATGAGAGATGCGGCTTAACTGACGTGTACAGAAGTGCCGGAGCACGTCAGATATCGAAAAAGTGAACGATGCCGGTACGGGATTGGAAAGAGGCAATGAGCCAGTTTGTGATTCTGTTCGGCGATCTAACATCACTGTGATTAACCGCCATTTACACAGAATAATTTACAACCTCTCTTGTTTCGTAATTATTATTGTTTAAAGGAAGGGATGGCACTGTTTCTCTATCATTTTTCTGCTGGTAAGATATTTCTCTTAAAGTCCCTGGCAGAAAATCTATTCTGCTCTTGTAAAAAGTTCTTAAATAGTCTCTCAGTTCTTCGATCTTGTCATCTCCATACAGACTTAAAATTAGTGAAATATCCTCTCTGTAATTATCTTGCGTTCCACACTCACAAACACGAATATAATGTAACCTGTTATTGATGTTATTTATATTTAGCTCGATTTGATTGTTTCCGGATTGTCGGGCCAAATCTAACATCAGTTTTTCGAATGATCTAATAAGATGGTTATTGCAAAGATTTTCATGTTGCACACCTGTATTTGTAATCGATCGAAACGAAAGGCTAGATTCCTCATTCTTTACTTTTCTGTTTAAAATTATTTCGATTGATTTTTCAAGTAATATATAGTTGAGTTCGTAAAGGTCAAGAATATCAGGCTCTATCAAGTTTTTCATAAAAAACCCCATTCTGGGGACCATGACAATTATATCTTCTGCTGAGAGTCTATTTAATATTTCTCTAACAGGGGTGGTGCTGACACGAAATTGCTCGGCTAACATATCAATATTAAGTCTATTACCTGGAGGTATTTGTCCGGTGATAATACACTCCTTAATATCGTTATAGACTCGATTAATAGTATTTCGATCATTTACTTTTTTATTCGAATCAACCCTTCGGCAATAAGTGCATTGATATTCCATTTTTTAGGTCTCCATTCAATTAGGGTAACTTTGATTGATTTGTAAATTTTGTAATCGTTGCTTGATTTTAGAAAGGCGTGTTCAACGATTAGAGCGTATTGAGGTCTTAATCTTCTATGCTTAAGCCAAAGTGTAGGTGTAGCGATAATGCTGGCGTCGACAAGGTTGCGTCACTGAAGCTTTAGACCCTGCGCTTCCAGATTTTCCTGCGCCGACTCAAATAACCGCTTACCGAATTTATACCGCTTGGTGAAGCGACGAAAATTGAGAATGGTGGTCTCGTCGGGGATGCTGTCAGAGAGCCTCAGTCCGGCAAATGGCGAATTGGCTCGCTCTCGTACAGAGAATCCTCTATGACAGAGTCGTTGAGGTTATAAATCAACTACATTAGTGAATAATGCTTTCCTCCCCCCTTTTACCTTGGCATATTTGTTGGCTAATTGTTTCTCAAACCGTCGCAGGGAGAGTCAAGTGTTTCGATTCGCTCCAGAAATTTCTCTCGGAGGGTGTTACGCTTCTTGAAATTGTATCCTGCTCTGGTAAAGGTTACTTGAGTCATAGCTTTCTCACAACTGTAGATCCAGGCTGCACTTTCTCAAAATTTTATCTGTTTTCTGAGTATCCCTAACTTTAGGTATTGATATGCGCAATGAAAACAGATAAATAAAGGTAGTACTACTGTAAGTTATAGCAGGTCTTACGAATTTTCTCGGCGAGTGCTTCTCGCTGCTAGACATCCAGCCCTCCGATATCAGAGAGCAGTATCTGGCGAGTCAGTAAACGAAGAATCCTGGGAAGTTTACCCTTTTGTAGATATAGGTATTTTACTAGAAGATAAGTCCCCTCGTCACTGCAATCTATGTAGTGACGAGGGGCGCGAAGCCACGTTATCTCTGGGTTACAGAATCTTTTCAGAAGTTATGAAAGAATTATGGGGGTATTTTTCTGAGGATTTAGCAATACTCTCTATTAACAGGCGTGACTACTGCGCATTCAGTAGTGCCCCGGCTCGGCTAGAGTCAACCCCAGCGCCCATGCAGTTTATGGGCTTCACTAACCAATAGAGGAGGAAATCAACGATATAAAACCAAGTAACGTAAAATTAAGTAACCGGAAGCGTTAAGACTTAACAGTACTGTATCCAACTGGAGACTGGTGCTGTTGGTAATAACCAATCTGGGTTTGAGGGAGTGGTGTCCCACGACGTTCGGCAACCTGTGTTGCCTCTCTATTAGTTGCAGCTAATGGACAGTCATAAACACTTACCAACTGCACTTACACCGTTTGTTTTGTAGTGTGTATAACCGTTCTGAACAGTGGCTTATTTTTCTTATCTTACGTTATCCACCGTTTTGAACAGTTGTTTGCCCGTTTCTAAGCAGTCATTGTCTGTTCAGAACGGTTGTCTGTCCGTTTAAACGGTCAGTTTGACGACACGAATCACTACTTAACGCAACAAGCCCAGCCTTAACACTCATGGTCAATTGAAACCGTTTTTACCGTTATAAAGTGGACACACCATAAACTTACTTATCGCTCTGAAAAGATGATTGCCGATTTACCCAGACACACTCGCAATAATTCTCGCCAAGATTGGTAACAACGAGGATTTGTCGTGAGGGACTTGAACTATCAGCTTAAAAATCTATGCGATCACAACAAAGACGGTAGTCAGACCACTAAGGCAGATCGTCATAAGAAACTGCAAATGATGGCTGATCATTTGTTTGAATTGGGCTTTCGGCGTATGAACGCCAATTCACTGAAGCCCAAACACGTCGATGCGCTTGTTGCACGTTACCTCAGTGAAGGGTTAAACGAAGGTACGATTAAAAATCGATTGGCGGCACTCCGTTGGTGGGCAGAAAAAGTCGGTAAACCGAATGTAGTTGCCAAAGACAATGCCTACTATGGTATTGAGTCTCGTGTATTTGTTACCAATGAATCAAAGGCGCGTGATCTTGATCGAGAACTGCTGAATAAGATCACCAGCGATCATGTACGCATGAGTCTGGAGCTACAAAAAGCCTTCGGTTTGAGACGTGAAGAATCCATCAAGTTTATTCCTGAGTATGCCGATCAAGGCAATCATATTCGTCTAAAAGCGACTTGGTGCAAAGGTGGCCGTGCAAGGACTATCCCAATCCGCAACGAATCACAACGTGAAGTATTAGATCGTGCCCGCTCATTGGCGGGACTAGGCTCGCTGATTCCTAGCCATTTGATGTACGTCGATCAAATGCGCATTTACGAATCTGAAACCAACAAAGTAGGCCTGCATAAAATGCACGGCTTACGTCATCGCTATGCTCAAGAACGCTATTACGAATTAACGGGTTGGCAAGCGCCAGCCTGCGGTGGCCCAACACGAGATGAGCTATCTGAAGAGAAACGCCTGGATGATAGAGTCGCCCGTTTAGCGATAACCCAAGAACTCGGTCATGGTCGTGAACAAGTCACGGCTGTTTATTTAGGTCGTTAGTTTCAAAGCAATACATTGCTCATTGAGCTTCGCCCAGGCCGCAAGGCCTTCCCACCCTCGCCGGGAGCAGGGGTTGCAGCGAGACTGCAACCCCACTGGAAAGGCTGAAGGTGATATGGGCATCAAGGACTACTCGGCTAAAGCCTGTGTTCCTCCTTGACACTGAATTCTCAACAGTGCAAACCCTGTCGCTATTGCAGTCTCAATAGTACCCGGCAGAGTTTCTGCCAAAACCAGGGTATAGCCACCCACCTCGGTGATTGGTTGTACCACCCCTACGGGAGAGAATATGTCCCGTGGGGTCATCTTTCTCTTCTTTACTCACTGTTAGGAGAAAGATGATGGAATACTTGGAAATGCGTGGAGAGGTAAAACTGAAAGACGATGCCGACTTGCCCGTTGTAAGCGAGGTTTTAAGTAAGCTTGTTGAAACCGAGTTCGTTGATGCTGGCTTTATCGATATTCGTCGTAAAGATCCGGTACTCAGTATTTATGCTGAAGGTACGATCTCTGAAAGTTACAGCCTCCGAGTGCAGTTGAGAAAGCTGCAAAATCAGTTGTCAGAGACATCTATGATTGGAGTCACCAGTGAACGATGGGAAACCCTCGTGGTACTGAAACACTCTGAGCCAGTATCGGCACTCAGTCTCGAACCTTATGACCTTCTGGTTGTTGCCCAGTAACCCCCGAAAAAGGCCTGACATTAATCAGGCCTTTTTCATTTTTACTGCCTTACATTTTTCTTTCTTTTCTCTCTGAAAGGTTTTCGCTCCAAATCACTCCCGCAGGTTCGTACCTTATCCATCGTCTTACGAATTGACCGGAGTGGTTTATGTCAGCAGCCAGCGTTATTCCAGCCTCAGTGCTTAGTCTTGTGCTTTTTTCGCCATCATTAGAAGCGGTGGATACAGATAACGTCGTAAAAGATAGTCGCTATGTGTCGGTTCAAATCGGCGCGACACCCGTGCAAAGCAATGTCTTGAAATCGGTGATTCGAGTTTCTATCCCCGACACAATCACCACAGTAGGTGCAGCATTGCAGTATCTGGTCGAACCCTACGGCTATCAGCTTGATGATGAAATTGAGACAGCGAAAAAATCTGATCTGTACGTGCTGTTAACTCGACCTCTACCAGCTCCACACTGAACGCTTGATGCTGTGACGCTACTAGAGGCTATGAGTGTATTAGGTGGTGAGAGTTTTGAGGTTGTTATCAACCCCGTACTTCGGACAATCAGCTATGACTTAAAACCTGATCAAAGTGAGTATGTGAGTGATACCGATAGACAAGTAGCAGAAGATCTTTGGCGTGAACGCAATGAGCCCGTATCAAGCTCTGGAGATATAGTGTAGTGGCATAGTAAATTTGGCCACCTGAGTTTGAGTGATATTATCACTTTCAATGAAGATCAGGTGGATAGATGACTAACTCAAAAAGAAGGTTCAACCCAGAATTCAAACTGGAAGCAGCGCAACTTGTTGTTGATCAAGGGTACACACTGAAGGCTGCATGTGAGGCCATGGGAGTCAGCAAGTCAACTATGGAATCTTGGGTGCGGAAGCTTCGTGCGGAGCGAGCGGGCAAGACGCCAACGGGCGGTGCCTTAACGCCGGAGCAGCGGCGCATACAGGAGCTGGAACGGAAACTGCGGTTAGTTGAGGAGGAGAAGGAAATCCTAAAAAAGGCTACAGCTCTCTTGATGTCGGACTCACTGAAAAATTCTCGATAGTCCAGCGGTTACAGGAGAGCCACCCTGTTCAACGCCTTTGCCTAGTATTTGATATTCATCGCAGTAGCTATCGGGCTTGGCGTAACAGGCCTACAGAGCCGACCCCAGAGGAACTGAAGCTCCAGGCACTGGTTAAAGCTGCATATAAGGCTAGTAACGGCTCTGCCGGAGCTCGCTCTATCGCAGAAATAGTGACACAAACTGGAGTACCTCTAAGTCGCTACAGGGCTGGTCGGCGAATGAAATTGCTGGGCTTGGAAAGCTCTCAACCTCCTTCGCATAGGTACAAGAAGGCGGAACAAGCACATCTGGATATCCCAAATCGGCTGAATCGAAAGTTTGACGTCGAAAGGCCAGATGCAGCCTGGGCTGGTGATATCACATATATTTGGGTGGGAGCCTGCTGGGCCTACCTAGCGGTAGTGCTGGATTTGTTTGCACGAAAACCCGTAGGCTGGGCATTGTCACTATCTCCAGATGCGAGCCTGGTAAAGAAGGCGTTAACAATGGCTTATGAATCTCGAGGAGAGCCGGAAGGAGTAATGTTTCACTCAGACCAGGGTTGCCAGTACACAAGCCAGAGTTTCCAGCAGCTGCTGTGGCGTTACCACATGAAGCAGAGCCTGAGTCGTCGTGGCAACTGCTGGGATAACGCACCAACTGAACGCTTTTTCAGGAGCTTAAAGGGGGAGTGGGTACCGGAAGTAGGCTATTCAAGTTTGCCTTCGGCAAAACAGGCAATCAACGATTATATTATTGGCTACTACAGCCAAGTTCGGCCACATCAGCACAACGACGGCTTGCCACCAAATATGGCAGAAGAAAAATTTCGAAATGCTCAAAAGAGGGTGGCCAAAAATACTTGACCACTACATAGACATTTCAGCAATTGCTGTATTGGGTTATGGCCCGGCGATACGCTTAGCCATATCGTGTTGCAATTGGATTTCCCTGATCTGACCTTAGATCAAGCTTTAGTCCATGCTTATCGCTCCAACCCTCATGCCTTTGCCAATGGCAATATGAATCACCTATTGATTGGTGTGCATCTGAGTATGTCGTCAATCGTTGATGAGGTGTTATTTCCTGCTGAGGCAAGCCGGCTCGTGGACGACCATTACAGCCGTTGGTTGCAGCAGGTGCAGCCATGAGATTTTTTACGGTAATTATATTCTTGGCTGTGTCTGACGGCGCTATAGCGAACAATTCCAGTAGTACGGAGAGCGCACAAACAAAAGTTTCCCAAACACCTATCGTGCAGACCCCTGACGCCGAAACGCTTGCAGGGTACTGGTCACTCGACGCGAAGGAGTATCAGCGTTACCAAGCATTAATGCGCGGGCCACTGGGTCATTGGAGCCCGACGATTGATCCGCTATTGGCGCTGGGTATGTTTGCTACATCGCCTACTCAGCAGAAACGTTATGCGGAGCTGTATGCTAGGCAGGAATTTGAACTGACTGAACGTACCTTACGTTTTCAGCAGGCGTATCGGGCAGCTTTTCAGCGTCTGTATCCGAATGTGGATACCGTTGATCAGCGCTTGCTTGCACCGTATCAATTACACCAGCAGCAAAAAGAATCGGCCAAAGCTGCACGCTGGCTGGCCAAAAAACAATTTCAGGACGGTGATCGTGTGATGGTCTTTGTGCCAGCAAAATGTGATCACTGTACTTCACTTATACCCCGGTTAATGAGCCTGGTCTCAGGAACCCGGAACGCAGGTATCGACGTGTATGTTCGCAACGCATCCGACGATAAGGCGGTTCGGGCTTGGGCTCAGGCTCACCATATTCGCACGGCGCAGGTGAATGGCAACACGCTAACGCTTAACCGCAACGAAGGCTTGTTGCAGCGCCTACAACATCGAACCGCAGAAAGCCGATCCACTAAGCATCATTCTGCGGTCGTGCCGATTTTTCTAAAGAGAAACGATCAATTCTTTCAGCTACGCGAAGAGGACTTGGGGCTATGACTATCAGTGCCATTCGACCGTTCATTGTGGGTGCTACGTTGATGCAATCTATCTCCGCAACAGCGTTAGATGATCTACCGATAGCGTATGTGGTTGTCGCCAAGGCCACCGATGTTCCGGCTGATATTTTATACGCCGTTGCCTTGGCAGAAAGTGGGCGCAGCTATAACGGCCAGCTATTGCCGTGGACGCTGAACATTGAGGGGCAGAGCTTTTATTGCGAGACACAGAGTGAAGCCGTGGTTATCGCGTCAGAAGCCATCCACCGAAAACAACTGGTTGATCTGGGGGTTACTCAGGTCAACTGGTATTGGCACCAGCAACGTTTTAACCGCGTTGATGATGCCTTAGTCCCGATGTTGAACCTAAGAGCGGGCGCGGCAATTTTGCGCGAGCAATACGAGGTTAGCGGTGATTGGTGGACAGCCGTAGGCCGATACCATGATCCCGGTCAGGATGATGAGTCGTTAGCGAGTGCAGAGCAGTATCGTCAACGGGTGCAGCGCCTTTGGGGAGGGACGTTTTAAATGAAGCGTTTGATTCTCGCACTCTGCCTATGCTACGGACAGCTCACTCAGGCGGTTCAGTCACTGACTGTGATTTATGATTCCGGCGATACCTTACCGATAGCACAGTATCTACCTAAGCGTTCTGAACCTCAACCCAAACAATCCGCGCTTCCCTCGAAGCATAAAGCTTTTCAGCTACCGATTGAGACGCCTTCCATGTCACCTGGGAGAGTGAGCGCGACGGAAAGGACACTTAAGTATTTGCAACAACCGCTATTTCTGATCGGTGCCGATAAGCAATCCAAAGCCTGGCTGCAAGCGAGGCGTGATCAGCTCGTCGAACTTAATGCCATAGGATTACTGGTACAAGTCGATACCCTCGAAGAGATTAAAGCGATAAAGGCCTTAGCCAACGGCCTGCGACTCATGCCAGCGTCAGCCGAGAGCTTTGCAAAACCGCTCGCGCTGAAACATTACCCAGTGTTGATATCCAAGGATGGCTGGGAGCAATGAGTGACCGCTATGAGGTGGAGGTTTTACTGAGGCCACCCGTGGAATTGGCCTCGTCCCCCGTCTCGCTCTGTGCAGCGGGTATTGTCCTCAAAGCGCCACAAACCCTAATGATGCCGCCCAGTGTGGCGGTCGTCAGTGCCGGTTGCTTAGGTGTGTTGGGTATTTGGCGAGGTCGCCAGGCGTGGCGGGTATTAACCTACCAGCGCCACCTTCGCCGAAGCCCTCGCTACACCATGTCCTCGACACAAATCCCCGTGAGTCGAGCGGTCTTGTTTTTGGGGAGGGGGTTTCGCTGGACACAAACTCACACCGAGCGCTTGTAAGCCGGCCTTAAGCCTATCGAAAAAGCCCCGCAATTGCGGGGCTTTTTTTGCCTTGGGGAAAGTGATTTACTAAAGGTAGTTTCTTTCAAGGTGTCTATTGACGTGGTTGAGAGCACTTACTACCTAGGCAGCAGCAAACAATACAGTCGACTCTTGAAAAAATGATTTCACAAGATTTCTATTTTTCTTGATGCTCTGCAAATCTGCATTTGCACGACTCAGTAGTGTCTCACCTTTTTTCAGCGGCTTCTTTGAGGTCCCTATATTTCTCATATGATTCCAGACCAATTCATCTGGATTTAGGTCTGGTGCATATGGCGGTAAGAACACCATTTCAAGCTTTCCATCCTGTGAATCGACATACTCCAATACCTTTTTCGATTTGTGTACTGGGTGCCCATCAACAATGAGAATCACTGGCCTTTTCTGACTTCTCTGGAAATTTTTGAAACATTCTACGCACTTTTCTGCCGTGAACTTTCCGCTATAAATATGATACCAGAAGCCACCTCTGTTCGATAAAGCTGAGATCGCATTGATTGACTGTCTTTGACCACTCGTTTTTACCACTGGAGTTTTTCCTTTTTCTCCCCATGTCCTTTGGAGTGGATCGTCTGATCTGATACTAGCCTCGTCCAGCCAAAAAATTTCTGCCCCAGTTTTTTTCGCATAAGATTTAATCTTTGGGTAAACTTCCTTTACCCATTTATTCACCGCCTTCTCATCTCTCTCATAAGCTCTTCGTAGAGGCTTTTGTGGCGTCAGGCCCAGTCGATGTAGAAGTGTGCCGACACTAGAAACGCTAAGTTCAATCTTGAATCTCTCAAAAATCAAATCCGATACGACCTGACGTGTCCACAATCCGAAGTCAAAGCCATATTGCCTTGGATCGCCACCAATAATCCATCGCTTGACTTCCTCTTCTTCAATGGCTGACAGTTTTCTACCGCGTCCAGGTCTAATTTTTGGAGATAGCGCTTCAATACCTTTCTCACGAGCAGTCCTTAACCATGGAAAAATAGTTCTGCTCCTCAGCCCTAAACTACGACTAACCTCCGCCGCAGATTCTCCATCAAATACTCGCTGAACAGCAATTTTACGTATGAGGTGCTGCTCCTCAGTACTAAGTTTTCTGGCATCGTATTTCATGCAGCTTATATTACCAGAGTGTACGGATTATTTCTGTCCCGCTAGTAGCTGCTGGAACTTGGTGTGATACAGGGAAGCAACAACATCGAGTGGAGCGGGGCTGGCAGGTGATGGTGAATTGAATAGCAAGCATAGAATGAACTCGGTGAGGAAATATGGATATCTACGAAATGGTCGAGTCGAGAGGCCTACAGTACCTGAGTGTGCGAAAATTCTGGGATTTGAGTTGATAAGTTATTCAGAGGCTCCCTAAACTCAATTTGTTCGCCCAGCTAAAGTGGGGCCACTTGAGGGGATTGGCAGAGTTGTATATAGAGGTGGAACTGTCTGCTTTCTGGAAGGAGAGCTTCTTCAAGAGGGGAAACTTATTGCGAGGGCAACGGCGACTACCTTGATAAAAGAGAAATTATCGTAATTTCTTGATGGACCCTGTGCTATTTGCGCAGCTGGCAGTCGTCGGAGTGTATCTGAATTACCGCGTTTAAAGGTTAGAAAAAAATCTGGAATCCCCGTGAAAGATTCCAGATTTTTAGCTGTAAGTACCGGTCAATTTCGAAATTACTGTAGGATTATTCCAGTATTGCCTGTTGTGGTCAACTCCAACCGGACACCTCTTTAAGCACATTTCTCAAATTCGATAGGGGTTACATCCCCCAATGTTGTGTGTATTCTGCGTGAGTTGTAATAAGCAATATAGGCTCTCACATCTGCTGTCGCGTCCACCCTTGTTTCATAGAGATTTCCCGTTAGCCAATCTCGCTTCAGGCTGCTAAAAAACCGTTCTGTTGGTGCGTTGTCCCAGCAATTTCCTTTACGGCTCATTGAACATACCATTCCATGCTCCTTCAGCAACGCCTGATAGGTATGGCTGGCATACTGACTGCCTCGATCAGAGTGGTGTAGAAGGCCTTGCGGTGGTGTGCGTAAATTGACAGCCATCATCAGCGCACGACTCGCCAAAGCTGTTTCCATCTGGCGATCCAGGTGCCAACCAACTATCCGGCGTGAATAGAGATCAATCACTATCGCCAAGTACAACCATCCCTGTAGCGTCCAGATGTATGTAATATCCGTAGCCCAAACTTGATTTTTAGCACTCGGCGAAAAATCCCTATTCAGAAGGTTCTCTGCAATGGGCAGTTGGTGTTTGCTATCTGTCGTCAACGTAAAACGCTTCTTGCGTTTTACTGCCAAACCTAGCTTTTTCATTAGCTTTCGGACTCGATAGCGCCCAATTTTAAAGCCTTCTCTGCGTAATAGCTTCATTAGTCGGCGGCTTCCCAAGCTCTGTCGAGATTCTGCAAATAAGGCCTTCAAGCGATGGCATAGTTGCCATGTTTGGCTATCTATTGAGCTATCACTGCGATGGCACCAATCGTAATAGCTGCTCTTTTTTACCTGCATTGCTCGGCAAAGCATCCTAACTGGAAAGCTACTTTTCTGCTCTTTGATAAAGCTGTACTTTACTTCATTTCTTTCGCAAAGAAGGCGCTGGCCTTTTTTAGGATTTCCTTTTCCATCCGCAAGCGTTTGTTTTCACGTCGCAACCGATCCAATTCAGCGCGCTCGCCTGTATCCAATCTTACTCCGCTCTCTTCCTGCTTCAGCTCCTTTACCCAGCGTCGCAAGTTATTAGCAGTGGTTCCTACAGCCTCTGCGGCCTTAGAAATCGAATAGCCTTGTTCAGAGACAAGAGCTACAGCGTCTTTCTTGAACTCCGGCTTGAATTGCCGGCGTGTACCTTTTGTTGTCATACGTCACCTCACTTGGTAGTTTTACCATCTTAGCGAAGTGTCCGGAAGTATTAGACCACTACAGCCTGTACCTAATTGGGTTGCGGAAGCGGTTTGGAAGTCATTGAATTGCGTGGTGTCGGCAGTGTTCATATCCCCGTTCTGGGTGATAGAAATATTAGATGACATTAGATCCATCTGTAATACCGTCAGCGAATTTTGCGTGCCAGTCTGTAGCGCAGTTACGCTGCTGGCGTCTACCAATGTATCTTGCGCTATATCTGCGCTGTTATCCGTGCCTGACTGAGCGATATTAATAAAGCTGTTGCTGATAAGGCCATCCTGTTCAGTATCCGCCATATTATTCGTGCCAACTTGACTGATGGTAATAGTACTGAATGAAATCAAGCCATCTATTTGCGTAATTTGTGCGTTATTGCTGTCTCCAGATTGGCCCACAATAGCGCTGGATGAATCGATCAGGAAATTCTGGTCGATACTGGCGAAATTCATACTGCCAGCTTGTGTAACCGTGGCCGCTGTTGAAGAAACCTCTTCCTCTTGAACCACTTCAGTATCATTCATATCACCGGTCTGCGAGATAATAATTGAGCTGAGGGAAACCAAATCCGTTTGCTCTGCGGTTGCGCTATTATCCGTGTTGTATTGGTGAATAGCGATAGTGCTGTCGGTAACCTCACTAGTTTGATCGGCCTCGACATCATTATTCATACCGGACTGAACAATCGTGATGGTACTAAAAGAAATTTCAGTGCTCTGAATTATATTCGCATCATTAGATGAGCCAAGCTGATTGACAGCGCTGACTGCTGAAGAAACTGTATTGAACTGGTCCATATCTACGGTGTTGTCATCGCCAACCTGATTGACGACCATGCTGCTGGAGGAGATCGTAAACACTTGCTGTGCGTATACCTCGTTTATATCACCATCTTGGTTAAGAATGATTACGCTGGAGTCTATGCTATCCATCTGATCCAGCTCAGCGGTATTTAATAATCCCACCTGGCTGGAAGTAACAGTGCTGGTCGCAATCTGGTTTCGTTGCCTGGAATCAAAGTCATTATCCTCCCCCGATTGATTCACTATAATGGAGCTATTTTCGATGGTCTCATCCTGCATAGTTCCCACCGTGTTCAGATCTCCCACTTGAGTCACTAGGGTCTGGCTGAGAGTAACCTCTGTCTCTTGGATAGAAAGAGCGGCATTTGAGTCGCCGCTCTGGTTTATAGTGATTTCTGAGGACTCTATATCGTCTGTCTGAATGGATTCGGCTTCATTCATATCCCCCTGCTGGTTAATCAGTAGGGTGCCGTTGTTGGTAATAGCTTCCTGTGCAGAAAGTGCTTCATTATTATCATCAATTTGTATGTGTGTGATCGTGCTGTTGGTAGTGCTGGTTACCTGTTCAGCCCCTGAGAGATTGCCGCTGCCTTCTTGGGTCACAATTATGTAGTTTCCACTAACTGTAGGGTCAGACTGGTCAGTTAGGGCCGTGTTTAGGGTACCCTGCTGGGATATGTCACTGACATTATTGTCTGCGACAGCAGCACAGTGTATTGCTGCTAAAGGAGTTATTCGGAGGCGCCTTAAATATTCCATTATGGAAATTTTAAATCTACCATTCCAAGTGCTGACCCAGGTAAAAATGGGGGCAGCAACAATGGATTGGTGGCATCGCTTCCATCTCTAAAGGTTCTCAGGGTGAGGTATATTGACGTTAGTTTGCAGGTGATAATGAACTGCTGAATATTTAGAACTATTCTCAAGTTGCTGCGTATAAGCGGGTCAATTACTCTTGGTAAGCATCAACTATAAATGGGCGTGTAGCTATAAGAAGGAAGTTTAGAAAAGCTAGTAAAGAAGTTTGGAGGGAAATTATTGCCCTGTCACTAAATAGAGTGCTCTTAATGTCCCTTGCCTACCCGGCGGCCTTATCATTAGCTAGGCAGGAAAATCTAATAGAGCGCTAGCGGAAATTGGCCGCTATTTCTTGCCAGTCTAAAGGCCCCTTGGTCGCAACACTTTAGCGCTCCTTTCGCTAAAATCAGCTTGAGAGGCTGGTCAGTCTATCTAGTAAGAAAAGACTTATTTAATCAGGAGCTTTCTGGGTTGTTCTGTAGAGGGGCTTTTAACGTCCTTTGGAATAAGCTTGCTCTCAGTACCTAATAGATAGCTGGGGGGAGAAATTTGTCCTACGTAATAAGAAGTATTTGTCCGGGCTCACACTATTTTCTTCTATTGCTTTAGTCGTACCCTCTCCACAGGCCCATACGGAAAGACTGCTTGATGCCACATTTCTTAGCGGTGCGGAGGAGAGTCCATAAATCCTGCACAAGCGCTGCCTAATAGAATACTACCTGGGGCACTTTGAGTTTGGTGGCTGTTACCGAGATGGCGATCATACATTTGCGCTGGTGCTGCGTAACAACCTCCGCTCTGACAACTACGGTGCAGTAGAGTTGATGTGGGGCTTGACGGTTGTCGATATTAGGCGCGGCTCGCCGCGATCTACTTATCGAAGGCAGGCTGGTGATGAGCAGTGATGAATTTTCCAGGGCCAAGACGCTCTCCAAGAAAAGTGAGCTGATTGAATATCACCGCCATTTTTCACATGATGAATATAAACAATTGCAGTAGGGGCTGGCTGCGGGAAATATGGATGAGAAGTGAGGTGGCTATTTTATGCTGGGCGCTTTTATCTTTATCGAAGTTGGACAGGTGTCTGTGTTTATGAAATTGATTTGGTGAAGAAGGGCGGTTACTCTACAGGAAATACTCGGCTTAATAGGGGTTTGAGCCAATATCGAGAGACTGATAATCTCTATGATGTATTGCTATTGAATTTCTTAGTCTCAAGCCTGATTCTGGGAGGGGTAGGGCCTTTTTCAAGGCGTTTAGCTAATAAGGTTCCTGATGAGTTTGTGCGGCACTCGGTTGCTGTGGCTGGCGTTACAGAGGTGGGCATAGGAAAGAAGCTTTAGTGTAATGGTAGATCAATATACATTCAGTTGATCAAGTGCGACTCACAGATCGTAAGAGGTGGTATGAGGGAAACAGATAAGTACTATTTTTTCTGGAAGCATCAATTTGGGCAGTGGACCAAAAGAGATATTACTGATCCAGATGGCGTTAAGTTTAATTGCTGTGAACAGTATATGATGTATAAGAAAGCGATACTGTTCGGTGATTTAAAGATTTCAGAAAGAATTCTTTTGGAGGCTGATCCAGAGGTTCAGCAGCGGCTGGGACGAGATGTTGCTGGGTACAATTCCAGTGTTTGGAATCTTCATAAGGTTGGTATTGTTTGGTACGGTAATTACTTAAAGTTTACTCAGCATATTGATTTGGCCGAACGGTTAATAGATACCGGTGATAAGATTTTGGCGGAGGCCTCCCCTTATGATCTTGTTTGGGGGGGTAGGTTGGAGTTCTGACTCCGATGAAATTCTGGATGAGGCTAATTGGCGGGGGCAAAATTTACTGGGTAAAATCCTTATGTCCGTACGCTCTTCAATCAACTTGACGCTGGAATTTTAATGCAGTTTCAGGTGTCAATTTAAAGTCAACAATTTTTAGGTGGGGCCTATGAAGTTAGATATAAATGATGAGGTTTTTAAGTGCTTGGGGCTTGGTGAAAGGGAGATTTTGGAGGTTTTGGCTGTATCTTTGTATAAGTTGGAACGGATAAATGGTGTTCAAGGTGGGAAGATGCTAGGTTCTTCAGAGGTGGAATTTCATGGATTATTGAAAAAGTATGGGCAGTTTGTTAATTATGATGAAGGGGATTTGAAGGAGGATCTTGATAATTTGAAGGATTTTTAAGTGGGAAATTCAGGGGTTGTGGGTGATGCGATTGTGATAATCTATTTTCTATTCAATCAAAGTGATATTGCTAACTGTGATAATGCCAGATTCCAATTTTGAAATGGGTGTGCCCAGCCCTAGGCGGCTTTCAGTATGCCGGTATAAAAAGTATTGAAAAATTATTCTCCATTTGTGCTCAAGTATGTATGGCCAGTGCAGGGAGCTAGTGAGGTGCGAATAGTAAAACCGCTTTCAGAAAAGCAGCGATCCTAATGTGGTAATTTCAGCTCTGAATATATAAGTGATAAGTGCAGGCTGTTATTGCTAAGTTAATGTGCTATAAAGTTGAGGCAGATAGTGTGCAGGGTGGAGGGCTTCGAGCGGGTATCGTTGTTTGGATTTCTTTAGGGTTTTGTAATAGGTTCTAGAAGAGAGATAAAGTCTGTGATGGAATATGGATATCTATGAAAAGGTTAAGTCTGGGGACCTGCCTATACCTGAAGGTGCGCAAACTCTGGGATTTGAGCTGATAAACTATTCACGTGAAACAATGGAAATGAAAGCTCGCTTTTATGCCGGAGAGTCGTTTTTAAACCCTGCCGGAACAATACAGGGTGGATTTCTATGTGCAATGCTCGACGATGTAATGGGGGCGGCACTTGTTTTTTCGCTATCAGTTGGTCAGTTTGCTCCAACATTGGAGCTGAAAACGCAATTTATTCGCCCCGCCATGATCGGTTCAGTTGAGGGCATTGGAAGAGTTGTTTCTAAAGGGGCAGCCGTTTGCTATCTGGAGGGTGAGCTTTATCAAAAAAATAAGTTGATTGCCCGGGCGACGGCTACCGCTTTGATAAAAGAGCAGTCATCATAATAATGGAATTAAGGCTATTTAAGATGATTTCCTTGAAATAGTCGTGTCGGATTTGGCGTTATGGGCGTAAAAAAGATAATTTTTAGGCTCTGAGGGGGCAGGTTGCTGAATGTTGGCTCTGTCTTTTTATAGGGAGGTAAATATGATAAATAAAGTTACTCTATTTTTTGTGCTTCTTGTTGGTTTTGTTCCACTTGGCTATTCAGAGTCAAAGGTGGCGTTGGTGGGGCAGTTAGATGGGCATGTTCGAGAGTATGTTGATAGAGAAAATTTTCAAGGTGTAATCCTTATTGCAAAAGATGATGAAGTCTTTTTTAAAGCAGCGTATGGCTATGCAGACTTGTCTAACGAAAACAGAAATACAACTGACAAGAAATTCTTGATTGGTTCGTTGGCAAAATCTATAACTGCGGTTGCAGTCATGAAGTTGGTTGAGCAAAAGAAGCTCAATTTACATGCGCCTATCATAGAGTATATTCCAAATTTAAAGCGTGAGCTTGCAGATGGCCTAACTTTACATCTGTTGATGAAGCACCAGTCGGGATTGCCTCAGCATCTGGAAAGATTGGTCAGTTTTGAATATAAAGATGTAACCTCTGATGAAATATTGGCAATAATAAATAAATCTCGGCGGTCTTTTACTCCTGGTTCTCAATATCAATACTCAAACCTAAACTATCACTTGGCGGCTATTGCCATTGAAAATGTCACAGGGAAAAGTTATGCGCAAGCCACTAAAGATTTAATCTTTGCACCGCTAAACATGAACGATACGGGTGTAGAAAGACTGAGCAACACGCCAGGTAATAGAGCAAATGGCTATCGGAAAAATCTCTTTGGAATTGGGTGGGATGAAAATATAGTTTCATATGCACTGGGCTCTGGAGATGTGTACTCAACTGTTGAGGATCTCTATATTTGGCAGCAGTCACTATACGACACAGGTTTCTTATCTAAAGCAAGCAGAGATAAATTGTTTTCTGGGGAGGGTGAATCTTTTGGCAACTATGGCTATGGCTTCAGAATCCGAGAGTATCAGCGCAGTAAGTCAGAGGATGATTATGGAACTCTTATACGTCACGGGGGCTCAATGGATGGGTTTTTGTCAAATTTCCACCGTTATACGGAAGATAATATTACGATTATTGTGCTGGCCAATATTCGCCCCTTCCCAATAAGAGATTTAACTTTTGAGTTAAAGGAAATTGTTTTAGGGGCTAAAGGGTTGGAAAGAAGTCGGGCTCTTAGAGAGTAGTCAGTTCTTACCTAAAGAACTTCTGAATAATTCTGCAAGGGCCTTGAAGACTACAGATGTTAGGCGCAGGTCACCGTGAGTGGCCGCGATCTACTTATCAATAGTGACATGATTGGATAGCCACTTGGCACCATCGGATTCTTGGGTGGCGCCTTCTGATCATATACTGGCCTCAAGATTCATACTTGAGAGACAGACTAATGGAAACGGCACTCATTACCGGAGCTTCCGGGGGGATTGGTCTTGAACTGGCCAGAATACACGCGGCTAAAGGCGGCAACTTGGTTTTGGTCGCGCGATCTGAAGGGAAGCTCTTAGCGCTGAAACAGCAGCTGGAGAGGGAGTTTGGTATCCAGGCCATGGTTATTGCTGAAGACCTTTCTGACCCACTGTCCGCACAGAGAGTGTTTGCATGTACCCAGCGCGAGGGCATAGAGGTGGATATCCTGATCAACAATGCGGGCTTTGGTGGTCACGGTCTTTTCCATCAGCGAGCTTTGGAAGCTGAGCAGGGTATGATGCAGGTGAATATGGTTTCCCTCACCAATCTTACCCATCTGTATATCAAAGGTATGGTTGGCCGCAATAGCGGGCGTATCCTCAATGTTTCATCCAGCGTTTCTTTTCTCCCCGGCCCTTTACAAGCGGTTTACTATGCCACTAAAGCCTATGTCACTTCCTTTAGCCAGGCGTTAGCGGAAGAGTTGCAGGGGACCGGCGTAACAGTCACCGCCTTGTGTCCCGGCGCCGTAGCCACAGGGTTTGTGGCAGCTGGCGATCTTCAGGGGGTGGATATCTGGAAAAATGCCCGTTCAGCGGAGTCCGTTGCCCGTTGCGGTTACCTGGCTATGGAGCGCGGGGACTTGGTCGCCTTTAATGAGATGCGCCTTAAAGTATTTCTCAATTGGATAATGCCGTTGCTGCCCCGTAGAATGGTGCTGAAGTTTTCCCGTCAGACAATGGAAAAGTCTTGATCGCAAGTGGACCTAGTAATGATCAAACGCGCTGCTAAATTTTCGGTACCTCCCAGTTGGAAGTTGATATTGCACGATATGAATATCGATTCAGCCCTGGCTCTAGCTTATGCGGGGCTGCCTGCGGATTTATTGCAGCGAGACTCTGTGACACTTACACCGGTGGAGTACTTCCGCTTTTGGTGTGGTATTGATTGGGCTTCAACGGATAGACCGCTACCGCTGCTCTTGGCAGAGCACCTTACCGCTGAGTCTTTTGATCCGCCGGTATTTGCGAGCTTGTGCAGTGCCAACCTAAATCAGGCATTACTGCGCATACAGCAGTACAAGCCCTTGATTGGCCCAATGGAATTACATTTGGATATTACCGAAGAGTATACAAAGCTCAATTTAGAGTGCTATGGCAGTGATGGAAATATCCCCGCCGCTCTGGGTTTGAGTGAGTTAATCTTTTATATCCGTTTAGCGCGGTTGGGAACCCGGGAAAAAATCCAGCCGCTGGAATTGGCGTTACCACAGTTACCGGAAGATCAAGCGCCTTATAGGGAGTTTTTGGGTTGCTCACTGAAACAGTCGGATCGGGTAAGAATTTGTTTCGCGGCGCAAGATGCCCAAAAACCCTTCCTGACTGCCAATGTATCTATGTGGGATTTTTTTGAAGGTCAATTGAGCCAGCAGCTAAAAGACCTGAAGAGTGAAGCCACCATGGGAGAGCGGGTCGGCTCTGTGTTGATGGAGTTATTGCCAGCTGGCGAGAGTTCAATCGACGCTGTCTCTGAGCGTCTGGCGATCAGTAAGAGAACCTTGCAGCGCAAACTGGGCGAGGAGGAGCAGACCTTTCAAACGGTGTTGCAGGGGGTGAGATCAAATTTAGCCGATCACTACCTGGCCAAGTCGAGCCTTCACCTGGGGGAGATTTCCTTTCTGCTGGGTTTTAAGGAGCCCAACTCCTTTATTCGGGCCTACCGGGGTTGGAAAGGAATGACACCGCTACAATACCGGGACTCCATTCACTAAGGAGTCCTTAAACGGTGTGCGGCGGTTTTAAATTAATCGGCTTTCCCCGTAACGCTTTGCGGATAAAACGGGTTGCCATAGTAAGGGGTAAATATCCCCTGCGAATCAATTTTCGCTTAATTGGCTGGCCAGTCAGCAATAATAATCCCATTATCGGGATTGACCTCTAATGCCCTTAGCTCTCCGCCATAGATTGCCCGGACTTTCCAGCGCCCGCCGACAAACTCGATCTCGGTGATAGGATTAAATCCCAGACCGTGCAGTATTGCTTTAATCGTAGATAAATCTAGGGCGATGACCGAGGGCTCTGCACCATAGACGTCGGGGCTGTCGTAGATGGGAGCGGGTGCATTGGGGTTGAGACCGGGGGGGATGGGATTGGTAAGGTTGCCAACTAAAGCTATGGCGGTAAGAAAAATCATCTACGGCTCCCAACTGCTAACAAGCCATAGTGATAGTTTGGACCAGGGATTATCGCAGCGCCAGTGCAGCGCAGTAATTTTGGCTTGATCAGGGAGCTGCTGTAGCGGTGCATAGTCCGGTAACAGAGGTTACCGGACTGCTATGATGTGGGGGCTTAGGACATCAGCGAGTGAGCTTTAGCATAAAATTGATAACACGCTCTGCGACTTTGCCATAAGGGGGACGCAGTAATTTCAGTAGATCAATGGGTCCCTGGTAAAAAATGGGGCGCAGTTTAGAAAACGTTAGAAATCCCTCGTAACCGTGGTAATGCCCCATACCACTTTCACCTACACCACCAAATGGAATATCGTGCTGGCCAACGTGCAGCACACAATTATTTACAGAGACGCCCCCAGACATCACTTTATCGATATACAAATCTTGTAGGGTTTTATCGTGGGTATAGGGATAAATGGCCAGTGGCCTCGGCCGGGCATTAATATATTCGATAACCTCGTCCGGTTTGGAGTAGGTGATAATCGGTAATAGAGGGCCAAAAATTTCCCGTTGCATTGCCAGCATATCACTATCCACATTGATAAGGATATGCGGGGGGAATTTACGCTGTTTATTCTCCCTGTCCAGTTTGCCCGCACTCAAATCGATCGCTTTGGCGCCTTTGGCCTTGGCATCATCCAGCGTTGCCCAGAGCCGTTGATAAGCGTTGTCATCGATAATGGAGGTGTAATCCTGGTTGTTGAAATTGGGGTAACGCTTTTGCACACAGAGTTTGGCCTGCTCGATAAACGTTTCAAGGTGCTCTTCGGGTAAAAAGAGATAATCCACATTGACACAGATCTGCCCGGCGTTGACTAATTTCCAGCAAATCAGTTGCTCGGCCGCTTTTTGGATGGGGTAATCCGGCGCGACAATGGCCGGCGATTTTCCGCCGAGCTCCAGGGTGACGGGCGTTAGATTTTCTGCGGCGGAGCGCATTACTGCGCGACCGGTATTACTGGAGCCGGTAAAGATCAGGTGGTCAAACTTAAGGCTGGAAAACAGCGGGCCTATTTCATCGGTATCGGCAATAAAAACAAGTTTTTCCTCGGGGAAATACTGCTGGCTAATGCTCCTGAGTAATTTGGCCAGGTGCTTGGAATTGGTGGACATCTTGACCATCGCCTGGTTGCCCGCAGCGAAAATACTGGTCAGCGGTGAGAAGCTTAAGTTTACCGGGAAGTTCCACGGTACTATGACGCCAATTATCCCCAGGGGCTGTGGGATAACCCGATTCTTGGACAGCGGGTAGGACTTAAAATCTGTATGTCGACGGCTGGGCTTCATCCATTTCTTTAGGCGCTTGATAGTCTCTTTAATTCCGGAGAGAGCTGGGTAAATATCATAGAGCAGTATTTCTTCCCGGGCGCGACTGCCGTAGTCGTTAATGATTGCCTGGATAATGGCTTCCTGCTGATCGCGCAGGAGCTGTGCAAGGGTTTTAAGATCCTGGATACGCTGTGGGTAGTTGGGGGCTGGGTTGGCCAGGTAGGCGCGGCGTTGATTGTCGTAATAGCTTTGCAGTACGGCTTTGTCTGCATCCTGCCGAGTCAGGGTTTGTGTTGTCATTTTATTATCCTGTGGCGTTGACCCCAGCAAGACTAAACGAAATTGCTGCGGAGTGGTTGACCAATCCCGTCAGGGACTTATCCAATTCGGTAAATCCCTTTGATGTCTGGAGAGCAAATTTTATCCGGGGGATGGTCGAGTTTGTTTTGCCAGGGCATTTATGGCGCAGATTACATCAATATATGAGAAGTGAATCGATTTTGGGGTCGGCTGTATCCACCGGCCGGACTGGGAGGGAGCTGCAAGCGTCAATCGCTATCGGGCTTTTCCGATAAAATCTCGGCAGAGTTTGGGTCTACCAGCAGCTGGTACTTCTGGCCCGTCTTGAAGGCTGCTACCTTCCACTTGCCCTTGTCCAGATCCACCTCAACGATTGGGGTATAGCCCCGCTGTTCCAATTTGGTTAACACAGTGGAGAGGGCCATAGCGCCGGGTGGGGGCTTTTCATCGGCGAGTGCGCAGGGTGCTGCTGTGGCGGCGATAATGGCCAGCAACAGCTTGCGAATAGGTTGCATGGTGCAATTACCTCGCTGTTCTGTGAAACAAATCCCCCTTTAGTCGGGTGCTCTGATGCCTATCTATTTATCGCTATCTCAGTGGGGGGGGGACAGAGTTTGTTACTCGGGGCTAGCGCTGTCCTGGCTAAGACGTTTTTGGATAGCCTCACACCAGGCCATTCCCCCGGGTTGTAAGCCCTCGGTGTTTGCGCCGCTGAGTTGGCTGATAGCCGAGAACCACTCCCCGCTGCCGGTAGCGGGCATTCCGGAGGGGTACAGCTCGGCCATAGCTCGGCTGTGTTGCGCAAGGATCTGCTGCTGAACTTGGGTAAACCACTGGGGGGTGCAGATGATCGCAGTGTCGACCTCCCCCAAGTTGTCGGGAGGGGCGATAGGCTCTTTCATTGCACGGGTGGCCGCCGCATCGGCGGGAGGGGGTGCAGGTGCCTTGGAATCTCTGGGACCCTCGCAACCACAGAGGGCGAGAAGCAGTACTATTGAAGGGCCAAAGCGATACATAGGGCCTCTAATCGGTGTGAGTTTCAAGTCCAAGCATAGGAGGAAATTCGCGACTCTGCTCTGGCGTTGGAGTCATATGTATTTTTATTGACATTGCGATTAAATCAAATGAGAATACTTCTCGTTTAAAATGAGGGTGATCAACGATAATGTCTACCAGAGCTCTATTGCAAAAAGTGCTGGCTGTGGCCGGTCTGCTGGGTACTGTGGGTGCCAATGCGGCCGAGCAGGTCAATATTTACTCCTACCGACAGCCTTTCCTGATAGAGCCAATCTTGAAGGAATTCACCGAGACAACCGGCATTGAGGCCAAGGTGGTCTACGCCAGTAAAGGCTTGAACGAGCGCTTGCAGAGGGAAGGGCGCAACAGCCCCGCCGACCTGGTGCTGACCTCCAATACCAGCAGCCTGATGGACCTGCTGAACAAGCAGCTGACACAACCGGTAAACAGTGAGATTCTGCAAGACAATATCCCGGCGCAATTTCGCGATAAGGACGGCAACTGGTTTGGTCTGACAACCCGTGCGCGCTTGATTTACGCCTCTAAAGATCGAGTCAAGCCCGGTGAAATTACCCGCTACGAAGATCTGGTGGACCCCAAATGGAAGGGCCGAATCTGTACTCGCAGTGGCAAGCATCCCTACACCCTGTCCCTGATCGCCTCAATGATCACTCATCACGGTGAAGCGGAGACCAAAGAGTGGTTGCAAGGCGTAAAAGCGAACTTGGCGCGCAAGCCCCAGGGCAATGATCGCGCCCAAGTAAAAGCTATCAGCGAGGGTGTCTGTGACCTCTCCCTGGGCAACAGCTACTACTTCGGCAAAATGATTACCAATACCGAGCAGCCGGAGCAGGTGGATTGGGCTAAATCAGTAAACCTGGTCTTCCCCAACCAGCAGGATCGCGGGACCCATATGTTTATTTCCGGCGCGGCGCTGACCAAGCACGCTCCCAACCGCGACAACGCCGTTAAGCTGCTGGAATTCCTCAGTGGTGCCGAGGCGCAATACACATACGCCGAGAAAAACTTTGAGTTCCCGGTACGCCCTGGCACCGCCCGCTCTGCGTTGATTAAAAAATACATGGGTGAGTTTAAAGAGGATGACCTGGGCCTCACGGAAATCGGCTCGCAAGTTCCGGCGGCTTCCCGTCTGGTGGATGAAGTGCGCTTTGATTTTTAAAATGGTTAACTAGAGGGAATCGCTGCCCGGTATAGCGGTAGCCGCTTTTCTACAGCCTTATTCGAGCGGCCCTGTCGAGAGACCTGGGCCGTTCTTTTATAATGAGCTTTTGATTTCTGTACTCATGCTAAACCGAGCGAATTTCTCAGCTTCCCGCTGGCTGCTACTGGTAGCCACGATTTCCCTACTGGTAGCCCTGCCAGTGCTGTCCATTTTCTGGTTGGCATTTTTCCCAGAAGAAAATATCTGGCCGCACCTGCTGGATACGGTGCTGTTTCACTATGTGTCTGCCACATTGATTTTGGCCGCAGGTGTGGGCTTGGCCACCCTGATAGCTGGGGTGGGCAGTGCCTGGTTGGTGAGCATGTGTCAGTTTCCCGGGCGTCGTTTTTTTGAGTGGGCCCTGTTACTGCCGTTTGCCGTACCCGCCTACGTGATTGCTTACGTCTATACGGATCTGCTGGAGTACGCGGGCCCGCTACAAAAGTCTCTGCGCACCTGGTTTGGTTGGCAGACGGCCAGGGATTACTGGTTTCCGGAGATCCGCAGTATGGGCGGGGCTATTGCCATGCTGTCACTGGTACTCTTCCCCTACGTCTATATGCTCGCGCGCGCGGCCTTTCTTGAGCAGTGCGGCAGCATACGCGCCGCCAGTCGATCTTTGGGCTGCTCGCCCTGGCAGAGCTTTTTGCGGGTATCTTTGCCGATGGCGCGCCCGGCGATTGCTGTGGGCCTGTCCCTGGTGCTGATGGAAACCCTGAATGACTTCGGGACCGTCGATTTCTTTGCCGTGCGCACCTTAAGTGTCGGAATCTACGATACCTGGCTGAGTCGGGGTAATTTAGGGGGCGCGGCACAAATTGCCTGTAGCACTCTGATTTTTGTTGTTCTGTTAATTGCGCTGGAGCGCATTGGGCGAGCGCGGCAAAAGCACTTTGTGCAGTCGCCAGATTCTCAGCGTGAACGCTACTTGTTGCGCGGCTGGCGGGCTGCTATAGCACTGCTGTTTTGCGCATTGCTATTCGTCGGTGGCTTCCTTATTCCCTTACTGGTTCTGGGGGGATATGCGCTCAGTAACTTTTCCAGCTATTGGAGTGAAGATTTCTTGCAGATCGCCAGTAATAGTTTGTTGCTGTCTACAGCTGCGGCACTGGTCTCGGTATTGCTGGGTTTATTGCTGGCCTACGGTAAGCGGCTGCAACCGCAAAAGCCTGTGCAGCTGTTAGTGGGCTTTTCCAAGCTGGGTTATGCCATGCCCGGGGCGGTAATGGCGATTGGCGTCCTGATTCCCCTGGCTGCTTTTGATAATGCCGTCGACCACTTTTTACGCGAGCACTTCGATATCTCCGTGGGGCTCCTGCTAAGCGGTAGTATTTTTGCCATTATTTTTGCCTACACCGTGCGCTTCCTGGCGGTATCTACAGGAGCAATTGAGTCCAGCCTGGAGAAGGTCACCCCGTCTATGGATAGGGCTGCCCGCTCACTAGGGCGCAATAGCTGGCAAACCCTATGGGCTGTGCATTTTCCCCTGGTGCGCACCGGCCTGCTGACCGGTGGTTTGGTGGTCTTTGTGGACTGCATGAAAGAACTACCGGCTACTTTACTGCTGCGCCCCTTCGGTTTTGACACTCTGGCAACCTATGTTTACCAGTTTGCTTCCGATGAGATGCTGGAGCGCTCGGCCCTGGGAGCATTATTAATTGTGCTGGTGGGGTTAATTCCGGTGATTGTGTTGAGCCGTTCCATTGGCTGGCGCAGAGGAGCGGAGCGCACAGCAGCGCCCCAATCCAGCTAACTCGTTATCCAGCTTGGTCAAATACCAGTGCGGAGGAGAGGTGCAGGGGAAGTTGATCACCCGGTGCCGCTTGAATATCGCTATTCAAGACGGCCTCGATCGTTTCTCCTTCGGCCAGTTGAAAGCGATAGTTTACGTGATGGCCGAGAAAACTCTTTTCCACAACCCGGGCCATAACGGCATTGGGGTGTTCGCCTGCGGAAATATCCTCACTGCGCACAAATAATTGGAGTTTATCGCCCGCTGTGCATGCAGTTGTCGGCAGCGTCACCTCACCAAGAGGGGTGCTGACGAGGCTGTTACCGACGACAGTGCCGGCAAGGATATTGCCCTCACTGATAATCCTGGCAACTGCCAAATTATTTGGCTTCTGGTAAGTGTCCTGAGGGCTATCCCACTGCTGTAGCCGCCCCTGACTGAGAACTCCTAGCTTATCGCCGGCAATAAAGGCCTCGTTGCGGTCGTGGGTAACAATAATTGCGGGGATGTTTTCCTCGCGCAGTATGCGGCGGACCTCAGCAGCGAGACTGCGGCGCAGCTCGGTATCCAGGTTGGAGAAGGGTTCATCCAGCAACAATAACTTGGGGCGCGGTGCCAGCGCTCGTGCCAGAGCGACACGCTGCTGCTGCCCGCCGGACAGCTGGTGGGGGTATTGTTGCCCGAAGCCTTGCAGACGCACCAATTGAAGTAGCGAATGAGTGCGGGAATCCCGCTCACTTTTTGGCAGCGACTGGAGACCGAAGGCAATATTCTGCGCAACTGTAAGGTGTGGGAAGAGGGCATAATCCTGAAAGACCACGCCAATTTTGCGCCGTTCTGCTGGAACCTGTGTGTCAGTGGCAGAAATTACTTGCCCGGACAGCTGAATACTGCCCGCAGTGACCGGCTGAAAACCGGCAATGGCGTGTAGCAGTGTTGTCTTACCACAACCGCTGGGGCCCAATAAACAGGCAATTTCTCCGGCCTGTAAGGCGAAGGAAACGGATTCGATAACAACCTGATCACCGTAGCGGCATTGCAGATTATTGACACAGAGTATGGATTGCACAGATTTTCCAGTAGTTTGCGTTCTCAGCACGTCAGACAGCTTGTGGAAGTAAAATTGAAGGCGACGACGGAGGCTAGAGTTAAAATGGTTTTTAACAAAATGTCTAGTGTTAGTCAGCACTGGTAGCAATTTATGCCGCAACGACTTCCAGCGCTGATACAACCCCTACCGTTAAAAAACTGTGCTTTCGGTGACACAAACACTTCTCTACACCAGCTTTGTTAGCCTGCTTATAGCTTGTGTTCACTTAAAGGGACGTTGTAGTAGATCGCTTTTTCGGCAGCTTCAAAGGTTTCTTTAATCCATAGGTTATATACAAATAAGTTTCTTTTGGCTAATTGTGCTATCTCTGGAGTGGAAATGAGCTCTCTCTCCGTTAGAATGCGAATCGACTCGATATCACACTCTTCTGAGCCGGTTTGAGCAGCCCATTTTTTTAAGTATTCAACACACTCATGTAAGGTTTCCTTGTCGTATTCGGATATGATTTGGGTAATAAGGGTATGCCTCCAGTCAAGATCAGCGGTTTCTGCTGTTTGTAAAACGCTGCGGAGCTCAAGCTTTCCAAGCTCCCTAAAATACTCATAAATTGAGCCGGCAATCGGCCAGTTGGGGTCACAGGTCCAAGAGAGCAGTTCGTGTATGTATTCAGAATTCTCGGGGTAACCAATAGCAATTATGTCGTCAACTGATTGCTGATCGCATTTATCTGATATTCTCAAAGTCATGGAGTGGGTTTCCTTTAGTAAACTATTCTAATCTTAATGCTCTAATAAATAGCCAGAGAACCTCTGATGGCGCCACAGGGCGAGTCTTGAAGGTTCGCAGAGATATTGCGGGGGCATTCAGAGGTTCCTTAGTACAGCAAAGTACCGGGAATCCAGTAGAGACCGTACCAAGAGTGATGCTTAAGGGGCTTTTGCTGGGGTGAACTCTCTAAGCTGAATGTGATTCCCCTCGGGATCAGCGATATTACAAAGCTTAAAAACTGGATTTGACCATTCACCTTCCAGCGTGCTGCCCCCTAACGCCACTACCCGATTTTTTATATCTTCAAGGCTGTCTACGCCCATAAATACTTTGACCGTATTAAAATTGCGTTCAGGAAGCTCAATAGGTGGGGTATGCACAACAATATTGAATCCATCTCCCCCCAGGCTAACCAGTTCATCAGTTTCGTGTAATACGGATAATTCAAATAGTTTCAGGTAGAATCTGGATAGAGATTGTATATTCCTTGCGTATATGATTGCGCCAAATTTAGCTGGTCCGTTCATGCTTTTCCTTTTGTTATTTTTCTGAAAATCCCGTTCTTAAAAAATATCTCTGGGTATCTTTGTGTGTCGTATTTTATTTTTTGAGCTCAGAAACTGATACCGGGAAAGTTTCGAGTATACCAATTTTTAGCTTTCCAAGTGAACCCTTTAAACAACTTCGTGATACTTCTGAAAGCTCCGCAGGGTGGGGTTTTCAGAAGGGGAAATTGATCGGGGCTATTGGGGAAGCCTTATTAGTCCTTATTTTCATGCCTTAAAATAAGACGGTAGTACTACCAGTCTTCGCTTTTGTTAGGTGTCGCGCACAATTGTTATCGTGTTAAAGCCTTCATCCGGAGTGGGTGCGACAAAAAATTTTGTAACCGCAGCAAACATTTCCCTGGTGTCAGTTGCCGCTCTCTCAGGCCTCTCGGCAGCTCTTTTGGTAACTTGTCTAAGGCATATATCATTGGGTGTGTCGAGATATATAAGTTTGTGTGGCGCACTAATTTCCGCGTAAATTGTTCGAAGCCAGTTTCGCTGTGAAACAGTGTTCGCAGGGAAGTCCATTACAACATTGGTTCCGGCTGCCAAAATGGATTGAACCAGTTTTTTGATTTGAGGCTTAAGTTGGTTTGAGTATTTGATGTAGTCGTTCAGTGATCTAATCTTGTTAGGGTAAAGAGACTCAAGCCACTCGTCTTCGGAAAGCAAAACTGCACTTCCACCATGAGTGATTTCTCCTGCTTTTGTGGATTTTCCTGCGCCCATCTTCCCGCAGAAAAATACTAGCTCTCCCTTGCTCATTTTTATCTCTGTTTGTGAAGCCTATTGTAGATGAATGTGGCGCAGCTCTATGCTGTGAGAGCTATTGCTGTATCTGTATTATGTTGTATCCGGTTTTATTGAGTGGAGAGTTGCTCCAAAGTGGATATCAGGCTCACTACTTCTGAAAATCCTTTGGCAAGATATGCTTTTATCCCGATTTTTTGGGCCGCAATTACATTGCTCTCATTATCATCAATGAATACTGTGTTTTCAGGGCGCACTTTCAGTTCACTCAATGCGTGAAGATAAATTGAGGGGTCGGGCTTTGCTATGCCCACTGTATGTGAAGCGATGATTTTCTCGAATACATTACATGCGCCAAACTCACCGATAATTCTGGGCCAGTGTATCTCATTAGTATTTGATAGCGCTGCTACACGATACTTTAAGGAAAGCTCTTTTAGGAGTTCAATAGCTCCTGGGTAGAAGCCTTTTGGCCAATTCCTAAAGTGCTCGATAATTTCATTCGGTGTTTCGGCAATGCGATACTCTTTTTTGAAAATCTCGGCAAATTGATGTTTTGAGATGCGGCCAAGCTCGAACTCCTTTGCTGTGGTAGATGTAAGCCATGCAGAGGCATTCATCTCTAAATTTGGTAGCGGTGTCCCCTCTAGCTCTATGACGACTCCACCCAGATCAAATAGGTATAGTTCGATGTTTTCGTTCATGTTTTAATGTGGGCTTCTAATGTTTAGTGCGTTTGTGTCAGAAAAAAAGGTTTTGATGCCGGGTGCCTTTACTTGCTGCAGGCGGGATTTGCTCGTGTGTAGCTAAAAAATAGTATTTCTGACAATAAGAGACCAAATACACTTGCAATAGCGAGAATACGGTTAATTTAAAAGTCTAATACTTTAGCTATTGGTACTATATCCTATGCTGACAATGAAGAATATAGGATGAGTATTGTCAGGTGTCATGTTTTTGGTGAAATCGAGGTCAAAGCTGGTGGGGTAGAGGTGCGGACAGAGCTAATGCTTGTCTGTTTTCTAAGGTCTTGTAGCTTTGCTTGACTGCTCAATAAGAGTTAGGTCTTTTTGAAATTTAGCTATATCCAATAGAGGTTTCCTTTGATATAAGTATCAGTCCTGGCGAGCTGGCAAGGCTCGACTTTATCTTGTTGTTCCATTTCGTTTCCATAAGCGCAATGCATGCAGGTGAGTAATGCAGCACTAAATAGTGCGCTACGAAAGGTATTCATAATTCTTGCTTTTATCGGGAAGTCTTCGTAATTATATGTTGGGCGTGCTGGAATGGCGGCACGCCCATTTGTTTTTTAGGCTTTACACAGATTGATCCAAGCTGTCATTCCAGATCTTGGCGCCTTGTTCGTGGCTATCAACCCCGTCAAAGAAACCATTGATACAAGCATTTAGGTCAAAGTCTTCGCAGTCTTCCCAGAGTAGTATTTTAGGCTTATGCACTCTAAACTTTTCACTGCCACTTGCGGGGCTGTAGGGGACACCGATAATAGCTTTTGATTGCGGCGAACAATAAGAGCGAATCTCTATTATCAGTGCATCATACCTTTTTTCTTCTAATGGAATACGCGCATCAAAAACAAAGGCGGCATCCTTTGCATTGCGCTCATTTTCTTCGAGCCACTTTTGTCCTATTTCAACCGATTCTTCAAGTTCTTCAGACATAATACGACTAAACGAACTCTTGCCATCTTGATCTGTGTATTAAGGTTTCCCCTCCAGAAACAGACCAAATAGCGTGCGCGGCGGTATTGCCAGCCAATTTGTGTGCTTGTATCATTTTTAATCTCTATACTTGTAGCTCTAATACCTTTGGTAGAGGCAAATTGTAATGCTGAATAAAAGCTGCCCCTAGGGGGGGAGATTTTTCTTTCGGAGTGTACTCATATACAGGCTACATGGCATTGACCGCGTTCTCAATTTGCCGTTTGCGAAGCAATTTGTATTTAGATAATACTTCGTTGAGTTGACTCTGCTTTACAAAAATGGAATTGAAGGTAGTAGTGCTTTGAAAAGTCATTTAAATAATATTTCTTTGTGCAGAAATTTATTGGGGGGAGGTGACTGTCCATTATTGCGAGCTCACACAATGGGGATGAGTCGGTAGATAGAAGCTACCGGTTTCTCGATTTAGGTAGCTCCTTGTACTCTACATGATGATAATATTTAGGCCTGGAATCAAAGCGAATATGTAACCATGCAACTCCTTGACCCGCCGTACTTAACCAAACTGGCTTGTCAGATGCTAATTCACTACCGATGCGGCCAACAGTACTCCATAATGCATGTTGCTGGTGAAAAGGAGCTGTATTTGTAAATGATGCGAGATGACAATAGTTGGCGTCAACTTTTATACATGTAGGTGCAACAAGATGAGCGTCTTTTCCTAGGCTCTGGAAGGAAACTACAGGCTCAGAAGCATCTCTGATATATGAGTTAAATGGCGCAGGGTCGGCATCGCGAATTATTGTAGGTGCATTGAGTACGACAAACTCAAATTTGTTGTTAAGTGAATTTTTTGTATACCCTGGTGTTTCCCATCTATATGCATCAAATGGAAGTAGTCTAAGTGATGAAATAAAAAACTCTCGAAACTCTTTGTTTTCCCGGAGAAGTTTAAGCGCTTCACCGATAGATATAACTCCATCATTCCCGTTGACTGTAAAATGGTATCCGTTACTGATTTCGGATTTTATTAAATTCCACATAATATCTCTTCCTAATAGCTATGCTTTAGGCGGGTAAATCTTATTTTGGTCGCCCCAGCTGCGGATCAGCGGTTCAATATACTTGATAGGCGTGGATGGCGAATTAGTGAGGTACATTTATGCTGCTGGGTAGAGATTCATTACGGATAGGGAACCGCCCATTGCGGACCAGCACGATGGGTGGTGTGGGGGTCGGTAGCTAGAAACTACCGGCTACCCGATTTAGCGCTACACCCGCTCATGTAGCAAACCCATAATTTTTTCATCGAATTCACCAATGATCGATGGTGTTTCCATGACGTAATATAAATCCTTTTTCATTTGCTCAATATCAAATAGCCGGTATTTTTGAAATATGCCTTTCTTGCTCGCTTGAGTTTTCACTCGAACATAGCCTTTAGGATTTAGCTCCTGCCAGTGAGCATGGGCATACTCATTTCGTATTCTTGCGGACTCTTCAAGGTGGTTCTGTATCTTGGTGAGCTCATTCGGCTCAAGCTTGATGCCACCGTACTCTATTATTTGCCCGTACAAATTAATCAGGGCTTTAGCTTTACCCTGAAACATCATTTCAGCCAGAAATACGTATGTTCGATCATCTTGATTCCCGGCGTGTGTGAGCTGTTCTGCAATCAAGTACTCTAGGGTGGATTCTAGAGAATTAAACTCGATTATTATCCTGCCTATGAAATAGGCAATATCATCGAGCTTGTCCTCAAGATCATCCTCGTTTTCGAATTCATCAAGTATATCTAAGTCAGGATGATCTTCTGATCGATGTTTTTTGAATTCACTCATGACTATCCCTGGAGTGCTAACGCCGCCAGCAGGGGCCGAAAAACCAGAGCGAAGCGGCGTTTTTTTGGTCCCTCTGGCTGGCTTTGTTAAGCTGCTGTGGCTCGATCCTGCTCCAACCAAGCTACAACAAACTGAGAGTAATCATTAAAAGTCATTTCTGTCTTTTTAATTTTTGCCTCCTTACACAGTCCTGGTAAGGCGGAGCTAAATTCCTTGTAACGACGTACGATTTCCGCACCTCCTGATATTTTCCTTCTAGGATTTGAGTTTCTTAACCAAGTGGTAACAACCTTAATAGATTCTTCAGGGCAGCCGTTATGTATGCGTATATCTTGGCCGGCAATGTCAGATAAAAATACTTGGTAACGCCAAGGCTTCTTGTCCGTTATCATGCATACCTTTTTCTTCTGGTCCGCATTTCCATATTTTTTTGCACCCAAAAACATACCAAGTTCAAGAGGCATGTTGAATCTCGGAAGTTTGGTTTTTGTACATAGCTCAGTTCTACTGATGTCGTGTATCCCGAATTTACATTGAGAGATTATTTTAGATATCTTCTCAATTCTAACTTCACCTCCATCTTCATCCTCTAATGCGCAGCGCGCGATAAAACCGCAATCAAAAATGCAAAATACCTTTGCATGGAACAAATCGAGGTACTTATTATCAAAGGGGCAGTTTATGAATACGCTGTCGTTATATTTTTTAACAGCCATATCATGCCCTCCTGGCCGGTGCTTTACGCTTTGCAGCTGGTCTTTTAGCAGCAACTTTTTTAGCTGTCGTAGGCTTGGCTGTTACCTTCTTTACGGCAGGCTTCTTAACAGTGACCTTATTAGTAGTTCCTGCAGCCTTCTTAGCTGCTACTTTCTTCACAGCAGCTACTGCAGCTGACCTAGTGACCTTGCCTGTCTTAGCCGGCCTGAGGACCTTGGCTGCCGCAGAAGCTGCTTTTTTGGAAGTGACTTTCTTGGTCTTTGACTGAGATAAGGTGCTCCCTGCTGCTGTTTTCGCCTTCTTCGTAACCTTACTACTTTTCAGTACTTTCGATGCAGAAGAGGCAGCCTTGGCAGACGTTTTTTTCTTGGGGGATGACGTCTGGGATAATGCACTGGCTGCAGCCTTTTTCTTTGCTGGTGCCTTTCTGGCAACCACCTTCTTGGGAGGGGCTTTTTTTGCTGGCATGCTTCTCTCCTTGGTTGATGCTTAACGCCGTAAGCAACGGCCGAAATGTAGCGGCGAAGCCGCAGAATGCAGGTCCAGCCCACGTAGTGGGCGGTGTTGCCTTGCTTTGGTACGCCCAGCATGGGCGTGAACTAATGGGGTGAAAGTCCCCTGCAGGAGGATCACCGTTTAATGGTCTCCATTAAATGCTAACTACTAGCAAATGGCAACTGCAAGACCGTGAGGTCTTGTGGGGAGGAAGCCGCTAGCAAAGCTACGAGCTGACGAACAGAAACATCATATAAGGCTTAGCCTGGAGGCGAGGTAGCCAAGGATACCGAAGCCATGTGGTCTAACGGGTAGAGTAAATGATGCAGTTGTGTAGTGAAAGTTCACGCTCTTATCTGGGGAGATCTGTTCAACCGGCTACTGTAAAGCTGTCAGCGTGGCCGCTGACTCATAAGTAGGCCCAGCCCGCTAGCCACCATCGCGGGGGTAAACAAAATTGGTGGAACACAGCAGCGCCTCGGCCAGTAATGGCCAAGGTGATTGAACAGAAGTCAGCCGACGGCATAGTAGCCTAATGCCAAGATTAATACCTTGGATACGGTGAAGGCCTGAACCCAAACTCCACGAGTTAAAAGACAGGGCTAGCCTACCGATGTGTTGCCAGCCGGATATAAAATTGACGTAGCGCACTACCATGACACTCAATTCAAATGAAAATCTGCTTGAAATCATCCTCAGCAAAGAAAATCTTAATGCTGCATGGAAACACGTGCGAAGCAACAAAGGTGCCGCAGGCATTGACGGGATTACTGTCGATAATTTTGTGCAGCACTTCAAGGCAGTTGGCGACGACCTCATCGAGACTATTCGACAGGGTCATTACCAGCCGCTTCCCGTCAGGCGCGTCTACATTCGCAAGCCAGATGGTGGCTAGCGTGGGCTCGGGATACCTACGATCTTTGATCGTGTTATTCAGCAGGCTATCGCCCAAATTATCGGTCCCAGTTTCGATAAAACCTTTTCGGAGTTCAGCTATGGATTCCGCCCAAAGCGATCACAGCATCATGCGGTGAAAAAGCTACAGAAGTATATCGAAGGCGGGAAGCGAATAGCCCTAGATGTCGATTTATCTAAGTTCTTCGACCGGGTCAACCATGACTTCCTCATGAGTTTACTTGGCCAAAGAATCAGCGATAAGCGTTTACTCAAGTTGATCGCAAGCTTAAGCTCAAAGTTAACGATACTAAAAGCCAAGTAGTTCCTGTCAGCCGCTGTAAGTTTTTGGGATTCTCTTTTCGCGGTGCAAGGCTCGTCTGGCATGACAAGTCCCTGCTCCAATTTAAATACCGCATCCGCCAGATTACAGGGCGATCCCGTGGTATTTCTATGGAAAAGAAACTGAAAGAAATTACCGTGTTCCTCCGTGGTTGGATCAATTACTTTGGTATAGCGCAAGGCTATCAAAAATGTATCGATCTTGACTGCTGGATACGACGAAGATTGAGAATGAGCTACTGGAAAAACTGGCGTAAAGTGAGAACGAAAGTCCGAAACTTACTACGCATGGGTGTGAGTGAATCACTGGCTGTCACTTGTGGATCGTCCGGTAAGAGTTACTGGCGAAATGCAAAGACCGAAGGTATTCATATTGCACTCAACAATGAGCTTTTCCAAAAGATGGGTTTGATTTCGTTACGTGACCGCTGGGTAGAGATTCATTACGGATAGGGAACCGCCCATTGCGGACCCGCACGATGGGTGGTGTGGGGGCCGGTAGCTAGAAACTACCGGTTACCCGATTTATGAATTAGATCCACTAAATACAAACCGTGCAGATTAATTGGTACAACTCAGATTTGTCTTTCATTGCAGGCTTAGATGAAACTCGGATTGCTTGGTCGAGATCATGCAAAAAACCTTTGCCGGGTGGAAAATGGCCTTCAAGCTCTCCCTGCTTTATTGACATCTCCCAATATTCCAGCTGCCCGCCTTCCATATAGTATTCAGCGAGCTCTTTCATTGCTGCATAACATTGTTCATTTGTAGGCCATTCCATCGCGATCCTTACGATTCATAACGCCTCAATAATGGGCGCCAAAAGCAAAGCTTTTGGTGTCCAGCCGTGAGGCGAAATTGATTGATTTGTTATAGAGCGGCCTACACAAACTATTCAGGCTTTGACAAAGTGCAATGCTCACGAGAATAAAGCCGCTCCATATATGTATTAGTATTTGGGAAATCATCTAAGAGTTTCTGCTCTTGACCCCAGCAAAGTGTGTATGCCAACACAATATCTGTCGCTGAAAAACGGTCATCAACCACGTACTCATGCTTCGAGAAATGCTCTTCCAAAGCAGCGACAGCCTTACGGTATAGCATGTTGTTCTGTGGAACTATTGCAGGCACATGTTGTTCTGGAGGCAGCACAAAATCCATAGAGTTGATTTCCGTGGATTGTACGAATGGCTCTAATTCACTCAATACGAAGCAGACCCACTGATTATGAAGATTGCGTGACCAACTACCTGAATTTGGAATCAAGTTTTTATCTGGTACTAAATCAGCTATTGCTGTAACAATTGCAGCAGATTCAAAAAGAGGATGGCCGTTGATTAGGATTGCGGGTAACTTGCCTAAAGGGTGAATTTTTAATAGCTCAGATGATTTAAATATTTCCACGCCATCCTGAATAGACTCGAACTCTAATTCAGCCTCTAACAAAGCCCAACGAACACGAGCAGATCTAGTTGGACCTAATTCGAATAGTTTTATTTCTATATTCTCAGTCATACTACCTATCTGTTTTCGGTATTAGTTCATGCCATATAACGACTACAACAGGGGCGGCCGGAGCGTAGCGTAGGCCGTCCCGCGAAGGGCCAAAGGCCCGTAGCAGCCTGCTTGTAATTGTTAAATGCTGCTGCCATAAAACTCTATTTTAATTTTTTTGGAGGTATACCACACAATGTATATTTTTGTACCGACGTACAGGCCATTTATGAGTTCACTTGTATGCACCACAAAGTCTGCTGTGCACTCAAATTTTTCATCCTCTTCATCGAACGGGTAACTCTCTTTAGTCCAGACATTTATAACAGTATCTAGAGTCTGTTCTCTCATAACCTCAACAATCTTACACTCTTCTGGAGTGATCGGATTCATAGGTATTGGATTAACATATGGATTTCTCATGGTATTTAACGCCGGCCACAGCGGCCTGCAGACCCGGCACATAATTGCGCCAGCAATTTGAGTGGCAGGTTTGCAGGTCCGTTGCTGGCCCTTGGTGCGCCCAGCATGGGCGTGAACTAATGGGGTGAAAGTCCCCTGTAGGAGGATCACCGTTTAATGCTCTCCATTAAATGCTAACTACTAGCAAATGGCAACTGCAAGACCGTGAGGTCTTGTGGGGAGGAAGCCGCTAGCAAAGCTACGAGCTGACGAACAGAAACATCATATAAGGCTTAGCCTGGAGGCGAGGTAGCCAAGGCTACCGAAGCCATGTGGTCTAACGGGTAGAGTAAATGATGCAGTTGTGTAGTGAAAGTTCACGTTCTTATCTGGGGAGATCTGTTCAACCTGCTGCTGTAAAGCTGTCAGCGTGGCCGCTGACTCATAAGTAGGCCCAGCCCGCTAGCCACCATCGCGGGGGTAAACAAAATTGGTGGAACACAGCAGCGCCTCGGCCAGTAATGGCCAAGGTGATTGAACAGAAGTTAGCCGACGGCATAGTAGCCTAATGCCAAGATTAATACCTTGGATACGGTGAAGGCCTGAACCCAAAATCCACGAGTTAAAAGACAGGGCTAGCCTACCGATGTGTTGCCAGCCGGATATAAAATTGACGTAGCGCACTGCCATGACACTCAACTCAAATGAAAATCTGCTTGAAACCATCCTCAGCAAAGAAAATCTTAATGCTGCATGGAAACACGTGCGAAGCAACAAAGGTGCCGCAGGCATTGACGGCATTACTGTCGATAATTTTGTGCAGCACTTCAAGGCAGTTGGTGACGACCTCATCGAGACTATTCGACAGGGTCATTACCAACCGCTTCCCGTCAGGCGCGTCTACATTCGCAAGCCAGATGGTGGCCAGCGTGGTCTCGGGATAGCTACGATCTTTGATCGTGTTATTCAGCAGGCTATCGCCCAAATCATCGATCCCAGTTTCGATAAAACCTTTTCGGAGTTCAGCTATGGATTCCGCCCAAAGCGATCACAGCATCATGCGGTGAAAAAGCTACAGAAGTATATCGAAGGCGGGAAGCGAATAGCCGTAGATGTCGATTTATCTAAGTTCTTCGACCGGGTCAACCATGACTTCCTCATGAGTTTACTTGGCCAAAGAATCAGCGATAAGCGTTTACTCAAGTTGATCGCAAGTTACTTGCGTGCAGGAAGTGTAGAAGATGGATGCTGGAAAGCCTGTCATGAGGGGGTGCCACAAGGGGGCCCCTTATCGCCGCTGCTCTCCAACATTGTACTCGACCTGCTCGATAAAGAGCTGGAAAAACGCCGACATGATTTTGTTCGCTATGCGGATGATTTTGTGATTGTTGTTGCTTCTAAGCGCGCGGGTGAACGGGTTATGGTGAGTATTAAACGCTTTGTTGAGCGCAAGCTTAAACTCAAAGTTAACGATACTAAAAGCCAAGTAGTTCCTGTCAGCCGCTGTAAGTTTTTGGGGTTCTCTTTTCGCGGTGCAAGGCTCGTCTGGCATGATAAGTCCCTGCTCCAATTTAAATACCGCATCCGCCAGATTACAGGGCGATCCCGTGGTATTTCTATGGAAAAGAAATTGAAAGAACTTACCGTGTTCCTCCGTGGTTGGATTAATTATTTTGGTATAGCGCAAGGCTATCAAAAATGTATCGATCTTGACTGCTGGATACGGCGAAGATTGAGAATGAGCTACTGGAAAAACTGGCGTAAAGTGAGAACGAAAGTCCGAAACTTACTACGCATGGGTGTGAGTGAATCACTGGCTGTTACTTGTGGATCGTCCGGTAAGAGTTACTGGCGAAATGCAAAGACCGAAGGTATTCATATTGCACTCAACAATGAGTTTTTCCAAAAGATGGGCTTGATTTCTTTACGTGACCGCTGGGTAGAGATTCATTACGGATAGGGAACCGCCCATTGCGGACCCGCACGATGGGTGGTGTGGGGGCCGGTAGCTAGAAACTACCGGCTACCCGATTTATACGAATTGTTCCAACCAAACCTGTTGAGCTTTAAAGCCTGAATCAACCCATTTCTCCAGTTGCTCAATGGACTCAAATCTCTTATTGAGTAATTCTCTCTCATTTGAAACAAAAACTATTGGTGCAAGGAAAGCCTCGTTGGCATCATTTGAAGAATCAAAGCTATCCAATTTTTCAGAAATATAGTTAAGATTATTTAAGTTTCTCTCACTATAGATCTCAGCATCTTCTGCTATCCCACTTAAACGAACCAGCTTCGTTAATGTGTTTCGTATCCCGACTGCGTACCTATGTGTAATGTAGTCTGACACTTCACTTAGGTCAGTTAAGAAAAGTGCTCGTCCATCAAATGAACCTGCAATATATTGCTTTCCTTTTTTCGATGCTCGTGCCACACCGCGAAGTGTAAAGAAATGAGTAAATGTCGACACGAAGGTAGTCAGCACTTTCATAATTCGATTTTCATAATAGTTTGGAATTTTGTTCAAAACTATTGATACTTCATCAGAACAAATAATGGCACCCAAAATAATGTTTTGAGCATCATGGGGGCACTTACGATGTAGAGCTTCAAATGTTTCGTCCATAGCCTCCCACATTAGCCCCTCAAAACGTTTATTTCTGATGCTGTTTTTAAGGTATTTTTTACTTAGACCAATACCATCTAAACGTATTATCAGGTATCCATCATCTGGGTAGGTTGAAAGCATTTCAGTCTGCTTTTCCACTTCCCTAAAGCGTCCATCCATACTCGTATATTTTTCAACTAGCTTCATGAACTCTCCCTATTCGTATAACGCCTGGCGCAACGGCGAAGCACATAGTACTGAGTCCGGCAGCCGATGGCTGCGTATTGCCGCCGCTTGGTACGCCCAGCATGGGCGTGAACTAATGGGGTGAAAGTCCCCTGTAGGAGGATCACCGTTTAATGGTCTCCATTAAATGCTAACTACTAGCAAATGGCAACTGCAAGACCGTGAGGTCTTGTGGGGAGGAAGCCGCTAGCAAAGCTACGAGCTGACGAACAGAAACATCATATAAGGCTTAGCCTGGAGGCGAGGTAGCCAAGGATACCGAAGCCATGTGGTCTAACGGGTAGAGTAAATGATGCAGTTGTGTAGTGAAAGTTCACGTTCTTATCTGGGGAGATCTGTTCAACCGGCTGCTGTAAAGCTGTCAGCGTGATTGGTGGAACACAGCAGCGCCTCGGCCAGTAATGGCCAAGGTGATTGAACAGAAGTCAGCCGACGGCATAGTAGCCTAATGTCAAGATTAATACCTTGGATACGGTGAAGGCCTGAATCCAAAATCCACGAGTTAAAAGACAGGGCTAGCCTACCGATGTGTTGCCAGCCGGATATAAAATTGACATAGCGCACTGCCATGACACTCAACTCAAATGAAAATCTGCTTGAAACCATCCTCAGCAAAGAAAATCTTAATGCTGCATGGAAACACGTGCGAAGCAACAAAGGTGCCGCAGGCATTGACGGGATTACTGTCGATAATTTTGTGCAGCACTTCAAGGCAGTTGGCGACGACCTCATCGAGACTATTCGACAGGGTCATTACCAGCCGCTTCCCGTTAGGCGCGTCTACATTCGCAAGCCAGATGGTGGCCAGCGTGGGCTCGGGATACCTACGATCTTTGATCGTGTTATTCAGCAGGCTATCGCCCAAATCATCGGTCCCAGTTTCGATAAAACCTTTTCGGAGTTCAGCTATGGATTCCGCCCAAAACGATCACAGCATCATGCGGTAAAAAAGCTACAGAAGTATATCGAAGGCGGGAAGCGAATAGCCGTAGATGTCGATTTATCTAAGTTCTTCGACCGGGTCAACCATGACTTCCTCATGAGTTTACTTGGCCAAAGAATCAGCGATAAGCGTTTACTCAAGTTGATCGCAAGTTACTTGCGTGCAGGAAGTGTAGAAAATGGATGCTGGAAAGCCTGTCATGAGGGGGTGCCACAAGGGGGCCCTTTATCGCCGCTACTCTCCAACATTGTACTCGACCTGCTCGATAAAGAGCTGGAAAAACGCCGACATGATTTTGTTCGCTATGCGGATGATTTTGTGATTGTTGCTGCTTCTAAGCGCGCGGGTGAACGGGTTATGGCGAGTATTAAACGCTTTGTTGAACGCAAGCTTAAGCTCAAAGTTAACGATACTAAAAGCCAAGTAGTTCCTGTCAGCCGCTGTAAGTTTTTGGGATTCTCTTTTCGCGGTGCAAGGCTCGTCTGGCATGACAAGTCCCTGCTCCAATTTAAATACCGCATCCGCCAGATTACAGGGCGATCCCGTGGTATTTCTATGGAAAAGAAATTGAAAGAACTTACCGTGTTCCTCCGTGGCTGGATCAATTATTTTGGTATAGCGCAAGGCTATCAAAAATGTATCGATATTGACTGCTGGATACGACGAAGATAGAGAATGAGCTACTGGAAAAACTGGCGTAAAGTGAGAACGAAAGTCCGAAACTTACTACACATGGATGTGAGTGAATCACTGGCTGTCACTTGTGGATCGTCCGGTAAGAGTTACTGGCGAAATGCAAAGACCGAAGGTATTCATATTGCACTCAACAATGAGTTTTTCCAAAAGATGGGCTTGATTTCGTTACGTGACCGCTGGGTAGAGATTCATTACGGATAGGGAACCGCCCATTGCGGACCCGCACGATGGGTGGTGTGGGGGCCGGTAGCTAGAAACTACCGGCTACCCGATTTACACCTCAATCTCTGAGACTTGAAATAACTCAGCGTATTGCGTGGTAGCAGCCAACAAATAATCTGTGACCCACTTCAAACACATTGCTGAATATTGGACTTCAATCCGAGACTCAACTCCTCTTCCACGTCCACCATCCAACATACGATAGAAACCCATTGGAAATGAATGTGTATGATTTGACAGAAACCTATACTTGAAACGAAATTCAGATAGATTTGCTTTTAATCGTTCTAAGATCTCATCATGTGTAAGAAAAAAAGCGTCATTCCCTTTTAGAAAGTGCTTCTGTTTCTTTTCACTTAACATGGCAAAGAAGCTATTTGATCTAAGAGCAAGAATCATTCGCTCTCTATCTTGCTTAGCTGCATCATCTTTCTCATATACACTCCCCATCGCATCGAACATTTTTACTCTAGATATGTGATCATGCAGGTCCATTAGGCTGACGCGTGCTTCCCACTCATCCACCGGACATTCATCAATAGCTAGATAATAGAATGCTAGATAGGCCTCCATAATATCTCTTGTTAGAGATGCTACAGACCTGTAATCCCAATGTTGGTCAGCACCTAATGTTTCAGGCTCAGGGCACAACTTGTATACAGAAACTGATGACGTACAGATTTTCGTAAAGAGCAACGAACCAAGCAAATTTCGATTTACAATTCCTTGGCATTGCCCAGATAAATCATGTGACAAATTGCATGCGCTCTTCATTGCCTCAAAGAAATTAGCGTGTATTTCTGGATAGGCCTTTACGAATACTTCTGGGTCATGCTCCATTGGCCATATCTTCCTGAAGGGTGTAACGCCGCTAGCACCGAGCGAAGCACGCAGTGCGTAGTCCGGTGCCTAGCCTGGTTAAATGCATGATTAGGCATCTGCTCGTCTTTTCAGCTTGACGCAGCACAACGTTGTAAACATGTAGCTGCCTTTTTCATGCTCTACTTCTACAACGACATTATCTTTTTCTAAAACGTTGTCTGTTGTAACCCATTGCAAAAATCCTTCTTCTAGTTCGCTGTGAGAATAGTCTTCTCCGAGCATTACAACATTTGCAGATACGAATTCGTTTGGGCCCACATCGTATTCAACGATATCACCCAATTTTACTTCTTCTCCAGATTCGTATTGCATAAGCATTTAGCGCCCGGCTATGGGGCGAGCAACTTGTTGCGAGTCCCATGCCATGAGCCGTTTGTTATGCATTTTCTATCATTTCACTAAGCTTACGGACTGTATTTAAGTTGCGACCAGTGGCTGTGACTCCCAAACAAGCCTCTATATTTGCGACTAACTTAGAACGACCAATTCCATCAGGTGCGCTCAAGTAGAACACGCCGTCAATTAGTTCATACTGCTCTGTTTGCGAGGCTATTTCCTCTAGCTTAATTTTGTTTATCTTTGGGCGTTCCTTGCAATAATAGAAATGAACCTCTTTCCCTTCTTGATCTTGAAAAGGGTTGTTTGAAACAGAAGAGTAAAATTCTTCTTCGTCTAGCACCATAACCTCGGCTGAAAAACCAAACGTGGTTTGAATTAAAGTTTCAATTTCTATTTCAGGTGACTTCTCATACTTCAGAACAATATTTCCGCTTTGAATATACGTTGCAACGCTTTCAAATTTATTGTCTTCCAAAAGAACTTTTAGCTCCTTCATTGGGACCAAATTCTTTCCTCCTACATTAATACCCCTCAACAAAACAATATAGGTTTTCATCATTTGTTTCCCGATGCATAACGCCGCTAGCAAGGGCAGCCGAAGCAACGCGTAGGCTGTCCAGCCCAGCCCCGAAGGGGTTGGGCGAGCTTGCCTAGCCTGGTTATGGTTGGCGCGCTCGGGACCGACTACCAGCACTTTGCCAGCCATAATTTGGCTGGCCGCTGCCCAATATTTACGAGGAAAGAATACCGCACTTTCCCCAACCAATTCCTATTTTACTGGCACTCCACGAAATTGCAGCAGACTACCCACCTCTACCACACTTGAGCAAATACCCTAGGAACGAAACTGCTTGAATAGCAACCAGTAAAAAGGGCTCAATATCGGCTGCAATTTAGTGGCACTAAAGCTTCAGTTACTACGAAAAATCAATAAAATCGACCGCCACAATAACGCCCAGCGTTGGCTGTCGCTCTGCCGCTGCTTGTTAGGGTATTACCCTTTTGGTACGTACTGAATTTCATTATTACACTGCCCTAACCATGACCTAAACTTGATTATATTTGCGTAAGGATATTCCCCGTTTGAGCTTGGTAGTTCTTTCACTGACCATATAGTGGACCCACACCATTGCTCATTGCGCCAGTAGCTTACAACAGCGTAGTCGCTAGAAATAAGCTCCTTAATGAATGAAACTGCATCGTCACCTTCCGGATCGATGAAGTCATAGAAATGTGCATGGTATGCATCAAAAGCTACCGTCACCTCGCCTCGAAACGTGTCAACACTCAACGGACACTCCTCACCGCCTGAAGGACTTGGAACTTTGACTGATAGTACCTCTTCTCCTTCATCCATTGCAGTAAAGCAAAATTTTTCCCAGTCGGGAAATTCCTGGATAAATTGAGCTTTAACTTTTCTTGAGAATTCATCCATAGCGTTGGCTGTCGCTCTGCCGCTGTTTGTTAGATTTTATGAAAGAGCCAACGTGAATGCTTTACGCTCTTTCTGATACTGGCGCCAACAGGATTTCCAATTTTCGTGATCGTGACAAACTCGCACAGGTTTTTCAGATTGAACGAAACGCCAAAAACTCTCTGTACGAGCTTTAACGTATTCGAACTGTTCTGTTCCAGGTTCGACTGGGGTGATACTCAACTGGGTTTTCTGATTATGGCAATCTTTGCATAGGAGCTGAAGGTTTGAGAGGTCGCCGATGGAGCCCTCAATGTGATCGATATCGCGGCCGTCTTTGCCACACTGTTCACATTTACCTTTTGATCTTTGAAGCACTTTAACCCTGACTTCACACGAAATTTCGCGAGATTTCTTGTCATATCCCCCGGACATAATGTGAGCCAATCTAATTTTAACTGCTTCCTGGACATCAGGCTGCTCGATACGTCCATCTAAAGTGCATCTTCTAACATAGCGAATCAGCTCTGCTTCTTGCTCACAGGCAAGCGAGCAGTACAGCCGTGGCTTTACAAAAGGTGGCATTTCGCCGCTACAATGCAGGCACTCAAGCGCGGACTGGTTCATTATGTTCTCCGATAAGAAAATCTAACGCCTTTGTAACGGGCCGTGTTGCTGCGAAGCAGCGCTTTTAGCGGTCCAGCCCGCAGGGCGAGCGTTGACAAACTTGTTAGCCATTGCTGCACCCCGGAACCCAGTATACAGGGGCTCTACCACCCCCGTCTTCAACTGTATAGCTTACACAATGACTCTCACCTTTTTTAGGTTTGCCGGCCTTTGAGTACTCTTGATCAGAGTAAAAGACTTCGTAGACTTTGCCTACGTGCCGCTGACAGTCAGTATAAAACTCACCCCTAGTTTTTAAAAATTTCTTTGTTTTCTCTACTTTTAGCTGAAACTTCAACCCGCGCTCATACCCTTGAACATCTGAGGCCACACGGCCGAACAAATGGCAGAATTCCATCGATGATGTCTCGGCCATGTATGGAAGCAGCAAAATGATAGCTACGTATTTCTTCATTTTATGGCTAATGCCTTGCTCAGTGGAGGCTTACTTTATGCGTATTTTGCGCAAAAATAGGAGCGAAGCAACCGCGGAAAATGAGCATAAAGTAAGGCGTGGGCTGCAGCACTTAGCTCAAGAAATATACATTGACGTACCGCTATTTTCTGAAATCACTGAACGAATAAGCTTTAGCATGAGAGTCATTTTTGTTAAATGACTCAGTAAAGACCAGCTGTCGGTTGACTTGGGAAAAGGTTACTACAGGATCATCAGGATGATTACGCCACCTACCATTTGGGTAATTTCTCCAGACTATCCGATTTCCCTCTATTCGGCATTGTACAGGACTATAGCTTCCTGGATGATCTACAACAGGTTGATCTCCTCTCCGGCTGACATATATCATGTTTAGTGGTTTTGTACCCACATTCGCCATATGTGCTCCGACTAAGCCACGGCATAAATCATATTTTGAATAAAGGAAGTTTTCTTTTGGTATGGAAGCGTCCTTGCCATTGAGTGCCGATGTAAGAATTGCCAAAAATACAACGACGCCAGTGATAGCGCCAATCACACGCTTCGAATTGTTATTGTTTTTACTGTTGCCACTCTCAACGGGCTCTCCAACCTCACCAACAATAGAAGTCTCAAGTTGCGCAGTACGATGATTGCCTGAAGCTGAAACGTTCCTTGACGGTGCTGATGAATCAACTACTCTCTGAGCCCCTGTAGCACTGAAGCTTAAAACAATAGTTTGGATTCTATCGCTTGACCATGTCTCTTGGGAATCCAATGTTCTCTCACCAGAGTCATTCATCAGTTTCGCGATAGCGTAACTGTCGTTCCCCGCGTTGTGCCAATCCATAATTTTACATATCTGCTTATTTGCGGCAGCGTTTTCAACATACATTGGATCAACTTTTGTGCTGCAAAACCTGCAGATTTTAGCTCTTTTTTGTATTTTCTCTGCACAGTATGGACATTCTCTTTGCATAAAAAATCAGACTCCCCAGTAGATCCAGATGCTTAAAATATTGCTAACGCCTTTGGAAGCGGCGCGGCTTTTAGCGTCCGCTTGCCAAAATTGTTATGAAAACAACCTCACAAATATTAACTTACTTTTAAAGTAGCCTTTATTCCGAGAACATCCTTTTGCCAGGAACTATAGTCTTCAGACTCTTGCCATAATTCTTTAAGTTCAGACTTGTCGGAAAGAAGCTTATCTATTGCTTTGATAGCCGTTTCATTCAGATGGCTTGAATCTAAAGATTTGTTTTTAGAAACCCACTCTGCGGCATTATCTGGGAACCCTAAATTAGCTTTACCCTGTAACGCGGCGATTACTTCCGCTGCTGCAAGAATATTGCAACCCTCTGGAGCTTCAATATACTCAGAAGCTGCTTCATTTAGAGCAGTTTCAATTACTGATAAATCTGACGACTCTTCTAAATCATATAGCCAATCCGATGAGTCATCGTTCTCAAATGTTTTTATTCCCCATGCACCCATAATCTACTCCTAATTTCTTTGTGTTTATAGCGCCTCAAGAACCGGCGGCGTTTTCGCCGTCCGTGTTGCTTGATTTGTTAGGTTCTAGCTCGCTAATTCTTTTATTTATTTCAGCTATTTTTTCAGAAGGTGAAGCGCTTGTATCTATTGCCTGAACAACAGATAAACCTTTAAACATGTGATAGATACAACCCATAAAGCCAACGACACCCAAAACAGGAATTACTGATCCGAAACATAGCCCAAGTGCAAGCCAAATAAGTCCTTTGTACAGCGAGCGTAGACTCTTATAAATAGATCCAGTAATAACATAGTTAGCAAATGGAATATTTTTGTCCTGATGTGCTTTTAGACCGATATACTTGTCACGGAGGGTTTTCAAATAGCGAATTTCATTTTTCTCAGACCTCTGCGAAATTATCCTGCTAGATAGAAATGTAATTTTTTGCCCTAACAAAAGCACAAGCCAAAATAAACCAGAGCCCAACGCTCCCTGAATAATTAATGGCCACTCTATAATTATAGTTAATATGTCACTCACATAAGACTCCATTTGGTGAACTTGGGAACCTAACAGCTATATAGTAATTATTCTGACCACTATTATCCTGATTGTTATCTCAGAATCAATTTCTACACCAAAGTCTAAATTTTTATTTAAAACCATAGACTTAAAGCGTCCTGATACGCCCGTGCAAACTGGAAAAACGATCACTTTGACTACTATCTCGATTATCCCGATTTTAACGCTAGTCCGTAACCCATTGATTTCATGATTGTTTTTGGGTTTATCCTCTTGTTCTCTAATATCACGGTCAATATGATCGCAAATCCCTAAGCTAGCACTCGCTAACTTTTACAGGCTGGTATTAGTTGGGGAGTGGTTAAGGTATCCAGGGTGCCTCTGAATCACTCTGTAATATCTCTGCGGATCTTGAAGGCTAAAGATGTTAGGCGCAGTTCGCCGCGAATGGACGTAGATCTTTGCAAGCGTTGCAACGCAGCAGATGTGGTCTGCAAGGATTGACCTGAGGGGCTTCCATAACGGTTCATGCACCGTGTTGAGATTTCTTCTAAGGTCTAGTCATTCCTGCGAAGCTGCGCTCTTATTGAAACCACTCTGTAAGTAGAGGCATCACTGGGTTGTTCAGAGGTTCCTAAATCTCGCAGTAATATCCTAAAAGTCTGCAAGTTACTTTGATCTATGGAGAGATCTTTTCTGTAGATATATGGAGTACGTATTAAGTCGAAGCATTGAAGTAAGAATAAGTAAAAGGCGCTGACCCAAGGTGCTGGAACACCTGGGGCCAGCTAACCAAATTGATAGAGAAAGTATCAAGATGGCTATATGCATAGTACGCTAGAAACCCGCTCGTCTTCAATAAAGTGGAGCACAATCAGCGGCTTGGAGAGATTCCCCAAGCCCTGGGGGCGTTGCGTCTGCCTTTTCTTTTTCTATGCCTACCGTTCTCGCGCACCACCTCGTAGTTACTCAAAACATTTCTATTCAAGCTTTCCCATTGTGGAAGGTCTATCCATGGTTTGAGTATCAATAGGAAACAAATATGTTGATCTTAAAACGCCGCACAGGTGAAAACTTACGCATTGGAGCGAATGTCTCAATCACAGTATTGGAAGTTAAGGGGAATCAGGTAAAGGTGGGGATACTTGCTCCCAAATCCCTGCCCGTACACCGCGAGGAGATTTATAGGCGGATCAAAAGGGAAGGAAATATGGGCAGTGGAAATCGTTGAGGATCTGATCAGGATTGTGGCGGGTAGCTATGAGCGGGTGGTGTTGCTATGAAAGCGCTAACTACTGATAGTTAGCGCTTTCAGTCGAGTCAAACTCTGCGAATAGAGCCACAGGTTAAGCTCGGGAGTGATCTGTATTAGTGATGCTTGAATCCAGCTTCAAACTTTTCTGCTAATTTAAAGTAGTGATTCAGATCCTTGCGGGTTTTTTCTGGACGGTTGTTTTCGGAGTTAATGTGGATGTTCTCCACAACAACGGCGATGTCTTTTGCCAGCTGCTTCCTTTCACCCTTCAGGTTCTCAGCGAAATACTCAACACTTTTTTCGAGTCTGTAGGTGATGACATGAATCTCGTGAAGTTCAGCAGGGTTAAGCTTTTTCTTGCCCTTAATTTCTTCTGTTGTTTCAACAAAAATCTTTCTCGCATCCTTCAAGGAAGTAACTTTCGCTACTTTAAAGTGCTGGATGGGCTTTTCTCCGGCAGCAGGGCTAGCTTGAGCAGTGGCAGCAAAAGAAACAGCAAAAAGTAATGCAATTAAAATTCTCATTTTTCCTCTCTAACGCCCAAACTTTAAGGGTTGGTAAGGCATTGATCGGGCGAGGTGAATGCCTAACATCTCTCAGTGGTCATTTTGACTGCTATCGCAAATGAGGATAACTATCATTAACATTTATGATACAGGAATTTTTAGGTGCTCAAAACACTTCTCGAAAAAATTGCGATCAAGTTGATCGAAATTTGCAAGGATTAAGAAAATGGAATCTGAGAGAGGCGCGTGCGGGAGGGGCAAACGGAGGTCTTTAGCCTGGAAGCGGCGACCCCCGTGTTAAGAAAAGTAATCAGGTAACCCACTATTTTCTGTAGCAATACCGCTGGTTTTTACAGGAAGAGCTGATTTTTCCGGGATTATTGCGACCGGCTTCACAAATTAATTGGTACTGACGCTATTGGATCTCTCCCAGAACATTGACCATTGCCGAAGTTAATTGGCTAAGGTCTTCTCCAGAAATGACATAGGGCGGCATGGCGTAGACCAGTTTGCCAAACGGGCGCAGCCACACACCGCGTTCGATTAAGGCTTCTTGCACCTTGGCCATATTGACCGGCTCGCACATCTCTACCACGCCAATGGCGCCGAGCGTGCGGACATCGGCAACGCCCTCGGCGGATTTCAGTGGGGCCAGTTGCTCGCTCATCTGCTGCTCAATAGCCGTTACCCGCTCCTGCCAGGGGCCACTGAGTAGCAGTTGGATACTGGCATCGGCGACGGCGCAGGCGAGGGGGTTACCCATAAATGTGGGGCCGTGCATAAAGACGCCGGCCTCTCCCCGGCAAATACCCTCGGCCACTCTATCTGTGCAGAGGGCGGCGGCGAGGGTCATGGTGCCGCCGGTGAGGGCCTTGCCCAGAGTGAGAATATCCGGGGTGATATCGGCGTATTCACAGGCAAACAGTTTACCGCTGCGGCCAAAGCCGGTGGCAATTTCATCGGCGATAAGCAGCAGCTCGTGTTCGTCACAGAGTTCACGTACGCGGCGTAAATAATCGGCGGAATAAAAACGCATACCGCCGGCGCCCTGGACGATCGGCTCTAAAATAATCGCGGCCAGTTGATCGCGGTTCGCTTCTACTTGCCGGCGCAGCTCGGCGATATCGCCGTCACTACAGCTGTGGCCAAACGGCACCTGGGGGGCGGGGGCAAACAGGTGTTGGCTCAGCTGTCCGGCAAACAGGTGGTGCATGCCGGTGACGGGATCACAGGTGGCCATGGCGCCGAAAGTGTCGCCGTGGTAGCCGTTGCGCAGGGCGAGCAGTTGGCTCTTTTGCGCTTTGCCCTGGGAGTGCCAGTATTGGAGCGCCATCTTGATAGCCACTTCCACCGACACTGAACCGGAGTCGGCGAGAAATACCCGGTTGAGGCCCGGCGGGGTGATTTCTACCAGCTTCTTGCACAGCTCGATTGCGGGTTCGTGGGTGAGGCCCCCGAACATCACGTGGGACATCTTGTCCATCTGCTCGCGCATGGCCCGGTTTAACTCGGGCACATTGTAGCCGTGCAGGGCGCTCCACCAGGAGGACATGCCGTCGATCAGGCCGCGCCCGTCCTTCAGGTAGAGCCGCACTCCCTCGGCCCGCGCCACCGGGTACACCGGCGGCGGGTCGATCAGGGAGGAGTAGGGATGCCAAATATGCTTGCGATCGAAATCCAGGTCCATAAACACTACATCTTTATTCTTGTGAGTCGGCAAGTGCCGGCTAGGCCAGTTCCCGCAGTACTCTGAGCGGGGGCTGGCTGACGGAACGGTAACAGGCCAGGGTGCCGGCGCTGCCAACTAATATGGCGCCGGTGAGGGGCCCCACCAGCCAGAGCATCGGGTGCAATACCACCGGCAGTTTAAATACCCAGTAGGACAGTACTGCCAGGGTGGCTTCGGCGCCAATGGCGGCGAGCAGGCCGGCGGTCAAGCCGAGCAGGCCAAATTCCAGTACCAGGCTGCGCAGCAGCAGGCGCCTGCGGCCTCCCAGTGTGCGGATAATTGCCGCCTCCTGCAATCGCTCGGCGATACTGGCACGCACCCCAGCAATCAGTACCAGGACCCCGGCTACGAGCATCAGTGCCATGACCGATTCGATGGCAAAGGAAACCTGGTTAATGGTGTCGCGGATACGCTGGATGATTTTATCCAGCTCTATCACACTGACGCTGGGGAAGGCGCGCACCAGGTCGTTAACCAGTAGCTTGTCCTGCGCTGGCAGGTAAAAACTGGTGATATAGGTGGCGGGAAAATCATCGATACTGCCCGGTGCGAAGATCATATAGAAATTCGGGCGCATGCTGTTCCAGTCCAGCGAGCGGAAGCTGGCTACCGGGGCTTCCACTTCCAGTCCGCCGATTGAGAAGCGCAACTGGTCCCCCAGGGACAAATCCAGCTGTGCTGCCAGCTCGACTTCTACTGACACGCCTTCGCTGGTCTTGTCCCACCATTCGCCCTCCAGGATGCGGTTATCCGGGGCCAGGGTGTCGGTGTAGCTCAGGTTGAGCTCCCGACGAACGCCACCGGGGCGATCCTTTCTCTCTTTAACCGAGACGCCGTTAATCGCCACCAGGCGGCCGCGCACCATGGGGTAAAACTCGGTGCTGCTCACCTCGCCCTGCGCCAGCATATTTTCCATCGCGGGTACATCGTGGGGGGCGATATTCAGGAGGAAGTGGTTGGGGGCCTTTTCCGGTAGTTGCATGTGCCACTCATCCACCAGGGCGGTGCGGGCAAATACCAGGGACAACATGGCCAGCAGGCCGGTGCCAAAAGCGGCGATCAGCAGGGTATTGAAGGCGGCGCGGCGTTGCAGGCTACCTAAAGCGATGCGCCAAGCGCCCCCCAGGGCGGCCAGCTTGCTGCGCACCAGACCTCGGTTGGCCAGGGCGCTGCCGGCCACCAGCAGGACCATGCCGGCAAACAGGGCGAGGGTCATAAGCAGGTTGCCGGAGAGCCACCAGATCAGCAGCAGCATGGCGCTGGGGCCGAGAATCAGTCCCAGCCACTCGCGTCTGTCCGGGTTGCTCCAGTCGTGGCGCAGGGTCTGCATCGGGTCGGTGCGGGCCAGGCGGAACAGCGGCGGCAGGGCGAAGCCCAGGGCGCAGGCGAGGCCGGTGGCGAGCCCGATCAGCAGCGGACTCCAGCTGGTGGCGGGGGGCTGTACCGGAAAGAAGCCGGCCATCAGGTGGACCGCTTGGACCTGAATAAAGGTGCCCAGTGCCAGTCCGATGGTGGTAGCAATCAGTGTCAGGGCGGCCAGTTGCCCCAGGTAGATCGCGAGGATTTTATTGCGCCCGGCACCGAGGCTTTTCATTACGGCTACGTAGGCGCCGTGGCGCAATCCGTAGCGCCGCGCCGCTAGGCCGACGGCGACACTGGCGAGCAGCACTGCCAGGCTGGCGGCGAGAAACAGGAAGGATTCAGCCCTGTCCAGGGCCGAGGCGACGCGGGGCTGACCACTGCGCAGGTCCAGTATCCGCTGGTGCTCGGTCAGCTGGGGCTTGAGCCAGTCGAAGTAGTCCTTCAGGGCCTGATCATCACCGGCAAACAGGTAGCGATAGCGCACCCGGCTGCCGGGCTGGATCACACCGGCGGCGGGCAGGTCGGCGGTATTGGCCAACAGCCGCGCGCCCATATCAAACAGACTGGTACCCCGGTCGGGCTCCCGCTCCAGCAGGGCCGATACGGTTAGCTGGGTGTCGCCAAGGGCGATAGCGTCGCCCAGTTGGAGGCCCATCAATGGCAAAAGGCGGGATTCCACCCAGGCTTCCCCCGGGGGCGGTCCCTGTAGAGCCACTTTGTTGGGGCCCTCTGGCGATTTGCGAATTTCCAGTTGTCCCACCAGCGGGTAGCTTTTGTCCACCGCCTTTACCGAGACAAACTGGAACTGGTCGTTGGCGGAGATCATGGAGGAAAACTGGACTACGCGGCCCTGCTCCAAGCCCTTGTTGGCGGCTTCTTCCAGCCAGGCGGTATCCACGGGCTTGCTGCTGCGCAGCACTCGCTCTGCGGCCAGGAAGGTGAGGGATTGCTGCTCCATGGCGCGAGTGAGGCGGTCGGTGAAGTGGGCGATAGCGGTGACACAGGTCACCGCCAGAATCAGGGCCGAGGCAATCAGTGCCAGTTCGCCACCGCGCCAGTCTCTGAACAGCAGTCTGAGTGGCAGCATCAGGCGGATACCTCCGACAGGTTGTCCCCGCCGATAAGGGGGCTATAGGTATCTACGGCGCCCGCCGACATATGTAGGTGGGAGGCACAGCGTTCCGCCAGGCGCTGTTCGTGGGTCACCAGTACCAAGGTGGTATCGGACTCCTCGTTGAGCTTAAACAGCAGGTCGATAATTTTGGCGCCATTGCCAGCGTCGAGACTGCCGGTGGGCTCATCGGCAAAGAGGATGGCCTCTGTGCTGCTAAAGCTGGCGAAGGCCCGGGCGATAGCGACTCGCTGTTGCTCGCCGCCGGACAACTGGCGCGGATAGTGGTGCAGTCGCTGCTCCAGGCCCACTCGGGCGAGGAACTCCTGCGCCCGCTTGGCGGCGCCCCGCTCGCCGCGCAGTTCGCTCGGCAGCATTACATTTTCCCGGGCGGTGAGGCCGGGCAGCAGCTGGAAGGTCTGGAACACAAAGCCCACGCAGCGGGCCCGCACCGCTGCGCGCTGCTCCTCATCCATAGCGGTAATCTCGTCTCCCGCCAGCCAGATTTTTCCTTCGGTGGGTTTATCCAATCCCGCCAGCAGGCCGAGCAGAGTGGATTTGCCGGAGCCGGAGGCCCCTGTCACGGCGAGGCTTTCGCCACGGGCGACTTCGAGGGAGATATTGTTTAATAGGGTCAGTGGTCCCTCGCTGGTGGAGACCTTGTGATAGAGGTTTTCTGCCGTGAGAATGGCGGACATACTGTATTCCCTTATGCGGATACGCGAGATTTTTGGAGAGTATGACATGACAACCGCCTTTTTTCGGCAGTTCCTGACTCGGTTCGGCTTGGTGTTGATGCTGTCGATCCCCAATCTGGCACTGAGTGCCGAGAGGGCCGGCACGCTGCTGGTATTGGGTGACAGCATCAGTGCAGCCTACGGTATGGACGAGGAGTTGGGCTGGGTCAACCTGTTGCGGGCGCGCCTGGAGAAACAGGGGCACCCGGTGAAGGTGGTGAATGCCAGTATCAGTGGTGAGACCTCGGCGGGTGGTTTGACCCGCCTGCCGCGCCTGATGGAGGCGCACAAGCCCCAGTGGCTGATTGTCGAGCTGGGTGGCAACGATGGCCTGCGAGGCTATCCACCGCAGAATTTGCAGCGCAATTTGCAGCAGATGGTCAAGCTGGCCAAAGACTCCGGAGCCGAGGTCCTGCTGCTGGGGATGCGTATCCCACCCAACTACGGCCGCGCCTATACTGAAGCTTTTGCCGCCGTCTTTCCCAGGGTGGCCGAGGCGGAGGATATCGGTTTGGTCCCCTTCCTGCTGGAGACGGTGGCGCTAGAGCGGGGCGCCATGCAATCCGATGGTATCCACCCCTCCGCCCAGGCCCAGCCGGCCCTGCTGGAGCATGTCTGGCCCTGTGTGAAGTCCCTGTTGGGGGAGAAGGCGGCTGGTGAGTCGTGTACTCCGTGATCGAAATGCGTACAATCGCGCCCCCAGGAACAGGAAAGCCTGTCTATCGTTTTTAAGCTGCGATTGTGCGCCCGGCCACTGGTCGCGAATGAGTTAGAGAGACACCATGCCCGATTTGGAAAACCGCCGCGAGCGGCTCGAGTTTAATAAGCTGCAAAAGCGTCTGCGCCGCCATGTGGGCCGCGCTATCGCCGACTTCAATATGATTGAAGAGGGCGACAAGATTATGGTCTGTTTGTCCGGCGGTAAGGATTCCTACGCCATGCTGGACGTTCTGCTGAATTTGCAGAGGACGGCGCCGGTTAATTTTGAGCTGGTGGCGGTCAATATGGATCAGAAACAGCCGGGCTTCCCCGAGCATATTCTGCCGGAATACTTGCAGTCCCTGGGCGTGCCCCACCATATTGTCGAGAAGGATACCTACTCGGTGGTGAAGGAGGTGGTGCCTGAGGGCAAGACCACCTGTGGGCTCTGCTCCCGCCTGCGCCGGGGTACCCTGTATGGCTTTGCCGAGGAAATCGGTGCCACCAAGGTGGCTCTGGGCCACCACAAGGACGATATCGTCGAGACCCTGTTCCTGAATATGTTCTACGGTGGGCGCCTCAAGGCGATGCCGCCTAAGCTGCGCGCCGATGACGGCCGCAATATTGTGATTCGCCCGCTGGCTTATTGCAGCGAGGACGATATCGCCCAGTACGCCGAGTACAAACAGTTCCCGATCATTCCCTGCAACCTGTGCGGCAGCCAGGAAAACCTACAGCGCCAAGCGATCAAGCAGATGGTGCGGGAGTGGGACAAAAAATTCCCCGGCCGCAGCGAAAATATTTTCGCCGCGATTACCCGGGTGTCTCCGTCACAGTTGGCGGACAGGGATCTCTACGATTTTGAGAGCTTGGAGTTGGACCGCTCTACGCCGTCGGCTGTCGAGCGTCCTGACCATTCAATCCAGCGCCAGGTGAACTCTTGGGAGCCGGAGGAGGCTCAGGAATCCGCGCCCCAGTATATTGAGGCGCTGAATCTGTAGGGTCGGCACCGCTGACCAGCTGCGCGTAGCTGCATTCAAAATCCCGGGTACTGGCGCTGGGCCCATGGTGAAAGTGCTGGTGCCACAGGCGCGCCATATTGGCCACGTCTGAGGTTTCCTCGTCCAGGATTTTGTGTACGCCAGCGGACCTGTAAATCAGCCAGGCAATGGCGGTGGCATAGCGCAGGTTGGTGGTCAGCTCGCTGTGGGGGTGGTCGAGAAAGTCCCGCTGGCTCGCCAGCCCTCGCACCTTGGAGGCGAGGGCCGGGTGATCGATCAGGTATTGGTCCCAGATTTCCCGGTGGGTGTGCGGTTGGATTTGGTAAATACCCAGTCCGTGGCGCCGCCCCTGTTTGAGGTGGAAGCCCAATTGCGACTCCTGGGCGGCGGTGCCCAGAAGAAGATTTTCCATGCTCTGGCTCCAGGCTCTCAAGTGCTTGAGGGTTGGACGGATAACCTGGAGTCGGAGCTCATTCAGACAAATGCCCATAGTGTTGTCTTTTTTCTGTAGGTGTGCTCAACATATATGTAGTTTGCTGATTGAGTCGGCGCCACCTAATAAGTAGATTTACGCGCAATAAACATAACAATTTCCACATGGCGCCCATCCCGCAGCTCGCTGTGTCGAAAATTTGAGCAGCAAGGTACAGGTCATTACCGTGCCAAGTGCCATTCCATTTTGATCAGAAGGAACCCCCTATGTCCGCCGAGTGGCTGATCGCCCTTACCTTTATTGCCTATCTGGCTTTGATTGTTGTTATTGGTGTTTACGCTTATATGCGCACCAAGAATGCCAGCGACTATTTCCTCGGCGGCCGCTCTCTGCCGCCGGCGGTGGCGGCGCTGTCCGCCGGTGCATCGGATATGAGTGGCTGGCTACTGCTGGGATTGCCCGGCGCGGCCTATGCAGCAGGGCTCTCCGCCGGCTGGATCGCGATTGGTCTGTTCTCCGGTATCGTTTTGAGCTGGGTGACGATGGGGCGGCGTCTGCGGATTTATACCTATGAGTTGGATGATTCACTGACAGTACCGGCCTACCTGGATCGGCGCTTTAAAATGGGGCACCCCTACCTGCGTACAGTCTGCGCAATATTCATCCTGTTGTTTTTCCTTTTTTATGTGGCCTCGGGTCTGATTGCCGGCGGCAAGTTGTTTGAAACAGTCTTTGGCTGGGACTACCGCTGGGCGGTGATTATCGGTGCGATTGCGGTAATTTCTTACACTCTGTTTGGCGGGTTTTTGGCGGTGTCCTGGACCGATGTGTTCCAGGGATTGCTGATGAGTGCGGCGCTGATTGCGGTGCCTTTAGTCGTTATTTCCGACCAGGGTGGATTTTCTAGCAGCTGGAGTCGCCTGCAAGCCGAGATGCCCCAGCTGACCCACTGGATGAGCGATAACAGCGGGCAAACCCTGAGCCTGGTGGCGATCCTCAGCTCTCTCGCCTGGGGGTTGGGCTACTTTGGCCAGCCGCATATTTTGGCGCGATTTATGGCGGTGCGCAGTCCCAAGGATATTCCCGCAGCGGCGACGGTTGCCGCAGTGTGGTCTCTGTTCGGCTTTTTGGGCGCTATGGCGGTGGGCCTGTTTGCGCACCTGGAAATCCAGCAGAGCCTGCCGGACGGTGAAACGGTGTTTATGGAAATGGTACAGGTACTGTTCCACCCGGTGGTTGCCGGTGTTCTGCTGGCGGCAATTCTGTCCGCCATTATGAGTACGGCGGACTCCCAGCTGTTGGTGTCCTCGGCGGCGCTGGCGGAAGATATTTACCACGTGTGGTTCGGCCGCGAGACCAGCCCCGAGGCCATGGTAAAAGTGGGGCGCTGGGCGGTGGTAGCCCTGTCGCTGGTCGCCGTGTGGATTGCGATGGACCCGGAATCCCAGGTTCTGGAGGTGGTGAGCTACGCCTGGGCGGGCCTGGGGGCCGCCTTCGGACCGGCACTGCTGATCAGTTTGTACTGGTCTCGCATGACCGGCAGTGGCGCTATTGCCGGGGTTATCGTTGGCGGCGTTACCGTGGTGGTGTGGGAGCAGCTCTCCGGGGGGATTTTCGATGTTTATGAGTTGCTGCCGGGTTTTGTTTTCTCTTCAGCTGCTATCGTGTTAGTTAGCGCGCTGACGAAGTGCCCGGAAGTCGTTGCCTCACAGCACCGCAAGCTGCTTGGTTGAGGGGGCAGGGCAGGTCTTGAACCCGAGCTGCGCGCTCGGGTCGAGGCGCACCAGCCGCGCTGGGGACGCACCTCTGGCAAAGGTGCGACTGTTGTGAAGTGAAATGGATTTCCATCCGCAGCAAATATTCAAATAGCGGTTGGAGATGCTGGGTGATCATAGTTCATCTGGGTGATATCACTCGATTGCACGTCGATGTAATCGTCAATGCTGCCAACAGCCGTCTCCTCGGAGGCGGCGGTGTCGATGGGGCCATACACCGCGCGGCGGGCCCCAAGCTACAGAGGGCTTGCCGCAGTTTGGGCGGCTGCCCGGTTGGCGATGTGCGCGCGACAAGCGCTTATTCCATTCCCGTAAAACGTATCTACCACACGGTTGGGCCGGTTTGGCGCGGTGGCAATTTGGGCGAGCCCGAATTGCTGTCCTGCTGCTACCGCCAATGTCTGGCGCTGGCTCGGCGTGAAAATATGCATTCAATCGCATTTCCGGCGATTAGCTGCGGTGTTTACGATTATCCACCAGAGCGCGCGGTAGAAGTTGCCGTCGAGCAGGTACAGCAGTTTCAGGAAAAGGAGGGCGCACCTGAGCAGGTGATTTTTTGCTGCTTTGATAAACCGATGGCAGACCTCTATCTGTCCCAACTCTACGCCTACGTTAGGCGCTAAAAGCCACGCTTTACCGGTCTAGTGATGCTTTCAGCCATTGATTGATATCTATGGGTTGGGGATTATTAGTGTTCTGACAATAACAATATAAGAAAAGAGGAGATTGTCATGCGCAGTGCCCAGCAGTGGTTTGCCGAGTATGGTGAGAGTCATCAGAATCCGATTAACAAATCCATTCACTGGATTGCCGTCCCAGTTATTTACGCCACTGTGGCCGGGCTCCTGTGGGCAATTCCCCAGCCGGAGTTTATGGGGGCGATCCCCTGGTTGAATTGGGCCGTAGTGGTCACTATCCCGATTCTCCTGTTTTATTTTGTGATGTCGTTTCCCATCGCCCTGGGAATGACGGGGCTAACGATTCTGTGTTTGTGGGCCTGGTCGGTATTGGAGCGCCTGGGGGTGCCCATCTGGCAGACGGCACTGGCGCTGTTTATCGTTATGTGGATATTCCAATTTATCGGCCATCATATCGAAGGCAAAAAGCCCTCTTTCTTTAAAGATTTACAATTTTTGCTGATTGGGCCGGCCTGGGTGATTGGGTTTATTTACCGGAAGCTGGGTATTCAATACTGATTACTCCCTGGTATCGATGAGTGGCTGTGGCCACTCATCGCTTGGCCCGCTAGCGGTTGTAGTGAACCGGTACTTCCAATGTCTCTTTAACCTCTTCCATCACCACATAGCTGGTGCACTCTTGTACTTCCGGCAGTGTCAAAAGGGTCTCGCCGTAGAATTTGCGGTAGGCGCTCATATCGGCCACCCGGGCTTTGATTAAGTAATCAAAATTTCCCGATACCAGGTAGCACTCCTGCACTTCGGGCAGGGCGGCGACCGCATTGCGAAACTCCTCAAAGGCGTCCTGAGCGGAGCGGTTCAGTCGGATTTGCACAAAGACCACCAGGGCCGCATCGAGGAACTCCGGGTTAATCAAGGCGGTATAACCCTGAATAACATTGTCATTTTCCAGGCGTTTGACCCGCTCGACACAGGGGGTCGCAGTCAATCCTACTTGCCTGGCCAGCTCCGCATAGCTGGTGCGCCCGTTCTTTTGCAGAACGCGCAATATATTCCGGTCGATGGTACTGAGCTCTCCCGCGCGCTTGCGCATAACGGCTGTCTCCAATGTAGTCGATACGCTTAAAAAGTAGACATATCTGGGGCTTTATTAGTGGATTCCACTAGTTTTATCCAAATTCTAGTAAATATCCACTTATTAGCTGTTCCTATAATGGTGAAAACATAGAAATTAGGTGCTTCTGTTTTTAGAGAAGTGCCAAGCGCAGAGAGCGAGGAGAAACAAAATGTTGATTGGCGTCCCTAAAGAGATTAAGAACCACGAGTATCGTATTGGCCTGACGCCGTCGAGTGTTCGCGAACTGATTGGCCACGGTCATGAAGTGATCGTACAGAAGGATGGCGGTGCCGCTATCGGTTTCCCCGATGAGATGTATATTCAAGCCGGCGCTAAAATTATCGATACTCCGGAAGAAATTTTTGCCACTGCCGATATGATCGTCAAGGTAAAAGAGCCCCAGCCCCACGAGTGCGAAATGCTGCGCCCTGGACAGCTCCTGTACACCTATCTGCACCTGGCACCAGACCCCAAACAAACTGAGCTGCTGGTGAAATCCGGCGCTACCTGCATCGCCTATGAAACCGTGACCGACCGCTTCGGCGGCCTGCCTCTGTTGGCGCCTATGTCCGAAGTGGCCGGCCGTATGTCGGTACAGTGCGGTGCCCACCACCTGGAGAAAGCCCAGGGCGGTCTCGGTGTACTGCTCGGCGGTGTTCCCGGTGTTGCCCCGGCTAAAGTCCTGATTATCGGCGGCGGTGTTGTGGGTACTAACGCAGCGAAGATGGCCCTGGGTATGGGCGCTGACGTGACTATCCTCGATCGCTCCCTGCCGCGCCTGCGCCAGCTGGACGATATCTTCGGCGGTGCGGTTCGCACTGAATACTCCACCAACGATGCGATCGAAAAGCACGCATTGGAAGCGGACCTGGTTGTAGGCGCGGTCCTGATTCCAGGTGCTGCGGCTCCCAAACTGCTGACCCGCGACATTATCAGCCGCATGAAGAAAGGCGCTGTTATTGTTGACGTGGCCATTGACCAGGGCGGTTGTTTTGAGACCTCCAAGGCAACCACTCACCAAGAGCCCACCTACGTGGTTGACGGTGTTGTTCACTACTGTGTTGCCAATATGCCCGGCGGTGTTGCGCGCACCTCCACTATGGCCCTGAACAACGCCACCCTGCCTTACGCTGTGGCTCTGGCCAATAAAGGCGCCAAGCAGGCTCTGCTGGACGATGCCAACCTGCTGGAAGGCCTGAACGTTCACGCGGGCATGGTGACCTACCAAGCCGTAGCCGATGTGCTGGGTTACGAGTTTGTAGATCCCAAGCTGGCTCTGCAAAAAGAAGCCGTAGCGAAAGACGCTGTAGCCTGATCCCCCTGTGGCCGCCACTAGGCGGCCGCACTGTACATAAGCGCTAGCGCGCTTGTTGGTGCAACGCTTCCCCCGGAGCGCTTTTTGCGCTCCTCTCTGTGAGACCTGGTGGCACTAGCCACTATATTGATAGCCGCGTATTTACGCGGCTTTTTTATGCGCGTTATTTATGCAGATTTTGATAGCCCCGCAGAGAGATTGCGGAATTACTCAGAGGCTCTTTATGTCTTGCAAAAGGGCTGGTGTAAAAACTTGGGGGGAGAACAGAGAAGAAAAAAGCGGGGAGGGACTTCCTTGTCACCTCTTTGGGGAAGGTTTCACCGCAGCGGTTAAATAATCCAGATTTCCACCCGGCGATTTTTAATTTTTGAACTTGAGCCGTTGGAGGCTACCGGCAGATAGGCGCCGAATCCCTGTACCGGAACCGTATTGATCTGCTGGTCCCTGAGGGCTGAGCGAACCGTAGTGGCGCGCAGTTTGGATAAAATAATGGAGCGGCTTGCACTGACTTTTTCATCGCCAAAACCAATCAATAACAGGCGTTTTTGTTTGTTTTCCGCTTTTTGCATAAACCGCACAAGCCGCTGAATATCCTGTTGTGCCTTATTGTCCAGTGAGGCGCTCCCCTCGGAAAAGCGGAAATTGATACTCAGGCGCTGGGCATTTTCCGTTAATTTAAGGTACTCCTCGGGCCCCTCGCGGTTGGCAGCCGGTTTTACCCCAATCGGTGTCTGCGCCACGAAGCCAGTGGCTTTGACTTGTTCCTGGCCCTGTTCACTCTGTACAAATTGGAGAAATTCCGCCGCCGCAGGTTTTGCCCTATAGGCGGAGGAGTACAAAAACAAACGGCGCGATAGCGGGTAATCCTCCGTGGCAATGGTCAGGTGGCCCGGGGACTGGGGCTGGGTGTTGTTATCGGCTACGGCGAGCGCCTTGGACTGGCGAATAGAGGCCAGGCCGACAAAGCCAATACTGTTGGGCTGCGCCGATACCCGATCCGATAATTGCTCACTGGATTCAAAGCGCGCGGCATCGGTGCTGAGGGCGCGCGTGTTGCCCAGGACGAGACTTTGAAATGTGTCCCAGGTACCGGATTGGTCGTCCCTGGCCAGCACCTTAATCGGGGCCTTTCGCCCACCGACCGCAGACCAGTCGGTGATTTCGCCGGCAAAAATCGCCGCAATTTGTTGCAGGGTTAGTTGGTTAACCGGGTTGTGGGGGTGAACAATAATCGCCAGGCCATCGATGGCAATTACGTGCTCCGCCCCGTGTCTGCGCAGATCGCCGAGGCGATTGAGGGCCGCATTTTCTGCCGCTCTGATTGGCCGGGAGGCCATGGCGATATCGGCCTGGGCTTGCTCCAGGCCTTTAAAACCGGTGCTTGAGCCGTGTGCGGCGATATCGATATAGACTTTCTCGCCGTTGACATCGGCCCGCACGCGGACTTCATTTTCACGATCGAGAGCAATCGTTTCCAGGTTGCTGGCGCCTCTTGAGCGCAGGTAGTTACTGATCAGATTGGGGGCCAATTTTGCACCCACTGTATTTGATCCGTGCAGGGTAAAGAGCAGGCCCGAGGTGCCTGGGGGGAAGCTGGTTTGGGTTGCCGAAGTTGCCGCTGACAGTGTTATTCCGAGAAGGAAGAGAACGGTTTGCTTTGTCCGGCTTAAGAATATGCGCATAGTCACTCGACCGTGGAAGGTAAAACGAGGGCGCAAAATATGACTTAATTATGACAAATTGATGAAATATTAATTATTTAACGGGCCCTGAGCAATCCCGCAGTATTTTTGCGGGCCGCTCTACAGAGTTGCTAACCGTTGCCGCGCAGCCCAGGGGCCCCTAGCCGTGAAGAAGTTTAAGAGGCGGGGAACAATCGGCTGATCAACACGGGCAGCGCCGTTTCTACACGCAAAATACGCGGCCCCAGGTGGACCGATTGAAAGCCAACCTCCTGGAGTTTCTCAACCTCATAATTGATAAACCCCCCTTCGGGACCAATGGCTAAAGTGGTGGGCTGTTTTATATCCACCGGGCAAGCGCTACCCCCTACCGGGTGGGCTACCAGTTTGCGGGACTCGGCGCAGAGTTCGGGAAGCTCGTCTTCGACAAAGGGTTTAAAGCGTTTGCGCAGTAAGATCTCCGGCATTTGTGTGTCGACAGCCTGCTCAAGCCCGAGCAGGCACTGCTCGAAGAGTTTGTCCTCCTGCAGCCAGGGTGTCTGCCAGTAAGACTTCTCGACCCGATAGCTATTGACCAATATCAGCTTTTTGACGCCGAGAGCGGTCAGGTGCTGGATAACCCGCTTGAGCATTTTAGGGCGGGGCAGGGCTAGTATCAGGGTGAGCGGCAGCGCCTGTGGGGGATCTATGGCGAATGTCACCTCAAGCTCAACACTGTGCGCATTGAGCGCAATAATCTCACCACTGCCTATTTGCCCGTTGAGCAGCCCGACACGTAGGCGCTGTCCCGGCTCAGCTCTGTGAACCTGGGCGATATGCTCCAGCTGGCGGCCGCCCAGCTGGACACGGTTGGGGCTAATAAAGTCGTGCTCTTGTAAAACAATCAGGTTCAACGTCTGGCGCCTTGGTACTTCAGTTTATCTTGAGAGCGGTTTGCGCGGCTCGGCTTAATGGGTTTTGGCCGAGGCAATTGCGCCTTTGCCAATGCCCTCGTAGGCCCGCACGGTAATCGCTATCCCCGGCTCCTCTGCCGCCAGGGCGTTGGCGATATATTGGGCCAGTTGCTCCACGGTGGTGTCGCAGTCAAGAATTTCGCAGGCCTTGGCCGGAATGGACAGGGTGAAGTCCCCCTGTTGTGCGCGGTAGGCGAAGTGGTGGGTCTTTTCACCGCGATCATCCTGCGTGGTTGAAACCAGATCCTCGCGAGTGCCCAGGTAAATGTCTTCCCAGCGCTCAGCCCAGTATTTTTCCCGCGCCTTATTGCGCTGACCATCGGTCATCACCTGAATGCGCGATCGGTGTCCGTGGGCGATACGCTGGCAATTGCCCAGGTGTTTTTTCAAGCCGTGGCTGTAGTGGTAGAAGGCGTCTTCAATATGTTCACAGTGGAAGTTGAGTTTGAGCTTTTCCACGCTGTCGGGGAAGTGGCTGGCCAGCTGCTGGACACACCAGACGGCGACGCTGTCCGCCGCAATTGTCTCGGCGTCCACCAGGGCAAAGGCCTGCTCCGGCCCCGAGACGCTGATAGAAGCGCCACTTTGCAGCTGCCAGGTCAGGTTTACCTGGGTTTCTTTGTGCTCCAGGGTCAGCTGAGGAGAGCGAATCGGCACTAACAGGCGGTGGTCGACCTGGTCATCGAGCCAGTGTCTCAGGGTCTTTTTCACGATACCAAAATCGCAAACCATCCCCTGCTCATCCAGGGCGCCATCTAGGGCGGCATCTGCCAGCCAGGTCTCGCCTACGATGCCTCGCTTAGGGTCGAGGTAGCTGAAGTCAACGTTGGTTAAATTATCGACAAACAAGTGCATGAGTAACTCTTTGCAGGGGGTGAGATAGTAGTCGTTTATTATAACCTGTTAATAGGGCTGGATATTATTGCTTTATACCTCTATAATCGCGCCCTCTTCGGATGCACAGACACCGAAGATCGTTGTGGTGGCCCTTCCGGTCCCCTCGCAATGAACAGCTGTGAACCCCGCCAGGCCCGGAAGGGAGCAACGGTAGCAGTAGTATCATGTGCCGAGGGTGTTGCTGGTTGGGTCGCCTCCAATCTCCCCCCTTTTTTCTAAAGAATTCCCTCTAAAAAAATCCTGGCCGAGCGCGTCTCTATTCGCCTGTCTCGCAGTTTTCAATCTATTCTTTGCCAAATTTTTTTCCGCAAAGGCGATATAAAAGGGGATTTTGTGTCGATCTGGCGGCATCTGTCGCCTTGCCGTCGCTGATCGGGCGGGGCTTATGCTATAAACGGCGTCAACTATAAGCAGATCTAACAAGGATTCTTGAGGAGAAAATGAAAAAAATTGCTCTCTCGATAGCAGTTGCTGTTGCCCTGTCGGCCTGTGACAGCGGACAGCAGGCTGCAAAGCCAGCCGCTGCAACTCAGCCAGCCGCTGCAACTCAGCCAGCCGCAGAAGGTTCAGCCGCTCAAAAGCTGACCGCCAAAGATGCTCAGGCTTTCCTTAAGGGGGCCCAGCAGCGTTTGGAAAAAATGGGGCAGGAGGCGAGCCATGCAGCTTGGCTTGCTTCTACTTATATCAATATTGATTCCCAATACGTGGAAGCTTTGGCGTCAGAGCGATATACCACTTTAGCGGTAGAGTTGGCTTCAGAGGCCGCCAAGTTTAACGACCTGGATCTGGACCCGGATACCCGCCGCCAACTGACCATGTTGAAGCAGGGGCTGGTATTCCCGGCACCGAAAGATCCGGCGCTAACGTCCGAGCTGGCGCAAATCGGCTCAAAGATGCAGGGCATGTACGGCGCGGGCAAATACTGTCGTGAAGATGCCGGTGAGGAAAAGTGCTACACCCTGACCGAGATGGGCCAGGTGATGGCCACTAGCCGCGACCCGGAGCTGCTCAAAGAGTTGTGGGCTGGTTGGCGCGAAGTCTCTCCGCCGATGAAGCCTCTGTATGAGCGCCAAGTGGAGATCGGTAATGCGGGTACCAAAGAGCTGGGTTACGACAACCTGAGTGTGTTCTGGCGCTCCAAATACGATATGACCCCGGATGCCTTTGCGGCGGATATGGATACCCAGTGGGGCAAAGTGAAGCCGCTGTACGAGGCTTTGCACTGCCATGTACGCGCCAAGCTGAACGAGCACTACGGCGATGATGTCGCGCCGGCGCAGGGTAAGATTCCCGCGCACTTGCTGGGCAATATGTGGGCGCAGGAGTGGGGCAACGTCTATGACCTGGTCAAAGACGACGATATGCAGGCTCCCTACGATCTGACTCAGCTGGTTGTCGATTCCGGCATGAGTGAAAAAGATATGGTTAAAGTGGGGGAGAAGTTCTTCACCTCTTTGGGCTTTAAGCCCCTGCCGGAAACTTTCTGGGAGCGCTCCCAGTTCACCCAGCCGCGCGATCGCGACGTGGTTTGTCATGCCAGCGCCTGGAATATGGATGGCCAGGACGATCTCCGCATCAAGATGTGTATCAATAAGACGGGCGAAGATCTGGTTACCATTCACCACGAGTTGGGCCACAACTTCTACCAGCGCATCTACAAAGATCAGCCGTTCCTTTATAAAGAGGGCGCCAATGATGGCTTCCACGAAGCTGTTGGCGACACCATTGCGCTTTCCATTACGCCTAAGTACCTGAAGGAAATCGGCCTGATGGATGAGGTGCCGGATGAGAGTAAAGATATCGGCTACCTGATGCAGCAGGCGCTGGATAAAATTGCCTTCCTGCCGTTTGGTTTGCTGGTAGACAAGTGGCGCTGGCAGGTATTCAACGGTGAGGTGCAGCCGGAGGATTACAACAAGGCCTGGTGGAAGCTGCGTGAAGATTACCAGGGTATTGCCGCTCCGGTAGAGCGCTCAGAAGCGAACTTCGACCCGGGTGCCAAATACCATATTCCTGGCAATACCCCCTACGCTCGCTACTTCCTCGCGCGTATCCAGCAGTTCCAATTCCACCGCGCACTGTGTGAAGCGGCCGGTGAAACCGGACCGCTGCACCGCTGCTCCATCTACAAAAATGATGAAGCCGGTAAGAAGCTGCGCGCGATGCTGGCGATGGGTGCGAGCAAGCCGTGGCCGGATGCGATGGAAGCGCTCACGGGTCAGCGCGACCTGGATGCCTCAGCTATTATCGATTACTTCCAGCCGCTAATGGCGTACCTGGAAGAGCAAAACCAAGGCCGCCAGTGCGGTTGGTAAGCTGAAGGGTTTCGGCGTTAGTTTTATCGCCGATAGAAAAAAAGGGGGCGTGAGCCCCCTTTTTTTATTGCGGTTTCTTCGCGTTCAATAACTCGGCGTACTGCCCGGTAATGATATTCATATTGCGCAGCATCAGGTCGGTTGTGCCGGTGATCACCTGGATCTGGCGCTTTTCCGATATCTTCATATTTCCCTCAAATCCCCGACTGGCGTAACTCAAGTGATCTTTTGCCTTGTGCAGGTTGCTATTAATTTGCGGGGTATTGAGTGGGCTTTCCAATAGTTGATTTAGGCGGCTGGAGTACTCACTCAGGTCTTCATGTAGTGCCGTCTCGGCAGCTTCAGGGGATACGCCCCAAAGTGTGGCGGCGTAGTTTTTGGCAATTCTCTGCGAGAGCATACGTTGGCGGCCGGCGATATTGATAAGTTCGGCACTGTTGTGGTTGGCGAGTTGTTGGAGTTGCACAACGTAAGTGTGAGTCGCAGAGAGGAGGGAGTTGCTGCGTTTAAATAACTCGCTGGCGCTTTCTTTGCTGACCGGCTGCCTGGTGATCAACTCAAATGCGTTCCACTCCCTCTGCACTTTAATCAGTTGCGCTTTAATTTTTTGGGCGCCGGTAAATTTACTGAGCTTTTCATGGTTTTTCTTAAAATCCAAAATTGACCTGGCGAACACTTTTTGGTGGCGTTCTGCATCTGGTTGAACGCCCTGCAAGATATAAGCTTGAGTGATGCGCTGCGACAGCATTCGCTGTCGGCCAGCGGTATTAATAGCGTCCCCCATGGAGAAAGCCGCTACATCCAGGCTTAAAATTAACAAGATAAATACTGCTGATAACTTCATGATTTTACTCTTGTAGTTTGACTTGCTTCTCAATTTAAATGGGTTTTGTGTTCGCTGTGTCTATGTCAGCCCCTGTTCAAGTGGGGCGATAGTACTGCTTGTTAGCGTAGCCTTACCCCTCTCTGTCCGAGCTGGGTTATTGGGAGCTGTATTGCAGATTGGCAAGGTGTTGGAATACATCTTGGAAACACGGGGGCGCAAGTTTACCAGAGCTACCCGCCATATAATGAGACTTTGACCAATATTGATTCTCTGGGGGGGCTCCGAATAATTCGGGGCTGTGGGGTTTGTTAGTAAGTCCGCACTATATTATTGGGCATTGCGGTTTTGCTCTTTGGTTTTTTAAGGGGGGAATATTGCCTGTGAAAGTGCGCCCTGACTGTGAGTGGCCCTGAAGATGTGGTGGTATTAAAGGGGTGCTTTGATTTATCGCAAGGTGGCGGGATATACCTTGGCTGGAAATAAAAAAAGGCCCTACCGGAGGTAGAGCCTTTTCTTACTCGGAACAGGGAGGCTTAGAACTTGTAGTTTAGAGCCAAGCTGAACAGGTAAGCTTCGGTTTTGGTGGTGCCACCATCGTAATAAGTTACCAGCTGAGGAATGCTGTAGCTTGCTTCCTGGATCGTTTCATCGTCGCCCCAGATATAGGCGAAGGCAGCATCTACAGTGAGCTGCTCGCTCAATGAGTAAGTGCCGCCAACGGTCAGCCACTGGCGATCGGTGTCGGGAATGGACAGTGTGCGCCAGGTAATTGGCAGATCCTCGCCTACCAGTGCCGAGACGGTTTCGGTCTCATGGTCGTTTAAACCGTCGCGGGCGGCGCCTTGGTCGTAGGCGTAGCCAAAGCGGAAGGTCCAGTCGTTATTGCGGTAGTATTCACCGGCAACGCTGAAGCGGGAGCCGCTCTGGAAGTTTTCTTCTTTCAGTAGTAGTGGGTTGTAACCATCGCCGGCAGACGGGATATAGGCTTCCAGGCTCTCGAAGCGGTCCCAGTTAGTCCACATGTAGCCTAGCGCGAGGCCCCAGTTATTGTTAAAGCGGTGGTAAAAGCCCAGTTCCAGGGTGTCTGGCAGGTTCAGGGTCAGTTCGCCGGAGGTGTCGTCGAACGGGCTGTACGGACTTGGAGCAATATCAGAGTTTACTTCGCCTTTGATTTCGGGGTCGTACTTGGCGTGGTAAGAGATGCCCGCACGGGTATTGTCACTGATGCGCCAGATGCCGCCGATGGTCCAGCTCAGGTCCCAGGCATCTCCTTGGACGTTCAGCAGGGTGGCGCCAGCGGGGTTAAATCCGATAACGGATTCTACGGTTTCACCGATCACGAAGTTGTCGGGGAAGCTGGTGCTCAGCTCTGCGTCGACATAGAAAATATTGGCAGCGATACCAACGCTGAATTGATCGTTAAAATCATAAGCGATAGACGGCTGAATGTTGACCGTCATCAGGGAGGTCTGGTTGGCGATTGTGCTTGCCGAGAAGGTGTCGGGGAAATCAGTTTCCAGACCGAAATCGGTGTACATGGCCAGGCCCCAGGACCACTCATCGTTGATGGGGGCTGCCAGGTAGGCATTGGGGATGACTGCGCTAGTGGCAAAGTCCTTGGCATCGCCTTGGGTTTCAACTGCCAGGTAGCCAATTCCAGGGTCGACATAGTAGGTGGTGTCACCTTCTACATCGATCTCGGGATCAACATAAGTCGCACCAAGAGAAATGGTGTAGGTATCGAACAGTGCCGAACCGGCTGGGTTACGCGCGAGAATTGCAGCGTTGTCGCCGATAGTATTTTCGGCAGCAAAAGCACGGCCGAGGCCAGAAGTGCTGGTTTCCTGCAAGTAGAAACCTGCAGCCATAGCGCCTTGGGAAACGGAGCTGATCGCCGCGGCTAGAACTGCGTGTCGCAGGTAATTTTTATTCATGAGAACCCATCTCTAAGTCTGCTGATTACTGAGAGCCATAAGCAGGTTGGTAGCAACCCCGCCATAGCAGGAAGGTCTTTAGATTTATATAAGTACCTTCCATTTCCGTAACAAATCCCTTCCTGAAAAGTCTAGCAATACAAAATTGCCTGAGTGAGGGAGAGGTGTGACTTTATAAAGACAATGGGAGCAAAAAGCTATCTAAGTCGGCGGATTTTTTTCCGCCAAGCGAAAATGTGGCCATTTATTGGCTAGGGGTGACTTTTTTACCGTTGATGGATAAATTTGTCAGGTTTATTTGATATTTTTTGCCATTTTCTTCTCTCTGAATAAGTTTCACCAGGGTGTAGTTCCACTGTGGAGCGATCCACACAGTTGTCTCTTTTCCTGAGTTTTTGCTCCTCATACGAGCGACCTTGATTGTCTCGACGGGACCCAGCGGAGTTTTCAGCGTTTCAGTGCCGATTTGATTAAATTTGTAGTTGCGAATTTTTTTACCGTCGGCAACCTGGTATTGCAGGTCTGTTTTTCCGGCAGCAATATCCAGTGCTAGTTGAACTTGATAGCTGACCTTGTCGAGAACATTCGGCGGTACGTCTTTAAGGTCTTGTTCGGGGTTGTGAACATTGAGGACCAAGCCCTTTGCCGGTTCGAAGTTGAGCACCGTGGTGCGGTTGCGACCGAGGCCTTTGCGGTGGTACTCGTAGTGTCTGGGGCTGATGTGGCCGTTCTCGCTGGTAAAGCGCGAGTATTCGGTGATGCTGGCAAATAAGGCGCTGCTATCGAAATCCAGGCGCCAGTTACCATCCTGCCCGGAGAGCTCGCGAGTGGCGGTAATGCTGATCCCATTAAAACGGGCGGCGTAGGTGGCTTTGAAAGGTTCCAGCTCAGCGGCAATTGCCTGGCCGGTGACGAAAAAAACAAATAGAAAAGTAGCAAGAAGGCGCACTGTGATATCCCACAAAAAACTCAACCTTCCTGAATACTAGCTGGCGAGGTGTGCAAAGTACATTGAAGAACTTTTACCCCGCCAGCTACCAGAGAGCGGTTCTATGCGGAAATTTGCACCCCGTGTTGGGGAAGTAATTCACCGTCGAGCCGAACCCGGTCATCGGCCATTTGCAGGCGCTGCTGTGCGAACCAGGTTACCGCCATTGGGTAAATAATGTGCTCCTGAACCTGTACCCGCTGTGCCAGCAGTTCGGGGCTGTCCCCTTCCTCTATAGGGACAATGGCCTGGACGATGGGTGGGCCACCGTCGAGTTCCTCGGTGACAAAGTGCACGGTGACACCGTGCTCTTTATCCCCAGCCTCCAGTGCCCGCTTGTGGGTATGCAGCCCCTGGTATTTGGGCAGTAGGGAGGGGTGGATATTGATCAGGCGGCCGCTGTAGTGGCGCACAAATTCAGGGGTCAAAATACGCATAAACCCAGCCAGTACAACCAGGTCCGGTTTGTACTGGTCGATCTCTTCGATCAGAGCCTGGTCGAAAACCTCTCTGCTGGAGAAATTGCGGTGATCCACCACTGAGGCGGGAACACCCGCCTGCTGTGCGCGGGTCAACCCGTAGGCATCCGCCTTGTTACTGATAACCGCGCTCACCGAAAAGGGCGCATCCGCCTGTGCAGCGGCATCCAGCAGGGCTTGCAGGTTGCTGCCACTGCCGGAGATCAATACGGCAACTCTACAAGACATTACAGCCCCGCCAGCTCTACAGCTTCTGCCCCGGCTTGGGCATCTTCGATAGTGCCGACCACAAAGGCGTCTTCGCCCAGCTGCTTGAGTGTCGACAGGGCTTGTTCGGATTGTGCAGCGGGTACGCAAATCACCATGCCGACACCGCAGTTAAAGGTGCGGTACATTTCGCGGCTATCAATATTGCCCGCGTCGCGCAGCCAGTTGAATACCGGCGGCATTGTCCAGCTGCTGACATCGATACGGGCGCTGCAACCTTCGGGCAGTACGCGCGGCAGATTTTCCAGCAGACCGCCACCGGTGATGTGGCTGAGTGCGTTCACCTGGCAGGTTTTCATGAGTTGCAGGAGGTTCTTCACGTAGATGCGGGTCGGGGCCATCAGTGCTTTGGCCAGGGTTTCGCCGCCGATGTCCTGCTGGAGATCGGCGCCGCTCACTTCGAGAACCTTGCGGATCAGGGAGTAGCCGTTGGAGTGGGGGCCGCTGGAGGCCAGGCCGATCAGTACATCGCCGGCTTTAACCTTGCTGCCGTCAATGATTTCGGATTTCTCTACGACACCGGTGCAGAAGCCTGCCAGATCGTAGTCGTCACCTTCGTACATGCCGGGCATTTCAGCGGTCTCACCGCCGACCAGGGCACAGCCTGACAGTTCACAGCCTTTGCCAATGCCGGTAACCACTTCTGCCGCTATGTCGACATTCAGTTTGCCAGTTGCGTAGTAGTCGAGGAAGAAGAGGGGTTCGGCACCGGCGACGATGAGGTCGTTCACGCACATGGCAACCAGGTCGATGCCAATGCTGTCGTGAATACCCAGGTCCATCGCCAGGCGCAACTTGGTGCCTACGCCATCGGTACCTGAAACCAATACCGGCTCTTTATAGCCGCTTGGAAGTTCGCACAGGGCGCCGAATCCGCCCAGTCCACCCATAACCTCGGGGCGGGATGTGCGTTTGGCGACATTTTTGATGCGCTCTACCAGTGCATTACCTGCATCGATGTCGACACCGGCATCTTTATAAGAAAGGGATGTTTGCGTAGATTGCGGCTTGGAATCGCTCATGATTCTTCCTGCGGTGGGTATTCGAAGGGCGCGTATTCTATCCGGGTCTTGTCTTGGTAGCCACGCCCAGACGGCATCTCAAAGGGGGATTTCGGCATTTTCTCGCCATTTGAGCTGTGAAATCACCCCGATAGTGAGAACTCGGGGCTGAGAGAAATGCCTGACGCTGATACAATAGCTGCAATTTTTAGTCCGCCCCAAAATCTGGCGCCTTGCACATCGACAATAATTTCTGCAAGCTCAGGGGGTGGAAAATAAGAGGTTTGGAGATAAGTCCTATGCACAAACTGCTCCGGCAGGGATTGGTGTTGCAGTTGCTGGCTCTGATCGTCAGTGTTCTCGCCCTACCGGTCCAGGCTCGAGTCATCTCGGATTTGTACGAAGTTGTCGAGGCTGTGCCGAGTCGCGGAGCCACGGATCGTACAGCAGCCGGAAGTCGCGGCCTTGAACGGGTATTCGTGCGTGTTACAGGAGATGCTGCTATCGGCAGCAACCCCAATGTGCAGGCAGTTCTGAAGAGTGCACAGCAGTTTGTCCAGGGGTATCGCTATACCCGCGAGGACAACCAGCTCTACCTTCACCTTTCCTTTGATCCCCAAGCCATCTCCCGGCAAGTCAATCAATTGAGCTTGCCAATGTGGCCCAATAATCGCCCCGGCACCCTGGTGTGGCTGGCGGTCGATACCCTGCAAGAGGGGCGCAGCGCACTCAGTGAGGAAGTGACTCCTGAGCTGTTCTCTGTTCTCGAGGCTATGGCCATTGAGCGCGGTGTACCCCTGGATTTCCCGGTTATGGATCTCAACGATCAGCGCAATATGCCCCTCGGCGCCCTCTGGGCCCAGGATGAGCAGGCCGCTGAGCGCGCGGGTTTCCGCTACAGTCCCGATGCCACCTTAATGGGGCGGGTACTTCAGGCCTCAGGCCATCGCTGGCAGGCGGATTGGCTGTTGATTCACGGTGGCCGCAGCTATGCGTTCGATACCACCGGCGGCTCCCTGGAAGAGGTCAGCCTGCGCGGGGTCAACCAATTAGCCAATATCCTTGCCCAGCGCTATGCAGTACTCCCTAATGGGCAGGGCAATCAACTGGATGCGGTGATTGTTGAGCTGTCTGGCATCGACAGTTTTGCCGACTATGCGAAAGCCTCGGGTTACTTACAGGGGCTGGCCCAGGTGACCAGCGCCAATCTACTCTCTGTTGAGGGGGACCGTATGCGCTTGGCACTGGTCACCTCAGTGGGGTTGAACAATTTGCGCGACACCCTGGCTCTAAATCATAAGTTGCGGGCACAAGCGGACGGAGACGCCATCAATCTAAATGGATACCGTTCACCTCTGGGCAGCGCAGAGAATCCGTTGCGCTATCACTGGGATTGAGATGAGTATTCCGCAACAATTGCCGCTGGGGGTATCCCTGCGGGATGACGCCACATTTGATAACTTCTACCTGTCGGATTCCGATCCAAATAGGCAGGTGGTCGCCTTGCTACAGTCTTTTGCGAGTGGTGAGAACCCGGAGTCTGTGATCTATATCTGGGGGGAGGCCGGCAGTGGTATTAGCCACCTGCTTCAGTCCGCCTGTCAGTGCGCAGAGGCCAATGGTCGCTCTTTCCACTATCTCCCGCTCGCAGATCTGATGGCCATGGATCCCGCCGTGATTCTCGATGGCCTCGAGCGACTGGACCTTGTGTGTATTGACGATGTGCATTTGCTGGAGGGGCAGCCCGAGTGGCAGACCGCCATTTTCCACCTCTATAACCGGGTTAAGGACGGTGGCAGGCAGCTGTTGATGGGGGCCCGCAAGTCCCCTCGCGGTATGGATATTGCCCTGGCAGATTTGCAGTCCCGCCTACACTGGTCCCTGGTGTTCCAGCTCAAAACCCTCAATGACAGCGATAAGGTTGCCGCCCTGCGCCGTCGCAGCCGCCTACGCGGTTTTGATCTGCCGGAAGATGTGGCCCAATACATTCTGCATCGCGCACCGAGGGATACGCGGGCGCTTTTCCTGTGTCTGGAGGAGTTGGATCGGGCGTCGCTAATGGCCAAGCGCAAGATTACCATTCCCTTTGTTAAGCAGGTATTGGATATCTGATCCCCACGTCGACTCTGGCCGGTTTGCGCCGGCGTTCCGAGTCCAGGGGGCTCAGCTATTCTGTGCCCCTTGAACTTTTCTGCATCCCGACGGGTTAGTTGCCACTCACATTGCCCCGGCACAGCGTATTCTCTCCCTCCGCCGTACTGATCCTATTTCTTTGTGAAATCTACTCTGCCAACGATACCAATTTAAGGGGCCTTCGAATGATTCCTTAATAGCGGTAGGGTTTGCGAGGAAGTTTTGCCTCTGTCGTTTACAAATAGTTATGGCTGAGGGCAGCGTTATGCCAAGTATTCATAAAATCCTGTATATCAGCCATGGGGCAGAGGATGAAAGCAGCGGGCTGATGCAGGCTTTTGCGCTGGCGCGCAATCATCAGGCAGAGATTAAAGTGTTGCTGGTGTGCCCCAAAGTGCCGGAGGGGTTTGAGGATTTCGGCCAGTTTTGTGTGAATGCGATGCTTGAGCGGGTCAGAGGAGAAATTGAGTCGGCTCGCGCTTATATGGCGATCCCTGTAGCGAAGAGCAACTTGGAAATTGAATCGGACTGTGGCGTTCGCCCTGCAGAGCGGGTGATTCGCCGGGTCTTGGTCGAGGGCTGTGACCTGGTGATCAAGAACGTTGAGGGGCGCAGTCAGCTTAAGGGCTTTAGGGCAATGGATATGGATCTACTGCGAAAGTGTCCCTGTCCGGTATGGCTGTGTCGTCCAATCGAGCGACCGCACAGCAAGATACAGGTGGCTGTGGCGATTGATCCCGAGTGCGAGGAGGGCCGTACTTACGATTTGGCGATTCGGCTGTTGCGCTGGTCGCGAGTGCTTGCCGATAGTTGCAGTGGGGTCTTGAGCGTTATTTCCTGCTGGGATTTCGATATCGATGAATACTTGCGCCGCCATTTTACCTTGAGCGCCTCGGAGGAGGCGCTGGACGAGGCCGCAGAATGGGCGCGAGCTCAGCACCGCTCCAAGCTCGATGTGTTGATGCGTGCGTCTGGAATTGAGGGGGAGATCCACATTCGTCACGCGGTTGCCCATCCGGATAATTTTATTCCACTGCTGATCGATGAAGAGCGGGTTGACCTGCTGGTTATGGGTACCGTTGCACGGGCGGGCATTCCCGGTTTCATTATGGGGAATACGGCCGAGAACATCTTGCAGAAAGTCAGCTGTTCCCTGTTGGCCCTGAAACCCAGCGACTTTGTGTCACCGATAAAATAGCTGTGAACTATAGGTCTATTTCAGTTCGGCTTCTGCGCTGATCGGTTTATCTAAATTCTTAATCGTGGGCGTTGAGACAACCCTTACGGTGGGACAAAATTGGTCTAAGGAATTTGGAGAAATACAATGATTAAGGCAGTTGCCAAAGGGGTTGGTGGTTTATTTCTTGTGGGGGTTTTAGCGGCTTCTACTTTTTTGATTAATGCTATTTATTTTAAGCCCTGGTCTATAGACGTATTTTTTGAGCGGGTTTTTATCAAAATTGGCAGCAGTAGCCCTGAAATGCTGTCACAAATTAGGATTTTGGAGCAGTTTGGAATCGATGGACACAACGCGCATCTCGACGATTTATCCCAGGAGCAGCAGCTGCGTGTTATTGAAATAATGAAAAGTGAGCTGGCGGTATTGCGCAGCTATGATCGAGCTAGCCTGGAGGGGCAGCAGGCCATCTCCTATGATGTACTCGAGCACCTGCTCAGTGTAAAAGCAGAGGTGGAGCGCTGGCGGCACCACGATTACCCGCTCAACCAAATGTCGGGAGAGCAGAGTAGGCTGCCGGAATTTCTTGCTGAAGTTCACCAGATTAACGATGTAAAAGAGGCCGATTACTATTTGTCCCGCCTCGGGGAGGTCGGCCGCAAGTTTGACCAGCTGTTGGATGGCCTGAAGATAAGGGAAGAGAAAAATATTCTGCCGCCTCGGTTTGTTATTGATCGAGTTTTAAAAGAAATGCAGGGCTTTATCGCCGTTCCGGTAGCGGAAAATATACTGTATACCTCGTTGCTGGAGCGACTTGATCGTATTGAAAACCTGGATAAGCAGGCGCAAAAGCGTATTCTGAGTCAGGGTGAGGTATTAATTGGCACAGAGGTCTATGCCGCCTATCAGAGGCTCATTGACTATTTCAATGCGCTTCAGTTGAAAGCTGTGGGAAATAATGGAGTTTGGGCTTTGCCGGATGGCGATGCCTACTACGCCTATCAAGTGCGCAATCACACCAGTGCAGATATTGCACCGGCAGAGCTCCACCGTATTGGTTTGGCAGAAGTTGCGAGGATTGAGGCGGAGATGAATAAAATTTTCGCAGCGCTTGGCAGAACCAGCGGCCCTATTAGCGAGCGATTTTCAGCACTCAATAGTGATTCTCAATTTCTTTACGAGGATTCAGATTTAGGACGAGAGGAAATTATTGCCGACTACCAGGCGATGATTAATGAAATTGATGCGGGCCTTGATGATTACTTTGACGTAAAGCCTAAAGTAGGAGTTGAGGTGCGTCGAGTACCTGAGTTTAAGGAGCCGGGTTCTGCGGGAGCCTACTATAATCCTCCCGCTATGGACGGATCTCGCCCCGGTGTATTTTATACAAACTTGCGGGATGTTCACGAAACCAAAAAATTTGCAATGCGCACCTTGGCCTACCATGAAGCGGTGCCTGGGCATCACTTTCAGTTGGCAATAGCGCAAGAGCTAAAAGGCGTGCCGACCTTCCGCAAAATGGGCTTGTTTAATGCTTACTCGGAAGGCTGGGCACTGTACTCCGAGAAGCTTGCTAAAGAAGCCGGTTTCCAGGAAGACCCCTATGATGATTTGGGGCGCTTACAGGCGGAGATGTTCCGGGCAGTGCGGTTGGTTGTGGATACTGGGATGCACTATAAGCGCTGGAGTCGCGAGCAAGCGATTGAGTATATGCTGGAAAAGACCGGTATGGCTGAGTCCGAAGTCACCACCGAGATCGAGCGATATATGGTTTGGCCCGGTCAGGCACTGGCCTACAAAACCGGTATGCTGAAGATTCTTGAGTTGCGTGAACGCGCTAAAGAAGCGCTTGGTAGCCAGTTTGATATCCGCCAGTTCCACAATGTAGTTCTCACCAATGGCGCTTTGCCATTGGCAGTGTTGGAGCAGCAGGTAGATCAGTGGATAGCAATCAACAAGAGTTAGGATTCACTTTTGCAGAGCATTCGGCTATAGGACCGTCAAAAGAGTAACTTAAAAATTTGAGCATCTTTACCGCTAGAAAGGGTGAAGGTGCTCAGATCATGTGATTTTAGTTAAGAGTAGTACTTGTAAGGGGTTGGTAAGTACTGAAGTCAAAAGCTATTACGGTAGATGATGGGTTCTCTAGAGTTAAATTTCTAAAAGGAAGAGCTCCCGAAACAACGGATGAGGAAGCTAAAGATGCATTTGCCTTATTGTCCGAGTATAGGGATGGTGGAATATACGTAGCCCACTATTCAGGACACACCAACTGAGCACAGTATTGCTAAGCCATGTGATACCTAAGAGATAAGATCATTCTACATACCGGCAGAGGTTTGCAGTACAAGAGCGAGTGCTGTTAGTTGGGGTTTTCAAGCTTGAGCTATAGGGTTCTAAAGATGCAGGTAAACCAAGTATATCGCTTGTCCTCGTGTATATTTGGCCCTCGAATTATTAGGTGTTCGCTAATAGCTCAAACAAAAAAGGCCACGGATAGTGGCCTTTTTTAATTCTGTTTTAACCTTTTAGTTATACTTTTGGAGTTCTGGTGTTTGCTATCCACTCGTCAATAATTTCTTCCAGGGCATCCAGCGGTACCGGGCCATTGGCGAGCACGGTATTGTGGAATTGGCGAATGTCAAATTGATCTCCGAGTTCTGTTTTGGCCTTTTCGCGCAACTCCAAAATTTTCAACATGCCAATTTTGTAAGCGGTTGCCTGGCCGGGCATGACGATATAGCGCTCGATCGCTTTAATAGCATCCCCTTCAGGGTTTGGGGTGTTTTCCATAAGGTATTGTATGGCTTGCTCGCGGGTCCACTTCTTGGCGTGAATCCCGGTATCTACAACGAGGCGAGCGGCTCGCCACAGCTCCATAGCCAGGCGGCCAAAATCTGAGTAGGGGTCTTGGTAGAGCCCCATTTCTTTCGGCACCATTTCAGAGTAAAGGCCCCAGCCCTCGGTATAGGCGGTATAGAGTCCATATTGACGGAATTTGGGGATGCCCTCTAGTTCCTGGGTAATTGACAGCTGCATATGGTGGCCGGGAATGCCTTCGTGGTAGGCCAGTGCTTCCATTTGATAGCTGGGCATGTCGTCCATATTGTAGAGATTGGCGTAGTAGATGCCTGGACGTGAACCATCGGGAGCCGGTTGTAGGTAAAAAGCCTTACCGGCAGATTTTTCCCGGAAGGGCTCAACTGCACGCACATCGAGGTCCGCTTTGGGCTTGACGATAAACAGCTCGTCGAGCCTTCCTTTCATGGTGTCGATAATTGCGCTGGCTTCTTCCAGATATTGGGCCTTGCCCTCTTCAGTGGTTGGGTAGTAGAACTGTTTGTCGGTACGCATAAATTCGAAAAAGTCATTTAACTTACCTTCGAATTTTACTTTGCGCATAATTTCACGCATTTCATTGTGAATGCGTGTTACTTCTTCGAGGCCAACTCTGTGAATTTCATCGGCCGTCATATCTGTAGAGGTGAAAAGGCTGAGGCGAAATTTATAAAAGTCATCGCCATCTGCCAGTTTCCAGGCGCCATCATCGGTATTGGCTTTCTTCTCCAGTTCTCGCAGGTAACGGATTAGTGCCCTGTAGGCGGGGCCGGTATTTTCTGTTAGTGCTTTTTGGGCTTTATCTATCAGGGATTGCTTCTGTACTCTGCTGATGTCCAGCGCTTCTACCTTGGTTTTAAAGTCGGCAAAAAGTGGGCTGTCAGTTTTTCTATCAAACGGGGCGCCGCTAATTAAGTTTTGTGCGTCGCTAATCACATAGGGAAAAACAAATTTGGGGGTAATAGTGCCAGCGTTGGCGCTTTCTTCTAGCACTCCCTGCAACTGGGAAAAGTACTCGGGGATAGCATTTAAGCGGGCTATATACGCTTCGGCATCTCCTGTATCGTCAATACGATGCTGGCTAATCAGTGTGGATGCCGCTCCGCTGTGGATGGCAAACATTTGATTAATCGGGTAGTTGTGGTTTCGCCACTGATAGGCTGCTATCTCTTGTTGCAGGCTGCGCTTGGCTAGGCGCAGGCTCAGTTTGGTGGGCCTATCCAGAATGGAGGGGTCAATTTTATTGAGTTCGGCTAGTTGGCGCTGATTAATCTCATGAGTTTCTTGTGCAAATTCTGGCGATAAATTATTCCACTTTCCGTAGTCCTCTTTGATACCCAAAAAAGTTTTAAACTCAGGACTGCGGTCGAGGCGCTCTTGGAAGAAATCCTCGAACAACTGGTTGACCTTTTTGCTCGCCTCACTCGTTTTTTTGCTGAGCTTGGCTGGGGGTGCCTGCTTGCTTGAACTTATTCCTTGGGAGGTGGATATTTGAGCGCCTGCACTGTTGGTACTTTCGTCGCAGCCAGTGATAATAAATGTGCTTATTGCCGCCGCAATCAGAGTTGTTTTTAACTTCATGAATACAATCCTTGCGTTCAAAGAGTAGCTCTTGCTTTTTTATCACTATTTTTGCCATCGATGGGCTTTTTTTTTGTGAATGCGCTCAATGATTGAGATATTCAGTTGAAAAGTCTGCTGGGGCTGAGAACTGCGCCTCCTTTTGGGTGAAGAGATGCCGGGAGTGTACTGTTTTGGTGCCACGGTGTGACTGTTGTGGGTTTTAGCACTGGCTGGCAATAGGGTGTTATGCCAGAGAAAAAAGTAGAACTTTAGTATTAATTATACGGACGGATTGTGCTTGTCCAATAAAAAACCCGGAATCTTATGGTTAGATTCCGGGTTTTTTACAGCGTTGCTTGTCGAGATCGACAAATTCAGCAGGCCTGCTTATCGGTGCGGCATTTTAGCGCAGACAGCCTGCGGACAGACGGGTACGCCGTTGTTACCCGTCTGCTATCTCTACAATTACGCTTGAGCCTTTACCTTGGCTATCCACTCATTGACCAGCTCTTCCAATACATCCAGAGGAACCGGACCACTGGCGAGAATGGTGTCGTGGAAGCCGCGCACGTCAAACTGATCTCCCAGCTCCGCTTTGGCTTTTTCGCGCAACTCGACAATTTTCAGCATACCGATTTTGTAAGCGGTCGCCTGGCCGGGCATGACGATATAGCGCTCGATCGCTTTAATCACATCGCCTTTCGGGTTCGGGGTGTTCTCTACGAGGTAGTCGATCGCCTGTTCGCGAGTCCATTTCTTGGCGTGAAGGCCGGTGTCTACCACCAGGCGGCCCGCGCGCCAAAGTTCCATCGCCAGACGGCCGAAGTCAGAGTAGGGGTCTTCATAGAAGCCCAGCTCTTTGGGGACCAGCTCGGAGTAGAGGCCCCAGCCTTCGGTATAGGCGGTGTAGCCGCCGTATTTGCGGAACTTGGGAATATCCTGCAATTCCTGGGCGATAGAGAGCTGCATATGGTGGCCGGGGATACCTTCGTGGTAGGCCAGTGCTTCCATCTGGTAAGACGGCATATCGCTCATATTGTACAGGTTGGCGTAGTAGATGCCGGGGCGCGAGCCATCGGGGGCGGGGCGCTGGTAGAAGGCTTTACCGGCGGACTTTTCGCGGAAGGCCTCTACCGCTCGCACGTCGAGGTCGGCTTTGGGTTTGGTGATAAACAGCTCATCCAGGCGCCCCTTCATGGTATCGATAATGGCGGTGGCCTTTTTCAGGTACTCCGCTTTACCTTCCTCAGTGGTGGGGTAATAGAACTGCTTGTCGGTGCGCATGAATTCGAAGAATTCCTGCAAGTTACCTTCGAATTTCACCTTGCGCATAATTTCGCGCATTTCATCGTGAATACGGGCAACTTCCTTGAGACCGGTTTGGTGGATCTCATCGGCGGTCATATCCGTAGTGGTGTAAACACCAAGACGGAATTTATAGAAGTCTTCGCCGTCTGCCAGCTTCCAGGCGCCGTCGTCGGTAGTGGCTTTTTTCTCAAGCTCTTGCAGGTAGCTGATTAATTTTTCGTAAGCGGGGCCGGCGCTTTCAGTCAGGGCCTGGCTGGCTTTATCGATCAGTGATTTCTTTTGATCTTCACTGATTTCCAGCTTTTCTACTTTGTCTTTAAAGTCTGCAAACAGCGGGCTGTCTTTGTCACCGTTAAACGGTGCACCGGTGATCAGGTTGCGGGAATCGCTGATAACGTAAGGGAATACGAACTTAGGTACGATTGTGCCGACTGCAGCATTGGCTTTCAGTTGTTCTTCCAGTTGGGAGAAATACTTGGGCATGCCATTCAAGCGGGAGATGTAGGCCTCGGCATCGCTGATATCATCAATGCGGTGCTGGCTGATCAGCAGAGTGGCGGCGCTGGTATGGGTGGCGTACATCTGGTTGACAGGGTAGCCGTGGTTGCGCCACTTGTAGCCGTCAATATCCTGTTGCCAGTTGCGTTTTGCCAGGCGCAGGCTCAGGCGGGTTGCATCATCCAGAGTGGAAGGATCAATTTTATTCAGTTCCGCCAGTTGGCGCTTGTCGAGCTCCAGAGTCTCTTTAACAAACTCTGGGGAGAGGTTATCCCACTTATCGTAGTCTTCTTTTTTACCCAGGAAAGTTTTGGTCTCGGGGCTGCGGGCGAGGTGTTCCTGGAAGAAGTCCTCGAACATCTGGTTAACGCGCTTGACTGCGGCTGGGTCTACTTTGCCCGCGACCTCTTGAGTCGCGCTGCTCTCCATGGCTTTAGTGGTTGCACTTTGCTCGGCGGCATTCGGGGTGCTGCGGTCACAGCCGCTGATTACCAGCGCGCTTATGGCCGCTGCGATCAGGGTTGGTTTCAACTTCATGAGCATATTCCCAGTGTTCGGTTTTTTGTTGCTAGTTTGTACCACTTAAGTGGCATTCTTTAGGTTGACTGCCTATAAAAGCTCGCAATTTGTGCGGGTTCTGTCGTGCAGGTCGGCAGCTATTGTGCTTACTGGAGTGGCGTTTGGCCAGTGGTAGGGCATTTTTGTTGGCTAGGCGGACTGGAGGTATAAAAAAAGCGGGCACAGGGCCCGCTTTTTTTGGTGGTTTCGCGATTAAGCGAAGTTCTGGTTTACAAACTCCCAGTTCACCAGGGACCAGAAAGCTTCCATGTACTTCGGACGCAGATTGCGGTAATCGATGTAGTAGGCGTGTTCCCACACGTCGCAAGTCAGCAGCGGAGTCACACCTTCTTCGGTCAGCGGGGTCGCAGCGTTAGAGGTATTTACGATAGCGACTGAGCCGTCAGCATTTTTTACCAGCCAGGTCCAGCCGGAACCAAAGTTGTTCACAGCACTGGTGGTGAATGCTTCTTTGAACTGTTCGAAGCTGCCGAAGGCCATATTGATCGCATCGGCGATCGCGCCAGTGGCTTCACCGCCACCGTTGGGGCTCAGGCAGTGCCAGTAGAAAGTGTGGTTCCACACCTGGGCTGCATTGTTGAATACGCCACCGGAAGAGGATTTGATAATCTCTTCCAGGGACTTGTTGGCATCGGCGGAGCCTTCTAGCAGGCCGTTCAGCTTGTCTACGTAGGTTTTGTGGTGCTTGCCGTAGTGGTACTCCAAAGTCTCTTCGGAGATGTGCGGTGCCAGGGCATTCTTAGCGTAGGGGAGTTCAGGCAGTTCGAAAGCCATGGGTTTTCCTTCCTTTGTCTGAGGGTTATTGGTGAGGGCATTCTACACGCGCCGCATCTCAGAATTAAGCCGGCGCGATGGATTAGGGGAAGTTGGGACGATTTCCTCAAACACAAGGGGGCGGGAGCTTTTACTGACAAGTCTGTTCGTCTGCCGTCTATTATTACCAGCGACCGCTTACTTTTTCGTCAATTTTTGGTATAACTGCCGCAGAATTCGACGAATCTGAATAGATTCTAGTGTCATAGATCTCTGAACAATACGGTACCGGAAAGAGTCACTTAGCGCTGGCGGGTACCGGACATATCAGCACAGTTACCGGGTGTATCGAACCATGCAACGCAAAGAGCCCACATTGGGCGGCAGCGCCGCTCTTGAGCCATCACTGGATCTGACTAGCAGTGAAGGCAAAAATGAATCACCAGAGCCCCAGGTGATCGTGGAGGAGCGCCGGGGTGGTTTCTCGTTCCTGGGCCTGTGTGCCCTGATTATGGCCATGGCTGGTCTGGGCGCCTCGGGCTTTCTATACCAGCAGTGGCAGGACAGTCGCACCTTGTTAAGTCAAGCTGAGGCCCGTATTGCCGATGCCGAAAGCCGCATCGCCGAGCTGGAAAAGCGCTTTAATCTCTCCGATGAGGAGTCCACGGCATCGGTTGAAGTCTTGAATGCCAAGGCCAAGGAAAATTCCTCGGAGATTCGCAAATTGTGGGGGGTTGCCTACGATACCAACCGCAAGAGCATCGCCACGAACAAAACGGCAGTTGCAGCCAACAAAAAGCAAGTTGCCGCCCTCAGCGCCAAGCTCAGTGGTCTCGAGGGTAGCGTAAAGAAAATTGCCTCTGTTGAGGCGTCGCTGGCGGAGCTGCGCGAGGGCAATACGGACTCCCAGCGTGAGATGACAGACAAGCTGGCGCGCCTGGAGCGCCAGTTGGCTTCAGTGCGCAGTGATTTGACCTTGCGCGTTGGCGCCAATGAAGAGGCGGTAGAGTCTATCGATGCCTACCGCCGCTCCGTTAACAAGGACCTGGTGCAGCTGCGCGATGCGATCCGCTCCCTGCAATCCGGTAGCGATTCCACCGCTTCCTCCCTGTAAATTTCCAGGTTGAGACAAAAAAGGCGGACTTAGTGTCCGCCTTTTTTATGCCGTTCTTCCCGCTGCCTGACTGGTTTTCTGGCAATCTCTGGGTCAATAACCCTACATTTCGTGTAGAATCGCCGGCCTTGAGACGTTAATCGGAGTTGGCTATGACCACTATCCGCCAGGATGATCTGATCGGCAGTGTGGCCGATGCGCTGCAATTTATCTCTTACTACCACCCACAGGACTTCATTCAGGCCCTGAACAAGGCTTATGAGAAAGAGGTCAACCCGGCGGCCAAAGACGCCATGGCCCAGATCCTGATCAACTCGCGCATGTGTGCCGAGGGCCATCGCCCAATCTGTCAGGATACCGGCATTGTGACCGTGAAGTTGAAAGTGGGCATGAATGTGCGCTGGGAAGCGGACATGAGCGTTACCGATATGGTTAACGAAGGGGTTCGTCGCGCCTATCAAAATGCCAGCAATGTGCTGCGCGCTTCTATCCTCGAAGATCCGGATGGTGCCCGTAAGAATACTGGGGACAATACCCCGGCAGTGATCCACTATGAAATCGTTCCCGGTGATACTGTGGAAGTGTATGTGGCGGCGAAAGGCGGCGGCAGTGAAGCCAAAACCAAGTTTGCCATGTTGAACCCGTCTGACTCTGTAGTTGAGTGGGTATTGAAGATGGTACCGCAGATGGGTGCCGGCTGGTGCCCGCCGGGTATGTTGGGTATTGGTATTGGCGGTACCGCTGAAAAAGCGATGCTACTGGCCAAGGAGTCCCTGCTCGATCCTATCGATATTCAGGAGTTACAGGAGCGCGGGGCCTCTAATCGCGCCGAAGAGCTGCGCCTGGAGCTCTACGATTCCGTCAACAAACTGGGCATCGGCGCCCAGGGCCTGGGTGGCCTGACGACAGTATTGGATGTGAAGGTCAAGGATTACCCGACCCACGCCGCCAACAAGGCTGTGGCAATTATCCCCAACTGCGCGGCGACCCGTCATACCCACTTTACCCTGGACGGTTCTGGCCCCGCGCGCCAGACGCCCCCGAAGCTGGAAGACTGGCCGGAAATCACCCGCGAAGCGGGCAGCAATACCCGCCGTGTCAACCTGAATACCGTGACTGCGGAAGATATTCAGAGCTGGCAGCCCGGTGAGACCCTGCTGCTGAACGGTAAGATGCTGACCGGCCGCGATGCGGCGCACAAGAAAATGGTCGATATCCTCGCTCAAGGTGAGAAACTGCCTGTGGATCTTACCGGCCGCTTTATCTACTACGTGGGCCCGGTAGATCCGGTGCGCGACGAGGTGGTTGGCCCCGCTGGCCCCACGACCGCCACGCGTATGGATAAATTTACCCGCACCATGCTGGAAGAGACCGGTCTGGCCGGCATGATCGGTAAAGCGGAGCGCGGCCCCATAGCGATTGAGGCGATCCGCGATAATAAAGCGGTATACCTGATGGCGGTAGGTGGCGCTGCCTACCTAGTGGCCCAGGCAATTAAGGCCTCTGAAGTTGTCGCCTTCCCCGAGCTGGGAATGGAAGCCATCTACGAGTTTGAAGTAGAGGATATGCCGGTAACTGTGGCTGTAGACAGCCAGGGTGAATCAGTGCACACCACTGGCCCGCTGATCTGGAAAGCCAAGATTGCCGAGGGTGAGGTGTAACGACTTCACCGCTTAAACAAAGGCCCCAACCGGGGCCTTTTTTATTGGAATTTATTGTCTTGTTTGGCCAAGTCCGCCAGCATTAATTGGCGAATCATCGGGATAGGCGCACTGCCATAGCTCAGAAACATCTCGTGGAATCCTTTCAGGTTAAAGTTGTTGCCCATTGTCTTTTTGAGTTCTTCGCGCAGAGCCAAAATATCGGTAAAGCCGGCAAAATAGCTGGTGAGTTGTACCTGGCTTAAGGTGGCCCTGCGCCATTTACCCTCCGCTTCCGCCTGTTGTTGAAAGGCATCCTCGACCATCAGTTTCATCGCCTGTGCTTGATCGATACCCTTTACCTGTACCTCATAATCCAAAATGGTGTTAGTGATGGTGCGCAAGTTCCACTTGTAGTACATCAGCCACAGCTCGGGGGAGAAGTTGCCGTAACCTGCATCCAGCATCATGCGCTCCGCATAGACAGCCCAGCCTTCGATCATCGCGGTATTGCCGAGAATAGCTTTCAGGATACTGGGGGACTGGTTGGCGTATACCAGCTGAGTGTAGTGCCCGGGAATCGCTTCGTGAATATTGAGTATTTGCAGGATGTAGTCGTTGTACTCCCGCAGTAGACTCTCGGCCCGTTGATCGGAGTAGGTCTCTATGGGCATTACGTTATAGTAGGTGTCGGCATTTTTATGGTAGGGGCCCGGAGCATTGATTGAGGCTACCGCAAAGCCCTGCATATAAGCGGGTGTTGTGCGCACTACCAGTGGTTTCTCCTTGTCCAGAGTCAACAAATTTTTTTCGCTAACGAATGCCGCTAACTCTGGAATTTGTTGCTCCACTTTTTTCTTGAAAGTTTCTTTACTGGCGTGGTGTTGGGAAAGCTTATTCAGTAACTTTCTAATTTTTTCCAGGGGCTCGCGGGGTGGGGGATTAGAAGGAAAGTATTTTGGCCAGAGCTGATCGGCAAGCCTGGTCATTTTATCGTGGGTTAATTGCTTTTCTATGATGGCACGCTGGTATAGTTTAGCTGCGCTCATTCCAATATTGATATCAAACTGGAATTTCTCTTCATAGAGTTTTTCTCCGATACGAAAATCATGGAAGTTTCCAGATTTAGTCAATTTCTTTTGCAGGTTCTGTAGGAAGTCGATATAGCCTTGTATCGCTGAGCGAGAATCGTGCAGTCGCTGTAGAAAAAGTTTCTTTGCATCCGCAGGCATCTGACTTGCTTTAACCGTTTTTTCCAGTTCTTCACCAAATACTTCCAATGAGCCCCTGCTTTGTTGAATTGCCAGTTCAAGCTGCGGTGCTGCTGGCCGAGAGATTGCCGCCTTGGCCGCCTGGTAGTATTCGGGCACTTGCCCCATACGAGCACTAAAGGTGTGAAGTCGTTGTGACAGGGGAGCGTAGTTGGTGTTGAGGATTAAGGCAAAGGCCTCGGAAACATTATAAAGAGAGGGGTCCCATTGATAGGCCATAAAGTCTGTATATTGCCACTGTAATCGTCGCAGAAAGTTTTCAATCAAGGCGAGATTGCTGCGCGAATTAATACTGAGCTGGTTTTTGTCTAAAGCGGCAAACTTGTATTGGTAGGATTGGGCAAACTCCATTAAGTGCTGGCGATAACCTTTATCCGGCACCTGGAGCTTCTCAGCCACGTCGTAATAGCCCTCACTGATCGCCCAGGAGGGGAATAAATTCCACAGGTCATTTATAAATCGTTGGCAGAGTTGCTCAAATGTCCGGTTGGCTTCGGAGTGCATTGCCTCCGGGGCAGCCTCTCCCTGCGGAGGAGGACTTTGCCTGTCTGCCCCCTGGCGCTCACAGGCGCCCAGCACAATCAGAAGTACTAGTAGATTGAAATATACTTTCATGACAATCCTTACATTTATGCGCTGGCATTTACTGGGAGATCTAATGGTTATAGATCGTCCAATATTTTTAGCATGTCGTTTCATTTTGTGATGACAAAACCGGATAAAATACGTTTTTGGGTCCTGTACTTGTCTCAGTGGAGGCTGCCGGGTAGAGTGAGGCCGGCCCAATTGAGCCGATAATAAACAAGGTTTTGAGGACCCATTCATGACCGAACTAGCTCAACAACAATGTGAAGCCTGTCGTGCCGATGCACCGCTGGTGAGTGATGATGAACTGCCAGGACTGCTGCGCCAGATCCCTGAGTGGACACCGATAGCCCGTGACGGAATTATGCAGCTGGAGCGTGTGTTCAAGTTTCGCAACTTCAAGCAGGCTCTGGCATTTACTAACCGTGTCGGTGCTATTGCTGAAGAGGTGGGACACCACCCGGCACTGCTGACAGAGTGGGGCAAGGTGACCGTTACCTGGTGGAGTCATGAGGCCAAGGGCCTGCACAAGAATGACTTTATTATGGCTGCCCGTACTGATGAACAGGTAGACGCCGCCTAGAGTGTGGCGCCTGTATCCGGCTTCCAAGGGGTAGCCCTTGGAAGTCATTCTCACCAGTCCCCATTGGGCTAGTGAGTTCCCAGTTTAACCCCTGCTATCCAAGGTGGAGAGTGTGGTGCAAAAGGAGATGAGTATTGTCTGAGTATATGTCAACGGTGGTCTGGAAGCGCGGCGAGCAGATTTTCACCGATAATCAATACAGTCGCGCTCACACCTGGCAGTTTGATGGTGGAGCATCTATCCCCGCCTCGTCCTCCCCCCATGTTGTCCCCATTCCCTATTCCGCAGTTGAAAATGTAGACCCTGAAGAGGCCTTCGTAGCGGCTCTATCCAGTTGTCACATGTTGTTTTTTCTATCGATCGCCGCCAAACGCGGATTTGTGGTTGATGAATACTGCGATGAAGCGATAGGCGTTATGGGGGCCGATAGGGAGGGACGAATTGCTATGACCCAAGTTACTTTGCGCCCTTTAATTCGTTTTTCTGGTGAAAAGCAACCCAGTCTTGAACAACTAGAAAAAATACATCACCTCTCCCATAAGCAGTGCTTTATTGCAAATTCTGTAAAAACTGAAGTCGTGACAGAGATTCGAGAATCTCCAGTTTAAGTATTTTTCTGTAGTGAATAGCTTGTCGCCAGGTGCTAAGTAAGCTTGGCGGCACTATTCATTGGTTTATTTTCGGCAAGATATGTACACAATTATTGAGAGAGTAGCTCCTACTGAGGATTTCCTCCGGCTGTGAGAGATAACAGGTCTGCCCCCCAGAAGTCGTGAAGCAGCAGAAAAAGGCCTTCCAAATAGCTTGTACGGTGTTCATATAAAAAGATACTCGGAAACTATTGCTATGGGGCGGGTAGTGGGGGATGGCGCGCTTAATTTTGAGATAGTGGATGTAGCTGTCGACCCTAAATTTCAGGGTATTGGCCTCGGGCACCAAGTAATGGAGCACATTATGGCTTACCTGGATCGGGAAGCGCTCCCTTCAGCATATATTACGTTGATGGCAGATGTTCCTGAACTTTATAGGAAATTTGGATTTGAATTGAGCCGTCCACACACTGAAGGGATGCATCTTATAAAATAATGGCACAGAGCTATTATTGTGGATTCGAAGTTGGTTTTATATCGATGAACAAATGACTGATTCAGTGTTGTCTATATCGTTTATAGTATTGAAATCATTTAGGTGTTGAATAGGTTGCTTGTGTTTCATCATACAGTTGATTCCTTTAATTGCGTTACTTTGGATCTCGAGAATTTTTCTGGTACGGAAGATCAGTTCTTGGTTGAACTGGTAGCCATTATAGAAGTATCCAGAGTTAACAGCCGAAAGTTGATCTGGGTAACTCTTCGAGATGCACTTACCCGGTTTATCCCTATATGCCTAAAGCATGGTTTTACATTCCACAGCTGTCGGGATTCTGCTACAAGGCTGGTTCTTAAGCTTCAGGAAGATGCATATGTTCCCTTCTACCCAACCCATACGGTGGGAGTTGGGGGCTTTGTGCTCTGTGATGGACAGTTGCTCTGTGTGCAGGGTCACAGTGCATCATCGAGTCCTAAATTACCCGGAGGCACAGTCGATCTGGGTGAAAAGATAGCCGATGCGGTGATTCGTGAGGTTTATGAGGAGACGGGTGTGTCCTGTGAGTTTTCCTCTGTACTGGGGTTTTCCACCCGCTTTCCTACAGCTTTAGGCTATACGGATATCTATTTCGTTTGTGAATTAACCGCTCTGAATCGGGATATCTCAATAACAGATACTGAAGAGATTAAGCATGCATTCTGGATGGATATTGACCAGTATCTCAATGGAGGGCAGGTTTCAGCATTTAATCGCCATATTGCTGAAATGTCCATGCAAAGGCTTGGTTTAACCCAGGTCAGCCAGGATTCTTACAAGGATCCCTTCGCAAAGCAGGAAATATTTTGGACTAATGCCTAAAAGGTCCAAATGATTGGTTGAGTATATATCGTAGTTTAACCACTTACTTTTGAGGCAGGGGGAAAGACTAGACTGTATTCTAAACACATTGTGAATTCTTCATTCTCATTGAGTCCAGAACGCGGCGTATGCTTTTCTTTCTCTTATGATTATTAAATTGTTAGTGGGTTAAATGGTTAGCTGGTGGAAAGATGGAGTGTTCCTATGAAAGGCAAATTTATAGCAATTTTAATTTCCGCAGTTTGGAGTTTGACTGCTCAATCCAATGAGTTAACTATTGGTGAGCGCAAGGTTATTGTCTCGCAAAGTCTTGAAGAGAAAAGGGAGTACTGGATTTCTCTTCCCACATCCTTCAAAGAAGGTGGATATAAAGATTATCCGGTTCTTTATTTACTTGATGCAGATTTTAATAGTTTCTTTCATGTCTTCACAGGTATGGTTCGGCAGCTGAGTTCTGATGCCACTCCAGTAATTCCTGAAATGATTGTTGTTGGTATCGTAAGTCAAGAACGTGTAAGAGATAGTTCACCTACTAGATCGCTAACTGAGTATGGTGGGCGTAAAAATCAGGCGCTATCCAACACAGGGGGCGCTGATCAATTTCTTGAGTTTTTAAGAGAAGAGCTTATCCCAGAGATAAACGAGGAATATCCGACATCTGGGTATCAAATTCTTGCAGGTTACTCATTTACAGGTCTACCTGTTATCCATAGCTTATATTCATCTCCTGAAGATTTTAATGCGTATATCGCTATTGATCCAAGTATGTGGTGGGATGAGCAGGTTATGTTAAAGCGGTATTCTGAATTCCTACAAGGTAAATCAACTGAAAAGCGCAGGCTGTTTATCTCTACTTCAGAGAGAGTGGAAGGTGTATATCCTGATGAAAACTATGTTGCAGAATTTATCAGGCTGCTAAATGAGAAGCCCAAGAAAGGGCTGTACGTAGATTCAGTAACATATGGGACAGAAGAAAATCATCATACAATGCCCGTTATTAGCTTTTATAGAGGGCTTCGATCAATTTTTGATGGTTATATGATCGATGATCAAGCTAGATTTCGCCCCGCAGTGAATGTTAAAAATCACTTCGAACAGTTTTCAAGAAAGCTCGGAGGAAGGTTCATGTTGAGGGAAGATGTTATTAGTTTCTTTGGCTATGATCGTCTCTATAATGATCAGTTTGGCATAGATGTTGATAAGGCAATAGAGTTTTTCGAATTGAATACACAGTTTTATCCAGGTTCATATAAGACCTGGGATAGCTTGGCTGAAGCTTATATGGTAAAGGGGAAGAAAGAGCTTGCTATAGATTGCTATAGAAAATCATTGTTAATTAATCCTGATAATGAAACAGCAAGAAATAGAATGGCTCAACTTGAGGTTGATTAGATTTATTTTCAGTAGTTATGCTTAACCTGGTGATCTGAAGTGCTGTCGTTGCCCTAAAGTCAGATCCCCAAGCTATTTGATGCTGTATTTGTCTGATTTTTATTGAGCTTGACTAGTTATCTAAAATGTAACTATTTAGCACTAATTTCAAAAGCTTTGAATTTTTCCAGTAAAAATCCAGGCCACTCTCCATTAAATAGTTGTGTTAATGCTTCTCTAGGGGCAATGTCATTTTTCTGACAGGTCAAAAGGCAAGAGCGGATAAGACAGAAGGCTCTTGCGCCTTCTTCAGAGCGAAAGCAACCTGAAATCTTTTGCTGTACCTTAGTCATTCGAAGATCTCGCTCCCCCTGATTATTAGTGAACGGTACTTCAGCACGCTCCATAAAACGGAGTACATCTTCCTCATAGTCACGAAGCCGTTCCAGTAGATTACGAGATTTGCTGCGCTTAAGTCGCCCCTGGCGAGGTGACGTTGTATCCGGCACTGGTGCCGGGTATTCGGTGCTTCCACGGCCGAGGATTTTTCGATAACGGGTTCTCCAGCGCTTGGCTTGCTCTTCCGGTAGGAAACCACCAGCAAGCTCAACAGCATCGTGTAGCTCCAGCAGTAGATTGCGCATGTTACCAGCCCAACGTTGCCCATCTTCCTCATGCGCATAGGTTAGTTCACGCAAGTGGTGGGCGTTGCACAACGCATGAGTGCAAGCAAAAGTGTAATAAGGCTTCCAATGGTCATGCACCAGTGTGCCGTTAAACTCGGGCAGCACACCTATCGCATTCATAGCTTCAGTCCCGCGCTTCGGCGATAAACCAAATAAAGTACACTTCTGAGCCGAAAGGACATGTAACCAGTGGCGCTTTCCATCCATGTTGAGGCTGGTTTCATCAGCATGTACTACAGATTCGGTTTTGAGCCATTTTCTAGCAAGATTTTCAAAGGGAGCTAGGCGTTCACAGGTAGCTAGATTGAAATTGACCAAGCTTCCGGCACTGAGCGGAATACCATATTGCTCGGCAAACATCGATTGTATTCGCTCATAAGGCAGCAACTGGAACATTGAAAGGTAAACGGCATGTGCCTTAACCGAGCTGCCATATTGCGCTGGTCGAGTTACGCCCGCAGGGAACTCAGCTACATAGCGTTGACCATGTTCATTCTCCAGAATTTGAGCACGATACTCGGTGACATGGCGTTGGATTTGGAGGTTAATAACTTGGCGACGCTCGTACCCTACGTCCTTCCAATTGCGGCGTGGTAAAGTGCGGAGATTTAGTTTAAGAGTCTCAATATCGTCCGGGTTATCGATCGGCATTAGGGTGATGCCTTTACGCCCAGATTGGCCGCCAGCTTTGCGCTTGCCTGCAGTTTTTTCTCTCTTTTGCGGTTTTGATCTTGTGATGGCGGTATGCTGCTATTTTTACTATTCATACCATTTTTAGCCATCAGTAGCCTGATGACGACCAACAAAATGGATATCACTGCACGTATTGATGGCGTAACCTGTTGATCTTCTTTCAACAGATTTTCTGCATCAGTAATAGCTATGTTGATATCAACTTTTCCCAATGTCATTGACTACTAGACAAGAGGCTTAAGGGTTACTCTATTATCTCATAAATATATTTTGTTGGGAGTTGTGTATTTTAGTGCTGAATAGTTACGCTTATACAAGCTCCCTTTGTACTTTTGATAACTCAGTTATCAGTAGTTTTTTACTGCTGGTTTCTGTGCATTTTCCTGCAACCTCAAGAGTTCGGCTTTGCTTTAGGGCAATTATACTGCTGATATAGATGTGACTATCTCGAAATTTCTTTTCATCAATCCCCATATGGGGGTGGCGTTCTGATTCCACCTTGCTAAGCCGAGTTCAAATACTCGCTTCTTAATCACCTTCAACTTGGTACCAATTTAAGCCGAGAAGTTTTCTGGTTTCCTTTATTCTCGTGCTGCCAGCAAAACCTAGGTTGTGGAAACCTCGAGCAACAGAGTAAATCAGCTATTCTTCCGGCCCGGGGGACGCCATTTAACCCCTTGATTCTTGCAGCGTGCTTTAGGTGTTTCACTATGAAAGTGGGTGACAAATTGCATGGTATCCAGGTGTCACTTGGCGCGTGCTTTTCTGAAATCGTAGCGGGACAGGTTTCGCCGTATTCTGGGTACAGTACACCCTTACTTTCATACTCAATAGTTACATCTACTCGGTGGGTAGCCACCTGTAAATTAGCGCTGGTTGCTCCCTACAGTGACTGAATTTCCAACAGTTGCGCATAGTACCCACTTACGTCTGCGAGTTTCTCTATCGCTCTATAAGGTTGAAGGGGCATAAGTCCAAGCTAATCTACGAAGAACCATATTTTTGTGGCTTTAGATAGTCTATGAGTAACTTGATCCTCTCTTTATTTTTCTTTATCCAACAGTTAAATCATATGTAGGCCTTCTGGTTTTGTTTTATGGTTTTCTGCTTGGAGGCTTCTCAGGGGGGTAAATTTTTTCTGAAGTTGATTTGTGATGAATGAGTGGATTGTTTGGGCTGAATTTGCAGTATTTTTGGCCTAGATGATCCCTCAGATAAAATTAGAGTATTTTCGGGGGGTTAAGTGCCAGTTTGTTTTTTGTATTTTCCTAGTTATAAAGTGTGAATTTTATATGGCTTGGAAAATAGTGTTTCACTTCTTTGTTTGTGCTGGGCATTATTGTGGAGTAAGAGTGTGGAAGGGTTGTAAAATGTATAAGGTATGCTTAGTTTCCTCGATGTTAAGTTGCTGGAGGTTGCTATTTTTTTATTAGGTGGATGTGCATCATTTTTTGATAATCTGGAGGGTGACTAAGTTTTGCGTGAGGGCGCAAATAGCTTCTTTTGGGATGGTCTACTTTTTCTAGGCTTTACTTAAAGATCCAGATTTGTGGGGGGTATGTCTACTATGGGGTTTGATTTATAGGCCTAGTGAGTGGCTCTTGGGTTTGGTTGGTGTTAGGGAGTGTGAGCTGGTTGAAACCGGCTTGGGAAGGGGGGTAGTTTTTTGACGCTTAATAAGTGTTGTTGTTTTATTTGTGTGAAATGAATAGCTAAAGGTGATTCTATGAAAAGCTTGAGATGTGTCTTGGTTATTTTATGTTTTGTTGTTAGCTTTCCGGTTAATGCAAATGATTCAAGTTTTGATGTCTTTGTACAGGACTCATATGCTGAATTGCTTAGGCGAGATCCGTGGTGGGTTTTGATTCGTCAGGTGCATGATGAGGTGGGGCTTTCCGCACCGGGGATTACCCCGATTTCATTGCCGTATAAGCTTAAAACACTTTCCATGTATGAAGATGCTTTGAATAAATTAAAGTTATTTGATAGGCGTGCATTGAGTGAGGCTCAGAAGCTGGATTATGATTATTATCGCTGGGTTTTAAAGAGTTATATCGCGATTGAAAGTCATTTGCAGTTCACGGTTAATGCATATACAGCTTTTAGTGTAACAAACATATTTTATTATTTGCCTCTTGACAATTCTTCTGATGTTGAAAATTACCTGGCTCAGGTGGATTATCTGTCTTCTTATTATTTTTCAATCTCGAGCTGGATTTCTTTTAGGGAAAGATTGGGTGTGGTTGATGATAAGGAATTAATTTTGGGGGTGGCAGACTTACTTCAATACTGGGGTGAAAATCCTGAGCAAGATTTGGCTTACCTGCTTTTGGAGGCTGGAATAAATGGGATGGAAGTTTCAGATGATCAGCGCAAGGAATGGTTGCTGCGGTGCAAATATAGTTTGGAAAATCAGGTGGCATTTGCGCGAGCGGTGGTTTCTACTAAACTTTTGGCGCTGCTGGATCAGGCTCCTGATAATCCTGGGTTTGCTCAATATCCAGGGGGTAGTGAATACTATAATGATTTGTTGAGCCGGTATGTCAGTATTCCGCAAAATGCCTTTGAGGCACATCAGATTGGTGTGAGCGCCTTAAAAAAAATTCATAAAGAAATGTATTCTGAGTTTGAGTTACTCGGTTATGACACTTCTTATGATTTGTCTACGCTATATGCTATGGCTCGTAGCGATGCGCCTCAGGTGGCTAAGGAAGATGTTATTGCGGTATTTAAAGTTCTTTTGGATGAGGCCGTTGAGAAAAGTGTCAACTTGTTTCCTGATATTCAGTATTCTCCAGTGAGTTTTGTGGAAGGTTATGGTTGGTCGTATTTCCCTGCTAATAGAAATGCAAGTGCTCATTTTACAGTAGATACTTCTGAGGATACCAACTTGTTAGAGCTTCCAGGAGTTGTTTATCATGAAGGAGCGCCTGGTCATCATACCCAGTTTTCACTGACAGGTAATTTAGACCTCCCTCTTTTTCGTAGTGTTACCGATATTGCAGGATTTCAAGAAGGGTGGGGTTTGTATGCAGAACGCTTAGCTTTTGAGCAGGGCTGGTATGATAATAATCGGTATGGTAATTTAGGTCGATTGCAATTAGAGGCACTCAGAGCGGCCCGAGTAGTAGTCGATACTGGAATTAATGTAAAAGGATGGACTGTAGCAGAAGCCGAAGAATACCTCTCTAATGTCACAGGGGTGACAGACCGAGATGTCTCTCTGGAAATAGGACGTTTTCTTTATACCCCTGCTCAAACAAGCTCATATTACTTAGGCTTTGAGCGACTTCTTCAGTTGCGTCAGAGAGAGCAGAGTGAAACAAACTTTGATCTCAAAGCGTTTCACGGGAAGGTTTTACAAAATGGTGTAATTCCTCTCACTCTTCTGTCTGAGCAGTTCAGCGATTCGCAATAGCTGCTATGGAGTTATTTGCAGTTTGAGAGGCCTTTGTTAAGGGCCTCTCATCTGGTTATTTTTCTTAGTGTTTGCTGCTTAGTAGCTCTTTAGCGGGGCTTGCCCAGAGTAAAAACTCCCGATTGCCATCGCCGCCTTTGATTGGGCTGTCAATATACTCTTTTACTTCAAGCCCCAGATCTTCGCATAGCGCAGTAATGCGCGCGCGCACCTCTGGATAGTATTTGGCATCTCGCACCAGACCGCCCTTGCCGATGCCTTCCGGGCCGACTTCAAATTGCGGTTTAACCAGGCTCAAGAGCTGCCCCGAAGGTTTAAGCAAGGCGGGTAACTGCGGCAGAATGAGCGCTTGGGAAATAAACGAGACATCCATAACGATAGCATCGAAACCGGCATCTCCGTGTGGGGCAATTTGCGTGGCCTCCAGATGGCGCGCATTAACCCCTTCAAAAAGGTGCATCCGGGGATCGTCCAGTAACTTCTGCGCCAACTGGTCTCGCCCGACGTCCACTCCCACTACCGATGCGGCTCCGCGCTGCAGCAGGCAGTCACTAAATCCGCCGGTGGAGCAACCCACATCCAGTGCGTGCCAGCCGGAGGGATTTAGTCCTGTTTGGTCGAGGATTGCGGCCAGCTTTAGGCCGGCTCGGGAGACATACTGGTCTTCCGGCAGGGGGGTGACTTCCAGGGCGCAATCTTCCGGAATACTCTGCCCAGCCTTGCGTGCGGGCTGGAGGGCGCCGCCATCGGATACCATGACTCTTCCGGCATCAATCAGTTTTTTGGCATGGGTACGGGAGTTTGCCAGTTTTTTCTGTACAAGCAGTTGATCCAATCGGGTCATGTTTTGCGCTGCAATCCTGTTCATATGGTTAAGAATACAGTGCCCATGCTAACCTCTGGCTCCAATCGGTAGAAGTGCGGTTCCACAAATTGTGGGACTAATCTTTAAGAAGCTTCGGAACAATTCCGGGATGCCCCTGAAGCCCCCGCAGAGAGGGCTTCGAAGCGCGGCTGCTGTATTCAGAACTGGCAGAGGGCTGTGCACTTGCGCTGAGCGGTAAGGCTTATAGAGGTATTGTGAAATTGTTCAGGGGCTCCTTAGTTAGGAGAGTGTCGGCTGATGGCAAAAAGCGTTCTGGATAGATTCAAAATTCGCAAGGGAAAAGTCTTTGAGGCGCCACTTGAGGGCGCGTTTGGGCGTCTGGTGACCCCCTTTGAAGAATTTATCCACCGCCAAAGCAGCAGTGGTATTTTGCTGATGCTATCTGCGCTGGCAGCGTTAATTATTGCCAACTCCCCCTTGCAGGAGGCGTACAAGCACCTGTTGCATATGCCCATTAGTCTCAGTGCCGGTAACTGGGAGTTTTCTCTTTCCGTACACCACTGGATCAATGACGGCCTGATGGCAATCTTTTTCTTTCTGGTGGGGTTGGAATTAAAGCGTGAATTTATGGTGGGGGAGCTGTCCGATTTACGCCAGGCAGTTCTGCCGGTAATGGCGGCCATCGGCGGTATGGTGGTGCCTGCACTGATTTATGCCTCTTTCAACGCGGGGGGCGGAGCAGAGCACGGCTGGGGGATTCCCATGGCCACGGATATTGCATTTGCGGTCGGCTGTATCGCCCTTTTGGGGAATCGAGTGCCTCGCGCGGTAGTCACTTTTCTGGTGGCGTTAGCGATTGTCGATGATTTGGGCGCAATCCTGGTGATTGCGATCTGGTATACCGAACAGGTAAATATCATTGCGCTGATCGCGGCCGGTTGCCTGGTCGGCATTATGTGGCTGCTCAAAGCAGCGGGGGTTCGCCGCTCTCCAGCCTATGTGTTTGTCGGTGTACTGCTCTGGTATGAGCTCTATCTGGCGGGTGTTCACGCGACGATAGCCGGGGTGATTACGGCAATGGCACTGCCGGCCAGACCCAAATATGATCCGGTGGCCTTCAGTACCTTTGTGAAGGATATTATCCGCAGCTTTGACCGCTGCTTCCGCCCGGGAGACAAGATTATTGCCAACGATGCGCTGCGCGCCCGTGTGATGGCCCTGGGCAAAGGTGTCAACCTGGCGCAGTCGCCGTTGCAGCGGATGGAAACCCGCCTGCATACGCCGGTGGGTTTTTTGGTGATTCCCATTTTTGCCCTCGCCAATGCGGGTATTCCGTTTGACAGTTTTACCAGCTCCTCCGCAATCATAAATCCGGTCACCCTCGGGGTGATAGCCGGTTTGGTTGTCGGCAAGTTGGTGGGTATCGTCGGGGCGACCTGGATCGGTTGGAAGCTGGGTTGGGGCAAGCTGCCCAAGTCGGCCAACTTCCAACATATTGTCGGTGTGGCACTCCTCGGCGGGATTGGCTTCACTATGTCGATCTTTATTGCCGAGCTGGCCTTTAACTCCGAGTATGAACTGCTGATCCAGGCGAAAGCCGGTATCCTGTTGGCATCGGTTATTGCCGGGGTGGCGGGGTTTTTGGTATTGCGTAAAGCGCCGGTGGCGGATGAGTTTGACCCTCACGGGGAGAGCGATAGCCCCAGGGATGGGGAAGATAGTGAACAGCAGCCCAGCCGTCAGGGTTGAGCTGTTTTGGTGTTTTTGTACCACTTGGCTCCGCCGCCCTGCCGGGGTCTGCTCCCTGTCATATCCCGCCACTCCTCTGATTAATGTAGGTGAGAGAAATAAAAACCATGTATTTGAAAACATTGGCACAGGTGCTACCCGTGCTGGCCATTTCCCTGCTACTCGGGGCCTGTGAGGGCCAAACTGCGGCGAGTCAGAAAGCCGTGAACGCACTGGATGCCGTTGATCAATCGGCCACAACCGAGCCCAAATCCGCTAGTGGAGATAATGCGATGGATAGTCTGGCCCAAGCTTATGTCCTTCTTGTACTCGAACTGGGGAACCACGACAGCGGCTATGTCGATGCCTATTATGGACCGGCACAATTGCGCAAAATTGCCGCCGAGAGTACGGCGAGCGCGGCGGATATTGCCCGGCGCGGTGAGTCCTTACTGGCTGAGCTGCCGGCAGTGGTGGGTGGCGACGGGGCGATAGACAACCTGCGCATGCACTATCTGAAGACCCAGTTGTTGGCTCTGGTATTTCACGCCCACAGTCTGGCGGGAGAGAGTCCGAGAAATTTTGCCAGGGAGGCGCGGGCACTCTATGACACGGAGCCTCCACAGCGGGATCTGCAAAGCTTTGAGCCAATGCTACAGGCGTTGGAAGCGCTGTTGCCGGGGGAGCAGCCCTTGGGAGAGAGGGTAGCCAGTTTCCGCCAAGCTTATGAGATTCCCGCCAACCGGCTCCAGGCTGTCTTCGATGCCGCGATAAAAGAGTGCCGCGCGCGCACCAAGCAGTATATTTCTCTGCCAGAGGATGAGAACTTTGTGCTGGAGTATGTCAGTGACAAGCCGTGGAGTGGTTACAACTGGTACAAGGGCGGTGCTCACAGCCTGATACAGGTAAACAGCGGTTTGCCGATTACGATCGATCGAGCTATTGATCTGGGCTGTCACGAGGGATACCCGGGGCATCACACCTATAACGCCCTGCTGGAGCAAGCGCTGGTACAGGAGCGGGGCTGGGCGGAGTACAGCGTTTATCCACTGTTTAGCCCCCAATCACTGATTGCGGAGGGGAGTGCAAACTACGGGATTGAATTGGCGTTCCCCGGTGAGGAGAAAACCCGTTTTGAGCAGGCGGTTCTCTATCCGCTGGCAGGTCTGGACCCTCAGACGGCAGAAAAATATGAACAGGTAATGACCCTGGTGGATAAGTTGGGTTTTGCCGGCAATGAAATTGCCCGCCAATATATCGATGGTGAGATTGACGCGGCACAGGTGCCGGCGCTCTTTGAAAAATATACCCTGATGAGCCCTGCTAAGGCGGCGCAGCGCAAAGATTTTGTCGATGCCTATGGCGCCTATGTCATTAATTACAATTGGGGTAAGAAACTGGTTGCCGACTACGTGGAGCGGGACAGCCAAGATAATGCTGAGCGCTGGCAGCGCTTCACCCGCCTATTGTCCTCCCCGCGCCTGCCTTCATCCCTGGATTGGTAGCTATGCAAAAAGACGCTTTGAGAAAGTATCTGCTCGCGCGGCCGGAAGCTATTGAGGATTTTCCCTTTGCTGCGGATGTGGCAGTGTTTAAGGTAAAAAGACGCATGTTTGCTACTTTAAGCTGTTACCGGGGCGTGGATGCCAGTAATCTCAAGTGCGATCCAGATGAAGCCCAGGCTTTAAGGGATATCTTTTCCGGTGTTATCCCGGGTTACCATATGAACAAGAAACACTGGAATACCGTGTTGTTGGATGGCACAGTGCCCGACTATGAGATTGAGCGCATGGTAGATCGCTCGTATGGTTTGGTGGTTAAGGGCCTTAGCAAGGTTGAGCGGGAGTCCCTGGAACTGGCCTATGGTGCAGAGGTACTCTACCGCTAGCGGTGCCGAAGAATAGAGACATCCAGATTTAATCTAGGAGAAGATGTGAGCGAATTTATTGTTGATGTAACGGCAGAAAATGCCCAGCAAATGCTGATTGAAGAGTCTATGCAGCGCCCGGTTGTAGTGGACTTTTGGGCCGATTGGTGTGAACCCTGCAAGCAGCTGATGCCGGTACTGGAAAAACTGGCCAACGAGTATAACGGTCAGTTTTTATTGGCCAAGGTCAATGCGGATACTGAGCAAATGCTGGCGGGCCAGCTGGGGGTGCGCAGCTTACCTACCGTGATGGTTTTAAAAGAAGGGCAGCCGGTAGATGGCTTTGCCGGGGTACAGCCGGAGTCGCAAATTCGCGAGATGCTGGATAAGTACCTGCCGAAACCCTGGGATATAAAGTTACAGCAGGCGCAGGCGCTAATTGATGAAGGCAAAGTCGCCGAGTCCCTGCCGCTACTGCGACAAGCCTATAGCGAATCGTCTGAACGCATCGATATCGCCAAACAACTGGCTGCTATTTTGCTCGATCAAAACCGGGCTCAGGAAGCGGAGACTGTGCTCAGTAAAATTCTGCTGGCGGATCAGGACGCGGAATACCAACAGCTGATGGCTCAGTTGGAACTCAAACAGCAGGCAGCGGAGACGCCAGAAATCCAGGCGCTGCAAAAAGCTCTGCAAGAGAATCCCGCAGATAGCGATGCGGCTTATCAGTTGGCGGTGCAGTACAGCCAGGCCAATCGCCATGAAGAAGCCCTGCAATTATTGCTGGATATTTTGCGTAAAGATATGGGTTTTGCCGATGGCGCAGCCAAACAGACTTTCCTGGATATTGTAAAGAGCCTGGGTGCTGGCGATCCTATCGCCACCCAGTATCAGCGCAAACTGATGACCATGATGTTTTAAGTTGGCATCGGCAAGTAAAGGGGCCCTTGGGGCCTCTTTGTTTTTTGCGGGAGTAGAGGAGGGCTATTGATGTATAAACTCTGTGTTTATATTCCCGAGACCCATCTGGACGCGGTAAAGCAGGCGCTTTTTGCGGCGGGTGCCGGTCGCATCGGTGATTATGACAGCTGTTGCTGGCAGGTATTGGGCACTGGGCAATTCAGGCCGCTGGAGGGGAGTCAGCCATTTATTGGTGCATCGGGCCAGGTAGAGACGGTTGCGGAGTATCGGGTGGAGATGGTCTGTGCCGATGAGCGGGTGGATGCCGCCCTCGATGCACTGCGGACAGCGCACCCCTATGAAGAGCCGGCATTTGACCTCTGGCGACTGGATGAGCGCTGCGCTGCCGGCTGATACTATTCTTTGCCGTACTTCTTAGAGATTGTCGAGCACCTTTTGCCGCTCGCGGCTTTTTTGCTCAATCGTTCGTGCATCTTCCATTAATTCTGAAAGGTTGGAGTGATGGCTGGGCATCGCCCTTTCTGAGTTGCTGCTGCCCCGTTCGCTCGAACCGGGTTTTAAGCTGAAGGGATCGTTGGCGCTGACGCTGTTTAGGGGTTTGACACGGTGAATGCGCACGTGTGAAGCCAGTCCCTCCGGCACCGTATCGGAGAAGTGCCAGTTGCCATCCCTGTCTTTCCAGGTAAAAACTTCTGAAGTTTGTTTGCTTGCATCCCCCTGGGGCATAAGCTCGCTGGAAGTTGTCAGCGCCTCAATTTGGGTGGCTGACTCCCGGGTGGTTTGCCGCACGCTTTGCAGGGCCTGTGCGCCGCTTGCGTGAATCGCTGAAATATCTGCTGCTGGTGGCAACCAGTCGGAGGGTGACATTATCGGTTTACCATCCGGGCCCGGTAAAATCATCGGCAGCACAATGCCTACCAGTATTAAGGCACCGAGCATTGGAAAGTATTTCATGCAAACGTCCTTTTAATGCAGGGTCAGTGATTAATTAAAATTGGCTTACAGCTTGCGATTAATTACTCCGCGGTGCAGTTGATACTGGCCGGTGCGGGTATCCTCGAAATAGTGCTCCAAAGTGCGCTGCATAATGGGGAAAGCGATCTCTCCCCAGGGAATTTCATCCTCGCGAAATAGCTCAACTTCAAGGGATTCCGGTCCGGGCCCGAAATTCATATCGGTGAGCTCGCCCCGGTACATGATATAGACCTGATTGATATGGGGGATATCGTAGATAGAGTAGAGCTCATCGACGCGAATACTGGCCCGGGCTTCCTCCCAGGATTCCCGCAGGGCCCCCTCTTCACTGGTCTCGCCATTTTCCATAAACCCGGCGGGCAGGGTCCAAAGCCCCAGGCGCGGTTGTATGGCGCGCTTGCACAGCATCACCTTATCGCCGATATAGGGCACGGCCCCGACAATCACCCGGGGGTTGATATAGTAAATGGCGCCGCAGCGGCCACAGGTATGGCGGGGGCGGTCATCACCCTTGGGGATGGAAAGTGTGACGGCGCTACTGCCGCATTGGCTGCAAAATTTCATGGCGTCAGTATACCCATGCAAAGTTGGAGCGCCAGCTTCCCGACCGGTTGACGCCTATAGTTGTTAATGATGTTGAAGTACAAAGGCGGTGTCTACCCTGTGATGGCGCGTTTCTTACTGTTCGGGTTAGCGCTCTTCGCCCTCGGTGCCTGTGGTGGTAAAGGTAGTGAGCAAAAGGTGCGGCCTCCACCACCAGTAGAAGTACTGGTTGTCAGAGAGGAGCCGGTGATTCCCCGCTATGAATTTGTCGGTCGGGTTGAGGCTACCGATGAGTATCAAGTTCGCCCGCGAGTACAAGGGTATATCCAGAGCCGCAATTTTAAAGAGGGGGAAACTGTCCAGCAGGGGCAGTTACTGTTTGAGATTGATGCGCGCCCGTTTGCGGCGGAGCTGGCCAATCAACGCGCCACCCTGGAGCAATCCCAAGCCTCCCTGAGAGTGGCCGAGCGCAACTTTCACCGCGGCCGCCGCCTGGTGGAGACCGGGGCGATCAGCCAGGTACAGATGGATGAGCTGCAAGGGAAGTTCGAAGAAGCGGAATCCCAGGTAGATGCCAACCGCGCCAAAGTACAAAGCGCCGAGCTGGACCTTTCCTACACTAAAGTCTACGCGCCACTCAGCGGGCGGATTGGGCGCACCGACTTTACCGTGGGCTCTCTGGTGGGGCCAAATTCCGAGCCCCTGGCCACGATTGTAAAAATGGACCCCATCTATGTGTTGTTCGAGGTGCCAGAGGAACAGCTCTATGCGGTGCAAGTGGATTCCCTGCGGCGGCAGCGGGAGGGCTTGAGCCCAACACGCCTGGATGTGCGTATTGAACTGCCCGACGGCAATGACTATCCGTACCGGGGTGAGATCGTATTTATCGATAACCAGATCGACCCCAATACCGGGTCGGTTGCGGTGCGCACCCTGTTCCCCAACCCCGCTCAATTGTTAGTACAGGGACAGTTTGCCCGGGTGTCGATCCGGGTCTACACCGGCAGTGATGCCCTGAGGCCCCTGGTGCCCCAGTCGGCGGTTATGGAGGATATGCAGGGGCGTTACGTCTTTGTCCTGGGTAACAATTATATTGCTGAGAAGCGCTACCTGACGCTGGGGCAGAGGGAAGGGGAGCTGTGGGCTGTAGACCGAGGGCTCGCCGTCGGTGAGTCTGTAATCGTCAATGGATTGCAGAGAGTTGTGGCTGGAAAGCCGGTTACCCCGCAAAACACACCGAGAGACCCTTACAAGGTTACTGCGCCACCGGCCCCGCCGGCCGAGCCCGAAGCCGCTCCCAGGGCAAAACCTGACTCTACAAATATGCCCGGCGAGGGAGGCCTGCCGGCAGCCGATAAGGGGGCAGCCCCGGCAAACCCTGCACCTGGGGAGAGCGACGATGACTACAAATAGCTGTCGCTACCCATGATCAGTGCCTTTTGCATTCGGCGGCCGCGCTTCGCCTTTGTTATTTCCATACTGATTACCCTCGCGGGCATACTCTCTCTGCCGCAATTACCGGTGGCGCAGTTCCCCGAAATCACTCCCGCGACCATCAATGTCACCGCCACCTATGCCGGTGCCAGCGCTGAGGTAGTGCGCGATAGTGTGGCGGTACCGATTGAGTCGCAAGTTAATGGTGTGGAGGGGATGGACTACATGTCCTCCACCAGTGGCAACGATGGCTCCTACAGTCTGACTGTGACGTTTAAGCCCGGCTACGACGACGATATTGCCCAGGTGAACGTGCAAAACCGGGTGGAGCAGGCCACGCCGCAATTGCCTGAGGATGTTACCCGGGATGGTGTGGTGGTTTCCAAGCAGAGTACCACGCTGCTGTTGGTGGTGAATGTATTTTCCCCGGAAGAAAAATTTGATGAATTGTTTCTGGCAAATTACGCCGAAATTTATTTAAAGGATGAATTGGCGCGGGTAGCGGGGGTGAGCAATGTTGTTATTTTTGGCTCGCGCAATTACGCCATGCGCCTCTGGCTCGACCCCAATCGTATGGCCTCGCTGGATGTCACCGCCCAGGATGTGATTGCCGCTGTAGAGGCGCAGAATGTGCAGGTTGCCGCCGGCCAAATTGGGGCACCACCGATCCGTAAAGATCAGCAGTTCCAATACAATATTCTGGTGCAGGGGCGCCTGGCCTCTCCCGGTGAGTTTGAGGATATCACCATCCGCGCCAAAGCCGATGGCGCCATGGTAAAAGTCAAGGATGTGGCGCGGGTGGAGTTGGGCAGTGAATCCTACTCTTCCTATGGGCAGTTGGATAATCAGGCTTCCGCAGTGATCGGGGTGTACCAGTTGCCAGAAGCCAATGCGATCGAGGTAGCCGAGGGGATTAAGGCCAAGGTTGCGGAGTTATCCCAGCGTTTTCCCGCAGGCTTAAAAGCGGAAATTCTCTACGACACCACCCTATTTGTTGAATCCTCCATAAAAGAGGTGGTGGAAACCCTGATCGTAGCCCTGGTACTGGTGATTCTCGTGGTTTTCCTGTTTTTGCAGGATTGGCGTTCCACACTGGTACCGGCTATTGCGATTCCGGTATCCCTGATTGGCACCTTTGCCCTAATGCTGGCATTCGGAATGACGATCAATACGATTACGCTATTTGCCCTGATTCTGGCGATCGGCATAGTGGTGGACGATGCGATTATTGTGGTGGAAAACACTCAGCGCTTAATGGCGGAGGGTCTCTCGGCCAGAGAGGCGGCGCTGGAATCAATGCGTGAAGTCACCGGCCCGGTGATTGCCACCACTCTGGTGTTATTTGCCGTTTTTGTACCGGTGATGTTGATGCCGGGCATTACCGGAAAAATGTATCAGCAATTTGCGATCACTATTTCTATGGCGGTAGCTATTTCCTCCCTAAATGCACTCACCTTGAGTCCGGCTTTGTGTGCCAGCTTATTGAGACCCGGCAAAGATGGCGAGGTGGCGGGAATTAAGGAAAGCGGTATTTTTGCTTTCTTTAATAAGTCCCTACATATTGCCACGGGCTTTTACGTCGGGCTCGTCAGGGCTTGCATTAAAATACCAATTGTCGGTGTTGCCTCAATTATTGTGATTTTATTGCTGTGTTTTTTACTCTTCAGCCGAATCCCCTCCGGTTTTATTCCCGATGAAGATCAGGGCACGTTTATGCTGCACGTGCAGCTGCCAGATGGCTCCTCCCTGGAGAGAACCGGTCCGGTCGTAAACCAGGTAACCGATATTCTGCGGGAGGAACCGGGTATGGCCCACGTGGTAGGTGTGCCCGGTTACAACTTACTTACCAGCAGTGTCTCCTCCAATACGGCGATGATGTTTGCCGTGCTCAAACCCTGGGATGAGCGCACGAGTAAAGCAGATAGCCAGTTTGCCATTATGGAGCGGGTACAGAAAAAATTATTCGCGATTCCCAATGCACAGGTTATGTCGTTTGTGATTCCACCGCTTCCGGGGATCGGTACCGTCGGTGGTTTTGAATATGTACTTGAGGATTTACAGGGGCGCAGTACGGTTGAGTTGTCCCAGGTTTTATTTGACCTGTTGGGCAACGCCAACCAGCGCAGCGAAATCGCTCAGGCCTTTACCAGCTTTCAGGCGGCTACACCGCAACTGGAATTAGAGGTGGATAAAGAGAAATCACATGTGTTGGGGGTGCCGCTTCCGGATGTCTATTTAACCCTGCAAACCTTTCTGGGTGGCTACTACATCAATGACTTTAATCTGTATGGAAAGGTATTTCGGGTTATCGCCCAGGCAGATGCACAGTTTCGCGACAACGAGGAAAACCTGTCGGGGTTTTACGTCCGCGCCAATAGTGGCGGCCTGGTACCGCTGACCGCTGTCTCAACCATTACCCCGGTGGTCGCCCCGCAAACCATAACCCGCTACAACCTGTATAACAGTGTGACGATTAATGGATCACCGGCACTGGGTTATTCCAGCGGCCAGGCGATGGACGCGATGGAGGACTTGGCGTCAGATCTGCCAGAGGGCTACGGGTATGAGTGGACTGGTATCAGCTTGCAGGAGGTGACGGCGGGTAATCTGGCCCCAATCCTGTTCTCTTTGGCCATTGTATTTGTCTACTTGTTTTTGGTGGCCCAGTATGAGAGCTGGACTATTCCCTTTGCGGTAATGCTGTGTGTTCCCATTGCGATTGGCGGTGCAATGTTTACGGTATTTATTGCCGGGTCCATCAATAACCTCTATACACAGATTGGTCTGGTACTGCTGATTGGTATGGCGGCAAAAAGTGCGATACTGATCGTAGAGTTTGCCTGTGTGGAGCGCGACAAGGGCAAATCGATAGCGGCTGCGGCCCTATCGGCGACCCGCCTGCGCTTCCGCGCGGTTCTGATGACGGCGATGTCGTTTATTTTGGGGGTAATACCGCTGCTGGTCGCCACTGGCGCCGGGGCGGTGAGTCGGGTCTCTCTCGGCCTGGTGGTCTTCGGTGGCATGTTGGCTGCGAGTATATTCGCCACTTTGCTGGTGCCGGTGTATTACGCTCTGGTGCAAACGGTACGGGAAAAGCTCAAAGGGGGCTATACCCCCAAAAATGAACCGGAAGAGGCTGCGAAGGGTAGGGCTGAAACCTCCTGACCCAGCTCGCAGATTGGATAGTAAGGTGGCAGAGCACAAATGGAGATTGTGGCATATCACTCAGTGTCAGCACTGAAAATCGGTATGATAAAAGTTAAGGGGTCCCCGCAGTGATCGGGGCAGGGCACGGATTTATGCTAGAAATTATTGAACACAAGATCATAGAACAAATAGAAGACTTGCAGGCGAGGGTGCCGGTTGGCCCCGATCTACAGGGGCATGCAGCGGTATTGATTGCCTTGACCGAGGAGCCCGACCCCCAGGTAATTCTCACCAAGCGCTCTGCTAATCTCTCCACGCACTCTGGCGAGGTCTCCCTCCCCGGAGGACGCTGGGATGCCACTGACCCCTCGCTTCAATACACCGCCCTGCGCGAAGCCGAAGAAGAGGTCAATCTGCCTATGGATGATGTGCGTATTCTCGGCCCCCTGTGGCCACGCACTACGCGCTGGCAGGTACATGTTACTCCCTGGGTGGGAATAATCTCACCGGATATGCAGTTGTCCCCCAATCCCGGGGAACTGGATGCGGTATTTCGAGTCCCCCTGTCATTTTTTCTTGCGGACCCACGCATTCGCACTGATCGGATTATTATTGATAATCAGGCGATTTATCTGCCGGCTTATCTGTATGAAAATTATGAAATTTGGGGCTTTACCGCAGGCGTCTTAACTGAATTCCTGGTGAGAATATTAGGTGCCTCTATTGGGCGTCGCGATGATGTGCCGCTGCGTGCATTAAATTAGTTTTAATTTATATAAGTTGAGTTTTATTTATTAAGTATTCCCTCCTTAATATTTCTGTTTTGTCGGGGTTTGTAATTAACGCGTAGCCTCGCAGGGTGCTCCCCGTCTTTTAAACCTTTTTAATATCGAGGGTAAACTGCTCCAAAAGCCGGGATATCACCGGCTTTTCTGTGTTAATCGTTTGGGTTTTTTTAACGGGGGAATAGAATACTTCTCCGTGCCCGGTGGTCGCCAAAAGCTTTTGTTGTTTGGTGACTATTTCACGATTTTAAATGATGGCAGGATTTATTTGTGGGGTAAGTCCTGCTTATATAGAAAGGTTCTTATATTCTTAACCTCCCTATTGTATTCGTATTGGATTACTTAAATGAGAGCTCTATCTTTTTTCTGTGTGTTGTTGGGAATGGGATTAGTCCAGGCTTGTGCAGTGTCCACAGTACCGCCGAAGTATCAGGGTCAATGGGCGGTGACTCAGGAATCCTGTAACAACGCTGCGCCGGCAGCTTCTATGATTTTGGCGAGTGACCGAGTTCAATTTAAAGAGTCGTCAGGCCAGTTAATGGCCGCCAGCCAGAGTGATAACAATCTTCACCTGGTGTTCAATATGCAGGGTGAGGGAGAGGTCTGGAAGTCAGAGGAAGTTTACTCCCTGGCTTCTGGTGGAGATGTATTGGTACGCTATACCCAAGACTCCACCTTCCAGTATTTTCGCTGCAACTGATCGCCAGTGAATATTGCTATTTTTTCCACTAAAAATAGCTGAAAAAGACTGTAGTGTTTTCCACTTTGCAAGCGGGTAAACCGCTACCTAAAGTTTGGCAAGGTAGGGTGCATGTCGGGGCTGAAATCTGCGTTCAGCCCCTAAAAGCGACTGGCTCCTGCTGTGTGGGTCATTTGGGCTCCCCAGTTAAAATTAATTTTGCCAAAGAGTGACTTCGGTACAGTTTTAGCCGCTCTCCATTAATGCACCTTTTCCCTATTCCTCTTCTTTGCGCGGAATCGCCCAGTATTATCATTTGATGCCATATCACCACTGGCATCAGCCTGGAATCAAGGCGCCTCTGCAAGATTTACAGAGGCTTATTGATTATTTTTGCGCGCTAAAAGCCTGTAACTGGGCCTTAATCGCCTTGATAAAGGTTTGCACCTTTGCCGGCGGCCTTTGGGAAAATAGATGCATATAGTGAATGGGGGCTGCGGCGATAGGGGTTATCGGACAAAGGGTGCCTTTGCCGACCATTTTCCGGGTAATGATATCCGGTAGCCGGGCAATGCCTATGCCGGCCTCAACCAACTGTACTATGTCGTGTAGGGAGTTACAGCGCACTTTGGGCGTAGCTCTTATTAAAACCTCGTTGCCTAACTCATATTTTAGCGGCGTACCCTGCCAGTCATTGGCAATATGTGGCCAGTTTTGCAGTTCGGAGAGGTCCGGGGGAATACCGCACTGTTTTTCAATCAGCTGTGGGCTTGCATAGAGGCTTTCCTCCAGCAATCCGAGCTTTGAGACTTTAGCCGATTGCAGCTCAAGGTTGCCCACGCGAATGGCCAGGTCTACCTGGGACTCAATCAGATCCATGGGGGAATCATTGGCCAATAGCCTGACTTTCAATTGTGGGTGCTGTTCGGCCAGTTTGATAATTGCTGGGACAATCAGCGGTTCACACAGTGCGTGGGGAGCCGTTACAGATAATGAGCCCGCCAATTTATCGCTGTTATGCCTGAGGCTTGCCAGTGCTGAGTTATAAATATCTTTAATTTCCCGGCAGTGGGCATAAAACTCCGCACCTGCCTCGGTGAGAGATAGGGAGCGGGTGCTGCGGTAAAGCAAGCGCGTGCCAATATCTGACTCCAATCGGGTAATGGTTTGACTGACTGCCGACTTGGTGCGCTCCAGGCGGTCTGCTGCCAGGGTGAAACTACGGGCCTCTACCACCGCTAGGAATACCTGCATATCTTCCAGGCTCGGTTTCATCGTTCAATTTTCCTAAACACTAATATTAACCAATGGGTATTTATCACAACCGGTGCCATGGTGCAATCTATGGGCATAAGGTCGTTACCTATAGCAGAAGAGGATTTTGAAGTGAGCGATATCTTGATTGAAAAAACAAAAGCTGCCAGTGAACAGTGGAAGTTTTACTTCAACAGTGGCAATGCCGCCGGGTGCGCATCCATGTATGAAGCGCAGGCCCAGATGACCGCTAAACCGTTTGGTGTATTTGAAGGTCGCGAGAGTATACAGACGTTCTGGCAAAATCTGATCGATCAAGGTTTCGCCGATGTGACCTATATTGGCGCAAAAATTGAGGTTGTGGATGAAATCTCCACCGTGCTGTCGAGCCAGTGGAAAATGAATCATGCACAAGGTGTGATCACCCGTGAGCTGTGGGTCCTACAGGAGGACGGTACTATGCTATTACGTGATGATCAATTCGAAGCAGTCAACCCGAACGACAAGTAAGGACACTAGCTGTGAACGAGTTTTGGTATAGCTTTAACCGCGAGAAAACTGACCAACAATATAACCCTACACTGTGGACGCGGCGCCTGCCGACGGATCTTTTGTTGCCGTCTCACGCTGAATTTACTGGGAGTCGCAGCGAGGCTTATCGCAAAGCGGTTAAGGCGGGCTTGCATACGGCCAGTTTTGGCGAGGGTGACTTATCCGGCTCGATGGATGTTTTCAGGCCGAATGACGTCTCGGAAAATGCCCCGATCGTAATATATATCCACGGGGGCTGGTGGCAGTGGTTTTCGAAAGAGCAGTTTTCTTTTCTGGCTGAACCTTTTAACAAAAAGGGTTTTGCGGTCTATATGCCGGGCTACCGTATGGCTCCAGACTGGGAAAACGACACCCCAATGGAGTCTATTGTCACACAGATGCAGTGGGCGGTGGCGAGTGTACTGAAAGAGGCTGAGGCAAAAGAGGCCCCGTCGGTATATCTGCTCGGACACTCGGCAGGCGGCCAGTTGGCTGCACTATTGCACCAGACTGACTGGAGTCAATTTGGCGTATCTGCATCGGCACAGAGCAAGTTGAAAGGGGTGTTTTCCCTCGCCGGGCTCTTTGATATTCGCCCACTGGTGAATAGTTTTGTCAATGATGCCATTAATATGTCGATGGAGTCCGCTGAAAAAGTCAGTCCCCAGCTATTGGAGTCTGGTGTTGATACAACGGCGTGTCCCCTCCATTTAATTGTGCCAGAATTTGATACTCCTGAATTCTTTCGGCAGACCAAAGAGTATCAAGAGAAAATGCTGAAAATGGATAAGCCCTGTCATTTCAGGCTGGCGAATAATCGGGATCACCTCGACCTGATAGAAAGGCTGGTAGATGACAGCGATGAAGTTTTGACTTATATGCTTGAGCATATGCAAGCCTAGCGGCGGCTTGTTATTTTTTATCCCGATAGGTCCACACTGACGCTTTTGTTGTTTGATGACTAAAACACTGGCATCGACAACAGGCTCAGTGTGATGACCTGCCCGCAGGGGTGATAGGGTGTTTTAGCATGGTGCTTAAGAGGCCGGCGTTTATATAACTTCTATTGGCGAATTATAATAAGCGTTTAGTTTCTCCGCCTGGATAGATTATGCCGAGACCCAAGTCCACGGTTGCGCTGGATGAAGTGCACTGGGGTGCCCTGAAAACCCTTTTTCCCTACCTGTTAGAATTTCGCCGCGCGGTGGTTTTGGCGATTCTTTGCCTGATCGGCGCCAAGGTTGCCGGTGTTACCCTGCCATTTTTACTCAAACATATCGTCGATGATCTGGACAGCGCCGGGGGAATCGCTCAGGCGGTGGCAGTGCCTTTGGGGCTGCTTTTGGCCTATGGGGCCGTCCGCTTTTCCAGCACCCTGTTTGGAGAGTTGCGCGATACCATTTTTGGCCGTGTGACCGAGCGAGCCCAGCGCAGGATCGGCCTGGAAGTGTTCCAGCATTTGCACAAGCTGGATTTGGACTTCCACCTGAATCGCCGTACCGGCGGTCTCTCCCGGGATATTGAGCGGGGCAACAGCGGTATTGGATTCCTGATGCGCTTTATGGTGTTCAATATCGTCCCCACCCTGGTGGAAATTGCCATGGTGGCGGGGCTGCTCTGGTGGAACTACAGCGGATTATTCGCGCTACTCGTATTGCTTGCGGTTATTGTTTATATCGGCTTTTCTATCGTGGCTACGGAGTGGCGCACGCGCTTTGTCAGGGAGCTGAACGAGGCCGAATCCCAGGCCAGTAGTCGCTCTGTCGATAGCCTGCTCAACTATGAAACCGTCAAGTATTTTGCCAATGAGCGACACGAATCCAGTCACTATGACCGGGAGCTGGCCAGCTGGGAAACGGCGCGGCGCAAGAATAGATTGTCCCTATTTGGCCTCAATATCGGTCAGGCCCTGATTATTGCCAGCGCCATGTGTGCGGCAATGGTGCTCGCTGCCGTCGGTGTCAGCCAGGGAACTATGACCATCGGCGATTTTGTGCTGGTGAACGCCTTTATGATGCAGATCTTTATACCGCTGAATTTCCTCGGTTTTGTCTACCGGGAGATGAAAGGGGCCCTGGCAAATATCGAAAAAATGTTCTCGCTGCTGAAGATAAAGCCCGCCGTTGAAGACCTGCCCCAGGCTCCCTCTCTGGCGATGGAGGAAGGGCGCATTGAGTTTGACCGTGTCCAGTTTGGCTACAAGGGCAACCGGGAAATACTCAAAGGGATTAGCTTTGCTGTGGAACCGCGTCAAAAGATCGCAATTGTCGGTGCCAGCGGCGCGGGCAAGTCCACCCTGTTTAAGCTGCTGTTTCGTTTCTATGACGTTAATAGCGGCTCAATTTCTATTGATGGGCAGGATATTCGCAGCGTTTCCCAGGAGTCGTTGCGCAGAGCGGTTGGCGTAGTACCCCAGGATGCGGTGTTGTTTAACCAGTCGATCCGGGAAAATGTGCGCTATGGTCGCGTGGACGCCTCCGATGGGGAAGTGGATGAGGCGATTAGGCACGCCCAGTTGGCAAATTTTATCCAACAGCTGCCGGAGGGGGCCGATACCCTGGTGGGCGAGCGCGGGCTCAAATTGTCCGGCGGTGAAAAGCAGCGGGTAGCTATTGCGCGGGCCTTACTTAAAAAGCCTCCAATTATGATTTTTGATGAGGCCACCTCATCTCTGGACAGCCACTCGGAGCAGGGCATAGTGACCTCTCTACAGGAGATTGCACGGGAGCAGACCACACTGGTGATTGCACATCGCCTCTCCACGATTGTCGATGCGGACCGGATTCTAGTTCTCGACCAGGGGGAGGTTGTCGAGCAGGGTGCCCATAGTGAATTGATACGCGCTGGCGGATACTACGCAGCCCTGTGGCGTATACAACAACAGGAACGTGGAACTGAGGCGCAAACGGCAGAGCTACCCGCATCCTAACGGTTGATAAATCCCCGCAGCCAGACTAATGTGGCGCCGATACAAAAAATTGATAGGCAGAGCGATATGACCATTCCCTTTCAGGCCACCAAGATAGCGGCAGCAGTGTTGGCACTGGCCCTTGTTGGCGCTTGTTCCAAAAAAGAGCAGCAGAGCGATGAGGTTGCCAAGGCGGAGGCTGAGGCCCAGATTGTCGAATCCAAGACAGTACCTGTACCCGAAGGCCAAAAGGTAGAGGATGCGGATAAGCGTTTTGATATCTATGTACCGGTTGAGCTCACCGCAGACCTGGGTGATCTGACCGAAAACCAGCGCAAAATGATCGGTTTGTTAATCGATGCCAGTCAGATTATGGACCGCCTCTTCTGGTTGCAGTCCTATGGTCCGGCAGAGGATTTACTGCCCGATATTGAAGATAACCGCGCGCGCAAGTTTGCCGAAATCAATTACGGCCCCTGGGATCGCCTGGACGATAATAAACCGTTTATTACCGGTTATAGCGACAAGCCCCTCGGCGCCAATTTCTACCCGGCAGATATGACTCGCGAAGAGTTTGAAAGCTGGGATCAAGCGGGCAAAGACGGCCTCTACTCCCTGGTGCGTCGCAATAGCGCCGGCAAATTGGAGCTGATTCCATACAGCCAAGCTTATAATACAGACCTCAATAAGGCCGCAAGCATTCTGCGCCAGGCCGCAGGCTTGGCCGAGAGCAAAGAATTTGCCCAGTATCTCACCATGCGTGCCGACGCCCTGCTCTCCGATAATTTCCGCCCCAGCGATATGGCCTGGATGGATATGAAGGAGAATGATATCGACGTGGTCATTGGTCCTATTGAAAATTACGAGGACCAACTGTTCGCCTACCGTACCGCTTACGAGTCCTATGTTCTATTGAAAGACAAGGAGTGGAGTAAAAAGCTGGCCAAGTTTGCCGCCCTGTTGCCCGAGCTGCAAAAGGGCTTGCCGGTTGAAGAGAAATACAAGTCTGAAGAGCCCGGTACCGACTCAGACCTGAACGCCTACGATGTGCTCTTCTATGCGGGCCACAGCAATGCGGGCTCCAAGACCATTGCGATTAACCTCCCCAATGATGAGGAGGTACAGCTGGCCAAGGGCACCCGTCGCCTTCAGCTTAAAAATGCCATGCAGGCCAAGTTTGACAAGATCCTGGTGCCGATCAGCGATGTATTGATCGCTGAAGATCAGCGCAAGAACATCACTTTCCCGGCGTTCTTTGCCAATACCATGTTCCACGAAGTGGCCCATGGCCTGGGTATTAAAAAGACGCTAGAGGGGGGAAACAACGTGCGTCAGGCCCTGAAGGAAACCTCTTCTGCACTGGAAGAGGGCAAGGCCGATATCCTCGGTTTGTACATGGTCACCCGCCTGCATGAAAAAGGCGAGCTGGAAGAAGGCCAGCTGATGGATAACTACGTGACCTTCCTGGCCGGTATTTTCCGCAGTGTGCGCTTTGGTGCCGCCAGCGCCCACGGTAAAGCCAATATGATGCGCTTTAACTACTTCAAGGAGCAGGGCGCATTCACTCGCGATACCAAGACCGGTCAATACAGCGTTGACTTTGATAAGATGCAGCAGGCGATGACCAACCTGTCCCGTCTGATTATTACCATCCAAGGGGATGGCGATTACAACAAGGCCAAGTCCCTGCTGGAAACCAAAGGCGTTATTGGCCCTGAATTACAGGCTGACCTGGATCGTTTGGCTGAGGCCAGCATCCCGGTTGATGTTACCTTTATTCAGGGTAAAGAAGTGTTGGGTATAAAGTAATTCTCTAGCGCTTTAATTAGTAAAAAACCCGGCCATGGCCGGGTTTTTTTATGTCGGGTTTATAATTAGTTTTGCCGTGTTAGTCACTGTTGTTACGGATTCTTTTTCAGCTAATCCCTTCGCATTAATAATGCGAGCCCCTCTGGGTATTTTTTCTTATTGCGGAATAGCTAATCCTGTCCAAGCTAGAGGGGGAATAAATGCCCCGCACCTCGGTTAAGCGAGCTTGCTTTAAAGTGAATAGGGTGCTGTTATTATTCTGAAAAATTTAAATGGCAATATTGTTAGCTGAAATGCCTCTTTGGGTGGTGCTCCTTATAATTTGAACGATACACTCGATACCGATTGTAGTGGTACGAATATTGGGTTTCTAACGGCTTTTTCAGAGAGGGCTGCCTGTTTGCAATAGCTACCCGTCTCTCTAGGCTGGTTGATTAATATTTTTGCAGTGATTTTGGTTTCGCTATTTTGATTCGGTTAATTTCCACTAAATAGTTGGCGCTTGCTGTTTTGAACTGCTTGATTTGTAGGGGCGATCAGCAACAATTTAAAAAGCAGGCTGCATATCGTTTAATTATGAAGAGTCTGTTTCAGGGGATGTGAAGTTGATCAAAAATAATCACTGACTTTCCGGTTGGTCCTTTAATGTGGTTTGCGATGTTGTTATAACGTAATGATTTCGGCGCGCTTGAAATAGCTTGTCAATAAAATTTCAATAACAATGGATTGACTATGTCTCGTGTTTTGCACTCGGGTACTAAAAACGCTTCCACCTGGGCCTTTAGAGCTTGGTTGGCCCTGCGTGAGCAGGAAATTGAGTTTGATGAAGTGGTTGTGGATATTCGCCAGCCACAGCGGGTGCAGAACTTACAGCGTATTGGTGAATTATCCCCCGCGAGAACTGTGCCTATTTTACAAGACGGGGATACCATTATCTTTGACTCCCTGGCGATTATGGAGTACGCCAATGATATTGGCTCCGCTGAACTTTTACCCAGAGAACCGTTGTTGCGGGCCAGATCCAGAGCCCTGCTCAGTTGGCAGCACTCGGGTTTGTCTGGGTTGTGCCCGCGCCTGTCTTTTGAGAGTGCGTTTTACCCGGATAAGCGCTCAATGACTCCAGAAGAGGAGATGGACGCGGAGCGCCTGTTTGCCGCTTGGGAGGGCGAGCTTGAGCAAAATGGTGGCCCCTACCTGATGGGGGACCTCTCCCTGGCGGATTTGGCTTTTGTACCAACGGTGATCAGAATCTATTCCCACAGCCCCCATTTGCAGCCCTGGCCACAGACCCGACAATGGATAGAGAGACTGTTGGCGCGCGCGAGTATCAAAGAGTGGATGTTGGAGGCCTCCCGCTTACCCCCGGTACTATTGCCCGATTATCACTAGAGTGCAGTTTCTTTACTTTTATGTGCCGGAAGCCGTCAACCGCTATCGGACAGTCTAGCCCCGATTTGTTTTCTGAATATCTCTGGCGCAAATCATCGAGGAAAAGACGCAGGCTGCGTATTTTTTATAAAGATAAAGTTTCAAGCGCAATTGTCGGCCGAAGATAATCTCAATGAGGTCTAAACTGTGCAGGGTTAAGCGAAGCGCCAGTGCGTGTAAGGCGAGAAAATTGGCAAATATTCAGGATAATAGTTAGGTCAATGAAAAGATTATTCTTTAGTTTATTTTTTCTGTTGAGTAGTGGTGCGCAAGCCTCATGTTATTTGGAAGAGTATGAGCGCTTTATCAATACCCAGAGTTTGGTGATGCTTGAGGCTCTGGTAAAACTCTTTGAGGCGGACAAAGAGAAGTTTAACGAGGTTAAACCGTTTGTGAAGTTAGAGGTTCGCAGCAATAAGTTAAAGGTTTATATCGCAAAAAAGCTCAGTGAGGAAAAATCCTCTATCCTTAACCTGGAGGGGCCGATCGCAAACTATGTTCCCAGTGTGTCAGTGCAAATTATGCCGGATGGCTCTATTCGGGATAAGGTCGATCTGGCAATGTCTGACGATGTTTTTTATCGGGCAGAGAAGGCCGCTATGGCGCCAATGCAAAGCCTGTATCTTTACTATGAAGGGATGAGTAAAGCGGAGAAACAGCGTTTTTCCCGCGCAAGAAATTCCCTCGGCGGCCATATGCAGAAGATTGAGCAATTCTCCTATATGAAGCGTGCATTTACGATGCGCCTTGAAAATGTATGCCCTGCAAGCAGTTGAGCATATAATTTTTTATGCTGCCATTTGAAATAAAAACAATCGCGTTGTTCCTGCTCACGGCGCTGGCTGAAATAGTCGGCTGCTATATGGTCTACCTGTGGTTAAAGCAGGATAAAAGTATCTGGTTGCTGCTGCCGGGCGCTATTAGCTTGGCCATATTCGCCGGGTTGCTGACATTGCACCCGGCCCCGGCGGGGCGGGTATATGCCGCTTATGGTGGGATTTATATCTTCTCCTCAATTATCTGGCTGTGGCTGGTCAATGGCGTTAAACCTACCGTTTGGGACCTGAGCGGTGCGGGAGTGGCGATGCTGGGGATGGCCATTATTATGTTTGCTCCAGAGCAGAGAATCGCCTAGGGTTTTGCAGGCAAGATTTTTACAAAAGGGCCCAGAAGACTAGTGATGGGCCCTATACTCGATACCGGTCTATTCGATGCAGGACTCATTAGAGGTGTTGAAGTCGTTTGCAAACCAGGTAGTTCCTACACATGGGGATGAGCTGTCATCAAACATGTCGCGTATAATATTGGATTGAGCTTGATTTCCAAGAATAATATTTCCTACGGGCCCGGTATCATCTACTAAAATACCGTATTCTCCGTTGCTTGAGGCTGTATTTTGTATAACACTGGTGTAATTTGCATCTATAAGAATTATTCCTGCGAAGTCATTGTTGCGCGCGATACTTTGGGAGATACGGGTGTAGTCTCCAAAAATGGCAATTCCAGCAGCTAGATTACCGCTCGCATCGACTGAAAAAAAGCTATTCTCATCTCCGCTAATATAGATGCCGGTGTCTTGGTTGTCGGTATGGCTGGAGCTGTTGAAAAAATTATTATCACTGCTAACGGACACGCCTAGAGTACCATTCTCTGATGTGGTGACCCCCACTATAGTGTGGAAACCCGTGCCCTCAACGGATATGCCGGCGGTGTCACAAGCTCTGATAGTTCCACTGGATGGTTGGCTATTACTTAATCCCGCGAAAGATCCATCCAATAAGATTCCAATAGCTGATCCATCACAGGAAAGCGTAAATCCATTCAGGTCAAGACTGCCGGTTGGCCCGGTGACGGTAATGGCCGGGGAGGCTGCGCAATTTATGATGTCGGCATCCAGCACCTCGGCAGTCGTGATAGTATCTCCGCAGCTTACCGCTGAGACGATACTGGCAAAACCGACCAAGCCGCAGCCTGTTGTGGCCATCAGTATCGATTTAATATGCAATGCTTTTTTCATTGGTGCGTCCCGCCGTGTTTAGTGGTTGGCTGGCCTATGCAAATATTTCGAAGTGTGGTCTCTATTTTGCCGTTCGCAATAGGAATTTTTTCCTATGTTTTCCGTAGGCTTATTTGTTTCGGGCTTTGAGAAACTTTCTTCTTAGATTTTCTGCACTATCTTCCTATTGTTGGGGCGGCTCCCCGGAATAATACTCAGGAGGCGTTGTAAATTTGGATCTTTGCAGGGTTAAAGTTTACGCGTGTGGGTGTTGACACTAGGGAATTTAAGTGCGGCTCAATCATGGATGGCTTTCTACCAAACTGATTGGATAAGGTGCAAATTGGTTTTTCAGTATAAAAAGCCGGGTTTAGAGACGTTCTATATTTGAGGGCGGTAGATATGAAAAGGTGTGCCCCGTTGGCGGCAGGGGTTCTGCTTGCTGTTGCAAGTTATGGGATTCTTGCTTCTGACAATACTGCGATTCAGAGTCAAGTCGGAATAGGGAATAGTGTGACCGTGGATCAAAGTGATCCAACGGTGACGTTCAATTTTGTCAATCAATTCCAAGATGGAGACGACAATACACAATTCGCCTCGCAAATAAACAGTAATACCTCGAGTACAATTATTCAGGGGCAAGTGGGCGATTTAAATGACTCCACCGTTGCTCAGAATGGGTCCGATACGGTGACCGCTAATATCGCCCAGACTGGGGACAGTAATATTAGTGTGGTTAATCAGACACTGTCTAATGCCGATGTGGTGGCAATTAGGCAGTTCAATACGTTTAACTTTGCCACAGTTAATCAATCTAATAGCACTTCTGGCAATATTACTATCACTCAGACCGGCGATTCCAATACTGGGACTGTTGTGCAAATTGGTAGTTCTGCCAGTGCCGCAGGCACTGTGCAGCAGGGCAATTCAAACACGGCTACGGTGAACCAGTCTTTTTCTACTAATAGCACTTCCTCATTGAACCAATTAGGTGATAGCAATTGGGCTGATGTTATGCAGGTGGATAGCGATAACGCGAGTACCATCAGCCAACAGAGTGACTCAAATAATATTGTCCATTCGCAGTCTGGCAGTTTCAATCAGGCGAATAGCACACAGATTGGTTTAAATAATGTGGGGGTAACAATTCAAAGCGGGGCCTTTGGCTCTGCTACTTCATTTCAGCAGGGTGATGCAAATTCATTTACGCTCAGTCAGGTTAATGATTTCCAGACTGCCAATATTTCCCAGAATGGGGATAGTAATATGGTGCTTATTGCACAGTAGCGTTGTATGAAAGCAGAAAACCGCCCTCTGAGTGAGGCTGACTCACTCAGAGGGTGGGCTTATAGCGATCGCTAGCGGGGCAAATTAGAAGCGGTAAGTCGCGGAGATACCGACATTGCGCGGGTCGATAATCGATGCGTAACCGTCTGGGTAGCGGCTGCCGACCGGCTCAACTGTCAGGTAGGCTTCCTCGTTCAGGGCATTGTTAATATAAGCAGAGATGCTCCAATCTTCGACTTCATAGTTAACATTGAGGCGCGCGATGGTGTAATCGCCGGCCACTCTCTCGTCGGTATTGCTGAAGTCGCCGTAGTACTCTCCTACATAGTTGGCAGAGACGCCCAGACTCAGTGCATCATTAATCCAGTATTTTGTGCCTAAATTTGCGGTGATATTCGGCGCTGAGTTGAGTTCATTGCCATCGGCATCTTCGTAATCAACACCCGCATCGGTGATGTCAGTTTCCAGCAGGCCCAGGCCGGCGCGCAACTCCCATTGAGGGGTTAGCATCGCAATAGCTTCGAGCTCTACACCGTAAGTCTCGACTTCATCCATATTGACGATAGTGCGGGAAGAGCTGAGCGCCTGATAGCCGGAGTAGTCGTTGAAGAACAGGTTACCGTTAAGGCTGACAGTGCCATTTGCCAGGCTGCTGCGCACGGCCAGCTCGTAGGTGTTAACGGTTTCTTCATCGTAGTAATAGTAATCGCCCGCGCTAAAGTTTAGAGCACCACCGGCGGAGTTGTAGCCTTTGCGCGCGCTGGCAGCAACGGTAGTGTCTTCGCTCAGATCGTATTGCAGGGCGATCTTCGGTAGGGTGATAGTTTCATCAATATCCAAGCCCGCGATCAGGTAGCCATTGTTGAAGTTGAAGTTGCGGTCTTGTTGTTCGTTTTCAACACGCAAACCGCTGATTAAGTTCAGCCTATCGCTTAGTGCGTAGGTCACTTCACCGTAAATAGCGGTAGAGGTGCTCTCGTCATCACCAAAATAGGTAACGCTGTTGGAGCTGTTAAAGTCCTGCTCTCGCTCAAAATGTGCGAGGCCGATAAAGCCGTGCAGGGTGTCACTGGTGAGACCGAAATTGAGCTTCGCATCAATAGTGCTGTTCTGCTCATCCATGCGAACGTACTGCTCGCTGCTGGCTTCTTCTTCATAGGCGTCAAAGCCCCACTGGTAGTCCATATAGGCTGCCAGGACTTCGATAGAGATATCATCGCTGATTTGGTAATCCACTTTAACACTGGTTGTGGTGGATTCGGTGTCCATGTCGCGGTAGAAATAAGTCTCGTAGTCGTCAACACCGGTTAGGGTGTAGTACATACGCCCGGTGTTTCCCTCTTCGCTGTTAGTGGACACGGTAAACAGTGTCTTCAGCTTTTCAGTGGGGGTCCACAGCAGTTTGCCTTTCAGGCGCTGGGTTTCCAGGGTATTCAGGTCGAAGTCAGCGGGATTGCCCTCATACTCTTGGGCATTGCTGATGGTGTCGCCGGTAAGCTGTTGGGCGGTCAGGCGGAAGGCGAGGGTGTCTTCAACAATCGGGCCGGAAATCATACCGGAAGTGTCGATATAGCCGTCCTGGTTGCGATAACCCACACGGGCGGCACCTTCCCAGTCGAAGCTGGGGTCCTTGGTTTTGATATATACAGAGCCGGCAATACTGTTGCGCCCATTGCTGGTGGACTGGGGGCCGCGGAATACTTCAATTTGCTCCAGATCCCAAATACCGCTGTCGCCAGTGAGATCCGCAACAAACGGCTCGGCAACGCCATCAATAAGCGTGGAGACTCGGGTTTTGGCGCCGCCGGAAAAAGAGTTAAAACCGGTGGCCGAACCGTTGCCGGAAACACCGCGAATATCCGGTGTGGCGCCAGATAGCACTACCACGTTGGAGATATTCGACACCGCATCAGTAATGCTCAGGTGCTGCATGCTGTTCAAGGTTTCTTCGGTAATTACAGATACGGAAGAAGTGGTTTCCTTGAGGGATCGCTCTGTCTTCTCGCCGATAACAAGGATGTTTTCCATTGCCTGCGGTGCATACTCATTCCCTTTCTCTTCTGCGGCGATAGCGTTCGCCCCAATTGAAGTAAGGAGGGTAAGTGAAACGGCGTTGCTGAGCAGGTGGCGTTTATACATGACGTAATCCCTAGCAAGATAAAGAAGTCAGAGCGACGAGGAAAATCGGCAGGGAATATAATGCTAATAATTCTTATTTGCAAATGCGGGCTTCTCGCAATAAAATTCCACTACTCTGTCGCCGGGCAATGGCTTGGGCTTGCTTGCGACAACTGACCAGGGCTTGGTAATCAGGCTGTCACCGTATGGGGCAGTACCTCTAATTCTTAAGTGAAAACTTGCAATGTATTCCTCAGTTTTAGTCGGACTCGGGCTACTTAGTTGTATTCTTGCCTCGTCTGTTTTTTATTTGGGCTGCCCTAATCAGCAGTGGCGCGAGCAGAGACCCCTCCAGTTTTACCCCGCTCTCTCCGCCAGTCTCGTACTTCTTGTCATCTCCTGGACACTTTTCCGTCAAACTTTTTCAGCAATGTCCTCCGCCTTTACACTTCTTTGCTTATTGATGTTGGCGCTGGGGTTATTGCCTTTTACTGGGGTGCTCGATAAGCCCGGAAAAGTATTAGCCGGGAAAAAGAAGCGGATTCAAAAGGGGCTGCAAGGCTATAAACCACAGTGGTGGGTAAAAAGCCTATGTGCAGTATTTTTGGGGTTGCCAATAGCGGTTGCTATTGCCAGCTTGCTGGCCGTGTGGGCCCCCGGCGATGCAGCGGTCGACGACAGAAGTCAGTTTACGATGTGGCTGATCAGCCCAATTTGGCTCACTGCGGTGAGCTTGGTCTATCTGTTTACCAGTGCCCGGCGCATGCTGTCCCTCTATCTGGGGCTGAATGTGTTGCTATTTACCCTGCTGTGGATTGCGAGATTCGGAGGTTGAGATTATGCGCGTTGAATTGATTAAAACTTATAAGAGTGTGCATACCTGGACCGGTATTATCGCAGGTCTGTTTCTCTATATCGCCTTTGTTGCCGGTGCCCTGACCATGTTTAAGGGGCCACTTAACCAGTGGGCCCTGCAACCTGAGACCACTTTGCCAACGATTCCTGTAGAAAAGTATGACCATCTGATTTCTGAAGTTTTGCAGGCGCACCCGGAAGCGGCAAAACAAATGACGGTGCAGCTGCCGTTAGCAGGTCTGCAAGCGGCACCGGTGAGCTGGGAAATAGAGGATGAGCAGACCCATGAGCACACGCTGTGGTATGCCAGCTTCGATAAGCAGGGCGCGCTGATTACTCAGAGTTTTACGGTTTCTGCGATTGGTGAATTTGTTGACCACCTGCATCGCACCGCAGGTATCCCCGGCGGTGAAGGTCACGATGCTTTTGGTACCTATGTACTGGGTGCAGTTGCAGCCCTGTATTTTGTGGCATTGATTTCAGGTCTGATCGTCTTCTTACCCTCCTGGTTCAAGGATTTACTGGTACTGAGAAAGGGCAAGAATCGCAAGCGCTACTGGCTCGACTTTCACAATGTACTGGGAATTACCTCGCTGCCATTTCATCTGGTGATCGCTTTTACTGCATTCGTATTTGCCTTCCACGACCCACTTTACGATGCCCTGCGCGTGACCGCCTATGGGGACTCGCCAATGTTCACCCGGCCTGCGCCACAGGAGGTGAAGCACTTCTCTGAGCTGGTGCCGGTTGCCGAATTGGAGACGGTGATCCAGCAGCGCGAGCCCAAATTCCAGATGGCAGAAATCCTCTATATAGGCCTGGATACGCGCTCCCCGCGTATGCGGGTGGGGGGAATAATGCACGGTGAAGTGGTGCGCGGCGCTGAGTATGCCTATGTGCTCGGCAATCCCTACCTGAGAGAGCTTCCCTACAGCAGTATTCTGCCCGGTAGTTTTAATGGATACAGTGGTACGGTAATAAGTATTTTCTCCCTGCATTTTGGTAGCTTTGGTGGCGATGCGGTGCGCTGGATGTATTTTGTACTGGGTATTATGGGGGCACTGATCTTCTTTAGCGGTAACCTCTTGTGGATTGAAAGCCGGCGTAAAAAGCGCCGGGGCCAGGGGGCCTTGCCCGTGCAAACAACCTCATCCCGGGTTATGGCGAGGTTGACCGTGGGGGTTGGCCTGGGAACTCTCCTGGGGATAGCCGTGAGTATGCTGGCCGTGAAGTGGCTGCCTCATGGACAGGTGGATATTGAGTTTTGGCAGAAGGCCGCTTATTACACCGGTTTTCTTTTGGCTGTGGCCTGGGCGTTTACCCACCGCCCAATGGCTGCCGCACGACAACTTATGATTTTCTGTACAACTGCAATTTTCCTGATTCCAATCAGCTCGCTGATAAGAGGTGAGTTACTGGGAGCGGCAACCCCGGTATGGGCCGTTGATTTTGTTGCCCTGCTGATTGGGGCATGCTTTGTGTTACTCCTGGCGCGCCTGCAAAAACGGCAATCCAAAATCGAGCCGGATAGTGTTTGGTTTGAGCCTTTAGAGAAGCCAGTGGTAGGCAGTGATATTTCGAACGCTCTACCCAATACCCGCCCGCAGGCATCGGCTTAATAGCGCAGGGGGCTGAATAATTTAGTAATATCCTGGTGCGGCTGACAGAGTGCTCACACTTTGCCAAGCCGCGCCTTGCTGGAGGTCTGGCTTTCCCCTCCAATCAGTGTTGCTGTCTTATTTCAAAGGTTGTAATAGTTACAGTTACCCTTTGTTGGCAGTGATATCATCTATAGCGTCCCTATCGCTAAGCGGTGGGGATAATTTAACCCAGCCGACACCGGTCAAATTTATCCTCTACTTCATCCCAGACTTTATCGTGATGATGGTAAGCCTCATAGGGAACAATAGTTTTAGTGTTCTCATCCCAAAGTTGGAGGTGTTCGCTATCAATAAATCCAATTGTAGGGCGATAGTATTTGCCATTATGTTCCCACTCGCCTTGATCTAAGTTTACGCACAGTTCGGCTAAAAATTCAGTGCATAGCTGCTCTTTCTTGCTATTGGATAGTTCAGTATTTTTCAGGCAGCGCTTAAAGTTTTGTATAATGAATAAGCGAAAGTGTTCCGCCAATTCTTCAAATGTATCATCTTTATCTAATTCTAACTTCACCTTCATCTTTTCCTATATTGTTGCGCGACATCACTACTGCCGTTGTTTGGACTGTGCTTCCTAATACCTTCTGTAGCACTCTGTTGTGGTCAAGTCCAACCGGACACCTCTTTAAGCACATTTCTCAAATTCGATAGGGGTTACATCCCCCAATGTTGTGTGTATTCTGCGTGAGTTGTAATAAGCAATGTAGGCTCTCACATCTGCTGTCGCGTCCACCCTTGTTTCATAGAGATTTCCCGTTAGCCACTCTCGCTTTAGGCTGCTAAAAAACCGTTCTGTTGGTGCGTTGTCCCAGCAATTTCCTTTACGGCTCATTGAACATACCATTCCATGCTCCTTCAGCAACGCCTGATAGGTATGGCTGGCATACTGACTGCCTCGATCAGAGTGGTGTAGAAGGCCTTGCGATGGTGTGCGTAAATTGACGGCCATCATCAGCGCACGACTCGCCAAAGCCGTTTCCATCTGGCGATCCAGGTGCCAACCAACTATCCGGCGTGAATAGAGATCAATCACTACCGCCAAGTACAACCATCCCTGTAGTGTCCAGATGTATGTAATATCCGTAGTCCAAACTTGATTTTTAGCACTCGGCGAAAAATCCCTATTCAGAAGGTTCTCTGCAATGGGCAGTTGGTGCTTGCTATCTGTCGTCAACGCAAAACGCTTCTTGCGTTTTACTGACAAACCTAGCTTTTTCATTAGCTTTCGGACTCGATAGCGCCCAATTTTAAAGCCTTCTCTGCGTAATAGCTTCATTAGTCGGCGGCTTCCCAAGCTCTGCCGAGATTCTGCAAATAAGGCCTTCAAGCGATGGCATAGTTGCCATGTTTGGCTATCTATTGAGCTATCACTGCGATGGCACCAATCGTAATAGCTGCTCTTTTTTACCTGCATTACTCGGCAAAGCATCCTAACTGGAAAGCTACTTTTCTGCTCTTTGATGAAGCTGTACTTTACTTCATTTCTTTCGCAAAGAAGGCGCTGGCCTTTTTTAGGATTTCCTTCTCCATCCGCAAGCGCTTGTTTTCACGTCGCAACCGATCCAATTCAGCGCGCTCGCCTGCATCCAACCTTACTCCGCTCTCTTCCTGCTTCAGCTCCTTTACCCAGCGTCGCAAGTTATTAGCAGTGGTCCCTACAGCCTCTGCGGCCTTAGAAATCGAATAGCCTTGTTCAGAGACAAGAGCTACAGCGTCTTTCTTGAACTCCGGCTTGAATTGCCGGCGTGTACCTTTTGTTGTCATACGTCACCTCACTTGGTAGTTTTACCATCTTAGCGAAGTGTCCGGAAGTATTAGACCACTACACTCCCATTCACTTGGGTCGATAGAGTTGTTATCTTCAAAGCTTTCGCACTCTACTAATATCTTATTGTTATCTGGATCGATAATCATTCCAGAATAACCACCCGGAGTCATTGCTATCACCTTAAATTTAACCCCTTTATCCATAAGTTTTTTGCAGTAACTAAGAAAGCCAGTTTTTAGTTTGTAGCTAAAATAACAATAGTTTTCCTGCGGGAAGTCTCTCTTGATCTGCGGCCGTATTCTAACTTTGTCATAGCCGGCAATGTTTAGTTTGAAGCCGTAATCATCCTCGAAAAACCCCATTTTATTTTCATAAAAATCTTTGGAGGCGTCTATATTCCTGGTGGGGATGTAGGTGATAAACATGGAGGTCATCCTTTCTCTTTGCGGCGTTTTATCGGGGGGTGTATTTTGTGGTGTTTTCATTCACATTTTTATAGTCCTCTTTCTTGCTAGGCGAATAGGCTGTTCTATTGGGTTCTTGTGGGGTAGACGATATCACTATAGCTTTGTAGGCAGCGTTCCATACCACTTGGCCTTCTTGATAGATAAAGCTATCGAGGCCCTGCTGGGTGTGGATATTAGGTTTGCGTTCCTGTAGAGGGGTATTGCCACCCCAGAGGCGGTCAGATTGCTTGCCGCTAGAAGATTTACCAAGGTGTTATCGTGGGTGTCCAGAACTGTTCAACCCTTTGGCGCGAGCGCCTGACCGATATCAGCTGGTTTATGCGCTGCCTGAACGAGTCCATCGCCCGCCAGGCCAATGCCGAGGACAACTGCACCGGTCGTTTCTGGGAAGGGCGTTTCAAGTCTCAGGCCTTGCTGGATGAAAGAGCCCTTGCCGCCTGCCTCGCTTACGTGGACCTCAACCCTATCCGTGCCGGTATCGCTAAAACTCCAGAAGAATCCGATTACACTTCGATCCAGCAACGCATACACACAGCCATCTCAGGCCAGCAGCCCAAAAGCCTACTGCCACTGGTGGGCGGGGAGCGCCAGGATATGCCTAAAGGCTTGCCTTTTCAGCTGGATCACTATTTAGAGCTGGTAGACTGGAGTGGCCGGCAGCTGCACCCTAAAAAGCGCGGGGCTATTTCCGAAAACATCCCACCTATTTTAAATCGGCTGGGTATTTCGCCAAAACACTGGCTCTATCTAAACCGCAATTTTGAAAGCCGCTTTAAACGCTTGGTGGGCTCGGCGGAAGCGGTACGCCAGGTCTGTGCGCAGCAAAATAAACGCTGGGTACACGGGCTGCGCGATTGCCAGCGCTTTCTTAGCCCCACCCCCTGCTAAATTACAGAAATCCGCTTCTCAGCTGCCCCTAGATTCCATCGCTCCCGACTCTACTCTCCCCTAATTCCCTACGGACTCCCCAAAAGATCTTTTAACGCCAAATTGCCATCTATTTTGAGACAGATATACCTGTCACCAAGTAGTGGCGCAAAAATTTTTTCCTAGATTCCGATTCTCCATTCTTTGGATGTCCAGGAATGTTTTGCTTCCAGGAATGTTTTGAGATTCCTTCTTTGGGTGTCTAGGATTATTTGAGGATTGTTTTGGGAGTGTCCAGGATTGCTCTTGGATTGTGCCAGCCAGTCTGTGGGTGTCCAGCATTTTGGCATTTTGTCTCGATTTCCCCAGTCTATGGATGTCCAGAACTGCATTCACAGAACTGCATTCAGAACTACAGAACTATTGTTTGCCCTGGACAGAGGGGCACATTAAAAGTGCCCCTTTATAAGCTCCAAATAAACCTCTTGTGCCTTGTAGGCCACCTCCATATCAAAGCTCTTAACTGCCTCCAAAAATCCTTTTGGAGGCAAATATTTATATCCCTTAATATAGTGGTAAATTAATGAAGGTGCTGCAAAATACTCTCCCTTTTTAATTGAAGGCAACCAAACTTCAGAACCACCCAAAAAGACCGCCTTCCCTTCATGTAAAACGGAGATGTCCGTTTTTCCTGATAAAGCACACGGATCAAGACTCCTCGTCCAATTTACATGAACATCAACATCACCTTTTAAAACTAGAATTTCAGCCAGCTTAGTTAAGATTGAGTCGTCAACCTCTCCCGTTGTAAACTTTTTGCTGCTATCGAGCCAACCAATATTTCTAACCGTTGCTACAGGTATTTTTAAGCAATAACAATAATTACTCAAATCTTCATAGAACATAAAATTTGCCTTTATTTATACTCAGTACATGCAGCCCATTGCACACAACCCATATTAGGCTGTAACAATCGATCCAAGGTGATTCCCGAATAAACTGTTGTTGAATTTTGAAGGATATTTAGAGGCGGGTTTGTAGGAGCACTTAAAGTGTAATTAGGCACCTTAGCTCCTGGAAGCCAGGTAGTCATACCTTTAATATCATTTGCGATTCTTGGGTTTTGAGCTGCGGCTCTCGCTAGACCGTCCCAGTCTCCTGTTTCAATATAGCGTCCAGTTTCATCAAGTATTCTTATACCTTCTCTCGGGAGGGTCACCGCTGATCCATTAGGCACTACAACGTCCCCACTTCCGAAAACATATTTACCGTGTCCCGCAAGCGCTGTTCCTGTGCCGCCTGGTGTTACACTACCTGCGAATTGGTGACCTTCACTACTACCTAGAAATGACCTTTCTAAAGAAGTATTGTTTAGAGCAGCACCTTTCTGAACTTGCGGCCCAGCAATCGTATTAACTTGCCTATAGGAATCTTCCTTCGCCGCAGTCAACCCCGACGGGTCTACCCACCCAACCGGATTGGGTACATACTGATAGCTATTCGCCCCACCCAACAATCCAACCGGGTCCTGCTGAGTAAACTCCCCAACTTCTGGATCATAATACCTAAACCGATTGTAGTGCAGCCCAGTTTCTTCATCGAAGTACTGCCCCTGAAAGCGGATAGGCTGCTCTATCTGATTCTTATGGGCTAAAGCGATATTGCCATAACTCTTATAGGCAACACTCCATACTACTTCACCTTCCTGATTGGTAAGGGTATCCGGCGTACCCAGATGATCCAGATGGTAGTGGTAAACCTGTTCTTTCTCTTGCTTGCCTTCCTTTAGTGCAACCGGCTTGAAAGTACCCGGCTCAAAGTAGTAAGTCCGAGTATTCAGGTCCTGCCGAGTGTGGATATCAGCTTTGTTTTCACGAAGCAGGACATCTCCATCCCAGAGGAAATTGGTGTATTCACTATTGCTGCTCTTACCAATACGGCGGCCCAGCGGGTCGTACTGGTAGTGAATCTCCTGCTGAAGCTGTTCTGCCCCTTCTTCCAGTTTGAGCTTTTCTACCCGCACCAACTGTTGACGAGTATTGTAGTGATAGCGGGTTTGCAGCTTCTGCCCTTTGCCACGCAATTCGGCAATGCGGTTGCCGTGAATATCGTAGCGGTAGTGGGTATCACCACGGAAGGCTAAGCGATTGCCTTTGACTTGAGTAGAGCTGGCCTGCTGTTTGGCTTCATCCTTTGAGTTGGCGGCGGCGAGAATATTGTGTGCAGGATCATGCACAAAATACTCGGGGTTGGGGCCATCTACCTGGGTGAGGCGATCCAAGGCGTCGTAGTGGTAGCTACGCGTGCCACGCAGACTGTCCTCAATTTTAGAAATCTGGCCAGCTTTGTTGTATTGATAGCCGCGCTCCAATATGGAGTTTGTACTTTGGGTTGGATCAGAGACTGGGCCGCTGGCTTTGTTTAGACGTAACTTTTGCAGCCGTCCCTGAGGATCATAATCTCGCTGGCTTTCCAGGCCATTGCCATGCTGGCGCTGGCTCTCCCGGCCCAGTTCATCGTGACTGATGCTGGTGATCAGCTGATTGGCGTCACCACCCACTGGGTGGCGGTGCAGGCTTTGGAATTGGCCGGCGGGGTTAAAGGCGAAGTTGAGCACTTCGCCATCGGGTAAGGTTGTGGCGATACGGTTGCCAGCGGCATCGTATTTATGGGTAAGCTTCTCTTTGCCCTGCCAGTCCGCAGTGACACGGCCATTGGCATCGTATTCCCAGCGCAGTTTGCGGTGGCTATTTTCCGCTTCGATTAGCTGGCCGCTGCGGTTGTAGCGGAAGTTGGTAATCCCATCTGGAGTCACTTCTTCCAACATACGCCCGAAAGGATCGCGTTCAAAGATCGTATCGATACCCTTGCCGGTATCAGGATCAGTTACCGCTCTTGAACCGATCAGATGGCCGGCGCGGTTATAGGCATAGCGGGTTACGCGGCCGTCGAAGCCTACCTCTTCAATCAGGCGTTCGTTGAGGTCGTATTTAAGCTGGTAGCACTCGCCATTTTCATTGGTGAGTCCGATTAAGTTGCGCTCGCCGTCGTAGTGGTATTCCAGGCGGCTACCATCCGGATTGGTGCGCGCCTTAACTTGGCTGAGGCCGTCGTAGGCATAGCAGGTGCTGCGGCCTTCGGAGTCAGTAATTTCGGTAAGCAATCCTTGGGCGTTGTAGCTGTACTGGGTGCGAGCACCATCTGGGGTAATAACCGCACGGATACGATCCTGGCTGTCGTATTCGTAGCGGGTGACTTGGCCGGGGGCGTGCTGCACTTCTTGCAGGCGGCGGGCAATATCATAGCGATAGTGCTGGCTGCGCCCCATGGGGTCTTTGATCGCGGCCAGCCTGCCTTCCGGGTTCCACAGGTAGCGGGTGGCATTGCCGAGGGGGTCGGTAACACTGCCGATCAGACCGACCGGGTTATAGCTGTAGCGGGTGCTGTTGCCGAGGGCGTCGGTGGTGGCGACGATCTGGCCGTTTTTGTTGTATTCGCGCTGCCAGGTGTTACCGGCTGGGTCGGTGACTTTGCCTGGCAAGCCTTCGCTGTTGTATTCGATACGGTGGCTATTGCCGGCGGCATCGGTCTTTTGGATTAGGCGTCCCTGATCATCGTACTGATAGATCTCTTCGCGCAGGCTGCCATCATCGCTGGGCAATTGGACCTTGGTTACCTGACCCAGCTCATTGTAGCTGTAGAGCGTCTCTGCGCCCTCGGGGTCGCGGTGATAAATGGGTAGGGCGCGCTTATTAAAGCGGTAGCGCTCCTCGCCACCACGGGTATCCGTCACCGTAACTCCGTGACCATCCTCATCCCAGGCAAAGGTGTAGTTGTAGGTGGCCTGGCCATCGATGGGGTCGCCCCACTGGCGTATACAGCGGGCTGAGGGACCTTCTCTATCCCATTCAAAGTAAAAGCGGTAGCCGGTTTTTAAAGTGCGCTCAGTAATAACATGCTGGTGATATTCATAGTGCTCGCTATAGCCATCCGCATCGGTGGCTTTTATCAGGTCACCTTCATCACTGTATTCATATTGAGCCAGTATTTTAATGCGGCCATCGCGGGTTTCTTTTTTTAACTCACCCATGCGCAGGCTGTTGCGCTGTCCTTCCGGTGGGCTGATATGCAGGGCTTCGCCGAGACTACTCTCGATACAAATCAGGCGCTCGCCGATATAGTGGAACAGGTAGTAGTTGCCATAGCCGTCGCGTATTTCAGAGAGTTTTAGAGTGCCGCTCTCGCCTATCGCCTTGAAATGTTTTTGTACGCCATTTAAGGCGCCGTAGGGGCTGATCACCCAGTGCTCATCGTTCATTCGGGTGAGCGATAGCTTTTCCACCACATTGTGGCTTCGCCCGCTATTGCCCGGTGTCGGTAAACTAATTACCCGACCCTCGGCATCATAAAACTTTACGGTTTTATTACCCGGGACCAGGCGCTCGTTTAAGGTGTGCGCCCAGCCATGGCCTAATCCAAAATCCTCACTATTACTGCTGCGATAAGAGCGGGTTAAGGTTAATGGCAGCGGGCCATCCAGTACCGCATCCACCAGGGATAAAAATTCCTCCCCGGTTTTTAAATTAATGGGATCGCCGCTGTGATAGGAGTCATCTGGACAGGGGACAACCTCACCCTCCGGTGTTTGTCCCACTGCATTAGTAGCATTGTCAGGCTCGTTAGTATTGTTCGCTGGGTTATTTTGCGCTTCATTTGAGTCGCTGCTGTGTTCATTGGAGTTTGAGGTAGTAATATTCGAAATATCGAGGCTACTTGAAGAGGTAGCGTCGTTCCTTAAACTCTCTTGTATATCAACCTCAAGGGAACTAAAGTCGGAGAAATTGGCGCCATCACTGTTGGATGCCTGTTGTTGCTGGCCGCCTCTGGCTGTCGCTACGTTGGACACCTGCTCGATAATCAGCTGATTCTGTATTAGGGCGCGGTGAATTTCCCGTCCATAGATGGATAAATGGCTCGGGGGCTCAGATGCGGGGCCCAGAGAAAGAGTGCCCGAGGTGTCAGCTGGGGTACTTGCAGTGAGCAGGTTATAGGAATTAGATCCCGGGTCGAAAAAGTGCTGGTAAATTTTCTCGATCGCTGCATCGTCAAACATCGAAAGCAAATGGCCGGCATCGGCTTGGATGGGAGTACCAGTTTGAGATGCCCAGCCCATACGGACTTCGTACTGGATACCGTCTTTATTCTCAATATTTAGCAGCATTGTATTTCCTTAAGTGTTCACGTTCTGGGATAACCTGGCTAAATACATGACAAACTTAGGGTGCTGGGCAACTATAAATGACTTGGGCACCTGTTGATTTAACTTATTTTTATAAGGGCTTCTAAAAACATGATTCAGTTGACCGTAAGTATGTGATTTTTTTAGGTAAGTATTGGTGCCGATCAAATTCGATTTTTAGATTTGTGAGTGATTTTCTATTAAAGCTGGTGGAATTCTAACGTTTAGACTTCCCTCTTTGTTTAAATTTTTAAAGCTGCGAGCCCAGTGTCGTCGGGTGGTACCGGGTTCTGAAGCCGATTAGATGAGATTACCGTAAATTCTATAAGAGTAATAGGCTGGGGTAGGGATATCGAAGGTGCAATCAAAATTGTATATGTTAACTAAAATATATTGCCGAAATTTTTTGTCTATATGGGATTTGTAAGCCGCTAGAAGTTAGTGTAGCTAGCAATAATGAAGTATAAGGTGTGATCGACAAGCCTGTGTTCGAATCCTGTGCTGGCGCGTGTATAGCGAAATCTGAGTAGATTTCTGAGCCAGATGAATCGATTGGCGGTAAAAGCTTCTGTAGAGGGATGTGTGCAAAGGGGGCTAGATAAGGATTAAGCTTATTGGTTGACGTATAGATATTGGTGATTAATCGAAGATCACAGATTAAAATACTGGCAATGGCCACTGAGATTGATACAGCCAAATGAATAGTGAAGCTCTGTAATTGCTGTGGGGATGATCCTCATAAAAGTTTTAATAGCCCATTTGATATTTTGCTCCGAGTTTAATGAAGCTTGGCAATATCTAAAAGACCATTTTGATGGTTTTTTATTGGGCAATTCCATCAGTGCCGCATCGCTTGGCTAAGTTTTTTAAAAAACGCTGCCGGCTCAGATTGTTCTAAGTGAACATTGAGAATCAGCGGCCCGTCAAATCTAGAGAAGGCCTTTAAGGCGTCACCGAGATCTTTCTCGGTACGGACCTCGTAGCCATTTAGCGCTTTATTACCACCAAAAGCCTCGGGAAGAAGATGGTAATTCCAAGGCTGGATATCATTGTAGGGGTCTTTAATCCCCGGGTGTATAGCGCGCTCACAACCGTATTCTGCATTGTTAAGAATAATAAGGAGTAGTTTAATTTTAAAGCGAACTAGCGTTGAAAGCTCCTGGCCGGTCATTTGAAAAGATCCGTCGCCATCAATACAGATCACACGCCTCTCCGGGTTGGCAATAGCCATGCCTGCGGCTGCCGGGAATGCAGAGCCCAGTGAGGCCCAGTTGCCCAGCCCAGCGGTAGTATTACCTTTGTGCAAACGCATCCGCGTGAGATTAATATAACCTCCGGTATTTCCCGTTATTATGTCGTTATCGTTAATAAAGTGTGCCAATTGCTGGTACAGACTATTGATAGTTATCGGTAGCTTACGCTCTATTTTTAGCGACTTGGTATAGGTAAAGGGGAAAGTGTCTGCATAGCTGCGCTCTGGCATTTGAAAGCCTACTTCAGCCACTCGCTCGACAAGTGCCGGAAGTAGATCCCGAAAGTAGACGTTGGGAAATTCTTTGGTAAAAACGGATACGGAATCTTGATTTAAAGCAATAGTACTCTCGGGGGATATTTTAGCTGAGAATACCCCGGTGTTGAATTCTGTTAGCGGCATGCCGAGATTTAACAGCAGATCTGCATTTTCGACTTTATCCCTTACGCTCTTTTCAGACATGCAGCCCTGATAAAATCCTATACAGTTGGGTAGATATTCCAGGTAGCCCGCTTTGGCGTCGAAAGTAGTTACGAAAGGGATGCGAGTGCTTGCCAGAAAAATTTCAGCGATGGTTTCCTGTTGATTTCTGTCAATAAGAGTGCCGGCAAGTGCGCAGGGGTTATTGGCGTTATGTAGTGCTTGTGTAATGTGATCCAGGGCTCTAATTAATTGCTTGGGATCGCTGCTTGGGGGGGAGTAGTGCCAGGGGGAAATATCCGTTAGTTGTCGAGTTTGTAGGTTAAAGGGGATTTCCAGGTAGACCGGCCTGAGCTCGGTTAGCGCAGTTTTAATACTGGAGTCAATCACTTCGATAAGCGGGTCGCCTTCCCGCAGTCGCACGCTGCTTACAGTAATGGGAGCAAATACTCTCAGGCTGGCGTCAAAATCAGTACCTACAGCGTGGTGCAGCAGCTTCCGGCTGTTTAAGTCTATCTCTTTGGGAGCGCCTACTAAGATCAGTAGTGGAACCTGCTCGCTAAAGGCGCCTGCCACGGCATTGACTGTGTTAAAAGCTCCGGGGCCGTAGGTGGCGGCAACAACGCCCAGGCCTTTTATGCGGGCATAGCCGTCGGCCAGGTAGGCGGCATTTAGCTCATTACATGTGCCGATATGGGTAACTGGGCTTTCATCTTTTACCATTGTTTCAAAGAAGGGCAGCACATAATCGCCAGGAATACCAAATATATGTTGAATGCCAATAGTGGAAAGGCGCGAGAGAATAAATTCTGACAGGCTAGCCATGCTCTGACTTCCTTGGCTTTTGGGGTCTATGACGTCGTATCGGTTGGATGCATACCGGCCTGAGATTGACTCAATCTAGCTATTGTAGCTGCCTCTTTGGTGGATTCTTGTAGTAATTGGCGATTTTTCATTTGGGCTAAGGCTGGGGTAAAACGTAAAAATATAGGCTTAGAACTTTTTGTAGCGTAAGGCGATAGCCAGAATAAAAAGGAAGCTGAAAGAAAAAATCATTGAGAGAGTGGTAAATTGAATAGGCGCTATTTCCAGATATCCCTGGGTGAAACTATAAATGGCTGAAATAAAGGCGAAGGAAAAAGTGAGCAATGCAGATGCCATTCCGTGGCCCGCCTTTATATCTGCCATGGCAAAACTGCTTGACAAGGGGTTGAGGAATCCTACAACAAAGCAGCATAGGTAGAGAGAGCTTAGCAGGGGGAATAGGTCGCTGTGGTACTGCGAAAATATAAAGGTGGTTAGGGGGATAAATAGTGTTATCAATAGCCTCAGTGTTGGCAGCTTGTCAGAGTTAACGAGTGCCCGGAAGGTGAATATGCCGAGGATATAGGTAACACTCAATCCGGAAACCACCAGGTTCATTTGTGCGTAGGAAAGTGTTGCTGCATGTTTCAGTATTCCGTGGATATTTCCGATAATGGTCTGCATCACGAGGGCGTAGCCAGCGCCAGTTGAAAGCATATTGAGCATACAGGTTTTTGTGGTCAGACACTGTTTCCATACCTTTAAAATGGTGTTTAACGCCAATAAGGGCTGTTGGTCTCGCCTTAAAACCAGTTGCGAGACAACCAGTGTGACCGCTTCTACGGTAATCATTATGTAGTAGGCAATTCTCCAGTCAATAGGGATAAAGGTGCGGGCTAAAATGGAAGATAGAATTGGAGCGACAATAACGGTCAGCGATATAAATGAAGTCCTTTTTTTAATGGTTGCAGGGGAGTTTGAGTGGCGCAGCATCACTGAGCGACCGACGGATGAGTAGCAGCCCGTACCACCTCCCACCAGAGCGCAACCTAGATGAAATATACTGAGGCTATGAGAGTTGGCTATAGTAAAAAGTCCCGCAATTGACATCAGTTGGGCGTATTTTAGGACACGCTCAGCACTAAAAATATCGGATAACATGCTCAGCACAATGGCAGAAATTGAGAACATCAAGTAGAGGGTGCTGATTCCTAAGTGAACTTGGCTGACCTTAACTTGCAGGCTGTTAGCGATGGTATCGCTCAAAGGCATGGATAGCATCAGCGTCATATAGCTGACAGCTGTCAGGGCATAGGAGAGGTAGTGGAAATTGGGTTCGCTGGTCTTTTTCAATGGATTAATTAGGGCTACCTAATTTTTCAAATCGATATAGGCAAAGAATGTAGTCCACTAGAACGTTTCATGTGCTATTCATTCTTTGTTTTACGCCATAAACGTAGGCGCATTTTATCATTTTTTAGACAGTCTCTTTTCATTTATGAATTTGGGCAAGCGTAAAGGCTCTGTGAGGGCGGGGCTTTTACTTTTTTAGCGTGCGTTTAGTTAATAGTTTTTGTGCAGGTCAGATATACATCCTGATGGCCGTTGGTAAAGCTGATGCCCTCCAAAGTTAGCGTACCTAGTCCAAAAGGGAGCCCCCCGGCTTTGCCGGGGAGGCACGCATAGTTTGACAGTTCCGGAAGTCTCATAGTAACTCCAATGTGTGAGCCGCCAAGCAACACACAAGGAGTTACCATGAGACAGGTGAATAGTTTAAGTCACATGAAATGGGAGTGTAAGTACCATATAGTCTTTATTCCCAAGTTCCGCAGGAGAGCTTTATTTGGGCAGATACGAAGAGAATTGCCTGCGGTATTCCATTAGTTGGCTCGTCAGAAAAAGAGTCTGATTGAGGAGGGGCATGTGATGATTTCTATCCCACCGAAATATACAGTATCTCAGGTAGTGGGATATATAAAGGGAAAGAGTGCAATCTATATAATGAGGACATTTATAGGAAAGCAGAGGAACTACGTAGGCCAGTATTTTGGGGTTAGGGTCTACTTTGCTTCTACTGTAGGCCGGGATGAAAAGGTGATCAGAGAGTCTATCTGTAATCAGGAAAAGGAAGATCAGCGAATAGACCAGCTGAGTTTAGTTTAAAGACGTAAGTAGCCCCCTTGGGGGGGGGGGGAGGAAGACCGCTTTGAGCGGTTTACAATTATAGCCCCCGGCTTTGCCGGGGGCTATTTACTTAAAAGTCATGCCTGCTACACGCGCCTTTAGCAGCGGTCGCTGATCAGGTAGGTCCGCCTGTCTAAACTTATTATGCCTTGCCTGATCTAAAATAAAAGCTGGCATTAATTTCTTGGCCCTGTTTTGTAATAAGGCCATCTTCAAATGGGGCGAAAGCCTCCTGTAGGAGGATCACCATTTAATGGTCTCCATTAAATGCTAACTACTAGCAAATGGCAACTGCAAGACCGTGAGGTCTTATGGGAGGAAGCCGCTAGCAAAGCTATGAGCTGACGAACAGAAACATCCTATAAGGCTTAGCCTGGAGGTGAGGTAGCCAGAACTTCGTAACGGGTAGAGCAAATGATGCAATTGTGTAGTGAAAGTTCACGTTCTTATCTGGGGAGATTGGTTTAACTTGTTACTGTGAATCTGTCAGTGTGGCCGCTGACTCATTAGTAGGGCTATCCTACTGATATGTTTCCTGTCGGATAAACTTGAGGTGAGGCACTGCCATGACACTTAGCTTAGATAAAGACCTACTCGACACTATCGTTGGGTAGAAATTCATTACGGATAGGGAACGGCCCATTGCGGACCCATACGATGGGTGGTGTGATAGCCGGTAGTTAGAAACTACCGGCTATCCGATTTAGCTAATTGTTACCCGGATAATCCTTAGTATATTTGTTTAAATCTTTTAAGTCAGCCTTAACAAAGTTAATCGTTGATAGTGAAGAAGGGTTTCCAAACTCGTATTTACCATTTTTAGCGGAAATAAATTCGACACTTTCAATAAAGCTCTCGCTATTCTCAATGAATAGCTTTAATGGTATCTGGGTGGTGCTTCTAAGTCCGTCTAGTTTTCTGGCATTGTAATTTAAGTTCGACTCGCCACTCCAAATAACGAATGCATACTCGTGATCTTCTATTTTATAGAAATTACCTTTTGTAATTTCTATTAGCTTAATTTCCTCGCAGGAGGATTTTTCATAAGAGTTTCCGAGGCAATTTTTAGAAGAGGGTTTGTATACGCCAACAACATCCACTTCATTTTTAGTGTTTGTGCATGCCAGCACAGAAAGTGTTAAAGCTATTAATGATAGATATTTAAAGCTCATTTTATTCACCAAGGATAATCTATAGTAATTCTTGTTTTTTGGTCTACCCAATCGTAGATGAGTTTTGCGTCACCAATTTCGGTGTGGATGCAACCTCCCGTTGGACCACCATTGCCAGCGTAGGTAGCCGGATTAGGCCACTCATGAATAAAAATCCCTCTTTGCCCCCATATCAGAATTGAATAATTCATGCGGCAAGGGAGAGTAACGCCGTCATAATCACAAACATATTCCTGGCTAAAGTAAGGATTAACCTTTGTTCCTTTCTTGTTTGGATCAATGGTCATGTCTACAGGATATTTTAATTTTTTTTTACCGAGGCACCTAAACGTTTTGTACCCTCTGCACTCCAGTGACCCTTCTCCAAGCTTGTTCATTGTGATATGTACCCGTTTCATTATATTTCCTTCTGTAGGTGTTTGGGTTATGCTTTTAGCTAACGAGGCTGTAGGAAAACAGTTCCGGCGTGTACCTTTTGTTGTCATACTTTACCTCGTTTGGTGGTTTTACCATCTTAGCGAAGTGTCCGGAAGTATTAGGCCACTACAAGGTTCCACTACCACTCAGCATTCTGTTTTAAAATTTTTGTAATGGATTGTGCAATTTCCCATCGTGGAGTATTGCTTGAGTTAGTAAGGAGAATTAACGCATTTTGACTATCAGGGTAAGTAAGGATAAGTGATTTATAGCCTCTAATGCTACCGGGGTGTCTGGCGATTTTATCATTTGAGCTTTTATATACTTGCCACCCCAGCCCCATATATATTTCCCCCCAAGAGGTTTTTACTTGAGGCTCTAACATATCTTTGTATGTTTGTTTACTCAAAAGAGACGAATTGCCACTAAGTGTTAATGTAAGCCACAGGCTTAGATCGTGTACACTTGAAATTAATCCTTCGCTTGGGTTAAAAGATAAGTCATAAGGTCTCTGGTCTAATTTATCTATTAATTTGCCCTTGTATGTTGGTTCTGCTTCAGAAAAATAAGTATTTGCACCATTAAAATAACCACTTTTATTCATTTTTGCAGGTATCAAAATATTGGCATGCAGATACTTTTCATAACTCTCTCCAGAAACAGCACTTATGATCGCACCTAAAACATTATAATTGGTGTCACTGTATTCAAAACCCTGGGTTTCAGTATTTTTTGGTAAGGATTGTTTGACGGTGTCTAAGTATGAGCTTATTGTTCTTTGCTTTTCAAAATTCACCGGCTTTATTGTGTCATCTAATCCTGAAGAATGAGTAAGTAGCTGCTTAACAGTAATGTTGCTATCTGTAAAGTCTGGCAAATATCGGCCTACTTTTTCATTTAGCTCTATCTCGTTTTTTTCTACTAACTGCATTATGGCTTGAGCAGTAAATAGCTTGGAAATTGAAGCTGTGCGAAACAGTGACTCTGAATTTGTAGCTTTTTTCTGCTCTTCATCAATAAAGCCGAAACCTTTAATGTAAGTTACTTCGCCAGATGTGATTACTGCTACGGACATAGATGGGATATCATTTTTTATCCGAATGTTTTCTAGGGTAAGTGTCAGTTCATCATGAATAATTGCTTTATTGGCAAGTGCACTAGAAGAGGCGAGAAAAAGTATTGTTAAAATTAATTTATACACGGGGCTACCTTGTGGGACTTAACAGCTATATAGTAATCATCGTGATCACTATTATCCTGATTGCTATTCTGGAATCAATCCGACGCCGTGATTAGAAAACATTGCTTAACTAAAAAAATTGCCCAATATTGGGTCGACTGTACCAAGTATAAAAATAGTCACTTTGACTATTATCCATTTCAAATAAAGGCTGCCTTTGTAACTTATTGTATTTCATCAGGTTTTTGTCTGATAAAGCTGTTCTACAAAATAACAGTCCTGTGATTCATGGATGTCCTATTTCCTATTGCCACGAGTTAAAGGACTGGGTTTGCCTACCGATATGTTTCCAGTCGGATAAAGTTAAGGTAGCACATTGTCATGGCGCTACAGATGAGCAGCCGCTCGACACTATTGTTGGGTAGGGGTTCAACGGATGGGGAACCGGCCATTGTGGACTGGCACGATGGGTGGTGTGGGGGCCGATAGCTAGAAACTACCGGCTACTCAATTTATGCGCCTGTCCCTGCCTAATCACAGCGACATCTATGTGGTTACCAAATAGTACTTATTTACGGCTAGCCCACGGAGATTTATTTTCAAAAGTTGAGATATACAGGCTCTCAACTTTATCGCGCGCCCACTGGGTTTTGCGTAAAAACTTGAGCGAAGACTTAATTGATGGGTCGCTCTTAAAGCAATTGATATTAATCCTATCTGCCAAACCATCCCAGCCATAATGCTCCTGCAAACGTGTAACAACTTTCTCAAGAGTAATACCATGTAGCAGATTTTTTGGTTGTTCTTTACTCATTCTTCAATCAATACTCTATGTTTAATGACGCATAATTCCGCGAGTATGAGCGAAGTACGCATCACTGTGTCCCATGCCTTGCGTTGGTACGCCCAGCATGGACGTGAACTAATGGGGTGAAAGTCCTCTGTAGGAAGATCACCATTTAATGGGTTCCATTAAATGCTAACTACTCGCGAATGGCAACTGCAAGACCGTGAGGTCTTGTGAGGAGGAAGCCACTAGCAAAGCTACGAGCTGGCGAACAGAAATATCATATAAGGCTTAGCCTGGAGGCGAGGTAGTCAAGGATACCGAAGCCATGTGGTCTAACGGGTAGAGTAAATGATGCAGTTGTGTAGCGAAAGTTCACGTTCTTATCTAGGGAGATCTGTTTAGCTTGCTACTGTGAAACTGTCGAGTTTATCTAGACACCCGAGTTGATCTAGACGCCCACTAAACAGAAGGTATAAGCCGCCAGCCCTATTGACAAAGGGCGGAAACACTACAGAATACTGGATATTAATCCAGGTAAATATATATTCAGCTGATGACTCTACCTCGAAGCAGCCAGATATCTCTTGATGCAACCCCTTATTACCACTGCGTATCCCGCTGTGTGCGGCGAGCATTCCTTTGTGGTCGGGATACTGAATCAGGGAGAGATTACGAACATCGGCGTGAATGGATTGAAAATCGTATGCGGCAATTAGCTGGGATTTTTGCGCTGGATATTGCCGCCTATGCAGTTATGAGCAATCACTACCATGTAGTACTCTACATCGACAAAAAATCTGCTGATAAGTGGTCTCTTGCGGAGGTAATTATCCTCTGGGAGAAGCTGTTTCGGGCTCCCTCTCTGGCTCTGCGCTATCTCAAAGGCGATACCCTCGATCACTGTGAGCTGAAAAAACTAAAAGAAGTCACTGCTATATGGCGGGAACGCTTAACAGATATCAGTTGGTTTATGCGCTGTTTAAACGAGTCTATCGCCCGGCAAGCCAATGCTGAAGACAAGTGTACAGGTCGTTTTTGGGAGGGGCGATTTAAGTCGCAGGCTTTACTGGATGAAAAAGCCCTCGCCGCTTGCATGGCCTATGTAGACCTAAACCCTATCCGCGCTAATATTGCCAAAACGCCAGAAGACTCTGATTACACCTCTATTCAACTGCGTATTCGCTCTGCAATCACCGCTGAGCAACCCAAAAGTTTACTACCGTTTGTGGGAGATGAGCGCTTAAGTATGCCAAAAGGGTTACCTTTTCAGCTGGGTCATTATTTCGAATTGGTGGATTGGAGTGGGCGGCATCTAGATCCCAGAAAGCGCGGCGCTATCGCTGAGAATACCCCTCCCATCCTTGAACGCCTGGGTATTTCACCTGAGCACTGGCTTTACCTGAACCGAAATTTTGAAAGCCGATTTAAAGGTTTGGTCGGGTCGGTTGAAGCAGTACGGAAAGCCTGTAACTTGTTGAATAAACGCTGGGCCCAAGGTGTGCATGATTGCCAGAAGTTTCTCTCTTACCCTTCATCTCAACTCAATTGAATCATTTTTTATCCCGCCGATCGATCCCCGTCCGCCCTGTGTGCTGAAAGCTCTGCACATCAAAAATAGACAAAATACTCCGCATATTCGTGCTTCGATGCTCCTCTGGCGAGCATGGCTTTTTATTTTGCCGTTTTCTCCCTCTCCTACATGATTCATGGGTGTCCTATTTGAGCTGGCAACTAGATAAAATCGCGGCTACGCGCGATCTATCCTTATTCGTTAGATGCCATCTATTGCACACTCAAAAGAAACCTTTTCTCTAAATACGTTATCGCGCTTGTACTCATCCGGTGGGAAAGCACCTTGGCGTAGTTTGCACAGTTCACCATCATCATTAAGGTATGAATGATTATGGACTTCTTTTACATCCTCGAATCCATAGCCGTCAGGCATATCGAAATAGTCAAACGAAAATGATGAGCCAAACTGAAAGAGCTTGCCATCATTCATTTCAAATACCCAGCCGGTCCAGCCCATAAAAGTCTCACCAAGAATCCTAGATCTTAGGGAGTCGGGAATAGCATATTTGGATGGAGTTACTTTGGAAATATCATAGCCATTTACTTTATTTCCTCCTGTAGCGAATACGGCAACAATTTGACCATAAGGATCATCGCCGCCTAAACATCCATCTCCACTAAGCTCCTCCTTAATTCTTCGTTTCGCTAGATCAACAATTTTTTCTTTAGACTTGAAAATCAGGCAAGGAATCTCTGTACCATCCTTTAAAATTGCAGCACCTCGATACGAGGTTCCATATATAGAATCTTCTGCCGATTCAAGTTTCTTTATATCTTCGATAATGCTCATATCTATCCGTGCATCTAACGCCTCAAACATCGGTGCCGCTTGCGACGTCTGAGTGCTTTGATTTGTTAGTATTTTTCTCTAAGTAAACATGTAAAAACAGGTGCGTGGCCGTTGGTAAAAAATATAAACCAAGCATGAACAGCTGGCTTTGCATATACCAAATGTTTGTCGTACTCGGCTCTGACAATTTGTGCACAGGCCAACTTATTAAGCTTACACAGACTGCAAACGCTGACAATGCAAGCCAAAACTTGTTTATATGACCACGTGTGCCCAAATTACCTAATAAAACCCAAAAATAGATACGCCAACCAGCAACCAAAAAAGCTAAAACTATCAATGAAGTTACAAAGTCTGCAAAATGCTCTGACGTAATCGCGCCCGACAAAAAAGGAATACTACCACCAAGAACTAAAAGCATCCCGAGTATCGATAGATAAGCGAGTATTAATCCTTCCAGAACCATCAATGTTTTGCTTGCTATGATCATAATGCTAATATTTATATAGTACTCATTCTGACCACTATTATCCAGATTGCTATCCTGGAATCAATCTTATGTCTTGCCTAAAAATGTTATTCAAGTAAAAAACTTGCTTAATTTTATGTTAATTGTACCAAGTGTAAATATGATCACTTTGACTGCATATCCAAAATATTGCCTCACTTTTTAACCAGTTATATTGCAACAAGTTTCATCTGTTAACGTCGTTCTGAAAAATAACAGGCAAGCTGATCAAGAATATCTCTGTGCGCCTTTTTATTACTCGCTGAGGCTAACACATATAGAACTGGCGTTGAGTAAAGTAACGGCTCATGATTCATGGGTGTCCTATTTGTGTTCACCGTCAATTATGACAAGTTCAAATCATAATCCCGCTTTGCTGCAAATTTAATCGAATTTAGAATTCCATCGATATCTTGGAGTTTCTCATCGAAAACTAACTTCTGCTCTTCATCGGTTGTCATTTCTGACATCTTTTCAAGGCGTTCCTCGTAGTGCTTAAGCGCTTCCCAAAGAATATTATATTCGCTGATAATTGGGTTTATCCCTCTATCCGACATTCTTAATTTCCTTTCCGTTTAATTTAACGTAACTATTCAGCGGATATTTTGAGTGTTGTCATTTTCTTTTGAAGAAATTCTGGCCGCTCGCCTGAAAATAGGCTTTCAAGGGCTTCCCCCACACCAACACCATGCTTTCTGCAAGTGGACAAATAGCTACGGATGCGACAAAAAATCTCAGCTCCAGCCATAGACCTAAAGCAACCTGATATTTTTTGCTGCACCTTAGCCATGCGAATATCTCTTTCACCCTGATTATTGGTATAAGGCGCTTCCGGATTTTCCATAAAACGTAAAACATCTTGTTCGTATTTTTGTAGACGTTCCAAGAGGTTCCGAGATTTGCTTCGAGCTAATCTGCCACGCTTTTTTTGTTCTGATTTGTTAATTTCTGGTGGCGGGCACTCCAGCTCAGCTTTTTTAAGTAGGCTTCTATATTGTCTACGCCAATTTCGGCATTCCTCTTCTGTTAGGCAGCCATCTGATTGCTTGACTGCTGTGTTGATTTTCTGCAACAGTAGCGCCATTTTTCTGGCCCATTCCTGTCCATCCTGCTCAAAAGCCCTGGTTAGTTCACGCTGATGGTGAGCATTACAAAGAGCGTGCAGACACATTGTATAACGGTAGTAAGGCTTCCAATGATCATGAACTAAAACGCCTTTATAGTGAGGCAGTATGTCCATTTCTTCTACAGCTTCATTGCCGCGTTTTGCATGTGGAGCAATCAATGTCCAGGAGGCACTGGAAGCGTTGTGCAACCACAGACGGCTGCCATTTACATTGATACTGGTTTCATCAACATGCAAGGTTTTTTCCTGGCGCAGCACAGCTTTAGCTGTTTGCTCAAACAACGCCAAGCGCTCAAAGGCTTCCAGATTGAAGTTATAAACACTGCCAGCACTGATGGGGGTATCAAACAGTTCAGAAAAGTGTGTCTCCACTCGCTCGTAGGGGATCAGCTGAAATATCGACATGTAAACCGCATTAGCTTTGACGCTGGCGCCATACTGCGTTGAACGCGTGACCTTTTGGGGAAAGTCTGCCACAAATCTTCGGCCGCTTTCATCAATTAAAACCTGCGCCCGATATTCTGTAACGCTTCGTGATATTCGAATATCAAATACCTGACGAGATTCATAACCGCCATCTGTGTAGGTGCCTTTCGGCAAAGTCCGACGATCAAGCTTGATGAAGCAGACTTTATCAGGATCTTCCACAGGTTCGAGATTTTTACCTGGATGTCCAGGCTGGCCACCACGAGGTTTATTGCTTTTTGTCTGTGGCCTTTTCTCTCGATTGGGATCGCTAGCGGGCGGTTTGTTACTATTGAGGCTATTTAAACCCAAACGATCCGAGAGCATTTTGACAACAATCAGCAGCATTTTTACAGACGCTTTTAGTGCGGGGGAAGCGCTGGTATCATTCGCTAGCAATTCCTCAGCTTCTTTTACGGCCTGATTAATGTCAACTGAATTTGTCATGGGCAACAGCATACCTTAGTAATATGGCAGTATTATCGCACAATTCATCTTTGCTGTATGATCTGTAGCTGTTTTTTTCTTGCCAGGCTAGGCGGGAGATTACCTGAGGCGTGCTGGTTTATGGCAGACTTGCTCAGCTTGCTTGGCGGTGGCTGGCGGGGGAGTTGTGCTAATTTTCCCGAAAAGCTCGCTGAATAGTTACAATTTAACAACCTTAGATCGATCAAGCCCGAACTCCTCAAGAAGCCCCAAATATTTTTTGAGAGGCATAGTTGTTTCTGGTTCAATCATATAATGGCCTTCATGTCCGGGGCATGATTCATGGGTGCATGATTCATGGGCATGATTCATGGGTGTCCTATTTGTGAATGATCACAGAAATATGCTCTACCTGACATCGTGAAAGCGATAAATCCGTCCATTCTCGTTCACCTCCGCAACCTTTCTCAACGCCTCCGCTGGCGACAAACCGAACTTTCGGGTTAACACCAAGAACAGGTGATAGAACTCGGATTTCAGATCCGCTGCGAAGATCCCCGGATCATCAGTTCCCAGACAAATAGACATAGGGACATCACCTTCAATCACCTCACCCGGCAAGCCCATCCAGCGAAAGATATGATGCTCGCTGACATCACGATACTGACTGATACGGGTATTACTGGTCGGAGGGCACTCAATCGCGATGTTTCGGTCTGCCATTTTTGCCATCACAGCCTGTTGCAATGAAACAACCGCCTCATCTGGCAGGTATTCAAGGGCGACTTCAACATATTCTGCACGCTGTTTTCGAACGTCGTCAGATGACAGCCATTTCCGATACAGCTTCAGAGGCCTTTTCATGCCCGCCGTTTTAGCTAACTCTCTAGCGCGCTCGTACTCTTCCAGCCAGAGGGATTTGGGTTTTAATGACCCATCCAGTTCACCCAGCAGACCTTCAGATTCAGCCAACACACCCCGTAATTCAAAAACCTGATCAAGGGTGGTAATCGAGATCTCTTCTTCCAACAAAAACACCTCATGGGCCAAACGAACAGCTTCGATCGCGGCATCACTGGCGTAACGCAGTAGTTCAGGATGACTTCGAAGTTCCCGCCAGATAAACACCAGATCGAGCAATCGCGTCTCTTTGGTCATAGCTAAAAACGATGGCAAAGAGCGTTTCCAGGTGTCAGGCTTGATGCCAATCGCCGTGCAGTGACCAAGACGGTCGCCATTACGCAGCGGCAAAAACCTCAAGGTATCATCAATTGATCGAATACCACTGATCAGATGCGGAAAATCCTCGCCAACATGATAGGTAAAATGAGCAATACCGGATTTGGCTAGCACCCGGAACAAGGGCCCAAACAATTCCGGTGGCGCGTGCATCTCGTTAGCAGCGGCATCCACTCCTCGAATCCAGCGTGTCAGGCGTGGTTCATGCTTCAGGATGTCCATCAGGATAGCTGCCTGATTCTTCAAATCCTTGAACAGCAACGCGTAGGGATAGACTTCATTCTTTTTGGGCTTTCTCTTGATGAAGTGCGGTACCAGCGCGAGCTCGGCACATTTACTGCCAGGCTCAACCTGCTCAAGATTATCAAGCATCTGAGTGATATTCAGTGGTTGGGTATGCATCCAGTCTACGGTCATGTGACCTTTCAGGTATTCCCAGTACCCACGTAACACTCTGAAGAGCAATTTTTTCATTTTGCGGGGATCGCTTTTTGGTGCAAATCGCCCTTCCAGATAACGCACCTGTGAATGCACACCGTTGCCATGAGCACTGTTGAAACGAGACAAATAGGACTTCTCCGTTTCCTCTCGAAGCTCGGTCATGGTGTATTTCTGGAACTGATCAAAACCGAAAAAATCGTCTCGCTGAACCAGCAAGCTCAGATACTGATTTTGAATCAGTAGGTAAATCCACAGTAGCCGCTCCAGCCCTTCCTGTGCGCCGTAGCGCCAGCGTTCAAGCAATTGCACCAACAGCTGGAATTCGGACTCCTGACTGTACTTATCGTCAGAGGGCCACACTGTGGTAAAACGATATTCCTTGCACTGACGCTCCTCCTTAGCCTGATGCAGAATCGTGACATCCGCCAACTGCTGCGGGTGCTGCAATGACGCCATCCACTCCGGTAATTCCATGCCCTGAGCCACCCGACAAAGGATTTCGCGAATATTGCTGGCAATCTGCAAACGATCCTTGAAGGTTTTGGGCGTCAGGGAGGAATCAATCTGGGCACAGAGTTGTTTCATCTCTTGAGAGTTCCAGCCCTTCTCGAAATCTCTGACGGTCACTTCAGGGTGCTTGAGTGCATCCAGCCAGCACTCTTCCGCACTGGTACTGCCATTCAGATGTTGGTGAGTTTCGTGCAGGCCTTCACGGGTAATGTAGTCCTCAACCGCCGGGTGATAAGGGTACAAAGGCCAGCGAAAGCTATATTCCTGACTGGCAGGCCCAGGATTAAATACCCGATGGCAGGCCATAATTGGCAGGCACGACACACGGCTCATCAGGGTTTGCCATTCCGAGAACAAAGTAAGGTCAGTTTTGGGGCCATCTTTCTCGTTTTTAACAAATCTTTCAGCAATCAGGCGCAAGGCCGCAACCGGGCCGAGTTTCATATTTCGCTGTTTGAGTTGTTGCAGCAAGGATGACCAAGCTGATTTGGCTACATGATCAGGCAAACTGCGCGTCTGCTCGTATTGAGCTAGAAACACGGATGACTCCACCCTTTCATCAAGTGATACCTCATCCAATGAGGCAGCACTCAGGCGATGCAACAATGCTGTTGAATTAAGAAGAAATCGTTCCATATCCGATCCTTAGACGGCTGCCATGATTATTCACCTGCACCATCTGTTGGTGAATTTTTATCTTATTTCTTAGCCGCCGTAGGGGTACTCTATTTTGCACCTGCGATTGTAGCCGAGTTCAATGATTTAATAGTTTTACCGGACAATGTCCTTTCTTTAGAACCACTTTGCTCAGTCAAACCTTTCCAGTCTTCACTGGGAAACAAATTACGCCCTACAATTTCAAATATAAGATCACGAAATCTTTCTTCTTTTTTAAGTGACTTCGGCGAACTATTAACACCACCAAGCGGGAAAATAAATGGATGGAGGATAGGGCAACTAATTAACAAGAAAAATAGTGGGTGAGTTTCACCCCACTTCTTTTTATGATTTTTCAAAGCGGTATTCATATTCCTGAGCTTTTTCTCAAACTCATCGACTGATGTAACCGGATTAAGCCGCAAACCATTCCCAATATAATCTCTTTCCTCCGCCGCATGATATAGACTCTCCTCAATCATAACCGCATGAAGAAGAGCTAACACATTAAACCGCATGATCTTTGCAGCATTAGACTGCAGAGCAAAAACTCCAAGCTGAGCGTTTGGTTTATTCAGCCTAGCTTTATGCGAATCTGCCACATTATTAATGTTAAAATAGAACCTCGTCCATATTTTACCCATCAATAGTGCAGAAGGTCGAATTTTCGGCTCCAGTTTTTGAACACTTTCAAGCCAAGTTCCAATTTCTTTAAAGGCATCTTTAAATTCCGCTTCAACTGCTTGGTAAACACCGTCTGATTCGTAATCATCTTCGTGATCAATTCCATCGTCTAACCGACCGAGAATTTCGCCTTCATCATCAGATTTACCAGCCTTCACCTCCGCGCGGGCAGCAGCATTACTCCAGGGAGGAGCAATACAAGTCGGTTGAGATATAGTTTTGCTGAAAACTTTAGAAGCTGCAGGAATGTCACTTGAACATGCAGCGATATCAGAAATAGCGCCAATCAAGTTGAAAACACTGCTAAAATCCATCAAGTTATTTGATGCAACTGTACTTAAAGATGCAGCCATTGCTGCTTTGGCTAAGCCGTTTTCGTTATCAAGATTAAACGTATGATAGTGTTCTCGTTTCCCTTTTTGCGAACCACGGTTCAATCGGACTTGACCGATGAAAACTCCAACTTTTCCGTCAACACTTGCATTCGCTATGACTGCACAACAACGGTTAGCCCAATGAGAGGCGCTTTCATTTCTGCCAACAGACATATAAGCGACATACTCACTAACAAGCTGCTCAAACTTTTCCTTATCATTTTCCGCCTGAACCAACCTGGAAACGAACTGATTAAATATACTGGCCGAGCCACAACCTACTAAAAGCATTTGTAATACTTTGGAAAGACTTCCCTGGCAGTTCTCACTTACTTGAGATGCCAAATAAATCGAACAATTCCTTAATGCCTCACTCTCAGACTGAGGCCGCAGATAAAACCCAGTATTAAAATCACGATCCTGCCTCACATAGGTAAATATATCTTTACAGAGCGAATCCATGCCAAACCGATGCTGTTCATAGTTCAAGCCCACACGATAGATGCTGCTTAGCATCGAGCCATACAAGGCATTTCTGAGTAAATTCGGAGCTAATAGCTTATCATTGTCTTGATTACCTTCGATTTTTATCGATGTAGCACGATACTTTTTGGTGTAGAAATCTTGAAGCACCTGCATCAATAACCGTACAGGCTGCTTCAGCAGTTCTCTCACATACATATCCGCATCAGAGCCCTTCCTCAGATTAAGTCCGTCCCTAACAGCCTTGCCAATCGCTTGCCGGATTTCTATGGCATCAATATCCTTCATGCCACGCTCGGTTTTAACCCTGATATTTTCTTTACGGACTTCTCCCTTTTCGCCAACCAGTTGCAGCATGGTTTTCAGCTGAATACGCTTCTGAACCGGGAACAGTTTTAACAAATATTGCTGTTCAAGGTGTTCCACCATATAGCCCCGTTCGGCTAAACGGGCACTTTCTTTTTCCTGATCGAGCAAGGTCTTGCCGTAGTTTTCATATTGCTTGCCTCGAATCAGCTGGGAATAAAGGCGCAAATCACCTGTCGCGACCACCACCAATCTCTGGCTATTAAAGAATCTACGAATGGATTCAAGTACATCCCAACCCGTATCAAACTGGGTATCGATATCATCAAACGAGATCAAAATCGCCGTGCAGTCGAGAATGTCACACGCACATTTAACCAGCTGATCAAAGATTTCTGACAAATCCTGGCCACCGATGGAGTAATCAAGCTGGGCATCCAGCTTCAAAGCGTCACTGAAATATTCCGGCTTGTATTCCTTGCCGGTCAGCAGATGTAAACCACGCTGGAGCTGCTCAAGGTGACTCTGCCATTGTTCCTTTTGCTTTGGGTGGTGATCCGATGAACAGCACCTTTTTAACTTGCTGGACACCATCTTATTCAGGCGAGCTGTCACCGTGACCAGAATAGGTTCATGACGTGGCAGTTTGGTGGGGTCGATGGTCGGAAGACACTTGATGCTAGTGTCGGCGTCACTTCTGTCATTGTCCAGGCGTTCGACCACACTGTTAATAAAGGTTGTCTTACCTGCACCGCGAGTACCGTCCACAAAGAACACATTACGGCCTGATTCATCAATAAATCGGGCAACCCCTGACGAATTGTTGGGTTTGGGGGGGGTAATCGAGCTTCGAATACTATCAACCAGCTGATCACGCAATGTTTTCTGGATTAAATCGCCCTCCTTGGTGCTGCCCGGAAGATTGGGGGCAAACAAGTCGATGATGATTCCGTTTGTCTCTTTGTTTTCGGTCTGCGTGCTATCAGTCATATCCGTATCGATCCAGTCATTTTACTTTTTGGTCAGCCAGTACATCAGAACTGGCGCTTTCAATTTACACAGCATTGATTGATGCAATGCTCAATATCCTACGCCTCAGTCAATTCGTTAGGCAGTGGTTTCACCAGGGCCCAACCTACATAGCTATGTGGAGCGCAGGTAAAACTGCACCACTTCATTCACTCCCCCTGCCACCCTTCGTTTACTGCCCGTTTGATCTGTTCGCTGATTTATTGATGCACTTCGGGGAAGGCCTGTTCGATAAAGGCATGGGCTTTTTCGATCTGGTGGCGTCTGACGCATATTGCCTACCAGCTGCGGCCCTAGCTCGCGGGGCTCACCCAGTCTGAGGATACAATCGATAATCAAAACTTCCCTGCGCCCATCCTCACGACTGAGCGGTTCGTTATGTCGAGCAGGCATTATTACGTGGAGAGTGGGAACGAGGGTAACGTATAACATTTATATAGTGATCATTCGGACCACTATTATCCTGATTGCTACCCTGGAATCAATCTTACGCCTTGCCTAAAAAATGCTATTCAAATCAAAAACCTACCTGCTCTTATGTCAATCGCGACAAATATAAAAATGATTACTTTGGTTACATATCCCAAATATGGACTCATCTATTAATCAATTATATTCCAACAAATTTTCGCCTATTAAATCCATTCTGAAAAAGTAACAGTCAAACTGATCAAAAATATCTCTGTACACCTTTTTATTACTCGCTGGGGCTAACACATATAGAGTTAGTGTTGAGCAAGGCAGCGGCCTGGCTGTTTGCAGAGCTAAAGAATCGCTGGATGATTTCGTGGTGCCTCTGGCTTACAGAGCGATTCAACTCCGCGTTGCGACTTCCTTAAAGGCCTAGGTATTTCTGCGTAGCTGCGCCTTGACTGTGAACTGTTCTGTAAGCCAGAGGCATCAAGGAGTTGTTCAGAGGTTCCTTAGGTGCGACTTCTCAACCGAGGCATTCTTAGAGAGATATTTAAAGTGAGCCCAATTGGCCCTTTCCCTCTGGGCCTCACTTCCTGACTTGCAAGTCTAAAGCCCAAAATGGTCAGTTCCGTTTATGACTAGTTCCGATACCGTCCAATCCATACACTGGTAGTCAGAAACGAGAGAGACTTATGAAGATTGATGCAGCAGTTTGCTCCAGTGCGCGATTGGCCCGAGACCGGCGCTTTGATGGGCGCTTCTATACCGCAGTGAAAACAACCGGCATTTTCTGCCGCCCGATCTGTCCCGCTCGGCCACCGCTGGAGCGCAATGTTACTTATTTTGAAACTGCGGCGGAGGCGGCCAATGCGGGCTTTAGGCCCTGCCTGCGCTGTCGACCCGATTCTGCGCCGGGCAGTCCAGCTTGGGGATTGGTATCGACCACTGTGCAGCGCGCTTTAAAACTGATGCGCAGTGAGCGCGAGCCTCAATCTGTAGAGCGACTGGCAGAGCGTCTTGGAGTCAGTAGCCGCTATTTGCGTCGTTTGTTCTCTGAGCACCTGGGGGTAAGCCCCTTAGCGGTCTGGCAAACCGAGCGGGCACTGTTTGCTTTTCGCTTACTGCGAGATACGGACTTGCCTATTGCTGAAGTTGCCTACGAGTCTGGTTTTAACAGCTTGAGACGCTTTAACGGCGTATTCAAACAGATCTATCAGCGCACTCCATCCGAGGTGCGCAGGGAGGGACACGCAGCGCGCGCGGAAAAGGCGAGTGCCACACGGGTGCGGTTGTACCTGGATTACCGCCCGCCGTTAGATTGGCAGCAACTCCTGGCTTTTTTGGGAACTCGCGCTTTGGCCGGGGTGGAGCAGGTGGAGGGGGAGGTCTATTCACGCAGTTTCGAACTGGATTCTTGTCGTGGCGTGATGGAGGTTTCCCACGATCCGCAACGCAATCGCCTGGTGGTGGAAGTTTTTGGTCAGGAAGGTGGGGCAGGGTTATATCTACTGAACCAGCGCCTGCGCCGGCTGTTTGATCTGGATGCGGATATTGAAGAGATCCAGACGGTATTAAATGAAGATCCACTGCTGGCGGATCAGTTGGCGAAGAATCCGGGCCTGCGCTTGCCCGGTGCTTGGGACCCATTCGAATATGCACTGCGGGCGATTCTCGGTCAGCAGATCAGTGTCGCGGCGGCGACCACTATTGCCGGACGTATCGTGGCCCGCTACGGGGAGTCTTTTGTGGATGATGCTGGCACAGAGCGGTTTTTATTCCCAACGGCGGAGCGTCTCGCTGAGGCTGACTTTGCCGATCTGGGCTTGACTCGGGCTCGGATGAAAACCCTACAGGAGTTTGTCGCCGCAACTTTGGATGGCCGTGTGAGTTTTGCCGATCAGTCCCTGGAGGACTGGTGCAGCCAAGCCACGGCACTGCCGGGTATTGGCGATTGGACAGCGCATTATATTGCTATGCGGGGCCTGTCGATGCCGGATGCTTTCCCCGCGTCGGATTTGGGTATTCTGCAAGCCTTGGGCAGTGATGGTGAAAAGGCAAAACCCAAGCAGGCCCTGGAGCGGGCAGAGCAGTGGCGGCCCTGGCGGGCATATGGAGCCATTTTGTTGTGGCAGTCCCTGAAATCTGGAGAGAAAAAATGATTGTCTATGAGAGTTACACCACGGAATTGGGGGATGTTGCCATCGCGGCCTGCGAGCAGGCGGGAGAGGGGCTTTCCCGGGGTATAGTTGCACTCCAGTTTTATGACGATGAACGGCCATTGCGTTTGGGGGCCGGTTGGCAGCGGGGCGCCTCGGAGCTGACGGATTTGGCCGCCCAGCAGTTGCGGGAATATATCACTGGCCAGCGCAAAAGCTTTGATTTGCCTCTGGCGCCAAAGGGCACTGAATTCCAGCGCCGGGTCTGGGATGCGCTGTTGCAAATTCCTTTTGGCGAAACCCGCAGTTATAGCCAGCAAGCCCAGTGGCTGGGCCAGCCACGGGCTATTCGCGCGGTGGCGCGGGCCAATGGTGCGAATCCGATTGCTATCGTTATTCCCTGCCACCGTGTAATCGGAGCCAATGGCAGCCTTACCGGCTACGCCGGCGGCCTGTCTTTGAAAGCGCGCTTGCTCACCCTTGAGGGTGCCAACTTTGTCCAGCAGGGCGAGCTGCTCTAGCGGGTCATATTGGGAAAAGCGCAATCATCTCTCCCTAGCCACGGCCTCTTTGGCGCGAGATAATAAGCGGTTCAAAGCCATATTGAACCGGAGGCCAAATGCTGTACAGATTGGGGGATAAGCAGCCACAACTGGAAGGTGAGGGCCACTATGTTGCGCCCGGTGCCCATGTGATTGGAGATGTGCGTATGCTTGCGCACAGTTCCGTATGGTTTAACGCGGTGGTGCGCGGTGACTGTGCGCCGATCACTATCGGTGAATACAGCAATGTACAGGATGGCTCGGTATTGCATGCCGATGTGGGTGTGCCATTAACCATCGGCACCGGTGTCACCGTAGGCCATAAAGTGATGCTGCACGGCTGTGACATTGGTGATTACAGCCTGATTGGTATCAATGCCGTGATCTTAAACCGGGCCAAAATCGGCAAGTGCTGTATCATTGGCGCCAATGCGCTGGTGACCGAGGGTACAGAAATCCCCGATTACTCTATGGTGCTGGGCTCTCCCGGCAAGGTAGTAAAATCTCTCGATCCCGCCACCTACGAGCTGCTCAAAGCCAGCAGCGATCACTATGCGGCCAACGGCAAACATTTCGCCAGTGAGCTGGTCCCGCTTGAGGCTAAAGATGTCTGAACAACCGGTAAAAACCGTGCAGCCGAAAGAGCGCCCGGTGAAATCCCCCTGTATCTCCGTATGTGCCCTGAATGAACAGGACCTGTGCGAGGGCTGTTTTCGCAGTGGTAACGAAATCAGCCGCTGGGGCTCCATGAACAATGATGAGCGCCGTGCAGTGTTAAAGCTCTGCACCGAGCGCGCGCGGCAAATGGGCCGAATCTGGTAAACAATCGATAGCGCTTTGTCGGGGCCGGGCCTCGCAGGGCCCGGAACTAAATGCGACTATGACCCAACCCTTTGTCCACCTAAGAATTCACTCAGAATTTTCCCTGATCGATGGCCTGGTAAGAATCAAGCCGGCCATCGCCCGCGCTCAGGAGTTGGAAATGCCAGCCCTGGCGATTACCGACCAGTGCAACCTCTACGGGCAGATTAAATTCTACCGGGCCTGTTTGGGCTCCGGTATCAAGCCGATTACCGCTGCGGATTTTTGGCTCAGCGAAGGCGGCGAAGGCAAGCCTACGCTGATCACGCTCTATGCGATGAACGCCGATGGCTACCGCAATATTACCGAGCTGATTTCCCGTGCCTGGATGGAGGGGCAGTATCACGGTAACGCCTATATCAAACGCGAATGGGTTAAAGAGTACAGCGAAGGGGTGCTGATGCTGTCCGGTGCCAAGTACGGCGATGTGGGCCGTGCCCTGGTAGCGGGGCGCCGCGCCCAGGCGGAGGAGCTGGCACGGGAGTGGGCGGAGTTATTCCCCGGTCGCTATTACCTGGAGTTACAGCGCACCGGGCGCGCTGGCGATGAGGACTACCTGCACTCGGCGGTGAAGTTGGCCCAGAACCTGAACTTGCCAGTAGTCGCCACTAACGATGTGCGCTTTATGGACGAGAGCGAGTTCGAGGCCCACGAGGTGCGCGTTTGTATCCACGAAGGCCGCGCTCTCGATGACCCCCGCCGCGAACGCCGCTATTCCGCGCAGCAGTATTTCCGCACACCGGAAGAAATGTGGGAGCTGTTTGGCGATATCCCCGAAGCCCTGGAAAACACCGTGGAGATTGCCAAGCGCTGCTCCGCACCGATCCAGCTGGGTAAATACTTCCTGCCGGAATACCCGATTCCCGAGGGCATGACCGAAGACCAGTTCTTCGAAAAAGTCTCCTATGAAGGTATGGAGCGGCGCCTCGCCACCATCCTCGACAAGTCCGCTGCGGACTATGCCGAGCGCCGCCAGATCTACGAAGACCGCCTGCGCTTTGAGCTGGATATCATTATCCAGATGGGATTCCCCGGTTACTTCCTGATCGTAATGGACTTTATCCAGTGGGCCAAAGACCACGATATCCCGGTGGGCCCGGGGCGGGGTTCCGGTGCCGGTTCCCTGGTGGCCTACTCGCTGGATATTACCGATCTGGACCCACTGCAATACGATCTGCTGTTCGAGCGATTCCTGAACCCGGAGCGGGTGTCGATGCCCGACTTCGATATCGACTTCTGTATGGAGAAGCGCGACCGGGTAATTGGCTACGTTGCGGATAACTATGGCCGCCAGGCGGTGAGCCAGATTATTACCTTCGGAACCATGGCCGCGAAGGCGGTGGTGCGGGATGTGGCGCGGGTACAGGGCAAGTCCTACGGCCTCGCCGATAAGCTGTCCAAAATGATTCCCCCCGATGTGGGCATGACCCTGCAAAAGGCCTTCGACCAGGAAGAGATCCTGCGGGAATTCCTCGACCACGACGATGAGGGCCAGGAAATCTGGGAGATGGCCCTGCAACTCGAAGGGGTCTCCCGTAACGTGGGCAAGCACGCCGGTGGTGTGGTTATCGCCCCCACCAAGCTCACCGATTTCGCACCGCTCTACTGTGACGAGACTGGCGCGGGTCTGGTAACCCAGTTCGATAAAAACGATGTGGAAGATGCGGGCCTGGTGAAGTTTGACTTCCTCGGCCTGCGGACGCTGACCATCATCGACTGGGCCAAGCGTATGGTGGACGAGACCCGTGCGCGCGAGGGTGAGGAACCCCTGGATATTGCCGCGCTGCCGCTGGACGATGAAGAAACCTTCAAGATGCTCAAAAGAGCAGAGACCACGGCGGTATTCCAGTTGGAATCCCGGGGTATGAAGGACCTGATCAAGCGCCTACAGCCGGACAACCTGGAAGATATGATCGCCCTGGTGGCCCTGTTCCGTCCGGGTCCGCTGCAATCGGGCATGGTTGATGACTTTATTAACCGGAAGCACGGTCGCGCCCAGGTGGCCTACCCGGATGCCAAATACCAGCACGAAAAACTGCAACCGATCCTGGAGCCCACTTACGGGGTTATTGTCTACCAGGAACAGGTGATGCAGATCGCCCAGGAATTGGCGGGCTATACCCTCGGTGGCGCCGACCTGTTGCGCCGGGCGATGGGTAAAAAGAAACCGGAGGAAATGGCCAAACAGAGGGCCACTTTTGAAAATGGGGCAAAAGAGCAAGGAATTGACCCCGAACTTGCGATTAAGATCTTCGACCTGGTAGAGAAGTTCGCAGGCTATGGTTTTAACAAATCCCACTCTGCGGCTTACGCACTGGTGTCATACCAGACCGCTTGGCTGAAAGCGCACTATCCCGCCCAGTTTATGGCGGCGACCATGTCTTCGGATATGGATAAGACCGATAAGGTGGTGACCTTTATCGAAGAGTGCCGAGCCATGGAGCTGGTGCTGGTGCCGCCGGATGTGAATCTGGGCAGCTTCCAGTTCTCGGTGGATATCGACAATCGTATTATCTACGGTCTCGGTGCGATTAAGGGCCTGGGTGAAGGTCCGATTGAAAATATTATTGCGGCGCGGGAAGAGGGTGGTCCCTTTACCGACCTGTTCGACTTCTGCTCGCGGGTTGACCCACGCAAGGTGAACAAGCGCGCGCTGGAGGCACTGGTGCGCTCTGGGGCACTGGATAGCATAGGCCCGGATACCAATGGTGCCGACGGCCTGGATTACTCCCGCGCTGTGCTGTTTAACGCGCTGGATGAAGCGGTAAAAGCGGCGGAGCAGCAAAAGGCCAATGCCAATGCGGGCATGATGGACCTGTTTGGCGAGGTGGTGCCTCAGGCATCGGAAGGCGATGTGTACGAGGATTTCCGCCGCACGCGCTGCTGGAGTATCCGCGAGCGCCTGGAGGGAGAAAAGAACACCCTGGGTCTGTATCTCACCGGGCACCCGATCGATGAGTATGCCGGCGAGTTAAAACACCTGGTGAAGGCGCGAATCGCCGATCTGAAACCCGGCCGCGAAGCGCAAAAAGTTGCGGGCCTGGTGGTGGCGATGCGGGTGATGAAAACCAAGCGCGGTGATTCCATGGCGATTGTTACCCTGGATGACCGCAGCGGCCGGATTGAAGCGGCCATGTTCAGCGAGGCCTTTGGCGAACACCGCGATAAGTTGGCCAAAGATGCTCTGCTGGTATTGGATGGACCGGTTGCCACTGACGATTACAGCGGCGGCCTGAAGATGACAGTGAACAGCGTTTCCACGCTCGATGAGTTGCGCCAGAGCCGGGTGACCGGGGTGCACTTGCGAGTGGATAGCGGCGGTGTGGCGCCGGGGCTGGCCAAGCGGCTGGCCGCCTGCCTGCAGCCCTATACCGGTGGTCAGTGTGGGGTCAGCCTTGAGGTTTCCCGTCACGACGCCCGGGGCCTGTACCGACTGCCGCCGCAGTGGAATGTAGAGCCGAATGACCAGATGGTCCAGTCCCTCAGGGAACTGTTGGGACGTGAGCAGGTGGCGCTTCAATACGCACAACGGCGTTAAAGTTCACCGGGCTCGACTGGCTGGTTCTGTACAGTTAAGCTATGCCGCTGTGATAGCCCGGTGGCATTAAAAAGAGTTAAAGGCGCAGATTTCATGAATTTCAATTTTCTCGAGTTTGAGCAGCCAATTGCGGAGCTGGAAGGCAAGATAAAAGAGCTACAGCTTGTGGGCGATGACAACGAGCTGAATATCGCCGATGAAGTTACCCGGCTGCGGGAGAAGAGTCGGTCTCTGACTGAGTCCATCTATTCCAACCTGAGCCCGTGGCAGGTGGTACAGGTGGCTCGCCATCCGCAGCGCCCCTACTCCAAGGACTATATCGAGCGCCTGTTCACCGATTGGGACGAGCTGCACGGCGACCGCCACTTCGGTGACGACAAGGCGATTATTGCCGGTATTGCGCGCTTAAACGGCAAGCCGGTGGCGGTGATCGGTGAAGAAAAAGGCCGCTCCGTTAACGAGAAGGTTGCGCGCAACTTTGGCATGCCGAAGCCGGAGGGCTATCGCAAAGCCCTGCGCGTTATGGAGATGGCCGAGCGCTTTAAGATGCCGGTGCTGACCCTGATCGACACCCCGGGAGCCTACCCGGGTATCGACAGTGAAGAGCGCGGCATCAGTGAGGCCATCGCCCAGAACCTGGCAGTGATGTCCCGCCTGCGCACGCCGATTATTTGCACCGTGATTGGTGAGGGCTCCTCCGGTGGCGCACTGGCGATCGGTGTGGGTGACCAGCTGAACATGCTGCAGTACTCCACCTACTTTGTGATTTCCCCCGAGGGTTGCGCCAACATTATCTGGAAAACTGTCGAGAAGGCACCTTTGGCCGCCGAGGCGATGGGGGTGACCTCCAGCGTGTTGGAAGAGCTGGGCATTGTGGATGAGACCATTCCCGAACCGCTCGGCGGTGCCCACCGGGATCTGGATGCAATGGCCAACAGCCTTAAAGATCGCCTCAGCGAGCAGCTGGATCAGCTGAGCGGCATCCCCATTGATGAGCTGCTGGAGAAACGCTACCAGCGCCTGATGAGCTACGGCAACATCGTTTCTTAAACGGTCTTTTTTGCCGCAGTAGTTTCCCGAACCGCGCCGAGAATATGAATTTTAATTCTCTCGGCTGCGGTTGCAGTTTCCCCTCTTATTCGATTTGTACCCGCGCGCGCTCTTTTGCCATTTCTGCGCTGGAAAACCGATTGTTGATGTTGTTCGGTTCGCCTGACAAGTGAGATTTTAGGCTCGTTGAAAGCGTTCCAGTGGAAATAAAGCCTCAAAAAAGTGGGTGCTTTTGTGGGGTAAGCTTCCCCAATTTTTTTACGCCCGACTATTCTAACAGTGGCTGGTCTGGCGCTTGCCGGCAGTGGTGTGTCCACGCTGCCCCCATTTTGAACCCCCTTATCGAAAAGCCCTCTGAGGCGGCGCTGCCTCCGTGATAGAAAGTACCGACAATAAAGATTGGTGCAATAGGCATAGGCTTGCCCGGATAAAAATATCCGCCGGTGAGTTGAAGTCTCAGGATTAATAATTATGGCAATAATGCAGAGTAATACAGCAACGGATGCTGCCCAGATACCGACCGGTGACCAGTCGGGGCACAGATTTGCCCTGGTGGCGCTGACCTCACTATTTTTTATGTGGGGCTTTATCACCTGTCTGAACGATATTTTGATCCCCTACTTGAAAGGGATTTTCGACCTGAACTATGCCCAGGCAATGCTGGTACAGTTCTGCTTTTTCGGTGCCTATTTTCTCGTTTCTCTGCCCGCCGGCGCCCTGGTCAGTAAAATTGGTTACCAGAAAGGGATTGTGACTGGCCTGAGCATTGCGGTAGTGGGCTGCCTGTTGTTTATTCCCGCAGAAAGAATGGAAGTCTACGCACTGTTTCTCGGTGCCCTATTTATTTTGGCTTCTGGTATTACTATTTTGCAGGTCTCCGCCAATCCCTATGTGACTGCGTTGGGTGATGAGCGCACGGCGCCCAGTCGCCTGACCCTGACCCAAGGCTTTAACTCCCTGGGCACCACTATCGCCCCGCAATTTGGCGCATTGCTGATTTTACCTGCTGCCGGCGTTGCAGCGGGTGCTGCCAGTGCCGCCGTGATTGAAGTGCCTTACCTGATCCTGGCCTCTGCGCTGGCGGTCCTGGCTATCGTTTTCGCTTTTTTGAATTTGCCGGCAATTGTCAGCAGTGCAACTTCTGAGTCTGTTGCCAACACTGAAGCCGCTTCCGCCTGGAGCCACCGCCACTTGGTGTTGGGCGCAATCGCTATTTTTGTCTACGTAGGTGCCGAGGTTTCTATCGGCAGCTTCCTGGTGAACTTTATCGCGGAAGATTCCATCGCCGGTTTGGAGGAGTCTGAAGCTGCCTTCTATATCTCCCTGTATTGGGGGGGCGCAATGGTCGGTCGTTTTGCTGGCGCCTTGGTCATGCGCTTTATTTCTGCCGGCAAGGTGCTCGCAATCTGCTCTATCGGCTCCTGTGTTCTGCTGCTGATTACCGTTATGGGTAGCGGCTACCTGGCGATGTGGGCGGTGCTGGCGGTGGGCCTGTGCAACTCGATTATGTTCCCGACTATCTTTAGTTTGGCGCTGGCCAAGCTGGGCCGCTCAACCAGTCAGGGTTCCGGAATCTTATGCCTAGCCATTGTGGGCGGTGCCATTGTGCCGCTGTTGCAGGGCCTCTTGGCTGACCAAATTGGTATCCAGTTGGCGTTCGTTCTGCCGATCTTCTGCTACCTCTATATTCTCTACTACGGTCTCGCAGGACACCGTACAGATAAGCGCGCTTAAGTTTTCTCATCTTCTCTTCTGAGCTCGTTTGCCGGCATTTTTATGCCGGCTTTTTTATGCCCGCAAGAAAAGGGCCAGCTTGCTGGGGTGTAGGGAGAGGAGGTACTGGCGATCCCTGCCAGTATTAGAAGGGTTAGGAGGCTTGGGGGGCGGTCAAGTCGGATTGCTTATTGGTGTCGAGAAACTCTTTAATCGGCAGGCGGTAATTGCGGCTGACTTTCAGCTTTGCACCGCTGCTCAGGGTGAGGAAGTACTCGCCTTTGGTCAGAACTTTGATATGGACAATAAAGTTCAGGTTGACCAGTGTGGATCTGTGGATGCGTTTAAAGGTGTCCGGGCAGAGCTGTTTTTGCAGATCTTTAATGGTGCTGCGCATAACATGGGTTTCCCCTTTGGCATGTACGCACATATAGTCCCCGGCGGCATCGATCCACTCGATATCCGGCTGGTTGACCATGGTAATACTGCCCCGGTCTTTAATGGCGAGGCGCTGATTGGTCACAGGGGCGCTGCTGTCGCCGCTTGGGGTTGGCTTGGCACTGTTTTCGAAGGAGCGCAGCAGGCGGTTTTTTTCTTCCTGATGACCGTCTTCGCCCTTGGACAACAGCTGCGCCTGGCGTTGTTGCGCCCGCTCCAGGGCGGTGTCCAGCCGGCGCGGGTCCAGGGGTTTGAGTACATAGTCAACCGCGTGGACCTCAAATGCCTTGAGGGCGTATTGGTCGTAAGCTGTGGCGAAGATCACCAGGGGCATGGTGTCGGCCTGTAGGTTGCGCACCACATCGAAGCCATTCATACCCGGCATTTGCACATCGAGAATAAGAAGGTCCGGGCTGTGCTCCGAGACGGCCTGAACCGCTTCCCGGCCATTGCGACAGCAGGCGAGGATATCCAGATCCTTGCGTTCTTCGAGCATACTTTTTAGCAGCCGTAAGGCCAGGGGTTCGTCGTCCACCAGTACGACGCTGAGCTTGCTCATTGAACTTCTCCCTGTGTCAGGTGGGTGGTTTGATTGGACAGTTCCAGTGGAATATTAATAAGTACTTGCATTCCGCCATCAGAATTTTGGTTTTGCTCTATCTTAAAATCTTGCGGATAGAGCGTGGATAAGCGTTCGCGCACATTTTTGAGGCCCACCCCCGTTGAGGAGGCTTCCGGGTCACAATCGCTCGTCAACTGGTCTGGGCAGCCGGTGTCGCAGACCTCCAGTATCAGGCGATGATCGGTGCTGTGTGCATAAATACCGATAGTGCCCCCCATTTCATTGGGGGCTATGGCATATTTCACTGAGTTTTCTACCAGTGGTTGCAGCAACATGCTGGGCACTTGTGCGCGGCGCACGGTTTCATCGATCGATAGCTCGACAGACAGCCTGTCGGCAAAGCGGGTTTTCTCGATCTCCAGGTAGAGCAGTACCGCTTCGATCTCGCGCTCAAGCTCAACTTTCTGCATCGGGTCTTCCTTGAGTGAGAGCCTTAAGAAGTCGCTGAGGCGCACAACCATTTCCCGCGCTTCGTCGGCTTGCTGAAAGCGAATTAGCGCGTTAATGGAGTTGAGTGTATTGAATAGAAAATGTGGGTTGAGCTGGTAGCGCAGCATTTTGAGCTGCGCTTCATTGGCAATAGCCTCAGCCTGAAGTCTGCGGAGCTGCTCCCGTTCGTGTACCGCCGCGACCTCTAGCATTTTTTTGTGTTCTATATTCAATAGGAAGTGATATTTTACCCCGCAGTACAGGGCACTCCAGAATAAAAATACAAATAGAGAGGCGTAATACCAGCCGCCGAATTCGGACCAGATTGAGTGTTCGCCGCTGAGGCGTATATAGGCCTCCATGCGAACTAGCGTCCATATTCCCGAGATAACCGCGACCGCCAACAGGTAAATAACGGTGCGGAAGGCAAGCTCCGACTCCCAGGCAACATCAAAAATCGGTTTTAAAAACAGGGATAGCAAAAATGCAATAGCACACTGGAACAGGGTGTTGACTGGCTCGAAGTGGGGCCACTCGGTAGGGGAGTGCCACAGTGTCAGGGAGAGAAAAGTGACCAGCAGTATGCCAATCCAGCTGACCAGCTGTAGTTTCCAAAACCAGCGGGTAGACTGAATTTCAGTGTTCTGTCTCGTGTCTAGACGGGTCGAGTACTGCATGGTGTCCCGCATATTTGGTATTGTGAAAAGGACGGGATAGACGCTCATCGTCGCGTTCATTATTATCCGCGAAATATTACCCTGCTGAAACGTGACCCGCCAGAGGGGAGAGCGCCATACATCCGGCTTACCCCTGGGAAAGTCCTTTTTATCTGATTCCGGGGTGAATAGTCGAGTAATTTTCGGCAATCTCGATTCAGAAGACAACTCCCCCCTCTTTTTTAAGGGCGATTTAATCGGCCTGGCTTTCTACGATATCAAATTTCAGTGGTACTTCTGTTTGTTCGGTTGGATACTATTAGGTTGTCTATCTGGTCAATGACAGTAATTTGGAATTTGGCAGGGCAGATAGGTAGTTGTCGTTAATTGTGGTAAAAATATACAGTGCCCGATGCCTATTTGATGTGTTGATGTGCCCACAATCGCGGGAGTGAAACAGACTTCTGCTGAGTAAGTATGTGGTGGCGTACAAATCCCGGGTGAATGTAATAGCCACTGGTTAGAAATAGTTTAGTTTTGGGGATCGGTTTCCGATGAGCCAGATGTTGCCGGAATCGGGGTTTTCCTCGAGCGAGATGGCTAAATATGATACTGATGCCCGCGCCGGAGCAGCGGCCGGCGTTGCGCCGCGCCATATCAATTTAATTGCACTTACGTCCCTGTTCCTGATCTGGGGATTTATTACCGGCCTAAACGATGTGCTGGTGCCGCACTTGAAAAACGTTTTTGAGCTGAGCTACACCAAGGCGGTCTTGGTGCAGTTTTACTTTTTTGCCGCCTATTTCCTCGTGTCTGTGCCGGCGGGCATGCTGTTAAGGCGGGTTGGCTACCAGCTTGGGTTGGTATTGGGGCTGTTGGTGGCCTGTGCGGGTTGTCTGGTCTTTATTCCCGCTGCCCGCTTGCAAATCTATGAAGTCTTTTTACTGGGCCTGTTTGTTCTCGCCTCCGGTATTACCCTGCTGCAAGTCTCCGCGAACCCCTACGTTATTGGGCTGGGCAGTGCCCGCACAGCCCCCAGCCGGCTCAATCTCACCCAGGCTTTTAACTCTCTGGGCACCACGCTGGCACCGGTGATTGGCGGCGCAGTCTTCTTTGCCGGGCTCACCGTTGCAGCAGATCCGGATACGGCGGCGAGTATCATCGAATTTAGGGCCCGCGAAGCGGCGTTGGTAGAGACCCCTTATTTCTGGCTGTCAGTACTTCTCTTGGTGATGGTGGCTTTCTTCTCCTGGATCAGGCTGCCGGCGGTTCCCGAGCACCAGCAGGGGGGCGCGAGTGGTCACGATGTATTTTCCCTGTGGCGTTTCCCCCGCTTGACTCTGGGGGCTGTGGGTATTTTTGCCTATGTGGGCGCAGAGGTGGCTATTGGCAGCTTCCTGGTCAGTTTCTTCGGCGAGCCTTCAGTGGCGCGGATGGCCCCTTTTGAGGCATCAAAATACGTCTCCTACTACTGGGGCGGGGCGATGATCGGGCGCTTTGCCGGGGCCTTTTTGCTGCGCTGTGTCTCAGCGGGGAAAACGCTGGCGGTGTGTGGCCTGGGCTCGGTGGTACTTATTGCCGTTGCGATGATGACTTCTGGTCCAATTGCGGTCTGGTCCATTGTTGCGGTGGGGCTGTGCAATTCGATTATGTTCCCGACCATATTTAGTCTGGCCCTGCGCGGGCTGGGCAGGCATACCAGCCAGGGGAGCGGTGTCCTGTGTATGGCCATTGTCGGCGGTGCAATTATTCCTCTGCTCCAGGGCGTGCTGGCGGATAGTGCCGGCATCCAGTATTCATTTTTGGTGCCCCTGGTTTGCTATTGCTACATCGTTTACTACGGTGCTTTTTCGCGAACTCTGCGCGGTAGCGCGGTGGAGTAGAGCGCTCTTTTCCCCTTCCGCCTTGTCTGCGATTTGGGCCGGCCCATCGGATTTCTCTTGGCCTGTAGAAGCAAGTGCTGCAATTTGTTGCCATTGCGAACTGTGCCCACAGAATAGCCGCAAGTTAGTTTTATGGCTATTTGCTGATGTGGCACTGCTAGAGCTTGATTCCAATAATGGCTGGAGCTTGGGGTAACCCTCAATATTTCAGTTCAGTGGAAGCAGACCGTGTGGGCCTGTCAGGGCAGTTGATGCGCGGCATAATAAATATGGCGATAGTTGGTCGCGCTGGATGCACAGCTTTGGGAGAGTTTTCCCCGAGGGTTTGCCCGGTGTTGCCCGTAGAGCCGGTTAACAAGCGTGGAATAATTTTGGGAGTTATTCGTGAATTTTAGTAAGCGATTTTCGCTGGGCTTTGTGCTCTGTGCCTCTGTGCTCGCCGGGTGCCATTCCGAGAGTCAACAAACTGAGCCAAAAGCCGATAAAGCGCAGGCTGGCACTGGCACCAGTGCCGCCGAGGGTATCGACAACTGGCCTGAACTAAAGCCAGCCTTACCGCGCGATGAAAAGCTGGAAGCCCAAATCACTGAAATCATGTCCCGCATGTCTCTGGAAGAGAAAGTGGGGCAGATGATCCAGGCGGAAATCCGCAGCGTTACCCCTGAAGATGTGAAGACCTATCACCTGGGTTCCGTATTGAACGGCGGTGGCGCCTTCCCGAACAACGATAAGTTTGCCACGCCGCAAGACTGGCTCGCGCTTTCCGATGCCTTCTTTAAGGCTTCTATGGATACTTCCGATGGCGGTGTTGCGATTCCGCTGATCTGGGGTTCCGATGCGGTTCACGGCCACAACAATGTGATCGGTGCGACCCTGTTCCCGCACAATATTGGCCTGGGCGCCGCCCAGGACCCGGAGCTGATCGAGCGTATTGGCAGCGCTACCGCCCGCGAAGTGGCAGTGACCGGTATCGACTGGACTTTCGCTCCCACCGTCGCGGTAGTTCGCGATGACCGCTGGGGCCGCACCTACGAGAGCTATTCCGAAGATCCCAAGATTGTTGCGGATTATGCCGAGGCAATGGTGAAGGGGCTCCAGGGTGAAAAATCCAGCGCTGAATTCCTGCGCGGTGAAAACCTGGTGGCCACTGCCAAGCACTTTGTCGGTGACGGCGGTACGACACGCGGTATCGACCGAGGTGACAACGCGGTTCCGGAAAAAGAACTGGCAGAGGTCCATGCGGCGGGTTACCTGACGGCTCTGCCGGCGGGGGTACAGACCGTTATGGCTTCTTTCAATAGCTGGAACGGTGACAAGCTCCACGGCCACAAATACCTGCTGACCACCGTTTTGAAAGAGCGCCTCGGCTTCGATGGCTTCGTTGTGGGCGACTGGAATGGTCACGGTTTCGTGCCCGGTTGCACTGTAGAGAGTTGTGCGGCGGCGATTAATGCCGGTCTCGATATGTTTATGGTGCCGGCGGACTGGAAAGCGCTGTACAACAACACCCTGGCCCAGGCCAAGAGCGGTGAAATCGGTGCAGAGCGTATCGATGATGCTGTTCGCCGTATCCTGCGAGTAAAAATTCGTGCGGGTCTGTTTGATCGCAATATGCCCCTGGCAGGTAAGGATGGCATCCTGGGTAACCCGGAGCACCGCGCCCTCGCCCGTGAAGCGGTACGCAAATCCCTGGTGTTGCTGAAAAACAACGACAAGCTGCTGCCATTGGCTGCGGACCAGAATATCCTGGTTGCCGGTGACGGTGCGGACAACCTGCCCAAGCAGAGCGGTGGCTGGACAATTTCCTGGCAGGGTACCGGTAATACCCGCGCAGACTTCCCCGGCGCGACTTCTATCTTTGAAGGTATTTCATCGGCGGTTAAAGCCGCTGGCGGTGAAGCGGTGTTGAGTGCGGATGGCAGCTTCTCGGAGTCCACTTTTGCCAATGGCAAGGCACCCAAGGTTGCTGTTGTTGTATTTGGCGAAGAGCCCTATGCAGAGTGGCACGGCGATATTACCAACCTGGAATACCAGCGCGGTAACAAGAAGGATTTGGCGTTGCTGAAAAAACTGCGTGAGCAGGGTGTTCCGGTAGTGAGTGTTTTCCTGTCCGGCCGTCCCCTCTGGATTAACAGTGAATTGAATGCATCCGATGCCTTTGTCGCCGCCTGGCTGCCTGGCTCTGAAGGGGCGGGTGTTGCGGATGTGCTGATTAAAGGCGCTGATGGGGAAGCCCGTTACGACTTTACCGGCAAGCTGCCATTTAGCTGGCCGATGCACAGCTATCAGAATGTCCTGAATCCATACCACGACAATTACGAGCCACTGTTTGAGCTGGGTTATGGCCTGGCTGCCGAGCAGGAGTCCCTGGTGAGCAGCGAGCTGCCGGAAACCAGCGAATCCCATGCCGGTGGTGGCCTGGAAGAAGCCTGGTTGCTGGTCTCCCGCCCGCAGGCTCCCTGGGTGCTGAATATCGCTGAAGCCGGGTCTGAGGCTGTCTCTGTACACGGCAACTACGCGGTGAGCGGAGAAGATGAGAATATCACTGTCAGCTCTATCGATATGTCTTCCCAGGAAGATGCTCGCCTGATCACCTGGAAAGGTCTGCGTTCCGGTGCGGTTCAGCTGTCGGCTGAATATATGCAAGACCTGAATGTCTACCTGGAAGAGAAGTCTGCGCTGACCCTGAATATCCGTGTCGACCAGCCGGTTGAAAAGCCAGTACTGGCCACGATGAACTGTGGTGATGGTTGTTCTGCCAAGGTGCCGCTGGAGTCCGCACTGAAATCCATGGAGCAGAAGAGCTGGACCCGGATTTCTGTAGACTTGCAGTGCTTCGCAAAAGCGGGTGCGGATTTTGGCAAGGTGTTTAGTGCCTTCGGTCTGGAGAGTGAGGCGCCAATGGCCATTGCAGTTGCCAACGTTAAGCTGACCCCAGAGGCGGGAGTTTCTGCTGATATTCGTTGTGACGGCTAAGTTATAACAGGGGTAATTACCTGGGCCACCAGCCGGCGTCAATCACGCTTGATGCCGGTTGGAGGCTGAAACAATTTGTTCTCACAGGAACAGTGCCAACGAGATGTTCTTTCCCGTTGGCATTTCTTTGCCTACCTGGCGCTTCTATTTTATCTCCGCTATTTATTTCGCCCCGCTAATTTCCTGTAGGAGATTTTCTCAGCCGAAATTTTATTGAGTGCTATTTGCTTCCTGGGCGCTGCTTGCCACAGGGTTATTGCTGCAAGAAGCACTTGGGTTTGATTTCAATATTATTTGATGTCTCTGGGCGATTAAAAATATATACGCCGACAAATAAGCCTGACTCTTTTTTCGGCATCAAAGCCTGAGGCTGTGTCTGCGCGAGCAAGTCGGTGCGCAAGTGCTAGGGGTGGCGGTTTATCTGCCTCTTTAGTGATAAGAGGTATACTGGCGGAAACTCAGATCTTGTCCGATGCCCTGTGAAAAATGTAAGCCCCACCGCAAAACTCCCCACCCTGTTAAAAAGTGCGCTGCAATCTCACCCGCTCAGGGGGCAGCGCTGGGTGGGATTTTCAGGTGGGCTGGACTCCACGGTGCTCTTACATCTCCTGGCTAGCTGCCAGATCCCCGTGCGCGCACTGCATATTCATCACGGCCTAAATGCCAATGCGGAGGTCTGGCGGGCTCACTGCAAGGCGTTTGCCGAAAGTCTGGCGGTACCCTTTACTGCAATTCAGGTCGAGGTTGATCGCAAAGATGGCGGTTTGGAGCAGGGTGCCCGCCGCGCCAGGTACCGAGCCTTTGACCAGGCGATGTCTGCAGGGGATCAAATTCTGCTCGGCCATCATGCGGATGATCAGGCGGAGACTTTCCTGCTGCGCCTGATGCGGGGCGCGGGTGTACTGGGGTTGGCCAGTATGTCAGAGAGCCGTCTTATCGGGCGTGACAAACACTTGCTGCGGCCCCTGCTCAAGGTTGGGCGAGCAGAGTTGGAGCAGTGGGCGGAGATGCACGGCCTCGATTGGATTGAGGATGATAGCAATGCGGATGAAGCTCTGGAGCGCAATTTTTTACGGCATCGAGTGATGCCGCTACTCAATCAGCGCTGGGGGGTGAGTCGCCAGGTTGCGCGGGCAGCGGAGAATCTGAGGGAGTCGGCAGAGCTGCTGTCGGAGTTGGCGCTTACTGACCTTGTGGCGGCGAGCTTAAGGGAAGAGCGTTTCGGTGAAAGTCTGGCCCTGCCACACTTTTTTAGCCTCAGTGAGGGGCGCCGTAAAAATCTGATGCGACACTGGGTGCTGCGTCAGGGGGGGCGGTCGCCGGAGTCTAATTTACTAAAGCAGGCGCTCTGCCAAGTGGCCTGTGCGGCGGAGGATGCGCAGCTTGAGGTCAACTTGGGTGGGCGCGTGGTGCGGCGTTTTCGCAATCGCCTCTATCTGACACCTGAGCTGGCGCCGGTCGCCAGTGGTACCGATAACTGCTGGCACTGGGATGGCCGCGCCGATCTGCCGCTGCCCGGGGGCAGCGTCCTTCAGTCGCCAGCGGGTTGGCCGCAGGCTGACTATAAAGTTTGTTATCGCCGGGGAGGGGAGCGCGCCCACCCAATAAGCCGCCCAAAGTCACAGACACTCAAGAAGCTTTTGCAGGAGTGGGCTCTTGAGCCCTGGCTCAGGGACCGTGTTCCACTAGTATTCTTGGAGGGGAATTTGGTGGCTGTCGCGGGGCTCTTTTCGTGTAAGGCAAGCCGCGCCATCCCGGACAAACCGCCCAGCTGGCGGTTTTTCGATTGAGTGTTGGGGGGCTTTCTGCTACCCTGGCGCCCCGTCTCAAAGGCACCGGGAGAAGCTGGATTATCCGCCCGGGCCAGCCCTGTAAGCTCGACATTCATCGAGCGCTCAACTGACCAAGGTTTTGCATGACGCGCTATATTTTTGTAACTGGTGGCGTGGTTTCCTCGTTGGGGAAAGGTATCGCCTCCGCCTCTCTGGCCGCCATTCTCGAGGCCCGTGGCCTCAAGGTTACCATCCTCAAACTGGACCCCTACATCAACGTAGACCCGGGTACCATGAGTCCCTTCCAGCACGGCGAGGTGTATGTCACCGAGGATGGTGCCGAGACTGACCTGGATCTGGGTCACTACGAACGCTTTATCCGTACCCGGATGTCCAAGCGTAACAACTTCACCACCGGCCGCGTGTACGAGACCGTACTGCGCAAAGAGCGTCGTGGTGACTACCTGGGTGGCACCGTACAGGTGATCCCCCATATTACCGACGAAATCAAACGCCGCGTTGTAGAAGGTGGCCGCGATGTCGACGTCGCTATTGTTGAAATCGGTGGCACCGTAGGTGATATCGAATCCCAACCGTTCCTGGAATCTGTGCGTCAGCTGCGTGTGGAAATGGGCACCAACCGCGCCCTGTTGATCCACCTGAGCTATGTGCCTTTCCTTGCCACTGCTGGTGAAACCAAGACCAAGCCGACTCAGCACTCTGTTAAAGAGTTGCGTTCTATCGGCTTGCAGCCGGATATCCTGCTGTGCCGTTCCGAGCGTGAGATCGATGAGGACTCCCGCCGCAAGATCGCACTGTTCACCAATGTTGAAGAGCGCGCTGTTGTACCGCTGCCCGATGCCAAGACCATCTACGGCGTACCGCGTCTTCTGCACAGTTACGGCCTCGACGATATCGTTGTGGAAAAACTGCAGCTGGAATGCCAGGCGCCCGATTTGTCCGAGTGGGATGAAGTGGTCGATGGCAAGCTGAATCCTCAGCACGAAGTGAAAATTGCCATGGTTGGCAAATACATGGAGTTGCTGGATGCCTATAAGTCCCTGATCGAGTCCCTGACCCATGCGGGTATCAAGCATCGCTGCAAAGTGGATATCGACTTTATCAACGCTGAAGACGTTGAAGGTGAGAACGGCATTGACCTGATCAAGGATGCCGATGCAATCCTGGTTCCCGGTGGATTTGGTGAGCGCGGTTTAGAGGGCAAGCTTGAATCTGTTCGTTACGCTCGCGAAAACAATATTCCTTACCTGGGCATTTGCCTCGGTTTACAGTCTGTGGTTATCGAGTTCGCGCGCAATGTGCTCGGCCTCGAAGGTGCCAACAGTACTGAATTCAATACTAAAACCCCGCACCCTGTTATCGGCCTGATTACTGAGTGGATCGATAGCGAAGGCAATATCGAGAAGCGCGACGAGCAGTCCGACCTGGGTGGCACCATGCGCTTGGGCGGCCAGGAGTGTCGCTTGGCGAAAGACACCAAGGCTCGCGATATCTACGGCGCAGACGTCATTGTAGAGCGCCACCGCCACCGCTACGAAGTGAACAACAACTACGTTGATCGCCTGCAACAAGCCGGTTTGAAAATTGGCGGCTGGTCAGCAGACGATACCCTGGTAGAAATGGTTGAATTGCCGAACCACCCCTGGTTCGTTGCCTGTCAGTTCCACCCGGAATTTACGTCAACGCCGCGCGACGGCCACCCGCTGTTCGAAAGCTTTGTTGCCGCCGCAATGAAGCAGCGTGAAAACCAGGGCTAAAAAATAATTCCGCCTCAGCTCTAAGTTAGTTGAGGCGGAGATAACAGGGAGTAAGCTGTGAAAACAATTGAAGTCGGAAATGTCCAGGTCGCCAACGATAAGCCTTTTGTGCTGTTTGGCGGTATGAATGTACTGGAGTCCCGCGACCTGGCGATGCAGGTGGCCGAGCACTATGTGACAGTCACCGAAAAACTGGGTATTCCCTATATTTTTAAAGCGTCTTTTGACAAGGCTAATCGCTCTTCCATCAATTCCTATCGCGGACCGGGAATGGAAGAAGGCCTGAAGATTTTTCAGGAAATCAAAGACACTTTTAAGGTTCCCCTGATTACCGATGTCCACGAAATACACCAGGCCGCTCCGGTTGCCGAGGTCGTGGATATTATTCAGCTGCCGGCCTTCCTGGCCCGCCAGACTGATCTGGTCGCTGCTATGGCGGCGACGGGCGCAGTGATCAACGTCAAAAAGCCCCAGTTTATGAGCCCGCCGCAAGTAAAAAATGTGGTGGAGAAATTTGCTGAGTGCGGCAACGAAAAGATTCTTTTGTGTGAGCGCGGAGCCTGCTTTGGCTACGACAACCTGGTTGTCGATATGCTGGGCTTTAGCACCATGATCAATGCCTCCGGCGGTGCGCCGCTGATTTTTGATGTCACCCATTCACTGCAAATGCGCGATCCCTCCGGTGCAGCCTCTGGTGGCCGCCGTGCACAGGTTACTGAGCTGGGCCGCGCAGGTTTGGCGATCGGCATTGCCGGCCTGTTCCTGGAAGCGCACCCGAATCCAGACAAGGCGCTGTGTGATGGCCCCAGTGCACTGCCCCTGGAAAAGCTGGAGCCGTTCCTGGCGCAAATGAAAGCGGTAGATGACCTGATCAAAGGTTTTGAGCCGCTGGATACGAAATAAAAAAGAGAGACCTTTGCGCGCCCTGACTGGGCGCGCGGCACTTTCCCCCTCAGTGATTTAACTGAGCGCGGTAGAAAAAAGTGCATAACGTCTGATTGACCAATTACCTACTTTCAGTAAGTACCAATACGGAGCCCATTGTAAATGAGCAAGATTGTCGCTGTTAAAGCCTTTGAAGTACTGGATTCTCGCGGTAACCCAACCGTTGAGGCCGATGTGATTCTGGAGGATGGATCTATTGGCTCTGCCTGCGCGCCCTCCGGTGCCTCTACTGGCTCTCGTGAAGCGCTGGAACTTCGCGATGGCGATAAAAGCCGTTACCTGGGCAAGGGTGTCCTGAAAGCGGTTGAAAATATCAATACCACTATCGCCGACCTGCTCAAAGGTATGGACGCTACCGATCAGCGCGCCCTGGACAAGGCGATGATCGATGCCGACGGCACTGAAAACAAAGCCAATCTGGGCGCCAACGCTATTTTGGCCGTTTCCCTGGCCGCCGCTAAAGCAGCTGCCGCTTCCAAAAAAATCCCACTGTACCAGCACATTGCTGAGGTAAACGGCACTCCGGGCGAGTACTCCATGCCGGTGCCAATGATGAATATCCTCAATGGTGGCGAGCACGCCGATAACAATGTGGATATCCAGGAATTTATGGTACAGCCGGTTAAAGCTGAGTCTTTTGCCGAAGCTCTGCGCCAGGGTGCTGAAATTTTCCACGCGCTGAAAAAAGTACTGTCCAGCAACAGCCTGAACACTGCGGTTGGCGATGAAGGTGGCTTCGCTCCGAACCTGCCCTCCAACGAAGCGGCACTGAAAGTGATTGCCGAGGCGGTAGAAAAGGCCGGTTACACCCTGGGTGATGACATTACCCTGGCTCTGGACTGCGCTTCTTCCGAGTTCTACAAAGATGACAAGTACGACCTGTCTGGCGAAGGCAAGCAGTTCGATAGCGAAGGTTTTGCCAGCTATCTGGCCGAGCTGTCCGCCAACTACCCGATCCTGTCTATCGAAGACGGTATGGACGAGAGCGATTGGGACGGCTGGAAAATTCTCACCGACAAGATTGGTGACAAAGTACAGCTGGTAGGTGACGACCTGTTCGTAACCAACACCAAAATCCTGAAAGAAGGTATCGAAAAAGGTGTCGGTAACTCTATCTTGATCAAGTTCAACCAGATCGGCTCCCTGTCCGAGACTCTGGACGCGATCAAAATGGCTAAAGATGCCGGCTATACCGCTGTGATCTCCCACCGCTCCGGTGAGACTGAAGACACCACTATCGCAGATCTGGCAGTTGCTACTGCCGCAGGTCAAATCAAGACCGGCTCCCTCTGCCGCTCTGACCGCGTAGCCAAGTACAACCGCCTGCTGCGCATCGAAGCCGAACTGAATGGTTCCGCGCCTTATCGCGGCCGCGCTGAATTCAAGTAATCCATTATTTGAATTAGCGTGCAAGCACTACAAGGAGGGGCCAGCCCCTCTTTGTAGTACTATTAATACGAACAAGCGAAATATCGTAATCTCGTATGAAATGGCTGCTGGCAATACTCACCACTATGCTCCTCGCCACCCAGTATCGACTTTGGGTTGGTGAAGGTAGTCTCGCCGAAGTTACCCGTCTCAAGCATCAATTAGCCCAACAGCAAGAAAAAAATATCGCGCTGGTGCGGGAAAATCGTCAACTGTTTAGGGAAGTTCGCAGTTTGAAAGTTGGCACCGATGGTGTGGAAGCCAAAGCCCGTTATGACTTGGGACTGATCAAGGAAGGGGAAACACTGTTTATCTTCCTGGATAAGGAAGAGGCTGAAAATTGATTAAGGATTATTGGGTCATTGTACCCGCTGCCGGTGTGGGCAAACGTATGGGGGCCGACCGTCCCAAACAGTACCTGCCGCTGCTCGGACGACCACTGCTATCCCTGACGTTAAAAAATATTCTCGGCTGGCCGGGTTTGGCCGGTGTGGTCGTATCGATTTCTGCGCAGGACAGTTACTTCTCCCACCTGAAAGAAGCGAGTCACCCCCTGCTACACACGGTGACCGGTGGCGCAGAGAGGGCGGATTCGGTCCTGTCGGCACTGGATTTCCTCGCGGAGCGCGAAAGTGGTGATACTCCGGTTTTAGTTCACGATGCGGCACGGCCCTGTGTGTCTGAGCGCGATATCTGCGCTCTGCTCGATGAAGAAGTGTCGCCGATGGCGCTTTTGGCACGCCCCGCCAGTGACACATTAAAACGCAGTCACCCGGTTGATGGCGTAGCCTGTGTGCAAGAGACCGTTGACCGGGAAACTATTTGGCTGGCGCAAACCCCGCAGCGGGCGCCTCTCAGTACTCTGCACGCCTGCCTCGGCAAGGCTCTGGAGCAGGGCGGGATTGTTACCGACGAGGCCAGTGCCCTGGAACTTTTTGGCCATTCACCGCAATTGGTTGCGGGTGATAGTGACAATATTAAAGTGACGCACCCCGCCGATATCATAATTGCAGAAACGATTTTACGTCTGCGCTACTCCCCCACTGAGGATAAGCGATAGTGAGTTTTCGAATAGGCCAGGGCTTTGATGTACACGCATTTGGCCCCGGCGATCATGTAGTGCTCGGCGGAGTACAAATCCCCCATGGGCAGGGTCTGGTAGCCCATTCTGACGGGGATGTTTTATTGCACGCCCTCGCAGATGCCCTACTGGGGGCTTTGGCCCTGGGAGATATCGGTAAGCACTTTCCCGATAACGACGAGCAATTTGCCGGCGCCGATAGCAGAAAACTGCTTCGCCATGTCGTTGGCTTAATCGATAGCAAAGGGTATCGCCTGGTGAATGCGGACATGACCCTGATTGCCCAGGCGCCCAAGATGGCTCCGCATATCGATGGAATGCGAGCCAATATTGCCGCTGACTGTGGTGTTGATTGCGATGCGGTCAGTGTCAAAGCCACCACCACAGAAAAGCTTGGATTTACTGGTCGCGGTGAGGGTATCGCCGCGCAAGCGATTGTTTTATTAGAGCGCAAAGATGTCTGAAGTTTGGAATCTGGATTGGCCCCGAGCGCTTGGGGGTGCGGTAATCTCTGGCGATTTCCGCACTGAGCCGGAAGATTTTATTGTCGATGAATTGGCTATGCCACCGGCTGATAATAGCGGTGAGCACGTTTATTTTCTGATTAAAAAGCGAGGGGCAAATACTGCCTGGGTCGCTAAGGAACTGGCGAAATTGGCCGGGGTGCAGAGCCGCGATGTCAGTTTTTATGGTTTAAAAGACCGGCACGCAGTGACTACTCAGTGGTTCAGCGTATGGCTAGGGCAAAAGCCTGAAGCAGACTGGTCGCAAATTAACAGCGATGAGATTTCGCTGCTGCAAACATTTCGTGGACCGCGCAAGCTGCGTCGCGGCGAACATATGGGGAACCGCTTTAAGATTCGCCTGCGCAATGTAGAAGGTGACAGGGACAAAGCTGAGGAAGTGCTTCAGCGGATTCCTGAAGGGGTGCCCAATTACTTCGGTGAGCAGCGCTTTGGAATTGATGGTAACAATCTGAGCCTGGTGAAAAATCTCGCTGAAGAGGACGGCCGTTGTCGCAAGAGTGAAAAAGCTTTTGCCATGTCCGCTGCTCGCAGCTGGCTGTTCAATCAGGTTCTCGCTGAACGCGTCAACGCTGGAACCTGGCAGGGCCCTCTTGCCGGCGAACCGGAAGATTACCCCACCGGACCTCTGTGGGGGCGGGGTAGAAACCTGGCTACAGATGCCCAGGGGGAACTGGAGACACAGGTGTTGTCTCCGTGGCAGCCCTGGTGCAATTGGCTGGAGCACTGCGGGCTCAGTCAGGAGCGACGGGCCATGATTTTATCCCCGGAGGCGTTTCGCTATGAATGGGAAGGTGATCATTTAATCGTTGAGTTTGCCTTGCCCCCGGGTACTTTTGCGACAGCTTTGCTACGGGAGATAGCGCAGCTGGTCAATGTTAAACAGCGCACATAAAGTTAAGGAGCCTTTGAACAACTCCGTAATACCTCTACGGGGCTTGCAGAGCGATTCACACTCCGCGTTGCGACTTCTTGAAAGGTCTGGATATTCCTGCGAAGCCGCGCCTTGCTTGTGAACCGCTCTGTAAGTCAGAGGCTCCTTAGATAACTGGCGCTGTTGTACAAACCATGGACAAGAAAAAGAATATGGATCGCTTGAGACAAGAAGGCCTGGGAATGACTTCCCAGCGAACCCGCAACCGCTTGATCCAGCGTTTGCGGGAAGAGGGGATTGCCAACGAGGAAGTACTGGATGTAATGGCATCCACCCCTCGACACCTTTTTTTGGATGAAGCCTTAGCTATTCGAGCCTACGAAGATACTGCCCTGCCCATAGGGTATGGCCAGACTATTTCCCAGCCCTATATTGTCGCCCGTATGACGGAGCTTTTGCTGAGTAGAGCCAAGTCTTTACAGCGAGTTTTAGAAGTGGGTACCGGTTCGGGTTATCAGACAGCCATTCTCGCCCGTTTGGTGGAACAACTTTATTCCGTTGAGCGTGTCCAACCCCTATTGCAAACAGCTCGTCAGCGTTTGGGGGAGCTGGGTTACAGCAATATAGAGTACAAACTCAGCAGTGGGGGTTTTGGTTGGAAGGAAGAGGGGCCTTACGATGCAATCCTGGCTGCCGCAGCACCGGCAATGATTCCCGATGAGCTGCGAGAGCAGCTGGCTCCCAATGGGGTTCTGGTAATTCCGGTGGGTGCTGAGCAGCAATACCTGACGATGGTGACGCGCCGTGAGGACAGTAATAAGTTTGATGTGGAAAAATTGGAAGCGGTGCGCTTTGTGCCTTTGCTCAGTGGTGTGGTTCGATGAAATTTTCTGAGGTTCTAAAAAGTCGTTACCCGGGGGTGGTACTGCGGGGAATGGCGATGGGGGCTGCGGATGTGGTGCCCGGTGTTTCCGGGGGAACTATTGCCTTTATTACCGGCATTTACCAGGAGCTTCTGGACTCCCTCAGTAGAATTGGCCCGCACTGTATTACAGTGTGGCGGAAGGAGGGGTTTCAATCCACTTGGCGCTATATCAATGGGAGCTTTCTACTCTCTCTTTTCCTCGGGGTATTGTTGAGCGTTTTTAGCTTGGCCCACCTGATTAGCGGTTTACTGCAAAATTATCCCATTGTTGTGTGGTCTTTCTTTTTCGGTTTGGTTCTCGCTTCAATTGTTCCCATTGTGAGAAATATTCCCCGGTGGTCGCCATCGGTACTGGTATTTCTAGTGCTGGGTATCGCGCTTGCAGTGACCGTGAGTGAGATGCGACCTTCAGAGATACCGGCAACCCCCCTAACGCTGTTTTTATCGGGTGCTTTGGCCATATGCGCCATGGCCCTGCCGGGGATTTCCGGTGCTTTCCTGCTGCTCCTTATCGGTATCTACCCCAAGGTTTTGGCCGCAGTTCACAATTTGCAAATCGCAAACCTGCTGTGCTTTGCCGCAGGGGCGGCAATAGGGTTGATGCTTTTTAGCCGCTTGTTGTCCTGGTTGATGCGCAACTATATGGCCCGAACGCTGGCATTTCTGGCCGGGGTTCTGCTCGGGAGCTTAAAGATTATCTGGCCCTGGAAGCTGCCGGCGTCAGGGGAAATCGAGGCCTCCAGCAAGTTGGCACCCCTGTTATCCAATACTTCTCCGCTAACTTTTTTGGAGCAAACTGGTGATAATGCGCATCTGGGCAGCGCTATCGGCGCAGCGCTAGTGGCAATACTCCTGGTTCTCGCTGTAGACTTCTTTGGCAGGGGACATAGAGAAAAGCCTTGCGCCACACAGCAATAAGGTCTGGAAAATCTCGGTATGGCAGCTTTTTATCAAGCGATTACATGGATTTTTGGAGATTTTCTTTAGACACTTTTTCCATAAATGCCGTGATCTGATGTAAAAAGAGAATAATGAAATGTCATTTCTTACAAGCTTCTGAGCGCCAATATTGGCGGAACAAGCTCTCTAAAACGGGTCATGGCTTGTGGAGGCTGTTTAAAATATTAGGCTTGCTCATACTGATGCAGGCCCTTTCCTCCTGTTCCAGCCACAAGGCCCCATCAAGCTCCCTGCGCCAACCCCCCGGCATCAAGATTACCCACCACACGGTGAGCAAGGGGGATACCCTCTATGCTATCGCTTGGCGTTACGGCAAGAATTTTCGCCAGCTGGCGGCGATAAATGGCATTCCCTCTCCCTATAAAATTTATCCGGGGCAGAGAATCAGGCTGTCAGGCTCCGCGCCAAGCAAGAGTGTTACCAGTGCAGCCAAGAAGCAAAAAGCGCCAGTTGCGAAGGCGAAGCCGGCAGCGACACAAACGACCACTGCTAAAAAATCTTTAACACCTAAGGTTAAACGCCAAACGGCATCATCCAGCCAGAAGGGGTCGGTTCGCTGGCGCTGGCCCGCCAAGGGGAAAGTAATTAGTCACTTTCGCTCTGGAGACCCCTTGCGCAAGGGAGTTGATATCGCGGGAGAAAAGGGAGAGGCTGTACTGGCAGCGGCTGATGGCACCGTGATCTACGCAGGAAGCGCCTTGAGAGGTTATGGAAAGCTGCTGATCGTCAAGCACAATGAGGTTTACCTTAGTGCCTATGCACACAATCACCGGTTGCTTGTAAAGGAGGGCAGCAGGGTAAAAGCGGGGCAAAGGATAGCGGAGTTGGGTTCTAGTGGTACCGACCGCGATAAGCTTCACTTTGAGATTCGTAAAAACGGTCAGCCAGTAGACCCTCTTGCCTACTTACCGTAAGTTCACGGCGGCAGCGGAGCTCTGCAAATAAAAATGGACTTTTAACTATACCACTTGAGGTAGTCACTGTAATCGTGGCCATCCCAGGGTCAGCCGATTCAGTGGCTGTCGCCACATACCTGAGGCGTTGATTGTTGTGTTATCGGTGTTCGGGTATGCCGTGCGGCTGAAATTGGCAAAGTACAAGGAGCAGGGGAAATGGAAGCACAACGGCAAGACCAGTCTATGACTGGCCAGGCAGAAGACTTTCCTCCTGAGTTAGACGTTGAAAATGATGAGCAGAAATTAGGTTCAACTGAAGCAGGTGTTAGTCGCAAGCGGAAATCTACAGCAAAAAAGACTTCCGCACCCTCCCAGGCAGAGAAAAGTAGGGTTTGCAGATTGGATGGCGATGGCCATTTGCAGAAAAATCTCGACGCTACTCAGCTCTATCTCAATGAAATCGGATTCTCCCCCCTGTTGACCGCAGAAGAAGAGGTGTATTACGCGCGCAAGGCACTGCGCGGAGATGCTGCGGCGCGAAAACGAATGATCGAGAGCAATCTTCGCCTGGTAGTAAAGATTGCTCGTCGCTACGTCAGTCGAGGCCTGGCGCTGCTGGACCTGATCGAGGAGGGCAATCTGGGCCTGATTCGAGCAGTCGAGAAGTTTGATCCAGAGCGAGGCTTTCGCTTTTCCACCTACGCTACCTGGTGGATACGTCAGACGATAGAGCGGGCTATTATGAACCAGACCCGAACTATCCGCCTGCCTATCCATGTAGTGAAGGAGCTGAATGTCTATCTGCGCGCTTCGCGAGAATTGGCCCAGAAGCTGGATCACGAGCCCTCGGCAGAAGAGATAGCCAACCTGCTGGAGAAGCCGGTCGAAGATGTTGAGCGGATGCTCGGACTCAACGAGCGGGTTACCTCAGTGGATACCCCCATAGGGCCCTCCTCTGAGAAGACCCTGGTAGATACCATTCCCGATCAGCAGGAGTCCGATCCCGCAGAGTTGCTCCAGGACAGTGACCTGTTTGACAGTATCAACCGCTGGTTGGGAGAACTTCCCGATAAGCAGTGCGAGGTGGTGTCCAGGCGGTTTGGTTTACGTGGTTTTGAAGCGAGCACCCTGGAAGAAGTGGGGCGGGAAATCGGCCTCACCAGGGAGCGGGTAAGACAGATACAGGTGGATGCGCTCAAGCGGTTAAGAGAAGTAATGGAGAAGCAAGGGCTCGACGGTCAATCCCTGTTTGGCGGCTTATAGTGTTTTCTCTCCACAAAACCCCGCAGCCAGTTTCTGGTTGCGGGGTTTTGTTATTTAGCTTTGTTCAGCCTAGATTCCGGCAAGAGGGCTGCTTATTTTCGCACCCAGCGTCCCCGGTTATTCTGGTAGTACTCCCCAGGGGACAGGCGGGCCTCCAGCTTTTCTGCTGCACGTGTAGCCACTTGGGCAATATCAATTTTATTGCGCTCAGCAATTCGGGTGTAAGCGGCTTTTCGCTTGGTATTTACTTCCTTAACCAGCTTTTTCAACTCTGGTGAGCTGGTACCTACAATCGCTATATAGCCACTATTGGCCTCCCCAACCAGCCCTTTATTTTTGGCTTCATTCAGGGAAATTGCCATTGCCGGAAGGGCGATGACCAGGCTCAGTGTCAAAAAGACGTTGATTAATGTCTTCATATCTCGCTTCCTCAGAAAATCCCTTCTTTGTCTTCAAATAGGCTGTCCAGGTCTTTATCGACCTTGACCCGAATCTCGTGCTCGATTTTTACATTCAGGTTTACTGTAATTGGTTCGCTGGGCGCTTTTACCGCTACGGTAGGTGTACACCCTGTAGCAACCATAGCGTATAGCAGCCCTATAGGAACCAGTCGGCTGGCTTTCATTTGACACTCCTCACAGTACCTCTTTGGTACCCTTTTACTTTTTGGAACCCGGGTATCAAGAAGCCTCTGATTAACCCCATAATCTCTCTGCGGGCCTATAGCGGCTCTCTGGGGCAGCATAGAGCAATCAGAAGTCCTTTAATCTACGTTACCAGCCTGGTTCATCCAGAGAGTGGATGGCGGCAGACACAAGTATTCTATTGGGTCAACCTTAACCGGTGATGAACCAGGTAGGGATATATATGCAAATAAAGGCTACTCCACACCAGACCTATTGGTCCAGTTGCTTTTCTAGTGTTTTGGTTAAGTCACGACTGGCCTGAAGTGAGCGCAGCATATCTGGGATATTGTTTTCGAGATTAAGGTTGATGACCAGGTCCCGGTCGGAATCAATGGCATCGCTGCGCCCTACCAGCTTGAGCTGTAGCTGGAGGTCCCCACTGGCGGGGTAGTCTACTCTGCCTTCGAGGGTGCGGAACTCATAATCTTCCAGCGCATTGGCTATCAATTTAAGCTGTGGGTTACTTGCCAGCATCTGGGGAGAAAAGGCCCCGTAGTAACGCAGTTGACCACCTGGAGCTTCGCCGCGCAGATGGCCCGCCTCTACGGTGATACCTTCCGCACCCGTCACCAGGGGGATTGTCAGATCGATATGTCCGCTGGCTGCAAAATTCTCTGAATGGGTTACTTCAGTCAAAGCCTCTAGAGAAACCCCCTGAGCGCTCAAGGTACTTTTTCGGCTTTCTTGATTGAGATTCCAAACAAGAGCCTCTGAAGTGACCCTGCCGCGCAAAAAATCAGCAGAAAATTGCTGTAGAGTAATATCCTTTTGTTTATCTAGTTGTAGCGATAGCTGAATTTTTTCCAGCGGTAATCCCGCATTAATGGATGCTATTGATAGGGGAGAGGGCACTGGTGTGATCCAGTGCCCATCTTTGTTTTCTATCTCTAGCTTGCCCACAATCCCCGTGGCAAAACTCTCTTTATAAATGACGGCGATATCTAACAGGTTAATGTAAAAATTATCCCCAGACTGGGGGGGGAATGACAAAGAGCCACCGGCGGATAGAGTGCCAGATACTATGTCGGCAGGGAGGCCCTGAAGCGTTTCGCTCAGCGTTTTGCCAGTATTGAAAGTGACGTCGGGAATTGAGAGCTTTAGTTTCCCTGAAGAGGTTAACAGGTCGTAATGGCCGTTCAGCTCAATTTCCACTGGGCCAGCCATAATTTGACTGTGACTGACTAGCTGGTTGTTTTGCAGGGATAATTTGCCTTTGGCCGCAGCGCTAACAGAGTATTTTTCTGGAGTCTCTAGCTCTAAGTGGCTTGTTTCAAAGGCGCTGTCGAAGCTTATTGATTCATTGTTGAGCGCAACCTTGCTGTCGATAAAGTTAAGCGTCCCAGAGAGGGAAGCTTGTTCTGAAGTAACAGTTCCGAGCTGACTGTTTATTGTGCGGATGGTACAAGTCAGAGGCCCTGCTATTTCACAGTATGCCGATGGTGCTTCCAAGGTAATATCGCTAACCTCTAATGTCGAAGTATCTATTTTCCCGGCAGATAGTTTGATGTTTTCTAACTTTAAATTCCTATCTACACGATCGCTTAGGATTTGCACCTTGGCGCTTGAGTAAAGATTGGTAGCGGTTAATTCTTTGGTGTGATCAATAAACCTGGGGACTCTTGTCTCTAGTTCAAAATGGCAGCTGGTGGTATTGGCGTGGCGGCACTGGATATCGCTAGCGGTTATTAAGGCCGAAGACTCCGTGTTAATAGCCTCTATTTTTCCAGTTATAGCCCCTTTGCTAACTTTAATCTCTCTGCGACTTGAATCAGTTAGATCGCCGGTGATAGAGATGGCTTCTGTAATATTTACTTGAGCCCGGCTGTGGTGTAAACCGGTAGTGTGCAGTAGTGAATCTTCTTGCGATATAGGTAGTGAAATATCCAGATAAAGTGTTTCACTCGATGTCAAATCTAGACGAAAGCGATTTAACCTTGGGGTGGATATACTGCTAAGCGAGCTCGATTGAAGATGCCCCTGGAATGCGACTTTCCCTTTCGTGATGTTTAGCGGTAGGGCTGGAAAGTGTCTGAGAAATTCCGGTGAGTGAAGTACGGTGTTTGCAGTGTTGAGATAGAGGATGCCTTCGATTGCCAGTTCGGGGCTTGCTCCCGGTGTGCTTGAGTCAAATTTTATATCAATTAGCGGGCTACTATTGGCCCCATTTTCTCTTAAGAATATTTCGAGCTGGCCATTGCCTTTGATAGATTGAGCTTTAAATGGAAATAGGGTTTTAGCATATATTTCAATAGGCTTGTCTGTGGATAGACGGGCTTCTATCTCGGACTTTAGTGGTGGGTAAGAAGTTGAAGCCTTTAACTCGCGTCCGCTAACTTGAATACTAATATCGCGGTAGTTTGGGGTCGACAGCAGGTTGTCGGGTACGGCCATGGTGGCGGTTGCTAGCACTTGACCAAATGCTGTTAGCTTAGACTTACTATTGTTTTGGGCATTAATGATGTCTATAAACGGGGCTAGCGTTTCCAGGTCTGATACGACTTTACTATTGATGGCCCATGTATCTGTCGATTTTTTATTAAGTGTTATATTGGCTTCAGACAGAACTCTTGAAGCGCTCGATAGTATTCTTGGATTTAGCTTAATGACAGATGGGGTTAAATCGGCCTGAAAATCTAAGTTCAGCTCGCCAAGCTGGGGGTGTTGGAAAGGGCTTTGAGCGTAAATGTTGACATTATTGCGCACTATGCTCAGGGGGCCTGCGGTCAATAGACCATCGAACACGACCTCCCTAACTGATACTTTACCGGGCAAAAAGCGAGTTAAATTTTGGTTTAGAGCATTTAACGATAGTCCCACATTTTTTGTTGCATTATTTACCCGGCGCTGTTTATCCGCAGAGCTTTCGTTTGAAGTCTCTGCAACGTCCATACTTCGAGTTAGCTTTTGTATGGAAAGCTCAACTTTTTGAGTGTTGTCTCGGTCATAAATAATATGGAAAGGATATACAATGGTTACGCCTTCAAGGAGTAGGTTGCTGTTGACAGTGGATTTTAGGCGCACTTCCTCAATGGAAACCTGTTTGAAGCCCAATCGCAAGCCCGTCAGCTCTTGAATAACGACCTCACCGGAGAAGAGATTGACCAGCTGAGAGATAACAATATCTTTTTTCCACCAGCTGGCAGCAATAAGAACGGCTAATAAGCAAGCCAGAGACATTATACTGATACGGAGTTTGCGCACACTGAACCTCAGAACTCCCGTGGGAGGCTAGCTTGAATTTACATCTATTGTTCTTCGTGAAAAGCTTTCTCGGCCAAGTTGAGGCCCCATAAGATCGCTTAGAGTCGAGTTTATCAGACTGGATAAATAATACTGATTGCCGGTTATCAGTGGCTCGCTCAAAGCTTCTGCTGAGGGTGAATAGTGAGTAATTTGTACTTCTGCGAAGAAGGGCTCACCCAACCTGGTATAGCTATGCTCTATTGTCGAGTTTGCTGTAATAGCTTTTGGTCGTATATGTTACCTTGCCTGTCTGGCGGAAATAGATATGCCAGAGGCCCCTTGGCCCTTATGCGTAGCGCCAATTGTGTAGGCCAGCTATAGTCCAGTTTTTAGCCGGGTGATACTAAAAGGCGGAAGGAAAGCACCCTGCACTCGGGGCCGTATGGCTGCCGAGTGCGAGCTTACAGGGGGTATTCGCAGTGCATCTCCAGTGCAGTGTATTCTGTCTCTCTGATCCAGTAGCAAGTCGCATTAACCTGGGAGCTGACAGTGTCAGTTCAAACAATTGAATTCATACTGCCCTACAGAGGCACAGAATGACTGAGGATGTTTCAATAATGAAAGATAGCCAGCCAAAGACCATTTACCTCAAAGATTATCAAGTACCAGATTACCTGGTGGATACTACCAAGTTACATTTTGAGCTGGAGCCAAAGGCGACGCTGGTAAAGTCTCGCTTAAGTATACGCAGGAATCCGCAAGCGGGTGCAGGTTTGCCCCCGCTAGTGCTCGATGGCGTTGAATTGGAATTGCTCTCTGTTGCTGTGGATGGGGTGCCGCTTTCTGCGGAAGATTACCAAGTTTTGCCCGAGGGGCTATCGATCCCTGTCAGCAAGGCGGAATTTCTTCTGGAAATTCAGAACCGTATTAATCCAGAGGACAATACTTCACTGGAGGGACTATATCTCTCTAATGATATGTATTGCACCCAATGTGAAGCTGAAGGGTTTAGAAAAATCACTTTCTACCCCGATAGACCAGATGTTATGTCCAAATTTACAACTACGATTGTAGCCCCGATGGACCATCCGGTATTGCTGTCTAATGGCAACGAAATTGAACGGGGCAGGAGTGAGGATGGTCGCCAATTTGTCACCTGGGAAGATCCCTTTGCCAAGCCGGCCTATCTTTTTGCACTGGTGGCCGGGGACTTGGAGCAGGTTGAAGATAGCTTTACAACCGCCTCAGGACGCAACGTAAAGTTACAGATCTTTACGGAAGCAAAGAATATTGGCAAGTGCGATCACGCTATGCGCTCTCTTAAGAATGCGATGCGCTGGGATGAAGAGGTTTACGGAAGGGAGTATGACCTCGACATTTTTATGGTGGTTGCGGTTGATCACTTCAATATGGGGGCTATGGAAAATAAAGGGTTAAATATCTTCAATTCAGCCTGTGTGCTCGCTAGCCCGGAGACCGCAACGGATACTGCTTTTCAGAGAATCGAATCTATTGTGGGGCATGAGTACTTTCACAACTGGTCTGGCAATCGGGTCACTTGTCGTGACTGGTTTCAGCTAAGTCTGAAAGAGGGGTTCACTGTATTTCGCGATGCGGAGTTTTCCGCAGATCTTAACTCCCGGGCGGTCAAGCGCATTGAGGATGTGTCGCTATTACGCACTACCCAATTTGCTGAAGATGCCGGCCCTATGGCCCACCCGATCAGACCGGACTCCTATATAGAAATTTCAAATTTCTACACTCTGACGATATATGAAAAGGGTGCAGAAGTTGTCAGGATGATTCATACCCTATTGGGGGCTGAGGGATTCCGTAAAGGCAGCGATCTCTACTTTGAGCGTCACGATGGCTGTGCGGTAACTTGTGAAGATTTTGTCAAGGCCATGGAGGATGCTAATCAGGTTGATCTACAGCAATTCCGCCGTTGGTACAGTCAGGCGGGTACACCGGTTCTTGATGTGACAGATAGCTTCGATCAATCTGAAGGTATCTATAGGCTGACTATTCGCCAATCCTGCTTACCCTCTCCGGGACAAACTGAGAAGCTGCCGTTCCATATCCCAGTCAGAGTGGGGCTGCTGGGGAATGATGGTACAGATTTAGCACTCAATGAGCAGGGGGATACTGAAATTGTCTTGCAGCTTAAAGAGACAGAGCAGGTATTTGAATTTAGCGGACTTGCAGAGAAACCTTTGCCCTCCTTGCTGAGAGGCTTTTCTGCCCCGGTAAAAGTTCGTTACAACTATAGTAATGAGCAGCTTCTATTCTTAATGCGGAAGGATGCTGATACCTTTAATCGCTGGGATGCAAGCCAGCGTTTGGCACTCAATGCTTTGTGCGATCTTCAGGCGGCTTTCCGTAAAGGTGAAGCGCTGAAAGTTCAGCCCAGCTTAATCAATGCCTACCGTGAGGTTCTACAGGATACGGACCTCGATCCGGCATTAGTTGCGGAAATCTTGCAGTTGCCAAGTGAGCAATTTGTTGCGGAGGAGTCTGTTGCTGTCGATGCCGAAGCAATTATTGTCGCTCGAGAGTTTGTGCGTAAGGCCATTGCAGTTGAGTTATTTGCAGAGTTCCGCAAGCGTTATTTGGAGCTGAATCTAAGCAAACCCTACAGCCCCAATGCTATAGATATTGCTCAGCGGCGCCTTAAAAATACCTGTCTGTCTTATATGTGTGTAACTGAGACTGAAGAAGCCCTGGAATTGGCAAAGAGTCAGTTTGAAGTGGCCGCGAATATGACTGATAGCGCAGCCGCTCTTGCTGTTATTATTAATTATGGGGAGGATAGATTGGCTGAGGATTCGATCAGCCAATTTTATCAGCGCTGGGAGTCTGATACGCAAGTGGTTGAGCTGTGGTTGAGCCAGCAGAGTTGCAGCCCCAAGCGCGGTACGTTGGAGAATATTATTGCACTTATGCAGCATCCCGCTTTTGAGATGAAAAATCCTAATAAAGTGAGATCTGTTATCGGTGGATTTGCCAATCGAAACTTTAAACAGTTCCATAAGAGTGATGGCAGTGGATTTGAATTTGTTGCCGATCAAGTTCTCGCTTTGGATAAGCTCAATCCACAAATAGCGGCAAGGCTAGTGATACCCATTACACGCTGGAAGAAATATTCCGGAGATTTGGCTGAAAAAATGAGAGGCGCGCTACAAAGGGTTTCTGACTCGGGGGAATTGTCCAAGGATTTATTTGAGGTGGTCAGCAAAAGTTTGCTGTAACACGATTATTGACATGGGGCATGTTATACATGCCCCAATATTTACAGAATTTCGCTGCTCTTTTCATCTCCCAGTGCCACCAAATGTAGCTGCCCGCCCCGATTGTGGATTTCTGTGATTGACGTATAGTCAGGGTTAAATTGACGCACTTTTTGCTGTTTTTGCAGGTGAGCTACCACTGAATTGATGACCATAAAGTGACAAAATATAATGGTGTCTTCAGAGCGACTTTCCAGGTATTTAATAATGCCGTCGCGCCAGTTCTTTTGTGTTTTGTCAGAGCTGTCCCAGTTGCCGTCAAGGAGTGTGCGTATCCAGGATAGGCGCTGTGTTTGAGCTATGCCTTTGGGTGTCGGTATCTCTGTTACTGTACTTTCAATAATGACTTCCTGTTTCCAGGCTTCGGCTAGAGGCTCGGCTGTTTGCTGGGCCCGTAACTTGGGGCTACTGATTAATTGCCCTCTATCGAGGGTGGAGAGCTTGAGAGCTAGCTCTTTGGCTTGTCTATAGCCCCTATCTGTGAGTGTTGGGTCAGAGATATATGTCCCTTTGGCGGCTTCTCCATGCCTGATTAAAAGAATTCTTGCCATTTATTCGGCCCTAAAGATAACCATTCAACCTATCATCGGGTATATGTTGCCACAAACTGAGAAGTTCCGCTGAGTCAAATGCCCTGGCTGAGGAATGGTTGCCAAATCGTTTGCTATGTTTGCCCGAAAATTCTGGCCAATTCCTTCCGGGTTGTCCTGTTTCAGAAAAACTCAGCCAGGCCTGCTGCATGGTGGCACTTAATAAGTGGGGGTTTTCTTCTTTGCCATACAAGGTTTGTAGCGACTGGTCGCTATGGGTCCCAAATACATAGCCAAGCTCAATGCCGTGGCAGGCTCCCAGTAGTGGCTGTGCGGCAAGAGGTTGAGCAAAGTGATAGTGGAAAGCCTGTCCCTGGTGCCGTTGTAGATAGCGCAGTCCCGGCAAGGTAAATACCATATCGGTGAGCAGCAGGTTCCAGGCTCGACTCCATTCTGGCCAGGGATTGGCTGCCATCGTCTTTGCTAATTGATGGTAGTGCTTGAGCAGAGGAGTCAGTTCGGATTCGGGAATAAGCCACTCCAGTTGAGTGCAGATTTCCCGATAGCTGATGGTGAAAATTTCAGGATTTATAACACTAAATAGGTTCCACTCTTCCAGGTTGTTGCCCAGTAGTAAAGGGTGGTTTTGCGAAGGATTCGGATTTTTATTTGAGGGGAAGAGCTCTGTATCTGCCACAGGTTTAAATGGCAGTTGCCCCCATTTGGCGGCCATTGTAGTGTTAGAGAGTATTTCCTTTTGGGTTTTAAGTAACAGCTTGGCTGAGCAGTCCTTTAATGAGGCGCCATGGGAGATTTGCTCAAACTGATAAACAAATTTTTGCGCAAAATGATTGGCACTTTTTGGGGAGTGTGAGGCTCTGGGGTGTCCACTTTGAACGATTGCGCGTCGTATAAGCCCTCTATATTGTGGCATCTCAAGCAGTGAGACAATACTCATGGCGCCGGCGGATTCACCAAAGAGGGTGATATTTTGAGGGTCCCCACCAAAGGCAGAAATATTTTCTTGAATCCATTGTAGAGCGGCTATTTGATCTAAAAGGCCTTCATTGCCGGTGGCAGGGATATCACTGATATCTTTTAAGCGTAAAAAGCCTAGTGCGCCCAGTCGATAGTTAATAGTGACTACAATAGCCCGACCACTGGCCGCTAAGTATCGGCCATTATAGATAGCTTGACACCCCGACCCCATGTAGAAAGACCCACCATGAATCCAAAGCATCACCGGTAATCTATTATTCTGCGAGGTTGTAGGAGAGAAGATATTTAAATAGAGGCACTCCTCTTTTTCAGGGAAATTTCCACTTTGATCACGCACCTCTATCAGGGTTGATGGATTTTGTGCAGCGGGAGAGCCAAAGTTGTGTGCCTGCAAAGGGGATTTCCAGCGTTCTAGTTTTTGCGGGGGAAGCCAGCGCAAATTTCCGCTGGGAGGTTGGGCGTATGGTATCCCCAGAAATTTGTAGACGCCGGTGTCTTCGTCGATGGTTCCAATAATAGGCCCGGCAGGTGTATCAACAACGGGAGTGGAGTCCGATTTTAAGGCGTTTTTGATCTTCGGGCCTATAGTCATTTGTAACTTTCCAATCTCTCTGAAGTTAATGTAAAAGCCGTCCTTCTTCTGCCGTTTTTTAACGCTCTCTTAAAAGACTTTAAGTCGTATTCATACAAAGGTAGTGCTGGTAAGAGGATTATTGTGTTACTGATTTTTCTTATAGAATATTTGCAGATTGCTGTATTGGTGAATCTAGTCGCGAACAGGTTCGAGGTGAAGTTTTAAGTTGGGGATATCGCAAAATTATTCAGCGGCCCAGAAATAGGGTTGGCGAGGCCGTGCGAGAGAGGAGCTAGTGTTTTTTATTACGCAATTTGTATGATGGAAAAATGCTCATCCTTCTAAATGCCCCTTCTGTTTTAATGTTTTGATAAGTATATAGTCCCTATCCAGTGGGGCGATAGGGACTATGGTTGGACTTTGGGTTTTAATCAGTTTCAATAGTCTGATCAGTCTTTTGGAGTTTGTCTAATAGTGCGGGAATTGAGCCAAAATCTGAGTTACTCCTTGAGCCTTTTAAAAGAATCAGGTCTGAGTCTTGGCAGAATTCCTCTAAATAACTTACCAGGGGTTGAGCCTTGGAAAAGTGCGGCCCCAGTATTTTCTTCGGTAGTATCTTGCGGAGATATTTCATTTCTTCTCCGTGGGTGACTACCCAGTTGACCCGACTTTGCATAAGGGGCTCGGCGAGACTTTCATGGAGCTCTTTGCTCTTCTCGCCCAGGTGTACAATTCTGCCCAGTACAGCAATTTTTCGCCCTTTATCCTCAGCCTCTGTTTGCGCAAACACCGAGAAGGCGTTGAGCATTGAGCTGACCGTAGCATTCCAGCTGTCATCAATAAGGTTGACGGATTTACCCTGTATTTTTATATTGGTGCGCTGTAAGTGACCTTCATCCAGTTGGAATTCCTGCAGGCGCAATGCCGCTTCATCCAGGTCTCGGCCGAGGGCATATACCGCACAGATGGAAGCGATTGCATTGTGTAACATACCGGTACTTGGAGCGGGAACGCGCAATTCCAGTTCTCGTTTGGGGAATTTCAGTTGAACCCAACTGCCTGATTCGTCTGTCCGTACCCGTAAAATACGCACTTCAGCATTGCTGCTTTCTCCAAAGACAATGACTCTTTTTGCATGTTGCTGCGCTTTTTCCAGGACATGCTCAAAACATTTTAAATGTTCGCCGGCAATGGCAATTGCCGGACCGCTGAGGCCATCGTAAATTCGGGATTTCCACCTGGCGGTATCTTCCAGGCACTTTACGTGGTGGCTGGTTTGAGACATCCCCACTTCGGTGATTAGCGCTACGGTTGGTTTTATTTGTTGGGTAATTGGGCCGCGCTTCATCCACAGGGCGCTTTGCGCTACTTCTATTACTGCGGCTTCATGGTCCCGATTCAGGCTGGCCATCATTGAGGGGGCGCCGACCCGAGAGTTGTAATTTCCCAAACTGGATAAGACTTTTTCCTTCGATCCCAGCATCTGCGCGATCATTTTAACGGTGGTTGATTTTCCTGCGCTACCGGTGACAGCAATGACATCACCGCTAAAGCGCTGCCTAGCGGCTAGTCCCAGCTCGACGATCAGTTTGATAGGGTCGGCTACCAGGAGGACCGGAAGGTCTTTGGGGAGTCCAGCCACGGGTTTTGCCACAACCACACCGGCAATTTGATCGGCAAACTGTGGAATTTTGGGGTGTAAATCCCACAGCTTAGTCGGTTTTTTGGTGCTTTGTTCATGATAGGCCCGATCGAGGCTGGTGCAGGCAACAAAGAGAATCGGATCAAGTGACTCTTCAATAAAACTGCTTCCCGAGATAACACTGCGCACGAACCAGCCTTTCGGGGGGGCTACCAGCCATTTTCCACCAGAAATGGCTTCGATTTGCTTGGCATTCCAAGTTTGTCCTGGGTGGTTCTGATGTGCAACAGGAGGAAAGTCTGTTGTGTAGACCGGTACCTTAGGACGGACTGCAGGTTTTTTCTTGGCGAGGTTCAAGTGAGCAATCATTCCGCCGACGGGCGTTGGCTTGATTTGTGTGGTATTTGAAATTAGCCCGACCGCCAAATGAAGGTGAACCGGCTGCAGTTCACTTTTAGCCGGTGCCCTCAGCCCATAGAGATCCCGGTAAATGACACCGGGTTGCCACTGGGTCGTAGGTACCTGCCAGTCACAGGGGTCGTGATCCATCGACTTGCCCCAATAGGGCATTGAAGTTTGCCGAGTGGGAATCGCTCGAAAATCGAGTCGGAAATCTTCCGTTACTTTTTTATCGGCGCTCCAGAAGGATTCTACCCACAACATCTGCCTGGACTTGATCTCGCGGGGGTAATATCTGACCCCTACCAATTTAAGTGGCCCGCATTGAACCGGTGGAATACGGGCGTCTACAGGAACCTGATTGACTGTCCAGCCAGGGTTTAACGGCCGCAACTCCTTGATTGGGTCCCGTTTGTATTGGGTTTTGAGTACGGGGGGAAGCTCGCGCTGCTGCCTGCCGGGAGGCGAGAGTACAATAGTGCCACTAGCATCCGGGTTTAGGCTGAGTTTTGTGCCCTGGGCCGAACAAGCTTCGCTAAAGCGCTGGGTGAGTTCTTTAGCGCTATCCCCACTCAATTGTTTACTAAAGCCAAAGCCTACTCCGACGGGAACAAATGTGATTTGCTCGACACCTTTTTCGCTTAGATGGAGGCGAAAAATACCGCTGTCGGCAAAGTCTTGGCGAATAGTATCAGACAGTAAATCTCCGGCATCGTGGATAATTGGCCTGTCTCGATAGACCTCAACGCCTTGCAAATTGTGCGCGCTGGTGCCTAATACAGCGTCGGCACCAGCATCGATAATGGCATGGCCGGTGGCTATTTCATCCTCTCCCGGTGCCGGCTCGTTGTTGTTACCCCAGTGTACAGCGACAAACACGAGCTGTGCCTTCTCCCTGGCGGCGGCGATACGGGGTTTCAAATTATCAAACCAGAGATTGGGTATTGTGAGGGGCAGGTGGGCACAGCCCGGTGTATTGGGGCCTGCAGCAAAGCGCGGTTGGGTTGCATCTATAGAGAACAGGGCAACATTTAGATGGCCTGCGGATCTAATAATTGGCGTTAGGGCCGCTTCGATATTAACTCCCGATCCGCTGTGGCCGATACCTGTTGAGTTGAGCCAGCGATGTTGCTCCATAAGGGCTGTAGGGCCGTAGTCGCCGCTATGGTTATTTGCTGTGGCAACAATATCTATACCCGCTTCCATCAGAATCGACAGCATTTCAGGGCGAGCCCGGTAGTAATAGGGGGCCGCCTCTCCCTTACTGATTCCCTGTTCGCCCTCAGTGGCGACCACGCACTCCAGGTTAACGACACTGAGGTCGGCATTTTTTAACGCCGTGATAGAATCGAGTACCTTGTCTGCGCCCAATTGAGCGGTGCGGTAATGCTGCCTACAGGATAGGTTAACATCGCCCCCCCAAGCCAATACCGGTAGAGACTTATACGGCTTGTTAGAGGATTCGTTTTCCAGTTCAGGGCCTGTTTCTGCTGTTGCCGATAAGGTATTTTTCTGGCTGAGGAGGTATTTTCTGTAGGCGATAAATCCGGATAGATAGTGTTCGACGTCATCAATGCGCACTCTAAAAGCCTGGTGCCGGATAAAGAAGCTTCCGACAATTCGCCTGGGGTTGCGGAAATACATGGCGAATTCTGGCCAAAAGTATCCATTTAATAGATACATTGCGCGTTTGTGTAAGGCGCAGTAGAAGTGCTCCAAATCCACTTGATCGAGTAAATACTGAAACTCAGGCTTGCCCCGTAGGCGGGAGACCATCTTCTCAGCAGCCATCATCAGTTCGAGTAGGGTGGGGAATGTGGTGATTCTGTTTTCGGCAAAATCCAGGTATTTAGCAAAGTTTCGAATGCCAAATTGGAAATATTCCCCTTTAGGGCGATAGCGCGTTAGCTCATTGACACAGTAGCTCAGCCAGTGGTCGTGCGCGCGCCAGTGATTGGCGCGGATAAAGTATTTAAAAGCCCTCTCTACCAAGGTTAGCCAGCGGTCATCTTTGCTGTGGCTGTAAAGTCGTATCAGGCCAAAGGCCGCCTCACCGTCATAATAGATAACCCGGTACTTATCTTTGACGGTAAGCTCGGGGTAGTTGAGAACATGGGAAAACTGCCCGCTAGTTGAGTCCTGCATATACTCGATGCCAAGCGCCAGCTGCTCCATGATCTCGGCATATTTATCGCTCTTGGCGACCTCGGAGTATTTGACCAGAGCGAGCAGGGATACGGCGTTACCCCCAAGCTTTATCTCATTATTGGCCTCTACCAAAAAGGCTGCGACCGCGCCGGAGGGAAGCCGCACTGTTTTGATAAGCTGTGTTATCAGATACTTCAGCGACCGGAGTATGGCCCCCGCAAGCGACTTGTCCCCGCTCACCTCCCAGGCTTCAATCATGGCGTAGGTGCTGCTGGCGTGGCGCAGGTTGTTATAAGTATTAATTTGCCGGTCGAAACAGGCGTGCCAGCCATAGTAGAAGGAGCCACTTTTTTTGACCTGAGAACCTAAATAGCGGCTGCTGGTTTTAATTAACTTACTGACATTGACGCTGTCCAGCTTGTCGACCACCCGCCGCCCAGTATTGGGGCCCGGGCCATACAGGCGAATGGGGTTGCGTTTAGGTTCACAAAAAAGCCCCTCTGTCGATAACAGGATAACGGGTTTATCCTCGGAAAAGTCCAATTTTGTATTGGTACCGAAGCGCTGCTTGGCGTAGCGGATAAAGTTTTTCTTGTTGATAACGGCATGGTCGATCTGGCTTCCACCATAGAGCATGGCGTTAGCATTGAGCTCTTGCTCCAGAAATGCTATTTCACAGTCACTATCCAGAGCGAGACCGTAGCGGAAATAAGACCTTTTAGTGTCTTTAAGTGTTTCCTCAAGGCCCGCAAACGTCATGGTACTTTTTTGCGTTACCCAATCCACCCGCAACCAGCAAGTGTTTATCTTGCTGGATTTCTCCGCCCTCTGTATCGCTTTCACTAAAGCTTTCCAGGTTTGCTGAAAATCCGGAGCGGTTATATGTTTGACAATAGCGCGCTGTTTGGCGTCAGTGATAGAGAAAAATAGGGTGTAGGGGGGCGGCAACTTTTCCAGTGCTTGCTCTACTTGAGGGCGCACCTGAACGAGCATGTTGGATAGGGACATGTCGCAACTTATCTCTCAAATTTAAAACAGAGTAGCAGTGTTTTTCCTGCTGAAGGACTTGGATACCTTCCCTGAAGGAGTATAGACGCGGGGAAAGATTCTGCTTTTTCCCACTTGCGCTGGGGATAGGTAGGCGGTAAATATTTTTATTTTATCTGTCTGTTTGGGTTTTCAAATAAAACCTTCTCAGATAGTATTGGGGAACCGCGTTCAGAATGATTGCTGTGCAATACACTTAAATTATTCTTTGTTGCCCCACTATTAGCCGTTTGGGTTAATGCCAAGGTTTAGAGTCTCTAGATAATTGCGTGAGGCTCTTTAGCGATAGGGCAGGAGCTTTCCCTGCCAGCGAGGAAACCCGGGGTTTTTGCCCCGGGTTTTTGTCGGTGAATACAGGTTGTTTGTCTCAACTCCAGCTTGCTTAGCTTAAATTGCTATTTATCTGCCCTGTCCTTTGCTGGGGCGGCTGACACGTCCTCTCTGGAAAGTGGAGCGCCTTGGCTGTAAGAAACTCCCGGGTTTGTATCGGTGCAATATCCTGCGGGCACTCAGCGAGTGGCCTTTGCGTCACTTTTTTCTTGAGAAAAAGCCAATTTAAAACGTAAGGGGCAGGTGTCTCTAGCGATTTTATTGGCAGTGAATCTATAGGAGTGTTAACTATGAGCGGGAAGTGGTGGAGAAGCTTGAAGAGCTTTCCCCCGTTAGTTTGGATTATTTTAATTGGCAGTTTTTTTAGCCGGGGAACCTACTTTATGGTCTGGCCATTCCTGGCCATTCTGCTATTTGAAAAGTTCCAGTTGGATGCCGCTGAAATCGGTTTGATCTTGAGTGCATCTGCGGTTGGCGCTGCCGTATTGGGGTTTTTTACCGGTGCGCTATCGGACCGCTATGGGCGTCGCAATATGATGTTGCTGGGCTGTTTAGTGAGCGTTACTGCCTTTGCCCTTTTGGCTGTAACACAGACCCTGGCAGGGTTTATCGGTGCGATGACTCTGTGCGCCATCGGCCGCGCCGTGTGGGAGCCGCCGGCCAGTGCCCTGATCGGCGATTTGATTGACGACCAGGCCAGCCGTGAACTGGCACTGCAATTTCGCTACTTTCTGATTAATGTAGGGGCTGCACTGGGGCCGATTATCGGTGTCTGGGCCGGGCTGAATGCGCAGCAGTCCACTTTTGGCTTGACCTCTCTCAGCTACGCGCTCTTGGCCCTGGCTTTTGTTTGGGGCTTTGCCAAAACCGAGAGTGGCCGGTTAGCCAATAAACAAAAAGATGCAGGCGCGTCACTGGGGAATACACTTTCGGTATTGCGCCGCGATCAGGTATTCCTGGTGGTGATTATTGCGAATATTCTGACGCTGTTTATCTATGCGCATATGGATTCAAGCCTGGTGCAATACCTCACCCGGGCCGAGGCGCCGCGATTGGTGGAACTGATATCCAGTATGATCTTTGTCAATGCGGCAACGATAGTGTTATTACAGTTCCCTATTATGAAGTTAATGGGGTCCCTGGCGATTAATACCCGTATTGTGATTGGCTTGGGTATTTTGTCGGTGTCCCAGCTTTGGTATGGGTTAAACCCGGTAGATTGGTTTTGGGGTTGGCTCGGAGCCACTTTTATTCTGAGTCTGGCTGAGGCAATTTTGTTTCCCACCATGAGTATTCAAATTGACCGCCTGGCACCGTCTCATTTGCGCGGCACTTACTTTGGAGCGGCTTCCTTTTATGCCATTGGTTGGTCGATGGCGCCATTAATTGGCGGAGTGATTATTCAGTGGTGGAGTGGCCCGGCGCTATACGGTTTGTTGATGGTGCTGTGTGGCATTGTGTTTGCGCTCTATCGTCTTACAGAATATCTGTCTCGCCCCGAGTGGCCCGAGCCCGAGGGAATCGTGGTTGTGGACAGGGTCGCCAATGTACCCTAGCGGGAGATATAGAAATCAGTGGTAAAAAAAATACCCCCGCCAACGGGAGTTGACGGGGGTATTTTATCTAGAGATCGCCGGGAGTTTAGATTTCAGCGGCGAGGCGTGAGCCCTGGTCGATAGCGCGCTTGGCATCGAGCTCTGCGGCTTCGTCAGCACCACCGATCAGGTGGGTGGTTACGCCGCGCTCTTGCAGAGCTTCGTATAGCTTGCGAGCGGGCTCCTGACCGGCGCAGACAATAATATTGTCGACTTCCAGTACTCTTTCTTCTTCGCCAACGCGGATATGCAGGCCTTTATCGTCAATTTTGTCGTAAAGGGCACCGGCAATCATCTCTACCTTGCGGTGTTGCAGGCTACCGCGATGAATCCAGCCGGTGGTTTTGCCCAGGCCGGCACCGACCTTGGTGGTTTTGCGCTGTAACAGGTAGACCTGGCGCGGGGTGCTGACTGCTTCGCGAGGCTTCAAGCCGGAGCGATTTTCCAGGGCAATATCGACACCCCACTCGTTGAAGAACTCCTCTTTATCGCTGGCGACCACTTTGTCTTCCGTAGAGTGGGGGCCATCGTGAGTCAGATACTCAGCCACATCGAAGCCGATACCGCCGGCACCGATAATTGCCACTTTCTCGCCAACTGGCTTCTTGTGCTTGAGCACATCCAGATAACCCAGGACTTTATCGCTCTCAATGCCGGGAATCGGCGGCGTGCGCGGTTCGATACCGGTAGCAATAATCACTTCATCGAATGATTGCAGGGTTTCCGCTGTGGCGATGGTATTGAGTTTTACGGTAACGCCGGTGACTTCCAGGCGGCGCTTAAAGTAGCGCAGGGTTTCCTGGAACTCCGCCTTGCCGGGAATCTGTTTGGCGATATTGAACTGGCCGCCAATCTTATCGCTGCCTTCAAATAGGGTTACTTCATGCCCGCGCTCTGCAGCAACCGTAGAGGCGGCCATGCCCGCAGGGCCGGCACCGATTACGGCGACCTTTTTCACCTTGTCGGTAGGCAGGTAGTTCAGTTCGGTTTCGTGACAAGCGCGGGGGTTTACCAGGCAGGAGGTCAGTTTCAGCTGGAAAGTGTGGTCCAGACACGCTTGGTTACAACCGATGCAGGTATTGATTTCGTCGGCGCGGCCTTCGGCGGCTTTGTTGACGAAGTCAGAGTCTGCCAGGAAGGGGCGCGCCATAGAGATCATGTCCGCCTGGCCGGAAGACAGCACTTCTTCGGCCACTTCCGGCATATTGATACGGTTACTGGCAATGACCGGGATCGACAGGTGCTTTTTCACCTTGGCGGTGATCTCGGTAAATGCCGCGCGGGGCACATTGGTGGCAATTGTGGGAACGCGCGCTTCGTGCCAGCCGATACCGGTATTGATAATCGTGGCACCGGCTTTTTCGATTGCCTGGCCGAGGGCCACAACTTCATCGAAATCACTGCCGTCTTCCACCAGATCCAGCATGGACAGGCGGTAGATAATAATAAAGTCCTCACCGACGGCTTCCCGCACACGGCGGACGACTTCGATCGGCAGGCGGATACGGTTTTCGAAGGAGCCACCCCATTCATCGGTACGCTTGTTGGTGCGTTTCACGATGAACTGGTTAATAAAGTACCCCTCGGAGCCCATAATCTCCACGCCGTCGTAGCCGGCTTCGCGGGCCAGGGTGGCGCAGCGCACATAGTCGTCGATCTGACCTTCGATTTCCTCGCTGGTCAATTCGCGCGGGGTGAAGGGGTTGATCGGCGCCTGGATGGGAGAGGGTGCAATCAGCTTTTCGTTGTAGGCGTAGCGGCCGGTGTGCAGGATCTGCATACAGATCTTGCCGCCCTCAGCGTGTACAGCATCGGTGACTTGTCGGTGCTGCTGGGCTTCTTCCGGAGTGGTCATCTTCGAGGAGCCCTGGAATACACCACTCTCTTCATTGGGGGCAATACCACCGGTTACAATCAGGCCAACGCCACCACGGGCGCGTTCGGCAAAAAAGGCCGCCAAACGGGTGAAGCCATTGGGGTGTTCTTCCAGGTTGGTATGCATGGAGCCCATCAGCACCCGGTTTTTCAGGGTGGTGAAGCCCAGGTCCAGGGGGGCAAGCATATTAGGGTAGGCTTGGGACATGGCAAATTTCTCTTCTTGTAACCTTTCGGGTTCATTTATGTATATGCAAAAAGGTGCATATCGTTGTCCCGCAGGATAACAAGAGGGCCCACGGTGAAACAGTGACTTAACCGGTCGAAATCAGTGATCAATTACGGGCTCTATTTAACCTGGATGCGTCCCATTCTCATCTATAAATAAAGTGTTTTTGTCGATCTCCCAATCCTTCTTTATTTACGCCTCGATCAAGTTGACCAACTTGCTCCTCAGCCACTGATTGGCCGGATCATCGTGTTGATTTTTGTACCAGAGCAGATGCCAGTCCAGCTGGGGGATCTGGAACGGAAGTTCAAACAATCGCGCCGAGTACTGCCGCGCCAAACTGGCGGGGGCTGTCAAGGCGAGATCGGTTCTCAAAACCACCAGGGGCGCGACTCTATAGTGCTGGACCCGTAGCTTGATGTTGCGGCGACGCCCCAGCTTGTTCAGGGCGATATCCTCCAGGCCCGGACCGCTGCGGCGGCTGGATACGTGAATATGCTCAAGCTTCAGGTACTGCTCCAGGGTCAGGCTGGCGGAATCTGCCAGGGGGTGATCTTGGCGCAGCATACACAGGTAGCGATCGTTCATCAGCCGCTGTTGCCGGATATGGGCGGAGGTCGGGATGGGAACATCCAGAGCGAAATCCAGGGTGTTGGCGGCGAGCTCTTTGACCAGCTGTTCCCTTGGGATTTGGAAGGACTCGACCGCAATACCCGGGGCCTCCCGCTCCAGTACTTCTAAAAGTCGGGGTAAAAGGAGGGTCTCCGCCATATCGTTCATAGAGAGGCGCAGGGTTTTGCGGGCCTCCCGGGGGACAAAGTGGCGCTGTTCACTGAGGCTGGCCCCCAATAGAGACAGGGCTTCCTGAACTCTCGGCATAATACTTTCGGTCAGTGGTGTCGGCGCCATGCCGGTGGGGCTTCTAGTGAATAGCGGGTCATCCAAAGTGCGGCGCAGCCGCGCCAGGGCATTGCTGACGGCGGGCTGGGTGATATGTAGTTGTTCGGCAGCGCGGGTCAGGTTTCGGGTTGTGTAGATCGCCTCCAGCACGGGAAACAGGTTCATATCGATTCGCTGTAATTGCATTCCTGTCACCATCATCACTCTTATGAATGATTCGATATTCGCATAATAAACTTTGATGATTCAAATCGGGGGGATAGGGTTAGGGCCTTAAAAAGGGAGGAAGCTCGGTGGCTGAATTTATCCTGGTGCGTCACGGACAGGCTTCGTTTGGGGCTGAGGACTATGACAACCTCTCTGATACCGGCTGGCAGCAGTCGCGCTGGCTGGGGGAGTACTGGCGAGATAAGGGGATTTATTTCGACCGGCTGATATGCGGCAACTTAACCCGGCACCGGCAAACCCTGGATGGTATTTGCCAGGGCCTCGGAAACTCTAGTGAAAATTCCCACACTGTGCTCCCCCAACTCAACGAATTTGATTTTCTGGCGGTGACCCAGTGCTATCGCGAGCGATATCCACAGCGGGCGCCGGGGGCGCACGCCAGTCGCGCCGATTTTTATCGCTTCCTCAAGCAGGGGATGTTGGCTTGGGCCGCAGGCGAGATCAGTCCGGTGGAATCCTGGTTGCACTTTGAAGCCAGAATCGCAGATGCGCTTAAAAGTATTTGCGATAGCCCCAAGGGTAGCCGGACTCTGGTTGTCAGCTCCGGCGGTGCCATTGCCATGATGTTGACGCAAATATTGGGCGGCCCGGTTTCCACCGTGGCCAATCTCAATATGCAAATCCAAAACACCGCTGTTAGCCGTTTATTTTTCAGTGCAGAAAATATCAGCCTGCACAGCTTCAATCATGTGCCACACCTGGATCGGGATGGGCGCCGCGAATATATCACTTACAGTTGATAAGGCAGCTAGCGATGGAATTTGAATACTCGGACAAAGTAAAAGGGCTACTGGAGCGCCTGCAAAACTTTATGCAGGCCCATATCTATCCCGCTGAAGCGCTATTTATGCAGCAGTTGCAGGAGGATCGCTGGGGTGAGCCGGCGGTACTGGCGGAGTTAAAGATCAAAGCCCGGGAAGCGGAACTCTGGAATTTGTTTTTGCCGGATTCCCGCTATGGCGCCGGACTCAGCAATTTGGAATATGCGCCCCTGGCCGAGGAGATGGGCAAGGTGCTTTTTGCATCGGAGGTATTTAACTGCAATGCCCCGGATACCGGCAATATGGAGGTTTTAACTCAATACGGTTCTGAGGCCCAGTGCGAACAGTGGTTAAAACCGCTTCTGGATGGAAAAATTCGCTCTGCCTTTGCCATGACCGAGCCCCGCGTTGCCTCTTCTGATGCCACCAATATCGAAACCTCCATTGTTCGCGATGGCGACAGCTACGTTATTAACGGACACAAGTTTTATATCAGTGGCCTGATGAATAAACGCTGCAAAGTGATGATCGTGATGGGTAAAACCGACCCGGAAAATCCCAATCGCCACCAGCAGCAATCGCAAATCCTGGTACCCACCGATACGCCTGGAGTCAAAATTATTCGCCCGATGACGGTGTTTGGTTATGACGATGCACCGGAGGGGCACGCAGAAGTTATTTTCGAAAATGTTCGTGTGCCCGCCAGCCATTTAATTCTCGGTGAGGGGCGCGGTTTTGAAATTGCCCAGGGGCGCTTGGGCCCGGGCAGGATACACCACTGTATGCGCTTGATTGGCCAGGCGCAAAGGGCACTGGAAATGATGTCGGCGCGCGCCGAGCAGCGCATTGTTTTTGGCCGGCCGATGAGCAAGCAGGGATCTGTGCGGGAAGATATTGCCAAATCCGCCTGTGAAATCGAACAGGCTCGCCTGTTGACCCTGAAGGCCGCCGCACAAATGGATCGGCTGGGGAATAAAGCAGCCAAAGATTTGATTGCGATGATAAAAATTGTTGCGCCACAGATGGCTTGTAAGGTGATAGATCGCGCCATACAGATTCACGGCGCCGCAGGATTGGGGCAGGATTACAGTCTCGCCCACCACTATGCCTATGCGCGGACTATCCGCCTGGCCGATGGTCCCGACCAAGTCCATATGATGCAACTGGGTAGAAACCTGGCTGCTCACTATGCCGCTGCGGAAAATCAGGGAGGACACAGTGACTGAAACGGTAAATACGATGCGCAGCTCGGTGGAAGAGCTACCGCTTGAGCAACTGCAAGAATATTTGTCAGGCAAGATTGAGGGCTTTAATGGGCCTGTGACGGTCAGCAAATTTCCCGGCGGCCAATCCAATCCCACCTTTAAATTGCAAACCCCAACGCAAACCTATGTTTTGCGCCGCCAGCCACCGGGCAAACTATTGAAATCTGCCCACGCTGTGGATCGGGAATACCGGGTAATGTCGGCGCTCGCCGAGACTAATGTGCCCGTGCCCAGGGTCTTACACCTCTGCGAGGACCGGGAGCTGATCGGCTCTATGTTCTATCTGATGGAATACTGTGAGGGCCGAATATTCTGGAATGCCGCGTTGCCGGAAGTGGACGCCGCGCAGCGCAGCGCTATGTACGATGAAATGAATCGCGTATTAGCGGCCATGCACAGCTTGGATATCAATGCCGTGGGTCTTGCGGATTACGGCCGCCCAGGTAATTACTTTCAGCGGCAGCTGGACCGCTGGAGTACCCAATATCGGGCCTCGGAGCTGGAGCCCATTGCCGCGATGGATGAGTTGATGGCCTGGTTGGGAGAGGTTCTGCCGGAAGATGATGGGCGTATCGCCTTGGTGCACGGTGATTACCGTCTGGACAATATGGTTTTCCACCCACAGCAGCCCAAGGTCATTGCGCTGTTGGACTGGGAGCTTTCCACCCTGGGGCACCCCTTTGCCGATCTGGCCTATCAGTGTATGCAGATGCGAATGCCTGCCGGCAAGGACAAAATGTCCGGTCTTTTGGGCCTGGATATCGACGCTCTAGGCATCCCCTCGGAAAGTGAATACGTCGCTAAATATTGCCAGCGGGTGGGTATCGACGGGATCGATAATTGGCCGTTTTATTTGGCATTTAGCTTTTTCCGCCTGGCGGCTATTGTCCAGGGGGTGGCGAAACGGGCAAAAGAGGGCAATGCATCGAATAAAAATGCGGCGAAACTGGGCGCTCTGGTGGAACCCCTGGCACAGGCCGCGCTGGATATTGCCGCTAAAGGTTAATTTTTGAAAGTATAAGGATAAAAAATGGCGAAGAATATTTTTGATCTCTCGGGGAAAATTGCTCTGGTGACCGGTGCCAGTCGGGGTATTGGCGAGGCCATAGCAAAGCTTCTGGCGGAGCAGGGCGCTCATGTGTTGGTTTCCAGCAGAAAAATTGAGGGGTGCCAGGCGGTCGCGGATGCTATCGTGGACGCCGGCGGCACTGCCGATGCGGTCCCCTGTCATATTGGCAATATGGAGAATATCCAACAGGTTATCGGCGATATTCGCCAGCGGTTTGGGCGCTTGGATATTCTGGTTAACAACGCGGCAACCAACCCCTATTTTGGTCATATTCTCGATACGGATTTAGCGGCCTTTGATAAAACCGTAGAGGTCAATATACGCGGCTATTTCTTTATGTCGGTAGAGGCCGGCAAGCTGATGCGCGAGCAGGGGGGCGGCGTTATTGTAAATACCGCCTCGGTGAATGCCTTGCAGCCGGGGGTCGGACAGGGGATCTATTCCATTACCAAGGCGGCGGTGGTCAATATGACCAAAGCATTTGCCAAAGAGTGCGCGCAATTTAATATCCGCGTCAATGCTCTGCTGCCAGGCCTCACCAAAACCAAATTCGCCGGTGCGCTGTTTTCCCACGAGGATATTTATAAAACCGCCGTTGGCCATATTCCCATGCACCGCCATGCGGAGCCGGAAGAAATGGCCGGTACCGTTTTGTACCTGGTCTCCGATGCGTCCAGTTATACGACCGGTGAATGTGTTGTGGTGGATGGCGGTTTGACCTCTTGTGGGGGGATTTGACCATGCAGGATCCAATGCTCGATTTTAGCGGTCAGGTGGCGCTGATTACCGGTGCGGCCAGTGGCTTTGGAGAGCTGCTGGCGCGGGAGCTCGGCGCTCGCGGCGCCCGCCTGGTATTGGGCGATATCAATGAAGAGGCCCTGATGCAGTTGGCGGATAACCTGGGCAACCAGGATATTGTCGTGCGCGCCCAGCGCTGCGATGTTTCCCAGGCATCTGATTGTGCTGCCCTGGCCCAGCGGGCCCAGTCTGAGTTTGGCCAGCTGGATATCGCGGTTAACAATGCCGGAATCGCGCCGCCGATGATGTCTCTCAAGCAAACAGAGGAGGCCATGCTGGATCAGCAGTACAACGTTAACCTGAAAGGCGTTTTCCTCGGGCTTAAATACCAGTTGCCCCTAATGCAAAATACGGGCGGGGTGGTGCTCAATGTTTCCTCTATGGCGGGTCTCGGTGGCGCTCCCAAAATCGCTTCCTACGCAGCGGCAAAGCACGGTGTAATTGGCCTGACTAAAACGGCGGCGATAGAAAATGCCAAGTACGGTATTCGTGTAAATGCGATTTGCCCCTTCTACTGCCTGACCCCCATGGTTACAAAGATTGCAACGGCAGAGGCCAGCCCGGAACAGATTCAGGCCTTTCTCGCCGAGGGGTGTCCGATGAAACGCCTGGGCAAACCGGAAGAGGTGGTCGCGGCCATGTTGATGCTGGTGTCCCCCAAAATGACTTACATTACCGGGCAGGCACTGGCGGTAGATGGCGGCCTCTCGGCCTATTGAGATTGGCAACTGCTGAAAATGCCCATGGAAAATCGAAAGGGAGTCTTCGATGCCTATAGAGATTTCACCTGATAACCTCAGCCACTATATCGGCTTTGAAACCGCGCCCACCGCCTGGCTTGAGATCGATCAACAGAGAGTGGACAGTTTCGCCGAGTGTACCCTGGATCGACAGTTTATCCATATCGATCCTGAGGCTGCGGCTAAAACGCCGTTTGGAGGAACAATCGCCCATGGATTCCTCTCTTTATCACTGCTGCCTTATTTTGTCGGTTCTTTACAGGTAGCGGTGGCGGGGGCCCATATGGCGGTGAATTATGGACTGGATAAGGTGCGTTTCCTGAATCCGGTCAAAACCGGCAGCAAGGTGCGAGTCTATGGGAAAATATTGGATATTGTCGAAAAGGCAGAGGCTCAATACCAAATAAAATTGTTGCTGACTATGGAAATTCAGGGAGAGCAGAAGCCCGCCCTTGTGGCGGAATGTATTTTCTTGCAGATGACGTGAACTCGTATTGCAAGCTTCCAGTGCCACTTGTGCTGAAAGCCTGAAGCCAAGTGGCCTGTTTATCGCTCTATTGTTTGCAGAGATTTCAGCCCCATACGGACAATGTTTAAATGGGAAACCTCCATCCCCTTCTCGTAGTCGGTGCCGGTAAAGTCAAACTGTTGAACATTGATAAATGCTGAGTGTACAGCCGTGCCCCAATAGGGGTTTGTTCCCCACCAGCCATATCTTCCTGCGGTTCTCGGATTTCGCTGAAAGAAATTGTATGCCCGGCGGATATTGTCATACTCGAGATTGAAAATACGGCTGTCAATCAAACTGTAGGCATCAAAAGTTACCAACTGTTGTATTGGAATATTTGCGCGTCCCAAGGTGTTGGCAATTTTGATTGCGATGCTACCGCCCCGACTATAGCCGAAGAGTATGGCCGCCTTGCCGCGTTCTACCCCATCGATCAAATAGTGGCTAATTGCCGTTTTTTGGAAGGAATAGAACAGCCGGCCGTGAAGCAGCTGAATAGCTGACCTCAATGTAGGATTATCTCCAGCCGAGGGGCCGCCGGCCCCGTAAATACCCGCCACAATACAGCGATCCGGGTGCAAGCGCTCTCTTTGACTCTGATCGAATAGTTCGTTCAATATCCGCCCTGGACTCCAGGTGTTGATTATTTATCGGCGATAATTTCCCCGGGAAAACCGTAAAGCCCCGAGTGTACTTATCTGGGGGGCTGTTTAACGCTGTGAATTGCTACTCGATAAGATACGACAGTGGCGTTTGGCACTTTTGCGCAGGGTATCAGGCAGGGGCGTTTCACTCTCGGCTTGTTGTTCCGCGCGCCAGTAGTGGCACAGAGCAAGGTACTCGCCCCGATCGACCTGACTGCGCAGCTGTAGCCAGGGATCGGGCTTTAGAGCGGCTGACTCGGCGATATCCTTCCAGTCCCTGAGTGCCGGCTCATACAGAATTTCTGCACTGCTGCTCTTGTGCGTCAGTGCGCCCAAGTGTTGAGCGGGATGAATTAACAGTAAAATAGCCGTCACCACACTGCAACTAACCGTTGCGCGGGAAAGGAGGCGGTTAAAATTGATCCTGGGCTTGTAGCCTTGTGCCTCTTTGAAAATGGCCTCATCGAGTTGTTGCGGGGAGGTCAGCTTTTTGGCTTCCTCAAAATACTGATTTTCCCAGTTGTTCATATCATTACCTCGACGACTCTTCGATAACTTCCACTTGCCAGGGCTTGCGCTCAGCCCCGTCAATATATTCTTCCAGCATGGCACGGGCCTGGTAATACAGGCTGCGACACTTGTGTAGAGATAGGCGCTCGATATCGGCTACGGTGACTAGTGGCAGTTTGCACTCCATATGTAGGAGTAGCACGTTGCGCAATTGTGTCGGTAACTTTTGTATAGCGAATAATACGCGGTTGTGACTTTGGACTTCCTCCTCCGCCACCTTGAGATTGGAAAAGTATTCCTGCTTGAGGCGTTTGTTAATATGGATAAAAAGCCAATTTTTAAGTCTGCGCCCGTGAAGTTCTGGCGGATTTTCCAGCAGGCCCCGCCAGAGTTGTTGCAGCAGCGGTGTGGTGGAAGAGGGTGCCATTTGCAGGCAGTAGCGATATAACGAATCCTTGTGGCGATCGTAAAGCAGGCGGAACACAGAGGGATTGCGCGTATCCTTATAATGCTGGAACAGCACTTCATCAGATAGATGACATAATTCTTTCCGAGACAAAGCCTTAAGCCTCCGTACGCAAATTATTCATTCTCGTGCCACAGACCGAGGATTTGGTTTATACCGCGTCAATTAAGAATGATTGTAGTCTGCTTCTGTGTCGCAATTATTTTTAGGTCAATACTTCCGATGTCAGCCCGCCACAGATATGAATCTACGGGCCGAAGTATAGTTGCCGCAAAATTGGGAAAACTGCCTTGGGGTAAGGGGCAGCGCCAGATTTCTCAGGTTGCATTCGGGTGACAAATAAAAGCAGGGAGAGTCAGAAGGAGGCTTGTTCCGGCAGGGGCAGCGGTAGTTGAACGGGCCCTTTTTCCGCACGCAGATCGGTCAGTCGTAACCCCACCCCTAAGAGGCGGATAGGCGCTGGGCGTTTTTCACGACACTCTTGCAGCAGCTGGCGGAATTCTGAGATTCGCCCGGCGCGACTGCTGCGCTCGTGAGTGCTGGTAGTAAAATCTGCATACTTCACTTTTACGCTGGCGCCGTTTACTTCGTAGCGATCGCCGAGTTTTTCCCGGCGTTCCAGTAGGCGCATATAGAGCTCGGTTAGTTGCTCTAACCACTCATCAAAATTGGCTAAATCCTCGTGAAAAGTGCGCTCGACACTGACACTCTTGCGGGAGCCATCGCCACTCACCGGGCGATCGTCAATACCACGGCAGAGATCGTAGAGGCGGCGGCCAAACTTGCCAAATTGCTTGCTCAACTCAACTTGTGAAAAGTTGCGTAGATCTGCGCAGGTGCGAATGCCCTGGCGGTGCATTTTCTCGGCGGTGACCCGCCCCACGCCGTGTATCTTGTTGACGGGCAGGCGCACAACAAATTGATCGACTTCGCTGGGCGTGATGACTGTCAGTCCGTCTGGTTTTTGCCAATCACTGGCTATCTTGGCCAGGAATTTATTTGGGGCCACCCCGGCGGAAATCGTGATACCCAGAGTGTCCTGCACCCGCTGTCGGATCTCTTGAGCGATCAGGGTGGCACTGCCGTGGCAGCGGCCACTGTCGCTGACATCGAGGAAGGCCTCATCCAGGGACAGGGGCTCAATATCGTCGCAGTAGTCGAGGAAAATTTCCCGTATCTGCCCACTGACCTCCCGATACTTGGCCATATTGCCGGGTACTACAATCAAATCAGGGCACAGTTTTTTGGCCTGAGCGGTGGGCATGGCAGAACGCACCCCGTAACTGCGGGCCTCGTAGTTACAGGTAGAGATAACCCCGCGCCGATCGCTGCTGCCGCCTACGGCTAAGGGGCGCCCACGGAGATTGGGATCGTCACGCATTTCGACCGAGGCGTAGAAGCAATCGCAATCACAGTGGATAATCTTTCTCATGCTGTGATTATATACAGTGTTCTACCGCGCCAGGAAGTAATTTGTGTCACTAGGGCATCTGGTGATGATAGGTAGGTAAACAATGAGCAGTATTCCGTTGGTGGAGAGCCCGGCTTCCGGTGATGTGGCCAGGGTTTTTACTGAAATTGAGGATGAACTGGGAGGAGTTCCCAGTTTGTTTCGGGTCTATGCCCAGCATCCAGGGCTGCTTGAGGCCAATTGGTACAAGTTTAAGGCCGTGATGATTCACGGGTGCTTATCGGTACAGCTAAAAGAAGCTATTGGCCTGGCGGTCTCTGCTGATAATCGCTGCGACTACGGTATCTACCATCACAGTATCTCTTTGCAGGTACTCGGTGTGGATACAGATGAGGTAATGCGCATTCGCACCGACCCCAAGCATGTGCACTTCTCCGAAAAAGAGCACGCCCTGTTTGATCTGGCGCGCAACGCAAACACGACACCGGATGACCATCGAGGCCACCTGATCGCCTCTGCGCGAAAGCTCGGTGCCGGTGACGATGAAATTTTAGAGGCTCTGGGGGTGATGGAGCTGGTGCTCGGTTTCAATCACCTGGCCGAAGCGCTCAGTTTGGACCCGACACGGAGGCCCCTCGCATAGTGATGTAATTGCGACCTATTGCGCGGGCTGCTAGTGATCGCCCGCTGTCATCAGGGTTAACTGTTCCAGTGTGGCAAACTGGAAGCCCTGCTGTCTGAGCTGGGCAGTAATCAGCGGGAGCGCCTCCATTACCTGGTGGTGCTGGTCATACATCGGCTGGAGTAACACCACACTCCCATCTTTGGCATTTTGGGATATGTAGTCTGCCGCAGCTTGAGCGCCTTCGGTTTGCAGCTGTTCGCTGGGATCGATATCCCAGTGAGCGATTTTGAACTGATGCTTACTCAGTAGTGAGCCCAATTCTTCAGAAACTTTTCCGTGAGAGGGGAGAAACATCGGTTTATCGGTATAGCCATTGCTTTGCAATAAGTGGCAGGTTTTCTTGATCTCCTCTTTGGCACTGCTTAAAGGCATTTGGGCGAGGTCCCGATGGGAGTAACCGCGATTGCCCAGTTGGTGCCCGGCTCGAATGATCGCTTGGGTCTGTTCGGGAAATTGTTCCATTTCCCGCCCCGAGGGAAAGAAAGTGGCGGTTATCTGGAGAGATTCAAGCCGCTCTAACAGCGGCTCGGTTTTATCCGCAGAGGGCCCCTTATCGAAAATAAGTGCCACCCACTTACTCTTTTCCGCTGTCGCCTGTGCCCAGCTTGAAAAAATAAATAAACAAATGCAAATAGTACTAATTATTATTTTCATTTTTGAAATTCTTGTAGACAGAAAAAAAGCCGTCAATGACGGCTTTTTTTCTGTACTGACTTAGCGCTCCAGCTGGTCCAGCTTGCCCGGCTTGCCATCCCACTCCTCGGCATCCGGCAACGGGTCTTTTTTCTCGGTAATATTGGGCCAAACCTCGGCGAGTTCTGCGTTCAGCTCAATAAATTCCTGCTGATCGTCGGGGACCTCATCCTCCGAGAAAATCGCATTGGCGGGGCACTCCGGCTCGCACAGGGCGCAGTCGATACACTCGTCTGGGTGAATGACCAGGAAGTTGGGGCCTTCGTAAAAACAGTCTACCGGGCAAACCTCTACACAGTCGGTGTATTTACACTTAATGCAGTTTTCCCCAATTACGAATGTCATGTTTGTCCCTCGATAGTGCCACTGAATTCTTCGTGTAGCGGATTTTATCAATTACTGGCGCGAATTGTAGTGGCTTTTCAGTCGATTTAGTTCACTATTTATAACAGGATGTATTGGGCGACCGGGGCCGCCCGCTCTTTTACTTCAATAATTTGTGCAGCGAGTAGAGTGCTTCCAGTGCCTGGCGCGGAGTCATATCGTCCGGGTTTAGCTCTTCCAGGGCATCCACGGCGGGGTGGCTGGGGCTGCCAAACAAATCTACCTGCTGGGGAGAGATGGGGGCTGCGGCCACTGGAACAGCGACTTCTTCCGGCTCCTGCTGGGGCACCGATGCCGGTTTGGCCATGGGCGCCGGCACATCTACCGACTGGGCGCCGGCCTCCAGTGCTGCCAGGCGGGTACGGGCCTCGGTCAACACATCGCCGGGAATACCTGCCAGCTGGGCCACCTGCAACCCATAGCTCTTTGACGCCGGTCCCTCCTGGATGCGGTGCAGGAAGACAATACCCTCGCCGTGCTCGGTGGCATCCAAGTGAATATTGGCGGCTTCAGAGCACTGGTTGGGCAGGTCGGTCAGCTCAAAGTAGTGAGTGGCGAAGAGTGTAAAGGCGCGCACTTCAGCGGCCAGGTAGTGGGCACAGGCCCAGGCCAGGGAGAGACCGTCGTAGGTACTGGTACCACGGCCAATCTCATCCATCAGCACCAGGCTGTGCTCGGTGGCATTGCGCAGGATATTGGCGGTCTCGGTCATTTCCACCATGAAGGTGGAGCGACCGCCGGCCAGGTCATCGGCGCTGCCGATACGGGTGAAGATGCGATCCAGCAAGCCGATTTGGGCACTGTCTGCGGGTACATAGCTGCCGCAGTGCGCCAGCAGAGCGATCAATGCAGTCTGGCGCATATAAGTAGACTTACCGCCCATGTTCGGACCGGTAATCACCAGCATACGGCGGTCGTTGTGCAGCTCGATATCGTTGGCCACAAAGGGCTCATCCAATACCTGCTCCACTACCGGGTGGCGTCCGCCGCTAATATGCAGGCCCGGCTCAGTGCCCAGTTCCGGGCGGCACAGGCGCAAATCGTCAGCGCGCTCGGCCAAGCAGGCCAACACATCCAACTCGGAGATACCCGCCGCCGCCGCTTGCAGCTCAGCCAGGGACTCATTTAGCTGGTTGATCAGCTCCTCGTACAGCGCCTTCTCACGAGCCAGAGCGCGGCTCTTGGCAGAGAGCGCCTTGTCTTCAAACTCCTTCAGCTCGGGGGTGATAAAGCGCTCGGCATTCTTCAGGGTCTGGCGGCGAATATACTCGGCCGGCGCCTTGTCGCTCTGCCCGCGGCTGATCTCAATAAAGTAGCCGTGTACCCGGTTGTAGCCCACCTTGAGTGTGGGGATACCGGTGCGCTCTTTCTCTCGCTGCTCCAGTTGCACCAGGTAGTCGCCGGCGTTTTCACTGATAGCGCGCAGCTCATCCAGCTCTTTGTCGTAACCGGTAGCGATAACCCCGCCATCGCGAATCACGACCGGAGGGTTTTCAATAATTGCGTCTTGCAGCAGCTCTACCGTTTCCGGCCACTCGCCGATCTGGTTGCACAGCTCATTTACCAGTGTTGCGTCAGATTCCGCCAACTGCTGCTGAATTTCCGGGAACTGCGCCAGGGACTGGCCCAGGCGGGCCAAATCCCGAGGGCGGGCAGAGCGCAGCGCTAGGCGGCCCAGGATTCTCTCCATATCGCCCACAGGCTTGAGGGCATCACGCAGGGGCTCAAAACTGTAGTCGCCGATTAATGTGGCGATAGCATCCTGGCGGTTGCGCAGGGTTGTGAGCTGGCGCAGGGGATTGTTCAGCCAGCGGCGCAGCAAGCGGCTACCCATAGCGGTTTTACAGCTATCAAAGACCGATAGCAGGGTATTGTCGTCACCGCCGTTCAGGTTCAGATCAATTTCCAGGTTGCGGCGACTGGCGCCATCCAGAGCAACCGTCTCATCCCCGCTCTCTGTCAGCAGGCCGCGAATATGGGGCAGCTCGGTACGCTGGGTGTCCCGCGCGTACTGAAGTAGACAGCCGGCGGCGACAACCGCACCGTGCATATGGCTGCAACCAAAGGCCTCCAGATTCATAGTGCCGAACTGTTGGTTGAGCAGGCGCAGAGCGCTTTCCAGCTCGAACTCCCAGGGCGCGCGGCGGCGCACACCGGCGCGGCGCTCGATTTCTACGGGCAGGGCGAGGTCTTCCGGTGCGAGCAGCTCGGTGGGGTTGTGGCGCTGTATCTGCTCGGCCAGGGCTTCCAGCGTATCGGTCTCTTGCACCACAAAGCGGCCGGTGGCCAGGTCCAGCAGTGCCAAGCCGAAGACATCGCCCAGATGTGCAATCGCGGCCAACAGATTGTCGCGGCGATCGTTAAGGAGGGCCTCATCGGTGACCGTGCCCGGGGTAACGATGCGCACCACCTGCCGCTCAACCGGCCCCTTGCTGGTGGCCGGATCGCCGATTTGCTCACAGATAGCCACGGACACCCCGGCCTTAATCAGCCGTGCCAAGTAGCCCTCGGCCGCGTGGTAGGGGATACCCGCCATCGGAATCGGCTCACCTCCGGATTTCCCCCGTGCGGTGAGGGTAACGTCCAGCAGCTCAGCGGCCTTCTTGGCATCATCGAAGAACAGCTCGTAAAAGTCCCCCATACGGTAGAACACCAGTTCTTGGGGGTGCTGAGCTTTGATGCCCATGTACTGTTGCATCATCGGAGTAAGAGCGGAAGTCTTTGATTTATCTACACTTTTCGTCAATTTTCTGCCTGTTGTCTAAAAGCTGTCTAAGGCTGGGGCCGGCTACATTATCAGTTTCGCGCAGGCGAATGTAGCGCTCTGTTATTGCCGGGCTGGCATGGCCGGCCAGCACTTGAGAGTCGATGCCTGCGCGCCCGGCATCAGTCAGAGATTTGGCCCGGATATCGTGGATAGTGGTGTCCTCAACCCCGGCTTTAGCTCTGCCCCTGTCGCAAGCATCTCGAATACCTCGATAGCTGTATAGAGTGCTCTTGCCACGAGGGTGGAACAAGTAGAGGCACATCACTTTATGCAGCTGTTTGGCCTCAGTAATAATCCGCTCCAGCTCGGGCTCCACCTGCACTAATAACCGTTTGCCCGTCTTCCCTTGCTGGAGCTTAATGTTCTCTTTGCTGATGTCGCTGTAGCTGGATTGCCAGCACCTCTGATATGCGCTGGGTTGTCAGATAGCACATATCCATCACCAACTTAATGGTTGGGTTGGCCTTGGAGCTAATTGCCTTAAGCCCACCGTCGGTGAGATAGCGATCCCGCTTTTTCTCTTCAAATCGTTTGATACCAACGGCAGGATTGATATCGGCCATGAAGTCTGAAAACCCATATTCAATGCGAGGGCGCATGCTCTGGTATTGCTTGAGAATGTTGAGTGCTAGCTTGCCGTCCGTATGTCGGTGTTCGTAGCGTTCGTACACTTGGCTAAAGGGCGCTATTTATTTTTCAACACTTCGGACAGTTTTAGAAAGCTTGTGCTCTTAACTTATGAGATTACAGCTTACCGAGGCTTACTTTATCAAAGGTCTTAGGGTGGCCCAGAGCTGCCGATAACTGACCTGTATGGCTGTAAGCCGCAGGGTTACTGGGCTAAAATTGTCCGAAGTGTTGTAATCGTTGGTTGCGGGAAATATGGGGGCTAAGCTCTGGGTAAGAACAACAGGGCGGTCCCGAATCATCCTGAATCGTATTTCCGTTTTCCTAAGTTCCTCAGCTTGATTCCTTGTCCGCTTCTTCTTGGTCAGCTCTTTAAGCTGGGCGTCGGTGAGCCATGGTAATGCCTTTGCTTCTTTAACTCCTGCATTCAACTCTGAAGTGCATCAGTTAATGTTCTGGAAAAGAACGGCCAGCTGAAGTGGAAACCTGGGTTGAAGGCATCGCAGCCAGTATGGGCAGTGTGATCGCCCTTGCCGGGGATACCCCAGAAATGAAAGCGCAGATCACTGTCGATGCCAAAGTGCAAAGACGATATTAAGGCCGTGTTTAAAGGCTTCGAAGCGCACAATACGGTAATGCAATCGTGTCTGGATGATATGGACTGCATCGACGAAAAGCCAAAGATAAACTGCTTGAAGCCCTCGGTAGTCAAACCCCAACCTCGGTACAAAGCTACAGGGTGGTAGTGCAGGAAGGTGAGGGTATTAAGCGCCTCAAGGCTGAGCCCGGCGTGCTCGCCATTGATGGCGTATTCACCGTGCCCAAGGTATCTGCAGCAGAGATCAATCAGGGTGAATCCCTCACCTGGGTGGTCGCCTCCAGCTCATTCGATGATAACGCCGCCACTGGTGATATCACCGGCTCCACGGCCTTCGCCGCCGAAGCTGCCGGGGATGGCGTCACTAGTTTTGCCGTCAAGTTTACCGGCGTACCGGGCACCGTTAAGGCCTAGGTGACTCATGGACCTGGACTAGAGAGTCGCAGAACACGCGCTCTGCAAATGGGGCAGGGCCGCTACCTATGACGACGGTAGCGGCGCTGAGCCTATTGATTGCCGGGTGGTCTTTGAGCGGGAGATCGATGAGTTTGAGGAAGATGAGCGGCTGCGGGTAGGGGGTGTTGAGTTGAGCCTGCTGGTGAGTGAAGTGGGTACTTACAACTCAGGGGCGGTGATTGCGCTGGGTGGTGTGGAGTATAGAGTGCGTAAGCGGCTGGCGGTGGATGGGTAGCCTGAGTGGGTAGGTCAGCGCAGGATTTATGATCATTGTGATTGTTATTTTTTTGAGTTGCTCAAACTTACGGGAAAATGCTTTAAAATCAGTGGATTGAAAGGGCGGCTGAAATTGGGGATAGTGGTCATGATGATCATTTTTCTAGGTGGGTCGATAGTGCCAAGTGGTCGTAATCTATTGATTTAATTGAAGAAGATGGCGTGTTGGCGTAAATTTGCATCAGAAATAGTAGTCAAAATAATAATGGTCATGATGACCACTATATAAATGTTAGTTGCAATTATTCGGCACCTGTTAGCAAATTGATTAATTATATAAATTAAAATTGAAAAGGATAAAAATGTATATTAAGGACAGACACTTTTCATTGTCTGATAAGACTTGGAACATAAATGAAGCCAAAGTAGCTATACAAGAAATTGCAACAGATGCTATACAGCACCTAAAGTCAGGGTATTTATGGCCGTCGCATCCTCTTGATGATGATGCTTCATCTCATAGTTTTTATTATGGAACGTCTGGTGTTAGTTGGGCGCTTGATTACTTATGTCGCGAAGATGTTGCTGACATTGAGTTTAATCTAAAATTTGCATTAAAAAATCAACTGGAAAAATGTCAGGCAGAATTGGTTAATATGCCTCACACTGAGAATGCTTCCTACCTTTTCGGAGATATACCAATCTTAATGATGCAGTTTCAACTGTCAAAAGATCAAAAGTTATTAGATGAATTGGCTAGCAAAATAACTGTTAATAACTCTCAGCCAACTCGCGAGTTGATGTGGGGTTCGGCTGGTACTATGATTGCGTTAACTCACCTACAGCGGTGGCTACCGAATGACATTAGATGGGAACAAGCGTATCAAGTGCAATCAACAAAATTAATGAATGAATTGCAAGAAAATAATGAATTCGGTTTTATGTGGAAAATCGATGTTTATGGCAAACAACAGTATTTTCTTGGTCCAATGCACGGTAACAGTGGAAATGTACTCTCTTTGATTAAAGGAAGACACTTGCTGAAAAATTCTGATTACAAAGAGTTTTGTGAGAAGGTTATGATCAGCACTGTTAGAACTGCTGTGACTGATCATAAATATGCCAATTGGCCTCCCATAGCAGGTAAAACGGATAGAATGCTTCTTCAATACTGTCATGGAGCACCTGGAATGCTAACTGCGTTGTCGGAACTTCCGGCAGATATAAATAGTGAATTTGACGAAGTACTTCTCAAGGGTGGTGAGCTAATCTGGGACGCAGGGCCACTTAGAAAAGGTTTTGGGTTGTGTCACGGAACTGCTGGAAATGGCTTTGCATTCTTGAAATTATTTCAGCGAACTAATAATCAAATCTGGTTAGATCGGGCTAGAGCCTTCGCAATGAAAGCAATTGAGCAACACAGACAGGCAAAAATTCTTTTTCAACAAGGGCGATACGCTTTGTGGAATGGTGATGTAGGTCTTGCAATATTTCTTAACGAATGTATAAAAGAAACAGCAAACTTCCCGACTATTGATAATTTTTAACAAATCAAGGCGATGATTGACCAAATAAGAATGATGGATGTTATTGTATTTGGATTGATCATCAAATTGAGCAGCTAACAGGGCCATGCAATCCGACTCCGCTTACTGCTGGCTTTCGGGCTATTTGCTGCGCAAATTTTAGCCCAAAACCCATCATTAAGCTCCACGGTTGATGGCAGGCGTTATTGTGGCGGTCGATTTTTAGATGTTCTGTAGCTGCTGCAAGCATCAATCTCTATCTGAGCACTTTTTTCTGAGATTTTTCCTGAAATTTGGTACCGCAGTTTCGCTCCAGTGCCATCGTTTTAAGTCAGCAAGCCCTGCAAGCCAGCTACGCCATCATGGAGTGCCAATCAGATAGTTAACCGGTTGGGAAAGTATGGTATTTTTCCCTTTAAATTTATCGGGCAGTAGCCAGCCAAAGTTGGCTGGTAGAGAGCAAATAGGTGGTTCAGTGCGCGCCAGCCATAACCAGGCTAGTCAAGCTCGCCCAACCCCTTCGGGGCTGGGCTGGACAGCCTACGCGTTGCTTCGGCTGCCCTTGCTAGCGGCGTTAAATGTACTTGCAGATGAATGGCATTGACTTAAAACCCGCAGCAATAATGATCACTGTGTGCCTCTTAATTGGTTCGGGCATCCAGTACTTCACTGGGTTCTACTGGCTAACAGCAACATTGCTGCTTATGATCGCAGTTTTGATTAATGGCCTCATCATCTTCAATGAAGATCTTGATGAAGGAGGTTTTGATCATCAAAAAGGAGTGACTGACACCCCTGAAGCCAAAGCTGAGCAACGTAAAGCCAACAAAATTCAGTTGGCAATAATAGTTCTACTTATCGTAGGTGCGGTGTGGTCATACATTTAACAAGCAGCGGCAGAGCGACAGCCAACACTACGCACCTTTTGTGTTACTCGCTGACGCTCAAACATTAACACAAAATGCGCTCCGTGCTGGCTGCGCCTGCGCTGGGCGTTATGAATTCATGAGAAATACTAAATCAATACTACTACTAGTTCTCTTGGGGCTGACCGCTTGTAGTAATAAGCCGTCCGGTGGGTTTATGCGAGGAGATGTGCCTATGGTTGTCGGTATGTTTGAAAATTACTATGGCAAGCATGTTCAAGTTGTCGGTTATATGTACAAACCGCCTAGAGGCAATGTTTTAGTATTAATTCCATCAAAAGATCATATTAATTTACAGGCACAGCCTCCAGCTAACGTATTGAGTTTACTGTTATTCTCCGACACAGCAATTAGAAATGGCAGCGTTCACTCCGAGATGGAAGGCTGTATCGGTAAGACTACCTATGTGTCTGGGCTAGTCGGCATTTTTTCTGGGTTACCTGCAATTGAAGAGATTCGTGAAGTGGCGTGCTAAATTCATAACAAACGCAAGCAGGATGCTCCGGCCCTTCGGGCCTCCGCGGGACGCCCAACGCTATGCACATTTTGTGCGGATCGCTTCGCTCCCAGTTTCGCACAAAATATGCATAGCATTGGTCGCCCCTGTTGCGGGCGTTATTGTGGCGGTCGCTTTTATTGATTTTTCGTAGTAACTGAAGCTTTAGTGCCACTAAATTGCAGCCGATATTGAGCCCTTTTTACTGGTTGCTATTCAAGCAGTTTCGTTCCTAGGGTATTTGCTCAAGTGTGGTAGAGGTGGGCAGTCTGCTGCAATTTCGTGGAGTGCCGGTAAGATAGGAATTGGTTGGGGAAAGTGCGGTATTCTTTCCTCGTAAATGTTGGGCAGCGGCCAGCCAAACTATGGCTGGCAAAGTGCTAGTAGTCGGTCCCGAGCGCGCCAACCATAACCAGGCTAGGCAAGCTCGCCCAACCCCTGCGGGGCTGGGCTGGACAGCCTACGCGTTGCTTCGGCTGCCCTTGCTAGCGGCGTTAGGGCTACGGCACGTCAAAGCTATGGATGAATTCTCAAGAAAAGTTAAAGCTCAATTTATCCAGGAATTTCCCGACTGGGAAAAATTTTGCTTCACTGCAATGGATGAAGGAGAAGAGGTACTATCAGTCAAGGTTCCAAGTCCTTCAGGCGGTGAGGAGTGTCCGTTGAGTGTTGACACGTTTCGAGGCGAGGTGACGGTAGCTTTTGATGCATACCATGCACATTTCTATGACTTCATCGATCCGGAAGGTGACGATGCAGTTTCATTCATTAAGGAGCTTATTTCTAGCGACTACGCTGTTGTAAGCTACTGGCGCAATGAGCAATGGTGTGGGTCCACTATATGGTCAGTGAAAGAACTACCAAGCTCAAATGGGGAATATCCTTACGCAAATATAATCAAGTTTAGGTCATGGTTAGGGCAGTGTAATAATGAAATTCAGTGCGTACCAAAAGGGTAATGCCCTAACAAGCAGCGGCAGAGCGACAGCCAACGCTACGCACCTTTTATGTTACTCGCTGGCGCTCAAACATTAACACAAAACGTGCTCCGCGCTGGCTGCGCCTGCGCTGGGCGTTATTGTGGCGGTCGATTTTTAGATGTTCTGTAGCTGCTGCAAGCATCAATCTCTATCTGAGCACTTTTTTCTGAGATTTTTCCTGAAATTTGGTACCGCAGTTTCGCTCCAGTGCCATCGTTTTAAGTCAGCAAGCCCTGCAAGCCAGCTACGCCATCATGGAGTGCCAATCAGATAGTTAACCGGTTGGGAAAGTATGGTATTTTTCCCTTTAAATTTATCGGGCAGTGGCCAGCCAAAGTTGGCTGGTAGAGAGCAAATAGGTGGTTCAGTGCGCGCCAGCCATAACCAGGCTAGTCAAGCTCGCCCAACCCCTTCGGGGCTGGGCTGGACAGCCTACGCGTTGCTTCGGCTGCCCTTGCTAGCGGCGTTATTGTGGCGGTCGGTTTTATTGATTTTTCGTGGTAACTGAAGCTTTAGTTCCACTAAATTGCATCCGGTGTTGAGCAATTTTAATGATTGCTATTCAAGCAGTTTCGCTCCTAGAGTGTTCGCTCGGGTGTTGTAAAAAGAGGTAGTTCGGTGCAATTTCGTGGAGTGCCAGTAAGATAGGAATTGGTTGGGGAAAATGCGGTATTCTTTCCTCGTAAATGTTGGGCAGCGGCCAGCCAAACTATGGCTGGCAAAGTGCTAGTGTAGTGTATTAAATAGATTACCGATATATAATGTGAGCTTAATTTAGCGATTAAGTGAAGACCAATGCCAGCTCAAGTTGAAATCAATTTATCACCGGAAGAAAAAAAGCAGTTAGAAAAGAATATAAAAAGTCGAAAAATATCGGTGAGATTGGCTGAGCGGTCAAAGATTATTTTGCTCGCTGCCAAGCAGGTTCCCAACTACCAAATTGCGAAAAAGTTAAGCATTGATGTCAATACGGTGGGCCGATGGCGCAATCGTTTTGCAGAAAAGCGTCTGGCAGGTATAGAGAAGGATTTGCCCAGGGGGGCTAATCATGGCGGTAAGAATTCAGAAGAGCAGGCAAAACTCCGCTCGAAAATTATCAAGATGACGACAGGAAGTAAGCCAAAGGATGGGACACACTGGACAACGCGAGGCATGGCGAAAGTCTTAGGAATTAACCACTCTTTTGTCAGCAGGGTATGGCAGGAAGTGGGCCTTAAGCCTCATCTAACCGAAAAGTTCAAGGTGAGTAACGATCCTGCTTTTGAAGAAAAATTACGCGATGTTGTTGGCTTGTATATGTCACCGCCAGAAAATGCTGTTGTCTTTTGTGTGGATGAAAAAAGCTCGATTCAGGCCCTGGATCGGACACAGCCTGGACTACCCATGAAACCGGGGCGGTGTGGCACCATGACCCATGATTATAAACGTCACGGGACAAGCACTCTTTTTGCCGCCCTTAATACGCTGACTGGTGAGGTCATAGGTGAGTGTAGAAAGCGCCATCGTCATCAGGAGTTCTTAGGCTTTTTAAAGACCGTAGAAAAGCAAACACCCAAAGAACAGGATCTTCATCTTATCGTCGATAATTACGCGACTCACAAGCATGAAAATGTAAAGCGCTGGCTCAAGAGAAACAAACGAGTTCATCTTCATTTTATTCCGACCAGTTCATCCTGGCTAAATCTGGTAGAAAGATTTTTTGGATTACTCACAGAGAAGCAGTTGCGCCGAGGGGTATTCACCTCAGTCAAGGAGTTGGAAACGGCTATCGTGAAATTTATTGAAACACATAATGAAGCCAAGAAAGCTTTTGTGTGGACGAAATCTGCTGAGGAAATTTTATTGAAAGTGGAGCGTGCACGCCAAGCACTCTCAAATCAGCAATCTATTTAATACAGTACACTAGTAGTCGGTCCCGAGCGCGCCAACCATAACCAGGCTAGGCAAGCTCGCCCAACCCCTACGGGGCTGGGCTGGACAGCCTACGCGTTGCTTCGGCTGCCCTTGCTAGCGGCGTTATTGTGGCGGTCGATTTTTAGATGTTCTATAGCTGCTGCAAGCATCAATCTCTATCTGAGCACTTTTTTCTGAGAGTTTTCCTGAAATTTGGTACCGCAGTTTCGCTCCAGTGCCATCGTTTTAAGTCAGCAAGCCCTGCAAGCCAGCTACGCCATCATGGAGTGCCAATCAGATAGTTAACCGGTTGGGAAAGTATGGTATTTTTCCCTTTAAATTTATCGGGCAGTGGCCAGCCAAAGTTGGCTGGTAGAGAGCAAATAGGTGGTTCAGTGCGCGCCAGCCATAACCAGGCTAGTCAAGCTCGCCCAACCCCTTCGGGGCTGGGCTGGACAGCCTACGCGTTGCTTCGGCTGCCCTTGCTAGCGGCGTTATTGTGGCGGTCGGCTTCATTGATTTTTCGTGGTAACTGAAGCTTTAGTGCCACTAAATTGCAGCCGGTATTGAGCCCTTTTTACTGGTTGCTATTCAATCAGTTTCGTTCCTAGGGTATTTGCTCAAGTGTGGTAGAGGTGGGCAGTCCGCTGCAATTTCGTGGAGTGCCAGTAAAATAGGAATTGGTTGGGGAAAGTGCGGTATTCTTTCCTCGTAAATATTGGGCAGCGGCCAGCCAAACTATGGCTGGCAAAGTGCTGGTAGTTGGTCCCGAGCGCGCCAACCATAACCAGGCTAGGCAAGCTCGCCCAACCCCTTCGGGGCTGGGCTGGACAGCCTACGCGTTGCTTCGGCTGCCCTTGCTAGCGGCGTTATTGTGGCGGTCGATTTTTAGATGTTCTGTAGCTGCTGCAAGCATCAATCTCTATCTGAGCACTTTTTTCTGAGATTTTTCCTGAAATTTGGTACTGCAGTTTCGTTCCAGTGCCATCGTTTTAAGTCAGCAAGCCCTGCAAGCCAGCTACGCCATCATGGAGTGCCAATCAGATAGTTAACAGATTGGGAAAATATGGTATTTTCCCCTTTAAATTTATCGGGCAGTGGCCAGCCAAAGTTGGCTGGTAGAGAGCAAATAGGTGGTTCAGTGCGCGCCAGCCATAACCAGGCTAGTCAAGCTCGCCCAACCCCTTCGGGGCTGGGCTGGACAGCCTACGCGTTGCTTCGGCTGCCCTTGCTAGCGGCGTTAAGCGCAAACATGGAAAGTCCAACTATCGTTAATAATCTTGATGGCTATCTTCAGTGCCTTAGAAGGCTTAGCAACAATGCTTGCGACTTCTGGGCAAATTCGTATGTACATGATGGCAATCTTGAAAAGGGGCTTATAAGCCACCTAAATGGCCAAGATGTGTCCATTGGTAAATCGTATAGAACCAATTACGAAGGCATCAGCGCTGAGTTATCCAAACACGTATTTCAAAAAGTAACCTGTGTAAGTGAAGACCAAAAAAATCTCATTGAATGGGATATAACCGAATACATTGAAATGGCTTGCAGAGAGGTTGATGAAGAAGCCAACCCAATTTACAAAGAACAATCTATGATCTTCCAGGCCAAATCAGAGTTTCATGGTGAATACATCTACTTGGTAGTTCCGGCTTCCAATCAGGCAATAGTTGTCGGTTTTGCAACACGCGCTTAACAAATTGCTGCATCCGACCACCTACACTGTGCTGTACGCTTACGCTAGCACAAAGCAGCTACGCTCCGGTGGCGGCTGAGCAAGGCGTTATGCATTATGGGGGTTTTAGTCAAAATGAATAATGCGGTTAAAATAATGCTAGGTACCTCGAGTGGGATACTCATTGGGATAGGTACCGCTTTTCTGGCAACGCTTTACTCTCAGATTTTTGGGATTGTTATGGGTTTGACTCTACTAATTTCAGGTATTTCTGGCTTAGTGGTTGTCAAGCACCCGTCTAAAGCTTTTTTCTATGCATCGGCTACCTCACAAGTTCTTATTGGTGCTTCCGTTTTTGGGGTAACTGCTGCCTCAAAGCCTCATCTTTTCAATTTTTCGTGGTCTCTTGCTGTTGTACTATTGGCTTTGTTTTCAATTATATTGGGCCGCAAACATGGTCATGCATAACAAGGTTAGGCAATATCAGTCGCTTCGCTCCTTGGACAGCCTGGTCATTGCGCCAGCTGTGCATGGCTTCGCCATTATTGCACAGCCACCACAACAACAAGTCTGCCGTTGCTAACGGCGTTATGTGTAAATTAGAATTATGAAAAATTTAAGAATTGGTGGTTTTTTCCTGCAGTTTCATGGCTATATTCTGCTGGCCTGTTTTGTAGGATTGATATTGTTTTCGTTGTTCTCTGGCGCTGTTGGTGTTTCATTGGCGCAGATTCTTGTACTTAGTATATTTATCGTATTCACCGCAGCATTAATCTTAACCGGTAAGAAAGTTAAGTTAGGAAACCGCAAATATAAGATTATTGGACTTGCGCTTGCCGCTATTAGTCTTGTTACATCTCCAGTGGGCATGATCTTGGGTCTGGTGTCTCTATTTTTCCAAGTAAAGGGAAGTGGTGAATATACAAACACATAACAATCGGCTGCAGCGCGAAGCCCAGCACTCCAGTTGCCTTGTGCTGGTTCGCTGCGCTCCCAGCTCAACACAAGGCAACTTCCGCATTGGGCTCGGCTGAGCCGGGCGTTATTGTGGCGGTCAATTTTTAGATAGTTTGTACTTGCTGCAAGTAACAATCTCTACCTGAACATGCTTCGCCAGAGAATTCTCCTTCAAATTGGTACCGCAGTTTCGTTCAAGAGCCTTCGTTTTAAGCCAACAAGTTCTGCAAGTTAACTGCCGCATTGTTGAGTGCCAGGCAGATAGTTAATTGGTGGGGAAAGTATGGTATTTTCCCCTTTAAATTTATCGGGCAGTGGCCAGCCAAAGTTGGCTGGTAGAGAGCAAGTAGGTGGTTCAGTGCGCGCCAGCCATAACCAGGCTAGTCAAGCTCGCCCAACCCCTCCGGGGCTGGGCTGGACAGCCTACGCGTTGCTTCGGCTGCCCTTGCTAGCGGCGTTAAATACCAATGATACATAAAGTCTCTGTAACACTAGCTGTAATACATCTCGTATCCGTATTTATTATGGGGTATCTGATTGTAAATAGTTCCGATGGCAGTGCGGTAATGGCTTGGCTCCTTTACCTCACAATAGATTTTCCCGTAGGTTGGGGAATGGTGCCACTAGCGTACGTAGTCGAAGCACTTAACTTCGTAGATAGTATTGGGAGCAATGGGGAGTACAGTATCTATCGAGATATCCCCAATTTTTGGTATCCAGCTATCTATATAGGTGTTGTCGGCACTGTTTGGTGGTATTACTTACCACAACTAATACTTAGATCAATTAGGTGGCTTCGTAGTGGCCGTAGTATTTAACAAAACAAAGCAGCACCGCCCACTACGCGGGCTGGACAGTTTTTCCGCAGCTTCGCTGCTCCAAATCTGCCACTGTTTGTGGCGTTATTGTGGCGGTCGGTTTTATTGATTTTTCGTGGTAACTGAAGCTTTAGTGCCACTAAATTGCAGCCGATATTGAGCCCTTTTTACTGGTTGCTATTCAAGCAGTTTCGTTCCTAGGGTATTTGCTCAAGTGTGGTAGAGGTGGGCAGTCCGCTGCAATTTCGTGGAGTGCCAGTAAAATAGGAATTGGTTGGGGAAAGTGCGGTATTCTTTTCTCGTAAATATTGGGCAGCGGCCAGCCAAACTATGGCTGGCAAAGTGCTGGTAGTCGGTCCCGAGCGCGCCAACCATAACTAGGCTAGGCAAGCTCGCCCAACCCCTTCGGGGCTGGGCTGGACAGCCTACGCGTTGCTTCGGCTGCCCTTGCTAGCGGCGTTATGTGCATACAAGGAATAAGTTATGGCAATAAACCTGAAGGAAGTTGACGGAGTTCCAATTAAACGGAAACACATCGCCAGTTGTCACTGCGGATCTGTCCAAATCGAACTAGATCTTCCAAATGGATTAGAAGATGTTCGCCGATGCGATTGTTCTCTTTGTCGTCGCAGGGGTGCAATAGCTGCATCAGTTCCACTTTCAGGTATAAATATTCTAAAAGGTGAGAGTGATTTAAATCTCTATCAATTTAACACCAATACAGCAAAGCACTATTTTTGTGGCAAGTGCGGTGTTTATACTCATCACCAAAGAAGGTCTAATCCAGAACAATATGGTTTTAATGTCGCATGCTTAGAGGGCATTAATCCATTAACCATAGAAGGAGTGCCAACCTATGACGGCGTCAATCATCCTGCCGATAGGAAGTAAGGCACATAACAAAGCGTGGCAGCAAGGGCACTTCGTGCCGGGACACATAAACAGCATGTGCCCCTGCACTCAGCGTTAAATAGCTTATGAAATATTTATACATCCTGTTAATGATGGTTTTTCTTTGCTCTTGTGAGCTTGGTAATGAAGGGCCAAGAAGAGTTGAGTACTGGAAGACAGAAATAGAATATGTCAAGTCAAATAGGCCGGAAATTGGTTATCTAATGGTAAAATATAAAGCGTTTGAGCCTATTTTTAACCCTTCTGAAAATACATTAACGATTGTTGACTCTGGTGAGGCTAATAGTATCGTCTGTAGTAAATGGCACTATATCATCACATTCAAGGCGGACTCTAAAGGGGTAGTTACTGAATCTACAATAGAGCAGGCTGGGACATGTTTGTAGGCCAGCTATTTAACAAAACCAAGCAGGCTCGTCCATCCCCTTCAGGTCTGGACTGGAGATCCTACGCTGCGTGCCTCGCACGCAAACGCTCCGGCTGCCCCTGTCGGCAACGTTAAATGTCTTATGAAAGAAAGGATTATCTACGCAAGCCTATACCTTATAAATTCCCTATATCCATTAGGCGCAGGGTATGTGCTAATTTTCACAGCAAGGCCTGAGTGCATTACATTGTCAGACTATATAAAGTCATTCATGCAAGAGCCGCAGTCTGTTTATATATTTCAGGGCTTGGTAGGCTCGTTTGTTTTAAACTTAGTTGCCTTTGGTGCAATCTTAAAAACAACAATGGCGCACCAAAATTTTAAATATGTATTGGCATATTTATGGTCACTGGTAATATTGGGCTCACTTTACTGGGGCGACTTAGTGTTTTTGTATGTTTTGGCGGCAGGTTTAATCTCATATGAATATTACAAAAAAGTTTATCGCACCAACATTTAATAAGTTTAGGCAACGGACACAAAAAGCCTATGGCTTTTTGGTCCGCTGCTAAAAGCGTTAAATTTCTATGAGCCATATTCACATTAATCACAGAGCTCTCTTGAAATCGGTGCTAGTTTCAGCGATTGTGAGCACCGTTGTAATGGCTTTTTTTTCAGGCTATGGAAAAACGATTACTCCTGATGGCGTTGTTACTCATTATTACAATTTAAGCTCCGTATTTTTATGGGTGCCAATATTGTTTATGGTAATGACGCCAACCATCGTGATAGTTGCCTACCTACTGGGTATTGCCTTAATCAAGAGCCGACTATTTTCATTGCCAATTGTGGTTATTGCTGGGGCCGTGGGTGGTGGCCTGGTTATATCTATGCTGTCGGGTAAATGGTTAATGTTCTCAATAGTTGGTTTGTATTACATTGTGCCAGGTATAGTTTCAGCAGTTACCTGCTACTACCTATACAAAAAATTTAAATCAGGTAGCCGGTAGTTTCTAGCTACCGGCCCCCACACCACCCATCGTGCGGGTCCGCAATGGGCGGTTCCCTATCCGTAATGAATCTCTACCCAGCGGTCACGTAACGAAATCAAGCCCATCTTTTGGAAAAACTCATTGTTGAGTGCAATATGAATACCTTCGGTCTTTGCATTTCTCCAGTAACTCTTACCGGACGATCCACAAGTAACAGCCAGTGATTCACTCACACCCATGCGTAGTAAGTTTCGGACTTTCGTTCTCACTTTACGCCAGTTTTTCCAGTAGCTCATTCTCAACCTTCGTCGTATCCAGCAGTCAAGATCGATACATTTTTGATAGCCTTGCGCTATACCAAAATAATTGATCCAACCACGGAGGAACACGGTAAGTTCTTTCAGTTTCTTTTCCATAGAAATACCACGGGATCGCCCTGTAATCTGGCGGATGCGGTATTTAAATTGGAGCAGGGACTTATCATGCCAGACGAGCCTTGCACCGCGAAAAGAGAACCCCAAAAACTTACAGCGGCTGACAGGAACTACTTGGCTTTTAGTATCGTTAACTTTGAGCTTAAGCTTGCGCTCAACAAAGCGTTTAATACTTGCCATAACCCGTTCACCCGCGCGCTTAGAAGCAACAACAATCACAAAATCATCCGTATAGCGAACAAAATCATGTCGGCGTTTTTCCAGCTCTTTATCGAGCAGGTCGAGTACAATGTTGGAGAGCAGCGGCGATAAAGGGCCCCCTTGTGGCACCCCCTCATGACAGGCTTTCCAGCATCCATCTTCTACACTTCCTGCACGCAAGTAACTTGCGATCAACTTGAGTAAACGCTTATCGCTGATTCTTTGGCCAAGTAAACTCATGAGGAAGTCATGGTTGACCCGGTCGAAGAACTTAGATAAATCGACATCTACGGCTATTCGCTTCCCGCCTTCGATATACTTCTGTAGCTTTTTCACCGCATGATGCTGTGATCGCTTTGGGCGGAATCCATAGCTGAACTCCGAAAAGGTTTTATCGAAACTGGGGCCGATGATTTGGGTGATAGCCTGCTGAATAACACGATCAAAGATCGTAGGTATCCCGAGACCACGCTGGCCACCATCTGGCTTACGAATGTAGACGCGCCTGACGGGAAGCGGCTGGTAATGACCCTGTCGAATAGTCTCGATGAGGTCGTCGCCAACTGCCTTGAAGTGCTTCACAAAATTATCGACAGTAATCCCGTCAATGCCTGCGGCACCTTTGTTGCTTCGCACGTGTTTCCATGCAGCATTAAGATTTTCTTTGCTGAGGATGGTTTCAAGCAGATTTTCATTTGAGTTGAGTGTCATGGCAGTGCGCTACGTCAATTTTATATCCGGCTGGCAACACATCGGTAGGCTAGCCCTGTCTTTTAACTCGTGGATTTTGGGTTCAGGCCTTCACCGTATCCAAGGTATTAATCTTGGCATTAGGCTACTATGCCGTCGGCTGACTTCTGTTCAATCACCTTGGCCATTACTGGCCGAGGCGCTGCTGTGTTCCCCCAATTTTGTTTACCCCCGCGATGGTGGCTAGCGGGCTGGGCCTACTTATGAGTCAGCGGCCACGCTGACAGCTTTACAGCAGCAGGTTGAACAGATCTCCCCAGATAAGAACGTGAACTTTCACTACACAACTGCATCATTTACTCTACCCGTTAGACCACATGGCTTCGGTATCCTTGGCCACCTCGCCTCCAGACTAAGCCTTATAGCAGCTTTCTGTTCGTCAGCTCGTAGCTTTGCTAGCGGCTTCCTCCCCACAAGACCTCACGGTCTTGCAGTTGCCATTTGCTAGTAGTTAGCATTTAATGGAGACCATTAAACGGTGATCCTCCTACAGGGGACTTTCACCCCATTAGTTCACGCCCATGCTGGGCGTACCAAAGCAATGCACGCGATAAACGCGTGATTGCGGCGTTATGTGCGTAGGAGCTGGAAAGTAAATGAATAATTCCAATTTCCAAAAGCTGGTATGGGTAAGCCTAATTTGGGTAGTTGTAGCTATAGCAGCTGCTTTTGTAGCCCCTTCTGATCTAAACCCTATTTTACTCGACCAGCTTGACAGGCAACTAGATGAAGAGTGGACACTGTTTGACTCATTTGGCCTTGGTGTTGTTTTGTTTGGTCTCGTTTGCAATATAGCCCTGCTATTTTATAAGGGGTGGGCTAGGCTTGGTTATCTAGTTTTAATTCCAGCATCAATGGTAATTACATACATAGATGGCCCCTTCATTCAATCATCAATTGACGCCTTAACTAATGATATTAACTTATTTTTAAGCGGTGTCTTATGGGCGGTTTTGCTATTCACTGAGATTAAATTTAAATTCAAAGCACATAACAATTCAAGTAAGCGGGACGCCGTAACCGGCGCCCCTTCTTGAGGTGTTAGTGCGTCAAGCTAAGCTTGATGCTTCTTGCAGGGTGGAAGTCCCTGTCGGGTAGGGCCTAACCAGCCACCCGTATCGAGTGTTGCGCGTAGGGCGGAGCAGAAGGAAAAAAAATATACTCATTTTTTTTCTCACTGTGAACAAACTATGTGAAGCGTACACAGAGAATTCTATAGGCCATAGGGGTTATCGTGACCCTGAAGTGCTGGTATCGCTCCGATAATAAAGTGAGCTCCGATCGACGAGATGTGTAACGCCATCGAAGTCCAGGCAAAGCAACCGCATTGGTGAGGTTGTGGCGGATCGGCGGGGTTATCAAGCCGTGGCATGTAGAAAGAGAGGTATTGAGAACTTGAGAGATCCGAGCAGGTTCCTGAAGGAACAGGTAGGGAAGTTAAGCCTAATGGTGAAACCAACGAAGACCACTCGGAAGTCGGATCAGCTCATAGTAGTCCGAGAGCGGGAAAGCCGCTTACATGGCGAAGGGGCTGACAGTAATATCGGTGTGCAACAGAAACATAGTCCGGACAAAGTAGGGCTGGAGACACTATGACAACCGCCTTGCACGCCATCGCATTTAAAGCACAGAGCCACCCCGCGCACAGGTTTCAGAATTTATACGGACTGCTAAATTCCAACCTGCTGTATCAAAGCTGGGGCCAGCTCAACAAGCAGGCCCGCCCCGGTATCGATGGAGTAACAACCGAAGCTTACCGGCAAGGTCTGCCACAAAATATCCAATGCCTACATCAACGGCTGTGTGACAAGCGCTACCGTACCCAGGCGATTAAGCGGGTATTGATTCCCAAAGGCAACGGCAAGCAGCGCCCACTGGGGCTGCCTACGGTGGAAGACAAACTGGTGCAGCAGAGCGTAGCGCAGCTACTGCAAAGTATCTGGGAGCAGGATTTTCTGCCCTTTAGCTACGGCTACCGCCCCAGGAAAAGCGCCCACCAAGCCGTACATAGCCTTGGCTTAAACCTGCAATTCAAAGGCTACGGCTACATCGTTGAAGCCGATATTAAAGGCTTCTTCGATCAGCTGGATCACGACTGGTTACTGCGCATGCTAGCCCTTCGTATCGACGACAAAGCCCTGCTGACACTGATTAAACAGTGGCTTAAGGTGCGCGTGCAAACTCCAGATGGTAAGTTTAGTAAAGCGGCAGCAGGCACCCCGCAAGGTGGCGTGATCAGTCCGGTACTGGCGAACATCTATCTGCACTACGTCCTGGATTTGTGGTTCGAGAAGAAGGTTAAGCCGCGTATGCGTGGCAGAGCCATGCTAATCCGGTACGCCGATGATTATGTAGCGGCTTTCCAATTGAAAACGGATGCAGAGCGCTTTTACCGGGTACTACCGCAACGGCTGAACAAGTTTGGCCTGCAGTTAGCCCCCGAGAAAACGCACCTGAAGCGCTTTAGCCGCTTCCATCCGGGCCGAAAACGGCAGTTCCAATTTCTGGGTTTTGAGTTCTACTGGAGCCTGGACGTCAACAAACGTCCCAGGCTCAGGCGCCGGACTGCCGCAAAGAAACAGAAGGGCACAATGGAAGCACTCTACCACTGGATCAAAGCCAAGCGCAGTGAGCGTCTGAGAGAATGGCTGCCCACACTGAAGCGCAAGCTACAAGGCTTCCAGAACTACTTCGGTCTGCCAGACAACAGTCGAAGCTTGTCCCGTTTGTACAGCTATGTTCTACACAGTATGCACAAATGGCTCAATCGACGGAGTCAGCGCAAGAGTTACAACTGGAACAGTCTAAAGGAAATGCTGGGATATTTTGGGCTAAAGCCACCGCGAGTATACAAACGCAGTATACTTGTGGACTGGTATTAGGGTTCGTGCTTTACACGAGCGAATATATTATTGAAGAGCCGGATGCGGTAGTTCCGCACGTCCGGATCTGCGTGGGGGCAGTTAGGGTAACCGGCTGTCCTACCACTACTACCTGAGAAAGAGTATATGTGCAGATACGGACAATATACATATAAAGAGCGTTACGCTTGCTTTGATTGCAAAAAGTCATTTAAGCAAACAAATTTTTACGAATTACCTCGAGAGTCTCGCCCTGAAAGGCAAGAGGACAGGGTTGTAAAATGCCCGCAATGTGCTAAGCAAATCGTAAATATGGGGCATGACTTTAAACCTCCAAAGCAGAATAACTCTAAACAGTGGTTAAAGGTTAAAGTATTATACGAAAACGGTTTCACATTTCACTCCTGCGGTTGTTGTGGCCCAGGGTTTCGACCAAAAGAACTTAATGATGTACAAGCCTTTTTAGACGATGGCCGAAGTAAATCGGAAGGAGAGTTACTTCTGGAAAAAATAATGGCTACACTTTTCGAAAAAGGTATAACGAAGGCAAGCATTCGGATAAATTAAACTCCGGCTTTGCCTCCATTTTGATTTACCGGTGTTGCCGGTGTTATGCGTTCCCTTTAAAAAATGAGGGTAGAAATATGTCAGATTGCATTACAACTTTTTTTGAAGCTTGGCAAATCGAAGAAGCTGAGACTCGGCTTGCTAAGATAAATAGTGCTGTGACAGAAAGTATACGGTACGACGATCCTCGCACGCCTGAAACTCTAAATGGTATTGAAGCATTAAGTAACTATGTAGCCATGTTTAGTGCAAATGCTCCCGGTTGGTCAGCGAGAGTGGTTAAAAGCGATACCATCTCCAGCGTCACTCGTGTCACTGTCGCTTTCGGTGGTATGGGCCCAGATGGTTCACAGCAAGTTGAGCTCGGTCAATATTTTGTAGAAAAGGAAGGAGACTTGATATCCCGTATGGTGGGGTTTGTTGGTACGGGTGAGCAGAATTGAATTTGCGTGTAGGCAATTCGCACAACGAGTCAAAGCGCTCGGACGCGGCAAAACTGCGCCGGTGTTTGAGACGTTATGCATCGGGAAACAAATGATGAAAACCTATATTGTTTTGTTGAGGGGTATTAATGCAGGAGGAAAGAATTTGGTCCCAATGAAGGAGCTAAAAGTTCTTTTGGAAGACAATAAATTTGAAAGCGTTGCAACGTATATTCAAAGCGGAAATATTGTTCTGAAGTATGAGAAGTCACCTGAAATAGAAATTGAAACTTTAATTCAAACCACGTTTGGTTTTTCAGCCGAGGTTATGGTGCTAGACGAAGAAGAATTTTACTCTTCTGTTTCAAACAACCCTTTTCAAGATCAAGAAGGGAAAGAGGTTCATTTCTATTATTGCAAGGAACGCCCAAAGATAAACAAAATTAAGCTAGAGGAAATAGCCTCGCAAACAGAGCAGTATGAACTAATTGACGGCGTGTTCTACTTGAGCGCACCTGATGGAATTGGTCGTTCTAAGTTAGTCGCAAATATAGAGGCTTGTTTGGGAGTCACAGCCACTGGTCGCAACTTAAATACAGTCCGTAAGCTTAGTGAAATGATAGAAAATGCATAACAAACGGCTCATGGCATGGGACTCGCAACAAGTTGCTCGCCCCATAGCCGGGCGCTAAGTTTTATACACAAGTGAACCAGTGAAAATTACTACTCTGATAAGCTCTACAAGAGTATTGAGAGCTTCAACTCTATCTACTACAGGCAAGATCAGATACCTAAGTAGAGAGGGATACTGGTGATTGTTTAATCAATATGCGCTCTACTCCAGGGAAAGCGCTAGATTTAGCGTAAAACTCAAGCGCTTTTGGTCTTATAGACGGTTAAATTTCATTCATTCCAGTCGGGAAATTAGGCTATTTCTCTGTATGAGACTTTGAATAGGATTCAAATATGTGTATAAAACACAGGCCGGGCGTTATTGTGGCGGTCGGTTTTATTGATTTTTCGTGGTAACTGAAGGTTTAGTGCCACTAAATAGCATCCGGTGTTGAGCAATTTTAATGATTGCTATTCAAGCAGTTTCGCTCCTAGAGTGTTCGCTCGGGTGTTGTAAAAAGAGGTAGTTCGGTGCAATTTCGTGGAGTGCCAGTAAGATAGGAATTGGTTGGGGAAAGTGCGGTATTCTTTCCTCGTAAATGTTGGGCAGGACCAGCCAAACTATGGCTGGCAAAGTGCTAGTAGTCGGTCCCGAGCGCGCCAACCATAACCAGGCTAGGCAAGCTCGCCCAACCCCTACGGGGCTGGGCTGGACAGCCTACGCGTTGCTTCGGCTGCCCTTGCTAGCGGCGTTATGGACAATCAGTAGTTTCTAATAAATGAATATACTAAAAGATCCTCCAACAGCGAATGAATTGGCCGCAATGTATATTGAGGCGGGATGGATAGAAGAGCCATCCAGAGAGAAAATGATTAGGGCAGTAAATTCCGCTTCAGAGTGGTATGTTGTCCGAGATACAAACAATGTAGCTGTAGGTATTGGAAGGTTTATTTCTGATTACGTCAGATATGCCTTCATTGTTGACGTAATAGTTCTTGAGTCACACCAAGGAAAAGGAATAGGAGCCGCCATAATGAAAGCTATTATTTCAGACTGCCGAAAGCTTGGCATCGATAGCGTCAACCTTTGGCCAAGTAAGGGCAAGGTGCCGTTCTATGAAAAACTTGGTTTTTATTGCCTTCCTTCAGATCAGCCTCACATGAAGTTGGGTAACAATTAATGGATCACTTAGCAGGCCAGCCCTTAACTAATAAGGATAAGTCGCTAATATTTTTTTCTTTCAGTATTTGTTATTACAGTAGTGTTGTTTTCACCGGTGTTTGCTCGTGCCCATATTCGATATCAGCGGTTGGGTATTGATCAGATCCTATATCAGCTGATGGCGCTGGGCATGAGTGTGAATATCTAACCTGGTTTGGTGTAAACTTCTCTTTGGCAGAAATAAACAAAAGAGCTGTGACAACCCTATTTAACTCATTTTTTTAACTGACTCACAGCTCATAACAAAACGCGGCAAATCGACCGCTAATGCGGCGCTTGCGCTCAACGTTAGGCATAAAAATAGTAATTGAGAGAAATAATATGAAAATAATATCGAAGCTACTTTTTCTGGGCGCGATCTTTTCATTCTTCGCGATTTCCTCCAATGCTTCTGAGACAATTGCCATCAACTCAACAAGTAAGGCTGCACTATTGGATGGCCGCTGCGGGAATGATGAATGGGATGTGGCAACAAAAATCGATTTGCCGGCACAGGTTGCGATTTATCTAATGCATGATGAAGACTATTTCTACATATGTGCAAAAGCTAAAGCAGAGGACATCACAGTCTTAGATCTCTACATAGAGCATGCCGAAACTGGCCGTCTTCACTCATTCCATCTCTCGGCTCAAATGGGTGAAAGTGTACTAACAGACAATGGATGGGAGCGAGTTTCGGGAAAATGGGATCTTAAAAATTATGCTGGATTCTGGGTGCCATTTTCTGGGCTTGAAGAACCGGAAAATAGAAAAGGTCCTATTTGGGCTAAAGGAACACATAGGCAAGTTCAAGCCTCGCGCGAGAAATTTCCAGGTAACACTTGGAATATGATGTTTGGCGTAAGTGCAATTTACCAAGAAGGTGAGAGAGCTGAATTATTGTATCCGAAGAATGCGGTATCTACCGATTCATTGACCTGGGCAAAATTTTCTTTCTCAGAGTAGCAACTCTAAGTACCATCAATCTAGCTTGAGGAGTCTGCAGCCTAACAAAGCGCAGCAGAGGGAGGGCTTACTTTTTGCACGTCTTGCGCTGGTCGCTGCGCTCCCATTTTCGCGCAAAACGTGCAAAAAGTAAGCCGCCCCTGTGCGCGGCGCTAAGTTTTATACACAAGTTTTTCCAGTTTTATTATGTAAATCAATAAGTTACAGTTTGTCCTGGTAAGAATTACAGATTTGATTGGATTATTATGCAGGACTGGGTCATGGACGAAGTAAAAAATCAGGTTATGGGTGATACACGCTTGAATAAGCGCTTGTCCAATATTCTTAGTAGTTTAAGTTCAGATCCAAAGAATAGCATTCCCTGTGCAAACAAAACTTGGTCAGAAACGTTTGCGGCTTATCGTTTTATCGAAAATGATAAAGTCAACTTTGACTCTATTATGAGCGGCCATAAATCAGAAACTCTTGAGAGAATCAAGGCGCAGCCCGTTGTTCTTATCCCTCAAGATACCACCTTTCTAAATTTTGCCACTGACTTAGAAAGTAAAGAGATGGGAACACTTAGGCGGAAAGAGACCAATCAGCAACTGTTGCACACCTCCATCGCTATAACGCCATCAAGAGTTAACTTGGGTGTCGTTGAGGGCAGTATGTGGCAGAGAGATAAGGAGGAGTCAAGCGCCAATTCCCGCTATACCAAGTCGATAAAGGATAAGGAGAGTCGACGCTGGCTAGACCATTACGAATCTGCTTGTCAGATACAGGAGCGCTGTCTTGAAAGCACAATTGTGAGTATTGCTGATAGAGAGGGTGATATTCATGAGTGGTTTCAACTGGCTGAAGATCAAAGCGAACAGCGGCGGGCGAGCTATATCGTTCGAGCTAAGGCCAATCGCACTTTAGAGATCGATGGAGAAGAAACGGTTTTGCTTTGGGATCATATGAATGAGCAGAAATCTATTGGTCAATACACGGTAGATATTCCCAAGCGGAATGGAGAACCTGGAAGAAAAGCCAAAGTCAGCGTATCCACTACTGAAATACGATTACTAGGAAAAGGAAAATCTAAAAGACCACTTTCTCTCTATGCTGTACTGGCTAAAGAATTAACCCCACCAGAGGGTGAGAAAGGGATTGAGTGGATGCTGTTGACGGATCTTTCAGTTGAAGACTTTAAGCAGGCGAGGGTTATCATTGAGTGGTATCGAAGCCGGTGGGAAATTGAAACCTATTTTCGAGTGTTAAAAGGTGGATGTCAGATAGAAAGTAATCGTTTTAGAACAGAGTAGCGAATGCTGAACTGCATTGCGATCTATATGATTATTGGATGGCGACTACATTCGATAACTACACGAGCACGAAGACTTCCTGAAGCACCGTGTACGAGTGCCTACTCTGAAAAAGAATGGCGTATGATATGGATGATGCGAGATAAAACTACTCCACCAAATGAACCCCCAAGCATGAGGGAGATAACCCGCATGCTGGCAGGTTTAGGAGGTTTTTTGGGACGTAAAGGGGATGGTGAGCCAGGGGTGAAAACCGTTTGGCAGGGATACACCAAGCTACTTCATTATATTGAGGCAACAGAAGCTCTAAATGGACTTAAATAATGTGTATAAAACACAGGCAAGGCGTTATGAGTCACAGTATGTATCCGCATATACCTAAGAAAGCCTCAGAGGTTAAAGAAGGTGATTTTTACTACATTCCTCTAAGTAACGGGTGGTTTGCCTGCGGTCGCCTTCTTGAAATCAAAAAGAAAAGTGGCCGTAAAACCAAGAGTATTCTGGTAGGTTTGCATGACTGGACTGCGGCTAGACATCCAACAGCCGAAGATATTCATAACTGCCCAATCATAGAGCAAGGCGTAATGCATATAAATTCAATTGGTCATGTTGGCGGTGAAGTTATAGGTTTCAAACCATTAATCGATGATAACTTAAAACCATCACCCCAATTCGAAGCTGGCTATCTTATCCAAGGCTTCGAGAATATGAGGCCATTACCGAAAGAAGAATATGAAAATTATAGTCGCAGGGTAACTTACGGTTTAAACAGCATTCGTCTAAAAGCTGAGAAGCACTTTGCCAAAAACTCATAACGAATAAGGATAGATCGCGCGTAGCCGCGATCTTATCCAGTTGTTGGACAAGCCCGTAGCGCCCGACTCGCTCTTTATAAGAAAATATCTTTTTGGGAGTGTGGAATATTTTGGGATTTATTATCGTTCAATTTTTTAAAGGCGATCGCCAGCCTTGGCTTCTCTGGTGCCAATCGATGTAGTGTTTTCTACTGAACTCTTATTCCCTCCTTGTTGGTAAGTGGCAATATTTTACTAAGAGATTGCTCATCAGCCCGAGAGCCAGCCCGGGCTAAAGACTTGTACAAACCGCATGGGGGCACAGCACTTTGGGCAACGCATTGATGGTCGACTTCTTGGTTTGAGCGTTTCAAGAATAACTTTGAGGGTCAGCTGTACAAGCTGCAATAATCGTTTGGCATTACTATGCAGAAAGCCGTAATCACGTACTCGCCGAAAGCCCTTCGGGAGCAGGGCAATCGCACTACAAATCAGGTAATTCAATACCAATTAATTGGGCTAGATAGTCGGTGCTCCATGCCGCTTTCATACGCTTATTTTTTAGCCCCATTTTTGTGGACTTATCCTGCTTCAGTAAATTGAGGGCAAACTGCCTAAGTCGGGATAGATTCTCCGCACTGTTACCACTACGCACACGGCAATCATCCTCCCTAAAAGCAATATCCAGTACCCAGTACAGACTATTTTCAATTGACCAGTGTTTCCGGACGGAGTCACTACAGGCCAGGGCACTCAAAGTATCACTCGATATGTAGTAGCGTCGCTCTATCACAGACTCGCCGTGGTGTCGGCGCTCGGTCTCGACCAACGCGATCGTCTTTAATGACGGCCACTTTTCAGCGTTTGCCAATTGGGTCAAGGATTGTGTTGTCCAGCATCGGCGAACCTCATAGCGGTCCCGATTTGAACCTTCACACTGATGAAAATCAATCTCCGGGCATTGGTAGGGTTTGGGCTTGAGGTTACTTAGCGTGGCTTCGATACCTGCTTTTAAAACTGATTGATTGTCCTTAACGGCGAGCAGGTAATCAGCATTTTTTGCGATAATTTTATCGGCGATGGCTGCCTGGCAACCCATTGCATCAATGGTAATCAGGCAATTATCCAGTACCAATGTATCCAGTAATTCCGGGATACCTATGTGTCAGGGTAGTTGTCGCTTGAAATTTTCAAAGGACAACCAAGCCCCACTATTCACCCGAACGTAAAGAGGCCATCCTCAAGAAGATGGCACCGCCTCACAGTATGACCGTGGCCGAACTGGCTAGTCAGGAAGGCATCAGTACCGCCACCCTGTACAATTGGCGCAAAGCTGCTAGACAACGAGGTGTTGTTTTGCCGTCCAACTCTGCCACTCCCGAAAACTGGAGTAGCGAAGAAAAATTCAGAATCGTCCTTGAGACCGCCCCGATGACTGAGGCGGAACTCAGTGAATACTGCCGCAAAAACGGCCTTTTTACCGAGTAGATTGAGGCCTGGAAAGCGACCTGCATGTCAGCTAATGCTGTATCTGATGAGCAGTCGAAGCGCAACCAGAAAGCCAGTAAGGCCGAGAAAAAGCGTATTAAAAAGCTTGAGGCAGAGCTGCAACGCAAGGAGAAGGCGCTCGCAGAAACCGCTGCGCTGCTCACACTGTCAAAAAAAGCCGAGGCGATCTGGGGCCATAAAGATGAGGACGAATGACCAGCCTTCCAGATCGCCAGCAAACCATTGCCCTGATTGCCGAAGCCAATCGCAGCGGAGCCCGGCTGGCTAAGGCCTGTGCCTTGCTGAACGTGAGCTACGCACCTATCAACGCTGGACCTCTGACGCGGTTGTCAGAGAAGATCAGAGGCCCGTGGTGAGCCATCGAACAAGCTGACCGTCGAGGAGCGTCAAGCCGTGGTAGCCCTGTGTAACCAACCTGAATACCGAAGCTGCCCGCCAGCATTTATTGTTGCCGACCAGCTGGATCAGGGCCATTACCTCGCTTCTGAATCGACACTTTATCGAGTTTTACGAGAGCACGATCAGGTTCACCGCCGAGGCCGGCAGAAGGCACCAGAGAAAAAGCGAGCAGCGACCACACACAAAGCCTCAGAGCCAAATTACCTGTGGTCTTAGGCTATCTCGTGGCTGCCGGGGCCAGCATGCGGAACCTGGTACTACCTGTATCTGGTCATGGATGTTTACAGCCGGAAAATCGTCGGCCATGAAGTGTATGAGCGTGAGACAGGAGAGTTGGCTTGTGATTTTATCGAGAAAGCCTACTGGCGGGAGCACCTGGCTGCCAAGAAGAAGCCACTTGTACTGCACTCCGATAATGGCAGCCCCATGAAGGCGGCGACCTTCCTGGAGAAACTGTACGACCTTGGCGTAACGCCCTCGAACAGCCGTCCCTGGATGAGTAACGACAATGCCTACTCTGAGTCATTGTTCAAGACGCTGAAGTTCCGGCCGGGCTTCCCGGTAACTGGCTTCAAAACAATCGATGAAGCTCGGAACTGGGTACTGACGTTTGTACGGTGGTACAACACCGAACATCGCCACAGTGGCTTGAACTACCTGACACCTGAGCAGCGCCATAATGGCGAAGCTCACGAGATACTGATCCAGCGCAAAGCGGTGCTTGAGGCTGCGAAGGCCAAGAACCCTCGCCGCTGGTCAGGAGAAACCAGAAACATCAGCTTGCCGGAATCGGTAACTCTGAATCCGGAAAAGGCGGTAAATTGTTAAAGAGCTAATACCTTAAACGCGACAACTACGTTGACAGATACCGGATGACCACTATATAAATGTTAGGCAAATCTAGAAATTACGAGAGATATAAATTATGGAATCTTTTACCCACGTCATTTTAGCTTTTGAGGGGTTTAATCATCCATATGAAAAAGGTGTTGGTCAGCCGATCCCACAGAATACAGAATACAAAAGACAATCGAGTTGTCGATATTTTAAATAAAGCTGCGGAGCGTTATACCCTCAAACCAGGAGAGACGATTAAAGTTAGAGCCTTTGCTACCGATATGTATGAAATGGTTCAAATGCATTCAAAGCTCTTCATAAAACAAAATTTGTCCTTTCGCGATGGAAAGCAAACCGGGAAACTACTCATATACGGCTATAGTATGGGGGGAGATACAGCTGTTGAGCTTGCCGAGAACTTGAACAAGCCGAATTGGTTCGAAAGGAGCATTGGAAATGCCCGACATGTTAATATAGACCTATTAATTACAGTCGATGCAGCAACTTTCAATAACTTTGGAGTAGATCGAAAAATTCCAGCAAACGTTAAACGAAACGAAAATTTTTGGACTGATACTCCTGAGACAAACTTTGGTCAGAAAGGTGGTAAGAACATTGCAGTAGATAAAAATGCGACCACAGTCAATAACCATAGAAAACCCGGTAACACCCATGCATCTATATCGAAAGCGACCAAAGAAGAATCTATTTGCCTGCTAGTCGAAGCTTTAAAAGGGACAAAATAATGCGGCGCTTAAAATATCCGATAATCTTCTTGCTAGTCTATACTTTTTCCGCCGTAATTACAGGAATCGTAGAACAGTCTTGGTACTACAATATAGTAAATAGTGGAAGCTCCCTTGAGCCCTATAGTGATGAGTATATTGAGTCTATGCCGTTCGTCACAAAGCTTTGCTACTACATTCATTTTTCTATACTTCGCTTTCCTCTTGGAACCATTCTTGCCAACAGCCAAAATACACTCCTGCAACAATTTGTTATTTTTAGTTTTGTTTTCAATAGCATGCTGGCCTGCGGAATATTTATATTTATTAAGAACCAGCTATGGTTTAGTTTCAAGAGATAGTTTACGTGTACTGATTTGGTTGAACGGGCAAATTTCGATTTTTCCCCCAACCATTGTCGGGTAGGCCACCTATGAAGATAAGTTTGGATCTGGTGATATAGATGAACTATGCTGACATCCCTCAGAAATCATCTATTCAAATAGGGCAGAACAAATGGCTTCGAAATGTAGACTACCTTTGGTATGCGCTGGGTGTTTTTCAAATTAGGTATGCTATCTATTCAGAGGCCTGTATTTATGGAAAATTATTTGTCATTCAAGATAAAAATCATGACAAAATTATGAATGAGCTTGATCCAGAAAATGAGTTGGAGCAGGAGATTGGTAAGTTCAAATGGTTGGTAAAGCAAGAAATTATTTCTAAAGAATAATCTGATCAAAAAGTCGCTCAAGCAGAGATGTTAAATAAAGAAAATTATGACCTTATTGGCGAATGTCTTAATTAAATGCCTAACAAATAGCTGCACCGGACTCGCTAACGCTCGCTCGGTGAGCTAGGCGTTAGCGTTTAAGATCTCAAAGAAATGGCAAAGTCAAAGAATAGGCTCACAGCTGAACAAAAGCGCGAAAAAGCTGATAGAAAAAAGAGATATAATTGGATTTTCATCAATGGAAAACAAGTCAGGGTCAAACGACCGTCTGTTATAGATGGAATGGATGTGAATGAGTATATCGAGAGAAATGCCGACGAGATTTGGCTACACCAGGAAGGTATGTGGGAAGTTCTCCACGGGCGAGAGAATGATGAAGACTATGAGGATATATTCTAATGATCAGTGTCTTGCACAAAGGCGCTAAATCGGGTAGCCGGTAGTTTCTAGCTACCGGCCCCCACACCACCCATCGTGCGGGTCCGCAATGGGCGGTTCCCTATCCGTAATGAATCTCTACCCAACGGTCACGTAACGAAATCAAGCCCATCTTTTGGAAAAACTCATTGTTGAGTGCAATATGAATGCCTTCGGTCTTTGCATTTCGCCAGTAACTCTTACCGGACGATCCACAAGTGACAGCCAGTGATTCACTCACACCCATGTGTAGTAGGTTTCGGATTTTCGTTCTCACTTTGCGCCAGTTTTTCCAGTAGCTCATTCTCAATCTTCGCCGTATCCAGCAGTCAAGATCGATACATTTTTGATAGCCTTGCGCTATACCAAAATAATTGATCCAACCACGGAGGAACACGGTAAGTTCTTTCAATTTCTTTTCCATAGAAATACCACGGGATCGCCCTGTAATCTGGCGGATGCGGTATTTAAATTGGAGCAGGGACTTGTCATGCCAGACGAGCCTTGCACCGCGAAAAGAGAACCCCAAAAACTTACAGCGGCTGACAGGAACTACTTGGCTTTTAGTATCGTTAACTTTGAGTTTAAGCTTGCGCTCAACAAAGCGTTTAATACTCGCCATAACCCGTTCACCCGCGTGCTTAGAAGCAACAACAATCACAAAATCATCCGCATAGCGAACAAAATCATATCGGCGTTTTTCCAGCTCTTTATCGAGCAGGTCGAGTACAATGTTGGAGAGCAGCGGCGATAAAGGGCCCCCTTGTGGCACCCCCTCATGACAGGCTTTCCAGCATCCATCTTCTACACTTCCTGCACGCAAGTAACTTGCGATCAACTTGAGTAAACGCTTATCGCTGATTCTTTGGCCAAGTAAACTCATGAGGAAGTCATGGTTGACCCGGTCGAAGAACTTAGATAAATCGACATCTACGGCTATTCGCTTCCCGCCTTCGATATACTTCTGTAGCTTTTTCACCGCATGATGCTGTGATCGCTTTGGGCGGAATCCATAGCTGAACTCCGAAAAGGTTTTATCGAAACTGGGACTGATGATTTGGGCGATAGCCTGCTGAATAACACGATCAAAGATCGTAGGTATCCCGAGCCCACGCTGGCCACCATCTGGCTTGCGAATGTAGACGCGCCTGACGGGAAGCGGCTGGTAATGACCCTGTCGAATAGTCTCGATGAGGTCGTCGCCAACTGCCTTGAAGTGCTTCACAAAATTATCGACAGTAATCCCGTCAATGCCTGCGGCACCTTTGTTGCTTCGCACGTGTTTCCATGCAGCATTAAGATTTTCTTTGCTGAGGATGGTTTCAAGCAGATTTTCATTTGAGTTGAGTGTCATGGCAGTGCGCTACGTCAATTTTATATCCGGCTGGCAACACATCGGTAGGCTAGCCCTGTCTTTTAACTCGTGGATTTTGGGTTCAGGCCTTCACCGTATCCAAGGTATTAATCTTGGCATTAGGCTACTATGCCGTCGGCTGACTTCTGTTCAATCACCTTGGCCATTACTGGCCGAGGCGCTGCTGTGTTCCACCAATTTTGTTTACCCCCGCGATGGTGGCTAGCGGGCTGGGCCTACGCGGCCACGCTGACAGCTTTACAGCAACAGGTTGAACAGATCTCCCCAGATAAGAGCGCGAACTTTCACTACACAACTGCATCATTTACTCTACCCGTTAGACCACATGGCTTCGGTATCCTTGGCTACCTCGCCTCCAGGCTAAGCCTTATATGATGTTTCTGTTCGTCAGCTCGTAGCTTTGCTAGTGGCTTCCTCCCCACAAGACCTCGCGGTCTTGCAGTTGCCATTTACTAGTAGTTAGCATTTAATGGAACCCATTAAATGGTGATCTTCCTACAGAGGACTTTCACCCCATTAGTTCACGCCCATGCTGGGCGTACCAAGGCGATGAATTTCGTTCCGGGCTAAAGCCCTCCACCGGACGGTCCACGCTTCGCGCGGCCCGCCGATTATCGCAGGCGTTAGTGCGACAAGCGAAGCTTGTTGCATCTTGCTGGGTGAAAGTCCCAGCCTGGTAAGAGTTAGCCACTCACCAGTATCGAGTCTTGCGCGTTGTGCGGAGCTTTAAATTAGGAGTATTTGAGAGGCAGGATGCACGAGCGAACAATCAACGTGAAGCGTAGACAGAGAAATATGTAGGCCATAGGGAGTGCGCGCTCCTGAAGTGCTGGTATCGCTTCGAAATGCAAATTCTAGGTGATGAGGCTTGTAACGCGGTCGAAGTCCATGCAAAGCAATCGACTCAGGAGTGAATTTGTTTTCGCTACCTGAATGGCAAGATTGTGGAGACCTAGCGGAGTTCTTAAGCCGTGGCATGCATACAGAGATGTAATGAGAACTTGTGAGACCCAAGGTAACTCCCAAAGGAATGGGTAGGGTAGTGTAGCTGAATAAGCGAGACGAACGATGGTGTCTTGGGAGTCGGACCAGCTCATAGTAGTCGGAGGGCGGGAAAGCCGTCTACAGGGCGAAGGGGCTGGCAGTTATATTGAGCTTGCAGTCGATACATACACCGGACATGTAGGGCTGGATATTGTATGAAAACAAAAGTGCAAGCATTACATTCAGTTGAATCTGAGTTTATGCACTTCAGTCATTGGGTGAAAAGGCGAAGATGGGTGGAGTGAATAGCTTTGATAGGGTTTAGCTGCGCGGTAAATAATATAACTGAGGAGCCGGATGCGGTAATTCCGCACGTCCGGATCTGCGTGGGGGCAGTCGGGTAACCGGCTGTCCTACCACTACGGTGTACTTGATGGAGTTTGGAATGGAAGCACTATTCGTTGGAGCAGGCACAATCATTCAGGCAATAGGTCCCTGGATGGCTATAGCCCTAGCTATAGGTGCGCCAGTCGCAGTGGGTAGCACTGTATCGAAGCTAACCTTTGGTTCGTATGCTCTCCATCGCAACAAGTACATTTTAGTTTCAACGCTTACTATTGCTGCTTTACTGCTTTTGGTTGTGTCAATATCCGTCGTCGTTATGGGTCAGTGGGGTTAGTATTATGCAAAAAATCGGGGGTGGTTTCATGGCGCTATACTGCGAGTCCGTACACCTAACGAGTTTAGGCATGCTCGCCCGGCAAAAAGCCGCCGGGCTGGACGTCCACTATTCCGCTTCGCTCCATAGCGGCCGCCCATGCTAAAGGCGTTAGGTGGTCAAGTTACCAGAAGGAAATTATGAATAACGGCAAGATTGAAGATGTACTTTCGGAGAACCTCGGTGAGGGCTACCGCATTGTTCAAGAAAATGGTCAGCTTTCAGCATCGATCGAATGGGTCGACTGGGTTCAACAATCTGAAGATGAAAACGATATTAGAGTTGAGGTCCACTTTTCAGATGATAGTGATCTTGTTTTTGATAAAGGTGTAAAACTTCGCCAAATATGGCATGAGGACTCATGAAAACTTACTTATTCCAAAGTCTGCACCTAACAAGTTTAGGCAACATCGCCCCTTCGGGGCTGGACCTACATTCCGCAGCTTCGCCGCTACATTTCGGCCGTTGCTAAAGGCGTTAGTGCGACAAGCGAAGCTTGTTGCATCTTGCTGGGTGAAAGTCCCAGCCTGGTAAGAGTTAGCCACTCACCAGTATCGAGTCTTGCGCGTTGTGCGGAGCTTTAAATTAGGAGTATTTGAGAGGCAGGATGCACGAGCGAACAATCAACGTGAAGCGTAGACAGAGAAATATGTAGGCCATAGGGAGTGCGCGCTCCTGAAGTGCTGGTATCGCTTCGAAATGCAAATTCTAGGTGACGAGGCTTGTAACGCGGTCGAAGTCCATGCAAAGCAATCGACTCAGGAGTGAATTTGTTTTCGCTACCTGAATGGCAAGATTGTGGAGACCTAGCGGAGTTCTTAAGCCGTGGCATGCATACAGAGATGTAATGAGAACTTGTGAGACCCAAGGTAACTCCCAAAGGAATGGGTAGGGCAGTGTAGCTGAATAAGCGAGACGAACGATGGTGTCTTGGGAGTCGGACCAGCTCATAGTAGTCGGAGGGCGGGAAAGCCGTCTACAGGGCGAAGGGGCTGGCAGTTATATTGAGCTTGCAGTTGATACATACATCGGACATGTAGGGCTGGATATTGTATGAAAACAAAAGTGCAAGCATTACATTCAGTTGAATCTGAGTTTATGCACTTCAGTCATTGGGTGAAAAGGCGAAGATGGGTGGAGTGAATAGCTTTGATAGGATTTAGCTGCGCGGTAAATAATATAACTGAGGAGCCGGATGCGGTAATTCCGCACGTCCGGATCTGCGCGGGGGCAGTCGGGTAACCGGCTGTCCTACCACTACGATGGAGACGAGGGAATACACTTGTTCGGATTTAGGAAGAAAAACAAAGAACCGATTAACCCACCAAAGGAAATTGACGTTAAAAGCTTTGACGAATTTTTATTACCAATTGATGGCCCTAATAAAGATTTAAACTTTGCCATCAAGTCTGGTGGGAAGAAGATCGCAGGGGTTATAAATAAATTCACTTTAGATTTTCAGCTTGTATCATCTGCAGATGCTAAAGATATCACTAAGCAGCTGCTCTTATTAGCTGCTAATGTTGATCTCAAAGAGAAGAAAAGCAATCAATTGCTTGCAGCTATTGGCAAATTTCTTTTAAAAGTAAGTAGTTCAACACCTGGTGCAAATTTCGTTTTTAAGGAATGGACTGAAAGACTTATTAGCGCTGACTTCTCTGACAGATCTCAATCCCAAATCGCCTTTCAATGGATCATGATTTTCAATCAGAAAGACGGATCTGCCATTTCACCGCAATGTCTAAGGCAAGTCTTCGATGAGTCTCAAACCATACTAGTCGAAATATATGATAAGATATTACAGTCATTTGATTCGCAAGCTGCGTATAGAGATAATAAAGGAGAACAACCTGGATATAAGCTCTTAGAAGTATTCGCTTGTACATATTTTTACCACTCGAATAAATCTTACAAACATTACGAGTCATTGATATTAGACTCGGTTTCTCGAAACATTATATTTGGAAACGGGCTTATCCTAAGTGTGCTTCAACGCTCCGAAAACCATCCCGAAATAATGGCAGAACTTCTAGATCTCTATGTTTGCGCTTCAATTGATGAAAATCATGATGGTATGGCGTGGACATTATTTTTGGATCTGTTCGATGTGGAAACAACGAAACCTAAAGACCTTAGTGCTATCGTAGAGAAAATGGAGCCCAAAATTGATTCTTGGAGTATCAGTCAAAAAAGCTTTGCTATTGAATGGCTATATTTAGGTGGAGATAGCCACAAGTGCAAGCGCCTTCTGGTGAAATCAAAAGGTGCAAGGGAACTGGCCACGATTTTGACCCAAGAAGGTAATACTAACTATATAAATGAACTGAAAACCTTATTAAACGAAAAACTTGAGCCTGAATATACCCTTCCATCAGGGGGGGAGGATCAATTTATTGATATAAACATCAAGCTAATGGTTATCAATGAATTGATGTATATAAGAAAAACATTAACTCCGGCTTTTGATATTTATAAATTTGCAAAGGAATATGATCACAGAGAAATCTCTGTAACTGGTTACGAAATCATCCCAGAGGCTCTCGATTATATGAGGGGCATCAGCATTCCCCAAGAACTCTTATCTACCATTAAGGAGCTAAGATATGATGCCAGCGAAGAAATATATGGAAATTTATCCCCATTCTGGGATGGCGAAGATGATATTTTTGAAGCAAGCTCACTTAGTGATTTAGACAAACTCAATAATTTGGAGAGCATTGGCGAATTCAGTGAGAAGTTAGTCAGTGAGTTTTCTAGCCTATTAGAAAACAATAATATTCAGGTGCAATGAAAATGGTTTTTTCTCAGGTTGACGGACATGCATCTAACGAATAAGGATAGATCAACGAATAAGGATAGATCGCGCGTAGCCGCGATCTTATCCAGTTGTTGGACAAGCCCGTAGCGCCCGTTCTCTGGTGAGTGGGGGACCTGTAATCCCGCTGCTTGCAAGGCTAATGCCCGCAGTTCTGCTGGCAGGGTAAAAGTCACTATAAAGTATTCCACCGGTAGTAGCTTGCGGCTCTGTCGATCTAACCACTGACTGGCCTCATGGTTTTGACATTGGGGGCCATTGCGATGTCCGCAGGAGCGTGGACTCAGTAGAGAGTAAGAGCAGGCCCCGCACTGCCACAGTGCTTCACCAGCCATAGTGGTACGGCAGTGACAAATAGCCGCTATGGCTCGGCGCTGCTCAGGTAGTAGACGGGTACCATACTTTTGCAGTAGAGCACTTTCATAATGTTCGATCACGGAGGCAAGGCGCATTACAGCCTCCTCAGGTTAACAGATAGGCTGCTCATTGTTGTCCTGGTCCGATGTACCCATGACATATCGCCGGAAATGCAAGGAAATAGCAAGCGAGCGTAGAGTACAGCAGGTCAGATTTGGAAGTGGGACGCGGCGACCCTTATGACCTTTACCTCGGCGGATATGTACTTGCTTGCGCCCTGCATCAATACCCCCAACTTCAAGAGCGAGTGTTTCACTTAATCGCAAGCCCATGGAATAAGTTGTGAGAATAAAAACACGATAGTGCAGTTTACGTTCCGCCCCGATAAGTTGCGTAATCTCCTGTGGCGTGAGAATATCGGGTAACGACTGAATTTTGGGTACTTTAACGATATCCAGCCACTGCCACTCGCGCTTGAGGATATGCTTCCAGAAGAACTGTAGGCCATTGCGATCAACCTTAACGGTACTCCAAGAGTGGGAGTCCACCAGCTCAGAAAAATATTGTTCGAGTTTATCGGTTGAGATTTTATCGGGGCAGGCATTAAAATGCCCAGATAAGCGCCGCACAGCTCGCGCGTAAGCGTCAATAGTTCTCTCGCTGAGCCCTTGCAGTTTTAGGGTGCGTAGATGGCGCTGATAAAGGCTGTTGAAACGGCGCTGCTCTTTAGGTGTCATGATAAGCTCCTTTAATCTTCAGTCCGAATTGGACTGAAAAGAGCTTAGCTTGTGAGGCGTTTATTCTGCCGCGAAGCGGCTTCGTTCAACAAATCGGTGTTGTCACCGCGTTGCAGCTGGGACCTCCGTTCCGGAGCTTCTCTCCTACACTGCGGCCCCAAACCTCAGCGTTAGCTTATTAAAAAGGAGAGCATAATGCTTACAATAGATAAAGATGGAAAGGTGATTGACAAAAGAATTAAATTAAAAATTAGCCTGTCAATTGAAAAAGGGCCTATGAGCAAGGTTCGTGGAATAATAGTACACCAAACTGGAGGGTCGACCGCAAAATCAACATTTAATAGTTATAATTCTGGAAAGTCAGGTGCTCATTTTCTAATAGACAAAGACGGGACAATCTATCAGACAGCCTCATTGACAAGGCACACATGGCATGTGGGTAAACTCAGGTCACGTTGTCTCGCAGAAATGACGTGCTCACCAACAGAGTTAAACTTACTCAAAAAATTTGATCCATCAGGCACACACCGAAGAGAAATGGCAAAAAATGTTCCAGACAGGTATCCTTCTAATCAAGATAGCATAGGGATTGAAATTGTTGGTCAGGCACTCCCTGTTAGTGAACCAGATCCCGACAAGCGAACCTATGAAGCATTAACAAAAGAGCAAAGCGATTCTCTTAAATGGCTTATCCAAGAATTAAGGCTCTCTCTTAAAGTGCCGCTAACGGAAATATTTCGACATCCTACTGTTTCTTATAAAAATAAAACAGAGGCGGCTACAGCATCATGGTAAAATATATACTATTGTTTTTCACTACCTTGGCGCTAAGTTGCTTAATCATTAATAATACGAGCCAAGCTCAGCAATTGCTTGACTTTAAATCCATTCATATTGTTAACAATGGCTCCTATTCTGGTTACATCAGTTCTGATGAAACAGCAGAATCTTGTAAAGCCTTTATTGTAAATAAATCTGAAATAATAGAATTTTTTAAGAATTCACGAGCAGCAACATCAAGAGAGTATGCGCACGATTTAACTGCATCTAATTGCTATGCAAGTGGGAGTTTTATCACGTCAACAGGCGTTGAAGGAACCTGGAAAATTGATCGTGCTCGGAGGGGGTTAATTAATTTTAATAATGGCGCTCATTCAAAATACTATTATTGTTCTGAATGCAAGAATACATTATTTTATGAGTCATGTGACATGGAGTGTATCCATGGTCAGTAGAATAATCACAAGTTAATAAGTAGCTCCAGCGGACAGCAAAAAGCGTCACGATTTTCGCAAAGCAAAAATACGCGCCACTTTTTTAGCCATAGATCGCGGAATTCAGGCTGTAGAAAAACTAATTTATGTCTTTACTTTCTTGGGTGTGATTAAACATTAACCATAAATGGTGATTCTACGTGATTTCTGATCTAGCTTTCACTGATGAGTAGGCTATTTTCATGTAGAAGCACAGTACGAAAAGAGGGCTGAGTTTTTCTACACCCTCGTTATGTTTCATGAGATATATGGAAGATTACACAGTAATTATTGAGGGGTGGCATCGAGGCTTTCAAAAAGTTAAAGCCGCAAAGCTGTTTCAAAGCTTTGCCAGCCATAGTCTCGTCGAGGCTAAGCATGCTGTTGGTGAGATTTTAGAAAACAAGTCCGTGTTTGTACATTTTTGACTCAAGAAAAGACATATGAATTCCAAGAGAAAATCGAAGAGCTTGACGCTGATATTAATAATGCTGAAAATATGAGTGGAAAACATAGTAAGACCATATCAGGCATGACAGAATTATCGGGAAAAATAGCTTCACTGGCTTTAACTCCAGCGGTTCCTGATGGTATTAGGGTTGAGGTGACAGCTTTAATAGCCGATCTTCTAGGGGGTGGAAAGGACGGGCATACTTGTATTAAATCGAACTTGGTTACTACAAGAGAGGTTGCGGACGGCTTGTTTGGTCACCTTTATAATTTTAGAGGCGGTTATCTTGTTTCTAATCACTACTTAAATCAAAGCTATGAGCAACAAGTAATTGAGTGCCTCAATCAGAATATATAACAAAACTCTGCACCCGACTCTGGCGTTATCGCGCCTCCGCAGGTGAGCTTGGTGTTATGCATAAAGGTGTCGAGCGGTGAAACGAATTTCGTTAATGCTCTTATTGGTATTGATACCTGCGCTGAGCTGGTCTTTTGTAAAACCAATCAGACTATTGTTCCCGCAGCTAAATGGAGTTGTGTGTGATGACTCCATATGCGTCGAGAATTCAAAAAATATGATACTAGCAACTGAGATATTCACAAAGTCTATAGAGCAACTACTTGCCAACGACATCTATTTAGAGGTTCGGCCTAACTTCGTCTACTGCTCTACTATTAAATGCTATGAATCTTTCGGAGGTGGTAATGAGCGAGCTATTTCTTACCCTTTTCTAGGAACTATTATCGGTCCGAATTCTTGGCAATCCTACATCACGCAACATGAGCTAATCCATTGGTTTCAGTTTTCTGAACTCGGAGTCGTCTCAACTATGACAAGACCCGAGTGGTTTAGAGAAGGCATGGCTTATGAATACAGTGGCGCACCAAAGTCTGATATTCCAAAACATTATTTACCAGTGAAAGAGGCGTATAAAAACTGGCATTCTGATAAACCATGGTCTGAAGTAATTCATCATGCGAGAGGACTATAAAATGCATAACAAGCGCCAGAACATCCAGGCACTCCGTGCCTTGGACTCGAAACAAGTTTCTCGCCTGTGTGGCGAACATTAAGCGTAAGGATGCACAGTGGTAGAAAAGAAGGACTGGAAAACTGAGCCATTACCTAAAGAGAAAGATGATCTTGGGTATCAAAACTTCTTCTGGGATGCCGATGCGGAAAAAATTCTAGCTGGGCATAAACCTGAGGATATGGATGATAAGTGGTTTATCTACTCTGAAAATGGTTGGGTGTATTTCGTCCGCAGTTGGACGGGGCATCACATTTTTGGATTCCAGCTTGCGGGCTCTCCAGCTGGCGGTTCCAAAGTAGTGGCAAGTTGGGTAAACACCAACCCTAACCAATATCGCTCGCCTGGCAGAGAAATTGATATACAAATAATCAATAACTTAATTAAAAGCAGGTTTGGTGTTGAAGGTCACACTTAACAAGGTGGTGTTGTTCGCTACTTCGTGGCTGGGGCAGCCTACGCGCTACTTCGTGGCTGGGGCAGCCTACGCGCTACTTCGTGGCTGGGGCAGCCTACGCGCTACTTCGGCTGCCCCAAACCACAGTGCTAAGTTTTATATACAAGTTCTCCAGTGAAAATTACTACTCCGATAGGCTCTACGATAGTATCGAGAACTTCAGTTCTATCTACTACAGGGAAGATCAGCTACTTAAGTAGCTAGGGGTTCTGATAATTATCTAATTAATATGCGCTCGACTCCAGGGGAGGCGCTAAATTTACCGCAAAGCTCAAATGGTTAAATTTCATACATTCCAGTCAGGTAGTTAGGCTATTTCTTTGTATTGGACTTCGAGTAGTGTTCAAATATGCGTATAAAACACAGGCTAGGCGTTAGGTGTTAGGTGTACGTATGGATATTACGATTGACGGGCCAACTTTCTATGACCAGGAAGATGAAAATATTTTCTTTTCCTGCATCTATGATCTTCCTGGTTACAAGCAGGTGCGAGGTCATGGAATGGAGCTAACCATCAGCTTTAACCAACCACCTTCAGATGAGGCCATAATTAAGTTATTGGTAATCTGCAGGCGCTGGCAGATTAGTACAAATGTGCTTGAGTGCTTTAAGCGTAAAACTAATTTGGAGTGCTACCTGTGGCAAAATGAAATCCCACAGTCAAGAGCCTAACAAACAAAGGCAGCATTATCCTGTGGACTGGGTGCGCTAATGCTTTATCCATCGGCCTCACTAACGTTCACCAGCGTCAAAGCATATAACCCTTTGACGCTGGCACTCTCTCTTTCCTATCTAATTAAGCCGCAACCCTTTCGAACAGCTTGCCAAAAAAACTATAGATATAGAGGTTTTTGTTAGTTTTAGGCTTTCGGCTCCCGCGCTTCCGGCTTATAAGTGGCTTTGGTATCTACCAAAATACTACCGCTATAAATGCACAGCAGTCGCCACATTGCATAGGAAATATTCTTCTCGCCACTGGTGAGTTTGCGCACCTGGCGGCTGGACTTATAGCCGAGTAGGGCCGCCGCCTGGGCGCGGGTCAATCCCGCGCGGGCAATCTCCGCCTTTATCTTTGCCCCGGTGGGGGGTTCAAAGCCCGCGTCGTAGCGCTTGTAAATCGCGGGCCTGGGCCCCTGGTTATAGGTCGAGTATTGTTCGTTCATGGTCAATCTGTAATAGTCTAATACTTCCGGACACTTCGCTAAGATGGTAAAACTACCAAGTGAGGTGACGTATGACAACAAAAGGTATACGCCGGTAATTCAAGCCGGAGTTTAAGAAAGACGCTGTAGCTCTTGTCTCTGAACAAGGCTATTCGATTTCTAAGGCTGCAGAGGCGGTAGGAACCACTGCTAATAACCTGCGACGCTGGGGAAAGGAGCTGAAGCAGGAAGAGAGCGGAGTAAGATTGGATGCAGGTGAGCACGCTGAATTGGATCGGTTGCGACGTGAAAACAAGCGCTTGCGGATGGAAAAGGAAATCCTAAAAAAGGCCAGCGCCTTCTTTGCGAAAGAAATGCAGGTAAAAAAGAGCAGCTATTACGATTGGTACCATCGTAGTGGTGGCTCAATAGATAGCCAAACATGGCAACTGTGCCATCGCTTGAAGGCCTTATTTACAGAATCTCGGCAGAACTTGGGAAGCCGCCTGCTAGTGAAGCTGTTACACAAAGAAGGCTTTAAATTAGGCTGAAAGGTGTGTATAAAACACCAGAACGTGTTATGTATTTATAGTTCGGAGAATTCTATGAAAGAATGGCTAGAAAGAGTTGAAAAAGTGCTTTCCATGGCTCTTCAGGCTGTTGAGGGGGATGACAGAATCTCTAGGGAAAATATGTATACGTTTGCTCCTGCATTTTATTCGCAAGTAAATCATGTAAACAACGAACAGTTGTTGGCTGAAATGTCGCAATTTAATGATGAGAAGCCTAAATTTCAATACAAATATCATTTTGTGTCAGCATATTTGTATTGCTATGTTGTAGCCGGGAAGATTGACGAATTTGAGTGCGACGAAATAATGGACTACTTAAGTTGGTCGCTTGACCTCTCCGAAGGAGGTTATAGTTGGTAGTGAACCACATAAAAGCAAAGTGTAGTTGTTGGAACAATTTAAGCAAATGGGGGCTGATTGCTTTCTAGCATGAAATATGGACAAATAATGCATGGATCATGGCTGCTCAATAAAGTTCTACCCTTTACTGGGTATTAGCAAGTAGATCCTTTAGATACCTGGGACTGTCCGTTAAACCGCTATGGCACATGCCCCGTATACCTGATGATACAGGAGGAGAGATGTCGTGAGGTGTCTTCCATCCTCGGTTATGTGTATTAAACATGAATAGAGTAGCGTTGGCAGAGACAGGAAATGCATTAGCTCTTGAGCTTGACGAGCTTTCCGGGAAATATCATGTAAAGTCAGACTACCATGAGATCTTGGCTTGGGAGGCTGATATTTTAAGGGCGAAGTCGCAAGATTTAGTTGAAAATTGCGGGGTGAGTGAGAATCTTCGGGTCTCAACTTTAATTAGTAAGTGGGATGAGAGTTTATCTGAAAAATCCCAGCTATTACTAACAAGATCAAACAATTCCATACTGAATATGCGTCAATCAAAAATACACAATAAGCAGTACTGTTCAAAAAGTCGAGCTAAGCTAGCTAATTTTCATCGTTGTGCTGGGTATATATCTTGGAAAATATAGTGCAAATCCATGAGTGAGCATGTAAAAAATATGATGTAACACCGCTCCCCTGTAAAGAGGGGCAAAAATTGGGTTTAGCTATTGAAGCTATCGGTAAATTACCAATTAATGGCTTGCGACTTAACCCTGAAAATGGAACTTGTGGTTGGTACATTTGGTGTGGTGAAGAAATGCTTGAAGATGTAGATTTTTTTAAGCCATTACATGTTGATCGTATATCTAAATATCTTCCGGAAATGGAGCGGTACCTATCATTGCCGTCAGGTTATAGGCTGTTGATTGCTGGTGAGTACGAGGATGTATGGTATGATCCACAGCTCACCAGTGTGTAATAAGAAAGGAACCTGATATTAAAGCGGCCACTTTACTTTTGTTGTGGTGTTTTAGGTGTTAATGCATAATGAATATTAAATGTTTTCTCACAATTATACTTATATTTCCGCTGGTAGCTTGGGCGAAAACGAGTACATGCTACGGAACAACCTCCAATGGAAGTCTTTCCAATGGGGTGAAGTTGCCATCGGAAGGAAAAAACTACGTAGGCTATAGCAGCATGGCTAGACTAGCTGGCCGCACCTACGTGCATTCAGAAGTAAGGGATATCATAGTATCCGCTTATAAATACTTAGAGACGGAACAACCCAAGAAAGTATACAAATATGCAGAGACCGGGTTTAAAGATGGAGGTCAATTCAAACCCCATAAAACCCATAGAAACGGGCTTTCTGTCGATTTTATGACTCCTGTAATGGATAAAAGTGGCAAATCAGTCCATTTGCCAACTAACTTATTAAATAAGTTAGGTTATGACATAGAATTTGATACCAACGATCACTATAATGGTATGTACATTGACTATGAAGCTATTGCTGCCCATGTTGTAGCTTTACACAAGAGTGCCAAAAAGCAGGGCTACGATATATGGCGAGTGATTTTTGATCCAAAATTACAGCCAAATTTATATAAAACAAAATACTCTCACTACCTGAGAGAGAATATTAAATTCTCTACGAAGCGGTCATGGGTTAGGCATGATGAGCACTACCATGTTGACTTCTCTATACCATGCAAATAGTAGTGCTAACAAGGCGCTGTAAACGACCTTTAAATCCGTTACTTATTTGGTAGAAATCCGAAAAATAATCGCCGTATTTGGCAGTGGCTGAAAGCGGTGTTATAGAGGGTAAGGATTAGGTATTGTAATGGAAATATAGCTAACACTAAATCCAGCGCTGCTTTCTAATCCAGATGCTGACTTAAGATATATTATTCCTGGTAAGGTTGAAGAATTAACTGGCAAAGCCGTCCGAGAGTATGGGTACGACTATGATGGCAACGATAAGATGATCATCTTTTTAAAAGCAGATGCCCAAATTCCCAAAATAGCTATAGCCACTGTTTTAGAGGTATGTAAGTTGCTAGAGTTTGAAGATGAAGCCATTGAAATTACTGTAAATGTATAGCTATGCTAGATAAGCGATACCAAAATTGACACATTTTTTCTAAAAATATGTCAAATTTTTTTGCTCCTGTAGTGGCAATTGGGAATCTTCATGGGTGAAATTAAGCTGTTCTTGAAGGGAAGGGTAGGTTTTACCTACAGGAAGTGTCAGTGGCGGATTCACCAATATTCTTGGTTCTGCATGCAGTGAATTCGATGGTTCACATTAAGCAGGGCAAGGGTGAGGACGTATATGGGAACCCGGCAGTATCATATAAAAACCAGGTGAGGTGAGTACGGTAAAATGAAAATAGATTTTAAGCTGCTTCTCATTGCTATAGGTTCATCGATGATGTCCTGCACACCTATAGAGAAAGTTTCAGATGTATATGTGGAGGATTTTCAAACAGATTTAATTGATAGTTGCAAGCCATCTGATGTTGATCTGAACAATAGCGAAGTTGAACAATTTTTCAAGAAATCTAGAAAGGTGGAATATAAGATAATACATGACCATTACAATGTGGCACCTTGTTACCTGGAGGGCGTGCTTACATTTTATGGTCTGGCTTGTGATTGGAAACTACAGCCATCTGCAATTGGTAGTATAAAATGTAATAATGAAGTTAATTATTACGTATGCGATACATGTGAGGAGCTATTTGAGTAGCTAATAGCTGAATTCAGTTTGGGCTCAAGATATACCTGTTAACCTGGCGGATTAATAGTTCCTGTGTGCTACATAATTAATTAGGTGGTATGTTTAGTAATATCCCATCCTGAACTGAATAATAGGCCCGCCGAGTTAATAACTTGGGTGTCGGGTGTTATATTTATGGTCTTTGATTTTTTGAGATTGTTGGCCTTAGCTCTAGTTTCAGTGGTTGCCAGCTGTACTTGTCATAGCAATGAAGATGACTTTGATGTTGAAAAGCTCTGCAGTATCTCCTCAGAGTTTTTAAATTTAGGTGAAGAGGTTGGCCTGCTCGGTGCCCAGTGGTGGCCTAAAGAGATAGTGGAGTTAAATTCAAAGGAAATACGGAAAACTAAGAAGGGTGTATATATACAGATTCGATCATGGTTTTCTGAAGAAAGTGGCTTGTATATACCCGTAGCAGATGCAAAAGTGGAGATTGATGATTCTTCCGATCCAAGTTACAGGCAGTTATGTGAAAATGTATATAGTTGCCATATTAAGGGTTGAATATAAAGGTAGATCAGGGGTTGCTCATTGAATGGTATAGGGCGCCAATATTGATGGTGTGTTGAAGATTGATAAAGTGAATTGTCATACAGTCTGACGTTTATATTTAGTGGTACGGGAATATGGGGACTGTATGGATGTTTTACTATTCCAATTGTATTTATTTATAATGTTATGAAATTTTTATTAAAACTTATTTTTCTGTTGATAGTCTTGTCGGTTGCTGGAGGCTATTATGTCTATCCTTATTGGGCTGGAGATAAGATGGAGTCAGTGAACATTAATGAGAATGAAAATGCTGAAATTGATTTAGTTGTGGTTCATCCAAAGTTTGGAGCTGGCGTAGTAATTGATATACGAGCATATGAAGCCAGCACCCTGATTTATATTGATTTTGGTAGTTCTGGTGAGAAGTGGCTTATACCGGAAATGGCGAATATAAAGTTGCAGAATTAAGTGCAATAAATGGATGTCTACAAGGCGGTTCCACTTTATTGATAGTTTGGTAAGTTGTTATAGCAATAAAGAGTCTCAATGAAAGTTTACTTAGATGATGAACGGCAAACCCCAGATGGATGGGTGAGAGTGTATTGGCCAGAGGAGGCAGTTGAACTCCTCAAGACGGAAAAAGTCACAGAAATAAGCCTCGACCATGATTTGGGTGATGATGATCATGGAACTGGCTATGATGTGGTTTTGTGGATTGAGGAAGCAGTTTTCACCCAAGGATTTAAGCCGCCTGTAATTAAAGTGCATTCGGCCAACTCATCTGCTCGTGCAAAAATGGAGCTGGGCATTAAAAATATAGAAAATCAGGTAAAAAAATAAGGAAAACTCGGTCAATATGGAGCTCTATCCACGCAGGGTGATAATGTCAAGTTTGTGCGGAAAACCTAAATGCATCAGCTGAAGATTTTTCTTGATCCCTTCCGTCCAAAGGGTGGTAAAAAACACTGTAGTTTCTTGAAAGAAACAATCTATGGTTAAGAAATCCCGGTTGAAATTCCAGTTGCTGTAAGAGCCTAGGCTTCAGTCTATATGATTTTTACGTTGCGCTCCAGTTCCACTGTTAAGTAAAAACCTATAAACTAAGCCATATCTTATTTTGTTGTTGAGAATATCGATGAATATCTCGTTTATGCGCTCTAGAGATCTGAAAAGAGCTGCAAATTTCACTTTTGAGAATATGCACCCGTATTACCAGCGTTTTGCTCCGGATTGGGATGTATCTAAAGTTCTTGAGGTTACAGAAAACCTGGAAAACCAGGATATTTTATATAATGGTGAGGTAGTTGGGGTAATGCGGCTTCAATTCGAGGAGGATTGCTGCTTTTTAAGGGATCTCCAAGTTTTGTCAATATTCCAAAGTAAAGGAATTGGAAAAGCGGCATTGATAGAGGCAAAGCGCCAGACTTTAGAGGCAAATTTAAACTTGCTCAAGCTGAGAGTGCTAAAGATCAGCCCCGCAGTGGCGCTGTATAAAAGAAATGGCTTTGTCGTGCAGGGTGAGGATGAACGTTTTTTCAATATGGAAGCGAAAATTTCTTAGCGCAGCTCTGCTATTTGCATCACATTATGCTAGTTTTTGCTCTATTTTATACGTACGTACATGGTGGCAATATTTTAAGAAGTGAGCTCTAGCTAGCACCGTGATATCTATATGTTCAAGTCAGTGTATTATCAAGTTCATACACACAAGCTAATATTCGGTACTTTTGAGGTGTTGTAATAAAGAGATTGACCCTCCCTATTAAGTAAGTTTGCGATTTGGTACCAGTTGAGTGGTTATTGCGTGGTGTATGCTACAGTATAGGAAGGTTGTAGAGGTTGTAGCTTTAGATTGGTACAGTTGAATTGTAGGGGCTGATGTTGTGTTAGAAATCATAAGAAAGATAATAGGTTTTTCCTAGTGCCTTAGTTGATTGTGCTATGCATAGGTCATTTGCGTCAAAGAGCCTTTCTAAAAATTTATATTTATAAATACAGTCCTGATGGGGCTGTAGATATTAAAATGACTGGGATAATTACGTTGAAAATACAGTACAAGTTGAGCTGGCAGCAGGCTGTTAAAAGTGTCATTCAAGCCACTGTAAAGTTAAGTTCTATTTTTGGGCGCAGCTGTGGCCGGCGCTCTAGTGAGATAAAAGTCCGAATAGGTTTTTTGATTCTACTGGCACCACTTTACTGTAACGGTGAGGGGGCGGTGCCGGTAATGGTCGGTGCTATTGAGGGACTTGATGCGTGTATGACCACAAGTAGAATTCAGGCTAAGGCAGAAATACGGACGGGGCCCTCTGGGAAGTATCCAGTTTCCCATATTATTAATCAGCCGAAGATAGCTTGGTCGTGCTCTTATAAGGGGGAGTGGAAAGGGGTTGTTTTTTCACTTGGAGATGAAGACTGTGGTGTGAGTAGTCCTGTTGATAAAGAGCAGGCATATAAAGGGCCGTGTCAATCCGGCTGGGTTCTAGATAGCCAGATCCTGGACTTGGCTGGTTAGCGATAAAAAATATCTGTTGAATCAGCCTATCTTTGCGGTTACTTTTTTGTAGGCTTAGGGTGTATCTCATGTTGTTGGATACACCAAGTATTACTATAGCTTTACAAACTTGAGTTGAACTCCGAAAACTAAAACTGCTACAAAGAGTCTCCAAGAGGACCAATAGGGCGTGAAGAAATTAAGCCTTTGGCTATAAATTGTGAAATCCCCATAGGAAAGCAGAAATTTTAGGTGGTGCCAATATGCTTGAGCCTTATTTGAATTATTTATTGATAAGTGTACAAGTTGCTGTCTATATCATGGCGATTTGATTTTAAATACAAGGTTTGTAGGGCAGTATATCACTATATTTAGTATGTTTTCTTTTGGCTAATATCTGTGCTTCCGTTGTGTGGGCGATGCTTGCTGTTGAGCCGGCGTTGAAAGTGCTGTCAATTTCAAAAGGAGACTACTGTGCAGATATTAGATCAGAGATATTGGGGTGGTGTTTGCGGGATTGTATCGGTTATTCATGGTATTTTGCTATCAAAAAACGATGATAATTCCCTAGATGGCTTAAGTCAGGATGAGCTGGATTATAATTTGGGGGAGTCTGTGTTGAACTTTCTTCGCTATGCGAAGACTGAGAATCAGAGCCTGGCGGACGAGTTAGTTGAGTTTACTCGAACCTTTGGTGGGCAGCACGCTAATAAGACCATTGACTTGCTGATTTCTGAGTGTGAGAGTGCGATTGAGGCAATCAAGACTGGCACTAGGGGACCCAAGGCTGCACAGGGAGGTTGGGGGGTCGCGATGTCAAAAGATGCGCTTGAGGCCTACATTAATTGGGTTGGCGCTAGATCCACTGAAGTTGCACACAATGGCATTTGGTCCCAGGAAAATTTAAGCACTTTTAGAAATTGTGTTTGCGGTGTTGGTGATATTGCAAAGAGAGATACTAAATATTCAGGCTTGCGCCACTGGGTTTATATCAATGATTCCGGTTATATGTATAACTGGGGTGTTAAAACTGAAATGGCACAAACCGCCGATCGCCCCTATGTGGGGCCGCCCACGCACAACTACTTAGTTCATGTTTTGAAGCTGGGTTAGAGGGCTAGCTCACCTTGCAATATCCCGATACGCTGCTTAATTTGCTTTGGTGGCTCTCGGAGAATGTGGAGGGTTTAGTTGGGACTGGAGAGATACTTTAAAAAGAATCTCTCCACTTTTGCCCAATTTAGCCGGCAAAATAGCCCTGAGTTGATTTAGGGCTAACTTTTAGGGTTTTCTTATTGAATCCACACTCTGGTATAAACCCGTTTCTGTTCAGGGGTGTCAATAAACCCATCTCGATCATGTAGAATTTTAGTGTTGTCGATAAAGGCCATATCGCCGGAGTTCATATAAAAGCTTAGTGTGTTTTTATCACTGTTTAACTCTTTGTCAAGAGCGTCCAGCGCATCTAGCGTATCCCTTGATAAAGGTTGACCGACACGCTCATGCCCTTTCTCAATCCAGTAGCGCATATAGCGAATACTGAGCTTTTTGTTGCTGTATTGAAAGATAGGAAAGCAGTTCTTAAGTATATTCTCTATATTTTTATCGCTTCCCGGAGTGACTAAATCCCTAATATAGTCGTTATATAGGGTTTCCAATTTTTGTGGCGCTGACTTCCTTAGATTTTCATGTACTTGGGCGGCGGAAATGATTTTTGATTTGCCCCCTTCAGCGGCTGGGGTAAGACAGCATAATCCAAGAATGTTAGGCTGTACGGTACGCTGGGAGCTGTCAGTGTGAACACCGGTCGGCGCGTTGGTCTGAGAGACGGGAATGGCTTCACGGGTATAATCTTTCCCAGTGTCTAGAATTCCGTAGAGTCGACCGTAGGTATCAATCGTCTTGCCCATGGCCAGGCTTATTTTTAGAAATAGGAGGTTGAGTGTTGGTTTACTCACTGACTCGTCACCCTGAATCCATGCAACACCACTACCTTGCTCTATCTCAGATTTGATCTGCTTTGCGAGTAGATCAAACTCAGGTGTGGCAACGGATTCCTGGGTTAGGTTGTCAATGGGATTGCTTTGACGCTTGGCCCAATCCTCCAGGGCATCTATTTCAGATCTCCAGTTACAGGGCCACAGAAATTTCCAGTTAGACTTTGCAGTCATATCGCTGCCAGTCCAGGCTTGAGCTTGAACTACTTCACTTGGAGCTAGATTAGTCATTTGCTTGAACCTTAAATAAAACATGTAGCGGATAGCCGGCTAGTGGCGTGAAAAAATCGGGATCTAAATCGAGATGCTCCTGGGTAACTGAAAGTTCTCTGACAATTGGGAGTGTATTGAAGCCAGCTTGAGCCAATGCTGCAAAGTAGTGAGAAAAGTTCTTGTGTACACAGCGAACTGAAACGGGTTTTCCGTCTCGCCGCCATATTTTTCCTTCAAATGTTTGGTCGATACCATCTAAGTAGCTTGTGTCGCCATGTTGAAAGTAGAAGGGGGGAGTTTCTTCCCTCATAAACGGCAGACAGGGATGGGGTACTGTAAAAACGAAGCTGCCCCCTTTTTTTAACAGGCTTCTGACCCTGCTCATGACTTTTGTCATCTCTTCTATGGTTAGATAATTGAAGAGAAAAACGGCAATGGCCTGATCAAATGTTTCCTGTGGGAAGCTAGAATATGAAACGGCATTTCCCACTGCATAGGTGGCATTGGTTAAATTATTAAGCGATGCGGTTTCCCTGGCTTGTGCGATCATCTCTGACGAGGCGTCAACACCAAAGATAGAGTTTGCTCCTCGATCTAATAGCATTCTAGACACATAGCCTTCACCACAGCCCATATCAAGGATGCTGGCCCCTGAAATGTCCCCGAGTTCTTCGATAACTCTGGGGCGGGCAGTGAAATCACTGAGTAAAATTTTCTCGGAGCGACTCCAGCTGTTGGCCTGTTTGTTATAGATAGCTTCAGTCGATACTGCTTGATTCATCCCGAACTGCTCCTTCAATTGCTGGGGTAAAATGCACTATGCCAAAAGTGAAATTATGGATTCTTTTTGCATAGTGGATATTTATTTGTTAGCGCCGGTTGTGATTGCTGTGGTGGGAGGTTGTATTTGTTACCAAAGGTAACTTTAGGTGGGAAATTAAAGATGTTGCCATAAAAAATCCTTTAAGGTTGGCCTGCGTATCTTTATCTCTTTATCGTTGCCAGCTTGCTGCGCATATCTGCTTGCCTTTCCCGACGATTTAATCGGGGGAGGGTGTGTGGGTAATAATTTAAAATGCATGTTGTTTTATTTTTATTGCATATGGCTTTTGAGTTTAGCGGGGTTGAATTTTGCGAAGTTGATATATGTCAATTTTTATAGATTTATCATGCTGCTCAATGTTTGCACAATGAGTTGTGGTGAAAGTTTGTAAAGAAAATAACTTTTGATATTTGAATGGTGGGGGGGAGCGGCCGGCGGATGAGTAAGATTTAATAGTTTTTTTGATTTTATATTGTTGAGGTTCAGTTGCTGGTAGTGCTGGCCTCTTGTAGGGCTGTAAATTTAGCTTTTGCTGATGATAGAGAGTGCCGGTTTTGGGCGCGTTCAATGGCAATTTTTAGGGGGGTTGATATTGACTGCGGGCAAGGTTGGACCTTAAAAATCAATCTGGCTATTTTAACGCTTGGCACAATTCGCCCCCCTGCTGCTGTGCAATATAAGTTCAGTAGCTGCTAGGACTGCACTTTTTCGAAGGAGAGGTGAAAAAATTCTGAGTCTATATTTGCACTTAGCGCAGTCTATAGCTCCGTTTATTGGCAGGCTTTCAGTTCCGCTACCAGGGTGGTAACAAGTCCCACCGCAGGTAGGGCGCGAATCAGTGCTGCGCCCTGGCCAGCCCACTGAACCGCATATTTGTCACTGCCCGCTTGCGTTGCCGCTTGGGCCAGAGCTTTGCCCGCTGAGTAGGCAATTGGATAATCCGGTAGGGGGGGAGCCTTGTCACTCAGCGCCTTATAAAACTGGTTGCTGATGCCGCGTGCCGGTCGCCCGGAAATATTGGCGGTGATTTCTGTATGCTGTGCGCGCTCACTTTGTAAGGCGCTGCGGTAGCTGTCAGAGGCCGCAGACTCGGGGCAGAGAATAAAGGCGGTGCCCATTTGCGCGGCACTGGCGCCGAGGGCGAGTGCCGCGTGAATGCCGGCGCCATCCATAATGCCACCGGCGGCAACTATTGGCAGGTGGCTGTGGCAGCTGAGCAGCCGCACCAATGCCAGGGTCCCCAACTCCCGATCATCCTCGGGATTAAATACTCCCCTGTGTCCGCCGGCTTCAACCCCCTGGGCAATGAGAATATCGATGCCGGCGGATTCGGCGAGTTCGGCCTCTTGGGGGGAGGTCGCCGTCGCCATCAGAATAATTCCGGCCTTTTTTAATGCGTCGATAAATTCATCGCTTGGCAGGCCAAAGTGGAAGCTGACAACAGTGGGTTTTTGTTCGAGCAAGACTGCCAGCATGGCGTCATTGCCGATAAATGTTGAGTAGGGTTCGCTGATTTGCTTCGGCACAGCGGCGCCAAGCTCGGCGAAATGTGGGGCCAGATGGGAAAGCCACGCCTGTTCCCGTACGGGGTCTTTGCAGGGGGGCTGGTGGCAAAAGAGATTGACATTAAAAGGGTGTTCGGTTTGTTCGCGGGTGGCGCGAATCTCATCTGCGGCTTTTTCCGCTGAGCAGGCGCCGAGTCCGAGTGAGCCGAGCCCTCCGGCATTGGACACTGCGGCGGCGAGAGCGGGGGTGGATACTCCGGCCATGGGGGCCAGGAAAATAGGGTGGGAAATTCCGAGTTTTTCGACTAATGGATTCATGGCCCTGCCTGTGAATTGCGCTCCCCTTTGGGGCCACCTTAGTGCAGATTGTGCGAGGTAGCTATACCTCGCGGACACCAGTGCGGCAAAAGTATTGAGGAGCGCGGAGCGGAATCCTTGCCGGATCGCTTACAGGTGCAGGTTAAAACCGATGTAAGGGCCCTTGATTTCAATATCGCTCTGCAAATCGTCGAGCTCTTCCAGGTCGAGGGTCATTACGCGGTAGCCGGCTTCGATAGCAAAGTCGATAGCCGGTACAAAGTCCCAGCGCACTTTAGCGGTCAAGTCAGAGTGGGTGTCGCCACGGTAGGCGGTGGCATTGCCCTGGGCAATAACGGACCAGCCGGTAAAGGGCAGATCGAAGCGCGCCATACCGTAGGCCATGGGCAGGTAGCCGGTGAGCTCGATGGTTTCTGCCTGGGTGTCACTCACAGCGGTAAATTCACCGTTATACATACGCGCAGTTAAACCGACATCCAGGTTTACCCAGTTGTCCAAAATTTCGTAGTAGAGGGTGGCGTCGGTGTGGGTGAGGCTCAGATCGGTACTGATCTCTGAGTCGGCGCTGAAGGTTTCATCGTCAAAAGTAACGGAGGTAGTCAGGGTATCGGCACCGTCGGTATCGATACTGCTGTGGGCCAAGAGTACGTTGGGCACCAGGGGGATTGGGTGTTCCAGGGCAACTTGCAGGAAAGTGATGTTGTCTTCCGCCAGGGACAGATTGTCCAGCTTGTACTCATCGGCGCCGATATTGCCGCTATAGCTCGGCAGCCATGCGCCGGCAGTGGCATCAAGGCCGAGGATCGTATCTGCGCTCGCGCTGCCGCAGGCGAGGAGGGTGCTCAAAACAAGTGCGGAATTCTTCATTGACTTCACTCCGGGATGAATTTGGCGCGAAGTTTACAGATAAATTTTCCTTATGCCGTGGCTAAGTTGCACATTTTTACAATTTTTTGAATTTGTTCGTGGGAAAATGTCGCGTTGAGTTATTGATTGGCGGTAGTGGCTCGCCCCGGGTTAGGCGGCGGCCTCGAACAGCATTTTCTGGAGGGCGCTGGCGGGGTTGCTTAGTGTGCGGCCGCGATGGCTGATTACGCCGAGATTGCGCAGCACTTGCAATTTTTTAACCGGCAGCATCGCTAAACTGCTGTCTACCAAGGTGCGGGGCAGTACGCTCCAGCCGAGGCCGACACAGGCCATCATCTTGATGGTTTCCAGGTAGTTGGTTGCCAGCTTTGCCGTGAGCTTTAAGCCTTGGGCATCAAACTCCCGTTTGATCAGGCGCCCGGTATAGGTATTCATATCCGGCAGTATGGCGGGGTAGTTGGCCAGATCGGTAAGTTCCAGCTCCGCCAATTTTGCCAGGGGGTGGTCCGGGGCCGCCACTACAACACAGGGGTCCGGCCAGATAATCTCTGCGTTTAGGTGGGGGTATTCCTTTAATGCCAGGGTGACCACCGCCAATTCATATTTGGCCGCCATCAGGGCTTCGTAGGCTTGCTCCGAGTCGACAAAATCAATATCCAGGGCGACTTGCGGGTAGCGGAGACTGAACTCCTTGAGCACTGGAGGCAGGTGATGCAGGCCCACGTGGTGGCTGGTGGCGATGCGCAAACTGCCGCTGACCGAGCTGCTCAGGGCGCGCAGCTCCCGCTCGGTATCGCTGATCTCATTGAGTATATGGCGGGCGCGGGGCAGTAGGGTGCGGCCGGCATCGGTGAGCTGCAAGCGCCGCCCGATACGGTCGAATAGGGCTGAGCCCAGCTGCTGCTCCAGGGCGGCCAGGCGCTTGCTTGCGGCGGGCTGGGTCAGGTGCAGCTGTTCGGCGCCCTCGGAGACCGAGCCCTGTTCGGCAATTGCCAGAAATGCCCGCAGCCACTGTAGTTCCAAGTTGGTTTCCCCTGAAGTCAGTCGTATTCATCGATAGCCGTGCAAGGGTATGGATCTTACCTCAGACACCCCTTCGAATTCCATATGGGAATACTTTGAATAAGAAATATAAATTGGTGTTATTTGTTGGGGCTGGGTAGACTCGAGGGCTTAACCACTGAGAGGAATGGCTGTGGCAGGGCAAACACTCTACGACAAACTCTGGCAGGACCACCTGATCAAGAACTGTGACGATGGCTCCTCACTTATCTATATCGACCGCCACCTGATTCACGAGGTGACTTCGCCCCAGGCTTTTGAAGGCCTGCGTCTGGCCGGTCGCAAACCCTGGCGCAAGGATTCGCTAGTCGCCACCCCAGACCACAATGTGCCCTCCGAGGCGGCCGAGCGCGCCGCCGGGGTCAGTGGTATTCGCGACGATATCTCCCGCATCCAGGTGCAGACTTTGGATGAGAATTGCCGCGACTTTGACGTGGTGCAGTTCGGCATCAATGAGCCGGGGCAGGGCATTGTGCATGTGATCGGTCCGGAGACGGGCGCGACACTACCAGGTATGACGGTAGTTTGTGGGGACTCACACACCTCGACCCATGGCGCACTCGGCGCCTTGGCCCACGGTATCGGCACTTCTGAGGTGGAGCATGTGATGGCCACCCAGTGCCTTACCCAGAAGAAAATGAAGAATATGCTGGTCCGTGTCGACGGCCAGCTGCGCCCCGGGGTCACCGCCAAAGATGTGGTATTGGCGATTATTGGCAGAATTGGCACTGCTGGCGGTACCGGTTACGCGATTGAATTCGGTGGCGAAGTGATCCGCAATATGTCCATGGAAGGCCGTATGACCGTGTGCAATATGGCTATTGAAGGCGGAGCTCGCGCGGGGATGGTGGCGGTAGACCAGATTACCCTTGATTACGTGAAAGGCAAGCCCTACGCGCCGAAAGGTGAGATGTGGGAGCGGGCAGTCGAGGCCTGGAGCCACCTGCACTCCGATGACGATGCGGTATTCGACGAGGTCGTGGTATTGGCCGGTGAGAATATTGAGCCCCAGGTCAGCTGGGGCACCTCCCCGGAGATGGTGGCGCCGATCAGCGCCCAGGTGCCAACCCCCAGTGACGAGAGCGATGCCACTAAGCGCACCGGTATGGAGCGAGCGCTGGAATATATGGGGCTGAATGCCGGGCAGAATATCAGCGATATCAAACTGGATCGGGTATTTATCGGTTCCTGCACCAACTCCCGAATTGAAGATCTTCGCGCAGCAGCAGAGGTGGCCAAGGGGCGCCGCAAAGCGGATAGCGTCAAACAGGTGCTGATTGTTCCGGGCTCCCAGGCCGTAAAAGCCCAGGCTGAGCGCGAGGGACTGCACGAGATTTTTGTCGCAGCCGGTTTTGAGTGGCGCGAGCCCTCCTGTTCCATGTGTCTGGCGATGAATGCGGACAAGCTGGGGGCGGGGGAGCACTGCGCTTCCACTTCCAACCGCAACTTCGAGGGACGTCAGGGCTACGGTGGCCGCACGCATTTGGTGAGCCCCAGTATGGCGGCCGCAGCCGCGATCGCCGGCCACTTTGTCGATGTGCGCGAGATGGCGCCATTACAGCTGCAAGAGGAGATGGTTTGATGAAAGCGTTTACCCAGCACGAGGGGCTTGTGGTGCCGATGGATCGCGCCAATGTGGATACCGACCTGATCATTCCCAAGCAGTTTTTGAAATCTATCAAGCGCTCCGGCTTCGGCCCCAATCTGTTCGATGAATTGCGCTATCTGGACGAGGGGGTACCGGGGCAGGACTGTTCCAGCCGCCCTCTCAACCCGGACTTTCCCCTTAATTTTCCCCGCTATCAGGGCGGTTCGGTACTGCTGGCGCGGGAGAATTTTGGCTGTGGTTCCAGCCGTGAGCACGCGCCCTGGGCATTGGAGGATCACGACTTCCGCGCCATTATCGCGCCGAGCTTTGCCGATATCTTTTTCAATAACTGTTTTAAAAACGGTCTTTTGCCGATCGTCTTGGCGGAGGACGTAGTACACCAGTTGTTCGAGGAAACCCACGGGCAGGAGGGCTACGCCCTCACGATCGACCTGGAACAGCAGCAGGTGCGCAAGCCCTGCGGCGAGCTGATTTCATTTGAGGTGGATGCCTTCTCCAGACACTGCCTGTTAAATGGCCTCGATCATATCGGCTTGACCCTGGAGCACGCCGACGATATTCGCGCCTATGAGCAGGCGCGGCGAGAGAAAGCCCCCTGGCTTTTCGATGCGGTTCAGTAACTAAAGGAAATCCCTGTGAGCAAAAAAGTAATGATTCTGCCGGGAGACGGCATAGGACCGGAAATTGTTGAGCAGGCAATGGCGGTACTGGAAGTTGCTTCGGAAAAATTTAATCTGGGGCTCAGCTTTGAGCAGGGCCTGATCGGAGGTTCCTCTATCGACGCCCACGGTGAGCCCCTGACCGACGCAACGCTGAAGGCGGCGGGGCAGTGCGATGCGGTGCTGCTCGGTGCCGTAGGCGGCCCCCAGTGGGACACCCTGGCGCGGGACATTCGCCCGGAAAAAGGCCTGTTAAAAATCCGCAGTGGCCTGGGTCTCTACGCAAATCTGCGCCCGGCGATTCTCTACCCGCAGCTGGCTGAGGCCTCGTCACTCAAGCACGAAGTGGTTGCCGGCTTGGATATTTTGATTGTGCGGGAGTTGACCGGCGGCATTTATTTTGGTGAACCGCGCGGTATCAAGACTCTGGAAAACGGCGAGCGCCAGGGCTTTAACACCTACGTGTACAGCGAGTCGGAAATTGAGCGCATCGCCCGCACCGCTTTTGAGGCGGCGCAGAAGCGCAACGGCAAGCTCTGCTCTGTAGATAAGGCCAATGTTCTGGAAGTGACCGTGCTCTGGCGCGAGGTGTTGGATCGCCTGGCCCCGGAATATCCCGATGTAGAGCTGTCCCATATGTACGTGGACAACGCCGCGATGCAGTTGGTGCGAGCGCCCAAGCAGTTTGATGTGATGGTAACCGGCAATATGTTCGGCGATATTCTCTCCGATGCCGCTGCCATGCTCACCGGCTCTATCGGGATGCTGCCCTCCGCCTCCCTGAACGAAAGTGGTTTTGGCCTTTACGAGCCCTGCCACGGTTCCGCCCCAGATATTGCCGGCCAGGGTATCGCCAACCCGCTGGCGACCATTTTGTCCGCCGCTATGATGCTGCGCTACTCCCTCGATATGAATGAGGCGGCGGAGGCGATTGAGGCGGCGGTGAGCCAGGTATTGGAGCGGGGTTTGCGCACTGCCGATATTTATACCGACGGCTGCCAGAAGGTCTCTACTGCCGAGATGGGCGCCGCCGTTGTCGCCGCACTTTAATTTTTGATTCCACTATCGCGCCGCTTTCCCGGCGGCGCACCTTAAACACCTCACATACAGGACACCGCAATGCAAAAAATAGGTTTTATCGGCTGGCGCGGCATGGTCGGCTCGGTATTACTGGAGCGCATGCGAGCAGAGGACGACTTTGCCCATATCGCCGAACCGGTTTTTTTCTCAACCTCGAACGCCGGTGGCACGGCGCCGGATATCGGCAGGCCCCTAGCGCCACTGGGCGATGCTTACGATATTGATGCACTGGCCCAGCTGGATGCGATTGTCAGCTGTCAGGGCGGTGATTACACCAAGGAAGTCTTCTCCCGTTTGCGCGAGGCCGGCTGGCAGGGTTACTGGATCGATGCGGCTTCCAGTCTGCGTATGCAAGACGATGCTGTAATCGTACTGGACCCGGTGAACCGCGATGTTATTGATCGCGCGATCGATGCCGGACAAAAGAACTTTATCGGCGGTAACTGCACCGTGAGCCTGATGTTGATGGCGCTCGGTGGGCTGTTTAAAGCCGGTATGGTGGAGTGGGTTACCGCCATGACTTACCAGGCGGCCAGCGGGGCCGGCGCGCGCAATATGCGCGAGCTGATCGCACAGATGGGTGCCTTGCGGGATGGTGTGGCAGCAGAGTTGGCCGACCCGGCCAGTGCCATTTTGGAGATTGATCGCAAAGTTGCGGCGGATATGCGCTCGGCGGAATTCCCCACCGCAGAGTTCGGTGCGCCACTGGCCGGCAGTTTGCTGCCCTGGATCGATAGCCAGCTAGACAGCGGTCAGAGTCGCGAGGAGTGGAAGGCTCAGGTTGAAGCGAATAAAATTTTGCAAACCCAAAGCCCTATTCCTGTGGATGGTACCTGCGTACGTATTGGCGCTATGCGCTGCCACAGCCAGGCTTTTACCATTAAATTGAAAAAAGATTTGCCAATTGCCGACATCGAACAATTGTTAAATGGTGCCAACGACTGGGTGCGTGTTGTGCCCAATGAGCGGGAGGCCACCGTGCAGGGCCTGACGCCCACAGCGGTTACCGGCAAGTTGGATATTCCCGTCGGCCGACTGCGTAAGTTGAGTGTCGGTCCAGAGTACCTAAATGCCTTTACTGTAGGGGATCAGCTGCTTTGGGGGGCGGCAGAGCCCCTGCGTAGAATCCTGCTGATTCTGCTCGGCAAACTATAACTGGTACGAACCCATATAAGTCCTCCACTAAGGGTGAAAATGCACTACTTTAGTGGAGGACTTTTTGTCAGGCTGTGAACTTCTTCGCGTAAAAAACGGCTACTGTTGGTGATAGCGCCTTTTTCGAATTTTCCCCACAGGTATAATCGCCCCTCATTTTTTTCCGATCTAATTTAACGAAGTGATTTGCTATGTCCGAAGCCGCCCGCGAACTGATCATTGTCGGTGTCGACAACGCCGCCTTTGGTCCCCTGCTGGAAGTACTCGAAGAGCGCGAAATAATTTCCGCCGAGCAGCTGAGTTTGCTGGAGACTGAGGAGCGCGAAGTGGACCCGCAGGTGTTTGCCAATCGCAATATCCCTGTGGAGCCTCTGGAGAAATTTACCTTCAGTGACGGGCAGGTGGTTATCTTGCTCAGCTCTGGTGCAGCGGTGGAAGCGGCGATGGCCGCTGCGGAAAATAGTGGTGCCTGGGTTGTGGATGTGGCCAATAATACCCGTGGAGACGAAAGTGTAGCGCTGGTCCACCCGCTGTTTAACGGTGGTGAGCTCGCCACTGCCGAGCGCCGTGTTGTGGCTCTGCCCAGTGCCGGTGCGGCAATGGTGGTGGATGCTCTGGCCCCGCTGAAAGGCAAATTGCAGGCGTTAGAGGTCCAGCTCAACCAGCCGGTCTCGGCTCTGGGTAAGAGTGCGATCGATGCGATGGCGGCGCAAACGGCACGTATGTTTAGTGGCCAGGATGCGGAAATTGATCCGGAGATCGGTCACCGCCTAGCATTTAACCAGCTCAGCGCCTGTGAAGCAGTACTCGCCAGTGGCCACACCCTCAGCGAGTTGACGCTGGTACACGATCTGCGCCGTCTTTTCGGCAGTGACACCGCTATTGATGCTGGCATCAATACCGTTTCAGTTTTCCACGGGCAGCTGGCTAACTTGGGCGTAGTGCTCAATGAAGATGTCGATTTGGACAAGGTGCGCGCATTACTGGCTAATGGTGCGGGTCTCAAAATGGTGGAGCAACCCTCGGCGGAAGACGCCGTGGGCAGCGATGTCACACTTATCGGCCGCTTGCGCCAAAGTCTACTGAGCAAGCGGCAGTTAAATCTTTGTGCGGTGTCTGACAACCTGCGTAAGGATGTGGCGATCAACTGCGCACAAACTGCTCACTTGTTGCTAAAAAACTACTGATATTTAATACTTAGCCGCCATAGTGTAGGTGCAGTCTTAACTTTGGCCTGGCTGAGAGTGGCGAGTAAATCGCCATAATAAACGGCCGTCGGAACGGCGGCTAAATAGTTGAACGATAACCGTTCAGTAATGGGGATATTCTGAAGGCGCGCTTTTCGGAAGCCCTGGGAAGATTCTAATAGTAAAGGGAATCGGATATGCGTGTGCGTAAGTTGGCACTTGCAGTTGGTCTAGTCGGTGCACTGGGAAGCAACGCGGCTCTGGCGCTTGGTCTCGGGGAGATCAAGCTCAACTCGACCCTTAATCAACCTCTCAATGCAGAAATCGGACTGCTGCAAACCCGTGGTCTGGAAGGTTCTGAGATCAAGGTTCGCCTCGCCAGCCCAGAAGAGTTTGAACGCGCTGGGGTAGAGCGTTCGTACCTTCTGACTTCTTTAAATTTTGAAGTGGACTACTCGGGAAGTAAGCCGGTTATTCGCATTACCAGCCGCGAAGATATTCGCGAGCCTTTTTTGAATTTCCTGGTGGAGACCCGCTGGCCCAGTGGCCGCCTACTGCGTGAATACACGCTGTTGATGGATCTACCTGCATTCTCTCACTCGACGGCCCAGCAGCCTGTGCGCGCCGCCGAGCGCGAACGCCAGCAGGTGCGCCGCAGCACACTGATACCGCAGTCCAACACAGAACCGGCGCCGGTAATCGAGCAGGAGCCGCCGCAGCCGACCATCAACGAGAGGACTGTTGAGGAAACCTACGAGCCCGCACGCCCGCAAACCCGCTATGCGGCCACAGAGAACAATGACAACAGCCAGGTATACGGCCCGGTAACGTCTTCAGATACCCTGTGGGAAATTGCGCTGCAAAATCGCACTGATCGCGAGTTCTCCGTGCAGCAAACTATGCTGGCGATCCAAAGGCTCAACCCGGAAGCCTTTATTAACGAAAATATCAATCTGTTGAAGAAAGGCGCGGTGCTGCGCCTGCCCAGCAGAGAAGAGCTGCGCTCCCTGACCATGACCGAGGCCATTTCTGAGGTGGCCCAACAGAATGACTCCTGGCGTCAGCGCGCCACTGCAAGCGTATCCACCGGCGCTCCCCTGGATGCCCGCGCAGTTGAGGCAGAGCCTGTCGCCAGTGAAACAGTGGAGGGCCGTGTAAGCTTGGCGGCCCCTGGCAATACGGAATCTGTCACGTCCGGTTCGGGTGTCGGCTCCGGAGATAGCCAGGCCCTGGAAGGTGATCTCACGGTGGCCGAAGAAGAGCTGGACAAGTCCAAGCTCGAAAACAGCGAGCTGCGCGAGCGCATAGCCGAACTCGATGAGCAGATCGATACCATAGAAACCCTGGTTGAGGTTTCCAGTGAAGAATTGGCGGCGGTGCAGGCCGCCGCTGAGCAATCCGATGTGTTGCTCGATCCCACCGAGGCAGGCGAAGCTGAGGCTTCAGTGGATGCCAGCCCGGCAGTCGATGCCGGTGAGGCAGAAGCTCAGGAAGCCGAGCCCGCAGTGGAGGCCCGCAATCGTGTAGTCGATGTGCAGCCCAAGCCCACCTTTATGGAGCAGCTTGCGGATAACGGCTTGTGGATTGGCCTGGGCGGTGCGGGTCTGTTGGCCGCTGTATTCGGTTTGTTTACCTGGCGTCGCCGCAAGGCCGAACAAGAGGCGCAGCAGGAACTTGAACAGCAGATGGCTATGGAAGAGGAGCCGCTGGACATTCCTCAACAGATCGCCGAGCCGGATGAAACGCTCGCTGCTGTAGAGAGTATGGAAGCGGACGATACTTTCGACCTGGGTGATCTCGGCGATGTGGGTACTGATGACCCGGTTTCTGAAGCGGAAATCCACCTGTCTCTGGGACAGTACGAAGAGGCGGAAAGTAAACTGTTGCTGGGTCTGCAAAAAGACCCGCAAGTAGTCGATGCGCGCCTGATGTTGATGGAGGTTTACGCCCACAACCAGGATGTTGAGAAGTTTGACGAGCACTACCGTCAGTTGCTCAGCATTAGCGATGGCCCGGCCGCTGACCGCGCCGCGCGCCTGCGCGAAACAATTGCCGGAGCACCGGATTTTGAAGCGCCGGCCCTAGGTCTTTCCAATGAATCCTTCGAGGCGGCGCAGCTCGACGATATTGGTGCGGCCCTGGATGATGACTTTGCCAGCGCCGAGCCGGGTCTCGACAGCGGTAGCGATGCACTGGAACAGGATACTTCACTCCTCGACGATCTGACGATGGATCTGTCGCTGGATGAAGGTAAGTCCAGCCCAGAGCAGGAGCTGTCTCTGGACCTGGATTTGGACAGCAGCTTTGAAGAGCCGGCGACGGTGGAGCAGGGTGAGTCCCTCGATACCGAGTTCAACCTGGATGATTTAGATCTGGATAGCGCGTTCGACGGAGATAACCTGGGGGTTACTGCTGAGACATCGCAGCCGGAAGTGGAAAGTGACCTGAATCTCGACGAGTTGGAGTTGGGGGAGTTGGACCTGGGCGATCTGGGTTCTGATGATTCCCAGCAGGCCTTGGTGGAAGAGGATGAGCTGGATTTGGAAGCGCTCGATAGTGCAGAAGAAAAGGCTGAAGCCCCGATAGAGTTCGACACCTCGGACCTGGATCTCGACTCCCTCGAGTTGGAACCTGAGACCTCCAAGGCCAGTGAGGCTTCAATTGAAGCTCAGCTGGAAGAAAAGGCAACAGCCAGCGTCAGTTCCATACCGGGGTTGGATTTCGAACTGGACCTCTCCATGATGGAAGAGGGCAAGCCGCAAGCGCAACAAGAGTCATCTGTCGAACAGGATATCGCTGTAGAAGCGGATACTACTGGGGAACTGGATACCGCTCTGGAGCTGGACGCGGGTCTGGAGTTTGAGTCGCCCGATAGCGACTTGAGCGAAGAGATCTCCCTGACTGCGGAAGCTGTTTCGGAGCAAGAGCCCGCACCCGTACAGGAGCCGGTAGAAGAGCTGTCCATGGACGACTTCTCCGAAGGCGATCTGGATATGATCGGTGCTGATTTGGATTCTGATCTGGATCTCGACAGTATTGACCTGGATGATATTGCTGCGGACCTCAATGCCAGTGAGGAATTCTCTGAAGAAGTTGTCCCCGCAGCGGCCAGCAGTGAGCCTGCAGCAGAACTATCCATTGATGCCGACCTGGAATCTCTCGACAGCACCGGTATGGCGCTGGCGGAAGATGAGAACCTCAATTTTAATGCCGATGCGATTGAAGAGGAGTTCTCCCTGGAGGGTGAGCTGGCACTTATCGACGAATCCACCGGCGGTGACCTTACCCCTGAGCCCCTGGCGGAAACTGAGACTGTGGAGCGGGTTGAGGCGATTGTTGAAAAGCCCACAGACTCCGATTTCGGCGATTTGGACTTCAACCTGGAAAGCGATCTCAACTCCGAATTGAGCCTGCTGGAAGGCGGTGATGAGATGGCGACCAAGTTGGAGTTGGCACAAGCCTATATGGATATGGGGGATGTTGAGGGGGCTAAGGATATTCTCAAAGAGGTAGCTCAGGACGGCAGTGGCGAACATAAAGACCGCGCTGAGGAAATGCTGGAACGCATGGCCTAATAGGGAAGTTCCTAAAGATTCCGCAGAGGTATTGCGGAATTGTTTATGGGTTCCTTAGGGGGCCTTCTCAGCGGCACAGGCCGTTTTAAAAAACCTCGCACTGGTTGCGAGGTTTTTTTATTTTTAGCGGGGTTTGCCCGCTAATAATCTTTCTCCAATTTGATTGGAATCTGTAGAGCAAGTGGTTTTGGTGATATGGCTCAGGTGATGCAGCGGGAATATATTTACAAACCGAACGGGGAGGTTCCCGAGGGCGAGGTGTTACCGGAGGGATTGCGCCGCATCGCCCTGGGTGTTGAGTATTGCGGTGCCAAACTGCACGGTTTTCAGAAACAGAAGTCTGCATCGGAGACGGTTCAGGCGCACTTGGAGCGCGCTTTATCTACGATTGCCGCAGAAACGGTGACCCTGGTTTGTGCGGGGCGCACCGATGCCGGGGTCCATGCCACCAATCAGGTAATCCATTTTGATACCCGCGCACAGCGGCCGGATCGCGCCTGGGTGCAGGGCGTGAATACGAAATTGCCGGATTCGGTGCGGGTGCGCTGGGCCCGCGAGGTGCCGGCGCAGTTCCACGCTCGATTTTCCGCCCGCGCCCGCAGTTATCGCTATCTGATCCACAGTGCGCCGACTCGCTCTGCCCATAGCGCTGCGGAGGTCACCTGGACTCAGCACCCGCTGGACTTGGAGGCGATGCGCGAAGGGGCCGGTTATCTGATAGGCCGCCATGATTTCACCAGCTACCGGGCGGCCCAGTGTCAGGCGAAGAGTCCGGTGCGTGAAATTACCCGCCTGGATATTGCCCCGGTGGGCCCACTGATCGCCCTGGAGATTAGCGCTAACGCCTTCCTTCACCATATGGTGCGCAATATCACCGGGGTTTTGATGGCTGTGGGGCGGGGGGAGCGCGCGCCCATCTGGGTGAAAGAGGTGCTGGATCAGCGGGATCGCTCCAGCGGTGGCGTTACTGCGCCGCCATTTGGTCTGTATCTCGTGGATGTCGACTATCCCGAGCAGTTTCAGCTCCCCCAGTGTGAACCGGGGCCACTATTGGTGTCCAAACCTTTGGGGGCTTTGCTCTCCAGCTAGGTCGCCAGTTTCCCTTGGTGAGGGTTGCAACGGGGTGCATTTCGCATTACGTGACTATCTGATAGTATCGATTCTCCCTTATTTGATCGGCCAGTCCGCTGGCTTTAGGTTGCATAATGCAAGTGAAAATTTGTGGAATAACCAACGTAAAAGACGCTGTAGTGGCTGTAGATGCCGGTGCTGATGCGCTGGGCTTGGTGTTTTACCAATCGAGCCCGCGCTGTATTGATCCCGCTACCGCAGTAGAGATTGCCGAGGCAGTTCCGCCCTTTGTTACCCTGACAGGGCTCTTTGTCGATGCCGCGCAGAGTGAAGTGGACGCTGTGCTGGAGTCGGTTCCCCTCAATTTACTTCAGTTTCACGGCAGTGAAAGCGCGCGTTTTTGTGAACAATTCCGGCGCCCCTATATCAAAGCATTGCGCATGAGGGATGATCTTGATCTAGATGCCGCCATGGCGGAACACCCCAGGGCGCGGGGCTTTCTGTTGGATACGTACAGGCCCGGTGTTCCCGGCGGTACTGGAGAGTCCTTTGACTGGGGGCGGGTGCCCCAGGACGGCGAGCGCCATATCATTCTCGCCGGCGGTTTAACCCCCAACAATGTCATCACCGCAGTAGAGATTGCGCGCCCGCACGGAGTGGATGTGAGTGGTGGTGTAGAGCTGGAGCCGGGGCGAAAGGACCGGCAAAAAGTTTTTGAATTTATCAGTGCGGCAAAAAGATAAGCCGCAAACGGGCACCAAAAGGTGCCGCCTGCCAACAGTCGCCAACCTGCGTATTTACACGGCTATTTCCAGGTGACGTTTGAATCGTTTAGGATAAATGACCGCTAACCCTGTTGAAGCGGTACAGAGACGTATTATCCGCCGCTATTGCTGGCGCGAATCGGTAAATACCCGCAGGTCGAGGTATCTGCGCCAGCACTTTCTGGCGATGTTTGAATAGCTCAGATAGAAGTACCCCGAATAGTATTAACGCGGCACAGAGACGTGCCGTTCGCCGGTCCTGCCGGCGCGAGCCAGTAAATATCAGCAGATTTGCGTATCTGCGCCAGTATTTTCTGGCGACGTTTGAATAGTTCAGGAGGAACTATCGCGAACAGTATTAAAGCGGCACAGAGACGTGCCGTTCGCCGGCCCTGCCGGCGCGAGCCAGTAAATATCAGCAGATCCACGTATCTGCGCCAGTATTTTCTGGCGACGTTTGAATAGTTCAGGAGGAACTATTCAAACATAAATAAACAGCAACACAATTTTAACCCCACGTGACCCACGGAGTGTGAGTGTGAGTAAGCCAGGTGCTATCGATTTTTCCACCTTCCCGGATGCGAGCGGACATTTTGGTCCCTACGGCGGTCGCTTTGTATCGGAGACACTGATCAGCGCATTGGATGAGCTTCAGGCGATGTATAGCCGCCTGAAAGATGATCCAGATTTTGTCGCTGCCTTTGATCACGATCTGGCGCACTATGTAGGCAGGCCATCGCCGCTGTATCTCGCTGAGCGACTGACTGAGCAGGCGGGCGGTGCGCGAATCTGGCTTAAGCGGGAGGATCTCAACCATACCGGTGCGCACAAGGTAAATAACACCGTGGGCCAGGCACTGTTGGCCAAACATAGCGGTAAAACCCGCGTTATTGCCGAAACCGGTGCGGGCCAGCACGGCGTGGCTACGGCCACTGTAGCGGCCCGTCTCGGGCTCCAGTGTACGGTTTACATGGGTGCAGAAGATGTTAAGCGCCAGTCCCCCAATGTCTATCGGATGAAGCTGCTGGGGGCAGAAGTGGTGCCGGTGGAATCCGGTTCCAAGACCCTCAAAGACGCGATGAATGAGGCTATGCGCGACTGGGTGACCAATGTGGATAATACTTTCTACATTATCGGCACTGTGGCGGGTCCCCATCCCTACCCGCAGCTGGTGCGGGACTTTAACTCTATTATCGGCCGCGAAGCCCGCAGTCAGAGCCTGGAGCGCTTTGGCCAGCTGCCCGATGCGCTGGTGGCCTGTGTCGGCGGTGGCTCCAATGCGATTGGCTTGTTCCACCCCTTCTTGAATGACACTGAAGTCAAGATGTTTGGCGTTGAGGCGGGCGGTGAAGGCCTGGCGACAGGCAAGCATGCCGCACCGCTAAATGACGGTATTCCCGGTGTTCTGCACGGCAACCGCACCTACCTGATGGAAGATGACGACGGCCAGATTATCGAAACCCACTCGGTTTCTGCGGGGCTCGACTACCCGGGTGTGGGCCCTGAGCACGCTTGGTTGAAGGATATCGGTCGGGTGGAGTATGTGACCGCCGACGATGACGAGGCTCTGGATGCCTTCCGCCGCCTCACTCGCACCGAGGGAATTTTGCCGGCATTGGAGTCCAGCCACGCGGTCGCTTACGCGCTCAAGCTGGCGGCCTCTATGAGCCCAGAGCAAAATGTTCTGGTGAATCTCTCCGGTCGGGGTGACAAGGATATTTTCACCGTTGCCGCTATCGATGGTATCGAGGTATAGCAAAATCGGCGCCCGCCCTGGAGGTGGGCAAAATGGCTGAAGATCCAATAATTGAACTGGTTTTTGCCAGGATTGCCTCAGGGAATACATTGTGACAGAACAAAATAGAATTGATCGCCGCTTTACCGAGTTGCGCGATGAGGGCCGCAAGGCGCTGGTAACTTACATTGTCGCCGGCGATGGCGGTCTGGAAAATACCGTACCGCTGATGCATCAGCTGGTGGCCAGCGGGGCCGATGTGATCGAGTTGGGGGTGCCGTTTTCCGACCCTATGGCGGAGGGGCCGGTAATTCAGAAGGGGCACGAGCGGGCGCTGGCCAATGGCACCTCGCTGCGCAAATGTCTGGCGCTGGTAAAGGAGTTCCGCCAGTCGAACGATGATACGCCGGTGATCCTGATGGGCTATGCCAACCCCATTCAGCGTATGGGTGAGCTGGAATTTGCCGAGGCGGCCTCGGCTGCCGGGGTCGATGGCGCTTTGACCGTAGACCTGCCGGCGGAAGAGGCCGGTTCTCTGAATGCCTTTTTGGCCGAGCGCAATCTGCGCAGCATCTTCCTGTTGACCCCCACCACCACAGAAGAGCGAATTCGCGAAATTACCGGCCTCGCCAGTGGTTTTGTTTACTACGTCTCCCTGAAAGGGGTTACTGGCGCCGGTCATCTGGATTTGGATTCTGTGCGCGACAATCTGGACCATATCCGCCAGTTTACCGATCTGCCCCTGTGTGTTGGCTTCGGTATTAAAGATGGTGCCTCGGCCCGCCAGGTCAGCGCCCATGGCGACGGCGCCGTGGTGGGCAGTGTGCTGGTGTCGGCAGTGGATGCGGCGGCAGACCTGGAGGCCGCTAAAATCGCAGTGGGGACTATTGTCAGGGAGATGCGAGAGGCCCTGGATCACTAGAAAACAGCCATAGCCCTAAGCGCAAATCTGGCCAGAAAGCCAAAAATAGCGGCTGATCTGGCCGGGTTTGTTAGTCAGCTTAGTGTTTTAATTCGTAGCCTGAAACCCATTGGTCGGTAAAATGTGCCGGCCCGAAGAAAGCATCCGGATGTGGAAACGAGATGAGCTGGTTAGAAAAAATTGTCCCTGCGGTAATTCGCACAGAGCGTCGCACCGGCAGCAGCAAGGTCCCCGAGGGGGTTTGGAAGAAGTGCGTCAAATGCGATGCGATGCTTTATCGCCCGGAGCTGGAACGCAATCTGGATGTGTGCCCCAAGTGCGATCACCACTTTAGAATCGGCGCCCGTCGCCGCCTGGATATCTTCCTCGACGAGGAGGGCCGTGAAGAGCTGGCCACCGATGTGCAGCCGGTTGATCGCCTGAAGTTTAAAGACGTTAAAAAGTACAAAGATCGCCTGGTACAGGCGCAAAAATCCACGGGTGAAAAAGATGCCCTGATCGCCATGCAGGGTACCCTAAACGATGCTCCCCTGGTCGCGGTGGCATTTGAGTTCGCTTTCCACGGCGGCTCCATGGGCTATGTGGTCGGTGAGCGCTTTACCCGTGCGGCCCAGCGCGCACTGGAGCAGCGTATCCCGCTGGTTTGCTTCTCCGCTACCGGTGGTGCCCGTATGCAGGAGGCCCTGATCTCGCTGATGCAGATGGCCAAAACCTCGGCGGTGCTGGAAAAAATGAAGATGGCCGGCGTGCCCTATATCTCCATTATGACCGACCCGGTGTACGGCGGTGTCTCCGCATCCCTGGCTCTGCTGGGGGATATCAACGCGGCGGAGCCCGGTGCCCGCGCCGGATTTGCCGGCCCCAATATTATCGAGCAGACCATTCGCCAGAAATTGCCGAAAGGTTTCCAGCGCAGTGAATTCCTGCTGGAGCACGGCGCTATCGATATGATTATTCCGCGCAAGGAAATGCGCTCTACAGTTTCCCGCATATTGGGTAAACTGACCGGAAATTGATTTCTATTCCCCTGGGGCAATGCTGTGATCAGCCTTAACAAGGGTTGATTACAGCCCCCATCACCGATGTTTTCAACTATGCCTTCACTGCAAGATTGGCTCTCCCGCCTGGAGCAGCTACACCCCACTGAAATTGAATTAGGTCTTGAGCGTGTCGCTTCTGTGGCCAGTGCGCTGGGTATCCAGAAGCCAGCGCCGACGGTTGTCACTGTGGCGGGCACCAATGGCAAGGGGTCCTGTGTGGCGACCATGGAGGCGCTGCTGTGTCGGGGCGGGCACTCCGTAGGTGCCTATAGTTCCCCACACTTGCTGCGCTTTAACGAGCGGGTGCGCATCGGTGGTGAGGAGGTTGCCGATAAAGATTTGGTGTTGGCCTTTGAGGCGATCGAAGCCGCTCGCGGCGACACCAGCCTGACCTACTTTGAATACACCACCCTGGCGGCGCTCTGGTTATTCCAGCGCGCGGGTGTCGAGTTTGCGCTGTTGGAGGTCGGTCTGGGCGGGCGCCTGGACGCCGTTAATCTGGTGGATGCGGACCTCGCCATTATCACCAGCGTTGCTATCGATCACGAGGACTGGCTCGGCAGCGATCGGGAAATTATCGGCCGCGAAAAAGCCGGTATCCTGCGCGCGGGAGCGCCTTTTGTCTGCGCGGATAGTGAACCCACCCAATCTGTGCTGTCTGCGGCAGAAAAATTAGCCAGTTCCAGTTATTTTATTGGGCAGGATTTCTCCCTGGTGACAGGGGGGGATAACAGAGAACTTTACCGCTTCGGTGAGTTGGAATTTGCGCTGCCTCAAATCAGTTTGCCGCGCCCGAGTATCGCCGCTGCGATAACGGCCCTGGCCCTGCTCGATGTGCTGCCTCAGGGGGGCGTTGAATCTGCCCTGACTGAAATTGGTCTGCCGGGGCGCTGCCAGCAGGTCCAGTGGCAGGGGAGCAACCTGCTCCTGGATGTGGGGCACAACCCGGCAGCGGCCCAGCACCTGGCCAAATGGCTCGGGGATCACCCTGTCGCCGGCAAGACCCACGGGCTGGTCGCGGCTATGTCGGATAAGGACCTGGCGGGACTTTTCGCACCGCTGCGGGAACTGGTGGATACCTGGCACCCCGCAGAATTGCCGGGCAACAGCCGTGCCGCAGGGGCGGAGGCCTTAGTGGCGGGGCTGCTTGAGGCCGGTGTAGAGGCAACGAACGTCGATAGCCGCTGTCCAAGCGTCGCCGATGGTTTGCAGCAGTTGCTAGCGACCATGGGGGCGCAAGATAGGTTGCTTGTGTTTGGTTCCTTCTTTACTGTGGCTGAGGTTCTGCAGCAGATGCGAGACGAAGGTAATGGAGAATTGCGAGGGTAACCCCTCCCGCCGAGGGCGACTGAACGACGGTTTTAAGCAGCGTATTGTCGGTGCGCTGGTATTGGCTGCGCTTGCAGTTATTTTTCTGCCCAGCCTACTGGACCGCGAGGCCGCCGGTAATATCAGCGAAACCAGCCAGATCCCAGCGGAGCCGGATATACGCCCTATTGAGATCGCCGAGCCGCAGCGGGTTGCGGATGCGCTGCCGGCGCCGGCGCCAGAGGATGCTTTCCAGCCGGATCTGCCGGAACACTTTGCCAATCCCGAGGCACCGGAGCCGGCTGCCGATGCCGGGGAGGCGCCGGAGGTTGCCCGGAGTGATGACGCGGTGGCCAGTCAGGCGGCGCCCAAGAAGGGGGCTTCCCCGCTGGTGGATGCCTATGGATTGCCCGTGGCCTGGGTGGTACAGGTGGGCTCCTATCGGGATGAATCCCGTGCGGAAAAGCTGCGTCTGCGCCTGATGGATGGTGGCTACAAGGCCTATACTCGGGCGGTGGAGACGGACAGGGGGCGCCTGGTGCGAGTTTTCGTCGGGCCCAAGGTCAACAAGGCCGATGCCCAGCAGTTGAAGAGAGAGCTGGATACCCTTCTGCAAGCGCAAACTCTTGTGCTTCAGTTCAAGGCCTAGCCGGCCTCTATATCTCCCCCAGGTTGTCACTGTTCCGGCTCGCGGCGGATGGTGACGGCCCAGGGGGATACTGTCACTCTGCACTTTTGTTCGTTATTAGCCAATTGCCACGGCGCCAAACGTCCAGGAAGGGCGGTACTATAAGTAATAAATTCCAATCGGTTGGCCTACGGCTTCACGCGCATAGTCCCTTCAGTTAGAATGCGCGCTCTTCGCGGCAACAGCCGCCACGCAGGTAGGATCGAATGAATTGGGCTGACTGGACCATTCTGGCTGTTGTGGGTATCTCCACGCTTATCGGCCTTAGTCGAGGTTTCATCAAGGAAACCCTGTCTCTGCTTACCTGGATTGCCGCCTTTATCGTCGCCATGATGTTTCGCGATCAGCTGGCGCCAATGCTTTCCAATCTCGTTGATACCCCCTCCCTTCAGATGATCGCGGCCTTTGCCATATTGTTTATCGGCACGCTGCTCGCTGGCGCCGGTATCAATATGATGCTCGCCGCCTTTGTCGAGGCGACGGGGCTATCCGGTACAGATCGGGTTTTGGGAATGGCGTTTGGCCTGGTGCGGGGCGCTATTGTCGTGATAGCTCTGCTGATCCTGGCCCCGGCGCTGGTGCCGGTAGAGCAGGACAGCTGGTGGAATCAATCGGTGCTGATTCCTCACTTCCTCGAATTTGAGGGTAGTGCGCGGGAGCTGGCGGGCTCCGTTAAGGAATTCTTTGTAAAGTTTTTTAAATAGGGCGCCACAAGCGCTCTTCTCGAGTCAATAGGGTCAAATATATGTGTGGTATCGTCGGTATCGTCGGTAAGAGTGACGTCAATCTACAGCTCTATGATGGGCTCACTCTACTACAGCACAGGGGACAGGATGCCGCCGGTATCGTGACCTGTGACGATGATCGCCTGAACCAGCAGAAAGCCAATGGTTTGGTTCGCGACGTATTCCGCGCGCGGGACATGGAGCGTCTGAAGGGTAATTTTGGCATCGGTCACGTGCGCTATCCCACTGCCGGTGGCTCTGGCCCGGCACTGGCTCAGCCGTTCTACGTAAACTCGCCCTACGGCATTGCCATGGCGCACAACGGCAATCTCACCAATGCCCACGAGGTGGTCGATGAGATTTTCCAGCAGGACCTGCGTCATATCAATACAGATTCTGACTCAGAAGTTTTACTCAACGTTTTCGCCCACGAGCTGCACAAGTTGCACAAGTTGCAGCCCAAAGCGGAAGATATCTTCAGCGCGATGCGCTCCGTACACAAGCGCGTGCGCGGCGCCTATGCCTGTGTGGCCCTGATCGTCGGTTACGGTATTGTCGCTTTCCGCGACCCCAACGGTATTCGCCCTCTGGTTTACGGCAAGCGCGAAACCGAGAAGGGCACCGAGTATATGGTGGCCTCTGAGTCTGTGGCTCTGGATGTGCTGGGTTATACCCTGGTGCGCGACGTGGCCCCCGGTGAAGCGATCTATATCGAACTGGATGGCACCTTGCACTCCGAACAGTGTTCAGATAACCCGTCTCTGAGCCCCTGTATTTTTGAGCACGTGTACTTTGCCCGCCCGGACTCCATTATGGATGGGGTGTCGGTACACAAGGCGCGCCTGCGTCAGGGTGAGCACTTGGCGGATAAAATCCTCAGCATACGCCCGGATCACGATATCGATGTGGTTATCCCGATCCCGGATTCTGCCCGCACCGCAGGGCAGACAGTGGCCCACCGCCTGGGGGTGAAATTCCGTGAGGGCATGGTGAAGAACCGCTATATCGGTCGCACCTTTATTATGCCCGGCCAGAAGGAGCGCAAAAAGTCAGTTCGCCAGAAGCTCAATGCCATTGAGCTGGAATTCCGCGGCAAGAACGTGCTGCTGGTGGACGATTCCATTGTACGCGGTACTACCTGCAAGCAGATTATCCAGATGGCCCGCGACGCCGGTGCTGCCAAGGTGTATTTCGCCAGCGCCGCCCCCGCCGTTAAGTATCCGAACGTATACGGTATCGATATGCCTTCGGCTACCGAGCTGGTGGCCCACGGCCGCAGCACCGAGGAAATCTGTGAGGAGATCGGGGCGGACTGGTTGATCTACCAGGAGTTGGAAGATCTGGTGGTCAGCTCCAGTGGCGGCAAACAGAAAATTGAGCGCTTTGACTGCTCTGTATTTGACGGCAATTACATCACCGGTGACGTGGACGAGGAATATCTCAACGACCTACACGCCCAGCGCAATGACGGCGCCAAGGGCAAGAAGGTCGATGCCAGCGCCCTGTAATTCCCTTTGACCGGGCCTGTCCCGAGCGGCCGGCGGCAAAAATCTGTTTTTGTAGCCTGCCGAAAGTAAAAAAGCGTAAGCGCCCTTTTCTCGCGGCAGAAGAGGGCGCCAGCTCAGAGCGTTTCGGTTAATATGACTGCTTCCCAAAATACTGACCAGGAAGCGGTATATGTTTGAAGACGACGGTTACGCTCTGGAAACCCTGGCGGTGCGCGCCGGCCAGGTTCGCTCACCGGAAGGGGAGCACTCCGAGGCGCTCCACCTTACCTCCAGTTATGTTTTCCCCTCTGCTGCGGAAGCTGCCGCACGCTTTTCCGGTGAAAGTGCCGGCAACGTCTATTCCCGCTATACCAATCCCACCGTACGCACTTTTGAAGAGCGCATTGCCGCGCTTGAAGGCGGTGAAGCCGCCGTTGCTACGGCCAGTGGTATGGCCGCTATTCTCAGTATTTGTATGGCGCTGCTAAAAAGTGGCGACCACGTTATTTGTTCCCGCAGTGTTTTCGGTACTACAACGGCACTGTTTGGCCGCTATATGGAAAAATTTGGCGTGCGGGTGAGCTATGTCGATTTGACCGATATGGATGCCTGGAAACAGGCGGTGAATGGCGCCACTAAATTGCTGTTTATGGAAACGCCCTCCAACCCTCTGTGTGAGGTGGCGGATATCCGCGCACTGGCGCAAGTTGCCCACAGTGCCGGTGCCATGCTGGTGGTGGATAACTGTTTTTGTACCCCGGCTCTGCAACGCCCGCTATCCATGGGCGCCGATATCGTGGTGCACTCCGCGACTAAATTCCTCGATGGTCAGGGCCGGGCGCTGGGGGGTGTTGCCGTTGGCCGCAAGGCGGTGATGGATGAGCTGGTGGTTTTCCTGCGCACTGCCGGGCCCAGTATGAGCCCGTTTAATGCCTGGGTATTTCTCAAAGGCCTGGAGACGTTAAAACTGCGTATGCAGGCGCACTGCACCAATGCCCTGGATTTGGCTTGGTGGCTCGACGAGCAGGAGATGGTGGAGAAGGTGAATTACACCGGCCTGCCCAAGCACCCGCAGCACCGCTTGGCGCGGGAGCAGCAGGACGCTTTTGGCGCAGTGCTGAGTTTTACCGTGCGCGGCGGTCGCGAGGCGGCCTGGAAGGTGATCGATAATTGTAAAATTCTCTCCTGTACCGCCAATTTAGGCGATGCAAAAACCACGATCGTACACCCCGCGACCACTACTCACAGTCGCCTCAGTGATGAAGACAAAGCCCGCGCCGGGATTAGCGAGAATCTGATTCGTATTTCCGTCGGGCTTGAAAATGTTGAGGATCTCAAGCGCGACCTGATGCGCGGATTGTTCCAGTTATAGGCGCTAGCGTAAGCGTCCAGCTACCTATGATTATTAGCGGACCGTGGAATACGGTTCGCGGGTTCCGGTAGCGCCTGTACTTGTTAGAGTTTCTGCCGGTGTGCAGTAACAATCCCCCGAGAAAAATTGAGCAGTAATGGATTTGCCGTGCAAAAAATAGTTTCCGCCATCGTGTCTGATATCGGCAGTGTTTTATTGGGTAAAGAGCGTCAGGTGAAATTGGCGCTGGCCTGTTTGCTGTCAAAAGGCCACCTGTTGATTGAAGACCTGCCGGGTATGGGTAAGACCACTTTGGCCCACGCGCTCGCGCAGGTACTGGGACTGACCTATAAACGGGTGCAGTTCACTAGTGATATGTTGCCGGCGGATATCCTCGGTGTTTCGATATTTGATCGGGAATCCAGCCAATTCCATTTTCACGAGGGGCCGGTTTTTAGCCAGGTATTACTGGCGGATGAAATTAATCGCTCATCGCCAAAAACCCAGAGTGCCTTGTTGGAGGCGATGGAAGAGCGCCAGGTGAGCGTCGACGGGGAGACCCGCACACTGCCGAAACCTTTTTTTGTGATTGCCACGCAAAACCCGATGCAGCAGTCGGGCACTTTTGCCCTGCCGGAATCCCAGTTGGATCGCTTTTTAATGCGTATCAGCCTGGGCTACCCCACCCGCGAGGCGGAGCGGGCTTTGTATATGGGTGCTGACCCCAGGCGGCAACTGGCGAGTTTAAAGCCCCGCATCGATACCGCCACACTCGGCAAAATGCAAAGCCTGGTAGGGCAGGTAAAGACTTCCGACAGCCTGCTGGATTATCTGGAGCGCCTGGTATTGCACACCCGGCAGAGCCCGGACTGCGCCGTGGGTTTATCGCCGCGAGGCGCTTTGGCGCTGCTGCGCGCGGCCAAGGCCTGGGCGCTGATTCACAATCGCGGCCATGTGTTGCCCGAGGATATTCAGGCGGTGTTGCCAGCGGTGGCGGGACATCGCCTACAGAGCGATGGCGCCAACGGTGACCAATTAGTAGAGCGCCTGTTGCGCCAAGTGGATGTGATTACAGCCTGAGTCGATAAGTGTGAATCATTCCTCAAGCCGAAGCGCCTCCCGCAATCCCCTGCGTATGCTGGCGGAGTCCTGGCGCAATCTGACGCAGCGCTGGCTCAGTCGCCGCGCGCCCCGGGCCCGTGCGATCACCCTCAACCACAGCCGCTTGTTTATCCTGCCCACTCGCGCGGGACTGGGCTTTCTCGTGGTGGTTGTGCTGCTGTGGCTGCTGGGTACCAATTATGAGAACAACCTGGTTTTCGCTTTAACCTTTTTGTTGGTCAGTATTTTCGCAGTGCTGCCGCTGCACACTTTTGCCAACTTGACCGGGGTGCACCTGCGTCTGCTGGGCACCCGGGCGGCTTTTGCCGGCGACTTTGCCGAGGCGGAAATTAATGTGAGCTGCGAGGGCCGGCGAGAGCGGGAGTGGCTCGAATTGAGCTGGCCGCCGGAGCAGGGCAGTCGCGTGGATCTGTGTGAGCAGAAAAGCGCCGATGTGTGTATCTCGCTGCCCGTAGTAAAGCGCGGCCGAGTACAGGCGCCGCGATTGCGGGTTGAAAGTCGTTTTCCCCTGGGGCTGTTTTGCTGCTGGAGCCGCATCGATCTGGATGTTGAATTTTTGGTCTATCCCCGCCCTATTTCTGCGGGGCCTCTCCCCCTTGGCGAAGCTATCGCCGAGGGGGAGTTTGGCGAGGTGCAGCGGGGCGGAGATGACTACGCAGCGCTAAAACCCTATCAAGCGGGGGATTCCCTGCGCCATGTGGCCTGGAAGCAATATGCGGCGGGGCGCGACCTTTACAGCAAAGACTACGAGCGCAGAACTGATACGCGTTTGTGGCTCGACTGGGACCTACTCGATGGCAGAGCTGTGGAAATGCGCCTGAGCAATCTCTGTGACTGGGCGCTGCAAGCGGAAAAGCAGGGCATTGCCTACGGTTTGCGCCTGCCCGGTGTCTCCATCGAGCCCGCGCTCGGCCCCGAGCATCAACAGCGGGTCTTGCAGGCCTTGGCCCTATATCCCGAGCGAGGTCAGTGATGGCGGGGAACAAGGATTTATTGCCGCGCGAAAGCCTGCTGTGGATTTTTGCCGCTCAGTTTGTCGCGCTGTTGCCACAATTCACAATACTGCCACTGTGGGTGGCTTTCGCCTGGGCGTTTGCGGTTTATTGGCGCCTGGAAGTTTTTCGTGGGCGCAGGGATCTACCGGGGCGCACGCTGAAAATAGTCGTGATTGTATTGACAGTGGCGGGGCTGGCCCTGTCTTACCGGCGCTGGTTTGCGCTGGAGCCGATGATCGCGCTGCTGGCAATCTCCTTTACGCTGAAAAACCTCGAACTGGTCAGCCGCAGGGATGCCTTTGTCAGCTTGTTGCTGGCCTATTTTGTCGCCGCCACCCTGTTTGTCCAAGAGCAGACTATTCCCTATGCGCTTTACGGTCTGCTCAGTGTGCTGGTGATTACTGCGGCGCTGGCGGCGCAGTTGGGGCGCTTTAGCGCGCGCCCGCGCCGGGCTCTGGGATTGTCCGTGCGCCTAGTGGCACAGGCTGCGCCGCTGATGGTGTTGTTGTTTTTGGTGATGCCGAGGCTGGGGCCCCTGTGGTCGGTGCCGCAAAATACTGCCGCTGGGCGCACGGGGGTCAGCGATTCCATGGCTCCGGGAGACTTTACCGAGCTTTCCAAATCCAGCAAGCCGACCCTGCGTATCTCCTTTGATGGCCCGATTCCCCCCCCTGAGCAGCGCTACTGGCGCGGGCTGGTGTACTCGGAATTTGACGGCCGCACCTGGCGCCAGGGCTATGGCGTGGACCCCCATAACGGTGGGCGGGTGTACTGGAGAAATGGTGAGCAGACCCTGCCGCAAGTGGGCCCCCGCTATCGCTATCAGGTGATTCAGGAGGCGAGCCGCAGCCCCTGGCTGTTCGCCATGGCACAGCCGGCCTCGGAGAGCCCGGGTGTTGGTGAGACGGCGGATGATCGCCTGGTAAAGCGCACTCCGGTTTTTAACCGCTTTGCATACCAGGTCAGTTCCTGGCCCCGGGAAGCCCTGTCTTCCCCTGCCGCCCTCAGCCCTGTGGAGCGGCGCCGGAACCTGCAATTGCCCGGCTCTGGCAATGCCCGTACCCGCCAGTGGCTCGCCTCTCTGCGGGACCGGGGGCTCGGCGCTGAGGCGATTTCCTCTCAGCTGCTGTCGCACTTCAACCGGACTTTTACTTACACCTTGAAGCCTCCGGCACTGGGCCGCGATACGGTCGATGAATTTCTTTTCGACAGCCAGCAGGGGTTCTGCGAACACTTTGCCGGCAGTTATGTGTTTGCCATGCGCGCCGCCGGGATACCGGCGCGGGTGGTGGCGGGCTACCAGGGCGGCGAGTGGGTGAGCGGGGAAGAGTACCTGCTGGTACGGGAATACGATGCCCACGCCTGGGCTGAGATTTGGCTCGACGGCCGCGGCTGGCAGCGTGTCGACCCCACCGCAGCGGTGGCGCCGGAGCGGGTGCGCGATGGCCTGGAGAGTGCGGCGGGTGAGGAGTTTATGCAGGATTCGCTGTTTCCCCTACACCGTATCGGCATTCTGACTAGGATGCGCTTGCAGTGGGATATGATCAACTACCGTTGGTACCAAACTGTTGTGAGCTTTAATGCCGACCGGCAACAGAATATATTGCAGCGCTTATTCGGTGACCTGTCTCCGCTGCGTATGGCCCTTTTATTGGGCGCGCCGATACTCGTACTGCTGCTCGGTATCAGCTTGTGGGCAGCCCGCTCTGGTCGAGGCCCTAAGCTGGCACCTGCGGAGAGGCTGTATCAGCGCTTTTGCCAGCGTATGGCCCGCAAGGGTGTTGAGCGGCGCTCCGGTGAGGCAGCCGGTGATTACGTCCGCCGTATTGCCGAGGAGAGGGCCTCGCTGGCAAATTATGCCCGAGCGGTGACTGAGGCATTTGAGTTGGCGACCTACGCTGGCGATGCCGGCGCATTAAAAACACTGCGACGGCTGTCGAGCGGGTATTTCTGGCTGCGGCATTCAGAGAATATGGCGCCGCAAAAGCGCGAGCTGGCAGGTTATTAATCATTGAGTTATTTCGTATCTAAAATGCCAAGCCGCTTGCAAAGATTTTTGTTGGGCTACAGTGGTACCTCCCTGGCAACCGGCCTACAGGTGATATTGCTGCCCTGGATTGCGCTGACCATTGTCGATCTTCCCGCCCTGCAGCTGGGCTGGATACAGGCGTCTGTGTTGCTGCCAAATCTGGTGTTTCTGTTATTTGGCGGCGCTCTGGCGGATCGGCGAGACCCGGCCCTGGTATCGGCCCTGGCCTGCTTTGGTCTGGCGCTTTGCCATAGCGCACTGTTGTTGTATTTCACCTTCCATGTTCTGACCCTATCCACCCTGATGATTTACGGTATTTGCCTGGGGGTGTGCAGCGCTTTTCTACAGCCGGCGCGGGATAACCTGGTGCAGCGCAGCGCCCGCAATGGCAGGGGGCGGGCCACCGAGCGGGGCGTGCAAAAAACGGTTACCTGGATGATGCTGGCACAGTACGGTGGCCAGGCGGTGGGTATGCTGCTGGCGAGCCGCTTCGATCAGTGGGGCTTGCAGCACCTACTGGGGGTACAGATCGCGGTTGTATCGGTGGCCTCGCTACTGCTCTTGTCTCTGCGTCAGCCCCAGGCGTGCCAAGCGGTATCGGAAAAGCGACCCCACGCTCTGATTTTGGATGGCCTCGGCCAGGCTTGGAAGCATCCAGTTCTGCGAGAGTTGACCGCATTGATGGCCTTTAATGGCTTTGTGCATATCGGGGTTTTCCTGGTGGTGTTACCGCTGCTGGCTGAGGATTACGGCCGTGGTGCCGGCTACTACGCAACGCTGCAATTGGCATTTGTCGCGGGCACGGTAATCGCAACGGTGACCATGTTGAGGCGGGGGCAGGGGCAGGAACCGGGGCGCGGTATTTTGATGTGCCTGCTCTATAGTGCCGCGCTGTTGATTGCCATCAGTCTGGGGCCCACTCAGTTTGGTTTGATCCTGCTGTGCCTGTGTTGGGGCGCGGTCGCAGCGGCCTCTGCGGGATTGGGGCGGGGCATAGTGCAGCTGCTGGCGCCGGCAGATTATCGCAGTCGTATTATTTCTATTTACCAGTTTGCCCTATTTGGTTCGGCCGCGCTGGGTGCGCTGGTGGCGGGTGTGTTGAGCGAAGTCGCCGCGCCCCTGGCTACATTGCAGTGGGCGGGAATCTTGAGTCTATTGGCCTTCGTCCTGGTTGCCCTGAGCGGAGCCCTGCGGCAGGTAAAAATTTCCGATGGCGAGGTATAGGCCGGGCAGTCCGGCGATGATATCGGTTTATAGCGGAGTTAAGTTAAGGAGAGTGGTTTGAGTTATTGGCACTCTTTGTTTTATGCGATTTTTTTCTCGCCAGTTAGCGCTTTAAACAAATAATAAAAGGTGCGCGCATAAGTTCTATGGGCGTCCGCGCCGGCATTGCGCCGGCGCAGTGTAATGGCCCTTGGGGTCTTAGGGTGCGAGACAGGAGAGGCAGCGCACGTAGAGGCCGCGTGGGTCGCGGAAGCTCTGCAACTCGCCGATGGGTGCCAAAATCGGATTTAAGCTATTAAACCAGGCCCCCAGAGGTAGGTTTTCCTCAAGGCTGGCGGCGATACGGGCATCCACATTGTCGCTCAGGGCGCGCAGGAACTTCTCACCGGGTGTCAGTTCGCGCTGGATCTCTATGACGTCGTACTCTTCGATTTCGGCAAGCTGTGCGGCGTCGGCAATGGCATCGTTGAGATTGCCGAGATCATCGACCAGCCCCAGATTTTTGGCTGCGCGCCCGGTCCAGACCTGGCCTTGGGCAATCTTGTGTACTTCCTTGGGGGTGCTGCCACGGGCTTCGGCCACAATCCTCAGAAATTTGGTGTAGGTATTGTCTACGCCCTGTTGCAGGATATTGGCTGCGGCCTCGGGTAGAGCGCGATCCAGGCGCATGCTGCCGGCCAGGTCCGAGGTGCCCACGCCGTCGGTGTAAATCCCCAGGGCTTCGAGAGAGTCCTCGAATGTGGGGAAGGCGCCAAATACACCGATAGAACCTGTCAGGGTTGCGGGAGATGCCCAGATGCGATCGCCACCGGTGGCGATCCAGTAGCCGCCGGATGCGGCCAGACTGCCCATGGAGACAACTACCGGGATATCGGCTTCGCGGGTGGCGAGCAATTCCTGTCGAATGGCCTCCGAAGCGAAGGCGGAGCCGCCGCCACTATCGATGCGTAAAACCAGGGCATCGACTTCCTTCTCGCGTGCCTGGGCGATCAGTTTTACCAGGCTTTCGCTGCCAATTTTACCGGCGGGCGCCCGGCCATCGACAATCGAGCCGCTGGCAGTGATCAGGGCGATCTGATTGGGCTCTTTCTTGATCGCGACTTCGCTCAGTTTCTGGCTGCGCAAATAGGTGAGGGCATCGATGGATTTGTAGTTGCGCTTGTCGTTCTCATCTGCGCCAATAGTCTCGCGCAACTCCTGGACGGCCAAATTGCGGCTGGCCAGTTGATCGACTAATTTATTGGCCAGAGCGGTGCGCGCCCAGTCACCCTCGTGCTGTTGCAACTTCAGGGGCAGCTCGTCGATAAACAGATCGATACTCTCTGTGGGCAGATTGCGCAGGCCGGTCACCTGTTCGGTGTACTCGCTCCAGAGCTCGTGCAGCCAGCGCTGGTTGTTCTCGCGGGAGGCCGGAGACATATCGTCGCGGGTATAGGGCTCGATAAAATCCTTGTAGTCGCCCACGCGGAAGACATGGAAATTGACTTTGAGCTTCTCCAGCGCACTCTTGTAGTAGTTCCGGTAGAGACCAAAACCGGTGAGCATTACCGAGCCCATTGGGTTCAGGTATACCTTGTCGGCGTGGCTGGCGAGGAAATACTGCGCCTGAGTGTAGTTGTCACCCACGGCGTAAATGGGCTTGTCGGCGGCCTTAAAGCGTTGCAGTGCGGCGCCAATCTCATCGAGCTTACTGAGGCTGCCACCGATCATATGGTCGAGTTCTAGCACCAGTGCAGAAATGCGCTTGTCTTGCGCAGCCCTATCGATCGCGTCGACAAGATCCTTCACCCTGACTTCGGTCGGCCCCTGGGCGCCGCCGAGGAAAATCGGCAAGCCGCTGGGCTGACTGAGTTCATCCACCAGGAAGCCGCTGGGGGCCACCCGCAGGGCGGCGCCCTGAGGGACCACTAACTGTTCATCCTTGCTAAAAAGAGCAGTGCCGATGAACACCAGTAGTACAAGGAATACCAGGTTGGTAAACACTCGCCTCAGCCAGGTGATGGAGCCGCCAATGGCGGCAAAAAAACGCCGGAAAAATCCTTTCTCATCAGATGAATCAGTCAAACCTCAAAACTCCTTAGTGCGCTGAGGGCAAGTAATCTCTACTTATTTGTCGCGAAATCATAAGCGATATGAGCTGCGGCGGGGGTTACTGCAAGCGATGCCAGCGGCTGCTCATCATTGAAGAAAAGAATAGGATAAGGCTAAGGGCTACCAGTACGCCATCCTGCCAGCCGCGTGTAGGCATCATTACATCGACAATACTGGCGGTGATATATAGCAAAAGGATAAAGCAGAGCCACAGGTAGCTGCGGTAGTGCTGCTTGATCAACCCCGGCAGTACCAGCAGTAGAGGTATGGTCTGCAAGCACCACAGGAAAACGGAGCCGCCTTCGAGGAATAGGTTCCAGGCCGCAAACAGCAACAGCATACCGATATAGCAAATCCAGTTAACTCGCAGCGCTATCTTGAGTTTGCGCTGTACGGAATCGTTCACACTTTGTCCTCTAGTTCTCTGCGCCTGGCGCATTTTCCAGGGTCTTGGCCAGGTTGCCGACTCGTTTGCCCAGTGCTCGGCACAGGGAGACCTCATCTTCAGAAAGCGAGGTGGCGTGCTCACCGGACCAGTGCGAGGCCCCGTAGGGAGTACCGCCAGTGCGGGTGCGCATCAGGGCGGCCTCGGAATAGGGGATACCGGCGATGACCATGCCGTGGTGCAGCAGGGGCAGCATCATGGAAACTAAGGTAGTTTCCTGGCCGCCGTGCAGGCTGCCGGTGGCGGTAAATACCGCAGCGGGCTTACCGGTAAGACTGCCATCGAGCCAAATATCACTGGTCTGGTCGAGGAAGTGGCGCAGTGGCGAGGCCATGTTGCCAAAGCGGGTGGGGCTGCCCAGCAGTAGGCCGGAGCAGTTGCGCAGGTCTTCCATTGTACAGTAGGGGGCGCCTTCGCGCGGGACTGGCGGCTCGCTCGCTTCGGTGTCGGGCGATACGCTGGGCACGGTGCGCAGGCGAGCGCTGATTCCGCTGGCCTCTACGCCGCGCGCCAGCTCGGCAGTCATGCGCGCTGTGGCGCCAGAGCGGCTGTAGTAGAGGATCAGGACATAGCCTTGGTTGTCCCGATTCATCAGATCAGCTCCAGCACATTTTCCGGCGGGCGCCCAATCACGGCTTTGTCGTCTTTTACCACGATCGGGCGCTGGATCAAGATCGGATTCTGAGCCATGGCCTCAATAAGCTGGGCCTCGGTCAGATCTTTGTTTTTCAGCTCCAGCTGCTTGTACGGCTCTTCGCCGGTACGCAATAACTGCCGTGCATCAATGCCCAGTTTGTGCAGCAACTGCTGTTGGATATCCTCGGCAGAGAGTGGCGTTTGCAGGTAGAGCACGACTTCGGGCTCGATACCATTATCCTGTAACAATTGCAGGGTTTGGCGAGATTTTGAGCAGCGGGGGTTGTGGTAAATCGTCCACATTGTGGCGGCATCCTGTTACTGTTTGGCGTATTCTAACCGAAGACGCTTGTGGAGTTCTAAGGCGTATCTGAATAATTCCCCAGGCTCTATGGGGGGCTCAGAGTCTCCCTATTTGGGAGTAGTAATACTGCCGCCGGTGGGGATTGTCCAGATATAGAGGGATCGCAATGAAAAGTATGGTGAAGGACTGGGGAAACCGCTGGCTGCGCTTTGCGATGTCGCTGTGGAAGTTGTTCAATGAAAAGGATTGCCGGCAGAACGCTGCCGCCCTCACCTATCTGACCCTGTTTGGCATAGTGCCCCTGGTGACGGTCAGCTACGCCATGCTGTCTCTGTTTCCCGATTTTGCCGGCTTGCAGAGCAAGCTTCAGGAGCAGCTGTTTTCCCACTTTCTGCCTCAGAGCGGGCAGGAGATTCAGAAATATATCAGCAGTTTTTCCGAGCAGGCGCAGCGCTTGACCGGGGTGGGTATCGGGATGCTGATTGTCACTGCGGGTTTGACCCTGCGTGGTATCGAAGAGACCTTTAACGCTATCTGGGATGTGCCAAAGGGGCGCAGTGGAGTTTCCAGCTTCCTTTTGTACTGGGCGATTTTGAGCCTCGGCCCGATTTTGTTGGGAGCCGGTCTGGCGACGAGCACCTATCTTTTTTCGCAAAAGTTATTTCTGGGCGGGGCTGACTCCTTTGAGGTGACGTCGCTACTGCTCAGGGTTCTGCCATTTATTTTCAGCACCATTGTTTTTACCCTGCTGTTTATTGCCGTGCCCAACTGCAATGTACCACTGCGTCACGGTATTGAGGGCGGCATCATAATCTCGGTTGCCTTTGAGATTATGAAGTACCTATTCGGTGTGCTGGTCGCGCGCAGTTCGGTTCAGGCCATCTATGGGGCTTTTGCCGTTGTTCCCCTGTTTCTGCTTTGGATCTATCTGATGTGGATACTGGTATTGGCCGGCTGTGTGCTGGTGCGCACACTGGCTGTTTACCAGGCCGCGACCCAGGAGCGGGAGCACTCGGACCTGATTGCGATCCTTATTGTTCTCTGGCAAATGTACAGAAAGTGCGCACAGGGGAGGCCGCTGCGCGAGCGGGATATTTCCCGGATGGGAATCAAGTTTGCCCAGTGGCGGAAACTGCGAAACATTCTTCAAGCCAATCGGATGATCACTCAGACCGATCGCAATGATTATGTGCTGTTGAGAGACTTAAATAGTGTTTCTCTGGTGGAATTGGCCAGTTGGCTGAGCGAGGAGTGGATGCCCAGTGGCATTCCCGTAAACTTGGATGGATTGCCCTGGTATGTCGAGGTGGAGCAGCGTTTTGCCAATGCCAGAGAGTCTACCCGGGAGCAGTTGGGGATTACGGTCGGGGCGCTGTTCCTGGAGGCCGAGCAGTGGGACAATGAAAATAGACCCACTGGCTTGGGTTATGATGGCGGGGCCGATGAAGGGCAAACTAAGGTTGAAAATGGGGGTGATAGTGGCGCGGAAGAGGGAAATAAAGCAGGGGACGGAGAGAGCGGCAAAGGCAATCTTTCTTTTGTTGGTGTGCGCAATAAGCGCCTGCGTTAAAGACCCCAAGCCCCTGCAAACGATTGCGGGGGAGTCGCTGGATATATCCGGGAAAGTTTTATTGGTGAATTACTGGGCCGAGTGGTGCAAGCCCTGCCGGGAGGAGGTTCCGGTACTGAACCAGTTGGCGCACAGCAGTGATAACATTGTTGTTATCGGGGTTAACTTTGATAATTTACCCGCAGCTGAAATACAGCAGCAGGCGGACAAGCTCGGTATAACTTTTCCCGTGCTGGCAACTGAGCCGCAGGGGCGCTGGGGGCAAGACAAGCCGGCGGTACTGCCCTCTACATTTATCATTGGTGCCGATGGGCGCTGGCAAAAAACCTTGATAGGGCCACAGGAAAGAGACGATTTTATCGCGGCTCTAAAACTATAACTAACCTATCTATCGGGTTGTGGCGGATCGCTGATAGCATGCCGCCACTTTCCCTTTTGTTCCCGGTGGGACCCAGACTCTATGCATATCAGTTCACTTGCCTTCCTGCTTTTATTTGTTGTTTTTCTGTACGGACTTTTTCGCTGGCAGAAAAGTCGTGACACCCTCGCGCCGGCTGTATTGGCGGGCTTGCTTCTCGGGGTTATCTTTGGGGGCACTTTGCAGTTGTCCCGGGGCTGGGGGGCGCTACCCGCAGAGGTAATACCCTGGATTGAGATGATCGGAGACAGCTACGTTAACCTGCTGTACCTACTGGTGATGCCCCTGGTGTTGACCTCCATATTAGTGGCCGTAGTCAAAGTCAGTCACACACAGGCCTTGGGTAAAATCAGCATCTCAGTGATAGGGGTACTTTTAGGAACGACGGCAGTAGCGGCCCTGATTGGGGTGGCGATGGCCGAGTTGTTTGGGTTGTCTGCGGCGGGCCTGGTGGAGGGTTCCAGGGAGGCGGCGCGGGTGGAAGTGCTCAATGAGCGCATTGGCCGGGTCAGCGACCTTTCCATTCCTGAGATTATTACCTCTTTTGTGCCGCGCAATATTTTTCTGGATCTGACCGGCGCCCGCTCCACCTCTGTGATTGCCGTAGTGATATTTGCGGTGCTTCTGGGGTTGGCCGCGCTGGCGGTGCGCCGTGAATTTCCCGAAGAGGGCGCGGCGATCGAGCGTTTCGTGCATGTGGCTCAGGTCTGGGTCATGAAGCTGGTACGCCTGGTGATGGCTTTTACACCCTATGGGGTGCTGGCCCTGGTCACGGGCCTGATCGCAAAATCCAGTATGGGAGATATTCTCAATTTACTGGGGTTTGTGCTCGCGTCTTTTACCGCGATTGGCCTGATGTTTTTAGTTCACGGCCTGCTGCTGCTGATTGGCGGTATTAACCCGCTCCACTACTTCACCAAGGTGTGGCCGGTATTGGTGTTTGCTTTCAGCTCCCGCTCCAGCGCCGCCACCATTCCCCTGAATGTGGAGACCCAGGTAGAGCAGTTGCGCACCTCCCCGGCTATCGCCAATTTCTCTGCGTCTTTCGGTGCCACCATTGGTCAAAATGGTTGCGCGGGGATCTATCCGGCGATGTTGGCGGTCATGGTGGCGGTGCCCATGGGGATCAATGTGTGGGACCCGGTGTGGCTGGCGACTTTAGTGGCGGTGGTCGTGATCAGCTCTTTCGGTATTGCCGGTGTTGGCGGTGGCGCTACCTTTGCCGCTCTGGTGGTACTGCCGGCGATGGGTTTGCCGGTCACTATCGCGGCCCTGCTTATCTCCGTTGAGCCCCTTATTGATATGGCGCGCACAGCGCTGAATGTAAATGGGGCCATGACTGCGGGCACACTGACCCAGCGCTGGCTTGGCGACGAAGTGCCCGGCCCTGAGGTTGTCGAGGGCTAGGGTAGATTTGGGATTTTCCCGGAGCTGCCGACATAATCGCGGCAGCTGTCAACCAACTGGGCAAAGCGGCGTTTTAATCTCAGACACTTATCGTTTGGACTGTTGTTATTCCCCGAACAGGAGCAATCTATGACAAAGCTGATAGGGCTATCACTGTTAACGGCGAGCCTTATTTTTCCGCTTACATCACTGGCAGAAACTGGCAGTGGGGCGGATGGGCATGATCACGGCGACCATATTGAGAATCGCCTCGACCGAAAGGGTGATCGTATCGAGGAGCGCCTCGATGAGAAGGGCGATCGTATTAATGAGCGTCTGGATCGCCGCTCTGAACGGGCTGCCGCCAACGGCAAGGAAAAGTTGGCCGCGCATTTAGACCGGAAAGGGGATCGCATCGATAATCATCTGGATAATAAAGGCGAAAAAATCAACGAGCACCTGGATAAAAAAGGTGAGCGTATAGATAACCGATACGATCGCCATGAGCGGAGAAAGGAGCACCACCACGAAGCGAGCGAGAGCAATAACGACTAATCGCTGCTGGTGCTAACTGGCATTATCTCGTGAGTTGCGGCGAACGAAGGTGCCTCTGAATAATTCTGTACTCTCTCTGCGGGCCTTGACGGCTGTAGATGTTATGCGCGGCTTGCTGTGAGTGGCTAGAGCCCATTGCAACACGGTAGCTGTGGCCTTCGAAGCCCGCTCTGTGGGGGGCACAGCGCTCACACTCGGTGTTGTTACTTCTTGGGAGACTGGGTACTTCCGTGAAGCTGCGCATTGATTGTGATCACGCTGACAACGAAAAGCATTACGGAATTATTTAGAGGCTCCTCAATAGCCGCAGCAAGCTTCCATCCTGGCAAAGGGACCTCAATCGGCTTTTATGGATCAGTTTCTCGCCTCGGTGGAAAAGCGGGCATTCACTATGGCGAAATTTGCTGTAGGGAACCGTGATGATGCGCTGGATATCGTTCAGGATTCTATGCTGTCGCTGGTTAAAAGCTATAGCGCCCGGGATCGGGCTGAGTGGCGCCCGCTATTTTTTACCATTCTCAACAATCGTATTACCGACTGGCATAGACGCAAAAAAAATCTATCCCGCTGGCAGCTGCTGAAGGATAAGCTCCCGGGCAGCAGTGATGAGGAAGAGTGGGATCTATACGAGTTTCCAGATCCCAATGGCCGCAGTCCCCACAGCGAGCTGGTGGCTGAACGCACGATAAGAGCCATTGATCACGCTATTGAAAAGTTACCTCTGCGTCAGCAGCAGGCTTTTTTACTGCGCTGTGTCGAAGGCTTTGATGTCAGTGAGACAGCAACGGCTATGTCTTGTAGTGAGGGTAGTGTGAAAACCCATCTATCGCGCGCATTGCGCAGTTTGCGTGTTCACCTGGAGGCGATGGAATGACAAGTTCCAGCAACTGTTCATCGACTGACAACCAACGCTTGCTTGAAGCAGCCAATGCAGCTGTTGTGTGCAGGGAGGAGTCCCTCGACAAGGAGACGCTGGCGAGGCTGCGCAATATCCGCACTGCGGCGCAAACACAAAGTATTAAAGCGCGGCGCTATTCTCTCAGTTCTCTATATCCCTATTTTTCGCTGGCAGCGGCCTCTGCAATAGTTTTGCTGGTGCTTTGGTGGCCTAGTCCGGTTGTTGATAGTGATTACCCCACTGAGTTATTCGTGGGTGGCGACTGGTTGCTGGATGAAGATATGGATATTGAGGTGATTGAGGATATGGAATTTTATCATTGGTTGGCGGAGGAACTGGATGGCCACTCTTTGTAGTGTGTTATTCATCGCACTGATGACTGCGCTTTGCTGTGCCGCTGCCAGTTGGGCCGACGCGCCCGAGCCCACTCAAGGGCCCGTCCCGCCACACAAAGAAACTGATGTCAGAGATACCTGGTCGGGGGGTGAGCATGATTAATACTGCGTCCTCTCTGATTAAGTTTTGCCTGCTAGTAGCCTTGTGCCTCTGTACTAATAAGGTTTGGTCGGTGGCGTGGGACAGCCTCAGTGAGAGTGAACGGCAGCTGCTCCAGGGTGCGGAGCAGCGCTGGTCGAGCCTGTCGGAAACTCAGCAGGACCGGCTGCTGCGGGGGGCGCGCCGCTGGAGCTCAATGAGTTCCGAGCAGCGCAACAACGCCCGCGAGCAGTATGAAAAATGGCAGTCTCTGCCCCAAGAGCGTCGCAATCAGCTGCGGGAGTCCTACCGGCAGTACCGCGAACTACCGGAAGAGCGGCGTAACAGTATTCGCGAGGCGCGGCAAAAGTACCGGCAAATGTCACCCGAGCAGCGTGAGCAGATGCGAGAGCGCTGGCGTGAAGCCAGGGGCAATAGGGTCAGCGGGGAGAGGTCGAGAGGAGAAAAGAGTAGAAGAGAGCGCTTGAGAGAGGAGCGTTTAAGGGGCGAGCGGCTGAGGCAAGACCGCCCGAGAGGGGAGCGGAGGAGAGGTGATCGGCCCCGGCGGGAGCAGGAAAGGGGCCGTCGGTCTGAGGAGAGTCGCCGGAGGGGGCGCCGGGGCGATGCCGAGCGGCCAGAGGATGAAGTAAGCGCTGATACTTTAAGCTAGAGGCTCCCCAGTTCAGCCTCTATTCAGATCATTTTGAGTAATCTAGCTGTCATTGATGACTAGCGGGAGATTAATCGTGCAACTTTACAAACAGCTTATCGCAGGTATGGCAGTTGCGGCATTGGTGGGTCTCAGTTCTACGGCGAATGCCGGCCCCCAGGGGTATGCTGCCGATGGCTATGACTATGCGCGAGTTACCGAGGTTATCCCTGTCTACACCGATGTTCAGGTGATCACTCCCACGACCCAGTGCCGTGACGAGCAGGTTGCCTATCGCGCCCCGACCTCCCCGGCAGGCACAGTTGTCGGCGGGCTGATTGGCGCGGCAATCGGCAATAACCTGGGCGATCACGGTCATCGCGGGCGCCACCACAGCCACCATCGTGGGGGGGCGACAGTTGCGGGCGCCCTAGTGGGTGCACTGGTCGGCAACCAGATCAGCCGTGCCAATGCCCCCGTCCACTACGCGACCGAGTCCCGTTGCCAGGTTGTGGATCAATACTCTACGAGACGGGAATTAGTCGGATACGATGTACGCTATCGGTATAATGGTCAGGTTTACTTGACTCGCACTGACCATCATCCGGGCGATAGAATCCGGGTTCGTGTCGCAGTATCGCCGGCGCCTTGAGCTGGCTTGAGGGCGGCAGTGAGTTTTAATAGGGTGGAAAGTTGGATATCCACAGGAGCCGCACCGTGAAACTGAATCGTACCTTAGTGGGCTTATTGACTGTTGTTGCTGTATTTTTACCGGCGCTTGGTAGCGCCTCGCTACACAGCCACTCCGCCTATGAACGCGAGAGCTTAAAGCCCTTCTTTCTGCGTGTTCAAGGCGGCCAAATTTCAAAAGACCGGGCGGCTGCACTGGTGAAGAAGCGCTTTGGTGGAAAAATCCTCGCCATTTCTGAGAGCAAAAAAAAGGGGCGAGCGGTGTATCGGGTGAAGGGGCTATCGGCCAAAAGCCAAGTCTATGTCGTCTTTGTAGATAAGCAGAGCGGCAATATCTCCCGCTGAAAGAATAATTGCGAGCAGTAATAAGGTAAGTTCTATGCGCGCACTATTAGTTGAAGATGAATCCCTGTTGCGGCAACAGCTGGCGGAGTCCCTGCGCACGGCGGGGTACACCGTTGACGAAGCCCCCGACGGGGAAGAGGCACTCTATCTGGGGCGGGAATACCCCTACGATGTTGCCGTGATGGACCTGGGACTGCCGAAAATGGATGGTATCCAGGTGATTGAAACACTGCGCCGGGAAGACAAGCACTTCCCCATTTTGATTTTAACCGCTCGGGGCCACTGGCAGGAGCGGGTCTCTGGCCTGGAAGCGGGCGGGGACGACTACCTGGTAAAACCTTTCCACACCGAGGAGTTACTCGCGCGGCTGAATGCCCTGGTGCGCCGTTCCGCAGGCTTTTCATCACCGACGATTAAAGCGGGTCCTATCGTTCTGGATACCAGTGCACAGCGGGTCAGCGTAGACGATGTCGAGTTGGAGCTGACCTCGTTTGAATACAAGGTGCTTGAGTACTTGATGTTGCATCCAGACGAAGTGGTATCGAAAACGACCCTGACAGAACATATTTACGAGCAGGACTGTGACAGGGACAGCAATGTAATAGAAGTGTTTATCGGTCGCCTGCGCAAGAAAATCGATGCGGCGGCCCAGCTCAAGCCTATCGAGACCCTGCGCGGGCGCGGCTATCGCTTTGTGATACCCCAGTGAAGCTCGCGGGGTTACCCTTGATCTCCTATCTTTTGGCCTCCTTGAAAGGCCGCCTGGCGCTGGTGACCAGTCTTGTGTTGGTCGGCTTTATTCTGCTGATTTCCGGGGTGCTTGAGCACGCTTATCGAACCTCACTGGATGAAGCCAAGCACAGGGAGTTGCAGCTTTATATCTACACCCTGCTGGCGGTTGCCGAACCCGAGGGCAACAGCCTAATTCTCCCGTCTAATCTACCGGAGCAACGCTTCAACCAACCGGACTCCGGCCTGGTGGGGGCCGTTATCGACCGCGAGGGTGAGATTATCTGGCGTTCGGAGTCGGCCCTGGCAATGCCACAGTTGGAGTTTTATCCACTGTCGCAGGGGCAGGAGTCCTACTCGCAGGTATCGGTTCCGGGGCAAGAGGAGCGCTACAGCAGCTTCCGCCAGGGAGTTGCCTGGGGCCTGGAGGGCGAGAATTTATTTACCTTTGCGGTACTTGAGGATGCCGCTCCGCTGCAGGCTCAAGTGGAGCAGTTTCGCTCGACCATGTGGCGCTGGCTGGGGGTGGGGGCGCTGCTATTAATTTTCGCCCAGTGGCTGGTTTTACGCTGGGGGTTTGCGCCGCTAACGGCTTTGGCCTGTGCCCTTCAGGATATGCAGCGCGGCGGTGCCGATCGGCTGGAGGGGGATTTTCCACGGGAGCTGCGCCCGCTGACCGATAACTTAAATCTATTAATTGAGAATGAGCGGCGCCAGCGAGAGAAAACCCGGCACACCCTGGCTGATCTGGCCCACAGTTTGAAAACACCGCTGGCCGTTTTAAAGGGGCTTCACTTTTCCGGGGAGTCAGGTGCTGTCGGCAAAACGTTGACGGATCAGGTGCAGCGGATGGACAGTATTATCAGCTATCAGTTGCAACGGGCGGTAACCAGCTCGCCAAAATCCATTATCCGGGGAACAGCAGTGGCGCCACTGTTGGATAAAATCCTGGATGCCCTGGAAAAGGTGTATCGCAGCAAGCCGAGCGAGGTTGAGAGCTTTTGTGATAAAAATGCCCTGTTTTACGGCGATGAGGGCGACCTGATGGAGGTCCTGGGGAACTTGCTGGATAACGCCTATAAGTACGGTGACGGGAAGCTGGCGGTTTCCATTGAAAATATGCCGGATGGTCGCAAGCTGTCTATTCGGGTCAGTGACAACGGCCCCGGTCTCGATAGCGAAAAGTGGCAGGCGGTTACGCAGCGGGGGGTGCGCGCCGATGAGCAGCAGCCCGGGCAGGGGATTGGCCTCGCCGTAGTGGTTGATATTGTTGAGAGTTATGAGGGGCAGATCCGAGCAGCCCCTCTGTCATCGGGAGGCACGGAAATTACAGTACAGCTGTAATTTCCGCTTTGTGGCAACTTACTCAGAACCAGTTTTCCTGCATATCGAAGGGGACACTATTACCCGCTTGCAGCAGTGCGATCGCGGCCTCAGTTTTCGGCAGCTCCCATTCAAAGTAATATTGGGCGGTGTGCAGTTTGCCCCGGTAAAAATCCTGTGCCTCTGCCGTAGGGGCATTTTCCAGCGCTTTTTCTGCAATAATTGCCTGCTGTAGCCACAGCCAGGCAATAACGGTACAGCCGAACACATCCAGGTATAAAGTGGCATTCCCCAGTCCCCGGTCTACATCTTCCTGAAGCTGGGAGAATAGTGCGAAACTGGTTGCATCCAGTTTTTCCAGGGCCTCTTCCAGCATTTTAGCCAGAGGTTCGAGCTTGCTGTCTCTGGCCTGCATGACCGTATTGCGGATTTCTGCCTGTAATAGCTGATAGCCGGCAAGATTCTTTGCGGGCACCTTGCGCCCCAATAAATCCAGAGCGTGAATTCCCTCGGTGCCCTCGTGAATCGCATTCAGGCGGTTGTCGCGATACAGCTGCTCTACTGGGTACTCGCGAATATAACCGGCCCCACCTAAAACCTGGATCGCCAGCTCATTGGCTTTGAGGCAATATTTTGACGGCCAGGATTTTACTACCGGCGTGAGCAAGTCGAGTAGCGTTGCGGCCTTGTTGCGCTGTGCTTCGGTGGGAGCGGTATGCTGGTCCTCGTAAAGCGAGGTGGCGTAGAGGCTCAAGCTCAAGCCGCCCTCAGTGTAGGCTTTTTGCATCAGCAACATACGGCGAACATCGGCGTGCTGAACGATGGGAACCTGCTTGGAGTCGGGATCGCGGTTTGAAGGCATGCGCCCTTGGGGACGGCCTTTGGCGTATTCGAGTGAGTAGGTGTAGCCCTGGTAGCCCAGTATTGATGCGCCAGCCCCGACACTGATACGGGCCTCGTTCATCATTTGGAACATATATTTCAGGCCCTGGTGGGGTTCGCCGATCAGATAGCCTACCGCGCCGCCGTCCTCGCCAAAGCTCAATACCGTTGACGTGGTATTGCGGTAGCCCATTTTGTGCAGCAAGCCCGCGAGTTTTACATCGTTGCGCCTCGACGGGTGCCCCTGTTTATCCAGCAGGAATTTGGGTACCAAGAATAATGATATGCCCTTTACACCTGCGGGCGCGCCTTTTATTTTTGCCAGCACCAAGTGAACGATATTTTCGGTGAGGTTTTGATCGCCACCGGAGATAAACATTTTCTGGCCGTGAATACGGTAGCTGCCATCTTCTGCCGGTGTGGCACTCGTGCGAATATCTGACAGGGCCGAGCCCTGGTCCGGTTCGGTCAGGGCCATAGTTCCGGCAAAACGCCCGTCCAGCATTTGCGGCAGAAATTGTTTTTTGAGCGCTTCGCTAGCGAAAGTACGTACCAGGTTTGCCGCGCCAATGGTGAGAAACGGGTAGCTGGCACTGGCGATATTTGCCGCAGATATATAGGCGAGGGCTGTGCGCAGAATAACTTCCGGCAGTTGCAGTCCCCCCTCCTCAGCATCACAGTGTGCGGCGAGAAATCCTGCGGCGGCAAAAGCGTTCCACGCCTGTTTGGTTTCCTCGATAACATGGACGCTTTCACCATCAAAACTCGGCTCGTTCGCATCGCCCTTGGCATTGTGGTTAGCGAAAAACTTTTCGGCAATGGCGAGGGCGGTATTGAGCGTTGCATCAAAAATCTCACGGGAGTGATCGCTGTATCTAGGGCGGTCGACCAGAGATTCGGTATCTAAAAACTCGTAGAGTAAAAAATTGATCTCACGCTCATTGAGTAGTTGATGGGCCATGTTTACCTCTTACATTATTTTTTTGGTAACTCATTGATTTATCGGCGGGTTTCCAGAAAACCGCGCGTTCTAAGGGGCCCCTGAGAGTCTCGCAGAGATATTGCGGAATTATTCAGAGGCTCTTTAAGTAAACGCGCAGGGCAGACAAGGGGCAATGACTGATTGTGTGAATCGACTTGGCGATTGTTGGGGCGTTATTCAGCGGCTCTCTAAAAGGCGGGCTGGCCCAGAAGTAACTATTTGGAGGTTTGTTGCGTGGCCGCTGCGCCCTCTATAACCGATTTGGGCGCTACCTCACGCCACAACTGGGAGGAGAGTTCTGCGGGGCTCTGCTTACATCCGGCGGCGATCCACTTACCCAGCGAGTCCGCCACATCCGGCCAAACTATACGGCGGGGGGGAGGGCAGTGAGCGAGCCATTGTGCGATAGACCTGGCGTTGATCTGCTTCACTACAGTGGCCATTTTGAGTTGAGTGAGTGCCTTGGCATTGGCTTCCTGTTCAAATTGATTGGTGAGCGGTCGGCTGAGGATCGGTTTGCCCAGGGCCAGGGTTTCGGCTAAGAGCTCAAAGCCGCTGTTGCAGATTACCGCCTTCGAACTGACCAGGTCCCGCTGGAAGCCATCGATAGAGGGGGCCTTAACCTGAATGTTGTCAGCGGTGGGCAAATTGTGGGGTATCCCGTAGACGATAAAGGCGTGGGGCAGCTTGGCGAGTTCATCCAACATTGGGATTGGCTGTTCAAAAGGGAGGTAGACCAGAATATGCTCGCCCTGTACTTGCGGATATACGGGTTTATGCAGAACGATGGGGGGTAGGATCGGATGGCCGAAGTGGTGCCAATGTAGGCCGATACTCTCCTGTGTCGGGGCAAATGATTTCAGTATGGCGCGGGATGCCCACTTGTTGCGCGGGGTGGGGATCGGGTGCTCAAAGGCGTATTGATGCCCAATGCCAATACTGCGTTTTTTTCTCAACTTTGCCGCCCAGGCTGTGACGGGTTCGTAGTCGCTGATCACTAAGTCAAAATCGTGAACAGGCAGAGCCCTGATATCCCTGATAAATTTCCCGACACTGATATTTTTTAGCGTTGCAAAAGTGTTCAGGCGGCCGCGACTGTGTGTAAAGGTCATCCCCTCCCGCCACCAATAATTTCCAAAGGGGGACATCTCAAACAGGCTCTCTTTTGGGCGGCCTGAAAATAACCACTGCACCTCAACTTCCGGATATTTTTTAAATTGCTGAGCCAGCGCACGGGAGCGGCTAATATGCCCGTTGCCGGTGGATTGAACGCCATACAGTATCTTCATAAAAAAGCAGTACCCACGATTAACCCGACACTGGTCCCCAAAATAGCGCCAGCACAAATATCTGATGGAAAGTGAACCCCCAGGCCGACTCTGGCCGCACCGACGCCGGCGGCCCAAATATAGCCAAGCCCCCACATGGGGTTAACCTGGTGGACCATTAGGGTGATAAAAAGAAAGGCGCATGAGGTGTGGCCGGAGGGCAAGCTGAATCGATCGTGTGCCACAATCACCGAACGCATACCTGGAATTGATTGGGGTGGGCGAAGTCGCCGAGTGGTATTTTTTATGCCCCAGTAGAGGCCGCGCTCCAGTGCCACCGCTGTACATGCGATATAGAGTAACTGCATTGCGGAATTGAGCCATACATAGGCCAACAACAGTGCCCCGGCGGCCCAGCCATCCCCGGATTTGGAGAGCCACAAATAGCGCCTACGGGAGCTGGGGCGCGATGCCCGCTCAACCATATACAGCACAGCAGATACATCAAAACTCTTTAGATTCATCGGTAAGCCTCGCATGCCGATAAGTTATAAAGCGATTGTTGCACTGACTTGACCAGCTTATGTCGAAATAGTGAAACCTTGATTAGTGGGGAAAGTGCGCGAAGAAGTCGCATTTTAAGAGAGCAAGCTTACAGAAAGTATAGGGTTTATAGCTCGTTTTAGACTTAAGCGGAAAATGATTTGACTAATAAGTGTCAGAGATTTTCAAATTTATTGAGGCGACTCTATACGTCGTGAAAGTTGGAGGAGATGAAAGGTCGTAGCGTTGGCAGTTTTATTTTTATCAGAATTTTCAACAGAGAGGGAAGGGGGTTGCGGGGGCTGAAGTCCCCCGAAAAATAACCGCTGTCAGTGAGGCTAGGCGGCTATATCAAATGCCTGAATTAACTCAAAGCGCGGTATTTCATGGCCATCTTTGGAAGCTGACCCTGTAAATAGGCTCAGAGGGCGCACCCAGACACCATAGCTGCCATAAAGGGCCCGATACACAACCATAACCTCTTCGGTTTCACTGTGTTTCGCGGTGTGTAAAACCTCGTATAGATTGCCTCGGTAGTGGCGATATAAACCGCGCTGCATGGGTACCTCTAACTCACGTGATGGGGGGCAAGCTGTAACTGCTCGATGCGATTTCCATGTAATACAGCAGAGCCTGAATAGCGATGTTCGCCGGTTGAAGTAAACTCGAACTTGTAGCTGCGATGAAGGCTGAACAAGCCTCTTCGATCCTTCTTTATCCGGGTGCGCACCAGTAGCACCGTGTCGTCCAGCAGTTGAACACCGAGCTGTCGGCAGTGTTCAGATGCGGCTCGCCGGACATGCTCCTTAGCGGCCATACTGGCCCAGATATACCAGAGGAGCATAAAGAACAGGGAGAGCCACAGTATGTCGGTGAGGGTGTAGTACATTGCTAAACAGTTGCTATGATCGCTTTCCAGCAAGAATACCATTTAAGGAGCGCTAATGTCCGGCACGATTTTAATTACCGGCAGTAACCGTGGAATAGGCCTTGAGATGTGTACTCAATTTGCCGAAAGCGGCTGGAAGGTCCTGGCCTGCTGTCGGCAACCGGAGCAAGCCACTGAACTTGGGGCACTGGAGGGGCGCTTTCCTTCAGTGCGGGTGATCGGCCTGGATGTGACTGATTATGACCAGATGGCCTCCCTGGGCAAAGCGCTTGCCGGGGAGCCGATTGACATACTCCTCAACAACGCGGGCTACTATGGACCTAAGGGGGTGAGATTTGGCGCCATTGACCCTGGGGAGTGGCGCCGGGTCCTGGAGTCCAACACTATCGCGCCCTACATGATGGCTGAAACCTTTTGTGACAATGTTGCGGCCAGCGAGCACAAGCTTATCGCGGTGATCAGTAGCAAGGTCGGCAGTATCGCGGATAACCACTCTGGCGGAGGCTACCTCTACCGAACCTCCAAGACCGCTGTTAATCAAGTGGTGAAAAGCTTATCTGTCGATTTAGACCCCCAAGGAATTAGGGTTTTGGCCCTGCACCCGGGGTGGGTGAAAACCGCTATGGGCGGCCCGGCAGCACTGATTTCTACACAGGAAAGCGTTGGCGGACTAAAAAAACTGCTTTTAGACGATGAGCTGGTAAAAACGGGCCATTTCTATAACTACGATGGCAGTGAAATTCCCTGGTAGAACCGGGTGACCCCAGAGGCCCCATAGTGCGGGCCTCGAACGTCGCAGAGATATCGCGCACTGATGCCCCTGTAATGGCCTGTGACAAAACTTCCCTGAGAATCCCATAAAATACAGTTTCCGAACCCAGCGTATCAGCGGCATTGGTAAGCCTCGCGGGTCGGATTTATTTGCTTAAACATTTCTGCATATAACCACAGGATTGTCGTATTTGCCCTGTGGCGAGCAACAGCTTGCCGATTGCAAGATTGGGCAAGAATACGCAAGAAGTTTTCTATTATCCCGAGCGAAACATGCGTGAAAATGCCGTCAGGTTCAGGGCTGGTACAGGTTGGCCCTCTAGAATGCCGGCGGGTTTATCTTTTAGGCAAGGAAAACAACCCCTGACCAGTGTGTCCTCGAAGGAGCGGATATCATGAAATGGCTCGGTGCATTAACCCGGCGCAAAAGTGTTTCTACCCAACTACTGAAGTCGCCAATCCTCGCCGTCCTGATAGTGGCTGCGCTGGTGGGTTACCTGGGAGGGATGTCAATCTGGGTGGCGCTATTAGGTGTTATTGCTTATTACTCCAGAGGCTGTGATTGGCGGGCGGGCGCCTACAATCTCGCCTGTGTGGTCACAGGGCTGGGACTGGGGCTTGGCGCCCAAGCCGCAGCGGCTAAGTGGCAGATAGACCCCAGTATTTTACTTGTGCCGATTGCGCTGCTGTTTTCCATGATTAGTGTGTGGGCGATGGGTCTGGTTACCGGTATCAGAAATACCCCCAGCTATGCCATTGGTATTATTATCGCATTCCTTGCCCAGCTGGATATCACTCTGGATGCCTACTTCCAGTTGATTGCTGCGGTGTCGGTTGGAGCGATATTTGCCGGCTTGATTGATATTTTATGGCCGCGCAGGGCGAGAACTGCGGGAACCTGTTAATTTTCTCCCCGCTAGCAGCCCGCCCTGAGGGGGCTCTCCAGGTCACATGGTGTCGAGGTATTGCTCAATGTTGAAGCGTATAATTCTATCAACACTAATGGTAGTAGTGACGGCTTTGGCTTTTACCGAGCCTTATGAGGCAAAAAGCAGTATTGAGCCAGAGCACTACCGGACACTTCTCCGTTGATGTAATTTGTTGTTCTTTTCTAATTTGGTTATGGAGGACCGCTAGTGAAAGCAGAGTTTTGGCACGACAAATGGAAAAGAAATGATATTGGCTTCCATGAGGGAGCGGCTAATTCACTCCTGACCGAGTTTTTTCCCAAGCTGTGCCTGTCCCCCGGTGATCGTATTTTCTTGCCGCTGTGTGGTAAAACTAGAGATATCGCCTGGTTGCTGGGGCAGAATATAGCGGTGGTTGGCTGTGAACTCAGTGAAGCGGCGGTGAAGCAGCTTTTTAACGAGCTGGCGGTGACCCCACAGATAAGTCAAGTAGGTCGTCTAAAGTGCTACTCCGCTGCCCATATTGCTATTTTTGTCGGTAATATTTTTGATTTGCAGAGAGCGGAACTGGGCCCGGTTGCTGCGGTATATGACCGGGCTGCCTTGGTGGCCCTGCCGGAAGAAACTCGTAAGCGCTATGTAAAACACTTGCAGGATATTACCCAGATCGCGCCGCAACTCCTTATCACCTTTCAATATGATCAAGCGCAAATGCCGGGTCCGCCCTTTGCTGTGGGCCGCGATCTGGTTGATGAATATTACGCGGTGAATTATAACTTGCAGGCTTTGACAGCAAGAGCGGTTGTTGGTGGGTTAAAAGGCAAAGTTCCCGCCAGTGAGGAAGCTTGGCTGTTAACCCCCCAATAATTACGGCTTTTGTTGCGACGGCTCAACAGTTGGCAAGGGCTGACAGCCGAGGATCAAATTTTCTTTTTTGGATTTTGGCCACTTCTTAACGGCTATTTCCATTTTCAGGGCGGTTGATTTGTCGGGCAGTATGACAGAATACACCAGACTGAGAGGCCCCTTGCCGCGCAGGGCTTTAGCGGTTTTGGGACCATCACTACAGTGCTCAGTAAATCGCCTATCGAGATCATTGGTGATACCCGTATAGAGTGCCCCGCTGGCGGTTCGGATAAGATAGAGAAACCAATTTACCGCTGGCTCTGCCTTCATTTGTCTGCCTGCTTAATTCGTAGACTCAAGAGAATAAATCCTGTTGCGCATTGGGGGGAGCGGGCGGCTTGAACTGGGAGCAATCCAAGTCGAGGCGCCGGTGATCCAAGCCTAATTTTTTAATGGCTACCTGAAAGCGCCGTTGAAGCAGCTGAGCAAATACGCCGGTTCCTGTGCGTCTCTGCGAAAAATCACTTTGATAGTCCTTTCCCGCGCGGCTCTGCTGTACCAGGCTCATCACATGTTTTGCCTTTTCCGGGTAGTGTAGTGCTAACCACTCCCGAAATAGAGGCGCCACCTCGTGGGGAAGGCGCAACAGGATGTATGCGGCTCTTACCGCCCCCGCTTTATGTGCTGCACACAGGATTGCTTCCAGTTCACTGTCATTGAGTGCTGGAATCATCGGAGCGGCAAGTACAGCGGTAGGAATACCTGCCGCACTCAGCTGCTCAATGGTGCGCAAGCGTGCGGAGGGACCGGCGGTTCGGGGTTCCAGCTTGCGTTTTAGGGTATTGTCCAGAGTTGTCACACTGATAGCGACTTGCGCCAGATTTTCTTGGGCCATTTCGGCCAGTAGGGGCAGATCCCGCAAGATCAACTGGCTTTTGGTGATGATAGTTACCGGCTGGCGAAATGCCTGCATCACTTGCAGTAAGCTCTGGGTAATCCCCTTCTCCCGCTCCAGGGGTTGATAGGGATCGGTATTGGCTCCCAGGGCGATGGGACTGCACTGATAGTTCTTCTTTCGCAGCGTTTTCTCTAAGAGTTCAGCGGCATTGGGCTTGTAGAAGAGCTTGGTTTCAAAATCCAGACCGGGCGATAAATCCATATAGGCATGGGCCGGGCGGGCGTAGCAATAGATACAGCCGTGTTCGCACCCCCGATAGGGGTTTATGGATTGTGAGAAAGGAATATCCGGCGATTGGTTGGTTGCGATAATACTTTTCGCTTTTTCCGGGGTGGCAGAGGTTATTAATCTCACCGGCTCGTCGGGCTCTGTTTGCCAGCCGTCACTTTCACGGGAGCTGGATAACTCGGCAAAGCGCCCAGCAAGGTTGTTGGCTGTTCCCCGGCCTTTAGCCGCTGGGGGTGTTTTGATAAGGGGGCGATCTGACATAGCTATAGCAATAACTGTATTAATGTACAGTTTACGCTGCCATTTTACCTGATTGCAAGATCTTGCTGGGAATATACAGAGAGGAGTGGGTAACGCGCTTTTTGCCCCCCTGAGAGCTGGGGTTTGCTCTCAGGGGGATTTCTGAGTTCCAACTAGGCGGTGACTGCTGGGTTATATCTCGCCTCCATTTCCAGGCCCGGCCGTTCGTCATCCCAAATCATATGTACTACTTTCCAGGACTCCCCATCGTTCAATAGCTGAATACTATTAATGCCTCTTTTTAGGAACTGGGTCTTTTCTTTGTCTGCCCAGGCCTCATAGACGCTAAAAGCATGGGCAATATTGCCAAACTGCTCAATGATGTTATGTATTTCCACTTCGTAGAAAGGGCGACCGGCGATTAGGGATTCAAAATTCTCTGGGTATTCCTGCACGCTTAGAATGGTTGACTGAGGCTTGCCATTTTTATCAACAGAGGTGCGGATCATTTTGGCATAGGGCAAAAATAGGGCTTCCTGCCTTTTCCAATCCCGCTGAAAACCCGCTGGACCAGAAATTCCACTGTAGAGTTCATCTACTACTTTCTTTATTTCAAGTTTTTCTTGCATTGTCCTCTCCTTGATAAACATTAATACTTCGGCCAATTATGGGGGGCTTGTTTAATGTAAAAACTGACAGGCTCGTGTGGTACGGCTTTTACGCTTTAGCGTGAAAATCTTTTCCGTTGAGGTTCAGCGTGTTTTTCATTTTCCGATGATATCAGCAGGAAATTGGGTTTGCTATAGAGGTAAGTCTAGATTTTGACGCTGTCGAGTTTATTGGGACTGCAAATAAGCTCCCCAAATTATTGGGTCCAGGCATGTTGGCAATTTAGGGGTTGCTGTGGAAATCCAAAGGAGAGAGGGAGCGGAGTGTTTAGCTGCCTAGCATGTGGTACTGAATATCCGGTCAAAGTCGATAATTTGTGGATTGAATACCTTTCTTGAGAGTGGGAGAGGTGTACTGAAATTACGGCCATTGTTAGACCGGTTGACTGGCTGATAATGGTTGATAGCTGCTTTGGCCCTGGTTTTGTTTGGACTAGTAGAGGCTTAAAAGAGGAGAGTGTTGAAATATCTGCTTTAATTTCTGAATGTAAGGCGCTGGTGGTGTTGCGATTATCTTGATTGGCGAGTACATAGGGATAATCGCAGGAAGGGGGCAGCTCTTGCAAAGGGCTAGGGCTATTCGCGGCGAGACTTTTTCCAAAGGGCGAGCTGGCGCCTATAGAACAGGGCTTAGAGCCTGTGTAGTTGGTGCCTATACTGTAACTGTCTACTTATAAGCTGGCGTCGAAGCCCCGTGGGAAAATTTGAATCTTTTACTGGGGGTTATCGGAAGTAAAGGGTGCCTGTTGTACGTAAAGCGGTTCCACTGGCAATCAATTTGGGAAGTCAGTATTGAGTTTGCTACGGAGTGAGTTTCGTCAGAAATTTCACCGAGGGAAGCACCGTTCTCCAGTGGGGTTGGATTCTGATTGTGACTGCCTTCGATTCATGGGTACAGTGGTAACGGGAGTTATTGGGTGAGTAATGTTGTCACTGTTGTGGGTCAGGGGCTCTATCTTGCCGCTGCCGCCGTTATTGGTTTAGGTATAGCGAGGGTGCTGCGTATTGACAATACGATCAGCTGTCTTATTGCTGGAGTGTTAGCGGCCTTACTTCTGCCCATTTTTAACTATGATACGGGATTGCGAGCAGCCAGCTTGAGAGATTTGGTTTTTTTTGTGATTCTGCCCGTACTTATTTTCGAGTCAGCCTGGGAGTTAGAGCCCAAACGTTTAAAGCGTTGGGTTGGGCCGATACTGCTATTCTCGACTTTGGGATTGGTTATTTGCGCAACGATTATTGCGGCTATTACTTACTATGGCGTTGGTCATTCAGAGGGGTTCCCCTGGGTGGCGGCCATGTTGACCGGGGCTATTTTAGCCGCTACAGATCCAGTCTCTGTAGTGAATAAATTGCGCCAAGAAAAAACCAATGAAGACCTCCTGACGCTGGTAGATGGAGAGAGCCTCTTTAATGATGCCTCTGCGGTAGTTCTTTATTCTTTAGTTTTGGGAGTGGCCACTTATGGTGTTGTGGAAAACGCCCCCTTGGGTATTAAGGCATCCTCGCTGGATGCGATCTCTGTAACCCTCTATTTTTGTAAGGTATTTTTTGGCGGTATTGCCGTAGGGTTTGTTTTTGGAGTGGCGACAACGCTCATTATATTGTTTCTACGCTCGCCCAGCGCAGCGTTGATGACCCTGGTGATCTCAGCGTTTGGCAGTTTTTATCTGGCAGAAAGTGTTCTTCATGTATCGGGTATTATCTCGGTGATGATCTGCGCAATCGTTGCGCGAGCTTGCCTCAGCAAACAAAATAGTACCTATTTGGTTAATGCCGGTCCTACCTGGGAATGGATGGGGCTATTCTTTACCGCGATAATTTTTGTAATTATGGGGTTGGTGATCACCTTTGAAATGTTTAGCCATCAATGGCTGTCAATGGTCATTGCTGCGATTGCTGCTTTAGGTGCCCGCGCTTTGTCGGTATTTCTCGTGGCGCCATTAACTCGCTTTGTCGGGCCGCCCATACCAAAGTCCTGGGGATTATTGATGAGTTGGGGTGGTTTGCGAGGCGTTATTGCGGTTGCACTGGTGCTCTCCCTGCCGGTCGAGTTGCCCTACTGGTGGACGATTCAATCGATGGTATTTGGCGTAGTACTCTTCTCTTTGCTGGTACAGGGCACCACCAGTGGTCGTTTGATTCATAAGTTAAACTTATAGTCTAAGGCTCACCGGAAGGAATCGCAGTTAGACTGCTGACAGCAGGGTTATCTGCGATCAGCCATACAGCGACAAGGAGCAGGCTAAGGGCGAAAAGTTTATTCTGTAGAGCGCTACTCCTACTGTTGACAAGTGCTCTGGATAAACCGCGACCAAAAGCGATCCACGAAAAGTGTGTTACAAAGTTAAGAATCGTAATCATTATAATTAGTGTGATGGTGCTATTTTCGACACCAGCTTCCTGTTTCGAGCCAAATACAGAAAACATGGTGATGACGATCATCCACGCTTTGACGTTCATGCCTTGAATAAACATGCCCTGCCAAATAGTTACTGACTTTATAGCGCTGCTACTGGACCCTTTAACGGGCTTGATAAAGGCGTAGGCCAAGTAAACCAAATAGGCGGCTCCGCTCCACTGTAGAGTGATCATCAGTGCTGGATAGTCGATAAGCCAGCTCATAAATCCAAAGCCAACTAATAAGGCTTTTAATAAAAATACAATATCTATGCCCGCCAGTAGAGGTAGGGAAGCGCGAATACCCAGGCTGGCGCCGGCTGCGGCAAAAGTGAGGTTCGCGGGCCCCGGACTAAAAATCAGGGGGAACATAACAGCCAGCCAAGCCAAAATAAACTCTAAGCTCATACGGATTACCTATGCCAGTTTAGTGTGCTTGCCAAGGGTAAGAGGGCAAAACCCGGGTTTCTCTCGGCGTTAGAGAAGCTTAAGGTGAGGGGGGAGGGGGTTCTTGTACAAAATTGCGCTATATGGATTTTAGGTAGCGAGCGGGGGTGATACCGAATACCCGCTTGAAGTTGCGGCTCAGATGGCTCTGGTCAAAGAAGCCGCAGTCGATTGCCACATTTGCGACTCGGGCACCGGTACGAAATAGCGTGCGGGCCTTTTGGGTTTTTAGGAGGATTAGGAACTGGTGAGGGCTAATGCCAAATTGGGCGTTAAAGCTGCGAATAAGCTGATATCGGCTCATACCGGTCAATTGACATAACTCATCCAGAGTCACATTGCCCTGCCAGTTTTCCTGTAGATAAGAGCGGGCCTTTAAAGCTCCCTGTTTGTTCTGAAAGGATTTCGGGTAGATCTTTTGGTCACCATAGCGGGCAAAAAGTTGACTGACCGCAAGGGTGAGCAGGGTGTCTGTCGAGAGGGATAAGGCGTTTTCCTCTAAGCTGCAATGCAGGGTGTAAAGGAGCCGAAAGAGCTCGGGATCATCGAGCAGCGGTCCACGCAAAAACGGTACGAGTGTTTGATTTGTCTGACGGTGCTCTCGAAGGATATCTTCAATAAGAGCGGTATCAAAATAAAACATACGATAGCACCAACCGGAGTCACTACCGGAAAAACCGGTGTGAATCTCTCCCGGATTGAGCGCTGCCAGAGTACCCCGGGGCAGGGTTAGAGTTTCCCCGCGATAATCGAGCTTCTCTACCCCAGAGAGGAAGATACCGATGGCCAACTCATCGTGCCAGTGCTTGGCAAAGGAAAACTGGCGAAAATAGGCGTGAAAAAGCTCTATATCCCTGTGGCGTGGATTTCGCCAGACTTTGGAGAATTCCTTTTGCATTGATGGCCCTCTGCAATAGAAGAGCTGATCAAGATAGCGAAATCCAGGGGATATGCAAAGTTATTGGTGGGAAGACAGTTGTGGAATGAGAGTTAGGAGGAGGCTGCGGAACTGGCCGCAGCCATAGGGCTTGCTCTTAGTTTAAGGTTGTCTTTACTAGATTTGTTAAGGGTTCTTTCTGGATTTGAGGTAGTTGATCAAGGCTAAAGTTATAACACTGGAAATCATTAAGCAGTAAATGACGATAGTCATATTGGAACCAGCCTCAGTGCCAATTAAGACACTATGTAGCAGGCCCAGTATAAGGCCCGGTAAGCTGAGGCGGTGGAGCCAAATTGTAATAGTCTTGTACTTTGAGCGTAGCGTACCGGCTATAGCTGTTCCAATGAGCATCCAAAAAGCAATGGCTCCTATGGATACACTGGTTTTATAAAAACCATGGGAAAAAACCGGTATTAGATTGCCCAGTGTTGAGTGGCCAGTTCTTATGGATGTGGCCACAATAAATAAACCGGCATGTAGGAGAAAGGTGATGCAAACCATACTTCCAAGGAAGATATGTGTTTTCCTACTAATTACTCGTTGAGAAGTTAACGGGTTGGCTAGTGCCAGGCATACCTGTAGCCACAGTAGAAAAATACTGTAAAGGCCAAAGAGCTTTGAAAGTATGTAGGCTAGCTGTCCCTTGGGGATATCATAGGTGAGGTAGTCTGAGAGACTGCCGGTGGTATTGCTCCAGAGAGCTATCGGCGTTGTTAGGGTAAAGCATACTGACAGGACTAGAAAAACGGTAAGCGCGGTCGGTGTAAGAATATTTGTTGGTGCGCTTGTTCTAGAAGTTGCATTAGTTTGCTGCATGGTATCTGTATCGTAAGTAAGTATGAACGTTGTAGAGAGTCTTATTCCGCAGCACCTTGAGTTCCCTTGGTAGCCCCTTAAGGCGGGCCTCGAAGGCCATATAGTGTCTTGTGGCCATTCACGGCGAGCTGTGCCTAACATCATATAGCTTTCAAGGCTTGCGGAATTGTTCAGAGGTTCCTTGATTTTTCAAGGGTCTCAGAGGGCTTGTGAAATCAATTAGAGCCTCTTCAAATATTTTAAAGGCATGTTTTTTTGTTGATGCATTGCTCTAGAGTTTCTTTGGCCTCTTGCTCGGTTAGTGCCTCAGAACCGGCAACCGGCAATTGAGCTTCAATCCAGCCTCTTATGCCGTAAGGGTTGAGTATGGCGGTTTGTTGTAACCCGCGTTTTCGCAGTATTTTGGCCATCTCGAACCCTCTAAAGTCCTTAACGCAGTAGCTTATGATAATGTCAGCGTTTTCCAGTGATTTGGGTAGTTGACTACCTATGCTGCGTATGGGAATGTTTACGGCCCCTGGGATGTGGGCCTCGGCAAATTCATCTTTCTCCCGGGTATCAACAAATACAACCCTCTTGCCACTTCTTATGTGATCAAATAACTCTGAGGCTGAAATCTCAGGCACAAGTTTTGTATCGTTGTTAAAGGTGACCTTGGTGTTTTTGGTGCACTGCTGATCTGGGATTAGATTGGTTTGGCTATCTTTATTCTTAGCATCTATCCACTCGTAGATATTATTGAAAAGCTGGTTGTAGCAATCTAGTGTAATATTTTCTTCACCATAATTTCTCTGTAGCTTTCTAAATGCAGTCTCTACGACAAGAGATTCCTGGTTTTTATTTGGGCGCCACAAGTTTACTTCAATATCATTGATAACACTTGCCAGCTTTATCAGTTTGGGGTCCGTAATATTGAAAGACGCTATCAGCACTTCAAACGTTGACTGGTGTTGAGTGCGATGAAAAGTTGCACCCTCAGAGTCAAAGCTTGCGGGTTCACCGGGGACAAAAGTACCACCTTGCAATGGATGAACAATAATTCGGCTGCCGGGATCTATATGTTGTGAAAGTAGCCAGGCAGACGCCCATTTATCCGGCCCGAGCCCGTGAGTGGTGTGGTAGAGCTTTGACTTCTCCGGGGGTAGTGAAGAATTGGCATTTGCTGAGAGAGACGCTGCGATCGTTAGCAGGATACAGGATAGTAAACTAAATTTGAGCACGATTATTCCGTAGTGGTGGTACAAGACAAATATAGTTTTTAGCTTTGTCTTTTAATTTTTGAAAAACAAAAAATTTTAGCAAAATTATTTTTTATTTGGGAAGAGGTTTGTTTAGGTTTTAGGTTGGAGTGTGAAGTAGGTTTAAGTTGAATCATCAGTCCTACATTATTGGTTTTTTTGTCAGTATTGACAGGTTGCTGATATGGGTCAAGATAATGCCATTGTTTGCATTTTATTTGACATTTTCCGTGGTATCCTGATTATAATTGAGGAGGTTAAGGCTTTTTTATAAAAGTTTGCTGGTTGTGGTTTTGTAGAAGGAGGCACTCAAAGGTTTTAGTTGAGTGCATGGTGCATAAAAGGGTGCATGGATTGCTGTTGGAAGTGCAGTGTTAAACAAGTGGTATAAATCCCCATTTTGTTCTTTTGATTTCTGTAATGCTTTCTTTCAGTTTATCAACTTAGGTTGCTGAGTCGCTGGATTTTCTGGCCGCCCGTTGTGCAGTGTATGATTCAAGGTGCAAATTGGGAAGGCATGTTCATGTGCAAGGCAGCGTATAAATACTTGTGGCTTTTGACGTTTCAAAAAAATGCTCGGCGGCTGTTGCAGTGCTTGTTTGTCTCATTGGTATGTATTTCGGGATTTACGTACGCGGAAGTAACGGTGGATGAAGAGGTCTCTCCCTGGCAGCTTTCTATTATTGGTGCCAGTACCGGTGATGTCACTCTAAGCGGTGATGAACAGACATTAAGTCTTGGAATTTCAGAAATTTGTGTGGCTGAAAATCAGGTCTCCGAAGACTTTTCCTCTAGTTCTAGTGAGGATCTTTCATCTCTGGGTTTTCAAAGTTTTGGTGGCGAGGCCTTATCACTACTGAATGAGCGTGCCACTGTAATTGCCCAAGATGATCAAGTTCTGCTGGCTCCAACGGTACTTAGCGACTCAGGTGAAATTACGCTTAGTGCCTTTGTTAATTCCTCAACGGATACTGGAGGCGGTACTGACTCACTCACTATTTATCTGACTGATGCTGAATATGTTGGTTATGGAGTTCAGTATCAGGGAGATGGTTCAACGGGTGTATGGGCTCTGGTTCAATTTACAAGTTCTGATAGTCAATCCAACTTGGCCCAAGTGGCTGCAACTGATAATCACCCAACAACGGGGCAAACGGTTACTTTAAATCGCTCTGGCGATACGTTGACTGTTACTGTGGGAGGAAGCGATATCGCTCTTGCCTATACTGTAGGTGAAGGCATTGGTGATCTTTCTCGATACGGCGTTCGTTCCACTGCGCTTGAAGTTAGCGACAATAATTACCTAGATGATCTAACGCTTACCTTCACTTCTAGCGCTACTTGCCCAGCCTTGGCTGATGCCGGTGAGTGGGATGATGCTTATTCTCTACACTTTATATATCAAGAGCTGCTACAGCAGGGGGAGTTAATTGCACGCTTATCCAGCCATACTAATAGTGGATCTGGTATTGCTGGTATTGCACTGCGAAATGGCACGGCAGTAACTGATAAAGCTATTGCGCTGATAATGGACTCATCTGATAACAGTATTGGGCTTTTCACCCGGGATACAGATAATGCAGCTAACACATTAACTTCTACTGGGCAAACTGGTGCCTTGCCCCAATGGTTAAAGTTGGTACGTAACGGCGACACGATTACAGCCTATATCTCCACTGATGGTGAAAACTGGACCCAGGTAGATAGCGTTTCAATCAGTTTCGACGATATTATCAAGGCTGGTATTGCAGTGGCCGTTACCGGAAGTGAAGCACAAATACTGGAGTACGATAATCTCAGTGTTGTAAATGAATTGTCTGGTGATATTACGTCAGACTTAGAGCTGGCGGCACATCAAACCTATGTAGTGACTGGTGATGTAGATGTTAATGGTGGTGCGACACTAACCGTTAATGAAGGTGCTACTATTTTATTTGAAAGCGATTTTACATTTGAGGTAAATGGTAATCTTTCTACTTTGGGCGGAATAGATACTCCAGTGGTCTTTACCAGTGCGCAAGCCTCACCAGCTAAAGGAGACTGGTATGGTATTGTAGTGAATAATGGTGGGTCATTGAATTTACGTCATACTACCATTGAATATACAGAATATGGGGTATATGCAGACTCGGGTAGTAGCTTGTCGATTGACAATAGCGTCTTTCAGTATGTTGATGAAACAGGCATATACGCCTATAGCGCTACTGGTTCAATCACGAATAGCTTCATTCAATATGCGGATGAGGCAGGAATTTATTTGTATGGTGTAACGGATATCACTGTCAATGGCAATACTATTACTAATAATAAATACGGGTTCTATATTCTGGGGTATAGAAGAGGTGTAACTACACCGACTATTAGTGGTAATGCGATAATCAATAACAGTAGTTACGGTATCTACTTATACGGAACGCGGGATTCAGACTATGATCCGCAGCCGGTGATTACGGGAAATAGTATTTACAATAATAGTGATTACGGGATCTACACAGAAGCATACGACGGCGGTATGGTTATTGTAAATGCCACGGGTAACTGGTGGAACACTATTGACCCTGAAATAATTGCGACAGACGTTTATGATTATATCGACAGTACTTCTAGTCGGCCGGTAGTAGATTATAGTGGCTATTTAGATTCTGAAGGTGGAACAGCAGCCGTTAGTAATGGTTTGCTCGGTAGCCTGACTGAGGATACCACGCTGGTAGCGGATACTACTTACACACTGCTGAGCACATTGTATATAGAAAGCGGTGTGACCCTTAAGATTGAGCCTGGCGCTCGCATCGAAATAGCTGGAGATTTCAGTTTTGAGGTTTTTGGAACAATAGAGGCGAAGGGTGCTAGTGATACTCCAGTTATATTTACCAGTAATGAAAATATGCCCATTGCAGGGGGTTGGGCGGGTATCGTGGCGCAAAGTGGTGGCACGGTAAACCTGGACTATGTGCTGATAGAGTATGCTAACTACGGTCTTTATGCGGCTTCGGGTAGTACTTTTAGTCTTAGTAATAGTAGCTTGCGGTATTTTTCCGAAAGCGGTGTTTACGCTAACAACGCTGCCGGTTCTATTAGTAATAGTACCATCCAATTTGCGGATAATTCGGGAGTGTACTTATATGGTGTGGATGATGTCACCATCAGTGATAGTGCAATTACTGAGAATAATTACGGTATTTATATTAGAGGTTATAATGACGGCGCTACCACTCCAGCTATTAATGGAAATACGATAACTGATAATAATAGTTATGGTCTTTACTTGTACGGAGTTCGGGACGCAGTCTATGACCCACAGCCCGTGATTACAGGTAATAGCATTCACAGCAATAATAGTTACGGGCTGTACACTGATTTTTATGAAAGTGGTGTTATTACCGTAGATGCTACAGGCAATTGGTGGAATACCACAGACCCGGAATTGATTGCAGGAGACATCTATGATTACACAGATACTACTCGCAATAGGCCAATAGTAGATTACAGTAGTTACTTAGATGCAGAAGATGGAACGGCAGATGTCAGCAATGGCCTATTTGGGTACTTGACTGAGGATACTACCCTTTTGTCAGGTGTTACTTACACCCTTCTAGACACATTATATGTGCAAAGCGGTATAACCCTGACGATTGAGCCTGGTGCTCGGATTGAAGCGAGCGGAAATTTTGGCCTTGAGGTATCTGGTACCTTGAATGCGCAGGGTAGTGCTAATACCCCGGTTGTGTTTACCAGTAGTGAGAGCACTCCCAGTGCTGGGGATTGGTTAGGTATTGTGGCGCAAAATGGCGGTGTAGTAGAGTTGGACTATGTCATACTAGAATATGCAAATTACGGCCTTTATGCCGCATCGGGCAGTACCTTCAGTTTAAGTAATAGTAGCTTGCAGTATTTTTCTGATAGTGGAATCTATGCCTACAGCGCCATTGGTTCGATTAGCAATAACAGTATCCAGTATGCGGATAATGCTGGGGTGTATCTATATGGCGTGACTGATGTCACTGTTAGTGAAAATACAATTACGAATAACAATAATGGGTTTTATATTAAGGGTAATAATAGCGGGGTAACCACACCTGTTATTAGCGGCAATACGATATTCGATAATAGTAGCTATGGATTATATCTATCTGGAGTTCGGGATGCAGATTATGACCCGCAACCTGTGATTACAGGCAATAATATTTACACTAATAATAGCTATGATATTTATACTGAGTCTTATGAAAGTGGTGTACTTACCATAAATGCAACTGGTAATTGGTGGAATACCACGGATCCAGAATTAATCGAAGGTCAAATTTATGATTATGTTGATAGTACCCGCAGTCGGCCGAATGTAGATTATAGCGGTTATTTATATTCTGAAATTGAAATTTCTGAAAATGCCAATAACCTTTCTGGTTACTTGACTGAGGACATCACTCTGGTGGCAGGTGCCACTTATACTCTCTTCGGCTCACTGTATGTGCAAAGTGGGGTGACTTTGACAATCGAACCTGATGCTCGCATTGAAATAGCTGGAGACTTTAGTCTCGAGGTATTTGGTACCTTGGATGCGCAGGGTACCAGCGATACTCCCATTATATTTAGCAGTGCTAAAAGCGCTCCTAGCGCTGGGGATTGGGTTGGCATTGTGGCGCAAAGTGGCGGCACGGTGAATTTGGATTATGTGACACTGGAGTATGCCGACTACGGCCTTTATGCCGCTTCGGGTAGTACCTTTAGCCTTAATAATAGCACCTTGCAATATTTTAATGAAAGTGGTGTTTACGCCGACAGGGCCAGTGGCTCAATTGATAATAGTACTATTCAGTATGCGGATAACGCTGGGGTATATCTGTATGGTGTGGCGGATGTCAGTGTCAGTGATAACACGATTGCAGATAATAAATACGGGGTTTTTATTGAGGGTTATAGTAGTGTCGTTACTGCGCCAACTATTACCGGTAATACGGTAACTGGAAACAGCGACTACGGTTTCTACTTGTATGGGGTTGCAGATGCAAATTATGATCCGCAACCTGTGATTACCGGTAACAGTATTTACAACAATAGTCGTTACAATCTATATACCGATAATTATGAAAGTGGTGTACTGACTGTCAATGCCACAGGTAACTGGTGGAACACTATAGATGCAAAATTGATCGCAGAAGAGGTCTATGACTATGGTGATGATGGTTCCTACCGGCCATTAGTGGACTACAGTGATTATTTGGATGCAGAGGATGGAAGTTCTGCGATCAGTAATGGCTTACTTGGTTACCTGGCGGTGGATACTACCCTGCTGGCAGGCACTACTTATACCCTCTTGGGTACATCCTATGTGCCAAATGGTGTGACGCTGACAATCGAACCTGGAGCTCACATTGAAATAGCTGGAGATTTCAGTCTAGAGGTATTTGGGACCTTGGATGCACAGGGCAGTAGTGATAGCCCGGTTGTGTTTACCAGTGATGAGGGTACCCCCAGTGCTGGGGACTGGGCTGGCATTGTGGCGCAAACTGGCGGTACGGTGAGCTTGGATTATGTAACGCTAGAGTATGCTGAGTATGGTCTTTATGCTGCTTTGGGGAGTACCTTTAGTCTTAGCAACAGCACATTGCAGTACTTTAATGAAAGTGGTATTTACGCCAATAGTGCCAGTGGTTCAATTGATAATAGTACTATTCAGTATGCGGATAACGCTGGGGTATATCTGTACGGAGTGGCGGATGTCAGTGTCAGTGATAACACGATTACAGGTAATAAATATGGAGTTTTTATTAGGGGCTATAGCGGTATTGTTACCGCGCCAACTATTACGGGTAATACGGTAACTGGTAACACCGATTATGGTTTCTACTTGTACGGGGTTGTGGACACAGATTATGACCCTAAACCTGTGATTACTGGCAATAAAATTTATAGCAATAGTAGTCACGAACTCTATACGGAGTCTTACGAGAGTAGTCTACTTAATATTAATGCCAGAAGTAATTGGTGGGGTGCTACAGAATGGGAATTGATAGCAGCAGAAATCTATGATTATACCGATGATGCTAATAATCGGCCGATAGTAGATTACAGTAGATACCTGGATGATGAAGGTAACGTGGTAGCTAACAGTAATGGCTTAATCGGTTATTTAACTGAAGATACTACCTTGCTAAGGGATACGACTTACACTCTCTTTGGTACATCCTACGTGCAAAGCGGTGTGACTCTGACAATCGAGCCTGGTGCCCGTATTAAAATAGCTGGAGATTTTAGTTTCGAGGTATCTGGCACCTTAAATGCGCAGGGTAGCAGCGATAGTCTGATTGTGTTTACCAGTGGTGAGGGTACTCCCAACGCTGGAGATTGGGCCGGTATTGTGGTGCAAAGTGGTGGCACGGTGAACTTGGAGTATGTGGTACTGGAGTATGCCGACTACGGCCTTTATGCTAGTTCAGGAAGCACATTTAGTCTTAGAAACAGTACTTTGCAGTATTTTGATGCAAGTGCTGTCTACGCCTATAACGCTAGTGGTTCAATCACTAATAATAGTATTCAGTATGCAGATGTTGCTGGGCTTTACCTGTACGGTGTGTCAGATGTTACCGTGAGTGATAACTTGATCACGGATAATTATTATGGATTCTATATTAGGGGTTATAGTGGTGTTGCTACCACTCCAACGATTACTGGTAATATTATTACTGGTAATAGTGACAGCGCCCTTTATTTGAAAGGCGTTTGGGATGCAGACTACGACCCACAACCCGTAATTACCAATAACAGTATTTATAGTAATAATAGCTACGATTTGTATACCAGAGATTATGAAAATGGTGTGCTTACTGTTAATGCTACGGGCAACTGGTGGAACACTACAGACTCAGGGGAGATTGGGGAAGAAGTCTATGCTTATAGCGATGGCATCCCCGATCGCCCGTTAGTGGATTATAGTGGCTATCTGGATGCTGAGGGCGGCAGCGCAGCGATCAGCAATGGTCTGAGCGGTTACCTGACTGAAGATACCACTCTGGAGGCAGGTACCACATACACTATAGTGAATTCAGTGTATGTGCAAAGTGGTGTGACCCTGACAATCGAACCTAGTGCTCGCATTGAAATAGCTGGAGACTTTAGTCTCGAGGTGTACGGTACTTTGGATGCGCAGGGTACCAGTGATAATCCGATAGTATTCACCAGTGACGAAAGTGAGCCTAGTGTCGGTGATTGGTATGGCATCGTGGCGCAAAGTGGCGGCACGGTGAATTTAGATTATGTAACAATAGAGTATGGGGATTACGGCCTTTACGCAGCTTCGGGCAGTATCTTTAGTCTCAACAATAGTACCTTGCAGTATGCAGATACTGCTGGGGTGTACTTGCAGGGTGTAGCGAATGCTACCGTTAGTGGCAACACGATCACTGATAACAAATACGGGTTTTACATTCAGGGCTATAGTGGCACTGCTACCACCCCAACGATTACCGGCAATACCATCACTGGTAATAGCAGTTACGGCTTCTATTTGGATGGGGTGAGGGACGCAGACTACGATCCACAGCCTGCAATTACTGGTAACAGTATTTACAATAATAGTAGTTACGACTTGTTCACAAATAATTATGAAGGCGGAGTGACTACTGTTAATGCTACGGGTAACTGGTGGAATACCACTGACCCTGGATCGATTGCAAATGAAGTCTATGACTATACTGACGAAGCTTATGACCAACCAATAGTGGATTACAGCGGCTATCTGGATACTGAAGGTGGGAGTGCAGCGATCAATGATGGTCTAAATGGTTACTTGACCGAAGATACTACTCTGCTGGCGGATACCACTTATACCCTATTGAGCACACTATATGTGCAAAGTGATGTAACCCTAACGATTGAACCAGGTGCTCGTATTGAGGTAGGTGGAGATTTCAGTATTGAGGTGTACGGTACTTTGGATGTGCAGGGTGCCAGTGATAGTCCGATAGTATTCACCAGTAACGAAAGTAAGCCTAGTGTTGGCGATTGGCATGGCATCGTGGCGCAAAGTGACGGCACGGTGAATTTGAATTATGTAACAATAGAGTACGCGGATTACGGCCTTTACGCAGCTTCGGGTAGTACCTTCAGCGTTAGCAACAGCACCTTGCAGTACTTCGATGAAAATGGTGTCTACGCCTACAACGCCAGTGGCTCAATCAGTAACAGTACCATTCAGTATGCAGATACTGCTGGGGTGTACTTGCAGGGTGTAGCGAATGCTACCGTTAGTGGCAACACGATCACTGATAACAAATACGGGTTTTACATTCAGGGCTATAGTGGCACTGCTACCACCCCAACGATTACCGGCAATACCGTTACCGGTAACAGCCAGTATGGCTTCTACTTGTACGGAGTTTCGGACGCAGATTACGATCCACAGCCAGTGATTACCGGCAATAGTATTTACAGCAATGGTAGTTACGATCTTTACACCAACTGGTACGAAACTGGTGTGGTTACCGTTAATGCCACAGGTAATTGGTGGAACACTATAAATTCTGGGGTGATAGCAGCAGAGGTCTACGATTATAGCGATTATACCCCCGATCGGCCGATAGTGGATTTCAGTGGTTTTTTAAATAATGCTAATGGAAGTCCTGTATACGATTACCTTCTTCGTTTTGATATTGATTCAGATACGAACTTGGTTGCAGGTTCCTATAGTGTGGTTGATGATATCAATGTAAATAACGGTGTGAGTTTAACTCTGGAAGCTGGGGCAAAATTGGTATTCGCTGCTGGTTACTCCCTGGTAGTAGAGGGTGATCTGGTAGTTAGTGGTTCCAGCTCCTTGCCGGTACTATTCACCAGTGAGGCTCAATATCCTGTGTCAGGAGATTGGCAGGGTATCGTTGTTACTAGTGGTGGCAGTGTCAATATTGATAATGCTTATATCCGATATGCTGAAACTGCAGTCTCTGCGACTTCGCCCACTGCGTTCAGTGTTACCAACAGCATTATTACTGACTTTAGCGAAAGCGGGATCAGCATTAACAATTTTACTGGTGGCACTATTGCCAATAACTTAATTCAAAATACGGATTACACAGGTATAGGGATGGCCCTGGATACTGCATCGACAGCCGTAACTGATAATATTGTTACTGGCTTGAATTATGGTGCATATATTACCGGGGCCTCTTCACCGAGCTTAGCGGGTAATAGTTTTATCGATAATAATTATGGTATTTACCTAAATGGTTCGGGTAGTGATTCCACCAATCCAACGCCTATAATTACCGGTAATAATCTCTATGGTAATACTAGTGGCAGCTTGTACCTCAATAACTATGGTAGTAGCTCAGCGTTGGTGTTGAATATTACTGGCAACTGGTGGGGCAGTGCTGCACCAGAGTGGGGGGGAGATATTATCGGGGTTGATTCACCAGAAGCTGTAGTGGATTACAGCGCTGCTCTGTCTGCAGAGACTCGAGTAATAACATCCGACTTAAACGGAGATTACGAATACTTTTCCCCAAATAGTGATGGCATCAAGGATTCATTAGCTATAACTGCCACCTTGAGCTCAGCTAGTAATTGGGATCTGGAAATCAGTAATGAATCTGGAGCTGTTGTTAATGTTTTCTCTGGAACTGGTGCAGATATTAATATCGATTGGGATGGTACTGACAGTGGCAGTACCGTATTAAATGATGGTCGTTACTATTTATTCTTGAAGGTAACTGATGTGGAGAATACCAGTTATCGCGCGGGTGCCATGTGGGTAGAGCTGGATAATACCGCCCCCATAGCATTAATGAACAATATTAATGACGGCGATACCTTATCAACTGGGGTTACGACACTGGAGATTGAAGGTAGTGCTATCGACAATTTCTTCGTTGACTACTCCGTGGATTACCAGTTGAGCGGTGATATCGATAACTGGGTAAGTCTTAAGTATTCAACATCAGGAGTAAGTGAAAGCACCTTGGCTGAGTGGGCAGTTAATTCCGCTGACGGTACAGTTGAGGCGCCGGCCAGTGGTAATTACCAAATACGTTTGGTTACCACTGATCGGGCTGGCAATATCACCACAATTACTCGTACGGTTACCCTTGATCTACTCAGTATTACCAACGTCAGCCGCAACCAAACCACAGTGAACCCGGTTGCCGATGAAAGCCTGGTAATCAGTTTTGACTTGTCTGCCAGTGCTACCGTTACGTTGGATATTAAAGACGAGCAAACTGAAGAGCTGGTTCGCAGTATGGTGGAAACCTTTGATAGTGCGGGTAGCTATTCCCTGAGTTGGGATGGTAAGGATGACGAGGGTAATTATGTTCCGGAGGAAGCATATACCTACTTCCTGACTGCAGTGAGTGGCAGTGTGGAAGGGGTGTATGGTATTGAAGATGGTGGAAGTGCCGTCGATGTTCTATTGGGTACAATGGATACCACCATGAATGCCGTACAGAACGACTTTATGAAAACTGAAGTTACGCCCACGGAGAATGTGCGAGTCTATATGGAGGTAACGCCAGATGGGGGCGATACTCATATTGTTTATGACAATGTCCCTATGGAGGCCGGTACCCACTATATGACTTGGGATGGTCGTACCGCTGATGGCGTACTTACTACCGGGTCTTTTTACACCTATGTGCCAGAGCCTGAAATTCTGCCCACTAATGTAGTAATTATTGACGGTATAAAGCCAAGTATCAGCGGCACACTGGACGCACCCAATATCGAAGTTAAATCCGATCCTTATTTGATGTACCACAGCTACGATCAAATCTCGAAAGTGGCTTACTTGTTGGATCAGGATTCCTACGTAACCTTCAAACTATTGCCGCCGGATATCGGTGATCCGACGGATGCTGGAGCGATCACCTTAATCGATAACCAGCTGCAAGTTGCGAATGATAGCGATGGTGCAATAGCTACCCATGAGGTGGAGTGGAAGGGTTACGACGAGAGCGATGGCAACGCAATTATGGTCTCGGATGAAGGTGTGTTCAGTTTCTGGATACAAGCAATTTCGGCAACTACCGGAGCCAGTACCACTTACTACGGCGCATTGCAGCTGTATCAATAATGGTTACGGCGCTAGCGGTATTTTAACTCACCGCTAGCGCCGTAACTGTCAGGTCGGCACTAAATCAAAAAACAACCAAGAGAACAACGTGAAAGCCTTACTAAAGTCCAACGTGGTCATTGTGACTTGTACATTGCTATGGTGTGCCTGCGTTCAGGCAGGTGAGGATATTGCTTACCTGGCCCCGGGCAAACAGGGGTATTGGCAGGTATGGGTAATGGATACCCAGGGCCAACAACACCGGCAGCTCACCCACTCAGCCTTCGATAAAAACAGCCTTAGCTGGTTTCCCGATGGCAAACGTTTGCTGGTGAATGGCAGCCAGGGTGAACTGCATGAGGTGGGGCTGGTCAGTGCCAAAGAATTGCCAATAACAATGCCACTAAAAGGTTTTATTGATGCGAGCCTGGCGCCGGATGGAAAATCTGTAGTCTTTTCTCTCAGTACCTCTGACAGTGTTGACGATAACAACTTGTGGCGATTGCCGCTGGATGGAAGCAACCAGCAAAAGCTCACCAATATGCGTTATATGCAGCACGAACCCCGCTGGCATCCAGATGGCAAGAGCGTGTATTTCTTATCCGGGGATGGTGGCGAAGCTCACGATATCTGGGTGCTGGATTTGATTTCCGGAAGCAAGCGGCAGCTGACTTTTAACAGTCTTTACAACTTTGATGTTGTCGCCGATAGAAAAGGCCGATTGGTGTTTTCCAGTAACCGTGCCGGTAACTACGACCTGTGGTTGCGCGAGAGTAATGGAAAACTCAAACAGTTAACCACCGATGCCGCACTGGATGCCGCCCCTAGCTGGTCCCCAAAAGGTGATGCCGTTGTATTTCAGTCTACCCGCGACGGCGCCTATAACTTGTGGAGGTTAACGCTCAATGACGGTGAGCTAACCCAGCTGACCCAATTTACCAGCGGTGCCCGTAAACCCCTATGGCGGCCACAGTCCGCGCAAGGCAAATCAGTACTATGAATAAGATGTTAAAAAAAATCGGCCTCACTGCAGTATTGGCCGCTGTGGTTACGCCCTTGGCTGGCTACGGACTGTCTATTTCCGGGGTCAATAGTGAATCCCGCTCGTTTGCCCCCGCCCAGGGCGAACAGTTCGCACTGAATTACCATATTGATACACAAGCCAACGTCACGATTAATATCTACGACGCTCGCGACCTGCTGATCAAAACGGAATATCGTGAACAGCTGGCGGCCGGCGATCACCAGTGGCAGTGGGACGGTACCGACCAGCAGGGGCGCCCGGTGCCCGCAGAGGCTTATCACTACACCATCAATGCAAAAGCCGGCGAGCAAACGGCCGAGTACGACCTGACCGATATTACCGGTGGTGAAAGTGTCGCAGTGAACGATCTGAGTTGGAATGCGGAGCAGGGCAGTGTGGATTACACCCTGCCGCAAATGGCCCGCGTCGCGATTCGGGTGGGATTAAAAAATAACGGCCCACTGCTGAATAATATTATCGACTGGGTGCCGCGCGTATCTGGCCAACAAAAAGAAGCCTGGGATGGGCAGGATGCCTCCGGCGCCCTGAATTTAAAGGGCCACCCAGCGCTGGAATTAATTCTCAATGCCTTCGCCTTGCCCCGCAATACCATCCTGGTGAGCGGGGATAAATCATCTTCTGACTCCCGCTTTGTGCAGGATATGCCGTGGGGCCAAAGCCTGCGACAAAAAAAGAAATCTTATCGCCCGCGTATTCACGCCCCAGCACAACGGGATGCATTGAGCCGGGGAGATTTTCCGCTGGAAATTTCACTGGTGGGGGACTACCCCAAAAATAGCGAAGGCACCCCGATAGTTAGTGGCACTGTACCGGTACGTATTAATGTACAGCCGGAGCATATCACGCAGCTGGCCTCAAAAAGATTTGAGCCGGTGTACTTTGTCGATGGCCAGTACGTTTATGAGAACGAAGTGGGTTATTTCCCCACCACTTATCGCTGGGACAGCCGCAACCACAACCCAGGCGAGCACTATCTCACCGTCAATTTACGCGGCTACTTGGGCAACTTTGGTATGGCCACCCTAAAAGTGGTTATTGCAAAGCCCCAGGCCGACGATTCAGCGAAAACTCTCGCTCATAAAGATTAACTCTAATGCGAATTAGATATTCAGAAGGATGTGAACTATGAAGCGAACGACGGAATTAATCCAGATTCTATCCCTGGCAATTATTGCGCTTTTTGCTGCTACTGGGACTCACGCAGCCAAGCCGAGCGCCCATATCCAGCAGGTCTCCCAAGCTGAGGCCCAAACGGCGGTTGAGCAAAAGGATTACAAGCGAGCGCGAGCCTTGTACAACCGCCTGCTGCGACAGCAACCGCAAAATTACCCGGCCATGATTGAATTGGCCCAGCTGGAAAAAAAACTCGGCAAGTACGAAAAAGCCAAGCAGCACGCTTCAGTAGTATTGAAACAAAACAGAACCCATCGCCAAGCCCTGCAATTGTTGGCCCAAATCGCCATTCAACAACAGCAGTGGGCAGAAGCGGAAACTTATTTCAGCCGCCTAATAAAAAACCACCCGGAGCATGGTCACGCCTATCTTGGCCTAGCCCAGGCTTACCAGGTACAGGGCAAGGATAAGCAGGAACAAACCGCTTTGAAAGATTATCGCCTGTGGCGTGCCGCACAATAGTATCGTCTGATTTGTACTGAATAAAAATCACACTCCCGGCCAGCAATCGGGGGGATAGGGAATACCCATGAGCAGTTTTGCCAATAAAATACTAAAAACACCGCTAAAAGCCCTCGTTGGATTTAGCAAGACCTTGGATGGCGCCCGGCGAGCTTGCGCAAGCGTTAACTCCATTCGTCCGCCCCTAGCCTCCGCGATGTTGGCTTTAACTCTGGCCATCGCCGCTAGCCCTGGCCAGGCCCATACCTTTGGTGGTGGTACTGGCTCTAATGATGATAGCGGAGGTGGTGATAGTGCTGAGGAGGGGGGCTGTCCAGAAGAGTCTGCCAAGGGGGGTACGGTCGTACTTTACAGCGGCCAGGAGCGCCACAAAGAAACCGATATGGTGGTAAAGGGTAGCTACCCGATTCAAATTATACGGAAATACAACAACCAATCGGATTACGATAGCGCCCTGGGTTATGGCTGGGCCTTCGATCACGATTACCGCTTGTATGAATACCCCGATGATAAAGTAATAATCCGCTATTGTGCTGGGCATCGTGCGGAGTTTGTTTACAGTGGTGGTGCCTATGTGAGCGATGTAGTCGGGCTGCGCGGTACCCTGAGTGAAGATAGTGATGGTACCTACACCTTTGCGCATAATACTGGGCGTAAAGATTACTACGATGCTGAGGGCCGACTGACAGCGCGGGAAAATAAAACCGGTCAGCGCTTAGAGTTTACTTACAGCAGTGAACGCTTCCCTATCGTCGGTACTTCCCTCTATTCTGTCGATCCCTCTAAGCCGATGACGGTGGCCTACAGCTACCAGTTGCAAAAAATTGAAGAGCGCCTGGCAGATGGCAGCCTGAGTGGCAACTACGTTAGCTTCAGTTACGACAGTGATACCGGTCGTGTTACCCAGGCGGTGGATCATACCGGCCGCACTATTGTTTATAGCCACGACACGCTGGATGATAGTGAAGGTAATGCCCTAACTTCAGGCAACCTGATTAAAGTCACTGGCCTGGAAGGGTTGGTATCCACTTATAAATACGAAGACAGCAACGATAGCCACAACCTGACCTATTTCCAGGTGGGTGAAAATGCTACCCCCTATGAGGAAACCTATAATACTGAAGATCAGGTAATCAAAGAGGTTTACGGCAATCTGATCTTTGAGTTTGACTATGTTACCGAGGGTTATGAAACCGAAGTCACCACCACTATTACCGATGCAGATGGCAACAATCCTTATACCACGACTGAGCGCTACGTCTTTAACGAAGACGGCCGTACGGTGGAGTATGAGGATCAAGCGGGCTATCTCATTATAAAAAAGCGTGATACCAACAGCAATGTCATCCGAGAAGAGTACTATGGCCTGGATGATGATAATAGTGATCGCACTCTGGTGCGGGCTATCGATTACACCTATGATACCGACAACCATCGCCTGAGCCAGTCGGCCAACTTGGCTAGTGGTGAAATCATTACTACCACTTGGACTTATGAGGGGGGCTGGGTAGCTAGTGAAGAAGTGGTATCTTCTACTGATACCGCTACAGTGTTCCGTACTGAATACATCTTTAATTACGATAGTGATGGAAATCCTCAGACCCTGGCCAGCACCAAAAAATTAAAGGCCGACGGAAGCTATCAAACTACTAGCTATAGCTATAATGCCCGCAACCAGCTCACTGCCACCACTTATGCCGACGGTAGTCAGTATGTGCTGGAATATGAAGGTGATAGCCTATATCCGACCAAAGAGTATTGGAAAGACAGAAATGGCAATAGCCTGGCGACTGGAGTGCAGATCAACACTTATGATCAAGTGGGTAATCGTTTAACTATTACTGATGCTATAGGCAATATTACCACCTACGACTACGATGATAAAAATCGTGTGGTGCAAGTTACAAATGCCCTGAACGAGGAAACCCACTATACCTATGCGGACAATAATTTGGTACAAGTGGAAGTAGGGCGTAGTATTGATAGTGTTAGTGAGGAGGTCACTGCTGGTCAGATCACTTTATTCCATTACGATGGAAAAGACCAGCTTACCAAAATTGCGCGTCGAGACAGCACCGGTACTGAAACTACCTACCAGAGTTATACCTACGATAGCTTGGGTCGGCGCTTAAGCATCACTGATGCATTAGATAATGTCACTACTTTTAGTTATGATGTTCGTGGCAACCTGGCGAGCACTACTGATCCCGAGGGCAGCGTGGATAGCCGTAGTTATGATGCCCTCGGTAATATGGTTAGCACCACCGACCCGTTAAGTCGTGTCACCCTTTACACTTACGATGCATTAGATCGTTTGACTAAAACCGAACAGCAAGGGGTTAGCCCAAGTCTTGTTACATCCTATAGTTACGATTCTATCGGTAACCTACTGACCGTTACCGACCCGGAAAAAAATACCACTACCTATATCTACGATCGCTTAGGCCGAAAAACCGGAGAAGTACGTCCGGGTGGAGAAACTATTACTTATAGTTACGATAACCGTAATCGTCTCGCCAGTAAAATTGGAGCTCGTGGGCAGGTATTGGTCTACAATTACGAAGATTGGGGTGGGCTAGCAAACATTGAGTATTTTGCTAGTGCTACAGACTATACCAGTAATAATACTGAGCGTACCCAGAGTTTTACCTACAATGATAATGGACAACTAACTCAGGCCATTGACTCAGCCATACAGAGCACCGCGCTTTATACAAATAGTTACGATGAATTAAATCGTCTATCCCAAACGGCTAATCACTATATCCCTGGAGGAGATCGTACCCTCAACTATTCCTATAATTCTATGGGTAAACTTAGTGGGCTTAGTTTGGATAATACTGCTGAACCGGGCGGCACACTCACTAACCACAGCTTTGGTTATGATGATTATACACGCTTAACCAGTGCTGTTTTGGCTGGTAATAGTCATACCTTGGGCTATGATAGTGCTGATCGTTGGAGCAGTCTTAGTTATGCCTCTGGTGCCAGCCGTACCAATACCTATAATGCCGATGGTACTTTAGATAGCTCCACCATCACAGATCCTACCGGTACCATCCTGGAAGCCTTGGGTTACAGTTTTGATGCTGCAAAAAACATTACTGCCTACAGTGATAACGATGGAACTCAGGTATTTTCATATGATGGAGTGGATCGGCTTACTAGTGCCGACTATCCTGATAGCACGTCCCTTATCGACGAGATATTTTCCTACGATGGAGTGGGTAACCGGGAAGACCCAAGTGATAGCAGCACCTACGAATATAACAGTAATAATGAGCTTATTAGTCAAAATAACAGCGCCTTAATCCGTGCCTATGACGATGATGGAAATTTAACGTCTGTCACTGGAACGGAAAATAAAACCTTTACTTATGATTTGGATAATCGACTTACGGGTTATAGTGATGGAGATACTGCTGCAAGTTACGGTTACAACTTTAGCGGCCAACGTATTTTCAAAAGTGTGGATGGTACCACCACTTGGTTTTTATGGAGTGGAACTCAGCTGCTAGCTGAGTTCGAAGAAAGTAATGGTGCTGCCAGTCTTACCCAGCGTTACGACTATTTACCCGGTGCCTATGCTCCCCTCCAGCTTGCAGATACTCACGGTACCTATGCAGTGTATAGTGACCATCTGGATACACCTAGACTTCTGATTGATAGTGACGGAGAAGCTATTTGGCGCAGCACGCGTACGGCGTTTGGTGAGACCTCTATCGACAATGATATGACAGGAAATGTCGTCGTATTTAATATGCGCTTCCCTGGACAGTATTACGATGACGAAAGTGGGTTACATTATAATTACTATCGTGATTATGATCCGACTTTAGGGAGATATATTCAAAGTGATCCAAGAGGAACTATTTTAGATTTTAGCGATGAAAAGCGAAAGCTTTCTCAAAAAAATGGTGTGGTTGTTCCTAAAATTAGTGAAAAATTTTACCTTAATCATGTTTATGGTTATGTAAGTCAAAATCCAATAAGTAATTTTGATTATACGGGGGAGACTGGCCTTGTCGGTGCCTTAGGAGCTGGTGTTTTATTGGCCGGACTTGGAGTTTTTATGAAATGTTTTTATGATTGTATGGATGGAAATGGAAATGGAAATGGAGGTGGCGATGGTGACTGTGGCCCATACGATCCACTGGATACTGAAAGTAGAAATCAGTACGGCAATTGTGCCACTTATTGTACCCAGTTAGCTAATTTACTTAGTACAGTGTCTGGTTGGGCTGGAACGATAGGGGGTGCGACAGGGGGATTATGGATAGATTAACAGCTGGAATATGTTTTGTGTGGTCCTTATTTTGTATAGGTATTTTTTTTGGGTTGATCATTATGGGGTTGAGATATAATCCAGGTGGTTTATTAACCTTGGATATGCTTTTGATGATCTCTTCGATGCTTTTTTCACCTATCTTGATTTTTATTGTTGGGTATAGACGGCAAGTGTCTAGATTATTATGTGCAGGGATGTTGATTACATTAACTATTAATTGCATGTATTTGTTTTTTTTCGATGTGGGGAAAGTTTCGATATTTTTGGTTAATGTAATCTTTTTGGCTTTATTGCTGGTATTTGGGTTTTGTAAGATTTCCAATTGTACTGGTAGAAATGCTTAGGGTATCTCTGAAAACAAAAAAGCGAAAACAAAAAAGGATAGCCATGGATTGGAGGGTAAAAGCTGGGTGAGAACTTCTGTGCCACAGAGCGGGTAGATGGAGTGCCTACAACAAAGTGGGTGGCGGATTGGCGCTGATAACGTTTTTAGATCGTAGGTAAAAAGGTGCGGGGGCAGGTAGGGATACCAGTACTCTGGGGATAACCAGGGTTCGAAATTACCTTGTTCAGCTGGGCGCGGGGCTAAGAATTGTTGGCAGTCTTGCAACCCATGTATCCAGCGTTTATCGAGCTGAACGCAGGCTTTTCGTACAGCCTCTGCTGATCCCACCAAGCTTTTAAATCGGCTTTCAACGTTCCGGTTGAGGTAGAGCCAGTGTTTTACTGAGGTACCCAGCCGATTCAGGGTCGGGGGTGTATTTTGAGAAATGGTGCCGCGCTTCCTCGGGTCTAAATGCCGATCACTCCAGTCCATTAATGCCAAATAGTGATCCAGCTGAAAGGGCGGTCCTTTCGGCATATTAAGGCGCTCGCCGCCCACAAACGGCAGTAGTTCCTTGGGCTGTTTGCCTAAGACCGCAGTACGAATACGCTGTTGAATTGATGTGTAATCAGAATCTTCAGGAGTCTTGGCAATATTGGCACGGATGGGGTTGAGGTCGATGTAGACCATGCAGGCGGCGAGGGCTCTTTCATCTAGTAAAGCTTGGGATTTGAAGCGCCCCTCTCAGAAGCGGCCGGTGCAATGGTCTTCGGCATTGGCCTGGCGAGCGATAGCCTCATTCAGGCAGCGCATAAACCAGCTGACATCCATCGCCATAGCTAAATTAGCTCTTTAATTTTGTGCTTTTCACTGAAGTCTAGAGAGGCGCCCTGAATAAAGCGTCGAGCCAAATTAGAAACTTTAAATAGCTCCTGCGAGCGAAGAATAACCTCAATGTCAGATCAGGCTTTAGCGGTCTTGGCATCGCTCTCAGCTGGCCTAACACTGAAGTCATTCTCCGCTGGCAAAAGCTCTTCAAAGTTTCCACTCTCGCGCTACGCTACTTGCGAGGTGATACACTCGATCACAGTGAGACGAACAAGCTCAATGAAGTCGTCACATTATGGCGGGAGCGCCTTATGGATATCAGCTGGTTTATGCGCTGCCAGAATGAGGCTATCGCTCGCCAGGCCAATGCCGAAGACCATTGCACCGGCCGCTTCTGAGAGGGGCGCTTCAAATCCCAAGCTTTACTAGATGAAAGAGCCCTCGCCGCCTGCATGGTCTACATCGACCTCAACCCCATCCGTGCCAATATTGCCAAGACTCCTGAAGATTCTGATTACACATCAATTCAACAGCGTATTCGTGCGGCAATCTCCGGTGAACAACCCAAAAGCTTGCTGCCCCTGGTAGGTGGTGAGTAAGCGCTCAACAAACCCCATCTAAAACTCTGAAATCCATCCAGATATGCTCCTGATTTTTAATGATCAGGAGATACGCATGACCCAGCAAAGCAAATCAGATTTCTGGACAGAGCACGTAACCCAGTGGAAGGCTAGCGACCTTTCCCAAGCCGCCTATTGCCAGCAGCACCAGCTAAAGCTCAGTACCTTCACCTATTGGCGTAGCAAGCAGAGCAAAAATACAGCCAAACTCATGCCGATAACAATGCCGCCTTCTCAAACTTCAATGGTCATGACTTTGCCGGGTAATATTCAGATACAACTACCAACATCTGAACTGGAACATACCTTGCCAGTGCTTTGGCGTCTTCTACGGGAGCAGCATTAATGCTGCGCCCAAAACAATCAGCGCAAGCGTATTTGTATATGGAGCCCGTCGATATGCGTAAATCGATTGATGGTCTGGCAGCACTGGTTGAGCAGGAAATGGCGCTGTCGCCGGCTCTGGAGGCACTCTTTGTATTCTGTAATCGCAACCGCGATAAAATCAAGCTGCTTTACTGGGAGCGCAACGGCTTTGTGGTCTGGTATAAGCGTCTGGAAAAACAGCGCTTCCACTGGATGTGGGCGGATGAAATAACTCACACTGCACGCAGTGGCCGTGAGCTCAACCAGCTGCTCGACGGCCTTAATATCTGGAGCCAAAAGCCCCATCAATTGATTCAATTTGACTCGATAACCTGACCTGAAGTTGTTGTAAAATAGCGGGCATGATTAGCGAGACCGCAGAACAACTCCCCGACGATCCAGAAGCGCTAAAGGCGCTTCTGCGACAGCAATCCGAACAGCTAGAAAACAGGCAGCAGCGTATTCGCCTGCTCGAAGAACAAATCTTGTTACTGCAGAATAAGCGCTTCGGCAGTAGCAGTGAGAAAGCAGACTCCAGTCAGATCAACCTCTTCAATGAGGCAGAAACGCTTGCCGATGACGCAATCGAAGAAGCCAGCCCCGACACTCCCAGTACAGAAACCGTGACTTACACGCACAGGAAATCTGCCGGGCGCAAACCATTGCCGCAAGACCTGCCCCGTGTGCGCATTGAACACGATTTGTCTGAAGAGGAAAAAATTTGCCGCTGCGGTTGCCAGATGCAAGCAATGGGTGAAGTTATCAGCGAACAGCTGGATATCATCCCAGCCAAGATCCAGGTGCTTGAGCACGTCCGTAAAAAATATGCCTGCAAGGCCTGTGAATCCTGCGTAAAAACGGCAGCACTCCCACCACAGCCGATCCCTAAAAGTAATGCCAGTCCCGGCTTACTTGCGCATATAGCTGCTGCCAAATATCAGGATGCGCTACCTCTCGCCCGGCAGGAAAAAATCTTTCACCGCATCGGTGTGGCATTGCCACGCAATACTCTGGCCAACTGGATGATCCGCAGTGGTGCCCTGATACAGCCACTGCTCAATCTATTGGAAGATAAACTGCGGGAAGGGTCCATTATCCAATGTGATGAAACCCCACTCCAAGTGCTGAAAGAACCGGACAAACCTTCGCAAAGCCAATCTTATATGTGGGTACGGCGCGGCGGCCTGCCAGATCAAAAAGTGATTCTGTTTGATTACTCGCCCAGTCGCAGCGGAGAAGTCGCCGGCAGCCTGCTGTCGGGCTTCAGAGGCTATTTACAAACCGATGACTACGCCGGTTATCATGCTGTGGGCAATGAAAAATCCATTACCCATCTCGGCTGCTGGGCGCATGCACGGCGGAAATTTATCGAAGCGCAAAAGATTGCCGGCGGTAAAGTAAAAAATAAAGGTAAAAATCATCAGCCGAGTAAAGCCGACATCGCTCTCAATTACATAGGCCACCTATACGGCATTGAACGTAAAGGGCAAGGACTCAGGCCAAGTGAACGATATTGTCTCCGCCAAGAAGAAAGTCTACCTTTGCTGGAAAAAATCCGGATCTGGCTCGATAAAACACTCCCCAAAGTATTACCGAAGACCGCCCTTGGAAAAGCGCTTGGGTATCTGCACAAGAACTGGAAAAAACTAACGGTCTACACCGAAGATGGGCAGTTAAATATTGACAATAACGCAGCCGAAAATGCCATCCGCCCCTTTGTGATCGGACGTAAGAACTGGTTGTTCAGTGATACGCCGAGAGGCGCCAAAGCCAGTGCCGCACTATACGGCTTAATCGAAACCGCCAAAGCTAATGGCCTTGAACCGTATGATTACCTGCGCCGGGTTTACACCGACTTACCGAGTGTGCAGAGCGTCGAGGATATTGAAGCTTTATTGCCTTGGAATCTTTAAGGCATAACGGAAGCAAATCTTCCGTATGAATCAAAGGGTGGGGTTTATTGAGCGCTTACGGTGGTGAGCGTCTAAACATGCCTAAAGGCCTACCTTTTCAGCTAGATCACTATTTGGAACTGGTAGACTGGAGCGGTCGACATTTGGACCCCAGAAAACGGGGCCTGATTGCCAAAGAAACGCCACCCATTCTGAAACGATTAGGTATCGCTCCCAAACACTGGCTTTACCTCAACCGAAACTTTGAAAGTCGCTTTAAGGGCTTGGTAGGTTCAGTAGAGACTGTTCGACTGGCCTGTATCCGGCTCAACAAGCGCTGGGTACACGGTATAGGTGACTGTCAACACTTCCTCTCTTCAGCTTCCTGCTAATTCCTATCCAATCTCTCGATACCGCTACTCCCACTTTCTATCTACAAGCACCACTTTCGAGCTTCAACCTCAACTCCTCAAGGTTTCATCGCCCCCACTCCCTCAAGCAGAAAGAATAAGCCGTCAGAGATGGGGGCTAGCTCTATCACTAGCACCCCTCTCTAATCTGTGGATGTCCTAGATTGCGGTTCCCAAGGTTTTCTGTCTATGGGTGTCCAGAATCTCTCCTACTGGGCTGAAATTATACCCACAGGCACCGAGATACATAGCACTATAATTAAAGACCACCACATAAGAGTATACCCACGTGACATACACTCCTCCGCCAATTGGTTTAGCTTCTTATTTTTTTAGCCCCATCTTTTAACCTTCTCTGACTCTCATCCCTGAATATATATACCTCAAAAAGCCAAACACAAAACCAAACACTAGCAAGAACGTAAGGCTCCTCAATGCCGAGCGAATCCAAATCTATACCAACAATAAAAAATAAAAAATGCAAAAAAAGATAAATAATTGAGGCATAGATAATTACAATAATAATGAGAGCCTTATAGAGTATCCCACCCAGATGCTCAGCCGCCCTAAACAGAGGACCATGAGTAACCCATAGCAGCCTCAATAAAAATAACTTCATTTCCATATTCAACCTTAAAAACTTTCAATCTCTCAACAAAAATAAAACCTCAATACATCCCTACTTTTCGGGGCACACAAAGTCATTCAAGCACTATTAACCACCTATCACTTATACCCCATAAAATCATATCTCACTCTAGCCTAATCTCTCAGACGCAGATCAGCTTCGGAAAATTTATTTTCATGATGCTTGTCCCAGGCCTCCTGAATAAGCCGCTGACTAGCATCATCAAGCCCATCGCTAGCAAAAGAATCATATGCCCGAGAGTTATTGTCAATTCTGGTGTTCAGCAGGTTTGATCAGGCAGCGCTCTGGTCAGCGGTTGGCACCTCTTCTCCATCTTTGAATTTCACTCCGGTGATGACCTTCGCAAGGTAGTCAAAGCCTCGAAGCTTTCTCCATTTTCCTTCCGCGCACATCCCGAGCTTGAACAACATGTGCAGCATCCCTTCTCTCGATAGACAGCCTTTCGAACGCTTGGTCCGGTGCCGTATCGTCCTGAACGTCGACTCAATCGGGTTCGTTGTTCGGATACTCTGCCAGTGTTTTGCCGGGAAGTCGTAGAAGCTCATTAACTCTTCATGATCCTTTAGCAAGCACTCGACAACTTTTGGGTATTTGGCTTCGTACGTCTTGATAAACGTGTCAAATGCCTTTTCCGCGTTCGCCCGCGTCTCTGCCTGCCAGATGTCGTGCAGGAAGCGTTTGGCTTTCGGCTGACTCGCCTTTGGCAGCTTGTTCAGGACGTTGGCCGTCTTGTGTACCCAGCAACGCTGCTGGCGGGTTTCGGGGTAGGTTTCTGCGCCGACCAGAACCCCATAGCGCCGTCGCCAACAGCCAGCTCTGGGGCGCTCATGCCACGCTCTTTCAGCTTACCCAGCACACCTTTCCAGCTCAGCGTCGACTCCCGCTCTCCATCTTCCATCGCCAGAAAGTGCTTCTCTCCACGCTCATTTACGCCTATGACGACCAGAGCGCAGAGTTTGCTTTCTTCCGAGCGTAGGCCGCTGTATATGCCGTCTGCCCAAATGTATACCCAGCGATCTTTATCCAGGGATTTGGCTCGCCAAGTATCATAGTCGCCTTTCCACTGTGCCTTCAGGCGAGCCACTGTACTGGCCGACAGACCTTTCGCTTCTAGGCCAACCAGCACCGAAAGAGCCTCTTCCATCTCACCGGTTGAAACACCCTTCAGGTATAGCCACGGTAGCGCCGTCTCTAGTGAGCGGGCCTTGCGAACGTAGGGCGGCACCAGGGCTGAGCGGAAGGTTACCGGCTCCCCATCCTTGCTTCGGACCTTCGGCACCTTCACCTTTATTGGGCCAATTCCGGTCTGTATATCGCGCTCCGGCAGGTGGCCGTTGCGGACGACTGCGGCGCGGCCACTGTCCAGGAGATGACCTTGAAAGCCTTCCATAAACGTGGATAGCTCCGCCTCAATCGCCTGCTGCAGCAGCTCCCGTGCACCTCGGCGCAGAAGCTCGGTCAGTAGGTCAGTGGTCTCCTGTCGACCTGTAAACTCAACAGCGGTATTCTTGTCCATAGCAGCGTACTCTTGGTTGGTTGCTTTGTTTGGCGACAACAAATCAACCAGATACGCTGCTTTCTTTCAAATCTTCAAACATCAGATTTGGTTATAACTCGGTCGAAGAGTGGGCTAGTTTAAACTGTTGTAGTGATGACGGTTGATGTGAGGGTGGTTATGTTTGTGTGGATTGTTGAGGTGATTGGGGCGGTACTGATATTTTTTGCTTTTTCAGGGCTAATTTTAGGCTGTGTATTTTTCTTTATTAAAAGGAGAGATCTTCAATCTTTATTGATTTTAATTGGCTTGGTAATCACTGAATCTGGAAGGCTGTTTCGCTTATATGGACCATCCTACATGTTGGAAACTGGTGAAGTGTGGATTAAGTTGACAGATGGATCATCGCAGATGGTGTTTATTTTAAGCAATTTATCAGTGCCGTTGGGGATATTTATAGTAATGATTGGGTTCTTATCATTAAGTTGGAGCGAATATAAAAATAAATAGATTTAGATTCCTGCATTCAACATAGCCGTTTCCAACTCCTTGACTGAGGTGAATACCCCTCGGCGTAACTGCTTCTCTGTGAGTAATCCAAAAAATCTTTCTACCAGATTTAGCCTGGATGAACTGGTCGGAATAAAATGAAGATGAACTCGTTTGTTTCTCTTGAGCCAGCGCTTTACATTTTCATGCTTGTGAGTCGCGTAATTATCGACGATAAGATGAAGATCCTGTTCTTTGGGTGTTTGCTTTTCTACGGTCTTTAAAAAGCCTAAGAACTCCTGATGACGATGGTGCTTTCTACACTCACCTATGACCTCACCAGTCAGCGTATTAAGGGCGGCAAAAAGAGTGCTTGTCCCGTGACGTTTATAATCATGGGTCATGGTGCCACACCGCTTCAATGCCCGCACCATTTAATATTCTTCGGTCAAGAATGGGGATAAGGTCCATAAAGTGTGCTGACAGTAACGCAGAAGCGTATGATGCACCAAACCCTCTGATTTTTGTATCGTTGGATTTTGTTAAATCAGTAATGTCTTTGCATAATTTTATAAGCCCGGCTGTTTCTTGCTTATTTAGCTGAGGTAGCGTTTTGCCATTAAAATTATGATCGATCTCAGAAAGTACAGCCTCATAGCTACTCAGTTTGCTGCCAAGTGTGATCTCAGGCTCAGTAATTGAGGTATTACCACCCTTGAAATTACTTACATGCAACAAATCAACAATGCCTAATGAGAGTCGTTGACTCTTGTTTGAAATGAATGTTTGATAATGCGTCATGGCAACATCAAGCATTTCCCATGTTGTGTGTGGGTTTCGTGCCATAATTCGATAGCCTTTAGTGCCGCAAGCAACGGCTGCAATGTCATATTGAGGTCGAGGAATGGAGATCTTCTCCGCGTGGTAGATAGTGTTATCCTGTTTCGTTAAACATTATTGGCTCCGCCGACAGTGGCATACATGCTATAGGCCCCTATGCCAAGAGCAATCCAAAATAAGAAGCCTATTAATACAACAATGAGTCCATCTGGATCAGGATCACGTTTGGTAAATTGCTTACTAATGAAATAACCGGGCCCTTTCAGTAATAACTCGAAGATTATTTCTATAAATATGTGGCCTAAGAAATGGCCAATAACTCTAAAAAAACCTCCGACGACTTCCTCTATCATATGGTTCCTTGTGTTGTCTAACTTTGCCAGTAGGAGCGGCTGAAATATAACCTAGGTCATCCAGTCCGGCAACCAGCTGGATGAGCCTGCCAAGGCTTGTATAGTAGAGCGTTCGCCATTGATGTTGCATAATCGCGGGTGGATTTTTCTGTTTTAGTCATTTTCTTAAGGGCTTCTAATTCCATTTTTCAAATCCGACACCTCCTTTAAGAGTCGGTCAAGGTTTATTCCTCCTTGTTGACGGTTCACAAGACTGAAGGTAAAAGTCAGAAATAGTACCGCTGCACCAAGTGTTGCTAGCTAACAATTAATTTTCCGAACAATACCAAGACATTGTTTCCTGCATTCAGCTCTGCGCATCTTGCGCTCAGCCGGCTGAATGTTAAACATGTAACTATGGACTATTCATCACACTTATATGATGAAGTAGATCTGTGGATTGTGTCCGAAGAATTGAATTTGCCCGTAGGTAAGGTGCGGTAGATAGCGCAAAATTCCTGTTGGAAAGAGGGCGGCAGATTGAGGATAGAGAGGGAGCAGCTGCGGGAAATCCCGCAGCTGCTAGGACTTATTTCCAGTTCAGAATTACCTTACCGGATTCACCAGAGCCCATGGTATCGAAGCCTTTTTGGAAGTCGTCGATAGAAAACTGGTGAGTAATAATCGGGGTCAAATCCAGGCCGGACTGAATCAGGCTGGCCATCTTATACCAGGTCTCAAACATCTCGCGGCCGTAGATGCCCTTGATAATCAGGCCTTTAAAAATAACCTGTCCCCAGTCAATTGCCATTTCACCTGCGGGGATACCGAGCATGGCAATTTTGCCGCCGTGATTCATCGCGGCAATCATATCGCGGAAGGCGACGGGTACGCCGGACATCTCCAGGCCAACGTCAAAGCCTTCGCTCATTCCCAACTCGCTCATTACGTCGTTGAGGTTTTCCTTGGCGACGTTTACCGCGCGGGTGGCACCCATTTTACGCGCCAGTTCCAGGCGGTATTCGTTGATGTCGGTGATCACCACATGGCGGGCGCCCACGTGTCTGGCAACCGCTGCGGCCATAATACCGATGGGGCCAGCGCCGGTAATCAGTACATCTTCGCCAACCAGGTCGAAAGACAGGGCGGTGTGTACCGCGTTGCCGAGGGGGTCAAAGATGGAGGCGAGATCGTCGGAGATATTGTCTGGGATCTTAAAGGCGTTGAGTGCGGGAATCACCAGATACTCTGCGAAGGCGCCGGGGCGGTCTACGCCGACACCGTAGGTGTTGCGGCACAAATGGCGGCGGCCGGCGCGACAATTGCGGCAGTGGCCGCAAGTGATATGGCCTTCACCAGAAACCCGGTCACCTACCTGGAAACCCGCAACTTCCTGCCCCATACCCACAACTTCACCCACATACTCGTGGCCAACTACCATGGGGACGGGAATGGTTTTTTGAGACCATTCATCCCAGTTGTAGATATGCATGTCGGTACCGCAAATTGCGGTTTTGTGAATCTTGATCAGCAGGTCATTGTGGCCCGGGGTGGGGATTTCCACATCGGTGAGCCAGATTCCCACTTCGGATTTCAGTTTGGATAGTGCTTTCATTGTCTTAAAAACTACAAATGGCAAGGCGCGGTGCCGCTTTGCTGAATCCCTTGTGAGGATTACGGCAACGGCACCGCTGTCTGTTGGGTTTAGATAATATTTAGCTCGCGACCGACTTCAATGAAAGCATCGATACACTGGTCGAGCTGCTCGCGGGTGTGGGCGGCGGACATCTGGGTGCGGATACGGGCCTGGCCTTTGGGCACTACCGGGTAGAAGAAGCCGACGACGTAGATACCGCGCTCCAGCATCTTGTCAGCCATTTTCTGTGCCAGGGCAGCGTCGCCGATCATAACTGGGATAATGGGGTGGTCGGCACCGGCCAGGGTGAAACCGGCTTCGGACATGCGCTTGCGGAAGTAGGCGGAGTTGTCGCGCAGTTGTTCACGCAGCTCGCCGCCTTCAGTCAGCATATCCAACACTTTCAGCGAGGCGGTGACGATAGCCGGGGCTACGGAGTTGGAGAACAGATAGGGGCGCGAGCGCTGGCGCAGCAAATCGATAATTTCTTTGCGGCCAGAGGTAAAGCCGCCGGAAGCGCCGCCGAGGGCCTTGCCCAGGGTGCCGGTAATAATATCGACACGGTCGATCACATCGCAGTACTCGTGGGTGCCGCGACCGTGGTCACCGAGAAAGCCCACGGCGTGGGAGTCATCTACCATAACCAGGGCGTTGTGCTGGTCGGCCAGATCGCACAGGGCTTTGAGGTTGGCGATCACGCCGTCCATAGAAAAGACGCCGTCGGTGGCGATCAGCTTGGTCTTGGCGCCAGCGGCGTCTGCGGCTTGCAACTGCTTTTCCAGTTCCGCCATATCGTTGTTGGCGTAGCGGTAGCGCTTGGCTTTACACAGGCGCACGCCGTCGATAATAGAGGCGTGGTTGAGGGCGTCGGAGATGATGGCATCTTCCGGGCCGAGCAGTGTTTCGAATAGGCCGCCGTTGGCGTCGAAGCAGGAGGTGTAGAGGATGGTGTCCTCGGTGTGCAGGAACTCAGACAGGCGCGATTCCAGCGCTTTGTGGATGTCCTGGGTGCCGCAGATAAAGCGCACGGAGGCCATGCCGAAGCCGTATTGCTCAAGCCCCTCTTTAGCCGCTTTAATCAGGTCCGGGTGGTTGGCCAGGCCCAGGTAGTTGTTGGCGCAGAAATTAAGTACCTGGGTGTCGTTGTTCACCTGGATCTCAGCGGCTTGCTGGGAAGTAATAATCCGCTCGCGCTTGTACAGACCGTCGGCATCGATCTGTTTTAGTTCGCTGCGCAGGTGCTCAAAGAATGGTTCTGGCTTTGACATGGTATTGTTTTTAGCTCCTGTCGGGTGCTCTTGGCACAGGGTAATGGGCGCGAACTCGCGGCGCCTGTCGCTTCTACTTTATCCCGCCAGCTTGCAGGCCTCGTGGGCCGAAATCGGGTGCTCACTGGCGCGGCAACTGGTGGCAAATTTTAATGCCTCTTCGGCGGTGTCGAACAGTAGTTGCCACAACAACTGACGATCACCTCTTCTCACCGCGCGTACAGCCGTGTGGCTTCTCTGGCTGGCAATTTGGATTTCGATAATATCTTTGCTGGAAAACGGTGATTCGGACATGGTCCCTCCAATGGTAAAACTATGGAGGGCTGACGTGGAAATGGCGAAATGATATTCGCCCATCCGGTTGGTTTGCTCTGGTAGAGCCCCATCCTCCCCGCAGGCTTTGTGTGCCGCAGAGAGAGAACCACCTTGCCCCGGTCGGCAGGTTGGCGTTGGCGTCAGCCACTCTCGTGATGTGCGAGCAAAGATAACGGGGAGGGGATTGGCAGTCAACAGCACCGCCCTGATTAGAGGGCGGTGCAGACATTTATGCGGGAAGCTGCACGGATTTTAGTTCGATAAACTCACCGAGACCCGCCTCACCAAACTCGCGTCCGTTGCCGGAGCGCTTGTAACCGCCGAAGGGGGCGTCGTAGTTAAACTCTCCGCCGTTGACAAAACACAGGCCGGCTTCAATACGGCGAACGATGGGCATAGCGCTCTCGGCGTCTTTGGCCCAAACCCCGCTGGACAGGCCGTACTCGGTGTCGTTGGCAATGGCGATCGCCTCATCCATATCTTTGTAGGGGATCAGGCAGGTCACCGGGCCGAAGATCTCTTCCCGGGCGATGGTCATCTCGTTGTGTACATCGGCGAAGACCGTGGGTTTTACATAGAATCCCTTTTCCAGTCCGTTGGGCCGGTCGAGGCCGCCGGCCACAAGGCGGGCGCCTTCGTCGATGCCTTTTTCGATATAGCTGCGCACAATCCCCAGCTGGCGGGCGGAGGACAGTGGGCCCATAAAGGCGTTGGTGTCGGTGCCCAGCGCCACTTCTTCAGCTACCTGCTTGGCGATTTTTACCGCCTCTTCATAGTGCTCGGCGGGGACCAGCATACGGGTGAGTGCGGTACAGGTTTGTCCACTGTTAATAAATACATCTTCGCAGCCCCAGCGAACCGCTGCTCGAAGGTCTGCATCCGGGGTGATAATCAGGGGCGATTTGCCGCCGAGTTCTTGGGTTACTCTTTTTACCGTGGGCGCTGCGGCTTTGGCCACTTCAACCCCTGCGCGGGTAGAGCCGGTAAAGGACACCATATCGATTCCCGGGTGCGAGGACAGCGCGGCCCCCACTACTGAGCCCGGGCCGGGAGTCAGATTGAAGACGCCCGCCGGAACGCCGGCGGCTTCGATGATCTCCGCCATGATGTAATCCTGTAGCGGAGTGGTTTCCGAGGGTTTGGCGATTATGGTGCAGCCCGCAGCGAGGGCCGGGGCAACCTTGCCGACAAACTGGTGCAGGGGGTAGTTCCAGGGAGTGATAAAGCCGCACACACCCACCGGTTCGCGAATGAGCACCGAGTGGGCGGCTTTTTCGGTCTCCTCCATTATCGAGGTGCGCTCGGCGTAGTAGCGCATCGCATAGATGGGGCCGTCTACATGCAGCCAGCGGGTAATGTGGGCGGGGCAACCGAGGGTTTGTGAGATCGCCTGGGTCAAGTCTTCCTTGCGCGCCTCCATACCATCGGCAATGGCAGTTAGCAGGGCCGAGCGCTGTGCTGCGCTGGTGTGACGCCACTGTTTAAAGGCGCTGCGAGCGGCGCTGACGGCGGTGTCGACGTCCTCAGCAGAGCCCTCCACTACCTGGCAGATCATCTCTTCCGTGGCGGGATTGATAACCGGGTGGGAGCCGTTGCCGAGGGGTTCACGCCACTCACCATTAATAAACAGTTTGTCTGTATGCAGTTTGTTGAAATCTGTCATGTCACGCTTCCGTTTGCTTTGCGCCGCTTTAAGGGGCGGTGATTTCGATGAGTGTTGGTGTTTTGCGTTGTAGGGCTTCAGCAACTGCCGCCGCTAATTGTTGCGGCTTGTCGATACGGCAGCCCTCGGCGCCAAATGATTGTGCCAGTGCGACAAAATCCGGCGTGCGCAGGTTAACCCCTTCTTGGGGGACTTCTGCGGCATCCATAAAGTCGCGAATCTCTCCGTAGCCGCTGTTATTCCACACCAGGATCGGCAGGGGTAATTGCTGTTCTACCGCAACGGCCAGCTCGCCCAGAGTAAACATCAGGCCGCCATCGCCGATCAGGGCAATAACATCCCGTGTGCTGGATAGTTTGGCGCCGATTGAAGCGGGCAGGGCAAAGCCCAGGGTACCGTAGCCGGTGGTGCAGGTGACATGGCTGCGGGGGTAGTACAGCGGCAGGGCGTGGTTGGTATTATAGGCCAGCTGGGTGGAGTCGGTAACCAGAATCCCCTCCTCTGGCAGGGCCTCGCGCAGGGCCTCAACCCAGGGAAAACGCTCCTCAGAGCCTTCCCACCACTCTTTGCGGCAGCGGCGGATTAATTGTGAAACTTCCTCTTCTGCCTGTCGCTTCGAGCTTTCTTCGTGCGCGAGCAGGGCTGCGCTCAACTGCTGTAGGCTTTCAGCGGCATCGGCGCAGATCGCCAGGTCCGGTTGGGCGTTGCATACCAGTTGGGCTGGGTCGATATCGATGCGAATCAGTTTGCCGGAGAAAGCGTAATCCTCGCGCACCAGATTGCGGTCAGTTTCGGCAAGTTCAGTGCCAACGGCCAAGACTACATCGGCAGTTTCCACTCGCTCGCGCACGCAATCAAAGCTGAGATTGGCACCGCCACACAGGGGGTGTCTCTCGTCGACAACGCCTTTGGCGGCCAGCGATAGGAAAACTGGGGCAGTGATCTTTTCCGCAATTTGTGTTGCCGCTTCCCCGGCGGATTGCGCGCCACCGCCGAGAAGAATCACCGGGCGCTCGGCAGCTTGCAGCCACTGGGCCGCAGTTGCGATGGCTGTCGCACTGGCTGCCGAGGCTGTGGCGCTGGGGGCCGCGCAGTAATCGTCCAGTTGGCCGGGCATCACTGCCGGGAACAGGTCGATAGGAATTTCGATATGCACAGGGCCGGGGCGGCTGGATTGCAGTAGCTGGAATGCCCGCGCCATCACTTCCGGTAGTTGCTCCGCCTGGGTCAGGGTGTGCTGCCAGATACAAAAGCCCCGGCTGGCATCGCTCTGGCGGGGTAGCTCGTGCAGGCGCCCACGGCCCATGCCCAGATCTTCCCGGCGATTGACGGCGGAAATAACCAACATGGGAATGGAATCCGAGTAAGCTTGCGCCATAGCCGTAGCTGCGTTGGTGAGTCCCGGCCCGGTAATCAGGAAGCAGACACCGGGTTTGCCGCTGGCGCGGGCATAGCCGTCAGCCATAAAGGCGGCGCCCTGTTCGTGTCTTGGCGTGATATGCATCAATTCGCTACCGGGTAGGCCACGGTACAGTTCGATGGTATGCACGCCGGGAATCCCGAAAACTTTTTCTACCTGGTATTCACGCAGCAGGCGCATCAGCACCTGGGCGCATGTGGGCGCAGAGGACATAAGCACCATTTTCCTTATTCGTGTAAAAATGCAGTGAGCCTAGCGGCCCGCCAATAGGGGTGCAAGCATCCGCAGAGTCTGCATCTTCACAGGCAAAATCGCAGGAAAATTGAGATTCCTCCTAGGGAGCCTCTGAATAATTCCGTGATACCTCTGCGGGCCTTGCAGGTCACAGAGGTTGGGCACAGCTCGCCGCGAATGGCCGCAGCCCTTTGTAGTAGAAGAGCCGCAACGCAGCAGCTGGGGCTTGCAGAGCGATTTTCACTCTGCGCTGCGGTCTCTTGAGCGGTCCAGATATCCCTGCGAAGTCGCTCCCTGACTGAGAGCCGCTCTGTAGAGGCATCACGGAATTATTTAAGGGCTCCCTGAATCGCGGCAGGAAATGTTGCGAGCTTGCAATAACTTTGCCTGCCGTTAGGTGCTGGGGAATTTGACGAGATGGCTGCCGCGCAATAGCCTTCCGCCACTCCGCTGAATAAACTTTGAGCTAGAACAACCGAGGAAGTAGCACCATGGAAATCGATAAATGGCGTCGGGAATATCAACTGGGCGGTTTAAGACGCTCTGAATTGCCGCCGACCCCCCAGGAGCAGTTCAGCAAGTGGCTTGAGGAAGCTGTTAAGGCGGAGTTCGTTGATGCCAGCGCTATGTGCCTCGCCACCACGAATGCGGAGGGGCAGCCCTCGCAGCGGATCGTTTTGCTGAAGGGCTTCGATGACAAAGGTTTTGTGTTCTACACCAATTTGCACAGTGACAAAGCTCGGGATATGGCGGTTAATCCACAGGTATCCCTGCTGTTTCCCTGGACCCGTCTGGAGCGACAGGTCATTGTCTATGGAAAGGTAGAACCGGTTTCCCGCGAGCGGGCCGAGGCCTACTTTCAATCCCGCCCTCTGGATAGTCAGCTAGCGGCATGGGCCTCTCATCAGAGTCAGCCGATTTCCTCCCGGGAGGAGCTGGAACAGCGGTTTGAAAATGAGAAAACCCGCTTTGCCGGTAAAACGGTCCCCCTGCCGGAATTTTGGGGAGGCTATTGTGTGGTGCCCAGTGCTATTGAGTTTTGGCAGGGGGGCGCAAACAGGCTGCACGATCGTTTTATTTATCGGCTTGAAGAAAATGGGAGCTGGAAGATAGAGCGCCGCGCGCCTTAAATTTTATTTCGGTAGCCTGAGAGGCCCCTGAAGTACCCCATTATATCTCTGCGGGCCCCTGCGGCCCGCTTTGTACCCCCACCTGGCGATTTCCCGCAGCGGGTAATGTCCTGTAGCTGCGCCCCATCTGGCTATTTGTGCTCAAGGCAGCTTAAAATAATACGCTATAAACCGGGTTCAAAATGATAGTTTAAATATCAAGAGATTCGAAATAGCCCGGGAACTTTTGGAAAATTTTGTAATACCTGTGCAGGCCTTAAAAACCGCAAGTGTTGGCTGCGGTTTGCTGTGAATGGCCAGTCCCTTACAGGAATAGTGCGGTAGCTGTGATATCTCGACAGAGTTGGGCCTCCTGCGAGGCCGGGCCCTGGTTGTAGTTCCTATTCACAGGCTGCCCAAAGCAACCGATTTCAAGTATTAGACAGAGGGTAATATGGCCATTATTGGCATCGACCTGGGTACGACCAATAGCGCTTGCGGTGTATTGACCGAAGACGGAGTAAAATTAATTCCCAATCGTTTGGGGGAGACTCTGACCCCCTCTGTTGTGGGGCTTGATGATAGCGGGAAGCTGGTCGTCGGAAAGACGGCAAAAGAACGCCTGATTAATCATAGCGGCACCACGGTGGCGGCATTTAAGCGATTAATGGGCACCGATCATAAAATCTCTCTTGGTAAGCAGCAGTTTACCGCGACCGAATTATCCTCCCTGATTTTAAGGGCTCTAAAAGAAGATGCTGAAACTTACCTCAATGAGGAAGTCACAGAAGCTGTGATCAGCGTCCCGGCCTATTTTAATGATAACCAGCGACATGCGACCAAACTGGCTGGTGAGTTAGCCGGACTGAAAGTTGAGCGCCTGATTAACGAACCAACTTCCGCAGCCATTGCCTATGGTCTACATGATAAACGCGAAGGGCACTTCCTGATCCTAGATCTTGGGGGTGGTACATTTGATGTGTCCATCCTGGAATTTTTTGATGGCATTATGGAAGTTCATGCCAGTGCGGGAGACAACTTCCTCGGAGGAGAGGATTTTGTTGAAGCTATGATTGAAAGCATCCTGGATGAATTCAATCTAAAAAAGAAGCGCTAGAGCCGCGCGAACTGCAAAATTTATATATGCAGTTGGAGACAGCGAAACGCAGAGTGAGCCAATTACCAGAGCAGCAGCTTGAATTGCAAATCGATGGCCGCGCTATGGAATACCGCGTGACCCCCGAATGGTTTGAGAAGCTTAGTACTCCACTACTGCTCAGGGCTAAACGCCCGATAGAGCGCGCGATGCGCGATGCCAATCTGCCGCCGCAGAAAATTGATGAAGTGGTATTGGTTGGCGGTTCGACACGTTTAGCCCATTTCCGCTCAATGGTAGGGCGAATGTTTGGACGCCTGCCGGCCTGTCATTTAGACCCTGATACCGTTGTGGCTATGGGCGCCGCAATTCAGGCAGGCCTGAAGGAAAAAAATTCAGCCCTGGATGATATCGTGTTGACGGATGTGTGCCCCTACACCCTGGGTACGGGCGTGATCAATGAAGATAATTCGCAGCTTGGCAGTTACTTTATGCCAATTATTGAACGCAATACGGTAGTGCCGGTTAGCGTAGTAAGGCGCGTGTGGACAGCGGGCGATGATCAAACACAGCTTTGCATCGATGTCTATCAGGGGGAAAACCGCCTGGTAAGCAAAAATGTTTACCTGGGTGAGCTGACGGTTCCCGTCCCTAAAAAGCCAAAGGGTGAAGAGGCTGCTGATATTCGCTATACCTACGATATGAATGGCTTGCTGGAGGTGGATGTCACCGTTGTCTCCACCGGTAAAACGTTTAATAAATTAATTGAATTTACCCCGGGAGCACTTACAGATATACAAAAAGCGGAAGCTTTACAAAAGCTGGAAAAGTTAAAGTTCCACCCGCGGGAAGATGAGAAAAATCAGGCTATCATTGCGCGCGGTGAGCGTTTGTATGAATCGAGCCTGGGAGAGCAACGGGAATATATCGCTAAGTTGTTGGCCTCCTTCGAAGGTGTGCTTGAGCGGCAAAACCCTGCGGAAATCATCAAGGCTCGCTCTGAAATCGGTGAAATACTGGATCGCCTGGATAGTGAGGACTGGATTTGATGGCCCCTTGGGACACCCTCGAAATCAAGCCTACCGATGATGCCCGGGCGATTAAGCGTGCCTATGCAAAAAAGTTAAGGCAGACTCGCCCGGATGAAAAACCCAAGGAATTTCAACTCCTGCACTCTGCGTACAAGCAGGCGCTACAGCTTGCTGAGGAGCTGCAAGAGGAGGCACATTCTGACCAGGGGGACGATAGACCCTCCGAGCCCCCGCTGGCCAGCTCCGTAGAAGAACCGCTCATTACTGAGAGTGAAGGGCAGGCGATTGCTGCAACCCCCGTGAAGCGGGTGATAGATGAGCCCGTTTTGCCTGAGGTTGCCATAGCGCCTACAACCACTGACACTGCCCCAGAGCCAGAGCCAGAGCCAGAGCCAGAGCCAGAGCCAGAGCCAGAGCCAGAGCCAGAGCCGCCAAAGCTGACGGTAGAGCCCGAAGAGGCAGGGCCCAAATTAAGTGATCAGGTTGAGGTTGCTTTATCGGAATCAGACTCACAAGCCGAATCAAGCCCCGAAAGAGATCTGCGCGTTGAGGAGTACCACCGTGTTCTCAAGCAGGTAGACGATCTTCTCAGTCGTGAACTTGAACTCAATAGTGTGCAAAATTGGCATTTTCTTGCCCAAAGCCCCCATATGCTTGATGAAGAGTATAACTGGAACTTGGGGCTGTCGCTCTTCGAACGCTTTGCCCTCTTTAATCAAAGTATTGAGCAGGGAGAGAAAACCGAAGGCTCTCAGATTAGCTCAGATATTTTGCAATACTGCGATGAGTTGTTTGATTGGAGGGGCAATGCCCCCTACCTGTATCAAGCGCTGGATGACAATTTGTGTAACAGCCTGTTTGGCGCTCTGGAAAATCATGAGTCTGTGGTAGACCCTTTGCGGGGGCTTCGCGGCGGACGGGAAGTGATAAGCGGTCATCGAGAGGAGCAGAGTGAGAACTACGAGCAGTATTACTTTGGCCACTTGTTGGCGAGAGGGGTAGCTGTACTGCTGGATCTATTTCTGCTTTTTGTCGCGGTTGGCTTTCCAGCCTCTATTGTATTGATAAAGGCTTTTGATAAGCCAGAAGATACTGCAACCTTTGAAGCGGCTGGAATCTGTTTGTTAGCATATCTATTACTTGCATGGCTGTTGGAAAGCTCCCGCTTCCAGGCTACGCCGGGAAAATACTTAATGGGATATCGCGTAACTAACCAAAAGTTTGAACGTATTGGATATGGACATGGCCTCTGGCGAGTAGTTAGCTTTACTCTAACCCTGGTGCTGGGGAAAATCGGTTGGTTTATCAACTGTTTTCTCGGCGGCAACTTGATGCATGATCGCCTTAGCCGGAGTCATGTGGTTAATATGCGCAGAACCCGCGAGGAGCATTTGCGGCGTTTGAATGATAAGTAGAGTGGATGGGCGGATAGGTTCCCCCTGTTTTATCTGCAAATAAGCCGCTATCGGCTCGACTAGTTTAAGAAGTTAAATGCCCCGGTTTTACCGGGGTATTTACTATTAATTGTTGTTTACATTGAAGTAACTAAATGTTGGGTAGATCCCATTTTGAAAGCAAGTGTCTAAAACGTTAAAATTAGCTTTTTTCCCTGCAAGAAATGCTGCGGTTAATAAGGTTAAAGTTTCTTGGCCGCTATCGGCATCACGGCTCCATCGAATAGAATTACTGTTGCAGCTATCGGGACCAACAGTTTGGTCTAGATAGGCATAGCAGGTAGCGTCATTCATGTGGCAGCCTATCTTATTGATGGTCACATCGCCAGATGACCCCGCAGATAAGGCGTTTTTTGATAAGCCTATTGCAATTAATGTAATTAGGAGTTTAAGTTTCATTGGGGTCTCCGATTTAAATTGGGTATGCTAGATTAAGTCTCTCAGGGAGCTAGGGAGCCTCTGAATAAGTTTGCGCCCTAAAATAGGTTAGGATAACAATTTGCCGCAAAGAAAATAATGTAACGCAAACCATGTGTCAAGCCAGCTTTTTAGAAGCCGAACACTGGATAGGCACTGTAAAACTCGTAAAGAGAAACTTCTTGAGTAAATGGATTCGTTAATCCCCTGGGAGCGTCTTGAAGTCCTAATGGTCCCTTCTATACAAAATCAGGAAGTGGCTGCTGCTCCAGGGTAATCACACTACAAATTTGGCGGTTTCGAGGTATTAGCCGCCAAAAAACGTGGCTATCCGGAAGGGATGAATCGTAGCCTAACCACATAGCAGGCAACGCAACTTCAAAAAAATCGTAGATGAACAGCCGGATCAGCTCAAGCTTAACTACGCTCTATGGGCGTACAAGACTGTCATGGAGCTAATTAAACATGAATATGGCATAAAAATGCTAATTCGCACCGTAGGTGATTATCTGAAATGCTGAGGTTTTACAGCGCAGAAGCCCGCCGGACGGGCCTATGAGAAAAATCCTAAATCCGTTAAAAATTGATGGAAGAAGACTATCTAGATATTAAACAGCGTGCGAAACAGGAGGGTGCAGAAATTTACCGGGGCGATAAAACGGACATTCGCAGTGATTGTCAGTATGAGCGGGGCTATGCGCCAAAAGGAAAAACGCCCATTGCGAAGCTAAATGCAAAGCGAGCTTCACTCAATATGATTTCAGCGATTACAAATCAAGGAGCAGTACGCTTTCAAGTTTACGAAGGAAGTATGGATGTCGACAGGTTAATTGGCTTTCTTAAGCGATTAATCAATACAGTAGGTCGCAAAGTTCCCCTCATTCTGGACAGCACTTAGAGTGCATCATGCTCGAGTGGTTAAAGCCTGGCTGTCAGAACATGAGAATGAGATAGAAATATTTTGCTTGCCATCGTATTCACCTGAATTGAATCTGGATAAATATTTAAACTGCGACCTTAAAGGGGGGGCGTACATAGTGGGATTTCAGCACGATCCAAGAAAAAATTGAAAACAAAATACTTTCTCACATGAGGATGCTGCAGAAAAAGCTCGTGCGAGTAGCTTCCTGCTTTTAGGATAAGTAAATTAAATATGCAGCATAAGCGAACTATTGGGCCGCCGGGTTAATAGTTTAAAATTTAGCAGGATTTTTTGTTAGAAAGAGTACTTTCTAGGTAGGATCTGGCTACTAAATACCTTTTCAATCCCTTGGTCATATCCAGGGGCGACAACTGTGCTGTGATTCTCATGATCAAACATATGTTGTTTTAAGGTTAAGTTTTCATATTGACGGGATTTAAGCTGTTGGGTTAAAAAAGAAAAATCTTCAATCCCGCAAACTGAATTAACCTCATTGCAAACCTCTTCACTGCCAATAAATAAATACACACTCTTCCCCAAGTCGGTATTGCGCTCTGCATAGGCCAGTTCGCTGTCCAAAATTTGTTTGTCGGCCCACCATATACTGGGGCTTCCAATAACATATCGATCAAAGTTATTGGTGTGGTTGAACAGTGCATGTAGGGCGAGGAGCCCTCCCAGGGAGTGGCCGACCAGAGTTTCATCTTCTTCGTTGCCTTTAAAATTATTATTAATAAAGGGTTTAAGTTCCTCTTCAATAAATTCGAGAAAATGATCGGCACCACCACCGAGTTTGGCGCCTTTGATCACGCCGGATACAGGGGTAAAGTCCACCACTCGCTGGGAGAGATTTCGGTGGTCGAAAGCATGGGAAATACCTACCAGAATCACCGCAGGAACTTTGACATTGCCAAACTCATCGGGAACCTGCTCCTGAATCAGGTTGGGAGCAGTCATGGGGAAATGTAGAAAGCCGTCGGTCATATAGATGACCGGGTAGCGATCAGCATTTTCTGGGCTGTAAGAGAGCGGGAGCATAACGTCGATAACGTATTTGCGCTCCAGTAGATCAGAGTAAAAGTTATAAGACAGTATGCCCGGGCGGCTAAAGGTTGTGGGCTCGGCATTGCCGGCCGCAGCCAACTGGCAGTAGGCGGCAAGGGCGAATATCGCCAATAGTCTAATCATCTTCATTATTATCCTCGTGGGGCCTTGGTTATCCACCAAGGGAGGGGATATTTGCCTGGAAGCCTACCAGATAGATATGGGCGGTCGCTAGCAGTTCTATAAATTACGATAGGTGATGCTTCTCTTGATAAGAGACTGTGATCACAAATTATGGGTTTGGGGGAGATACAGGGGGCTTCTCTTTGGGGTTGGGGGCTGTAATCGATTTAAAGTAGCTATGAGTAACACCTGTGCTGGCACCTTTATTGTAGTTGCCAGCACAGGCCTATTAGGCTGAAGCCCCTTATAGGGGGCTAGGTGCTGCTAGGTTGCGGTAGTTTCAGGTCATTCTTTGGCTCATGAGGCGATACTTGGGGGCTAAATGCTTTTTGGGAGAGCAGCGCAGACATAAAGGCCAAGATAAATAGGGCGCTAAATAGCATTCCGCCGGTAATCACTGTGGCTAGCCCCCGGTAAATGGTGGCACTATTTCCTGGATTGAGCACTAGGGGGAGGTTGCCAAAGATACAGGTGATTGTGGTGAGCATAATGGGGCGGACGCGCAAGCTGGCTGCTGCATATATGGCATCTAGTTGGCTGGCTCCGCTTTGCAGAGACTTTTGAAACTGATTAACCAGTAGTATTGCATTATTAACCACAAGGCCCATCAGGATTACAAATCCAATCATGGTTATCACATCAAGGCTTTGCGGGGTGAAAAGGTTTAAAACCTGTAAGCTCAACATTCCGCCAGCGAATGAGAGGGGTATCGCGCAGAGAACAGCGGCAGCGAGTTTTACCGATTTCAGCGCGAAGTACATTAGCAGGGCCAGGACTACCAGGGCGGCTAAAAATATCTTCATAAACTCATTGAGAAATAAGTTGAGCTCATTGGCGCTACCCCGAAACTGGGTATGAAGATCCCTGTAGGGACTCTCTGACAGAAAAGCTTTTACGGATTTATCGACATTCTCGACAAAAGACTTCATCGCCACGCCCTCTGCCGGCGTTAAATTGATCGATGCGCTTACTTCCTGGCCAACGCGAAGTATACTGGCGGGGGCCTGAGTGATTTTGGCGTCAGTAAGTTCGCGCAGTGGGATAAATCCATGACCATTAATTAATATTTCAGTATCTAGAAGTGTCTGTAGGTTTTGTGGGGCCTTTGCCTTGAAATAGAATGGAAGAGTGTTGGTTCCTGTATAGAAGTGTCCAATATAGATTCCATCGGTTAGGGCCATTAAATGACGGTTTAACTCTGATACTGTAATACCTAAATGAGTCAGCTGCACTAGGCGAGGCTGAAACTCTATTCGGACCGCTCGATTTTGCAGCGCACTGCCTTCTCGAATTTGCGCTTCTGGAAGTTCTGAGCGCAAGTGGTTTATAAGTGCTGTGCCGGCCAGCTGCAATCTAGATAGTTCCGCGCCTTTAATATCCAGTTGGCTAATGCGGTTGTTAGGCATTGCAAATCTTAACAGGCCGCCGTGTCTAAAATGAATTTGAGTACCGATTAACCCATAGAGTGCCTTCTCATTGAGCCACTCTTGTAGTTTGTCAAACTCCCAGTCACCCTTGGTGTATAAATACAGGTGGCAGTTATTTGGGCTGCAAATGATTCCATAGGTTGAGAGTTGCTCTTCTATTTCTTGTTTATTGGCGGTAATTCTGTTGACTACCCGCTCTGCAATATTGGTTTTAATCACGTCTGCGGCTAGAGGGGTTTCGAAATTGATAAAAACAGAGATCATATTCTGTTTGGGATCGGGAAGGACATCTATGGGAGGTGACGAATAATAAGTGGCGATCAGCGCAATTGGTAAACCCAAAGTTAGGATAGCCATTGCTCTCTTAGGGTTGCTTGCGACTTGAATTGAGCGATTGACAAATTTCTTTAGTGCAGTGTTAATCGTTGTATTGGCAGCCTCTTTTTTCACCGGGGTAGATTTTCCCAGCAAGTGCCTCGCCAGTGAAGGTAGTATTAGCAGGGCAAATAATAGGGAGGCGAGTAGGGCGCTTGAAATTGTGAAAGCTAAATCCTGAAATAACTGTCCGGTTGCGGACTTCATAGCAATAATCGGTAGAAAAACAATAACACTGGATACTGTAGATGAGATCAAGGGTCCGGTGACTTCCCTAGTGCCCCGTATAATGCTTTCTTGAGTGTTGACCCCTTGTTGTCGCAATCCTTGGATATTTTCTATAACAATAATTGCGGCATCAACCATTAATCCAATAGACAGTGCAATTCCCGCTATAGAGATAACGTTCATACTCCTACCGCCGAGGTACATACCGAGAATAACGAGGGAGACACAGACAGGGATACTTAAAAATATTAGGGTTAAGGTTCTAAAGTTGCGCAGAAACCAATAGAGTACCAGGCAGGCAAGTAAAGATCCTAGCAGCAGGCTGCCGTATACCAGATTGAGGGAGTCTCGAATGCCCTTGGAGTCATCACGGCTTATAGCAAGCTCCATCCCGAGCCGTTTCAACTCTCCACTGTTTAGCCCTTCCATGGTTGATTTCAGCTGTGCAATAGTTTCTAGAACATTGACATTTTGGCTGGGAAGCAGATAAAAATAGAGTGACCGGTTACCTTCGAGGGCAAAATATGACCAGTCCGATGCTATGCGTGGTGTTACTGAGGCGATATCCGAGAGCTGGATAATCTGATTCCCTCTCGTGGCGATGGGTAGCTGTGAAAGTTCGCCTATGGGAACCTGCCCCTTAAAGTGTAAGGCATAATCTTTGGAGCCAATTTTAAGATTGCCGCCCGAACGGTCTACAAGGTTATTGAGATGCTCAGTGACTTCAGCAATACTTAAAGAGTTCTGAATCATTCTTTCTGAATCGAATTCAATGTCAACTCGCTGGGCGGTGGGTGTGCCGGCCTCTTCAATGGATGATACCCCAGGAATTTTGCTGATGGCGGGTTTTACATGGTTTGTGAATGCATCAATTAAATCCAATTCACTGGCCGGCTGCTTTGAATATAGAAAAAATGTTGCCAGTGTGGCGCCTGCGCCATTGGAGAAGTTAAATACACGTGGTGTGCTGACCTGGGTTGGCCAGTTAGGCACTTGGTTGATTCTGGAGAGGACTTCAATATACATCTTCTCCATATCTGCTTCTGTATGAAAGTCAATGGTGGTCCAGGCTATACCGCTATTGATATTGGTCTGCACTTCTTTCAAATGACTTAAATTGGAGAGTGTTTGCTCCAGTGGAGCAATAAGTATTTGCTCTATTTCTTCCGCTGTCTTCCCTGGCCAGGCTGTTGCCAGAGCAATTTGCGGGCGATTAATCGAGGGGAGTAGGGCATTGGGTAAATTTAAGCCGGCTATAATGCCGGCAATGATCAGCGTAAAGGTGCAACTTATAATGATGGAACTGTATTTTTCTAGCGCTTTCATGTGCTTTCCCTCTCGGTGGGAGTAACAGCTTCATTGAGTTGCAATCCTTCATGGCCCAACACCACGAGAAGATCACCCGGTGCAATGGTTGAGCGCACAACAAAATAATCCTGGAGTGTATCTATTATTTGCACTTTTGCGCTAACTGCTCTTTGGTCACTATTTAGAGTCCAAACTTTATATTGTTGGCCGCTTTCGAGTATAACTGCGTCACTTGGAACTTTAGTGATAAACTCTTGATTATCTTTGCTGCTGAAGGGCGTCAACATTGTGATTTCAAATCGTTGCCCAACTAGCAGGGAATTAAAGTTTTGTCTGCTGGCTTCAAAGAAAAGTCGCAAATTTTGTGTTTCCGGGTTAACGGTATGGCTAATATTTCTGAGGGCGATATCTTGCTCGTGAAGTTTAAAGATACTTTGACTTAACAAGTTCTCTTTATTTAGATGTTCCTCGGGTAGGCTGCATTCAATTTGATTTTCAATAAGTGGAAGCAGTTGCATAATTCTTTGCCCTGAATTAAGTCTCTCCCCCGGGTTGGCATCTATACTTAAAACCTGGCTATCGTTTTTTGCAAAGTGTTGCAGGCGCTTTGAACGATATTCGGCTGTATGTAACTGCTGCTCAAGTCTTTGCTTAGTTAAGCGATAGGTATCTACGTCCAATTTAAGATTATTTAAATGAGATGAAGATACCATGTCGGCTGAGCGAAGTTTTTCTAGTCTACCCAGCTCTTCTTCTGCATAAGTCAGCTGGCTCTGGGTGATTTCTATATCTGTGCGAATAATCTTGATTTCCTGGGAGAGGTAGAAATCATCTTGGGCAGCTACTAGTTCGCCGGCTTTAACAATGGAGCCGATCGGCTTTATTTGTGTTAATTCTGCTTCAGTATGACTGGATATTTGGTACAGTGGTGGTGATGATACAGAACAAAAAAGTTTTGCCCTGATGGCCTGCTCCCAAGGGTGTGCAGCTTCCACTAGTACCGTGCGGCCAGTATTGGCAAGAGCGTTGCAGCTAATAAGTAGTGTAAAAAAAGAAATACTGATCGCAAAGAGCTTTCTAATTTTATGGTTTCTCATGTTGAGACTCTTGCTAATATTATTTTCGAATTGATTGTTGGTATGAGCGAGCCATGATCTAGCTGGAAGGCTTTAAAGGGGCTATATTGCCTTATTTGACTAAAAGGTATATTGGAGAGCGGTTCCCTACAATCGCTGTGCGGCAAGGTGAAATTTGTAGGGGGTGAGTTGTTCCTGCTGGGGGTTGAACTGAGTTTCTATTGAAGTTGCTTGGGCGTTTTAATAGCGCGATAATTTTTATTGCTGTAATTTAAGTGGCTATTTGAGAGCCACTGCTGAGGCCAGCTTTTGTCTGATAATGTTTTTAGTTTAGCTCGACTGGCTTTATCTGCCCGTTTTTGGTGCATTATGACGGTAATGTGGGGGGGCTGAATAATCCCGAATACCTTGGGGGGTAAAGCGGCGGTACTACAGGATTATTCAGAGGCTTCCTGGGTTAAAGCTATTTATCCCCGGGATGCTGGGGAGGCTTACTCCTCCCGCCTTAACTCCAAGCGCTGGGACTCCCGAATACGAAAGCGCCGCTTGTTTTCCCTTTCACCGTAGAGGCGTACCCGCTCACCAGATATCATGCCCTTTTTTTTCGCTTCCTGTGCGTCGATAAAGTAATACTCACCGGTGGTTTCGTCTTTTACCGAGAAGCGATGATCGATCTCCCCTGTTTGAAAGTTCTCGGAAATCTCTTCCTCTAAAACGCCAGTTATAGTTTCCCCAGCCATTGCGGAGGGGGAAAGGGCGAGAAGCAGGGCTAAGGGTAAATTTTTCATTGCAGACATACTCCTCTTGAGGTTACTCATCGTAGGTTATAGACACAGTAGCAGAGTTATTACTGTTGTCAGTGGACAGGAGTTCAATGGTGACTCCTGCTGAGGAGTCAGTAAAACTCTCCCCAGCACTAGACAAGGTTGCCACCTGGTTGGCAGTGGCATTGTTACTACTGTCAATCAGGTAGTGAATTGTCACCGAATTTTCATGGTGTGGGCGGGGGTTTAAGATACTGTGCTCAATATGGTATTCGATGTAATAGTGACTCTCGCCATTTCTACTACCCGCGCTCTCAACTTTTAACAGTTGGGGAAGGCTGCTACTGAGCTCCCCTGCTGTCAGCTCTATAGCTTGAAGCTCAATATTCGTGGTGGTACCGGAAACGGCTTCCAGGCTTTCGGTGTACCCGGGAAAGGCATCATACCAACCCATATAATCACGGTGACCACTTCCGAAGAGCCGCGACTGCCAGGCGTTACCCATTAGAGAGCCGTCACTGCCATATTCATTCTCACCGCTATCATTGGTGTCCCCATCATTATTGTTGTCGTTGCCGGCGTGGCCGAGACCGATGTTATGGCCTAATTCGTGGCCCATAATCAGCTGGTCGCTATCGGCAGTAATCATGCTCCAGCGGCCGCCGACGGAGGCTACCCCAGTGCCAACCAGCCCAGCTCTGGCAGCAGCTTCGGGGAAGATATAAACTCGGTGGCGCCAGTCGCTGAGGTCTACCGGTTGGGTATTTGAGTCGACATAGTTGCTCTCAATCCAGAGGGTGGCGTTATCTCTCCAGGTGTAGCCGCTATCGCTGTACTCCGTGCCTGAGCGGGACTCTGCATCCTCAATGCTCAATACACCACCATTCTGACTGTCGGTGATACTGTAACTAAAGCAGTCGATAGAGCTACTCTCATCGTTATTTTCGCCGTAACAGTACTGGTCCAGTGAGGTGTCATTGCTCAGGTGACGGCTGAATTTTAGTTGGCCCAGGGAGTTCTCATGGTAGGCACTATCGAGGGAGTCCGTGTCATTAAAGGCCATATCGGCGATTTGTGAAATACTCAGGTCGTCCTCTACAGAGGCGTCCGAGAAGTTCATAAAGATAAACACGATGCTGCTTTCGCTCGCTTCGATGGTTTGTACGGAGAATACGACAGAGAGGGTGCTGCTATCCGTGAGCTGGAAGGAAATGGTGTCCTCTGCGGATTCGCCATTGTTTAAATTTTGAGCGTTAGTGTTTAATTGATACTCCCAGTTCCCGCTTTCGTAGAGAGTAAAATCACCGTAGTCACCGGCAACACTACTGGACTGAAAGGAGGGGCTGGCACTATCTGTGTCTTCGAGGGTGAGGGTGCCACTGGCATACTCCTGGGCTCCTACAATAAGCGTTGCCAGGGGGCTGCTGGGATTAAAGGTGTAACCGCCGGTATCGCCTTCGGCGCCGTCAGTATCTCCGCTGTCGGTACTGGTTTCCGTTTCTGTAGACTCATCGCTGGAGCTACTACTGGAGCCGCCTCCACAGGCGCTAAGGAGAATGGATAAGCTAAATGCTGTAAGGAGTTTTAAGGTATCGGGCATGACAAACTCAACGTATTTCTGGATGCAAATGAGCTGGGAATTGGTATTTTATGGACCGCCGGGCAAAGGTCCAGTTCCTGCGAGCCTTAGATAATCGAAGCCGAATTCTGGATGAGCCTGGGCAAAACAACCATCGGTTTTTTGGCCAATTGTGACGGCGTTGGAGTATTGGTGGTGCTTGTCCTTGGTGGTGCCGATCAAATTTACGCAATTGGTGACAGGGTTCGTAGCGATTAAACGGCCAGTTGCCAGTGGCTAGGATAAAGGAATTGGACTGATATTTGATTGCCGCTGGAGTTCAATAGCGATAGGTTTTGCGTACAGATCGGGGACTATAATAGGATTTTAACGATTGACTTTAATTGGTGGGGAATAAGGATGTTGTCTGTCGCAGTGAAAATTAAAGGGGCTGTGAGTAAGGTTGGGTTTATCGCGATACTTGCCGGTATTGGATTATTGGTATTGACGATTTACCAGCTTGCGACCCGTTTAAATCTTAATTCCGCCCATTCTGTTGGGGAATTAATTGACTCACTTCATGGTGTGGCGGTCTATTACAACGGTGGAGTGAATAACGTCGAGGAGCGCAACACATCAGAAGATGGTTATAATATTGGCTTAAAATACCAGTGTGTTGAGTTTGTTAAACGTTATTATTATGAGCGCTTTGGGCACCGGATGCCGGATACCTACGGCCACGCTAAAGACTTTTTTGATTCGACACTTCACCAGGGCAGTATAAATACAAAAAGAGGGTTATTGCAGTTTCACAATGAAGGCGATACTCCTCCAGATATTGGTGATATCGTCGTGTATAGCCCTTCGCTATTTAACCCTTATGGCCATGTAGCCATTGTCGCTATGGTGGATATAGAGAGTGGAACTCTGGAGATTATCCAGCAAAATGCGGGCCCATTTTCTCCGCCCCGAGAGCGCTACGCCCTTATTTTCGAGCCACCGGCAAGTTGGTCTGTAGATAATGCGCGGATTCTTGGCTGGCTGCGAAAAGAGTGATCAACAGCTTCCTAGATGACTTCTGCCATTAATCCCTGCCAACAGCCATTTATCTAGGTGGGGCACCGCTGGTCTTATCTACTGGTCTGGGCTTGTCAGGTTGATAGTGTGTCTCCATTGAATGGAGGCAACGATGAAACTTTACACTCTCCTGGTCTTACCTTTGATACTTGCTAACGCTACTAGCCAGGCTGCGCCTTTCGAATCGCAGTGGGAGCTGGCGATGGCAACTGCTTATGATCGCGCCTCCGATAGCGTGCTCTTTGATGGCGCATCAGGCGTGTCTCGGCAAGCTTTACTTCAGGGGGCTTTCCAGTATCAAGACTGGGAGGGGCAGGTGTCCGTATTTCACCAGGCCGAGAGGGGGGCTAGTGAAGACTCACAACTCGTGGTTGATGAGTTTTTTTGGCAGGGCAGCTGGCAGAATTGGGATTGGCTATTGGGCAAGCGCCGCTTGGATTTTGGTGTTGGCTATGGACAGCGTCCGCTGGACTGGTTTTTACCCATAGAGAGAAATGCGGTTGCGCTTCAGGTGAATGAGGGCGTTGGGGTTGCATCTGCCAGTCGCTTTACCGGTAGTGGGGAATTCAGTGTAATGCTGGTGGATGCTGGCATTAGCCAGGTTTCTACAGGTGACCTCCCAAAGGGCCTTGCTGCGCGCTGGTATCAGCTCGGTGCAAGCGCCGAGTGGCAATTATTGGGTTATATCGATGATCAGCGCGGTGTGAATCTAGGCGGGAGTTGGGTTGACACTTATGGAGAGCAGTGGGAGGTCCATACAGAGTGGCGTTATCAGCAAAAGTATTGGCGCTGGCAGCCCGCAGAATTGATGGCTGTACCACAACAAGAACGGGATAATGATGGTTGGCAGGCCCTTATCGGGATGACCTGGGCAAACAGTGAAGGGCATTCAGTTATTTTTGAGTATTGGTTTGATAGCCGCACTCTCGGTAAGAGTGAGTGGGATCAGGTATTTGATAACAGCCACTGGTATCAAAGTCAGGGTGTACAGTGGGATAATCTTCGTCAGTCCTCTGCGATGGTTTTTTTAAATGATAGTACCTTGAGACACAACCTGCTTTTACACTGGACACTTTCCGATAATGAATACCACCCAAAATTAGATATAATTTATACACCGGAAGACAGCGGATTGATTTTAACTGTCGGTGGAGAGCGGGAGATAACAGAAGATTGGGGGCTTCATGCATCGCTAAGATATTTTGGTGGCCGTGAACAATCCGCTTTTGCGCAGCTCCAAACTCAGTGGGTCTTTACTTTGAGCAGTACTATTGTTTTTTGAGTGGAACTAATGGTGAATCTATTAAAAGAGTATTCTCGCTCTCTACTAATCTGTACTGTGGTATCAATAATAACCTGGGCTATTTGGGGGGGCAGCTATAGTATTCATGCTGTCATTTCTTTTGCGTACGGATTTGTGGCGACATCTACGGGGAAATTAGTCTGGTTTTTTAAACCGGCTTGGTCTTCTAGATTAAAGTATGCAGTGGCTTGTTTGGTGGCGATTGTAATAGGAACTCTACACGCCTGGTGGTGGGTATCAGGCTTTGGAACCTTTCGCGCGCTTGATTTTATCATTGTTTCCACGCTTCTTTTTATTTTTCTCTATCAAGTTTACCTTAATCGGGAGCAGTCGCTCCAGCTGGAGAAGGAGCGCCAAGAGGCCAAATTAAAACAGGTTGAACAACAAAAGACGCTGGCTCAGAGCCAGTTGAAAGTGCTGCAAAGCCAAATTGAACCTCATTTCCTATTTAATACGCTGGCTAACCTGAAAGTACTTATTCGCCATGATCCGCAAAAGGCAGAAAGCCTCTTGGACAACTTTAGTGAGTTGTTGCGCTTTAGCCTGAAAAAATCTCGCTCTGATCAAGTATCGCTAAAAGATGAAATTAGTAGTTTGGAGTGTTATTTGGAGATTCAAAAGATACGCCTGGGAGAAAGGTTAGAGTATGAGATCGATTTATCCAGGGATATTCCTTTGGAGACCCTTGTTCCGCCTTTGTTAGTGCAGCCTCTGGTTGAGAATGCAATTTTTCATGGTATTGAACCGGCGGCTAAAGGTGGACTGATCCACTTGAGAGTACAGCAAAAGGAGGATCAGTGGATAATTGAAGTCGCAGACAATGGTGTCGGGCTTGCTGCTGGCGTCGGAAAATTGAGCTGTAACAAACACAATGGAATTGCACTAAGCAATATTCGCGAGCGCCTTTCTACCCTTTACCAAGAGCGTGGTAAGCTACTGATTCAAAGTAATCAACAGGGTGGTGTTACTGCCCGTTTGGAGTTTCCATGCGCGCCATAATTGCAGATGATGAGCCGCTGCTGCGTTACCATCTCGATCAAATGCTTGCGGATGTTTTTCCCGAACTTGAGGTTGTTGGTAAAGCCGCTGATGGGGATGAGGCGCTGAGCTTCTGTCTAAAAGCGGAGCCGGATATTGTTTTTCTGGATATTCGTATGCCGGGTTTGGATGGTTTGGCGGTTGCTGAGGCCCTCAAAAATGTAGAAAAGCAGCCGATAGTCGTGTTTGTCACCGCTTATGACGAATATGCAGTGAGAGCTTTTGAGCATGAGGCTGTAGATTACCTACTTAAACCGCTTGATGATAAGCGCTTAGAGCAGGCCTGTGAGCGCATTCGTCAGCGCTTAAAAGAGCGGGAAGAAACTAGCGTTGCGGCAGCTCCCGATATAGAAGCGATACTTAAGCAGCTCTCTGTAAGCGAACCGGAATATTTGCGTTGGATTCGGGCGAGTAAGGGGGAGGATGTCTACCTTATCGCCTGTGATGAGATTTCAGCATTCGTAGCCGAAGATAAATACACCAGCGTTTACTCGGATCAAGGGCAGCACATTATCAGGATGCCGTTAAAGGAACTGTTGCCTCAATTACCGCCAGATTTGTTCTGGCAAATTCACCGTTCTACGATTGTTTGTGCAAAACGCATTCAAAAAATTAGCCGGAGCTTGACGGGGACGGTCACGGTAGTGATGGATGATGGGCGACAATATGCGGTGAGCCGTCGGGCGGCATCTATGTTTAAGTCTATGTAAGTGTTTGGTTCTTATCGAGTGTTTTTCTACTGAGATCTAAAGGGGGATAATTCCATCCTGCCTCTGCGCTCTTTAATATTTATAGTGTGCGCTTTTGGAGCGATTCATATTCGGTTTTGCGACTTTCTTAAAGCTTGAAACGTGTAGTAGTGGTTCGATCGTTGGGGTAGAAAAATTTAGGCTCGCGAACATGGGGCGGTGGGGCCAGGTTGTGATTGGCTGTCAAGCTATTTCACAACCTGGCTGGAATATGGCTTAGCCGATATTCACACCGTGAGCTTCTGCCAGGGGCTTCAGGCCACCGGTGAAACCTTGACCCACCGCCTTGAATTTGAACTCATCGTTGTGGCGATACAGTTCGCCAAATATCATGGCGGTTTCGGTAGAGGCATCTTCGGAGAGGTCGTAGCGGGCAATTTCTTTGCCGTCAGCTTTATTCACCACGCGAATATAAGCGTTTCCTACCTGCCCAAAAGACTGTTTGCGCGCCTCGGCATCGTGGATGGTGACTGAAAAGACCAGCTTCTTTACTTCGGCGTCGAGGCTGGTCAATTTAACGTTCACCTTCTCATCGTCACCTTCGCCTTCACCGGTGCGATTATCTCCCATATGTTCAACAGAGCCATCGGTAGATTTCTTGTTGTTATAGAAGATGAAGCTGGCATCGCTCAGGACCTTACCGTTCTCACCGGTAATAAATACTGATGCATCAAGGTCAAACTCAGTGCCATCGGTAATGCGTGGGTCCCAACCCAGGCCTACGACAACTTCACTGAGCCCAGGTGCTTCTTTAGTTAGGCTGACGTTACCGCCTTTAGAGAGAGATACTGCCATGATATGACTCCTTAAGTTAGTTTGAGGGGAGCTAGGGTTAGTTAACCGTTAAACCATAATTGTTAGCGAGAGCCTTTAGACCACCAGTAAAGCCTTGGCCAACCGCACGGAATTTCCACTCGCTGTTATAGCGATACAGCTCTGCAAAGATCATTGCGGTTTCAGTTGCAGCGTCTTCGGCCAGGTCATAGCGGACGATCTCAGATCCGTTAACTTCGTTAACAATCCGAATGAAGGAGTTGCCAACTTGGCCAAAGTTCTGTCGGCGAGATTCTGCATCGTGGATAGTGACAGTAAAAGCGATTTTATCGATGTCAGCGGGAATGAGGCTAAGATCCACTTTGATCGCTTCATCATCACCATCACCGCTTCCATCGCGGTTGTCACCAGTGTGCTCAACTGAACCATCTGGGCTTTTTAACTGGTTGTAGAAGATAAAGTCGGCATCGTTGCGGACTTTACCGGAGGCGCTCAATAGGAATGCGCTGGCGTCCAAATCAAATTCTGCGCCATCCGTTGAGCGCGGATCCCAACCCAGGCCGATTAAGATTTTAACCAGGCCGGGTGCTTCTTTCGATAAGGATAGGTTGCCGCCTTTTTGTAAGGATAATGCCATTTGTTCAGTTCCTTTTAACTTCTATGGACTATTGATTTACAGCTTGCGTATCTTCTCTTTCGGGAAAGAGTACGCTGGCTAAAATACCGATGGTTAAAACTGTCAGTACAATAAGTAGGCTGGTATTCGGCTGTATGCTGATACCGTGATGGAAAAGATGATCGGTAGCATTTAAGGTGAGTTTTGCTGAGATGAAGAACAGCAGGACAATGACCGATTTTTCCAGGTGTACCAGGTAGCGTTTCAGTGCTTCGAGCACAAAATAAAGCGTACGAAGGCCCAGGATTGCAAACAGCATTGCTGAATACACAATCAGAGGTTCCCGGCTAACGGCGATAACTGCTGGAACCGAATCAAATGCAAATAAGATATCGGATACTTCTACGACCACAAGACAAAGGAACAATGGCGTAGCGAAGAGGGCGCCTTTGACCGGCAGGCTCATGCCTTTATTTTCACTCTTCTGAACTTCAGTTTCCAATTTATCGCGTTTTACGAAGAAGTTGTGCCCGTAAAGCTTGGGCCATACAGGAAATAGCTTTTTAGCGAATCGATAGGCGATATGCTGAGAGTAATCTTCGTCAGTATCCTCTTCTCCGCCTTTGAGCATCATGACAGCAGTCCATGCTACGATCAGAGCAAAGACAATTTCAACCCAGGGACCAAACGCAAGTAAGCCTGTGCCGATTGCGACAAATATACCGCGGAAGACAATAGCACCGATAATGCCCCAGTAAAGTACGCGGTGACGAAGATTGTCAGGCACTTTAAACCAAGCGAAAATAGCCATAAAGACAAATAGATTGTCAATCGACAGAACTTTTTCCAGGGTATAACCGGTAACGAAGAGGCTGGCAACCTCTGAGCCATGTTGGAAATAGAGGAAGCCGGCAAAAGCTAATGAGATTGCTATCCAGAAAATAGACCAGATAGAAGCGTTGGCAAGCGTTATCGGCTTGTCATCTTGGTGAGTGACCATATCCAGCAGAAGCGCGGCAAGTGCCAGGCCGATGAATACCGCTGTAGTCAGTGGCGGAAAGCCAAGTTGGATTGTTTCCACTTAATAGTTCCTTACAGCTCAAAGTCTACTGGATTGAGGCCCAGTTCTAGGCAAATTAGACGAGCTACCGCTTTCTCATCATTGTCAAAGTCACCATCGGAGCCCCCGACAGCACAGACAACTCGAACAAGTAAACGTGCCTGTGTTTCGTTATCTTTAACCTTGCTAATGATCTTTAAGGCTTCGGCCTGGCCTATCTGGAAATCAAAGTCAATCTTTTCACAAGCATCGTTGAAAACCTTGATTACGTCCTTCATATTGAAGATTTTCAATTCTGACGAGTTATTAATAAAACCCGCCATTTTCATTTTTTCATCTGATGTGATCTCGCCATCTGCGGCGGACATCAGTGCGCAGCCATTGGCTACAGCTTCCATAAAGCTTCGGTTTTTATATTTTCCCACCTCGGTGGCTAATGTTTCACGAGCTTTCAATGTATTGGTTTTAAGCCAGCCAAGCATAAATTCTCCATTAATAATAGATTTGTAGAAGACTACTGGATTGATTCTGTCTACAGGTTTAGTTTTATTTAGAGCCGGGACTCCAGTGCATCCCCCAGTTATAGGCTCTATCCATATCTTTATGTCCGGGGTAAAAGTCAACGGTGCGAGAGACCTTAACAGTTCCGTTTACATTTTCAAGCAGGGCGATCGCGCACATTCCGTGGCGCCCGCCCTCCTCATCCATGCGCACTTCAATTTCCGGCTGGCCGGGCACGAAAATAGTAACGACCCCATCTGTGGCACGCCAATTTGCCGCGCCATCATAAATAAATGCGTAGATCAATACGCGCTTTAATTTAGTCCATTGTTGGCCATTAATGTGGAGCCATTCTCCCGTGCTGACAGAGCCCGTTCGGTCATCGCCCATTAGCTGAATGTAAGGCTTCTGCTGTAATTTGCCAAAGCTCCGGCCCAGTGCTTGTACGGCGCCTTTCTGACCATCTTGCAGTTCGAATAAACAGCCTAAATCTAAATCAATGGCACCACTTCTCCCCAGCAGGCTATCAAAGAAACCAGGTTTTCCTTGATTCCAGTTTAAGTTGATTTTGATTTCGCCAAACCCCTTAACGTTCTTCTCCAGGCTAATACTGGGGCGAGTCTTATCCAGTGTTACTTTGCTGAGATTGATACTGGGGGTATTGCTCGGTGCTACGGGAGCTGTGGCACCTTGCGTGGGGAAGCTGGCTGGTTTAGTTATTTCAACACCGAAATGCTCAGCTAACGGCTGCAAACCGCCGGTAAATCCCTGCGAAACATTACGGAATTTCCAGGCTCCCTGGCGAAAATAAAATTCACCTAAGATTAAAGCTGTTTCGCTCATTCCATGGGTGGGAATTTGAGCTTCGATACCTTCGCTTAGAGCTAGGCTGAGAGTTGATACCTGGTGGAAAGTGGCCCGATTTTCATGGATGGTGGCAGTGAAGGCAATTTTTTCTAGTGCAGGATCAATCTGATTGAGATTAATCATAAACTCTGCCCGGCCGGCAGAGTTATCGACTAATTGAATTGCACCATCCAAAATAGCAGTCTGACCATAGAAACACATATCTCCGTCGCCACGAACCTTCTTATTTGCTGTCAGAGCAAATGCGGAGATATCGAGGTCTACACCTGAGATAGGAGTATAGTTAATACTGGCGCGAAGTTGGCCTGTGGCTACGGGTGTATTACCACCGGGTATCAGTACTGTCATACACGCACGGCTCTAACAGCTAAGCTCACGAGATCTTCAACAGTTCTGCCACTGGTGGACTGACCAATGGCTTTGAAGTCCCAATTGCTGCCCTGGCGGCTAAGGCTGGCCATTACTACGCCGGTGTGCTGGCCTTTTTCTGCGAGGTGGAAGCGTGCGATCTCTTGATTGTTGGAGTTATTTACAATACGGCAATAGGCGTTTTCTACCTGATCGAAATTTTGCCCAGTAAAACTGTTAACAGTAAAAATTAAGTGTTGTACTGCCTCGGGTAAATTTTGCAGGTTAACCTGTATGGTTTCATCGTCGCCATCGCCTTCACCTGTTCGGTTGTCACCGGAATGCTTGATGGAACCATCTTTTGAGTTTAATTGACGAAACCAAACCAGGTCCATAGCTTGAAAGTCGCGATCTAGCATAATGCAGGATGCATCGAGGTCGATTGAATCATTCCCACCGCCGAGGAGCTTGGCGAAGAAACCGGTGGATTTAGCTGGATCCCAACCCAGGCCAAGATTTACTGAGGTCAGATTGCTCCCCGCAGTTTTTTCTAGTGAAATATTTTGATTTTTGCTTAGGGTGATCGCCATATTTGATTCTCTAATGAGTGTTTTAGTTTAAGTGTGAATTTGCGAGGGTGTTCTCGCTGTACTCACTATTTTTCTTAACAGAAAATTGGCTGATTTCTTTCGCGAGATTACTGTCAGTATGACTCTCACTTAGCAGCTAATGTTTTACAGTCAGCAAAGCTGTTAGCCAAAGCTTTCAGCTGTTGCTGGCTGAGCGGGTATATTTAGTCCCTAACCCTTTATTACATTGGGGTAATTTGCTTCCTTTCCCAGCTCGGTACTCTCCTCCCTTGGAGTTTAGAGTCTCTATCTATTGGTTGACTTCTGCGAGGCGTACCCCAGGCTCTCCTTTGGTGGTCTCACTGAGCATTACACCTTGCCACTTCGCTCTTTCAAGAATACGTACAGCCCAGTTGTAGTGAGTGGCGGGTTCGCACATGGCATTGTCATGCTTAAAAACAGCCGGAGCGTTATCGTTAACGATTAACTTGGCACTATTCAGGTCTTGGAGACTTACACGAAGAGCATTTTGTATGATGTTTATTTGGCTTGGGTGGACGGCAGTCTTGCCTACGAGACCGTGACTAATATCAAGCTCAATTTCTTCCTTAAGTAAGCCAGGGGAAGCAAGTTGCTCGAAGACCGGAGCTGTCAAAGCAAAGCCCTGGGCTCCCATCACCCCAGTGAGCATAGAGATAGCATAATTTATCGGCGTTTTGTAAATGGTGGTTGCTGGGTTGCGGCGAAGGCCGAGGCAGCCCATTAAGTCGTTACCACCAATTCGCAGTGCAAGCACGCGCTGGCCTAAATTAGCTTTTAAGGCCTGACCTAGCTCAACCATTGCGCTGGGGTCATAGACATCGCTGGTTTCCAGGGTTGGCATTAAATATAAGTATGGATTGCTAACAGCATACTCCCACGAGGGAAGAGATTTCAGTGTCAGCTTGGGTACAACAAAACCATCAACATGCTCAATCAGCGGCCACTCATTGAGCATCGCTGCCATTTCTGCATCTCGCGGCCGGACAAATAGCAGCGGGGCGGAGTTAGGACGTCCGCCTCTTTGTTCAACCTGTATTAGAAAAGCGTGCAACTTTGCGAGAGCGCTGTCGACGTCGGATGCTGCAATGGCATCTTCTAAGCAAAGGACCAGTGAGCGGAGGTGCGGAAGTTTTTCTCCAAATACCAGATTCAGAATGTCCCCTCGGGTTGCAGGCATATACAGGGTGGCACCGAGAGCAAAAGGTGATATCTCTCTCACTGGTTGGCACTCCGTATAATTGTTGTTGCACGGTAGGGCCCAAGGGTATCGCCCACCTCGTCAACTTTAACATTAGCGCGTTTGGTAAGGTAAAGTAGCAGCTGCACGTCTTCATCATTGCAGTCGCGGACGAGTACTTGATCGGGCACTCGGCGAAGCACCGCTCGGGTGGCTTCTGCAATACCGGGTTTTACCCTATTTAAGTTGGTGATATTGAATTGCTGAGCTAAAGAGGTGATCACCCCATCGGCGGCAGATTGCAATTGTGAGCGCTGTTCTTGACTCCATGGTTGTGCTGGGGAGACTTCGCCCAGACGTTTACGTATAGCTTCAATTTTGTCGATAAACTCACGCGTAACGTCGTGTTCTTTAAGTTGTTCGTAAACGATACAACCGTGTAGGCCACCTTCCCCGGGCCAGATAGAGCGCGATATCAATCCGGAGATGGTTGCGCCCAAAATGCCGCTAGGGATAATCCAATCCTCAGCGGAGGCTGCGAGCCAGGCGCGGCCACAGGGGTCTGCCAAAACAACAAGGCGAGGATCTTCTGGAAAACGCTTGTCGTGCTTAAGCGCTCGCTTGAGTTCATTGGAGATCGCCCCCTTACCGGTCCAGCCATCGACAAAGACGATATTTTCAGCGCCGTGTTCCTGGATGATGGCTTCGAGCGCGACCATATCGATCCCGCGATCGCGGACAATACTAATTCCATAGTGGTGGGCCCTATGCCCGATATCAATCAGCGCGCGACGCAGAAGGACACCGAGGGGGAGGCCGGCACGAACAAAGGAGATTAAAACAATCTCTGAACCCGAGTAGGCACTGCTCAGGGCCAGGGCTAAAGACTGTACCTCCGCAGCCATGCGAGTACCATTTTGCACAAGTGCCTTAGAGTAAAGAGACTTGTGCATATCCGTAGGTGGGTGCTCCCGGCTAATCATTTCCGAGTAATGCTTTTGATTACTTTGAATCAATCGTTCTTTTTCTTCGACATCCGTAACATCGATCAATGTATGCTGGAGAAGGAAATGAACATCCTCTGCGGCATAGCTGCCGCTTCCTACGGTATTTAAACTGGCGAGGAGGCTACCCATGGGCAAGCTCCCCTATAATTTTGGCGAGTTGGCTTCGGGTGGGAGTGCCCCACATGTGACAGAGCTGCATAAATCCTAAGTCTGTTATGCTGTCTCCAAAGCCCAGGACTGGCCGAGTTCCGTGAGTGTCACGGTCATTGCGCAGCCACTCCTCTACGGCAAAGCGCTTGGCGAGGCCATTGGGAAGAAAGGCGAGATTGTTTCCGTTAGCGTGGATATGCATCCCATCAAGCACACCCTTGGCTTGAACCTCAGCCAGGACATTGGCGAGAACTGTATCATCAGATTCGTTCTGTTTGATAACCGTGTAAAGGTGTAAGCCCTTTTCCTCGACCACCCAGCCGCGCAGAGAGTGCCCCAGTTCTTTTCCAATTTGTAATGTGGTCTCAGTCAGAATAGGGAGGCGCTGTTGAAACTCCCGTAAGGTTTCTGACATTTGAGAGTGCCAATTGTTATCCAGTGAGCCGTCAGGGTGGAGCATGCTGCCCCCGTGGGAACAAATTGCCCCCTTGGTAAATGGGAGTTTGACACGGCTATAGGCTTCGGTACTGCGAGCGGTCACGGGCACAACATCGGCTGAATCCAGCAGCCAGTTGATAAACATATCTTGGACCGGGTCCATATATCCACTTGGCTGGCCACTGATGTCTAGAGAGGCGACAGTGCGCTGTCCACCCGTGGTCATTTTGCGGGCTGTTTGGAATAGAGTATCGTCGAGATCGACTAGCACAAGTGGTCTATTATTTTTCATCGCAAATTACCTCCGCATTTAGAGGTTTAATTAATTCGGAGGAAAGAGCTTGCGCGGGTGTTTCTGTGCAGATTAAAACTCTATCAAATTGGCCGGCTTCTACGTTATAGAGAAAATTGGGGATACCAAGTCCGTAGTTGTCAGAAAATGACATTGCGTGTTCGATAGTGTGACCTAATGCTATAGGAGAGCGGGTCGTAGAGCTAAAGTGCACATCGACTCCCGCGCGCTCCAGGCGCTCAGCGAGCAGAAAGGGTCGCCATACGAATTCACCGGTGCCTATAACAATAACCTTCTCCCCCGGCTGAAATTGAAGGTTCAAGCCCAGGGTGTCTTCGACATGTTGAACACCAAGGCGACCCCAGTCTCTGTGGGCGGAGAGAGGCCACTTACCGGTTGAAACTGAACCTACATCAGGCATCTCGGGCAGGGGGGAATCCAGGTTTTCATGGAACTTATAGGAGCCGTTAATTAATGCAGCCGTTTCAGCAGACTCACCGATCGCCTTGCGAACTGCACCGTTAGACCAGTCGGTGAGAACACATGTAACTACCCGTTTGAGATTTTTAAGCCCTGCATTTTTTAGGGCTTTATGTAGATTGATAAAGGTCTTACCGGTAGATGCCTCATCATCTACCATCACCAAAGATTGAGCCTGAAGCATCATTTCCCGAATGCTGGGGTCTACGGGTAGGTGGAGTAAGTGAGCGCTCGCATGGCTGTGTTCTTCTTCAAAACGGGTAAACAGCTCTGTACCGAGGGGGTGGCGGGTACTCGTAAGATAAACGCTGTCAGAGCGGGAAGCACTAAATGCACGGTGAACACCCGCGCCAAGGCCCACGGCGGTTTCAGCCATGCCGATAAATAGAACAGGCCCAGGGAGGTCAGCGGGAATTTTGTCTGCCAGTCTGTCAAAACTGGCGGCCATTACCGAAGGGCGCACGGGTATATGACGGCCCAGTACTTTTGATACGAAAAGAAAAGCTCGTTTAGGATTTCGGCGTTCTGCAAACCCAAAGAGGTTTTCAGGCGGCAGAACAGCCTCTTCAATTTTAAGCTCGAGATTTCCCCGCTTAAGTTTTGCGCAGAGAGTTTTGGGGGCTAGATTACAATCCATGAAATGTTTCTTTTGTACTTCCAGCCGGGAAATTAACGTCTCTAACTTTGAGTTTCAAGCTAGAGTGACCTCTGGCCATTACATTAGATTACACGCACTCAATTCTCCATAGTGATTGCTGGGCTTTGCGAGCCACTTCCGCAGTTGAAATATTTTTATCGGGGGTAGAGCTGGGTGGTTTTATGTCGCAAGCACTCAGAAACTCTAAGGCCAGACTTGCCTTAACTGCAAAATTCATATTCTGAGCGTCAGGAACGGTTGAGGTGACCATTCCCAGCACCAGCCCCGCAGAATCAAAGAGGGGGCTGCCACTTGATCCAGGTTGAATAGCGGCGGTGAATTGCAGCAATCGTGTGTCATTGTGAAGACCAAACAGAGCTGAAATGCCCCCTTGAGTAGCATGTACACCACCACCGGCTAGGCCGGCGAGGGGAAATCCAAGAGCGACTACACTTTCACCCAAGTTGCAGTATTTTTCTTCTCTGAATGTGGTTGGTTTAAATTCAGGTGCTTCCGACACTCTGAGGAGTGCTAAATCATTGCGCTGATCGACAACGACTACCTCTGCAGGGTATTTCCCCTCAAAAGATGCGATATGAATCTCGCTGCAGCCCTCTATAATATGTGCACAGGTGAGGATATGTGTGCTTGTTACCGCAAATCCAGTCCCTGTTGATCCAGCTCTTGGAGAGGTTTGAGGAGAGAGGGAATCCCGACAAGGGTGAGAGTCATCGATATCCAGGCCAATTCTGCGTCCGAGCGCAGAGAGACCGTAGGCTGATCCCTCCGCGAGAGCGCGGAACTTCCACTCCTGATTCCGGCAGTAGAATTCACCAATGACCAGTGCGGACTCGCCATTTTGCGAGAGGTTTAAATGCAGCTCAATTTGCCCGTTTACCTGGAGGTGAATAGATTGAAGCGCACTGATAGGCCCAGCCGCAGAAAATGTGTAGGCAACAATAAGTAATCTATCGGCACCGGTTGGGAGCTGGTCGAGGCGTAAATCGCAGCAAATCTGCTCTTGGCTGCCGCTCCAGTTCATCCAGTCTTGCGATACTTGAAATAGAGCGGCTTTCCCTTGTGACTTGCGTCTCTCATCAAGAGGTAAGAGGGCAATAGCTGCGTACTCTCCTAGTGATGCGGAGTTTTCGCATTTCAGTGTCCAGGAACACTGGGGTGCTCCTAATGTGGTGTTTGCACCTGGTGCTAGCTGAATCATGAGTCGTTCACTCTTTGAAATCTAGAGCAGAAAATTATAGATATGTTTTGATAACTCCCGAACATCCCAACAGTTTTCACGATTTGTACTCTACCAACTAAAGTGCTGTTGTCTGAGTGGGGTTGTCAGTCAGTGTTACAGATGCAGAGCGATGCACTGCCAATGCATCATAATAACCGCCTGAAAAAAGTGCTGCGATGCTTAATTCGGATGTTGCAACAAAATAGACAGCAGTTCAACTATGCGCCGCTGAATGGACGACCTTGTTTGCAGGAAATAGAAAAACTTAACGGTGACTTTTGCGTTTCTACGTTAAAAAAATATTGTAATGCAGGAGCTTTTCCGGTTGTTGGGGGAGCTTGTCTTATGATGGTGTAAAACTAAAGTTTAATGGCTGGAAATAAATTCTATGGCTTGCGTAGTTGAGTTGTTAGCCATTGAATAGTTTGAGGTGGGGCATTCTTGAAGATCAAGGCTTTATCGTTGATTAGCCATAAGATTATTCTTTAGATTGTAATGCTGCAAGTTTATCAGTCTGGAGGGAGGTGTTGTCGCCTAAGGGTAAACCTGCAATTTGACTTCGGATTGACACTTTTTCCTGTGTAATTGGTAGTAATTTACTTTTCTAGTTGCGGTCGGGATAATTACTGGCAATACGCACTTGCATATAGCAATAGTTCACTTAAATGATTGATATAGATTTTAGGTATAGATAACACACTAATTTCCCGGTTCGTAAAGGCGCGTCAGTGCCTTGTCGGTAGGGGGGGTTATCGGTGTCAATTATTTAATATTTTGAGCGCTTTAACCGTTGGCAATTGAGCCTTTGACTTTGGTATCAAATTCTTCTTGCGGTAATAAGTCACTGTTTACTGTAATGGAGATGCTCGTGCATAAGTCTCTATATCTACTATTAATGGATTAATTATGTTAGATACTTTTAACTTGGAATCTTACGCTCTTTCTGTTGAGGGCGTTGAGGATCTGATTGAGGTTAAAGCGCCTTACTTTGCACTAGAGTCCTTGCACTTCGATGTTGATGGCTGGCTGATTGCCAAGGTGCCGGTTCAATGTCAGAGTACTTTCGAAAAGACCCTAATGGATGTTTCCGAAATAGGCCGGCATCTAGCTATTTTGGGGTCCTGTTTCGGCGCCTTGGCGAACCCGGTGAGATCAAAACATTACTACTTGGCTGGCAAGGCGGATCTCATCACCTTTGATAATTTTGTATCAGAAGTTCGCCCTGAATATCTTTATGCTCGCGCTAAAGCGGTATTTACCAGCAAAAGAGAACTCGTCGCCGAAGCCGAGCTGATAGACACTACTGGTGACGTTGTAGCTCGACTTGATGTTACCTATCACGTAATGAAGGAGAAATCCTTCCACAGGATTTACAGTGACGGCATCCAGGATATCTCTCCAGTGACTGAGGGGGTTAACCCCTATAAAGAGAGTATTGATGTACAGGTCTTAAGTGCCGATGAACAAAGTTTAAGCGCAACTATTGGGCAGGTAACACCTGAAATGTGTCTCGGACACTTCGATCGGGTAAAGGCGCTGCCTGTGGCTATTGCCTCTCAATGCCTACTGAAGTCCTGCTGCCTGTTTTTGCGGCACCTGCTTGGAGAGGATGAGGCTCGCTTTGTTCTGACGTCAACCAGCTTAAGTGCAGCCAATCTGGCTTTGGTTGGCCAGTCAGTAGATATTAAGGTATCCCTTGATGCTGTTGAGGGAGACGTATTTATTGTGCGCAGTATTGCCACCAATAATCGTGGTGAGGCAGTAGGAGAGGCACTGAGCCATATCAAAAAGGCTGCCTAATAGTTGTATACCTCTACTTAAACTTGTCAGTGTGGGAGCTTTTTCTCTTGCACTGACAAGCTCCTCCATAGTACTTGAAAGCCTGGCTTGAGGGGTGGCAAAGTGCCCGGCGCCAGCTCTCCCGCTCTCTGCAGCAATTAAATTGTACGATTGTTCTATTTTCAGCTTGTCTCACACTATTTCCCCCTTTTTTGTTATCGACTTCTACTTTTGCACCATTCAGCGCAGCTTATTCCCGTCTATCGAACGTAATGACTATTTATCGCATTGCCAGGACCACAAGCTTCACTCTCGCTAATCTACTCCTAACTTAAACGCAAGGAGAGATCTAATGAAGAAGTTGATAGGCGCGTTAGTTGTGAATCTGGGAGTGAGCCTTTCCTCCTTTGCCGCAGTCGATGCAGAAATGGAAAGTTTGTACCAAAAAGCGGTCAGGTCGGGCGGGGATGCGGTGGAAGCGTCTTATGAGGCATTTAAATTGGCACAGGCAGAAGCCCCCGCTGATCCCATCGCACTTTTTTATTTGGGTGCCAGTGAGACATTGATGGCGAAAGAAGCTTGGCTGCCCTGGAAGAAGGTGGGCTATGCAGAAAATGGTATCGCTCGCATGGATAAGGCACTCAGTATGCTTGAGGAAATGGAAAATCCTGGCCGCTCCTCCCAGGGGATGCCTCAAGATTTACTGTTGAAGGGGATTGCAGCGAAAACTTTTACCTCAGTCCCTAAATTTTTTAATGCCTTTGATCGGGGAATGGAACTGTATCGCGAGTTGATGAGTGATTCCCGTATGGGGCATATGCCAGCGAATGCTACCCGTTGGATTTATTGTGCTGCACAGCAGGCAGCAGAGCTCGAGGGTAATACAAAGCTGGCCAGTGCCTGGAAAACCGAGGGGCAAGACCGGGGGATATCAAACCCCTGTGCTGATGATTTGAGTTCCGATCAATAGCTGCGGACGGGAGGATCTATGTTACAACTCGCCCATATTGAAAAGACGTACACCAGCGGAGAGGTTCAGCTCCAAGCTCTAAAAGATGTGAATCTACATATCCATGCGGGCACCATGGTGGCGCTGTGCGGGCCATCGGGCTCGGGCAAAAGTACTTTGCTAAATATCTGTGGACTATTAGATCAAGATTATCGTGGAGAGGTGTGTTTTGCTGGTGATGTAATGACTAGAGATTATCAGCAGGCAATGAAAATCCGCCGTACACACCTGGGCTTTGTATTCCAAAAATTCAACCTAGTGCCAGTAATGACAGCCTTTGAAAATGTGGCCTATCCCCTGCTTTTAAATGGCATTAAAGAAGCAGAGGTAAGGCGGCGGGTCATGGCTATGTTGGATTGTGTGGGATTGTCCCGGTTTGCCAAATATCGGCCGGATCGTCTCTCTGGTGGACAGCAGCAGAGAGTGGCAATTGCCCGAGCACTGGTGCATCGACCTAAGATGGTGATTGCCGATGAGCCCACTGCCAGTTTGGATAGTGTTACGGCACAACAAATTATTGACTTAATGAAAACCCTGGGGCGGGAACACGAAACGGCTTTTATTGTGGCCAGTCACGATGACCGTATGACCCGCCACTGCGATAGAGTTATTGAGCTGCAAGACGGTATGATTCAGGAGGAGAGTGCTTTATGCGTCGCGTGAAAATCGCCATATTGAATTTATTGCGCAACCGCCGTAGAAGCCTGCTGACGGTTGCTATTGTGTCCATCGTAGTGACAGCTTTGATGGTCTCTGGGGGGTTCGGTCTGTTTACCTATCAATCCCTTAAAGAAAATGCTGCGCGGAGTGAGGGGCATTTGGTCTTGACTCAGCCGGGATATTTCTCTGCCGATGAGGATTTCCCGCTTCAGTATGGTTTGGATAATGCGAGCGAGTTGCGCAAACGCCTGTTGCTGGAGGATAAGGTAAAGGCCGTGCAGCCCAGGGTTTATCTACAAGGGTTAATCTCCAATGGTGAGAAGTCCTCTATCTTTTTAGGGCAGGGAATACTGTCGAGTGAATTCCGGGTTAAGGGGCCTTTTCTAAATCTCACAGAGGGCCGTATTTTGTCGGGCCGTGAGGAGATTAGTGAGCCTGAGATTATGCTGGGTAAGGATCTCGCCAGGAATCTCAATGTACAACCAGGGGACTACATCACTTTAATGTCCTCTACCGTGAGCGGCGCCCTTAATGCAATGGACTTTAAGGTAAGCGGTGTCTTTGGAACAGGTGTTCCTGATATGGATAAGCGCCAGGTCTATATCTCGGTTAAGTCTGCACAGTTTTTGCTGGATAGCGAGCGGGTTTCGACTATGGCAATTTATGGCTATGAGCTGGATCTGAGCGAAATTTTGCAGGAAAAGCTGAGTGCGTTAGTTCCAGATTTGCAAATTACGACTTGGGAAGAGCGCGCTTTTTTCTACCGGGGAGTGAAGAATCTCTATGACCGTATTTTTGGTTTGATGGGCGTCATAATGGCATTGGTTATCTTTGTCTCGCTCTTCAATACCTTGACCATGTCGGTTACGGAGAGAACCCGGGAAATTGGTACGCTGTCGGCATTGGGGGCATCAAAGGCGGAGTTGATTAGCGGCTTTATATTGGAGGCGTTGGTTTTAGCTGTGGTGGGGGCTGTAATGGGTATTATTTTGGCGGGCTTGGTTAGTGCTGGATTGATGGTTTTTGATGTCACTATGCCGCCACCCCCGGGAAAAACAACCGGGTATCCGTTGACCGTTTATTTCTCGATTCATTTGGCTTGGATGATTTCTGTAGCGGTAGCGGCGATATGTGTTTTTTCCTCCTTTCTGGCCGCGCGGAAGGGAATCAATAAGCCGATTACCGAGGCGTTGGTTTATGTGTAAATTAAAAGTATATAAAAATAGTTTGCTTGTTGGTTTGTTGCTGATATTTGCTCCCTTTGTCTCTGCCGAGGTGATGGCGAGTGAAAGTAAACATGAATTTTCCTCTGTGCAGATAGAGAGTATGCTGGCTAAAGCCGATTCATACCGTCTCGGAGAGGCCTTTGCTAAAGTCGTTACCAATATCCAGGTCTATAAAAAAGGCCGGTTGGACAGTGAGGATTACTATCATGTTTATACCCGCCCGGAGAGAAAGTCCCTGGTAGTATTTAAAGGCGCAGGGCAGGAAGGGCAAAAGATGTTGATGCTGCAAGATAACTACTGGTTGCTGATGCCTCGCAGCCGTCGCCCCATCCGTATTACTCCAATGCAGAGGCTACTTGGGGGAGCGTCCATTGGTGATGTCGCCACCCTCACCTGGAGCCAGGATTATCGGGGGCAGTTTGTAGCAAGTGAGTTTCTACAGGATAAACTGGCGCATAAGTTGCAGTTACAAGCGAAAACTAAAGGGGCCAGTTACCAAAAAATAACCCTGTGGCTCGATGCTGAAAGCCACTTTCCTGTCCGGGCAGAGCTTTATCTGAAATCTGGCAAACTGGCCAAAGTTGCCCACTTTGTCCCTGGCTTGAGAGATCAAATGCTGTTTGTGGAGGAGATGGTTTTGGTGGATAGCATTGAGGCGGCGACTGAAACCCGGGTGCGCTACGAAAGTAGCACTGCGCATCAATTGCCAGAGAAGTTTTACAATCCCGCTTACTTGAGCCGGCAGTCCAAAATGGACCTTTGAGGCCCTGCCTCCGCCAGTATCAATCCGGATACTGGCGGAGGGGCAAATGTTAAGCGTTAGGCGGCTTCAATGGCCGATGCTTGAATTTTCCGCTCCTCGGAAAATGCGCTATCCAGCTCTTCGGCTTCCCTGAGGCGTTTTATTTTGTCAAAAAATAATTGAGCCTCGGGGAACGCTAATTTCAAGTAAGCGAGCCATTGTTTAATGCGATTGCCGAGGTATTTGGAAGGGTAAACCTCTCGAGTGGTTTGATAGTAGCCCCAGAGAATCTCAATAATTTCCCGCCAGCCCATGGCGGTATAGTGCTCGCCTGCGCAGTAGGCTTTTATTTGCCTGCCCAGGTCGGGCCTGGCCAACAGGCTGCGACCAAACATAAATGCTTCGCATCCAGTGACTTCCCGGCAGCGTCGAAACTCATCGAGTGTCCAGATATCTCCGTTGGCAACGATGGGAATTTGCAACTGCTGGCGGATTTCACCGATATATTCCCAGTAGGCCGGGGGCTTATAACCATCGACCTTGGAGCGTGCATGCACCGCCAATTCGTTGGCGCCGCCAGTCGCTGCGGCCAGGGCGTTATCCAGGTAGGAAGAGCGATCATTGAAACCCAGGCGGATTTTTGCGGTGACGGGGATGTTTTCCGGGACAGCGCGGCGAACCGCCCCGACAATAGCCTCCACTCGGTGAGGGCTCTGTAGCAAGCAGGCACCGCCGTCGCTGTTATTGACCGACTTGGCGGGGCAGCCAAAATTGAGGTCAATGGCTTTGGCGCCAAACTCAACAGCCCTACTTGCATTGATGGCCATGGCTTCGGGGTTTCCCCCCAGTAGCTGGAGCCGCACCGGGGTGCCGCTCGGAGTGCAGGCCCCCTCATCAATTTCGGGGCACAAGCGGGTGAATACCTTGCGGGGTAGGCGGGTGTGGGTGACGCGCACAAATTCGGTGACACAGACATCGATTCCCCCGATGGCAGAGAGCAGTGCGCGCACATGATGGTCGATTACCCCCTCCATGGGTGCCTGGTAGATCTTGGGTTGTGGAGTCGGTGTCTTGTTGGTCATAAGTCAGCTAGGCGGTAAATCTTGATCCAGAAAACGCATATTCTATCAGCAAGTTATTGTAATGGCGCAAAATCGATCATTCTTCAGGGTAGAAAAGTAGGAGAAATAAACTCGTTCTACCGGTGTCCCACGGCAAAATTGGGCGGCTAAATTTATTTCCCTCAGTTGCTGCTGAAACCAATAAGTATTTGATTTTAAAAGCAACTTGTATTGATAATAGAAAATTATCAGCATTCTGGAACTGTCGAATTTATTCCTCTGTATCCGCTTTTTGTGGGGATGGGGTCGATGCAGACGCGGTTGAAATTGCTGGTTTAGGGAATAAGATTCCAGTGTGCAGAAATTGGGGCGGCGGGGTTAACTGAGGCCGCGCAAGGCGAATTTATTCAATCTGCAAAATAATTGATTACTGTGCAAAGGCGGCTTATACAGCGCTGCAAAGTGTCAATGGGGGTATTTCGCCAGTCCCGAATAATTGGGTATGTAAATTCACAGTGTTGCCGGCACAGGTGAAACCGTCCAGGGTGGTTGGTTTTATTGCCTGGTACTAGGGGGAACAAACAGTGCAAGAAACACTTTTTCAGCAGGGCTTAGATATCACCCTGTTTGGTATGGGGATTGTTTTTACTTTTTTGCTGTTGCTGGTGATCGGCACCGGCATTATGTCCAGAGTTATTTCCCGCTATTTTCCCGAAGCGGAGCCCGCCTCCCACACGCCTTCCTCCAGTGCCGGGGATGAAAACGCCCGTTTACATGCGGTGATAAAAGCAGCGATCGAACAGCATCGCAAAAGACGCTAACCGCAAAATCGTTTCCAAACTATTTTCAATAATTCTGCCGAGAGAGATAACCCATGACTGAGGTTAAAAAGCCGCTGGGGATTACCGATGTCGTTCTGCGCGATGCCCACCAGTCACTGTTTGCTACCCGACTGCGACTAGACGATATGTTGCCGATCGCGGAGAAACTCGACAAAGTCGGTTTCTGGTCTCTGGAGTCCTGGGGAGGCGCTACCTTTGATTCCTGCATTCGCTATCTCGGCGAAGACCCCTGGGAGCGCATCCGCGAGCTGAAAAAGGTCATGCCGAATACACCCCAGCAGATGCTGTTTCGGGGCCAGAATATTCTCGGCTACCGCCACTATGCGGACGATGTCGTAGAGAAGTTTGTCGAGCGCGCCGCAGTGAATGGGGTGGATGTTTTCCGCGTGTTCGATGCGATGAACGATATGCGCAATCTGAAAACGGCGCTGGCAGCGGTTAAAAAACAGGACAAGCACGCCCAGGGCACCATCTCCTATACCGTAAGCCCGGTACACACGATGGATTTGTGGGTGGACTTGGGGCGCCAGATTGAGGATATGGGCGCGGACTCCATTGCGATCAAAGATATGGCCGGCCTGCTGCGCCCCTATGAAGGTTATGAGCTGGTAAAACGCCTTAAGGCCGCCGTCGACATTCCTATCCATATGCAGTGCCACGCCACTACCGGCCTGTCTACCGCGACGGCGCTGAAGTGCATTGAAGCGGGTATCGACAATGTGGATACGGCGATTAGCTCTATGTCCATGACCTATGGCCACAGCCCCACAGAGGCACTGGTGGCGATTTTAGAGGGCACCGAGCGGGATACCGGGTTGGATATCAATCTGCTTGAGGAGATTGCCGCCTACTTCCGTGATGTGCGCAAGAAGTACGCGAAGTTTGAAGGCTCCCTGAGAGGCGTGGATTCCCGCATTCTGGTGGCCCAGGTACCCGGTGGCATGCTCACCAATATGGAAAACCAGCTGCGCGAGCAGGGCGCGGGAGACCGCCTGGATGAGGTACTGGAGGAAATCCCCCGAGTGCGTGAAGACCTGGGTTTTATCCCACTGGTGACCCCCACCTCCCAGATTGTGGGCACCCAGGCGGTACTCAATGTGCTGACCGGAGAGCGCTATAAATCGATCTCCAAAGAGACAGCTGCTGTTTTGAAGGGCGAGTATGGGGCGACTCCCGCAGAGGTAAATCAGGAGCTGCAAGTTCGGGTACTCGATGGCGCCAACCCGGTGACTTGTCGCCCGGCGGACCTGTTGGCCCCTGAATTGGACAAGTTAAGCCTGGAACTTCAGGAGAAGGCCGGCGAGCAAGATGTGTCCCTCACCGGTGGCGAGGGGCAGATCGATGACGTACTCACCTATGCGTTGTTCCCACAAATCGGCCTGAAATTTCTGCAAAACCGGGGCAATCCCGAGGCATTTGAACCCGTGCCCACGGGTAACGAGGGCGCTGCGGTTAAGAACGACAAAGGTGAAGAAGTCTATACCGTGACTGTGGAGGGGCAGAGCTATACCGTTACGGTAGCCGATGGCGGCGACCTGACCAGTGTCGCCCCACTATCCGGCGGTGCGCCAGCAGTTGCTGCGGGTGCTGTCTCCGCACCCGCCAGTGGCGGTGAGCCGGTGAATGCCCCCCTCGCCGGGAATATCTTCAAGGTTATGGTGAAACCCGGGGATCGGGTGACTGAGGGGCAGGCCGTGTTGGTGCTGGAGGCGATGAAAATGGAAACCGTCGTCAGTGCCCCCCGAGCCGGTAGCGTCACCAGTGTGGTGGTGAAAGAGGGCGATTCCGTGGCGGTGGGTGATGTCCTGCTGTCCATTGCGTAGCCAAAGGTAGGAGTCACACGTGGATAATCTAATTACGCTATGGCAATCCTCCGGTGTCGCACAGATGGCATCGGGCCAGTTGATTATGATCCTGGTAGGCTTGGGCCTGCTGTTTCTGGCGATTCGCAAAAATTTTGAGCCCCTGCTATTGGTGCCTATCGGCTTTGGTGGAATCCTGGCCAATATTCCCGGCGCCGACCTGGCCCTGTCAGCCGCCGAGGCGGCTCTGGTCCAGGGGGATACGGCGATTTGGGCGCAGATGGCCCAGATCCTGGGGCTCGAGAGCAATTCCGGCCTGCCCGCCCTGAAAGAGGCCCTGGCCAGTGCGCCGGCAGCGGTGCAGGTGCAGGTGGCGGAGTTTGCCCGGGATGCCGGTTTCAGCAACGGTATGCTGTATAACTTCTATTCCGTGGCTATTGCTTCCGGTGTTGCCCCGCTGGTGATCTTTATGGGGGTGGGCGCGATGACAGACTTTGGCCCGCTGCTCGCCAACCCGCGCACCCTGTTTCTCGGTGCGGCAGCTCAGTTCGGGATTTTTGCCACGGTGCTCGGTGCGGTGGGTCTATCGGTAGCGGGAATAATGGACTTCTCTATCGCCGATGCCGCAGCGATCGGTATTATCGGTGGCGCCGACGGCCCCACGGCAATTTACGTTTCCAGTTTGTTGGCCCCGGATTTGTTGGGGGCTATTGCGGTCGCGGCCTATTCCTATATGGCGCTGGTCCCTATGATCCAGCCGCCGATTATGCGCGCTCTGACCACTGAGCAGGAGCGTAAAATTGAAATGGTACAGCTGCGCCATGTGAGCAAGCGGGAAAAAATTGCATTCCCGCTGCTGCTGCTTATTTTGGTGGCCCTGTGTCTGCCCGCTGCGGCACCGCTGTTGGGAATGTTCTGTTTCGGTAACTTGATGCGCGAGTGCGGTGTAGTATCGCGCTTATCGGATACCGCGCAGAATGCCCTGATCAATATCACCACGATTTTCCTGGGTTTGTCGGTCGGTTCAAAGTTGGCGGCAGACAAGTTCCTCGACCCCAAAACTCTGGGCATCCTGGCCCTGGGCATTGTGGCATTTGCCATTGGCACTGCGACAGGTGTGTTGATGGCGAAGCTGATCAATGTATTCAGCAAGCATAAAATCAATCCACTGATTGGCTCTGCCGGCGTCTCTGCGGTCCCGATGGCGGCGCGGGTGTCCAACAAAGTGGGGCTGGAATCCAATCCGCACAACTTCCTGCTGATGCATGCTATGGGTCCCAACGTAGCCGGTGTTATCGGCTCTGCGGTGGCGGCCGGGGTGATGATCAGTATGGTGCGCAGCCTTACCGGCGGCTAATCGGCAACTCTCAGCTGCGAGTAAAGGGCGAACAGTGTTCGCCCTTTTTTATTGGTCCGGGGCAGGGCTGTTTGAGGCTTGTCAGGTTTTCTTCTGGTACAGAAGTGCTGGATAAGAGGGCCGATAAGATTCATTTTGAGTTAAGGTTGTTTGCGCTATATTCTCCATCAACTTGTCAGTTGAATTAGAACTTTACCCGGAAGTAAGTCTATGCGCAGTCTCCCGATTATCCTGTTTTTTACCCTCCTCTCCGCTACAGTTTCCGCACATGAGCACTATCCAGCAGCGGAAGAAATTCGCCTGTTGAAGAAAGAAGTGATTCAGTTGCGCAAAGAGATGCGCGTTGACCACAAGCAGAGTGCTAGCGCGGAAAATGTCCGCGACTTAGAGAGAGAGGTGGCTAGGTTGCGAAAAAATATTCACCAGTTACAGGATGTGATTCTGGAGTTGCAGGCGAGCATTGAAGCCCAGTCCCAGGTGGTACAGCCGCTGCCAGTGGTGGAGCGGCCTAAGTGGACTTGTTATATGAAGGATGCAAGGGCGGGAGGCATACATGTAAATGGCTTTAGCCGTATCGAGGCGAAGGGAAAACTGCTTGAAACCTGCACCCAGCGCGGCGGTGTTTGCTTTGAAAGTGGGATCAAATGCTCTGAGTAAGCCAGCCGCTTTATTGGCCGGCGGCCGGCGATAAAGCCTGTTGATCTTCTCCCACTTTCTCCTCAAGCAAGCGCTGGCCGGGTGAAGTGCGCGTCAAGCAGCTTAAATAGCGAATCGCGCCCTTTGCGATGCAGCGCCTCTGGGGTGCCGTGGATTTTAAGGTGTTGGGGGAATAACCGGGCAATATCTGTTGGCGACCACTCGAGATGAAATTGTAATCCCAGCACATTTTTGCCGAACAGAAATGCCTGGTGGGGGCATAGGTCAGATTCCGCCAGGCACTTTGCCCCCTCTGGGATGGCAAAGTAGTAGCTGTGTGCGTGGAATACATGGCCTAAATTAAAATCTGCGCCCGCAGTCGATCTTATCGGCAGCCAGCCCATCTCCTCTCGGGGGAGTGGGCGAATTTCTGCTCCCAGAGCATGGGCCAAAATCTGAGCGCCGAGGCAAATACCCAGTATTGGGATCGGTTGTTCGATACAGTTTTTCACCCAGGCAATTTCATCGGCAAGCCAGGAGTATTTGTCGCGGTCACAGACATTCATCAATCCCCCCAGAAGAATAACACCGCTAAAACCACTTTGCGGGAGCGGTGACTGCTGTGGGTTGAGGATAGAGAGCGGTATTTGCTGCTGTTCAGCCCAGTCACCGATATATCCCGGTCCCTCAGTTGCTTCGTGCTGGATAACCAGAATTGGCTTACTCATTTACTGGAAATCCTGGTGCTCAAAATACAACTCTTTTTTCAGGTGAATACCTGCCGCAGTTAGGCTTTGCGGCCAGTTGTCTTCAGAGAGCGGCTTGCTGCTGCCGCTGTAAATTTTACCGGGTGCGCCTCGCTCGGTACTAACCAGCAGTATCTGGTCGAAGCTGGGGGTGGAGGCTATTTCGTGGACTAGCAGAGAAATATCTTTAAGGGTAATTAAGCGGTAGTGGCCGTTTTCTTTTTGCACCAACGGGCTGTCCATCAACCGGGTAGTGACCTGGAAAGCAGTTTGCAGTGCAGGTTTTCCCCCCCGCTCAAAATGCCCGTTAAATAGCTGGGCGCTAAAGGCATTCAGTGTTCCACTGCGCAATGCGTTCAGGGAGAATGTTTCCGGTAGCAGCGTGACTAACTTATGTTGCTGTAGAAGCTTGTTCACGTCTTTGCGGTCTGTCACTTCCACTCCCAAAATAACCTGATGGCTGTGTCGCCCACCGTGGAGTGGCATATGTGAGGCGATTATTTGCCCGTCAACGGCAAGCAGGGCCATGCCGTGGGTGCCAATGGAATCGTCGCTCTGTACGGCGGGCGTCTGGGCGAAGCACAGGCTCGTGCTGATAATCAGTGCCCAGCTGAGAAGAATGGTTTTCATAGATTTTGCATCACTTAAGATCTTGGATGCGGGGAATTCTAAGCGTACATTAGTAACCAATCGATTCGATAATAGAGATAACTGATTCCATTATGGAAATAGAGGCCCTGGAAAAATTTCTGGTGATTGCCGCAACGGAGAACTTGCAACGCGCCGCAGATAGGCTGGATGCCACGCCGGGTGGGCTGAGTAAGGTCTTGAAGCGCCTTGAGGAAGAGCTGGGTGTCCGCCTATTTGACCGGATTGGCAAGCAGTTAAAAATCAATGATGCGGGGCGCCGGCTGCAAAGTCGGGCGGTTGAGATGGTGGCGATTGCCCGGCAGGTCCGTACTGAAGTGCGCGGTGCGGGTGCGCTGCTGGAGTGTCGAATCGCTGCGCCCACTATGCTGCAACTGGCCTGGGGTGGGTTTATCCATCGCGAGTTGTCCAGTGAATATGCGGGAGTGCGACTGTCATTTACCTCGGCCTATGAGACCCTGGCCGTAAAGATGCTGGCCAGGGGGGAGGTAGACTTGGCCCTGATTACCGGGGCAGTTCTCGGGCAGCTGTCCCCGGCAATGGAGGTTCGTCCACTCGGCTCTATCGCGATGTGTATCGCCGCCGGGCCCCATCACCCCTTAGCCGCTGAATCTGCGCGCGAGGGGGTTGCACTGGCGGAGGTGTTGCGCTTCCCCTTTGCCGCTCCGAGGATATCGCCCTTTTGTGGCGAGGAGCGGGGAATCGGCAGCGATGGCTGGCCGGAGAGTGATTTCTCCCGCCAGGTACAGGTGGTTGTCAATGATTACGGGGTTCTCTGCCGCCTGGTGATGAATGGGGCTCTACTTGCCTTCTTGCCCGAAACCTTGGTGCGTGAAATAGGGGGGGTTGTTGTTGGGGTTGAGGGCGCTGTTGCCGCATCCGATGAAGATCTCTATGTCGTTGGGCGGGGGGGCGATTGGCTGCACAAGTTTCCGGCTTTGGGTTAGTGCCGCCGCCATCAGACCCCTTTCCACTGGCAAATAGCACGGGAAGCGCTGATATATTTTAAGGTTCCAGTGTCGGGCAGGGGGTTCCCGCCGCGATCCACCCCTTCATAGCCTCGATAAACTGACTGTGGGAAATGTTGACCGGCTGTCGGCTGTCTCCAGGGTGCCATCCCCACAATACCAAAGCGCTGTGACTCACAAATTCTAACTGGCTCACGGGAGACCGCCCGCCGTTTTCGCGGGGGCTGCTCAGCAACTGGCAGATCTCCGCTGAGGGTTTTTGTGACCAGTTAAGCTCAATGGGTGCCATAACCCACCCCGGTGCTCCGGGGGCGCCGGTGACCGGATTATTTTTATGTGAGTGGCAGTTGTTGCAACGCATAGCCCCGACCCCCATATTATCTGGGCCGCGCTCTACCAGGGGCACATGGGGTAACCCTTCATTTATTAGCGGCCTCTCCAATTGATGGCAATTGAGGCAGCGGGGATGCAGCAGCACCTCTACGATGGTTTCCCAGTCCCGGTGCTGTAGCCCGTTGGCGTCGGAGCTTTTGCGGTCATCCCCTTGGCGCTGCTCGCAGCCACTCAAGAGAAGGGCGATAGCGCCTAGGGCCAAGGTGGAGCCTATGAGAAATACGTTTGGCCGTCTTGTCATCCGGCTTGCCTTTAAATTGGAGTTGTCCTCTCAAAACATAATTGGGCCCGGGGGCTAGCGATAGTTTCGAGATAAATTGGGGTGCCAAAAGATCGATTGGGGATTTCAGCAGCCTTACAAACTTTTGACTACCTGTTCACAGGGGAAAGTTTAGGCGCTGGGGACCGTGGTATGATAGGCGCGTTTTACTTATTTGATATTGATATAGCGGGCGCAGTTTTCAGCGCCTAGGAGAGAATATGTCCTGGTTAGGGGCGGGGTTAGGTGCCGGTTTTGGCTTTATGTTTGGCGGCCCCATCGGTGCGGCGCTGGGGGCCTGGGTGGGCAGTTCATTTGGTTCCAGTTTACAGCAGCGCCTGGGGAAGGCCGCCCAGGCGCTGAGCCGGGATGGGGCGCAGACCGTCTTTATTGTCACACTGTTTTCAATGTTGGCAAAAATGGCCAAGGCCGATGGGCGGGTTTCCAAAGCGGAAGTCGATTTTATTGAAGAGTTTATTCGCAATAACCTCCGCCTGGGTAGCGAGGAACGCAAGCACGCGATCCGTATTTTTGAAAATGCCAAGACGGATAAGTACAGTATTTACGACTATGCGAAACAGTATCGCCAATTGGTTCGCGACCAGGCAATGCGGGAGATGGTGTACCGTCTTTTATTTGCGGTTGCCCATGTCGATGGCGAGTTGCACAGCGCCGAAGAGGAAATTCTAAGGCGTATCCCCATCGATTTGGGCTTGCATGAATCCCTGTTTGCCGCGATGCAAAATGAGTTCGCAGGGGGAGGGCGGCATAGCGCGCTAGATCTCGAACGGCATTACGCCGTGTTGGGGTGCACTCCGGAGACCAGCGATAGAGAGCTCAAACTGGCCTACCGCAGAAAAGCCGCCGAATACCACCCGGATAAAATTGCCTCCAAAGGATTGCCGGAAGAGTTTATGCGCCATGCGGACGATCAGATGAAAAGTATTACGGTCGCCTATGAAGCGATTGTTGAGGCGCGCAAGCAGCGGGCAAAGGTTGTCAGTTAGGCCGCTCGCCTTGCTGTAGTGTAAATAGAGGAGTTAATAGATGAGTCTTGCCGAGACAATAAAAGAAAAACTGACCGCAGAATTTTCCCCCCTGCATATTGAAGTGGAGTGTGAGAGCCATATGCACAATGTGCCCGCCGGCTCTGAAATGCACTTCCGAGTCGTTTTGGTGAGTGAAGCTTTCAATTCGGCAAGGAAAGTTCAGCGCCACCAGAAAGTCTACGCCGCTCTCGCTGAGGAGATGGCCGGCCCTATTCACGCGCTGGCACTTCACACTTACAACCCGCAAGAGTGGCAGGGGCAGGCACCGCAAAGCCCTGAATGCCAGGGTGGAAAAAAGTAACGGTAATTTGCCTTTGTGAGGCCCCGCTGCTGGGGCCTGTCGCGCTGTTTCCAGCAATACTCTATCGAGGGATTATTCCGCTTTCTTTTTACGCCATTTGAGATCTATAGAGATTTCCCCCGCCGGTAATTTTTGCGGTAACTTGTCGTCTATTTTTACTAAAAAAATTTAGATTTTTTCCTGCCACTGTGGCCCTGCTGGCCGCTAGAATTTCAACAGGCGCCTTGCCACTTTTAAAATCATACTTTTTTCGGAAAAACTAACCGCCAAAAGGCGATTTTTCTGCCAGAAAACAACATATCCTTTTTTATACGCCAACATTTGATGGTTTTTTATACGGCCGTTACTTCGTGCGACTAGACTGAGCATTGATTGGGCTGATTGCTGTTTGATCTGCTGAATATCAATGGAGTTACTACAAATGAAGATGACGCGTATTCTGATCCCCGTTATGACGCCCCTCGCCTTAGCAATCTCTAGTGTCGCTTCGGCAGGACCTGCTGGCTATGCCCCTCCACCCCCAGCCAAAACTCAGGAGTTTAAGGTTCGCATTGGCGGAGCCTATGTCTCCCCCAACTCGGACAATGTCACTTTTGCTGACAGATGGCTGACCGGGCCTGATGAGTTTATTGAGGACTGGGGTGCATTCCGCACTAATATTGATCCCAGCGATGAGTGGGGTTGGTTTATTAATGCGGAGTGGCGAGCCACTGACCATATGAGCGTATCCCTGAGTTACACGCAGGGTGACCGCCATACGGGAGGTGATCGCAGACCCTGGTTATATCGCTTTAACCCTGAATTTAGGAATCAATACAGTCGGGATGACTTTGCCAGATGGAAGCCACACCTCACGGCGCTCTATCTGAATTATTATCCCCTGGATCCCTCCTGCTTAGTTCAGCCCTATATCGGCGCTGGTATTAACTACGCTGATTTTACCGATGAGCGCCTGAGAAACTGGGGCTGGTATGATGACGATTTCGAATTCGTACCCTGGGAGCGAGGCCGTGTAAACCTCAATGACAGCTGGGGTTATACCTGGCAAGTGGGTGTCGACTTTAACTTCGGACATGATAGCAGCTGGCTGGTTAACCTTGCCGCTATCTACTATAGCGTTGATACCGATGTTGAAGTGAATACTTTATGGTATGACAGCGACAATGACAACGAGCTGTATCGTCACAGATTTGGTGGTGATTATCTCTTTGATCCCTGGTCGTTCAACATCGGTGTAGGCTACAAGTTTAACTTCCACTGGTAATTGGGCGTGCAACTAAAAAGGGCGCTTCGGCGCCCTTTCTTATTTAGGGGTTTTTTAATGTTGGCAGGGGGCGGGAGAGAGTTATTTACTGCTTTTGGGCGGTTGCACTGATCACCTATTGATTACAGTTGGTATTTATATTTTTCACAGTTGTAATCTTCAAACTTTTCTCTAAGTTTTTTTATCTTGTCCTTCCACTTTTCCATCTGCTCTCCAGAGCCGCCATCTTTTCGTTTCTCACGAAATTTCTCAACCTTTTGCTGCCACTTTTTACACTGCTTAAAAGAGGCGTCTTCCTGTGCCGCTGCGGGGTTGCTGGCTGCAAGAGCAGAAGCCAGGGCGATGGTGAGAAGGGTGCTTTTCATAATAATTATTCCAAGTATTGCTAAACAAATAATCTCACCTTGTTTTTATAAAGTAAATGTGACGAGTCGCAAAAAATAAACCTATAGGTTTTTGTGACTATAGGGGGAGGTTATGTTTTCTATAAGCGAGTTGGAAAGGTAATTATATTGGCGGGCGAAAGCCGGGCTGGAAGTGTTTTGAGTTAATGGCCTGGGCGCTAAAAGAGGGCCCGCTGAGCTGCGGGCCCTCTCTGAGGGATTGCTGACTTTGAGCTTGGGGTTGCCTCGGCCCTTTATTGATTAGAGGGAAAGCTGAACTGAATACCTTCCCTTACCCCGCTGGCCGGCCAGCGCTGGGTAATGGTTTTGCGTTTGGTATAAAAGCGCACTGAGTCGGGGCCGTAGGCGTGCAGGTCGCCAAACAGAGAGCGCTTCCAGCCACCAAAACTGTGGTGTGCCACCGGTACCGGCAGGGGCACGTTGATACCTACCATACCGACTTTAATATTATCGCTGAAATAGCGCGCCGCCTCACCGTCGCGGGTGAATAGGCAGGTGCCGTTGCCGTATTCGTGGGCATCGATAATATCCATGGCCTCCTGCATGGTTTCGACGCGCATCACGCACAGAACCGGGCCAAAAATTTCCCCGCTGTGAATCGACATTTCCGGGGTAACACGATCGAATAGGCAGGGGCCCAGGTAGTTGCCATTCTCAAAGCCGGAAACGGTCTGGTTGCGCCCGTCGATTACCAGCTCGGCACCTTCATTGATACCGGCGGCAATATAGCGCTCTACTTTTTGCAGGTGTTGCCGGGTAACTAATGGCCCCATATCGCTCTGGCTATCCATACCGTCGCCGACCCTGAGATCAGCGATTTGCCCTTTGAGCTTCTCAACCAGGGCATTGGCCGTGTCATCGCCCACCGCAACCGCGACCGAGATGGCCATGCAGCGCTCGCCACAGGAGCCGTAGGCGGCGCCCATCAGGGCGGCGACGGCATTGTCCAGGTCGGCATCGGGCATAACGATCGCGTGGTTTTTCGCCCCGCCAAACGCCTGTACTCGTTTCCCGTGGGTGGTGCCGGTGGTGTAGACATACTCGGCGACCGGGGTGGAGCCGACAAAGCTGAGCGCTTGGATACGTTTGTCGGTCAGGAGTGTGTCGACTGCTTCCTTGCCGCCGTTAACTACATTTAAAACGCCAGCGGGGATGCCCGCTTCGATACCCAGTTCCGCGATAAACAGGGCCGAGGAGGGGGTGCGCTCAGAGGGCTTGAGAACAAAGGTGTTGCCGCAGGCAATCGCCATGGGCCACATCCACAGGGGAACCATGGCGGGGAAGTTAAAGGGGGTAATGCCTGCGCAGACACCCAAGGGCTGGAATTCACTCCAGGAATCTATTGCCGGCCCGACATTTTTGCTGTGCTCGCCCTTGAGCATTTCCGGGGCGGAGCACACGTATTCGATATTTTCGATGCCCCGCTGTAACTCTCCCATGGCATCGTCGAGCACCTTACCGTGCTCCAGGGTGATCAGTTCGCAAATCTTTGCCGCATTCTCCTGTAGGAGGTCTCTCAGGCGGTACATAATGCGCACCCGCTTGGCGGTGGGCAGATTGCGCCAGGCGGGAAAGGCGGCTTCAGCTGCGCTAATGGCCTCTTCGACAGTGGCTTTGGAGGCCAGCGCAACTCGGCCGATAACCTCGTTAGTGGAGGGATTGCTCACTTCCTGGAACTCGGAGTTACCTGCGGCACTGGTGTGGTTAACCAGAGTGCCATTAATCAGGTGGCCGATAACTTTCATAGTGCTCTCTCAGTCGGGTTTATCAATTATTGTTTTACTGCTTTGCGCCCTTTGTAACACAGCTCGGTGTTTTGGGGAAAAGCTCCCGACCGCTTGGGGTTATTCGTGTTTGGGGAAATCCCTCAGCACGGCCAAAAACGCATCGCCGAAACGCTCGAGCTTGCTGTCGCCAACCCCGGAGACCGCCAGCAGTTCACTGCGGGTTTGTGGGTGCGCTTGCACCATGCCGCGCAGGGTTGCATCGTGGAAGACGACATAGGGCGGTACCCCGCGCTCCTCTGCCAGCTGTTTGCGACAGTCGCGCAGGGCCTCCCAGAGCACTTGGTTTTCCGGGGTGAGGTCATCCAGGTTGCGATTGTCGCGCCCCTGGGCGCGCGCCGCTTTGGCGGGGAGCTTGCGCAGGCTGAGGGTCTCTTCCCGGCGCAGCAGTGGCCGACAGATCTCCGTCAGCCTCAGGCCCTGGAATTCCCCCTCCACTTCGAGGTAGCCGCGCACAATCAGCTGGCGCACGATCAGCCGCCACTCGGCAGTGCTCAGATCTTTGCCAATACCGTGAGTGGAGAGCTGATCGTGGGCGAACTTGCGCACTTTTTCGTTCTCGGAGCCGCGCAGCACATCGATGACATGGCTGGCACCAAAGCGCTGCCCGGTGCGATAGACGCAGGAGAGCAGCTTCACTGCTGCCTCACTGGCATCCCAGGTGGCGGGCGGCTCCAGGCAGGTATCGCAGTTGCCGCAGGGCTGGTCCAAGGGTTCGGCAAAGTAGTCCAGCAGAGCCTGGCGGCGGCAGCTGGTAATTTCACACAGGCCGAGCATGGCATTCAGGCGGCTGCGCTCCTGGCGCTTGTGCTCCTCGCTGCCCTCGGAGGACTCCACCATCTGACCGATCTTGACCACATCCTCGAGACCGTAGAGCAGCAGCGCCACCGAGGCCTCGCCATCGCGGCCGGCGCGGCCGGTTTCCTGATAATAGGCCTCGATACTCTTGGGCAGGTCCAGGTGAACTACGAAGCGCACATCCGGCTTGTCGATCCCCATGCCAAAGGCGATGGTGGCGACAACAATCACCCCCTCTTCCCGCAGAAAGCGGCGCTGGTTTTCGGCGCGGGTCTCGGCGGGCAGGCCGGCGTGATAGGGCAGGGCGGTGAACCCCTGTTGGTTCAGCCACTCGGCGGTGCTCTCCACCTTGGCCCGGGACAGGCAGTAAATAACCCCGGCATTGCCCTGCTGCCCGCTCTGTAAAAATTGCAGCAGTTGGCGGCGCTGGTTGTCCTTGGGTTCAATGCGGTACTGGATATTGGGGCGGTCGAAGCTGCTGACAAAGTGGCGCGCTTCCTCCAGGTCCAGGCGCTGGGCAATTTCTGCGCGGGTGCGCTTGTCCGCCGTCGCGGTCAGGGCGATACGAGGCACCCGGGGGAACTGTTCGTGCAGGCAGTTGAGTTGCAGGTAATCGGCGCGAAAATCGTGGCCCCACTGGGAGACGCAGTGGGCTTCATCGATGGCAAATAGCGAGAGCTCCACCCGCTGGAGGAGTGACAGGGTGCGCGCTTGCAACAGCCGCTCCGGAGCCAGGTACAGAAGGTCCAGTTCACCGTGCAATAACTGGCTTTCGATCGCCTGGATTTCGTCGTAGGCCAGCGATGAATTCAGGTAGGCGGCGCGGATGCCGGCTTCCTGTAAGGCCTCGACCTGATCCTGCATCAGGGCGATCAGGGGGGAGATAACAACGCCGCAGCCGGGGCGCGCCAGAGCGGGAATCTGGTAGCACAGAGATTTACCACCGCCGGTGGGCATCAGTACCAGGGCATCATTGCCTGCGACTAAAGTGTCGATCACCGCTTGCTGTGGGTCGCGGAAGTTCGTGTAGCCGAAGACGTGTTCGAGAATATGCTGTGGAGAGTTCATGGCGCGGAGTATACCTTGCGACCCGGCGCTGTGCGGTATGTTATTGAAGGGCGGAGCACTGAAATTGAATGAAATAGGCCGCTTTATGCCCGTGACATATTTCAGGGGTTATAATCCCAGGCCATCACGGCGACAAGCTAAGGATAGGGCTATGCGCACATTGATTTTGTCAACTGTGTTGTCGTTGACGGTTCCCGCAGGGCTTCTGGGGTGTACGGCCACCCCACCGCACAAACTGGTTCAGTCTGTAGTGGCTGATACCCACTTGGGCTGGCAGACCGCGCCGGAAAACCAGCTGGCATTTTCCCTGGCTACTGCTTCGGGAGTCGCCCAGGTCGAATTGCAGCCGCTGCCGGAGGCGTTGACGGTTGTGACTCTGGAATTGCCGGGGATGCGGGAAGTGGAGTATGTCCAATGGGAAAATGAACACGGGGAATCCACCATTCTATACGACGGTGAAGCGGGCCTGGAGGGCGTGAGCCTGCAGAGCCGGGGGCACGGTTACCGCCTGCAATTGCAGTTATCTGCAATGGAGTATATTCGCGATGGCGGTGTACTGACGGTGACCCACCGGCATTAGTTATGGCGCCGCACCGCGCTGGAAACCCAATCCCTCGGGGCGGATAAGGTAGAGCTGCTGCCAGTATTTGCCGGTGACCCAGAGCCCGTTCCTGGCTCTGTCCCAGGCGATACCATTGGCCACCGTATCCGGGTGGTCTCTGCCGCTGGGGTTGAGGGCGCTGAGGTCAATAAGACCGCGCACTTGGCCAGTTTCCGGGTCTATGGCGATAACCCGCTTGTCCTGCCAGATATTGGCCCAAATTAGCCCCTCGGCGAACTCCAATTCATTGAGGTTGGACCAGGTCTCGCCGCCGCCTTGAACTTTGAGATACCGCACTGCCTCGAACGTCTCGGGGTTGCGGAAAACCAGTTCGCCGCTGCCATTGCTCATAATGAGCTGCTCACCGTTACTGGTGAGGCCCCAGCCTTCGCCCCGATAGTGCATAACCTTCAGGTGTTGGAGATTGTCCGCCTGGTAGACATGAACTTCTCCCGCTTTGTAGGTGAGCAAGTAGAGCTTATTGTCGAGAACGGTGAGCCCCTCGGCGAAGCGATTCCTGGCCAGCCACTTGCGTCTTACCGGGTTGGCACCGGGGTCGGTATACTCCGCGAGCCAGGAGCGGCGGTAGAGCCCACTGCTTTCCCACCAGCGCTGACCGTCGTAGAAAAGCCCCTGGGTGAAATGATTCCCATTGCGCTGGCGCTCCTCCAGAATGGAAAAAGGCGTTGTTTGGAGTGGTGTCTCTGCGGCTGCACTGTGCGCCAGCAGGGCGACAAGCAATAGCCATATCCAGTTGTTCAAGAGAAGTCGATTCATCAATAACCTATGACCAGAATTAAAACATTTATCACATTGACGCTGTTAGGTGGCCTAGCGGTGGTACTGCCTATCGCTATCTTTGTTCTGCTATTCCAGTGGCTGTTCGGTCAGGTCAGCGACCTCGTTGCTCCCGCTGTCATTTGGCTGGAAGCGCATACGGAGTTCAAGGATACCCTCGCCCGGCTCGTGGTGATAGCCCTGATTCTCGGGGGCTGTTTCGCCATCGGTTTGCTGGTGAAAACCAGTGTGGGCAGCTGGCTGCACCGCCATGTGGACCACTGGCTGGGGCGTCTGGCACCGGGTTACAGCACGATTAAAGACGTGGTGATCCAATTTATTGGCGGCGGTGGTGAGGGAGTGCTGGCGGGGCCGGTGGCCAAGGTCCGTATCCACGGCGCCGACAATCCCCTGACGGTGACGGCGATTGTCACCTCTCAGCACCCCAACGGGGATATGACCGTCTATGTGCCCACAGCGCCGGTACCCACCTCCGGGTTTGTTTTTCACGTGCCGGCGGAGTGTGTGGAAATACTGCCCGGGGTGAGTGTTGAGGCGGCGATGAAGACGATCGTCGCCTGTGGTTCCGGCAGTGCCAGCCTGCTGTCAGCAAAGGGGGCGCCTGAAACGCCCCCTAGCTGATATCCCGGTTTCGCCCCAGATCGCGAATGGCAAAGCGCGCTGGGTGCAGGGCTTTGGCGAGGGTAGCGCTGACCGGCAGGGGTTCGTTCAGCATCCAGGATGCCAGCACCTCGGCGGTCAGTGGCGCGTAGGTAAAGCCCCGGGAGCCCAGACCTCCCATCACATAGAGTCCCGCCTGATAGTCGGCCCGTGCGGCAATGTACTGCTTGCGGTTCTTGCGCAGGGCGACGTAGGTGGTGCCGATAGAGTCCCAGTGGGGTATGGGACCGGCCAGGGGCAGGTAGTCGGGGGTTGCGGCGCGCAGGGCGGCGCGACCGGCGAGGGCCTGCTGTGAAAACTCTGCCGCTACTTCCGGCAGCAGTCCCGCCAGGGTCTGTAGGTTCTCATTGTGCTCGCTATCCCGCAGTTCTGTTGCAGTCTCTTTGAGTTTAAAGGTGGCACCAAAACTCTGACGGCCCCGGTGGGCGGGAGTGATATAGCCCTCACCGCACAGTGCCATTTGCAAGCGCGAGGAGTTCTCAGTGGCGCTAGCTCGGGACACCTGGCCGCGAATCGGCCTCAAGGGGAGGGTCGCCGCCGGTGCAAACTGGCGAATATCATTGGCGCCACAGAGGACAACGGCATCGACCGTAAACGCCTCCCCAGCGGTGTGTACCCGCCAGTTTGCGGCATTGCGCTGCAACTCCAGCACGGAGCAGTGCCTGTGCAAGGTGATATTGGGGTGCTGCAATAAAGTGGCGCAGACTTTGCGGGGCTCAATCCACCCGGCGCGGGGGAAGTGCAGGCCGCCCACAGTTAGATCGATACCCGCCAGGGAGCTGGCGGTCCGCGCATCGACGGGCTCTGCCAGTTGCTGTCCGTCGCTCTCTGCCAGTGTGGCGGCGACCTGGCTCTGCAACAGCTGCTCCCGTTCAGTTTGCGCCAATTGCAGCAGGCCGCTGAAGTGGCTCACTTTGGCGCAGCGGTTGCGGTAGTAGCGCTGGGCAAACATCAGGGCGTGGAGATTGAAGTCCCCATTGGGGCCGGGCTTGGGCGAAAGTTTGGCGTAGAGGATTCCCTGCTCATTCCCGGAGCCACCGGAGCCCGGTTCCTCTCCCCGCTCAAATACCTGTACTTTAACGCCGCGCTCTGCCAGTGCCCGGGCCGTGGTGGCGCTGGCAATACCGGCGCCGACAATAGCGACAGTTTTAGGGAGGGGGCTCTCTTGCTGGGGCAGGTGCCACGGAGTTTCCCGCACCTCATTTACCTGCGGGCTCTCTAGAGTGCCGCACAGCATCTCGCGCTTGCGCCCGAAGCCGGGAACCTTGCGCAGGGAAAAGCCGGCATCGCGGAGCCCGCGCTTAACCAGTCCGGCACAGGTAAATGTGGCGAAGGTGGCGCTGGCACGGCTGAGGGCGGCCATGCTGTTAAACAGCTCCGGCGTCCACATATCCGGGTTTTTGGCCGGGGCAAACCCGTCCAGAAACCAGGCATCGACTTGCCGATCGCCGTCCCTGTGCAGGCGCAGGCTCTCCAGCGCCTCACTGGCCTCCCCGATAATCAGGGTCAGGCTGATCTGGCCAAAGTGCAGCCGGTGAATGCCGCTGGCCAGCAGGGGCGGGTAGTTATCGATCAGCGCTTGTGCGAGCTCTGCCAGTTGTGGCCAGAGATCCAGTGCCCTGCGCAGGTCGTCGGGGCGCAGGGGAAATTTCTCTACTGAGATAAAGTGCAGGCGGGCACTTTGGGGAGCCGTTTTCTGCCACAGTTCGGCGGCGGCGAGGAAGTTCAGGCCGGTGCCGAAGCCCGTTTCGGCGATAGTAAAGGTGTCGTTTTCCGCGAGCTGCTGCCAGCGCTCCGCCAGGGCGTTTTGCTGTAGGAAAACGTAGCGGCTCTCCTCCAGGCCGGAGGCGCTGGAGAAATAGATATCGTCGTAGGCGCGGGACAGCGGCTGGCCATCTTCACGCCATTCGATCTCTGCGTACTTCTTGTCCGGTTCGCTCACAATAAGACTTCCGTCAGCCCTCATCCCGCAAGCCAAACTCGCGCATTACCTGGGCGCACCAGCGCTGGATGCGCTCTTCACTCAGGTCGAATTCGCTCTCTTCATCCAGGGCCAGCCCGACAAATTGGCTGCCATCGTCGGTCAGCCCTTTGGACTCTTCAAACTCATAGCCATCGACGGGCCAGTAGCCCACAGCGCGGGCGCCGCAGGCCAGCAGCTGCGAGTGCAGGTAGCCCAGGGCATCCTGGAACCACTGGGGGTAGCCCTCCTGGTCCCCGAGGCCAAACAGTGCGACCTTTTTGCCGTGTAGATCCAGTGCGGCCAGATCGTCCCAGATATTTTCCCAGTCCTCTTGCAGCTCGCCGTAGTCCCAGGTGGGAATACCGAATAGCAAGAAGTCGTAATCTTCTGCGAGGTTGATATCGGCCTCCGCAACATTGTGGATATCAATCCACTGGGGGCCGATACACTGGCGGATTTTTTCCGCAGCCATTTCGGTATAGCAGGTGCTGGAACCGTAAAAGAGTCCTATGGGGGCTTGGGAACTTTGCATAGAGGGTGAACTTCTTACTGCTGCGACAGGGCGCCACTAAAATCCAGTTGTCGCCAGGCCTCGTAGATCACGATGGCGGCGGCATTGGACAGGTTGATACTGCGGCTCTCGGCACGCATGGGAATACGCAGGGTGTTATCGGCCCCGACGGCTTGCAGGAACTCTGCGGGCAGTCCCCGGGTCTCCGGGCCAAACACAATGGCGTCGTCCGCCTGATACTCGATCTCGGTATGGCTTTTGCTCCCCTTGGTGGAGAGGGCCAGTACCCGGGCGGGCTGCTCGCTATCGATAAAGGACTGCCAGTCCCTGTGGCGCACCACGCGGCTGTACTCGCTGTAGTCGAGGCCGGCGCGGCGCAGGCGCTTGTCGTCCATATCGAAACCCAGGGGTTCGATAAGGTGCAGCTCGGCGCCAGTATTGGCGCAAAGTCGAATAATATTGCCGGTATTTGGCGCTATTTCGGGTTGGTATAAAACAATTTTGAACATGGAGTGGCGTTTGCGCTGGAGAGACTTCTAGTCGGGTCGGGCAGTGGCGCCCGACCCGGTACGGCTGCGGATTATTCCACAATTAGATGGGGGTGGCGATCTCCTCGCAATCGATTTCGACCCCCAGTTCATTGGCGATTTGATCGAGGTCATCGCGCAGGCCATCCAGATCCATATCCTCGGCCACGCTGATCGTACACTCGGCGTTGAACAGGGGCTCACCGCTCCAGGGGGTGCTGCCGTAGGAGGTTTCCAGCTGCTCCATATTGATATGGTGGGCGGTGAGGGCGCGGGATATCTCGCGCACTATACCGGGGCGGTCGTTGCCCACCAGTTTTAGGGTCAGTGTTTGTTGGGGTTTGGCGGATACGGCGATGGCATCTTCGATCATCAGATTGTAGCCGGCGTCAGCCAGGGCCAGTAGCGCCTCTTTCAGTGCTTGGCTTTTATCTGCGGGCGCTACTACGCGCAGGATTCCGGCAAACTTACCGGCGAAGTGGGCCATATGGCTGTCTTCCCAGTTGCCGCCGTTATCTGCGATAACTGCTGAAAGCTTTTCCACGACACCGGGCTTATCATCAGAGATCATGGAGATAACGAAGTGCTGTTGCATATAAAGTTCCTTTGCTTCACGAGAGACGTTGAGCTGACATTGTAATAGGATCTCGTCGGATAACTCTATCGGCCAATCTCAAAAGCGTTATTTTGAAGCTTACTTGTCGGTATTTTAACGAGGAACTGTTGATGAACGTGATTGCGGACTTGTGTGTGATCCCTATCGGCGTGGGTGTCTCCGTCAGTAAATACGTTGCCGAATGCGAGCGGGTGCTGGAGGCCGCCGGACTCTCCTATCGCCTGCACGCCTACGGTACCAATATCGAGGGGGACTGGGATAAGGTGATGGCGGCGGTTAAAGAGTGCCACGAGCGGGTACATCAAATGGGCGCCGAGCGGATCAGTTCCAGCCTGAAACTGGGAACCCGTATCGACCGCGAGCAATCCATACAGGATAAGATCGATAGTGTGCAAACCAAGTTGGACCAACGATAACAACACAGGAAGAACTATGACGAGCAATTTTAAGAAATCCCTGCTGGCTCTGGCCGGAGCCCTGGCTTTGGCCGGCACTGCCCAGGCTGCCGATTTTTCTGCCGTTATTAAAGGGGATCACCGCAGCAAGGATTACGTTGCGCGGGACCAGTATCGCAACCCGGTGAAGACCCTGACCTTTATGGGTATTGAGCCGGATATGACGGTGGTGGAAATTACCCCCGGCGGCGGTTGGTATACCGAAATCCTGGGCCCCTACCTGAGCAAGGAAGGGACCTTATATGCGGCGCACTTCCCTGAGAATAGTGAGTCCGACTACTACAAACGCTCTCTGAAGAACTTCAAAGCGAAGCTGGCTGCCAATGATAAGGCCTATAAAAATGTGATTGTGACTGAGTTTGCCCCGCAAACCGGTCGCGAGATTGCTCCGGCAGGCAGTGCCGATGCCGTAGTAACTTTCCGCAACGTACACAACTGGATGTATCGCGATTATGCCGATGAAGCTTTCGCCAGCTTTTTTGCCGCGCTGAAACCCGGCGGTGTTCTGGGAATTGTCGAGCATCGCGCCAAACCAGGTACCAGCCTGGAGGATATGGTGTCCAGCGGCTATGTGACTCAGGAGCACGTGATCGAGCTGGCGAAAAAAGCCGGCTTTGAGTTCGAAGAGGCCAGCGAAGTCAACGCCAACCCCAAAGATACCGCCAAGCACCCCAAGGGGGTTTGGACTCTGCCGCCGGTCCTGCGCCTGGGAGATGAGGACCGCGAAAAGTACCTCGCCATCGGTGAGAGCGACCGTATGACCCTGCGTTTCCGCAAGCCCAACGCCTGATCGATTTCGATTGACTGTAATATATCGGGAGTGGCGATTGCCGCTCCCGACCTATCTGAATTTTTCGCTGTATGATTATTCCCTTCGAACAACTGGATACCGAGACCCTGCAAAACCTGCTGGAGGAATACGCCACCCGCGAGGGCACCGAGTACGGTGAGCGCGAGGTGGAGCTGGTGGACAAGGTCGCCAGCCTGCGCCGCCAGCTGCAATCCGGGCAGGTGGTGATCTGGTTTGAGCCCGATGAAGAGACCGTCAACTTGGTCCTGGCTGAGGACCTGCCGGCCGATGTCTGAATGTTTAATCGATCGCCCGGATAAACCCCGCGCGCGCTTTCTGTTTGCCCACGGCGCCGGGGCGCCGATGGACAGTGAGTTTATGCAGTTTCTGGCGCAGGGGTTGTGTGAGCGGGGCGTCGAGGTCGCGCGCTTTGAGTTCCCCTATATGGCGCAGCGGCGCACTGGTGGCAGTAAGCGCCCACCCAATACCATGCCGCAGCTGCAAGAGTCGTTCCGCGAGCAAATTGATCAGTTCGGCCCCGGGCTACCCCTGTTTATCGGTGGTAAGTCCATGGGCGGGCGAGTGGCGAGTCTATTGGCGGATGAGTACTGGGGGCAGAAGGCGATTGCCGGTGCCGTATGTCTGGGGTATCCATTCCACCCCCAGGGCAAGCCGGAAAAACTGCGAACTGCACACTTGCTGGATATACGCTGCCCGACCCTGGTGATTCAGGGGGACCGGGACCCATTGGGCAACCGGGCCGAAGTGGAGGGCTACGGCCTGTCGGATAGGGTCGGAATCGAGTGGCTGGAGGACGGCGATCACGACTTCAAGCCCCGTCGCGCCAGTGGCTTTAGCCAGCTTCAGCACTGGCAAACGGCAGTGGAGTTGGCCGCCCGGTTTATGCCGCGGTCTCCAGAATAGTAATGCGCTCCTCCCGCATCATCAGCGGGTTGAGGAGCGCCATCTGTGCGCGGCGCTCCTCGCTGGTATACCAGTGTTGCCAGTGCAGCTCCGATTGCCACTTGGAGAGGGTGAAGCGCCGCAGGGGATTGCCCTTCTCGATATAGGTCTGCCCCTCAATAAAACCCACGGTGCGGTAGGCGTGGGTGAGAATCTTGCGGGCGGCCTCTTCATAGCTGCCCTGCATCTCTGCGGCGATTTCCCGCTCAATCAGCACGTAAATCATTGCCTGCTCAAATTGCCTTAGCCTCAGAGGATTTTAGTGCGGGTGACGGTGAATTACCGGGCAGCGCTGCTGTACCCAGTGATGACGGCAGCGGCAAAATTGCGCACAATGGCGCTTATGAAGTCAGATCACACCCTAGATGCCCGCGGCCTCTTGTGCCCGGAACCCGTCATGATGCTGCACTCAGCGGTGCGTAAAGTCGCCGAGGGTGAAGTGTTGAAAATGGTTGCCACCGACCCCTCTACTCAGCGGGATGTACCCAAGTTCTGTCAATTTCTGGGCTATGAACTGGTACAGCACGCCGAGGAAAACGACGAGTTCGTCTACTGGATTAAAAAAGCGGAATAGCGGGTCATAAACGCTCCAGCCCCCGCCACTGGCGGGGCTGGGAGTTTTTTGCATGAAAAGCCTGGCGGGCCCTGTGGATCAGGGTGCTGTCACCAGAGCTGCGATCGCGGCCAGGGCCTCGGGGTCCTCGGATTTAATTTTGTTGGCGATATGGTGTTGGAAAAAGTAGCGGAATCCCTCGCTCTCCTGTGCGGGGTACAGGCAGTGGTCTCCCGGTAACACCGGGGTGGTTTCAACGATATCGTGGTCAATAAGCATGCCGTGAATCTCCCCGTCGGCGTGCAACCGCCAGCTGATAACCTCTATCAGCGTCAGGTTTTCACGTGGTTTGTCCATAAACACCGCGTGGGTACCGATGGTGTCGGGAATTTCCTGGAGCACTTCCTCAGCTTTATTACTCTCGTATTCAAAGTACTCGGCCGCAGTCTCCAACTCGACGATCTTGTGAATAGGGGGTTGATGGAAGATTTCCTCGATGCCGGGGTCATAGTAGCCCTCAAAGCGCCCGTCGAGAGGGTCCTTGATAGCGGGACAGGCCACTATGGTGTTGAGCCAGGGAACGAGGCCTACGACCTCGCCATTGGCTTTAAGACCCCAGCATAAAATTTTCAGGCTATACAGATCTGTGCCGCTGGAGTTGTTGGAGTAGAGCATTTCCAAGCCATCTAGCTCTGGCGAAAGGCGAATAAAGCGCCTGTCAGCAGAAGTTTCGATAGGCTCGCCGGTGAAGAGGTCAACCACATTATTGGTACTGTGGTCTGTCATGGAGCACCTCCTTGCAGGGCCGGTTGTATACCGTCTCCACTCAGATGAAGGTGCGACAGCGAATGCCCTACCTCTGAAGGAAGACTGGGGCAGGAGGGGGTTTGATTGCTTTAATTCCCTCCTCGGGGAGACGCTTGAAGGACATGCCCTCGGCGGCATCCCTGTTCCTAAAGGTATATGTTGATTTGCGGAAATACAACTAGCGCCTTTTACCCCCCTCGGCGCCTTTGCTTTGATCCGGGCGCCGGCGTTGATATAGTCCCCGCCTTTGAGGTATCCCGGAGAACGCCTTGCCTGTCGCAATTGCAGAAATGGCTCCTGTTTCCACCAAACAGCCCATGGCTGATCGTATCGCCAGAGTCTTCGATCACTGTTTTTCAGACCCCAATGGGCTGAATACCCGACTTCGCGGGGGCTTTTGCGAGCCCTATTACCGACCTTGCGGAGAGGGCCAAGCCTATCACCAGGTGGAGTTTACCCTGGACTATGCCGCCAGCGCCCTGCACGAAGTGGCGCACTGGTGCGTGGCCGGAGAGGCCCGCCGGCGGTTGCCGGATTACGGCTACTGGTATGCCCCGGATGGCCGCAGCGCCGAGCAGCAGGCGGAGTTTGAGCAGGTGGAAGTTAAACCCCAGGCCCTGGAGTGGATCTTTGCCCGCGCCTGCGGTCTTAAGTTCCGGGTGAGTGCCGATAATCTGGAGAGTGGTTTGGGCCCCAGTGATTCGTTTAAACAGGCTATCTGGCAGCAGGTTCTGGACTATTGTGAAACCCGGCCCAACCCCCGGGCCTGTGCGTTCGCCGAAGCCCTAGCCCGGGAGTTCAGTGGCCCCAATCCGTTTAACCGGGACAATTTTCCCCTGGCGGATCTCTCGTGAAAAGCTACCTCATAGACGCATCGGTATATATCTTTCGATACTACTTTGCGCTGCCGCCCAACTGGCAGAGTCGCAGTGGCTATGCCACCGAGGCGGTCTACGGTTTTACCAACTTCCTGCTGGATATGTTGGCGCGGCAACCCAGTTATATTGCCTGCGCCTTCGACGAATCACTGGGTAGCTGTTTTCGCAATGAGATTTACCCGGACTATAAATGCAGCCGTGCACTGCCCGATGAGGCCCTGGCTTTTCAGCTGGCGGCGTGTCGGGAAATGGCCGAGGTGCTGGGGATTGCCAGTTTCTCCAGCGAGCGCTATGAAGCCGATGACATATTGGCCACCCTGACCCGAAAGCTGCGCCGGCAGGCTCCGGTGGTGGTGAGCCGGGACAAGGATCTGGGGCAACTGCTGGCCCGGGGCGCGGTATCCCTGTGGGACTTCGCCGGCGATCGGCACCTGGATAGCGGTGCCCTGGAGGCAAAGTTCGGGGTGCGCCCGGAGCAGATACCCGACTACCTGGCCTTGGTGGGGGACACCAGCGACGATATCCCCGGTATCCCCGGGGTTGGCCCTAAGACGGCCGCGCGTCTGCTGGAGACATTCGATTCTATAGATACTCTACTGACACAGCTGGACACCCTGGTCACACTGCCCATTCGCGGTGCCAAGGGGCTGGTGGCGCGGATAGAGGAATATGCAGACCAACTGCGCCTCGCCAAGCGCCTGGCGAGCCTGGAGGAGCGGGTGCCCCTGGATGTGAAACTGGCGGATCTGCGCCCGCAACCGGTAGATGTCTATCTGGCCCGCGCCCTGGCTGAGGAGTTTGGCATCGGTGGCCTGAGTAAAAAGATTGAACGCACCTTCGCCGGTGCCGATGGAGAACTGACATGAGCGATAGCGCTGTACAGAGTGCGGGATTAAAAATCGTCGCCGATGAAAATATCCCCGCATTGGAGGAGTATTTCGGCGATCTGGGGACGCTGGAGCGCTACCACGGCCGCACCCTGAGCCGGGAACAATTAATCGATGCGGATATCCTGCTGGTGCGCTCGGTCACCCAGGTCGATCAAAGCCTGCTGGAGGGAACCCGGGTGCGCTTTGTAGGCAGCTGCACGATCGGGACCGATCACCTGGATACCCAGTGGTTGCAGCGCAATGAGATCTTTTGGAGCGCCGCGCCGGGCTGCAATGCCAACTCCGTGGTGGAGTATGTGTTTTGCACTCTGGCGGCTTTGAATATCGACTGGCAGGGGCGCAGCTTCGGCATAGTGGGTTGCGGCAATGTGGGTGGACTGTTGCAGCAGCGCCTGCACGCCCTCGGGGTTTCCTGCGCCGTCTACGATCCCTGGTTGCCGGAAAACCCGGATGCGAGCACTCTGGAAAAGGTGCTGAGCCAGGATATCGTCTGCCTGCACGCGCCGCTGGTTAAGGGGGGTACCTATCCCAGTTTCCATATGATTGGTGCAGAGCAGTTGCAGCAGCTGCGCGACGGCAGTGTGCTGATCAGCGCCGGCCGGGGTGGGGTGGTGGACAACCGCGCCCTGTTGGCGGAAATCCAGCGCAATAAGCGTTTTACCACGGTGTTGGATGTGTGGGAAAACGAACCGGATATCGATACCGAGTTACTCGAACAGGTAGATCTGGGCACGCCGCATATCGCCGGTTACAGCCTGGATGGAAAGCTGGCCGGTACCCGTATGATCCGCGAGGCCCTGTGCCGGGAGCTGGGCATTGCCCCCCTGTCCTCGGAATATCGGCCGACTGAAACCCCGAGAGAGATCGCGGCGGATTCGGCCGAGGATTTGCTGTTGCAGATATACGATCCCCGCGCGGACGATCGCCGCCTGCGCGCGGCCGCAGCGAGCGAGGTGCCGATGAAAAAGGCCTTTGATTTGCTGCGCAAGGAATACCCCGAGCGCCTGGAGTTTAATCACTACCGCGCCGCCGCAGAGGCTCTGAGTGAGATTGAAAAACAGCGTTTGGCAGTACTGGGGTTGGCGTGCAGTTAGGTAAGCAGGTAAAAAAACTCGGACTGATTATCAACCCCTGGGCCGGTATCGGTGGCCCGGCGGGGCTCAAGGGCAGCGATGGTGCCGAAACCGTGCAGCGAGCACTGGCGGCGGGCATTGAACCCCAGGCAAACCAGCGCGCGGCACTGGCCCTCGAGGCGTTAAAACCCTACGCCGAGGCGCTGGAAATCCTGTGTTTTGCCGGCGATATGGGCGCCGCTATCGCGGCTAAACTCGGCTTCTCTGTGCGTGAAGTGGGCGCGGCAGAGCGCTCGCCCTCCTCGCCGGAAGACACCGAACGGGCGGCGGTCGCTATCCGCGATAGCGGCGCCGACCTGATCGTCTTTATTGGCGGTGACGGCACCGCGCGGAATATCGTCAACGCCCTGGGGGACAACTTCCCGGTGCTGGGTATTCCCGCCGGAGTGAAAATGCACTCCGCCTGCTTTGCGATTTCCCCTAAAGCCGGCGGTGAGGTGTTGCGGCGCCTGATGGCGGGGCAGCTGGTGGATCTCGCCGAGCGCGAAGTGCGGGATATTAACGAGGAGTCTTTCCGCAGCGGGCGGGTGACCACTCGCTACTACGGCGAGCTGCTGGTGCCCCAGGAGGGCCATTTCTTGCAGGCGGTAAAAAATGCCGGTCGCGAAGTGGAAGAGCTGGCGGTTGCAGATATCGCCGCTGAGATTACGGAAGAGCTGGACCCGCAGACCCTGTATATCGTCGGCCCCGGCTCTACCACCCTGGCAATTCTCAGCGAACTGGCTTGCGCGGGAACGCTGTTGGGGGTGGACCTGTTGCTGGATGGACAGTTGTTGCAGGTGGATGTCAGTGCGCCGCAAATTGAACAGGCAATAGCCGAACACTGCGGGCCGGTGAAAATTATTCTTACGGCTATCGGTGGCCAGGGGCATTTAATTGGCCGGGGCAACCAACAATTATCCGCCGGTGTGCTGTGGCAGGTCGGGCGCGATCATTTAATCGCGGTTGCGACCAAAACAAAAATTACAGAATTACAGGGGCGTCCGCTGTTGATCGACAGTGGCGATCCCGAGCTTGATAAACACTGGAGTGGTTTTATTCGAGTGGTGACCGGCTACCGCGATGCCATTCTCTATCCACTGAGTAACGGGGATATTCAATAAACGATGAGTGCAGATTGGCAGTTACTGCTGGAGCAGGTAGAAAATAAATTAGCGCAAAATACTGGTGACAGCCGCCGTTTTTTTCACGGTCGCGGTCGCAGTTATGCGGGCTTGGAACAGGTCTGTGTCGACAGTTTTTTTCCCGCTCTATTAGTCACCTTTTTTGAGGAGTACGACGGCGAAATAGAGCTGTGTGAAAAACTCTGGCAGATGGCCCAGGCTCGGGGTTATCAGGGAGTTGCGGCGCAGCGGCGCTACCTCCCCGGGGCGCCCTTACAGTGGCACTGCGGCGAGGCGGTTAGCGCCCCGGTGGCGCGGCGCGGGGATCTTCAGTTCCCTCTCACGTTCGATCGGCAGAATGTCGGCTTCTTCCTGGATATTGAGCCGGGTAGGGCCTGGCTCGAGCAGCAGGTGCGCGCCCGGGGCGATGGAACATCCGCGAAGATGCTCAATCTTTTCGCCTTTACCTGCGCCTTTTCTGCGGTGGCGCGGGCGGCGGGCGATATTGAAATTGTGAATGTGGACGTCAATCGCGGTGTGTTAAATCGCGGGCGGGAAAATCACGAGATCAATGGGTTGTCACTTAAGGGGGTTCAGTTCCTGCAATTTGATGCGCTGCGTCAATTTAAGCGCTTCGATCGCCGTGGCCCTTTCGATCTGGCCATTGTCGATCCGCCGACACGACAAAAAGGCCGCTTCGATGTCAGTCAGAACTATGAAAAACTGTTGCGGCAGCTGCCCGCCTGTCTCGCCGATGAGGCGGACCTGTTGATGGTGATCAACTCGCCCCGGCACAGCGAAGCCCACTTCCGCGATTTAATACTCGGGTCTGACAGCGGTTATGAAGTGGTCGCGCGGCTGCAACAAAATCCGGATTTTCCCGATCGGGACCCGGATGCGGCGCTGAAAATGCTGCACGTTAAATATCGCCGCCAATCCCGCTAGCGGCGCCGGCCAGAGCCGCGCATTAAAGCGCGGCAAACTCCCGCATCAGGCGCTCCATCAGCGCCTGCAACTGGCCCGATGATCCCTCGCGCACGGCGCTGTTGAGCAGCTGGGCATTGCTCTGCCCGGATTCGGCACCGGCGTTAATCATGAGCAGAAAGCCCTTGTGGGTTAGTACCGCCTCCTCCATGGCCTCCTGGCGCACCAGCTGGGAAAAGCTGATATAGCCGCTCTGTTTAAGCCAGCTCATAGAGCCCAGGCAGGCTAAATGGCGGGGGGAGTGCAGCCCGTATTCATCCGGTGAATCGGGGCCGGAAATATCCTCCACATAGACGGTTGCCGGTACCGGGAACTGGTTAAACATCGCCAGCAGTACCCTGCCGGCATCCCGGTAAAAATCGTGAATATGTAAATCGTCCAACATCAGCGGGCATATTGCTCCAAAAAGTATCCCAGGCGTTCGACTGCGTGAGATAGGTCGTCGGCGCGGGGCAGGAAGACAATGCGCAGATGGTCCGGTGCATCCCAGTGGAAGGCACTGCCCTGTACCAACAGGATTTTTTCCTGGCGCAGGAAGTCCAGCACCAGTTGCTCGTCATTTTCGACCTTATGATGATCCAGGTGCAGCTTGGGAAACAAGTAGATAGAGCCCTGGGGTTTGACGCAGCTCACACCGGGGATGTCATTGAGCATGCGGTGGGCCATATCGCGCTGCTGGCGCAGGCGCCCGCCGGGCAGGACCAGGTCGTTGATACTCTGGTAGCCGCCGAGTGCGGTTTGCACTGCGAACATGGCCGGCACATTGCCGCACAGACGCATGGAGGCGAGTATCTCCATCCCCTCGACAAAGCCTTTGGCGCGGTGTTTGGTACCGCTGATCACCATCCAGCCGGAGCGGAAGCCGGCCAGGCGATAGGATTTGGACAGACCGTTAAAGCTCAGGCAGAGCACGTCCGGGGCCAGCTTGGCCATCGGGGTAAATTCCGCATCGTCGTAGAGAATCTTGCTATAAATTTCATCGGCAAAGATAACCAGGTTGTGGCTGCGCGCCACTTCGACAATGTCCTCAAGCAGTTCCCGGGGGTAGACGGCGCCGGTGGGATTATTGGGGTTGATGACCACGATACCGCGCGTTTTGGGGGTGATTTTGGCTTTGATATCCTCGATATCCGGCAGCCAACCGGCCCCCTCATCGCAGCGGTAGAGAACCGGCTTGGCACCGGTGAGATTGGTGGCGGCCATCCACAGGGGGTAGTTGGGCATTGGCAACAGCATTTCGTCACCATTGTTGAGAAGGGCCTGGGTGCTCATGGAAATCAGCTCGGAGACGCCGTTACCCAGGTAAATGTCGTTAATCTCAACACCCGGAATACCCAGGGTCTGACACTCTTGCATAATGGCCTTGCGCGCAGCGAATAGCCCTTTGGACTCGACGTAGCCCTGTGCCTGGGACAGGTTGTGAATGACATCCTGGATAATTTCATCGGGGGCGTTAAAGCCGAAGGGGGCGGGGTTGCCAATATTCAGCTTGAGGATGCGGTGGCCCTCCTCCTCCATACGCTGGGCTTGCTCCATCACGGGGCCGCGAATCTCGTAGCAGACGCCGTGCAGTTTTTCTGATTTATTGATGTCCTTCATGGTGACTTGACCGCTCTATTGCAGAGCAGGAGCGGCCCAGGGCCGCGAGTTCAGTGCGCGCAAACCGGGTAATGTCCACCAGTGGTAGGTACCACTCCTGCGGGAAACTGGGGGCCGATCAACAGGGGCATTGCCACTGGGCCATGCCTGACCGGAAACCCCAATCGATTACGGGAACACTAGAGTATGTCAAAACAGATGGATGAGAACTACTGGCGCAATAAGCTTACAGACAAGGAGTTTGAGGTCTGCCGTGAAGGTGGGACAGAGGCGCCGTTTAGCGGCGAATATTGGGATGTTTTTGACGATGGCGTCTACCGCTGTCGCTGCTGTGGCGAGGCGCTGTTCGACTCGGGGGCAAAATTTGAGAGCGGCTGCGGCTGGCCCAGTTTCGATGCGGAGCATAGCAACGGTGTGGTGAGGGAGCTGCCCGACAACAGCTACGGTATGCAGCGCGTGGAGATTCGCTGCAACAAGTGCGACTCCCATCTCGGCCATGTTTTTGAGGACGGCCCCACGAATACGGGGCTGCGCTACTGCGTTAACTCCCTGTCGGTGAAGTTGGAAGCGGAGGGCGAGGGCGCGGAGGGGGCTGCTGAGTGAGCGAGTCCCACGGGAGTCAGTGGCTGCTGCGGGTGCAGTGGGTCTTGTTGGCGCTGCTCGCGCTGGCCGCTGCTGCCCTGCGTTTTGGGCTGCTGCACTTTTCTGTGGTGTTTAAAGTCTTTGTGTTTGCCGGCGGCGCGGCACTGGCACTGGCGTTGCTGAGTCTGCTGGTCTTTGTCTGGGGGGCGAGCAAGCGCAAGCCGCTGGTGCGCAGCAATGCGCTGTGGGCGGCGCTGCTCGGGTTAATACCGCTGGCGATTCCCCTGGTAACTGTGGGCAAGGGCAATTTTGCGGTGCCGAAAATCCACGATATCACCACCGACACCCGCAACCCGCCCCAGTACCAGGCGGTATTGGCGCTGCGCCAGAAAGGTGACAACAGCGCCGAGTACGGCGGGGAGCGGGTGGCGCGATTGCAGCGGGAAGCGGATGTATACGCGGATATTACCCCCTTACATCTGCACCTTTCGGTGCCCCGCGCCACCGAGGCCGCAGCTGAGGTGGCCAAAGACCTGGACTGGCAGGTGGTTGCCTATAAGCCCGGGCAGGGCCACCTGGAGGCGGTGGCGAAAACACCGCTACTCGGCTTTAGTGACGATATTGTTGTGCGGGTCAGTGCGGAGCGCGGGGGCGGTTCCCGGGTCGATGTGCGCTCTAGCTCCCGTGTGGGGGTGAGTGACCTGGGCGCCAACGGCAAACGTATCCGCCGCTTCCTGGAGGCGCTGCACAGAGAGGCGCGGGGGCTGGAAGAAATTGGTACGGGGCGACACTAAAATGCTTGTCTCAAATGGCCGGGTTTTGTAAGTGCCTGACAATAAAAGAAAAAAATTCCAAAAGAGTGTTGACAGGTCCGGCCACGCTCCATAGAATGCGCCCCACTTCTGACGCAGAGCAACGTTTTAAGACACAGCGAAACGACAGAAGGTTTCTGGGTCCCCATCGTCTAGAGGCCTAGGACACCGCCCTTTCACGGCGGTAACAGGGGTTCGACTCCCCTTGGGGATGCCACGCGGGAATAGCTCAGTTGGTAGAGCGCAACCTTGCCAAGGTTGAGGTCGCCGGTTCGAACCCGGTTTCCCGCTCCAAGTTTTCCGCTTTGCGAGATGATCTCTAGTCAGCTCGGAGAGCACGCCACCGAGAAATCAGTGGCATTGCCATGGACAGCATGGCAGCACCGGACCTGTAAGGTCGAAGTGCAAGTTTCTGTCCCCATCGTCTAGAGGCCTAGGACACCGCCCTTTCACGGCGGTAACAGGGGTTCGACTCCCCTTGGGGATGCCAATACGACCCGGTAGCAATGCTGCCGGGTCAATTGCGGGAATAGCTCAGTTGGTAGAGCGCAACCTTGCCAAGGTTGAGGTCGCCGGTTCGAACCCGGTTTCCCGCTCCAGTTTTGTTGTATGAGATGATCTCTAGTCAACTCGCACAACATCGCCACCGAGAAATCAGTGGCATTGCCATGGACAGCATGGCAGCACCGGACCTATAAGGTCGAAGTGCAAGTTTCTGTCCCCATCGTCTAGAGGCCTAGGACACCGCCCTTTCACGGCGGTAACAGGGGTTCGACTCCCCTTGGGGATGCCAATACGACCCGGTAGCGATGCTACCGGGTCAATTGCGGGAATAGCTCAGTTGGTAGAGCGCAACCTTGCCAAGGTTGAGGTCGCCGGTTCGAACCCGGTTTCCCGCTCCAGTTTTGTTGTATGAGATGATCTCTAGTCAACTCATGTAACATCGCCACCGAGAAATCAGTGGCATTGCCATGGACAGCATGGCAGCACCGGACCTGTAAGGTCGAAGTGCAAGTTTCTGTCCCCATCGTCTAGAGGCCTAGGACACCGCCCTTTCACGGCGGTAACAGGGGTTCGACTCCCCTTGGGGATGCCAATACGGCCCGCTAGCAGTGCTAGCGGGCCAATCAAAAAAAGCGGGAATAGCTCAGTTGGTAGAGCGCAACCTTGCCAAGGTTGAGGTCGCCGGTTCGAACCCGGTTTCCCGCTCCAAAATAAAAAGCCGCTCAATCGAGCGGCTTTTTGTTTTTCCGGTATAGTCATTGTTACTGTCTACACTGTGACTCCCACTCGGGAGCTTCTCAAGTGGCGCTGTGCCCCGCCGAGTGGCGTGTGTGCGAAACTCCCAGTTCCCCCTCGGCTTGAAATTACCCGGGCAAGCGCGTTGAATAACGCTCCCCAAAATAGGAGTGCGATATGAGCGCTGCGCTATCGATCCACAACTTACAAAAAACCTATGACAATAGTTTTCAGGCCCTGAAGGGCATCAGCTTTGATGTTCAGCCGGGCGACTTCTTTGCGCTGCTGGGGCCCAATGGCGCGGGGAAATCTACCACCATCGGTATTATCTGCTCCCTGGTGCGCAAAAGCGGCGGCTCAGTATCGATTTTTGGTGAGGATGTCGATGCGGATTTTGCTGCGGCCAAGCGCCTGCTAGGGGTCGTGCCGCAAGAGTTTAACTTTAGCCAGTTTGAAAAAGTGTTCGACATTGTCGTTACCCAGGGTGGGTTTTACGGCTTACCGCGCAAACTGGCGGAAGAGCGTACAGAAAAGTATTTAAAGCAGCTGGGCTTGTGGGACAAGCGCGCCACTCAAGCGCGAATGCTTTCCGGCGGTATGAAGCGCAGGCTGATGATTGCCCGCGCGCTGATTCACGAGCCGAAATTGCTGATTCTGGATGAGCCCACAGCCGGGGTGGACATTGAGTTGCGCCGCTCAATGTGGAGATTTCTGGAAAAAATTAATCAGCAGGGCACCACGATTATTCTCACTACCCACTACCTGGAGGAGGCGGAGAGTCTCTGTCGCAATATTGCCATTATCGACAAGGGCACGATTGTCGAGAACACTTCGATAAAATCTCTGCTGAAAACCCTCAACCGGGAAACCTTTATCCTGGACTGTGCAGAATATCTCACCGAGTGCCCGGACCTGTCCGCTTGGGAGGGGACCCTGCGGGACAGCCACTCTCTGGAAGTGACGATCGAAAAGGGGCAGTCCCTCACCGAGCTGTTTGCTGCACTACAGCGCCAGGGTGTTACAGTGACCAGCATGCGCAACCGCGCCAACCGCCTGGAAGAGCTGTTCCTATCCATGTTGTCGGAAGAAAAAATGTCGGGGCTTGAAGAGTGAAGGGCAGATTAATCTGGATATCGTTTAGCACCATCTACCGGCGGGAAATCCGCCGCTTTATGCGTATCTGGCCCCAGACCCTGGTGCCGCCGGTCATCACTATGTCGCTGTACTTTGTAATTTTTGGCTCGCTGATCGGCCGGCGCATCGGGGAGATGGGCGGCTACCCCTATATCGAGTTCGTGGTGCCGGGCCTGATTATGATGTCGGTGATTACCAACTCCTATGCCAATGTGGTCTCCTCTTTTTACAGCGCGAAATTCCAGCGCAGCGTTGAGGAGCTGCTGGTTTCACCGACACCCAACTGGGTGATTATGGCGGGCTACGTTCTCGGGGGCGTATCGCGGGGATTGATGGTGGGGTTGATTGTCACTCTGGTGGCGATGTTTTTTACCTCGCTTACGGTTGAGCATATTTTTGTGACCGTAGCGATCGTATTCCTGACCGCGACACTATTTTCCCTGGCGGGTTTTATCAATGCGATCTTTGCCAATAGTTTTGATGCGATCTCCATTATTCCGACGTTTGTATTAACACCCCTCACTTATCTGGGCGGAGTGTTTTACTCTATCGAGCTGCTGTCGCCATTTTGGCAGGGACTATCGAAACTCAACCCAATACTTTATATGGTGAACTCCTTTCGCTACGGCATTTTAGGTGTTTCCGATATTGATGTTACCGGGGCATTTTTCGGCGTCCTGGTATTTATTGCGCTTCTGGCATCTTGGGGGCTATACCTGATGAGCCACGGCAAGCGCCTCAGACACTGAGAAATTTATGACTAGAGAAGACTGGCAAAACCTGCCCCTGGGGCAGGAAACCACCTACGAATCCACTTACAACCCCGAGTTACTCCACCCGATCCAGCGCTCGGTATCCCGCGCGCAACTGGGGCTCTCCGCCGGCGCACTGCCTTTTTTTGGCGAGGACGAATGGTGGGGTTTTGAACTCTCCTGGCTCAACCCCAAGGGCAAGCCACAGGTCGCGGTCGTGCGCTTTAGCTTTCCTGCGGAGAGCCCCTGTATGGTGGAGTCCAAGTCTTTCAAGTTGTATTTAAACTCTTTTAATCAGAGCAAGTTTGAGTCCTGGCGCCTTGTGCAGGATACCCTGGCCCGCGATCTGGGTGCGGCGGTGGGCGCGAGTGTTGGCGTCACCTTGATGAATGTGGAAGATGGAGCCCTGGCAATTGGAAAGCCGGAGGGGCATTGTCTCGACCATCTCGATATCGAGGTGAGTGAGTACCAGCCGGCCCCGGCACTGCTAGCGCTCGAAAAGGCAGAGGAGGATGTCAGCGAAACACTTTACAGCCACTTGCTGCGCAGCAATTGTCCGGTAACTGGCCAGCCGGACTGGGCTACCGTTGTCATAGCGTACAAGGGCCCGGCACTAAAGCGCGAGGCGCTGCTGGCTTATATCGTTTCTTTCCGCGAGCATCAGGACTTTCACGAACACTGTGTGGAGCGAATTTTTTGCGACCTGAAAAAGCTCGCGGACTTTACCGAATTGACAGTGTGTGCCCGCTATACACGGCGCGGTGGCCTGGATATTAACCCGCTGCGATCGACCCTTATCGAACAGCCCCTACCGCCCCGCTTCGCGCGCCAGTAAAACTCTCTCAATAGAACGCCACTGGAGGTCTGCTAGTGGCGTTTCCCTTTATTCCCGAGCTGGTATCCCCCTCTCTTAAGCTACGCTTTCTAGGGAGTCTCTGCACAAGTCCGCCCTGCGGGGCTGGCAGGGACCGCCTAGGGCCTCAACACGGTTTGGTTGGCTGACCCTACAGGATGTAGCGTTAAGGATGTTAGATGGATACTAATGCGCAATCACCAGTGATCCCTGCTGTGGTGATCGGTTTAACTCAGCTCTTTTTCTCCCAGCTCTCTAGTGCCGAAGTCTATGTGGAATCTGACAAGCTGATGCCGGTGATAGAGGCCCAACAGAAGCAGCTCAAGGAACAGGAAGCCCAGATCCGACGCCAGCAGCAAGACCTCGATGTTTTGCGCCGGCAAATTGAACAGTTGCAGCGGGCGCTGCCAGCCTCTTCCGGAAGAATCTCTGAGCAACCGGTTGATGCGCCTGTCCCCGCACAGGATCTCGACAATTTACAGCAGCAGATCGACGAAATTCGCAAGGGGGTTCCCCCCCATTCCCTACCGCCCCCCAGAGCTGTCGCCGATCCGGCAGTCAGTGAGCTAAGCGATATTGAAGATGTGATCTCCAATGCGGCAACGGAGTGGCCCGGTTCTATTCCTTTGCTGGGGACGACGATAAAGGCGAAGATCAGCGGCTATGCCAATCTGGATATTAATTACGATACCGATGCCATTATCAGCCCCGCTCAGTTTATCCCCGCAGATATTGTGGCCTTCGACAAAACCGCTGCCGAGGGGGATGAGGGGCAGACTGAATTTACCGTGCAGACATCGCGCTTGATATTTGAGACCAAGCAGCCCTGGGAGGGGCGTGAATTTACCACCCTGATCTCGATGGATTTTGTACAGGATGCCAGTGTCACTACCCCCAATCCGCGTATGCGCAAGGCCTACGGCCAGGTCAGTAATTTCCTGTGGGGGGGCAGTGTGCTGGCAGGGCAGGACTGGTCCACCTTTGCGGACGTGGTGGCAATCCCCAACACCCTGGATTTCCAGGGGCCCAATTCCGTTATCGGGTTGCGTCACCCGATGGTGCGTTGGCACAAAAAATACGGCCCCCAATATCAGTTCAAGGTAGCCCTGGAGGCACCGGACTCGCAGATTTTTGAAGATGAGATAGTGGACGGGGAGACGATAGATGTTGTCGAGGTGGGCAAGTGGCCTGATGCGGTTTTTGTCCTGGTGTCCGAAACGGAAAAATACCACTTCCAGACCGGCCTGTTACTGCGAGATTTGCGCGCTAGTGGCGATCCGGACTCAGCGGTATCCACCACCGGCTGGGGGCTCAACCTGAGCGGCACATTTGATATGCCGGGGGCGCTGTCCAAGGACCTGCTCACCTATTCTTTCTCCTTTGGCGAGGGCTACAGCGGCCTGTTAAACGATGCACCGCCCGATGCTGCCTACAATGTTGCGGACAACTCACTGGAGGCCCTCAAGACCTCGGCTTGGTATGTCGGCTACCAGCACTGGTGGACCCCCTGTTTATACAGCGTGGCCACTTACGGCAGGGTGCGACAGGACAATTTGGATTTCCAGCCCGGTATTGCTTACAAAGAAACCCAATATCGGAGTATTAATTTGGTTTGGGCACCATTTCCGCGCTGGTTGACGGGTATTGAAGTTTTATACGGCTCCAGAGAGGACAAAAATGGCGATCGAGGATCGCTGATACGCACTCAGTGGACGACACGAATGACCTTTTAATCTCTCCTGATTAAAGTTTGGTTTTATTAGAGGAGCAGGAATTGATGCAAGGCCTCCCAGCGAAAACTTCGCTTTCTCGACTGACCCGTTTGTTTTTCTGTCTTTCAGTTATCTCTTTTTTGTGGGGCTGGACTGCCGCCAGCACGGTTGTCAATCGAGTTTGGCAATCGCCGTATATCAGTGGGCAGCATTTAGGCAAAACCCTGGTGCTCGCTTACACCCTGGTGCCCAGACCACTGCTGGGTGGACGGGTTGAAAATGAATGGGTCGCACAATTGCAGGCGTCCGGTATCGACGCCCACTCCTGGGGTGGCTTGGGCTCTATCGACGGCATTCCTTCGATGAGTGACATTATGCCGTTACTCAGAGAGAGAGGTTTTAACACTTTACTGGTTACCCAGTTATTGGCGTTGAAGCACATCCACCCCAATAATCGCAATACCCCCGTGGCAGTAGTGGAAACACGCCTGTACTCAGTACCCAGTGATGAAGTGTACTGGTCTGCCCAGTCGGACACTTTCTTATATAAATATTCCGGGAACGAGCTGCGCCATCCCAGCGCGAAAGACCTGCACGAATTTGTAGAGGTTATGATTAACACCATGTCCGGCAGTGATGTTTTATAATTGAGTGCCGTTTTTACTATTTTAAGACAATAGAAACTTGATATTTCACGGCTCTGTTGAGACAACTTATTGACGGGGTATTCGTGCGCGCCCAGCGCTTCGCAATGGAATTTGCAGCCTTAGCTGGAATAGGGGCCGGCTCATGACTTTTGTCGGTAGGCTTTACCATGGATTGTACTGTAAAAGACCCTGTGGTTTTTTGGCGAGTGTCTCTGCGCAGGTTGTTGCCCCTGCCCATTTTTCTCTCAATACTATTTATCCCCCCTTCGGCCCTTGCCACTGAAACCTTTTTGATGCCACTGGGCCCGGTGGCAGAAGAGCAAAAGGTGCATTTTTTTTGGGCTATGGCGCTCACCATGGTCGCGGTGCTGCCCGTTTTTATTTTGGTGCCGGTGATTCTGATCAAGTATCGCAGAAAGAAAAGTCGTGGATTTTACGCACCAAAGTGGGAGACCTATGGCCCGCTGGAAGTGATTATGTGGGGTATCCCCTTTCTTATCATTACGGTGCTGTCAATTATGCTCTGGCGCGCGACAGCGCGTCTCGACCCCTACGAGGAAATTCAGGGGGTTGTTTCCCCGGTCAAAATACAAGTGGTTGGCCTGGACTGGAAATGGTTATTTATTTACCCGGAACTGGATATTGCGACGGTGGGCGAATTAGTGGTGCCGGTACACACACCGATATCGATGACTCTGACCAGTGATACGGTAATGCAGTCATTTCTTATTTCTGCGCTGGTTGGGCAAATTTATGTGATGCCGGGTATGACCACAAAACTCAATTTTATCGGCACGCAAACTGGCGCTACCCGGGGGGAAAATACTCAATATAGCGGCGAGGGATTTGTAGAACAGAATTTTGCTGTCGAGGTTGTGACCGAGGATCGCTTTGACACCTGGGTGCAGACAGTGCGATCTGCGGGGATTGAGCTCAACAGTGACAATTATAACCGCCTGGCGCAGCGGGGCACGAAAAAGCAGGCCTACAAGGCCCTCGGCAATCGCCAGATGCCGGCGAATACACTGTACTTTAATTTGCCGGATAGCGGGATTTTTCAGCAAATAGTGATGCGCTATCACTCTGGTCAACCGCTGAGTACCGAAGAACAGCCCGGCACCAGGGCGTTTGGACGCGATGACAGTGATGCTGAGGGTGCGCGCCCATGAACAATCTGGATTACGGCTGGTTGGGCAAACTCAGTGGAGATTCGCTGGTATTTAGTAAATTTCTGGAGCAGCCCTCGATCAGTGAAGCCGTCGCCAGTGCGGCGGGTTCAATTGTGATTTTGGCTATGGCGGTAATCCCGCTGTTAATAACCCGCTACCAGTTCTGGGGAACCCTCTGGCGGGATTGGTTGAGCAGTACCGACCACAAAAAAATCGGCATTATGTACATTGTTTTTGCCGTGGTGATGCTGCTGCGGGGGCTGCTGGAAGGCATGGTTATGCGGGCCCAGCAGGCGGCCGCCCCGGAGGGGTTCCTACATGCGGACCACTTTGCCCAGCTTTTCAGTACCCACGGCACGATTATGGTGTTTTTCGTCGCAGTTCCCTTTTTGGTGGGCCTGATTAATTTTGCCATGCCACTGCAAATTGGCGCCCGCGATGTGGCCTTTCCGCTCCTCAACCAGATCAGCCTAGCGGTAACTGTTTCCTCGGGAATGCTTATGATGGTCTCGCTGGTGGTGGGGGAGTTTTCTACTGGCGGCTGGTCGGCTTACCCACCCTATACGGGGGCGGATTTCAGCCCTGGGGTCGGGCCGGATTACTGGGTATGGGCCATTGTATTTTCCGGGGCGGGGACGACGTTAACGGGGATTAATTTTACCGTCACCCTGTATAAATGCCGCGCCCCGGGTATGCACTTGTTCCGCATGCCGCTGTTTTGCTGGACAGTACTCTGTGCATCGACCCTAATGATTTTTGCAATGCCGCCTCTCAGCGTGGCCGCCCTTATGCTGGCCCTGGACCGCTATCTGGATTTCCATCTGTTCACCAATGATCTCGGCGGCAATATGATGAACTATGCCAATTTATTTTGGCTTTTTGGTCATCCCGAGGTCTACCTGCTGGTGCTGCCGGCCTATGGTATTTTTTCCGAGGTTTTTTCCACTTACTCGGCAAAAACCCTGTACGGCTATAAATCCCTGGTGGTGGCCACTATGTGTATCGCCATCCTGTCTTTTACCGTGTGGTTGCACCACTTTTTTACCATGGGGCAGAGCCCGACAATCAATATCGCCTTTGGGATCGCGACAATGCTGATTGCAGTGCCGACCGGGGTCAAGGTGTACGACTGGATGGCGACCCTGTATCGCGGTCGAATACGCTTTACCACCCCGATGGTCTACGCCATCGGCTTTTTGATTTTATTTGTTATCGGTGGTCTTTCCGGGGTTATCCTCGCCAACCCCACCGTGGATTTCCAGGTACACAACACCCTGTTTCTGGTGGCTCACTTCCACAATGTCCTGATTCCCGGCGTGCTGTTTGGCATTTTGGCCGGGTATAACTATTGGTTCCCCAAGGCATTTGGCTTTCGCCTCAACGATAAGTGGGGTAAGCGTTCGGCCTACCTCTGGTTTGCCGGGTTTATGCTGACATTTTTCCCGCTTTATGGCGCCGGCTTACTGGGTATGCCACGGCGCTCTTTCAGCTACGCCGACCTCACCTTTAAGCCCTATATGGTTATCGCCTTTATCGGTGCAATGATCGTGCTGGCCGCGCTGATTGCATTGATCGTGCAGTGCTGGGTGAGTATTCGGGATAGGGATAAGAGCAGGGTCCCCATTGGCGATCCCTGGGATGGCCGCTCGCTGGAGTGGGCTACACCGGCTCCGGTGCCGGCTTACAACTTTGTTGAGATACCCAAGGTGACCGACCGGGATGCTTTTACTGAGGCCAAGGAGCACGGCGAGGCCTACAAGCGACCTAAATTTTATCGGGATATCGAGCTGCCTAAAAATAATCCCCTCGGATTTATTGTGTGTGTTGCCAGTGGCATTTTGATGTTTGCCCTGGTCTGGTATATCTGGTGGCTCGCCCTGATCTCGGCGCTGACCCTATTGATTGCGGTGATAGCGTCCACTTTCCGCAAAGAAACGGAATATCGGATTCCCGCCGGCCAATTGGAGCAGGAGATGGAAGCCTGGCTGGCCCTGATTGATAAGACTGAACCCGTGGCCCGGGACCTGGAGGACTCCCCGCGCAACCAGGGCTATGCGAGGTTGGACCTTTAAATGCCCCCGCCCCCCTCAGCGAAAAGTGTGGGCGCGAGCCCCGCGCAAGAAGCCAGTGATAAAACCCCGGACAGGGTGCTCTTTGGTTTCTGGGTATTTCTGATGAGTGACCTGATTTTCTTTGGGGTGGTATTCGCGATTTATATCACCATGGTGGGCGCCACTGCGGGCGGGCCGGGCCCGAGGGCGCTGTTTGATTTTGCCAGCCTGCTCGCCCAGACCCTGCTGCTTCTCACCAGCAGTCTGACCGTTGGTATCGCGACAGTTGCCCTAAAGTATGAGCGCAGTCGCGCCAGCTTTCTCTTCTGGGTGCTGATAACCCTGCTGCTGGGGATGGGCTTTCTGGCGCTGGAACTCCATGACTTTGCCAGTATGGCTGCGAAGGGTGGCGTGCCGCAGCGCAGCGGCTACCTGTCGGCCTTTTTTTCTTTAGTGCCTCTACACGGGCTTCATGTTGCGTTCGGCTGCCTGTGGATGATCGTCTTGATCGTCCAGGTATTTACGATGGGGTTGGGCCATATTGTAAAGCTGCGTTTCCTGCGCCTGGCGCTGTTTTGGCACTTCCTCGATGTGATCTGGATCGGAATCTTCTCTGTGGTGTATTTCGGCGGGTGGGTTTATGGCTAAAGAACTGACTTTTGCGCAGCAGCTGCGCCTGTATCTCACCGGTTATATTCTCTCGATTGTGCTCACCCTGGCCGCGTTCGCCGCCGTGCTGACGATTGGGCGGGAGCAGAAAGGTGTTTTGATTCTCGTTGCCCTACTGGGGATTGCGCAGCTGTTGGTGCAGTTGAAATATTTCTTGCATGTCACCACCCAGCGGGAACAGCGGGATAACCTGGCGTTAATCCTTTTCTCCAGCTTAATTCTGGCGATTATTGTTTTGGGGACGGTGTGGATTATGGGGAATCTGGCGGTGCGTATGCATACGACAATGTAGCCCGTTGCGCCTACGCACCTTGATCGGATCAGATAATCACTTTGCTCTTTAGGTTGGATGCCGCTTTTTGCAGGGACTGTAAGACTTTTTCCTTGTCGTAGTTGCGGATCTTATCCAGGTCTAAATGCATAGAGAAGCCGGGTGCGTGCTCCTCCAGGTAGCTCTGCTGGCCACCGAGGTTCTTGCGTAGATCAGATACCTGGTAGACCTTCACCGGGGTGCTGATACCTTTCACGGTAATATGCCCCTTGTCCCGGCACATCACCGTGTGCTTGATCATCGCCCAGGTCTCGTGGCTGATCAGGATCTCTCCCGGCTGGGCTGCGCCCTCCAAGCGGGCGGCAAGATTAACGTGGGTGCCCATCACCGTATAGGACTGGTAGTTGGCGGTGCCAAAAATGCCCACGGTGCAGTAGCCGGTATTGATACCCATCCGCACCTGTAGCGGCCGGGAGATTCCCTTGTTGTACCACTCCTGCTTCATTTCGCGCACGCGCTTGCGCATAGCTAGCGCCATCGCCACACAGCGCAGGGCATCGGATTTTGGCCCCTTGCTCTCATCATCCCCAAATACAACCATCACCGCATCGCCGATAAACTTATCGATGGTGCCGCCGTACTGCCCGGCTATGCGTGCCATTTCGGACAGGTAGTTGTTGAGCAGGTGGGTAAAAGTCTCCGCCTCCAACTCCTCGGTGAGCTGGCTGAAATCTTTGATATCTGAAAAGAACACGGTCAGGAGCTTGCGCTGGGTCACCAGGGCCTCTTCATCCCCGGTGGTCACAGAGCGCCACAGCTTTTGCGGCAGGTACTTGGACAGCTTGTAGGAGCGGACCTTGCTGACGCGCTGCTCCATCATCAGGGCGTGGTTCTCTTCTTTCAGCTGGCCAATCTGGCGGTGCGTAAAGAAGGCGTAAGCGCAGAGGTAGGCGAGGATACAGATCAGACTCACGGTACTGATGGTGAGGTCAGCGCTGACCAGCAGGGAGGGCTCGTACATCAGGTAACCGATAACGACCCCTACCAACAGCCCGGTATTGTGCTCAAACCAACTGCGACCGCCGCCCCCGGTGAGGGCGTTCAATTGCACCATGGTCACCAAGAGCAGTGAGGGCAGCATGGTGAAGTTGGTTAGGGAGATGGTGATGCCGATCAGCACGGTATCGAGGAAAGACAGGCAGCGGCGGGTATTTGACGCCTTCTTGTTGCGGGTCTTATACAGAATAAACTGGGCGAGGGCGCTGTAAGCTACGATAAAGGCCGCAGATCCGAGGATAATCAGCTTGTCCAATTGCCAGGGCGCCGACCAATTCACCGAATATGCCAGGGTGCCGGCGGCGGCAAATAAAATCAGGGTGCGGAAATAAGTGGAGTAGCGGGGATTGATATTTCGCCCCGGGCACTCCTCAAGCTGATCCTGCATTTGTATTGTTCTTTATCCATTTGAGCAGAAAGTGAACACCTTGCGTGTTGGCGACAGGTTGGCTCCGATTTCCCCGTCCGCCGTATAGCCACGCTGTGACCTCAACAGCGCAGTTTACTCCTCCGAGGAACAGAATGCGAAAAAACTGTATGCGCAAGTGATTTTTTTATTGTGACTGCGGGTATCTTCAGCAGACTCTGGGCCGGGGGTGCAAATGCCCGAGCCAGAATGCTCGCCGCTTCCCGAGATGGCTGAGTGACTGGCTATTCCCACAGGGTGAAGGCGCGGCGAGGGCGACTCTCTATTCCCTCCAAAAAGAGCAGGGAGCGCCCAGGGCGCCTTACCGTGAAAGCTCAGCAGATAACATTGTGCTGTTCCTGTTGCCGCCATATACCTGTAGGAGAATTTGGATGTCTTATTTACAGCGATAGGCGCCTGTGGCAGAAATTGATAGCTAGTGGTTATATAGTGACGGTCTGGATCTATTATTGCCGCGCGGGGTGGCTCGGTCGCGATACCAGGCCGCGCTGAGCACGGGGTTCGTCGGCAAAGGCCACTGCGCCGCTCCGACCATTGTGGTTCCCCCGAAGAGGGGCGCAGGGAAGCCCGCCATTGGCGGTCTGAGAATTTTTTTTACATTAGTGCTTGCACATCCCCAAGCATTTGGGTAAAGTGCGCGCTCTCTCGAAGACACAGCAGCTATCTTCCTGATTTACTTGAAGATTTCGCTGAAGAGAGAGGCCCGCCGAAAGGCGGATTGCCCTCGTAGAGGGTGACAATTTGGTGAGGTGTCCGAGTGGCCGAAGGAGCACGCCTGGAAAGTGTGTATGTCGAAAGGCATCGAGGGTTCGAATCCCTCCCTCACCGCCATCTTCTAAAAGCCCGGCTTATGCCGGGCTTTTTTGTTTGTGTTTCCATTTGGCCCTTCTCTATCTTTTCGGCAGCCTGATGAGTCCATGTATTCCATCTGTGACTATCTACTTTTGCGCTTCCTCAGTAAGCGCTCAACAAACCCCATCTAAAACTCTGAAATCCATCCAGATATGCTCCTGATTTTTAATGATCAGGAGATACGCATGACCCAGCAAAGCAAATCAGATTTCTGGAAAGAGCACGTAACCCAGTGGAAGGCTAGCGACCTTTCCCAAGCCGCCTATTGCCAGCAGCACCAGCTAAAGCTCAGTACCTTCACCTATTGGCGTAGCAAGCAGAGCAAAAATACAGCCAAACTCATGCCGATAACAATGCCGCCTTCTCAAACTTCAATGGTCATGACTTTGCCGGGTAATATTCAGATACAACTACCAACATCTGAACTGGAACACACCTTGCCAGTGCTTTGGCGTCTTCTACGGGAGCAGCATTAATGCTGCGCCCAAAACAATCAGCGCAAGCGTATTTGTATATGGAGCCCGTCGATATGCGTAAATCGATTGATGGCCTGGCAGCACTGGTTGAGCAGGAAATGGCGCTGTCGCCGGCTCTGGAGGCACTCTTTGTATTCTGTAATCGCAACCGCGATAAAATCAAGCTGCTTTACTGGGAGCGCAACGGCTTTGTGGTCTGGTATAAGCGTCTGGAAAAACAGCGCTTCCACTGGATGTGGGCGGATGAAATAACTCACACTGCACGCAGTGGCCGTGAGCTCAACCAGCTGCTCGACGGCCTCAATATCTGGAGCCAAAAGCCCCATCAAATGATTCAATTTGACTCGATAACCTGACCTGAAGTTGTTGTAAAATAGCGGGCATGATTAGCGAGGCCGCAGAACAACTCCCCGACGATCCAGAAGCGCTAAAGGCGCTTCTGCGACAGCAATCCGAACAGCTAGAAAACAGGCAGCAGCGTATTCGCCTGCTCGAAGAACAAATCTTGTTACTGCAGAATAAGCGCTTCGGCAGTAGCAGTGAGAAAGCAGATTCCAGTCAGATCAACCTCTTCAATGAGGCAGAAACGCTTGCCGATGACGCAATCGAAGAAGCCAGCCCCGACACTCCCAGTACAGAAACCGTGACTTACACGCACAGGAAATCTGCCGGGCGCAAACCATTGCCGCAAGACCTGCCCCGTGTGCGCATTGAACACGATTTGTCTGAAGAGGAAAAAATTTGCCGCTGCGGTTGCCAGATGCAAGCAATGGGTGAAGTTATCAGCGAACAGCTGGATATCATCCCAGCCAAGATCCAGGTGCCTGAGCACGTCCGTAAAAAATATGCCTGCAAGGCCTGTGAATCCTGTGTAAAAACGGCAGCACTCCCACCACAGCCGATCCCTAAAAGTAATGCCAGTCCCGGCTTACTTGCGCATATAGCTGCTGCCAAATATCAGGATGCGCTACCTCTCGCCCGGCAGGAAAAAATCTTCCACCGCATCGGTGTGGCATTTTACAAACCGATGACTACGCCGGTTATCATGCTGTGGGCAATGAAAAATCCATTACCCATCTCGGCTGCTGGGCGCATGCACGGCGGAAATTTATCGAAGCGCAAAAGATTGCCGGCGGTAAAGTAAAAAATAAAGGTAAAAATCATCAGCCGAGTAAAGCCGACATCGCTCTCAATTACATAGGCCACCTATACGGCATTGAACGTAAAGGGCAAGGACTCAGGCCAAGTGAACGATATTGTCTCCGCCAAGAAGAAAGTCTACCTTTGCTGGAAAAAATCCGGATCTGGCTCGATAAAACACTCCCCAAAGTATTACCGAAGACCGCCCTTGGAAAAGCGCTTGGGTATCTGCACAAGAACTGGAAAAAACTGACGGTCTACACCGAAGATGGGCAGTTAAATATTGACAATAACGCAGCCGAAAATGCCATCCGTCCCTTTGTGATCGGACGTAAGAACTGGTTGTTCAGTGATACGCCGAGAGGCGCCAAAGCCAGTGCCACACTATACGGCTTAATCGAAACCGCCAAAGCTAATGGCCTTGAACCGTATGATTACCTGCGCCGGGTTTACACCGACTTACCGAGTGTGCAGAGCGTCGAGGATATTGAAGCTTTATTGCCTTGGAATCTTTAAGGCATAACGGAAGCAAATCTTCCGTATGAATCAAAGGGTGGGGTTTATTGAGCGCTTACCTTCCTCAAGCGCCTAACTCCTGGCTATCCCAAGTCTTCTTGATCACTCGCTAAATATTGCTGCATTTATACCTGTGTGTTGTTCAGTTCTAGGTAAATATAGGATAAGGCTCGATTTATTTATGTGGCTAGAGGGTTACCTAGCCCCCCATAACAACTGACGCGCCTAGCAATAGTAAAAAAGGGGGCTGGCTGTAGGTCGGCTAGCTTTCATGCAAGCAGGCCAGAAATCTCATGGGAATCCATAACAGCCAGTTGACCTTGAGAGAACGATGCTGGGTAGAGGTGCTCAATGGACGGGACTATTCAGCCTGAGCTATTGCGCAACAGCTCAATCGATCCAGCAAAACCATCTATCGTGAGTTGCATCGTTGCAGCCCTTACTGTGCTGAGAGCGACCACTGCCAGGCGCTACAGTTACGGCATGGGGTTCTGAAGTATACTAAGCACGACTTTGCCATGAAAATGCAAATCGACCATCAGCGGGAAAGCGCAAGTTCGGAGCAGCTTGAGTGGTGTATAAGATCCGTTGGTTGCTCAACGATTTACCGCTGGATCAGTTAATTTAACTGGAGGTTGCGTCTACCAAGGAAAGGAAAATCTTATCGTAAGCGGACAAGCTTAGAGATGGGAGTAAAGCTTACCTCAGATCGCATTGATATTGATGAGCGGCCGGCGATTGTTGATGAAAATAGCGAGGTCGGCCACTGGGAGGACGATACAGTTTATGGTTGAGGTGGCTATCTGGTGACACTGGTTGAGCGAGCATCCAAATTATTGCTTGCTCGCAGAGCCCCAAATAAGAGTAAGAGGGTAGTGAGCAAAGCTATCAAGCAGATACTGAAGCCATATTAATCCATCTGTAAAACCATAACCCTCCGGCAACGGAGGTGAGTTTTCTGGATACCAGTCGATTGCGCGTAAACTAGACTGAAAAATATACTTTGCAAGGCCCTACCACTCTTGGGGGGCGGACTGAGCGCAAACACCAATGGTCTGTTGCGGCGTTTCTTTCCAAAAGGAAAGGAGCTTAGCAAGGTACCCAAAAGTCGCATTGACGATGCATTATTTCGAATTAGCACTCAGCCAAGGCAGGGATTAAACTACTTGAGCCCACTGGAACTTCTTGTGGGTAGGCGTGTGTCACTTATGTTGGGAATTTGGGAAGGAGTATAGTTCCGTGCAGGTCGCCTTGAAGAGCTAATAATTAAAGCTCTTGGCTTTGCTGGAGGGTATTTACTGCTGTATGGAAGCAATATTCATCGCTGCTTCTCGGTAAGTTCGGTTCTCTTTTGGTTAAATGGGCGCCAAAAATTTAGTCCTATCTACACCCTTGATGCGTCAAATAATACTCTCTTTCGACCCCTGGGCTGTAGTGCCTGCAATCAGGTGTAATATGACTACTGCTAATGCTAGCCTCGGACATGGTCTCTTGGTTTGCGGATTTGGATTGAACGGTAGGGACCTGTCGGCTCGCACCTTCCAGGGGGTGGTTTACTGTGTATTGATTGCTTGAGGTTGGGTTGATTGTAGTTGCATGCGCAGTTGGTACCGGTTGTTTGTAATAAAGCAAAATTAAGTCTCGCGTTTGTTTTCTGTTGTGAGTATATTAGATTTTAGCTATTAATAAGCAGGAAGTAGTTTTTATAGTGGGGCATGTGGAGTCGATGATTTTTCATAAAAAAACTAGGGGTAAAATTCCCATACATTACCTTTAGTCAGCCACTGCAATTCAAGTTTGAACTAAGGTCCCGTAACTTACCGGTAGTACTGTTCTCTTTCTTTGAGTTGAGAAAATTTTTTAATAGGAGATTAAGGGTGGATGTAGTAATTCCAATAGTTTTTCCAGACTATAAGATTAGGGTGAATGTTCCGAGATATAAGGTAGATATACTGCCTTGGTTTGATTTTGATAACTTTAGCACGCCAAAGCTATCTCAGAAGCTATCGTATCTAGGTCATGCGGGTGTACTTTTTATTAATGGGAAAAATGGAATAACAAAGTACTATGAATATGGAAGGTATGATGCGGAGAATTTGGGGTTGGTGGTTAAGGCTAAAAATTTGCCAGATGCTTTAGTGGTTAATAATAGGGTTGATCTTGGGTCACTGAAGAGGCCGCTTTCTTTTATATCAAGGGTGTCTGGGCAGTCAGGCAGAATTGAAGGGGCTTATATTGAAGTTGAAGGTAAGTATCAGGCTATGCTTGAATATGCTGAGGGTAGAAAGAAGCAAAATAATAATCCAAATCGTAAGCCATATGAGTTAGATAGCTATAGTTGTATTCACTTTGCCAAAGAGACTGTAGAAAAAGCCGGAGTTGATACACCGATAATGATAGATCCTAGGCCTAACTCGTATATTGGTGAGCTTCGAGATGATTTTTTAGACTTGGATTATACTTATAATAAGTTAACAATTGAAAGTAGGGGGGTATATTGATGGTAAGGAGCCGCAGTCTATTTGTAAGGTGGTTAGCTCTTCTTTTGGTGAGTTTTACACTTTCCTCCTGCACCCAAGAAGTGGAAGGTGAGAGAACTAGGCCTAAAGATGTTCCTGTGCATGCAATTTGGGTAGGTGGCATCGATGGTGGTGTATACGCAATAGTAAAAAAATCAGAGGGTTTGTATGATGTTGTTGTATATTATGAAAATGGTGAAGTAGCCTATAGTGGAAAAATGAGGCTGATATCTGATACTCCACAAGCCATTGATTTTGATGATGCTCAATCTTACCTGGGGTGGGATGGTGATACGATGTACCTTATAAATGAGCAGCGGCTTGTAATGACTAAAGAGTAGGTAGGTTTACTTTAAAGGCGTAAACTTCAGATTCCTATGGATTGGAGATAGGCGCCACACTGGCAGTATTTCTGGTGCCTACTCTGCTAACCATTTATTTCTGATTAATAGTACAGAAGTCCTGGTTTGGGTGAGGGTTATGACTTTGAATAAAAATCCAGAAAAAAATAGTATTGAGAAATTGGGAGGGAGTTGGCAGGGTATAGTGGGTAGGAAGTGTTGCTAGTCGCTTGCCCTCCGTATTTAGAGGGGCGAGTCGGATATAGGCTTGCAGTATAGCCTCTGCTGATTCCTCTAGCCTTCAAAGGGACTTTCAAAGTTGCATTTGAGATAAATCGGCATTTTCCCTAAACGTTCAGTCGCTCAAGGGCAGCCTCTCATATTTAGTACTCGTCACTCATGAATAGTCGTAGGCATCTGGATTGCTCATCTGGGATTGCTGAACGAATGCACTGTTAACTTGATGTGTGATTCCCTTCCTCTCATTTGCATACAGTATTTGACTCTGAGGGTTCTACTGTACCAATATCGAACCCTCCCAAAGATCTAGGCCATTTTCACTGGCCAACTTATATCATTCTATTTTTTCCATATCACACTGATATAAAGTACATATAGAATAGCCGCTACGATAGGCATAAGGTACCACCAGTAAGAGGAGGCTGTTCCGTTGTGGGTGTATTGATATATAACAATACCGGTGGAAAGTAACCCAAGAAAAGGTAAAAAATATAGAGAAATCGCGAGTATCGCGGATGAAAAGGTTGATAAATCTTTTCCGTTGGCAATGCCGCCCCAGGCAAAGACGGCCATCATAAAGAGAAAGCCGGAAAAAGCTAGCTGAAAGAATGATCCTATAATCACCCAAGTTAAAGACATGTTACTTCCTTGATTTTTGATCCTTGAATCCTGTATTCATCCCTGACGTATAGTAGCCTAATACTCCCAAGTACTTGGCTAAGGTGCTAAAACTACTAAGCGTGATGAGATATAACAATAAAGTGTATAGGTCGGCATTTCAAATAGGAATCAGGGAGAGGCGTTATCGCCTTGGCTTCTGGGATGGGGTCGATTCCTAAGACTGTAGGAGGTACTAGATAACGATGCCAACCCCTGCGGAAGTGGAAGGAAAAGTTTGTAAGCTAAGCTTGCCCCGGCAGAGTGCTTTCTGAAAAACCGGCAACTGCCAAATTTAGTCTGAACTAGTACACTTTACCCGCCCATCTTTATCTCTACCTACTTACGGCCATGCTCTGCGGTGGTTGCGGTATTTTCAAGTTAGTTGTCACTCCTGGGTCGGCCTGGAATGTTTAAATTTTGAGCTTATATTACATATGAGTTGTGTGAAATTTAACCTTTTTCATCAATATGAGCCTCTAAAAGTGGGCGCGGGCATAAACATTTGAGATTCAGCTGGAACTTTCCCCGGTATTTGGGTAAAGTGCGCACTCTCTCGACGATATAGTAGCTATCTTCTTGATTTTCCTGAAGATTTCTCTGAGGCGAGACCGCTGAAAGGCGGGTGACCCCGACAAAGGGTGACAATCTGGTGAGGTGTCCGAGTGGTCGAAGGAGCACGCCTGGAAAGTGTGTATGTCGAAAGGCATCGAGGGTTCGAATCCCTCCCTCACCGCCATCTTCCAAGAGCCCGGCTTGTGCCGGGCTTTTTGTTTTTGAGGCTTTCCCTCTTTGGTGCGCTCTTGGTTGTTGGCACTCTGACATAGAGTCAGCTTGCTCCCCTAGATATCTATAGAGTCATATTGAGGCTAACCCTAGTCTTTACTCGATGCACTTTCCCAGATTTCTTCGAAGCCATGAATAAACATGTAACCCGAAATTTTGTTGAAAAGTTTATACATCCAGAATTCTATGTCAGATATACCTTCAATTACTTTATTTTCGCCACTGTCTTTTATCGCTAGATCTGTCATTTGCCAAAATGATTTTGTTAGTGAAGATGCCATCTCAATTGAGTCAACTTGTATTTTTGACATAATAAAATCTACGAGAAGTTGATCATCCATTTTTCTGGCATAGTGTAAGGCGAGAATTCTAGCCTCAGATTCAGACTCTTTAAATTTAAGCACTTTTTAAGCCTTTAGCTTCCGGTTTATCTTGGGCGTCAATTTTGTATTTTGATTGATGGGTTAAAAAGATAAGTTTGCCGTCCGGAAATGGGCGGGTGATGGCTTTCTCCCAGCGGTATTAATGTTGGCATTCATTACTTACTTCTCTTGAACCCTATTGATCTGTCACCCTGTGCGTTTTCACTCGGGGAGCATACAGGACGTCTAAGGTCGTTCAAAAGCCCTGATTTATCTAGTTAACTCTCCCTTGGTGTTCAAAGCTGTATGGGCATCAAAGTGGCTCAGATGTCTGACGGGTAGTCCAGGCGCGCAAGTTTATGCCGAAGTCTCACGATTATACTGCCAGTAAGGCCTGGGCTAAATATCAATCACTTTATATTGGAGTCCTCATGAGTTTTGATCCCCTAACGGCACTTTTACAGGCCGGCAAGATGGCAATTGAACGTATCTGGCCCGACCCGGCAAAGCGTGCTGAGGAGGTTCGAAAGTTAGAAGAGCTCAAGCAGAAGGGTAGTTTGGCAGAGCTGAATGTTCAGGTGCAGTTGCTACTCGGGCAGCTGGAAATTAATAAGGTCGAAGCTCAACACAAAAGCCTATTTGTTGCAGGTTGGCGCCCTTGGATTGGTTGGGTGGGAGGCTTGGCGCTGGCCTATCAGTTTGTTCTGTATCCATTGCTCTGCTGGTGCTGGGCAATCTACAGCGCTAAGGGCTTAATACCCTTGGAAATGACCCCGCCCCCAGTGCTGGAAACCGGTGCGTTATTTTCAATGATAACGGCTATGCTTGGGATAGGTGCAATGCGTTCGTACGATAAAGCCCGTGGTACGCAAACACACAAAATTTAACGACTTGTATCAGCAGCTGTGGTTTCTCTTAAGCGCAATTAATGGTTTTATTTTTTCCAGTGCTCGTTTGTAGTCCGCCTGAGAATCCACGGCCTGCGTTTTCCATAGCGGTGCCTTGTTGATATAAGCCTTAATAAGGTTAGGGTGTTGAAACCTGTCCACTCGGGTAGTGGATTGCAAAAAATATTAAACCTCAAGGCGGGTAGTACTTCGCGGGTAGTACTTCGTTGAATAGTATTTCCTCTGATTCATTTAGCGTGTATTTTGATTTGGCGCAACACCTGGCGATATGCTCATACAAGCAGTCGTGGTCTGTATCCATATAGAGGTGTTGCATGCTGTCCCATAACGGCATTCGATCTTTAACATCTTCTTTAGGCGGTTTCATTTTTAAAATCCTGTCAGCAAGGGTCAATGCTGTTTCCATTCTAGGCTGCCGCCAATATTATTTCTGGTGTTTTTGAAAATTGGGAGCTGACTAGAATCTAGAGTTTTTAATAAAGCGGTCGGTTTGCTATTTGGTTTTGGGGGTGTCGTGGCGATAAATGTATAGAAATACAGAACCGAATTTTATTTCATTATTGAGGTCGGGACTAAAGTACTCTTTTAGAGGGAGTAGGTTTTACTCTGCCTGAGAATGCTGGGTCTATCGGCAGGTGGAAGTGGAAAGTTGAAAAACAGTTTGCAGTAAGGCAGTAATTTAAGTGTGTTTTTTGTAAGGTCAGGGAGTGTCGTACACTCGTGCCAGCTAGATTGTATGTCAAAATAGTTTGACTTATTGACGGGGCAGGTAGCGATAAGCAAAATGCCCCTCCAGCAGTAATTAGTCGCAGTTTAGATTTATGCGAGTCAAATCTTCGTTATTAATCGCTTTGTTAACGCTCAGCGGATGCTATGAACCCGCGCCTCAGTCTTACGATCGCAATGAGTGGTTGCCGCGTTGGTCTGATGTTGACGGCGATTGCCAGAATACTCGCCAGGAACTCTTGATCCGACTTTCGTTGGCGCCAGTTACCTTTGGCAATGAGAAAGGGTGCACCGTAGTATCCGGTTTGTGGATGGACCCTTACACCGGGCAGTTTTTTGAGCAGGCGTCAGATTTGGAGGTGGAGCATATAGTGCCGCTATTTTGGGCGCATCAATATGGTGGAGCTGAATGGAGCCGCGAGCGGCGCAAGGCTTTTGCGGAAGATCCGGCAAACCTGTGGCCGGTGGACGATAGTCACAATCGAAGTAAGGGGGATAAGGGGCCCGACCAGTGGCTGCCGCCCTATGAGCCCGCCCAGACTATTTATATTCGCCAATTTAAGGCTGTTGCCCGCAAGTACGGGCTCGACCGTTGAGCTAGATAAGCGGTACCCCTTGCAGGGGTAAATGACTGCTCGCTGCTGGGGGCCCCTGCCAATAATTTCTGATCTGATCTGATCTGATCTGATCAGTGATAGACCTAAATCCAATTGAGAGAAGTGCTTTGCTGCAGGCAGGTTGTCCCCTCCATTGGTCCTGCCTTCTGTGGCTAGAGTGGTATGCAGGTTGACGAGGTCATCAAGTGTGTTTCACTGCCCCTAAAATGAAAAATACGTCTATTCTGTTAAAGGATCAGGCATTGGGTGATTTTGCGTCTTGGCTTGCGTTTCCGCTGTCGTAAGGCCGGTCAACCGGGCCCTTCCTTTGTCTCGCTATCTATCGCGGCCACTTCGGTGACTTGTTGTCCAATCCGTGGATAGCGAACGGATTGCATATTAGCTGCAATTGATTCACAGGGTGATTCCCCTGGATATATTGGAGATCGAATTGTGAAAAGTAAGCAGTACATCCTTCCTTTGGTTATTGTCAGCCTGGCTGCTTCTGCGGCCTTTGCCGACAAGCATCCCAAGAAGGCGGCAAAAGACTGGACCTGTGCAGATTTTCTGGCGATTGATGATGAATTTAAGCCCAAGGCGGTCTATTGGGCTGCGGCTTACTCCGGGAAAGGTAAAGAAGAGGGGGATGTGCTGGATATCGATGGCACAGAAAAAGTAACGCCGATGGTGATTACCGCTTGTACAAGAGCCCCTAAAGAATCCTTCTGGGGTAAATTCAAAGAAGAGTGGCACAAGGTGAAGATGCATCACGAGGAAAAGAAAGCTGAGAAGCAGATGATGAAGATGCAGGGCGGCAATTAGACGAACAATGGCGGTGGTGCTAATCGCGCAAGTGGGCCCTGTTAGTCGGGGTATTCACCAATAGTTGCCGTGATATTTCCCCGGGCCCGGCTTGTGTCGGGCTTGCCGATTTGGGGATAGCGATAAAGGGGCTACTCCGTGATACTTCGGGCTTCAGGTGGTTTTACTGTCAGGGCGCGGTTATATCCGAGTGTATGGGGCTGAAGAGATTCTATTCGCACAGGTTCGTGCCTGGTAGCTACTGATTTAGGTATTGCAGAAGCATGTTGGGCCTCTTTTCAAGATGGAATAATTTTGAACAGTGACTGTGAGGCGTTGAGTAAAAAACACCCAGGAAAGATGCTGTCGTCAACAAGATAGTAAAGGGGGGGGAAGCGACTGCTCGCTGTACTGGGCTTTTTCGGGATGGATTAACCTTGCTGCTGCTTGTGTGTCGGCTAAGGTGTTTGTGCGCTGGTTCACACGGGTAAGTATGGCGCCCCCGGGTGGACTCGAACCACCAGTCCGGACTTAGGAGGTCCGTGGTTTATCCTGTTAACCGACGGGGGCCGCTACTGAAGAGGGCGCCATTCTAGCCTGTGAAAGCCCTCGTGTCATGTCATCCTTTGCCCGTTAGTGTATCGAATCTCAAACGGTGGTCTGTATTGTGTCACTCAGGGTAACATTAGAGCCACTCGGTTACCCCTATTCCCGTCATTCACAATTCTTAAAATTTTCGAAAAAACTTCATCAATCTGCCTTTTTTGTTCGTTACTTTGACTTGGAAAACGTAATTTTTGCGGATGGCTTTGCATAGTGATTTGTCGGGTAATTTTCCCGTGTTAAGTGTGTTTCCACTTGATGAATTATTGCTTGACCACAATTGATCGGGCTGGCTAATCTGCAATCGCACCCTCGGTGCAATAAGGAAATTTTTGCATTCTCTAGTCAAGATTATGGAGTTTCGTATGAGCGGCCACGTTAACGAAAGACACCTAGATTTTGATAGTGTGGGTATTCCACAAATTGCCACTGAAGTGCTGAAGGAGGCCACCTCCCAGCCACCACGCGACGCCCGTCGAATGGTAGAAGATAAACTGGAGGAGAAGCGTTTAAGACGTGAATTAATGGATTATGACTTCGACTAATAAAGTATGCTGAGGTATTAAGGGCTTCAGTAATCTATGCAGGGTGCGGAGAGGCAATAAAAGTAATTGCAAAAGCTGATTGTTTGAACTGTACCCTGCGTAGTTAATTAAAAACTTGCCTTTCCTGTCCGTCACGCCCTTGTATTTTCCGGTAAAGATTTTGTTGTGCTTAGAAAACGCCGGCCCGCTATCTTCCCTTCTTATCTCATTTATTAATTAGCTCTCCCAAGCTGCTGTGTTGCAGCTCTCATCAGTGGTGGTGAGTACTTGCGGCGAGTTGCGTCTAGCATCTGTAGCCGTCAAAGCCCACAGGAATATTACGGAATTATTCCCAGGCTCCCGGGTTTATTGCTTCTTGAAAGTGGGAGCTGGAACTTATCAGGGGTATATTGAGAAGTGAATCTTTCAGGGCCTTGGGCCCGCTTGGTAAGCGGGCTTTGTGTTATTGGTTAGAGATGGCCGCAGTTTACAGGTTTTATGCGATTGCTGAGTTATCCTTAAACCCGCCCAGCAAGCGTTTAAGCTTTGAAGCGAACTTGCCGCGCTTGGCCTTCCTGTTTTTGTCGGCGTCACTGACCAGCCAGGCCACTTGGATAACCAGTCTCTTGCCCTCGAAGGGCAAGTGTCCGTGGAAGGAGTTGTCCGCTCGCTTAAATGCGGCCAGGGTGCCATAGGTGGGTCTAACTTCCGGAGCTGCGGTATCCTCAAAATTGTCGCCACTGTTTAAGAAGCGCAGACACCCGGTGCCATCCAGAGACCACTCTGGGTTGAGGTAGAGTAGGGCGGTGGCAATTTTTGATTGGCCGTCGGTATGGATGCGGCCGTGACGTTTCTTGAGTGTGCGGCTAATAGAAACATAGGTTGGGTATTGAGAGAGATTCTCAATACCTAAGTTGTTGCCGATAGCATCGGCAAACGCCGGCGCTCTAAATTGTTCAATAAGTTCATTGATTGTGGTGCCACAGCTACTTCTATCGTAGGGAAGGTAGCCGGCTCCTTTGAGCTGGGGGAAATCTTTAATAAAGGATGCCATAAGCTCCTCTGCCAATAAGTTCTCGGCGATGAAGAAGGGAAATGGCCGCTGGTAAATCTGGCTTTCCCGGCCGGTTATCGTATTGGCATCGAGCCAGGGGGCGATAGGGGTGGCGAGGTTGGTCATAGACACGCATCCTTACGAACGAAAGTATTGGCCCTTTCGGGTTCCAGTCTTATGTCGACTGCTGAGAACACCCACTTCCTTGGGGTACAGCGAGAAATAGGTACGGAGTTTCACGACGCTGGGAAAGTATCAAAACGGTCATTCCCTGCCAACGTAAATAGCGTTTTCCGATGTGAATAAGTGGGCATTCTTGCGAAAGATCAAGTGTGACTGAATTGTTATCGGCTGAGGCAATGCAATTAGCGCTGGTCCCGGTATAATGCCGGCCAGATTTTGTCAGAGCGGTTTTATCCTGAAATGTCTGTGACTCCCAAGTCCCAAGTTGTGCTGCAAGTGAGTGATCTCGCCTGCGAAAGGGATGGTCGGCGCTTGTTTGAGGGCCTGCGGTTCTCTTTAAAGGCCGGTACTGCGATTCAGATCAAAGGAAGCAATGGTGCGGGTAAGACCACCCTGCTGCGCACTTTGATTGGCAGCAGCAGTGATTTCACTGGAGAGATCCTCTGGTGTGGCTCCCCCTATCCGCAGTCGCTGCCGGCCCTGCGGGAGTCCCTGTTGTATATAGGCCACCGGGGCGGGGTGCGCAGTGGTCTGACGCCGCTGGAAAACCTCAGCTGGTATGGGGCTCACCAGGAGGACGCGCTCACTGCGTTGGATAAAGTCGACCTGACAGGCTTTGAAGACAGCCTGTGTCACTCGCTTTCCGCTGGGCAGAATCGACGGGTCGCCCTGGCCCGATTGTTCCTGCCCAACTCCCCCCGTTTGTGGATACTCGATGAGCCCCTCACCGCCCTCGACGTAGTGGGAGTTGCCGCTCTGGAAACGCAGATGGCCGCTCACCTTCACAGTGGGGGGGCGATCCTGCTGACCTCCCACCAGCCCCTGTCGCTGACCGGACTCAGTGCGGTCAATTTGTCTGACTACTCGGTTGCTGAATCTTTTGATGATTTTGGGGGAGCGGATGTTGCCTGCTGATGTCAAAGCGCCGGCGGGCGAAGTGCGTGGCGGCCCCGGTTTTATGGCGCTGTTTCGGATTGAAATGCTCCTGGCATTGCGAAAGCGAGCAGATATTGCCAATCCGTTATTATTTTTTGTGACGGTTTTAGCACTTTTGCCTTTAGGGGTGGGACCTGAGCCCGAACTTCTGGCAAAGATGGCCCCGGGCATGATCTGGGTAATGGCCCTGCTGGCCACCATGCTCTCTCAGGAGAGTCTGTTTCGGGGTGATTTTGAAGATGGCACCCTGGAGCAGCTCACCCTGTTACCGCAACCGCTCTATTTTGCGGTGCTTGCCAAATCCCTGGTGCACTGGATTGCCACAGGCCTGCCGCTGGCACTGCTGTCGCCATTGCTCGCCCTGATGCTGAACTTGCCCGTGGATGGTTACGTTTGTTTGCTGGTTTCCCTGCTGTTGGGAACCGCGAGCTTGAGCTTGATTGGGGCTATTGGAGCGGCGCTCACCGTCGCCTTGCGCCGCCCCGGTTTGCTCCTGGCACTAATTGTTATGCCGCTGTATGTGCCCGTGCTAATCTTCGGCACTGGCGCGGTACAGGCGGCAATTGACGGCTATACCTACAGCGCTCAACTGGCGATTTTGGCCGCACTTCTCGCAGCGGCTGCGGCACTGGCGCCACTCGCTGCTGCGGGTGCAATACGTATTAGCCTGGATAATTGATTCGGAGGTCTTTCTTGGCTTGGCAATGGTTTCACCGCCTGGGTTCGCCCCGCTGGTTCTATCAAAAATCTGAAGCCTGGTTGCCCTGGCTGGCGCTGGCTAGTGTTTTATTGCTCGCTGTTGGCAGTGTCTGGGGCCTGGGTTTTGCCCCGGAGGATGCCAAACAGGGCAATAGCTACCGGATTATCTTTATCCATGTACCCGCCGCTTTCCTGGCCCTGGCCGGTTATTACATTATGGCGATCAGCGGCGCTATCGGCCTGATCTGGAAGATGAAACTCTCCTTTGCCGTGATGCGCGCTGCGGCGCCGATCGGCGCGGTGTTGACGTTTATCTCATTGTTTACCGGCGCTGTGTGGGGCAAGCCTACCTGGGGAGCCTACTGGGTGTGGGATGCTCGCATTACTTCAATGCTGATCCTCCTGTTTCTCTATATCGGGGTTATGGCCCTTTCCCGCGCGGTGAGCCGAGAGCAGGTTGCCGATAAAGCCTCCGCACTATTGGCTTTAGTGGGCACAGTTAATATCCCCATTATTTATAAGTCTGTGGACTGGTGGTTTACCCTGCACCAGCCCGCGACAATTCGCCTGACCGAGTCCAGCAGTATTGATCCGAGTATGTTTTACCCACTGCTGACCATGATTATCGGTTTTTACTGTCTGTACGCCTGGACCCTGCTGACCCACACCCGCACTCTGCTGTTGAAGCGTGAGATGCGCACCAAGTGGGTACAGGAAGAGCTAGCGGGAGGTCGATAGAGTGGAATTTCAATTTGCCAACTTGGCCGAGTTCCTGGCGATGAATGGCCATGGCGCTTACGTATGGGTGTCTTATGCGGTGACTTTCCTGTGTCTCGCGGCAATGGCCTTCTATCCGTTTATTGCCCGCCGGGGGCTACAGGCAGAGCTGGCGCGCCAGCAAAAACTGGCCCAGCGCCGCCGTCAGGTAGTCAGTGAGCGCACACAAGCCAAAGAAAAAGAAACAGCAGAGGAGCCGGCTTAATTTTAATTTGCCGGATTCTAGTGGGTAGGGTGCTGGAGAACCTATCCGCGAACAGAATTAAATAGTTATGGAGTAGGACTAAGACAATGCACCCTGTACGCAAGCAACGCCTAATACTCGTACTTGTTTTGGTGGTTTTGTCCAGTGCAGCCGTGGGCTTTGTAGCCTATGCGATGCGCGGCAATATCGATTATTTCTATGCCCCCAAGGCTTTTGCAGCGGGTGAAGTCCCTATGGAGAAGCGAATTCGTGCGGGTGGATGTGTCGTCCCGGGCAGTGTGCAGCGCGCTGTAGATAGCCTTGATGTGCAGTTTGTGATTACCGATGGCGAGGCCCAACTCTCCGTTGTTTTTGACAAAATCTTACCGGACCTTTTTGCCGAGGGAGAAGCGGCAGTTATTACCGGTCAGCTGATGCCCAACGGTGTTCTGCGTGCGGACCAGGTACTGGCCAAACACGATGAAACTTATACCCCGCCGGAGGTTGCCGATACCATGGTCTCCCACGAAGGTTGCACCGATGGAGCGAAAATATGATCCCTGAGCTGGGCCATTTTGCATTAATTATTGGCTTGCTGCTTTCTATTGCTCTCGCGACAGTGCCGATGGCCGGCAGCTACTCATCGCGTCCGGTGTGGATGGAGGCGGGACGCCCGCTGGCCCTGGGTATTTTTGCTTTTGTATTGATCGCGTTTGCCTGCCTGACGACTTCCTTTGTGCAGAGTGATTTTACGGTTAATTACGTTGCGCAGAACTCCAACAGTATTCTGCCGGTTTATTACAAAGTCACTGCTGTTTGGGGCGGGCACGAGGGCTCGATCCTGTTGTGGCTTTTGATTCAGGCGGGCTGGGCTGCGGCCGTAGCGCTGTTTGGTAAACAGTTGCCCGAAGAGCTGTCTGCGCGGGTTTTATCCGTGCTCGGTTTTGTCTTGATCGGCTTCTTCCTGTTTATCCTATTCACCTCCAACCCGTTTGATCGCACCCTGCCATTTCCGCCGATGGAGGGTTCAGACCTGAACCCGCTGTTGCAGGACCCGGGTATGATTTTCCATCCGCCCCTGCTGTATATGGGGTATGTGGGCTTCTCGGTGGCCTTCGCCTTTGCCATTGCCGCGCTGCTCGGCGGCCAGCTGGATGCGGTGTGGGCTCGCTGGGCCAGACCCTGGACTGCGGTGGCCTGGGGCTTCCTAACCCTGGGTATTGCCCTGGGCAGCTGGTGGGCCTATTACGAATTGGGCTGGGGCGGCTGGTGGTTCTGGGACCCGGTTGAGAACGCGTCCCTGATGCCCTGGCTGGTGGGCACGGCCTTGATGCACTCCCTGGCGGTGACTGAGAAGCGCGGCCTGTTTAAGAGTTGGACTATCCTGCTGGCGATTTTCGCCTTCAGCCTTAGCCTGCTCGGAACCTTCCTGGTGCGCTCCGGGGTTATTACCTCGGTGCATGCCTTTGCCACAGACCCGCTGCGCGGAAGCTTTATCCTGGGCTTCCTGGCTGTGGTTATTGGCAGCTCTCTGTTGTTGTTCGCACTGCGCGCACCGACTGTCAGCGCGCGCAGTGTTTTCTCTTTCCGCTCACTGGAGACCTTCCTGCTCGGCAATAATATTCTGTTGATGTTGATTATGGGGATGGTTCTGACCGGCACTCTGTATCCGCTGCTGGCCGACGCCATGAACTGGGGTAAGGTCAGTGTGGGCCCGCCCTTCTTCAATCTGTTCTTTGTGCCGCTGACGGTTGTTCTGTGTCTGCTGCTGGGAATGGGGGTGCGCGCCAACTGGAAAGACAGCCGCTGGGATAAGCTGCTGAGCGCATGGCGTTTGCCATTTGTCGCTTCGCTGGTAGTTGCCTTGCTGTGGACCCTGGCCCTGGGAGATTTCCACTGGGGAGCGGCACTGGGTATCTTTATTGGTCTCTGGGTCTTTGCCTCCAGTCTCGCTGATATCGTGGCCAAGACCCGCAATTCCAGCTCATTCTTTGCCGGTCTCAAGCGCCAGAGAGCCAGTTACTACGGTATGCATATCGCGCATATCGGCCTTGCGGTTTCGGTACTGGGGGTGGTGCTGACCACCGTCTACAGCGTCGAGGAAGATGTGCGTATGGGGGCAGGGGACAGCTTCCAAGTTTCCGGTTACGAGTTCAAATTTGATGGTGTGCGTATGGCCCAGGGGCCCAATTACCGGGCCTTTGAAGGTGTCTTGCATGTCAGCAAGGATGGCGAGCCGGTTGCGGAGCTGCACCCGCAGAAGCGCAATTATCTGTCTGGTGGCAACACCATGACAGAGGCGGCGATCGATACTGGCCTCTTCCGCGATATCTATGTGGCCCTCGGTGAGCCGCTGGACAGGTCCAATCCCAGTGGCGATTGGGCCGTGCGCCTCCAGTACAAAGCCTTTGTGGTTTGGATTTGGCTGGGCTCACTGCTGATGGCGATCGGTGGAGCTATTGCGGTGGCGGATAAGCGCTACCGCAAAGCGAAAGTCGCTAAGGCGCTAGACGTTTCAGGCAATGTTGCTACGGCATAATAGTTGGAAAGGATAATGTCGAGACTCAAACTCTTTTTGCCCCTGGTGATTTTTGCCGTACTGGCCCTGTTATTTTGGCGGGGCCTCTTCCTGAACCCACAGGAAATGCCATCGGCACTGCTGAATAAGCCCGTGCCGGAATTTTCCTTGCAAAAAGTGGCGGATAACAGCCAGGTTGTAGAGAAGAAAGACCTTCCCAGTGGCCCACATTTGTTGAATGTGTGGGCGACTTGGTGTGTGGCCTGCCGGGTTGAACACCCCTACCTGAACGCTCTGGCTGAGCAGGGTGTGCCGATTGTTGGCGTTAACCTCAAAGATGAGGACGAGGCGGCGATCAAGTGGTTGGAGAAATTCCACAACCCCTACCTGTATAGCCTGGCTGATCGGGATGGCCGTTTGGCCCTGGACCTGGGGGTTTTCGGTGCACCGGAAACCTTCCTGGTGGACGCCGAGGGAACAATTCGCTGCAAGCACGTGGGTGTTGTCGACAACAAAGTCTGGCAGACCAAGCTTCAGCCCCTGTATGAGAAATTAAAAAACCAGCGCTGGGACGATATTGTCGGTGAATTATCAGATTCCCTCATCTCCCGTTGTCAGTGAGACGGAAGAAAAGAAGAGCCGTTTTATCTGCTGGCTGGGGCCAGTAGAAGATAAAGCGGCTTTTCAGCAACAGCTGGATACTGTCCGCGCTCAATACCCCGATGCCAGCCACCACTGTACCGCACTGGTAATCGGCAACCCCTCCAATCCCGACGCTATGCAAGCAGATGACGACGGTGAGCCGGGGGGCAGTGCCGGGCGGCCGATGTTGGAGTTACTGCTGAAGCAGGGGGTTGGCAACGTGGGAGCTATTGTGACCCGCTATTTTGGCGGCACCAAGCTCGGGGTTGGCGGCTTGATGCGGGCTTATCGCGGTGCGGTGGGTGCCGCTTTGCAAGATATCCCCTTGCAGCCCTTTATCCCTTTAGTCCATATGTCGATTTGCTGTGATTTTGCCCAGGAGGCGCGCCTGCGTTTTTTAGTGGGGCGACACCAGGGGCAGTGTGGCCAGGCGGAGTACGCCAGCAGGGTTACCGTACCTATTTCACTTCCCCAGAATCAGTGGTCGTCACTGCAGGCGCAGTTATTGGCGGAGAGTTTTCAGATTCTCGACGATTGAGAATGGCTGCTTTCAAATAATTCCGCAGTTGGCCAGCTGGGTTATTTCCGCATCGGAGTAACCCAGTTCAGTCAGAATTGCCTTGGTATCTTCCCCCAGGGTGGGTGCCCGCCTGAATTTGACCCTCTCTCCATCACAGCGAATTGGCGGTGCCAGGACTTTAATATCCCCGCCGTGATCACAGGGGATGGACTGAATACGGTCAGTTGCAGAAACAAAAGGGTTTGTCAGCGCCTGCGCCACATCGTATACCGGGGCCGCCGGCACTTGACCGGAAAAAATACTTAACCACTCTGCGGTAGTTTTTCTGGATAGTATGTCATCGAGTGTTCGAGTCAATTCCTGCAAATTTTCCCTGCGCGCCTTAAAGTTGGCAAACTGCGCTGCTTCGGTTAACTCTGGGTGTTCGATACATTGACAGAGAGCCGCCCAGAATTTTTCCTTATTGCACATCACGTAAATCCAATCGTCCTGGGTTTTATACAATTGGCAGGGGTTTAGGGAGAAGTGCGCAGATCGCGGCACCCGCTTTTGGTTGTGCCCCGCATTCAATTGCCACATGGCGACGTAGCTTAAATTGTACAAAGCGTTGTCAAACAGGCTGACATCGATATCTCGCCCCCTACCGGTTTCCCTGGCATTCAGTATTCCAGAAACAACCGCCAGCGCGAGGGCCACACCGGTGGATAAATCCACCAGGGATAGGCCGCAGCGGGTTGGCGGGCCATCGGGTTCGCCAGTCAGTTTGAAATAGCCCACTTCCGCCTGCACAGGATAATCGTAGCCCGGCCACTTGGCCCTATCGCCATCGCGACCGTAAGCGGTCAGGTGGGCACAAACAAGTTTCGGGTTTATTTTTCCCAGCTGCTTGTAAGTAATCCCCAGCTTGTCCGGCACGTCTCCGCGTAAATTATCGGTGAGAGCATCCGCGCTGAGGATCAGTTTGTGTAAAATTTCCTGACCCTTGGGCGAAGAGAGATTGAGGGACAGGCTGCGCTTATTGTGATTGAAAGCCTGAAAAAAAAGACTGCTATTATCCCCGGATTCACCCTCCACAAAATAGGGGCCCACAGTGCGAGCTACGTCCCCTCCACGGGAGATATCTTCAACTTTAATGATTTCAGCTCCCAAATTGGCCAGATAGAGTGTGCCAAAAGGACCTGCACCGTACTGCTCTACCGCCACAATCCGCAATCCAGACAGAGGTAACATGCTGGGATATCCCACTAAAAAGGGTTTGCTCTATCCCCTAGCATAGAACAAAGGCCTTTGCCCTATAGGGTTGCGGAGCCTGCGAATTATCCGGTATTCCCGGATGGCTTCATGTAAACCTATTTTTGGTGGGGATGGCCAGTCGATTACAGGGGTTATGGCTGCGCGATATTTTCCGGACCAGAGTTGCTAGTCTTGGTGAAAGGCCGCTCCCTAGAGTTGGAAACAAATGATTTCAGGTGGTCATTACTTGATTTAGTGTGAGAGTTTAACTATATGGGCAGTATCACCAATCAAACTCAGCTGTTCCGAAGTGTTCTATTTGTTCCCGCCACCCGGCCTGACCGCTATAAAAAGGCCATCCAGAGTGGAGCTGATATCGCCTGCGTAGACTTGGAAAATGCTGTGGCGCTGGGGGATAAAGATATGGCCAGGGAGCAGGTGATCAGATTCTTTACTATGGAGAGCGATTTAAAAATTCAGCGAGCGCTAAGAATTAATGAACTCGAAAGTGATCACGGCATTAAAGATATGCTAATGCTATTAGCCCTGGACCGATTGCCGGACATTATTATTATACCCAAGGTACAGTCGGCAGAAGAGGTTGTTGGATTCTGCCAGGTAATGGCCCCCTCCCATAAAACTATTAGAATTATGGCTTTGCTTGAGTCGCCGAAAGGTTTGGAAAACGCCTTGAGTATTGCCCAGGCGGACGGAGTCGTTTGTCTGGCCTTTGGCACTGCCGACTACAGCGCAGCGGTGGGCTCGGACATGGGTTGGGACGCGCTCCACTACGGTAGAGGTAGGCTGGTACAAGCCGCAGCTTTTGCCGGCATACACGCAGTAGACGGCCCCTGGCTGGATATTGAGGATAACGAGGGCTTGTTGCATGAAACCCGGCGAGTTTCCGCGCTGGGATTCTCTGGAAAAGTGGCTATCCACCCCAGACAAATTGTCGCGATTCACCGGGGATTGGCCCCGTCAAGTGAAGCCCTGTCCCACGCGCGGCGCGTTGTACAAGCTTACGAGCAAAACTGCGGTGGAGTATTGGTTGTCGATGGCCAAATGGTGGATATGCCGGTGGTGGAGCGGGCCCTGAAAATTGTCGCCGCCGCCAAAGGAGTCTGATTACAGCAGACCATTTCAAGCCTATCCAGGCGTTTACCTTCTGTCTTTACCGGCTTAGAGGTTCTTATGCCCCATTATCACTTCCCGGCTTATATCCGCACTGGAAAAAACCGCTACCGGGAGCGTTATGGTCTCGATTTTGAAGACTTCAAAGTAGGGCAGGTATTCCGACACAGGCCGGGAGTGACTATCAGCCAACAGGACAATAAAGAGGAGTGTATTAATACCTTAAACCAAGCAATGCTGCACTTTGACGAATGCTATACCGCCCAGACCGAATTTGCTCGGCCGCTGGTGGATACCACATTAATTGTGCAAAAGTTAATGGGGTTGACTTGGAAGACCTACAATCGCCGCAAGAAAATTATTGGCTGGGGTAGCATAACCATGGTTGCTCCAGTCTACGGGGGGAATACCCTGTATGCAGAAACTGAGGTTTTAGAGGTGCAGGCAGTCCGGCAACACTCCGACGCCGGTTTGGTAAATATAGCTGTTTACGGCAAAAATCAGGATAGAAAAACCATCTGTGAAATGCGTTGCGATATATTGGTTTATAAACGCAATCATCTGCCTTTCTCTGCTAACGGCTATTGATAAAGTGTAGCTTCACAATTTAGGTGGTCTTAATGAAAGAATCGTTTAGCTTCTTACGGGAAGTGGAAGATAACGTTTATATAGAAACTTTCGGTATAGATTTTGAAGATTTTGAGGTGGGCCAGATTTTTGAGCATCGCCCGGGTCGCACATTTACCCAGGCCAGTTGCACCAACTATGCATTGCACTCCTTTGATCTAACTCCATTTATCCCCGATCAGATCTATGCGCATCGAGTATACGGTAATAGAGCGCGCGTTTTAGAAACCTTCGTTCTTAGCGCTATGGCGCAGACCACAAAAACCTTTGGTAAGGTTTTGGCCAATTTAGAGATGATTGATTGTGAGCTACAGCCGGTTTATGTGGGGGATACCTTGTATTTTGAATCTGAAATACTCTCAAAGCGGGAGTCAAAGTCGCGCTCGGACCGAGGTCTGCTCAGTATCTATTCCCGCGCCCAAAATCAACACGGAGAACAGGTCTGCTCTTACAAAAGGACCCTATTAGTATATCGCAAGGGTTTTGGTCCCTATGGGGCTGCGGGGTATTGATAGGCGGCAGGATAAAATTACTATAAAATAATTGATTAATTGCCGGTCAAGGCGGGTTGATAATATGCAAGCAAGTTAGCCTGTACAGCGCGCTTCACTCGCTAAGTGCTCCGGTTAGGCCTATTGGAAACGTTAACTGATATCTATGATCGAATTATTAATATCTATAAAAATTTTCATGATCCTCCATATATCAACGATCGCGGCGTTCTTGGTACTTTTTGGTGTCAAGATTAAAGAGCTTTCATATGGTGTAGGACCGACCCTGTTGAGTATAGATAAGCTCAAAATTCAACCAATACCCATTAGTGGATACGTCAGAACTTTAGATTCTAGAGAAGATACATTAAACGAGGAAGAGAAGAGATATACATTGGACGGCCAGCCGCTTGGGGTTCAGGTGTTCTTACCTTTATCAGGCTGTATTGTGGTATTTTTTATATCATATTTATTCCTGGGGAGGGATAGTCTGAACTTATTCGTTTCGGCTTTTCAAGAGATTATTTTAGGCGGACTTAACCCCCTATCAACTGGGCAAGATCTTATCCAAAGGTCGCGGGATTTTATTCAACAAAGCTCGCTAATTTCTATCATAGCAACTGTGCAGATTAAGTTGGTCGCCTTTAATTTGTTGCCGCTAACTGTGCTAAATGGTGGCCAGGCAATCGTTAACTTAATTAAGATGGGAAAGCCTGAGGCAAGCTGGGAAATAAAAGCTGCTAATATTTCATTTATTCTTGCAATGTATTTGTATGTAAGCTGGTCATTTGCAATGATCTACTATGTCTGGTAGGGCGAAAAAGCAAATCAGTGCTTTCACTTCTTTCTGGGGCTTGTCCCCAGTACCCAATCTCGCCTAGGTGCGGTGGCATAAGCAGCTGTGGACGCAGAAAAGAAATCTAAATATTTTGATTCTATTTTTTATACTGCTTGCCCTATCTCTAAGCGTAAGCGTGATCGTTATTTGTTGTGAGGTCGATAGCAAAGTATTGACTTTTGGGGTTAGGTTTTCTATGCGGGTTGAGTGAAGTATATAAAACCTGCCCATAATCTATAGTGACCAAAAAATTCGGCCCTTTATCGGTTATTATCGAAAAGATATATTGTAGACTCCCTTTTTACTGTCATAAAAAGTGAGAAGGTAAATCGCCGCAGTGCGTACCTCCTATATTCGGTGGTGTGGAAAGGGAGCGGGAAGTATATTTCTGTCCCAGTTATGGTTGTGGTCAGTTTTAGAATATTTGTAGATGTCAAATACAAAAGCCTCTATTTGTACGTGTTAGCAGAACGCCACTCTTCAACCTGGTATCATGGTTCCATTTGCAGGGCTTCACTTTAAGCTGATAGCTCTAAAAATCTTTGTGTTATTGCGTAAAACCGATAGTAGTGTTAATTGACGTGGAAAATATGGTGTTTTTCCCGTAAATTTATCGGGTAGTGGTTAGCGAACGGCGATCGCTAGAGGATAGCTGGCTAGTGCCGTTTACAACAGCTTGAATTAGGCGGAGCAGCTCCGTCTGGTTCTTGCTATCAACATTAGGTTTGATATGGGGTAATAAGTTGAACTCAATACAAATAGCAAGAATTACTATTGGATTTAGCTGGATTTATCATGGGATATTTCCGAAATTGATTCATGTGGCACCTCTTGAATTAGCTATGACTTCAACTGTAGGGTTTTCAGTTGAAGCATCCTATTTAATAACGAAGGCAGCTGGAATCTTAGAGGTCATCTTTGGGTTGTTGTTCCTGGTGTTTTATCGAATGAAAAGCATTGTCTATTTAAATATAGCTGGGCTTACAATGCTGTTGCTATTTGTGATGCTTCAAATGCCGAGTTTGCTTGTTGAGGCATTTAATCCGGTCACTACCAATTTACCATTAATTGCATTGAGTTTTACCCTATTAAATAGGGCGGATGAGTGCGGTACACATAATAAAGGAGGCTGAAAAACCCTAAGTTGAGCTCAAGAATATAGCACGACTTATCTCAGCTGTTTAACGGTATATTATATGGTTTTATTTGGTATGACCATTTATAGTGAGGGTATACTTTATAGCGATCTTTATACGGAGAGGTCTGGCGCCTTGCTTTAGTACATTTGTACCATGCTGAGAGAGTGGCTGATGGTAAAGCAACTTGTCGTGACTGCGGTGTAGAAATCAGAGGAGGATTTTGCCAAACCAGCACTCTGCGGACTAGGAGCTGCCATCATTGGCAAAAAGATAAGAGGTGAACTGCCGGAACACGTAATCCGTATATTCGGCGGTATGGGTATATGGGTCTGTGAGATGCTCTCTTACCAGCCGACAGAGGAAGAGTGAAAAAAATTAGCAGAACTCTACGGTGAAATTACTTTCGCATCCACGTTATTTTCTGGAGTGAGATTTAACCCCTTGACTCTTGAGTTGGTGGTGAGGTATACAGGTAGCTAGTGAGGCGGGCCGAAAAGTTATCAAAGCGTTTCAGTTTGCTTGTATTACGGGTGTTATATGTACTCACATAAAGGAAGAGTCAATGCCAGGAAGCTATCCCGATAAAATAAAAAATCTACCTTCTTATGATGGCCGTTTCGATGCGTACAAGTTGGAAGCCAAAGATAGTGATGTTCTATTTGCTTCTTATCCAGCGGGAACAATTATCCCTCCGCATGTGCATGATACAGAGAATCATGGAGTTATCACGAAGGGGGAGCTTATCCTTACAATGGATGGGATGACTAAAAGAATTGGTGTGGGCCAATGGTATTATGTTCCTGCGAATGTTGAGCACTCTGCACAGTTTGAGGTTGAAACCGATGAAATTGAATTTTGGTTTAAACGTTAATGCTTTGAATTTGCATAGCAAATTCAGTTCTTGGCATTATGGTTCTTGGGCTAAATAGTCAGAATAACCTGTGTTATATCCAGGTGTGGTTTTGTGTGATGAAAGACTAGTTGCTCAAAATTATGGGTTTGTACAAATATAATGTTTTTGGTAGAGAGGTTCTCATTGAAGAAAGAGATAATGGGTGGGCAACTTTCTATCAGGGCCCTGAAGGTAAGCGTCGGAATGCCGGAATATTTGTGCCCCCTGACATAACTAAAAATGAGTTAACCCAGTATCTATCAGATCTTTGCCATGAGTGGGCAACTGAAAGGTATCCAAATGTGATACGTATTATAGAGGGTGAATAACAGGGAGTTTTAGCTGATAAGGCTTAATACTCCTAGGGAGTTTACTATAGCTTTTGCTGCGGTTTCACACAAAAACAAGATTATTCTTGGTGTCTATCGAATTGGGGAAGAGTCCGAGATAGTAATCCAGCTGAAAATTAGCTCTTTGGATATAATTTGCTATTCATTATCAAGTATCAATTTTCGAGCGGCCATCTAAACCTTCCCTCCTTTCTCTCTAGTACACCCAGTTCCGAAATCCTAGCAGCCCCACAAAGACTTGTGAGCGCTAGCTTGTGGATTTGTGGCCATCTTGGCCGTTATTTATAGAAGTATGAGAGGTCATAAGAAAAATAACTGGTATATCAAGGAGTTGTAGGTTGATATAAGAATGGGGCAGCAGGCAGGATAATCGTTTTGCAGTTTTTATAGTCGAGCCAGGTGGGCTTAAATCAATTTTTTTAAAATAGTATTTTGACCTTGTCAGAAAAATTGATTATGAGGTGGTAATCAGGATAATGGGGTCTGCATTTAGCTCTGAAGTGCATCAGTTAATTGTCTGGGAAAGAACAGTCAGCTGAAAATAGTATATGCCGCTTCTTCTTCGTCAAGAGATTAAGTGATAACAAAACGGTACCGGTCCACCCCAAAAGAGCCCTGTTGGATGTTGCGGGGCTAACAAGCTAGTTAAAGGTCGTCACATACAATCGAGAGTTAGGTTTGCTCTGCAATGTTCTGTCCGTCATTGTGATATTAATAACAAGCAGGTTCAACTTCTATGAAGGCAATTAAAAAAGAAAAAGATTGTATATACTATGGTTGTGAAAAAAACTCTGATAAAACGATAATAAAAAAAGAAATAGATGGTGTGTTTTATGAGTTTGAAGAGCTTTCTGATGAAGATAAAAAAATTTATCGAGAGGAGTTCGAGAAGGTGGCAAGGTTCGTTAGTCAATTGCCTACTGATGGTCAAGTTCTAACGCTTGGAAGCAGGATATTTATATACACCCTCCTTGGTGTGACAATAGGGTTTGTGGGGCTCGCATGCTTGCCAGTTTTTAGCGACGTAAATATTACAATTAAGCTCAATACAGCTTGGGTTTCGGCTTGGGCTTTTGCAGCATTTGTTTTTTTAGGTTTGATTTCCACTCCATATATAATGAAAAAAGAGGTAATACCTTTTGAAGGTCGGCTGTTTATGAAGGTGGGGAGCTGTCTAGCTCTTTTGCTTGCTTTATTTATGTTGCCTACTTATGCCATCCTGTGGGGGGCTCCTGTTTTTCTGCATCATTTTACCGCCAAGGATGGAGAGATTACAGTTACGGTTGTAGGTAAGGAGGATAATTATATGAATGGAAGATGTCGCCCTAGATTAATCATTAAGGAATTTACGTGGCTCGGAGAGGATTATATTTGTCCGGGGAAGGAGGTATATAAAAAAGTTAATGTGGATTCGCGTATTATCTTGTCGGGTAAGGTTTCGGAGTACGGTGTTGAGCTACGTAAGTTGCGATGGTACAGTGATGATTGAGGTTTTGATTGTGTCAAACCCTAAAAAATATATAGTTTGGTCGCGCGTGATTAATTCTTGCACATTGGGTTTGCATATGAATAAATTCCTACTTCTATTAGTTTTCCTTGCGGCAGATTTGTTTGCCGATCAACCCCCAGATTGGAGTGCGTTTATTGTTCAGTCTGAGAACAAGGGATGGAGTGCAATAGTTCATCCTGAGGGTGTCGCAGATACACCTTGGAAAGATAGTTGGGTACTAAATATATACAAAGGTTTTCATTTTTCTTATCCCGCGCCAAATGTGAAGCCGGTATGGACTACCAAATATAATCCTAGTGGCTATTCTGGTGGGTATCTATCAAATGATGGCTCTACTTTTTCTTATGTCGAGGCCTGGTATTACCCATACAGTCCAGTTGTGAAGATATATCGTGAGGAGTGCAAAATTCTGAAAAATGGTTCTTATTTTGCTGTTGGAGATAAACTACAGAAAACTGTCTCGCACGAGCTTTGGTTGAAAGAAGGCGGCAATGTAGAGTACCTTTCTATTGATGGTAATCTGTATTTACAGCTCGAAACTATCAAAGGCCCACGAAAGATTGAGATATCATGCAATGAAGAAGCCTAAAAATTTAACGGTATGCGTACTGCATACACTGGGCCTTATTGATGCTCAATTGATGTCGGTGGGGTTGGTTTCTATGGGGGTATAAAGGATTGAACCAGAACTATACTTCTGTGTTGAAATACAAAATCCTATGAGGTCTATTTTTCAAAAGAGATTTTAAGGTCCCCTAGCAATAGGTTGCCTTTGTGGGGTGGGAATACTTAAGTGTCTATAAAAACACGGGGGTCTATAGAAGTAAAATTTAATGGTAGGGCGTATTGTTGGGTGATCTTTATTTGGGTTTGGCAAGTTAGCCTAACGGGTCTGAGTACAGTATGGGCTTAATAGTTGCTTGGGATATTATATTTGCTTATGAAAGAAAATCGCTATTTGCTAAAAGATAGAGCGGGCCTAGAAAAACTATTTTATGAAGATCTTTTTGGTGCTGCCGATGAAGTATCAAGTGTTGGGATATATGGTTCGGGAAAGCATTTGAAGGAAATGCCTGAATATGAGCTGAATTTTGAGCCATATATAGGTCTGGCTAAATCTTGCGGTATGTGCTCTATGAGTCTAAAGAAAAGCTGTGAAACAGGAAGGCTCTACCTGTGGAACGTGAATTTAGGTGGGCATGCTCCACGGCTAGAATTAGTGCCTGTATCTTTGAGCCTGGTACTGGATTTAGACTTCATGAGAAGGATGCATGAAAATCATGGGCATTTTCTGACTTTAAAAGTGGACGCATCTGCAAATTATAAGATATAACTAGGTTAGGCCATGCGATGGAGTAAGCCTCTTTGCTCTTCTGCGAAACTGTATACTCTAAGGGTTACAAGCTTGGTAATAGAATATCCAAGATTCAGATCCAAAGCTATTTCTGAGATGATGATAGTTGAATGTTCAACTGCTAAGTGTCCCGGTTACGGCTATGAATATTTTTTAAGTTTGCGATGTGAGTTTGCGGTTCATAGTTGAATGCAGGTTTCTTTTAGACCTTCGGAATATTTACACTGGCTTATTATGTTGGTTTAGGGGTGTGTCTCCGTGGGTTGCGCGGGTATCATTGTCAGTTGCGTTTGCTATGTCTATTTCATGTTGTTGTTTGGTTTATTATGATTGTTGAGATATGCCGGTTGAGAATTAAGTTCCAAGGTCGTACATCTTCATCTTTTGGGTTGTCTCTGTTGACGCTCTTGCTCCAGAGATTATATATCTATAGATAGTTACGGTGTGTATGACACAGCCCAAAAAATTAACAGTACAGAGCGTGAACTGCCTAATTCTCACAAAAAATCTAAAATCTTTACTGCGGGATGATGGGCGTATAAAAGTGCCGAAGTGTTGTTATACAACACTTCGGCTTAACGCTATCTCCATATTTTGTGGGGCAGTGAACAGGTGACGACGCCTGATAACTGCCTCTGAAAGCATTTCTAGAGTTTGGCAAGTATCTTTCCAGCTTATACAGGCGTCGGTAACGGATTGCCCGTAGCGCATATTTTCTACTGCACAGATTTTTTGATTGCCTTCTTCGAGGAAGCTTTCAATCATTACTGCTGAAATATTTTTCTGCCCGGAAACCATTTGCTCACAGAGTGATTCTGCAACCACTATTTGGTTACTGTGTATCTTTTGGCTGTTACCGTGACTACAGTCAACCATAATACCGCCGGGTAGCGATGCGGATTCAAGTTGGCAGGTCGCTTGCTCTATATCTTCTGGATGGTAGTTGGGTTTTTTTCCACCGCGTAGTATCAAATGACAGTCGGGGTTGCCCGAAGATTGAATTGCTTCAAACTTGCCGTTGCGGATGGTTGTGCAGAAAATCTGCTGGGATTGCGCTGCCTGAATGGCATTCATTGCAACTTTAATATTACCGTCGGTACTATTTTTAAATCCGATAGGGCAGGGGAGTGCTGAGGCCAACTCCCGGTGTGTTTGTGACTCTGTGGTGCGGGCGCCGATGGCCCCCCAGGAGATCAGGTCTGCGATATAGAGCGCATTCAATGGGCACAGGAATTCAGTGGCAGTACCTAGGCCCAGGGCATTGATATTGAGCAATAGTTCTCGGGCCTTGGTGAGCCCGGTATGCATATCGGCGCTGCCATCTAAATTGGGGTCGTAAATAAAGCCTTTCCAGCCGACAGTGGTGCGCGGTTTTTCAAAGTAGGTGCGCATAATTAGACAGAGACTATCTTCAAATTGGGCTTTAATCTCCGACAGCTTTTGCGCATAGTCCAGTGCGGCTATGGGATCGTGAATTGAGCAGGGCCCCACGACAACCAAAAGGCGGTCATCATCTCCGCTGAGTATTTTGGAAACCTCATTGCGGGTTCGTTCGATCGTTAAAGCGGTACTAGACGGGCAGGGCATTTTACGGATTAGCTCGTCATTACCCGGCAGTTGCATATGAGTCCGTGCGCTCAAAATAGCAGGAACGTCAGACATAAAATGGTCCTTTTCTTTATCACTGAGCTAGCGTTGGCATGGTTGAGGTTGATTAGTACTCAACGATAGTCAATATACCGCCTTGATGTGGCTGATATGCACCGGTATAGGTACTGCCACTGGGAACTCCAGAGGAAAGATCCCGCAAAATTCTCAGTTCTAGTGTTTGTTGCTGGGGTGACAGTGCAATAATTTCAGCATCTAAAAAATCAAAGTACTTTCCAACTTGGGGATACAGTGCTTTAAACAGACTTTCCTTGATTGAGAAAGCCAAAGTCAGCCAGTTTTCCATTGCTAAACCGCTATCTGCGAGCAGGCTTTCCTCTGCCTGGTTGACTATATTACGTTTGATTTCAGCGGCAGTTTTCTCTGCGATAGTTGTTTCATAATCAATCCCCAGTCCCCGTGAGTTTGTGGTGGCTGCACAGATTGCCCGGTTGTTGGCATGGGTAATAGAAGCCTGTACACCCTCAGGCAATACGGGCTGGCGGTTTTCGCCTACAGGGATTTCTGCTACCGGCATCTCCAGTTTGCTTAGAGCAAAGTGAGCACACCCCCTTCCGGCGAGAAATTCAGCCCGCCGGGAGGGGACAGCTTTCTCCAAGGTACTTGGGAAAGGAATATTAAGCTGGGAAAAAAAGCAGTCGAGATACTTTTCTGGGCTAAAGGTGGTCTCTACCAGAAAGCCGGAAAAGTGATCGGACTCAACCATTCGATATCCACCTAGAAAGGCGGATAGCGCCTTGTTATCTATACAAATCGATTCCTGATTCATGATGTTGTAGCTTCAGCATCCATTTTGTCTTTTTGCGGAGCGGGGCTCGGCGAAGGAGCTGCTTGTTGTGGCTTATTTCTTACAAAAGCAGCACTCTTCAAACTGCTGAACCCCAGAGACATGGCGACAGTAATACCAACAGCCGCTGCGGCAAAGTAGAGAGTGCCGGCCATAGGGGCAAACAGTTTACCGAGGATACCAAATCCCATTGCTCCAAAGGTATCGCCGGTCACATTCTGGGCTGCCCACAGGCTATTGACTCTTCCCTGCAACTGATTGGGTGTATGGCTCTGTACCAAAGTCATCTGGATCAGTGAACTGATAGCCCCCAAATAGCCGTAAGCCACCAAGGCAAATAGTGCGATATAAAGGTGGCTGGCCAAGGTGAGACCGCCTAGGGCAACGAAAGAAAGCGTACATGTAAGTAGTAAAACGGTACCGGGGCGTTGTAACTGAGGGGCCCAGCCACTGGTTAAGGCACCCAGCATTGCGCCGAGGGGCACTGCTGAATACATCAGCCCGATTTCAAACGCACCGCCACCAAGGGTAATAGTAACCATCGCGGGAAATAGAACGCGAATTCCTTTGCCCAGTGAGTCCAGTGTGCCCACAGCGATGGCACTGCCGACAATTTTATGACGGAATAAAAACGAAAACCCTTCGGCTAGCGCCTTTAGTGGTTGTTTGCCCGGCTGCTTGCCCGGGGCCATGGAAGGTAGTCGGGTTAGGGGAATCAGGGTGACAAAAGTGCCCACCGATGCTGCGGTGTAGTTCCAGCTGATATCAGTGGCGGCAATAATCAGTCCTCCAATAGCTGGGGAAACCACGGTACCGATACGTACGGTGAGCATGCCCAGTGCATTGGCCGAGGCAAGATTCTCTCTGCCGACAATAGAGGGAATAGAGGCCATTAACGCGGTGATGCCGATTGCACCAAATAAACCACTCCAAATAGAAAGGGCGTACAGGGCTATGAGTGAGGGTGAAGTAAAGAAGCAATTGACTGCTAGTGCGGCAAAACCCAGAGCGCAACCGGAGCGACCGATTAAAATCAGCGTGCGGCGGTTGTAGCGGTCGGCGAGTATCCCTCCCCACAGCAAACCAATAAACATAGCTGCACCTTCAAGCGCCATAATGATCCCCACCTGGATGGTGGAGCCTGTCATTGCATGGACTTGTACAGGTACCGCGACTGTAAGCATTCCCAGGGAGATGATTGAGATCATCCTGGCAATAAAGATCATACGGAAGTTGACATTGCTTTTGAGCAAGTCAAATCTCATAAAAAATGAATGATTCATAGGGAGGTTACCGCCTCTTGGGGATCTGCTTTCTCTGTCTTTTTGGTTAAAGTTGGAACCTTTGCCAATATGCCGTTGAGCAGGGGGCCGAGTACTTCGAGGGAAGTCGGCGAGAGAATATCGTCATGGGCAAAAGGCAAGCGGTGTTGTTGCATATCGTTTAGGAATGGGGCCCAGCACTTGTCCACATCCCAACCTTCGGGCAGTGTTTTTTCTGCAACAAATAATTGCACATTGCCGGAGTAGGGCTGGCTACAGGCATTGGATAGCAGGCGCACAGTGTCATCGTAATTTGCCACTATGTCGTTAAACATTTTTGTCTGCTCTGCCAGAGTGGCTTCATCGGCAAACTCGCCTTCAGCTGCACTGAGGAATTGCCGTTTCTCTCTCTCTACTTCTTCCCGGGCTTCGTCTTCACTGGGGCGTTTCCACTCCTGGCCCTCAGGTGGGTAGGTATCGAACAAGCCGACAAATGCTACTTCGTGACCGAGGGCCGTCAGCTTGGCTGCCAGGGCTAGGGCAACAGTACCGCCGAAAGAGTACCCCATTAAATGATAGGGACCCTTGGCTTGTGCGCTGAGGAGAGTCTGTAAATAGCGCTCTACGGCTTCATCCATGGTTTCACTAATCGCCACAGGGCCGTTAGGTCTGGGAGATTGCAGGCCGATAATCGGCCAGTTTCCTTGCAGGTATTTGGGGAAGCCGGTGTATTGCCAGGAAAAGCCTGAGCCCGGGTTAATACAGAATAGCGGCGTACCCGTTCCCATCCGGATCGGAAGAATATTGCCAAAGCCGGCTTTTTCAGGATCTTTGCGTAAATTCTCATCAGTCAGTACTGCGGCAAGCCCCTCTACTGTGGGGGATACCATAATCTGCCCGACTGTGACGGGAAGGGATAGGGATTGGCGGAGTTCTGCGGCCAGTCGCATAGCCAATAGTGAATGGCCCCCAAGCTCAAAGAAACTGGCTTCCGCTGTGACCGATTCCAGATTCAGTATTTTGCAGAAGGCATTGGCAATAATTTGCTCGGCGCCTTCACGGGGCGGACGGCCAGAAACCGTTTTATTATTTTCAGGGTCTGGCAGTGCCTTTCTATCGAGCTTGCCATTGGCGCTGAGAGGGAATGTATCCACCGCGACCAATGCTGAGGGCACCATATGCACCGGCAGGGTTTGCGCCAGCTGCTCAAGCAGTGCGCGAAGTATTTCTGGGGACTCTACAGGGTTATCCAGAATTACGTAACCGACCAGTTGACGGTTATCACCTGTGGCTTTGCTTCGATTCAAAACACGGGCGTGAACCGCTGCCTGTCTTACCCCCTCCAGGGAAGACAGGGCTTTTTCAATCTCGCCAATTTCAATTCGTAGACCGCGAATCTTAACTTGATCATCACTGCGGCCCAGGTATTCAACATTGCCATCGGGCAGCCAGCGAACCACATCACCGGTACGGTACATTCTTTCGCCTACGGCATAGGGGTCGGCCACAAATCGTTCGGCGGTCAGGCTGTGCCTGTTGAGATAACCGAGAGCGAGCTGTGTGCCGCTCAGGTAGAGTTCTCCCGGAACGCCGATACCTACCGGGCGTAAAAATTGATCGAGTATTCTGAGCTGGGTATTCCAAACCGGTTTGCCGATCGGAATTCCAGTACCCTCTCCCAGTTTTTTTCCCAGATCAGCCGGGCAGTAAGTAACATCGACAGCGGCCTCGGTGGGGCCGTACAAATTGTGCAAGGGCGCCTTAAAGTAATTTGCATAGGCTGAGGCGAGTTCTTTTGACAGGGCTTCACCACTGCAAAATACCCGGCGCAGGGACTGTGCCAGAGGCGCAGCCGATGGCTGACTATCCAGGTAGTCCACCATAGCGGCAAGCATAGAGGGGACAAAATGCATGGTTGTTACCTGATACTGGGAAATAATCTGTAGCAGTTGTTCCGGGTCTCTGTGTGCTTCCGGTGGCGCCATGACCAATTCGGCCCCCTGGATCAGAGGCCAAAAGAACTCCCATACAGAGACATCAAAGCTCGATGGTGTTTTTTGCAGTACGACATCACCCTCTGTGAGTTTGTATTCGTCCTGCATCCAAAGCAGCCGATTCACAATGGCTTCATGGGAAACCAGAACCCCTTTGGGGCGGCCGGTGGAACCTGAGGTATAAATCAGATAGGCGGGATCTTCTGGGCGAACTTCCGCAGTGATGCCCCCACTGGGAGATGGCTGTTGGAGAAGATGTTCAATAGCCAGTACGGGTACAGGGCTGGGCACCGGAGAGTGATCGCAAAATCGGCAAACCTGATTTTCACCGGCGACAATCAATTTGGGATTGGCATCCTCTAGCATCAGAGCCAGGCGTTCATCTGGATAGCTAATATCCAACGGCAGGTAAGCGGCCCCAGCTTCGATTACGGCTTGTAAAGAGAGACTGAGTCCAACACTGCGCTCTATAGCGACGGCGACAACATCCCCGGGCCCAACACCGTTAGCACTGAGCTGTGCGGCAATATTGCCAACGTGTTGACGCATACTTTGATAGTCAAAGGAGCCCTGTTCGTCAGTGAGTGCTTTGTTATTGGGGCTGGCTTGCGCCTGCTTGGCCAGCAAGTCCTGCAAAGTGGCAGGCTTAAATATCTTCTTGGTGTCATTCACACTTTCGAGAAGCTCGCGTTCACCATCTGTCTGCTGGGACATGGCAAGCAGCGGTTGTTCTGGGCTTTCGGCAAGCTGAGTGAGCATATGGATAAAACGCTGGACAAGGTGTTCAGCATTGACGACAGCGTCGCGATATTCGAACAGTATTCTCGGTTTGTCCCCAGGCAATACTAATAGAGTCAGCGGGTAGTGGGTAAAGCCGCGATTTTGAACCGCAGTTAAATGAATTCCTGCGTGATTTTGCTGCAAAAGGGCTTGGTCTGCCGGGTAGTTTTCCACCACCAAAAGGGTGTCGAACAGGGTATCTGTGCCGGCAGTGCGCTGGATTTCTCCGAGGCCAATACCGTCGTGGTCAAACAGGGCAATTTGCTGCTCTTGCAGTGATTGAAGTTGCTTGATCAGCGGCTGTTGAGGTTGCAACTGTACGCGAACGGGCAGCGTATTGCTGAATAAACCAATGGCCTCATCAATCCCGTCCACGGCACTGGATCGCCCGGAAACAGGGCTGCCGAATACCACGTCATTGCGGCCGGTGAATGAGCCCAGCAGAGCCGCCCAAACGCCCTGGATAAGTGTGTTGAAGGTGAGACCTTCCTGTTGGCAGAGGTTATTCAGGCGTTTGTGTAAGTGCTCACATAGGGGAGCTTCTATTTCATGAACGGTTCCTTTATCGCGACTCTCAGTAAAGGCAATGGTGGGGGTGACACCTTTGAGCAGGCTTCTCCAGTGTTCGATAGTGGCTTGTTTTTTTCTATCAGACAGCGCCATGACTACCGAGCTGTAGTGATTGGGTACTGATAAACGCGCTTCAGTATCATCTCGATAAGCTTCCAGCAGGTCTTGCAGCAGAATTGGGGTAGACCAGCCATCGATAACCAAATGATGCGCAGTGATAAGCAGCGCGTGGTTTTCTGCGGAGATTTTTACAATGTGTGCGTGTAACAGGGGCGTGCGAGTCTCAGCGTGTTTGCGAATATCGAAATGCAATCCAGCCTGCTGCAACTCCAGCTTGTGTAGCGTTTCCTGTTGCTGTTGTTCGGGCTGCTGGCTCAGGTCCACTTCTGTCAGGGGCCACTGTGCAGCGGTATCCGCATCGCCACTGATTTGCGGGATGAGTTGTAGGGGGGCATCCCAAGACTCACAGTCGAACAATGCTCCTAGTTGTGGGTGCTTGGCTAAAGTGACATTGAGCGTGCGGCGCCACCGGGCAGTATCCAGCTCGCCATCGAGTGATAATTTTGTGGTAAAGCTGTAGGAGTTCTCCTCGCTATCCAATTGCGTCTGAAACAGTAGGCCTTCCTGCAAGGGCAGTACGGGAAGTACTGCGGCTAGCGGACCATATTTGTTCTCGGCTTCAGCGAGGGGTAATTGCTGCGTTGCTGTGGAGTTTGCCTTGGTCTGCTCCTGTAAAGGCGTCAGATTGAGGGCGATTTGCTCGGCTGAGCGCAGTTTGAAAATTTCTTTGGGGCGCAGATCGTAACCCGTTTTGCGCATCGCAGTACAAAGGCGCATCGCGGAAATACTGTCTCCCCCCAGTTGAAAGAAATCATCTTCTGCGCCGATATTGTCCAGCTCCAGGGTGCTGGCGATAGCATCGCAGACAAGTTGCTCAGCACTATCTTTTGCCGCTCTCGATGTTTTCTGTATAGAGGCAGAGGGCATTGGCAGAGCTTTTTTATCGAGCTTGCCGCTTACTGTCAGTGGGAATTCTTCGAGAATACTCAGACTGGCAGGCACCATATAATCTGGTAGTTGCTCGCTGAGTTGCTGCATAAGGCGGCTTTCAATCGCCTGTTTATTCTCTTTTGCTGGTGTCTTCAGCGTGCAGTAGGCGAGTAATTGATTACCTGTGGCAATAGGTTTGGCAATCACTGCGACTTCTTTGGTTTCTGCGAGCGATGAAAAGGCGGCTTCCACATCGCCGAGTTCAACCCTGAATCCGCGAACTTTGACTTGGTTGTCACAGCGGCCGATAAATTCTAATTCCCCGTGGCTACCCCAGCGAACCAGGTCCCCAGTTAAATACATCACTTTACCAGGGCGGTATGGGTTTGCGACAAAACGGCTGGCAGTGGTCTCCGGGCGACGCAGGTAGCCGATAGTCATATTGTCTCCAGCGAGATAGAGCTCGCCGGCCACGCCAATGGGGACTGGCCGCAGGCGTTTATCCAACACATAGACTTCAGTGTTGGCCAGCGGGCCGCCAATAACCGGTTCTGCCAGGTCTGTGGAGACCTGCGCACTGGTTGCATAGACGGTAAATTCTGTGGGGCCGTAAATATTGTGTGCTTGTAGTTTGGGGTGTCGCTGTAATTCAGACCACAGAGCTGGAGATACGGCTTCCCCGCAAATATCCATTAAAGTGGGATGGTGATGGCCCTCATCCATCAGCCCCGCTTCCATTAATTGTGTGGCCAATGAGGGGGCAACGGCGAGAGTGTCTATTTTTAGGGTGCGGATAGAATCGATCAGAGCGTAGACGTCCCTTTTGGCGTCGTCACCAAACAGGTGCAGCTCGTGGCCGAGCATCATCAGGAGAATGGGGTCCCAGGAAGTATCGAATGAAAATGAACCCGTCAGAGCTACCTTCAAGCGCTCGTTAGCGCAGCACGGAATAGCCTTGTTAAAGATCTCCTCTTGTAGGGCCAGTGCCAAATTAAGGAGTGCCCCATGAGGCACCATCACCCCTTTGGGTTTTCCGGTAGAGCCGGAGGTATAAAATATATAGGCTCTCTGTTCCCCGGAGTTTATGTGTGTTTTATCAATCGGTTCTGCGGCTGCGGGCAGTGTTGCGGTATCCAAGTACAGTTGCTCAACTTGCGATGGTAGTCGATGGGCTTGCTTGGATAGAGTAATCACCTGTGCCGGTTGTGCATCTTCACACATCACCGCAATGCGCTCGTCGGGATGTGTCAGATCGAGGGGGAGGTATGTGGCACCAGAGTAGAAAATTGCCAGGATGGCAGTAATGGAATCAACACTTCTTGGCAGAGCTACCGCGATAATATCCTGTGGCGTTACCCCTTTGTTCTGTAAGGCAGCACAAATCTGTAGGGCCTGCTGTGAAAGCTCACTAAATGAAACGGCGCGGCCTTCAAAAACCAGGGCCGTAGCACTGCCGCGCGTGCGCACCTGTTGTAAGAAAATATCCAGGGCGCTGATATGACTCTCAGTATTGGCGACCTCTATCCCTTTAGCCCAACTGTCGATAAGCTCTTTCTCAGCGGTGGGAATTAGAGAGAGTTCACTGGATAGGCAGTGACTATTGTGGTGAACTTGAATAAAGAGGTCGCTAATTCTGTGCCTGTGGAGTTCCAGTTCCTGTTCATCGTAGCGCTGGGCGTTGGCAGCCAGTTCAATAGTTATCGCTTCTTTACCGAGATAAATGGAAAACTCTATATCCTCAATCGGACCTGTTGCTATTTGATGGGTTGTAGCGGGGGCCCCGTCAAAATTGAGTGCGTAGTCAAAGATTTTGCAATTGATAGTGGGGCCATACAGGCGGCTGTGTGATCCGACCAGTCCGAGGTCCCTTTGCAGTTGCTCAGCCTCGTAGCGCTGATGCTTGCGAATTTTGCGCAATTCCCTGGATAGGATGCGGCCAGTGTCAAAAATAGTGTGCTCGGCACTGACCTCAAGCTGTACAGGCAGCACGTTGGCGACGGGACCCGTAGAGCGAAGTGCGGCAGACCCCATGCGACGCATAAAGGGATAGCCTACAGCAACCTTGTCGCTGTCGCACATTCTGGATAAGTAAACAAAGATTATTGCCGTGGTGAGGTCGATAACCGACAGCTTTTTTGCGTCCGCTTGCTGGGTTAGATCTTCGATCAGGCTGCGGTCCATCGAAATACTCTGCCGGTGCACAAGGCTATTGGCATTGTCCAGTGAACCGGTATTCTTATTCGATAGTGTCAGTGGTGCTGCCAGGTTTTTGGCATAGTCCAGCCAAAAGGTTTGGTCTTGCTTGTATTTTTCTGATCCGACGTAATTCAGGTACTCATCAACAACAGCAGAGAATTTAGTAAAGGGAGAGCTGCTCGGGGATGCACCATTGATAAGTGCGTTATAGATGGATTCAATTCTTTTAGTCAGGGCGGTAAAACTGAAGCCGTCTACCATCAAATGGTGATAACGCTGATACCAGAGGAAGGACTGTTCACTGGAACCTTGCGGTAACTGAAAAATAATATGCCGATACAGGCAAGTTCCGCTATCTGCACTCAAATCACGTTGAAGATCATCCAGCATCACGGCTTTTGCCGCAGTTATTGGATCAGCTGAATCTTCAATTTGAATGAAATCTACAGCGTTTAGAGATTCAGGTTCCGGCGTTGGCAGGAATTGCTGGATTGGGTTGTCATCCTCCTGGCGATAGACGGCATGAATTGTATCGGCTTCACTCAGCCCGATATGAATCGCCTGGGTCAACAGTGTCACATTGATCGCCCCCCGAATTTCAACGTATTGAGCGACGGCGAAAGCATTGCTACTTTCTGACAGTTGATCTGCTAACCAGATTCCCACCTGGGGGCCCACCAAAGGGTAAGTGTTATCACTAAGTTTACTTGCAGAAATGGGTGCGCTTTCTTCTTGCACAGTAACAATCCTTTTTCAACATATTGAGTTGGCACAATGCCTAGGTGGGAGAAAAAGTGTGGCCAAATAGCTCTTCCTGATCTATTTGGCCACGGCCCACTGGTGTATGAAAATAGTGTGGCACAGACCTTAGCCATATTTTCAAGTGGGAGTTGCTGGTACTTTCCAGCTGCGGTTAATCCCTTAACCGCCGGTAAATAATGTGCGGGAAATAGCAAATGCTATTGCCTGCACTTATTTTCAAAGGAAACAGCCTAACCTCAGTGGCTGACAACTATCAGTGGTTTAGGCTTTTCCAGTTCTCTTCAACATATTCAATACACGAGCCCCGATCTTGAGGGCCGTAAACGGTTTTCCATCCTTCTGGAACACCGGCGAATTCTGGCCACAGACTATGCTGACCAAGCTCATTGGTTAGCACCAAAAATTGGTGGCTCTCATCATCAAACGGATTTTGATATTCTGATTGCATAACAAATTTAACCCTGATAGTTAAAACTTTGTAATAAGTACGAAAGCCCTGTGATCAGCCCCTCGCGCCAGCACAGGGTGTCGTGCCCCCCAAAAAACTTCTGATATCTAACCTCAAAATTTTTGCTGCTTAGGGCTTTGTTGAGCTGATCATTTACCCTATTGAGGGCATGTTCCCGGGTGCCCACTTCCTGAAAAATTTTTAATCCGCTTGGGGCGTAGGCTCCAAGCTCTACCTGTTCGGTGAGCCAACCCTTTTTATCGCTATTATTGCCCTTTCTCATCAGCTCATTATTTGGCCACCAGAAGGAACCCGATTGACTCAGGATACAGCCAAATCGTGCCGGCCAATTTAGACCTGCAAACATTGCAGCCAGGCCACCATAGCTTTGCCCTGCAACCACGGTATGTGCCGGACTTTCTGTGTGGGGTAGCTGGGCTTTTATCTGGGGAATAAGCTCTTCCTGTATGGCCAGCCAAAATTTTTTACTGCAAGTTAGATCTTGCTCCCGCTGATGCCCATTGATCGAATCAATCAGCAGATAGAGTGCTGCGGGTAAATTTCCGGATTGTGTTTGCTCTTCTAGAAGTGAAAAGATAGGCATTTCTTTTGCCCAGCGCTCGCCGTCGAGAAGAATGACAAGCGGACGTGACTCAGGTTTGGCTGTCTCGCCACAGGCATAGGTCCAGACTTGGCGATTGATACCGAGAGAGGGGCTTTTCCAGCACAGCGTTGCCACTTTATCTAAACCGTGTTCTATAGGCTCGGATTGCTGATCATTTTTTTGCCACAGACTTTGCTCTGCAAGACCTGGCAAGTGAATTGCGGAAAATTTTTTGCTCCACAATCCTGTATTCGGTGCTTGCCGATTCAAAGGGTCTGGTGTTGCTGATTTCAGCAGGCTGCGCCACCACTGGCGCTGTACTTGGCGTTTATCATCATCGGGATCAAGTGTCTTTTCCCAGTTGCAGCCGACCCACTTTTCCGTGACTGGGATTAGGCGATAACTGCCCCTCCAGTATTTTTCTATCTCTACTTGCCAATACCAAACATCCGTTTTGGGCAACCTCTCCAGGGAGGTCGGTGAGAAGGTATGGTGATCGGTTACACAATTTATATCGATATAAACTCGCTTGATAGGCGAGTGCATTTCACAGCCATTTGGATCTTGCCACAAGAAAGTAAGAATTAATTTTTCTTTATCTAAAGGGTTTTCATCCACGAACGGCAGTCCATGTCCCTTCACCTCAGACCACCAAGGTGCGCTGCCAACCCCACAAGAATGAGGCTGCGAAAAAAATAATAAATCTATTTGCATGGCAGCGGTCATGACATTCCTTGTCTTGAGTAATTGGGCTTTCCACGAGGCTTGTGGGAGGTTGTGTTCTCAGCGCTATTTTTCAAAAAGCAGTAACAACTTGCGAATAGGCTACCCTAATACGGTGCCAAATGTAAATACAAATTATTATCATTTGTAGTTGTGGGGGCATCTCAAACGTTAATAAAAAATATTTAATTTATGTTTCAGGCTTGATGGCGGTAATCGGTGCAAAAATCCAAAGGTTGGTGAGGCTGGACCAATTTCTTTGCGAAAATGGTGTTTACAGAGAAAATAAAAAAATAGAGTGCTCATTTTTACTTCTCTTGAGTCCTGGCCTGATTTTATTTTTTTCTCTGTAGTCGCTTCCCGACATGATATCCATGTAAATATTTTCCAAATATTGAATACATCAATTGACAAATACACCAACATTTGAAATATAATGATATTCATTCTCATTTGCGTTTTCAATGGAGTGAAAAGTTTATGCTCTTCCCGACCCAGGGTTTGGAATCTGGCCTATCGCCTGTTCTTGATTCCGCTGATTTTTTGTTCACCTCCTCTTACAGAAGCTTGCGGGGTAAGGGGGTTTTTACAGAAATTAACCAGCCAGTGATGCCGGAGCCTGGTGGCAGTAGTCAGTTGTTTCATAACTCGGTGCAGGGGGCTTTTGCCAATGCGAAGAAGGCGGGGCTCCGCAACCCTGTTGTTATTGGTGCGGTTCCTTTTGACCTGAGCCAACCATCACGACTGTTTATTCCTGCGGAGTGTGAGTTTTTTGATCGCAGTGAGATGATCTCAACCCTGGATGGGGGAAGCGCTTCCGCTCCTCAAGTTGAAAAGATGCAGAGTGTCCCCGGCGAGTGGCGCTTCAAGCAGTCAGTAGAGCAGGCAATCGCCAATTTTCAGCACAGTGATTTACGCAAAGCGGTATTGTCCAGAGTACTAAATGTTGAGTTGGCCGATAAAGTTTCAGTCGATGAAGTTCTGTCTCGATTAATTGTGCAGAACCCTTCTGGTTACCACTTCCGTATACCGATTGAAGGCGATCGGGACCTTATCGGCTCAAGTCCCGAGCTACTAGTGCGTAAAGTGGGCAGTGAACTTGTTTCCAACCCCCTGGCAGGTTCGGCTAAGCGGCAGGAAAATTTGGAAAAAGATAAGGCCGTAAGTGAATCGTTACTGACCTCGGCAAAGGACAGCTACGAACATCGGTTGGTCATTGACGAAATTCGCCAGGTGCTTACGCCATTATGCGATTCACTCGATATTCCAGTAGCCCCCGCACTGATTAGTACCCCGGCTATGTGGCATCTATCAACCTTAATCCACGGGCAGCTGAAAAACCCAGAGATCTCAGCGTTAGAGCTTGCTTGCCAGCTACACCCGACACCGGCAGTGTGTGGTTTTCCGACCAAAGATGCCCGCAATTTAATCCGTTTGGTGGAGTCTTTTGAGAGAGGGGTTTTCACCGGTATGGTGGGTTGGTGTGATGCCGAGGGTAATGGTGAGTGGGTAGTGACTATTCGCTGTGGTACGGTGAGTGGCAATCATATTCAGCTGTTTGCAGGGGCGGGTATTGTTGAGGACTCTTGCCCTGAGTCGGAGTGGCAGGAAACCGGTGCAAAGCTGGGCACTATGCTCAATGCACTGGGGATCACGCAGCAGGGTGCGCTTTAATGAGTATTGAATTTACACCCTGGCCAGAATCGATGGCTCGGCGTTATCGAGATCTTGGTTATTGGCAAGATAAGCCACTGACAGATATCTTGCGGGAGTCCTGTGCAAGGGATGCCAATGCGACAGCAATTATTTGTGGTGGCCGACACTTCTCCTATGCCGAATTAGACCAGTTTTCTGATAATCTGGCTCGATCCCTGCGGCTCAGGGGGCTTAAACCTTACGATACGGCTCTGGTTCAGTTACCGAATATTGCTGAGTTTTATATCGTATTCTTTGGGTTATTAAAAGCGGGCGTGGTCCCGGTCAATGCGTTGTACAGTCACCAGCGCCTGGAGCTACTGGCCTACGCAGAGCAGCTTCACCCAAGCCTTGTTATCGCCTCTGCTTCTCATGCACTTTTTTCTGATACCACTTTTCTGGATGAGCTAAAGCAGAAAACTCCCTCGCTAGAACATGTTTTGTTGTGGGGAGAAAATAGATCAGCAGACTCACTTGATAGCTGTATCAATACAACGGAAATTGCAGCAGAGTTAGAGCCGACACCTGCCGAAGAGGTCGCCTTTTTCCAACTTTCAGGTGGTAGTACCGGTACGCCAAAGCTGATACCCCGCACCCATAATGACTATCTCTACAGTGTACGCAGAAGTGCAGAGATATGCGATCTGAGTCCGCAAACCCGCTTTTTATGTGCACTTCCTGCGGGACACAATTTTTCTTTAAGTTCACCCGGTGCTCTGGGGGTGTTTGACAGTGGCGGTACTGTGATTACCGCCTTAGACCCGGAGCCTTTAAATTGTTTCTCTTTGATTGCCCAACATGAAGTCAATATGGTTGCCCTGGTCCCACCGGCGGTTTCTCTTTGGCTTAAGGCCGCGCCGCAGAATCGGGAAAAGTTAGCCACGCTTTCTTTAATACAGGTGGGTGGAGCTAATTTTGCCGAGAGTGTCGCCCGCAGAGTGCCTGAAGAGTTGGGCTGCCAACTGCAACAGGTCTTTGGTATGGCCGAGGGTCTGGTTAACTATACCCGGCTGGATGACGAAGGCGCTTTGATTTTTTGTACCCAAGGTCGTCCTATGTGTCCTGACGATGAGGTTCGGGTTATTGATGAGTATGGAGCCCTTGTACCTCCGGGGGAGGCCGGCATGCTGGCAACCCGAGGTCCCTATACTATTCGCGGTTACTACAATAGCCCTGAACACAATAAAGCGGCATTCGATGATGAGGGCTTTTATCGCACTGGAGATTTGGTACAACGTGATGAACATGGCTATTTAAGGGTTGTGGGCCGCCAGAAGGATCAGATTAATCGCGGTGGAGAAAAGATAGCGGCGGAAGAGGTTGAAAATTTGTTGCTGCGCCATGACACCATTACTCAGGCCGCACTGGTAGCAATGCCGGATGATTTAATGGGGGAGAAAAGCTGCGCTTTTCTGGTGTCAAGTGATGCAAGCTTACGCCCTGTCGCTTTGCGAAAGTACTTGCGAAGTCTTGGGGTGGCCCAGTTTAAACTGCCAGACAAGTTTGAATTTGTTCAGAGTTTGCCGCTAACTCCGGTTGGAAAAATAGACAAGAAAGTTTTGCGTAAAGAGCTGCTTAAGAAGATAGCGGTTTCTAGGATTTAAGGTATCAAGATTTATGTCAATTCCATCATTGGACAATTATAGTCTACCCGCAATTGATGCTCTCCCTAAAAATAAGGTGGACTGGGAAGTTGACCCTTCCAGAAGCGCTTTGCTTATTCATGATATGCAGGAATACTTCGTGCGCTTCTTTGGTGAGGGAAGCGAACTGATTCGCAATATTGAGAATAATATTGTCGCACTGCGCTCTTGGGCTAAGCAGCAGCAGATACCGGTAATTTATACCGCACAACCCACTGAACAGAGTGATCAAGATCGGGCGCTATTGAATGATATGTGGGGGCCAGGGCTTACCAAGGCTGACCCGAGCCTACAAAAAGTGGTCTCTGCCTTGGCTCCAGATGAGGATGACATAGTACTGGTTAAATGGAGATACAGTGCTTTTTACCGATCTGAACTCCAGGAAATCTTAAAAGAAGCGGGGAGGGACCAACTGTTAATTTGTGGTATCTACGCGCATATCGGCTGTTTGACCACCGCACTGGATGCATTTATGCGAGATATTCAGCCTTTTATGATCGCCGATGCCGTTGCTGATTTTTCTGAAGAAGAGCAGCATATGGCGCTTAACTATGTAGCCAACCGCTGTGGAAGTGTTGTAGCAACAGAGGATGTCGTATCTTTGGGCACTACTTCTGAAATGGTGCTGACCCAGGCTCTCCTCAAGGAGCAATTGCTGGAGTTGATTGATGAAGAGCCCGATTTGTTTGATGCAGATGAAAACCTTATTGATTACGGGTTGGACTCGGCGCAACTGATGGGGTTGATTACGGAATGGCAAAAACTCGGCGTACACATGACCTTTGAAGAGTTGGCTGTTGCACCATCACTGAATGGCTGGTGGCGGCTTATTCAGGGGAAATACCCTGAATTAAAAGGGTAACTGGGTTATGGACTTTTCAGGGAAGCGTGTCTGGGTTACCGGTGCTGGGCGCGGTATCGGGGCGAATATAGCGGATTTATTTTGTCAGAATGGCGCTATCGTTTGGGGTTTTGATATAGCCTTTCCCGGCACTGAATATACTTACCAGACCATTCCTCTGGATATTACCAGCCCTGAGCAGATTGCGCAGGTTTGTAAGCGATTGCTCACCGATGGCCAGGGGCCGGATATTCTGGTCAATGCAGCGGGCATCCTGCGTCTTGGGGGTATCTCAGAATTAACTGTCTCTGATTGGCAGGACTGCCTATCGGTCAATGTGACGGGCCCTTTTAACTTAATCAAAGAGTTGACTCACCACTTTAAGAATCAAGGCAGGGGAGCTATCGTAAACTTGGCCTCTAATGCGGCTCATGTTCCAAGGTTGGGTATGACCGCATACTGCGCTTCAAAAGCAGCATTGGTTAGTCTCAGTCATTGCGTAGCCCTTGAGCTGGCTGAATATGGTGTTCGTTGTAACTTAGTCTCGCCGGGATCTACGGATACTGAGATGTTGCGTGAACTGTGGGGGAGCGAGGGGAGTGAAAAGGCTACCATTGCCGGTAATCCAGAGGGGTACAAGCTGGGAATCCCTTTAAATAAGCTTGCGACAACCTCTGATATAGCAAATACAGTTCTTTTTTTAGCCTCTGATATGGCTGCACATATCACCATGCAGGATATTGTTGTTGATGGTGGGGCAACCCTGGGAAGCTAAGGAACCTCTGGAAAATAATTCCATAGCTATCTATTCGGTATCGCACAGCCAAAAAGTCATATTCTCATACGTGTTTATCCCCATTTCCATTCCCTGAAATCTGTGTTTTGCAGATTTCAGGGACACTGACCCTAGTGCAGCAGATATTTTTCCCAACCAACTGGGCTTATGGCTGATCCAGATTTAAATGGCACAGATGCTGCGGAAGCTGTTTATATCTACTAGTTAGAAAATATTCTTTGTTGGCACTGGCTACTGAAATTAATTGAGTCCACTATACTGGACCCTAAAATGTAGTAGTTAAGAATTGATCGAACAGTTGCTGTTTTTTAGAAGCTGTTTTGTTAGGTTGCGTTTAGTTTGTGAGCTTTTCTTTTCTGATATTTTAATATTCTAATGACTCCCCGCATTCAGCTTTTTATCTGGCATGCAAGTTGTTGGTGGTTCTGGTTTCTGTGGGCTTAGAGCTCAAGATCTCTTTCTGGAGGTGAAGTTACAGTGTCTTCCTTAAATTTCAGCTTAAAAAATAGACGGTTGTTATGTTTCATTACCTTACTGAATCGTTCGACAGTTAAGAGTATAAAACTCCCAAAAACGGTTCGATTGTGCCAACTGTAATGGCGCTGAATCTGTAGGTGTAGAATACGAAAGTGTGCGCCACATCACTAATACGTTTTGGGATCGAGAAATTTATAATTATATCGGTATAGATAATGTAAAATAGATTTCTGTCGAGTCAGAAAAGGGAAGCTCTGTGCTCAAGAAGTGTGCTGAATACATATCTATAAGCTCGTAATTGGTACTCGTTCCTCATATGGTTTTGGGCGAGATTTACTCCTTATTTTCTTCTTGTTAATGCATCGATTAATGGCGCTATGTGCCTAATATTGGGTCAGTTTAGATGAGAGATTTTTTTTTAGTGCTCCTATTGGTTATTTCAGCTGAGGTGTGTGCTGGTTCTTGTGTGGAGAATTATTATGGTCCGTATCTATCCTATTCGGAGGCAGATGCTGCTTGTTATGTAATGCGTGGTGATGGTTATTGTGGGGCTGGTCCAGACTTTGGTTTGTCAGGGCTAAATACAAGAGGTTTTTATGAGCAAATAGAACAAGAGAGTGGTAAGCGTTGGACTAGTAAATCTTTAGCGGGGAAGTGTTCTGATTATGAGAAGGTGGGAATCCCTTCTGGAAAAGATATATTTCTCTATTTTTTTAGTGCCTATGATAGTGGCACCTGTGCAGCTGGTATGTCGCTTGACAGTGTTGGATTGTGTAGTTGCGATTTTGGAATAATGAATTATGATAGTATGTCTTGTGAAGAGCTGATATGTGAAGCGCCTTTGGAATGGAATGGGTTTGCATGCACTAAAGAATGCCCGGTAGATAAGCCCTGGTCCGATACCGCTAGAGATTGCATAGCTCCAGCTGAACCCCAAAGTTGCTCTAACCAAACGGGCGGCCCCTCTAATTTGGCCGGCAATCCTATCAACTTCTTTAATGGTCATAAGCTACAACGGGAGCCGGTATTTACTGCAAGTGGCGATTTCCCATTAACATTCTCTTGGCTATATAACAGTTTTGGCAATTTGGAGAAATCTGGGGCGGGGTATACGATTAATTTTTTTTACCCTGGAGAGACAGTAACCTATGCTGAAGCGCCGGTTGAGGAGAGTGAATATACCTTTAGTTTGCCACTGGATGAAGACTCCGTTTCCGAATATACCGGTAGTGCTACAGATAACTGGCGGCACAATCACAGTTACTTCCTTGCCTATTACATCTTGCCCGATGGTGAAACCGAGCGGGTAATTGCCTATCGCCCGGATGGTAGCGATCTCCATTTTTCTGATGAAGATGGTACTTTTATAGGGGAGGCCAATCGGGATTGGCGTATTGCGAAAGAGCTGGATGAGAGCGGCGAGCTGTCTGGTTGGAAGCTGGAAATTGGTGGCCGAATAGAAACCTACGATACCGCTGGTCGCGTTTTGCGAGTGGAGAACCAGCAGGGTGAAGGGATTAGCTATACCTATGACGACAGCGGTGTTTATCAGTCAGCGATTGCTGATGATAACGGCAATAGTGTTGATTTAACCTGGAGTGATGGGAAACTTATCCAAATTACTCGCAATGATGGCTCTGTGTACAAATTTGCCTACGCTGACGACGATTTGCTCAAGACCATTACTTTCCCCGGCGATGAAAACCCTCAACGTACCTTCCGTTATGAAGATGATCGTTTCCCCAATGCTCTAACCGGAGTTACTGATGAGGCAGGTAAGGTTTACAGTACCTTCACCTATGATGATCAGGGGCGAGCCATTCGCACGGAGCACAATGGGGGGGCAGAATCAGTCGATGTTGAATATATCGATGATTTTACTCGCCGCACCACCAATGTGCTGGATAAGCAAACCACCTATAACTATACCGAAATAGATGGCGTAAAGCGTATCACCTCTGTAGACGGTGAGGCATCGGCTAATTGCGCTGCGGCTAATAAAGGTTATACGTACGATGCTAACGGGTTTGTTGCTAGTGAGACTGATTGGGAAGGAAATACTACCACTTATACCCGTGATAATTTGGGGCGTGAGCTGACTCGGACAGAGGGTTTGGGAGCTGCTGAGTCAAAGGTAGTTGTCATTGAGTGGCATGATTCTTTTAATGTGCCTGTGAAAATTTCTACATCTGAAGATGTTGTTGAATTTGCCTATGACTCCAGTGGTCACTTGCTATCAAAAAAAATTACCCCCAAATAGAGTTCTGAATAAATGGTTTGCCAAAATCAATAAAACAGCTTAATGAGTAAGCAAATTCGAAGAGTTTGATGTGTGTTTTATAGGGTATATTTTGTGGCCCTCTAGTTGGTTGGTGGTTTGCGGGAATTAAGCGTAATTGTCGAGTAAAATTGCCTCTATATGTTGTGTAATTGGGGTGGGGGTAGTTCTCAGCGTTTCTCGGTGAAAAATAGAATACAGATCGCCTATTTCTAAAAATTAGAACTAGTGTTGGTTTTCAGGAGTGGAATAGAAAATGAGTTTCAAAGTGAAGTCTGCTTTCAATGTTGAGAGGAATAAAATACTTCTTGGCTTGCTGATGTTGGAGTCTATTTTTTTTGCGCCTAGTGTAGATGCAGAATTTTGGCGCTATACTTTTGATGGCGGTTTTGAATCTCCTTATGAATATGTGATACAGCACCCCTTTGCGACAAAGGAAGAGGCTGCAGAATACTGGTGTGATAGCTATAATCAACCTGATAATCCTGACTATCTTTTCGTTCATAGGGTTAAAGATGTTTACATGGCGAGTGATACGGATAATGTTAGGCATTACACTGTTCTCTGTGAAACTGTACAGATAGGTTATGATGACTGGAGACAAAGTGGTGGAAGTAGTTTTTATTCGTTAAGCCCCTGTTATTACGATTGGCTTGATAAACCATGCTCATCTTCAAAAAACTTTGGTGGGTTCTCTTGTGATCAAGGGCCGTCACCAATGACAAGTCATCCTGTTAATATGCTAACAGGAAATAAGTTCTATCATGAGGTTGATTACTCTGGTTCCGATGAGTTTCCTTTAGAAATTAGCCGCTACTACAATAGCGAATTGGGCCAATGGCGACATAAATACGATCGTACACTATTTATGCTGGGTAACAGGGCTTTGGCCTATCGGCCAGATGGTAAGGTGATTGAGTTTGCCTATCTTGGCAACGGCCTGTGGAAGCCTGATCCAGGTGTAACTTTAGAGCTGAAATGGGTGCCGCCAGTCTACCACCTGATAGATTCAGATGACACGGTTGAATCTTACAGTAATACTTATGGTGTCCTCGAATCGATATCTACACCTTCAGGGGTACAGATTACCTTCTCAAGAAGCGAGAATAATCTGACGGCCACACACGTTAACGGCCAATCATTGATCTTTAAGCATGATACCAGCGGTCGGCTTATTGAAGTCGAGGTTTCTGAATCGGAAATCTACAGATATGGATATGATTCTGAAGGTCGCTTAGTTCATGTGGCTTATCCAGATAAGACCCCGGGTGTTGCTGGAAGCAACCCGTTTGGGGAGGATAATCCGTATCGTAGTTATTCTTATGCAGACTCTCGTTTTTCTAACTATATAACCAGTATTACCGATGAGTTGGGTGATGTACTTTCTGCTGTTAAGTACGATAGTGAGGGGCGAGCTATCCAAAGTGAATTGGCACTAAACGCAGATCGGATACAGTTAGATTATACTCACCTTGAGGATTCCACGGACCCAAGAGTAAAGGTCACTAATGCTTTAGGGAAGGATACCACCTATCACTACACAACGCTTCATGGGGTCAGAAAAATCACCCATGTGAAGGGGCATACAAGTACTAATTGCGCCGCAGCTAATAAAGCCTACTCTTACGATGCCAATGGTTTTGTAGCAAGTGAGACCGACTGGGAAGGAAATACTACCACTTATACCCGTGATAATTTGGGGCGCGAACTAACTCGTACTGAAGCTGCCGGTACTTCTGAAGAAAAATTAATCACTACTGAATGGCATAATACCTATAGTTTGCCTAAAAAGGTCACCACATCAAATAATATTACAGAATACAGTTATGACTCTGCGGGGCGATTGCTTAATAGGATAGTTACATCAGCAGAGAACGTTGAGTAGGTTTGAGTGAAAGTAATAATTTGTACTGAGAGTGAGGTGTCAATAATGAAGGTTTGTATATTTGGGAGTTGGATGAATTTTAAACTTTTTAAGTTGTTAGCTTGCACTTTATTGATATCTTTATCTATTTCTGCACAGAGAGGAGTGGCGGAAATTGAGTGGAACTGGGCTGGGCACCCACATGACCCGGCCGGGGTCTACAACTCGCCAACAAGAATATTTCCCAGCAGTGCCGCAGAGGCATGTATACTGCATATGGAATCTTATAATCGGGCCTTTGATGATTTTTACAGTACATTTGTGGGGGTTGAGTTAAATGATACTGGGAGCTCGGCTAAATGTAAGTATACGAATCATGTGAGTGCGACTTATTCTTACGGGTGGCATTCTTCGGTTTCTAAATGGTCCGATTGCAGTAATGGTTCTGAGTACAACTCTACAACAGGGGTCTGCGAAAGTGATGATGTTTGCCCTAGTGATACAGAAGGTAATCCGGTTAATATAACAACAGGAGCAAAGGTTCAACAGTTTCGGGATTTGTCTAATCTTGGTATCACCTTTACCAGAGGGTATTTTCAAAGTGATGGTCGTGCTGCATGGAGTTTTTCCCCGCTTGAAACTCTCGAGTCAATGACGGTTGGGAATGAGGAGGCATATCGCCACTATGAAAATGGCCATGAATCTATTTTTTTAAATAATAATGATTGTTGGTCCACATCATTAAATCGTTGCCATCAAATAGATGTGGTAGATGGAAATATTGAATTTACTTACGGTAGGTTGATCAAAGTTTTTAATTCTGACGGTAGCCTAATTGCAACAAAAGAAGTGGGTGGATCTGATGTGTATTATAGTCATGGAGAGGATAGTATTGTCATAACATCTGATGGTCAGGTGGTAGAGGTGTTTTTTGAGGAATTGCAAGATGCCAACTATAGCACCTATAAGCGTATCACTTCTGTTTCGTCTGGTGTTGAATCTGTAGACTACGAATACAATAATGATGGAATGCTTTCTAAAGTTACCTGGATGAATGGTGACTATGAGGAGTATGAATATGACGAGACAAGAAATACATTCTTGACGTCTCGATCTATCAATGGTGTAGTTTATGCAGAGTGGGAGTATGATGATCTCGGACGTACTATTTATTCCCTCCACTCTGAAGGTACGGATAAAACCTCCTTTGACTATAGTATTGCTAATCAGGTGACAACGACCAATGCGCTAGGTAAAAAAACCACTTACTATTTAGAGAATGTTGGCGGAATAAATCGGGTCACTTATATCGAAGGTGTTCAGTCGGATAATTGTGCTGCGTCTTCAAAATCTAGAACTTATGGTGAGGATGCTTTTATTAGTAGTAAGACAGATTGGGAGGGAAATATTACTACTTATACTCGCGACTCTTTGGGGCGAGAATTAACCCGTACCGAAGCGGCTGGCACCTCTGAGGCCAAGCTAATCACTACCGAGTGGCATGAGACCTACAATCTACCTAGAAAGGTGACAACAGCTGAGAGTATTACTGAATACAATTATAATTCCGAGGGTCGGCTGCTTTCAAAAAAAATTACTCCTATATAGGATTCTGAATAAATAGTTTACTAAGCTGAATAAATTGGTTTAGCGGAAAAACCGAAGGGTTGGTATGTGTTTTGGTTGGTTCTATTTATGTGGGAGCGTTTAGCATGTTGGTGGCCCATGGCTCCCAGGTTGCGATTGCTGAGCAGAATAGCTCTTATGCCTATAATGAGGCGGGTAATATAGAGGTAACGGATGATTCGAGTGGGGATGTCACTGGTGCTACTCTTGTTGAATAGGGAAAGATAAGAAATGTATTTTTTAAGGTGCTCCCTTGTCGGGGGTGTTATTGTGTTGATTGCGTGTGAAGTGAATTCAGCTATTCCTGAAAGCGTAATTTATGAAAATGTAGGCTCCCCCTCCTATGTATTTAATACATATAGGGACGCATCAACTTATTATACGGATCCGAACGAAGCGTGTGCTGAAGCGGCACCTAAGCCTGGGGTGAGTGGGGTTGGGTATCGATATGATGATCCTCAGTTTGGAGAAAAAGAGGGGTATGGTTGGGGGTGCTTTTTTTATCTTAAGTATATTCGTTTTGAGACGGGTGAGGTGATTTACGACTATCCTGATACTTTTTATCAGAATTGGGTTGGCACGAATGTGGTGTGTCCAGGGGAAGGTGCGTTCTATAAAGATGGGAGTTGCTATATTGCTCGCCCTTTGTGGGAGGATTCTTGCCCTGTAGGAAATCCTGTTTATATTGGCTCCGGTGTAAAGTTGCAAAGGGAAGTGGACTATTTATCTTCGGAGTTTGATATTGGAGTTGAAAGGGTCTATCGGTCAAAAAATCAGTATGACTCGCTTGGGATTTTTGGAGTGGGTTGGGCTTTGTCTGTTTTTGAGTCGCACCTTAAGTTTGAGTCGGATTATTATGGATCTGATACTGATTTTGTTTTTGTGAATATTTCCGGTGAAAAAAGTATTCTTTTTGAGTCGGAGGGGGTGGGTTGGAAATCGGTAAGCGATCATGATTATTCATTTCTTTCCGATGATGACGGGTATTTGTTGGAGCGAACAGACAAAACTGAGTCGTACCGTTTTTCAAGTGAGGGGAGTCTGCTGCAAGTTGTAAATAATAGAGGTGGGAGTTTTAGTCTTATCTACGGTGCTGCTGACTCAGAATTTCCTGGTTTGCTTGTCGAAATATCTGGTAGCTCTGGCTCAAATGTTCAGTTTCAATATAATGATTCTGGTTTTGTTCAGTCATTATCGCTTAATAATGAGATTCTTTTTCGTTATGAATATGATGGGGATCGATTAGTCAAGCGCAGTGATTTAGAGGGAAATTGGAGAAACTACTTGCATGAGGAAGGATATTCACCTAATCCGCTAGAAATGTTAACTAATGGAGGGGTTGCTCTTCAGGGTGGGACCTATGTTGTTGGGGCGGAATATCCTGGCAATATATTTTTTATCGAGGATGACGAAGATGAGTTGGAGTTTTCTGAGGACTTCTCTAGTTTTACAGGTAACTTTGATAAGAGTCCACTTACCGGGATAGCTGATAATGGTGAACGAATTTCAACCTATAAATATGATGGATTTGGTCGTGTAGTTAGTTCTGGTGATATGTTTGGCGAGGATAAGTTTTCTTATGAATCTAATAAAACTACTGTAGAAAATAGGCTTATGAAGACTACAGAGTATAGTTTTGTAACTTTTAATAACCGACGGCTGATTTCTGCTATAGAGGGGGCTCCCTCTGAGAACTGTGCGGCTGCTAATAAGGCTTATACTTACGATAGTAATGGCTTTTCCTCTAGTGAGACCGACTGGAAGGGTAATAAAACGACTTATACCCGAGATGATCTAGGTCGAGAGCTAACTCGTACAGAGGCTTCTGGTACTCCTGAAGCCAGACTAATCATCACTGAGTGGCACGAAACTCTTAATTTGCCTAAAAAGGTGATAACAGCTGAGAGTATTACTGAATACAATTATGATTCAGAGGGACGATTGCTAGATAAAAAAGTCGTGCCGGTAGAAGATTCTTAATAAAAGTGAACAAATTTAAGTAAAGTGAACGAACAAAAATTCGAAGGATTTGATATGTATTTTAGCAAGTCTATTCTTGCGGGGGCGCTTAGCTTGTTGGTGGCTCATGGCACCCAGGCGGCGATTACTGAGCAGAACTGGTCCTATACCTATAATGAAGCGGGTAAGATGGAGACGGCGGATGGCCCGCGTACGGATGTCTCTGATATCACAACCTATACTTACGATAGCAATAACCGTCTAACCACCACGACCAATGCGTTGGGGCATTTGGAATCTATTCTTGAGTATGATGGGGCGGGTCGTCCGCTTAAGGCTGAGAATTCCAATGGGGTGCAAACACACTTTACCTATACCGCGCGGGGTTGGTTGGAAACCACTACGGTAAAAGCTGCATCCGGTGATTTACTGACCACCTATACCTATGATGCGGTAGGTCAGGTGACGAATATTACCTACCCGGACGGTTCCAGTGTTACTTTCGAGTACGACGCTGCACGCCGTTTGACGGCTACCGAAAACTCCTTGGGGGAGCGGGTTGAATATACCTTGGATGCCGCCGGTAATATTAAAGAAGAAAAAGTTTTTGCTGCGGATGGTACAACCCTGGTACGCTCTGTTAGTCGCAGTTACGACGAGCTGAGCCGCTTGATTGATGTCGATGGTAATAACGGCCAGAACACTTCTATTGCCTACGATAAAAATGGCAAGCGGGTTTCCACTACGGACGGTAATTTAAATAGCACCGGCGAGGCGCGGGATGCTTTGGGCCGCGTTGAAACGGTGACCGATGCTGATGGCAATGATATCCAATATACCTACGATAGTGCCGATCGTATTACGTCTGTAACCGACCAGCGCGGCAATATTACTAGCTATGAATACGACTTCGCCGGTAACCTGATCAAGCTCACCAGCCCGGATACGGGGATTACTACTTACGATTATGATGAAGCGGGCAATTTAAAAGTTCGCACCGATGCCCGTGGAATTGTTGCCAACTATAGCTATGACGCGCTGAATCGCCTTACTGCGATCAGCTATCCCGGTAATAACAGTGAGGATGCACTGTTCAGTTATGACAGTATAGAGGAGGATAACAAAGGGGTTGGCCAACTTACGGGCTACAGCAATGATGCGGGCTCTACGGCTTTAATGTATGATGACTTGGGCCGTATTATCCAGCAGGATGATACTATCGATAGCTGGAGCTTTAGCACTCAATATAGCTACGATGACCTTGGTCGTATTAGCAGTATTACTTATCCCTCTGGTCGTATTGTTAGCTATAGTCGCGATGCTCTGGGGCGTATCTCAGCGATAAGCTCTCAGACTAATGCGGAAGCCAGTGCGCGCACTATCGTCAGCAATATCCAATACCAGCCCTTTGGCGGTATTAGTTCTATGGATTACGGCAATGGCATCAGCCAGAGTTACGGTTACGATCTGGATGGCCGCCTGGAAACTGTGAGCGCCTCGGGGATCGGTAATATCCGCTCTGAGTTTTACACCTATGACTTTGCCAATAATATCACCGGTATTGCGGATAACCTGGATAACGCCAAGGACCGGGGATTTATCTACGATAAATTAAATCGGCTTACGGATGAAGGCTATGTCGAGGGCGAAAACAGCTATCACTACGATTCGGTGGGCAATCGTACTCAGCAGGATGCTATCAGCACTGATGACATTGAGAGTAGTACTATTTACAGCTATGAAGCCAGCTCCAACCGCCTGACCAGCAAAGGTGATGAGGCCTGGGTGACCGATGAGGTGGGCAACACCATCAATACGGGTGATGGTGCCAAGCAGTATACCTACAATCATGCCAACCGCCTTAAAACCTATAGCGAAGACAGCATCCTAAAGGGCACCTATTATTACAACGTCCTTGGCCAGCGAGTGCGCACAGATAAAACAGAAGACAATCTGTTGCACTATGACTTGAGTGGCCAATATCTGGCGGAGAGTAATATTGCTGCTGATGGCAGTGAAATCCAGAGTCAGATCGATTATATCTATCTCGACAATATGCCGGTGGCGCAGTTTGAGATTAGCTATAGTGAAGGTGAAGTACAGGCTAGGACATTGACCTACCTGCATACCGATCACCTAAATACTCCGCGTATTGCTACTAATCAAAGTGAAACGATTGTCTGGCGCTGGGATAGTGATGCCTTTGGTAGGTCTGAGCCTAATGCTGATCCGGATGGTGATACTAACCAGATATTAGTCAATCTTCGATTCCCTGGGCAGATAAAGGGTGCCGAAGCAGGGCATTATTACAATTACTTCCGTGATTATGATGCGGGTAGTGGGCGGTATTTGCAGAGTGATCCGATTGGGTTGGAAGGTGGGATAAATACTTTTGGGTATGTATATCAGAGCCCAATTATGTATATGGATATTTTCGGGCTCGATGCTAGTCTCTACCCTAAGGATCCAGTGATGGCTGACCCTACAGATAGTGTTTTGCTTTCACCCCCTGAAAGCTGTGAAAAGTCGTGCACCTATCATGAAAATGTGTGGACTGTTAATAGTGTCAGTGAGGCTGATCGACTTACTGCATTAGCTGCAGTCATTAAAGCTACAGAAACAGCACTTAATTTGGCACTTGGTGGTCGTGCACTAGGGCCAAAGGGCGCCAATGTTCTATCTAATAAGAAAATAGGTACTGGTGGGGCTTTTGCTGGATATGCACTTGGGATTAATGATGCCTTTCAATCTCCAGTTTATCATAAGGGAGATATTATTATAGATAGCTATGACATCTGCAGGTCAAATACTGACACCGGATATAAACCAATGAACATTGAGCACACAATTATTCACAACCATGCGAAGTAAGTTGTTTAATATTTTTAATGACCCAAGTTTGAAGGGAAGTTCTCCATTTATTACGGGTTTTTCCCTTTTAATTACCCTTATTGCTTATTTTTTTTTGTTTCGAGGTGAGGGGGGGGCGATAGTTTTATTGGGTTTGGTAGGGATGCTTTTTAACATAGGCTTGCACTTTTTTATTCGTCAAATTTTAAGGTGGTTGAATAAATAGTGACTCATTTTCTATTCCGTAAATTGCTAGTGTTAGGGTTTGAGTAAAAAGCTAGGTGCTGAAAGTTGAGGAGAAAAGTTTAGATGTGAATTGGTGCGCCGATGCTGGGCAGTCGGTGCATCTTATTTAAGATAGATACCAATTTGACGTAAAAAAATTTCATTATCATAGTCAAATAGATCAGGATTGCGCAATGGTGATTTATTGGTGCTAAGTGGAAGGGTAATCCGCTGCTTTACTGGAGTAAAGGCCAAGAAACTATGGCAATACCGAAGTTCATGGAGCCGAAATCTCATGATACTGGACATCCATGATTGGAGAGACGTGTCATTTACACGATAAGCGTTAGTTTTGGTAGGTTTTATCTCTGATTAATAAGTAATGGACGTGAAATATTGTGGATTTTCGTTCAGGCTTTGGAAAACTGTGTTTTTGGATAAAACAAAGCAATCCTACGGCTTGGCAGGGCTTGGCAGGGCTTGGTTAGCAGCGGGTAGCAGAAAGAAAGCGTTGGCAAGCGTCATTACTGGGGTGAGATACCGAGCCGTTCTAGGGTAGGAAGTGTATTTTCGACAATACAACCTCATTTTCTTGGATCTAAATGCTGTCCTCTCCAGTCCGCTAGCTCTAATTAGTGATTTAGCTGAACAGATAGCTCTTTCGGCATATTTAAATTATCACCGTCAACAAATGGGTGTGGATCTTTAGTCTGCTCACCTGAGACTGCCGCACGGGTGCGCTGTTGAGTCGAAGTTTAATCGGTCATCACAGGAATTTCCTTTGCGATTGGTTTTAACCTAAAAATAGCCCGGTAGCATCACTAACGTGAAGAAACAATTTGTTGATTGTTGCTTGGTAACTTCACACCTTACTCCCCATTTGTCCTTACAGCAGATTTGCGCTCTTCCTGCCTTTAACAAAGGAGCGTGGAACGTGTATAAAACTGCTGATTTATTTAGATTGTCGGTAAATTTTACTCTCTTCTGTTCTCCCCTGCAGCTAGCTATGTGATTGAGAACTTTATTCGTAACTACTCACCCCTAACTGCCGCCTCATCAAAAAAACTATCAGATTTTTTAAAGCAAAGAAACAGAAAAGCTGAGACAAGTGCTCTAAGCAAACTCGCTTTATTGTTATCTGCAACGATCTGAGATATGCCAAAATTTGTGATATCCTACACCTTCGAGATAACGGGTTCACTTTTCGGTTATGGCCAACATTAACAAAACTTCTGTGCGCGAGGAAATGGATCGCCTAAAAGCCGAGTTCCAGCGCCAGTGTACCGAGAAGTTGTTAAGCCAGGAAAGTCGTCTGCTGCTGCAAAGCGTGTTTACTCTGCTAGAGTTGATACTCGCCATTTTTCTGGAGAAAAAAACGGCCAAGACGAATAAAAACTCCATCAAGCCATCCTCCCAAACGGACAAAGATGAATCCGCATTGCCCCATAAAGGCAGTAAGGGGAAAGGGAAAACAGAAGCCGTTCAGGCTGCTGACAACCATCGCATCACAGAAACTATCTCCATCAGCGAAGTCCGCTACTGCAGTGACTGCAGCGAAGACCTAACAAGCGTCCCGTGCTTAAGTCATGAACGACGCACTCGTATTGATATTCAGTTTGAAAAAGTAGTCGAGCATGTCGATGCCGAAGTAAAAGCCTGCCCCATTTGCACCCATACCGTGAAAGGCGAGTTCCCTGCCGATATGGCGGGACCATTGCAATACGGCAATGGCCTAGCCTACGCGATCAACCTGTTGGTCTGTCAAATGATCGCCTTAAATCGGGTGCAGAAGGCGGTTAAAGCCATGATCGGGCAAGTGATCTCAGAAGCTACTCTGTTGAAATTTGTCCTGCGACTACATGAAGCCCTGGCGGACTGGGAGCAATCAGCTCTTGAGGAATTATTGCAAAATCCCTCGCTTAACGTAGATGAAACCTCCCTGAGGGTCGAGCAAAAGAATCATTGGATTCATGTGTATGCCTCCGGCGATATTACCCTCAAGTTTTTACACCGAAGTCGCGGTAAGGAAGCAATTGAACACATTGATATCATACCACGCTATGGGGGCGTCATTATTCATGACTGCTGGGCCTCGTATTTGTCTTATATCCACTGTGGGCATGGCCTGTGTGGCTCGCATTTGTTGCGTGAATTGACCTTTATCGTTGATGCCAATGGGTATGAGTGGGCGAATGATATGAAACGCTTACTGCAAGCCACCTGCAAAACAGTTTCGGTGAGAAAACGCAAAAAACTGATCAAAAAGGAATACGTTGTTCTGCAACAGCAGTATCGGGAAATCATTGCTAGAGGTGAGCAGGAATTACCCGAGATTCCAGCTAAACCCAAAGGCCAGCGCGGCAAAATGGCGAAGACCGATGCGCATAATCTATGGGAACGCTTGAAAAATTACGAAATGGCGGTTTTATTATTTGCCAGAGAGAGTCACGTCTCCTTTACCAACAATCGTGCGGAAAGGGACCTGCGCATGTCAAAGGTTAAGCAAAAAGTATCTGGTTGTTTTCGAGCGGCACACTATGCACAGGCCTATTGTCGCATTTCGAGCTATTTACAAACTATGGCTAACAAAGGCCACAACCCTTTGATTGCAATTCAGATGGCGCTTTCGGGCCGTATTTAAATCGGTAGGGGGTGAGTAGTTACTTCTCCGTTTCCTTTTGTATTACAAGTTGAACTTGCAATCCTTGCTAAAAAGCCCGTTTTTATTTATGCCCCTTTGAAGATACCTTCCACCTTATCTCGATGCAGTGATATTTCCGAGCTTCTTTCGCAATTGCACTCAATAGGGCTTGGGTAATCTCTTCTTTTCGGTTTGTATCACAATCCCCGATATATAGCTCACTGATAATGGCCCAGGCCGCCGAGCTTCCACTTTCTGGAATAATATTAAAGCTGATATACCCCTCAAGGTTGTGGTCTTGTTCCACAACCAGCACTTGATGCTCTTTCCTCTGAAACAACCTATTTTGCAATTCAATTTGGGTAATATGGAAAGAGTCAGTTGAATTATTATGCCTGGCTAAGCAGCGCATCATATTGTAGAGATAAAAACAGTCGGTGGGGTGGGCGTGGCGAACAAACATATCAGTACCATTTAATCAGTATTTCTTTGAGTCGACGTTTGATAGCTTGGCACAGCCTTATGCCAAGCTATGTCATCCTGTAAGAGGCTAACAATAGGAATTAAATTGATTTGGCTGTTTCTTGGATGAGGGTGAATCCTTCATCTAGCCATCCGGTGATGCCGCCGATCATTTTCTTGACCGGCCTGTTAAGCGTTGCCAGCCTGATAGCTGCTTTTTCTGTTGCATTACAGTGTGGGCCTGCACAATAGATGACAAATAAAGTATCTGAAGGGTATTCGCTCAGCCTGTCTTTATTGATACGGCTGTATGGTAAGGATTCGGCTGTTTGTATATGTCCATTTTTATAAGCCTCTTCACCTCGCACATCTAAAAGTACGAAATCCTTGCGATTTTGGCTGATTGCGTGGTGTACATCCCAGCAGTCTGTTTCAAAAGATAGGAGGTTTTGGAAGTGGTTTAGCGCATCTTGGCTGTTGGCAGCGGGTACTCTACTTACGGCTGAACTCATATATTACTCCCGGTGATTTCTCGGTGTTCGTCAGGTTTCCAAGTGGCGATAGTGTCCCTTTTTGGCTGCTTCCGGGCGATCTACCTCTGAGCCAGATAGCATTAATTTTGCGCCAATTCTGCGTGCAAACTTGTGGGTCGGCTTTGGCTAGTGGGATTCGGCTTTACTTATTTGAGGATGATGGTGATTTACCTATTAAATTATGCTTCAAAGGTTGAGGGTTTTATTCCCAGCATTGCTTTCAATAACTGCTCAACTGGGTATGCTGGGTTGGATTTATTCGTTAACCTAATTTAATTAACTGCTGAGGGTTAGGGGTACCTATGTCGACGTTGGCACAAAAGCCTTATAACAGCCAGAAAGTGGCTATCCTCGCCCACCGCCAGGTGTCTCTCTTCGAGCTCGGCTGCGCTACGGAACTTTTCTGCTTGCCCCGCCCGGAACTCAGTGAGCTCTATACGGGGGAGGTTGTGACTTTCGCGGAGGAACCCCCTTTGGCGACCGGTGGTCTAGCTCTGTCCTGTCGGCAAATAGAGAGCTTGATGGATTACGATCTGCTGGTGATCCCCTGCTGGTCGACCACTGTGCAGCCACGGGATAGCTACTTAGAGCGGGTATATAGAGGTGTAGCCGAATTTGCCGCTGCCGGCCGTCAGATTCTCACTTTTTGCTCCGGTGCTTTTCTACCTGCAGAACTGGGGCTGTTTGATGGCCGCCAGGCGACTACTCACTGGTTGTTTGCGGAGCGTTTTCGTGAGCGCTTTCCCGCAGTGATGTACGTGGGGGATGTTCTCTATGTTTGGGAGGGCTCACTGGCCTGTGCTGCGGGCAGTACCGCCGCTATCGATTTGGGGATTGAGTTCCTGCGGCGCAACCACGGTTATAAAGTGGCCAATTCAGTAGCGCGGAGGTTGGTGATGGCGCCCCACCGGCAGGGTGGTCAGGCCCAATATGTGGAGATGCCGGTTACCAAGCGGCCGGATCATTTCTCCGCTGCGCTGGATTGGGCGATTGGCCATTTAGATGCACCTATCAAAATCGATGATTTGGCGCAGCAGGCCCATTTGTCCCGCCGCAGCTTTGATCGAAAGTTTCGCCAATCGATGGGCATAGCTCCCAAGGAGTGGTTGATTCAGCAGCGCTTGCGGGCGGCGCAGAAGGCGCTGGAGTCCGGCAAGGAGTCTGTCGATAGGGCGGCCCAAGTGGCGGGCTTTGAGAATAGTGCGACCTTGCGTCACCACTTTCGCCGGGTATTTGGTGTTTCACCCAGTGAGTATCAGCGTCAATTTCAAGTTTCCGCCAAGGGGGGCGTCGAAGCTTAGGTTTGTCGGCGTGTTGGTACAGCTATGGGGTGTCGGTACCTTTGGTTGATACACCCCCGGGCGCTAAAGGGGTATGATTCGATCTTTATGGCCTGATGACAGTACAGACTACGAAGGAACTATGACGAAACAGCGCGTATTAACCGGTATTACAACAACCGGTACCCCACACCTGGGGAATTATGTGGGTGCAATCCGTCCGGCGATCGCCGCGAGTCAGGATGAAAACAACCAATCTTTCTACTTTCTGGCGGACTACCACGCACTGATTAAGTGCCAGGACCCTGAGCAGGTCCACCAGTCCACCCTGGAGATCGCTGCAACTTGGCTGGCCCTGGGACTGAATACCGATAATGTGGTGTTCTATCGCCAGTCCGACGTTCCTGAAATTCCTGAACTGACCTGGCTGCTTACCTGTATGACAGGCAAGGGCCTGATGAACCGGGCCCACGCTTATAAGGCGGCAGTCGATGCCAACCGCGCCGATGGTGAGGATTCGGACTTTGGTGTCACTATGGGGCTGTACAGCTACCCGGTTCTGATGGCGGCGGACATGTTGATGTTCAATGCCAACAAAGTCCCCGTGGGTAAAGATCAGGTACAGCATATCGAAATGGCCCGGGATATTGCCCAGCGCTTCAACCACCACTACGGCGAGCACTTCTCTCTGCCAGAGGCGGTGGTCGATGACCATGTAGCGGTGTTGCAGGGTCTGGATGGGCGCAAGATGAGCAAGAGTTATGGCAATACCATCCCCTTGTTCCTGCCCGAGAAGAAGCTGAAAAAGCATATCAACAAAATCAAAACCAATCTGCTGGAGCCGGGCGAGCCAAAAGATCCAGATACGTCCACCGTATTTCAGGTTTGGCAGGCGTTTGCGACAGAAGAGCAGACTGCGGAGATGCGCAAGGCCTTTGAGGAGGGGATTGCCTGGGGCGAGGCGAAGAAGCAGTTGTTTGAGCTGGTGAACGGACAGATTAGCGAGGCCCGTGAGCGCTACAATGAGTTACTGGCCAATCCGGGCGAAATTGAAGCGGAGCTGGAGAAGGGGGCGCTTAAAGCTCGCGCTTACTCGGCGCCCTTTATCGAGAAGTTGCGTCATGCGGTGGGTATCCGCAAGATCGGTTAAAACTATTCCTAAAAAAGTGGGAGGTCATGGAGTCGTGGCCTCCCTTGAAGAAAAAATAATAAATGTAGGGGGCAAACATGGAAAATGTTCAAGCAAATCCTAATGTCGGCAATAGTGCCGAGAATAAAACTGGTTGGCTCAACCGGGCACTCAATTTTATTGAGGTGGTCGGTAATAAGCTGCCAGATCCCGCAGTTCTGTTTTTAATCTTGATGGTGGGAATCTGGGTGCTCTCCTGGCTTCTCGCCGGTGTTAATTTCGAGGCTTTACACCCGGCGACGGGAGAGGCCATACAGGTAACCAATCTGCTATCGAGCAGTGAGATAGCCCGCTTTCTATCCAGTATGGTGACCACCTTCACCAGTTTTGCGCCTCTGGGCGTTGTATTGGTGGCTATGTTAGGTGTTGGCGTGGCGGAGCAGAGTGGCTTTATCAATGCGGTACTGAAAAAGCTATTGGCGGTAACCCCGCAGATGTTACTGACACCGATGCTGATTCTGGTGGCGATTGTCAGCCATACCGCTGTGGATGCGGGCTATGTGTTGGTAATCCCTCTCGGCGGAGTGATTTTCTACGCGGCGGGTCGCCACCCATTGGCGGGTATCGCGGCGGCATTTGCCGGTGTTTCCGGCGGCTTCTCTGCTAACTTTGTGCCCTCGGCAATCGACCCTCTGTTGCAGGGCTTTACGCAGACCGCTGCGCAGATTGCCAATCCGGAGATGCAGTTAAACCCGCTCAATAACTGGTTCTTCACCTCGGCCTCCTGTCTGCTGGTGACCCTGTTGGGTTGGTGGCTGACGGATAAAGTGATCGAGCCGCGTCTCAAGAGTGTTGAGATTGATGGCGATGAAGCGGATATGCCGGTAATGCAGGAACTGGGCGCCCGCGAGAGAAAAGCGATGTACCTGGCAGTGACGGTAATGCTCGCCGGTATTGTCGGGCTTGTGGCCTGGATGCTGCCGGAGACCTCGGCACTGCGCGATGCCGAAGGCCAGTTGGCCTCCTTTGCTGCGCCGGTGATGAAGTCGATTGTACCGCTGATTTTCCTGCTGTTTGTGATCCCCGGGATTGTCTTTGGCTACGCCGCTGGCACCTTCCGCCAGAGCAAGGATGTTATCGATGCGATGTCTAAAACCATGGGCTCCATGGCTTATTACATCGTGATGGCATTTTTCTGTGCGCTGTTTATCTCGGAGTTTGCCCGCTCTGGCTTGGGCACGCTGCTCTCTGTCGAGGGGGGGAGCTTGCTTGCGGCGATGGAATTGCCGGGTCCGATTACTCTGATGGGTATTATTGTACTGGTGGCCTTTATCAACTTGTTTGTGGGTTCTGCATCGGCCAAGTGGGCGCTGTTGTCCCCCATATTTGTTCCCATGTTGATGCAGATCGGCTTCTCACCAGACCTTACTCAGGCGGCTTACCGGGTGGGTGATTCCTCCACCAATATTATTACCCCGCTGATGCCTTACTTCCCCTTGGTGGTGGTTTACTGTCAGCGCTACGTGAAGGGAACAGGTATTGGTACCCTGGTTTCTATTATGTTGCCTTACTCTGTTGTATTCCTGATTTGTTGGTCGCTGTTCCTGGTGGCCTACTGGACGCTGGGAATGCCTCTGGGGGTGCAGGCTAGCTATACCTACCCCTAACGCGCAATCTGACTGAAATAAAATCCCAAGCTGGATGGCCGCTGTCGAGCGGCTGTCCAGCCCTCTCTGCTCACTCAAAGTGAGATCTTAGCTCCCCCCCTTTTTTATCTATTGGTCAGAAGTTAATTGCACACCCGTGCAACTTAACTGCTATCAGATCATTTTTTATACCGTTATTTTTGGCATTCACTGCCGCGAGGACACTTTTAGTAAAAAAATGTTCCAATAATGTTGTAGATGATAACGATTCCTATTAGGATTCGCGACCAGTTACCGGGGTCACAGTCCTATTGTGATCCACCCAAATTTAGTTGGCATTGAGGGACCTCATGAGTACCGCTCGAACAAAAAGTATGCAAAAAGCTTCTCCTGTAATTTCTGGAATCAGCCGCTCTTTATTGGCGCTGGCTATTGCTGCGGGCGGTTCTGCAGCGTTTGCTGCGGACGGAAAAGATGAGCGCATCGAAGAGGTGAATGTTACTGGTGAGCTGAATTTATCTCGCCAGACCTCCATTGGTAAGCTGGATATTCCGGTTGATGAAACTCCCTTTTCTATCTCCTTGCGGGATAAAGATTTCTTAGACTCTATTGGTGCGAAGTCTGTACAGGACGCATTGCAGTATGTTGCTGGTGTTAATGGTGGGACTTACGGTGTAGATGCGCGTGGTGACTGGTCATCAGTTCGTGGCGTAGACCCGGTTATGTTTATCGATGGCCTTCAGTCTATCTTTGGTAGCTACACCAGCTCTCGTGCCAATGCATATGCTTTCGAGCGTGTTGAAATTCTGAAAGGCCCATCTTCTGTTCTTTATGGACAGGGCTCTACAGGTGGTATTGTAAATCTGGTCTCTAAGCGCCCCAAAAGCGAGTTTGGTGGTGAAGTGATGGTTCAGGCTGGTGACTACGACCGTATGGTTGTAGCTGGCGATGTGACCGGAGCAATAGATAGCTCCGAGCAGTGGTTATACCGAGTAGTTGGCTACAACCGCGATGCAGATGCGCAAGTTGATCATGTAGATGACAACAGTACCCTGTTTATGCCTTCAGTTTCCTGGCGCCCGAGCGCTAATACAGAAGTCACTTTCCTGACCTCTTATCAGAAAGATGAGACCGGCACTACCACCGCATTTCTACCCTGGGGCGGCACCCGGATTGATAATGTTAACGGCGATATTCCTACCGATACTTTCTTGAGCGAGCCGGGCTGGGATAAATACGATACTGAGCAAACATCTTACAGTGTTTGGGTTGATCACCGCTTTAGTGATAGCTGGGCATTAAATGCCGGATTGCGCTATTCCGAAGGGGAGGTTGACTACAACTCTATGTGGGCCAACTTTGATCTTACCCGTCTCAACCCAGATATCAGTGAAGTGACACGTACGATCTATATGAGCGATGCTACCAGCGACTTGCTCATCTTCGATCTACGTATGTCTGGGGAATTTGCTACGGGCCCATTCGAGCACCAAGTTTCTTTTGGTCTGGATAGCCAGGATGCTACGACGACAAACGATCGCCTGTACTTAAATGGGCTCGGTGGCACTATTGATATCTTTGAACCTGTTTACGGTTATGTACCTACAGGTCTGAGTAGTTTGAATGATTTGGAGGGCTTAACTGATTATTGGTATGCCTCCGAAACAAATACCGAGCAACTGGGTTTCTATTTCCAGGATCAAATATCTATTCAAAACTGGATCATTACCACTGGTATTCGTCGAGATAATGCGAAGTCCGAGTCTGGTGGTGTATCGTTTGATGACGATGCCACAACTATGCGTTTTGGTGTAATGTATGCTTTCGATAATGGCATTACACCTTACGTTAGTTATTCTGAGTCTTTTGAGCCAGTGAATGACGCTGACGAAAACGGAACCCCTTACAAGCCGGTTGAGGGTGAACAGGTTGAAGCTGGTATTAAATATCAGCCGGAAGGCACTAATCTGCTGGTTACAGCCTCCGCTTTCGAGATCAAGCAAAAGAATTTGCTAGTGAACTCTGGTACTGTGGGTTATCTAGCACAGGTTGGTGAAGCTACCTTTGATGGGTTTGAGTTAGAGGCTGTGGGCCAGCTTGGCGATTTAAGTTTGGTGGCTAACTATAATAATCTCAATGTTGAAGATAGCATTGAAGCTGTCCCTGAAGAGCAGTTTTCCGTATGGGGGAACTATGACTTCAGCAAGCTACTGCCTGGTTTGAGTGCTGGTATCGGTGTTCGCTATGTAGGTGAGAGCTCCACAGGTGTTAATGATTCAACCGGAACCTTCCCGTCCTATAACCCGTCATACACTCTGTATGATGCGTCTATCGGCTACACCCTGGAAAGCTGGAAGTTCCAGTTGAATGCCAAAAACCTGACCGACGAGGTTCATACCACCGCTTGTCTGAGCCGTGGTGACTGCTTCTACGGTGAGCGCCGTTACGTGACTGCCGAGGCGCGTTACATTTTCTAAGTTAGTGTAGGCTGGGAGTCTGCACGCAGGGGGAGTCTGCGGGCAGGCTCCCTTTTTTACGTTTTAGCAACCGACGGGAGTCGAGTTTCTCGCTGTGATGGTTATGCCAATGTCTTTTTATATGGTTGCCGCCGCCTCCAGCGCCTTTGCGTTGGCTGGTATTTTGCTCCTTTATTCCGCCTGGTCCCGCAGAGGGGCAGAACCTGTACGCCGCTGGAGTGGCTGGGGCGCTATGGTGCTATCGGCCTGTGGTTGGAGCTCGATCGTTGGGGTGGAATATGGAATCAGTATTGCCACGCTGATAGTAATGCTGGGTGTCTTTGGGCTTTTGGCTCTTAAAAGTGATTGGCCCAGTGGTCCGAGACCCCTTGAAAAACAGCGCTCGGGGACTCCCGAATCTCAAGCCCTGCACCTATTGTGGTTGCGGGGCTTTTTGCGTTTTCTGGCCACCTTTCTTTTACCCACTGCCAGCGCATTGATTGCCGCTTTGCTGTTTTTTGGCTTTACCGGGTTCTCTGAAACTGTCCGCTTGGTCGGTGGTGCATTCTTGGCGGTGACAATTTGGACTTTGGCGATGATTTGGTGTTGTGCCGATAAAAAGTTGCGGCGCCCCTCCGCAGCCCTACTGGGCTTCTCAGCAATCAGCGGCTTACTGTTAGCCTTTGCGCTGCCCGCTTCGGCGGCGTAGATACACGGACTTGAGTAGGAATTGAGCGTGAAATTTTCCTTTAAACCCACCCCTGGCTTTGTCCGCGATATGACCGATGGGCACTCGGTTCTCGGCCTAGCGGTATCCACTCTTTTGTATATTGTCTGTGTTAGCGGAACACTGGCGGTTTTTTACAATGAGTTCGAGCGCTGGGAGCAGGCCTCCGAGTTGGAAAACCTCAATGTTGAGGCCTCTGTGTATCAGACGGCTACCGAGAACGCCATTGCGTTAGCCAAACAAGAAAAAGAGGATCTCAAGTCAATTACCTTCACCATCCCCAATCAGGATAAGCCCAGATTGGTGGTTGAAGTTGGGGATATAGAGCGATACGTCGCAGAAGATGGTTCCCTACAGGGTAAAGTGGAGCACGAGTGGACACACTTTCTGGCCTACTTGCATTTTGCACTCAATCTGCCGGTTGGCTATGGAGTAATATTGGTTGGCCTGATTGGTGTGGTGATGTCAGCACTGATTGTTTCAGGCTTGTTGGCCCACCCCAAAATTATCAAGGATGCTTTCTCCTTCCGCCTCTCTGGCTCCAAGCGCTTGCAGCAAGTGGATCTGCATAACCGCCTGGGGGTTTGGGCCGCTCCTTTCCATCTGGCAATCGCGATTACGGGAGCTTTTATCGGCCTGTCCCAGGTGGCCTCTTTCGCAATTGCCGGCGTATTCTTCGGCGGGGATACGGAGAAGGTCGAGCATATGCTCTATGCAGAGCACCCGGTGATGGAGGAAAACGCCCCTGAGGTTGATTACCCAGACTATGGGGCAATCCTTGCCGCAATGGATCGTATCGCACCGCAAGAAGAGCGCACCCGTATTGAGGTGGCGTTCCCGGGGCGTGCGGGGCAGGTGGTTGAGGTGTGGACGCAGGTTCCCGAGCGCCTGGTTTGGGGCGAGCGCTACCACTTCAATCCCGATGGCAGCCTGATTGAGAAAGAGGGATGGTCCGAGGGCGATGGGGCCAAACAGGTTTATCTCTCCACCTTCCGTTTGCATTTCGGTCATTTTTCCGGTTTCCCGGTAAAAATTGCTTACTTCCTGCTGGGGGTGGGCATGTGTCTGTTGGTGGTATCCGGTATCAATATTTGGTTGGTGCGCAAGCGTCAGCGGGGTAATCCCGCCGTGCGCCTGGAGCGCGTCTGGACTGCCCAGGTATGGGGAATACCATTTGCCATTGCGTTGAGCGCGGTGACTTATCTGGCGTTTAAACTGAATGCCGCACAGGTATTCTGGTTGGTGACCTTGCTTCTCAGTGTGGCGGCGGCCTTTACCGGTACGGTGGCAAAATGGTCTATGTCTCTGCGTATTGCCACCATTCTCGCCTGTGTGGCCGCCGTTGCGGTGCATGTGGCGCAGTTTGGCGAGGACTCCTTTGTGCGCGCTTCCCTGGTCGTAAACGCGGTGTGGCTGCTGATTGCCGCTGGTATTGCGGCCTCGTGCATTTACAGCAGGGCGCGTGAGCACAGCAGCGAACCGGCATCACTTAATGCAGGCCCGGTAGTTAGTCACTAAACCACCGGTCCAATAGGGGAGTCCGGCATTTGCCGTGCCGGACTCCCTGTGCCCTCCTTATTTGCAGGGTGGGCGCAACATTTCTATATGGGGTATGCCGTCTTCCTGGTAGGGCGCCGATACCTGCTCAAATCCAAACTCTCCGTAGAACTTCTCCAGGTGCTGCTGGGCCGAAATGCGAATAGCGGCACTGGGATACTCTTTGCAGGTGTGCTCAATCGCGCGGCGAATAAGCTCTTTGCCAAGGCCGGTGCCGCGACTGGCCTCTGCGGTGAGCACCCTTCCTATAGAGGGCTCCCGGTACTTGAGCCCCGGAAAAACCACGCGTAGGTAGGCCATCACCTGGGGTGCCTGCGCGTTACCCTCCCAGCAGATAAGGTGCCAGGACTGCTGGTCTTTTCCATCCGCATCCTGATAGGGACAATCCTGCTCGACCGTAAAAACCTCCTGTCGTACCCGAAGAACTTCGTAGAGTTGGTTGAGCGTAAGCTCATTAAAACTGCACCATTGCCACTGCATAAAGACGAATTCCAGTTTGTTTTAGCTTAATAATAGATTTTAATTGGGCGCCTGATCGTCGGCCCGCTGAAAGACTCCGTGTTTCAGGTAGTGAATAACCTGGGCAATCACTTTCTTGTCTTTCATCATAAATACATGGGTGACAGGCACTTGTAGGTGATCGTTCATTCCGTCCAGCTTGGTGCTGGCTACAGAGACTTTGCCATCGTCGGTCTCCGGAATAAGGCGGGACAGGATAAGGTTCATACTGCGCGTACCGGCAATAATGCCCACATCAAAATTTGCCCTGCCGAGCTTGTTGGGCACGCTCATTGCACCGGTACCTAGCTGTAGCCCGGCATCGCCAAAAGCGAATTTAAACCCCGGAAATGCCCCCAGCTTGTCCACGACTTCACTGCCCTTGTTGGGTGGGCCGAGCATAACGACGCGGTGTAGGTTTTTTATTTCGGCGGAGTGCAGATATTGCCGCACGAGAATGCCGCCCATGGAGTGAGTGACAAAGTTCACCGCCTCGCTGTCACCGCACTGCTCGACAGCGGGTGCTATGGCCATATTGGCCAGTGTCTCAATGGGGTGCTTAGTCGAGGGGTAGTCGATATTGACCGTTTTGAAGCCCTCGGCCTCGATAGTCTTTGCCAGCTTTTCCATTGAGCTGTCTGACTTGGCCAGCCCGTGCAATAAGATCACACAGGCGGAGTGAGCGCTTGCTGATAGTAGGGTTAATAGAGCGGCGATTATCAGGGGGAACTTTCTCATCGGCTTTAACTTCCTGTCGATTTCTAGAGTCTGTTTGGGTATAGCTGCTGCTGCAGTGGTTTAATGGGGGTTGGATTGTGGTTGGCAGTGCTGGCGCAGGATGTCAGCTGCCCGCTCGGGGCTGTCGGGGCTGATAACGATGGTCTGAGCCGTCAGGCGCAAGACGACAGCCTTTTGCGGGTCGGTTGCAAATGCGCGGTAGCGCCCTAACTTCTGGTTGTGGAACAGGCCTATATAGCCGAACAACCCCGAGTTGCCAAAGATGCGCACTGATCCCTGCATGGCCTCCGGGTCGGGGGCTACCTCTGATAGCCCTTGCAGGGGGATTGTCGTTTTCCAGCCCGGGCGCAATATTAAGAGGTTGCCATTCTTGATCGCATAGCCGCGTATGGCAAAGAAGGCGCTGAGGGCCAGTATCGCCGGTGGGAGCGCTATGGCAATGCTGTACAGGGTCGATGGAAAGGCCGGCGCTCTCGATGCAAGAAAGAAGGGTAGCCCCAGCAGGAATAGTGCGCAAATCGCACTGATGATTTGAAGCTGGCGGCTCCACGGCGCTTTAAATGCAATTGTTGGCATGTTTGGTTTAACTCAACGGATGACCTGAATGCCCCAATCATAGTGCTATTGGAATCCGCTTGGCAAAGGCCCTTAGATTTGGATTTAACGGTTAGTTGGTATGGATGAGTGTATTGGAGTTAACGGGAGTACCCAGTCGGCCCTTGTCGTAGAGGGGGGCGCTATGCGGGGGATTTTTGCCGCAGGCGTATTGGATGCTTTTTTGGAGGAGAATTACCAGCCGTTTGACTTCGCGATCGGTGTGTCGGCGGGCTCCACAAATTTAATTAGCTATCTGGCGGGGAATCACGGGAGAAGCCGACAAATACTGTTGGACCATGCGCGCAGGGCGGATTTTATAGATTGGCGTCGCTACCTTCGCGGCGGCCATTTTTGTGATATCAGTTGGCTGTGGCACGCGTCGTATCAGGATGTGCCATTGAATGTTGATCGCTATATTGAGAGGGGGGTTCCGCTCTATGCGGTAACCACCAGTATTGATACTGGAGAGGCTCGATACCTGGAGGTGACCCCGAAAAATATGCATCAGGTTTTCCCGGCTTCTTGTGCTATTCCTGTTGTTTATCGAGAGTTTCCCCTGGTGGATGGTGAGCGGATGACCGATGGGGGCCTGGCGGACTCCATTCCGGTGATTCGAGCTTACCAGCAGGGAGCGCGAGATATTACTGTTATCCTCTCCCGCCCGCTGGGATATCGGAAGCTAGAGGGGGCCGCGCCAAAATTTATTAAGCCGTTCTTTCGCGATCACGCCCATCTGTTTGAGGCGGTGCTGGAGCGGGGGAAGAAATATAACCGGGCGCTGGAATTTATTGAAAGGCCACCGCAAGGGTGTCGGGTTTCAGTTATTGCGCCGCCAGATAATTTCCCAGTCCGGCGCTTTACTCAGGAGATAGAGCTGTTAGAGGAGGGGTATGAGTGTGGCCGGGCCTGCGGCAGAGGTTTTCTCAAGCGGCTTGCTACCCCGGAGACTCCTGCGTCTACAGGAAAATAGCCCGAGAATTATCGGCAAGCAATCCCCGTCGGTGGATTCTTGTTCGAGATTTTAATGATGAGGTAATGGACTAGTGGAAGTGCGCTTGCTCGGCATTGCCGATGTGCCCGCGATATCGGCCTTTTACTTGCGCAATGAAGCGCATTTGCGGCGCTGGGAGCCTATTCGAGAATCGGGCTTTCACAGCCCTGAATCTTGGCGGCGGCGGATGGGCTCTAGGGAGCTGCTAAAGTTTGCCGCTTTGGAGCCTGGAGGTGATCAATTGCTGGGGGTGTGCTCCTTGACGAATATCATCCGTGGCCCATTTCAGGCTTGTACCATGGGGTATGCTGTTGACCGCCCCCATGAAGGGCGGGGAATAATGGGCAACCTGTGCCGTCATGTTGTTGATTATGCTTTCGATGCCTTAAGGTTAAATCGGGTGATGGCAAATTATATGCCCTGCAATAACCGCTCGGCAGTCCTGCTGGAATCCCTGGGGTTTGTGGTTGAAGGTAGGGCGGTAAAATATCTGAAGATTAACGGCCGCTGGGAGGACCATATTCTCACAGCCAAGCTGAACCCCAGTTTCGTAGAGATTTGACGCTGGACGTTAATTTACGCGCCAAATAGCATTTACTTCGGCCCCTGCTTGTAGGAGTCTTGGGCTAGGCTGGCAGATTGTTGCTAATCTATTGCGATTTCATGGAAGATTATGAATAACAGTTTTTGCAAAGGGAGAAGGGTATGAATGGGAAGTGCCTGTGCGGTGCGGTTGAGTTTCATCTGGAAAAGCCAATACCGAATCTCTACCAGTGCCACTGCTCACTTTGCCGCAAGCTGAGCGGCTCTGCTTCGGACAGTGCCATGTTTGTTAGTCGTAACCAGTTTCGTTGGGTGCGGGGGCTGGACAAAATTTCCTCTTACCGAACTCCAACTGGATATCGCTCCGATTTTTGTGGCGGGTGCGGTAGTACGGTTCCCCACTTGATGAGCAATACCACGCACTTCTGGGTGCCGGCGGGGTTGCTTGAGGGGGATATCGAGGGGCGGGTGGTTGCCCATTTGTGTACAGAATCCCGAGCATCCTGGGATGAAATTTCAGGAGAGGCGGAATGGTTCAAAGAGATGCCGGAAATGGATGAGCTGGTGCGGCTGCTGCACGAGAGCGAAGAAAAAGTGGAGAGGGATTTGGTCGAGGGGTAGATATCTCTGGATTGCAATCTGGAACTTGGCCCCAGTTTAGCCTGGCGCATACAAAAAAGCCCCGCTCTTGCGAGCAGGGCTTTTTTGTATATGGCGGACCGGACGGGACTCGAACCCGCGACCTCCGGCGTGACAGGCCGGCATTCTAACCAACTGAACTACCGGTCCGCATTCCTGCCTCTCTTTGTTGCTCTTGCCGGGCAAGAGTAAGAGAGTGGTGGGTGGTACAGGGGTCGAACCTGTGACCTACGGCTTGTAAGGCCGTCGCTCTCCCAACTGAGCTAACCACCCCGCGTCAGGAGCTGCGTATAATAATGATTTTTTCAGCTAGGTCAACAACTTACGGAAGTTTTTCTGAAAAATTGGCAGCGATAAGTCGTTGGGGTTTGGGAGGGGGGCAGTGCTTTAGCGCCGATACTGCGCAATTCAGTTTGGCATCAGTCTTTCAGATTTTTCTGCTGCTTTTCTTGGCGGGTGAATTGGTGGGTCGATTGGTAGCGCGGGAGCGGCCCGCAATACGTCCAGTGTCCGGAGGGCTATATTTCCCATATACAAAAAAGCCCCGCTCTTGCGAGCAGGGCTTTTTTGTATGTGGCGGACCGGACGGGACTCGAACCCGCGACCTCCGGCGTGACAGGCCGGCATTCTAACCAACTGAACTACCGGTCCGCATTCCTGTTTCTCTTTGTTGCTCTTGCCGGGCAAGAGTAAGAGAAGTGGTGGGTGGTACAGGGGTCGAACCTGTGACCTACGGCTTGTAAGGCCGTCGCTCTCCCAACTGAGCTAACCACCCCGCGTCAGGAGCTGCGCATCTTAATGATATTTATTTTCTGGTCAACTGTTTTCTGAGAAAAAATTCCCAAAAGTTCTTCAGAATAAAAAAATGGTCGTAAATTGTTCAAAAATAATCAGTGAGAGCCCGCATTGAGTGTGGTTGGTTGTTTTTTGGGTGTGCAGAAAATTGAGGGCTGCAAAAAAGTCGAAAGTTAAATAGGGGTGATTGCTGGAGCCCGAAATAACTTTGTTTTTTACCTCGCAGCTTTCCGGAGGAGTTTGATGTGGGGGTATCTTTTGGGTGGCGGCGAAAGTGTGGCTCAACCTGTAGGGGCGCCTAAATTGTTACGCGATAATTTTGAGTTGAGGAGGGCATATACAAAAAAGCCCCGCTCTTGCGAGCAGGGCTTTTTTGTATATGGCGGACCGGACGGGACTCGAACCCGCGACCTCCGGCGTGACAGGCCGGCATTCTAACCAACTGAACTACCGGTCCGCATTCCTGCTTCTCTTTATTGCTCTTGCCTGGCAAGAGTAAGAGAAGTGGTGGGTGGTACAGGGGTCGAACCTGTGACCTACGGCTTGTAAGGCCGTCGCTCTCCCAACTGAGCTAACCACCCCGCGTCAGGAGCTGCGCATCTTAATGATATTTCTTTTGCGGTCAACTATTTCCTGAGAAAAAATTCTCAAAAAATTATTTAGAATAAAAAATGGTCGCAAATTGTTCAAAAATAGTTAATAAGGCCCCGCGCTGAATGCGGTCAGCTGTTTTTTGGGTGTGCAGAAAATTGAGGGTTGAAAAATAAAAGCTGAGAGCGGGATAAGAACGATTGCAGGAATTTCCTGTGGTGGCCTTGCGTTTGCGGGGGCGGGTCAGCTTTGTTTTTTGCTTCGCAGTTTTCCGGAAGGGTTTAGGGGTTTAGTGTGGGAGCGCCTTGAGTGGCTTCGGGGTGAGGAGGATGCGGCTTAACCTGTAGAGGGTGCCTAAATTGTTATGCGATGATTTTGAGTTGAGGAGAGCGCATACAAAAAAGCCCCGCTCTTGCGAGCAGGGCTTTTTTGTATATGGCGGACCGGACGGGACTCGAACCCGCGACCTCCGGCGTGACAGGCCGGCATTCTAACCAACTGAACTACCGGTCCGCATTCCTGTTTCTCTTTGTTGCTCTTGCCGGGCAAGAGTAAGAGAAGTGGTGGGTGGTACAGGGGTCGAACCTGTGACCTACGGCTTGTAAGGCCGTCGCTCTCCCAACTGAGCTAACCACCCCGTGTCAGGAGCTGCGTATCTTAATGATATTCTCCGCTGGGTCAATGCCTTTTTTGATTTTTTTTTATCTTTCAATAAGTTAACGCGCTTTTGTGTGAATGTGTGGGCGTGTCCGCAGGGGGCGACGCTGTTATAATCGCCCCAATTCCCGTTGGATAGAGCGTGAGAGAAACTGTGACACAGAAGACCTGGCTGGCCCAACTCGCACTGGCATTCGGTGTGTTTTGTCTGTCTATTGCCGCACAAGCGGTGGTGGAGACCGAAAAGCTGTCCTCCCCCGAGCTGGATGCAAGATATCGCGTATTTATTGAGGAGATGCGTTGCCCCAAGTGCCAAAACCAAAACCTGGCGGGCTCTGACGCTTCTATTTCCTCGGATTTACGCCGTGAAATCCGCCGCTTGCTGGAAGAGGGCTTTACGGACCAGGAAATTGTTGACTACATGGTGGCCCGCTATGGGGATTTTGTGCTCTATAGGCCGCCTGTACAGAAAAATACGCTGGTTTTGTGGTTGGCTCCCGGGGTTTTTGCCGTTATCGGGCTGTTGGCTTTGATTGTAATTGTGATGCGCTCGAGGAGTGGTACTGGGGCCCGGCAGGATGATGCCAGCGGGGAACTCAGCGACGAAGAGCGGCGTCGATTAAAGCAGTTGCTGGGAGAGGAAGCGGTAGATGAAGGCAAAGGTGGGAAGGAAAGTAAATGATTGATATCTGGTTTGGCATAGCTCTGTTGCTGCTGTTGGTGGCATTTGTATTTTTGCTCCCCGCTCTCAGGGCCGCAGGGAGACGTCGCGGCGGTGAGAGCAAACGCGAGGCTATGGCTGCGCTTTATCGGGAGCGCAGCAAGGAACTCCGCGCGGCAGTGCAGAGCGGCGCTATGGATGAGAAACAGTATGCTCAGCTGGAGGCGGATCTTGCCCGGGAGTTACTGGCAGCCGAGCAGGGCGATGAGTCCTCTGAGACTAAGCGGGGCGGCGGACGGCTGCTGATTGTCCTGGCCTTTCTCGTGCCCCTTGTGGCGGCGGCCATCTATACATATTCCGAGCGCCCAGCTGAAGTGGATCTGTATCGGGATATGCTGACCAGTCGGAGCGGGCAGACGACCCCGGAGCAGGAGGCGGAGATTACCCGCAAGCTACAGGCGCGAATTAAGAGCCATCCCGATGACTTGAGCAGTCGCTATGTTTTGGCGCAGCGCCTGTTGGTGAGTGGAGATCTCGCCGGCGCGGTAGATTCGTACCGCTATGTTGTTGCCCGAGAGCCCCAGGCGGCCAATGTTAAAGCCGAGTTGGCGCAGGCACTATTTTTTGCTGGCGGCTCCAAGATAACTGTAGAGATCCGTACGCTGGTGGAAGAGGTCCTACAGGTACAGCCGTCGAATGGCACCGTGCTGGGGCTTGCAGGTATTGCCGCCTTTGAGGATGGTGACTATCGCAAGGCCCGCCAACACTGGCAGTTGGCTCTCGCCCAGCTGCCGCCGAACTCTGCCGCCGCAGAGGCGCTTCAGGCTGGCGTGGCGCGGGCTGAAAGTGCTCTGGCAGATAGTGGTGAGATTGTAGCGGTGCCGGCTGAGGTTGATAACAAGGACAAGGGCCCGCAGATTCGTCTGAAAGTTACGTTGGCTGAGGGCGTTGAAGCCCCGGCATCTACGCCGGTGTTTATTTATGCGCGCAGTGCTGCGAGCCCCATGCCGCTGGCGATCGTGCGCCTCACCGCCGGGCAGTTGCCGGCAGAGGTTGTGCTGGATGAATCCCGCGCAATGATGCCGGGCAGCTCCATTGCGACAGTTGACACTGTGCAGTTGGTGGCGCGCTTGGCGATTAAGGGGGATGCGCGTCCGGCGCCGGGAGATTGGCAGGGAATCATCGGCGAGCTGCCTAAAGCGCGCTGGGGTGAGGCTCAATTAATAGTGATTGATAGTCAGCTGTAACCGGCTGTGACTGTCGAAAATGAGGTCACAGTGTAAGCTGTGGCCTCATTTTTATTTGCGGTTCGGTCGCAATCTTGCGTCTAATGGGCCGCAGGCCTGGATAGTCCCAACGTTGATGAGCCCTGTTGGGATAAATTGGCATAGAGCAGCGGTCGCCATATTTGGCTTGACCCCTGCGTAGCTGGGTTGATAATCCCGGCTGAATTACTGTGAAGAATAGCGCGGAATGCTCCGGCGGCACCAAGTAAAATTGAAGGTTTGGTGTCCCGCCCGGCAGAGAAGAATATCGAGTTTATAAATACATGCGTCTGAAGTGCATCAAGCTTGCGGGCTTTAAGTCTTTTGTTGACCCTACCACCGTCTATTTCCCGACAAACCTCAACTCGGTGGTGGGCCCCAATGGCTGTGGTAAATCCAACACCATCGATGCCGTGCGCTGGGTAATGGGGGAATCCTCCGCAAAAAACCTGCGCGGCGATTCCATGACGGACGTAATTTTTAATGGTTCCAGTGGCCGCAAGCCCGTGGGGCAGGCCTCAATCGAGTTGGTGTTCGACAACTCTGAGGGCAAGCTCTCTGGCGCCTATGCCTCCTTCGCGGAAATCTCGGTAAAACGCAAGGTGACGCGGGAAGCGCAGAATACCTACTACCTGAATGGTGAAAAGTGTCGCCGCCGCGATGTCACCGATCTCTTCTTGGGCACCGGTTTGGGGCCGCGCAGCTACGCCATTATTGAGCAGGGCATGATCTCCAAGTTGATCGAGGCCAAGCCCGAGGAACTGCGCGTCTATATCGAAGAGGCCGCCGGCATTTCCAAATACAAGGAGCGCCGCCGGGATACGGAAAATCGGATGCGACGCACCTCTGAAAACCTGGAGCGCCTCACGGATATCCGCGATGAGCTGGACCGCCAGTTATCCCGCCTGGAGCGGCAGTCGGCGGCGGCGGAAAAATACAGTCGTTTTAAAGAAGAAGAGCGCAGTTATAAGGCCAACTTACAGGCGCTCAAATACCGTGAGCTGGATGGCCAGTCCAAGGCCAAGCAGCAGCAAATAGGTGAGCTTGAACTCACGGTTGAAGAGTTGGTTACCCGCCAGGTGACTTGTGACACCGGTATCGAGCAAAAGCGCGTGGGTTACCACGAACTCTCCGACAGCTTTAACGAAGTGCAGGGGCGCTTCTACGCCGTCGGCGGGGATATTGCCCGCCTGGAGCAGAGTATTGCCCACGCCCGGGAGCGCTCTACTCGCCTGCACTCCGATATGGCGCAAACCGAGCAGGAGTATCGCGAGGCGGAGACCAATCTCGAAGTGGATCGCGAAAAAGCGGCCCAGTTTGAAGAGGAGCTTGAGATTATTCTGCCGGACTTGGAGATGGTTCTGGCGGCAGAGGAGGAGTCCGCTGCGGCACTGCTCGAATCTGAAGAGCAGATGCGCAACTGGCAGAACGAGTGGGATCAGTTTAACCAGGGGGCCTCTGGCTCCCGCCAGAAAGCAGAGGTGCAGCAATCCCGCATCCAGCATCTGGAAACTTCTGGCCAGCGCCTGCTGGAGCGAATCAACAAGCTAGTGGCGGAGCAGTCCGGCCTCCAGACCTCCGACGATGACGAAGAGGCACAGCAGCTGAATGAGCAGCTGGTCGAGCTGGAAATGCAGGCTGAAGAGCGCCGCGAGGAAGCGGCGGAGCGCCGCGAGTCTCTGGATCGTCTCCGCCTACAGGAGCGGGAGCTGGCTACTGAGCTCGATCAATTGCGCTTGCAGTTGCAGACCGGGCGCGGCCGCCAAGCGTCCCTGGAGGCCTTGCAGCAAGCCGCTCTAGGGCAGGGCAAGGCAGTTGAAAATTGGCTGCAACAGCAGGCTCTGACAGACAGACCTCGGCTCGCCGATCAGATTAAGGCCGAGTCCGGTTGGGAAACTGCGGTGGAGACCATCCTCGGCCCGCAATTACAGGCGGTGTGTGTTGAGCAGATTGAGTCTTTAGCTGAAGGTTTGGCGGCACTGGAGAGCGGCCAGGCAGTACTGATCGATAACAGCGCAGTCAGTAGCGGTGTTGCGGGGGGACTTCCCGCACTACAGGATAGAGTTCAGGGGCCGGCTTCTCTCTCCGGTATCCTCGCGGGGATTTACATCGCAGAGGATTTAACGGAGGCGCTGTGTCAGCGTGCAAGTTTGCAGGCCCACGAGTCTATTGTGACTCGCGACGGGCTCTGGCTCGGCCCCAACTGGTTGCGGGTAAATCGCGCCAGCGATGCGGAGGCCGGGGTTCTGGCACGCAAGCAGGATCTCGAAATCCTGGGGCAGGAACTGGCCCTGTGTGAAGAGCAGATAGAGAGTATTGCCGAGCGAAGGGAGTCCCTGCGTACGCAGACCCTCGATATCGAGCGCTCGATCGAACAAGCTCGCACTGAGTCCGAGCAGCTCGGGCGGCGCGAGGGGGAGCTGCGCAGTCAGCTGTCCGCCCGCCGAGCGCGTGCCGAGCAGATGAATGAGCGCCGTATCCGAATCGAGCAGGAAATTGAAGAGGTGCGTGAGCAGCAGGCGCTGGAGGGGGAATCCCTATCGGAAGCGCGCCTGCTGTTGCAAGAGGCCGTTGAGGCGATGAGTGATGATACCGATCGTCGCGAAACGCTAATGGCGCGCCGGGAAGAATTGCGCGAAGCTCTCGATGCCGTGCGCCAGCGCGCGCGCGAGGACAAGGACCGCGCCCACGAACTGGCTATGCGCGAACAGTCCGTGCGCACCCAGATGGTGTCTCTCGAGCGCACTTTGCAGGTGATGAGTGAGCAGCTGGAGCGTTTGCGCAGTCGTCGCGAGCAATTGCAGGAGCAAATGGAGGAGACCCAGGACCCCTCACAGGATTTTCAGGCTGAGCTGGAGGAAAAGCTCGGCGAGCGCATTGAGGTGGAAACCGAACTCACCGATGCGCGCAAAAAGTTGGAAGAGGTGGAGACCGGCCTGCGCGAGCAGGAGCAGGAGCGCCATAAAGTTGAGGCGGCCCTTCAGGGGGTGCGCGCCCAGCTCGAGCAGGAGCGCCTCGCTGCGCAGACCCTGGAAGTGCAGCGCAACGGCTTGGTAGAACAGCTGCGCGAAAGTGAGCACGATATCGATCAGCTGCTCGAGCAATTGCCTGGCGATCTGACGATCAAACAGGTACAGGAAGATTTGGAATTGGTAGCTGCGCGTATCTCGCGCCTTGGGCCGATCAACCTCGCCGCTATCGATGAATACAAGCAGGAGTCCGAGCGCAAGAACTATCTGGACCGCCAGCACGGGGATCTGATGGAGGCGCTGGAGACTCTGGAAAATGCAATTAAGAAAATCGACAAGGAAACGAGAACCCGCTTCAAGGAAACTTTTGATCAGGTAAATGCGGGCTTGCAGGAACTCTTCCCGAAAGTGTTCGGTGGCGGTAACGCCTACCTGGAGCTCACTGGCGAAGATCTGCTCGACACTGGTATCGCGATCATGGCCCGGCCGCCGGGTAAGCGCAACAGCACTATCCACCTGCTCTCGGGTGGTGAAAAAGCGCTGACAGCGATCGCTTTGGTATTCTCGATTTTCCGTCTGAATCCAGCACCGTTCTGTATGCTGGATGAGGTGGATGCCCCCCTTGACGATGCTAACGTTGGTCGTTACGCACGAATGGTTAAAGAAATGTCAGAACACGTTCAGTTCATTTATATTACCCACAACAAGATCGCAATGGAGATGGCGGATCAGCTACTAGGGGTGACCATGCACGAGCCGGGTGTTTCCCGATTGGTGTCGGTAAATGTGGAAGAAGCAGCCGAGCTGGCTTCTGCATAAGGCGTAAAGGGAGAGGCGCTAAAAAATGGATAACTGGCTGGTTACAATCCTGGTTGTCGTTTTGTTGGTTATTGTGGTCGACGGCGTACGCCGGGCGATCTTGCGGCAGCGCGCGGCAGTGAAAGTCTCTCGCAACCTGTCGCGGGCCATGCAATCTGAAGTGAAAAACGAAGTGGACCCGCTGACTGAAAAGGCCGAGGCTGAAGCCTCGGTACGCAAACCCCGCGAGCGGGGAGAGCCCAAGTCCGCGAATAGTGAATTGCCCGGGCAGGCGCGGGTAGTGCACCGCCGCCCACCGGAGGATGCCCTGCATGTGAATCGCCAGGTGCAGGAGAGCTTTATTTCCTCGCGCAAACCCCTCGCCGGCAGCAGCCCGCAGAGAGGGGTTGAGGAGTCGAGTGTTTTCGATCTGGAAGAGCAGGTCCCCACGCTGATGGAGTCAGTGGGAGAGGAGCAGCGCTACGAACCGGCGCTGGACGAGGCCGAAAGTCTCAGCGCGATGGATGGCGCTCATGTTCCTGAACCCGAAGCGGTACCTGAGAGTTCCCATATCGAGCAGCCGGCCCGTTCCCCGAGTTCCGACAGTGCCAATGAAGCCGCCCCGGCGCGCGAGGTGCTGGTTATTAACGTGATGGCGCCGGAGGGGGATTACTTTGAGGGCAATGATTTGCTTCGGGTGATGGTGGCCTGTGGTATGCGCTTTGGTGAAATGAATATTTTTCACTACCACGAGCACGGCGGTGCCGACGGGGCGGTGATCTTTAGTCTCGCCAATATTGTCGTACCCGGTATTTTTGATTTGGCGCAAATGGAAGAGTTCGCTACACCGGGGGTGAGCCTGTTCCTGACACTGCCGGTGGAGGGGGAGGCAATCAAGGCTTTCGATCAACTGCTCTCCACTTCATATCGAATTGCCAAATTACTCGGCGGCGAATTGAAAGACGAAAATCGCAGTGTCTTTACCGCGCAGACAGCGGAGCATTACCGCCAGCGGGTCGTGGAGTACCAGCGTCGCCGAACCTTGGCTATGGCGCAGGGCTAAGCGCGGTCTTTAATAAATTGTTGCCATTTTAATGCGGCCCGATGCCGGTTGATTTTTCCTGTGGAAATTAGCCGTAAGCTCGGGCCGTATTTGCATGTAGAATCGAAAAAAATTTTCTAACTATTATTTTATTCACTCGAATTGCCGATGACTCATCAAACTATTGCCCCCCAAGTGCGCGAGCGCGTGCAGGAATTACACGAAATTCTCCAGCGTGCGAATCACCAATATTATGTACTTGATGATCCCGAGTTGCCCGATGCCGAGTACGACCGGCGCCTGCGCGAACTACAGGCGCTCGAAAGTGAATATCCCCAGTTATTAACCGCAGACTCTCCCACCCAGCGGGTGGGGGCGGAGCCGCTTTCCTCTTTTCAAGAGGTTCGCCACGAAGTGGCGATGCTGTCACTGGATAACGCTTTTAACGATGAAGAGTTGTTGGAGTTTGATCGCCGGGTGTGCGAGCGCCTCAACAGCAAGGGGCCGGTAGAGTACGCCTGTGAACCCAAGTTAGACGGTATTGCTATCAGTCTTTTATACCGCGATGGCGTGCTCGAGCGAGCGGCGACCCGCGGCGATGGCACGACCGGTGAGGATATCACCCAGAATGTGCGCACCGTGGGATCGGTGCCCCTGCGCTTGCGCCAGCTCGATGGTGTCGAAAAATACCCGCAGGTATTGGAAGTGCGCGGTGAAATCTATATGCCCAAGGCGGGCTTTGCCGAGCTGAATCGCAAGGCCGCCGAGGCGGGCGATAAGCTTTTTGTTAACCCTCGCAACGCGGCTGCTGGCAGTCTGCGCCAGCTGGACTCCCGCATAACGGCACAGAGACCGCTGGAGTTGTGTGTATACGGCGCAGGTCTGGTGGAGGGCGGTGTTCTGCCGGAAGAGCACGTCGAGACCCTGCAATTACTCGGGCAGTGGGGCTTTCGCACAAACCGGGAAATGCGTGTCGCTAAAGATATCCAGGGCTGTATCGATTACTACCGCGAAATCGGCGAGAAGCGCGACAGCCTCGCCTACGATATCGACGGCATTGTTTTTAAGGTCAACAGTATTCCCCTGCAGCGCCGCCTCGGTTTTGTCGCCCGCGCGCCGCGCTGGGCCATGGCGTATAAGTTTCCCGCTCAGGAGGAAATGACAGAGCTGTTGGACGTAGAATTTCAGGTGGGGCGCACCGGAGCGGTAACGCCGGTTGCTCGCCTGCAGCCGGTATTCGTCGGTGGCGTTACCGTTTCCAATGCCACTTTGCACAATCGCGATGAGATTGAGCGCCTCGGGGTGCAGGTGGGGGACACCGTAATTATCCGCCGCGCCGGGGATGTTATCCCGCAGGTGGTCTCTGTGGTGGAGAGCAAGCGCAAGCCGGGAGGTCGCTCGATAGAGTTTCCCAGCCACTGCCCGGTGTGCAGTTCGCCGGTGGAATCCACCCCCGGTGAGGCGGTGGTCCGCTGTAGCGGCGGTTTAATTTGCAGTGCCCAGCGCAAGCAGGCGATCAAGCATTTCGCCTCGCGCAAGGCCATGGATATCGATGGGCTCGGCGACAAACTGGTGGAGCAACTGGTGGACGAGGGCTTGTTGCACTCGGTATCCGGGTTGTATCACCTGACGCTGGAGCAGGTGGCGGGGCTTGAACGAATGGGGCAAAAATCCGCGCAGAATCTCCTCGATGCACTGGAGCGCAGCAAGGAAACCACGCTGCCGAAATTCCTCTATGCCCTGGGGGTTCGCGAAGTGGGTGAGGCCACGGCGCGCAATCTGGCGCGGCACTTTGGCGAGTTAACCCCACTGATGGCGGCAGATGTCCAGGCGTTGCAGGAAGTTGAAGATGTGGGCCCGGTCGTTGCCCACTTTGTCGCTGAATTTTTCCAGCAGCCCCATGCTCAGGAAGAGGTCGAAGCGTTGCAGCAGGCGGGTGTGCGCTGGCAGGCAGAGGAGCGTGACGAGCAGAACCAGCCCCTGGCGGGGCAGACCTGGGTACTAACGGGCAAGCTGGAAACCCTATCGCGCAGTGAGGCAAAAGATTACTTGCAGCAGCTGGGCGCGAAGGTGGCGGGAAGTGTTTCTGCCAAGACCGGCACCCTGGTTGCGGGGCCCGGCGCCGGTTCTAAATTGACCAAGGCGCAGGAGCTGGGTATTGCGGTGATGGATGAAGAGGGGCTTCTCGACATGCTGCGCGAAAGGGGTTTTGAGATCTAGTTTTTCACAGTGGGGGTGAAGCGCCATTGGATGGCTTGAGTTGTCGAACTTTTGCGCACTTGGCAGGTTCGCGCTTTGTTTTGTGGCTTTCTGGTCGCTTCGCCGTTACAGTTGACACCTTAGATCTATTTTGCCCTGGGTACCTGATGTCCGGCGGCACTGTGGTAAGGAATGGAATTAATGCTTCAGGGCGATCAGGAATCCATCGTTTACGGCTGTATTAAAGACAGCAATAGCCTCTCCGGCGGTAGTGATCGGCGCAGGGTAAACCGCAATGCGGTGCTCGCTCTGCCCAGTGCCGATGAATGGCCATTCTTGTGTCGGGATATGTTTGCCATTCCCACCATCAAGGTAAAGCAGTCCCAATATCAAACGGATGTTATTCACTTTGGCGCTTCCTACCGAGCGGTAGAGTACGAATGGGATTTGTGGATACAAAAGTTTGAAGAGCTTCTAAAGAGTATGTACTGGGTTTCGGCAACGGTACATTTGGAAACTGAACTCTCGGGGGTTCACTCTTTCAGCTGGGAGTCGGCGGGTCTCTACCACGAGCCCGGCAGCGGCGATATGCAAGTGCGCTGTGAGTGGACCCAGGAGGGGCGGGTAAGTATCTGATTTTTAGATCCGGCTGGGGCCTCTCCGCCACCGGCCTGTGGCAGGGTTGCCCCAAATCGACAGCCCTGTCACAAATCCTATCTCCCTTTCCCTCTCCGCAACTATATTCCCTGATAGTCTCTGGAACTGAAAATTTGGTCTGTTAAAGTGTCTTGGCCTAACGGTACTGCGGTGCCGTGGCTGACAAGCTGTAAAGCCAGACTATAAGAATTGGCGCGATCTGGGCGCCCTATCAGGAAGAAATACACATGACTAAAACCAGTTCTCTGCTGTTTGCCAGCGCATTAATGCTGTCGCCGCTACTGCATGCGGCCGGGCACGAAAGCAAAATGGATATCAGCAGCAAGGCTCCTGCGGATGCGAAGGTCTATATTATTTCGCCGAAGGATGGAGAAAAGGTACCCCGGACTTTTACTGTAAGGTTTGGTTTGTCCGGTATGGGGGTGGCGCCTGCGGGAGTTGACCGGGACAACACGGGCCACCATCACCTGTTGATCGACGTGGACAAAATGCCGGATATGACCAAGCCCTTGCCGGCGAGTGACCACCTTATCCACTTTGGCGGTGGACAAACCGAAACCCAGCTTACCTTGCCGCCGGGCAAGCATACGCTGCAATTGGTGCTGGGCAACTACCTGCACGTACCTCATAAAAAGCCCGTGATGTCTAAGAAAATCACCGTTGTGGTCGAGTAAGACCGCAGCGGCCAAATAACTTTCTATCGGTGCACTGACTGCACCCGGAGAGATTGAGATGGGTGGTAACTTCCGCACTGAAAAGGATAGCCTGGGCGAAGTTCAGGTGCCGGTTGAGGCGATGTACGGCGCGCAAACCCAGCGTGCCGTAGAGAATTTTCCGATCAGTGGCCAGGGTTTGCCCGCAGAGTTTATCCGCGCAATTGTGCTGATAAAAAAATCTGCCGCAGAGGCCAACCGGGATCTGGGGTTGTTGGATAAGGCGCAGGCAGAGGTCATTATCGGCGCCTGCGACAAACTCAACGATGCGGAGCTTGCCACTCATTTCCCCGTCGATATTTACCAGACAGGTTCTGGTACCAGCTCAAATATGAATGTCAACGAGGTGCTCGCTCACCTTGCAGAAAAACACAGTGATCAGATCGTTAGCCCCAATGATCACGTGAATATGAGCCAGAGCAGTAACGATGTGGTGCCCACAGCAATCCACGTGTCGGCGCTGCTCGCTGTGCGCGATACCCTGCTGCCCGCTTTGCGCCATTTGCACAGTGGTTTATGTGATAAGTCTGCCGAACTCGAGAGCATTGTAAAAACCGGCCGCACCCATTTAATGGACGCGGTGCCTATGACGATGGCACAGGAGGTGGGCGGTTGGGCGGCGCAAATAGAGGCGTGCCGGGAGAGGATTCGCGCGGTAATGCCGCGACTGGCCCAGCTGGCCCAGGGCGGTACGGCAATTGGTACCGGACTCAATGCGCACCCGGACTTTGCCGAATTATTCGCACAAAAAATCAGCGCACACACATCCCAGCAGTTTTGCCCGGCAGAGAATTTTTTTACCGCGATTTCGAGTCAGGATACTGCCGTGGAATTATCCGGGCAGCTCAAGGTGCTGGCGGTTGCGCTGATGAAAATTGCCAATGACCTGCGCTGGATGAACAGCGGCCCCCTTGCGGGCCTGTCCGAAATCGCCCTGGAGGCCCAGCAGCCGGGCAGCAGTATTATGCCGGGCAAGGTGAACCCGGTAATTGCCGAGTCCGTCACTATGGTGTGTGCCCGGGTGATGGGCAATGACACCACCATGACCGTGGCGGGGCAGAGCGGCAACTTCCAATTGAATGTGATGTTGCCCCTGGTGGGCAGCACGCTGCTGGAAAGTATCAACCTGCTCGCCAATGCATCGACTCTGCTGGTGGATCGAGCGCTGGCCAGCTTTGCGGTCAACCGGGTGCATATCGATGCAACCCTGGGGCGCAACCCTATTTTGGTGACTTCGCTCAACCCGGTAATCGGTTACTTGAAAGCGGCGGAGATCGCCAAAGAGGCCTATGCCAGTTGCCGGCCGGTGCTGGATGTTGCCGTTGAAATGACGGATTTGGACAGAGAAACACTTGAGGAACTGTTGGATCCCGCTCACCTGGCCAGGGGCGGCCTGATCAGTTAGGGGCAAAGAGGGCGATTCCCAACACTATTATCGATATAATACCAGTCAGGCACATAAACCAGCGCAACAGCCTCAGTAGCGTGGCTCGATCCTCTGGTTGCAGCATCCTTCTGCTCATTGGTGCCTCCTGCGGCGTTGACAGGAACCTGCCAATCCCTCACGATTCGACGCCGCGTCGGCACAGGGTGCCGACAATATAATGGTAGCGCCGCACAATGTGGCGGACTCCCCTGTTTTGAAAACCAATATACCCAGATCACCATGGCTAAAAGAAGTCGCCGCTCCTTTATTACCAGTGTTCTCGCCTGTGTCGCCTTTGTAGTGGCGGCAGTTTACAGCTGGGACCTGCCTGTTAAGGATGTTGTTACCTATTTCTCTCTTCTCCTGGTGGCGCTGCTCGCCATCATCGCTCTGGCATTTGGGTGCGGGGCTTTGTTGAACTGGTTGCGCAGGCGTAAATAATAGATGGCGTCAACAGAAGAGGATATTCGCATCCCCATTGCCTACCTTGAGCGCTTGCTCGAGGAGGCGACCAGGCACGGATGTGATCGCAAGGAGCTTTTGGCTTCTGTGGATATTGCTGAAACTGAATTGCAGGGTGTCTCTGCATTTTCAGCAGTGAAGTACGGTCGTTTGTACCAGCGCGTGATGTGGCTGGCGCAAAACGAGTGGTTTGGCATGCTGAGCGGCGGCCGGGTCCGTTCGGGCTCTTTTCGCCTGTTGTGCCTGGCGGTGGTCAATTGTGCGACCCTCAGGCAGGCGATTACGCTGTGTGCCGAATTTATGGAAATCTGTCGGGGCTTTAAGGTTAAACCGGTCCTGGAGGAGGGCGCGCACGGGCGCGAGCGGGTTGAAATTCGCGGTATCAGCTCGCTGGCTAACGGCGAATTTGAGCAGTTGCTGGGCGCCACAAGTCCCAGTGTGGTGCGCACAACCCTGGCGGTTTGGCACCGCTTTTACTGCTGGTTGGCCGGGCGGGAAATTCCGCTGGCCAGGTTGCACTTCTCATTTGCCTGCCCGGAAGAATTTCGCAGTCTCGCCCAGAGCGAGGCCAACGAGTTGCTCTTTGAGCAGCCGTTTAATGCGCTCGAATACGATACCCGCTACCTGGAATATCCGGTGGTGCAGAGCCCGCAGATGGTCGAGGATTTTATTCGTACCGCGCCCTACCACCTGGTGATCAGTGACGGCAGCGCCAACAGTATCAAGACCAAGGTGAAGACCATTCTGAACCGGGATGTGAGCGAGTCTATGCCGGCGGCAGAAGCGGTGGCGGACAGGCTCAATATGTCGGTCACAACTCTGCGCCGTCGCTTACAGCAGGAGGGTACCTCCTACCAAAAGCTCAAAGACGAATGTCGGATGGAGGCCGCTTTTCACTACCTGAGTTGCCCGGATCTCTCCAATGGGCAGATTGCGGAGATGCTGGGGTTCGATGAATCCAGTGCCTTTTTCCGCGCCTTCAAAAAGTGGACGGGAATCACGCCAGGCGAGTACCGCCGGGGCGGTCGCGCCGCAGCTGGCCTGGATATTTGACCAGGCCAGCCACTTCTTTCTACCCTCTCGCCTCGATTTGTCACCGCTTTGGACGGGTTTGGCCATAGAGAGGGTTGCTCGCTTACTACTATGATGAACCAACCTTAGAAATTAGTCATAACTATGACTGGATGGTTTTACCACCGGTCTCGAACATAAGCGAATTGAGGGTATCAGGATGACCGATATCAAAATGCCACTGCGTGACTTGCGTTTCGTAATGCGTGAGATGCTGGACTCAGAAAAGCATTATGAGTCACTTGGATATGAGGAGGCTACTCCTGATGTCGTGGATGCCATCCTGGAAGAGGGTGCAAAGTTCTGTGAAAACATCATTGCGCCGCTGAATCAAATTGGCGACCAGCAGGGCTGCACCTGGAAAGACGGTGAAGTCACTACCCCTGAAGGCTTTAAAGAAGCTTACCAACAGTTTGTAGAGGGTGGTTGGGCTGCGTTGGCTCACGACCCGGAGTACGGTGGTCAGGGTCTGCCGCCCTCCCTCGGCACCATCATGAGCGAGATGGTTGGCACCGCCAACTGGTCTTGGGGCATGTACCCCGGCCTGTCCCACGGCGCCATGAACACTCTGGAAGAGCACGGCACCGAAGAGCAGAAGCAGGTTTACCTGACCAAGCTGGTTGAAGGTAGCTGGACTGGCACCATGTGCCTGACTGAGCCCCACTGCGGCACCGACCTGGGCATTTTGCGCACCAAGGCTGAGCCCAACGACGATGGCTCCTACGCGATTACTGGCACCAAGATCTTTATCTCTGCCGGTGAGCACGACATGACCGACAACATCGTTCATATCGTTCTCGCCCGCCTGCCAGATGCACCTGCCGGTACCAAGGGTATCTCCCTGTTTATCGTACCCAAGTTCCTGCCGAATGCCGACGGCTCTGCCGGCGAGCGCAACGGCGTGGTGTGTGGTTCCCTGGAGCACAAAATGGGCATCCACGGCAACGCCACCGCAGTGCTGAACTTTGACGGCGCTAAAGGCTTCCTGATCGGCGAGCAAAATAAAGGCCTGAGCTATATGTTCACCTTTATGAACACTGCGCGCCTGGGCACTGCTCTGCAAGGCCTGGCTCACTCCGAGATCGGTTTCCAGAAGTCCCTGGCCTACGCAAAAGATCGCCTGCAAATGCGTTCTCTGTCCGGCGTGAAAAACCCGGAAGGCCCGGCTGACCCGATTATTGTTCACCCTGACGTGCGTCGCATGCTGATGACCCAGAAAGCCTTCTCCGAAGGTGGCCGTATGCTGGTGGTTAAGTGCGCGCAGCTGGTTGATATCACTCACAAAGGTGATGCTGACGCGAAGAAAGCCGCCGACGATATGCTGGCCTTCCTGACGCCGATTGCAAAAGCGTTTTTGACTGAAGCCGGTTTTGAATCTGCCAACCTGGGTATGCAGTGTTTCGGTGGCCACGGTTATATTGCTGAGTGGGGCGTGGAGCAGAACGTACGCGATGCGCGTATCTCCACAATCTACGAAGGCACCACCGGTATTCAGGCTCTGGATCTGCTGGGCCGTAAGGTTCTGATGACCCAGGGCGAACTGCTGCGCGGCTTCACCAAGCAGGTGCATAAGTTCTGCCAGGCAGAAATTGACAACGAAGCGCTGGCTCCGTTTGTGGCCAAGCTGCAGGAGCTGAATAAGCAGTGGGGCGACCTGACCTTGCACGTTGGCGGCAAAGCGATGGAAAACCCCGACGAAGTGGGTGCCGCTTCCGTCGATTACCTGATGTTCTCCGGTTACACCGTGCTGGCCTTCCTGTGGGCGCAGGCGGCTAAAGTTGCCAATGAAAAACTGGCAGCGGGCACCGGCGAAGAAGATTTCTACAAAGCGAAAATTACCACCGCGCGCTTCTTCTTCGAGCGTATCCTCCCCCGCACTTCCAGCCACGCAACTGCGATGTTGAGTGGAGCGGACAACTTGATGGAACTGGATGCTGAGCATTTTGCATTCTAATCCCGCTCTAGTAAAAAAAACCGCCGGCAATGCCGGCGGTTTTTTTGTGAGTATTTAGGCGGCTAAAAACGGAGAATTTCCGATGCAATTGCCGGATTCAGTTCAGGAGCGCCTGTGTCGCTTGGCTTGTTCCTACCCGCAGGCTCGGGTACAGTTCCGGCTGCCGGATGCCTGTGATTTCTATGTTTATGTCACCGGGGCATCTAAAGACAACGAAGTGATTTCCGAATTTGGTCAGGCGGACAATCCAGAACTAACATTGGAAATGGAAAATAGTACCCTCAGTGCTATATTGGGCGGCCAATTAAGTGGACGTCACGCCTTTCTTTTGGGGGATGTTCAATACTCTGGAAATCGCGAAATGGCCGCAGCATTGGCAGGTTTGTTTCCTGCGAATACTGAAGAGGGAGATCGGTAAAGAGAGGTTTTCAAGCCTTCTTTTTCACTGTCTCAAAGATACTACAAACAATAAATAAATTCTCGCTCGCTCAGAGATATGGCAACTTTCGTCTATGGAGACGGAAGATGTGGGCAAGCGACGACAACAACAATCAGGAATGGGAGAAGAGAGTTGGACATTGATCGCAGCATACTTGATGTCTTTAAAGGCGCTTGCGCCAAATTCGGTGACCGGCCGGCTTTCACATGCCTGGGGCGCACACTTTCAATCAGTGATATCGACGCACTGAGTGGAAAATTCGCCTCTTATTTACAAAATCATACCGACTTGAAGCCCGGTGATCGCATCGCTGTCCAGCTGCCCAACGTGTTGCAGTACCCGGTCGTTGTTTTTGGTGCACTGCGCGCAGGTCTGGTTGTCGTAAATACCAATCCGCTGTACACACAGCGCGAGCTTAAACACCAGTTGAATGACTCGGGAGCCAAAGCGCTGGTTGTACTGGCGAATATTGCCGATACCGCTGCTGCCGTGGTTGCTGAAACCGATGTAAAACAAGTTATTGTTACCGAAATTGCGGATCTGCACAGCCCGCTGAAACGTACCTTGATCAATAGTGTGGCGAAGTACGTTAAGAAAATGGTGCCTGAATTTTCTTTTGCCAATGAAGTTCGCTTCCGCGATGCCATGGCAAAAGGCGCTGAACGCCCCCATGAGGATGTTCAGCGCACTAAAGAAGATATCGCGGTCTTACAGTATACCGGCGGTACTACTGGCGTTGCCAAAGGGGCAATGCTGACTAATGGCAACCTGGTTGCCAATATGGAGCAGGTACGCATTGCATTTGCCTCTGGCATGAAGGAGGGCGAGGAGTTCTACGTAGCGCCTTTGCCGCTCTACCATATCTACGCATTTACCATCCATTGCATGTGCCTTTTCTCCACGGGTAACCACTCGCTGTTGGTGCCGAACCCGCGCGATATCCCGGGTTTTGTGAAAATGTTGAAGGGCCTGCGCTTCACCGGGTTTGTTGGTCTTAACACCCTGTTTAATGGCCTGATGCGCAACAAGGATTTTGCCGAACTGGATTTCAGCAAACTCCACTCCACGGCCTCCGGTGGCATGGCGTTAACCCGCGATACCGCCAAGCGCTGGGAAGAGATGACCGGCTGTATGATTATGGAAGGTTACGGCATGACCGAAACCTCGCCGGTTGTTTCATTTAACCCCACAGACGGTGTGCAGTTGGGTACTGTGGGTGTGCCGGTTCCCGGTACCGAGATTAAGATTGTCGATGAAAACGGCAATGACCTGCCGAACAACTCTCCCGGTGAGCTGTGTGTACGCGGCCCCCAGGTGATGAAAGGGTACTGGCAGCGTCCGGAAGCCACTGCGGACACCATCGATAGCGAAGGTTGGCTGAACACCGGTGATATGGCGGTTGTCCAGGATGATGGTTACATCAAGATCGTGGACCGCAAGAAGGACATGATTATTGTGTCCGGCTTCAACGTGTACCCCAATGAGATTGAAGACGTGATCAGCGCACACCCGAAGGTGACTGAAGCGGCGGCGATCGGTATTCCGGATGAGAAGAGCGGTGAACAGGTTAAGCTGTTCCTGGTGAAGGCTGACCCATCTTTAACTGAAGATGAGGTGGTGGCTTACTGTCGTGAGCATCTGACCGCTTATAAAGTGCCAAAGCAAGTGGAGTTCCGCGAGGACTTGCCGAAAACCAATGTTGGCAAAATCTTGCGCCGTGAGCTTCGCGATGAGGAGCTGAAAAAGCTTGAGGCTGCGAGCGCCGCTTAAGCCGATATTTAGCTGAAGCGTTAAATCGCATAAGAGCCCCGTTGGAGACAGCGGGGCTTTTTTATTGGCTTAAAAAACGCTGTAGGAAAGGCGTCGTCTGACGGAGGGAAAGAGGTGGTGACACCGGGGAGGTGTCACCACGGGGAAGCGTTGCCTATTTATTTGCGGCTATCGGCACTGGCATCGCGAATAGCGCGGAACTCGTTGCCTTGGTACCAGTTGGGCCAGTCGCGGCTATTTGCCAGCTTCAGCCCCAATTGCAGGCCCAGTTGCAGATTCATTGCGGCGCCTTTCAGGTTCCAGTTGGGGTCGTACTCATCGCCGGGCTTGTGGTAGTGCTGGCTGAGGTACTCCTTGTCTTTGGATTGGGCCCACTCGCGGCCGTGCTCATGGTTTTCGCTGCCGGAATCAAAATACAGCATTGGCACGCCTTCTTTTGCCAGGCTGAAGTGATCTGAGCGGTAGAAGTAGCCGCGCTCAGGGTGCTCTTCAGCGGCCAGGTAGCGATCCTGCCCTTTTGCTGCACTCTCCAAGAGCTGCTCCAGTTCGCTGCTACCGTAACCTATCACGGTGATATCTTTGGTTGGGCCAAGGACATTCATCGCGTCGAAGTTAAAGCCGGCTACCGTCTTTTCCAGTGGTGCAACGGGGTTGGCGGCATAGTATTTGGAACCGAGTAGTCCGGATTCCTCGGCGGTGACGGCAACAAATACCAGGGAGCGATCGGCTTGCTCTTCTTTAACGGCCTGGGCGGCCAGGGCCAGCAGTCCGGCGGTGCCGGTAGCGTTGTCTACGGCGCCATTAAAGATATGGTCTTCACCGGAAGTGTTTCTATTAACCCCCAAGTGATCCCAGTGGGCAGTGTAAACAATCGTTTCATCTGCATATTTTTTGCCGGGTAACTTGGCAACCACATTGCGGGAGTTGGATTTCTCAAGGTGGTTGCTGAGTTCGATGCTGGCGTTTAACTCCAGGGGTTTGGGGGTGAAACCGGGAGTTTTCGCCGCTGCCATCTCTTCACCCAGATCGAGGCCGGCGGCCTGGAACAGGTCTTTGGCGGCTTGGTTGGTGATCCAGGCTTCAATTGCCACGCGGTCAACATTCTGATTTTCCGCTTCGAGGCTGACCTGGGCACCGGACCAGGAGCCGCTTACGACTTCCCAGGGATAACCGGCTGCGCCAGTTTCATGGATGACAATGGCCCCTGCGGCGCCCTGGCGGGCAGCTTCTTCAAACTTGTAGCTCCAGCGACCGTAGTAGGTCATGGCATTGCCGTTAAATAGCGCCTTGTCCTGGGTGGCATAACCGGGGTCATTTACCAAAATGACCGCAGTTTTGCCTGCCATATCCAGGCCTGCGTAATCGTTCCAGTTATTTTCCGGGGCGACGATACCGTAGCCAACAAAAACCAACTCGCTGTCTTTGAGGCTGGAGGCACTGGTTTGGCGCTGGGTAAACGCCACCATATCGTCAATCGGTTGCAGCTCCTGGCCCACTCCCTCTCCGCGGATGGTCAGCGCGGTGGATTGAATATCCATCTCTACGATGGGGACTTCCTGGAACCAGCTGAGGTTGCCCTCGGAGTCCACTGCACCCGGGGTTAGTCCGAGCGCTTTAAATTGCTCCGCCAAATAGTTGACGGTGAGCTCCTCGCCCTTGCTGGCGGGGGCGCGGCCTTCAAATTCATCGGAGGCCAGTACGGCGATATGCTTGTGCAGGTCGGCGGCGACAAGATCGATCTGCGCTTTTTCCGCCGCGTTTAGGCTGAGTTTTTCAGTGCCGTGTTCGAGGTGCTCTTTATGGCTGTGGGCTTGTGAGCTGACTTCTTCGTTGCCCTTGCTACAACCGCTGATAACACTGCCGATGGCTATAGCTAAGCCAAGGCGGCGCCAGGTGGTAGGAATTCGCATAATTTTATCCTGACAGTCTTGTTAGGGGGCTGATTATGCCTGATCTTATCTTAACTAACGATATGCCAGCGATTAGCAGAGGGGAGAGTGTGACCAGACGCTAAATAGCATCCCCTTTCTGCTGCCTGGGTTTACTTGAGGTGTGGGTTTTTGTTTGACGGAATCTACGGGTTTGTCTGTGGGCAGGGGGCAAATCCCCCTGCTTAATCTGCTGCTTCAGAGGCTCTCTATCTGCTGATCTGGATGTTTAATGGTGTTGCCACTGCCCCTCGTTAATTTGGTCTTGGTAATTTATCCATACATTGTCGTAGCCGGTAGCTTCCTTTGCCGCTTTAAGGGCCTGGTTGTCTTGACTGTTGGTGGGGGTGGCAAACAGGTAGTCGCTGCCAAACGCTTGGCATACCCCCGGGCCATAAGAGAATGGACCTGTGGAGGCGCTGACCAGCCAGCTGCCATCTGCGGTATTTTTACAGGCGAAGCTGTACTGGTTGCTACAGTTGGCATCATTCCAGCGTCCGTTGCTCCATTGCATGGCGCAGTCTTCGTTGTTCAGGTTGTTGGGTTCACCCTGGTCCCAGGACCAAATGGCTGCGGCAATCCGCCCATCGCTGATATTCATATCATCGAGATTGATAATATTGTGCCCTATAGCAAAGCCATTGCGTACATCATCGGTAGTGATTCGCTCAATTCCACCATTAAAAATTTCTCCGATGGTACCCGTTGCGGTCCTGTCCTCCCAAACGCGGCCTATGTCCCCTAAACCGGTGAATGCCATATTTTTCATATCGCCGTTTGCGGAGCAGCCATTGTCCTTCCACAGGACAACCTGCTTGCCTGCAGCGAGCACATCATTTTTTGTCAGGGCGCTGGGGATGCTCTGACAGCCGCCGCTGTAGAAAATTTTCTCGCCGAATCTATCGGTTATTTGGTCGTACAGATCTTGATGGTGTTCATCGGAATGGTCCTCGATATATAAAATAATCACCTCGTCCTGATTGGAGCTGTCATTTAGCCAATCCTTGATTTCATTAAATCCTTCTGTTGCATATTTATCGTTGATACTGCAAAGCCCATGGCACAGAAGCAGCCTTTTCGGATAGGAGAACAGGCTCTCCATTTTGGTTGTCCAGTGTATGTCTAACTCTATAAATCGCGCGCCCATGCGCAGTTGATCTTTTATCGAGTACTCCTGCTGAGGGTCCAGGTAGCGGCATCCCACTGAAAAATTGCAGGCGCGGTACACCTCTGAATTGTAAGAATTGTGGGTGCCGAGAATATTGTTTTCACTCATGGGTGTGTGGTTATCTATTTGGCGCTGTAGGTCTAGGGCAACACCGCTCCAGCTATTTTGGAAGTCTGAGATATTGTCGGCCCAGAGGGGGGAGGGAGTAAGAAGTAGCGCGATAGTGATCGATTGTATGAATAGTTTGGCGGTGTGTTTCATTATTTTTCTCCGGGGTGAGTAGTGGCGCTTGCCGGTGAGGCGTTTTAATTTTTCTGGGGGTGTGGCGTGGTGTGCATTTTATTTTTAGAATTTTTCGGCTTATTGTTTTTCTGGTGTTGAAGTTTAGGAGGCTCGGTGTGGCAAAGTGTGGTTTTTTCCGCTTTTAAGCTCGGCGGGAGTCCTGAGTTGTTGATAAATTAACAGTTGAACCGATTAAAAGATGATTTGTATGCAAGGTTGTATTGCACAAAATGGCTCGGTTGTTTTTTTCTATTCCAGAATAGAGGGAAGTGATCGCGCGATTACCCGGCTAATCAATAACCGTGTGATATGGAAAATGATATTGAGTACTTCTGAAGCGTTGTAGGTGACTTGCTTGGATACAGGGAGTAGGGCGGTGCAGCGCTAGCCGTTCAGTCGCTGAATATTGGCTGAATTTTAATAGGCGGAACTTCCCCTGGCCGGGCTGGCTAGGGGAAGTGGGGTTAGGCGGTTACGCCATCGTTTTTAATGTTTCGCGAATCGGGAAAAGAATATCGCGAGCGAGCTGCTGACTGCGTGCCGGTGACCAACCTTCGATCAGGTCGGGTAGGTCGTCATTATCTTTAAACGGCATTTCCAGGGTCAGGGCCAGGGTGCGGAACTGGTGCCCGGCCCAGGCAGTGCCGATAGTGAGGTTTGCTTCACCGGGCTTATCCAACTCATAACCGTGCTCTGTTTGGAAGTCAGGGCTGATGGCGGTATAAGCTTGTTTAAAGGTCTCTTCCAGCTTGGCGTGGCGCTCGTCATAGCCGGGAATGCCTTCACAAGCCGCGACAAAGTTGTAGGGCAGGGCTTCATCGCCGTGAATATCCAGGAAAATATCCCCGCCCAGTTCCAGCATTTTCTCTCTTACCAGGAAGACTTCCGGGCTGCGCTCCATGGTGGGGTTGAGCCATTCGCGGTTCAGGTTGGCGCCGGCTGCATTGGTGCGCAGGTGTCCGCGAACACTGCCGTCGGGATTCATATTGGGTACGACATAAAATACAGTATCTGCCAGCAAACTTTGTGCGGCTGGATTGGCATCGTCGAGCAGGGCATCAAGGAAACCTTCTACAAACCACTCCGCCATGGTTTCTCCGGGGTGCTGACGGGCAATCATCCAAACCCGGTGCTTGGCAGTATCGGCATTGCCGATGGTGAGCAGGGTCATATCGCGCTCATCGAGGGTTTTACCGAGGGTTTGCAGTTTGACTAGGTCATGGCTCTGTGCCCAGGCGAGTAGGTCCAGATGGCGCTCCCAGGAATAGGGGGCGAAATAAGCCAGGTAAATGCTGGGCTCATCCAGGGTTACGGTGAAGTCGAGGGTGTTGCCGTCGTAGTTGGCACCGATTCTGAACCAGTTTTGGCGGTCATAAGAGGCGCAAACCCGGTAGTTTTCCCAGCCTTCCGGATAGGCTGATTTGCCGGCGTTGACGATACGCAAAGGGTAGCTGGTGCCAATATCACCTTCCAGGCGAAAGTGAAACCACTGATAGAAGTCAGATTGGTTGTCCTGGCGGATGGCCAGCTCAATAGGGTTGCTGTCGGTATTGATAACTTCGATATTGCCGCTGTCAAACGCGCTGCTGATATACATGTAGAGAGCTCCACTCTTGTTTTCGCGCGCAGGATACAGCGGAAGCGGGAATTTTTCAGGGGGGCAGCGAGGGAATCTCGCCACTTTTAGGTGGGATTGAAGCGCGCGCCCTCTATTCGGAGGAAGAGAAAAGCGCGGTATCGATAAAGATACCGCGCTTTAGCCAATCCCTGGCGGCACCTGCTGCGACTACTGCTCCCTGAGATTTCCGGTGTCGGACCCCAGGCGACTGCTTACTACCCGGTCAGATCACAAGTGCGTCACTCCACACTGTCAGAAATTACTTAATCTCCATCACATTCCACAGCAGGTGCTGGTTAAAGTTTAGCCAATAAGGTCTATTCGATGTTGTACGAAGGTTTTAATCGGCGTAAATTTGCCGATCTTTTGGTCTGAAGACTATCTGGCGTGAAATTGTACAGATAACGAATAGATCCCATCGTCTTTGTGGACGGAGAAAACAGGTAATAGCCCCGACTGGGGGAGCTGTTGTAAGAGGTGACAGTATGACTAGAGTGGTTAAACGGAGTATTGCGATATCCGCAGTACTGGTGACGGTGATGAATTTGAGTGCTTGTGGCTACTTCCTGTACCCGGAGCGCAAAGGGCAGGGGGGTGGCCGAGTCGATCCTGCGGTAGTAATCCTGGATGGCGCGGGCCTGCTATTTGGCCTGCTGCCGGGAATAGTGGCCTTCGCTGTCGATATCACTAATGGCACCATTTACCTGCCGCCGGGGCATGGCTCCGTGTTTGATCGCCATTTAACCGCTACTGGGCAGGGGGCGCCAGAGGAGGTTACTGATGAAGAGGGGCAGGTCTGGCTTCGATTGCCGGTGGACGGTGTCGATAAGAATCCCCGACTCGAAGTCCTCGGTGATCAGCTATCGGAGATCACGGGACAGCAGGTAGACGCGGAAGATATCGTTTGGTTGCAGGACTCCGTCGAGCTTCGCGCGGTAAGCAGCTTCCAGGCTGCGCTTCGCTAGCTTCTCCTTAGCTCTGCGGGCTGGAGGGTGTCCTAGCTTTAGGTGCAAAAGCGGCCTCTCAGGTGGCCGCACCAAGCTGGGTAAGGCCCTCCAGTGCCAGGGGGATGACACTTGCCGCAAGCAACAGCCCCATAGCAATATTGAAACCCCGCAGGTAGCGGGGCTCAGTGAGAAACTGTTTGAGCCCAACGCCAAAAAATAGCCAAATGGCAACGCAGGGCCCGCCAATCGCGATAAATGCCAGTGCAACCTTGGCGACACCCAACCATATTTCTGTCCCGGGACTGGTGAACGCAGCCAGTGCTCCGGTGGCCATAATCCAGCCCTTGGGATTGACCCATTGAAAAGCCACAGCCTGGGTAAAGCTCAGGGGCTGGCTAGAGTGGCCAGAACTCATTTCCCGGGTCGATCCAATGACCCAGGCCAGGTACAGCAAATAGATAATGCCTGCCCAACGAATCACTTCGTGCAATAACGGGAAGTGATTGAAGGCGGTGCCCAAGCCTAAGCCAATAGCAACTACCATGGCGGGAAACCCCAGCCAAATCCCCAGCAGGTGAGGTGTTGAGTGGTTGATGCCGTGATTGAGGCCCGAGGACATAATCATGAGGTTATTAGGGCCCGGGGTAATACTGGCTGAAAAAGCGAAAAGGGCGATGGGCAAAAGAGATTCAAGCACAGCTGTACCGGAGGGAAAGGGCGACTTCATGCTAATATGCGCGCGATTAATGAGTATCACAAGTGAAATTTATAGACAGCCATTGCCACTTTGATTTTGAGGCTTTTTCGCCGGACCGCAACCGGGTGTGGCAAAGATGTATCAGTGCTGGAATAGATCGGATCATTATCCCCGGTGTGTGCGAAGCGCAGTGGCAGACACTGGGGGCTCTGGTAGCGGGGCAGCCCGCCTGGAGAATGGCCGCCGGTATTCACCCCTGGTGGGTGGAAAAAATCTCACCGGATGTTCACTGGCGGGAAAATCTGGCTGAGCTGGGGGCGCGGCTTGGTGAAAGTCTTGAGAAATACGCTTGTGTCGCTGTCGGTGAGTGCGGCTTGGACGCTTCGATCGAGACCCCTTTGGATAAGCAGGAAGAAATTCTCAAAATTCAGTTGGAGATTGCTTGTAACCAGGATCTTCCGGTAATCCTGCATGTACACCGGGCCCACAATGAGCTCCTGCGGCTGTTAAAACAATTCCGGCTTCCGCGCGGAGGCGTTATCCACGCTTTTAGTGGCAGTGAGCAGATGGCACAAGCGTATTGGAAGCGCGGCTTTTATCTTGGCATTGGCGGTACCATTACTTATCCTCGCGCGGCGAAAACCCGGCGGGCGGTAGCAAATATGCCACTGGAGAGTTTGTTACTTGAGTCGGATGCCCCGGATATGCCCCTTTCAGGGCAGCAGGGTATGCGCAACAGCCCTGAAAACCTTTCTAAAATTGCACAAGCACTGGCCGACCTGCGGGGAATTTCCGTACGGGAAATTGCTGATGCTACATGTCGAAATACTGAGAAATTATTTTCCCTATGAGTTTTTCCGCTGAATCGTTCAGGAAGGCATTTCCTCTTTTTAATCAAGAGGAAAATAAAGGGCTGGTTTACCTGGATAATGCTGCCACAACACAGAAGCCGGAGTCTGTGATCAATGCTGTGCGCGACTACTATATGCACAGCAATGCCAATACTCACCGCTCCAGTCACCGTCTCGCGCGCAGGGCCACCGAAATGGTGGAGCGAGTGCGCGGGCAAACTGCTCAATTTGTGCATGCCGCCAGTAGCCGGGAAATTGTATTTTGTCGCGGTGCCACTGAAGCTCTGAATTTATTGGCACACAGCCTGTGCGCTAGCTTGGACGCTGGTGATGAAATTGTTATCTCAACGGCGGAGCACCATGCAAATATTGTCCCCTGGCAGATGGCGGCCAAACGATTCAACCTGGAGTTGCGCTATGTGCCCCATAGCGCGGGCGTGCCCGAATTTGATCGTTTGGATGAAGTGCTCAGTGAGCGCACCAAAATTGTCTCCTTGACCGGTGGTTCCAATGCACTTGGGCTGCGTCCAGACCTCGCTGCGCTGAGAGAAATACTGCGGAAACGGAATCTTATCTGGATTGTCGATGGCGCCCAGCTGGCGGCTCACGAAACTGTTGATGTGCAAAAGATCGGCTGTGATTTTTTTGTTGCCTCCGCGCATAAATTTTATGGGCCCTCCGGTATAGGTTTTCTCTACGGGCGAGAAGCGCTACTGGAGTCCATGCCCCCATGGCTCGGCGGTGGAGAGATGATCTCTGAGGTTGATTTGGAAAGCAGTCAGTATGCCGGATTGCCACACAAATTTGAGGCGGGCACCTCTCCGCTGGCGGCAATAGCCGGTCTTGGGGCGGCGCTGGAGTTTCTCGAGCAGCAGGATAGGGCGGCAATGGCGGCACATGAGCAGAGGCTGGTGTGCTGGATACACCGCGAGTTGATGGCCTCGCCTCATTTTCGGGTTGTCAGCCAGGCCTCGCACAATTTAGGCATAGTCGCTTTTGTACCGGTGCACGGTAGTGCAGCAGATTTAATGCACTGGTTGGATGAGCGCGATATCGCGGTCAGAGTTGGCCATCACTGTGCGCAATTGCTGAGTAAAACAAGCGGTGAGTCGGTGACGGTGCGCGCATCGGTTGCGGCTTATAACACCGATAGGGATACCCAGGCTTTTTTACAGGCACTGGAGGAGTATTGTGATATCCAAAACTCTATCGCGCAGGCGGATATTACGCCTGGTGAGGCGTGGGTTAGAGATGACTTTTCCCGCTTGCCGGTCGAGCGTTTACTTGCCCAGCGCAATTGGCAGGGGCGCTATAAGGAGCTGCTGCTGTGGAGCAAAACAATTGCCGAAAAACCTGAGATACGCACCGAGGACAATTTGGTGCGCGGTTGTGAGTCCGCAGCTTGGTTGGTGCATCGGCAGGAGGGTGGCAGACACTATTTTGGCTTGGAAAGTGACAGCCGGGTAGTTAAAGGCCTGGGTGCGCTACTGCTTTCGCAGATTGATGGCCGCACAACTTCTGAAATTCAAGCACAGGACCTGTCCCAGCTATTTACAGAACTGGGCCTGGCCAAACACTTGAGTGAGTCGCGCAGCAATGGTTTTTATGCCTTGCTGCGCCGCGCGTTGAGTCTGGTGGAGCACCCGCTAACTTAGCTGCTGCTGCGTATGGGGGTGTCTAGCGCAGGAGCCCGGGGAGTGGACGCGGGTTTTAAACCAAATAGCACGCGCAAAACTGGATTTCTGCGAATAATAAATTCATGTAAAACCCAGCAGCCGATGACGGTGATTGACAGAACTAACAGGGGCTCGAGGATGGGCCCCAAAGCGAATTGCCCGAATTGATACACGGCTATGACGGTAATGGTTTGGTGAAGGATATACCAGGGGTAGATCGCTTCTGTGGCATAGGGCAGCCAGCGGAACGGCCTGTTCAAGAATCGGTAGCCGCAGGCTAAAACAGCCAGGAGCCAGATCCACCGGTTGATATAGATAACCATTAAATGCAGCGTTTCCTGAGCGGGAATACTGCTATCGGGCAATACCCGGTCAAAGAATAAATACAGGGTAAAAGTAAGCGGTGCGGCAATAATCAATCGATTGCGCAATCGCGCTAGTAGCTCCCAGGGGGCGCTACTGCTGACCAGCAAGTAGCCGCAGAGAAAATAAGTAAAAAACCTGGCATGGGTGTACCAGTCGCCGACAACGGCATGGTTAATTCCCCCAAAATGCGGAAACAGGTATAGGCCGTAAACCATCATCGGTACAAGTGGCAGGATCAGTAACTGCCAAGCTTTGATATTCGCCATTATTCGCTCCGGCCAGCGCTGGTGTTTGCCGCACAGAGCTAGAGGGATAAGGGCGAGGGCGTAACAGCCCAGATATGGCAGATACCAGAGATGGTTCCAGGTTAGGCCAAATTCGCTTCCGGCAAAGGCATTCTCTGGCCAAGGGGCAAAGGAAAAGTACTGTTGCAGGAACGATAAGTAGCCGGGTTCAATGATACCGTTGCTCAGTGCTTCATAGTAAGCCTGGGGTGGGACTACTGCCAGCATCCCAAAAGCCAGGGGAACAAACAATTGTTGAAGTCTTCTCCGCAGGTAGCCCCCAGTGCCCAGTTTATTCAAGAGAAAGTAGCTGGCTGCACCAGAGATCAGGAACAGCAGCGGCATTCGCCACTGGTTGACCGCGAGCATCACCAGCTGAAGAGGCTCGCTTCGGTAGCTGCTTTTTACATGCCACCCCCATTCCGCGACATAGGCCATGCCCAGGTGATAGAGAATAAGTAGGCCGAAGGCGAGTACGCGAAGGGCGTCAATATCGTGGCGTCTCTGTGTCATATTTTGTATAGATTCCATTGTGCGAGGTTGATTTAGATGGCCGCTATGCTCCTGTTGGTAATAGCTGGCGGCTACCTCACAGTGCTGACTTGCACGGTATTAGGGCCCAGTGGTGGTTTTTGGGGGTGAATAGCGGGTAGACTGCCGGTGAATTTTTATACTGGTTCGGGATCAATGACGGTTCAGGAGTATTTGGCGCGCCGGCGACAATTTGAGGTGGGCTTCTGGGGAGTATTTTTTGTCGCTCAGTGGGCTGTGCAGTTCGCCTTGGCTTACTTTGATCACCGCCGCTGGGGTTCTCCCTTTCAGCCATGGGAGTTCCTGGTGTGGGAAGGAACCAGTATCCTGATGGTTGCAATATTGTTTCCGCTGATATTGTTCCTTGAGCACTACTTCCCCCTGCGCAGGGGGAAGGTTCGACGGAACCTGGCTATACACTTGCTGTTTACTTTGCCTTGGTCCCTGATCCACGTTTCTGCCATGGTGGCTATGAGGGCAGCCATTTACCACCTGAATGGAGCTTCCTATAACTTCGGTAACTGGCCGGTGGAGCTTTTCTACGAGTACCTCAAAGACCTTCAAACTTATGCCGCGCTTCTAGCTTCCGTCTATTTATACCGTTTTCTATTGGTACGCTTGCAGGGAGAGGCACGTATTTTGACCGAGCCAGATGAAGGGGAGGCAGTGGAACCTGTAGATAGACCGGAGCGACTTCTGGTGAAAAAACTGGGGAAAGAGTTTCTGGTAAATGTGCGGGATATCGAGTGGGTGGAAGCTGCCGGTAATTATGTAAACCTGCATTTGGGCGATAGGATTTACCCCCTGCGGGAAACCATGACCAAGCTGCTGGATCGTCTAGATCCGGCATCGTTCGCGCGCACTCACCGCTCCTATATTGTTCGTTTGGACTCCATTGCGGAGATTGAGCCCCTAGAGAGCGGCGATGCACGTATTCATTTGATCTGTGGTCAGCAGGTCCCTGTCAGCAGGCGCTATCGGGACCAGCTGCGAGCGCAACTAATGCCGGCTTAGCTTTTTGCCTGCAGTAGTCGCTCAATGGCTCGGTTGGCGGCAGCGAAGCCAAAGGTGCCGGTGACCATGGTTGCCGCGCCAAAGCCGCCGCTGCAATCCAACTTGACACCATCCTGCATGGTACTCTTCTGTTGGCATACCTGCCCATCTGGCTGCGGGTATACCATCGCTTCGCTGGAGAAGATGGCATCGATACCAAATTGGCGCTTGCGGCTCTTTTGGAAATTGTGAAAACGGTAGAGGTGTTGGCGGACTTTTGCCAGCATCGGATCATTGACAGTGCGGCCGAGGTCGGCGCACTCAATGCGCTCCGGGGATCGCTTCCCCCCCGCTGATCCAACTGTTACCAGGCGTATTTTACGCGCTTTGCAGTAGGCGATCAGGGCCGCCTTTACCCGGGCGGCATCGATGGCATCAACGACCACATCGATTGGGCGGGTATCGGGATTGATCAGTTCAGCCAGATTGTCGGTAGCGATAAAGTCCTCTTCAGTATGAACTTCAATCTCCGGGTTAATCTGCCGGAGGCGCTCAGCCATAACCTCAATCTTGATGCGGCCGACGGTGTCGGTGAGCGCATGGCTTTGGCGGTTGGTGTTGGTGATGCAGATATCGTCCAAGTCGATCAGTGTCAATTTGCCGATGCCACTGCGCGCCAGGGCCTCTGCGGTCCAACTGCCCACGCCACCGATGCCGATAACCAGTATGTGTGCAGAGGATAAAATTTCGAGGGCTTTATCGCCATACAGGCGAGCGATGCCACCAAATCGCTGTAAATATGGGTCAGATAAGCTCATCTGGGGTCTCTTCAGGTACATCTTCCAAAAAGCGCTGCTGGTCAGCTCCACTCGGCAGCAGGCAACTTTCCTGTCGACCAAACCAGCGGTAGCGGTTGCGAGCAACCAAGTCGTAGAGCCAGTCCCTGGCCGGGCGGGGAATGTAGCGCAAAAGGGTGAGTGAATGCCAGGGCTGGGGTAAGCGGCTGATAATTCTCAGTGCGGCTTCACTTCTCCTAAAGGAGTGGTAGCTGTCACCGTGCCGCTCCAGCAGGATCATGCTCTGGTAGGTGTCCAGCGGCAGGTTCAGTTGCTTAAGGAAATACTGGCCAGCATCAGACTGTACTCGGCACAGGGTAAAGCACTGCTCGCTATCGCGCCTGAGAATTAGCTGGCTCCAGCAATTGCAGAGGTTGCAGATGCTGTCAAACAGGATGATGTTATTTGGCAGTGACATTGAGGAGGGCTGAAAACGCCGCACGGCTGGCGGCGGCGTTTTATATCATAGCGGTTAGTGCACGTGACCGTGATCAACCTCTTCGGCAGTCGCTTCGCGTACTGAAACTACTTCGACTTCGAAGTGTAGCTCGACGCCGGCGAGGGGATGGTTGCCGTTGATTGTGACTTCATCACCATCGATATCGATAATTTCGACTTCAATCGGGTGACCTTCAGTGCTCTCGGCACGGAATGCCATGCCTACAGACAGTTCCTCAACACCACCAAAGGCGCTGCGGGGCATAGTCTGGATCAGCTCGGGGTTTTGCTCGCCATAACCGTCTTCCGGGGTGATGACTGCGGTAAATTTGTCACCAGGTGCCTTTTCCAGCATTTCGCGCTCAAGCCCAGGAATAATATTGCCGACCCCCTGTAGATATTTGAGCGGCTCTCCGTTGGCTGAGGAGTCAATGACTGTTCCGTCAGCGTCTTTCAGGGTGTAGTGGATCTCCACAACTGTGTGGTTGGCAATCTTCATGAATAATCTCTGATCTAAAAAGAGTCTGTGAATGAGCGCTTACCGCTGCGCAATAAAACGGGGGGGTAAAGGCTGTGAGGTGCAATTGTATTGACAGGGCCGGCGCGCCGCAACTTATGCGTTCGCGCCGTCGATAAAGATTAACAAGCGATGGAGAGGTCTTGCTCACAACCGCCATAGAGGTTAGTTACAGTCGCAACCAGTTGCGTACTGAGATCCGGGTGGTAGCCCAGCTCCAATAGGCGCCCCTCGAAATATTCGAGCATTGCATCGAACAGCTCGGGGTTTAAGCCCCTGGCGAGGAAGCGTGCGCGACTACTGCGATCCGGCTCCGGCGTGAAGGATAAAGCATGACTAAGGAATTGGGTTTGGCGGCTTAACTGTTTGCGAAAATCACAAGTCTCGTAGGCTGAAAGGTGGTGGCTGAGAGCACCGTAAAATTCACTGACTATACGGTTGACAAATTTAGCACCACCGACCTGATCTAACAGGCTTTCCATGTTTTCCCCCCGGTGCGCAGTTGGCACTGATTTAAAGTTTACCCGCAGAGCCGAAAAAGTATTTTGGTAACGAGATGCACAATGTGCAATGGCTCAATGGCGGTACAACATTAACTGGTGAGGAGCCTAAGACATATTCTTTCGGTATGCCAACTTGGTTTAAGAAAATTGTCATTCTGTTCGACAGGTTGTCATATATTGGGGGTTTATTTCGCCAAAAAGGAATATCGGCATTTGCGCAAGTATTTTCTAAACCTTTACACTTTATTTTTCTTGTTGGTGTTAGACTGCACGTTTGCACCAAATAATAAAATTCAACCTTTTGAGATAATTTATGGCAAGTATTTTTACTCAGATAATTAATGGCGATTTACCCGGCAATTTTATTTGGCGGGATGAAAAAGTCGTAGCTATTTTGACCATCTCCCCGATCAAAGCTGGTCATTGTTTGGTCATTCCTGTTGAGGAAATTAATCATTGGGATGACGTGCCAGAGGATCTGGCGGCTCACTTAATGTTGGTTGCGCAAAAAGTGGCAAAAGGGCTAAAAGCAACCTACTCCCCCAAGCGTGTGGGGGTGATGATCGCAGGCATTGAAGTGCCGCATACACATATCCACCTGATTCCCGTGAATGAATTGTCAGATTTTGACTTTTCCAAGCAGCAGTCCGCCCCTGCAGAGCAGTTGGCACAAGAGGCGGAGAAAATTCGCCAATCCTTACAGGAAATGGGTTTTGATGAAGCGGGATGTGCCTAGGTCGCGCAGAGTGTAGACTGAAAGGTCACAAAATGCCCTGAAAATTTTTGTGGGGCACTGCATCTAGAACACCAGTTCATATCGTCATGTAGGTATGAACTGGTAATAACGATGAGATTCCTTTAATGATGATTTTGAAGAAGACACTTTTCGCCCCGCTGCTGGCTGTGCTCGCCACCGTTGCTACGTACTGCGCCAATGCCCAGGCTGATGAAATGGAGACCAAGCACTTTGATGTGGAGGGATTCACCCAGGTGTCTCTCAAGGGGAGTTCTCACTTGAAGCTGATTCAGGGCGACAGTTTTGAAGTGGTCGCTGATGGGCCCGCTAGCACCATGCCTTACGTCAAAGTTGAGGTAAAAGGGGAGAGGTTGGAGCTGTCAGTTGAAGAGAATACTCGAAATCTTTTTGGCTTTGTCACCATTTCCCATGGGCAGGGAGACAAGGTTAACTTTACCGTGACAATGCCTAAAGTTGAGGCGCTTAAGGTGACAGGGTCCGGTAAAGCCAGGTCCTCTAGCATAGAGAGTGAAAATCTCACCCTGGGAGTGACGGGATCGGGATTGATTAATATCGATAAAGCGGCGACGGAAAACTTAACGGCCTATATCACAGGTTCTGGCGATTTATTGCTCAATAGAGCGCTGACGGTGAAAGGGGATATCTCAGTGAGAGGCTCTGGTGATATGAAAATAGGCCGTATCACCGGCGAGACTTTAGCGGCAGAAATCCAAGGCTCTGGTGACATATTAGTTGACGGGCGCACAGCGGATGTGAGTGTTCGGGTGATGGGCTCCGGGGACTTTGTTGGGCGCAGCTTGCGCACCGATCGCGCCGAGGGCTCAATTATGGGCTCTGGAGACATCGTGTTGAAACGCCCGGGCAGAGATTCCTTTTCGGTAATGGGATCGGGAGATGTGGTGCTAATCGACTGAGTTGCGCTATTGTAGACCGCCAGTACCTATGGCGCACCGTTTATAAAGCGGTGCGCCTGTTGCGTTTTGGGAGGGCGGTTACACCTCCTTTATCGCCTCTATCCCCACTTCCGGAAGTCGTTTTGATATGGAATCCAAATTGACGGAGTGTGTGTCATCGGACCACGAAGGCTCTGCGTACGCCAAGGGCGAATCCCGTCCACCTTTAAAAGAAAAGTTGCGCCGCTGGGGGCGGGAAGCTCAGGATAAATCGCACTGGGCTGCGGAGCGCTTGTTGGATCGACGCATCTGCATCGGTATTACCGGACTCAGTGGTGCCGGTAAATCCACATTTCTCACCAGTCTTATTTACCAACTCTGCAACCCGGAAAAGTCTCAACTGCCGGGCTTTGCCCCGGCACTGAATGGCGATTTATTGGGCGCTGAGCTGAAACCTGCACTGGATTCCGGTTTGCAGCCGTTTGACTATGGCACCTGCCTTTCGGCGCTGATGGCCGATCCACCCAGCTGGCCTCAGAGCACAAGGCACGCTTCGGCAATGGAGCTGCATATCCATCTGCGCAGTCGACGCCGTTTCCGGGGCGCAGGTCGCAAGACACTGGTCGTAGAGCTGCGTGACTACCCCGGAGAGTGGCTAATGGATCTGCCACTGTTGCGTATGGATTATGCGGAGTGGTGTCGCCATCAAGCGCATTTGCTCTCCACCGATGCGCGCTCAACACTGGCCCCGCAATTGCCCGCTCGGTTGGCGCTACTGTCGCCCCAGGCGAATGCGGATGAAGTGGACTTGGACAGCCTGTGGCTGGAGTACCGAAATTTTCTCCTGAATTGTCGAGCCAGGCTGAATCTCAGTTACCTGCAGCCGGGTAGAGCACTGCTGGACGATGAGGCCTATGGCGTAATACCGCTGTTGGATTTGCGTGGGTTAGACCCAATGCAATTATCTGCGCTGCCGGAAACCAGTGTATTTAAGGTCCTACAGGGGCGTTACGACCACTACGTACAGCAGCAGGTAAAGCCCTTTGTCGACAGTCATTTTCGACATATCGATCGACAGCTGGTCCTGGTTGATGTGATTGGCACTCTGTTTTCGGGAGAGCAGTCCCTGGAAGATATGCGTCTGGCATTCACTCATATTGCCGATACATTTCGCTACGGTGAGTCGGGGCTGATCAGCAAGCTGTGGCGCCCGAAGGTTAACCGACTCCTGTTTGCCGCCACAAAAGTGGATCAGGTGCTCGCCGCTGATCACGATGCGTTGAGGCAACTACTGGGGCAGCAATTGCAGCAGACGTTTTCCGACGCCCGCCACCGGGGACTGCCGGTATTTAGCGAGGCGATTGCAGCGGTGCGCTGCTCTAAAGAGGGGCAGAAGGAGGGAAGGAGAATGCTGATGGGGCACGACTTGCAGGGCCAGTATTTGGGCTTTGAGAATGCGGAGATCTTTGCCCAGGCGCCCTATGAGGATCAGGGCTGGAGTCACTATGCCGGTGCGGCACCACCGCAGCTCAGGCCGCCAATGGGCATGCAGGCCGGACATATTCCACATATCCGAGTGGATGCTCTTTTGAACCTTCTGTTGGGAGATAAGGTTTGATTAACCGCGAGAAAAGCACTGATTATCGACGAGAAACCCGTATCGAGTCTCTGGAGGAGCCGGAGCGGGAGGCGCTTCACCGAGATACTACCCGAGTGGAATCCCTGGCGGATGAGTCGGCAGAGATACCCAGATCAATTACTACGGGAGAGTCACTGCCAGACCGCACTGCGTTCTCCGAGTTGCGCCTGCCCGCCTTCCGCTTTAAGTGGCTGAAGCCGGGCCTGCTCTCTGCGCTCGCGGTTGTAGTAGCGGTGTTGGCGTGGGAGTTTTACGGGCTCTATCAGTGGGCGGTGGACAAGCACTGGGGACTGGGTGCCTTTGTGGGTATTTTGCTGGTGGGCTTTGTTGGAGTCATCGGCACTTCCGTGTGGGAATTTTTCCGTGCGGGGCGCCCCCTGAGCAAACTGGAAAAAACCCAGGCAATGGCTGCGGAGGCCCGGGATTGCCGCAGCCACCAAGGGGCGCAATTATTCAAGCGCAATTTACAGGAGCATTTTTCCGCAAAGCCCCAGGGAGTACTGCTCAATCGGGTCCTGGATGAGGCGGCGGACTATTACGATAGCAGTGAACTGTTGCAGCACTTGGAGGTGACGTTCTTAGACGCCCTCGACCAGGAGGCCCTGAGGAGAGTGGTGCGACATTCAACAAGTACCGGTGCCCTGGTGGGGCTGAGCCCTTTTGCCAGTATCGATATTTTGGTCGCTTTGCGGCAGTCGCTGCGAATGATTGATGATGTGGCGCAGATCTATGGTGTGCGGCCCTCATTCGTAGTGCGCTGGCGCTTGTTCAAGAGGGTTTTGTCACTGGTGGCCTACAGTGGCGCCAGTGAGTATGCGATCAGTGAAATGTGGCCGGAACTCGTTGGCGACAGTATGCTCAGCACGGTTTCTGTGCGCTTGGGACAGGGTGTTGGGGCCAGTCTATTTGTTGCGCGTATCGGTCTGGCAACGATGCAGAGTTGCCGGCCTATCCCCTTTACTGAAAAGCAGCGTCCCCGCTTGAGAGCGGTTATGGCTCGGATTGGTGGCGGGCTCAAGGAGAGAATGCCGGAGCTATTCTCTATGGTTGGGCTGGGGCGGCGCAAAGAGGTGAAAGCTCAAAAGATAGATGCCGAGTAGCGCCTGAATTATCAGCGCTACCTGTTTGGTGTTGGGGAGGCAGCAGCTGCTCTCCCTCGCCTGGGGCCTACTGAAACTGTTTTTTCATCAGCATGCGAGTGTGATGCCGGTCAACCAGTTGAGCCAGGGTTTCATAGCGGCGCTTTATGAAGGGCGCGGGGTTGTTATTTCCCGACTCATCCCGGTATTCAACACCGGAGCGGACGTGTTGGAGCTCCTTGGCCAATTCCTTGATGGCAGTAAAGATTTTCTGTGTGTCATCTTTACTGTGAAATACTGAGCTTTTGGTGGTGTCCGTCAGGTAGTCATTGCATTCGCTCAGCCAGTCGAGCCTCTGCTCCAGAAACTGTATGGTATTGCGAATTCCCCCAGTGTACTCGGGGTTGAAGTTATGATTGATATACTTGTCGAGACTGCGCATGCCCGAGCCGACAAACTGTTCTACCAGATCGTTGCAGTACTTTTCTGACAGATAGGATGGGTGAGACTTTGCGCTGCTTAAATTACTGATGAGCAGTAGACAGGTAAGCAATAGGGCGCGCTGCATCACTGCATGTGGGAATTTCATATTATTGCCCATAGGTTTTGCTCTTATTAGTGGCTGTTATTTTATCCGCCTAAGGCTTTTTTGTTGTGCAATTTCCTTAGACGGGCCGATATCTGTGACACTAGTCACATGAATATCCAAAGCGAAGTCAAGTGTCAATGATTATTAAGTAACAATTGTCAGCTTGAAATAACTGTTCATTGCAAGCGCAGTATTGGGCTGTTTAAAAACTATTCGAAACATAGCTGAATAGGAGTGCATTTTGGCTGAGTACGATTTTGATTTGTTTGTTATTGGTGCAGGTTCTGGTGGTGTGCGAGCAAGCAGGATGGCTGCTGCGCAAGGTATGAAGGTTGCCGTTGCCGAAGATCGCTATATGGGTGGGACCTGCGTCAATGTAGGCTGCGTGCCGAAAAAATTATTTGTGTATGCGAGCGGTTACTCCGCAGGTTTCTCAGATGCTCAGGCCTACGGCTGGAGTAGTTCGGGGGTTGAATTTGATTGGCCGACCCTGCGGGACAACAATGCAAAAGAAGTCGCTCGGCTCAATGGAATTTATCGCAATCTGCTGGAAAATTCCGGTGTGGAAACTCTGAACGGTCGAGCCAGCATTAAGAGCCCCCACTGTGTTGTCGTCAACGGTAAAGAAATTACTGCGGAGCGTATATTGGTAGCGACGGGTGGCTGGCCATTTATTCCGCAAATTCCCGGCCGGGAATTTGCCCTGACTTCGAATGAAGTCTTCTCAATGGAGACCTTCCCCAAGCGTGTTTTGGTTGTTGGTGGGGGCTATATTGCTGTCGAATTTGCAGGCATCTTCGCCGGTCTGGGGGCGAGCGTGCACCTGTCTTACCGGCGGGATTTATTTTTGCGCGGGTTCGATCGCGATATTCGCTCTTTTGTTCGCGATGAGATGCAGAAGAAAAATATCGACCTGAAGTTTAACCACCAGATAGTGTCTATTGAGAAACTCCAGGATGGCAGTTTGCTCGCCCATGCCGACGACGGTTCCAGTATTAATGTGGATATGGTGCTCTACGCCACGGGGCGTGTCGCCAACACCGAAGGTTTGGGGCTGGAGGAGCAGGGGGTTGTCTTGCACAAGGATGGAACAATCTCTGTCGATGATAATTTTAGGACCAGTGTGCAATCAATCTATGCATTGGGGGATGTGACTGGTGAGCCCCAGTTGACCCCAGTTGCTCTGGCGGAGGCTATGGCCTTAGTGAAGCACTGGCGCACAGGGGATACGGCTGAAATCGATTATAACAACATACCAACAGCGGTATTTTGCCAGCCGAATATCGGCACTGTGGGGCTGTCTGAAGAAGAGGCGCGGAATTCTGGACTCGATGTCACCATTTACAAGTCTGAATTTAGACCGATGCGCCACACCGTGAGCGGCAATACAGAGCGGACACTGATGAAGTTGGTGGTGGACGCCTCCAATGACAAGGTGATAGGTGTACATATGGTTGGCGATGATGCGGGGGAGATTATTCAGGGAATGGCGGTTGCCCTAAAGGCGGGGGCAACCAAGAGTACCTTCGACTCCACGATTGGGATTCACCCTACGGCCGCTGAGGAGTTTGTGACAATGAGGACTCCGGTTGCGGGTTAGGCCTTTCTGTTATCTGGCTGTTGTCGGCTATAGTTGTCGAAATAAAAAAAGGCGGCACTCGTTGCCGCCTTTTTTGCATCAAGCAGTTTTAGCTGGGCTCTTCTATGACCTCTTGCAGGACCTGGTGTCGCCGAGCCTTCTTGCGTTCACTGCGCTCTTTCAGGCAGCGTTCGGCGGAGGCAAATGTGTCGTTTACCGCTCGATGTATGGATTCATTTTCACTGCTAATGGTCACTGGGTTGCCAGTAATTGCAAGTTCTAGGGAGGCCTTGAAATGTCTGCCTTTACTTTTGTGGTGGTGGGGGGCTTCGAGGACAACGCGACTGTGTATGATGTCGCCACAATAACGTTCCAGCTTATGTAACTTTTTAGATACGGTGGTCGCCAGGGCGGCTGACTTGTCGATGTCGCGGAACACAATGTTATCGTTAGGCGCTGATTTCATGGGCAAATACCTCCGGTTAAAAGAAACCATGCAGGCCGCTGTTGCGGTTTGCTGTAAAGAAGGTAGGGCGCCCTAGTGGGAGGGTTCGAGGCTGCAGTTGAAACGCCGAACTGCCGGAATCGCAACGATTGCTTGCTGACAAAGCAGCTTAGAGTGTTTTACGTCCGGGTCGGGTTTCCGCTGAATCCAGCGATCTACTCCCTGGTATCCATAATGCGTTCGTTAAAAAAAAAATCAAGCGCTATTACTAAAAAACTTCATATAAATTTACGAGAGGTAGCACGGTTGTGACTTAAAACTGTGTATTTGCAGCTTTATTGATCAGTGGGTCGACTCAGGTGGACGCAAGGTCATTGCCGACAGGCGGCTCCCTGCGTAAAATTGACCATATTGCGAAGTCGCTTCACGCTGAAATAGTACTAGAGCGGTTGCGCTTGCAAATACGAAACATATCAATTCGAGAAATGGGTTCTGGACGATGGCGGTAAAGCGGTGTTGCTCGCTTCTTTTGGCGGGCTTAGTAGTTATGGGTGGGGCGGTAGCGCAAGCGCAGACGCCCCTCACGGCGGAGAAGAACCGTCTTGCGCGGCTGGAGCAGTCACTTGAGAATCGGAGTGTTGGCTTAGAAGATGTCGAGAATGAGCTGCTCTCCTATGAGTATAAGCTCGAGCAGGCCCAAAAATCTCTCGACGAGTTGCGCCTGGAGTACGAGGCGAGTCGTCAGGAGCTCAATCAGGCGACTCGCGCCCATGAGTCAAGCTCCAACTCCGATTCTGAGCGTCGCCTGAAAAAGGCCAAGCACGCATTTGCCATGGCGGAGAGGGGGGTGGATAGCCGCTCTCGCCGCCTTGACTTCATTCGGGAGAACTATCAGCAGTTGCAGCAAAAGCTGGTTGAGGAAAAGCAGGCCGTTGCCGATACCAAGCTCAAAATCTCTGTTCAGCAGGATAGAATCAGCAGAATGGTAGAGGATATGCTGGCGAAAGCGGAGGCCTCTGAGCGGCGAGCGGCGCTGGCGCGCGCAGCGGCCGCGACCGAGAAGCCTAAGCCCCCTGTCGTTCGGGCGCAGGTAGAGCCGCCGAAGCCTAAAGAGCCGGTCAAAAAACCGGTTAAAGAGGAGGTTGTGGTCAAGCGTGCGATTGATCCTGACCTGCTGGATTATGTAAGGGAGGAGAAGCAGCGCCTGGATACGCTGCTGGCGGACAAGGAGGGCAATGACAGGCAGACCTTCCGCAGCCTTGAGTTGCGACCTGTCGGTGGGGAGAGGATACCCTTTGAATTCCTCGGGGAAAATCAGTACCGCCTAGTAACTACCGTTGAATCGGGTCGAGAAACTTATAGGATTAACACCTGGAAGTTCCGTCGCACGATTCCCGCCGAAGACGATGGGGTTCGCTACGTCTTTATCTTTGATGCGCGACGCCTCTCCAGACCGAGGCTGGTTATGTATCCAGAGTACGTACTGGCAGAATTGAACTGACTTCACGGTCGATCCGCCATAAAAAGCGAGCCTTAGGCTCGCTTTTTTACTTTTACGGCATATAAAAGAGTCGCGCAATATCTCTGCCGGGCTGTTGGGGCGATTGACACTTTGTGCCGCAGTTTTTCGGCACAGCTAAACCTGCGGCCTGAAAATTGGGAGCTACAAACAGAGCCTCTACAGTGAAGTCAGCGGGGTTGTTTGCAGGGCAATATACTGGCTACCAGTTTGTTTGGGCTTGCTGTGGTAGAGAATAATATTGTCGAGTGTGATGGGGTATTTTATTTCGATGGGAGCAAATCCTTTAAATCCCAGCCTGTTCCTGCACAGGGTGATATGTGGACGATAGCGGCGTTGCTCTGTCGGCAGGCCCTGTGCCCCAACCATTCTTTGTACTGCGAGTTGTAATTTCTCCAGCGCCTCAGTCGCAACGAGCTCTGCGGCAATCAAATGGGATTCGTTGCCCGGGAAGGTGTTTATGCTAAATATTTCCGTTTTTGATTTGCCTACCGACTGACTGATGGCGGTTAGTCCTGTCTTTAATGATGGGAGTAATTTGTTTGCGACCTCTCCAAGAAAACAAAGTGTTATGTGCCTGTTCTCTCGAAGTGTCCAGCGAGTATTGGCATGGATAGTCTGCGGCTGTTCAACTTTAATTTGCTGCGTCAGCTGGTCTAGAAAATTCTGCGCCGCCTCATCGAGTCCGATGCCAATAAAGATTCTGGAAGTTTTTGACATAAAGTTTTGTTGCAACCCTTGAATATAAAACCCCCGCCCATATCTCTGTAATACAGGTGGCAGCTTCACGCGGAAGTGTCCCTGAAAAGAGTCCGGTCATTTGACGGACACAGTCTTAAATATTGCTCTGAATTGAGGATATGATAATGCGTAATTTTGATTTTTCTCCACTGTACCGTTCTGCCATTGGTTTTGACCGTATGGCCAGTTTGCTCGACGCGATGACCACCAGCGAGCAAAAGCAGCCCTCTTACCCCCCTTACGATATCGAATTGACCGGCGAGGATAGCTATCGGATTACCATGGCAGTTGCCGGTTTTGAACAGTCGGAGCTCGATATTCAGGTGGAACAAAATCGCCTAGTCATTAGCGGTGTTAAGCCTGAAAATAATAGTCAGGGAAATTACTTGCACCGGGGTATCGCGGCAAGGAATTTTGAACGGCGTTTTCAACTCGCCGATCACGTAAAAGTGACCGATGCAAAATTAGCGAATGGCCTTTTGCATATAGAGTTGGTGCGCGAGATTCCAGAGGCGATGAAGCCGCGAAAAATTTCCATTTCAGAAGGTAATACTCTGCAACACAACAAGAGTGAAGCCGAGTCCAATACAGCAGCAGCGTAAATTGTCACTCTATTGCCCGCTGTGCCGTCATTCGACGGTACAGCCTTACCACCAAGATAAGTTTCGCAGTTATCACCAGTGTGATAACTGCGCGCTCGTTTTTGTCCCGGCACAATTTCACTTGGCGCCAGATGAAGAGCGTGCCTACTACGACCTTCATGAAAATTCGATGGAGGATGAGGGGTATCGTCAATTTCTCAGTCGCTGTGCCCAACCCCTGCTCAAGGCGTTAAATGGCCCCTGCGATGGTCTGGACTTTGGTTGTGGCCCCGCGCCCTTACTGGCCAGGATTCTGGAGGAGGGCGGACACCGGGTGGATTTATACGATCACTTTTATGCGCCTGCGCAAGAGGCACTTCATAGAAATTACGATTTTATTGTCGCCACAGAAGTGATCGAGCACCTGGTACAACCCGGGGTGGAGCTCGATAAACTTTGGCAGAGATTGCGCACCGGGGGTGTGATGGCTCTGATGACGAAGTTGGTGATTTCTGCGGAGCGTTTTGCCAATTGGCACTACATTAGAGATCCGACGCATATTTGCTTTTTCAGTGTAAAAACATTTGAGTGGCTGGCTCGGTCACTAGGTGCCGAGCTTCAGTTTGTCCACAGCGATGTTATTTTCCTGAGAAAGTTAAGCGTTCACCCTGAATAATTTGGCGCGCACGGTAGTGCGGTATTCGCTGGGGGTGGTTGCCAGGAATTTCTTAAATAGCGCGGTAAAGTGCCCCATATCCTGGTAGCCAACTTTTTCAGCAATTTCATTGACGGAGAGATTGCTCGACTGTAACAGTTCACGCGCCATATCAACCCTGACATTTTGCAGATACTGCAACGGTGTTTGCCCGGTGGCGAGTTTAAAGCGGCGGTTAAATGATCGAACACTCATATCGAAAAGTTGCGCCACTTCACTGAGGCGTACCTCGCTATTGCAGTGCTCTTTGAGCCAGGCTTGGGCCTGGACAATATCCTCATCCGGGTGTAACTGTACAGAGCCTTCCGAAAAGGCGATCTCTTCAAACGGGCGGCGAATCTCGTGGGAGAAGTTGCGCTCGACATGGCTGGCAATGGCCGGGCCATACAGCTGGCGAATCATGTGAACGGTAACGTCGGCTAGAGCATTGACGCTGGCGGCACAAAACAGTTTGTCCGCCTGGGTAATAAAATACTGGCGCTTTAACTTAACTTCGGGATAGTCTGAGCTGAATCGATCAAAGTAGTGCCAGTGGGTGGTGGCGGGTTTGCCATCGAGAAGGCCCGCTTCGGCGAGGAAGCAGACCCCGGTGCCCACGGCGCTAATGCTCGCCCCCTGTTTTTCCTGCTGGCGCAGCCATTCCAATATTTTCCCGCTACGCTTGAGGGCGGGGCGGGGGTTGCGCCACATGGTTGGAATATAGATTAGGTCGCTATCCGGCGCATCGCTGAGGGCGACGTCCGGTTGAAGGGTAAATCCGCAGCGGGTTTTTACTGCGGCCCCGTCCAGGCTGGCGGTCACCAGTTTCAGGCTGCCCTTGATGCCCTCTACCCTGGCGCGACTCTCAGCGCCGCGAAGCATTTCAAGTGGTAGAACGGTGCCGGTTGCCAGCATCTGGTCGATAAGTAGGAAAGTTACTGTTCGCATTACACATCTATGCGCACTTGCGCTATTGGCCAAAACACTCAATTTTGCTGGCCAGTATGCCCATAACTGGACAGAATCGCCACCCCCTACACTCGCATCTCTTATTTTTATAGTGTTAAGTGCTTGGCTGGAGGTCAGGATGCAGCGCCTTCCCGTAATCACCGCATTCGGTGGATTCAACCCTGCTGGACGTAGTTCTTTTCATCGGGGGTACTCCCGCCTCATTCTGGATAAGTTGAGCGCGGAGGAGCGGCAAAGCACTCTTTCCGATCTGGCGGCCCTGATGGGTTTGCGCTCCGGGAGCGATGCCGGAGGAGCGCTAGATCCGGCCCTGGAGCAGCAGGTGCTGAACGGCACCTTGGTGCGCGAGCTTGAGGGTCGCTACTACGACTACCGCAAGTGCCACTTCCATCAAGCTGCCCAGCTGGCAAACCCCGCCGGGCTGACGTTTGAAATCTCCGCCCGCCAGCTGCCTCAGCCGGTGCCCAGTCACTGGCAGCTGGAGCCGGTGCAGGGGGGGAGGGTTCGAGTTACTGCGGCCGAGTTGTCGGTCATGCTGGATAGTCATCGCGAGATCGCTGTGGCGGCCGCAGGGCAGTTGCCAACCGGATTTGAGCCCGGGGAGAGGTACAATTCTCGCTTTCACCCCAGAGGGCTACAGTTGGCGCTGCTGGGCGCCTCAGACGCAGTTCAATCCATGGGTATCGATTGGGATGCCGTTGTCTCCACCGTTGGGCCGGGAAATATTTCGCTCTATGCGGCCTCTGCCATGAGTCAGTTGGACCCATTTGGCAATGGCGGCTTGTTGCAGTCCCGCCTGCGCGGCGGCCGCGTCAGCTCGAAGCAGCTGGCCCTGGGCTTAAACAGCATGCCGGCAGATTTTGTCAACGCCTACGTCCTCGGCAATGTCGGCTCTACTGGCGCTGTGGCGGGCGCTTGTGCCACCTTCCTGTATAACCTGCGCGCCGGGGTGGAGGATATTCGCTCTGGCAGGGCGCGGGTGGCTGTCATTGGTGCAGCGGAGGCGCCGCTGGTGCCGGAGGTGGTCGATGGCTACTCGACGATGGGGGCCCTCGCTACCACAGAGAATCTGCGCAAGTTGTTCCCCGGAGAGATTGATTACCGGCGCACCAGCCGCCCATTTGGTGAGAATTGTGGTTTCACCCTGGGCGAGGGTACCCAGTGGGTCATCTTGATGGATGATGCACTCGCACTCGAACTGGGCGCCTCGGTCTATGGTTCCGTCGCCGGTGTGTTTACCAATGCCGATGGCACTAAAAAATCTATTTCGGCGCCGGGGCCCGGGAACTACCTGACCATGGGCCGAGCAATGGCCGAGGCTCGGGCAATTGTCGGTGACGACAGCTTGCGCCAGCGCAGTTTTGTGCAGGCGCACGGCTCCAGTACACCGCAAAACAGGGTTACCGAGTCCGCAATTTTCGATCGCTTAGCTGGCGCTTTCGGGATAGAGGCGTGGCCTATTTGTGCGGTCAAGGCCTTTTTGGGGCACACGGTCTCCTCGGCCAGTGGCGACCAATTGGTGACTGCGCTGGGCGTGTTTGAGCGGGGGATACTCCCGGGGGTAACCACTGTCGATCGCATCGCTGACGATGTGCACTGCGAGCACCTGAATATTTCCCTTGAGCATACCGACAGGGGGCGGGGGGCATTGGATCTCGCATTCCTGAACTCAAAAGGTTTTGGTGGCAATAATGCCACGGCAACCATCTTGTCCCCCCAGATAACCAAATCGATGATGGAAAAGCGTCACGGCGTGCGCGCGACTGCGGCGTCTCAACAGCTGAATGAGAAGGTGGTTGAGCGGGCTGAAAAGTACAACGCCAAGGCCTCTCGTGGTGAGCTCGATGTGATTTATCGATTTGGCGAAGGCATGATCGATGAAAGTGAAATAGCGGTTTCGGCAGAGGAAATCCGCTTGCCAGGGCTGCCCCCGGTAAAACTGCCAAATGGAAATCCCTTTGAAGATATGGTGTGATAAAGCTTCAGTTGGTACCTCTAAACGGGTGATTTTTACCTGGAGGAAAATGACACAATAGGAGCTGTCGGGAGCATGGATGATCCTGAGGGAGAGGTTGGCGCCCGTTTGAAAATGGTGCGCCACATTTACGGTGTTTCGCAAAGGGAGTTGGCGAGACGGGCCGGAGTCACCAACGCGACAATTTCTTTTATTGAGCTGGGCAAAGTTAGCCCCTCGGTAAGCTCTCTGAAAAAGATATTGGCCGCTATCCCCATGTCGCTAACGGACTTTTTTTCCCTGGAAATATCGGGTGCCAAGCAGGTTTTCTTTCGTGGTAATGAGGTGCCTGATATCGGCTGCGGGGCTGTGTCCTGCCGCTTGTTTGGGGGGGCGGAGGCAAGCGCGGGCATGTCGCTTTTGTGGAAGGTGTTTCCCGCTGGGGGAGATACCGGTTTTTCTCTGACCCCTACCGAGGGAGAGGTCGGCGGGGTGGTTGTCAGCGGCAACCTGGAGGTGACGGTCGGCTCCGACTCTGCCCTGCTGGGCACTGGCGACGGCTACTATTTTGACGCCCGGCGCCCGCACCGCTTTCGAAATACCGGCAATTGTGATTGCGTCGTTGTCAGCGCGATGACGCCGGCTTGCGGCCGATCAGCAATTTTTGACCCCTCGCTCTAGGGGGTGAGCTAGATGAGGGAATTCGTGCCGGGTTGCTGCTAACTTGGCGCAAACCGGGATAGACTAGCGCCGCTTTACCTTCTTTACCGCTCGCCAAACTGGCGATTTTCTGTACTTCGGCACCTTTGGTGCCACTCCATTTGTAAGAAATAGTATTCAAACAATCGTTTGAATCTGGCTATACTAGCGCTGACCATATTGGGCCCAAGTGTCACCGCACCTTGCGGGGCGGCCCATGGTCGCACAAAAATTCCGACCCCGGGCCCAGGATCGCGGCCCAGAATAAAAGAGGTCAATCAATGTTATTTAGTGGCAAAGCGCTCGCGGTACAGATGCTGGACAACGGCATCGCCGAGCTCAAATTCGACCTGCAAGGCGAATCCGTCAATAAATTTAACCGCCAGACGGTTTCTGAATTCTCCCAAGCGCTGGATGCTATCGAAGCAGCGGATGGCGTAAAAGGCGTACTGCTGACCAGCGGTAAAAGCGTCTTTATTGTTGGTGCTGATATCACTGAGTTTGGCGATGCTTTCTCTGCGGGTGCAGAGGGTGTTGCCGATCTGATGAATCAGAACAACGAAAACATCAATCGCCTTGAAGATTTACCGGTACCGACTGCCGTGGCAATTAATGGCTACGCACTCGGCGGCGGCTTTGAGGTGTGCCTGGGCTGTGACTACCGCCTGATGGGCGAGGAAGCCAAAGTTGGTCTTCCCGAAGTTAAGCTGGGCCTGATCCCGGGCTGGGGCGGCACTGTTCGCCTGCCGCGCGTAGTGGGTGTTGATGTTGCCGCAGAGTGGATTGCGGCGGGCAAAGAGCAGAAGCCGGCAGCGGCGCTGGAAGCTCACGCCGTTGATGCGGTAGTACCTACCGACAAGCTTAAAGATGCGGCGATCAAGCTGCTCGAGCGCGCCATCAATGGTGGGCTGGACTACAAGGCTACCCGCGAGCTCAAAAAATCCCCGATCCCCCTGAATGATACCGAAGCGCTGATGGCCTTCTTTACCACCAAGGCATTCGTGGGTCAGCAGGCGGGCAAAAACTACCCCTCTCCGGTCGCTGCGGTTGAGTCTATCGAGCAGGGTTACAAGCTGACCCGCGATGAGGCGCTGAAGATCGAGCAGGAGAAGTTTATTTTCTGCGCCCAGACTGGCACGGCCAAGTCTCTGGTAGGTCTGTTCCTGGCCGATCAAACAATTGGCAAGGTTGCCAAAGGTTGGGAAAAGAAAGCTGATAAGCCGATTGAGCGTGCTGCCGTATTGGGCGCTGGCATTATGGGTGGCGGTATCGCCTACCAGTCTGCCTATAAAGGCACTCCGATCAAGATGAAGGATATCGATCAGAAGGGTATCGATCTCGGTCTGAATGAGGCGAATAAGCTGCTGTCCAAGCTGGTTGACCGCAAGCGCCTGACTCCGGCAAAAATGGGTGAAGTACTCAATCGTATTGAGCCGACCCTGAGCTACGACGGCTTCAACGATATCGACGTTGTTGTGGAAGCTGTGGTTGAGAACCCCAAGGTGAAGCACGCTGTGCTGAAAGAGGTGGAAACCAAAGTTGGCGAAAGCACGGTGATCGCTTCCAACACCTCCACTATCTCCATCAACCACCTGGCCGAACCGCTTTCCCGTCCGGAAAACTTCCTCGGTATGCACTTCTTCAACCCGGTGCACAAAATGCCGCTGGTTGAGGTGATCCGTGGTGAGAAAACCTCTGACACCGCCGTAGCTCGCGTTGTTGCCTACGCTAACAAGATGGGCAAGAAAGCTATTGTTGTGCGCGACTGTCCGGGATTCCTGGTTAACCGCGTTCTCTTCCCTTACTTTGCCGGCTTCTCCATGCTGGTGCGCGATGGTGCTGACTTCCAGGCCGTTGACAAGGTGATGGAGCGTTGGGGTTGGCCGATGGGCCCCGCTTACCTGATGGACGTTGTCGGTATTGATACCGGCGTTCACGCAGAAAGCGTTATGGCGGAAGGCTTCCCCGAGCGTATGGGTAAAACCTTCACTGCCGCTTCCGACGTTATGTATGAAGCGGGTCGCTACGGCCAGAAGAACAACAAAGGTTTCTACAACTACGAGCAGGACAAAAAGGGTCGCCCGAAAAAAGTGGCTACCGAAGAGTCCTATGAGCTGCTGAAGGCGCACGTAGCTGAGCGCCGCGAGTTCGAAAAAGACGAGATCATCGAGCGTATGATGGTGCCCATGGCAACCGAACTGGCTCGTTGCCTGGAAGAGGGTATTGTCGACTCCCCGGCTGAGGCCGATATGGCGCTGATCTACGGCATCGGATTCCCTCCGTTCCGCGGTGGAATCTTCGCGTGGCTGGATAGCATTGGTCTGGATGAGTTCGTGAAGATTGCCGATAAGTACGCCGATCTGGGTGAGCTGTACAAGCCGACCGATCGCATGCGTGAAATGGCCGCAAGTGGCAAAACCTACTACGGCGACAAGTAAGGAGAATAGCGATGGGTTTAAATCCTAGAGATGCCGTAATCGTCGACTACGCACGTACGGCCATGGGTCGCTCGAAGAATGGTGTATACCGCCATGTTCGCGCCGACGATATGTCTGCTGAGCTGCTGAAAAAATTCATGCAGCGCAACGACAAGCTCGACCCCGCTGAGATCGACGATCTCATCTGGGGCAGCGTTATGCAGCGCGACGAGCAGGGCTTTAACGTAGCCCGCTTTATCCTGCTGCGCGCGGGCCTGCCGCACACTATCCCGGCGCAGACGGTTAACCGCCTGTGTGGCTCCTCTATGTCCTCCCTGCACACTGCTGCTGCCAACATTCAAGCTGGCGTTGGCGACGTGTATGTTGTGGGCGGCGTTGAGCATATGGGCCACCTGAACATGATGGAGCACGTTAGCCCCAACCCAATGCTGGGTCGCTATATGGCAAAGGCTGCCGGCTCCATGGGTATGACGGCCGAATACCTGGCGATGATGCACGGTATCCAGCGCCAGCAGATGGATGAGTTCGGCGCTCGCTCTCACCACCGCGCTGCCGAAGCTACCAAGGCTGGCAAGTTCAATCGCGAGATTATCGCTATTGAAGGTCACGACGATGACGGCGTACCTTTCCTGGTTGAGGCGGATCAAACTATCCGCCCCGATACCACTGTGGAAGGTCTGGCTCAGCTGAGACCTGCATTCGATCCGAAACACGGCCAGGTAACTGCCGGTACCTCCTCCCAGATCACCGACGGCGCCTCTGTTATGCTGGTGATGTCCGCTGAGCGCGCCCAGGCTCTGGGTATGACCCCGATCGCTCGCGTGAAGGAAATGGCGCTGGCTGGCGTGGATCCGTCCATCATGGGTTACGGTCCGGTACCTTCTACCCAGAAAGCGCTCAAGAGAGCGGGCCTGACTGTCGGCGATATCGACAAGTTTGAGCTGAATGAAGCATTTGCAGCTCAGGCGCTGCCGGTGTTGAAGGATCTGGGCCTGCTTGAGCAGATGGATGAGAAGGTCAACCTGTACGGCGGTGCTATCGCCCTGGGCCACCCCTTCGGCTGTTCCGGTGTGCGTATTACCGGCACCCTGTTGAGCGTTATGCAAAACGAAGGTGGCGATCTGGGTGTATCTACCATGTGTATCGGTCTGGGGCAGGGTATCACCACTGTCGTAGAGCGAGTCTAACTCGGTTAGACCCCAAAAAAAGGCGCCCGTGTGGCGCCTTTTTTATTTTTTTAAAGAAAGTATCAGTAAAGTGTTGAAGCCCGCAAAATGCTGTGGCACAATTTGCATCCCTTGTCGCGATGGGCTCTGGGAAAGCGGTAAAACTGCTTAGAAATCAAAGAGTTAGCGACATGTTCGATTTGGGGACGTGGTGAAATTGGTAGACACGCCAGATTTAGGTTCTGGTGCCGAAAGGTGTGGGAGTTCGAGTCTCCCCGTCCCCACCAAATCAAAAAGCTCAGGAGTCCGCATGGCTTGCTCTGACGGGGTGAGTGCGGGCTTCTTGTATTTGGCGCGAGTCCGCAGCCTCTGTGGCTGGTGTGGCACGGCCAAGCGAGGCCGTCGGCTGAGCTCCGGCGCCCGGTATTCGTTGGCGCTGCGGCGCGAAAAAAAGAGATAGTCTCACGAGGATAAACATGCAGGTTTCCATCGAAACTACTTCCGGTTTGGAGCGTCGTTTAACGGTTAATTTACCGGCGGAAATCGTCGACAAAGAAGTGGACAAGCGTCTCCAGCAGGCTGCTAAGACTGTCCGCATCAACGGCTTCCGCAAAGGCAAGGTGCCGATGAAAGTCGTTCGTCAGCGCTTTGGTGCCGGTGTTCGTCAGGAAGTTCTGGGCGAGGTAATGAGCCGTTCTTTCTACGAAGCAGTGCAGAAAGAAGAGGTTAAGCCCGCTGGTCAGCCCAGCATCGAAGCGAAGCAGACGGCTGCCGGTGAAAACCTGGAGTACGTTGCAACTTTCGAAGTTTACCCCGAAGTTGAGCTTGCCGACCTGGCCGAGATCGCTGTAGAGCGCCCTGTTGCCGAAGTTACCGACGCAGACGTAAAGAACATGATCGATGTTCTGCGCAAGCAGCAGTCCTCCTGGAAAGACACCAAGCGCAAAGCGCAAAAGGGTGACCGTGTTGTTATCAACTTTGTTGGTCGCAAAGACGGTGAAGAGTTTGAAGGCGGCAAGGCCGAAGGTCACCAGTTGGTACTGGGTTCCGGCCAGATGATCCCCGGCTTCGAAGAAGGCATTCTGGGTATGAAGCCCGGTGAAGAGAAAGACCTGGATCTGACCTTCCCGGAAGATTACCAGGCAGAAGAGCTTCGCGGCGCTGCGGTCACCTTTAATATTAAAGTCACCTCCTCAGAGAAGCCCGAGCTTCCCGAGCTGAACGAAGAGTTCTTCGCGGCTTACGGTGTTCAGGAAGGTGGCGAAGAGAAGTTCCGCGAAGAAGTTCGCAATAACATGCAGCGCGAGCTGAAGAATGCGTCCTTGAACAAGGTTAAGACCCAGATCATGGATCAGCTGTTCGAGAAGCATCCTGTAGAGCTGCCCGCTGCTCTGGTTGCCAGCGAAGTCACTGCACTGCGCGGACAAATGGTTCAGCAGTTCGGCGGTCAGATTAAAGCTGAAGATGCCGAGCGTATGCTGCCCGACACCATGTTTGAAGAGCAGGCCAAGCGCCGCGTTGTTCTCGGCCTGGTAGTGGGTGAGATTGTTAAGCAGAATGAAATTTCTGTTGATGCAGACCGCGTAAAAGCGAAAGTTGAAGAGCTGGCCTCTACTTACCAGCAACCGCAAGAAGTAGTTGACTACTACTACAGCAACCGCGAGCTTCTGTCTGGTGTTGAGTCTGTGGTACTGGAAGATCAAGTTGTTGATCACGTACTGGCTTCAGCCAAAGTATCTGAAGTTGACAGCAGCTACGACGAAGTGATTAAGCCGCAAAAGCAAAGCTAATCTCTCACTTCAATTAGGTGTAGTGTGGCGCTCGCTCCAGCGTGGCGCCCCTACATCTCCTTCCTTTTTACCGGCTGGCTTTCTCTCGCCTGACCGGTTAAGCTCTCAAAACCAAATTTTCAGCATGGGCATATAATGCCTGTTCGCTGGCCTGCCGAATACGCCACAAAAGGAAGCAATGGTACCTATGGCACGAATTGATTTTCCAAAAGCTTCGATAGAGCCCTCAGCATCCGGCTTAGTCCCTATGGTGGTGGAGCAAACCGCCAGGGGTGAGCGCTCATTTGATATTTATTCTCGCCTGTTAAAAGAGCGTGTGATCTTCCTGGTCGGACCTGTAGAAGACCATATGGCCAACCTGGTGGTTGCTCAGCTACTGTTTCTTGAGGCTGAGAATCCGGACAAAGATATCCACCTGTATATTAATTCGCCGGGCGGTTCGGTAACTGCCGGTATGTCTATTTATGACACCATGCAGTTTATCAAGCCTGATGTCAGCACCATGTGTATCGGCCAGGCCTGTAGCATGGGAGCGTTTCTGCTGACCGCAGGGGCCGAGGGCAAGCGTTTCGCAACACCGAACTCCCGGGTGATGATTCACCAGCCCAGCGGTGGAGCCCAGGGGCAGGCGAGCGATATCCATATTCACGCCCAGGAAATCCTCAAGATTCGCCGGCGTTTGAATGAGCTGATGGCACACCACTCTGGACGCCCGGTCAGTGATATCGAGAGAGATACCGAACGCGATAACTTTATGAGTGCCGATGAAGCCAAGGAATATGGCTTGGTCGACGATGTACTGTCTCGTCGACAGGCGTTTGACAAGTAGATTTTCTGCGAAAAAAGTTGACTAGAGGCGGATTTCAGCGAAAGTTGGTTTTTTCTTATAGACTGGCTTTCGCGGAGACTTGAAAATTACGCCAAAAGGCAGCATCTTGCTGGGTAAGCTGAATTTAAGGCCCTGGCCGGCCAGTGACGACGGAGTATTTTGATGACCGACAAAAGCAGCGGAGAAGACAGCGGAAAATTGCTGTACTGCTCTTTCTGTGGCAAGAGCCAACAGGAAGTGCGGAAGTTAATCGCTGGGCCGTCAGTCTTTATCTGCGATGAATGTGTCGAGTTGTGTACCGACATCATTCGCGAAGAAGTGCAAGAGACTGCGGAGGGCCCCGAAGGGCGCCTGCCGACACCCCGTGAGATTACAGAGATCCTCGATCAGTATGTGATTGGACAGGAGAGGGCCAAACGTGTGTTGGCGGTTGCTGTTTACAATCACTACAAGCGTTTGCGCACCAAGTCTGGCGTGAAAAGTAAGGATGAGGTAGAACTCAGTAAATCCAACATTTTGCTGGTTGGCCCTACCGGTAGTGGTAAAACCCTGCTCGCCGAGACCCTGGCACGCCTGCTCAATGTTCCCTTTACTATTGCCGATGCAACCACCCTGACCGAGGCCGGTTATGTGGGTGAGGATGTTGAAAACATCATTCAAAAGCTTCTGCAAAAGTGTGATTACGATGTAGAAAAAGCCCAGCAGGGCATCGTCTATATCGATGAGATCGACAAAATCTCGCGCAAATCAGACAACCCCTCAATTACCCGCGACGTATCCGGTGAGGGTGTGCAGCAGGCGCTGCTGAAACTGATTGAGGGCACTGTCGCATCGGTGCCGCCACAAGGTGGACGCAAGCACCCGCAGCAGGAGTTTTTGCAGGTTGATACCTCTAATATCCTGTTTATTTGTGGTGGTGCTTTTGCGGGTCTGGATAAGGTTATCCGCGATCGCTCTGAGAAGGGCGGAATCGGCTTTAGCGCCGAGGTTAAATCGAAGGATGGTACCAGTAATTTTGGCGAGATCCTGCGGGACCTGGAGCCGGAAGATCTGGTTCGCTACGGCTTGATCCCCGAGTTTGTCGGCCGCCTGCCGGTGACCGCCACTCTGGAGGAGTTGGACCGCGAGGCCCTGGTGCAGATTCTCACCGAACCGCGTAACGCCCTGACCAAGCAGTATGCAAAGCTGTTTGAGATGGAGGATGTGGAGCTGGATTTCCGCCCCGATGCACTGGATGCCGTTGCGACCAAGGCAATGGAGCGCAAGACCGGTGCCCGCGGCCTGCGCTCAATCATGGAGTCCGTATTGCTGGAGACCATGTACGATATTCCATCCACGGATAATGTGGTGAAAGTGGTTATTGACGAAGCCGTCATTAAAGGCGAGTCGGCCCCGCTGCTGGTTTACGAGAGTGAATCCCAGCCGCAGAAGGCGGCGCCAGAAGAATAGCCCAAGCCCATGGTAAAAGGCCCCAATACAGGGGCCTTTTTTATAGTATTTCCTAATTACCTAAGCGTCTGACAGCTTGTCTTGGCATTCCCGGCCGGATTCTTGTGATGAACTCGGCACAAATTGGTCGTGAGATTAGACTTGTATTTCGGGCCCTTCCCCCCCATTACTAGCATCTGAAGGGCGGTGGCCCAGGTTAAGCTGTCAATTTCAACAGCAGCATGATGCCGCGCCAAATACCCAGTGATAGGGCCGAGAGGAGTTCTATGGACCAGTCATCCGACACCACACTTGAATATCCGTTGTTGCCATTGCGCGATGTTGTTGTTTACCCCCATATGGTGATCCCGCTTTTTGTGGGCAGGGAAAAGTCCATTGAGGCCCTGGAAGAGGCTATGCGCAGGGATAAGCAGGTATTGCTTGTGGCCCAGCGAAAAGCATCTGAGGATGATCCCGGTGCAGACGATATCTATCGTGTGGGCACGATTGCCAGTGTCTTGCAGCTACTCAAGCTTCCCGACGGCACCGTGAAGGTGCTGGTGGAAGGCGGTGAGCGCGTAAATATTCGCGAGGTGATGGAGAGAGAAAATCACTTCGAGGCAACGGTTGCGCCGATGGAGACGCAGGAGCTGTCAGAAGGGGAGGCGGATGCCCTGGTGCGTTCTGTTATGTCCCAGTTCGAGCAGTATGTCTCTGTCAGCAAAAAAGTGCCCAATGAGGTTATTACCTCTCTGTCGGGAATCGATGAGCCCGGCCGCTTGGCGGATACTATTTCTGCACATATGTCTCTGGAATTGCCACAGAAGCAGGAGCTTCTGGAGACGGTCAGCGTCAAGGAGAGGCTGGAGCAGCTGCTGGGGTTGATGGATGCTGAAATCGACCTGATCCAGGTGGAGAAGCGTATTCGCGGGCGCGTGAAAAAACAGATGGAGAAAAGCCAGCGCGAGTACTATCTCAATGAGCAGATGAAGGCGATTCAAAAAGAGTTGGGCGAAATCACTGAAGAGCCCAATGAAATTGAAGAGCTGGAAAACAAGATTGCCGAATCCGGCATGAGTGCCGAAGCGGAAAAGAAAACCCGCGCCGAGCTGGGCAAGCTAAAGATGATGTCGCCCATGTCTGCGGAAGCTTCGGTTTTGCGCAGTTATATCGACTGGATGCTGAGTCTGCCCTGGAAAAAGGCCAGCCGCGTTAGGCATGACCTGATAAAAGCCGAGGAAATTCTCGAGAAAGAACACTACGGCTTGGAAGAGGTTAAAGAGCGGATACTGGAATACCTCGCAGTGCAGAAGCGCGTGAAGAAAGTCAAAGGGCCGATTTTATGTCTGGTTGGTCCGCCCGGGGTAGGTAAAACCTCACTGGGCCAATCTATTGCTCGAGCAACCAATCGTCAGTATGTGCGTATGGCGCTGGGCGGCGTGCGCGATGAGGCCGAGATTCGCGGGCATCGACGCACTTATATTGGTTCGCTACCGGGTAAGCTGGTACAAAAGATCTCCAAGGTGGGGGTCAAAAACCCTCTGTTCCTGCTCGATGAGGTCGACAAAATGGGGATGGACCAGCGCGGCGACCCCGCCTCCGCACTGCTGGAGGTCCTGGACCCAGAGCAAAATAAAGCCTTTAACGATCACTACCTCGAAGTCGATTACGACCTTTCCGATGTAATGTTTGTTTGTACCTCCAACTCGATGAATATTCCGGGTCCATTGCTGGACCGTATGGAAGTGATTCGAATCCCCGGTTATACCGAGGATGAAAAGTTGAATATTGCGCAGCGCTACCTGGTACCGAAACAGCGCAAAGCCAACGGTCTTAAAGACAATGAGCTGGAACTGTCCGATGACAGCATCCGCGATATCGTCCGCTATTACACCCGTGAAGCCGGCGTGCGCGGCCTGGATCGGGAGATCGCTAAAATCTGCCGCAAGGTGGTCACCGAACGCGTTCGCAATCCCTCGGAGAAGAAGGCGATAGTGCAGCCGCAGCAGTTGGAAGAGCTGCTCGGTGTGCGCAAATTTGACTTTGGCCGCGCAGAGGAAGAGAACAAAATCGGAATCGTCACCGGCCTCGCCTGGACTGAGGTGGGCGGTGAGCTTCTCAATATCGAAGCGTCGGCGGTTCCGGGTAAGGGGCGCATGATTAAAACCGGCTCCCTCGGCGATGTGATGCAGGAGTCGATTCAGGCGGCACTGACCGTGGTGCGCTCACGCTCCCAGGCACTGGGTATAGGCCCCGATTTTCACGAGACCCGCGATATTCATATCCACGTGCCAGAGGGCGCCACTCCCAAGGATGGCCCGTCGGCAGGTATCGCTATGTGTACGGCTCTGGTATCTATACTGACCGATATTCCGGTGCGTTCAGATGTGGCGATGACCGGAGAAATTACACTTCGCGGAGAAGTTTTAAGAATTGGTGGTCTAAAGGAAAAGTTATTGGCAGCGCATCGGGGCGGTATCAAAACTGTACTGATTCCCGCCGATAACGAGCGAGATCTGAAGGATATTCCCGATAATATTCTCCAGGACTTGGTAGTTAAACCGGTTAAATGGATTGATCAGGTGCTTGAGTTGGCCCTTGAGCACAAGCCTGAATCCCTGTCTGATGAAGAGTACTCCGCCTTGCAGAAGAAGGCTGAGGAGCGCTCCCAGCGCGGAATTCAAACCCACTAGCCTCTTGGACGGGGTGACTTTTGTCGCCCCGTTACAACTTGCAAGGCCAAAACTTCGCCAATCGGCTCTCTATACCGCTCAAAAAGTATACATCTGCTCGGAAACCCGCATGGTTCCTTGACCCGCTACTGGGCAGTTGGTATAAAACGGGGCTTATTGCCCGGCGCGTAAATTGCCGAAGGCTAAACAATTTATAGTGTGGGGGCTTTCGCAAGCCCTCCGAAGCATATTTAAAAAGAACAGAGGGATTAAGTGTGAATAAGTCCGAACTGATTGAAGCAATCGCCGCATCTGCAGATATTCCAAAAGCAGCAGCCGGTCGCGCTTTGGACGCAATGGTGGATAGCATCACTGATGCTCTGAAAAAAGGTGATCAAGTTGCCCTCGTAGGCTTTGGTACTTTTGCGGTTAAAGAGCGTGCAGCCCGTACTGGCCGCAACCCTCGCACTGGCGATCCCATCGAAATTGCTGCGGCAAAAATCCCTAGCTTCAAGGCCGGTAAAGCCCTGAAAGACGCTGTAAACTAAGTTTTCAGCAGACTTTGAGACTTTGTAAAAAGAGTCCGAATGTCAGAGAGGCGTGTCAGTTGGGATACGCCTTTTTTGTATCTGATGCAGTTAAAGACAACTAATAATTTTCGGAGCTGAGCATGCTTCAGTCCATGCGTGACAACCTGAAAGGGACAGCCGCGATTATTGTCGCAGCCTTTTTCGGTTTTATTATGGTCATTGGGGGAATTGATTTCTTCACCGGTGCCAGTGGAGGTGCTGCCGATGCGGTAGCCGAGGTTAATGGCGAAAAAATAACAAACCTGGATTTGCAGCGCGCAATTCAAAATCGCCGCAATATGATCATTAGTCAGTACGGTGAAGACGTGCCCGCTGATTTAATCAGCGATGAGCAGCTGCGCGAGCCGATGTTGCGCCAACTGATTTCCAGCTCGGTAATGCGCCAAGCGGCTCAGGACAGCGGCATGGTAATGAGCTCCACAGCGGTCGATAAAGCGATTGTACAAATTCCGGCATTTCAGGTGAACGGCAGCTTTGACCCGCAAATGTACCGCGACGCTTTGCGCCGTATGGGTTACAGCCCGGCAGGTTTCCGCCAGATTATGGAAAGTGATATGGCGCTGGAGCAGTACGCCAACAGTGTGGTAGATAGTGCTTTCACCACCCAGGCGGATGCCGAACAAATCGTTGCCGCCTCTATGGAAGAGCGCGATTTTGACTATGTAGTGATGCCGGTTGAAGGCCTGCTGGCTGAGACTCAAGTCTCTGAGGCTGAGGTAGAGCAGTACTACCAGGAGAACCAGGGCCAATACCAGCGCCCAGAACAGGTCGCAGTCGAGTATATCGAGCTTACCCCTGAAGTGTTTGCCGGTAATATCGATATTTCCGAAAGCGATGTGCGCGCTCAGTACGAGCAGGAACTCAAGGGCTTTGCATCGGAGCTGCGCCGTCGCGCCGCACATATCCTGCTTGAGGAAGCCGATGCAGAAAAAATTGCCGAGATTCAGAGCAAGCTGGATGCCGGCGAAGATTTTGCCGAGTTGGCAAAGACTTACTCTCAGGACGTAGGTTCTGCGGATGAAGGCGGTGAATTGGGCTACACCACCGGCGATGTCTTCCCCGAGGCATTTGAGCAGGCCCTGGCGGAACTCGAAGTGGGGCAGGTTTCGGCTCCGGTGACTACCGATAGCGGAACGCATTTCATCAAGTTGCTGGAAGTAGAGCAGAGCGAGCCGCCGAGCTTCGAAGAGCGCAAAATGCTGATCGAAAATCGACTGCGTGAATCTGTTGCCGAGCGCGAATTTGTCGATGCCCTGTCTCGCCTGGCCGATCTGGCCTACAACGCGGATAGCCTGGCAGAGCCCGCCGAAGAGTTGGGTGTTCCTCTGAAGAGCGCCGCTCTGTTTTCTCGCGAGAGCGCATCGGGTGTGCTGTCTAACGGCCAGGTAATCGAGGCTGCTTTCTCTGCGGAAGTGAAGGAAGATGGCAATACCTCAGATGTGATCAATCTGAACAATGAGCACTCTGTTGTTCTGCGGGTGACAGACTCCAAGCCGGCGGGTACCTATCCTCTGGAAGAGGTTCGCCAGCAAATTGTCGATCGCCTGAAGCGCGATAAAGCCAGTGAGCAACTGGCCAAGCAGGCGCAAGAGTTGAAAGAAAAGCTGGCTGCAGGTACTGGCTTCGCGGAACTGGCGGAAGCGCAGGGTTTAACTCTGGAGACCAGTGATAAGACCCGTCGCGGCGGCTTTGCCCAGCGCGGTGAAATCAATGCCAAGGCATTTGCACTGCCGGCGCCGGCGGCCGGCGCTGAAGAGGTGACCAGTTTCGCTACCAATAATGGCGATCTGGTGGTTCTCGACCTGCGCAGTGTGCGCCCGGGTGAGCTGTCCAAGCAGAGTAAAGAGCAGCGTCAGGCGTTGATGCAGCAATTGGCCTCTGTGAATGGCGGTGCCGAGTTGGCAGCTATTCAGCGCTACCTGTCCGATCAGGCAAAGATCGACGAGGCCTCGCCAGCTGAGTAATAGCCTTTAGCGACGAATAAAAAAACCCGGCAATTGCCGGGTTTTTTTATCGCTGGCTTTCTGCCCTGGCAGAAGCTGCACTTTAAGTGTTGCTGGCGCTATCTACAAATAGGGTTAAACGCTGCCCCGGTTGTAGGTACTTGGACTTGTTGATCTTATTCCAGCGCAGAATGTCATCGATCTCGATGCTGAACTTGTTGGCGATCCGGTAGAGGGAGTCACCACTGCGTACCCGGTAGGAAACCTTGCGCGTGGTGCGGCTGCTCTCGGAAGCTGTGGCAGAGCCGTTGTAAGCCACCAGGGTGCGTCCGGGGCGCAGAGTATCCCCAGGGGCCATGCTGTTCCAGCTGGCCAACTGTTTAACGCTCACATCCAGCTTGCGTGATATGCCCCAGAGGCTGTCACCGGGGCGCACGGTGTAATTGACCTTCTGGCCCTTACCCGAAGACTGTTTGCGTTGGACCCGCTGATCGAGGGCGTAGGCGTACTGTCCGGCGGGACCCGATGCGCTGGGAATTAACAGGGTTTTACCGGCGCGGATATTGTTGTTGCGCAGTTTGTTGGTCTCCCGTATCGCCCCCACTGTGGTCTGGTAGCGGCGCGCAATAGTGGAGAGGGTATCGCCCCGGGCAATCGTGTAGCGCTGCCAGCTGACTCGCTCATCCTTGGGGAGCTGTGCCAGTGCGCTTTCAAATTTTTCCTGGGTCTCTATTGGAATCAGTAGCTGGTGATTGCCGTTGGGGTCGGTTGCCCAGCGGTTGTAGCCGGGGTTCAGCAGGTACAGTTCCTCAATTTCAATTTCCGCGAGTTCCGCCGCCTGGGCCAGGTCGATCTGGCTGCCGACATCGACACGGGCGTAGTAGGGCTCGTTGGCGACGTCATGCAGCGGTATTTTGTAGTGGCTGGGGCGGGATATCACTTCCGCGAGGGCTAACAGCTGCGGTACATAGCGCTTGGTCTCCCGGGGGAGTTTCAGGTCCCAATAGCTGGTGCCGAGCCCCTTGCGGCGATTGCGCTCTACGGCTCTGCGCACCGTGCCTTCGCCGGCGTTGTATGCGGCCAGTGCCAGTTCCCAGTCGCCATCAAAGCGATCGTGAAGGTAGTTAAAGTATTTTGCTGCGGCCTGGGTGGACTCGTGGACATCGCGGCGGCCGTCGTACCACCAGTTTTGTTCGAGGCCAAATGAGCGTCCGGTCGCCGGGATAAACTGCCACATGCCAGAGGCGCGGGCGTGGGAGTAGGCGAAGGGGTCGTAGGCACTCTCGACAATAGGCAGCAATGCCAGCTCAAGGGGCAGGTTTGCCTGTTCCAATTGCTCGGCAACATGGAAAATATAGCGGCGGGAACGCTCGGTTACCCGGGCCATATAGCCTTCGTTGCGAGCGAAATAAGCAATATATTCCTTTACCTTGGGGTTGCTGGTGTGGTGATTTAGGGCAAACCCCTGGCGCAAGCGGGCCCAGATATCCACGGGGGGCAGGGCGGCCTCGACGGATTGCTGCTGTTTAAAAGTGGGGTCACTCGCGGTAGCGGTTTCCTCTACAGGGGTATTGTCAGTTTCCGGCGCCGGGGTCTTTTCCGGTAATTGCGAGCAGGCTCCTACCGTAGCGGCTAATAGCGCTACGGCAAAATTCTTGTGAACCATGTGTGAGATCCGCGAGTATTTCTTGTAATTCATCCCGGCGTATATCAGAGCAATTATTGGTAAAACGCCGGGCATTTGATCAATTAGTTTCGATTCTAATTAGACAAATTAGTTTCGGTCAATATCGACGCTCAAAAAGCATACGATTTGCTATGTTATCACCCAGCTTGAGTGTAGTTTAGGTGAATTTGAGCCGTTAGAAGCCATCCTTCCAGCCGCGCAGGCCGGCAAAAACACTCACCTTATCCCCGCTGTCCAGGGGCTCTAATTTTGCGTGGGCAACAGCAGCTTGGCGGACCTCGGTATATCCGCAGCGGAGAAACGGATTGGTGTTCTGCTCTAGGGCAATTGTGGAGGGCAGGGTTGGCCTGTTGTCTTCCCGCAATTTTTCACATTGAGAGATTCTGGTGTCAATAGCCGTGTTTTGAGGTTCTACCGCTTGAGCAAACTTCAGATTGGCGAGTGTGTACTCGTGTGCAGGGTACACAAGGGTTGAAGGGGGTAGCTCGCTGAGTTTTTGCAGTGAGTGATACATCTGTTCGGGGCTGCCTTCGAAGAGCCTGCCGCAGCCGGCAGAAAAGAGCGTATCACCGCAAAAAAGGTGTAATTGTTCGCTGTCATCACTTGTGATTTCATTAAAAATGAGAGCGAGGTGGTCTAGAGTGTGCCCCGGGACGGCATACACCTTGAGGGGCATACCCAAAATTTGTAGGGAATCGCCGTCGGCAATGGGGTGAGTAACACCCGCTATAGTGCTGGGGCCATAAACAGGGCATTGATATTGGCGGCACAGTCTCTCGATACCACCGGTGTGGTCAAAGTGGTGGTGGGTTATCAGAATGCCGCTGAGAGGCGCTCCCTGCAGGGCGTTTTCGACAGGGGCAGAGTCGCCGGGATCGACGACCCAATGCTGACCACTTTTTTCAAGGTGCCAGATATAGTTGTCATTGAAGGCCGAAATTGGCGTAATAGATAGCATAATAGGGTCGTCTTCTAGCCTGTTGGGAGAACGATACCATGTTGAGAGCCTCTGCTTAATTCTGCGGCGCCTGCGATTTTTGGGTTGCAAGGCCCTCAGGGTAAATCTTGGAGCTGTTGCTGTAAGCGGCTAAGGGAGCGATACCTGGGTGGGCTCGGCTGAGTATAGAATTGGAAAAGATTGTTTGAGCGGGTACTGGAGAGGCAATGACTGGAAAGTTCAGGTCTGCAAGTAATGAGGGACTCTCCTCGCTCGGCAAGGCCTGTCCGGCATTGTCCCACTGGTTTTCCAGTGCGCTGGGGGAGGAGATTCTCTCTCAGCAATTGGCGCTAGCGCAGCCTTTGGTAGAGGGCTTTTTCGGCTATCACCTTCTCCAGGCCAGTGTTGCCCAGTCTGTAGACTTTGCGGCCACCAGTCGAATCAATCATCGATTTCGCCTGGGCGCTGCACTCGAGCAGGGCGGCGCGGCGATTGTAGAGTTTGAGCAGCTACCCCTGCCCTCGGACTCCATCGATGTAGTACTTCTGCACCATCTCCTGGATTTCTCCGCCCATCCCCACCAGATTTTGCGGGAAGCGGCCCGGGTGCTAATACCGGGTGGCCACCTGTTGTTGATCGGCTTTAACCCCTTCTCTCTGCTGGGCTTGTCTCGTTTTCTCTTTTCCAGAGGGGCCTATCAGCGCGGCAATCAATTGCGCGCCGCCCGGATTGCAGACTGGATGAACCTGCTCGACTTGCAGGCGGAGCGCGTGGATAGAGGCTTTTTCCGCCTGCCGTTGCAGCAGCGGGAATTGCTGTCCAGGACTGCCTGGATGGAGCGGTTCGGGTCCCGCTTACACTTGCCTTGGGGGGGCTTTTACATCATAGTCGCGCGGAAAGAAGTGGCACGTGTTCGCGCTATCAAGATTGATTGGCGAGCCGAGAGAAAACCCGCTCTGGTTGCCACCCCGTCGAGCCCTCGCGTCGCAGCACGCGGGAAGCATCAAAAGCGCTGATTTCGCTAAAAATCGGCCCCATTTCTACTTTTGGCGTAAGTTTTGAAACAAATTACTATCTACACGGATGGCGCTTGTCGCGGCAATCCGGGCCCCGGCGGTTGGGGCGCCCTGTTGGTTTACGGTGAGCGGGAGAAGGAGTTATTTGGGGGAGAAGCCCATACCACCAACAACCGTATGGAGTTGCTGGCGGCGATAAAGGCTCTGGAGGCGCTCAAACAACCGTGCAAGGTTGATTTGCACACCGACTCGCAGTACCTGCGCCAGGGGATCACCGGTTGGATTAACAACTGGAAGAAGAATGGCTGGAAGACCGCCAGCAAGAAGCCGGTAAAGAACGCGGACTTGTGGCGGCAGTTGGATGAGAGTGTCGCCCAGCACGAGGTGCAGTGGCACTGGGTTAAAGGCCATGCGGGGCACCCGGGTAATGAGCGGGCTGATCAGCTGGCAAATCGCGGTGTCGATGGGTTGGAGTCTTGAGGGAGAGTAGCGGATGCGTCAAGTAGTTCTCGATACCGAGACAACCGGTCTCGATCCTAAAAGCGGCCACCGGATTATTGAAATTGGTTGTGTGGAGCTGGTTAACCGGAAGTTGACGGGGCGCCACTACCACCAGTACATCAACCCTCAGCGGCAAGTGGATGATGGCGCTATTGAGGTTCACGGCATTACGAATGAATACCTGGCCGACAAACCGGTATTCGCCCAGATCGCCGATGAATTTATGACCTTCTGTGAAGGGGCGGAGTTGGTTATTCACAATGCGCCCTTCGACGTCGGCTTTATCGATGCGGAACTGCGCTTGTTGGGCAATCCGCGCTGGCGCAATGTCAGTGCGCACTGCGGGGTTTTGGACACCCTGACGCTGGCGCGGGAAAAGCACCCCGGGCAGAAGAACAATCTGGACGCCCTGTGTAAGCGCTACTTTGTCGACAACTCCCAGCGGGATTTGCACGGCGCTTTGCTGGATGCGGAAATTCTTGCCGACGTCTACCTGATGATGACCGGCGGTCAGACCGATTTGGTCCTGGCCCAGGGGGACTCCCAAGAGGGGGAAGGTGGCAATAAGGTGGAGAGCGAAACGGCCGGGGAGGCCATTCGTCGCCTGCCTGCCGATCGGGCTCCGCTATTGGTCGCGCGCGCTACGCCGCAGGAGGCCGAGGCCCATCAATCGATGTTGGGGCTGCTGGAGAAATCAGCGGGCAAACACTTCTGGTAGGAGGCCAGTGAGAGGTTGTTCTCACCGGCCTGAATCTTCTTCTGGATGGGCGCGGCAGCCCGCAGTTCCCACCCAGACTGTCTCTTTTACAATCTCTGTTTAGATCGTGTAAACCACGCAAATTAAAGCGACGATAGTCAGTACGATGGTGTAGGGCAGAGCCATGATCACCATGCGGCCGTAAGACAGGCGTATCAGAGGGGCAAGGGCCGAAGTCAGCAAGAACAGAAATGCCGCTTGTCCATTCGGGGTGGCAACACTGGGCAGGTTTGTGCCGGTATTGATGGCGATAGCCAGCTTGTCAAAATGCTCGCGGGTGATGTCGCCTGCGGTGAGCGCCGCTTTCACTTCGTTGATATAAACTGTTGCCACAAAAACGTTATCGCTGATCATCGATAAAATACCGTTAGCGAGGAACAGCAACCCCGGTTGCTGTTCGGGCTTTTGTGCAAGAACGAAATTGGTTACCGGCTCAAAAAGGTGCTGCTGGTGGATTACGGCAACGATTGCGAAGAAAACTACAAGCAGTGCAGTAAAGGGCAGTGCCTCTTCAAAGGCGTGACCAATTCTAGGCTCTTCGACGATGCCGTTAAATGCGGTCAGAAGCACAATGATCATCAGGCCGATAATACCCACTTCGGCAACATGAAACGCCAGGGCAAATACCAGGGCCACAGCGACAATACCCTGAACCCACAGCTCGGCGACCTGCGCAGAAGTGCGTTTCTTTTCTTCCTCTTTAGAGAAGTTAACCAGTACTTCACGCACGGCGCTGGGGAGCTGGGCACCATAGCCAAATACTTTTGTCTTCTCCAGTATCAGGCAGGTGATCAGGCCGGCAAAGAAGGTTGGAATGGTTACCGGAGCCATCTGTAGGAAAAACTGGATAAACTCCCAGCCGGCTTTCTCCGCGATCAGCAGGTTTTGGGGCTCGCCCACCAGGGTGCAGACGCCGCCGAGGGCGGTGCCTACTGCACCGTGCATAATCAGGCTGCGAAGATAGGACCTGAACTGGTCCAGATCCTCGCGGTGGTACTCCACCACATGTTCATCATTGGAGTGATCGTGGTCATGGTGGTGGTGGGGTTGCTGGGAGGCAACCCGGTGATAGACCGAGTAAAAGCCAACCGCAACGGCAATCAGGACGGCGGTTACGGTCAGCGCGTCGAGGAATGCAGAGAGCACTGCGGAAACAGCGCAGAAGAGTAGTGACAGCAGGGGTTTTGAATTCACATTAATCAAAATTTTAGTGAATACAAATAGCAGTAGGCTCTTCATAAAGTAAATGCCGGCCACCATAAACATAAGTAGTAGAATCACTTCAATATTTTCTACTACTTCATGGTATACGGCATCGGTGCTTGTCATCCCCATTAATACCGCTTCAATTGCCAGTAGCCCGCCGGGTTGAAGGGGGTAGCACTTAAGGGCCATTGCCAGGGTAAAAATAAATTCTCCAATCAGTACCCAGCCGGTTACAAAGGGCCCCGATACGTACAGTATTAACGGATTTAGGAGCAGAAAGGCGGCTATAGTTAATTTGTACCAATCGGGCGCTTTACCGAGAAAATTTTCGGCAAAGGCGCGACCAAATCCGCTGCCGGATGCCGCAATGGTATTATTGTAAGTGTTCATCATTTACTTCCCTGGTTAACCCATTAATGTGGGTCAAAATGGAATCTTGGGGGGCGGTGTCTGCGAAATAGATATCTGAACTCAGTATCGCTGCGCTGCTTCCCCGGGTTTATTGTGTACTGATTGATTGGTTTTTGTTCTTTAACGCAAAAAAACGTACAACTTTAAACTTGAAAGTAGCAAACGCTACTGGGTTTTCCGGAAAATTCAAGTAATTTAGGGGCTTCGGCCCCGCCACTGGGCGATTTGTCGATTATTCGCTGGAAATTTTTTGGCGAAAGGTGGACTCTTTTGCTTATTGGGGTAAATTGCCCTTAATTAGGCCAGTATCATCCTGATCTGGTTGTTTTTTGTTCGATTATAGGAAGAATGCAGCGGTGCAGCCAAAGACTGAATTGCACAAGATCAATATCACTTCTGTCAATGTAGTGAAGGATGAGCTGGTAGCGACCATCGATAATGCCGCCTCGCATTTAGATAAGTTTGCTGCGGACACTTCCCAAAAGCAGGCTCTGGAACAGAGTCTCACAGCCCTCAAGCAGGTCAGTGGCGTGTTGCAGATGGTGCAGCTCAGCGCCGCTGAGCTTCTTACCCAAGAGAAGATTACCGCGCTTAGCGAGTTGCTGGAGGGCGACCAAAAAGCCTCCGAAGAGTTGATGGAGGCGCTGGGCACGGGTTTCTACGTCATGGGGCGCTATCTGGACTTTGTGCAGAGCCGCGCGATTGCCCGCCCGGAATTACTTATCCCCTATATCAATAATTTACGCGCGGCCCGATCCCAGCCGCCGGTGCCGGAAAGCCACTTTTTCCACTGTGATTTGCAGGGCACTGTACCCGGCAGTGGCGCCTCCGCCGTGATGTCGGAAGACTTAAAAAGCTTTGTTCGCCGATTCCGTCATATGTACCAGGTTGGCTTGTTGGCACTGCTGCGCGGCAAACCTCGGGGCCCGGCTTATACGATGATGTCGCGGGCCCTGGAGAGAATTGCGAGTATCACTATGGGGCGCCCTAACGGGCGCCTGTGGGTGGTTGCAGGCGCCGCCCTTGCGGGTATGGCCGCGCGGGAAATGCGTATCAGTCGCTCCCGCGTAATGGTCTTCAGCATGTTTGACCGCTGGCTGCGGGCGTTGCAGAAAGAGTGCGATACCGCTCTGGATCAACCTGCGCCGCCGATTTTGCTGAAAGAGTGCCTCTATTGGTTGACCCTATCCAAGCCCGAGGGCTTTGGCGGCGAGTTGCTGGAGGCTTTCTCCGCAGAGCCTCTGGATTACAGTGAAGAGGAGTTGGAGCGGGAGCGCGCCACCCTCGGCGGTCCCGGTGCTACAGCCATTACCGCAGTAGCCAACGCCTTAGAAGAGGAGCTGTCCGGCGTGCGCCGGATGCTCGATGACGCCGAATTAATTGGTATCTCAAGCCTGGATGCCGAAGACGGCCTCGCGGCCTCTCTGCAAAGAGTCGCGGGCACATTGCAAATGCTTAACTTCAAGCGGGTAGGGGAGAGCCTGCGCAGCGCGGTCGCTGAATACCAGAGCGCCTCCGGCGCCGGGGGCTCCATTGCGGATAACGCACTGCAAAAGCTGACCGGTCAGGTGCTGATGGTGGATAGCACGGTGCGGGCGCTCAAACAGAGCACCTCGATCGACCTGGACGAATACGGCCACGCAGATATCGCTTTTGAGCACAGTCAGCTGGCTGAGGCGGAAGTGGCAGTCCTTAAAGAAGCTGAGGCCGGTTTGGCGTTGATTAAGCGCGCGCTGGCGGCTTATGCCGAGTCCGATTTTGATCACGGGCATATCCGCAACGTTTCCACTACTTTGAACTCGGTGCGCGGCGGCTTGATCGTTCTCAATCTGAGTCGGGCTGCGGGTGTTGTTGAGGGGCTGCTGAATTTTGTCGAGACGGTTATCGATCGCCATGACGCCGGCCCCGAAGTAGAGCAGTCCCTGGATATCTTTGCCGATGCCATTATCAGCCTTGAGTACTACTTGGGCGAGGTTAAATTGCACCGGCAGGCAGATGTTCAGTCGCTGAGTCTTGCGATCGAAAGCCTGGCAGCTCTGGGCTACCCCGTTGAGGCGGCATAATCAAGGAGGTCTTTTTGGCTGGTGGTAAGTTTGTCCCGGCGGGGAATGTGTGGGCAGCCCCGGAGTTTACACAGCATATCCTAATTGCCGATGAACTGATTCTGTGCCGAGGAGATCTTTTTGTCCATGATACCCAGGTGCTGGCAGCGGATGCCGTGCAGTCCAGTCACTATCTGGGGGAATTGGGTGGCCACGCCTGCGCAGTACATATCCTGTCCCGCCGGATAGAAATAGCCGGGTATGAATGGCGAAACTTGCGCAGCTTGCTCACTCTGGTTGAAGAGCCTCTGTTTGCACTGGCAGGGCGAGCACTACAGGTCTCCCACTGGGATAGCCAGCATCGGTTTTGCGGCCGCTGTGGCACGGCTACCAGTTATCACTCCAACGATCGCGCTCGCACCTGTCCTGCTTGCGATCTCACTGTTTATCCGAGAATCTCCCCCTGTGTCATCATGCTGGTAACTCGGGGGGAGGAGTGCCTGTTGGCCCGTCACGCTTCGCGCAGCAATGCGACCTACACGGCCCTGGCCGGCTTTATTGAGCCCGGAGAGAGTGCCGAGCAGGCGCTGGTACGCGAAGTGTATGAGGAGGTGGGACTGAAGGTGGGCGCATTGGAGTATGTCGGCAGTCAGCCCTGGCCCTTTCCCGGCCAGTTGATGATTGGATATTTGGCGGAGTGGCAGGGTGGGGGCCTGTGTTTAGACCCCAATGAAATAGAGGAGGCGCATTGGTTTCACTACAGCGCTCTGCCGCCGGTACCACCGCTACAAACCCTGTCTGGCCGCTTGATTCACACTTTTGCCGAAAAGGCAGCTGCGAAGCACCGCCAATGAGGGTGGGCCGAATAGAGCTGCGAAGTATCAGGGAGTATAAATCATAATGTATATAGCGATTACTTTTACCATTGCCATCCTGGCGCTGCTGTTTGTGTTTTGGGGGGCGCGCATTCTTCTGGGGGGGAACTGGCTCCTGGGGTTTGTACGCGGTTCTGTGGGGCTTTTTCTTTTTGCCACGGCCCTTTGGATTGTTCTGATTGCAGCGGATGTCTATAGCTATCGCAATCTGGCTGAAGAGCACAGTGTGGGGGTTGTGTCTTTTCGTAAAATTGCCGAGCAGCAATTTGAAGTAAAATTCGCCGATGCCGACGGCATCGCACAAAAATTTGAACTGTCTGGGGATCAGTGGCAACTGGACGCCCGCATGTTGAAGTGGCAGGGGGCGCTGGCCCGCTGGGGAATTCAGCCGGCTTACCGCTTGGATCGGCTGAGCGGCCGCTATCTTACCCTTCAGGATGAGCGCGCCCGTGAGCGCTCGGTTTATGAAATTAAAGGTGTTAATTACGGTGTTGATGTCTGGCAATTTGTACGCGGCATTGATCGGCAGCTGCCTTTTGTAGATGCAGTTTATGGCAGCGCGACTTTCCTCCCTATGGAAGACGGTGCTGTTTATGAAGTGCGGATCAGTCACACGGGTTTGCTGGCGCGCCCCCTCAATCAGCGTGCAACTTCCGCTCTGGAAGGTTGGCAGTAAATGACTGGAATTAAATAAAAAATAGTTAAAATGGCAAATGGAGTTTAAGTGGAATTTCTAATTGAATACGGCCTGTTTCTTGCCAAAATCGTGACGGTTGTCGTGGCTTTGATGGTGTTGATAGGTTTTATATTTGCAAATCGCGAACAGCTAAAAGAGCGTGTTCAGGGTCATATCACCGTGACACATTTGAACGACCGCTACGAGCAGTTTAAGGAAACGCTGCTTGAGGCTGTGATGGATAAACACGAGTTTACCCGGCGCAAAAAGCAGTTGGCGAAAGAGAAGAAAGCCGAGGAAAAAGCCCTGGCGAAGAAGCATAAGGCCGAGGCTAAAAAGCAGTCGGAAAAAAGTGATGCCGCCACCTCAAAGGATGCTGACACAGGAGAGGGTGAGCTTGTCTCCGGGCGCAAACGTATCTTTGTGATGCAGTTTAATGGGGATATTAAAGCGAGTGCACTTTCTCATCTGCGTGAAGAGGTGACGGCAATTCTGCAAGTGGCCGAGTCCGGTGATGAGGTTCTGCTCTGCCTGGAAAGCCCCGGGGGCATGGTGGCGAATTACGGCCTGGCCGCCAGTCAGTTAACCCGAATTCGCAGTGCGGGTATCCATTTGACCATTGCGGTCGATAAAGTGGCTGCCAGTGGTGGCTATATGATGGCCTGTGTTGCCGACCGCATTTTGGCGGCTCCCTTTGCGATGCTTGGCTCCATTGGTGTTTTGGCTCAGATGCCAAACTTTAATCGCCTGCTCAAGCGCAACGATATTGATTACGAGCTGTTTACTGCCGGTCAGTACAAGCGCACCGTAACCATGTTTGGTGAGAATACGGAAGAGGGCAAGCAGAAGTTCCAAGAGGATCTGGATGAAATCCACTTCCTGTTTCAGCATTTTGTTGGTGAATATCGTCCGAAACTGGATATCGATAAGGTGGCTACCGGTGAGGTTTGGTTTGGGCAAAAGGCCCTATCCCTGGGGCTGGTTGACGAACTGAAAACTTCAGACGAGTATTTGACCAACTGCGCAAAGGATAGCGATCTATATCAGATCGAGTTTAAAGAGCGGAAGAATATTGCTAAAAAAATAGGTTTAGCGGCGGAGGCTGGTGTGGAATCGGCAGTCACTCGTCTCTTTTCACGCTTGGCAGCGCTGCGTCACCAAGCTCAGTAAGAGTAACAGCCATATATTAATAGTGCTGCGGGATATACCCCATGGAAATAGATAGGGACGAAAATTTTCGGGCAATTCAGGTCGTTGAGGTGGCTTCGGGAAAGTTTGACCAGTCTGTGGTTGAGCGCTCTCTTTCAGAACTTCCCGACCACCCACTGCTGTTGGCGGTAAGTTATTCGTCCTTGAATTTTAAAGATTCGTTATCTGCATTTGGCAACCGCAGTATTACCGACTGTTACCCGCATACCCCGGGTATCGATGCGGTGGGCAAAGTGATATTGGACCGGAGTAATACTTTTACTCCAGGTACCGAATTGCTGGTCAACGGTTATGATCTGGGGATGAATACTGCCGGTGGGCTTGCAGAGCGTATTGCGGTACCGCCGCAGTGGGCGGTGCCGCTGCCGGATGGTTTGACTGCGTGGGAATCTATGGCGCTCGGTACCGCAGGTTTCACTGCCGCCCTCTGTGTTGAAAAGCTTTTGGAGTCGGGTGCATCCCCTAGAGATGGTGAAATTCTGGTTACCGGGTCAACGGGCGGGGTGGGTTCCATTGCAGTCGCCCTACTCGCTAAGCTCGGTTTTCGCGTCGCTGCGGTGACCGGTAAGCTGGAATCTGCCGATTACCTGGCGGGGCTGGGGGCCTGGAAAGTACTCGACCGGGATACCCTGGCGCCGTTTGCCAACAAGGCGATGGCCAAGCCGTTGTGGGCTTGGGCCATTGACACTGTAGGCGGAGAAACACTGTTTAATGTGATTAAATCCCTGCGCTATGGCGGCGGGGTTGCTGCCTGTGGTATGGCCTCGGGGGCTCAATTTCACGCCAATGTATTCCCCTTTATTCTGCGCGGTATCAGTTTACTGGGGGTGGACAGTGCTGTTTTGCCAATCGAAAGAAAGGCAGAGGTGTGGCAGAAGTTGGCGAGAGAATGGTATATCGGTGATAAGCTCAACAGTATTGCGGAAAATATTGCGCTTGACCAGGCTCCAGAATTTCTCGCCCGCTTAAATCGGGGGCATGGAATTGGCCGCTATGTTGTAGATATGTCCCTTTAATTTATATCTATCATTTTAGAATAATAATTTGATGGGTAATTCCGTAATATCCCTGTCGGTCCTGTAGGGTTATATCGCGGTTTTTACAAGGCTTGAGCACTCTGCAAATCTGCGCCTTGCTCGAGAGTCGAAGGTATTGCGGAATTACTCCGAGACCCTTTAGGGTCTTAACTACCCTATCAAATAACCCAAACATAGTGGCTCCTTAGCATCTATTTGTGCATGAGCATTTTTCTCAGTAGCCTTTAGGCGAACTCTATAGTTTGTGGGCTGGTTGTATTGGAAGAAAACGTTGTCGACAATTAAGAGCGAAACTACAAAATCAGGCCAGCGTAACGCTCTGGTACTTTCTGGGGGGGGAGCGCGTGCAGCTTATCAGGCGGGTGTATTAAAGGCGCTCGCTGAGCTGGTGCCCGAGGATAATCCCCGTCCTTTTCAGATCATTTGTGGCACCTCAGCCGGTGCTATGAACGCCATGCTTCTCGCCTCCCATACCGGTACTTTTAAAGAGGCGGTCGATAGAATGTGCTCGGTCTGGATGCAGCTCAGCGTTGAACAGGTTTATCTCACCAGTTGGCGCAGTTTGCTTGGAAACCTGTTTTCCATTAGTCGGTCGCTGTTTAATCGGGGGGTTGGCAGGCAGAAGCCCCTGGCACTGTTGGACAATAGTCCTCTGCGCAGTTTGGTAGAGCGTGAAATTAATTTTGAAAATATTCAAAAGAATATTCTCAATGGACACTTGCGTGCCACAAGTGTAAATGCACTTTCATATAGTGAAGGGCAGTCGGTCAGCTTTTTCCAGGGGGCGGAGGACGTTAAAGGTTGGCAGCGATTTCGTCGCTTTGGAGTGCCGACCCAGTTGACCTCAGATCATTTACTGGCATCTGCGGCAATTCCCGCTATTTTTCCCGCTGTACAGTTGAATGGGGCCTATTTTTGCGACGGCGCTATTCGTCTGATGGCGCCGATCAGCCCCGCTCTGCACCTCGGTGCCAAGCGTGTTTTTGTGGTGGGGGTGTCGGATAATCGCTCTCCGGCCCACTGGGGCAGCCGCAATAGTCACACCCAGGTGAGCTCTCCTTCAATGGCGCAAATAGCCGGGCAACTATTTAATGCGGCATTTATTGACAGTTTGGAAGCGGACCTGGAGCACTTGGACCGGGTCAATATGCTGCTGGATTATATCGACCCATCGGATCACGCAGACTTAAAGCTTTTGCGCTCGGTAGAGTCGGTTGTTATTGAGCCCTCTCAAAGTTTGGGGCGTCTCAGTGGCAGAAGACTTCGCCATCTCCCCCCTGCGCTGCGCTGGTTGTTCCGCTCCACCGGCGCCACCAATCCTGGTGGGGGTGTTTCTGCTGCCAGCTACCTTCTGTTTGAAAAGCCTTATATCGAAGAGCTTATTGAGCTTGGCTATCAGGATGCCATGTGGGAGAGGGATAAGCTGCGCAGCTTTCTGCGGCCGGAACCGGAAAGTAAAGTTGAGCGCAAGGGTTTATTTGGGATTCGCGCCCGATCACAAGAGGAGGCCCCCAAGGGGAGTGTAGAGTAGTGAACTTGTCCTCTGGTAGCACTGGTTAAATGGCTGCTAATTTATGGAGCTTTTTTTATATTGCTGCTGGATTAGAGGGGGAGAATACACAGTACTTAAGGCTCGCCGTTAACAGGTCCCTGTCAGCTCGCCTGGTAGAATCTCGATCGCAGCGTTTTCTTTCCAGTAGCTTTTGTTAAATTGCGCAGCTGTGGGTTGGGCGCTGTCGCCTCCGCTGAGTGGCAGCTCCACAGTCAAAATACCCATTTAAATCGCTGAATTAATTGTAAGAAGCTTCCCTGGATCGCACTTTGTATTTTTAATCGAGAGCCGCTTACCGGGTGCTCCAGCTCTAGTTCTGATGCGTGCAATAATAGGCGAGGGCACTCCAGTTCATTGGCAAAAAAACGGTTGTGGGTTGATTTTCCATATTTAGGGCAGCCAATCAGGGGGTGGTGGATATGCTTGAAATGCCTTCTTATTTGATGGCGCCGTCCAGTTTTTAGTTGAATCTCCACCAGGGAGTAGCGGCTTGAGGGGTAGCGATCCACTTCGTAGGGCAATTCAATGGTTTCTAATCGCCGGTAGAGCGTAATAGCCTGCTGGCGTGGCAGGTCTGCTTTGGGACGCTTCCTTTGGTGTTTAAAATCGGCAACAGGTGGCAGCGCATGGTCAATAACGCCCTCTTCGGGGCTATATCCTCTACAGACAGCAATATATTTTTTTGCAGAAAGATCGCTCTCTAACTGCTGTTGTAGCCGTGCGGCAATATCGCTACTTTTGGCAAAAATAATCACTCCCGAGGTGGGTTTATCCAGTCGATGTACGGGATAGAGGAAGCTGCCACAGAGGTTTCTCAAGTACTGTAAGAGCACTCGCTGTTCATGGCGGTCTATTTCAGACCTGTGAACAAGCCACCCCTCAGGTTTATAAGCGGCAAGAAGATAGTCGTCCTCAAAGAGAATGGTTGGTACTTGAGTGGTCATTTTTTGCGCTGGCGGCTGGATTGTTACTGCGGTAGCGCAATTTTATGGTATAGCGGAGTTCCAGGCTATGCTGAGGAGGGGAAATTGGTTGGTGGTGTCAGGATAAATTTTTAGCGATAAATAAAAAAACAGGCTTGACATGGTACCAAATGAGAATAAACTGCACGTAAATTCCATTGCCGATCCCATTTTGGGGTTGGCGTTCTAACTGGTAGTATTTTTTCAGTGGGTCGCACCACTAAGGAGCCGTGAAATGCGAAATGTAGATATCAAGAGTTTATTTGTTTAATTGCTTTTCACGCGCTTGAGCTTGGAGAGTGATTTTGCTTTCCAAGCCAGACCTTCTAAAAGCCCTGGCAGATGCCGGGGCTTTTTTGTTTTAGCTTGGATTGCCCTTTCAATTAAGTGGATTAATCCAGGGATAAAATATGCCTGTAAAAACAGTGCTAAATCGAAATGCACCGCCCGGCACGGTGCCGGTAAAGATCTATACCGATGATGTCGAGCCGAGGGCGATGCAACAATTAAAAAATATTGCCCAGCTGCCTATTGTACATTCCCATGTTGCGGCTATGCCGGATGTGCATTTGGGGGTGGGGGCAACGGTAGGATCGGTAATCCCGACAGTAAGCGCGATAATTCCAGCTGCTGTCGGGGTGGATATTGGTTGTGGAATGAATGCGGTACGTACTTCGCTGCGGGCCCATCAGCTGCCAGACAATCTTAAAGCATTGCGGGACGCCATTGAGGTGAAAGTGCCGGTTGGTCAGGGACGACATAAACTGATCAGCGCCAGGGAATCTGCCTGCAAACATTTAGCTCCCGGTGTGGATAGATTGTTTTCCAAGCATCCAGGACTTCTGAAAAAACTGCATCAGCCACAAAAAACCTGGGTAACCCAGATGGGTACTCTGGGAAGCGGCAACCACTTTATCGAAATTTGTCTCGATGAGAGCGGTGCTGTATGGGTGATGCTGCACTCGGGCAGTCGAGGGATTGGCAATGCTATTGGCCGGCACTTTATTCAGTTGGCCCGGCGGGATATGACGGGTCATATGCACAACCTTCCAGATAAGGATCTGGCCTATTTTTCCGAGGGTTGCCAGAATTTTGATGACTATATCGAGGCGGTTAACTGGGCGCAGGAATATGCGCGCTGGAATCGCCAGGAGATGATGAAGCTTGTGCTTGGGTGTCTGAAGGCAAGTTTGCCAAAGTTCACTTTGACCACCGAGGCGATCAACTGTCATCACAACTACGTTGTTCGCGAGCGTCACTTTGATAAAGATGTGTTCGTAACTCGCAAAGGGGCAATTAGTGCTCAGAAAGATCAGCTGGGAATTATTCCCGGCTCTATGGGGGCCAAGTCTTTTATTGTGCGGGGGCTCGGCAATACAGAATCATTTTGCTCCTGCTCCCACGGGGCCGGGCGCAAAATGAGCCGCTCGGCCGCTCGCCAGCGATTTTCCAGAAAGGACTTGGAAGATCAGACCCGAGGCGTGCAGTGCCGCAAGGATAACGGTGTTCTAGATGAGATCCCGGCGGCTTATAAGGATATTGATCAGGTGATGGAAAACCAGTCTGACCTGGTGGAAGTGGTGCACACTCTGCGTCAGGTAATTTGTATCAAGGGTTAGTGAGGCTGTATTAATGTGGCTATTAAGTAAAAAATTCCCGGAGAGTGTAATTAATGGTTGAGAGTAAAAAGGTAAAATATATATGAAAAAGAAAGACAAGATACGTAGTTACGTCGCGCGAAATCCGCTTATGCGCAAGGGTGGCCCCCATGTAAAAGCGAAATCTTCGCGTCGCTTCGCAAGTAAGCAAAAACTTCGTAAAGAGGTGCGGGAGTTGAGGGACTCCCGCCCCCAGGCTTTTGCCGCTGTCCTTTCTTTGTGGTTATCTTTCCGATAGGCAACAATTTTCCTCTAGCCTATTTCCCCTTGGGCCAGTCGGGTAGGGCCTCTAAATATACCCAGCGTTTTTTGTGCAGTTTAAACAGTGAGATTTCGTGGATCAGGTGTTCTTGGTCGTTTTCGGTATACCAGGCCTTAAACTCCACGATCGATTTCTTCAGTCCCGCCTTACTTTTGATCACTTCCAGTCGTGTCCACTGAGTTTCAATATCCTCGGCTTGTAGTTCCGGGCAGGTGTCGGGATGCCAGGTTTTGATTAAATGGCGAAAATTTCCCGTTGCAAAGGCGGTATAGCGGCTGCGCATAACCGCTTCGGCGGTATTGGGGTAAGCCTTTCCCGATAGATAGAGCCCGCAGCATCCCTCAAGGGCTTTGCCCGATCCGCAGGGGCAGTACCGATCCGTCATAGATTGTCTCTCCAGTGTGAGCTTAAGCGCTCGCAGCACTTTTTAACCAGGTTTTGTGGCGGGAGATCGTAGCATAGCTTGACCTTTCCAACGTTGCCGCTAAGATGCCGACCAACCGGTTGGTTTTGCTTGGTAATGCCCAGGAGGTCATGTGTCTAGAGTCGACAAAGCTGCCATTGTGCGAGCAGCGGAAGAAGTAGTGCGGGAGCGCGGGGCGCGTAAGTTGACCCTGGATGCGGTGGCTGCACAGTGTGGGCTGAGTAAAGGTGGCTTAATTCATCACTTTAGAACCAAGCAGTCACTCTTGCAGGCGATGCTGGAGGCGGCGATTGCCCGTGAGGATAGCAGTGTTTCGACTTTTGTGTCCTCCGGGGACAGCCTTTTGGTATCCCGCTTAAAGAGCATTTTTGAGTTGATGGATGACGACGAGGGACTGCCCCGCTCACTGATTGCCGCCGTAGCTGAAGACCCCATGTTGTTGGGACCGGTAAAAGATAAAGAAGAGCAGCGACGACGTGACATCTGCGATGCGTATCGTGACCCGGAGATGGCGGAATTGCTGATCTTGGCGGCTCAGGGGATGTTTCTGGGGCGAGTACTCGGTGTGGTTGAACCTGAAGACCCAATTATTGAACGTTTACGGGGGCGCCTGCTGGCACTCTCTGCCGATCTGAACTGAAGGTCGGGCCCAGTTAATACAGTTTGTGGATGATGAATATGAATATATCGCCAAGATCGCGTTTCTCACTGGCTATTTTGATGGCTGCCGTTGCAGTTCTTGCAGGGTGTTCTGAGCCGAAAACAGAGCAGGCCCAGGCCGAGCGCCTGTGGCCGGTAAAAGTGGCTACTGTTGCCAGTAATGACGAGGTTAAAGATCGACAGTTTGCCGGCCGTGTCAGGGCAGTACAGAGTGTCGACCTGTCTTTCCAGGTGGGGGGTAAACTGGACAAACTCAGCATTCGTGAGGGGGAAATTATTCCAAAGGGTACCCTGATTGCGGAACTGGATCAGCGGGATTACCAGCGCAGGGTAAAAGAAGCCCGTCTAAACGTGGAGTTGCTGGAAAAAACTTTAAATCGACAGCGCTCTCTCGCAGGCTCAAAAGTTATCTCGCAGCAGCAGCTGGATGAAACGAAGAGTAATTTTGACCTGGCTAAAGTGACTCTGGAGCGCGCTGAGCAGGATTTGGCCTACACCCAGTTGAGGGTTCCGTTCGACGCCCTGGCGACTCGCCAGCTGGTTGAGAATTACACCAATATCCAGCCAGGCCAAGCCATTGTCCGCTTGCAGAATATTTCCGAAGTTCGAATTCAAATTTCCGTACCTGAAAAAATGTTGGCCACGGTAAATGAGGAGCAGGTCAACTCGATGACTGCCGAATTTGAATTTTTGCCGGGCAAAGAGTTTCCGCTCACCTATCGTGAGCACCAGGCTGAGGCCGACAGTGTGACCCAAACTTACGTTGTCGAGTTTGGGATGCCCCGTCCCGAGAATGTACAAATCCTTCCAGGAATGACCGCTCGCGTTAATGTAAAACTGAACAAAACGAGCGCTGACCTGTGGATTCCCCTCTCGGCAATACAGACTGGCCCTGAGGGCAACCCCTATGTTTGGCAGATTAACGCAGATCAGTCTGTGTCTAAGGCTCCAGTGGCTCTCGGGCGTACCGATGGAGAGTCTGTACAAATTAAAGATGGCATTAGCCCCGCTATGAAGTTGGTCGCTACCGGTGGCCAGCACCTTTATGACGGTGCAAAAGTTCGCAATTACGCACAGCACTAATTAGTGTGTCAGCTCTGGCCCTGTTAACAGTAGGGAAAATGTTGTGAAAATTTCTGACGTATTTATAGAAAAGCCAGTGTATAGCTGGCTATTGATGCTAATTTGCCTGATCGGTGGTCTCTGGGGGCTTTCAGATATTGGTCGCCTGGAAGATCCAGCGTTTACGATCAAGGAAGCCCGTGTTTACACCTTCTATCCAGGGGCCAGTGCCCAGCGTGTAGAGGAGGAAGTCACCGAAAAACTTGAGGTGGCAATCCAGCAGATGGGGCAGCTCGATAAGGTCACTTCCACTTCAAGCCCGGGAATGTCCGAGATTCGTGTGGAAATCAAGGACCAGTATGCCTCGCAGGAACTCGCCCAGGTTTGGGATGAGCTGCGGCGCAAGGTCAATGATGCGCAAAGCGGCCTGCCCAGCGGAGCTTTGCCCTCTATTGTGAATGACGACTTCGGTGAGGTTTACGGCATTTATTATGCGATTACCGGCGAGGGGTTCTCGCTGAGCGAAATGCGTGAGATAACCAAAGCCATTCGCCGGGAACTGTTGGGAGTCGAGGGCGTTGCCAAGGTGTCCCGCTCGGGCATTATCGATGAAGTGGCCTACCTGGATATCGACGAATCGCGTCTGGCTCAGTTTGGTTTCTCTCTGGATGATTTAGCGCAGGTATTGCAATTAGAAAGCTCGACCCAGAAAGTCGGTGAAATTGGTGACCGGGACTTGCGCACCCGCATACTGGTCGATAATCCGGCGAGCGACCTGGAATCGATTCGCAATATTCTCGTCGGTGTGCCCGGTTCTACCGCAATGTTGGCAGTGCGGGATATCGCGGATATTTCTCTCGGCTACGATGATAGCCCCAGTTTTATCGCCCGCTTTGACGGTAAGCAGGCCATCCTGCTCGGTGTGGCCGGTGCGGAAAATACCAATATCGTGAATGTCGGCAAGGCGGTAGAGGCCAGGTTTGAACAGATTAAGCAGGCTCTGCCCCTGGGTGTAGAGATTCACCCTGTCTATGAGCAGCACCAGGTGGTAGAGGAGAGCGTCGACGGCTTCCTGTTTAACCTGGTCTCCTCCGTCGTGATCGTAACCCTTGTACTGTGTGTATTTATGGGCTGGCGCTCCGGTGTTGTGGTTGGCACAGTCCTCGGCCTGACCGTGTTGGGTACCGTGTTAATCATGAACCTGTTCGGGTTGAATTTGCAGCGGATCTCTCTCGGTGCCCTGATTATTGCCATGGGTATGTTGGTGGATAATGCCATCGTGGTGGCGGAAGGCATGTTGATGGGGGTTCAGCGAAAAGAAGAGCCCCAGAGCGCTGCCAGGCGTGTAGTGCGCCAGACCTTTTGGCCACTACTGGGTGCGACGATTATCGGTATTATGGCGTTCTCCGGTATCGGTTTGTCCGATGATGCTACCGGTGAGTTCCTTTTCTCCCTGTTTGCGGTTATCGGTATCTCCCTGCTGCTCAGCTGGATCTTGGCGATTACCATTACCCCTTATCTGGGTTACCACCTGTTTAAGCCGGGCAAACAGGCTGACTCGGAAGATCCCTACAATGGCCGCTTCTACAATATGTATTCTGCGGCTCTATCCGGAGCATTAAAGCGTCGGGGCCTGACAATTGCGGTGCTTGTGGTGGTGACCCTGGCTAGCTACTTTGCTTTTGGCTTTGTAAAGCAGGGCTTCTTCCCCAATTCAAATGCCCCGCTTTTTTACGTGAACTACTACATGCCTCAGGGCAGTGATATTAACCGTACCGATAAGGCACTCCAGGAAGCGACGGCCTTCTTTAAGGAGCGCGATGAAGTCGTCTCTGTAACGGCGGTGGCTGGTCGCGGTGCCGATCGCTTTATGCTGACCTATGCGCCCGAGCCGCCCAATGCTTCCTACGGCCAGTTGATAGTGCGCGCCGAAAATCGGGAGCAGATTCCCCAGCTGATTGAGGATGCCAGGGCGCAATTGCGAGTAGCGCAGCCGGAAGCGCTGATTACATTCAAGCGCCTGGTATTTGGTCCCGGCGGAGGAGCGGACGTTGAAGTGCGCATCTCCGGTCAGGATTACCAGACACTGCGTGCCTTGGCGGTCAGTGTGGAGCAGCAGTTCCGCGAGAAGGGGCTGGAGGATATCCGTCACAATTGGCGCAGCCGTGAACCCACTCTCCATGCACACTTAGATGATGAGCGGGCGCGGGTAGCCGGGGTTACCAATGCCGATGTCAGTCGTATGATTCAGTTTGCCACGGCGGGTTACACCGTGGGCGACTTTGAAAGCGGTGACCGTATTATCCCCATCGTTGCCCGTATGCCGGAGGGAGACCGCAATCAAGTGGGTTCTCTGGAGGATCGCTTGGTATGGAGCCCCAATGAGCAGGGCTATATTCCGGCGGGACAGCTGATTACCGAGTTTGAATTGACCGCAGATGAGGGGCTGATTCAGAGGCGCAACAGGGTGCCAACCATTACCATCAGTGCAGATGCGCCTGAGGGAGTGACGGCGATGGCAGCCTTTGGCCGCATACGTCCCTGGGTTGAGGAAATGAAGTTACCCCCGGGCTTTAAGGTTGAGTTTGGCGGTGAGTATGAAAGCTCTTCCGATGCGCAGAAGTCACTGGGTAAAGGCCTGCCCCTGGGCTTCCTGATTATGATCCTGGTATCCATATTGCTGTTTGGCACTGTGCGGGAGCCGGTGATTATCTGGCTGGTTGTGCCTATGTGCCTGGTGGGTGTGGTTGTTGGACTATTGGCGACGGGGCTGCCATTTGGATTTATGTCACTTCTCGGGGTGCTCAGCTTATCTGGGATGTTGATTAAAAACGCCGTGGTACTGGTGGATGAAATTGAGGTGCAGACCCATGCAGGCCTACCCAGATTGACGGCAATCCAGCAGGCGAGCGTCAGTCGTTTGCGCCCGGTGTTCCTCGCTGCTGTCACTACCATTTTGGGAATGTCACCGCTTCTGTTCGATGCTTTCTTTGCCGATATGGCGGTGACAATTATGGGAGGACTCGGATTTGCTACGGTATTGACGCTGATTGCAATTCCCGTGTTCTATGCCGTATTCCACAAGGTTAAACCCAGTGAAGTTATCGGTGATGAAGCCAAAGCGAAGCGCAGAGAAACGGCTATTAGCGAACCGGTATCGGCTTAAAATACTTTGCCTTGACTTAGGCTAACTCTAAAGGCCCCGCAGCAAGTGATAGCGAACTTGTTGCGGGGCTTTTTTGTATCAGAAATTCTCTGAATAATTCTGTGATGCCTCAGTTTTTCTCGGTAGGCAGCTTTCCTTTTTGCAATGTGAATATTTTTATTTAAAAAAGAAAATTTATTGAGTTAGATTATTCACTGCTTGTAATAAAACCTTATTCAGTCTGTCATTAAGCATTACTACTCTATGCCGCCTTTATAACCAGAACTACCTTTGGGTGGGGAATAAGCGCATTGGAGTGGCAATGAAAAATTATCTGTTTTTCAAAAGAGCAGTGCTGGCTGTCGCTATGCCGACAATTTTGGCAGGTTGTGGTGGCGATAATGGTAACAGTGGTCCGCTGGTGGAAATTCCAGTCCCGGAAGTGCCCGAGGAGGTCAGTTTATTTGAGTCTGTGGCCGGCGTCGAGGCCGCTGCGCATATAGGTCCTTCGACTATGCAGCAACCCCACGTTGTCGCCACGGCTGCAAACGTCAAGGTGATCAACCTGCTCAGCAATGGCTACCTCCCCACTGACTACACCCGTGAAGAGGTTCCCCAATCGGACCTGCTACCTATATTTGAAGAGCACCCCAGTCTCGATGCCGCAGATACCGACGGTCTCTATGTGTTATCTGGAGAGCCAGATGGTCTGGGTTACCTGGATAATGATGACGGTACATTTACGCTATTTATGAACCAGGAGCACTACAACTTTGTTGGGGGTGACGGGGTTGTGCTGGAAAACTCAAATCGCAGCCTCCGATCAACGGGCACTTTTGTTTCAAAATGGGTAATCAATAAAACTACCGGTGAAATCGAAGGTGGTGAAGACCTGATTAAAGGTGTTTACGCCTGGCGGCGCACCTTGTATGACACGGATGGTGAGGTGGTCAAATCACCGGGCTATACCTACGTAACACAGATGAAACCCTATTTCGATGCGGATGGAGACCTTGTGAATACAGGGGCATTTGAGCGCTTCTGCTCCGCGACTCTACCCGCTGCAACAGCGTTTTATAATGCCGCAAGTGGCAAGGGTACCCAGGTGCGGATGTTCTTGACTGGCGAAGAGAGTGATGGTGGTGAGAGTCTCAAAACTTATTACGACGGCCTGGTTGAGAAGCGGGGTTACGAAGGGCTTCGGTTCGATGCCTTTGGCAGTATCAGTGGTGAAGCAAAAGCCAAGAGTGAGATCGAATCTGTCTATGAGTACGATAAATCCGAAATTTATATCGGTCGCGGTATAGCCGTCTTAACCACGGGTGATAATGCTGGCGATGCTTATGAATTGCCACTGCTGGGTAAGTCTCGCTTTGAAAATATCGTACCTAACTATAAAGCACAGGATAAGACGGTACTGCTATCTATCGATGATGAACGCCCGCGCAGTGGTGAGGATGACGCTTATCGCAATGGGGGCTTCCTCACGGTTTATATTGGCGAAAAAACTAATGAGGGTAGTGAAGTTGATAAAGCGGGCTTGACCAATGGTGAGCTGTACGCAGTGAGAGTTCTGGATAGCGACGGTGCGCCGGTCATTGATTTTAGTGATAGCGATAATCGGGCGCTCTTCGACCACGGCGAGTTGGTATTTGAGCTGGTGCAACTCTCCAGCCAGGATACTGACGGCGATGGAAAGCCTGAAGATATTCGCGATATGAGCCAGGAGGCCTTCCGTAATCACACCACTGGCATGGCAGTTTCTCAGTGGCGCTCTCCCGAAGATGGTGACTGGGACCCCTTAGACCCCAATGCTTTTTACTTCGGGGCCAAATACGGTATCTATCAACTCGAGTTTGCGGATATCGCCAAGCCGGCGGATGGGGGATTGATCAAGCGGGTGGTGAGTAGTAAATCCGATGGTGATATCACTGATAATTATGAAAATTTCGACAACATGGCAGCGGTTGCCGGTGTCGATAATAAAACCCGCTTGGTGTTGCAGCTGGATAAATCCAATTACTACTCGCCAATTTACGTATTAGACCCTGAAACCGGGGAGATGATTCGTGTCGCTGAATTCAACCGGGAAATTATCGGCGATAGTCAAGATGAACTCGACCTGAAGATCGAGCAGCAGTTGGCCAGCGGGGAGTTGGATGCTGAGCCTACAGATGGGGAGTATCGGACGCTGCTGGAAGAGCATGTGGCCAATAAGCCCTACCGGCAGTACTACTCGCAATCTTCCAAGGTTCGCAGTGGCCTGGATGATACTGGAATAGAGGCTGCGCTCTCTACCGATGCTGAAGCTTCGGGTGTTATTTATGTGGGTGATATTCTGGGTGATGGCTGGTTTTTGAGTTCAACCCAGTTTCACTATGACTTTGAAGGGCGTGTGGATAGCTATCTGAACTCTTTTAACGTGCGCGACCAAAAGGGTGGCCCCTCCACACAATTGATACAGGAAATGATGGCTGGAGGGCAGTTGCATGCAATTTATATCCCTCAGGCGGTGGGGCTGGACAAGTAACAAAATATTTTCTTAAGCGGGAAACTTGTACCCTGCCGGGCGCTCATCTGGCAGGGTATTTTTATCTCAAATTTTACCATTTCCCCGATCTGCGCTTCTCTTTGTCTCTCTTTCTGTAGCCTTATTTTTGTTGGGGGTGTTTTTTTATCACTGTGGACCACTTTCTGTTGATTTGAACCCGCGCATACAATTGGCGCGTAATTTCTTGTAATCTACTGCTCAGAATTTGATGGGTAGTTGATGTATGAGTATTCGGTCAGTCTCTAGATTGTTCTCTTTTGTTTTTGTGTTTTTCTTCAGTTGTTCCGCTCTTGCGGTGCCTTATGATCGGGAGGAGTGGTTGCCCAAGTGGTCTGATTCCGATCGGGATTGCCAGGACACGCGCCATGAATTGCTGATTCGCTATTCATTATCCCCGGTAACTTATACTCGCTCCAACCGCTGCAAGGTGGATTCGGGCTTGTGGTTGGATCCTTATACCGGCGGCTTCTTTGTAAAGGCATCGGACCTGGATGTGGAGCATATTGTGCCGCTAAAGTGGGCTCACGATCACGGCGGGGCTAATTGGACTCGCAAGCGAAAGCAGCGGTTTGCAGAGGATGTGGAAAACTTATGGTTGGTCGATGATGGCCGCAACCAGAGCAAAGGTCATAAGGGGCCGGACCAGTGGATGCCGCCCTATGCGCCGGTAAAGCAGGTTTATCTCAAGCGATTTATGGCCATTGTGAATAAATATGGCCTGCAACTGAGTGAGCACGAGCGCCGCAAGTATCAATTGCTAAAGGCTGGTAGCTGAGGGTAAGCGGCCTCTGGGGGTATAACAAGATTCCAGCTTCCGCTAGAATTTTGTTGTCCTCCAGCAAGCAGTTGGCCGCTATGCCATACCCCTCCAAGAAGTTAATCGAGTACTTTCGGCGCTGTTATCGGGCTGACAGTTACGACCTCTCCCTCAATAATATTCTGAGTCTCAAGGTCAGTCGGCGTCTATTTATAGATGAACGAGACTACTTGGGCAGTGATGAATTGCCGCGTATACCTGTCGCCGACACTGCGGGAGTAAAACTTCTGGAGCAGGTGGATACTTACCGCAAAGAGCGGCGCCTGATCTATGGCTGCTTGTTTATCTGTGGAAATTACGCCCAGCAGTCTGGGTTGACGGCAAGGCGCAAGCTCTGTGCGCCTCTGCTTTATTTCCCGGCCAAGTTATATCTTGACGAAGATTATTTCGCAGAGGTTAACTCGGTAAATATTCAGGTTAATCTCCCGGTTTTGCGCCAGCTTTTAAAGCCGGATATCGATTCCTCAATAACCGATAGTTTCCCAACACTTTCTTTACCGCTGTCCACGACACAGTTAGCCGGCATTGGTCGCTGGTTAGCCCGTTATACCGTGTTGGAAAATGTAGAGGAGCTGGGGCGTTGGCCCAATCTGAGCGAACAGGCCGTTGTTGAAAGCGCGGTGAAGAGTACCCAGCTGTCCCTGGTTTCCGCGAGTGCGCTAATTCTGGCGGATAGATCCAGGGGCTCCCGGGGAGTATTACACGAGCTACAGCTTTTAAATCGGGAGAAAAACTTACCCGCACCGCTACAGGCATTGTTGGGGGGTTGTTCCAGTGGAACCCAGCAGAAGGATTCTGAGCCCGATATGTTGCCGGGGCTGCTGAGTAGTGCTCAGGAGAGTGCATTGGAGAATGCAGCCCGCTTTCCATTAAGCCTTGTTTCTGGGCCGCCAGGTACGGGAAAGAGTTTTACGATCGCGGCTATGGTGATCGACCGAGTGCTGCACGGTGAAAGCGTTTTGGTGGTATCGAAAACCCCGCAAGCGCTGGATGTGGTGCGGGATAAATTACGCGATGAATACGGTCTTACCCAGGGCTATGTGCATCGGGGGGAGCGGGGCTTTATCCCCAGTTTAAAAGCTCACCTCGATAGTTTGTTGAAAGAGGGGGTGGGGCCCCTCGGGGAAAATCCCTCCCAGCTTAGGAAGGCGGTGAAGAGGGCCTATCGTGATTTGGGGGGCTTGGAAAGGCGCTTTGCCAAAGCGCTGCGGCTGGCGCGCTTTATTGGCGCGGGCCGGCTTGCCCAGTGGGTGGTGCGATATATCGGGAGGCTCTTTGCAAATCGCTTGAGCGTTAAAAGCCTGTGGGAGTCGCAAGGCGCGATTGATAGCCAGCGGCGCCACTTTGAGAGTCTCGCGAGTCAGTATCTGAATAGTTACCGTCGAGAGAAATTGCGTAGCCTTCTGGAAAAGAGCAGGGGCATCCTGAGCCAGTTTAACCAGGCCTTGCGATCGCGAACTTCCAAGGTTCAGGCCGAGCGCTTTGCCCGGACCGATATGGGGGTGGTTTTACAGGCGTTTCCCATATGGTTAGTGGAGGCCGATGAGCTCAGTGAAGTGCTGCCGCTATTGCCGGCAATGTTTGATCTGGTGATCTTTGATGAGGCCACTCAGTGCGATATTGCCAGTTCACTACCGGCTCTTTTTCGGGCTGAGAGGGCAGTGATTGTCGGTGATGGTAAGCAGTTACGACACGTCTCATTTCTCTCCCGCAAGCGGCAACTGGCTATCTGGCAGGGGGTGATGGGAGATACCGATTTGCCGACCAGGCTGGGTTATAGGGATCAATCACTGCTGGATTTGGTGTCCGATATGATTCCGACTCAGCGGGCCGTTGTGATGTTGGATGAGCATTTTCGCAGTCATCCAGAGCTGATTGCATTTAGTAATCATGCTTTTTACTCCGAGCGCCTGAAGATTATGCGGGCCAGGCCCAAACCATTGCCGCAATCGGCATTGGAGTTCCATCAACTACCCGGGCGCCGGGGCAAAAACGGTAGAAACCCTGTAGAGCGCGATTGGGTTATTGCGCAGTTGAAAGTGCATTTCGAGCGCTATGTCGGTGCTGCAATTCCGCCGTCAGTGGGTGTTTTGTCTCCCTATCGGGATCAGGCTGACTACCTGGAGGGGGAGTTGAGCAAGGTCTTTTCCGCGCAGCAGTTGCAGAGCTTCTCTGTGCGGGTTGCCACACCCTATGGCTTTCAAGGAGAGGAGCGGGATTTAATGCTTATTTCCATGGCCATTGATAGCCAGTCACTGCGTGCGGCCAGCTACCTCAACCGCGCAGATATGTTTAACGTTGCAATTACCCGCGCAAAAGAAAAGCAGTTGGTCGCCCTGTCGATTGAGCCTAAGGCTCTGCCTTCAAGCAACCTTTTGCGCCGATATGCTGAGTTCTCACATTTCGTTGCTGGCCACCAGGCAGGTGAAAAGGCGGTGTGTCACTTTGCCACTGAGGTCAGTCAGCTATTAACTCAACAGGAAATTCCTCACTGGGTGGGTTTTCCTGTGGCTGGGCAGGTTGTGGATGTGGTGTGTTTAGTGGGTGGACGCTGTATAGGTATTGACCTGATAGGCTACCCCGGCGATTACGAGTCATATTTCAGTGTGAAGATTTACAGGGCGCTGTACCGGGCGGGCGTCCCAGTTTTGCCTCTTCCTTATATCAGCTGGCTAAAAAATCGTCAGGATTGTACCGGGCAGTTGTTGGCCATCCTCCGGGGTGGGGAAGTAGCGCTGCCTGAGACTTTAAGTAGTTAGCAGTACTCGCAGATGAAAGTTGCGCCGCAACTGCTAATCTTCAAAGAGGTTTGAGTTAAGTCCCAGAGTAAATCCATGAAATCCTGGTTGCTGATTCTCTCTCTCGGTATGACGGTGATTACTGGAGTACAAATCTCTCTGGCCGATCCCCCGCAGGGGGTGCGGAGTCCCACGCTAAGTTTCTGTCAGGCGCGCTTCTATGAGGAGGAGGATGGGCGCCTCTACTGTAACTGGGCAGTCAATTTTAGGTACGCCTGTTTTGTCTGGTGGCCAACGAATAAGGTAATTCCCGCAGGAGCTAAGCTCTCAGAGCCCGAAGTTGTTGGCAAATGCGGGAATGGTGAGCCCGTAGTCAAATTGTATCACTACTAACTCACCGGTAATGGCGCAGCCCAGGTGGCGCTGTGCCCCCGTCCATTGGTGGATAGGCATCATTACTTCTGACGATTGAGTCAAAGTGTGATCGCGTGTACTGGAGTCTAGCGGAGTGGCGTGTTAGCTTTTCTCCTGCTCGGCATAGAGTCCTCGATCTTGCAGCTCACGGGCCTGCTTGAGGATTTCAAGCATGGCGCTGTCTTCCACCGACATGGCATCGATGATGGCCGCCAATAGATCTGCTGAAAACATGCACTTGCTGACTTTGCTGCGCAGGTTTTCCGGTGTCATTGAAATTCCTCTCTCGGCCAGTGCTTGGGCGAGATCCCCGTAGCGCATACCCTTTAAAGCCATTGATGCGCGCACATAGCGAGCAATTGCCTGCTTGTAGGGGGTTAATGCTTGCTGGTTGCTCAGGCTTTGCTTGTGGTCCATGGGCTCTACTCCGTCCTATTCACTATCACCAATGTGGTAAATATTATCTTTGTGTGTATTATTTGCAACATTAGTTTGTAATAAGTTATTGACCGCAGATTTTTTGGTGCTATATTTGTGACCAATATTCCACAGCGAGGGAGTTGAGATGACCTGGAACAATGAGAACCTGCGCCAGTTGGCGGACAACCACTCCGGTTGGGTGGTTGAGTCTGAGGGGGATTGCCTCAGCATTTCCAACGATGAAGGCGTCGATGCGTTTGTCTATGTTGGCGAGAAGCAGATAGTTGTAGAAAGCATACTGTTTCCCGTAAGCCAGGTAGATGATGTGGCAGCGCTCAATGAAATGGTTCTACAGACACATCAATTGGTGCCATTGACAGCCATTGCGATTAAGAATATTGGTGGTGAAAACTACTATGTTGCTTTCGGTGCTCTGTCAGTTTCCAGTAAGGACGAAGTTGTTATAGAGGAAGTTGAAACCCTGTTCTCCAATGTGGGTGACTTCCTGGATTTATTTGCCGATCACTTTGAAACGGAGGGTGTAGCATGAGCCTTAAAAGAATTTGGACTGCATTGAAAGGCGCAGTTAACGAGGGAACAGAAGCCGTAGCGGATAGCCAATCGATTCGTATTCTTGACCAAGAACTACGGGAGGCAAAGGCAGAATTGAAAGCTTGCGACGAAAACCTGACCAAAATCATGGCCAAGCGCAAATTGACTGAAGGTAAAGTTCAGGCGCTGCAAGCCGATGTTGAAACCTATAGCACTCACGCTATCAACGCGAGTGAAAAGGGCGATAACGAACTTGCACTTGAGTGCGCGGAGCGCGTTTCTGAGCTGGAAAGCCAGCTGGAGACTGAGCGCAGTATCCTGGATGGATTCCTGAGCTCCGAGCGCACCTTGAAAGGCAATATTAGCCAGGCGAAAACCAATGTGCGCCGCATGGAGCAGCAGATCGATCAGATCAAAGCGACTGAGTCGGTTCAAAAAGCACAGGTAGCGGTTTCCTCCCGCCATATGGGTGCGAACAGCAAAATCAAAACGGCACTGGACAGCCTGGACCGCATCAAAGACAAGCAGGAGCAGCGCGCTGCTGAGCTTGAAGCTGCGGAAGAGCTGGCCTCAGAAGAGACCGGCTCCAGCTTGGATGCCAAGCTGAAAGCGGCGGGTATCAAACCCGGTGGTCAGAAAAGTGGTAGTGATAAGCTGGCCCAACTGTTAGCGGGCCGCGAAAAGGCTTAACACAGTGCTGCTTTTTCGAGTGCGACGCCTTCTGGCGTCGCTTTTCATTCGGGTCAATGTAATCACAATTCTCATAGCCGTGGCCGGCTATGTCTTTATTTCCTATTGGCTGCTCAAAAGCGCCGGTGAAGCGGATATTGTCGCGGGCGAGAATTTCTTCTACTGGTTGGTCGTTACGGCATCGACGGTAGGCTATGGCGACTTCTCCCCGGCAAGTCACGAAGGCAAAGTCGTGGTTGCCGCCTGGGTGATCCCGGTGGGTCTCAGCTTATTTGCCATGGTTGTGACCAGGATTGGCTTTGCGATTTCAGAATTTGTGCATCGCGGCAGGAAGGGCTTGCGTATGACAAACCATATTAATCACACTGTAATTATCGGCTGGAATGGTACCAGAACACTTCGCTTGATTGAGTTGTTGCTCTCCAAGACGAACGGCAGTGCGACAGAGATTGTCCTCTGTGTCGAAGCCGATATCGAAAATCCGATGCCGGGTAAAATTGACTTTGTGCGGGTGGAGTCCTTTTCTCACAGGGAGAGTATGCAGCGGGCAGGGCTGGCCGATGCGGCTCGTATTATCATTGATAACCCTCTGGACGATGTCACTCTTACGACGGCTTTATTCTGCGACAAACTCAGTCCACACAGCCATAAAACGGCTTATTTCCAAGATGAAAATGTGGGTGATTTGCTCCGTGCCCACTGCCCCAGTATTGAATGTATCCCATCAGTTGCCGTAGAAATGCTGGCAAAATCCTCACTTGATCCCGGTTCTGCCCGATTGCATCGGCAGTTGCTCGACAGCACTTACGGTATGACTCAGTACAGCATCGAATACCGAGGCACTAAGTCTCTGCCGGTGGGTGAGTTGTTTGACCATTTTAAGCGGGATCTTTCCGCCACCTTAATTGCGGTGCGCAGAAAGGGAATGGTTAAAATTGATGTAAATCCTGGGCTGGCCGACCACGTCGGCACCGGTGATATGCTGTATTATATTTCTGCCAAGCGGCTCGATGCAAAGAGCTGTTTCGATGTAAAAAGTAATTAAGAAGGTGTTGGTACATGTTTACCAAACTGATCAATAAAATAACGGGAAAGGACACTCCTAAAGTCAAGACGCCAGAAATTATGGGCTTGCGCATGGGAGCGAGCTTTGAGCTGGACCCTTTGGCCATTCGCCTGATACTCGATGAGTTGACTATTGAGTCCTGTTCTCCGACCCAGATTATTAAGGCGGCGGGCGTTGTCGAACTGGATGGCACTTGGATTTACCGCTTTTACACCGATGATGATGCCTGGCTGCAAGTGATTGCCGAGGGTGGACAGCGGGATGAGCACGTTGTCGATGTCAAGCTGTTCCACTTTTACGACACTTTGGATGTCGGCTCGGAACAAGCCTGGAATAAATTGCTAAAGAATGATATTGGCGCGCCCAGTTATCAACTTCAGGATCGCTCCTATAACCGTGTATGGACAGCAGCAGGGGACTACCACAACCCGGTGCATATGTCTGAAAAGACTTACGACGAAACGGGTGATTACTCCATAACTGATCAGTTCACCATGCTTTTCGAGCGCGAATTGTCTGATCAGCAAACCGAATCCCTTTTTCTCTCAGCCGAAGAGAAAGAAGAGGATGCAGGCTATTTAAGCCGCAGCCTGGTGATTAGCACCGGCATTACTCTGACCCCTTCACAACTGACGATACATGGATAATAAGGAGATTTTTAATGGACCAGCCTTATGATTTGCTGACTGGTATCTTGCATTTTGCGGCCTACTTTGGCCTGTCACTGGTACTTTTGATTGCGTTTAAATTTTTATACGCACTGGTGACACCTCACGATGAGTGGAAGTTGATCCGCGAAGAAAAAAATACTGCGGCGGCTATTGGTTTTGGTGGTGCAGTTTTGGGTTTTGCGATCGCCCTTGGAGGTGCAGCCAGTAACTCCATTTCTATTATTGATTTTGCTATCTGGGCACTGGTCGCATTGATTGCTCAGTTAATTGCCTTTGCCATTATCCGTTTCGGCTTTATGCCGCGCATTGTTGAGCGTATTGAGGACGGAGAGGTGAGTGCCGGTACTATGTTGGCCGCGACTACCATTGCTGTTGGTGTATTGAATGCGGCTTGCATGAGCTACTGATTGGGGGTGGTAATGAAACGTACCAAGAATATTAACCTGGCAAGGATGCGCAAAGGCAGTAGCTCTAAATTTTTACTGCGCCCCCTCGCCCTAGGTGTAGCGGCAGCCCTCGTGGGTTGCTCCTCAGATGAAGAAGTTAAAGTTGTCTCCTCAGTAGAGGACTGTGTGGCCAACACCCAGTTGGACGAAGCTCAATGTAAAGCGGCTTACCAGCGCGCGCTTGAGGAGGCCGAGCGCACCGGGCCAAAGTACTCCCGTCTAGCCCAGTGTGAGGCCGAGTTCGGCAGCTGCCAGGAGACCAGTAGCGGTATCTGGATGCCGCTGATGGCGGGCTTTATGGTTGGCTCGATGCTCAATGACAGGGACCGCTACTATCATCAGGGTTACTACAACCCGGTTTACCACTACTCGGGCTCCCGTTACCGCGACAAGCTGATGACCGCTGATGGTGGCATTATTGGCGACTATGGCCGCTCGTCCTATAAAGTGGACAAAAGCGCTACGGAGCCCAAGCCGAAAGTCACCAAAACCGTTTCCCGTGGAGGCTTTGGTGCTGTGGCATCGGCTAAATCCAATTGGGGCGGCGGTCGCTCCAGCAGCGGTGGTTCGCGCGGCTGGGGGGGGTGATTGGTGCTGAGGTTGCCGATTGGTGAACGCCCGCACTGGCAGGAGCGGGCGCAGGAGTTTGGGTTTCACTTCCATACCATGTATGGCGAGCCCTACTGGGATGAGAGTGCTTACTATCAGTTTTCCCTGGAGCAGATAGAAAAGCATATTGAAGATCCCACCGAGGAAATTCACCAGATGTGCCTGGATGTCGTCGCCCGTGTACTCGAGGATGAGGAGCTGCTAAGGCGCTTCTGTATTCCCGAGCAGCACTGGGATTTTGTACGAACCTCATGGCGCAACGGTGACCCCAGTCTGTATTCCCGTCTGGACTTTGCCTATTCCGGCAAGGGGCCGGCAAAGCTTTACGAGAACAACGCCGATACTCCCACTTCGCTGTATGAAACCGGCTTCTGGCAATGGTTGTGGCTGCAGGACAATGTGGATCGAAGGTCGCTGCCGTTACAGTCTGATCAGTTTAATAGCTTGCAGGAAAAGCTGGTCAATCGTTTTCACGATCTACAGTTCTTAACCCCAGGGCGGGAACTGCACTTTGCTTGCTGTAAAGAGACAGAAGAGGACCGGGGCACGGTTCAATATTTACAGGATTGTGCCTCCGAAGCGGGGATCAAGAATCGTTTCGTTTTTATCGAAGATATTGGCCGGGATGAAGCGGGTCAGTTTACAGATTTGAACGATCAGGTAATAACCTGGATGTTCAAGCTGTACCCCTGGGAATTTATGCTCCGCGAGGAGTTTGGGGCCCTGTTGGCAGGAAGCAATGTCCGCTGGCTGGAGCCGCCCTGGAAGGCAATTATTTCCAATAAGGCACTTCTGCCGATGTTGTGGAAACTCTTCCCGGGGCACCCCAACCTGTTGCCCTCATTTTTTGAAGATGAGCTGGATAAAGCAGCAGATTTTCCCGAGTTAGTGAAAAAACCGATCTTTTCAAGAGAGGGGGCGAATATCTCGGTGGTTAAGGGAGCCGATACCACCTTGCTGTCCGACGGTCCCTATGGCCAGGAGGGGTTTATTTACCAGGCTTTGCACCCCCTCCCCAAATTTGGGAAAAACCATACCCTGGTGGGCAGTTGGCTCGTCGATGATCTCGCCGCTGGGATGTCTATCCGAGAGGACTCAAATCTGATTACCCAGGATATGAGCCGCTATCTACCCCATATCATCCTGTAGAACTCGCTTCCTAAGGTGCGCGTCGATAATAAATCGGCGCGAACCTGTCTAAACGATTAAAAATCATAGTTCAAACGCAACTCAAAGAAATTCACGCCGGAATTTTTGGAGCATATTCCAGCATTTGAATAGTGCAGTGCGTAAGTTGTGAGCCCCCAGTGGCGCTTATAGCCAAGCTCAGCGCCCAATCCAATTCGATCTTCAAATTGAAAATGGCAGCCCAAAGTTGTGTGATGAGTGTTTTTGCTCACAATATTGGACTTGGTAATGTAGCTGGCTCCCACGGAAAACTCGAAGTATGGAAAGATAGGCCAGTCCCAGCGGGGTAGGTACTCAAGTCTCCATGCAGGGCTCAGTGAGATACCGTGAACTAAATCCTCTCCCCGCTTAGAAACATCGGGATCACCATCATCCAGGCTGGAGCGCCACTCAAAGTAGCTGGTCTCCAATCGAGTTCTGAGTGTCCATCTTCCGGTAAGAGACCACTGCCAGGGCAAATCCTTGGATATGGCAAGGCGATACTGGGTGAGTTCATTGCGGCGATTGGAAAATCCCGGACCGGCGCCAACAACTGTATCCCATAGTTTATCCGGGTTTTTTGTCGTTTCAGCTAGAGACCAGGCTGGAAATAATAGAGAAGAACAAAATAGACACAGGCTGAGCCTGCGGGTAATCCAGTACAGCATCATCCCTGATCCTACCTTTTCTACTACAAGTGGTGACGACAAGAAAGTGATTGGTTGGGAAAACTCAAAATCATCTGGGTTCTTTTCCAGTGTAGACAGGGGTGAGCAGCTATAGGTCTTTTAGCCTATTGGTGGTTTATCAATAGGGATAATTTTCCTGCCTACAGATATTGTTGCTGCCCGAAAGGCATTTGCAGTGACAAGTTAAAGAATGCTGTGACAGCAACCTAAAGGGCGATGAGCTTCAGGGGAGAATGCAGCTTCTCAGGATGAAATAAGTGTTTGTGAGATTGGTTCAGCTGCCAACATCCGCCCCTCTTGTTGATATGGGATGAATGGGTGTGCGGGAGGTGGGAGTTGTCACCTATTGGTAACTAATAGGTGTGGGGAGTTATATTCAGTGGAGATTTGAGTTTAAAGTTTTTTATGCCTGCAAAGATTTGTTTGTTCACTATTTCTGTAAAAGCAATCTTTTCTCGTTTTGTTTTTTAAATAATTATCTGAAGATGAAATAAAATACCTTTAAAAGGCTTTTTTAAAGAAGTTTGGTTTATTGGTGCTCTTTTGGGTTTGTAAATTTATATCAATAATTGTCAGGAACCGTGCTGTTAAGTAGCGGTCCATACCTCTGTCACCAACATCGCACATTGAGTATGTGTAGTCAGAATAGGGACCTGGTTCAGATGGGGAAGGGAGCTCGGACAAAATTGAATAACAGGTATAGATATGTTTTTACCAAAGACCAAGCTGGCATCTGCCATTAAGCAACCGCTATTAAATCGCACACTGATGGCTATGGTATTGGCCGGAATGAGTGCGAATGCACTTAGCCATGGTTATGTAGAGGCCGCTGATGGTGGAGTGGCGGCTGCTCGCGGCACTCTGTGTAAATACGCTCTCGATACAGGCGAAATGAATGTAAATTGCGGTGCTGTTCAGTGGGAACCGCAAAGTATCGAAGGGGATGAGGGCTTTCCTGATAGCGGGCCGGCCGATGGACAGATTGCCAGTGCCGGAGATAGTTCTTGGGCCGAGCTGAATGAACAATCCTCTGATCGCTGGGTTAAAAATTATATTAGCTCCGGTTGGCAAACGTTTAAGTGGCGCTTTACGGCAAATCATGTAACTCGCGACTGGAAATACTACATTACCAAAGAAGACTGGAACCCAGATGCAGTCTTGACCCGCGATCAATTTGACCTCGACCCCTTCTGTGAAGTGGACGGCAATTATGAGCAGCCGGCCTACAATACGACGCATGACTGTCAGGTGCCGGAGCGAGAGGGCTACCACGTTATCCTTGCAGTCTGGGATGTGGGCGATACGGTCAATGCTTTTTATAACGTTATCGATGTCGAGTTTGATGGTGATAACGTAGTCAACACTGACTGGAGTGTTGGCGGAACCATTAACCCAACTCAAGATTTAGATGTCGGTGATAAAGTTTACACCCGGGTATTTGACAGCTCTGGTGAAAATACCTCTTATTCTACTGTTCTGGAAATCTCCTCAGAGGAGCAGGGTATCGCGGAGAACTGGTCCCACGATCTGGCTGAGCTGATTAACCAGGAGCAAAGCAGCATTCGTGCTGGCGACTATGACGGCAGCAGCAGCTTTGAGCCCCTGTATGGGATCAATAGTATCTATTTGTTAGAAGGCAGCAACCTGCAAAGCGTCGAGATCGGGTATGAACTCCTAGAAGACCAGGATGATGGCACTACCGATGATGACAATTCAGGTAGTGATGATGACTCGAGCGATAGTGGTAGCACTGACGACTCCGGAAATAGCAGCTGTGAAGCGTTTGTACAGCAGTATGGTGGAGATCCCGGCTACTCGATTGGTGATGTCGTTGTCTATGACGGTGTCGCTTACAAATCTACCCATGAGCCTAACTGGTGGTCCCCAAGTGCAGCGCCGCAATTCTGGAGCGAAACTACCTGCGATGACTCCGCCAGTGATTCAGACGATAGCTCTGATAGCGGCTCCGATGACAGCTCTGATAGCAATAGTGGAGATGACAGCTCGGCGGTTTCCTGCCCTGAGTTCCAGCAGCCCTATGCCGGTGGCAGCAGCTACGAGGTTGGAGACCGAGTGACTTTCGATGGTCAGGTATATATCTCAACCTATGGGCCAAACTGGTGGTCGCCAACAGCGGCTCCCCAGTACTGGGATGAGAGTTCCTGTCAGTAATTGAGACTGGCTCAGTTTCCCTGTGTCAGACAGGTGATTGAGTTGACCCCGAGTAAAGGGCAGGCGCTCTTTGCTCGGGGTTTTTCTGTTACTTTGGCAGCGTTATTTTGCCGTTGGTAATCATCTCTTCAATTTTTTTACTGAGATGTTCGAACGTAAATGGTTTCTGAATACAGTCCAGTACGCCGTCTGAAATAACTTCCTGAACCTTGCTATCCACACTGTAACCCGTGGAAAGAATCGCTTTCACTTGCGGATTAATTCGCTTTAAAAATGCAAACAATTCCTGGCCATCCATACCCGGCATAATCATATCCAGAAGCACCAGATCCACCTCATCACTATATTGTCGATAGTGAGTGATGGCTTGCTCTGCGGTTGCAAAGGTAACGACGCTGTAGCCGTTCATTTCAAATAGCGCTTTAGAGTAGGTGCGGACAATCGCTTCATCATCGACAACCATAATGCGCAACTTGCGTTCACGGGCGAGTTTCTTGGCCTGATAGCTCTGCTTTTTAATTGGAGTCTTGGAGGTTGGCAGGTACAGTTTGAAACAGCTGCCTCTTCCCTCGCGGCTCTGGCACTGTATTGCACCTTTGTGTAGGTGAATGGCGCCATGCACTGCGGCAAGTCCCAGGCCCGCGCCGCGGCCACTTTCCTTGGTGGTGAAAAATGGCTCAAAAATACGGCGTCGCACTTCGTCAGACATACCGCTGCCGTTATCGGTAATGGTAATTAAAAGGTACTGCCCCGGCTGGAGTTCGAAGTCGGAGATAGAAGTCGATTTCTCAATCGTGATATTGACGCTGGCAAAACTCAGCGAGCCTCCAGAGGGCATGGCGTCTTTTGCATTGATCCCGATATTTAACAGGGCGCTCTTGAGTTGCGCGGGATCGCCGACAATATGTGGGCGGTTTGCCTCTAGCTGTTGTTCAATATTGATTTTGCGATCAATAGTGCGAGTTAGCATCGCGCACACATCGCGAATGATTTCGTGGGTATTGCAGTTCTTAAGTTGATAATTTCCCTTGCGGGCAAAAGTCAGTAGCTGTTTGGTAAGTTCTGATGCATGCCGGGCAGTCGTCAGTATCTGGTTGCTGTACTCGTTAATTCTGGCATCGGTGGATATTTGCCGAATAACCTCCGCATAGCCATTGATCCCGTGAATCATATTGTTGAAGTCATGGGCTATCCCGCCGGCCAGCTCACCGATAGCTTGCATTTTTTGAGCTTGCCGAAGCTCCTCTTCCAGTAATCGCTGTTTAGTGATATCGGAGCCAATACTGAGAATCCCCGTCGGATTGCCCCTCTCATCCGCAATAATTTTATTGGTCCAGGCGATCCATATCCGCTTGCCGCACTTGGTAACATTCTCGTTGATATTGTAGCGATGCTCCTCGGGGAAGCGGCAAACATGGTCCATCAACTGCCGCAGATCCCGGCCACTTGTCTCGTTGGCAGAGACAATGGTGCCAATTAAGTGCCGGCCAATAATCTCGACTTCGGTATAGCCAAATAACTGTTGTGCGTATTCGTTGAAGGAGGTGATACGACCGTGTCGATCACAGCGCATAATAATCGAGTTGGCGTGCTCTACCAGCTCCCGATAGCGCTCCTCACTTTTGCGCAGGGCTTCATAGACCTGGGCCGAGTCCTGCCCTTCGGTGCCGGCTATCGATGCTGAGGGCGGAAAAATGGGCATATTATTTTCCTTGATCACCTATTTTTCCTCCTGAGTTGCGGCTGCCTGTTTTTCCGCCAGAAATTCCACCATGAAGAGGTAAAAAAGTATATAGGCAGGGCTATGTATTTTGACCGTGTAGACATTCTTTCTTGACTGGCCATTCTCTTTTTTGCGGCCCCGGGGATTCCGCGACGCCTCTGGCTCGTAGAGGGGCCCACTACGGTGCGCGGCTCAAGATATCGCAATATGAATCGCTCTATAAGCCCTTAGATTGGGAGATGCATGTCTTTTACCGGTCGTTTGTGACAATTTGAGTGGTGGCGCTATCTGTACAAACTGGTAGCATTCACCGCCATATGCAAAACGATTGGATGAAATGACTATGCAGCTGCAAACCCGATTTCTCGGGCGCGGTATCGCGGCACTGTTGGGTGCCTCGCTACTGTTGTCCGCTTGCGGTGAGAAGCCTGTTGACAGTGAGTCGAGATCGCTCGATTTCGCTCGCGTGGATGCCTTCCCCTCGACTTATTCAGTAACTCAGTCCCGTCCGGTACTGATTCAGGGCGCAACCCTGCTCACTGGTACTGGGGAGCAGCGAGACGATACGGACCTCTTGTTTGAAAATGGCAAAATCAAGGCGATTGGTGCGGGCTTGCAGGCCCCGGCAGATGCCCTGGTTATCGATGGCAAAGGCAAGTGGGTTACTCCCGGTATTATCGATGTGCACTCTCACCTGGGCGATTATCCGGCTCCAGGAATCGAGTCCAGCCAGGACGGCAATGAGATGACCTCGCCAAACACCGCACAGGTTTGGTCTGAGCACTCAGTTTGGACCCAGGACCCTCAATTTCCCCTGGCTCTCGCCGGTGGTGTGACAACCCTGCAAATTTTGCCGGGTTCGGCCAATTTATTTGGCGGTCGCAGTGTCACGCTGAAGAATGTGCCCGGTCGCAGTGTTCAGGATATGAAGTTTCCCGGCGCCCCCTATGGCTTGAAAATGGCCTGTGGCGAGAACCCCAAGCGGGTTTACGGTGGCAAGGGAAGCTCTCCCTCCACTCGTATGGGTAACGTTGCCGGCTATCGGAATGCCTGGATTCAGGCCAGTGCTTACAAGCAGGAGTGGGAGGATTACGTCGAAAATGGCGGGGATGAGCCCAAGCGCGATCTGCAAATGGAAACCCTGGCAGGCGTACTCAATGGCGATATCCTGGTTCACAACCACTGTTATCGCGGTGAGGAAATGGCGGTAATGATGGATATCGCCAAGGAGTTCGACTTCAAAATCTCTACATTCCACCATGCGGTTGAAGCCTACAAGGTTGCCGATCTGTTGGCGGAAAACAATGTTTGTGCGGCGATGTGGGCCGATTGGTGGGGCTTTAAACACGAAGCCTACGATATGACCGAAGCCAATATCGCGATTGTGGATCAGGCCAAAGCCTGTGCGATGATCCACTCGGATTCCGGCGTGGGGGTTCAGCACCTGCACGAGGAAACAGCCAAGGCGATGACTGCGGGCCAGCGCGCAGGTTTCGATATCCAGCCCAAGGATGCGGTGGTCTGGATGACTTTAAACCCGGCTAAGGCCCTGGGTATCGCCGACCAAACCGGCAGCCTTGAGAGCGGCAAGATGGCGGATATCGTCGTCTGGTCCGGCAGCCCCTTCAGTGTCTACACCCATGTAGATCAGGTATTTATTGATGGGGAATTGATGTTCGATCGCGCGGATAACAAGCGTCAGCCACACACCGATTTCGAGCTGGGAATTCTCGATGCAGAGGGAGAGCGACTGTGAAAAAAATAGCTGTTTATTGTGCGCTGGCCCTGGGCTTGATGTCAGCGGCGGGCCAGGCTGAGACGATTCTTATCAAGGGTGGCAAGGTGCACACCTTGGCCGGGCAGGGCAGCTTGGAGGCTGCTGATGTGCTGGTTGTGGATGGTAAAGTTGCACAGGTGGCCCCCTCCCTGGACGTCGCGGCTGATCGGGTTATCGATGCGCGCAACAAAGTGGTCACGCCCGGGGTGATAGCACCTATTTCCGAGCTGGGACTGGTAGAGATCAGTGCAGCCAGTGCCACCAATGATCACCAGGTGACCGGCGCCAGCATAGGCAGCGCCTTTAATCCGCTGCCCGCTTACAACCCAAAGTCCACCCTGATCCCGTTCAACCGAGCTGGTGGCGTGACCAGCGCTGTTGTGTCACCGGCGATCAGCACCTGGGATAGCGGCGCTGTGGATGCGCAGCAGGTATTTGCAGGGCGCAGTTTTGCCATCAAATTGAACGGTGAATTTGACAGCGTCGAAGCAAAGAACGTTGCGCAAAAAGCTTACCTGGGAGAGTCCGGTGGCGAGTTGGCTGGTGGCAGTCGCGCCAATGCTTATGCCAAGGTGGAGAATGCACTGCGCGAAGCCCAAGAGTACCGCAATCATCGCGCCGCCATTCGCCGGGGCGAGTGGCGGGAGCTGGATTACCGCCTAGCGGACCTGGAAGCTTTGCAGCCGGTGATCAGTGGTAAAGAGCCCCTGATGGTAACAGCCAACCGGGCCAGCGATATCCTCGCGGTACTGGATCTGGCTAAAGCCTTCAAGGTGAAGCTCGTTATTATCGGTGCAGCCGAAGGTTGGATGGTGGCAGATAAGCTGGCACAGGCTCAAGTGCCCGTTGTTATCGATGCGATCAACAATATCCCGGCTTCATTTTCAAGCCTGGGGGCGCGCCTGGATAACGCGGCACTACTGACCAAGGCCGGTGTAAAAGTGGCAATCAGTGGGCCCGATTATGCGGCGACTCACAATGTCTACCTGTCCCGCCAATCGGCGGGTAACGCTGTGGCTAACGGTCTGGCCTATGAGGAGGCCCTAAAGGCGATCAGCAGCAATGTTGCTGAGATCTTTAATCTTGAGGGGGGGACTTTGGCGCCCGGCGCCGTTGCGGATATCGTGATCTGGAGCGGTGACCCGCTGGAGGTTACCAGCTATGCGGAGCAGGTCCTGATTGAGGGTGAGAACCAGTCCCTGGTGAATCGCTCAACACGTCTGAGAGATAGGCATCTCAAGCCCGCAAAGGGCCATGAATTTGGCTACAAGCACTAAAGTGCACAGAGCGGGCTTCAGGCCCGCTTTTCTTTTTCCGTCTATTGATCCGAAAGGTCCATTGGGTTGTGTAGGATTTGTGTGGCGAAATACTGACTTTCGGGGATATATTCCCCGGCTAGATCGATAAGAACAAGGATAAAAACATGGCGAATATCACAGCACTCTACACCGGCCTTTGCGCACTTCTGATTATTTACCTGGCTGCCAGAGTGGTTCAGTTCCGTCGCACCAAGCGGGTGGGGATTGGAACCGGTGATGATCGTTTCAATGAGATTCGGGTGCGAGTCCACGCTAATGCGATCGAGTACACCCCGATAGCACTGCTGCTGTTATTGGCTGCTGAGCTGGGCGGCTTGCCCGCGTTGTGGCTGCATCTCTTTGGGGCGCTCTTTTTTATCTCGCGGGTATTCCATGCCTATGGATTGACCCAGGGCAAAGGCGGAATGCACTTTGGACGCTTTTGGGGCACGCTGATCAGCTGGATAGTTATTGTTGTTTTAGCGCTTATTAACATTGTTAACACGCTAATCACGCTTTGAGGCTCGCTGAGGCGGGCAGTAGGGGCTCATCGAGAGCCCCCACGCAAAAAAGCCCGGCAAGCCGGGCAAGAGTACAGGGATAAATCTACAGATGCTTACTGGTTGGCGGCGAGCGGGGTTACGCGATCGTCTTCGCCTTCCTGCTCCATGCCCTCATCTTCTTCAAGCAGGGCTTCGGGCTTTCCTTTACAGGCTTTTGCCAGAGCATCGCGGCGCTTGGCTAGAAGTAGACCGATCTCTTCGCCCACCTGCTCATCAATGCTATCGATGTGGCGCTCAATCAGCGAAGTGATATTAGCTGCGAGCTCCAGCATCTTATCGTGTTCTTCAGCGTCTTTTTTGTTGTCGAACATTGCTCCGTCTCTATCGCATTTCCAAACAGCTACTACGGCCATCGTGTGCCTCCCAATCGTCTATTAGACTTTCTACTTAGTTTGTATGCGGGTACAGTAACTGTATATATATTCAGTGTCAACGATCAAAGAAAGAAAGGGGCAATGCGGTCAAAAGAGTGGCAGGCGCGATGATCGGCCCGCCAGCAAGTGTGAATGCTGTCATAATAAGCACACAGCCAGTCGCATTCCCCCCGGGGCGACTGGCTGTCTTCACATCATTTGACGGGCCCGCTTGCGGGCCTGTTTTTTTATGGGCTGATACACAATGCCGCAAGGCGACAAGGCCGGGGAGGCGATGATACTAGATGCTGAGCACGAGTCGGGCCGCCAGGCCGATCAACAAGACACCAAACACCTGCTGGATGCGGTGACCAATATGCCTGCTGACCAACTGGCGTTTGCGGCTGGCGTGTACCGCTAGGGCCACAATGCAATACCACAGGGTGTCCACCCCTGAAACCAGGGCGGCCATACCCAGCTTGGTGGTCAGCGCCTGCTGTTCCGAGACAAATTGGCTGAATAGGGCGGTAAAGAACACCGCAATCTTGGGGTTAAAAAAAGCGACACCAAAACCCTGGGCGATAGAGCGTTTCAGACTCTGTTGCGGGGGCGGCACTACAGCGGCACTGGCGTCAGGCGAGGGCGCACTGAGGGCTTTCCAGCCCAGGTAGACCAGCATGGCCGCACCGGCCCACTGTAGAATATTGAACAGAACAGGGGAGCTGGTGATCAGCACCGCCAGGCCGAATGCGGTGAGGATTGCGTAAATCGCCACCCCGGCTCCGTGGGCAATAGCGCTAGCCAGCCCTTGTTGCAGGCCTGAGGAGGCGCTGCGCAATACGATAAGAAGACTCGGTCCCGGTGACATAGCGCCGAGGGCACAGATCCCCGCGAGAGATAACCAACTGAGTAAATCCATTATTTAAAGCCGCCCCCTTGAGCCAGCCATTCTGTTTCTGCTTGAGTGGAAATGCGACCCAAAGCCGCGTTGCGGTGAGGGAAGCGCCCAAATCGCTCGATAACCTCCTGATGGGCGAGGGCGTATCGATAGTGAGTGTCGAGATAGGGTGCGGCAATTTTGTCGCCTGCGAAGGTTTGCTGCAACTGTTTGAAGTAGTCTACCGAGCGTTGCTGGATCTCCGGGTCTTCGCTGTGCTCCAGCGGCATACCCAGGAATATCTGCTGGTAGAGCCCAAGGCCGGGGGCTTCCCCGCGCTGAATCAGCGCCTCTGTAATCGCCAGGGCCTGGGGATCTCCGGCGAAGGCCCGGCGGGTACCCCGATAAATATTTCTGGATAGCTGGTCACAGACCAGTAATAGAGCGAGCTCGCCAGCCAAAGTGTGCCGCCAGTGGTCCAATTCTCCCTGTAGAGCCGATGCGGTAACCGCCCCAAATCTTGTCTTGATATCGGCATCCACCTCAGAAGTGGCGGCAAACCACAGGTCCTGTTTCCCAGGTGTAACGGTGTTGCCGCGAATCCCGGCAGTGCCAAACCAAAAAATAAGGATGTCGTCAGGGGTTGTCATATAGAAGTTCTCCTTCCGCGCTGTCGTCAGTGTTTATTGAATCGTTCCAGTTTAAGAGGTGTTATTAGAAGAGGGTTCTAATTGTTCGTGTAAAAAAAATTATACGGCTGCATCCAAGTGCGCTCCCCGCCTCGTCATAGTGGCGTACAAGGGAAAAAAGGGAGATCACAATGTTTACTGCGAGATCAACTAAAAGGGTACAATTTTGCGCCGCCTTATCACTGGTAGTGGCGGTCCTGCAAGTGGGGCAGGTTAAAGCCTCTGAGCTAACTATTTCCCAGGATGGGATTCACCGTGAGCTCACCCAAAAAATTGATCGGCAAATGCTAGAGAGGCTTAGTGAGTGTACCGATAGGAGTCGAGAGGTTAACCGGCTACCTCCAGTGCGTATCGCTGAGGAGAAGCCACCTCGAGGTGGAATGGCTTACCCCTTTTCTAAAGCTCGAATGATGGTGATGTAAATCACTACCCCCCAACGACGGTTCACAACACTGATAATGAAAATGATTAGAGAGTATGTAATGAGAGCGAGAAATAAATCTTCTTTCCAGGCAGCCATCTGCTGTTGGTTTGCCATAGTGGCATCCAGCATAAGTGCGGGTAGTTGGGCTCAAGAGGAGGACTCATTGATTCCCGAGCCCCCTGCGCCGCCCGGAGTGGAAGCTGCCGAATCCGAAACCCGTGTGCGCATTATGCGCGAAGATGGAGTGCTTACGATCAAATCCGAGGGAGAGGGTGGTGAGCGAAGCGAGGTAAGGGTTGATTTGGGGCAGGAATTTGGCGGCCCTCTGAGCCAGGAAATTATTGAGCGGCTGAAAAGCAAGGGCATCCTGGATATTGACGGCCAGGTTACCGATGAGACCCTGGATAAGGTGCCGAATAACGTCAAGATAAGCCTCTCCGGAGACCTGGATTTGGGCGGCAGGCACCGGGAACATTACGACTGGCACAGTAACGATTCAAATCATGGCGATACTGCCAGCGTGCTTGGAGCCACCACCATTGTTCCCGTAGTGGCGCTGCTCTGCGTATTTGGTATGCCGGTACTTATCGTCTGGCTGGTGACACGCACGAGTTATCGCAAGAAGCAATTGGTGATGAACAATATCAACCAAATGGTCGCCGATGGGAGAGATGTGCCCCCGGAACTGATAGATCTGCTTGAGGACCGAGGGGCCAGTAGCTCCAGTGATCGCGGTATTAATCTGATGGCCATGGGGGCGGCAATATTCCTCTCCCTCACGGCTATCGCGGATATTGGAGTAGGTAGTCTCGGCTTGATCCCTCTGTTTATCGGTGTGGCTCGCTTTGTGAACTGGAAGCTTGATAACAAGCAGGTATAGGACAGGCGAGTATGGACCTCAATGACGAGGAATTAATCAGACGAGCCGTCGAAGACGGGGACCAGCGGGCATACGCCCAGCTGGTTCGTCGCTATCAGTCACAGCTGCGATACTCGCTCCGTCAGCTGTGTGATGGGGACCAGGGTCTGGCAGACGATATGGCGCAGGAGGCCTTTATTAAGGCCTATAAGGCGTTGCCGGCGTTCAGGGGGGATGCCCGCTTCAGCACTTGGCTGTACCGTATCGCCTATAATCTCGTCATGAGCCACAAGCGCAAGAATATGCCCGATGTGGATCAAGATGCGGTAGACCGGGCCCAGGCCGATGAAACTATCGAGGAGTCCCGCCAGCTGGGAATGGCTCGGGACCTCACTGCCGCGATGGATAGCCTGAGCGATGCCCAGCGCCAGGCCATCCATCTGTGTATGCATAGAGGGTTTTCTCATGAGGAAGCGGCAGGTATTATGAAATTGCCGCTTGGTACGGTAAAATCCCATGTCAATCGTGCCAGGGCGAAGCTGCGCAGCTTGCTACAGCCCTGGCGTGAGGAGGTGGTAAATGGTTAATTTTGAACAGCACAACACGAAGGGTAATGCCTTGAGTGAAATGGCATTAGAGGGCAACGACCAGGAATTTGACGCCTGGCTGAGTGAACAGCTCCAGTTCAATGAGCCCCACTTGGATAACGATGGCTTTTGTGACCGTGTAATGGCGGCTCTGCCTGTGCAGCCTAAGCGCTCGAAGCGTCGAGCCAGTTACTCCCAGTACATTGCCGTGGCGGCGGCGTTGTTAATTGTTGCCTGGCAGTTCCCGTTTACTGAGGCGGTTGCCGAAATGGCCAAGCAATCCATAAGCTTATACAGCTTGGTGGGTGTTGGGCTTCTCTCCTCCCTGGCGGTTATGACCGGGGGCATTTTCGCCGCACGTCGCTAGCGAATCTCGCTATTATCAGAGCCCACTCCTGGAGTTTGATGGAGTGGGCACCCTTCTCTCCTTGCGGGTAAGTTCCTCGTCAACCTTTAGTCGACCTACTTCACACCAAGAAAATTTATACGAAGCCCCGTCAGCTCTGGCAGCGGGGATGCTCTTTCGTCTGATGACACATCTCTTCTAGTATGGTTTTGCCGGCCTCCGCATGACCATTATTGAGCAAATAATCCGCTACCTCGATAGTGGCCTCGACCCCTGTTGAGATTTCTTTGACGGTATAGGCAATATGCCGCTCCAGTTCGCTGGCGGCATTTTCAGAGTTGGAAATCGCATAGTGGGCCATCAATCGCTGTAGGGTATTGGTGGGGATCAGCGCTTGGAAACCAAACTTTTCAGACAGGCCTCGATAGTGTTTTGTCAGATTGTCATACCCGCTCATTTTTAGTTCGTAAGAGGGCTCCCACCCCTCAAAGGTATGTTGCAGGGCAAACTGCATGGAGTGGTGTTTGGTTGTTCTGTGGGATTGCTGCGGGAACTTTTTGAAAGTAAAGGGGGTTTCGGAGATGTCCGTGAGGGTCTGTTTCAAATGATTGAATGGAGTTTGCATATGCTCCCCCTCGTTAGCAATGGTAACGGTTAGTGGGGGCATTGCCTGTAGGTTTTTCGGCGCTAAATCGGAGACGCGCCCGGTAATATAGCCGTCCTCCAATGATGGACTGAAAGCGTAGTACTGTGAGAATGGGGCCTTGTTATTTAACCAATAGTCCAAAACGAAGCGGCCTGAATTGGAGTGCCCGGACAAAATACTAAAACTTGCGGTGTTATAGTTGTGGTTGATATAGGGCACCACTTCATTGGCTAAAAACTCTGAGAAAGCGGTTGATTTACCCTGATCTGGGCGCAGTTCTTTTCCCATTCCCTCTACGCCAATCACAATAAAGTTGGGTACTTGTCCCTCTAATAAATCGACCGTAGACAGGCTGGAAAGCATGTCCCATTGTGCGTGGAGTATATAGAGTACAGGATACTTTTTGTCGATTTTGTGATATTGCTCAGGCAGCTTTACCAGAATAGTTCTATCTTCACCGAGAAATTTTGAATGGATTTTCAGTTTTTCCGCAAGCACAAACTCTGAAGCATTGACCACTATCGGGAAACAAATTAGCAGGGCTATCAACAGGCTTCTCATTTTCTATCCTCCATGTAGATTTTATTTTTTCGGTAAAACTTGAAATAAGAATTAAGTTTATTGGCCGGGAATGGCGTGGTGGCTTCTGCGTCTGCCTGGGTTATAGGGTGTTTTTAACGGAAAGATGATTTAACTGACATATATGGACATCAGTGCTAGGTATAACTGCCAATTTATTATTTTATGACTCCAATCTATTTTATTGCTCCGTTGCCTGTCAAGCACCTGATTTAGTGGAATGCAGGGGATGTAGAGGGGCTTAAGATGGCCGCTTATCTCTTGAGGTTTAGGTGGGGTAGGGTTCTGGGCGGGGCTTTGAATCGATAGGCGTCGATGTTGCCATCTTGTTGCGCAACAATCCCGGTCTGACAGGAGTAACCCCGTCAGACCGGAGCTAAGCGGAAAAAATAACTGTGATCTTACTTGGTTTCCATATCTTTCAGAAATTGGTCTATCACTGCATTGAACTCATCGGGCCTTTCCCAAAACATCATATGTTTCCCCATATAAGCGGTAGTGGCGGAGGGGGTATTGGCTTTGATCCATTTGTCAGCCACTTCCTTCACTTCATCACGTACCACATATAGCATGGGAATTTTTCCCTCAAGGGCTATGAGATCCTTACTGTAATCGAGATAAAAACCAGTAGCGTTGGTAATTGCGGCAACGCTGCTAGAGGTTTGATTGGCGATATTAGAGATCCAGGCAACATTTTCCGCAGTGGGATTCTCAAGCATCCACTTGACGAACTCTGAGATCACAGTGTCGCGGTCTTCAATAATGCCCTCCGTAAACCAGCGTGAATATCCATCAGAATCATCGTTTAGATACCAAACCCACTCATCTCGACTGGCCCCAGCAATGTCCGGGCCAGTATCGATCATAATCATGGCTTTGATGTTGTTAGAGCCAAACTGATTCAGGTAGGCCAGCTGCTCGGTTACGCCATAGGACCAACCTGCGAGAATTATATTCTCAAGCTCTAGCTTTTCGATCAGTAGCGCCAAGTCTCGCGCATGTTGTTGGTAGGTGTGACCCTCGACCGGTTTAGATGACTTACCCTGGCCCCGAGGATCATAAGCCAAGGCTCGGTATTTGTGTGAATCCTTGAAATGTGCGAGCTGATGTTCAAAAACCTCTGTTGACATCATCCAGCCGGGGATAAAGATAATCGTTGTATCACCGCTGCCCGCTTGCTGGTAATGGAGGGAGAGGGAGTCATTGAGCTTGACTTCTTCTGCTGCCGTAGAAGCTATAAAAAATGACAAGTAACCAATAAGTAATGCTAAATTTAGAATCTTCATGGTGAGTATAATCCGATAATATTTTTATATCTTCCAGCTTGAGGGGTTGATAGTGATAAATTGTCGAGTAGTCCTATGTTGTTAACAGGGGCAGTTTACAGGTTGGGGGTGACAAATCACTATTGTTGTTATATTCAAGTATTTGAGCTAAACATTTGAAGTAGTACGAATGCGTTAGTTGTTGCTGTTTATCAAGGCTTCAATGTCTAGAGAGTCGAAACTGTGAATTTCACTGAGCCTTATTCTCTTGTCAAGTGTGAGGCTGCTCCAGGTTTCTTTAAATCTTTCTTCGTGGCCCTCACCGATGTTCTCTTTCAACAACTTTTTTTGGGTCAAAAAGTTAATACTGGTTACACTGATCACCGTTGGACCTCTGTGTAAACTATGCTCATAGCCAATTAGTTCAAAATCGTTATCCCGATTGCGAAAGCTGTAACTCCAATACCCATAGCGACCGTGCAGATAATGGAAGTGTAGATTTCCTTTCTCTATACGAATATCAAGATCAGGTGGAAAATACGTGCCCCCGTCTTCGCTTTCAGAAGAAAAACAGTTGAGGTTTTTTGTTGCAGTCTCATATTTCTGCTGGCTCCTGAACGCCACAATAACACCACGTCTATTGCTTCTCACTTCAGTGATGCGCTTATTGTCGGGGAGTTTTCCCTTATGAGATTCTTTTATTAGTAAAACGACATCCTCTTTGTTGTCCCCGTTTAAATCCCCATAAATTTTATCAGTTACAATATATCCGTTTGGGGTTAATCTATGAAGAGAGTTTTCGGCGATGGGTATGTCTTCAGGTAGGGTACCTGTTCCCCAGAGGAGGACGGCTGTAAAAATTAACTTCTTCATTTTAAGCTTCTCACCAATCTGAAGTGTAATTTTAGTGTGCTATGCATGTCTTTGATATTTAACTGGGCAATCGTAGGGGGTGTAGGTTTTTCAGTTAAGCTTGGGGTATGGTGGTTTACATGGTTTTGTTAAAGATGAGCCTGCAAGTGCAATCCAGCTCCTTTCAATATATCCTTATCCATTCTGTATTTTTCTTCTCTTCAGAAAGAGTTGCCGCAGTTTTAATGTGCAAATTATCAATATTATGTTTAATAGTAGTGTGGTAGATAAGCTGGCAATAGAGATGCGGCCCTGTATTCCTGTCAGATACGAAGTGGCTGCAATCGGGCATGGAATTAAGGTTTCTGTAGCACAGATTAATGTGCTCGGTAAAAATCAGATTGAAATAAGGGGGCGCGGTATTTCTTTAGCCTAGCCTTACCTAAGGCTAGGTGGAGTGCAAGTCCCAAAATTAACCCTATGCCGTATAGGGTATATTGATATGTTTTCACGGCATATGCCCCAGTGGCAACTAGTAAAAAGGTAACCAAATAAAGTAGGCGGAAAGTGTTTTTAGACAATTATCTCTAAATTCTTGATGTTGAAGGGGTCCTTATTTCAATCAATGCGGTACTGATGGCCTAAAAGTGGCTGCATCACTTTATTGGCTTGCGGTTCCTGACAGGGTTCCGATCTCTTTGAAGATACGAGTAAATTCAACGAACTCCTTGTCTTCAGCTAGTCCTACATGGCTGGCATAGGAGGAAATACGAATCTCAGACTGGGGTAATCTTTCTGCCAGATCGCGAATACTATCTATGGGGGCATTTTCATCACCTTCACTGTGGTGGATATATACTACAGGTGAATGTTCAAACACAATTGAGTCCCATGACCCCAGCAGAACTTTGAAGTCTGACCATGCACCATGGGCTAGATCTCGGGGAGTCCCCAGTGAGATCATATACTCTAACGCTGAATTGTAGTCATTGGCCCTAAAGAGTTCCAAGAGTTGCACTGTGGGTGGCGAGGTGACCTTCTCGATAAAGAGATCGGGAGTTCCCATAGCCGCTACAAGGTAGCAAGAGCAAACAGCTTTGGCGTTATTGGTTGCAAAGTGCATTGCGAATGGGCCACCGCCACTGCCACCAATTACGTGGCAAGAAGTAATACCATTGCTCTGCAAGTGCTCAATTGTTTTCTCGGAGCACAGGGTAAATGATGGCTCAGAGCTAAAATTATCGTACCAAGGTCGGGTGGGGCAAATAAGGCGAATGCCTAATTTGTTGGCGAGATCTGAGAACTCTTCCCCGGAGTCCCCCTTTTGCGGTGTGCCCATAAAGAAAACAACTGGTACACCTTCAGGGTCGCCAAATTCATGAAACTTCATGTTTTTTCCTTTGGGGTATAAAGTGGTTTAATACTTTCGGACACTTCGCTAATAAGGTAAAACTGCCAAGCGAGATGAAGTATAACAACAAAAGGTATATACCAGGTATACACCGGCTTACAAGAGAGGCGCAGAAGCTCTAGTTGCTGAACAAAGGTGTTCTATTTCTAAGGTCGTAGAGGCTGTAGGAGTCAGCGTCAACAATCTGGGATATTGAATAAAGGAAATGAGTAGAAGGGGAGAAGTAAGGCTGGACGTTGATAAGAGCGCTGAATTGGATCGGCTGTAATAAAAAATTAAACAATTGCGTATGGAGATGGAGGTCTAAGAAGTCAGCGCTTTGTGGTGATTAATAGGCGCTTCAAAGAAAAGGGTGTACCGCTGAAAGAAAGCGGTATCGTAGGTGCAACAATTGTCAGTGCGTCAGATCCACCAAAAATAAAGAGAAAGCTCGTGACCCAAAGATGCATCAGTCTTTCTGGTTATTCTATTTGCCATCCTTTTAGGGAATGCAGGGTCGCTGCTGATATTGAATGTTTTAGACGGTGGGGTCTTAGGTCAACTGCTTTCCAGATCTGCTGAACCTGCCATGACGCACCTCTGCGTATTTAGCTATTAAATCAATATTCCAGTGTGAGGCTTTTTCGGGTATACGCTTTATTGCTAAAAAATACTCGATTAAAAGCATCCTTTTTGTTAGCAGTTGGCCGATCATTACGAGCAGGCTCGTGTAGTTCTTCAATATCTTCCTGCTCGAAATGGCTTCGTCACCGATGAGCAGTCATCGGTGACGTTCGCTGTATGATAGCTACATCTATAGGAATCATACTTTCGTTGAGCGGAAGAATATCCTTCGCTCGTATAACTTGCCCATATGGAAGGGGTGTTGAGTGGCACCACTTGTTCAGAATGGGCGCCTCACAATCAGAAACCTGAAAGGGTTTAGTGTCCGTATAATAAATACATTATACGGACAGTCCACCATTAGTTTCATTACTTTCCGCATGGACCACTAGGGAGGAATGGTTCCCTAGATTGCAAGATTTGCAGCCCGAAAAATTCTATCACGGGGAACAAACTGTATGTGTAGATCTCGAGTTGCATTTGGTGCGCTGATGTGCGAGTAGTCTCCGCTAGCAGTGAATTTATACATTGGTAAGTTGCGCCCGGCGATATATCTTCCTAAACCCCAGTAACCCTGGTAATTAATAGCCTGATCGTCAGGGATTTGATTTGAAAGCGTATTTATTGTGCGGGCAACACGTCGGCCTCCAATCATATTTCTTCCCATTCTTAACCCTGTGACGTGCGCAGAGCCTATGGGAATTATTCCTCCTGGGCGCCCGCCTATATTAAAGTGGTGGATAAGGCGTCTGGCTATTTGCTTTTGACGTTTTTCGGAAGATTTCCATTCTCCATTGCCTCGCCATGAATCTACGCAGGCGATATCCCAACTTTTTCGCGTGGCTATATTGATTAATAATGTTGACGTTTCAGTGTCTGTTACACCGCCTGCGAAATAGTCCTTTATCCTTTGAGGATAGGCGGCCAGAGTTCCCGCAGCCTTTATTTCATGTGGTGCCTCAACGAACAGTGAGTGAGGTTGGTCGCTATTGTCTGCTATAGCTTCAGCGGCAAAGGAAAACCCGTGAGGTACATCGTTATGTGGTTCTTGTAAAATTACTAGGCCACCGGCTTGTAATGTAGCACGAACACGGTCTTTCGCGTTTTGTAGTGTTATATTATTTACTGGCATTTTATGTCTCCATCTTGCTATTAAACGACTAGCTTAGAGTCGAGTGAGCTCGGTGTTTTCTTCCTTGATATGCCCGATGTTTTCTTCCTTGAGTAGTACCTTTTAGTTTGGTGCAACTATAAATACAGAAGTTATCATGGTTTGGTTTGCGTAAGATGAATAGTTTTATTTAAGGTACTCTGCATTAAAATTGGATTCAAGCAATAAACTCTACAAGCTTCACATTTTTTCTTGAATTCAAAATTTTTCGATTATTGGTTTTTTGTCATCCTTGGTGTTGCCTTTCTCAGGGTGCAAAAAATCCATCTTTTTATGTTTTCTGTATTCATTGTGAAGCTTTACTTTTATCCCTGGGTTCAGGGATGATAGTGTCGAGTGGGGTTGTGTGATGGGAGTGTTGGTTAATTCGCTTGATACTTGTATGATGATTATTCTGCTCTAGCTGGATACAGGTTTGTGAAAAATGGTAACGTATTACTGAAAGATTTTGTGTGCAAAAGTATAAAAGTGATCAGTATGGTTGCTATCTCCAATGTAGATATTCTTTTAGCGCTTTGAGGTGAAAAAACTTCAAGAATTTTTTGAGCAGTTTCTTTGTGGTCGCATAGCGATCAAAAAGTCGGGTACCTTTAGCGTGGGCTTGATGCGTCTATAAATATAGGTGAGTTTTTTAATTTATAAGGGGTGGAGTCTAATTTGGGCTGGTTTATAGGTGGGAAGTGCTATCAGGGTAATTGCACTATAAACGGATCAGATTCCTGGCAAAGTTCTGCATGTTCATTGCAAATGTACCGCATGACCAACCTTAGTAGGCTCTTCCGCTACACAGATCATAGTTAACAGGTCAAAACAAAGGAGCGGTTAATACCTCCCAGAGGCACCGCTTGTGTAAGGAGGGGGCTGTAGGGCGTTTGCCCTGGGAATGCTATAAGATGGAAATGAGCCGATAAGTGGCAGAAGCAAGCTGTTACAGGTGGCAGCTATGGCCTTCAGAGCTCGCCCTGTCAGGCTTTCAGAGCATCACACTCTGCGTTGCGACTTCTTGAAAGATCTAGCCCGCCCTGTGAAGTCGAGCCTTGATCGAGAGCTGCTCTGAAGGTCAGGGGCATCACGGAAGTATTCAGAGGCTCCCTAGTTGCTGAGTCCCAATTCCCGCTCAATCTGAGCCTTTCGCCAAACGGAATAACTCGCCGGTATCTTTGCCTCCTTGGTACCATCGGCAATGATAGCGCGGCCCAGATTGGGCCAGCATAGGACGGCTAAGACTCTGGGGGCGATTACCTGAAATACTTTGGGTGGGCCCATCAGGGATTTGAGTCTTTGTATAAGCGGTAACCAGGATGCGGGGACTACCTGTTCTGCGATCATCCAGGAGGCTTGAGGTTCACTGCCTAGTTGTTTTGCCAGAGATTCATAGCGCAGAGTTGCCGCCCTTAGTGAGGCTTGGGGAGGGGCGAGTATGATGGCGCGGGCCCGTCTCTCTGCGCAGAGTAGGCAGATTTCCTTTGGGAGACTACTGCGTTCGGCAAGCTCTTGCTTCAGTGCCCATCCACCGGCCTTGATATCGCACTGACAAATAGAGCAATTGTATTTTGGGGCTTCAGGAGTGAATACCGACCTTACCTTCTGCGGGCGCTCACCATTTAACCAGACAAGAGAGTGTCGGTTAAAAATATTACTGGCAAAGTAACGGGTATAGGTGAGCCAGTCGATATCTATCACATTGCCGAAACGGTCTTTGCGGACCACATCGGGGATATTGTGACTGTAAAGATGGCGCAGACAGTGAGGGCAGGGTTTTAGTTGATCCTGGGGAAATGCTTTGCGGGCTGCACTGTAATCACTGCTAATCCAAGCGGGACCTTTATAGTTGTTTACTACTGGGCACTTGGGGTAAATATGGACTAGGCCAAAAGAATCCGGCGTTTGCTCCAGGCCAAATAGAAAAACTGGAATACCTCGATAGCGCCAGGCTACAGTGACGCTGCCCAAGTCGCTGAAATCGAGTTGTATTCCAGTGCGGATCGCTCTGGCCAGGCTGTTCTGGTCAGGCATTTCAGCCAGCCGCTGTGCCAATGGGCGCTTACCGGCTGGAAATGAAGTGCTATCGTTAGTTGCGCTGCGTTCTACGGGCACCTGTATGGCACTTGCTGCTGTAATAAGCGTTTGCCGGTTTTGGATGGGCTGAAAGTTAGTGAGGTTCACAGAGCCTCCTCAAGGATTTGCAGAATATGACTTTCAGAATCCCTGACGACCCTGAAGGCAACCCGGCGGGAGCGATCTGGGTCCTCGACACCATGCTTGTCCAGTACTGGACGGGCAGAGGAGTAGCCTACGGCGGCGACCTTGGCTCGAACTAGGACGGCTTGCTGTGGCGGCAGTAGTGAGTGGGCATATTGCATGACCGCGCGGGAGCGCTGCTGTGAGAGTCTCAGATTATGGAAGTAACCTACCTCCGGTGCGGATTGATCGCCCCATTCGGAGCTGGTGTGCCCCTCAATCTGGATTGCGGCAATGGAATTCATATAGGGCGTGAGGGCCTCGATGTAGCGGGGTACAAAGGAAGACATAATCTCACGCGCATTGTCGCTCAGGGTAAAGTCTCCGGTCTTAAACAGGGCATCACTGTTATTAAATGAGATGGCCAGAGTTTGCTTGTCCAGCGAGGCGCCCCAACGGTTTAAGTCCTGGGCAAACTCCTGTTGCAAAGTTTGGTAGATGGCCAACTGGGTGTCCCGATAAGACTCAGCGAGCTCGCGAATCTTGGCGCGCTCGTCGATAAGGGAGCGCATCACAAAGACAGCAATACAGAGAAATACCATCATCAGACCAGCCATCATGTCCGATAGGCTGATCCACTGGCTATCGCTGGACTCACTACAGGCCTGTGTGCTGTCAAACATGCGCAGCTCCGGTAACCCGTTGGGCTTGGCTGTCGATACGCTGCATTTGCTGGATTAGCTGGCGGAAGTCGCGGGAGAACTCGCCACTCAATGTGCCCAGTGCATCACCCATCGCAGCCATAACGCTTTCCACTTCGTCGCGCAGGCGTTCATCCAGCAGTTCGTACTGGCGCTTAATACTGACATCCGCATTGCTGAGGTCGTGGGTAATAACCTGCGATAACTCGGTAATCATCTGGTGGTGAGTTTTGGCGATGAGCTGGGCAAGCTCGGCCATGGATTCGCGATGGCTGTTTGCCGTTTCATGGATTGCTTTGGAGAAGTGGTTGGGGTCCATGCTGGTAACTACATCGGCCAGCGCCACCACTTTACTGGTTCTTTGCTCGAAGACTTCCGCCTGGGTCTTGCTTAGGGAGATCAGGTTGGATACCTGGGCGCTCAATTGTTGCTGCGCCTGATCAATACCCCGGCTGAGGGCCTCAAACTTGGGTGCAATATCCGGCACCGACTGCTGTAGAACCTCAATGGAAGCTTGCTGTTCGTTGAGCATAATGGATATTTGCTCTGCGTGGTTGCGCTGTTGCTCTACCAGTGTGGGGATCACGTTGAAGATTTCTGGCAGTTCGGTGATGCGTTGGTGTAATAGCAGGAGGTTTTCCTGGGCTCCATTAATCTCGTTGAGCAGAGTCGCAGTTTGATCGCGATAAACCGTTGCCAGTTCTGCGTGCTGCTGGTGCTGATCAATAAGGGCTTGCAGGGTGGGGGATACGGCTTCTAGCTGATGAGTGAATTGCTGTAGGTTTTCCCCCATTTGGGCATTCAAGCCGCTATTAAACTTCTCCACGACAGCGGTGAGTGATTGCAGGACTTCGTCACTAATCTGCTGTTGGAATTTCGCCAAGTCTTCGCGCTGGCCATTGATGGCTTGCAGGATATCATCTGCGGTGGCCGTCGAAGATTGCTCTTTGGTGAATATTTGAAAGATAGTGCGCAGCACCAGGGATAGGAACAGTCCCAGGATGCTGGTCATAAAGGCGGTTTCCAGGCCCTGCATCAGTTCTGAAATTGAGGTGTCAATATCGTTCAGGTCAAAACCATAGATACCGATAATGATACCGATAAAAGTACCCAGAATCCCCAGTGCAGTTAGCAGTGAGGGGGTTTCCTTGACGAAGCGGGGGAACCTGCCTAAAGGGTAGAGGATTATGGCAATGGCGCCAAGGGCAAGCATGACCATAAGAAAGGTGTCGGTTACCTGTTCCGCAGACAACTTGGTTAACCAGTGGTAAAAAAACTGGGTCATTATTTATCCTTTACAACTTTTTGCATTGTTATTTCGTGATAAAAAGGTCCGTTGGGTATTCGCCCGGTCCCCTGGCCAAGTACTTTCATTTCCGGCAGGGACTTCACAACATCGGTGATCGTGCGAAGCTGGGTTTGCTTGCTGCCCGGTGGGTGAATATAGGTTCCGACCTGGCCCGACTTCTGGATTTCAAACACACCACAGTTGACGGGCAGCTTATTTTGTTTAAATAGCAGAAAGTGCATTACACCACCGTCGCTCAGGTGTTGATACAGGGCTTTAGTGATAAATTTTATCTGCTCGGCGGAAAAGAAATTGAGCAGGTCCCACAACAGGATACAATCGAGATCCTTTGGTAGGGTTGCCTGTCGCAAAGCAGCTTGAACGGCCTCTGCAAACGGCGCTTTGCGGCTGAGTTGCCAGGCAAGCGACGAATAAAAATCAGAGATAAATAGCTCGCCGACCTCGCGCTGAAGGTGCTCCATGTTTCGGCCGGCTTTCTGACCGATATCCAGAACCTTGCTCACGGGCGAGCGCTTGGCGTGAGTTAGGGCGGTATTGAGAGCGGTTAAAGGAATCTCAGTTAAGCGATTTTTCTGAAAAGCCGATACGGCTGCCGATGAACCGCTGGCCATCATCGAAGTTGGTGATTTTACATTGCCATACTCAAACATCAATTCGATAAGGTCTTTGCGCATACCCTCCCTTTGCAGGAGAGAGGAGCGCAGGGAGAAATTGCCCATTGTTTTCATCAAATTTAGTGACGAGTAACGATAGGTGGGCAGTGCTTCCTCCAGGTCGAGTGGCTCGGTATTAAATGTGAAGCCGGATAGCCGCTTAAAGTCTGCGGGCGCTTTGGGCATAGTGCCGGTATACAGCATCGTATGAAAAATAGTGCGCGGCTTCAGGTGAGGGCGGATTTCCTCAATGAGCTTAGTGATAAGCTCGGGCTCCATAAAGTTGAAGAAGTCCCAGCAGAGTACAACATCAAGCTTGATGCGCGGTGGCTTCTTGGTGAGATATTCAGAAAGCTGGACCGCTCTGGATTCTCTGTCAAGGGCCGCAGTATCCAATAGTAGACTGCGCAAATCTTCAATAAATGTCTGGCAGGAACGCTCCAATAGGGGCTGTGTAGTGCCAAACGACAGGCATCCCAAATCTAAAACTTTACTACCTGGCTGAATGACTTCATCCACCAACGCGGCAATGCCAAACGAATGATGCTGCAACATATTTCCCATACCAAAACTAAGGAACCCCTGAACAATTCCGTAATATCTCTGCGGACCTTGAAGCTTGCAGATGTTAGGTGCAGCTGTGGCCTTCAGGGCAGGCTCTCAGAGCGTTCACACTCTGCGTTGCGACTTTTTGAAGGGACTAGACCTTCCTTTAAAGCCGCGCCTTGATTGTAAACCGTTCTGCAAGCCAGAGGTATCACGGAATTATTCAGAGGCTCCCTAAAGCCCCAGCATCAACCGGGGCTCATGTGAGGGTTATCTGAGAGTGTTTTCTCAGCTTTCCTCAGCTTCTTCTTCAGTCTCTTTGCTGCCGAAGAGGTAATCGCTGGTATCGGACAGGCGAGAGGTGTTATTTACGCTGGAGCTGCTGGTGTAAGACGCGCTGCTGCGGGCGCGGCTCGCGGGCTTCTCTTCTGCTGCGGGCAGATCAGGGTGTACCAGACGATCGGAGAACTCCTTGTGGCGCTCTTTCATTTCGGAGTCGGTATCTACCATATCCATGGAGCCACGGAATTTACCGCCGTCGTCCAGCTTGATTCGCGGTGCAATCAGGTTGCCGTTGACTTGGGCAGTGTTGCGGATTTCGATCAGCTCATCAGCAAGTGCGTCACCATCCAGAGTGCCTTCCACAACAATATTTTTTGCGTGAATATTGGCAGTTACAGCGCCGCCAGTGCCTACGGAAAGGTTGTGACCAACCATAATCACGGTGCCATCGACAGTGCCTTCTACGTGCAGATCCTCGGTACCGATCAGCTCGCCGCGAAAGTTAATTCCTTCACCCAGCACTGACTTGGAGCCTGAGCCCGAAAGAGATGATTGCTGCTCAACAGCGCTCATGCCTGCTAAAAATGGAGTGGAGTCATTGCTTTTGTCAGTGCTCATAGAAATAAGTCTCTCTGTTGTAGAAAAGTCAGCTGTTGTGTCGATTGCATTGATGGCCATAATTAAAGAGCTATCGCTGCGTTGGGTTTTTGTTGAGTCTAAAAAAATACAGTGTTCAAGCGCGATTAAATACTATTAATCTCAAGCTCTGCTTGTCGGGGCGTTAGCCAAATTTATCAGAATAATATTCCTTGCACTTATTTTGCAGTTTTGCGCTGTAAATGCTTAATTGAGGCAAGGTTAGGTTGTGAATGCTTTCTTCGCCTAAAATATCCTTGCATCTACCCCTTCCCTGTGGTGCCCATATTTTAAGATCGACTTTCCCTGTCCCTTCTGTGCCGTTTTTTGTCCCTTTCGTAGGTTTTTAATATGGTTTGTCTGTGCAAACCACACCAGGATAAAAGAGGGGCCTCTCTTGATCTTAAGCTACGATTGATTTTGGCGATTGCTTTTGCTATCGCTGTATTCTATCTATTTACTTCAAGATAAAACTTGTAAGTGAATAATTACTTCCTTTTGCGGAGGGCATACTTCTCATTGTTTGCTGATGGGTATTGAGCCGGTTGGGCATAAATCAATAGATGATTGGAGTTTTACTACCTACAGCGAGCTTGCCATCTTGTTTTAGTCCGGCAATCAATCAAGCTGACCTCGACTTGAATGTATTGAATTTAGCACGAATTGCGCGCAAAAAGTGTGACGCAAAGCACTTTTTGGGCGTGACATTAATCGTTATTGGGTTTTCTATCTATTCGGGTTGGGGCTTAAAAGATTTCTGTGTAATGTGCTGCAATTTTTTGTAAAGAATAGTTTTGATCGGCTTAACAGGGAGTTTGCGAATCTGAACCTTCTAGCCTGGATGTAAGTGTGTACTTATTTGCATAAATGTTACCGAAACTCTCTGGTTTTTTTAGTGCAGAGTTGCAGGTGGCTTTTTGATGGGGGTAAATCATTTGCCGCTTGTTTTTTGGCCCCATCTATGCAGGGTAGGGCCGAAAAGTGTGTGCTTTTGAGGTTGCGGCGAGACTGAAAGCCAAGGTAGTCAGAGAATGTAAGGTTTCATTTTGCTCAAAATATAACCGGGCAATGATCTTTAACTTATAAAATCAGGGTTTCAACGTGATCGAGCGAGCTATATGAAGACTAAGCCGAGTTGGCTTCCCGGTAATAATCCCGGTAAGGCGTCAAATATCTTTCTTGTAGTCGCGATAGAAAGAGAGGGCAGAATAACTTATGACGTTGTTTTTAGGCGTTACACAAGGCACCCCGACACCTATTCCTGGGTTGATTTGGGCGTGAATCCGGCTCGAATTGTTGGATATACTCCTTTAACTGCTCTTGTGGGGTGGGGCACAGGAGCGGATGGCTACCCGCGTTTAGTGGATGGTAATAGCCGCACATTTTTGGGTTGGACAATTGGGGAGCCCAGTGATCCAGATCAGCGCTATATTGTCTCTTTAGCTTCTCAATACGCTGTTCAGGAATGCATCGCGGGTGATTGGGTTTTACCAACAAAGAAAGAAGCCGATTGTGGCTTTGAAAAATATATACCAATGGATAGCTTCTTGGATTACATCGCTGATTATCTTCCTTTTGCTGAATAAAATAGCTGAGAAAATTTTGAGCGAGTGGTGCTTGGTTAAGTGCTTCGGAATGCTTAAATATTAGCTTAATATCTACAGGATAGATCTGCGGTAAAATGTTGTCCGTCGCAGTACAAATAAGTCTGTTTATAATGAGAATGTGAGGGGGTGTCAGATAGCCATGAAAAATTTCTTAGCAACCTTGATCGCCCCCTTAAATATTTTTCTAAAATTTATACTCCAAATTATTTTAGATTGATTTTCCCTTGGAGGTAATCTACAGCCCCTCCTTTTAGGGTGACCCTGTCACCTTTCAATTCGCAGTGAATTAACCCGGTTCGTCGGGACAATTGGCGAGCTATAAGTGCATCCTTTTTAAGTTGCTCGCTCCAGTATGGCGCGAGTTGGCAGTGTGCAGACCCCGTTACCGGATCTTCATTTACTCTTAATTTTGGGTAGAAACATCGGCTAACAAAGTCTACTTCGGCGCTATCCCCGGGTGCAGTAATCACAACCCCCCGCTTATCTAACTGAGAGAGCTTTACAAAATCTGGAGTTGCTGACCTTAGGATCGCTTCGCTCTCTAGAACTGCAATATAGTCATAGGCGGAGAGGACTTTTTGAGGGGAGACACCAAGCCCCTCCACAAGGGCTTCTGGTATTTCAGTAGGCTCCGGAATGGTAGCGGGGAAATCCATACTATAGGCGGCTCCCGATTTCTGCACCGAGAGAAGGCCGCTTTTACTCGCAAACTGGATGGTTTGGTGTGGATATTTCAGGTGTGTAAAGAGGACGTGGGCGGCTGCAAGTGTGGCGTGCCCACATAAATCTACTTCGGCCTCTGGAGTAAACCAGCGCAACGCAAAAGAGTCTCCCTCGCGGACAAAAAATGCAGTTTCAGAGAGGTTGTTCTCCTCTGCGATTTTTTGCAGCGTACCCTCTGAAAGCCAGCTCTCCAGGGGGCATACTGCTGCCGGGTTACCTTCGAATACCTTAGAGGCAAAGGCATCTACTTGATAAATTGTTAGTTCCATTAGTTTTATCCTTGATCGATGGAAGCTCTTTTTTATCTGTTGGGGGGAGATCAGTGTGATTGGATTCTTATGTAACTTTTCCTGCGGGGACAAACTTTTTTAAGGCTGGGGGGAGTTTGGCTACTAAGAGACTTCTAGCCGGGTGCCAATATGCTGAAAGTAATAGAAGTGCTGCCCCCATAAATACGCCTGTTAAGGCGAGGCTATAGCCTGTGCTGCCATAGATATTAATCAGATTGGCAAGGGCATAAAGTACATAGACTAGCGATGAAACCATAAGGGCGCGTCGATCAATCACTAGTGAAAACAGTGTAATCACCAAGTACAGAGCCAAGACGAAAGCCGTGTTGAATAGGCTCTCATACCCATCGAATACTCCCAGAGTTGAAAAAATGGGGTGAATCATTAGCGGAGCGGAAAGAAGGTGCAGCCAAAAAGCAGTATCGGATCTGCGTGTTGTTCTGTTTGTGTCGGAGGCATCCCAGTACATGGCGAAAACGAAGGTGAGAAGCCCCAGGAAAAATAGAATTGCACTAATCCAGTTCTGGCTACTGGGGAGAGTCAGCATAGCTGTAGATGCAAGCAGGGCAATCAGTGCTGCAGTACCAACGGCTATAGTTATTGGTACCCTAAAGCGCAGCCAATGCAGATAGGCCGCGATACTAGCGATAGCAGAGGCGGTGGATAAAGACGCAAAATCAAAGCTTTGAGATTTTGGGAAAAGCGACAGGGTAAGAGCAAATGCACCACCAACAAATGCAAGTAATAGCACTATAGCCGGTAAAGCCATACGCCTTTTACGCACAAAAAATTCAGCTATAGCCCAGGATAGCAAGGTGAATACCAGTAAGCCTAAGCTGTTGCTGCTAGTTAGTGAATTTAGCAGCCAAAGGGAGGAGAAAAGAACCAGAAAGCAGGCAAACACGATAAATATATCATTGAAGCCGCCAATCAGTCTGAAGTTTTCCTCATCTGTTGTGGGTGAGTGCTGGTGAGAAGCTATTGCGGCTCTAAAACTTGCGACAGATTCAGCTGTGAAGATCTTTTTATCTACTGCAAAGTTTAAGTCTTCATCCGTATACATATTTATCCTTTATAAAATGGAATTTTGAGGTAAAAACAGTTTAGAGAGCTGTTTATGGGCTCCCTAAAGCCGGGTAAAGCGGCTTTTGTAAATCAAACCGCTGGATAGGCGTATAATGTCGAGAAGGTCCTCGGAGACAAATTGTGTACTCCATTATGCCCGGCTTCTACCAGAAATCGCTATTTAGTCCCTAATCGCATTGAGTCTATTGGCTAAAACAGCCACCCTGTTCTAAATGAAATGCCGACAAAAGCAAACAAAACCGATAGGACTGTAACGGGAATAATATGGTATGCCAGTGAAACCAGATTCCTCTCGGAAAGGTTGGGGATGATTCGCAGTCTCGCATCAATGGCCAGTAAGAAAGTGCAGGCCAGAAGTGTTAGCTTAAAGATTAACAGGCGGGCAATGGGATTGGAAAAATTGAACCACTGGGATAGATCGGGCAGTAGGGTAAATGAGAGGTAGAGCCCAGATAGTATTTGAATAATGAGGGCGGGAATACCGATTTTCTCGTAGCTGTTTTCAAATCGGGAAATAAAGGCAATATCTTTATCCCGTAAAACTTTTGGCAATATTGTGCAGGCCAGTATCAAGTGCCCACCAGTCCAAACTGTGGCTCCAAGCAAGTGCAAAAAAAGTACTACGTTATACATCCTGTCCCCCAGACAAATCCTTATCGGGGGACTATAGCGCTAAAATCTACGGGTGTCTGCTGCCAAATGGGTGCAGATAGGGTGGGCCCTACGCCTTGGGCTCCGGTCGCGACCAGATCCAATAGGCGCCGCAGCTGATGCCGCCAATGGTAAAGCAAAGCAGGTAAATATTGCTGATATGGAAAGCGGCAAAAGCTAAGGATATGGCCATGGTTAGGCTGGCCAGCAACTTTGTGCGGCGGCTCACATAGCCGCTGCGCCAGGTTCGCAATAGGTGGCCAAACAGGTGGTGCTCCTCAATCCATTGGTGCAGGCGCTGGGAGCTGCGTGATGCGGCCCAGGCACCGAGGACAATGAACATGGCGGAGGGGAGGCCGGGAAGAATGGCCCCAATAATGCCCAGTGCGATAAAAAAGCAAGCGGCGGCACCCCACAGCCAGCGCATCCAGCCCTTTGCCAGTGGCGGGGTGTAGGACACTGCACTGTCTTCAGTGGGCTCTTTCATTCGGTACCTCTAATTTCTGGCTTGTTGCAGCATTGTTTCATCAAAATAACAATAGGTGTCCACTGAGTTAGCTTGTTTTCAAGTAACTGGTCCTGGGCTTTGCAAGTAGAGTTGTTGAGGCTCTAGTGCAGGGTAACGGATTATGTGGACTATTTCCTCTTTCTTGGCTGTATCGCCTTGTGGAACAATCGCCGAATATTGTGCATTGTCTTTCACAAGGCGAATTTTTTAGCTTAGCGAACAAAAAACTCTACTGGCACTGCCATTACCAGGGGATCGCCGGGGACATCTTCCGGTGGTTTGGGCAGCGGTTCTGCCCTGCGTACCAGGGCTACGACCTCTCGGTCGAGGGCCGCGATGCCGCTGGCTCGATGTAATTCGACATCCAGCACCTTGCCTTGGCGGTCCATGGTGAAGCGCACCCACGGAATGCCTTGCTGCCGCCGTATTTGTGCGCTGCGCGGGTAGCGTTTTCTCCGTTCCAGGTGAGCTTGCAGTTGGCTCTGCCAGGTTAGTCTGGCCTGGGATTCTCGCTGATTAAGCGCCCCCACCTCAGGTGCGGCAGCCTGCTCAGCCTCCGGTGCTTCTGCGGCAAGCGGGGCGGAGGTCTCTTCAATAACAGTTTCACCAGTGGCATTTCCTGTGGAGTCCTGCTGCTGTGCAATCTCCTTTTCTTCTGCGGGCTCTGGAGTTTCTTCTTCCTCCTCTACCGGAGGTTCCTCTTCGGGCTTTTTGACCGCGAACTCAGAGGGGGCTTCCGGTAGGACAACAGGCTCTGGCTGTGCGGTAGTTTTTTTCGGCTCACTGCGCTGCTGGGTAGCGGGAGAGGATTCCTGCTGTTGTGGGCCGATAGGTAGCGATGTGGGGGAGGCGGCGGGCGCGGCTACCATGCTGACTTCAAATACCTGTGGTGCTGCGGCAGGCGGTAGCGCCAGCTCTGATTGGGGTTGCCACAAAAAATAGGCGGCGACCAGCCCGTGAAGGGCTAGAGCACTGCAAAAGGCGATAAGCGATAATAGAAATCGCGGGCGCCTTGTCGATCTTGCCTTCGGGCCAGCGAGGAGACTCATGGGGTTGCAGCCGCCGGTTTATCCAGCCCCACCAGGGCGATCTTATGATACCCGGCGTTTGCGAGCCGATTCATCAGATCCATTAGGTCTCCATACTCGACTTTGCTATCGGCGCGCAGCAAGATTTGCTGTTCGGTACCAATTTCATAAGCCTGAAGCTCTGTAGCCAAATTCTCCCGTTGAATAATTCGGTCCTCACCGAGTGTGAGGGTGAGGTCTTTTTGTAGGGTGAGGTACTTGGGGTCATCTGCCGGGGGCTGCTGGGGAGCGGCAGCAGAGGGCAGATTGACCGGCACGTTCACCGTAGCCAGTGGAGCCGCAACCATAAATATAATTAGCAATACCAACATCACGTCGATAAACGGTGTGACATTGATATCGTGCTGTTCCGGCAGCTCTTCGCCGCTGCCGCCTTGTAGATTGAATGCCATTAGCTGACACCCTGTGTCAGGGGAGCTATGCGCTTTTTAGTTTCGCCAAACTGCTCGGTGAGGGGGCGCGCATTGGGGTGGTGGCGGTCTAGATCGCGACTAATCAGTACCATTAATGCGGTAACGATATCGGCCAGTAGGGCTCGATAGTTGCCAATAGCGCGGGAGAAGTAGTTGTAAATCACCACGGCTGGAATTGCCGCAACCAGGCCTATCGCTGTAGCCAGTAGGGCTTCTGCAATACCCGGGGCGACCACTGCCAGGTTGGTGGTTTGGGTTTTTGCTATCCCGATAAAACTGTTCATGATTCCCCACACGGTACCGAAGAGTCCGACAAAGGGGGCAACCGAACCGATGGTTGCCAGGATGCCGGTACCTCGGTTCATATCGGTGGCGAGTGAGGCTTGCACGCGCTCGAGGCGAGCTAATACGCGCTCTTTTAGGCCGTCATCAGAAACCGGACCGTCGGCAGAGAGCGCCAGTTCGTGGCGGCTGGCTTCCACCAGTAGCAGGGCGCCGCCGGCTTGGCCGGACAGCTTTGATTCGGCGCTGGCAAATGTCTTACTTTGGATAAGAATTGCCAGTAATTGTTTGGTTTTGCGGCGGGCTATCACCAGCTGCACGGTTTTAAACAGCCAAATTGCCCAGGTCAAAACAGAGGCCAGCAACAGGCCGATCATCACGCTTTTAACTACGATATCTGCGGCGTGATACATTCCCATCGGTGATAAATCGTGGGCGCTGAAAGCGGTCTCGCCGATATTGGCGGCGCTGGGGGAAGGTGAATTAGTTTGATCTTTTGCCAGTGCTACAGTGTTTTCTGTATTTTTTTCGGGCGCAATTTCTGAGTGGTTTAGGACGCTCGAGTGCGAATTATCTTCCTGAGAAAACGCCGGTAATGAGGCCGTTGTGCTAGCTAGTAGACACAAAAAAATTATTGTCCAGATCTTCATTACCGACTCCCGACTTCTGGTAAAAATAAATTTAGGCTGTAGCGGGCGCTAGCAGCTGCTCGACATTTTGTCGTGCAAAGGCAAAGGCTTGTTTGGCCCCTTCGAGGGCGGTTTCTTTTTGCTCTTCGCTCAGTTCAAGCGCGTCTAGCGCGGTTTTAAATTGGCGCCAGTGTAACCCGCGACCATCTTCGTGTCCCGCTAAGTGGCGCGCCCCGAAAGTTTCCGACAAATCCAGATGCTTGCGCGCATATTTGAGAAGGAACGCTGCTCCCAGGTTGGAGCCTTCGACCACGTAGAGCCAGCCCAGTGCGGTGTGGAAATCGGCAATCGTAACTTCTGTTGCCGCCTGCTGATCAGCGTCCAGATCGCTCTGGGGCATCTCAAAATCAGCACAATCCTGGAGTACGGCTGCGGAGCGATCTCTCTCTTTCAAACCCGGCAAAAAATTATTTAATTCGTCGCTTTGAAACCACTCGGATACCGCCTGGTGCAGGCGCGATTGAGTGCGAACAAACAGTGCATAGCGCTCCCGGTTGGAAAATGGTGACAGGGACATAATGCGTTTATCGAGGCTTTCGTGCGTTGTGTTGGTGCCTTCCTTCAGCCAAGCGGAAAAGGTGGGCTCTGTCGGTTCAACGGTTTGGCATTCAGCGGGATTGGTCACGGTTTTTTTCCAAAACAAATTAAACAATAACCGCCCGGTTAATCCGGTGGCTTTGTATGGGGTGACGGACCAAATTGAAATTAACCCATCCTTTTAATCAAAATTTTTTTAAAACTCCCCTTGGTTATTCCAAATTGATATAAAATTTTTAGCCGGCCCACTTTAAGTGAGAATAGATATCATTTACAGTCCCCGCCCTCAAAAGAATACAGTGCAAGGTCTGAGTTTTGGCCCCTGAAACCCCTTCAACTCCAGGATTTAATGAGCTTTACCAAGAGCACCACGAGTGGCTTGTTCGCTGGATAGCGCGCCGCACCCCGGGTGTTGATAACGCTCAGGATTTGGCCCAAGACACTTTTATGCGTTTGCTGGACCGCCCGAGCCTGCCGGCGGGCATCCGCAGCCCCAGAGCCTGGCTGACCAAGGTAGCGGGCAACCTGTTGATTGATCAGGCTCGCCGCCAAGTGTTGGAAAAAAATTATTTGGCATTGCTGGAGAGCTTGCCCGAGCCGGAGTGGCCCTCCCCGGAGGATAAGTGGGAGCTGTTGGGGGTTCTGGAGCAGATCGACCAGCTACTCGGCGGTCTGCGCCCGATTGAAAAGACCGTATTTTTAATGGCGAGGCTGGATGGCCTGACCTATCGCCAGGTGGCAGAGCAGCAGGGGCTGAGTCTTTCGTCGGTGGAAAAATACATCGCCAAGGCCATGCTCAAATGCTATGCCGCTGTTTATGAAAATGAATAACTCCCTGCGCACACGGACTTTGCCAGCTGATGTCTGATTCCACCGATCAAATCAAAGAAAAAATTCCCGAGGCGGTTTTGCTCCAGGCGGTTAGCTGGCGGGTGCGATTGGGGTCTGGAGAGGCGCTTGATTCTGAGCGGGATGCGTGCCAGCAATGGCGTTCGGCTAATCCACTGCACGAGCTGGCTTGGCAGCGGTTCGAGCGGATGGAGTCCCCTCTGAATAAAGCGGCGAGCCGAGCCCCTCGTTTGGCGCATGCCACTTTGGCGCAAACTGATGCAGAGGTTCGCCGCTTGAATCGCAGGGCGGCACTTAAAACGATGGGTGGGGGTGCCCTGGGCTTATTTGCCGTCGGTTTAGTGGGCTATGACAGGGGGTTGGTGGCGCGTATTTCTGCGGATTTCTCCGCTGGCGCAGAGTCGGCCCACTACACCCTGAATGACAGTAGCCAGGTCTGGCTAAACGCTGACAGTGCTATCGAGTGGAAATCGGGGGCTGAATACCGCTCTCTGGTTTTGAGTCGGGGCGAGATGCAGCTCACCAGTGCTGCCGACCCTCGCCCAATGCGAGTATCTGTGTCTCAGAGCCAAATAGTCTCTGCCGGCTCGCGCTTTTTCCTGCGCAATGGTGGCGATCACACCATTTTGCAGATTTTGGAGGGCGCCGTGCAGGTATTTCCCAAGGTGGGTGGCCAGTCTTTTGCCGCGAAAGCGGGTCAGGCTTACCGCCTTTCTGGCGGAGAGGCCCTGGCCTTGGATGGCAAGATGTTTGATTACAGTGGCTGGATTGATGGCGTACTGTCCGCCCGCCGTATGCCGCTGGCCGAGCTGCTTGAGGAGCTGTCCCGTTACCGCAGCGGCTTTTTGCGCTGCGATCCCAAACTGGCCAATCACTTGGTCTCGGGTGTTTTCCAGCTGCACGATACCGATATGATTCTTAAGACCCTGGCGCGTTCCGCAGGTGCTGAACTGCGCTATGTCACTCGCTGGTGGGCGGCTATCCAACTTCCCAGCTGATGGAGGTTGCCCACCTCTCAATCCTTCCCTTTTTGGCTCCGTGCTTGCCCGATAATTTTGGAGGCAGTTGCTCTTAGCCTCTGCCTCGGATAGTGCCGACAAAATTTATCTTTTGGTGCTTATTTTTCCTTTTCGCGACGCCCAAAGTGGCCGATTTCCCGTTAAAGCGAAAAAAAACAAAATAATTCTCATTTAGATTACGGGTTTTTGATTTTCGTTCGGCTTCCTAGTTATACACCTGAGAATAGGAAGCCGCTTAAATGCAGTCCCGCGCCCCCAAACACATTTTGCCCACCCTGTTGGCACTGTTGTTGGCCGTAGTCCCCGTGTCGAGTTTTGCCCAAGCTCAACAGGGTAATACCGCACTGATTGAATTCAGCTTGCCCGCTGGCAACCTGGGTGACGTGCTCAATCTGTACTCGCGCCAAGCTGGGGTAACGCTCTCTTTTGATGAGAGTCAGGTGGAAGCGATTTCCGTTCCGGCATTGTTTGGCAGCTACCGTGCAGAAGAGGCCCTGTTGAGTCTGTTGCGCGGTACCAATCTGCAAGCGGTTCCAGTTGGTAGCGGTGCCTGGTTGATTCAGCCTGCTGGCGAGCAGGGTTTGATGGTACTGGACAGCATCCAGATTGAGACCCGCGATAGCGATGAAAAAGATCAGGTATTTCGTGAAGCGGGCTCAGTAAATATCCTTACCCAGGAGCATATTGAGCGTTTTCGCGGTACCAGTGTCGGTGATGTTTTCCAGGGCACCCCCGGTGTTTTGATTAGTGAAAACCGCAATTCGGGCGGCTTGGATGTCAATATTCGCGGGATGCAGGGACAGAGCAGGGTGCCTGTTTTAATTGATGGCAGCCGTCAGGAAACGACGATTTATCGCGGTTACTCGGGTGTTTCCAGTCGCAGCTATATCGACCCGGATCTGATCGGGTCACTGCGTATTGATAAGGGCCCGGTAATGGGGGCCGAGGGCACCGGTGCTACCGGCGGTGTTGTCAGTGTAAGTACTTTGCGCGCTGAAGATGTTGTAAAACCCGGCGAATTGTCGGGCTTTCGCATTCGTGTCAGCGGTGTCGGCAATAACACCGCCGCCCCCGAGGCCGGCACCTATGCTGGTTACCACCTGCCGCGCAGTGCATACCGCTCCGACTGCCGCTTTGCTAGCTACTGTACCGATGAGTACCTAATGCCGGACAGTTTTGCCCCGGATTACGGTATGGACAGGCCCAGTTTGTTGGATTTTGAGGGCTATGCAGCGAGCTTTGCCGGCGCCCAGCGTTTTGAGTGGGGCGATTTGGTGGTGGCTCACGCTCAGCGCGAGCAGGGGAATTACTATGCGGGCACCGATGGCCCCACACCGGAGGTTGTCATTGGTGAGCCTGAAGAATTGGCTTGGTATACCGAAACCCCAGTTTCACTGGAGAGTGAACTGGGGGAGATCACTTACCGTGCCGGAGAGCGCATTCCCAACACCAGTTTTTCCAGTGATTCCTGGTTGCTAAAAAGCAGTCTTCACCTGCCCAAGGATCAAAGCCTGGAGTTGGGCTATATCCGCTATAGCAGTACTTATGGCGAAATGATGCCCTCGCAGGTTATTTCTCTTTTCGGCCAGGCGCGGGAGTGGCTAAACAGTGATGTGCTCAACCAAACTTACACCGCGCGCTACCGCTGGCAGCCGGTGGAATATGACTGGGCCGATTTACGTATTAATTTTTGGCATACTGATTCGGTCACTGACCTGAATACTCCAAGTGTGAACTCCATCGATCTGGAAGACAATACCGCACGGACTGATGATTACCAGCGTTTTGGTTTGGATATTACCAACAGTATGCACTTCTACCCCATGGGTGAGCTGCGCTGGGATTACGGTATTACAGCCCAGTGGGAAGACTTGGATACTGATACCCTTGAAACTGAAGGTTTTTATGCCGGCTCCCGCAGTGGTAGGCGCGATGAGTACAGCGTCTTCACTAGTATGAAGTGGCAGCCATGGCCGGAGTGGACTCTGGAGTCGGGACTTCGCTACACCCATTTCTCTTCAAAAGACAATAATCCCCTTCCGCTGAGTACCGATTCCGAGGGTTGTGTGGACGATGGTGAGGGGGGCTGTGAGGATGTTTACTATAGCAATAGTCACTCCGGTACCACACCAATGGTGGTTCTGACCTGGGAGCCGAGTAAGGGTTTGCAGTTCTATGCCCGTCATGCGCAAGCCTTGCGTATGCCGAGCCTATTTGAAAATACTACCGGTTTTTCTGTGAGTCCCGCACTGGATATTTCCCTAAAGCCTGAGCATGCGAAAAATAATGAAGTTGGGATTAATTATCTCAATGGCCAGTTATTTGAGGCTAACCACCAGCTGCGAGTGAAAGTTGCCTACTTTGAGAATCATGTGGATGACTATTTGACTCGCACTCAGACCAATGCCTGGGAGACAGAGCTGGATGCTCTCTTCGACTTTTTCCGTATGCGCAATATCGAGAGCCTCGACCTTGAGGGTGTGGAGTTGAATCTTGGATACGATGCTCACTGGTGGCTAGTTGAGCTGAGTGGCACCAAGTACAGCCATATTGAGGCCTGTAATATCGGCAGTTATGTGCGCTATTACTGTGCTAATTGGGGTATCGAAGATAGTTATATCAATAATATGGTCCCACCCAACTGGCATGCCAGCGCGCATCTTGGCTTGCGTTTACTCCAGGAAAAATTGGAGCTGGGGCTGCGCGGCACTTTTACGGGTGAGCGAAATCCCGTTTCCGATCACAGCGCAAGCGCTGGATTTACTGAGCCGGTGTTGTGGCAGAGCTATCAGCTCTGGGATGTTTATACCAGTTACCAATTTAACGATAGTTTTTCGGTAGATTTCACTGTCGACAATATCACCGATCAATATTACATCGATGCCTTGAGCCTTGGCCTTGTTCCCGCACCGGGACGCACGGCGAGACTCAGCCTGACTTATCAATATTAATTGTTTGGAGTACCACAGATGAAAAGAGCAGTAGCCCTTGTCGGCATGCTATGTCTGTCTCTCGTACTGGCCGCCTGTGGTGGCGGTGGATCGGGTGGCAGCTCAAATAATAAACCCACCGCCAGTATCAGTTTGCTGTCTCCTGTAGACACGACCTTCTCCCTGGCTGATGGAGATGTCACTGTTCAATTGAATGGTACTGACAGTAGTAGCCCAAGGGATGCAAACCTCAGCTACCGCTGGGAGTTGATTGAGTGGCCTGAGCTCAGTTTTGCAGAGCTGACTAGCTCGGAAGATGCCTACACGGAATTTACTGCTGACCTGCCGGGCGACTATGTAGTAAGTCTGATTGTGGATGATGGTACCGAGACCAGTGAAGCAGATCGTCTGACTTTGACTGCGACCAGCCCGAATCCTGTGGCGATTACTGAGCCTGTGCACAGTATTATTCTGGGAACTGATACTCTGGGGCTCGATGGCAGCTTAAGTACTCCTCCAACAGGGGAAGTAGGGGACCTGGAATACCTATGGACCTTGGTTGAAAAGCCTCTGGATAGTGCTGCTTACCTGACTAATAGCGACTCTATTCAGGCCACTTTGCACCTGGATATTGAAGGTGACTACAAGCTTGAGTTGGTTGTTACCTATAACGGAGTTGCCAGTGAGCCCGCAGAAGTATTGGTAACTGTTTCAGCCGGTGACGCTCCCCCCGTTGCGGTAACAGAAGACCAGACGATTACTCTCGGTGAGGAAGTGGTACTGGATGCAAGCGAGAGTTATGACCCGGAAGGTAATGCTCTGCAATACCGCTGGAAGTGGGATTTCAGCCCGGTCGAAACTGATGGTGTTCCGGTTCCCGAATTGGAAGGCGAGACAACCTCTACTCTCAAGTTCACTCCGATTGCAGCCGATACTTACAATTTGATTTTGTTTGTTTTTGACGGCGCTAGAAAAAGTGAAGAGCGTGAAGTTACGATTGTTGTCGAAGCTGACTCCGAAGCAGAAGTGAATGAAGCTCCGATTGGTGAGATTGAAGCTACCGGTTACTACCCATCCTATAGTATTGGTGAACAAGAACTGGGTCTTCGTGCGGAGTTTACTTTTGTTGGCTATGACCCCGAGGGTGATGCCCTGCAAATTATTGATGCAGAACTGATCGAAAAGCCTGAAGGCAGTGCTGCCGAGTTGGTTGATATTGGTTCCTGGAAGCCGCTGGGTAAGAAAATCCAAGAGCTGGATGTGGTTGGTACCTATCGCGTAAGCATGACCGTTTCTGACGGAACCAACCAGATGGACCTGGAAGCAACCATGGAGGCCAAGATCGGTGGCGTAAATGGCTATCCTTCTACTCGCAGTGTCGACGCCCAGTCCAAGTCTGTTTTGGTGGGTGAAGCTCTGGTCTTTGATGCATCCAGTAGCGACCCCAATGATGATCTTATGACTTTCCACTGGGAGTTGGTAGACAAGCCCGATGGAAGTAATGCAGTGATTGAGGCAGTCACTGAGCCGGAGAGCGGAGAGCTTCGTCGAGCAGAGGTGATTACCGATGTACCCGGCTCCTACACGGCGCGCCTGATCGTAAGTGATGATCGCGGTATGTATGCCAAGACTTACTCTGAGGATGATGGTCTTGCCAAAGAGTCCAATACCGCACCGGAAATTCGCGCTGTAACTTGGACCCGTAACTGGGGCAGTTTATCGACTGGGGAAGATTACTATCAAATCTTGCCGTGTATGTCTCTGCTGCATCGCCCGGTGGTGGTTGATGCCGATGGCGATGAAGTTTATACCTACGACGAGTTAATTAGTGCTCCGGAGGGTGGCGAGCACACTAGCTACCCGGACAGTGATGACTGTGAAAACACAACGGGCACGGTGTTTTCCAAAGCGGGCACCTATGTATTCCGCTACTACGCCACGGATTTGATTGACGATGCTCCGGAATATGATTTTGTTGTTGAAGTTGAGCCGCTAAGCGATGCCAAGGGTGTGCGTTTGCGTAACATCAACTCTTGGGATGAAAGTCTCTGGCTGCCAATGCCCTATGAAAATATCCCGACTTATGGCACTCCGTCTAGCTTGCAGTGGGATACTTCTGCTACAGAAGAAGAGTATTTGCAGTGGTCGCTGACAGCAGCTGATGCCGACTACACTATTGAGAATGTTCAGGTTCAGCATATCAATGGTGACCTGGATAGTTTGACACCTTGGTTTGAGGGGTTGGCAGAGGGGCAGGTAATTAGTGAAGGGGAGTCTCTTGAGTTTAAGACCTGGATGCCCGCTGTTCCCTGTATCCGCACTGATGATAAAGCAGAAGGTTTCCACTTCTCTTTCAACATCAAAGAGATCCCTGAGCTGACCTTTACCTATGAAACCTGGGTGGCGGCGGATGATGGCATCTTTGGTGACTGGAGAGAGTGTGAGGCGGGAGAATTAGATTAATTTTTCCGAACATGCTGCTGTATTTAGATGTGCTATTTTGTTAGTTATATGACGATAGCAATCTCTACGAGAAAGGGCATCTGTTAAGGATGCCCTTTTTTGTTGGGGGGGGGGTAAATCAGCTATATTTGTCCTTTAGGTACATATCTATCTAGTAGCACCACTCACATGCACTATTTTCCCATTCGATTCAAAGCAGTTGATCATGACTCCCCATGGGTACTTTATTTGTTCAGTTCTGTTGTACTCGTAGACGATACACTGAGGGTGATTACGACTTATTTGCCGTCCCATAGAGAAGTTAAATGAGGCTTGAGCAGCACAAAAGATGTGTACCTTTTCTACTCCATCACTGTTTAGGCGCTTTAATAATTCACGAAACTCTGATTGGAAAGCTTGTACTTTTTCCAGAGACCTCATGTTATCGTATTTAATATCAGGCATTGTTACGCGAATACAAGGAAATGTTGGGGCAACTTTTCGAACGTCCTCAATGCTAACTGGATGGCTTATCTCCATGATTAAAACTACCTCAGATGTAGCTTGATAATCCTTAAGGTCAACAATTGGTTTATTGCTATCACTATATCCTCCCAGCTGATACCAAGAGCTCTCGTCTCTATCATAATCCCATGTAACTAGTTTATAAGTATTTCCGAGAATATAACCCGCCAGAAAACCAAGAGGGACTGGAGGGGTGCCTCCGTAGTGAATTGTAATTTCTCTACTGCCTGCCTGCTGTATTTTTGACCTTAACGTGTCTATAAGCGAATGCTTCGTAAGTGATGTGGCCCCATCGGGATCACTCACAACATTATTTGAATAATATGGATACAAATCAATTGGTAAAGTATCACTACCACCAGGCAATCGGGAGACTGAATTTACCAAAGGGCTGCCGAGTTTTTCTCTTAACGCCGTATGCTCAATAGTTAGATTGAGTATTTTTCTTCTTTTTTTAATTATGTAAATAGATTCCCCAATAACCATCAACAGACCAATAATGCCTACACCTGTTAACGCCCATTCTAAGAAGGAGCTGTTATTGTTAGCTTCTATAGACACTAAGGTTGTCGCGCCATCCGCAGTTCTATGCATTGCCTCAACAGAAGCCAGATTAGCCCCGCCAAAACCTGTCATGCATAAAAAAATACCTGCCTTCATTACTAAATTAACTGGCTTTGTAAGCCAAGTTAATATCTTCCAGGAGAATGATTTTAAAAAATTAATAATATCTTTCATTTTTGATTGTATTTTTCCAGCTTAATTAATTTTCCGCTACCTGCATCTCCTTCCCAGCAAGCTAGCTCTTTAGTTCCTAGAATTAAGAAGTAGAGCTTGTTGCCCTCATAAGTGTCATTTTCTAGTACATTAAGCCAGTCCCTTATGTCTGTTTTCGAGGGGGTCGGGTAGGGCTCTGGGTGAGAGTGCCAATTGCCAATATAAGCGTAGGTAGAACTCGATTCACGCCACTTTCTATGAGCATACTTTTCATGTCCTTTGCCTCGATAAAATGTTGTGCGCGTCCTCCGGTCTCCTCGCATTGGCCTTGAAATATCATCAACAGCAATATGTGTGGAAGCGAGCAGGTGTCTACCGAGGAGCAGCCCACCTCCCTCGAGCGATGTGCATTTTAGCTGTCGGTATCCTAAAAGCGATTTAACTACCTGGTCATCAATTATTAGCCGGCACCCATCAGGCTTACTGAACCTAATGGTCTGATCCACAGGCTTTGCAGTTGTTGGCAATATAGCGATGTTCATCTTGTAACTGTTTATCTTCTGCTTTCTTATACCAAACCGATGCTTGGTGGCCATTCTCTTCCAGCTCTTCAGACGCACCTCTCCAGCTGTATATAGTATTTGATCGATGCCCATCGAGAACTCGTACCACAGCACGCGTTGCTAAAACTGATGTTTGTAAAGCGTCTAAATTTGAATACGGAGTAAATACACCACTATATCTACCAATATGCTTACTTATTGTTTGGCCCTGCGCTATGAAGCTAGTTCGTGGATGGGGCTTGAACCCCGATGATCTGGTGTAAAGGCATTCCAAACAACCTCTTTCCCCCGGGCAGGCAACTTGCATCACATGCCCACCAATACCGAATCCGTCCTGCCATGCATAAATTACTGGAGTACTGATGTCGGATTCATGGTGATGGATATTCAGCGCTAACTCTGAACTAAAGTCACCTGTTGCTGATATCACAGCGTCGTAATTGTTCAGATCAATTTCCTCAATGAACTGGCGGATATTTGCTCTTGCAGTTAAAACCTTGACTCCTGGTATGTTTAGCTCAATTTCCCATCTCAACGCATCCACCTTGGGGACCTGTTGAATAGAATCAATAAAATTTGCACCTAGTGCATGGCGATGGATATTTTCCGGCGTCAATATATCAATATCAATAAGATACATCTCACCTACACCCGCCTTAGCCAAGTTCATGGCAATATGCGATCCAACTGATCCACACCCAAATAAAAGAACTTTTTTTTCTGATAAGCCGGTGTTCGCACCGCCTCGTGTTTTCAAATACGTAGGCGATTGATTTCGTAGATGTAGCGGCATAACACTCCAGCCTGCACTTGAAGCCTTAGCTGGATGTTGAGCTTTCTCTTTTCGGTGAAAACGCACTCCCCATAGGGCAAGTTCACCATTAGGCTTGGGGTGTGAAAAAACAATGCTAAAAAAGTTCGCCCATTTTTCACTTTCTATCCAACGAAAGTACTTCTCAAGGACATTAGGTTTAGCATGATTTTTTATAAGATCAATGATATCTTCCGCAGTCCACAAAGACAGTAAGGGTGGTGGCTCTATTTTATCAATAAGAGGTATATACGGTATTTTTCTCTGCTTTGCTCCCTTGATCCTGTTTATCGGTGCGTATAAAGTTTTCTCGTTTAGCTTTTCATCGATAACGGCTAAGATATTAGGGTTATTTGTCTTTCTGGAATTTTTAGTATCTTCAAATGCAGTAAGCGTTTTAAACTCACTGCCCAATTCAAAGAAACATAGAGTCGTTGAGTAGTCAGAAGGAAGGCTTTCCCAATAGTCTTCAAATTCCTGGTGCAGGTCCATTCTTGAAGAGTCTTCTGAGTGCTCTTTTAATGTAGCAAGTGCTTCTACTATACATCCTTTCAGGACACTCACAGGATCTCTTATGTCTGCAGCTAATCCTTGAGTGTCTTTATAGCAAATACTACCCTTCCAATTCAGATGTCCGAAAGGAGCAAATGGTGGATCTACTAGCAAGGATATATTAGGCAGAACATAGGGAAAATCATCAGGGATACTAATAGCTAAATCCCAATACATTTCTTCGTATTGGGCAGAAACTTTATAGATAGGTAGAGAGCTGCCCGGTATGGCTAATGCTTGATTCGGCTTGAACTCTTCAAAGCTATTGATATAGGGAAGCGACTCAAAAGCCGCTTCTATAACTGCAACATCCAGATCCATTAAGAGGAAGAGCCTGTGTTATTAATACTAATTGTTGCAGCCTTTGCTGTTTCCGATACTGGCGGCACAGGGAAATTGGGGAGATGTTTTTTAATCTCTTTGCATCCCTTGTCAATTCTTTCCTCTTTTTCTGCGAAAACTAAAGCTTCTTTTAGAGCTTCAAGTTTTTCTTTTAACTCTGTCATTTGACGGTCAGTAAGCTTTTCAAATACATCGTTACCTGGCGTTACTGGTAAGAGAACTTTCAGTCGATATTGCGATTTGCCATTGTCATCAATACCAACCCAGTTAAATGACCCAATGATGTTCGAGATCGTTTTACGTAAAGCTATCAGATCATTGGGGGTATCTTCATAAGTATCTATTTCAGGCGAAAAATGATCCATTGCCGCCAAACATAGCCCGATACTCGGTACGGTATAACTGCTAAATTTCTTGCTCTTCCAGGCTTTAAGATACTTTACGATACGCCGAAATTGGTAGCGCTCACTATCATTTGAGTATTTCCCGTTAATCTCTTCGTTCAAACCCTCGGGATCAGATTGAACCCAGACCTCTGAGGAAGCGCTCTTACCCCAGGCAAGATCATATCCATTTGAATCATCACGCTTTACATAGACAGGCATATCAACATGGTAATCAGGCGTCCCATTTTTCATGTACTGAGTAGTGATACAGGGGTTCTTGATTACCGGAGACCTGCTGGTATGCTCAAGAGCTTCTTTCACCAGCTTCTTAAGCTTCATTGCACCAATGTCATCCTTAGTGCAGTCAAATAAAACACCAACATCAATGTCGTAGTCACCATTTGCCGGGTTAATGCCTGTATAGGTAGCGTAAGAGCCTTGAAGCAGGTATTTATCAACACTTGGAGCGTCATCGTTGTTTTTCAGTGCTGCTTCAAGGTTCTGCTTTAGGATCTCTCGCTTTTCTCTCAATAGCTCTTTTTCGTTTGAGAGTTTGATGTCATCATGAAAGGTGTCAAATTGTTTCTGTAAATCAGCCATATTATTCTGCTCGCTTCTACTTAAGAGTTTGTACGCTGCTGTAATCCCTAGTGCTCCTAGGGCCACAATTGCCAATGGATTCATAAAGTTAGTGCCTTAAACAATCAACCTGGATGAACAAGCAAACTGGGTATGTAACCACTCAAGATGGCAGAACCATCTCTGTACAAGCTGTGTTTACTGAACAGGGAGGGGGAGAAGCGATTGATCAATGCTGTTGTACACTGCGGAATATCTCTGCAGATTCCATGAATGGACTGTATTTTTACTAGATTACTCACTTACCAAGCCTCCATATGCCACGTTATCAACGTTATTTCTCTATACCTGGAGGCTTTTTATCGTATTCATGCCACTCTTGGTCATTTTAAGAGATTTTTTCTCCTTAAGTCGTAGGTTATATTATCACCAATTATTTTCAGTGCAACCCATTTAAGAGATTTTTTCTCATTAGGCGCGCAAAATATGCCAAAATAGACTGAAAGGATATGTTCTTGGAGGGAGATTCTCCTTAACTGGTTAAAAAACATGCTAATAAAATTTCGTGTAGGCAATTTCAGCTCTTTTCGTGAACCCGTTGAATTTTCGATGATTCCAACACGGGAAAAAGCTCATCGCGACCTACATCTATACAAGTCACATTCAGTGAAGGAGCGTGATCTTCTTAGAGCAGCTGTCATATATGGAGCCAATGCTTCTGGTAAGAGTAACTTTATCAAGGCGTTTTCTTTCGCCGAGAAATTTATAACTAAGGGAGTCAGGCCTCAAAGGGCGATTGGGACTAGTGCATTTAAATTAGATCAAGATTGTAAGGGCCGTCCTTCTTGCTTCTATTTCGAAATTCAAATGGAAAGCAAGATGTTTTCTTATGAGTTCTCAATTACCAATGAAGCCGTAATATCTGAAACACTTAGTGAGCTTACTAAGACAAAGACTAAGCTGCTTTTCTCAAGATCATTTAATAACGAGGAGAATAAATTTGAGTTTGGTGGATTCGCAGAAAAACTGAGCAAAGAAGGCAAACAAAAGTTAAATTTTGTTGGTGAAGGAACACGGAAGAATCAATTGTTTTTAACTGAGAGTATAGAAAGGAATCTAGACTTCTTTAAACCAGTGTATGACTGGTTTAGCAAGTACATTAGAGTCTTTACACCACAGAGTATTGGTCATGGAGTAGAGTTTAGGCTAGGCAATGATGAGGAGTTTAAAGAGTTCCTGACCGAAGTGCTATCTGAATTTGACCCATCAGTTGTAGGAATCGAGTCTCAGTTAGTTGACGCTGAAACCGCTTTAGATTTTCCACCTAGATTGTTTGAAGATCTAGGGGATGAACTAGACAACGGTGTAGCAGTATTTGTTGCTGATGTTGTCAAAGGTAACCGATCTGTGGTTTTGAAAAAGGATGGGGGATTGAAGCTGCTTAAGATTTTTACGCAACATGAAAGTATAGATACTGGAGAAAAGATCACATTTGATTTAGAAGAAGAATCAGATGGTACAAGAAGGCTTATTGAACTTGCTCCGTTATTTTTTGAGCTATTGAGGTCAGAAGAGGTGGTAGTCGCATTTATAGACGAGCTTGATAGAAGTTTACACCCCTTGTTGACTAGACGGTTACTGGATATTTTCTTGCGACATCGAAAAGACCACATGGCCCAAATAGTAATTTCTACACACAACTCTGTATTGTTAGACGTAGATTTATTAAGAAGAGATGAAATATGGTTTATAGATAAAGGGGATGGGTCATCTAAGCTTAAGTCGCTGCAAAGAGACTTTAATCCTAGATATGACAAAGATATAAGAAAAGATTATCTCTACGGCTCATATGGCGGTATTCCCAGAATTAGACGTAGTTAACTACTCGGCTCATCAAGAATCAGGGAATTTGCATCTGAGAGCCCTGCACCTAATAGTGCAACACGCATAGCCTCTCCGCCGCTCAAGGTGCAGGCAGGGGTACTTGCTTCAAGATGGCTCAAGTCATTGCGCTCAAGCGCTTGAAGTAAGGAAATGGTCGATGATCAATAAACAGTGAGTTGGTGATTTAGAAATACTGGAAGGAACACCGCTATATGTATGTTTCTCAAGCTCAGAACTTGATACTTGTTATTTTTAAGTGTCGTTTTTTCATAAAAAGCCCATTCGGTCGAATAGGCTTTTTATGTCGAGAGGCTACACCCCCTTTGCTTGGGGGCAAGTTCTGTAGGATATGGCCTAAAAATTCTAAAAGCTATCTTGCTCCCAGTCGTCGACTGTTTCTAATACAAACTGTTGACTCTTATCATCTTCGTCACACAGGTAAACTTGAAGACGTTCACCCTCTTCGGCTGAATTGCCCGGCGCATCTATGCAGTAGGACCAGTCTTCATCGCGGTTCTGAATAGTGCCATTTTCCTGAATTTGCCATTTCTCTGAGTTGCCGCCATCACAATCCCACAAATGCATTTTATCGCCGTTGTCGGCGGAGCCGGTATTGTAGTCAACACAGTACTTGTTGTTGCCCTTGGGGCGGAGCTGGCCCTCGGCAGTGTAAACAAATTGCTGCTTATCACTGGAATCACAGCGGTTCATATTTAGGTTGGAGCCATTGCTATAACCTTGGGAAACAGTCATGCACAAATCAGTGTTTGAGGCGGAGCGAAGTTGCATATATCCGGGTAGGCTTCTTCTTACCCCGACAAAAGGAATTGTCGTGCCGGCATAGTCTGGAGTGGTGGCTACTGTGTCTGGGTCCATACCGATTGCAGTCGCACCCTGTGCGATTGCGATAAATATATAGCCGTAATCGGTATTACTAAAATCGCCAGAGCTATCCCACAGGTGCATCAGTTGTTTGCTCTCGGAAGCGGCATTGGCAGTAATCTGGTAGTGGTCACCGGCTTGAACATTACCACAGAATATTTTTTGTGAGCTATCGCTGTCTATTGAGTCGATGTTGCCAGAAAATTCCTCTGGATCTGCGGTATCTATGTCTGGGCACAAGAACGCATGTATGTCATAGCTGTCCAGGGTGGATTCCATTCGGTCATTGACATTGCCTGTTTGCCCACCGGTGAAAACAACAATCACTTTCTTATTGTTGCTTAGCAAGCTGTCAACACTGGGCCAGCCAATATTTTTTAGTGTGTTGCGATAGTTTGTTGAGGGGGAGCTTTGCTGCAAGTGTGTCAACATATCCTGGTAGCTATACTGGAGATCTCCCAATTCTTGTTGGATATACTGGTCTAGTAAATAAATCTCATCGGCATACCAGGCATTAAACCAATCCAAATTGGTTTTCATATCGATATATAGCATTAGTGGTGCTTCGATGGTATTGCTGGACAGCCAGGATTTAATATCGTCTAGGCAGTGTTTCAGGCGGTCATCATCCCCGTTACTGTTGCACATATGGTTGCCAATATCTGATTGGCCGTGGGAGACATAGGGGCCGAGACTGCTTCCCTGCCAGGAATCGTGATCTACAATATCAATCTCCAGTGATCGGAAGCCTTTGTCTAACCAGTCTGTCAAGGTTTCCCCACTCTCTAGCCGCTCATAGCTGTTATGGGGCTGTAAATAATAAATTTCATCGATACGATGCTCTTCGCTGATGGTTTCTGCTCGATAATCGGGCCAGTGAAGTGAGTTGGCATTACTGTTGGTGGCCAGAGGGGTAAGGATCGATAAGCATAAGATACCGGCAGAGATTTTATGGGAGGGCATTAGGGTTCCTGTTGTCGGGTTGAGTACTGTAGTTGTGGTTTGTTATATAAAAAGCGTGTTAATAATTTGTTACTGAGATTTTATGCTGGGGTTTGTGTCCTTTGCTGGGGGGGAAGACACTCAGATATTTTTCAGGTACAGATATTTAAGGGGTATTTTTGTTAAAAAGTTGAACACTGCCGCAGTGCTGGGTCGATTTGTGAGAGAGCGCGTGGGTGAGATGCGCCCCCGTAGCCAAAATAGGCAGCTGTAGTAAAGCTTGTGCTGACTGCGTTTAATCGTAGCTGAGCCAGCCTTTATTTTTTTCCCATTCTTTTTTCTACCTGCTTTTTCTCCCAGTCTTCGCCAAAGAAGTTAAAGAGATTGAAAGTGCCAATAGCGTGGGAGGCGAGGCCGATACCCCAGCCGAAAGCTGCCCATAGTGACCATAGGTATTCGGGAGAGAATATTAAATTGACTATGACGAGCCCGGAAATAACCAGCAGGTAGGTGATTAGGTGCTGGTAGAAACTCTTGAGCTTTTTGACATGCTCAATGACGGCCCTCTCTTTATCGGAGGTTTGATCTTGAGAATTCATAGTGATCCCCTTGGTTGAGTGGCACAGCAGTGGAGCCAGCTTTTTTATTTAAATTATTGTTTCAATCCAGGGGCGATATTAACCACAGGCGGTGGAGTGTGGCAAGCGGGAATAGGGCGGATACCCGGTGGGAGCGGGCATCCGCAGGTGAGGTTATACAATACAGTCTGGTTGTTTCGAGGGGTGGGCCTCGATAAAGGCGGGCAGTTCACTACAGGCTGCGGCAATTTCCTGGATTTTGGGATATTGGGTCATATCCAGGCCAAAGCGCTCCGCACTGTATATCTGCGGTAGCAGGCAGCATTCGAATAGACCGGGTGTATCGCCAGCGGCGAAGGGGGTCGGTTTAAGCTGTGTCTCCAGTGCGGAGAAACCCAGGTGTATCCAGTGTTGAATCCACTGTATTTTTTGTTCATCGCTCACTTTGAGTTCGGCTTGGAGATACTTTAGAACCCTGAGATTCTGTATGGGCTGGATATCGCTGGCGATGTTGTGTGCGAGTGCGCGGATATGTGCGCGGGCCTCAGGAGACTTCGGCAGGAGTGCCGGCTCGGGGTGGGTTTCATCCAGCCACTCCAAAATGGCGAGGGACTGGGTGAGGCTGATGTCACCGTCATTCAGCGTTGGCAGCAGTCCCTGGGGATTTAGCGCGCGATAGCTTTCACCGTGTTGATCCCCCTTGAGCAGGTTTACCGGGTGATACTCATATTCCAGGCCCTTCAGGTTAAGGGCGATGCGCACCCGATAGCTGGCGGATGAGCGGAAGTATCCGTAAAGGTCCATTGCTTTTCCTTTTCTTTGTTTTAATGTTGGGCTGGCTTGCCAGCCTTTAGTTGCCGTCTGGATACGACTTGTTCACTTGGGTTTCCAGGAGTTTACATAATCTGCCAGTTCCACGGCATGGGCGTCTGGGAGAATATCCCAAGGGGTGCGGCTGTCGATCATTACGGCCACCTCGTCGGTTTCCTTGCGCGCGTGGCGGGCACCGGTGGCAAATGCCTTGGGGTGGGGACCGTGGGTAAACCCCATGGGGTGTAGGGTGAGCATGCCGGGGTGGATATTGTCGCGGCTAAAAAAGTTACCCCGGTGATAGAAGATAAGTTCGTCGAAGTCATCATTGTTGTGGAAGAAGGGAACCTTTAATGCGCCGGGGTCACTCTCAATCGGGCGCGGCACAAAAGTGGCCACGACAAAGCCCTGTGCCACAAAGGTGGTGTGAGCTGAGGGCGGCAGATGGTAGCGGTGGCTCATCAGTGGGCGTATATCGCGCCAGTTGACGCGTACGGCCAGGTTATCCCCGGTCCAGCCACAGGCATCCAATGGGTTGAAGGGGTAGGTGATGATCGATAGCTGCTGCCGGGCCTTGACCACCACTCGCCACTCATCTTCACCCTGTTGATCGCGAAACGCCGCATCCATACGGGGCACATCTAATATTGCCGGGTCAAAAATTGCGTTGGGCCCGACAATCCCTTTTTCCGGGAGCTGGAAATGGCTACCTAGTGCCTCCACCATCAATAGCTCCAGGGGCTCATCCTCGGTGGGAGTCAGGCGCCACAGGGTGCCTCGGGGCAGTAGTATATAGTCGCCGTCGCGAATGGAGAGGTGGCCAAAATCGCAAAACAGCGCCCCGCTGCCGTTGTGTACAAATAGCAACTGGTCGCCATCGGCATTGCGGACTAGGTGATCCATCGGGGTCCGGCAGCACCAGAGGGCAACCTGACTATCCTGATTGCGCAGAATGGGTTTTTGGTCCCAGGGGCTCTGGCCGCTGTGTTGCATTTGGGTGCTATCGAAAGCGTGGGGGCGCAGTGGGCCTTCAAACTGGCTCCAGCCCGTCGGCGGGTTGCGGTGATAAAAATGGGTGCAGGGGCCGAAGAACCCCTCTTTGCCCATCTCTCGCTCATAGCTGTTTGCCGGGAAATCCGCGTGGGCTTGGCGGCTGGTATTTCCTTCCGTGCGGGGAAAGCTGATCCACTGTTTCATTGTGTGGCCTCGCTTTGGGGCAACTGCTTTGCAAGGGTGGTGAAAAGTTGCACATCTCAATGGCCCCTACACGCAAATTTCTTGCGCTATAGAGCCAATTAGCTCGCAAAAATGGCGCAAAAAAACCTATACTGTCCGGCCATTTTTTCATCGGGGCCGGTCACTGTCAGAGAAGTATTTGTGCCAAAAGTGGTTACAATTGAAACCAATGTTAGTTAAATTGGACATCAGGTACAACCGGGATTCCCGAGCAGGTAGGTTTGAGGGCAGCCATGAATATTGATCAAAACACGCGACCCACTGTTGTTGAAAACGACGAGCTGCGCCTGGAGAAATTCTTACCATATCGCCTTTCGGTACTCTCTAACCGGGTGAGTAATGCTATTGCGCAAGCTTATGGTGCGCGCTTCCACCTCACCATTCCCGCGTGGCGGGTGATGGCGATTTTGGGTCGCTTTCCCGACCTATCCGCCGCTGAGCTGGTTGAGCAGACTGCGATGGATAAAGTGGCTATCAGCCGCGCTGTCTCCTCCCTGTTAAAGAATGATTACATTACCCGCAGTGAAGATCCCGGGGACAGGCGCCGCCAGGTGTTGAACCTGTCAGAGTTGGGGCGCGATATTTACGCTCGCATAGTGCCGCTGGCTCACCAGTACGAGAATGACCTAATGGCCTCCCTGTCCGATGAGGAGCGGGGGCAGTTAGACGGCATTATTGATAAGTTGATGGTGCGCGCAAAGGAGTGGACTGAGCGCGGCCTCGTTAATGAATAAATGACATAACTAAGAGGAGTTTTCAGATGTTTGAGCATTTAAACAGTCTTCCGCCAGATCCGATCCTGGGCCTTTTGGCCAGTTACCGCGCGGATGAAAACCCCAGCAAAATTGACCTCGGTGTTGGTGTCTACAAGGATGAAGCCGGGCACACCGCCGTTCTGCAAGCGGTAAAGGAAGCGGAGACTCGCTTGTTGCAGAGCGAGGAAACCAAAGCCTATATCGGTCCAGCGGGTACGCCGGGCTTTAATGCCGCGATGCAGGAGCTGGTTCTGGGGGCTGGCCACCCGGCGCTTGTGGGTGGGCGCGTGCGCTCGGCACAAACCCCCGGTGGCTGTGGTGCATTGAGGGTGTTGGCGGAGCTGATTAATCGGGCCAAAGCCGGAGCGACCGTGTGGGTGAGTGATCCCACTTGGGCCAACCACGTACCCCTGCTGGGCAATGCGGGCCTGCAAATCAAGAGTTACCCCTATTACGATCGCGCTACCAGCAGCCTGCAATTCGACAAGATGGTCGAGACCCTGAAAGATGTGGGTGAGGGCGATGTAGTGTTGTTCCACGCCTGCTGTCACAACCCCTGTGGCGCGGACCTGTCCCGTGAGCAGTGGAAGGTGTTGGCGGAGATGGCGCAAAAGCAGGGCTTTACCCCGTTTATTGATATGGCTTATCAGGGGTTTGGAGAGAGCCTGGAAAAGGACGCCTACGGTCTGCGCCTGATGGCCGAATCGGTACCGGAAATGCTGGTTGCCGCTTCCTGTTCGAAAAATTTTGGCCTCTACCGCGAGCGTGTCGGCTTGGCGATGGTGATTTATGCAAATGGCGAGGCTGCCGATAAAGGTCACAGCCAGATGCTGAGCGCCATTCGCGGTAATTACTCCATGCCGCCTTCCCACGGTGCCGCTATCGTAGAATCTATTCTTGGGGATGCGGGGCTGAAGGCGAATTGGGAAGCAGAGCTTACCGAGATGCGTGAACGCATCAACAGTTTGCGTGCTGGCCTGGTAGAGGGGCTGGTTGTCGCTGGTGCTGCAGGTGAGTTTGGCTTTATTCGCCAGCAGAAAGGCATGTTCTCATTCCTGGGTATTAATCCGGAACAGGTACAGCAGTTACAAAAAGACTATTCCATTTATATGGTGGACTCGAGCCGCATCAGTATTGCCGGTTTAAGCTCCAATAATATGGAATACTTCTGCAAGGCTGTTGCCAGCGTGCTGTAAATTCGGCACATTTAAGGGTGAGCGATACGCTTACCCTTAAATCTATTTGTTAGCCGATAAGAGTGGAAAATGGAAGTTGAGCTAGACCCCCCTGCGCCCGAAACCCCATCCCAAATTTGGACCCCCCAGAGCTGGCGAAACTTCACCGCACATCAGCAGCCCCAATACACCTCTGGCGAAGAGGTTACCCGGGTCGCGCAACAGCTTGCCGGGCATCCACCGCTAGTCTTTGCCGCAGAGGCCCGTGAACTGCGCCGCCAGTTGGCCCAAGTTGCCGAGGGTAAGGCTTTCCTCTTGCAGGGCGGTGATTGTGCGGAGTCCTTTGCCGATTTCCATGCAAATCGTATTCGCGATACTTTCAAGGTGTTGCTGCAAATGGCCGTGGTGCTCACCTTTGCCGGTAATCTGCCGGTAGTGAAGGTAGCGAGAATGGCGGGCCAGTACGCCAAGCCCCGTTCGGCCAATACCGAGACGGTGAGTGGCGTTGAATTACCCAGCTACCGTGGCGATATTGTTAACGGTATCGATTTTACGGCTGAGGCGCGGACACCGGACCCGCAGCGGATGGTAACCGCCTATAACCAATCTGCCGCGACTCTAAACCTATTGCGGGCCTTTGCCCAAGGTGGTTTGGCGGATCTGCACCAAGTACATAAGTGGAATCTCAGCTTCCTGAAAAACAATCCGCAGCGGGAGAAGTACGCTCAATTGGCGGAGCGCCTCCAGGAGGCCCTGGAATTTATGGCGGTCTGTGGTGTTACCTCAGACAATACGCCGGTTATTCGTGAAACGATGCTCTACACATCTCACGAAGCGCTTTTGCTCGAATACGAACAGGCCCTGACCCGTACCGATAGCCTGACCGGAAAATGGTATGACTGTTCGGCACATATGCTGTGGATTGGCGAGCGTACCCGCCAATTAGATGGTGCCCACGTTGAATTTCTCTCCGGTGTCTGCAACCCGATCGGAGTAAAAGTTGGCCCCAATATGCAGCCGGATGAGCTACTGCGTTTAATCGACAAGCTTAACCCGCAGAATGACGCGGGGCGCCTTACCCTGATCACCCGTATGGGGGCCGATACCCTGGGAGAAAAACTGCCGGCGCTGGTGCGCGCGGTACAGGCCGAGGGGCGCTCAGTGGTGTGGAGTACCGATCCCATGCACGGCAATACCGTCAAAGCGGGAACAGGCTATAAAACCCGGGATTTTGATAAGATTCTGCGGGAAATTCGCGATTTCTTCTCGGTACACTGGGCCGAGGGAAGTCATCCGGGTGGCATTCACCTGGAGATGACCGGCGAGCATGTGACAGAATGTACAGGCGGGGCCTGGAAGATTTCTGAAGCGGATCTCGCCAGCTGTTACCGCACTCAATGCGATCCGCGTTTGAATGCCGATCAGGTATTGGAACTGGCGTTTTGTGTTTCTGAGTGGTTGCGTGCGGGACGAATTGCTTAGCCAGGATTATCTCCAGCCTCACAGCAAGAAGAAAAACCTCTTACTGCAAGCGTGTTGCTTGGTAAGAGGTTTTTTTATGGCTCCCACTTGTGAGTAGCTGATTTTTTGAGCGGCCCACCTGATAAATTATTCGCAGTCCTATTAGCCAACTTATTTCTAATATATTTTAGGTTTTACTAATTGTACTTCCTGATACTTGAGTGCTTGACGGTTTTTAAAACTGCTCGAACGAAGGTATATTTAAATCTTTGGTGGTGGAATAAGTTTTGATATAGGAATGTAACATGAGGCGTGTTCTGAGTTTTTTACTGGGGTTGTGTCTTGTCGGGCTGGGGGCCTACCAGGCTATTGCTGTAGAACTGGATATTTTCGCGATAATGCTGATTGTATTTGGTGTCGGTTTCATGGCGGGATGGTCCGGCTCATCGCGTAGCGGCAGGAATGATGACTGGTTCGATAGCGGATCAGATAGTGGTTCCTCCTGTGGCGGTGATTAGCTTGTCTATTTGAGCTTCTAATGACGCTGTAGGGCGGCAGGGGTGTGCTCAACCAAGTTACCGCAGAGCAATTGCGTGTAATCGATTTCAGCCTTTAATTCTGTATCATGTACCATTTTATATGGGTTTGAAGCTGCTGCCGGTACTGCTGATTAGAGCTGCTGAAACCTGGATGTATAGGGACAGAGAAAAATGATAGATAGGGTAGATGATTATTACTCGGCAAGCCGTAGGCGGCTATTGGCTGCAAAAATACTGGGGGTGTTATCGGCACTGATTGCGCTGTTGTGGGCGCTTATTCAGTATTTGTTTCCCGATCCCATGATCTATCTCTCCGGTATATGGCGCCCTGAGTATTTTGTCGCCTTTATGGCAATTGTCATTGTGTGTACCTCTTTATCTCTCTGTATTTGGAGTTATCTGAAAAACCGCTATCTATTTGCTGTAGTGGTAGTTCTGGCTTATTCGATCTCTTGCTTCTCGTTTTTTCTTCTGGGTAAGGAGTACCACAGCCCGGATTTTGTTGCGGGGCTGCCGAAAACAACGTCTGAGGGAGGTGTTGTATATCTGCAAGGGGTGGAAATTCAGCATGATCATTGCGCTCGCCAGGGGGGGACCGTGCAGTGTCGTATGACGGTGACTAACCGCAGAAGCGCCCAAAAAATCCGCTTTTCTTCCTGGCGCTTGGTTATGAAAGACGGCGCAGTTTTTAAGGAGTATGAGGCCTTTAGAGGCGGGCAGGCAGTGCGAGGTATGGTGTACCTGGAGCTGCCCCGGGGGGCAGAAGCCGAGTTGGAAGTCGTATTTTTTGATGTGCCCGAGCAGTATACGGAGATTTTAAACCTCGGCTTTAGGGCTGGGAGCAAAGAGTTTGGCTTCAAAAATATTCTGATCCGCTAGCTTGTTGGGTTTAAGAATATAGTGTTTGGCCGCCGGTCGCCTTCCCGTTGGGGCGGCCATTCAAAGGCTGGTGGTATCCTGTAGCAGTTTTCTAATACAGGGTTCTCTCTTCTGATTAGGTGTTGTTTGCAGTGTTATCAAGTGTAGATGTGAAGCGATATATCTATGAGTTTTGGTTGTTTGGTTTAAGGCAGGCTTACGCTTGTATGTTCGGCGGTTTTCTGCTGGGTATTATGATTGTAACCAGCTACTGGTACCCGCTGGAATCGATACACCGGTACGACTTTATCTTTCTTGCCGCGATTGCCTTTCAGCTTTTCCTGTTAGCGACCAAGTTGGAGACTTTCAGAGAGTCGATTGTTATTGTGGTATTCCACTTCGTTGCCACGGTTATGGAGGTATTTAAAACTTCTGATGTCATTGGTTCCTGGAGTTATCCGGAAGAGTACATTTTTGGTATTGGCAATGTCCCCCTGTTTACCGGATTTATGTATAGTGCCGTGGGCAGTTATATCGCCAGGGTTTGGCGAATCTTTGAGTTTGAGTACTCTCACTACCCATCAAAGACGCTGACTGTCGTTCTGGTTGTGCTGATCTATATTAACTTCTTTACACATCATTATATTTGGGATTTTCGCTGGGCTTTACTGGCAGGGACAATCCTGATGTTTTATCGAACCAATATTTATTTTAAGGTCGTTGAAAAGCACCGCTATATGCCATTGCTCTTGGGTTGGTTGCTGGTGGCACTGTTTATCTGGTTTGCGGAGAATATTGCCACTTTTGCCAATATATGGGTTTATCCTAACCAGTCCCACCAGTGGGAAATGGTTTCACTGGCAAAGCTCAGTTCATGGTACTTGCTGATGCTGCTGAGTTTTGTACTGGTCTCACTGATCAATACTGTGAAAATCCGCTCTGCGAGAACTGCTGATTCCGTAAGCGGCGGGGATATGCGGGAGCGGCGCAGGTCGCCGGCTTAAGGCGAGCGACCTGTGCGCTTCTGTGACGTTAGGACATGGCGGGGTAATCGGTATAGCCGTTTGCCCCACCGGTGTGTGAACCGCATCATCAATAATGATAGGGCCAGTTGCTGCCGTTGCTTTCCTGTCGTTCAGGTCAGAATGACTGGCTCGCCTACTTTGCCATAGCTGCAAGAAGATTGTTCCATCCTTTATATGAGTGGCGTTAGCCATCTGTCGTCACTGTTTCTGATCTAGTCTGCCGGAAACTTACTCTTGGTTCGATAGTAGCTTCATTTTGTTTTCTATCAGTGCAGTGATCTTAGTTAAAATATTTATTGGCTTCCTCATCCGTCTGCGTTGCTTTTTAGTCACCCGCTGAGCTTATTTGTAGCAGTAGTCTTTTCACCGATATTATGAATGAGTTCTCTATTGATTGTTGGCTAAATAACACTAGCCTCTTCTCTTTAGTACCCAAACCTGGCATCGCTGTTCTTCGATCAGATTTTGGTAATGTTTTGTCATTGCTTAATCTCTTGATGGAAAAGAAGGGCCATAGGTTATCTTCAGTTCATCGCTTTTTCAGATGATTGACTGATGTACTTTAGAGCCGAATGCAGGGTTGAATGTTGTAGGTTTAAAGTGATAGCTTTGACTTGTAGGCTTCGTATACATTAGTCATATAAAAAAGGCACTTTTGGTTGGGGTAAGAGTTTAGTTATGTTTTATTGTTAAGTGTTTAATACCTTGAAGGAGAGGGTTATGTATTACAAACTGTTAATCACCCTGTTTTTGTTAGTGGTAGGGGTTAAAGTGTCGGCAAACTCCAGTACGGAAAATGTTTCTATAAATAAATTGGAAAGTTGGAGCTCGGGAAGTATATTTGTAAATACAGATGAGTCCGAAAAAACAAACCCCGCTAAATGTTCGACTACTGATAAATATATTTTGTCATCTAACGCACCTGAAATGACGAAATCGATGTTGCTTAGCTCCTATATTGCCGACAAGTCAATAAATTTAGTTGTTTATAGTGGTGGTTGTGAGTTGGATAGACCCTTGATTGTTGCCGTATATTTTGATGGTTGACACACTTTTGGTTGATTTTATTTTGTAAAATTTGAATTATTGCTTTGTTGATATTCCTGGCTGTTGATCATATTTCTTTTGGGGTTCTCAGGTGATACCTTGTATTGGTGTGATTAAGCTATAAGTTTTAGCTTAATAGTAAGGTTTAGAGTTGGGTGAGGCTAAGTCCAGAGCTTTGTGGAAGTGATTCGCGTAGATTGACCATACTGGAAGGCTTATAGTAAACCTGCTGCTTAATCTGACAAATAATAAGAAGGTAGCTATTATAGAGGTATGGCGAGTAGCTGTGTGGCAAAGTAATTCTGCATGCCCAGTGCATCGAGGCAAAACGAAAAGGATGGAGGCTGAAAGTTCCCTGCTTGATAAGGGCTAGCACTCCGCCGGAATCTTGAATCATGGCGCTGTCCGATAGCAGTCAGGACTAAGTGTTGACAGGGGAAGGTTCTAGCTTAGCCTTGGATGTCAAGTTTATTTTTTAATGATATTTGAGTGGCGGGTTGAGTTATTGGAAATCTAGATCTTAATATACCCTCTCGCGGGGGGTATTAAAATTAGCGGAATATTATTTGAGAATTTGAGGGTGGATGTGTTTAACTGGCCTGTATTTACTAGCAATGTATTTACATGTCTCTTCTTGATTGTTGAAGTGGGGGATGGGTGTCCTCTTTATATAAGGAGTTAATTACAAAATGAATATGCTAAAAATAAGCCTCCTGGCGCCTATTTTGTTGTCTTTATCCATCAATGTTTTCGCATGGGAAAGTATTGAGGATGCCAAGATTACTGAATTTATTCAGTTCAATACAGGGATCGATAGGGATTATTCAATCGCTAAATTTGAGCAGGATGGCGGTGCATTTATTAGGTGCCACGTTTCCTATGAGGAGAAAGAGTTCACCTCGTTAATTCTCTCGTTGTATATGTCGGGGAAATCGGCCACCGTACATTGCTACAATGAGGAGTTGGATATTGGGGGTATTAAATCTTACAAGCTACATCGTGTAATTGCTAAATGATGTAAAGTCAAGCTGCGAGGTGGGGTGTAAAAGTGTGCGCCTTTAGTAACATTAAATTTGTTATGTAAAGAAAGCTTTCAGTTGAGATTTTTTGAGCTTACCGAGTAATGACGAAGTGGGGGCTCTGATGAGCCAGATCTTCTCCCGAGGTTAGATTGAGCAGGTTAAAAAATGGGCTTTTTTTATGGGGGAAGCTCTAATTTTTGTGAAATCCCCTTGAGTTTTCTATCTAAAGTTCACTATATATGGGCTTTAAGCGTACAGCCGTTAGGCGGGTAGATGTTTTCTCTTTGTTAATAAGTTCGTAAAGCCTGTTAGTACAGATATTCAGTGTTTTCGTCAGCCTTTTATGTGGCGGAAGGGGTGCTCCGCCTTGGCTCTAACCTGTGCCTTTATTTTTCCCGCTCCGATCTGCCCAGAATTACCCCGCGCCATGTGTAATTCCTTTTACATCATCAGTACCAATATTCATTTTCATACCAAAGTATTATTGCCTACCCTTTTGGTCCGATGTGTCTCTGGATTATAAATTTTCTCTTTGTTTTGGGGCTGGGCGTGCTGCTAATTGGAGTTGGCGAGCAAGTGGATATGTCTTAATCAGGTGGTGAAGTTAGGGAGTTGATAAGCCTATTTTATCAATAAAGTCCTCTTTATGAACTTTATGGCGCCTATTTTTTCATCCGGCTTCTGTTCTGGAGGGTTGGCTTGATATATGCTTTGTGTTGCGTTATTTTCCTTGCGGTTGATTGTTGTTCAATCCTATTTTAGGGCGCGGACTTATTTCAATGGATGCTCAATTAATAGTGAAATATGGATATTACTATGAAGAAAATATTACTCTTTACTACGCTACTTTTTCTTTCGGGTCAGTCTGCAGCTGAAGTGGTCAGTGGATGGACAAAAATAGATTACTTAACGGGTGGCTGGTCTGATAAGCGAATTAATTTAGTGCTGAGCTCTATCGATTCACCTGATCCGGCTGGGTGTAATTATAGTAATAGTAAGGTAGCTCAGGCTGATGATTCTTCAGAAAATTTTGACCAAATGTTATCAATGGCGTTAAGTGCTCACTTGGCGGAAAGGGAAGTGAGTGTTGTGATTAGTGAAAGTCAGTGTTCGTTGGGGGGGAGGCCTAAGATTGTCGCCGTTTATATTCGATGATTTCAGGTAAATTATGATTTGCTTGGCTGGGTGTGATTTGCATGCTGTGCGTGCCGATATTTGTGTGAGTAAGGCATCCAGCCGATCCAAATTTAAAGGCGCATAATACGAAGTGAAGTCAGTTATACTTTGACTATTTATGGGTGTGGTAGTCTCCGTTGATATTCGTGAGACTTCTATCCGTTCCTAAAATCACTGCTTAGCCAATTGATAGATTGGTCTAATAATGGGAGTTATATTAATGAAGATATATCGAGTATTAACCTTCTGTTTGCTGGCTATAATTGCCTCTCTTTCTTCTGCGGAAGAGGGTAGTAAATATAATCTGCTAATCGAAAAATTTGAAGAGATAGATCGAATTAAAGGCGTTTCAGCTACTCGGGGGCGCTTTAATGATGAGCTTAAAGGGGTAAAAAAGGGAGATGGTATTGAGCTGTCTCTCAATGGGAAGAAGCTTCACTTCAATATACGCAGCGTACGTAAGAGTAAGGGCAAGCTATCCTTCTCTGGATTTGGGGCTGGAGCTGCTGATTTTATCACTATGGCGGAGAATAATGGTAAAGTTGTAGGGTCTATTCAGGTGCAGGGTAAGCTATATAAGGTGAGACCAGGCCTGGATAATGAGATTGTAATTACAGAGGTCTCAACTTCAAATTTTATAGATCACGACCGCAACTATTATGAGAGTTTTGATGGCTCCCTAAATTCAGAGGTGTCGCCCCTTTTGTCAGCCGAAAGTGCTTTAGATTCTGGCAGTGAAATCACAGTTCTCGTTGCCTATACCAGTGCATTTGAAGCGGATGCTGGTGATGTTTCGGCCTATATGGATCTTTTGGAGGAGGAGACAAATACGTCTTATGCAAATAGCCAGATAAATACTTCCGTCAAAATAGTCCATGCTTACAAGACCAGCTATGAGGATAGCGGCAGCTTTTCGGATGATCTGAGCTTCTTTTCTAATTCCAGCAATGCAGAAACGGCTGAGCTATTACAGTTAAGAGAGCTGTATAAGGCGGACATCATGATGATATTAACGGGGAATGATTACGGTGGCTGTGGGCAGGCCACAGTGATTAGTGCCGTAGAGTCTAACGCTCTAGCCGCTGCGAAAGAGGCGTGTGCAGCAGGTTATTTCAGTTTTGGTCATGAAATTGGGCATTTGATGGGCGCGAGGCATATTGTGTCTACCGACCCTAGCACGGAACCCTTCCCCTACGGCCATGGCTACTGCAATACAACACCGGGAACCTGGAGAACTGTAATGGCCTATGGCTGCTCATCCGATTCTGGTGGTGACAGAATTCAGTACTGGTCTAATCCAGATGTTTCTATAAATGGAGATGTTACAGGGTCCGTAGATCTTGAGGATAATGCTCGAGTTCTTAATGAGCGTTCTCTGACAGTAGCCAATTTCAGAGTTTCTGCTGAGCAGGAAAATTATGCTTGGCTGGTGCCCGTAATCAGCCTTATTTTACAGTAAAGTAAAAAGTGAGCATTTAAATGCTCACTTTAACTTTCGCTCACATCTAACAAGACTTCGGACAGTTGGTTTATTTTTTCTGGGCTTTACACCTGTGGCCGGTTTATACGGCAAGATCAGTGATGTGAAAATACAGATATATTCTAAGCCTGGAAATAGAGAGTGGGAAAGGATTGAGTGATCATAGTGCGTGGCCCCATATGCTTGGTGAGCTGGGATGAGGGGTGTCCAGGTTAATATATATAAATTAGGGGGAAATATGAAACCTGCATTCAACTCTGAAGTGTATCACTCTTTAGGCTGCTGCGACAGGTCGTATATTCTCCCATGACTTGTTTCGGGGTTTTATAGCCCAACATCTTTCTCGGACGATTATTTAAACGCTCAATAGCTGCTTCGACATCTGCTTGGTCCACAAGCTTGAAATTAGTTTGTTTAGGAAAGTACTGACGCAGTAGACCATTAGTATTCTCACTTAGGCCCCTCTCCCAAGATGAATTTTGCTCTTACGATCTACAATGGTGACCAGAGTGCTGCTAAGGCCTTTACTTGTAGGCAAATAATTTAAGCCACATAAAATGGGGTTGTAAGTGCCATATAGGTTTGGGGTTGTTGAGTTCTGCATTGGCCTCACCGACCAATAATGTAAAAATCCACTCCGTGAGCGGCGGGAATGTGCGAGAGCGGCGCAGGCCGCCCGCTTAAGGCGAGTGACCTGCGCGCTTCTGCGATGTTAGGACATAGTGGGGTAATCGGTATAGCCGTTTGCCCCACCGGTGTAGAAAGTAGTTGGGTCTGCTTCATTCAAATGGGCATTTGCTTTAAAGCGTTCGAGTAGGTCCGGATTTGCCAGGTATGGAACGCCGAAGGCTACCGCGTCCACCTGCTGCTGGCCGATGGCCTCGTTGGCCTCATCCCGTCCATAGCCCATATTGCCTATCAGGTTGCCCTTGTACTCTTCCCTCGCCGGGGTGAGTACATCGCCTAGCTGCTCGCCCAGGAAGTCTGCTCGCATCAGGTGCCAGTAGGCCAGGTTGTAAGCATTCAGCTCAGTGGCGAGCCAGCGGGTGTGCCCCTCGGGGTCGCTGTCACGCATACTGTTGAACCCATTTAATGGGGATGTTCTGAGTCCGACCCTGCCCGAACCCCAGACCTCGATAACGGCCTCCAGGACTTCAAAGAGCAGGCGTGCGCGATTCTCTAAAGACCCGCCATACTGGTCAGTTCGCAGGTTTGAGCCATCCCGTAGAAAGCTGTCCAAGAGATAACCGTTGGCACCGTGAACCTCAACGCCATCAAAGCCGGCCTCTTTCGCATGGATTGCGCCCTGTCTGAAAGCGGCAACAATCCCCGGAATCTCCTCGGTTTCAAGAGATCTTGGGGTGGTGTAGGGCTTTTTTCCATCCGGTGTGTGAACGGTATCGTCAATAGCGATTGGGCTGGCCGCTACTGCGGTTGTACCGCCGTTTAAGTCGGGATGACTGGCTCGTCCACCATGCCACAGTTGCAGGAATATCTTGCCGCCCTTTGCGTGAACGGCGTCGGTCACCTGCCGCCAGCCTTCTATTTGCTCTTGGGAATAGATACCGGGTTCGGAAATAAACGCGGAGGTGCCTTCGGCGACCATGGTGGCCTCGGCAATAATCAGGCCGGCGCCTGCCCGCTGTGCGTAATATTCCGCCATTAAAGGGGTGGGTACGTGATCTTTAGCCCTTGAGCGAGTCAGAGGGGCCATTACCGCGCGGTTAGCGAGCTTCACATCCCCTAGTTGAATGCTTGAAAACAAATCCTGTATTGGAGTCATCTTAGTATACCTTAAATAGGGTGGCAAAATGCTGTTGTTCATCAATGCTGTACAGACTATGCTTGTGCCGAAATTGAAACAATAGGGGCTTTTGAAATTGATTGTTCGTAATTTAGAAACTATTGACTTTCGAACTTTGGCGATCTTTGTAACGACTTGCCGGTTGATGAGCCTAACCCAGTGTGCCGATGAGCTGGGGTTACCTAAGTCCACAGTGAGCAAGGCCATTTCCAAGCTGGAAGAGCAGCTGCAAGCCAAGCTGCTGGAGCGCTCCACACGGAAAATCGAGATTACCGATGCGGGCAAGGTCGCCCTGCGCCGGGTCTCTCTGCTGGTGGAGGAGTTTAAGTCCCTGCGCGAGGATGTGCGGGATATAGAGCAGCAAGTGCAGGGCCTGCTGCGGATATCGGCCCCTCCGGCGATGGGGAGTTACCTGGCCCAATATATCCTCCCTCCATTTCTACAGCAGTGGCCCAAAGCCCAGGTCTCTCTGGAGCTTTCCAATGTATTTGATGATCTCTTTGTTCGGGGGATCGACCTGGCAGTTCGTGTCGGGAGGGTCGCAGACGAGCGCCTGGTGGCGAGAGAGATTGGCTATACAACCCAGGTGCTGGTCGCCAGCCCGGATTATTTAAGAGAGCATGGCGTACCTGAATCACCAGAGGATCTCAGCCAGCATAATTGCATTACTGCCGGCACAGGCCAGGAAGCCGCTTTTTGGACTCTGGTTTCCGAGGAGCGAACCGAATCTGTTGAGGTACGAAGTAATTTCCATTGCGACAATCCGGAAACCGCTAAAAGGGCTGCGGCGGCAGGGGTGGGCATCGCCCAAATTCCGGTTAACAGTATGATCTGTGAGCTGGAGAGGCTGGAGCTGATCCGGATATTTCCCGATTGGCACGCGATTTATATGCCTATTTATCTGGTTTATCGACCCGGCGCCAGTAAACCAAAGAGGGTTTCGGCACTGCTGGACTATTTATTGAGTATTAAACAGCGCTTTGAGTTCGGCCCAGACCACCAGTTGTGCCAATATGAGGCGTGCCCGCTTGGAACTGGATAGAAATAAAGTGGCAGATAATAGCTCGGTTATTCACCAGGTGGGCTTATAGAGTCCCTGAGCAAAGTTAATTCTCAGCAAGCTCTCCGGTATTGGCGGCGCACAGGGTGAGACAAAGCAGGCCGGGAATAGGTGCAAGCAATATAGAGGGCCCCAATTAATACTCCGAAGTTGTTCGGGGGCTATTCCTGGCAGCTTGGGGCTGCGTTCTCGAAGGCATTGCCTGAGCAGAAATTACTATTGATACTACAATCCTCACTTTTGAATAGATCGAAAATTTGATTTCTTGAGGCAATATTGTTGTTGGTAGATCCAGAGCCGGAAAGATAAATAGCGGAGGGCCCACTCTCTGTTGCTGTATTGTTCAAAATGATATTAAAATTCCCACCTATTTCTATGCTGCTATTGTCGTTGCCTTGGGGTGTTTTTGAAATAAAAATAGAGAAATTGCCATCCATTTCAGTCCCAACGTCGTTTGAGTGGATGATGGTGTTTCCTATCAGGATATTAGCAATACCATTTAGCTCTATGCCCTCATTACCGGAATATTCACAATATTTTTGCATATAAAGTTGTAATTATCATTAATACCCATGTCGTCACCCTAGCTGGCTCCATCACCGAGGGTGTAGTTGTCGGTGACTGTGTTGCCGCTGTTTACCACAATGGCATTGTCCTGCGGGAGAGGGATATGGAGATTATCAATAATGTGGAGTCCCGCTTCTATAAGCAGTACCGCATCGTGACAGCCATTGATTGTTCCGGCAGATAACTCAGCGGCTTAGCCTGTGAGGGCTATATCATGGGAGTGAGTTGCTGTTCTCGCAGGTAAGGTCTTCTGTCAGTGTGGTGAATTCGGTAATGATATCGCCGTATTCTAGCGAATTAATACTCTGCGGCAGGGAGGTTCCTAAAGTTAATAGAGTTGCAGATAAAGTTTTAGGAGGTGGAGTACAACATGGCTTGACCTATTTAGTAAGCCTCTGAAAAATCCTTGCGGGCCTTTCAGGCCCGCTCTAAGACTGGGGCGTTTCACAGCGCTGTGCGCTGTTGGCCTCAGGAGTTTAATTTAAAATTAAATTTAGACAGGATGGGGAGGCAGTAGTGGCAATATTATTTTCCCAGATATTACTGCCGGTGCAATCTGGGTCGACGGCATCATAGAGATCGTAGGTCTGGCCGGTTGCGGTATTGCCCGAGATGGTATTGTTGGTGGGCTTGGAGTCTAGAATAAATATCCCATAAGTGTCGTTGCTAATTACATAATTACCATTGATAGAGTTGCCATCCCCCCGGTCCAGATCAATGCCACCGTTACCATTACCTACAATAGTATTTCCCGAGATGGTGTTGAGGTCATCATCTATTTCGATACCGCTACCACCATTGAAGGCCGAGATATTGCCGTGCACATTGCTAAAGGTGCCATTGACTTCAATGCCATCATACTTGGAATATACTGTTTCGTTGGCAATGACTGAATTAAACGAGCCGTTAATCAGGATGCCTTCGTCACCGGCAGCCTCAACCGTATTGCTATAAATAACATTAAAGTCCCCACGGATAACAATGCCGTTATCAGAGTCTGAAGCATCGCCGATAACTTCCATATCGCTGACAAGGTTGTTGTCACTTCTGACAGTGACCGCATCATCACCAAAGTCGCTGACGTTGACATCTGCTACCGTATGGGAGCCGTTTCCCGCCAAAGTAAGGGCATCGTGGCAACCGATAACTTCACCCCCTGAAAGCCGCGCGCCGCTTTCCTCCAAAAGGATACCTCGGCCATACTCATTAGTGGAGCAGGTTAAGCTGTACTCTCCCATGGATAGGCTGCCGGCGGGGCCTTCAATAGTAATAGCGACATCATGTGAGTCGGCGATAGTGCACACTAAATCGCCATCGAGAGTGGTTGGTGTAGTAATAACGTCACCACAGCTAACGGTCTGCGCTTGTGAGCCTGTGGCAATACCCATTGATAAGAGTGCGATCGCCGCACTCAGAGGAGAAATGGATTTTTTTTGCATGAGTCTATCCCTAACTTTTAATCTGAGGATCGAATGTTGAATACGTTAATAAGTCAGATTTGCGCCTACAAAAGGGGGCCGCTTTTTTGTTTAAATATTGACCAATTTGTATCAGCCGGATAAATATCGTTTTGAAGTGTTGCTAGTAATTTTTAATGGGAATAATTATAAAAAGTTGAATAAAGGGTCTCTAACTAGCGCCGTATTATGTTGCGATCCGCTCGGCGAGGCGCACAGAGTCGTGTTGCAACTACTTGAAAGGCCTAGCTATTTGTGGGAATCAGGCCTTAATTGCGAATGGTTTTGATCGTTAGCGGCATCGCATAATTCATTGAACGGCCAGCATAATTGGTGGCGGAAGTCTTTGGTATTTGTCTTCTGATTGTTGATATGTATTAGAAGGGGCAGGGGTGTAGTGACCGCCAGCGAGCGTGTAGTTTTGCGGGTTAGCTTTGAGCGGGGGTGTGGTGTTGCTACTCAGTTGCGTTGGGCTTTACTGGGTGCAGTCCCCAAGTCGATATTCTCCTGTTCGCGGTAGGTCATGCTCTTAAATGAACCCAGTAGACTTTTCAGTCAGAAATGCGGGGATCGTCGTGTATTTCTCTCATTCTACCGCAGTGGTGACTTTGAATTGCGGTAGTGTTGGCAGGCACGGGCCAACTGGGGTTAAACTCGCGCTCTTAAAATGATTACAAAGCTCTATCCTAGAGGAGATACCGATGCGTCAAACAATGATCGCACTATCCGTGGCCGCAGCGCTTGCGGTAGTGGGCGGTTGTGGTGAAAAAGCACAGCAGGCTGAAGTGGCTAAAGATACCGTGAAAGCCGAGGAGTCCATGGCCGTTAGCCCCGAGTACGCCAGCAATATGCTTCTGGCGGAGTGGACAGGCCCCTTTGGTGGTGTTCCTGCGTTTGACAAGATGAGCCTGGAAGATCTCAAGCCCGCGATTGAAAAGGGGATTGAATTAAACTTGGTGGAGCTGGAAGCCATTGCCGCAGACCCCGCTGAGCCCACTTTTGCCAACACCTTTGCCGCGATGGAACGCAGTGGCGCAGCGTTGAGCCGCGCATCGACCTATTACGGAATCTGGGCCGGCAATATGTCCTCCCAAGAATTCCGCAAGATCCAGCGCGAACTGGCACCGCTATGGGCTGACTACGAGTCCAGGATTTACCAAAATAAGGCACTCTTTAAGCGTATCCAGTCTATTTATGATCAGCGTGAATCGATGGATCTGGACACTGAGCAGAAGCGCGTAGTCGAGCTGGTCTATATCCTGTTTGCAACCAATGGCGCCACCTTGGAAGGGGAAAAGAAGGCGCGCTATGCAAAAATCAACAAGCGCTTGGCTGAGCTCTACACCCGCTTCTCCAATAACGTCCTGGCAGATGAGGAAGGCTACGATATCTTCCTGAGTAAAGATCAGCTGGATGGCTTGCCGGATTCCTTTGTTGCCGCAGCCGCAGCACTGGCGGAGCAGAAGGGTGAAAAAGGGAAGTATGCGATTGTTAACACTCGCTCCTCTATGGACCCCTTCCTGACATACTCGGACAATCGCGAGTTGCGCGAGCAGGTGTGGACCAACTACTACAGCCGTGGCGACAACGGTGATGAGCGCGATAACAACGCCATCATCGCTGAAATCCTGAAGCTGCGCGATGAGCGCGTCGGCCTACTGGGCTTTGATAACTACGCCCAGTGGCGCCTGCGCGACCGCATGGCCAAGTCCCCAGAGCGCGCTATGGAGCTGATGGAGGCGGTGTGGCCGGCAGCGGTAGCTCGCGTTAAGGAAGAAGTGGCCGATATGCAGGCGGTGGCGGATGCCGAGAAAGCCAATATCACCATTGAGCCCTGGGACTACCGCTACTACGCAGAAAAAGTTCGCAAGGCCAAGTATGACCTGAACTCCGATGAAGTTAAGCAGTACCTACAGCTGGATAACCTGCGTGAAGCCATGTTCTACGTGGCGGGCGAACTGTTTAACTTCAAATTCTCCCCGGTGAAAGAAGGTTCCGTGCCGGTCTTCCACGAAGACGTTAAAGTCTGGGAAGTGACCGATAAAACCAGCGGCGATCACATCGGTCTCTGGTACCTGGACCCCTATGCTCGCGAGGGCAAGCGCTCCGGCGCCTGGGCCACCATGTATCGCGATCACTCCACTTTTGATGGCAAGAAGAACGTTCTCTCTTCCAACAACTCCAACTTTATCAAAGGCGCCCCAGGTGAGCCCGTGCTGGTAAGCTGGGATGATGCGGAGACCTTCTTCCACGAGTTTGGCCACGCGCTGCACTTCCTCGCATCCAATGTGACCTACCCGAGCCTGAACGGCGGTGTGCGCGACTACACCGAGTTTCAGTCCCAGTTGCTGGAGCGCTGGCTGTCTACCGATGCAGTGATCGACAACTACCTGGTGCACTATAAGACCGGTGAACCGATTCCCGCTGATTTGGTGAAGAAGATCAAGAAGGCGGCCAAGTTTAACTCGGGCTTTGCCACGACCGAGTACCTGGCATCGGCGCTGGTGGATATGAAGTTCCACACTGCGGACCCGGAAGGCATCGATCCGGACAAGTTTGAGCGCGAAACCCTGAAGAAGCTGGGTATGCCCGATGAGCTGGTGATGCGTCACCGTTCCCCGCACTTCGGCCATATCTTCTCCGGTGAAGGCTACGCTGCCAGCTACTACGGCTATATGTGGGCCGATGTACTGACTTCGGACGCGGCTGAGGCATTCGCTGAATCCAAAGGCGGCTTCTACGATAAGGAAGTGGCTGCGAGACTGGTGAAATACCTGTTTGCTCCGCGCAACGCTTTGGACCCGGCAGATGCTTACCGCTCTTTCCGTGGTCGCGATGCCAATATTGAGGCGCTGATGCGCGATCGCGGCTTCCCGATTCCGAAAAAGGAAAAGACCACTGTCGCTGTGAAAAACTAACCGGTTAACACCGCGAGTTTTTCCAAAAGGCCGCACCTAATGGTGCGGCCTTTTTTATTGCTCTCCTAAAAGCGCCTACCTCGTAATTCTCTGCCCCTTTTTTGTGTCTACCTCAATGCTTGCTCCCGGCTAGGAGTCCCAGCCTCTCTATAGATAATTTTTTTGATCTCAAAACATTACACTTCTAATAAACCAGTTAGGCTCGATATTTTTCGTCTATGAGTTCGCATATTTTTTGACGGAAAAGTGCACAACCTTTTACTTTCTATAAGTTTTGTATAGAATTTCGTCCAAAATTTGTACCGAGCAGCTTACTTTTCTGCGATTTTACCCTTCTGAGTTGGATAGCCCCGTTTATTTTGGCGTTTTTTAAGCGTCATAGACTCTGGTAAATAATTACAGCACTAAGTAAATGGGTGGTTTGCTGCAGGGGCCCAGAGCCCCGGGGCATCGGATGGAATCAGAATCAAAATGAACACAAGGAGAATTCTGTGTTTGATAAAAGTAAGTTGCACAGCGCCATAGTAGCCACAGGTGCAGTCGTATTGGGTAGCCAGCCGACATTTGCCGAGCCGAGGCAAATCGAGGAGGTAACGGTTACAGCCACCAAGCGTGCGGAGAGTGCACAGGATATTCCGGTGGCAGTTCAAGCTCTGGGCGAAGAGAGTCTGGAGAATCTCAATGTTTCCAACTTTGATGACTATATCCGCTTTATGCCCAATGTGACCGCCGGGGGGCGGGGCCCCGGGCAGTCTTCCATTTATATTCGCGGTATGGCCACTGAAACTATTGCTACCCAGCTGTCCCAAGCCAATGGCACTGCCCCCAATGTTGCCCTCTATCTGGATGAATCGCCGGTGAGTATCGGTGGCAGAAACCTGGATGTTTATGTGACCGATATTGAGCGGGTTGAAGTCTTGAAAGGTCCCCAGGGCACTTTGTTTGGTGCAAGCTCCCAGGCGGGCACTGTGCGACTGATCACCAACAAGCCGCAGTTGGATCAGTTTGACCTCAGTATTGAGGCGGGACTGGCGACCACCAAAGGTGGTGAGTTGTCTGACAGCCTGGAAGCTATGATCAATCTGCCTTTGATTGAGGATAAGTTGGCCGTGCGTATGGCCGCCTATCAGTCCAATGAGGGGGGCTATATCGATAATGTGCCCGGCACTTATACCCCGGATGCTTCTGTTAACCCGGCGTGGCAAGACCTACCGGTTGTGAGTGCCAGCAACGAAGATTTACTGGAGGAAGATTTTAATGATTCCAGCTATAGAGGCGTTCGCTTTGGTATCAACTACGTAATTAGCGATGACTGGTCACTGTTGGTGCAGCACACCCATCAGGACCTGGAGGCTGATGGTGTATTCGATCACGACCCCGATGAAGTGGGGGACCTGGAGGTACACCGCTATTTCGAAGACTCCCTGGAAGATAGCTTCGACCTGACAAGCTGGACTCTGGAGGGGCGTATTGCGGCTTTGGATGTGGTTTATACCGGTGCTTATCTCGATCGCGAGGTAGAGCAGTCTATGGATTACACCGGTTATAACGATGTCGGTAATTATGTGGCCTACTACACCTGTAATTATGTGGATACCTGCTACGACCCCACCAAAGGCTATGTAGGTACGGTAGAAAATACCCGCACTAGCCACGAGTTGCGCCTCTCCACGCCCCAGGAAAATCCATTGCGCCTGACTGCGGGTGTTTTCTACGAAGATATTGAAATCCTTGACCGGGGTAACTTCGTCTACAACTCCATTATTGATTTGGGGTTCCCGGAAAACTACCCGCGCGGCTGGTCACCAGATACAACTGATCCGGTTAAATCTACTGCGATCGATACCAGCGCACGCCCGGCGGGCGTGGCATTTTTCAATGATATTACCCGTCGGGAAGAGCAGCTGGCCTTTTTTGGCGAGCTGACTTATGACATCAGCGAGCAGCTCAGCGCGACTGTCGGTCTGCGCCATTATGATATCGATGTGAAATTGCTGGGCTCTGCCAATTCCTCATTTGGCAATGCCGCTGGAGTCGACGTCGATAAGTATGGTGATAACCTCGACTCCAAGTGGGAAGAGGCGGGCATTGATGTGCCGATGAATGAAAGCGGTGTTATTGGCAAGTTTACCCTGAGCTATATACCCACCGATGATATGTTGTTGTATGCCACCTATTCAGAGGGCTTCCGTCCGCCCGCTTACAATCGCGGCGGTGGCAACGGTAATGAAGTAACTACGGTGCCCTACACGATTACTACAGATACCGTCGATAATTACGAAGCGGGCTGGAAAACTACACTGCTGGACCACAGCCTGCAATTTAACGGCAGTATTTACTATGTAGAGTGGAGTGATATCCAGACCGCAGTGTTCGACCCCGATGTCTATTTCCTGTTTTACCTGGATAATGCCCTGGATGCGGAAATTCGCGGTATTGAAGCGGATGTTACCTGGCTGCCGACGGACAACTTGCAGCTGATTGGCGCTGTGTCTTACAACGATACTGAAATCACCAGGGTCCCTGATAGCGCGGCCAATGTGGCCCCGGAGGGCAGTGAGCTGGCCCTGTCTCCGCCTTTGCAATTTAACCTGCGCGCTCGCTACGAGTGGGCGCTGGCTGGGTTTGATGCCTACTGGCAGGCGGGCATTGCCTATAGTGATGAGGCTTGGAGCTCTATCGTGATCGATCCGAATGATCGCTACAAGCAGAGTGCTTACACTACAGCGGATGCCTCTTTTGGTCTGAGTGAAACCCACTGGGGCGCAGAGCTCTATGTGGAAAACCTCACCGATGAGCGCGCGGAGTTGTTTATTAATACTCTGGATAATTCAAAGCGAATTACCACCAACCGCCCCCGCACCGTGGGGGTGCGCGTATCTTACGATTTCTGACGGGTAGCCCCCCCTTGATCATGTAGTGGTGAAGGGGGCAGTTTGAGTGGGGCGCCAGCGCGCCCCTGTCGTAATCTATCGGTTAATGAGAGTTTTCCCTTGTCAGTGAAGCCCAACAATTCCCCGTCTGAAATACTTCAGGCGGACCTCACGCAGAAAGTGCGCGCCTCATTAAAGGGGCGGGATTTTTCCAGTGCTGTCGAGTTGGCGAAGCAGCGGTTGGAGCATTTTCCAGAAGATGTTGAGAGCTTTTACTTGTTGGCAGTAAGTCTCAGATATTTGGGATGTGTCGATGCCGCTCAAGAGGCAATTCAAAAGCTGCTTGAGCTGGACAGCTCTTATGCCCGGGCTTATCAGGAGCAGGGGCACAATTTCGCTCAGCAGAAAAAGCTGCCGGAGCAGGTTGGGGCGTATCGGCGTGCGCTGGAGCTAAACCCGGCCTTGCATGCTAGCTGGAGAGGGTTGGCCTTGGGGTTGCGTGCGCAGGGCAGGGCGCCTGATGCCGAGCAGGCCCTGCGCCAATTCCAGCACCTGCAAAATTTACCTCCGGTACTGCTGAGCGCGGCCAGTCTGTTGTATGAGAAGAAACTGCATAAGGCTGAGCAACTCTGCCGGAATTTCTTACAAAAAAATAAGCATCACCCGGAAGCCATGCGCCTGTTGGCGCTGATCGGTGCAGAGTTGGGGGTGCTCGATGATGCGGACTTCTTGCTGGAGAGTTGCCTGGAGATGAACCCCGATTTTCATCGGGCTCGCTTTGATTATATTGGTGTATTGCGCCGGCGCCAGAAGTTTGCCGCTGCCCTGGAGCAGGCTCGATTGCTGCGGAGTGGGCAGGGCGGACAGCAGAGCGATATTCTCTACGCCACCCAAAGCGCTATGGTTGGAGACTATCAAACTGCTTTGCAGATTTATAATCAGGTTTTGGCTGAGTCGGCGGATTTGTACGGTGTGCAGTTGCAACGGGGGCACGCGCTAAAAACCATCGGTGAGCCCGCTGAGGCGATTGAGGCCTACCGGACGGCCTACCGGGTCAAACCGGATTTTGGCGATGCCTACTGGAGCCTGGCGAACATGAAAACTTACTGCTTTGGTGATGCCGAAATTGAGCGAATGCAAGAATTGCAAAGCTTGACCTCCACTGCACGGGAGGATCGTTATCACCTTTGTTTTGCTTTGGGTAAGGCATTTGAGGATCGCGCCCAGTATGCGGAATCGTTTTCCTGGTATAAGAAAGGTAACGAGCTAAAGCAGCAGGAATGTCGCTACGCTATTGAGGAAAATCGAAGAGATATCGATCTACAGATCGCCCACTGCCCTAAAGAGTTGTTTGCTGAAAGCCGAGGCTCCGGTTTTGATGCGCCGGACCCCATTTTTATTGTGGGGATGCCTCGTGCGGGTTCCACACTGCTGGAGCAGATTCTCGCCTCTCACCCGCAAGTAGATGGTACTTTTGAGCTGCACAATATTATGGCCTCTGCGCGCCGCCTGGATGGTCGCCGTCGAACTGACGACGAGCCCCGCTACCCGGCGATACTGCAAGATCTCAGTGGCGAGCAGTTGAAACAAATGGGTCGGCGTTATATTGAAGAGACGGCAATACATCGCGGCAAAGCGGCATTTTTTATTGACAAAATGCCGAACAATTTTCGCCATATCGGTTTAATCCAGCTGGCTCTTCCCAATGCAAAAATTATTGATGCTCGCCGCCATCCTGTAGCCTGCTGTTTTAGTGGTTTCAAGCAGCTGTTTGCCGAGGGGCAGGAGTTTAGCTATGGCCTGGAGTCGATTGGTGAGTACTATCGGGATTATGTCCGCTTGATGGCTCACTGGGATGAAGTGTTGCCCGGTAAAGTGCTGCGGGTACACTACGAATCGGTAGTAGAGGACCTGGAGGGGCAGGTGCGTCGCTTACTGGATTACTGTGGTCTTCCTTTTGCAGAGGAGTGCCTGCAATTTCACCGCACAGGGCGTGCCGTACGCACCCCTAGTGCAGAGCAGGTGCGCCAGCCTATTTACCGCAATGGTACAGAGCAGTGGAAGTACTTTGAAACTGAATTAAAGCCCTTGCAGGCGGTTTTGTCTGGATTGCTGGAGGATTATCCAGCGCCTTGATTGTGCGTGAACCGCTCTGTAAGCCAGAGGCATCACGGAGTTGTTCAGAGGCTCCTTAGTAAGTATTTTGCCGCACAATAGGGAGTTGTTCGGCAAGGGGTATCGCTATACTTATTCACCTTCAAATGTCTGTTTGGCTTCGCTTATAAGCTTTTCGTACTCGATTTGGGTAATCTCCGAGCGCGATTTGCGTTCTTGAGCGGAGTCCAATTTTGCCTGATAGTCGAGCTCAATAGCCGCTAAAATATATCCAAGCTTCTCTTCTGTAATTTGTCTGTTGGAGAAATATTCTTTGGCTAGTTTCTTACTCCAGTTGTAACCTTGAGGTGACTCTGGCAGGGTGTAATCATTTGCAAGGATTGATTCATCAGAAATCTTCAATCCCCTTGCCATGGCCTCTTGTGCGCAAAGGTTGAGGATATAATTCACAGAATCTTGAGCGCCGTGCCAGTGAAGGTAGAATTCTGCTGAGCAAGACCCAATTACTTCACCATCTTGCTTTAGAATGTCGATATGACCCTGGGCACAGCCTGTGAGGGATAGAGCAGCAAGCATCAGTTTAATCTTTTTCATCGTGGGGCCTGGGCATATGGATTAATTTTGGGGTTTTTATAATAACCTGCATTCAACTCTGAAGTGCATCAGTTAATCATCTGGAAAAGAACGGTCAGCTGAAGGTAACATCTGCCGCTTCTTCTCCGTCAAGAGATTAAGTGATGACAAAACGTTACCGACAGCTGACCGAAGAGCAACGATGTCAGATTTGGACGCTAAAGAAAAGTGATTGGAGTCAGAGGGCAATTGCCAGGGAGGTTGGTGTTAGCCGGCCTACAATCAGCAGAGAGCTCGCTCGTAATCGAGGCGGAAAAGGCTACCTCTATAAGCAAGCTCAGCAGACGACTGAAGAGCGGCGTAGGCAGGCAGGAAGATCAACAAAGATACTACCCAAGGCTATTGCTCTGATAGAGAGAAAACTGAAACTACAGTGGAGTCCAGAGCAAATTTCCGGCTGGCTAGACCGGGAAGAAGGCCAGTCCATTAGCTATGAAACTATCGTAACTACTCACCCCTAACTGCCACCTCATCAAAAAAACTATCAGATTTTTTAAAGCAAAGAAACAGAAAAGCTGAGACAAATGCTCTAAGCAAACTCGCTTTATTCTTATCCGCAACGATCTGAGATACGCCAAAATTTGTGATATCCTACACCTTCGAGATAACGGGTTCACTTTTCGGTTATGGCCAACATTAACAAAACTTCTGTGCGCGAGGAAATGGATCGCCTAAAAGCCGAGTTCCAGCGGCAGTGTGCCGAGAAGTTGTTAAGCCAGGAAAGTCGTCTGCTGCTGCAAAGCGTGTTTACTCTGCTAGAGTTGATACTCGCCATTTTTCTGGAGAAAAAAACGGCCAAGACGAATAAAAACTCCAGCAAGCCATCCTCCCAAACGGACAAAGATGAATCCGCATTGCCCCATAAAGGCAGTAAGGGGAAAGGGAAAACAGAAGCCGTTCAGGCCGCTGACAACCATCGCATCACAGAAACTATCTCCATCAGCGAAGTCCGCTACTGCAGTGACTGCGGCGAAGACCTAACAAGCGTCCCGTGCTTAAGTCATGAACGACGCACTCGTATTGATATTCAGTTTGAAAAAGTAGTCGAGCATGTCGATGCCGAAGTAAAAGCCTGTCCCACTTGCACCCATACCGTGAAAGGCGAGTTCCCTGCCGATATGGCGGGACCATTGCAATACGGCAATGGCCTGAAAGCCTACGCGATCAACCTGTTGGTCTGTCAAATGATCGCCTTAAATCGGGTGCAGAAGGCGGTTAAAGCCATGATCGGGCAAGTGATCTCAGAAGCTACTCTGTTGAAATTTGTCCTGCGACTACATGAAGCCCTGGCGGACTGGGAGCAATCAGCTCTTGAGGAATTATTGCAAAATCCCTCGCTCAACGTAGATGAAACCTCCCTGAGGGTCGAGCAAAAGAATCATTGGATTCATGTGTATGCCTCCGACGATATTACCCTCAAGTTTTTACACCGAAGTCGCGGTAAGGAAGCAATTGAACACATTGATATCATACCACGCTATGGGGGCGTCATTATTCATGACTGCTGGGCCTCGTATTTGTCTTATACCCACTGTGGGCATGGCCTGTGTGGCTCGCATTTGTTGCGTGAATTGACCTTTATCGTTGATGCCAATGGGTATGAGTGGGCGAATGATATGAAACGCTTACTGCAAGCCACCTGCAAAACAGTTTCGGTAAGAAAACGCAAAAAACTGATTAAAAAGGAATACGCTGTTCTGCAACAGCAGTATCGGGAAATTATTGCTAGAGGTGAGCAGGAATTACCCGAGATTCCAGCTAAACTCAAAGGCCAGCGCGGCAAAATGGCGAAGACCGATGCGCATAATCTATGGGAACGCTTGAAAAATTACGAAATGGCGGTTTTATTGTTTGCCAAAGAGAGCCACGTCTCCTTTACCAACAATCGTGCGGAAAGGGACCTGCGCATGTCAAAGGTTAAGCAAAAAGTATCTGGTTGTTTTCGATCGGCACACTATGCACAGGCCTATTGTCGCATTTCGAGCTATTTACAAACTATGGCTAACAAAGGCCACAACCCTTTGATTGCAATTCAGATGGCGCTTTCGGGCCGTATTTAAATCGGTAGGGGGTGAGTAGTTACGATGAAACAACACTTCGGACACTTTTGAGGGGCAAATTGGGGACGTGGTGCTGGAATCCATGGGCGGAGACTGCGAGAATAAGGTTTACGAAATCTGATTAACGCAGTAACCGCCCATGGAAGATACAATTAAAACAGTTTTTGCCAAAATGTCCAGTGTTGGTAAGCCCCAGCAGAAATTTATGATGACTCTATTGTCGATGCTGATGGTCTTTCGAGGCAAGGCGACCTATCTGAATATGGCCAGATTCAGCACCTCAAGTGAGAAGCGTTATCGACGCTGGTCACATAGATACTTTGACTTCATCCAGTTTAACACCACATTGTTTGCCAGCGAATTCCAAGAAAATCGTGAATGTGTTGCCGCTACTAATGCCAGTTTCATCAGTAAATCCGGCAAAAAGACTGATGGCCTAGGGTGGTTTTATAACGGCAGTGCTGGAGAATCACAACGCGGCCTTGAGGTCTCTACGATTAGTGTCACCGACTTGAAGACAAATACTGCCTATGCCATAGATTCCCAGCAAACAATCGATGAAGAAGGAAAATCGAGGGTTGAACAATATGTGAGCCATGCTCTCAAAGTTCTACCGAAGTTGCTTAATCTTGGGATTAAATACCTTGCAGCAGACGCATTTTATAGCAAAAAGGCATTTGTTAACCCAATTCTTCAGGAAGGAATGCATATCGTTGGAAAGTTACGGATTGATGCTAATTTGCAGTGGCTATACGAGGGGGAATACAACGGTCAGGGATGCCCTAAAAGGTTTGACGGAAAAGTTGACCTTGAAGATTTATGCCGTTTTGATTTTGCTAGAATTTTTGATGCTCAAGTTAAAGTCTACACGAAGGTGGTGCACGCCAAATTTTTAAAGCGCGCCATACGCATGGTGCTGCTCAAGCCTATCGATGACGATAAAAAAGGAAGTGCGCTACTGTATTCTACAGACACGAATTTAGATGCAGTGAAATTAGTCTCGTACTACAAATCAAGATTTCAAATAGAGTTCTTATTCAGGGATGCGAAGCAATACACCGGATTAACTCACTGCCAATCCGTACGAAAGGAAGCCATAAACCTTCATGTTAATGCATCGCTGACAGCGCTGAATTTGCTGAAATTTGAAGATCGCAGAGAGACGCAGACAGATGCGCCTACAGTTATCTCAACCGCCAGCTGGAAGCGCCGCAAGTTCAACCAGCATCTGATGAATAGGGTTTTTAGCAGCTTAGGCCTGGACCGAAGCTGTGAAAAATTCAGCTATATTTATGATCGCTACAGCGATTACGGGGCAATTGCGGCATAAAAGTGTCCGAAGTGTTGATACACCTGAATTGAACCCGGGTGAATATTTAAATTGAGACCTTAAGGGGCGTACATAGTGGTATTCCAGTACGATCCAAGGAGGAGTTAAAAATAAAGTACTTTCTCACATGAGAATACTATAGAATATAGCCTGCGCGCGTAGCTTCCTATTTTTAGCGCGAGTCAATTAAATGTGCAATATAAAGAAGTGTTGGCCCTCTGGGCTAATAATAAATGCAGGCAGTTTACTCCGGCCCATTAGGTCTCTGCGAACGTTAGTTCTCTAATGATTAAGGTAAATATGATTAAATCTATAATAATTTCAATTCTTGGGCTGGCCATCTCGGTGAGCTGCTCAGGAGGTGAAATCTATAACCAGTTGCCAGAAAAAATTGATCCTAATGAGACATATGTGTTTTATTCTCATGGTTATATCGTAGAGGGCGACAATCCTAAACCTATTAATGATAGGTTTGGCTGGGGTTTGTATGATTTTCCGGCAATTAAAGAATCACTATCAGATGAAAGCTACCATTTGGTTGCATATCACAGGCCCAAAAATACAGACCCCTATAAATATGCTAATGAGTTAAATAGCCAAGTTAGAAAGTTGGTTGAGCATGGGGTTTCACCAAATAATATAGTGATTATGGGCTTTTCGAGAGGGGCTTTTATTACTGGCCTTACTTCAGATAAGCTTTCAGACTTGGCTATTGATACTATTATCTTGGCTGGCTGTGGTCGTTTAGTATCTAAAAGCCATACAGATATTAAAGTGTATGGCGATGTACTTTCAATTTATGATAAGTCTGATCAAGCAAGTTCGTGTCAGTCTCTTGAAAAGAAAAGCCAAGGGTTAAAGTCATTCTCTGAGTTAGAGATTAACACTGGACTAGAACACGGAGCGTTTTATCGGCCTCTTCCTGACTGGGTTGAGCCTGTTAAAGCATGGATTAAGTCTAAACGCAGCTAATAAATTGCCGCACTCAGACACATACTGCGGGGAGTAAGGCGTTAAGTGAGCAAGGTATGAATGAAGATAAAGAAATGGATTTGCCAAAGATAAAGGATAAGTTTGATACTGGTAGTGCGGAACATATTGTCATAATTGGTTACCCTGAGAATGCGGATTTTTTGCCTGAATTGATATCGTGGTCGTGCTTCCCAAATGACCCTGTATGTTGGGTGACATACCCCTACATCTCTTCATTAAGAAATGAAATTTTAGCTCCTGCAATGGCTGATTTTTTAGATTTTCATGCTACCGCTGAGCAATATGATATGATTTTTACAGCTTTTGATCATTTTATAAATGAACGTGGAGAGTCATTTAGGGAGTTAATAAAAGAATATTTGCAAAACGATGAAGCAAAAAAATTATTTTCAGATCCAAAATATTCGATAGGTCAATTAAAGTAAGAAAACTGATTGTGTCGAGTGGCTGTCACTTAATAAGCATAGCCAAAGCGAAATAAAAAGCATCCGCTTGCTGAGGGCGTCATTGTGGCGGTCAAGTTTTAGATGATTTATAGTTTAGGTAAGCATTAATTTCTATCTGAGCAGACTTTTCCCGAGGGTTTTCAGGAAACTGGTATAGTTACTTCGTTCAAGCTCCTTCGTTTTGAGTCAGCAAGCCCTGAAAGCCAGTTGAACCATTGTGGATTGCCAGTCAGGCGGTTAATTGGTGGGAAGCTATGATATTTCTCTTAAATTTATTGGTCAGTCGCCAGTCAAAGTTGGCCGGCAGGGCGCAAGTAGGTCGTTCAGTACACGCCAGCTATAACTAGGCTAGGCGAGGTCGCCCAGTCTCCCACAAAAATATGGGAGGATGTTATCGAGAAATATCCAGAACTGAAATTCTGGATAGCGCAGAACAAAACTATACCAGTCGAAATACTAGAAAATCTAGCGGTATACAATGATCAAAAATTCCTAGATATGATTGCTCGTAAAAGGAAAATTCCAAAATTGCTCATGTCGCAACTGACAAAAGATGAAGGTTAGTCCGTAAGGAATGCACTGGCATACAATGGTAAAATTACTGAAGCGGTATAGAGGGTTCTAATGAATGATTCCTGGCAAGTTGTTAGGGAAAAGGCTTCGGAGAAACTTTGAGCCCTAATAAGCAAAGACAGCGAGCGCTAAGAGTGTCGCTGCTTTGAGTGTTAAGTATCAAGAGAGTTAGCTATGTCTTTTAGGGTATGTGAGTTGTACATAGTGCGGTCAAAGTCAGCATTGATTGACCTATTAAACGATGATTATTTGAAAGGCGAATTATCCATAGCAGCAGTCTACAAATCTTCATGTCATGCTCATCACAGAGAGGTTCACCGAAAACGTAATTCAATTGCAGTGAAATATTCTCATTAAGCCGAATTTAAGAATCAATGGGAAGGGGCAGAATTTTTAAGCTATATATTTAAAAATGGAATAATATCTGAATCTGCTTTTGATGAATTCTGGGGCTTGGAAATATCAGGTAAAGATGTTTTGAATGTTGAAGAATACTTTTGGGGAGACGTTCGATCTGTGAATTTGAGCTTCCTAAAGAAGAGTGTGTGGCGGAATGGGTTATAAAAAATTTGGTGGAACCTGATGCAAATTCCCAACAAAAGATCTACGCGGACACATACTGCTTCGCTCCGTTTTTATGTAAAACGCTCTCCGTAGTATGTATCGCTGAGTTTGACGTGAAGTATCAGAACTATGAATATACCATCAGAAAGTGATTGGGAAAATTACCGGGATGACCTCGATTCTGAATATGCGCACAGAATCTTTGCTGGAAAAACGAACGACCAAGTTCAATTGGATTTTCGCCGGTGTGTTATTGAGCGGGCCTCAGAGCTTAGGTTTATGCCAATCAAGCCATTTCAATACTATATGCTTGGTTTTAAACAATTTATTGAGAAAGGTGATTTCAATCAGTTTGATGCTCCAGATGCGGTAAGCAGCTTTATTAACCTTGTGGAGCAAATGCTTATGGACAAACCAAATTTTATAAAGCCAATTTTGAGTGATCTCATGTCTACACTAGAGTTTATCTCAGAAAATCAACTAGAATACGAAGCTGACATTACTATTTACGGGTTCTTTCTGGTAAAGCTAGACCACATCAAAGAGCTTGCACAAAATGCTTAACAAAAACAGGCAGGTTGCTCCTCCCCTTCGGGGTTCTACGGGGCGGCCTACGCTACGCTTCAGTCACCTCTGCTGTGGGTGTATAAGTCAAGGAGGGCCGTATGAGGTGTCCAGAATGCCATAAAGAAAATATTCTTACCTGGTATAGGTACCTTGCATCACCATTTAGCCGGTTTCGTTGTTCAGCTTGTAATACAAAGTTCAAACTTAAGCGTCCAATTTGGTACTGGTCACTTCCTTTAGGGTTATGGTTAACAATATTAATTGGTGGGCTAGCCATTATCTATTTTATGGCGGGTCACTGTAACTACGGCATCTATAGTAAGCCGTCAGTGGTGGCACTCACGGTAGGTTCAATTTTACTTTACGCAGTAATAGACAAGTATGTAGAAAATGGCTTTAGTACTATTAAGCTATAAGCCTTATAACAACTATACTTCGGACAGCTTTCTCCCCAAGCTGTCCGAAGTGCTGTGATGATAAAAAAGGAAATGCACTACTGTATTCTACGGATACAGAGTTAGATGCTACAAAGATGGTCTAGTATTATAGGTCAATATTTCAAATAGAATTTCTATTTAGAGATGCAAGGCAGCACAAAGGTCTAACTCCCTGTCAATCTGTGCGAAAGAAATCTGTCAATCTTTGTGATAATGATTCACTGACAGCACTAAACTTACTGAAAATTTAAGATCGCAAGGAGGCACAGGAGAGTGCACCTACAGTTATCCCAATTGCCAGCCGGAAACGCCGAAAATTTAATCAGCATCAGATGGCTAGAGTTTTTAGGGGCTCAGGTCTGAACCGAAAATGTGAAAAAGTCAGCTGTGTTTATGGTCGCTACAGTGATTGCAGGGCAATTGCAGCATAAAAGTGTCCGAAATATTGTTATAGAGAAGCACGGGGTTGGACCCATCCGCCGCTATTTGTAATCGTAGAGTTGCTACAGTAGGTTGCTGGCAAGTTATACGCTAGTTATTGAAAGGGCTTTATTACAGCTGGCCTATTGGGCCAGCTGATCGCGCACCTCCATTAATGCAAAACCTAGCAGGTTTTCGCCCTTCCATAGGTTTGGGTTTTTACAGGCGGGATTATCTTCAGCTAGGCCGATACCCCATATTCTGTCTACAGGGCTGGCCTCAACAAGAACCTGTTCGCCTGTGCTAAGTAAGAACTCCTTCAGTTCAGGATTGCTGCCAAATTTGGCTAGATTTGCACTAACTACAATTTCAACTTTGAATTGGTCCCATTTTGCTTGGTCAAACCCGCGCACTTGTCTGCCAATTGCTTTAGCTTCTCCAGGGTTGCTTGCGGAGAGAAGTTTTGTTGCGGCTTCGTTATCAGAAAATAAGATGGCTTTTTGGTACATCATATGGTGTTCGGCCGTCATGAAGCGATGGCCGCTACATTCGTAGGGAGAGTCATACCACTGGCTAAAGCAGCCCTTGCTGATCCCGCGGGTAGATTTCTGGTGCCCCCAGAAAAACAGGTACTTTACTGAGTTTCCGTGATTTATGTGGGCGACTAGCGCCTCTTTACTTCTTACTTTCAACTGAAATATCTCTAATCAGGGTTTCTTTTTTTTTTCAGTATAACTGAGATCCGTGCTGGGGTATATGATCAGGCGCTGCAAAATACCTTCTGGCTTTTTTCTTGTCGAGGGGTAGGTGGGGTTAATTGGAAAAGTAGTTAAAGTGCTTAGTGTTCGGAATGACTGGGTTGCCAATAAGTTGTAGAGGGTATATAGGTTTGTTTATTTTTTAATTGAGTCGTTTGGTCGAGGTGGAATTATTTTTGTCTGATTTATTTAGGCTGCTTTACACTTGTATTAGGTATTTGCTGATAACTAAGGTTTAACTGTCTTAGAAATGCAATATTTAGTGTTTATATTCGGTTCTTCTTGGATTTTATACGCTGGCGCTGGCAATGTGTCGATAATTTTAATTGCGTATGGATTCGCAAATCTTCTCGGGTTCTTGAGCGGTTATGCTGAATCGTATTCCGTCTGGGCTAATTTTGAATAGGTTGTAATTGAATATATGTGCCCTTCCTCTCAGGTAGAATTTCTGATTTTTTAAGTCGGTAGTATTGATCGCCTTTTCGATATCAAAATCATTTGCTATAGGAACTATTGTCTTTCCTGGAAAGTCTGGATTACTGCTTTTCTCAATTGTCATATGGTCGCAGTTCTCACAGGCCTGCATTTCGTAGTGCGCACTTACGATGATCTCTTTGGACTTGAGTTGAAATGCTAAAAATATAGTTCCTAGGAAAGAAGCAATACAGGTTGTTATTATCCACTTTTATTTCATTGCGTTATCAGTCCTTGACTTTTCGGGTAGGAGCTTGGCCTTTTGCGGTGATTTTCTCAGCCGGAAATCCCTGAGTAATTGCGGGTCAGTTTGATCATATCTATCAAGGCTGGGATAAATTGTGTGCTAAATCACCTTTGTTAAGGTGAAATATAAGAGATAAGCGCCGTATGATTTGATTTGCTGTGAGAAGCTTTTTTCAAAGATGGAGATCCTAATTTCATGGACGTCTTATTTTATGGGGATATTGAATGTTTCAGCGGTTGAGCTTTATGCGGATACCGTTTTTTGTCGGTATCCGCAGGTTTGAGATTGCGATAAATCTTAAAGTCGGTATGTCGCTACAGGGGTTTGCGATAAACCTGTTCGCCTTCAACCCAGGTCTCCAGCACCTGCGCTTTCCAGATTTCCTGAGGGTCTATCTGAAAAATATCCCGATCCAGCAAAATAAAATCGGCGAATTTTCCCGCCTCCAGGTTGCCGATCACTTTTTCCTGGTGGCTGGCGTAGGCGGCATCCAGGGTGAAGGCGCGCAGGGCCTGCTCCAGGGTCATGGCCTCTTCAGTGCGCCAGCCTGCGCTGGGATTGCCCTGGCGGTCGCGGCGGGTGACGGCGGCGTGTAGGCCGAAGAGGGGATTGGCGGGCTCTACCGGGAAATCAGAGCCTGCGGCAATGGGGGTACCTTGCTCCAGCAGGGTTTGCCAGGCGTAGGCGCCGATCAGGCGCTTTTCTCCCAGGCGATCCCCGGCCATATTTTTATCGCTGGTGGCGTGAGTAGGCTGCATAGAGGCGATTAGGTTGAGGCGGGCAAAGCGGGGGATATCCTCTACCCCGATTACCTGCGCATGCTCGACCCGGTGGCGGTGCCCTTTCTGACTCTCCTTTTTATTCAGGGTTTCGAGGTGGTTGAGTACGATATGGTTGGCTCTATCGCCAATTGCATGCACGTTCACCTGGAAATTATGTTCGGTGGCCAGCTCCAGTAGCGCCAGCATTTTGCTCTCTGGATAGAGCAGTAGCCCCTTCTCCCTAGGGCGGTCGTGATAGGGTTCCAGTAGGGCCGCACCACGGCTGCCCAGGGCGCCATCGGCGGAGAGCTTAATGCTGCGCATATACAGGCGCGCTTCGGGGGTGCCAATGGGGCCCGCCGCCAGCCACTGGGCATAGTTGTGACTGTCCACCGATAGCATGGGGTAAATCCGTAAGGGGATGGCATTCTCCTGTGCCAGCTCCCGATAGGCCTTGAGGGTCTGCTCGTTGATGCCGGCATCGTGCACGCTGGTCAGCCCCAGAGCGAGTACTGTGCTAAAGGCGTTTTGCAGGGACTTTTTCTCCTGGGTCAGGGTGGTGGAGGGGATCGCCCGCTGTAGTAGCCCCATGGCGTTGTCAATTAGGACTCCAGAGGGCTCTCCCTCGCTATCTCGCAGAATTTCGCCGCCCTCGGGGGCCTGGGTGTGCCGGTCGATACCGGCGAGACGCAGAGCCTTGGAGTTGGCCCAGCCTGCGTGGCCATCCACCCGCCGCAGCCAGATGGGATGATCGACCTCAAGGGCATCCAGTTGCGCTCGGGTGGGGAACTGCTTGCCGGGCCAGATTACCTGGTTCCAGCCCCAACCCAGAAGCCACTGGCCGGGTTCCAACCCTTCTGCGCGCTGTTTAATCGCCGCTAGGACTGCTCCGAGGGGCTGGTCGCGCAGATCCAATGCCCCGTTGAGCTGCCCCAGCCCCAACATATGCCCGTGGGCATCAATCAGGCCGGGCAGTAGGGTTCGCCCTTGGGCATCCAGCCGTTCGGCATCCGGGTACTTCTTATCTAGTTCCGCCATAGGGCCGGTTTCCAAAACTCTGCCCTGGTCAAAGGCCATAGCGTTGAACTGGAGTAGGGTCTTATCTGTGGTCTGGTAACCGGAGAAGTTGTGAATCAGTGTTACCGCTTGGGTGGTAATCGAGGTAGCGGTGAGCAGTGTCGCCGCCAGAATCTGGGCTAGCCGCATAGTGGAGTGCCTTGTTGTTTTTGTCGCAACTCATTTTATGGTGGCTTTCCGCCCGTTGCCAAGGGGCATCGATATCAATATTTGTATTTCGGGAGTGTTGTAAATCGGCGAGGGGTGGAACAGAGGGAGCTCAAAAGGTAGTGACAATAATTTGCTGACGATAGGGTGGTGACGATTAAATAATGTTTTACTTGGGGTGCTGCTTAATTTGTCCCCCCTTCAATAGGGTTTATTTCACCCGCTAGTCATTTTTGTCAGGTTGGGGCTGCCATTTGTGCTTATGTTGTATTCGGGCAGTTTTATCCTACTTACAGAAATCTCCGGGTATACCTTAACGGCGGCAGCTGCGGTGCATCACGGCCAGTGGCAGCGGTGCTCCATGCCTGTGGGAGAGTTTTGCAATTTATCCGGGTGACAAAACAGCTGAAATTGAAGCCCGTATAACGCGGCATCCCATTGTTTTGGCGTACTTTATTCGTGGCAAGAGCTTTTAATAGCGATTTTCTAGTGGTGATCGCTATTTTTGCCTGTTGCCTTGATATTCGCTACCTGCCTGACGCCCAGTCCAAACCGTTTGGCCACCGCTGATCGAGACTCCCCATTCTGCAACGCTCGTAAAATCTCATGGTTGCGCGCCTGGATATCGATTTGCCGTGAGGTTGGCAGGGTGAGATAAGTCCCGCCGTAGGTGTTGCTGAGGATTTGTAGAGACTCAAGGGGGAGCATATCAGCCAGCTTGCTTCTGCTTGGATATTTGGGAATGTAAATATCCTGCCCCCCAAATGAGGAAATTAAAAGGTACATATCGGCATAGCCAATCAGATCGATAAGTTCCTGCATCAGATCCGGTAGCTTCTTGTGGTCAATATCCGCATTTTGAAAGCGGTCTTGGTTCTCTTGCTGCATATCGTCGTCCCTGTCAGATAAGACATGCAACGAGAGTACGATTAACTCTCTCTTTTGGCGTAGAGTGAAACGTTTCCCCGTGTGTAAAGTGAGAGGCCTGTGTTGTTAATTTTTTTGTTTGAGGTGAAAAGCAATGGTGAAAAAAATCTCCTTGACACGGCAGGGGAAATAATGCATCGGAAGTGGCTTGCAAATATGACCAGATAGCTGGCAGTATCTGGTGGTGTAAATAGCATGGCTTGTTTTTGGCGAGAGGAGCAAAGCCTAGCTATGCAGGCTACCGCTTGTTAAGTGAGGGGGATAGGCAATGATCGAATAATTTGGTTTATCTTCTGGAGTTTTGCTTTAATACTAAGGTGCAAGTGGGTATAGCTGCGTATACTAATAATTTACCGGCCGATTATTGGGTGGTAGTGGTAATTTTAGTTGAGCTACTGAAAGGGACCGCGCAGGCTTGTATTTTGCAAGATTTTGCCAGTGAAAATGATGAAATCCTAAGTGGGGAGCATAGGGGTCTGGTGTTTGTTTTGTAACTGGGGCATTTAGCCTCTAGTTTTCTATGCTCTGAAAATTTCAAGATATGATTGAGTAAACCTCACTGGCGGAGCTGATCAGGCCGGATCTGGCAGAATGCTTGCTAAGAAATATTTGCTAAAGGTGGGCAGTTGCCAGATCAAACCTGAATCACTATAAACTAAATCATGTATTCTGCCTGGCAAACATATTTTTCGTATAGCGGTTTGAAAACGGCCACGATTCTATCGCTATCCTTTTTATGCATTGTTAGGGCTTCGAGGAATAGTTCGCTTATTTCTTTATGATTTTCCGTATCCTTGTCAACCCCATTTGATGGGGTGAGAGTTTTTATTTGCTGTATGACTTCGATGAGAAGACCCTTGTAATTTTTATCTATATGCTCCGCCACACTGCTATTTCCCATGCATTTAATTCCCAGGCGAATGTAGCTGGCTATTTCTCTTTGCCACTCACTCAGGCAGGTGCCGCTATAAAGGTAGCCTTCACACTGTGAATCTTTGTGGTCTTTTTCTATACGGATATAATCCGCTTTTGGTGGTACCCATGACTCCCCTCTTCCCAGGTGAATAGAGGAGGGGGGATAACCATTCGCGTACATATAGGTGGTGCAGGCAAAGCAAGATGCCATTTTAGTGGTTTGTGTGCCGGTGGCCATCTCGTAGGGGGTCGCCCATGGGCCGAGGTGCTTGCACTGAACAATAGCGCTGCACATGCCATGCACATAACCGACTCTTAGGTGCTGCGTGCCAAAGTCATCAAGTTGCTGGATACTCAAATTAATGGGACCCATACCTTTTTCGTTGTCATTATTTAGGGTTGCGGGATAAGCGATAACTCCCCAGAGTCCACCCTCCAGCGTAGGGTTAAGTGGTTTGCCTTTAAAGGTCTGTTGTCCTGCACTATCCAGCTGAAGTCCCTGCGGGGGTTCTTCCAGGTCGGAGTCGTCAATTTGTGGGGTCCTGGAAGTTGGTTTGGTTAGAAGTTTTGGTCCGTTTTCGCAGGGGTAGACGATGCGCTCGGTGGGGTATACCTTGGTATGGTCACATGATGGATCATCTATCACCCCGGTGTATGCGCCTCTCCCTCTATAAATTGTATCTTTTTCCCCGAGAGCATTTTCCAGCATGGCAGCCTTACTCAGGCTCATAGGGGTGGGTCTGAATTTGGCCTGGCTCGTTTCCGAGCCTTTCCTTCCGGTAATCAGCTCGCCCTCTTTGCCTTGAGGGGATTGTCCGTCAAGAATGGAGTCACTTGCATCTGGCTCATGGTGGTCAATTATGTGAGATATAGTGCTTATTATGTGGCAGAAATTTTGCTGATCTTTGATTTCTTTGAGGTACTCTAGGTATAACCCCATTTGAGACTTCAATTTATTCCTGAATTCATCTTTAGAGAGGTTTTCCACCAGATTTTTTTGTTTGTCGTTGAGGCTGCTTTTTAGAATGTTTCTTTTTTCACTGTCGGCCATCATGTTCATGAAGGGGAGTAAAATTTCGATATCTTCTATTTTACTTTGTGGGCCTTTATATTTTTCTAATATTTCATGAAATAGTTCAATGTTGTCAGCTGCCTCTTTGTTGGAGAGGATTTCTGACCATTCGTTAAATTTTCTCTCCTCAGGATGTTCGTAGTCAAATTGACAGGGTTGTCCCTGGTAGTGGCGTGTTAAGGCAAATCCCAGTATGGCACTTGTTATAATTAGATCGGCTTTTATGGTGTTCTCTTCGTTGTTTATCTTTTCTGACTCTGGATCTGTTTCTTTTGCTGGATAAATGGCGGGCATGCTTAGAACTCCTTTTTTGGGTGAGTAATGATTTTGCCCTATAAGCCAAGTTGGTTTTAATGGGGATAGGTTTCCTTCAGGTATTGGTAGCGGAGATTCTGACTCTATAGGTCGAAGCTCTTTGAGATTTTTTTGATCACCAGTGGCAGGGTCGGTCGGGATAGTGGGTCTCACAGAGATGTGGTCTATATTGGAGCTGTAGGTTGTGCAAGGGGGCAGAGGACGTGCACTGAGAGTTGATGGTTTTTGCGGGCTTAAATTCAAGGATAGGTTGGTATTGCGGGTAGAACGCCCGACTGTTGGGCCGGACGCCTACTTTTATTGCATGTCGGAGTGCTTGTATAGTGTGTCTTCTGGTTTTTGGGGGGTATCCTGGTTGAGGTTTTTTTCTTTATTGCCGGCAAAAAGTAATTCTGCGCACAACCATAGGATGCCGATGCCCGGCAGGGCGACAATTAGCATGCGCCGGGGAAGGCCTGAACTATAGAGGCGTTTACAGCAGACGACCAGTACAACCCAGATGAATCCCAGTTGCAGTGGTATGCCAAATACCGTCATCAGTATCTCTCCGCCTTTCCATAGGCCGTCGGTAAAATTGAAGTTGCCATATTGGAAGATAAAAAGAATGATAGTTTGGATGAGGAGTAGGGGTAGGATGAATAAAAGCCAGAACTGCTGCCGTGTTACTGTGCCCTCAGGGTTAAAGTAAAAATCCAGGTAAGTTTGATCCCTCATGGGGTTTTCCTCTGCTGATAGTTAGAACCGGTATGGTGTAATTGAGGCGGTAGCACTATCAGCGCGAATGGCTTCCCCGTTGGCCTGAGTTGCTTTTAGCAGAAGGCGGTAGCTGGCCTCCTGTTGAAATATTTTGCGCACATACTGGCGGGTTTCGCTGCCGCGACAGTAGCCGTATTTCACCACTGGATTATTGTAAAATTCCGCCTTGCGCAATAAAACAATATAATCTTCAACACCTTTTCGGCTATTTGTCGAAAACCATTGATCGGGGTTGCTACCATCTTGTAGCGCTAGCCGCCGGGCATCCAGTACATGTCCGGCGCCGGCATTATAAGATGCGAAGGTAAACGCTATGGCGGTACGCTGGGGTAAATGTTTCCAGCGCTGGTATTGCTTTGAGTTGTATTTCACCCCGCCCTGGATATTTTGCGCCGGGTTGAAGCTGTCTGTTACCCCCACCTCCCTGGCGGTTTCCGGCATAAGCTGCATTAGGCCCTGGGCCCCCGCGTGGGATACCGCATCGGGCCTAAAGCTGGACTCTGCTGAGGTCTGTGCCGCAAGCCAAACCCAGTCGAAGGGCTCGGAGGCGTAGCGCTTAAAGAGTTTATCCCAGGGGCTCAGTGTGTCTTTGGGCGGGGCATTATTTTGCGGGCGGTCTGCTCTCTGCTCTGTTAGCCGAGCGAGGAATAGATGAATAATTGCCTGGGCCTCTTCACTTGCCAGCCAGCGATTTAGGGAGTTGACAAGGGAGTCATCGCCATCTTTGCTGAGAGCAAAAGCAATCCTGCGCTGTTCGCCGAATACCAGTGAGGTATCCAGATTTTTATTGTAGCCGTTACCTCCCTTCACTATATGTTCGTCAGCGATAGTAAAGTCGATTTCCCCCAAACTGACAGCATCAATCAGCTCAAGGATGGATATTTTTTCCTTCGCTGGGGCAATGGTAATCGCGGATTGATTCTTGCCGCTGCCAGGTGAGATCAGGGGGATTTTTTGTGATGCGGCTTTAGCCTCAATTTCTTCCCGGTAGGTGCTGTCGGTGTGAATGGTGAGTGTTTTTCCCTTGAGTCCGGCAAACCGTGTTAAGGCATTTTTTTTACGTTGTACCAGTACTTCACGGGTTTCAAACAGGGCCCTGCTAAAGGTGACTTGCTGCGCTCGATTGGGGGTATGGGTTAAGTCTGAAGCGGCGATATCCGCCTCCCCGGTGGTTAGCAGGGTTAAAGTTTCATTAATTGAGGCGGTGGTCTTGAATGTAATCGCTACATTTAAATGCTCTGCGAAAGCTTGTAATAAATCACACTCCAAGCCGGCAGGTTGATCACGATGATAATAGCAACCCACCCCGTTCATTCGCGTGGCCACCGTTAAGGTGCCGGATTCCCGCAAGCTGTGCAGGCGCTTTTTGGGTATCTTGTAGGTGTCAATAATCAATCCAATCAGAGCGATTGTAGAGAGAAAGAAAAGCCAATTTTTCCTCAACGGGTTCATGATCGCTCCTCAATTTTTCTCGAACCCAGGAGCTTATTGATACCCGTCTATAAGGGAAGTGGGAAACATTTCCCGATTAACCTTTCTCAAGTTGCTGTTTAGAGTGATTGGGCTACAAACCTAGCAACATTTTAAGAGAAGGAAACAATATGTCTAACGAAACTGATAGCACACCTGGTGGGATCGAGCCCGCGCCATATCGCGACCGGCTCGATCCCAAAGTCTCTGATCAAAAAACCTCAAGTTCAGCGGCCAGCATAAACCTTGATGGCCTGCGAGATCTATCCGCACTTTCTAAATTACAGGTGCGGGAATTCACCCATACCAGCGCCACCCAGATGCAGGCCACGTCCAATGCCATGACCCAAATGGCAGCGGCAGGGGCCACTGCGGTAAATGCTGTGTTTGGGGAAAGCAGTCAAGGGGAGGGGCAGCAAGATAATTTGCCGCTATAAATTTTGTGTTGGTGAAAACCTTCCCGCTTATTAGGGAGTGGGATTCACTCTAGAGTAACAGAACCCAATCACTGGGTTACTTAACTAACTGATTAATAGGACAAGACTATGGCTGATGACACTAGCACTAGTACTAGCACTAGCTCAACCGACGGTATCGAACCCTCTCCATATCGCGATCGTGTTGACCCCAAAGTGGCTGACCAGACTACCAGCTCTTCGGCGCAAAGCCTGAATCTGGATGGTCTGCGTGACCTGTCAGCGCTTTCCAAGTTGCAGGTTCGCGAGTTCACCCACACCGGTGCAACACAGATGCAAGCTACTTCCAATGCCATGACCCAAATGGCGGCGGCAGGTGCTAAAGCTGTGAATTATATTATGGATGGTGGTAAGTAAGGTCGTTGACCTTAAAGGGGCGGCGATTTATTGCTGCCCCTAGTTAAAGAGGAGCAAGCTATGACTGATTTTTTTCGGGATCGCCTCGCGACTAAAGTGGCTGATCAACGGGCTACTTCTTCTGCACTGGCCCTCAATTTGGATGGTCTGCGGGACTTGTCTGCGCTATCCAAACTTCAGGTACGTGAGTTTACTCACACCAGTGCAACACAAATGCAGGCAACGGCAAATTCTATCCTGCAAATGTCCGCCGTTAGTGCTCGTACGCTTAAAGCAACTCTATAAATTACTGCCTGGGAGAATGTATAGATGGAGAAGGAAGATGATACACCGACACTTCGGGAGCTTGCCGGAGGAAAAGGAAGGCTCATTGACGTAATGTCGAGTGCTTACTTACAGCGCTCTATCAATAGCGCTGTGGAAACCACACTGCAGGATCAAGTGAATGCGCGAAACCAGCGTATGCTATTGATGACTAAGCAGTTGAATAAGATTGTCGATTTGTAATCCTTATGAAAGACGAGGGGGGGGCTGCGAAAGAAGGGAAGCGGATGTCTTCCTCTTTTTTGGTCCAGAATGCGGCCGATCATGTAAGAGATACGGCTTTACAAACCTCTTCTGTTGCGGGTAAGGCTTTTGAAAAATGGCTGGCACAACCATTCAATCTCATCTTTCTACTGATTATTATTGTTGCACATATACAGTTGATTGTGGCTGTGATCCAGGGCTTCTTGATGGTGTTGCTTTCAATGTTTATGCGCTAAGGACACTGACTCATGTCTAACAGCAAACCCCTAGGTGATAGTTATCTTCCTCCGGATTTTCAGGAGCAACTGGATAAGTTGGTCGAAAGTCAGGGCACGGATGCTGAACTGGGTAAGGCGCTGCAAAAATCGATTTTGGACACCTGCCGTGAGATCAACGATGCATTGAGTAAATCTTTCTCAGATATATCGAGCACTGGTTTTGAACCGAGCGGCGATGGAGAAGAACAAGGAGAGGAAAATGAGTGATCAAACTGAACCGGTATATAAACCTGATATCACCAATATTTCCAAGCAAATAGTCAGAAATGCAGTTGAGCTGCAGGGGATTCATATCTTACAGGGTAAATCTGATTCGTTGCGGGATGAGCGGCTCAGTAATATCATGTTAAAAAATCACGTTATGCTAAAGTGGTTGCAAAATCCATCCGATACGAGTTACCAGGAAATATTGAGCAGTATTGGTGTCAATTCTCTAAAGGACGATGTGAGAGAAAGTTACCGCTATGCGCTGGAAATGGTCGGCGTGAAAAAGGATGAATCCTAAATCGATATGAATGGATTTCGATAGTTAAGAACCGCCAGGACCGGGGAGACCTGGCGGTACGAGAGATTAGGGAATGTAACGGAAGCGCATCAGTTTATAGGGTGGCTGTGCATTGCCGCGCCCTGAACTGAAAGCGGGATGCTGGTGCAGTTGATCCTGGGTGACATATACCCAGCCATCGCTCACGGCGAGACTGTCGGGCCAGGACAGTTGCTTGTCTTGTATCAGTATCTGGTAATTTCCCTGTGTGGTCAGGCCAACGGCGTTATTTTTTAGGTCGGTAACCAGTACACCGCCGCCGGGGGCCATGGCAATACCATCGCTGGGGTTTTTGGGGCCAAACACTTCAATTTGTGCGGCGAGTTTCTTCTCCGAGATGGCGGGGTCTGCCAGTTGTGCGGCAGGTAGGCGGAAGATCTTATTACCGCTGAGGCTGCCGAAGTAGAGCCACTGCCCCTTGTCATCCAGAGCGATAGGATTCAAGCCAAAGTGCAGGCTTTTACTCTTGCCGCCTTCGGTTTTTGCCGAGAGTAAAACGCCACCAATCACGAGATCTTGCTGCGGGGGCATAAGTGCCTCAGCTCCCTCCAGTACGCGCCGGGCGCGCCCGCTCTTCAGATCGACGACAATAATGGCCGGTTTGGTCGCGCCGTTAAAATTGCCGAAAGACATATCGGCGATATACATTTTTTGGCGTTTTTCATCCAGGGCAAAATCCTGCGGGAATGAATTTTTAAGCAGTGCGGACTTGGGGATTTCAATTTTCTGGTGCAACTTATGTTTAACGCTGTCCCAGGCCACAATTTGGGTGGGAGTATTTTCATCCCCCATATCCAAGATCCAGACAATGCCTTTGCTGTCGGAGTGGATACCAATAACCGAGGCAAAACCCACTTTACCGTGCTCGGGCCCGTCCGCCCAATCGAGATTGGGGAAGGGTTGTTTGGAGCCGTTGGCCATGACCTCCACGACTTTTAGCTTGGGAGCGTCCAGGGGGTGCATACTGACCAGCACCCGGCCATTGGGAGTCACGGTGACACCGGCGGCGCGGGATTCACTAAACTCAGTGACGGTTTGCAGGGAGTCTGCGCTGGCGGCATAGGTGGCCGTGGCGGTTAGGCTGCTCGCGCCTGCGAGGGCCAGTGCGGCCAGTAGTACTTTGGGAAACTGCATTGTGATTTCCTTCAATTTTCCGGTGTATTAGTTTTTGCTTTGCTGACGCAGTGCATCTTCTAAAGCGCTGAGTTTTTTATTGCCGATATAAAGCTGGGACAGTTCGGCCAAGGCGGCGCTGCCGATTTTGGCTTTGGCCGCTTTGCGCACAATGAGGGTGGCCTCATCCTGTGTGCCGAGAAGCCCCTTGGGTTCAGTGAGTGCGCGAATGTTATAGCGGTTGTGCAGAAACTGCGGGTGCCACAGGGGAATGACTACCCAGCGCTTCTCAGCTACGGTAGCTTCAAAACGGTTAAAGCAGTCCTCCTCTGTCCCCGGGCGGAATTTATAGTCGGCTTGGTCGAGACTGTAGGCGTGGATCATCTCAGCGGAGAAGCGGCTGATGCCGGCACCGGGGTTGATTCCCTGGATCAGGCGATCCATACGGCTGAGTGCCGGCTCTTTGAGGAGGTCGTCGACACTGGCTACGGCATCTACGGGCACATAATCCGGCACTCCCCAGATACAGTAGGGTTCGTACAGCACGGAGACTTTCTCTACCTGGTCGAGCAGTGGTTTTAGGTAGACCCCGTGGCTGGAGGGCAGCCAGGCAGAGGTTAACAGGTCGATTTCACCGTTCTTGAGCAGTTCGAAGGCCGCTTCGTGGGGGGCAGATTTTAAGTGGGTTTGGTGGCCGTGGGCCTCAAGAACCCTGGCGACTTCTCGCGCACTGGCCTCGTGGAAGGAGAGTGCGATATGTCCGATGCGAATACTGTTATCCATGTGAAACGCCCTGCTGTCGGTGTCTAGTGATGTTGTGCTAGTTGCTGATAGGGGTATTGTGGCTACTCTGATTTGCCGGATAAACTTCCTTGTATAGAAATCAATATCCGGTAAAACCGAGTAATGCTGATAGACAATCTGAAGCTGTTCTTACAAATTGTTGATAAAGGTAGTCTGGTCGCCGCTGCGCGGGATTCGGGCTTATCTTCCAGTCGAGTCTCCGAGCGCCTTGCGGCGCTGGAGGCACACTTTGGTGTGGTTTTGCTGAATCGCACGACCCGGGCAATCAGCCTGACGGAGGAGGGGCGCACCCTGGTTGAGGGGGCCAGACAGCTTCTCGATGAGGTTGAGGACCTGGAAGGCCGTATTCGATCGGGGGCCCAGACCCTCTCCGGGGCCATCCGGGTCAGCGCCCCCTGTGATTTGGGACGGGCGATTGTGGCCCCGGAAATTGACCGCTTTTTGCTGGATCACCCGGCGATTTCCATCGAATTGCTATTGTCAGACGGCTATGTGGATATTGTCGGGCAGGGCATTGATATCGCCTTGCGCTTCGGAGCTATTACCGACAGCTCGCTGCGGGTTAGAACCCTGAGTCAAAAGCAGCGCATCCTCTGCGCCTCCCCCAGTTACTTGCAAAAACGCGGTGTGCCGGAAAAGCCTGAGGACCTGAAGAGTCACAACTGCCTGGTAATGCGTTTCGGTGAGAACCTGGATAACCACTGGCGTTTTCTCGATGACTGCGATGGGGTGAGGGAGCGCGAGCAGACCGTCGTGGTGCGGGGGGATCGGGTGACCAATGATGGGGAGCTGGCTCGCCAGTGGTGCCTGAAGGGCGCTGGCATTATTTTAAAATCGGAATTGGATGTAGCGCGGGATATCCGGGCGGGCAGATTGGTGCGTCTGTTAGAGGCGTACACCCCACCGCCGGCGCCGCTACAAATGTTGTTTCCCCCGAGCCGGGCCCAGCCGCGCCGGGTGGCGGCATTTGCAGACCGCTTGGCCATAAGATTTACCGCAGAGGCTCCGTGACCGGGAGGGGACCCGTTTGCCGCTTTAGTTATTGCGGGCGCAGTGATAGCGCCCGTGGCATTTTTTAATTCCTCTATAATTAGGCGTATGACTCACCGGGAGCCGTTGCATAATTGGGTATCGCGCTATGATTCGGCGGTTCTCCATTTTATCCATTTTCTCAGTGCTGAAATTTGATTTTTTTGGTGGAGGCCGTAGATGATACTAGACGTCATATGCGCGGCAGTGATTTTGTATGTACTGCTATGCCTGCTGCTCTACGTTAAAGATAAGTCCTACTCCTATCAAAACGCTGTCACTATTCAGGTGTCCTCAGAAGATCTGTTTGATTTTGTGATAGATCTGCGCAACTGGGAGAGTAAATATCCCAACACGTTATTTGCCGAATACAATATGGGTGGAAATAAAGCCACTGTAGGGAGTGTGGCCATCGAAAAATACTGGGGTATTACCGGTTATCACGTTATGAAACATCAATTGGTAAATTATGAGCGGCCCAACAAGATTGCCTGGGAGGGAAGGATTATTTATGGCGGGGCGCTGGTGCTCTTGTGTTTACCGATTACCCGCTATGTCAGCGGCCATTTTAGTTACACCATCACCGAGGAGGCAGGGGGAGCCAGCCGTTGGGAGAGGTGCTGTTATTTTAAAATGCACTCTACTAACCCCTTTTATCTGTTGGTCTATCTACTCTATATGCCGCTGTTTCGACTGGAACTACTAAAAGCGTTGCGCCTGTATCAGGCGGAGGTCAAAGAGATGATGGAGAAAATCTATATGAATTAACTGTAGTTTTTTGAGGGGGCAAAATAAAAAAAAGGCCGCATGGGAGTACGGCCATCAAGGGACTTATTTGCGAGATAGGAGAGAAAAAACCTTTTTAACTAGAAATCGTATCTTATTGACGCGGAGAAGGTACGCCCCGGCGCCGCATTGACAGACAGGTCGCTGCCTTCATCCCAACCTGCAACATTCAGGTAGGGCACGTAGTATTTGTCCAGCAGGTTGTTTACTGCCAGATTTACGGACATAGAGTCCATGACTTGATAACCGAGGGTCCAGTCCACGGTGCCATAGCCGGCTGTTTCAGTAGCGCCGTCGTTCACTTTTTCCATACGCTCGGCCCAGCGCAGCAATACCTGGCTGGAGAGCTTGGCGCCGTTGTAGCTAGCGCCAACTACACCGGAGAGTGGGCTGATGCTGGTGAGATACTCGCCGGTAGTGTCGTTTTCACCGCGCTGGTAGCTGGCATTGGCAAACAGTTCGATCGACGGGGATAGATACCAGTTGGCGCTTGCCTCAATACCTTTGATGGTCACAGATTCGATATTTTGGTACTGGTACTGTTCAAATACATGGGAGAAACTGCCATCAGCACCATTTACAAACTCTTGGTGAATTAAAGTGGTTTCCAGGAAATCATCGTATTCGGTATAAAACGCTGCAGTACTGAAAGCTACCGGGCCCAGGTGCCCGCGCAGGCCGAGTTCGAAGGTGTCACTGGTTTCTGGTGACAGATCGTCGGCGGGCAGAACCTCGTAGATGTATTCGGAAGTAGGTTGCAGGTAGTGCTCGATATAGGCTAAATCGTAGGCTGGCACTTTAAAGCCCTGTCCGTATTGGGCAAAGGCGGACAGTTTCGGATTGATTCGGTACAGCGCGCCCAGGTTGAAGGAAACATTGCTCTCTTCAATGGAGGCAAACGGGGTGCCGTCAGTTTTCAGGGCGCCATTCGGGTCCATTTCGTACCAGTCGTAGCGCAGGCCTGGGGTAACGGTCAGCTGGCCATTGGCGAAGGACATTTCGTCATTGATAAACAGGCCGGCGCGCGCCACTTCGTTTTCCGGAAACTTCTCGGTGGTGGCGTCTAGGGTAGAGGTGCCTTCCACCTCACGGTACTGGTGAACGGTGCGCTCGCTCTCGGTTTTCTCCAGATCCAGGCCGTAACCCAGAGTGTGGGTGTCATTGAGGGTTTTACTGGCGTTGGACAGCAGGCCGACAGTGTCCTGGCGGTAGAGGCCAGTTTCCCACATATCGCGGACCTCGATCACACCGAACATAGGTGCGTTGATATCCAGTTGCCCGTACTGCTCGTCTTCCTGTTCAGACTTGTTGTTGTACAGGCTGATATTGACCTGGTCGTAGATCGCCGTTGGGGTCTCGCTGTGGTAGCGGAGCTGATAGGCGAGAGTCTCTTTGTCGGAAACAGATTGTTCAGCGACGATGTTGTAGCCATAGTCGGCCAGTCCACGGAAGTAATACAGCAGGCCATCGGCACTGTCACCGACGGTTTCCTGGTTCCAGTGGTCGATACTGAAGCTGATAAAGTCTTCACCACCCAGGTTGTACTTGGCCTTGTACAGGATACTCTGGGATTCGATCTCAAAGGGGTCCTGGGTTTCGTCGTAGTTCTGCTGTTCTTCACCGTCGCGGAAAGTGGTGTGCAGCAGCTGTTCAAAGTTGCCGGTGCGAAGGGCCAGGGTAGGGGAAACGTGTTTCTGGTTGCTGATGCCGTTGTAGCCGGTCTTGATAGAGCCGCCAAATTGTTCGCCATCTTCCAGGTAGTCGGAAGCATCTTTGGTGGTGAATACCACGATACCAGCCAGCGCATCGGAACCGTACAGGGAGGAGGCGGCGCCCTTGGCAACTTCTACCTGCTTTAGGGTATCCACTTCAATAAAGCCGCGACCAATAACGTCGTTTTGGCCGTTGGCGCCATAGCCTTCGTTCACCCGCATTCCGTCTTTAATAATCAGTACGCGGTCGCCACCCATGCCGCGCACTAGGATATTCTGTGCACCGCCCACTTCGCCAGTTACTTCAACGCCGGGCTCGTATTGGAACAGCTGGTTCATATCATTGAGCTGAAGCTGCTCAATTTCTTCATCGGTCACCACGGAAACGCTGCCCGCAACGTCTTTCAAAGGCTTTTCCGCGCGCCCGCTGACGACGATCAGTTCGAGTTCATTGCTGGACGGAGAGGTCGGGGTCTCTGCGTACAGGCTTGAGGCGGTGGCTAAGCCCAATATGGCCGCTGCTAGTGGGCGACGTTTCATGGTGAATTCCTTGGTGTCGTTGATTCGGTCTGCTCGTTCAGGGTCTCTGTACTGCCCTTTCGCTTGGCCTTGTCGACCAGCTCGGAGCGAGATTATATGGATACTTGTCGAAATGTAAAGCTAAATGCGAATCAATATCAATTAGATTAAATTTGACCTAATAAGTTTCTTTGGGTACTTTCCGCTCAAATTTGTGAACAGCATCAATTTCCTGGCTTAGGAGGCTTGCGGTGAATATTCAATCAGTTGAGACCTTAATGGCGGATGTGGCCGACCTGTTTATGGCCCCAGTATTACTGGCGATCCTGGTCCTTTTTATCTATTCGCTGTATGCCGCCGGGCGCTTTATTTCGCTGTGGATACTGCGCCGTAAAAATGCCGGGGCCTACCGGGTGGCATTGAAGCAGGGTCGGCTTGAGCCCCTGCCGGGCTACCAGGTGCACAACTATTACGTGAACAACCCTTTGGCATGTGACGACGAACTGGAAGTTTTTGCGCTGAGAAAACTGGAGCTGTTGCGTATGGCGACCCGTATCGCGCCGATGCTGGGTTTGATTGCCACCATGATACCCATGGGCCCGGCACTTCGCGCCCTGGCCGATGGCAATATCCAGGGCATCAGTGAAAATCTGATTATTGCTTTTGCCGCAGTGATTTGGGGCCTGGTAATCTCCACGATTACCTTTTGGCCGGCTTCAGTTAAGAAGCGCTGGTTTGCCTCTGAGCTGATCAATATCCGCAAGCTGAAGGAGGCGTCCTGATGCGCTTCCTCGATGAAGACGAAGAGTTGAACCCTATTCTGAGTGCGGTGAATCTGATCGATGTATTCTTGGTTATTATAGCCGCACTGCTGATTGCCATTGCACAAAACCCCTTAAATGTCTTTGCCAATGAAAAGGTCACGGTGATAAAAAACGCCGGCGAACCCAATATGGAAGTGATCGTCAAGGACGGTAAGGAAATCAAACAATATAAATCCACCGGGGAAATTGGTTCAGGGGAGGGCACTCGTGCGGGAGTGGCTTACCAGATGGCCGATGGCAGCCTGGTTTATGTACCGGAAGGGGAAGGTAAAGATGCGCCCGCCGGTGAAAAAGCTTCGGGGGGAACTAGTAGTGCGCAATAAACTATGGACAGGTTGTGTGTGCCTGCTGATCAGCCTGATATTGACAAGCTTTGCCCAGGCCAGCGATAAGCCCAAAGTGCTCCTGATGATGTCGAGCCACACGGCCAAGGCGAAGGGCACTTTACTGACCGATCTCGCGGCGGACCAACCTTTTGCACTGGAAATTTTTAACAGCAAAGGCAAGAGCGATGAGGATATTGAGCGGGCTTGGTCTTCCGCTGCCCTGATCATGCTGGATGGTATTAACCCGGCGCTATCAGCCTTTATGTTTGGCAAATTTCAGCCCATGCTGGCCAAGTATCCGCAAGTACCGGTGATCTCCCTGGGGGATGCGGATAATTCATCCATGAACCAGGGGTTGCCTGAGTCTGAGCAGCGGGCGATCGCCGCTTACTTTAATAATGCGGGTCGCAAAAACTATCGCCATATGATGCAGTTTTTGTCGGCAGAGGTGTTCGATCTCTCCAGCGGGGCAGTGCCGGAACCTGTGATCGTGCCCAAAGTGGGGTTTTATCACCCCCGCCTGGAGCAGGTGGTAACGGATAGCGAAGAGTTTTTCTTCCAATGGTTAAAGCCCGCCAAACAGCAGCCGGTAATCGCCGTGGCGATTCATCGCTCCGTGGTGGATTACGAGCAACAGCAGGTTGTCGACACCCTGCTAAACGGTCTGGAAAACAAAGGCGCCAAAGCTTTTGCCTTCTTCTTTGAAGGGGAAGACCTGCCGCTTTCCTATCCCGACTTGCTGCAAACCGACAGCGGCGATACCCGCATCGATTTGATGATTAATTATCGCTCCCTGCACTATGTCAGCAAGCGCCGGGCTGAGTTTGAGAAGCTGGGTGTTCCGGTGATTCACGCGCTCAATTATACCGAGGGCAGTGAAGAAGAGTACTTTGCCGATAACAGCGGTGTATCTCCCTCCCTGACCCCCTTCTTCCTGGTCTTGCCTGAAGACACCGGCAGTGTCGACCCGTTGATTATTGCGGCGAATAAAGACGGCAATAAAGTGGTGATGGATGTGCAGATGCAGGCCTTGATTGAGCGAGCCTGGAATCACGCCTCTCTCGCCTATCAGAGCAACACCAATAAAAAGGTGGCAACTTTTATTTGGAACTACCCGCCGGGGGAAAAGAATATCGGTGCGGCTTTCTTGGATGTACCCAGCTCGATAGAATCCATTGCCCTGGCCATGCGCGAGAGAGGTTATGAGGTCCATCTCCGGGATTCAAAAACCCTGATTGACTGGGCTGGGCAGTTACTGCGTCCCTACTATCGCCGCGAAGACAGCACCGCTCTGATCGATAAAGGGCTGGCCGACTGGATGCCGTTGTCCACCTATCAGGACTGGTTTAACCAGCTCCCTGCGTCTGTGCGCGATCCTATTGTAGAACGCTGGGGTAAGCCGGAGGACAATGCCATGTTGGCGGAGCACAACGGCGCACCTGCTTTTGTTATTCCCCGCATGACCCTGGGCAATTTAATTGTGTTGCCGCAAGGTGTTCGCGCAGATAACGCCAAGGATCACTCGGCCCTCTACCACGATATGAAAACTCCGGTGAATCACGCCTACCTGGCGGTTTACCTCTATGCGCGCGAAACTTTCGGGGCCGATGCCTATATTCACCTGGGGACGCATGGCTCCCAGGAGTGGCTCAGTGGCAAAGAGCGGGGCCTGTCGGTTTACGATGCACCCAGTCTGGCCCTGGGAAATATCCCGGTGTTTTATCCCTACATTATCGACAATGTGGGAGAGGCCATGCAGGCCAAGCGTCGCGGCCGCGCCACCATGATCAGCCACCTGACCCCCGGTTTTGCCAAAGCGGGTCTGTATGCGGAAGTGGCTGAGCTGTCAGAGTTGATCGGCAATTACCTGATGTTGGCTGAAGGGCAGACCCGGGCCAATACTCAAGAGCGTATTGTCGGTTTGGCCGAAGAGCTCAATATGCTCAAGGATTTGGAAATCAGTGCCGAGGCCCTGAATGCGGATTTTAATGGCCAGCTGAGCCGCTTGCAGGATCACTTGGGACAACTGGCAGAAATGAGCCAGCCACTGGGCATCCACCGTTTTGGCCAGCTGCCAAAAACTGAACACCTCACCAGCACCATGCTGCAAATGTTGGGTGAAGGGTTTATTAGTGTAGCGGGCGAGTATGAGGCGGAGCAGGGCTTGCGTCTGCCGGAAGAACAAAGCCGGGATGAGCGCAATGTGGTTGCTCTGGAGGCACAGGCGGGCTTCCAGTTACTGGATACCTTCCTTGAGGGCGGCGAGCTGGAGCAGCTGCCGGAATCCCTGCAAGCGCAGTTGGATCAGGCGCGGGAATACTCTGATAACTTCGCCAAAATAGCCGAGCTGGAAAACCTGATGTCGGCTCTCGATGGCAATTATATCCCCGTGAGCCATGGGGGTGACCCGATTCGCAATCCGCAAGCGGTGCCTACCGGCCGCAACCTGATTGGCTTTAACCCGGCCAAGGTGCCGTCGAAGGAAGCCTATGAGGCCGGTGTACAGCTGATGGACCAGACCATTGCTGATTACCATGCAAAGCACGGCCGCTTCCCGGACAAGTTGGCTTTCTCCCTCTGGTCTTTGGAAACCATGCGCCATCAGGGCGCCCTGGAAGCGCAGATTCTGCATGCACTGGGCCTCAAACCCAAATGGAACCCGCAGGGCAATGTTACCGGCACAGAAGTTATTCCCTATGGGGAATTAAAGCGCCCGCGTATTGATGTCGTAATCTCTGCGACCGGCCTTTATCGGGATGCTTTCCCCAACGTGATGCTGTGGCTGGCAGAGGCCATCGATAAAGTGGCGCAGATGAAGGAAGATAATAATTTTGTCTACCGTCACAGCCAGGTGTTGCAACAGCAGCTGCTGGAAGAGGGCAATAGCGAAGAGGATGCCCGCTACCTGTCGTCGGTGCGTATTTTCTCTAACGAAAGCGGCAACTATGGCACCGGCTTGGCTGCCGCCAGCTTGGCCTCAGATAGCTGGGAGAGCGATGACAAGCTCGCCGACCTCTATATGCGCCGTATGGGTTTTGCCTACGGCAAAGATGAATCCCGCTGGAGCGAAGATCAGCGCAGCGTCGAGCTGTACGGCAAGGTGCTGTCTGGCACTGACGGGGTGATTTTTTCTCGCTCCACCAATCTCTACGCCATGATGACTAACGACGATCCCTTCCAGTATTTTGGCGGTATCGGACTGGCTGTGCGCAACCTGGATGGTGCAACGCCGGAAATGTATGTATCCAATTTGCGTCGCAAAGACAACGTAAAAGCGCAAACCCTTGCGGAGTTCGTTAACCAGGAAATGCGCAGCCGTTACTTCCACCCCCGCTGGATTGAGGCGATGCAGGATTCCGGCTACGCGGGCGCTACCGCTATCTTAGATCGCGTTAACAATATGTGGGGCTGGGAGGTGATGACCCCGGAAACCATTCGCGATGACCAGTGGCAGGAAATGTTTGAAGTCTATGTAGACGACAAATATGACATGGATATGCGTGAGTTCTTCGAGGAGCACAATGCGGAGGCCCTGGCCCAGATGCTGGAGCGCATGCTGGAAGCGGTGCGCAAGGGCTATTGGGATGCGCAGCCCGAGACCCTGGAGAAAATGGTAGAGACCTACACCGAGCTGGCAAACCAGTTTGATGTGGCTACCGACAATGACAAGTTCAAGGAATTTGTCAACCAGCAGGCGCTGGGATTTGGCCTTGCAGCCCTGGCTAACACCCAGGCGTTGGATAATCCACAGGCCAGCAGTGTCAATGCTGCGCAGCAGGTCAGCGGCCAGAAGCTGGAGCAGGTGGCAGAGCCCACACCCAGCGATAAATCCGAAAAGCTGATATGGCTATTGTTGATGGCTATTGTGCTGGCAGGCTTTGTCAGTGGTTTCTTTGATCACAAGTGGGTGCGAACCCAGCCCGCCTAACCTCTCCTCAATGGCTCCCGCTCTATTTCGGGGCGGGGGCCAGCATTTGCTCTCCTTCCTTCGCTGCGCACAAATAATCTTGCCGCCGGGTTGGGAGTTGTCGCTCAGTATTGCCTTACTATGCTGGTTTTCTAGCTGTAATCCGAAGTGTGCACGGTATTCATTGCTTGCGCGGTGCATTGGGCCTGTAGCATTTCTATAGGGCTTTCTTCCGAAAGGGGCTGGAAAGATGGGAAAAGGATATTAAGCGGCCTTTCTGGGCCTTATTTCGATTACGGTAAATACCTGGTCTCTGAATAATCACTACTCGGGTATTGGGGCCGTGGCTGAGGGGGCTGCCAAAGTGGTAACGGAGAAACGGTTTTCCTGTGCTGCGGGTCGCTCCCGGGTGTCACCAGTGGGGGGCTAAAGAGTATGGGCTTCCGGCGGAGGTGAACTATCACAGGCAATACTTTACCTCCGATCGGTATAACCAATGCTCAGGGTTATACCTCCGTAGTAGAGGATCTTCATAATAAGATCGATGCAGATGGGGTTTTCCATACTCGCTACCCGCGATTTTTGGCACTTGTTACAGTAGAAGAGCCGATAGAGGGGGGCTTTCCATCACTACTGATCAATTGGCGTTAAAGCCTTTTTATTGACACTTGGGGCGCGGCCATTTTAAAAAACCAATAAAAATAATAGATCATCAGATTTCTTAAGCGCTAGTCCTTTTTTAACTCTATATAGGTTGATTGAACAAGAACCGCGACGTTGATTAACCTCAAAACTGGGGTCTGTTACGGCTCAGTGCAAAATGACACTCATGGAATATTATATAATTAGCACTGAAGAGATCGGTAAATAAATCTCCCTATACTACGGATCGATTCGTAAATAGCTAATAAGAATAGGAGGGGAATCTATGAGCTACAAAGTCAGTTCTTTGTGCTGCGTAGCAGCACTGTTCGTCGCATTGTTCGAACCCGCCCATGCGTCCTATAAGAATTTTAGAATTCAGCTTTGCATGCAAAATAAAACGAATGAAACGGCCTATTTCGATTTCAAAAATAAAGGCCGCGAAGAGAGTTATTACGGCTGGGTCCACGTGTATGGAAGAGGGAATACACGTTTTACAATTCCGCCGAATACATCTAACTGTGAGCACAGTATTCATGTCTATGATCCACCAAGCGGCCACGCAGACTTCACTTTTGCCATAAAAAATGAATCAAAGTTTAGCCATGACCCAATCTACTTTAAAACTGGTGAATATTACGCCGGTATCAAAGTTGGTAGAGCTGAAACCACCTTCTCCACCCAAAGACTCGGGAACTACAAAGTAACAACTGAGTTTGGCCGCTATCCATATTTTATTCCCGCTGTGAAAGGCAATTACATAGGCATCAAACAGCAGATCAATATTACTTTAGAAAAGGATGACTAGAATGATCTATAATCAACCACCTTCTAATTTTTTTACGCGATCTCTTACCTTTGGTGCAGCACTTCTTCTTTCCAGTGTCCTTGCAGTTGCCACCCCGCAAGAAAATAACGACACCGTGAGTGATGGCCCGAGCAACTCCGACTACAGAATTCCCCTGTGCATGGTCAATAGTACCGGTCATAAAGCGTCTTTCATTTACCAAAACCGTGACAGAAGGGGGCTGGGTACTGCATGGATCCATGTTAACGGCCATGGGTTTACGTCCTTCTCCATTAAAGCTGGAGAATACAACTGTCACCACTCAGTTCACGTTTTTACCGCAGGCACAGTCGGTTCCCCATCCAGCCATGCCGACTTCCTCTTCAAGGTAGATAATGAGAGTTCTGCTTCAGATGACCCAATCTACTTTGAAGGTACGAGCAATGCCCCGAACAGGCTCTATGTGGGTAGGGGAAGTACGTCCTTCGGCGGAAAAAAGTGGGAAGCTGCGGTTTTTTACGGCAATGGGCCCAATTTACTTATGGCAGGCAATGGAGATTTGATCGTCCCTCAACAGCACATTTGTATTGTATTGGGCGAGTATCCGGTAAAGGAACCGTCAAAAGAATTCTGCCCGGAGGTGAAATAATTTACCAAGTTCAGAAATCTTAGATATCGGCCTTGCAAAGGTGGCGGTGGTTAATACCGATAAAAATGGTGCAATGGTCACCGGTTATATTTTGCAGCTCACTTATTTTGAGTTATATATCAATGGCAAGTTGATAGTCGCTATCTATCCTGGCCTTATGCAGCGGTGTATACGGAGCAACAGAGAAGTGTGGGGAATAAAAGGGCATATATAAATTTTCGGGCGCTGCCTTATGGTGGCAGTGCTTGATTTTTTGGTCAACTAATATAGCGCCCGATAACTTGCTCCTATTGCGCTACCGTATTAAACAATCTTATTGCCTTTCGACAATTGGTAGCTGTATATATAAGCCGTTGTATCCGCTTTGTTTTCTTCTAATTTTTCTGTGTAAATAATCCCAATCACCCGTTTAATGCTATCTTGCCCTATATTTAAGTTTAGCCAATGGTAGAGTTGGGGGCTGCCCAGGGTAACAAGCCGTCACTTGTCTTTTTACTTTATTTCCTGTGAGTCTAAAATATTCAATCTGCTTAAAAAACTACCAAAACGGTTTCTTGTGAAACTTTATTTTTATTTCCAGGTGATTGCTTTCTGTCTTTTGGTGACTTTTTCTGTGGGTTGGTGCAGTGATCTCTTTTGGTGCAAATGAGGGTTTTGTGAAATATGCCTGCTTTTACTTTGAAGTTTTCCGCATTTTTTGCGGAGAGTTTGGGGTTTGTGCAGTTTTGATGAAGGTTATGTGAAAAATTCCCCAAAAAAAATTGAGTGATAGTTATGATCGATCGTCTCAACTAGCATACCGAATGTTAAGAACTGTAAGGGTTCTGACAAAGGGTAGGATTGGTGAAGCTATCGCTAGGGTGTGCTTTTCCATTGCATTTAGCACAATATTTGAGAGAAATCGCTTGTGAAAAAAATAATTCCTCTCGTCGCCATCACTGTGGCTGTAGGTTATTTTGTCTGGGCTAAAAGCCAATCTGAAGCTGAGAAGCCAGTTGTCGAACAGGGGAAATCCAAGCTGACTATTAGCAAGGCGGCCCCAAAAGTAGAGACGTTTCAACCCGGGGACGCTCACGTTTTTGAAGAGCAATCTCTTGAAAATAGTGAAGAAAAACCGCTTTGGCTAGAGTCTGATCTGGCCAGAAAAGTACTGTATGAAAATGGTCGTCTGCCGGTAGATCTCAATGGAGAAACCTATCTTGAGTTGGACGTTGAGATGCTGCGGAATCTCACTGTGGGCGATTACGTCGATATAGACTTGCCGGGCATTGAAGGGGATTACGATGCGCAAGTGGGTAATATTGAACAGCATGCCAGCGGCAATAAAAGCTTACAGTTAAACTTCCCAGGCATGACTCGCCTGCACGGTGCGACTTTTACACTGGGAGAAAACTCCGTTTATGCGCAGTTAAACCTACCATCTGGATCGTATACGCTGGAAGCTCAAGGTAATTATGCGTGGATAGCACCTAATGGTGCACTAATTCAAAATCACGTAGAAAAGCACGATAAAGATATGTCCTCGGATGCGCCTCGTGAAAAAACCTGGTCAGATGATGATGTTCCGCTAAATGACTTCAAATAAGAAGAAATTAATTTGAAGTGATTGCGCTTTGAATTAATAGTCAGGCAAGGGAAGGCCGAAGTAAATCCTGCGAATACCGGGGGCTTGTCTCCTCAGGCGGTTAAAAGGCCAGGGATGGTCTTTTAATCGAGTCAGGGTATTAAAAGTGTATTGTTAACTCTTTTGGGCGGCATTTTTAATTAATTGCTGAGGGAGGAGTGTGCACTACTTATCATAATAAAGGAGACTTACAATGAATCTGAAAAAAAGCCTGGCTGCTGCTATTGCAGCGCTGACTGTTTCCGGCGCTGCTAGTGCGGATACCGTCGATATTGCAATTATGTATACCACTCAAGCGGCGGAATACACCGGTGATATCTCGGCTAAGATCGACAACTATATCAGCTATGCCAATAATTCCTTCTCAAGAAATGGTATTGATATTCAGTTGAATCTGGTGGATAGCTGGCACGCCTCCAGTTCCGACTACCGTGTAAACGAAGACACCCTGGACCTGATCACCTTCCACAGTACAGTGAACAGCTGGCGTGCCTCTGAAAAGGCGGATATGGTGGTATTCCTGGGCAAGGCCGAGGAGACGGTAATCGATGGCAGTACTTATATTACCTGTGGTATTGCCTGGGTTGGTCAGGGCAGCAATGGCACCATGTATTCCAGTGCTCAAGAGCGCGCTTACAGTGTAACGGGCGTTGACTGTGGTTATAACACCTTCGTGCACGAGCTGGGCCACAATATGGGGCTGGTTCACTCAACCAAGCAGGGCGATACCTCCGGCGGTGTTTACACCTACGGTATGGGCCACGGTGTAGATGATACGTTTTCTACTATTATGGCTTACCCCTGGAAATACGGCGAAAACGTCACCCAGTACGATTGGTTCTCTGATCCAGATTGGTACGAGTGTGGCGGTTTGGCCTGTGGTGAGCGCTCCAACGGCGAAGATGTATCTAACGCTTATCGCGCTCTCGGTCCTATTACCGATGACCTCTCTGGTTACTATTAATCGGCAGCTAAACTGCTAGAGTAATTGTAGGGATTGCTGGCTGTGGGAAGCTGGGAGGAGCCCTTTCAGCTTTCCATTTAGAGTAGCCGATTGCTCTATATGCTCCTTATTTATGAAGGAACAAAAAACCTCACCTAGTGTGGGGTTTTTTGCTTGAGGCTGTATTATTATTAAATTCTGATATGTACTTTTTGTTGCCATACTTCTCCTCACTTGCTAGTTTTACTGTCTTAGTGAAGTGTCTGGAAGTGTTAGGCAAGTTCGGGTTGTAGCAATCAATATACATAATATAGATTTAGGTGGAGCATGATAGGTTTTGGTAATGAAAAGGGTATAGTGTATCTCCTGGATAAGCCTTTTATAGAGAAAAAGCTAGATTTTTCCAATCTCGACTTGTTGCCGAGTGAGTCAAAAGAGGTAGAGACTAAGCTTCGAGAGAAAGAGGGTTATTACAATGTTGGTTGGAGTAATCAGCTTCACCGAATTATTACTAAGCAAGTAGTTGATAGTGAGCAGGTAAAGCAATTTAAAAAAAATTGCAAAAACAGATTTGTTCTTGGATGTAGATTGGGCGCAATGTGGTCACTACCCTCCGTATGCGATAGAGTTATATAGTAGTGATCTACTCTATTTCAAAACTTCACTTTGTTTTCAATGTGACAATTGGATTAATGAAGTACAGGGGAAGTTTGTCAGGCTGAGATTGTTCAATAATCACCTTTTTGACTGGTTTAACAAGGTTATTCCACTGCCCGATGGGTATTCTGAGGCGTGAATAATAGAAAGCAGTAAATAACGCTATTTTCTGTTTAAGTGTTATGTGTTGCTGCGGTTGATTTTGGCTGCGGCTTGCTTTAATCGTGGGCCGCCCTAAAGACCCGGGGTCCCAGTTCCAGAAGTGGCTCTCCAGCTTTCCTGTGTCGAAAGCCGGAGTAATAATCTTTTTAACCAAAAAATCGAATGCTTAGCGGATAGCGCCAGAATTGGCCCTCATTGGCCCGAATTGCACCCACCACAATAAATATTACATTAATTAATGCCAGTGCAATCAGCCCGAGTATGCCGATGCCAATAATAATAAGGATAACGGAAATAATAGAGTAGATCAGCAGGCTCAACATCCAGTTGAATATCATCTTGCCGTGCTTATCAATTTCTTGAGAACGATCCTTGGTTGTTGCCCACATAATAATGGGTAAAACAAAGCCGGCGCCGGGGATAACAACCCAGGCTAGCTGGCTTAAGTGGAGTAGCATTAGAAAAGTATTTGTTTCCATATCCCAGGGGCGATAATCTTCCATTTGCAGTTTTCCTTTTATTTAATCGTTTGTGTAGGCTATTTTAGCTAGCCGGCTCGTCCCGTTGATAGATAGAAGCCCCAGTCCTCTCGCCCTTGTGCAATAGCGGCTTGGACAGCATTTTCCGTATCGTAACTTACCTTGAAAAACATTACATCCCAGGCCCCGCCTTTGCCTTTTTCCACTAAAGCGTAACTCGCATGGGGGCTGAAGGTTTCCATAATATGGGGTTGTGGTTCACTGTCGGCATAAGCCGGTAGCCCAACACTACCAGGATTAACGACTAGCTGACCACTACTGAGAGAGATGCTGCGGGGTTGATGGGTATGTCCGCATAGAATGACCTTTGAGCGTATCTTTGCAAGTAGATTCAGGATTTCATGCTCAGGACGTAGCTGGGGGCGCCCACTGCTGATATCTTCCAGTAGGTAAATAAGATCACTGTTGGGTGTTCCATGGCAGAGAAATACATCATCGGTGACTTGTAAGCTGGGCGGCAACTCTTTCATCCATTGTAGTGCTTCGGCACTTAAGTCTCGCAAAATAAATTGCAGGGTCGGGTTGTCCTTTATTTCACTTGTGCTGGCTTCATATATTTGCCGATCTTGATTGCCGCAGATAGTCGTATAATTCTGCTCCATTAAGCGTTCATAGGTGAGCTGCGGTGCAATAGGGCCATATAGGATATCACCCAGGTTCACTGTTAGATCGGCGTCTCTCTTTTTTAGATCATCAATAATGGCGTCGAGAGCATAAATATTGCTGTGGATATCTGAGAGTATCGCTATTCGCATGGAGGCCTCCACTACTGGGCAGCTGAACGCACTTTAATTAGGCGTCCATCTATTTGCTAAATATTACCGGGTCGGGGATAAAGAGTACACTACATAGAAGGCGCGTTCTGAATACATCTATGTACACCGTATTTATATCTTCTGCTGTTTTCGTAAAAGTTAGCGATCAGTTGCCAAGCGTGCGGCTAAGCTGAGAAAAATGACTCCGAGGAAACCGTCTAAGTGTCTCTGAACATGGGGTTGTGTCGCAAGGGATTTCCCCAGCTTGCTAAACGATAGAGATACTAGGGTGTTAAAAGTCAGTGCTGTAATACTTAAGAGTGAACCTAAAATCAGGATCTGGGGTGTGATTGCTTGATTCGACACGGTAAATTGGGGTAGGAAGAGGCTAAAGAAAAGTAAGGCTTTAGGGTTCATCAAATTGTTGAGTAAGCCCCGCGTCATCAATTGTCTTGCGGACAGCGCTAGAGTATGTGGTTGACTATTTTGTGTCGTTTTACCTGAGCGCCAGCTGCGTAGGAGTGATACGCCAAGCCAGGCTAAATATAGGGCGCCTACCACCTTTATCATCAGTGCGACCAGAGGCATTGTCTGCATGATGTGACCGAGCCCGAGAGCAACTAGTACGGTTTGTATCATGCCTGCAACAAAAATACCCACTGATATCATTATTCCAGCAGTCAAACCACGCGCTGAGGAGTAAGTAGATATTAACAGTAGGTCTGGTCCCGGGGAGGCTGCTAGAACAGTTGCTGCGATTAAGAAGGCGGGTAAGATGCTGAGGTCGATCATAGGGGGCTTGCCTTGAAATTGGGATTTTATCATAGCCGGCGCACTGCTTCTACAATAGAAATAAGCCCTTTGAGAGTGTGTGCAGGTACGAGTGAGACATATAAATCAGGTACTGGTTGTGGGTGCGGGCCCAACGGGCTTGGCGGCAGCTTGTGCTCTGTCTTTTTATGGAATCCACTGCCGAATAGTTGAGCGCCGTACCAAGCCGTGTGAGCTTTCTCGGGCGGTTGGAATTTTTCCCTGTACTATCAGGCGCCTGCTTAAAGTTGGTGTTCCAGATATTTTGACATCTGAGGCGATGAAGCTTTGTAAGGTTGAATACCTTCAGGCGGGTAGGCCGCTATTATTTTTGGATAACCGGGGCGATGCTTACAAAGAATATGTGGGGTTTGGATTGCCGCAAAATCGCACTGAAGAGATTCTGCGGGAATTTTTGCTTGAGCAAGGTGTTTCAGTTGAATATGGTGTTGCCGCTGTTGAAGTAGACCCCGGTGACCGAGGGGTGACGGTTGTATTATCTGACGGTAGCGTCGAAGACTTCGACTGGCTTATTGCTGCCGATGGCGTTCATTCCACCGTTCGTGAGCAGCTCGGTATACCATTTCCCGGTGAAGATTTACCACAACCCTGGGGGGTTGCGGATATTGATATAGATGAGGGCTGTGATTCTGATTTGATCAGTGTGGATATTCAGAGGCCCGGCAATCAATTTACGATTGTGTTACCCATAGGTAGACAGCGTGTAAGGGTGGTTGCCCCTCAACCTGACGCGTTGGAGGCCTTGGGGCAACCATTAAAAGTCAGGGAAATTCGCCGTTCTGGTAGTTTTCAAATCTCAATTCGTCAAGCGGAAAGCTATCGCTTCCGGCGTGTTCTTTTAGCTGGAGATGCGGCTCACTGCCATTCGCCGGTAGGTGGCAAAGGTATGAACCTGGGTATTGCTGATGCGATAGCAGCGGTTGAAACAATTGTTACAGGAAGAGTCGATAGCTATTCGACCGAAAGACATAAAATAGGTGCGGCAACTATCCGAAAGACGGAGGTTGCCCGGCGAATTATAACTTCTAATTCATCGATCAGTAAGGGATGTGTGCGCACCCTGGCAAAGCTTATCGCAACATTTCCAGTGGTAAGGCAGGCTTATATTCAGAATTTAACAAGGTTGTGAGTGGTTGCTTACCTCCTTGGGATTCTATCGCTGTATTGTAAGTACTAAGAAAGCTTGTTGTAGTATATCTCTTATAATTAATATTGAACTGATAAATGATCTTCACAGGGATAAACTCTCTGTGTGGAAAAATTGTTGACCAACGCCAATTATTCATAATAATCAGCAGCGCTGTTAGAATTCTGAAAATATTTAGCTTTAGGTATAGAAGATAAACTATACGGGCAGCCCCTCTGGGGGGCTTCTCTTATCACCCCGCATTGTGGGTGCTTACTGATGTGTATAAATTTCAGGTGGGATTTTTTTAGTTGATTTCACATTTGTAGCCTTTCTTTTAGCAGATCGCTTACGGGGTATTCATTTTCCAAGGGAAGAAGTTTTCTAGCCTGTTGAGTATCTCCCGATTTGACCAGCTGATGAATGCTGTGAGCTTGCTCAGTTATATCAGTAATGTTCTGAATCCATTCGTTGACATAAAGTGCCACGGCTTCGTTTGATAGCCCTATCTGAATAGCTCTGTGAGCGAGGGGTTCTAAGCTTAAATTCCGCTCGGGATCCCATTGAATACGGACTGGGGTAGCTTTCTTTGCCTTCAGCCAAGCCTCTTTTGACGCATATCGATCAGTTTGATGGCTGAGTAGGCTATTCTGTAAGGCCCACTCGAATCCCTCTCTGGTGATATCTATGGCTAAAATGCGGCTTTGGCCGCTGTCCTTTTCTCCCCAGCCTGCACGGTACATCATCCACAGAAAAGAGGGCTTGATCCAGGTCATGCGCTCCATTTTGAAGGGGGGAGATGCAAAAGTACCATTTTGTAGGGCGGAATTTGCAATTGCTACATTGTATGCTTGATAGACGCGAATGGTGTGCTGGTCAAAACTAGCGCGGATTTGCCGTGTTGGGGCTGTCATTACTTAACCTCTAAATACGTATTACAATATTACAGATGGTTAAGTCGTTAGTAAAACCCTCTGCAATGCCTTTTTTATAATAAGGGCGGTAGAGTTTTCCCCGTTTGAGTAACTCTACCGCCCAAAGATTAGTAAGTTATTGATATCTTAATAATCAGCACTCAGCCAAACATTTTCAAAATCGGTGTAACCATAGAGGGTAATATACCAAGTGCCCGCTTGTGGAGCATTCAAATCAATAGATTCATAGTTGCCCCAGTTTTCTGAGGAGTAATCAGCGTTTGACTCAGTGGCGGGTTCGCCGAGCTTAATGTAGAGATCAGCATCTCCAATTGAGTTAAGGAAATCGGCACCCGTTAATACGGAAAGCTGGGCGGCCCCTTCTGGAACTTCGATCTTAAACTGTAATTGTTCACCTGCGCCGCCATTCAGGTCAGAGATGACTTCACCGGGTATCAAAAACTCATTAGAAGAGAGCTCAGTAAAAGAGCCGAGCAGAGAGACCTGCTCAAAGTCGGTATAGCCGTACAGCATTACATGCCAGATTCCAGAGGCTGGATTTGCAATGGTAACAGCCTCTTCATTGCCGCTTAAATAGGGGCGGTAATCATAGACCGACAGGGTTGGTTTGTTACCGAAGCGAATATAAAGATCGGCATCTCCACTACCACCTGTGGTCTCAAAAGTAAGGTCACTGGCATTCTCTGGTACTGTGATGGTGTAGTACAGTGATTCACCGGCGCTGGCATTTAATTCACTGATGGGTTCCTGGTTAACAAGTCTATTGTCGGACTCATCCTCCAAGATTACTGTTGCTGTTAAATCGACGCCTTCAAAAGAGCGTTCAACGGGGGATAGCAATATGTACCAACGACCAGCCTCTGGAGAAAATATTTCAATGCTTTCAAGGTTGCCGCTATTTTCAGAGCTGAAATCAAAGTCGGTTGAGGTGGGTTGACGGTTATATGCGACATATATATTCATTTCGCCGCCCAGTAGATCTTCTGCATCTTCAGAAATAACGGTTAGACTCTGCGCGTTTTCTGATACGTCGATATGGAATACTTTTTCACTTTTGCTACTTAATTTTTCTCGAGTTTTTGATGAGATAAGAGTGAGTTTTGCCTCTTCATCACAAACCAAAGAATTGCCGCCTTTCATTGGGCTAAAATGAAGACTTCCTTGGTCAAGAAAGGTATCAATTAATTCAAGTTCTTCACAGGAGTAGACATCCAGAATGTTGTCGGTAATATCAATATCGGTCAAAAAATGCCGATCTATTACCGACTCAAATTCTATAGTGTCCACATAGTTTCCGGAAATATTCAAGCTTTCTAAGCGTTTGGGCAGTTCGGGTAGTTTCGTTAGATTTTCATTTACTGCGGTTAAGTACTTCAAATATCGGAATAGGTGAATCCCTTCCAGTGACTGGATCTCTCCGTTGCCGGGAGTGTGAATCTCTTCAACGTAGGCGGCTTCCAGGCTGTCAATCTCACCATCATGATTTGTATCGAAAGAGGAAACCAAATAGGACTTAAATGCAGGGTCGGGGATGTTGATACTGACACTACCGTAGTGAGACGCTGCTCCAACCTGGTCTCCGCCTCCCAGGTCAATACGCTGCGCCATTATATTAGTAAATAGTTCATAGCCTGACTTGGGGACAATTGTCGCTTCGCCGTTAACTGAAAATGCATGGGATGGGTAGTGCATTACTGACAAAAAATCATAGCTACTGTAGTTGTGAGTCTCTCGGATATTAAAGTTGTGGATGTATTCAGGCTTGATGTTATCTTCAAAGATATCGACATATTCATCACGATCTGAGCGCTGATGTTCATGTCTCATGCCAATAACATGGCCCAATTCGTGGACAATAATATACTTGGTGTCCCAGTTATTCATGCTAAAGAACTGTCCACCCCCCGTTTTTCCAACCATGGAGCGGTTTTCAGTTCCATTTCTTACATAAACATAATCAGACTGGTCGGTGCGCTTTAAGAATTGCAAGTCCGCAACTTCTTCCCAAACCTTGGTAGCATCAATAAAGCGCTGCTGATTTTCTTCGCTGACATCTTCATAAAAATCGTAATATACAATTCCATCTGGCCACTTGTTGGCTGAAATTTCAACAGCTGACATTATGCTCACTTGCCCTGAGTCGTCATGGGGTAACTCCAGCATATCCCCGGTCAGCTGGTATAGCTTGCCATCAATGATCACTTGGCTCGCTGTAGGTTGCTCCTCCAATTGAGCAAACTCAGCAGTGGTGTACCTTGGTATCGTTGTATCTAGCGCTTGGCTATATGCTATTGCTGCGGGAAAGGTTAAAGCTAAAGATGCTGATATTCCCAGTGCTCTACTGGTAAATAGTTTCATTTTCATATTCCTGCTTTGAAAATGTTTTTGAGTTTTCTGCCAAATTTTCATCCATAAATAGTTGGAAAGCAGTATATCTGACTTACTTTGGCAAAAAGTCAAATCTGGATAGGTATACTGCGGTGAGGGAGGATACTGGTGTTTAGATTTTAGGTCGATAGATGATTTAAGGAGTCTCTGAACAACTTCGTAACACCTCTGCGGGTCTTGAAGGCTATATGGGAATTTGAGATAGGATGAACGTAATTTTTAAATGTTTATTTTGTTGTCATACGCAATACCAATATTATGGATGTTAGATATTACTTTTACATATTGCTGCTTGGATCGATAGTGCCAGGTGGGTATTCATATTTTTTCAAGTTAATAAATATTTTGGTTCTTGTAGTTTGTTGGTAAAAAATCGACTCAATTACCCTCTGTCAGTATTTGCCGTGAGGGCTAAGCTAATCGTACAAACCGCCCAAATTGAACAACAAATAGCCTGGAGGCTATTGCAGTAGCCTGCTAGCCTCCCTTACATGGTAGATAGAAAGGAGTAGCCTATGTCGGAGTCGGATGTGGCCAATCGGCTGATTGATGCGGCGCGAGAGTGTTTTTTGAACGATGATTACCATCGGGTTACAACTCGTCAGATTGCCGCTAAGGCCGGAGTAGCGGTATCGATGATTCGATATTACTTTGGTAGTAAAGATGGCCTTTATGAAGATATGATTCGTCAGACTCTTCTACCATTAATAGATGCTGTAGATCAACTCAGTCTCAATGGTGATTGGGACTTTGGGGATTTCTTTGAGCTTTATTATGCCGCGATGCAAAGAAATCCTAAGTTTCCAGCCCTGGTTCTGAAGGTAATGGCACTTAATCAGGGGCCGGGAAAAAATGTGATTCGTCAGCTGTTAGAGCGGGGGCGTCAGCGGGGATCTTACCGATTGGCAGAAATTCAAGGTGAAAACACACAACCTGACGACCCCAAATATGACCTGCTCAGAATTGCCTTTGTCAGCTTGGCAATGTTTCCTATGTTGGCCAAGCCTGTCTTCGAAGAGCAAATGGGTCAGGTTATGGGTCCAGCCTTTCTAAGGCAGCTTGCAGAGTTTAATGGCCAAATTCTAAAGTCAGGTTTACAGAATCTGTAATTGTTGAAACCCCGCTAATCTGGGGTTGCCTCTTACTTATATTTAATCAGATGCTTTTCTGAGGAGCCTTTATGTCCCAATCTATGCAGAGGAATAGAGTTTCAAATTGGATTTTCCGGGGTGTTTCAAGTGTGATTTATCGTATTTGTAATATCCCTAACGCTCTTATACCTCCGCCATTTCGAATAATGCAAGTTGGATCGTTGTTTTGGCAGTCTCGATGCTTATATGCGGTGGTGCGGTTAAGCGTGGCTGACTATATTGATGATGGCGTCGTTCCTATAGAAAAGTTGGCGGATGATTGTAATGCAAATCAAGAATATCTGTATCGATTGATGAGAATGCTTTGTGCAATGGGAATTTTTAAAGAGGTGAGACCCAGGTGTTTTTCACATAATCGAAATTCTAAGGTGCTGCGTAGTGATGCCAATGATAGTGTGAAAAATATGGTGCTTATGCATAATTCCCCAGAGTTTAGTCAACCTTGGTTTAACGATTTTGAAGATTGTATTAAAGAAGGTAGCGTACCTTTTGAAAGTATTTATGCTCAAGAAATGTTCGATTATATGAATGATAATCAAGCTGTTAGTACCTTGTTTTCGGATGCTATGGATACTGTCGATAACCTCACGGGGTTAAAATATCTACAAGATTTTGATTGGGAAAGCTTTGACAGGATTATTGATCTGGGTGGGGCGAAAGGCAGTAAGAGTGCAAGTGTTCTATCTTTATATGAGCATATGACAGCGCTCGTAGTTGACAGGAGTAATGTGGAGGAGGCGGCAAGAGAGTACTGGGGGGAGTTACCGAACGCCTCCGTTAAGCGGCGTTTGGGCTTCTTTCCCGCAGATATTATTAGAGATGATCTTCCAGTAGCTGTTAATGATAAGGATATTTATTTATGCATAGCTGTTTTCCATGTGTTGAGTGATTGTAAGGCAAAAATACTCCTTGAAAATATATACTCTGCTATGGGGCATTGTAATGCGGCGCTGGCTATAGTTGATGCTGTATTGCCGGAGATGGGCGCTGATCTAAATTTGGCCGCCATGGATATGCAGATGCTGATGGGGACTCGAGGGCGGGAGCGAACGGCGAGAGAATGGAGTCAGTTATTCAGCCAGAGCCCCTTTTATTTGATTGAGACTATATGTGTGCGCAGCTTTGCAAAAATTATGCTGTTAAAAAAGAGAGAAGCTTGATCGGTTAGAAAATTGAGCTTAATTTTTATCTTTGTTGTTACTGTATCGATGCCGAAAATAGATTGTTGGTTTTTTTAAGATATATTGGTATGTCCCTTTTTTAGGCTAGATGTATTTTTCTTGTAGAAAACTCTGAGGAGAGTTTAGGGGGTAATTGCCAGAATTCGGGTTTCGTGGCAATGTGTGGGATGATTATTTCTTTTCTGTGATGTCAAATTACCATTTGTCTAATAGTAGAGATAAATGAGCTGATATTCGTTTGCTTGAAAGATTGGGCACTGCTATTGAATGCTTGGGTGTTGATCTACTGATGTTTTATACTATAAGCTATTTCGGTCTTGCAATCCGGGTGCGGGGCCTATAGCTGTTCGAATTATACCTAATAAGCTCTTGCGTTTATTAGCTGTTTCTATGATTTAATCTGCTATTAGGTTTTGATAAGTGTAGACTGTGCCAGCTCTAAAGTGGATTAAATTTTATTAAGTGCCTGTCTTCTGATGCTCCCGTTCACTTATCTGTTGGGTGGGCGATTTTTGAGCTTCTCAAGGGTTGAATATTTTAATTGGTAGTGGGCGGGTTGTGATGTCGCTCTTTGCGTGGATGTTTCCTTTATAAAATATTTATAAATCCTTTTTTTATCATTCATGTCTTTCTGTTTTTGAGTTATGTTTGTGGGGGCTGTGGGGTAGGCGATTGTGGCTGTTTTCAATAGGTGGAAGGGGGTGGGTATATAGTGCTGAATCAGTTTTTTTAATATTGGTAAAGTTTAGTTGTGAGGGATGTTTAGTGAGTTAGTAAGTTTTCTGATTGTACAGATTCAATAGAAAGGAAGGATTAATGTTGGAAAAAATAATCTATAGGCAGGCTTTAAGGGGTGTTATTGGTATATTTTGGGTTTTGGTGAGTTGGCAGGTGCAAGCTCTCACGTGCCCACAATTGGAGGATGTTTCACTGCCGCCAAAGTGTGGCTCTGAGGAACTGGAAAGCTGTAATGTCGCGGCGCAAAACATAATTCCAGCCGCAGCATGTGCAATTTTTGAAGTATCTCCTGCGGCTAATGATGCAACGCTAGTCCTACGTTTTACGACTTTAATCACAAATTCTTGGTATGATGCAACAGCGCCATATCACCCTACCGCGAAAGGAGTTTACTCGGATATTGCAAGGCTGCCACAGCCAGTCGACAACATCGAATTAAATATTGCACTTTCTTATGCCTCTCATAAGGTGTTAAGTGGACTGTTTCCACACTTAGTGCCGGAGTGGGATAATCTATTAGTTGAATTAGGTTTAGACCCTAACAACCTTTCGGAGGATACCAGTACCCCGGTTGGTGTAGGAAACTATGCCGGTAGAAAGGTACTGGAAGGGCGGGCTAACGATGGCATGAATCAACTGGGGAATGAGGGTGATCAGCTCTATCATCGTTTACCTTATGCGGACTATACTGACTTCAAGCCTGCCAATACCGCGTATAAATTACTATTTCCCTCCCTGTGGCAGCCAGCTATCTTAATGGAGCGCCCTGGTGTATTTCGAGTCCAGCAATTCGTTACACCGCAAATCGCGCTGACCACCCCATACAGTTATGAGTCTCCAGAAGAATTTACCTCGCCAATACCGATAAAATCTCAGATTTGGAATTACCCAAATTATGTGGCGCAAGTCAATGATGTGCTGGCTACATCCGCTAATTTGACCGATGAGCAAAAAATGAAAGCCGAGCTGTTTGATATGAAGATATTCAGCTTAGGCTTTGCTGCGGTATTTGCTTCGGAATCTCAGGGTTTGTCGCTGATGGAGTTCATTCACTATGACTTCCTTACTAATATGGCTGCCTTTGATACCGCCATTGCAATTTGGAAGGAAAAGCGTCGCCATAATTCCGTAAGGCCTTTCTCTGCGGTTCGCTATATCTATAAGGATAACCCTGTTACTGCTTGGGGGGGCGTTGGAATGGGGACGGTGGATGATTTACCGGCTAGTCAATGGACTAGCTACTTACCGGTTGCTGATCATCCAGAGTATCCGTCGGCATCTGCCAGCTTTTGTGCGGCACATGCAGAAACAAGCCGTTTATTTTTGCCCCAAGAGGATGCTTTAGGATATACCGTACTCGCGCCGGCAGGAAGCTCTCAGATTGAGCCGGGTATAACACCGCAAGTTGATTTGTCTTTGACTTTCCCTACTTGGACTGCATTTGAGGAGGACTGTGGCAATAGTCGCGTTTGGGGCGGTGTACATTTTGAACCTTCAGTACCGGCAGGCCGGGCAATAGGCCATCAAGTTGCACAGCGTGCCTATCAATTCTATCTCTCAAAAGTAGAGGGCAACTAGCGAAGGTAAATGGGGTGGAAGATAACCTTATTAATCTGTGTGGTAGAGTGCTTTTATCTTCCATCTTATTTTTCTCTAGGCGATCTCTGAAAGCCCCTGGGCCTTCAAAATCCGCAGGGGCATTACGAAATTATCCAAATTGCGACGGCACTGTAAGACAGGGTATTACGTGGTTGTTCAGAACTCCCGCCGCAAGCTCAATGAATCTCTGCAATACTGACGGGAGTTTTGCTGAAGCTGCTGTAGTTAGAGAGCTAATACTTCCTGCTTGGGATGGATTTAGGACTCCAACTTTTCTGCTATACGTTTTAGGACAGATAGGGCTACTTTGAGGTCTTTGTGGCCGATATCGTTCGAATTGTAAGCTGCCCACTCTGTTTGTTTTTGATCAAGTTTTGAATATATGGCTTTGCCATGATCTGAAAGCTCCACCAGCTTTGCGCGTTTGTGCTCAGGATTTGAGCGAAAGAGTACCAGGTTGTCTTTGTGCATGGTATCAACTAGCCGCTGAACAGCTTGGCGTGTTAACCCCATACTTCTAGCTATTTGTGAGACGGTTTGCGCCTCTCCAGCCAGGAAGATGGCGCCAAGTACTTTCCATCGGGCACTTGTGATACCAAATTCGGAGCCCATTTCATCTCCTTCGCTAACGAGCAGCCCCCCAACCTTGAAAACCTCTAAAACGATATCTGTGAATATTGGGCCTTTCTGTGACTCATTCATAGTAGCACCTAAAACATAATGACAGCATGTTGACAACTATGGTGTTGCGGATAATAATGACAGCATGTTACCAATCTAAATCAAAGGAGGATAGGATGAGGACGCTATCCATTTTCCATCGGGTTTTTGCCACGATAGCGATGCTTTTGATCACATCTTTTCTTGCAGCAACCGTTGTTAGTGAGTTCATAGGCTCAATAGAATCGATTCTTTTAGTCAAAAAGATGATTTTGTGGCCGGGGCTTATTGTTCTGGTGCCGGCGATAGCGATCACTGGAGCTACCGGTTCCTTGTTAAGTAGAGGACGGGTAGGCGATCAGGTTTCACTTAAAAGTAAAAGGATGCGCATAGTTGCGATTAATGGCCTTATATTTTTAATTCCCTGCGCCTTTATACTTGAATATTGGAGTTCTGCTGGATTTTTTGACTTTAAGTTTTACCTGGTGCAAGGGCTGGAATTATTAATTGGCGCTACAAATCTTGGTTTAATGCTGCTAAATTTCCGCGACGGTCTTATTTTGCGAGGGGGATTGAATTCACTAAAGCCGATCAAAAACTAACCTTGCCAAGGTAAGGGAAGTTTATTTTTTGGCAATATTTGCTGCTTGTTTAGGGGGTGCCTTGTGCCGGTGTAATCTAACTATTGTAATAGAGGGGTACCCTGGCGTTGAATGTAGTTCTGGAGCTTATCTATAAATGCTTTCGCTTTATCGATACTTTGTGTTTGCTGGGTTGTAATCTTTTCTCTCACGGGGCCTACTGTAGGCTAGCAAATTGATTTTTCATAAAGGTCAATTTAGAGAGTTTTATGTTGCGGTCTTACCAGAATGATTAATGTAAAGAGAGTGGGTTTAGGGATATTGGCAGTTTCATCCGTTCTAATGGGGTGCTCTGTTACCGAGAATAGAACGGATATGGCTAGCGGGGCAGCAGTTGATGATTCTGCATTGCTCCAGCAGTTAGCAGATCAATATGCTGAGGCTTATTTAGACAACTTTCAGCCGTATGCTTACTTCTCAGATATGCAGTTGGAGAGGCACAATCTTTTCTTAACTAATACCCCGGGGAGTTCTGCTTTTTTAGCGGCATCTGAGGACAAAATACTCAAAAAACTGGCTGAAATAGACCTTAACGGATTAAAAAACGACCAAGAAAAGGTATTTTACTTCAAGCTGAAAGAGAGGTTGGAGTCGAATGTTGGTTTGCGAATCTGCAAGAGTGAGCTGTGGTCAGTTGACCATATGTTCGGTCCCCATATCATACTCGGGTTTTTAACTGAGGTTCAGCCTGTTGAAACTGACCAAGACAAAGCCGATGCGATTGAGCGCTGGTTGGATGCGGCTCGTTACTATGAGCAGGAAATAGCTAATCTGAGCCGGGGCCTTGAGCAGGGTTACTCTGCACCTCAAAGTGTGGTGAAGCGAGTCATTCAGCAAGTTGAAGGCCTGACCCAGGTACCCATTGATGAGCACCCTTTCCTGGGCCTGGCGAAAAAGGCCGAAGATCCAGAATTCGAGGCTGCATTTAAACAGGTGCTTTCGGATCATGTTATCCCCTCAATGGAGAATTATAGGAATTTTCTCCAATCGACCTATTTACCTGGAGCGAGAAGCGAGCTCGGTATCCATGCGTTACCCAATGGTCGCGAGTGTTATATGGCCCAGTATCGTTCTTATACGACACTGCAGAGAACACCAGAAGAGGTCTTTGAACTTGGCTTAAGCACTGTAAACGCTAATAAGAGTGAAGTGGTTCGTTTAGGTAAGGAACTTTACCAGGTCGATTCCTATTCTGAGGCGGTAGCAAAGGCCAGTGAGGATAAAACTCAGAAATTTAATAGCGCTGATGAAATGCATCAGTTTTATGAGCGCTTGGTAGATAAATCCAGGGATTTAACCGTTGACTTCTTCCATGAAATGCCTTTGATCGAAATGGAAGTAAAAGCCATCCCTGAGCATGAACAGGGCTCAGGTCGCAGTGCACACTATATTCCGGGTACCAAGGAGCGCAAGGCAAGGTTTGGATATGATCCGACAACCTACCAGGATGAGTCTTACGCTTCTGCAGAGAAGGTTACTATCCATGAAGGGTACCCGGGCCATCATATGCAAATTGCTCTCGTACAGGAGCAGGAAAAGTTTCACAAAATAGAAGATGCTTTGTCTAACTCTGCTTTTGCTGAAGGTTGGGGCAGGTACTCTGAACATCTAGCGGAAGAGGCGGGAATGTATGACTATGGGTCAACCAAGATCCTAAGGAGAGCATGGCCTGCGCGAGGTATGGTCGCGGACACCGCAATGCATATACTCGGTTGGAGTGATGAAAAAGTTGCGGAATTTTTACAGGATTCAGGAGCTTCATTCGCCAAAGGCCCGAGGACGTTGATGGACCGAATGGCGGTTATGCCTGCCCAGCTGACTTCTTATGACTCCGGCGCTTTGGAAATTTTTGCCTTGCGCGAGCTAATGCAAAGTGAACTGGGCGAGGACTTCGACATCAAGGACTTCCATGAAATCATTCTGAGAAATGGCAATGTGCCTATGGCCATTTTGAGCGAGCAGGTAAGGGAGTTTATCGAAGAAAAAAAGCGGGGTTAATTTAAGTTAGGCCTCCAGATCTTTACTTACTCAGTCCCGTATTTATACGGGACTGAGTAATAGAGGCCCCTCTCTTTTATAAAGACTTTTACCTTGAACCATAAGCCGATACTAAATCCCCATTTGCCTGGAAGCTAAATCCCGCATAATTTCTTCAGATCCGCCACCAATCGCATTCACCCGCACTTCACGATATATACGCTCAACCCGGCTGCCGCGCATATAGCCTGCGCCACCCAACACCTGCATAGCCTCCCGAGCGCAGAACTCAAGGGTTTCTGTGGCTTGCACTTTGAGTAGGGCGATATCGGCTACTTTGAGCTGATGTTGTTGCTCTGCCCAGGCACAGAGGTCCAGATAGGCCTGGGTGGCATTGATGCGTTGAAGCATCTGGGCAAACTTATGCCGGATCACTTGGTGATTGGCCAGACGCTTGCCGAAAGTTTGGCGCTCCTGAGCCCACTCAATGGCATCCTGCAAACAGACCCGGCTGAATTCTACACAGGAAGCGGCAATGCCCAGGCGCTCGCGATTGAAGTTGTGTACTATGGGCAAGAAACCTTGGTTCTCACCGCCGATCAGATTACTCGCGGGCACGCGCACTTGATCAAAAAAGATACTGGCCGTATCAGAGCACCACCAGCCCTGTTTTTTATCGAGTAGCTGTCGGTTGACTCCTTCGGCATCCGCAGGAATTAGGAGTAGGGAGATACCGCCGAAGCCCTCATCGCCAGTGCGTACCGCAGTGGTAAACCAGTTGGCACGCATACCGCCGGTGATATAGGTCTTTTCGCCGCTGACGATATATTCGTCCCCATCGCGCACTGCGCGGCATTGAATATTGGCGACATCGGAGCCTGCGCCTGGCTCGGTAACTGCCAGGGAGATATGTTTGTCGCCGCGCAGTACGGCGGGAATCACCCGATCCTTAAGCGCCTCACTGCCATAGTGCAACAGAGGGGGCAGGGCAATGCCGTGGACCATCAGGCTGGCGTAGAGGCCACCGGCGCCGGGGCGAGCTAACTCCTCTGCGGCCACAATCATATGGAAAACGTCGGTTTCGATGCCGCCGTAGTTTTCCGGGTAGCTCATCTGTAAAAGACCGACTTCTGCTGCTTTTTTCCACAGCTCTGCGGGCAGTTGGCCCGCCTCGTCCCACTGGGTGATATGGAGGGTAATTTCGCGCTCGACAAAGCGGCGCAGCTGGCTGCGCCACTCCTGATGGCCTGCGTCGTAATAGGGGCTTGCCATGCGGGAGGCATCAATATCGTACATGCTGAACTCCTTTAGGAAATAGCGCCACTGGGGATTTTGACCGTTTCACCGGGGGCAGCTTCAATTTGTACCAGTAACTGGCCGCCGCGCACCTGATCGCCTTCGCAGGCGCCCAGTTTAATCACGGTGCCATCGCGGTCTGCGCGCAGGGCGTGCTCCATTTTCATGGCCTCCATTAAGGCGATAGTGTCGCCCCGTTGCACCTCCTGCCTGGGCTCTACCAATACCTGCACCAGGCAGCCATCCATCGGAGCGGTAATCCGGCCACTACCTTGACTGAGGCTCGATTTGGCTGGGGCATGGGTGATGTCCACAAAATGGAACTGCCTGCCGCTTAACAGGAGGTGCAAATTGTTCCTGTCGGCTAGGAAGGTTCTCTTTTGTCTAACGCCATCTATTAAGAGTTCAGCGCTACAGAGCTCGCCTGTCTCTTGTGGTTTTTTGAAATTGCGCCACTGAATTTGGAACTGCCGTTTGTCCACACTGATTTGATAGCGATTCTCCCCTAACGCCAGCAGCGCGTAGTCCAGCGTTTGCCCGGAAATATCCAGCCGGTAATGGAGTGCAACGCTGTTATCTCCACTGTGCCAGTCACTGCGGCCATTGCGCTGATCCCGGGAGGGGATTTGGTACAGGTGATAGAGCAGTAGTGCTTGCGCGGCGATCTCAGCTGGAACCAATTGTGCTGAAGTCGGCAGGCGGTTTTGGTCGAGAAAACTGGTGTCGGCAGCGCCGGCGATAAACTGGGGTTCGGCGAGGATCTCTTGCAGAAAATGGATATTATTTTTCGGGCCGATAAATTCGAGCTGTGTCAGGGCTCTGGCGAGCTTGCGTCTAGCCTCTTCGCGATCCTGCCCGCAGGCAATTAATTTTCCGAGCATGGGGTCGTAAAACGGGGTAATTTCGCCCCCACTTTTTAGGGCGTGGTCAATGCGCACTCCCTGCCCCTTTGGCGCGCTCCAGTGAAGCACTTTTCCAGCCTGGGGTAGAAACTGTTGCTCCGGGTCTTCGGCGTACAGGCGGACTTCTATGGCGTGCCCCTGCTGAGTGACCTGCGCTTGGGAGACGGGAAGGGCTTCGCCACGGGCGACGGCCAGCTGCCAGGCAACCAGGTCAAACCCGCTTACCATTTCGGTTACCGGGTGTTCTACCTGCAATCGGGTATTCATTTCCAGGAAATAGAATTCACCGCTGGGGCAGAGTAGAAACTCTACCGTGCCCGCGCCCTGATAACCGCAGGCGCGGGCCACCGTGACGGAGGCTTGGCCCATCTCCTCCCGCAGTTGAGCGTCTACTGCGGGCGATGGACACTCTTCGACCACTTTTTGGTGGCGTCTCTGCACGGAGCAATCCCGCTCACCCAAGTGAATACAGTTGCCGTGGCTATCTGCAAAGACCTGAATTTCGATATGGCGGGCGTTGACCAGCGCTTTTTCCAGAATTAATTCGTCACTGCCGAAAGCGCTCATGGATTCACTGCGTGCAGCGCGTAACTGGGAGGTCAGCTCGGCATCTCCGTGAGCCAGGCGCATACCGCGCCCACCACCGCCGGCGGCAGCTTTGATCATCAGGGGAAAGCCGATGCGCTGTGCTGCGGCGATCAGGGTGTCGTCGTCCTGGGCGCCCTGAAAGCCGGGAATACAGGCTACACCGGCGGCGGCGACAAATTCCTTGGCTTTGCGTTTGTTACCCATCAGCTCTATGACTTCTGCGCTGGGGCCGATAAAACGCAATCCGCTCTCTTCGCAAGCGCTGGCGAACTGGGCGTTCTCTGCGAGGAAACCGTAACCGGGATGAACGGCGGTGGCTCCAGATTGCTTAGCTGCGTCGAGAATTTTTTGGATGTCCAGATAGGACTCCGCCGAAGTTTGTCCGCCAATGGCCACGGCGATATCGGCGCTCTGCGCGTGTAGTGCATCGCGGTCTGCCTCACTGTAGACGGCGACGGTGCGGTAGCCCTCTGCCTGGGCGGTGCGCATAATTCGCAGTGCAATTTCGCTGCGGTTGGCGATAAGCAGGGTCTCTGTTGTCGACATCAGTGCTGCCACTCCGGTGATCGTTTTTCCAAAAATGCCCGAGCGCCTTCGCGCCCCTCATGCCCCTGAATGGCGCGGGAAAACTGCTGTGCAGCACCGTCCAGCAGTTGGTCCAGGGCCGTTTCGTCCGCGACTCGCGCCGCATCCAACAGGATTTGTTTTGTGGTGGCGAGGGCGCCGGGAGCACAGGCATTGATCGCGCCCAGGTGCTCCTGGAGTGCGCCGTCGAGGGCTTCGGGGCCATCGAGCAATTGGTGGATCAAGCCGAGTTCCAGGGCCTGTTGCGCATTGACCTTGGCGCCACTGAGCGCGAGGCGCCGGGCCTGGGAGAGGCCGACCCGCGCCACGACAAAGGGGGCAATTTGTGCCGGGGGCAAACCCAGGCGGGTTTCCGGTAGGGCAAAGCGACAGCTGTGATCGGCGATGGCGATATCGGCGCTACAGGCGAGTCCGAAACCGCCGCCCATTACCGCGCCTTCCAATACGGCGATAACGATCAGCGGGGTGCGATTAAATCGCTGCATCAATTCGCCAAAACGGCGGTTGAGGTGAAAGAATGCATCGCTGTTGCCATCGCCCGCGCTCTGCTGCGCGCTGAGCATATCGGCAATATCGCCACCGGCGCAGAAGTTGTGCTCTGCGCCGCGCAGCACGAGCGCTCGCACCTGTGGGTCCTGCTCCGCTTCCGCGAGTTTTTGTAGAAGTTCATCTACCATTTGCAAACTGATGGCGTTGCGCTGCTGGGGGCGATTTAAGGTGAGGTGGCGGGCAATGCCGATGGTCTTATCAATAATTATCTGCATGGCCTGGCCTCACGCCTTGGGCTTGCGTTTGCTGGGCAGTATGCCCATCAGCTTGCAGATAATGCCGAGCATCACTTCATCTGCACCGCCGCCGATCGCGGTGAGACGACTGTCGCGGTAGGCGCGGTTGATTACGGTTTCCTCGATATAGCCCATGCCCCCCCAGAACTGTAGGCACTGGTCTGGAATAGAGCGGGACAGGCGGCCGGCCTTGAGTTTGGCCATAGAGGCGAGGGTGGTGACATCTTCACCGGCCACATAGGCCTCCACTGCACGCCAGGTTAATGAGCGCAGGCATTCCACTTCGGTCTGCATTTCCGCGAGGGCAAAATGGATAGTTTGGTTGTCGAGCAGCGGCGCTTTAAAGGCGTGGCGCTCGCGCACATAGTCGATGGTGCTGCTTACACAGTTTTCCAGGCCTTTCAGGTTCAGTGCGGCACCGGCGAGGCGCTCCTCCTGGAATTGCAGCATCTGTAATAGGAAGCCGGCACCTTCGTCGCCGATGCGGAAATGTTTTGGCACCCGTACATCATCAAAAAAGATGGGAGCGGTTTCCGATGAGCGCATGCCCATCTTGTCGAGTTTTTCACCGATGCGCAGCCCGGGGGTTTTTGCCGGGATAATTACCAGGGATTTGTTGCTGTGGGATTTGCCCTCGCTGGTATTAACCAGAGTACAGAAAAAGTCTGCGCTGGGGGCGTTGGTGATCCACATTTTGCTGCCGTTGATCACATAGTCATCGCCGTCGCTTTTGGCCGTGGTCTTAATTGAAGCGACATCGGAGCCGGCGCCCGGTTCCGATACGGCAATCGCACCGATCATCTCTCCGCTGACGGCGGGAATCAGAAACTGCTGTTTGAGATCCTGGCTGCCGAAATTGGCCAGGGCAGGGGTGCACATAGAAGTTTGCACTGAGATCGACAGGGGCACACCGCCGCAGTGGGCAGCGCCCAACTCCTCAAGGAAAATCGCTTCATAACTAAAGTCGAGGCCGAGACCGCCGAAATCTGTGGACTTACTGATGCCGAGTAGGCCGAGACCAGCCAGTTGTTGGAATATTTCGCGGGTAGGAAAACGGCCGGCCTTTTCCCATTCTGCCACATTGGGGTTAATTTCCTGCTGTACAAAGTTTTGTACGGTGCGCTGCAACTCCCGGTGTTGATCACTCAAAATCATTATTATCTTCCCTACCGTAAATTGTGGACCCGGTGATTGTGCAAATGGGCAGCCGCACCTCCTTGCTACCCAGGCTTTTGCTCTAAAACCTCGCTACGCCGAAGGTGTTTTTGTTCAATTTTCTCTGCTCTGCCTCGCTGCAAATTTCCAGCAGCATACCCAAGAGTTTGCGTGTGTCGCGGGGATCAATAATGCCGTCATCCCACAGACGGGCACTGCAAGCGAGAGCGTCGGAACTGCCCTGCATAAAGGCGCTGGTATCGTTTTCCAACTTGTCTAGTACCGCTTCATCGACACTGCCGCTGCGCTGCATTTTTTGTTCGGTGACGATGCGCATAACTTTGCCGGCCTGGGCTGCGCCCATAACTGCGGTGCGGGAATTGGGCCAGGCAAAAATAAAGCGGGGGTCGAATCCGCGCCCGCACATGGCGTAGTTGCCGGCGCCGTAGGAGCCGCCCACGACAATACTGAGTTTTGGCACGCTGGCGTTGGCCACGGCCTGAATCATTTTGGCCCCGTGTTTGATAATGCCGCTGCGCTCTACCTCGGTGCCCACCATAAACCCGGTGGTGTTGTGTAAAAACAATAGGGGCGTGCCACTCTGTTCGCACAGCTGGATAAATTGTGCGGCCTTGTTGGCGCCCTTGGGGGTGATGGGGCCGTTATTGCCGATAATGCCCAGGGGGAAGCCTTCTATACGGATATGGCCGCACACAGTTTGCCGGTCGAACTCCGGTTTGAAGTCCAGCATGGCGGAGCCGTCGGCAATACGCGCGAGAATTTCGCGCACGTCGTAAGGCTTTTTACTGTCTGCGGGTATTAGGCCGAGCAGGTCGCTAATCGGGTGTAGCGGGTCCTGGTAATCTTCTTTTACCGTGCTTTTTATGGGGGAGGGCAGGGCGGCGACAATCTCTCTTGCTATGCGAATACCGTCGGCATCGTTCTCCGCTAGATAATCGCCACTGCCGGACTCGGCGCAGTGCATGGTTGCTCCGCCGAGGCTCTCTTCATCGGCAACTTCACCGGTGGCCGCTTTTAGCAAGGGAGGACCGGCCAGGTACATACCGGTTTGCCCGCGCACCATAACCACATAATCCGACAGGCCCGGCTGATAGGCGCCGCCGGCGGTAGCGCCGCCATGTACCACGGTAATCTGTGGAATACCGGCGGCAGACATGCGCGCCTGGTTGGCAAAGCCGCGCCCGCCGGGGGCGAAAGTATCGCTGGCATACATCAGATTGGCGCCGCCACTCTGTGCCAGGGCCACTACCGGCAGGTTGTTTTCCAGCGCGATCTGCTGCATACGCAGGGCCTTATCCATGCCGGCGGGAGAGATGGTTCCGCCTTTCACGGCATAGTTATCCACTCGCACCATACAACGCCGCCCGCTGATCTGGCCGATACCACAAATACCACCGCCACCGGCGCCGCTACCATCCTGGTCGTCAAAAAGTTTATAGCCGGCGAGGGCGCACAACTCGATAAAAGGGGCGCCGGGATCGAGGAGTAAATTGAGGCGCTCCCGTGGCAGCAGCCAGCCCCGTTCACGGTAGCGGCTGGCCTTACTTTTCTCCGCCTGTAGCGGACACTGCTCGGCCGCGCGAAATTGGTTGATCTGTTCCAACATAGCAGCTTTGTTGTCATTGAATTCTGCCGAGCGGTTGTCGAGCTGGGAGTCAATCGGCTGCATTAGAGCTTGCCCTCCGCTTCCAGTTCTTCCACCACCTGGGGGCGGCGTTTGCGGTGGAATCCGTTAAAGCGTCTGGTGTTGCGGGCGGCCTGTGGTTGCCACAGGGGCGAGTGATGCTTGAGGCTGGAGCCACCGTCGATACGCAGGGTCTGCCCGGTGATATAGCTGGCCACATCGGACAGAAGGAAGCACACGGCGCCACTGATTTCGGCTTCTTCACCGAGCCGATAGAGGGGGATACTGTCGCGGAAGCCCGGCAGCAGCTCGCGCAGGAATTCGGGATCGTAGGTGTCGAAACCGCTGGAGAGGATATAGCCGGGCGCTACAGCGTTTACTCGAACGCCAAAAGGCGCCCACTCCAATGCGGCGGTTTCGCTAATATTTTCCATACCTGCGCGGGCGGCACCGGAGTGCCCCATCATCGGCATACCGCCGGCATTATCTGCGGTGATATTCACGATGCTGCCGCCGTGCTGCTTCATCGACTGCACAAAGACCTCGCGGGACATTAAGAAACCACCCAGCAGATTGCTGCGCACGACGGCAGAGAAGCCTTTGGCATTGATGTGCTCCAGAGGCGAGGGAAATTGGCCGCCGGCGTTATTTACCAAGCCGTGAACTTGGCCCTGAGCCTGAATAATTTGCGCAACGGTTTCCTGTACCGCCGCTTCATCGCGAATATCCAGACTGAACAGGCTGCACTCGCCCCCGTCGCTATGAATCTCGCCGGCAACTCTTTCCAGTCGCTCTGTCTTGCGCCCAATCAAGACCACATGGGCGCCGAGGCTGCTTAACTCGTGGGCGATACAGCGGCCGATACCACTGCCGCCACCGGTCACAATATGGGTTTGTTCACTAAAGCTGCCGGGACGCAGCTGGCTTTGGTAGCGCATGAAAGTTTCCTTTTCCTGGGCTCGGGAGGCCTGTTCTTTATTCTTTTCGTTGGCGCTTGCGCCTGCGTGTGGGAAAACGCAGAATGGCTTAACGCTACCAAGCAAGCGCTTGGTATTCAATACTTGGCGCCTATTTGATTAAAAATTCCCTGGGCCGCTAAGATGTTGGATTCAAATTGATGAATAGGGGAGTGTTTTGTGGCTGAGAGTGGGCTGGTGTTGGCGAGAGTCGCCGAAGAGTTAACGCCGCAGGAACTGATTAGCGCTCTGGTGGCGGAGGGCGTGCTGACCGATCCCGATTCGGCCCGCGGGCGTTTGCTCAATGCCGCTGCGCGCCTGTTCGAGCAGAAAGGGTTTGCGCGTACGACGGTGCGGGATCTGGCCGCTGAAGTGGGCATTTTGTCCGGTAGTATTTTTCACCACTTTTCCAGCAAGGAGCAGATCCTCTGTGAGGTTATGCGGGAGGTGACCATTTTTGCCGGTGCGCGAATGCGCACTGCCGCAGAGCGAAGCCGCTCACCCCAAGAGCGCTTAAGGGCTTGTATCCAGTGTGAACTGGAGGCAATTCACGGCTTGGCAGTACCGGGTTTTTCGATTCTGGTGGTTGAATGGCGCAGCCTTTCCGAGGACAGCCAGCAGGAAGTTTTGCGCTTGCGGGAAGAATACGAGCAGATATGGCGGGATGCTATTGAAGCGGCCCAGTGCCCCGGTGGTGATCCGGCCCTGGTAAGACGCTTGCTGGTAGGTGCATTGAGTCACACATACAGTTGGTTTAAGCCGAGAGATAAGGGTCTATCCATTTCTGACTTGGCGGCGCGTATCCTGACGATATTTACCCCATAAATGTCGTCTAAATTGGCAAAGCGTGCCAGTAAAACTGTGAACTTTGCCTGCTTTCCTGCCAATTTTGTACTTTAACCGGCTGTGTGAGAACTGGTGCGCAACTGAATTTTTCTGGATCTTTTACTCTCCGCGCAAGATGCAATAAATGTGACAATTTATGTCACTTGGTGACAGGAGGGGAGATGGCTGGCCAGGATTTGTACCAGGTGGTTTCCACAGGAAGGACACTGCACGCCAAGGAGCCGGGTCCGGTGGTTCGGGATGTGGCGAAATTGTTCTCTATCTCGGAGCCCCAGGCGCGCAGACTGCTACTGAAAGGCTGGGTGATTAAAGACCAGCTGGCTTCTGATCAGGCGCTGGAGTTCCGTACCCGTTTGCAGAAAATGGGTTTGCGGGTGGAAGTCTGCCCGGCAGGACGATTTGATAATCGCGAGCTGATTGCCAAAATTAAGGTCGCTCAGCGGCGCAAGGCCCAGGTGAATGCGACTTCGGCAGCCGTCACTGAAAAATCCCGTATCGGCACAGATCCCTTTGTGGCTGCCGAGCAGCCCCCCCCTGCCGTGGGCAGATCCGGGGAAATAGGCCCAGTCACGGATTTATCTGCGGATAAGCTAGAGGCCCCCTCTCATTCGCTGCATCAGTATTTATCGGCGGCTAGCCCCTTACAGACCGAGAGTGCCAGCAGTCAGGGCAGGATTGTCTGGGGAGTGATCAAGGCCGCAGTTGTCCCGTCACTATTTTTGTCGACGCTGTGCGCTTGTATTTTTTTCGCGGGTTATGGCCTCTGGCAAATCCCTTTGGCCGTATGGCAGGGGACCCTGACGGGCGTGGGGCTGGCGCTGAGTTTTTTATCCGTGCTTTCCGCCCTGTTTGTTGGCCTGTTGCTGGCCTGGCCATTTTTCTGCTTTTCCCCCGCCTGCGAGATCCATTGCCACCTCGGCAATTACTGCCCGCTGAGGGCGAGGATGTGCGGCAACTGATTGAGTTAATGGCAGATAAATTGGGATTGCCCAAGATCAGCCAGGTCTTTGTCGGTGCCGATGCCCAAATCGTGTCACAGCCGGGTTTTTTATCGGTACTTAGACAGCGTTTACCACTAACGCTGGGGCTTGCCAGCGTTGCCTCAATGGAGGGCAGAGAGGTTTTGGCGCTGGTGGCCAGAGGGCTCGCTTTTTATCGCGGCCGCTTGCAGGGCACGCTCGGCTGGTTGACTTACGGCGCTATGCAGCGACTGGAACTGATGCAGTGGGCATTTGAAAATGAACGCAGTGCTGTCAGCCCGGATAATACCCCTGAGAGTTTGCTAAAGCCGTTTCACCGCATATTTGTGGCCAGCGGTTATATTTTACTGCCGATTCTCCAGCGCTTGGAGGCGCTGCATTGCCGGCTGACGGCGGGCAGTGCCGTATTGCTACAGGAGAGGGCCGATAGCGTCGCCGCGCAGGTGATAGGCAGCGACGCTCTGGCAGACTTTGCCAGAAAGTGGCACCGGCTTGTGCATGCAGACCTTTTGGTGACAGAGGTTAACCGGGAGGCTCAAGCCCTGGGGCGCAGCTGTATCAATATCCCCGATGCGGTGCGCTGGATGCAGGAGAACCTGGATGGGGATACCAGTGATGCGGTTGATGCCGCCATGGCGCAGGCGAGAGACCCCTGGGATATCCAGCAGGCTATCGATAGTGAGTGTGCCGCCGTCTTGATTGAGCGGGCGTTTACTGCCCAGATTGGATCAGCAGTGCCTTTGCAGCCTCTGTTCGCCGACTTTGACAGTTTGGCTATCTCTGTTACCGCTGGAAGAGTCGAGCAGGGCTGTGAGGTGGTCGAGAATCGCCTGTTACTCAGCGTGAGCAAGGAGTTAGAGGCATCTGCGGAGATGCTTGAAGGGTATTTCAACCGCTTGCCGCCCCCTGCGCTGATGCCATTGCGCAGGCCATCCTCTGCGGAAATGCAGGCAATGGACCTACAGGGCACTATCGACTGGCTGCGCAGTAAGCTGGTGGAGTTGCGCGATCTGCGCGGGCGCCGGGAGGATTTGCAAACCCGGATTTTTGCCATGCAGCTGGGCGCGGCCATGATACGCGGAAAAGTCCGCTTTAATGCCGATGATTTTTACTTGAAGGGCCCCAGCCTCGCCACTGCGCAAGAGCGGATTGCGACTGAACGCGCCGAGCTGGAGGAGGCTCAGCAGCAGCTACAGCAGATTTATAGCGTTTTCTATCAGCGCCTGTGCCTGGCACTGGTGACTATGCCGGTTGAGCAGCGCAAGAGGGCCAGAAATCAACTGCGCCATTTGGCCGCTTACGATAGCTTGGCTGCGCACCTGGAGCGGCTCGCTGGCTACAGCCACTCGCTAGCCATGTTGGCCCAGCATTTATCCCTTGAGTTGAATGAAAGAGAGCTGCTGCAGAAATATATGGCGCTGTCTGCGCGGGAGATGGATGCCATTGTTGCGGCGGTGGAGGCTTCATCGCTACTGCAAGAGCAGGGGCTGGGCGCAGTGCTGAATTTGAAGGTTCAGCGCGGGGCTTTCAAGCAGCTGCCGCACGGGCGCCAAGAGGTATTGAACGCCGTGCAAATCATGGAGTCCCACTGCAAACATGTTCGCGCAGCGATTCTCGAGCACTACCAGCTCCAACTTGCAGCCCTGCTTGGGCCGTGCCTGGAGAGGGAAGAGCAGTTGCAGTTAAATCCACTGCGACTGCTTAAGGCCGGCTAACCACCGGCCAGCTTTACGGTGTGATTACGTGATTCCAGGAAGGCTTTGATCTCTGTGCGCTTGTCGCCCTGAATCTCAATCACCCCCTCTTTGAGGGCGCCACCACAGCCGCAGCGTTTCTTCAGTTCTGCCAGAAGCAGTTTGAGTTCGCTGTCGGTACCGGGCAGCCCGCGAACACAGGTTACGCCTTTCCCTTTGCGCCCCTTGGTTTCTCTCTGGATGCGAACGATGCCATCGCCCTCGCGGCGCTGCTCGGCCTTGGGCTCTTCTTTGATGCGACCGCGATCGGTTGAATAGACGAGACGATGGTCCTTGGCCATGGCTGGGGTACTCCGTTGATGTTTAGTGGAAATTGCCGGCGATTGTGCCCGAGGTACGCAGGATGTCAAAGCTGCGCTTCGGGATATTGAAAATGGGGCGACCCCTGCTGCCTGAGAGGTTAGAATTTTGTCGCAAGATAAAACAGCAGCGTAGTTGAGGTGATATAGATGGCGTTGACAGGGCGTCGAAAACTGCTCAATGAAGTAATTTTCGGAACTGAGACCCGGGCGGGGCGGAATTTTGACGTTTTTTTGATCTGGGCGATCCTGATCAGTGTGGTCCTGGTGCTTGTGGCCTCCATTGGTTCAGTGCGCGATCGCTATGAACATGTGTTGATTGGCCTGGAGTGGATATTCACCGGCCTCTTCACCATCGAATATATCGCGCGGATATACTGCACGGTAAATCGCCGCAAATATATTTTCAGCTTCTATGGGATTGTGGACCTTCTCGCCATTCTGCCCAGCTATCTGGCTCTTCTCTATACCGGTGCCACCTATCTGCTGGTGATTCGCCTGTTGCGGGTGCTGCGGATCTTCCGAATTCTCAAGTTGGTGCGCTATTTGCGTGATGCCAATGTACTGTTGCGCTCCCTCGGCTTGGCCCGGCGCAAGATTCTGGTGTTTTACTCCGGTGTTTTGGTGATGTGTATCATTTTCGGCTCGCTGATGTTTGTGGTGGAGGGGCCGGACCATGGTTTTACCAGTATTCCCACCAGTGTGTATTGGGCCATTGTGACGATCACGACTGTCGGTTACGGCGATATTTCTCCGCAAACCCCTCTGGGGCAGGGGATTGCCGCTATGACAATGTTGATTGGTTACTCGATTATTGCGGTACCTACCGGCATTCTGACTGCCGAGTTGGCGGGGGAGATAAACCGGGAGCGCCTACAGCGGCGCTGCGATAACTGTAGCCGCAGTGCCCATGACCCGGATGCAGAATACTGCAAGTTCTGTGGGCACCGTCTGGAGGACCTCGAAAAGTCCGAGCTGTCCTAGGTTGGAGTCTGTCGCTGTCGGCCAAAGTTAAGGCGTCTCCGCATAATTTCGCAGTAGCTCTGTAGCTTTCAGGGCTCGCCCTGCGGGGTTTGCAGAGCTTCCTTGATCCGGCAGTTTTTCCTCAGCTTGACCTTACCACTCATCTGGGACGCGCACAGCAATGACCTCCGCTTTGGCACACAGGCGCCCATCGCTGGTGAGATTGCAGTGCAGAACGGTTTTTTTGGCGGATCGCTGTACGATGGTTGCTTCGAGAATGACCGGTTTATCGATAGCGGCCGGCGCCAGGTAGCTGATATCCAGTTTGCCCGTGGCGTACCAGACCTTATCGCCGGTGCCGACAGCGCGCCCGGCCTGTAGATAGCCGTCGGCAATGGCGGTACACACCGTATGGCAGTCGATCACGGTTGCGATAATACCGCCGTTTAAATATTGTGCAGGCCCGGCATTGTGGTGGCGGCTGGGAAGGAACTCGCAGCGGGTTTGATCCTTCTCGGTCCAGTAGCTTTTAATACGCAGACCCTGGTCGTTGTCCGGGCCGCAACCAAAGCAGTGGTTGCCCTGGATCTGATCTTGAATTGCGCTTTCCTGAGTCATATTTATCCCTCGTTATAAGCGCGCCATACTACCGATTTGCGCCGTGGAGTGGAAGAAACTACCCTTGCGGGCTTGCAACAGAATTACCCGAATTATCTGGACGTAAATACATGGAAATATACGGCTTTTGTGCCCCTGGTTTTGAGGCTCTTTACGATGCTTTCGCCAGAAATTTTCGCGAGTGCGGCGATACAGGAGCGGCCTTTGCCGTGCGCCAGCACGGAGAATTAATCTGTTCTTTATGGGCTGGAAGTGCAGATCGGGGGGCAGAGAGGCCATTTACCGAAGACACCTTGGCCAACGTATTCTCCTCCTCGAAAGGGGTTCTCGCAGTATTGGCGATGCAGCAGGTCGCGGCGGGCAAACTGGATTTGGATCGCCCGGTGGCTGATTACTGGCCTGAATTTGCTCCGGGCAAAGATGTTGTCACTGCACGCCAATTATTGTGTCACCGCAGTGGGCTCGTCGCTTTCCGCGAGCGGGTCAAAGACAGTTTGATTTACGACTGGCAGGGGGCCTGCGATCAGGTTGCCGGCAGTGAACCCTGGTGGGCGCCCGGTAGTGCCCAGGGCTATGCCCCATTTTTATACGGCTGGAGCCTGGGGGGATTAATTGAGCGGGTGGCGGAAAAACCACTATTGGAACTTTATCGGGAATTGTTAGCCAAACCCCTCAACCTTGACGGGGGATTTGGAGCAAACGGCCACCGCTCACAGAGAATTGCCGATGTGAGCCCGCTGAAACAACCGCTGCCGGAACTGCGTGAAAATGCCATTGGCCGAGCGATTAAAGAAGATCGCAAAGGGCCTGTGGCGATGGCATTTAGCAACCCGGTGAGCCTGATGATGGGGACCAATAGCCCCGAGTGGCGCGGCGCTTTGATTCCTGCTGCCAATGGCCACTTTAGTGCGAGAGACCTGGCCGCCGTTTACGGCGATCTCTCCTGTGACGAGCCCACTATTTTATCCAAGCCCTGGATCGATGAGGCGACAAAGGAGCAGAGTTGCGGCCGCGATAAAGTCTTGCAGGCAGAGGTCAGCTTTGGTTGTGGCTTTATTCGCAGCAGCACTGCCGCAGATTTGCGTTTTGGCGGCAGCCGGGGCTTCGGGCATCCGGGAGCGGGTGGTAGCGTTGGCTTTGCCGACCCGGAGAAAGGCTTGGGGCTGGGGTATGTCACAACTCGGTTGGGGCAGAGCTTGTTTATGGATCGCCGCGCAGTCGGTTTGGTCGATGTTCTTTATGGGTTGTTGTAATGGCTGAAGAAATGCAGGCTCTGGTAGAGCGGATTGATGAGCTGGAGAGCCGTTTGGCCTTTCAGGAAGACACCATAAGCCAGTTGAATGATGTGATTGCTCGCCAGGATACGGATATTCGCACCCTGCTCGCGCATATGCGTGAGCTGGGGGAAAAGTATCGCACCATTGCCTTTGAGATGCAGGGGGGGGCTAAGCAACTGGATGAAAAACCACCGCACTACTAGCGCTGGAGCCCCATGGGGATTTCTGTAGATGTCCACAGCCGCTGGCGCACCAATAGGCCCTGCGGCTGGTTGTTGTCACTTGAGGACAGTTTTAGAAACAAAAGTATCTAAAAAAATTGCCTCAAGCGGGAAAGTACTATTGACAAACTTTTCCACATGCGTAGTTACTCAAAGTTGTCCCTAATGAAAGCGCTGTCCACTGCGCTATGACATCCGTGCCAATTTGCAACTTATTGATTTTTAATAAAAAACGGAAGAGTTTAAAAAATGTGCAAAACGCTGTAAGTAAGAGTTTACGCCGTCTGGCGCGGAGCCTTGCATATTAATACACAGTTTTATCCACAGAAGTTGTGGAAGACTGGGGGCTTGGATGTTTCTTGCTCGACAGCCTGCTCAATGTCAGCGCTTATTTGTCGATGAGTGCCAGGTAATGGGGACTAGTCAGTAGAACGAATAATTAATTCGACTTAATCTTAAGAAAAATTCATTGGGTCGGTTCAGTCGCCAGTCATCTAGCGTGCTGAATAATGCCGAGATTGCACAGCACCTGTGCAGCTCAAAGCCCATTACTTAAAAATGCGTTATATAGAGAGGCAGTAATGAAATATTGGGTAGCAGCCCTGGCACTGGGTTCAATGGTTGGTTGTACCACCCTAGACCCCTACACCGGTGAAAGTAAAACCAGCAATGCCGCCAAGGGGGCTGGAATTGGCGCTGTCACTGGAGCGATCATTGGCGTCGCGACTGCCAGCAAGAAAGACCGGAGTAAAGGCGCCCTGACAGGTGCCCTGGGTGGTGCGGCGATCGGTGGCGGTGTTGGCTACTATATGGATCGACAGGAAATGCTGTTGCGTCAGCGCCTGGAAGGCACCGGTGTGCGTGTCGAGCGCGAGGGTGACAATATCCGCTTGATTATGCCTGGCAATATTACTTTCGGTTCCAATCGCACCGATATTCGCACCGATTTCTATAGCACCCTGGAGTCGGTTATCGTTGTGTTGCAGGAGTTTGACCAAACGGCAATTCGAGTTAGCGGCCACACCGACAGCACCGGTTCCGATGTTTACAACCAGGGGCTGAGTGAGCAGCGCGCGAACTCTGTTGCCAGCTTCTTTAGCGGTCAAGGGGTTTCCGCCGGCCGTGTTCAGGCTGTGGGCTATGGCGAGCGCTATCCTATTGCCAGCAACGACTCCGAAGCTGGACGCCAGGCCAATCGCCGCGTTGAGCTGGAACTGCTGCCGATGTAATCACTGGCGACACAGCCTCTGAGCTGTGAGCGACAGGGCCCAGGGTCTTTGCCCTGGGTCAACTTCAGCGGTCTAAATTTAGGCCTCTCTATACTGCCCGAGCGGGTGCTACCAAGCTATTTATCGCTTCCAGACAGTCTTTTAACGCTTATTGCCTGCACGAAATTAGTCAAGGTGGTTGGGTAGGGTTAACATGGGTGTTTACCTGCCGGCTGACAACCATGAAAAAGAGACTGCTCGCCATTTGGCTCTTCAGTACTGCTGTTCAAGCGGAGATCACCCTAGATCAACTTAAAGTGCCTGCGGGCTTTGAGTTGAGCTATTTTGCTGAAAATGTTGAGACCGCCCGCCAGTTGGCGCGCTCTGAGCGGGGAACTGTTTTTTCCGGTTCTTTCAGTGCGAAAAAAGTCTACGCCCTCAAAGATACTGATGGGGACGGTAAAGCGGATAAGCGCTGGCTGTTGATGGAAAACCTACAGGCACCCACGGGTATCGCGTATCGAAATGGTGACTTATATGTCGCAGATGTCGATAAAATTATTCGTTTTCCCGAGATTGATAAAAATTTGGATAAACCCAAATCTGAGATTGTCTACGATCAGTTTCCGACTGACAGGCATCACGGTTGGAAATTTCTCCGTTTTGATAAAGAGGGGCGGCTGATTGTTCCCGTCGGAGCCCCGTGTAATATCTGCGATGCCGATGAAAATTACTCAAAAATATTTTCCCTGGATTTGTCTGCCAAAGAGACCAAGGTTATTGCCAGCGGAGTGAGAAATTCAGTGGGCTTTGATTTCCACCCACAAACCCATGAACTGTGGTTTACGGACAATGGTCGCGACATGATGGGCGATGATATTCCCCCTTGTGAAATCAATAAGGTGAGTTATGCCGGGGAGCATTTTGGCTATCCCTATTTTCACGGAGATGATATTGCCGACCCGGAATTTGGCCGGGGCAAGAAAGCCGCTGACTATTCCAAGCCAAGGTTAAATCTTGGTGCTCATGTTGCACCTCTAGGAATACATTTTTATCGCGGTGAACAATTTCCCAAGGATTACCAGCAGAATCTTTTGGTTGCCGAGCACGGCTCCTGGAATCGAAGTAAAAAATCTGGTTACCGGGTGATGCTGGCAACGGTTGAAGATAATGAAATTACTGATTACCAGCCGTTGATTACAGGTTTTATGCAGAATGAAACCACCTACGGCCGTCCCGTGGCCTTTCTCGAAATGCCCGATGGCAGCATACTGGTTTCCGATGACTTCGCCCATAAGATCTACCGTTTAAGCTACAGTGGCTTTTGATCGATCATTCCTAATGAGTCCGGGCTGCCATTTGCGCAGCCTGTGTTGTTGCTAGACAGGGAAAGTACTGACGAGGTATGGATACCGCTTGCGCGCCTGTAGGAATGTATTCACAGTGTATCTCTAGTGCAGAGCAGGCTTTCTTTCTGGTCTGGTAGTAGGCATTGCAAAGTCTTTTATCTCGTCCCTGCAGAAGTAAATTTCTGTCAGGGGGCTCAGGCACTCTATCGTTACAGCTAATCTATCAATTTGGGCGCCACCGATAGGTTTCCTGTTGCTGTTTCCTTAAAAGAAGAAGCTGCCCCCGGGGGCTTGTGCTATGTCTATTGCAGAAAGAGCATAAATAAGGAGCTGGCGGTGGCACAAATAATTTCTAGTGAAATGTTTCTCCGCATAGTGCGCTGTATTTTATTCCTTCTTGTGAGTAGCTTCGCGAGTGCGACCGAGGAGGTGGCTGAGAGTTCCAATGCCCATTTGGAGCTGCGCTTTGCCGAGGCTGAGGTTGTCGCGCAGGTGGAGGTGACAAATGTGTATCGGGACGTAGATAGCGCATTATCTGAAGCGGGGATTACGGCGGTATCCGGCTATGTCTATTCTGCGGTTCCCAGTCAGGTGTGGAAGGGGCCTGTGGGAGGAGAGATTACCTTCCGCCTGGGGTTTGAGTCCTGTGATATAAAATTGGAGCAAGGTGAAAACTATCTGATCTTTGCCAGTTTGGATAGTTACGGGAGACTACATCTGAGGAGCTGTGAAGCGGTTATTGCCGAGTCCGATGCCTCTGCGATACTCGCCCAACTCAGTGAATTTATAAAACAGGGCTGAAGGAGAGGCCTCTTTTAACCCTATGTATTAGAACTTTCGGTTTTAACCGCTCTTTTCTTTACAGCAATCCAAACTGCTATAAGTCGGCACTCTTCCTTGAAGAACCCAGAAGGCGGGTTATTCTTATCAATGTTGGCGCGACCTTCCTTTACTTACGCTGCGGGTTTTTGAGCCGCGCAGCGTTGTAAACAGGCTGGAGTGTCAGGGTTTGGGATCATTATCGACAAGAGCGCATTGGCCTGTGCAGTGTAACCGGGTCGGCTTGGCGATGAATGCCTTCTTTTGATTTTGCCTGGGGTCGAGAGGTCCAAATATGAAGAGATTACTTATCCCCCTGATCATTTTACTGCTGATTATCGGTTACTTTATGTCCCGCAGCGGTGAGCGCAAAGCCCAGGAAGCTTACAACTCTATGGAGCAGGAGCAGAGTGGTGAGCAGATGAAGGATTCTTCTACTCCTCCCGGTGGGGAGGGCCGCAGTGATTCAATGGTTCCCTCCGATAGTGCGACTGACGGTACGGGCAGCTCCGATGTACCAATGCCCCAGGAACCAGCAGCCCCAGAGGCTGCTGGTGATTCTCCCGACGCTTCTACCTCTGGTGAGATTGACACCGGTACCGATGAGGGTATGGAAAGTAATACCGACCAGCAGCAATGATTCAGCGAGAGCGGGCAAAGAGAAAATTAAGGCCGCACAGAGGTGCGGCCTTATCTTATTCTTAAGGAGCCTCTGCATAATTCCGCAGATATTAGGCGCAAGCTCACCGCGAATGGCCGCAGTCCTTTACAAGTGCCGCAATGCAGCAGCTGTGGTCTTCAAGGTCCGCCCTGTGGGGCTTTCAGGGCGATCTGCACTCTGCCTTGTGACTTCTTGAGTGTCCTGCAAATGAGAACCGCTCTGAAAGCCAGAGGCATTACGGAATTATTCAGAGGCTCCTTAAAGTATGATCGAGCATGTCTGGTATCAAGAAGAGCGAATACTGGAGATCAAACCTATTGGAAAGCTGGCGGTTGAGGACTTCCAGTTATTGGCCGCGCAAATTGACCCTGTGATTAGCGAGCAGGGGAGGGTGGATGGCTTGCTGGTGGAGGCGGGGGACTTTGCTGGCTGGAAGAATTTCGTCGCGATGATCTCTCATTTTCGCTTTATCCGCGATCATCAGCGGCATATCCGGCGAATTGCGGTCGTCTCTGATAACCCTATTTTGCGTTTTATGCCCAGCCTCGCCTGTCACTTTATCAGCGCCGAGGTGCGCCCTTTTCCCGCAGAAGAGTCCCGCCAAGCCCTGGAATGGTTGCAAAAACCGAGTTAGCATCGCCTTCCTATTTTATGCGTACCTGGAGGACAGGTGATTCCATCGTTGGCCATTGTCGCTGCGGCACCAGAATATATTTCCGCAGCGGAAGAACTATCCGTTCAGCTAGATTTCCCTTTCCTGGGAGCGATTTCTCCCGCTGAAGTCACCGACTTTCCCCAGGTGCTGTGTTTGGGGGAGCAGTTACAGTTATGTGCAACCGGGCGCAAGGCTGCGGGTCCGGTATGGGTCGATTTTGTCAGTGGGGCGCTCGCCCACCGGCGCAAATATGGGGGTGGTAAAGCCCAGCCGGTAGCGAAAGCGGTTGGATTGCGTTCAGGCTTTCACCCAAGGGTTCTCGATGCTACTGCCGGCTTGGGAAGAGATGCTTTTGTGCTGGCAGCACTGGGATGCGAGGTGCAGATGCTGGAGCGCAATCCGGTTGTTTTTCAGTTGCTGCAAGATGGAATACGCCGACTGCAACAGGCATCTTTGGGAGATGCTGAGCTGGCTGCGATTTCAGAGCGAATGAGTTTGGTGGATTGTTGTACAGCGGCTTCGGACTGGCTGGCCCAGCAAGCGGAGGCGTCCATCCCCGTTGTGTATCTGGACCCAATGTTTCCCGCTCGGGGAAAGGCTGCCAAGGTTAAGAAAGAGATGGTTGCCTTCCATCACCTGGTTGGCACCGATGAGGATGCAGATAGTCTGCTGGCACCAGCCTTTGCTGCCTGCTACTACCGCACAGTGGTAAAACGCCCTAAGCTTGCCCCCTATCTGGCGGATAAGAAACCCCACCTTTCACTGGAGGGCAAGTCCGGCCGCTTCGATATCTACACCAAGCACGGGGTTCCGGGCTGATCTTAGCTTTCTCTGAGTGTTTACGCTTCGCCAAGCCCTTTCTACAAAGGGCTGCGGCGGCACTAACGCCCGCCACCTAACTCGCCTTGGCAATACGCTGCACTTTTTATTGACCTGCAAAAAATTTCAGCTGGGGTGCGGCTTGTAAAAATAACGAAAAAATTCGAGTAACCCCTCTTAAGACCTTGAAACTTTTTGAAGTTTCAAGAGGGGATATAATAATTTTACGGAGTGATTAATTGTTGGTTAGGTAAAAGTTAAACTATTTTCCAGTATAACTGTCGCCGAATTACATTTCTTAGCCTTAATCCAATAAGCAATAAAATTTGATTTATGGGTTTGTATAAGTGCCTGATAAATTTTAGGGCTTTGGAAAAATAACACTGCGACATTTCCCGCATTGGCTTAAATAATTTGAGGTTGCTTGAGCTGTAGATCTCTTTGGGTGTTAAATTATTCTTTGCCAATTTTTCTTTTATTTTTTTAGGTTTATTGGGTTGATTTTCTTGCCGGCAGAATCTTCTTTTCGCTAACAGGTCTGGCTTCGAGTCATGGAGGCGCCGAGAAAGTCTGGATTTTACCGGATGGAAGCAGGCTGGAGCCCGATTTTAATTGATCACTGTGAGTGATTTTTCCTAGAGGTGTGGCTGACAGGGAGGCGGTTATGGATTTGACAATTTCTATTTTGGGGCACGCGTTAACTGCGATCGCAGCACTTTTAGCAATACATGGCAATACGTGGGATGAGAGTCAGGTGGGGCTGAGAAGAATAACCAGGGTAGGAGGGGTAGCGGCCGGTGTAGCGGTTGTCGGTCTTGCGCTGTCTATCTTCCAGACGGTCGATAAGTATCAAGAAAAGGCCGCCTATAAGACGTATGCCCTGTCAAAAATAGAGAGAGGCTGGAGCAATCTGTTTGTTCCGTTTGAAGCGCTCCACTATCAAGTGACGGGAGTAAAGCCTAAAAAGGGTGAGCATGTAGAATTTGCACAGTTGGTATTGAAAAAAAATTTGCTAGCAAGCTTTGATGAGGTGGATTTTGAAGCAGTTCATCGCTTTCCCAAATTTGGGACTGTAGGAAATATGGTTTGCTCGCAGACTTTATCGGGTATGGGCATGCTTACCCGATATGTCAAAGAATATTCAGATCATTTGGATTTAAAGCTCAAGACTGCGGTGGAGGAGTTGCAATCAATGGCTGCTTTTTCTACATTAATTCGATTTGGGGGTTGTCCAGGTATTCAAGGAAGGTCGATTAATGATCCAAGGCGCTACCAAGGACAGTTTGATACCCCGCAGATGCGGGCCTATATCAGAAAGCTGATTGATTTTCAAAAATCAATCGGCTAAAAAGTGAAAGATAAGTATAGGCCCGGCAAAGCGACAGGCTAGATCGCCTATTGTCTTGCTGGGCGTTATTGTGGCTGTCAATTAAACGGCTCGCCCTTGTTTTTTAAATATAGTAATCGCGCTAATCGTAAGTTCTTTGACTAAAGCTTCAAATTTTGTCACTGGCATATTTCTTGCTGGAGCAATATTGAATAGGTGCTCACTCACCTGGACAAGCTTCAAGCCATTTGGCGGGCGAATATGTGCAGAAAATCTACATACCCAGCCAGTCAGGGGAAGTTCGTTAATAGCCTCTCTGTCAAGGGCCTGAATCCCTTTTCCATTTGCTATGATTATCTGTTTATCATCGAGGTGGGTGGTATCAATGTCCTGTAGCCTTTTCACGGTTGAATTTGGATTTCTAAAGCTGTCAAGCTTTAAAAGTTCTTCGTAGGTGATATAGAGCTCTTTCCCAGGCATGTTGATCTCCTTCTCACAGTCATCAGCTCAAACATAGGTGTGAAATTTATGGGCTCTCCTAGGGTGGATCGCTGTTGTTCTCAGTGTCGACTAATCTAATTTTTATTCTAAGAGTCTCAATCAACTTCAGTTACTTAATCATATAAATAGAACGAGGGTTTGGGCAATATTTTAATTTCTTAAAAAGTACGGCGGGAAATTTCAGGTGACTCGTTGTGTAGAAAATTCACGAATGTGCCGTTAAGGCCAAAGTGTGTTACTTTTGACGGGCTGATTTTGGAAAATCTTTCTGCTGAGGTTGAAAACCTTAAGTTCCAGGTATTCCTCAGCCTTGATTTCCAAGAATAAGTGTAATAGACAAAATAGGCTGGTTGGTGGAGGTGGCGCCCCCTCCAGTCATAAGCCCCCTACTGCTAAAGTGCTAAATCAGCGATGTCAATTTTATGGCCTGAGAAAGGTCAAGCTTTCGCAGACACTTATTATGCTGTTGCCAAAAGGGCACCTATCAATGGTCACTTGATAGTTATGACGTAATAGTGATCCGTGAAGGTATCACCCTGGCAAATGTATAGGCTTGCGGCCCTTGGGTGTTAGTCAGTGCAGCAAGCTATGAAAATGCTTGATTGGGTACGACGATAACTTGGCATTGCTACCCAAAAAGTGAAGTCCATCACTGTTTTGGCAGGGGGCGTCGTGAAATGTTGTTAGTTATGGTTACAGTGCTGCACTGTGTTTGTACTTACAGGTTTGGCAGGCGGGTGAGTACTTGCTAGCCACACGGCTATTTATTCTCATAGTCAATCTTAAAGATTAGATCAAATAGTTAGGCTTACAATAGCCTTGAGTTGTAGGGCTAAGAGGGTTTTTTGATCCTGCACCAGGATGGGGCTTGAAAAGTGCCCGTGAAAAACTTCATGTGGCCGAGCTTTTAGAATCATTCACAATAGGCAGGGGTTCGCGAGGATAGCTAAGAAGTTTCCGATAAATGAGTGCCTAGATCTGCCGTACAGCAAAAAACAGTGCTTTTCAAGTGGGACTCGGGCGGGTTTCCATGTATTTTTATCTCTACTGTCACTATTTGATCCTCACATGTTACAGATTTCAGACACCTTGATCCTGGATCAGCAGATATTTTTCCGCTGAGTAGGTTGCTAAAACCGGGTAGTAGGTGTAGATGCTGGTTTTTCTTTACGTCTCGATAGGGAGCTTCTCATAGCAGAATGGATGCTCTATCTTTGCTCTCCGTATCTTTACCTCTCTGTCTTCCACAGCTTGATTTGAAAGATGCCTTATATAGTTCTTGATGATCTATCTGTGCCGATAGGTCGCTTTATTCCAAAATATTACGGATTGCTCTTGGGCTTGCTGTATATCTGGATCGCACACTTTATTTTTGCTCTTGGTTGAATTTAAAACAGGACTCTATTTTCAGGGGGGATTCATTAGCCTCCTCAAGAGGGATTTACCCTGATGAGTGAATCTCAGTCGGTTGTAAAATTTAAAAGTATTTATCTTGATCGGCGTTGAGTGGCTAAAAGTTAATCCGACAAAATGAGGTGTGGCTTTAATAGTCTCTATAAGAATTTATAGTATTGCAGTTTAGTATTTATAGAGTTGAATTTTTCAGTAAATTATGGATGAATAGGAACAAGAATATATTTTTACGATAGATTGGTAGGGTAGTACATTGAGCATAAAAATCAGGCACCAGAATGAAACTGATCATAAGGATTTGTTTGAGATACACAGTTTTACCTCTGTTAACGAGAATACCTCGCAATTACCTTTTCTAAGCCCGAATAAAGTGGCCGGCTTCTTTTCTGATCCCAAAAACTATACCCTGGTTGCAGAGTTGGATACTAAGGTCGTTGGATATGTCACTCTTTTCCTAAGCCAAAAAGTCAGGGATAGGCATAGCGCTGTACTGGCGATTTCTGTGCACCCTGAGTTTCATAGAAAGGGGGTAGGTCGGCGATTAATGCAAGAAGTGCTGAATCAGGCGGACAACTGGTTAAATTTAATCCGCCTGGAGTTGGAAGTTCAAGTTGATAACAGTTCGGCGATAGCTCTTTATGAGCAGTCTGGTTTTCAGGTAGAGGGGACCAAGCGGCTTAGCACCTTCAAAGCGGGCCGTTATACGGATATATTATTGATGTCCCGGATACACCCTGAATACTTGGCCAAGATATAGTGTGGGTTTTGCAGACGCAGAGCAATGTTAGGTGCTTGGAAGGTTTGGGTTTTTATGGGGGCTAACACCAGTAGGTGTTGGTCCGACTCCGCAGTGATTGGGCCTGTCCTCATTGCTAGGTGTCCCTCCGATTCCCCTTGATTTACCGTATTCAATACATGAGAGTGCGCAAATTGACAGTCATTATCAACGCACGACTCACCAAGAGCATCTCTGTCTTCCGGCCTAGATGATTTTTAGGCCCGCTATGGGGTATAGCGTCAATCTTAAGTTCCCATAACAGCTGACCACCTGGCAATAGCAAAGGGCAGTTAGCTGAATGTAACATCTGTTACCTCTTCTCTTTCAGGATATTAAAGATTGGTACACTTCCAGGGTTGAAAGTAGCTTCCTACTTCTGCTTGAGCACCCAACTTTAACTGTTGTTCTATTTTCATTTTTTGTTGTGTGGCTCTATTAGTGGGTAGTGGTTATGAAGCTGAGTATCTGGACGCTACAAAACTGACAGAAATCTACCAAGAAACTGCCAATATAAATTTTAATGGAGGTTTTTCCCTGAAAGGGGGATGGTGGATACTTTATTTTACCTGTAATATTAAAAAAACCAGTGCGAGGGTTGTATGTTTTGTGTGTTCCAGAAAATTATTTTTTATTTTTCTGGAGGGGGTGGGCGAAATTGGAGCTAAGAATAGTCGCATTTGGTCTGGAAGGTTTTCTCGATAGCCTTTCAGGGGCTGAATTCATAAAAACATAAGGTTTTTATTTTTTAATTGGATGATTTTGCTTATAGGGAGATAATTAGTTGCGGACATTTATTTCAGAGCCTTCTTGGGATGCGGTGTTGGATACTTGCATGTGCGACAAGTATAACAATGCAGAGCTTACACTGACATTGAAGTTAGCGTTTAAGCAGGTAAATCCTGATTCCGGAGCTCAGAGTGGAACCTATCATGACTATGGTATAAGTAGTAAGCCTGCCAGAAGAATTGTTAGATGGACAGATGCCGCTTGGCTTTCCTGGAAAACATCTTTCGTTCAGTCTGCGGAAAGATTTTGGAAGGATAAATTCTGGCTAATTAATAACTTTTCTGAGTTGAGGTATGAGGATTCAGGTGTTCAATATATTCCAAATATTTGGTGTCGATTTAAGCTTGTTGAGAGTGATGTCTCTCCGTCTTTTAGACATCATCATATGATAGAGGTTGTTAGGCTAGATCCATCTGAAACATGGTTTGGTTCTCACTCGAAGCTGTACGATAGTCTTGATATTAATTCTGTAAGGAAAGGTACAGACAGCAATGGTAACCCTATCATGCAACGTGCACATGTGCATGAAGTCGGGCACCTACTTGGTTTGGGGCATGTGGATGAAGGAAGGCCTCACTGTCCTGAAACAAATACTAATGCGAGACCTTGTTATGGGGTGAGCGATGAGGATAAAAACTCGGTGATGGGGCAAGGTATGCAGTTAAGGGCAGAACATGCTAATCCCTGGCGCAGGGCAATGCTTCGTATGTTGAATAGGGGTAATATACTAACTTCCTCTGATTGGGAGGCAAAGCGGCAGCGCCATTATCCCAGAACTCTTACAGAAGCGAGAGATAGAAGATATATTACCCAGAAACCTGCAAGGACGTAGTGTGGATAGATTTACCATGAGGAAAATTATAATTCCATATGTTAATAATTTTTTCTTCGTCTTTTGTTTTTTCCAGACATCATTCTCCTACGCGCTAGGGCAGCAGGAAATTATCCGTGAGAACAAGAGGGAGGCATCAGTCGTGAGTAGTCAAAATGAAAATTGCAAGTCTAATAGTATTGTTAAATCTAAACTTCTAATAAGTTTTATACTGAATGACTTAGTTGCCAAGTATCCCGATAGTGGTGGTGGCGGTATAACCTCTATAAAAGAAGTGCTCACAAACACCTATGAAGTGTCTATTGCTCAGGAGGGGAGGGAAGATATATTGAGATACGAACTGGCTATTGATGAGGTATGTGGGGTAAAGCTTTTGAAGAAAACCGAATCAACGATTAATTATGGTCATTAGGCAGATTTTTCTCTGTGAGTTTTGATTTTGTTGTTAAAGAAAAATGATTGGGTTGGCGACTTATGGTCAGAGGGAGTGTGAGAAGGGCGCTTTTCAATCAGCAATGAAGTTATTCATCTGTATATTTGTACTGAAATAGAAGCATCCTGAACTTTGCCCATATGCCGCCCCCCAAAGAGTGGCCCTCCCCTGGCTGGGGGTAATAGCTTCGTAGAGGCAGCACTAAAAGCGGCGCGCAAGCGTGCTGGAAATCCTCATATTAGCTTGCCGCCCAGTGCAGAAAAATCACGCCAAGCCGCTAAAGATTAGTCATTTCTATAAGCGGAGCGAATAATGCCAGTGTAGCGCCCCATCGTGAAATAGCACTGGGTGTTTGGAAGCTTGGCATAGAGAGTTAAGCTTGCCTCGCTGCCTCGCTGCCTCGCTGCCTCGCTGCCTCGCTGCCTCGCTGCCTCGCTGCCTCGCTGCCTCGCTGCCTCGCTGCCTCGTATGGGGGAATTATTATGAATTCTCTGGGGGCGCGAAGTCCTTGCCGAGCTGATCCAGGGTAATTTCCCCAAACCGCGCAAGCAAAATACTTTCGGCCTGATTCATTGCATCTTTTAGGGTGCGGTTGACGGCCCGCTCAATCACGCAGTTGGCGTGCTCATCGGTTAGGCCTATGGTGAAAACAGAGCTATCTCCCAGGGCTTTATGGATATCCAGTAGTGTAATTGCACTTAAGGGCTTTGCGAGAGACCAGCCACCATTATGTCCTTTGCTGGATCGCACGTATCCCTGATCCCGCAGTAGGGCCATAGTTCTGCGAGCGACCACGGGATTGGTGAGTAGCATCGTGGCCATTTTTTCTGAGGTAACTGGCCTGTCGCTCATATTCAAGTGGATAAGGACATGAAGCGCCCGGGATAGTCGGCTGTCTTTACGCATAATTCACCTAGTCTCTGATTATGTAGCATATCATGAAACTTTTTCTGTTACGTGGGTTGTGCAGCCTTAAACCCTTATGTAACAATAATAGTTACATGATATCGGAGGGGTGACTATGGATACGGATGTACTGATCATCGGTGGTAGCTTTGCCGGTTTATCTGCCGCTATGCAACTTGTTCGCGGGCACCGTAAGGTTGTTGTGCTGGACGGGAATAAACCTCGAAATCGCTTTGCGCAAACTTCGCATGGCGTGTTCTGTCTGGATGGGAAGACGCCGGAAGAGATCCGTACAACGGCGTTATCCCAGCTAAATTCTTATTCGAGTTTTCAGCTGGTTGAAGATACTGCCGATAGCGTGGAGGTCCTGGAAGAGGGATTTGCGGTTATCAGTGCGCAAAGCAAAACCCCTTTTGTGGCAAAAAAGCTGATTCTTGCAACCGGTATTGCCGACCGGCTGCCAGATATTCCCGGGGTGAAGGAGCGCTGGGGTAGGAGTGTGATTCACTGTCCCTATTGCCACGGCTATGAACTGAGTGATCGCCCTTTAGGGGTGTTGGCGACTAGTGAGCTGTCTTTCCATCAAGCGGCGATGATCCCCGACTGGGGCGCTACCACCTTATTTACTCAGGGGCAATTTAATCCTGAAGGGGAGGTGCTCGATCACTTGCTGGATCGAGGCGTGGTGCTGGAGGAAACCCCTATTGCCTATTTGCAAGGGGAGGGGGATAGTTTGGAGAGCGTTGTTCTGGAAGGAGGGCGCAAGGTAGTACTTGAGGGACTCTACGTGAGCCCCAAAGTGGAGTTGACGGCCCCTTTTGTCAGTCAGTTGGGGCTTGAGTTGGAAGAGTCATTTAGCGGGCGGATTGTGAAGGTCGATGACTTTAAGGAAACCTCTGTTAAGGGGGTATTCGCTGCGGGGGATATTTCCAATCCGCTGCAAAGCGCAACCTTTGCCATTGCATCCGGCACTATGGCTGGAGTTGGAGCCCATCGCTCGCTGATATTTAAATATTGATAGTTTAAAAGTTGCTGGTAGGAGGCCATCAATAGCGCTCAGCAATTTTTCCTATATGCCCAGCACTAGAAGTATGAATTACCTGGCCGATAAATGTCAGTTATTTCTATCAATGGTGAGGGGAGTGTCAGTGTACCCACTTAGCACAATATATCTGTAGCCTTCGAGGCTCGCTCTGCGGGGTTTTAGAGGCACCTTGATCCAGAGTAATCTCCCCAAATCGTGCAAACAAAACACTTTAATCCTATTTATTACTCCTTGAGTAGGCTGTGACTGTTTGCTTAACAATACATGAGTGTACTTGCCTGTTAGACCTGTGGTAAAAACTGGGTCATCTCCCGGGATTCTATGGATATCCAGTAGCATAAATGTCATTAAAGGCCGGCTACCATTGTGCCTTTTGTTGGCCTGTATGTGCTTAATGGCGCCATGACTCTGCGGGTGATCGCAGGGGAGCAGTGCGGCCATTATTGCCGAGGCCCCCGGGTCTATCGGTCATATTTCAATGGAACAGGGCATGGAGCGCTCGGCTTCGTATTTTGTACAGCCATTAAAGTTACACAATATCGGAGAGGTGATTATGGATGCGGATGTATTGATCATTGGTGGTAGCTTTGCCGGTTTATCTGCGGCGATGCAGCTCGTTTGTGGGTGCCGCAAGGTTGTTATGCTGGAGACGAATAAAGCTTCGCATGGCTTTGCGCAAGTGTCCCATGGGGTGTTGGGTTTGGGGGGGGATACGCCGCAAGAGATCCACACAACAGCGTTATCCCAACTGAACTCTTATTCAAGTTTTCAGCTCGTTGAAGATGTTGCCGATAGTGTTGAGGTCCTGGAAGAGGGATTTGCGGTTATCAGTGCACAGAGTGATACCACTTTTATGGCAAAAAAGCTGATTCTTGCAACCGATATTGCCGACCGGCTGCCGGATATTCCCGGGATAAAGGAGCGTTGGGGCAGGAGTGTGATTTTCTATCCCGATAGCCATGGTTATGAGTTGAAGGGGCACCCTTTAGGGGTGTTGGCAACCAGTGATCTGTCTTTCCAGCAAGCGGTAATGATCCCTGAATGGGGGGCTACGACCTTATTTACCCAGGGGCAGTTCCGCCCGGAGGAAGAAGTGCTCAATCACTTGCTGGCTCGGGGGGTGAGGCTGGAAGAAACCCCGATTGCCTATTTGCAAGGCGAGGGGGATAGCTTGGGAGGGGTTATTTTAGATGACGGCCGCAAGCTAACACTTGAGGGGCTCTACGTAAGTCCTAAAGCGGGGTTGGCACAGTCCTTTGTCAGCCAGCTGGGGCTGGAGTTGGAGGCGTCATTCCACGGGCAGGTCGTTAAAGTTAATGGTTTTAAGGAAACCTCGGTAAAGGGGGTATTCGCAGCCGGCGATATCTCCAATTCGGTGCAAGATGAGGCTTTAGCTATTGTATCCGGTGCCATGGCCGGGGTTGGGGCCCATCGCTCGCTGATATCGAAGCGTTGACGGTTTAACAATTGGCGCAATATCATCGATGCCATTGTGCCTGGCCCTATAAGGCATGGGGTCTATTCGAGCTTGCGGAGGTGTATTGAGCGAGTACCGCCTCTCCTCTGATCCGCTAAAGTGGCAGGAGCACCATTGGCTCCTGCCGAATCAATCAGCAGTTCACCGCGTTTACGGCCAGTCCGCCGAGAGAGGTCTCTTTGTATTTGCTCTGCATATCGATACCGGTTTGGCGCATGGTTTCGATCACGCTGTCCAGCGGTACGATATGGGCGCCATCACCGCGCAGGGCCAGGCGCGCGCCGTTAATGGCTTTTACCGCACCCATGGTGTTGCGCTCGATACAGGGGACCTGCACCAGTCCGCCGATGGGATCGCAGGTTAGGCCGAGGTTGTGCTCCATACCAATCTCCGCAGCGTTTTCGATCTGCTGATTGGTGCCCCCCTCTACGGCTGCCAAACCGGCGGAGGCCATGGAGCAGGCTACGCCAATCTCTCCCTGGCAGCCCACTTCAGCCGCAGAAATAGAGGCGTTCTTTTTAAACAGCATACCGATAGCGCCGGCGGTGAGCAGGAATTTCACTACCTGATCTTTCAGTTCACCGTGGATTTTGCTGTCGTGTACAAACTCTACGTAGTAGGCGATAACGGCGGGAATGACCCCGGCAGCGCCGTTGGTGGGTGCGGTGACGATGCGCCCGCGCGCGGCATTCTCCTCATTTACCGCCAGGGCAAAAAGGCTGACCCAGTCGAGAATCGCGAGGCCGTGGTTGCGCTCTTCCGGGCTCTGCTTGCTCAACTCCCGGTAGAGTTCTGCGGCGCGGCGGCGCACATTCAAGCCACCGGGTAAAATGCCATGCTGCTGGCAGCCCCGCTCAATAGAGGCGTCCATCACTTTCCAGATATTCCACAGGCGGTCTTTGACCTCCTGCTCGCTGCGGAAAGCTTTTTCATTTTCCATGGCCAGCTCGGCGATACTCCAGCCGCGCTGATCACAGATCTGCATCAGCTGTTCCCCGTTGCTGAAGTCATACGGCAGTAGGGTGGCGATCTCCTCTTTGTGGGCAAAGTCCTCCTCGGAGAGCACAAAGCCGCCGCCGATGGAGAAGTAGCTGCGCTCAAATAGCAGTTCCTCGCCGGAATAGGCCTGGCAGGTCATGCCGTTGGAGTGCTGGGGAAGGAACTCTTCCATATGGAAAATCAGGTCGCGCTCGCGAATAAACTCTATGTTGTGGTCACCGCTCAACAGTAGGGTACGCGCGCTGTGGATATGCGCCATTTTCTCTTCGATAGCATCCACATCGATCGTGTCAGGGGAGTGACCTAGCAGTCCCATCAATACCGCCATATCGGTGCCGTGGCCGACTCCGGTTAGTGCCAGTGAACCGTACAGGTGGACCTGTACGCGATCTGTGCGGGAAAGTTGATCTCGGCCCAATAAATCCCGCACGAATTGACGGGCAGCGACCATGGGGCCGACAGTGTGGGAACTGGAGGGGCCGACCCCGATCTTGAAGAGCTCGAATACGCTAATACTCATAAATATTCTCTGCGCTGGGCTGCATCCTGCGGCAGCCCTCCCTAAAGGATATAGTTGCACTATTTAGGGGCGCACTTTGCCTCATGAGTCCCAACAATCAAGATGGTGGCCCCCATTCCGTACAAAATTCTATCGCAGATCAATTTTGCGGAATTTATGAGGTCCCAGGCAAGAAGTGTAAGAGAAGTTACGGCGCTTCCGCGACCAAAACCGCCCTTTTGGGCGCAGGGTGACCCTCTACGGTTTTATCCGGCGACTCTGGGTCGAGAAAATCCGCCAGGGATTCGAAATGCATCCAGTCGGTACGGCGCTGCTCCCCCAGATTGGTGGCATTTAGGTCTACGGTTCTGGGGTTGCGGAAACCGCATTTGCGCAGCCAGCTCTCCAGGGTGGCACAGCTGGGGAAAAACCATACATTGCGCATTTTTGCATAGCGGTCTTCGGGGACCAGGCAGTCGCCCAGTCCGCCGTCGATAACCAGGGTCTCCAGCACCAGCTGGCCGCCGGGGCGCAGGGTTTCGCGTAGTTCGCGCAGGTGATCCATGGGCGAGCGGCGGTGATAGAGCACTCCCATGGAGAAAGTGGTGTCGAAAGCGCGCAGGTTGGCCGGCAGCGCTTCAATACCCAGGGGCAGCAGGTCTACCGGCGCCTCCCGGCCCAGGTATTTTTTCAGGGCGTAAAACTGTGCGACAAATTTGACCGAGGGATCTATGCCGATGACCCGGCGCGCGCCGGCGCCGTAAGATCGCCAGCAGTGGTAGCCATTGCCACAACCCACATCCAGCACCAGTCGATTTTCCAGTGGCGCCAAGTGCGGCAATACCCGGTCCCACTTCCAGTCGGAGCGCCACTCGGTGTCGATATGCAGCCCGAACAGCTCCCAGGGGCCTTTGCGCCAGGGGTGCAACTTGCGCAGCTCCCGTTCCAGGGCCTCGAGTTGTTCCGGGCTGGCGTCGGCCGGACTGCCCGCACAAACTTTGCTGGCAAATTCGACAGAGGAGGGGGTGATTTCCGGTAGGGCTTCCACTGCCGCGCGCCAGTCGGGCAGATCGCCCCAGCGATGCGGACTCAGGTTTTCAGCGACTTGTGTCGGCAACTGGGCCAGCCAGGTGCGCAGGGCGGGCACGTGTTGCAGGCCCTGGTAGAGTTGGGTGTAGTCGATCACGGGTACTTACTTTTCCGGCGCGCCTTTGATGGCGATTAAAGAGGCAAAATTAAAACACTGGAACCAGACATCGACACTGGTAAAGCCGACGTTCTTCAGCCGTGCGCGGTGGGTATCCAGGGTTTCCGGAATTAATACATTTTCCAGCGCGGAACGCTTCTGGGCGATTTCCAGTGCGCTGTAGCCGTTGGCGGCTTTAAAGGAGTGGTGCAGTTCGATCATCAGCTCGTTGTGGGCTTTATCGGCGAAGTCCACTTTTTCAGAAATAATCAGAATGCCGCCGGGACGCAGGCCATCGTGGATTTTCTGTAGGATTTCCTCGCGCTCTTCCACCGGAATAAATTGCAGGGTGAAGTTGAGTACCACGACCGAGGCGTTTTCAATGGTGACGTTTTGCAGGTTGTCGCAGATAAGTTGTACGGGAACTTCACCGCTATCGGCTTCGAGCACTGTGCGTGCCTGGTCGACCATGGCCTTCGAATTGTCTACGGCGACGATCTCACAGTCGGCGGCGGGGATGCGATGGCGCATGGCCAGGGTTGCCGCGCACAGGGAACTGCCCAGGTCGTAGCAGCGGCTTCCAGCTTGGGCGTAGCGCTCTGCCAGGGTGCCGATCATGGCCACAATCGTGGTGTAGCCGGGCACTGAGCGCTTGATCATATCGGGGAAAACTTGCACCACTTGGCGATCGAACTCGAAGCCGGCTACCTGGCCCAGTGGGTTTGCATAAATATTGTCGTGTTTACTCATTGGAACTTCGCTAGAGGATAACGGCGATACAGCGGCGCCGGTTTTTGTCCGGCGCCGCAGAGTTTCCCCGGAAGAGTTACTGCCGGGGAATAGATGGGCCCGGGTTAGAGCTTTTCTTCCTTCAAGTTGAGTTTGGCTGCCGCTTCGCTACCTTGGGGGCCGGTAACAATGGCGGTGCTGGCCTTACTCGGGTCCAGATAGGTGGCGCCCACCCGTTGCAGATCTGCCAGGGTAACTTCGGTGACCTGTTTGCGGAATTTCTGGCGCGCCGCGTGGGTGCGTCCGTACAGGCCCGAGTGGAAGTTCTTCTTGGCTTCACCAGCGGGGGAGCCGGGCTTATCCAGACCGCCGACGACGCCGAGGATCGCTTCCTCAACCTGCTCTTCCTTGTGCTTCTCTTCGGCCAGCCACTTCAGGGATGCATCGAAGTCTTCCAGGGTTTCACCCATACGCGGATCGCGGTAGGAGTAGAAGCGGAATACGCCGATATTGCTGTCGTGGCCAGCGCCGCCGCCGTAGGCGCCGCCCTGTTCGCGGATGGTGCGATGCAGGAAACCGTTGCGCAGGAAACCACTCAAAACCGATAGCGGTGCCGCGTCCGGGTGGGACATAGGCACAGTGGCGTAGGCTTTGGCACAGAAGTTTACCTGGCTGTTGGCAACCCAGAGTTCCTCGATCTGCTTGCGTTCGAAGGGCGCGGCGGGATCGGCAGCGGCAGTGCTGGGAGTGGAGGTCAGCGGCAGCAGTGTCTGGCTGAAATCGCCAATTTTCTCCTCTTCACCTATCAGCAGGAACTGGCGCGGTGCGGCGAGGATTTTCTGGTGGATAGCCTGGAAGTGGTTGGACAGGTCTTGCAGGCCGTCCTCTTTTTCCAGCCCGGCCACCAGGGCGCGTAGGTTGCGTAAACCCAGCAGGCCACCGCTGGCATGGCTCTCCCAGGCCGCGCGGTTGTAGCCGGCACTGGCAGCAGCCATAGCGAGGGCGTGGCCGTTGCCGACAACGCCCTGTTCGCGGCGGGCAAGGGTTTGCAGGAGCAGTTCCTTGATGCGGGCGTGTTCGTCAAAACGCACCTGCTCCATGGTGGCTTGCATCAGTTCGGTGAGGCCGCCCTGATTGCGAGCCAGTGCTTTACCAGACAGGATAAAGTGGCCGGACAAGTGATCCAGGTTGTCGATAGCAGTGCGGCTGCTGGTGAAGCCGTGCAGGGCGCCCACCACGCTGGTCTGCCACTGCTGGACTTCCAGGTAGTCTTTTTCACCCAGGCCGACTTCGCTCAGCACCTGGCAGTAGTAGGGCAGCAGTTGCTTTTCGGTTTCGCTGAATTCCGGCAGCGCGCAGACCATTTGCTGGTAGGCCAGGCCGTTGGTGCCCGCGCTGTAGCGGGTCAACTTCTGTGGACCCAGCTCTACTGCTTCGCCTTCGGTATCCGGCAGCTCTGCGGGAATATCTTCCACGCCGACTTTGGGCAGGATTGAGGCGTCGTCCTCGCGGTTTTGTCGATCGGTCAGGGCTTTGGCGGTTTCGACAATTTGCGCTTTTTCTTTGTCGCTGAGAGCAGCTTTGATTTCCGCCAGCTGGTCTTTCTCCGCCTGCTCGCGGCGTGCGGCCAGCTGTTCATCGGGGCTCAGTACCAGGCGCACGCGGTGCTGGTTTTCCAGCAGGAGTTCGCGGGCCTTGTTGGCGATAAATTTTGGATCTTTGATCTGCTCGCGCAGGCGCTCCAGGGTGGCATCGATATTCAGCAGGCCGATGGCATCGCCACGGTGGGTGGCACCGGTCAGCGCGGTGAGAATCAGCTGTAAGCCGAACGGGTAACCGTCGCCACCAATCTCCCGCTGTTGCAATTCCAGCTGGTGCAAGCTGGCTTCTACCTGTTCGTAGGGGATGCCGTTTTCCGCCACGTCCTTCAGTACAGCGAGAACCTGCTGTTCCAGTTCGTCGGCACTCTCGCGCTCGCTGCCCTCAATGCCGCAGACAAACACCAGTTCGCGCTGGGAATCGTCCAGGCCCACCAGCGGCGAAGGGGAGGTGCCCAGCTCGGTGGTTTCCAATAGCTTCATCAGCGGTGAGGCGCTGTTGTCCAGCAGTACGCCGGCGAGCAGGTGTGCGGTCAGGGCTTCTTCAAGATCGGTGACATCACCCAGCAGCCAGCTCAATACGATATGGGTCTTGGCCTTCAGGGGCTCGCCATTTAACGGGTAGCGCTCTTCGACTTTCAGCGGTGCCTGGTAGCGATCTTCGCGCCCGACGGAAATGGTTTTATCCAGTTTCTCGAACTTGTGCAGCGCCTTTTCTTCAAACGCGGCTTGGTGTTCTGCGGCGGGGATATCACCGAAGGTCATAAAGGTGGCGTTGCTGGGGTGGTAGTGGCTGCGGTAGAAGGCCACCAACTGCTCGTAACTCAGCTTGGGAATATCGCTGGGCTCGCCACCGGAGTTGTAGTGATAGGTGGTGGTGGGGAACAGGTACTTGCTCAGGGTGTGCCACAATTGTGAGGTGACAGAGCTCATGGCCCCCTTCATTTCGTTGAACACTACGCCTTTGTAGACGAGTTCGCTGCTCACATTATCCGCTTCGGCGAATTCCAGGCGATGGCCTTCCTGGGCAAAGTCCAGCGGGTCCAGGCGCGCAAAAAATACCGCATCCAGGTAGACGTCGAGCAGATTGTCGAAATCCTTGCGATTCTGGCTGGCAAACGGATAGGCAGTCCAATCTGAACTAGTGAAGGCGTTCATAAAGGTGTTGAGTGAGCGCCGGATCATCATAAAGAAGGGGTCGCGCACCGGGTACTTGTCACTGCCACACAGGGCGGTGTGTTCAAGAATATGGGCGACACCGGTGGAGTCTTCGGGCACGGTGCGCAGGGCGACAAGGAAAACATTTTCCGAGTTGTCTGCGGCGATGTGCAGGTGCTGGGCACCGGTAGTAATGTGTCGGTATTCCTCGACGCGCACGCCGAGAGAATCAATATCTGCGCTGGTAACCAGTTCAAATGCAGGATGTGAGTTGCTCAAAAGACAGCTCCCTGGAGTTATATGAATTTTCTGGCCGGCCACTGCTGCCGGCGAAAGGGCGCTATTCTACCGCTTGCACACACCGGAAAGACAGTGTTGACAAGGATGCCAGTAGGGCGAAGACTCCGCTTGCCGAACCTACGGCATAAATGTAGACGAACACGGAGATTTTAGAGGTTGTCCTGGTTGGATATTGCCAGTGTTACTGGTTTTTTTATCACCTGGGTGGGTTACACCGTATTTGCGCGAAAAAAAGCCAAAGAAACCTGGTGTCTAACATCATCACTTCAGTGGTACCGAGTTGAGTGGATGATGCGTATGCTCGATAGAGATATGCGCATGGCTGACACAGCTATTCTCAGCAACCTGGAGCGGGTGATTGGTTTTTTCGCCTCCACGAGCATTCTAATCCTGGCGGGTCTGGTAACGGCTTTGACGGCGAACAAGGCCGCCATTGAAGTACTCACCAGCTTGCCTTTTGCGGAGCCCACCACCGTTGAGCAGTTTGAACTCAAGGTGATGTTACTGGTCCTGATTTTCATCTTTGCCTTTTTCAATTTTACCTGGTCGTTGCGCCAGTACTCCTTCGCCAATGTCCTGATTGGGGCCGCGCCACCGCCGGAGGCTGAGGGGATATCGGAAGAGGAGCGGCGCCGTTTTGCCATCAGCACCGCCAAAGTGATCGACCATGCGGGCCACAGCTACAACTACGGCCTGCGCTCCTATTACTTCTCAATGTCAGTGTTGGGTTGGTTTATCCATCCACTGCTGTTTATTGCCGGTTACCTGTTTGTTGTCTGTGTTTTATACCGGCGGGAGTTTTTGTCCCGCGCACTGAATTCAATTTTGGCCGCCCGTGGTGGGGACTTGGAGCGCCAGCAGAGGAAGAAATCCGATGGAACATCGTGAAATCCTGGCGGCTTTTGATGGGGTTGCTGAGGCTCGCAGTTGGCAGTCACTGCACACACCCAAAAATCTGACTATGGCGCTATCAGTGGAAGTGGCTGAGCTGGGGCGACACTTTCAGTGGTGCAGTGATACGGAAATCTGTGATTTGATGGCCGGCGATAAGGCCGCTCAGATCGCCGCCGAGCTGGCGGATATCCAGATGTACCTGAGCAAGTTGGCCGCAGTACTCGGGGTCGATATGGATGTAGCGTTGCAGCGTAAATTTGCCGAGAACCGCCGCCGTTGTGCAGAGGCTTTGCAAGGCGAGGATTCCAATGGCTGACAGTCCGTATCAAGATCGCAACTTTGATGATCTCGCCCACCGTTTTCGCAAGCGTATCTACGGTGGCCTCAAGGGGGATATTCGCCTGGCGGTCCTCAACCGGGACTTGGCCCCTTTGTTGGAGAGCGAACAGCGCAGCCTAAAAATCGTTGATGCTGGGGGTGGTCAGGGGCACTTTGCCATGGATTTGGCTGAGGCGGGGCACGAGGTTTTCCTCGCCGATATCTCCGCACAAATGCTTGAGCACGCCGCTGCGGAAATTCACCAGCGCCATTTGCACAAGCAGATGACCCTGCTGCACAAGCCTTTGCAAGAGCTGCCGCAGGTGGAGGCGCTGCGCGATGCCGATTTGGTTATTTGCCACGCGGTACTGGAGTGGTTGGAGCAGCCACAGCAGGCATTGCAACAGCTGCGCGCGCTGCTAAAGCCCGGTGGCCACCTGTCGCTGACCTTCTACAACCGCCGCGCACTGGAGTTTCGCCTGTTGCAGCGCGGTAGCTTTCGCCAATTGGAGCGCAATATTGACGGAGATTACTGGGGAGGGCACCCAGGTAGTTTGACCCCGCAGAACCCACTTTTACCGGAGTGGGTAGACGAATGGTTGACTGAGGCGGGTTTTTCTGTGGTTTGTCACAGCGGCATCCGCTGCTTTCACGATTTTATGACGCCCTCAATTCGGGAAAAGTTGCCGGCATCGGCGATTGTGGCAAAAGAGCTTGAATACTCCCAGGTGGACCCCTATCGGCAGTTGGCCAGGTATATCCACCTGCTTTGTAAGGTTTAACCGGAAATTATTTATAGGCCCCTTAGCAACAACTGTTTGGCGGCATTGATACGCGATGCCAGGTAATCGTTGCCACCCCGATCCGGATGGAGTTTCTGGATTAACTTGCGGTGCGCACTAATGATTTCCTCTCTATCGGCATCGGTTCCGACACCAAGGATTTGGCGCGCCTCGTGCTCGGAGAGTGACGGGCCCTCACTATTATGTGGAGGAGGGCTCTGCGTACCCTGTGGATTTGAGCGCCGGTTTGAATGTTTTTCAAACAGCGGCATCAGCCAGGGTAAAAAGCGGATGACTTGGTTGAGTAAACGCCCCAGCAGGGGGAGTACTAATACCAGGGCTGCCCCCACCCAGTGCAGGCGCCCGGTTAGGGTCAGTGCAACCACAATCGCGGCGACGCCGGCGATACAGGCGATAAAAATTTGCTTGCGTCGGTTCTGCGGTGAGCTAGATTTGATTTTTTGCCAGAGATACCAGGCGGCGATAGCGATTAAAATCAGCAAGATTAAGCGCGCCAATGACAACTCCTTGTAGTGTTGAACTGCCGATGTTGGTTTTGCGTATCATAACTATTTGATTCGCAGATGATATGGGAGGATAAGCGCCTTAGCGCTATCCTGACAAAAGAAAATTCCTGTACTCGAGAAGACAGTATGCAATACGATAAATTTCAAATACCCGACGCGGATCAGGTACTGCCCGGTCGGCCCCAGCCAATGGAGATTAGTGGCACACACTTTGTAAATGGCAACACGATAAAAGAGCCATTCCCCGACAATCTGGACGTTGCCATTTTTGGTATGGGCTGCTTCTGGGGCGCAGAGCGCGTGTTTTGGGAGCTGAATGGTGTCTATGCCACGGCGGTTGGCTACACCGATGGCGCCACTGAAAACCCCAACTACGATGAAGTCTGTACGGGACGCACCGGACATGCCGAAGTGGTCAAGGTTATATTTGATCCGGCCAAAGTCAGCTATGCAGAGTTGTTGCGTGTTTTCTGGGATCACCACGACCCAACCCAGGGCATGCGCCAGGGTAACGATATCGGTTCCCAGTATCGCTCGTGTGTCTTCTGCCTGAACGAAGAGCAGAAACAGGAGGCGGAAGCGAGTAAAGCGGCGGTGCAGGAGGCCCTGGATGGGAAAGATCGCGGGGTAATCACCACCGAAATCAGTATGGTTCAACCGTTCTACTACGCCGAGGAGTACCACCAGCAGTATATGGCGAAGAACCAAGAGGCGATTTGCCCGATTCTTCGCAACCCCATGTACGACTAGACGTTATCTGTTAGCAGAAGCGGGCGGTGCAGGGAGTACCGCCTGTTTTTGTGGCACTGGCTACAATTACTCTCCCGTCATTTTCTCTTCCCCACCTACCTTCACCAAGTTAGCTTTCCTGTATTTGGATACAGACAAGTTATGGCAAAAATCTAAAAAATTAAGCCCGTAAGCTAAAGTTTGCTGCGGCCCTGGCGCGTAAAGTCTCACCTCTAGGTTGCTGTAGAGAGCACCCTGGAGCACCTCATTACTTGATGTGGCGGGGGCTTAAAAATAGGAACCGGTTACAGGTTTCACTCTAGCCGCGTATTTAGGCAAAGAGACATAATAATGAAATGCTATAGCAGCTTTAAGGTGGATTAATGGGTGTAAATAGAATTGCGAGAGCACATAATGGGGTTAAAACCTGGGGGTTTTCGCAAAGTTCACTCCGGAGTTGGGTACACTATGCCAAGTATGGTCCACGTGGAATATGTGCCGCACTCAGCGCACACTGGATTAAGACTCATGCGGTAGATGATAAAAGCCTGCCGAACAAGCTTGGATTGACACCGTGTTCTATAACTCTCGGTCCAATAAGATATCCCTCTTACCGATCACTTAATACCGGTGAGTTAGTCAAGGTGGCAAAGGATTTTCATTTTTGGACTAACGGGGGAGGCAGGCAGAGGGATAATATCGATAATTGGTTAATTTACAACGGTCTTACTAAGGCGAATGAGTATTGCACCAGTTGGGCAGATCTAGCCGTACAAAACCTTGCACCAATAGTGCCGGGAAACCCACCGCCACCTGCGAACCCCATTCCACCTGTTAATAGATGTCTTGTGAATGCATTTAGTCGCTTTCGTGAAACCTATGGATATATTTCTATTAGTTCACGGCGTTCCGGGCATGCGATAGCTGTTTGGATCGCGGATGAGCGTATTCCCTCTGAAGTTGGTGCTCTATTCTTTGATCCAAACTATGGTGAATTCCGCTTCCCGTCAAAAAATGATTTTCTTAATTTTTTTGATGCTTTTTATCGCTATGCCTATTTATCTGGTTGGCAAAATTATTCGGGCCGATGGAATATTAATGCTTATAAAGTAAGCGTTTGGTAATGGTTTTGGAGTTTGAGTAAGTGGTGTTGAACTTCAGGTGATAAAATGGCTGAAATGAATCAGATCTAATCGCGGCTTGTTGGAGGTGGCTTCACTGATGCGCACAATGGCCGATCCAGCTGTCGGGATAGGCGGGCATGGCAACTTGCCCGCTGTTGCTTATAGAAGTTAACTTGGATGCCAGGGTGGCCTCTGCTGTAAGTTCGTTAATTGCCATCACGGCGCGCAGAGATATTACGAAATTGTTTAAAGGTCTCCTCGGTTATTGAAGCCTCTTGGGTGCCAGACCCCTCAGCTTTAGGTTGTCCCATATCTGAAATCGCCTAAAACCTAAAAATATTTGCCCAATACCTAAAGTTAGTAGTGTGCAGGTGGCTTAGGATTAAGTTGTAAAGAATAGGAAGTTTAAATAGAAAGGAGGAGAAGGCTATGGGAGTCAATCGCATTGCAGCGGATCACAATGGTGTGAAAACATGGGGGTTTTCACAATCCTCCCCACGCACTTATATTCATTATTTCAGGTTTAGCAAATTTGGTATTTGTGCAGCTTTAGCTGCCCACTGGATTAAATGCGGAGCCGTAGATGAAACGGGGCTTCCGGACAAGCTTGGGCTAACGCCAACTACAGCAAATGCGGGCCGATTTGGCTTCCGTAGCTACCGATCTTTGAATGTTAACCAGCTAATCAGGGTGGCACGTGATTTTCACACCTGGACTTATGGTGGTGGCGGGCAGGGGCCTAATATTGAAAATTGGCTTATACAGCAAGGTTTACATCAAGAAGATCGCTGGAGCACTAGCCAGATTGATGAGGATCTTAATAACATGGTGGTGCTACGGCCAGGACAAGCTGCTCCACCGAGACCGCCTACACCACCAATTAATGTTCGCTTAGTGAATGCATTGCGACAACTTAGAGATGCCTATGGTTATATCACTTTTTCAGGTCGCAGAGCGGGGCATGCAGTAGGTGTTTGGATAGCAGATGATCGGGTGCCGTCTGATGTCGGAGCTCTATTTTTTGACCCCAATTACGGTGAGTACCTATTCTGGAATAGAAATGATTTCTTTAACTTTTTTGAGGCCTATTACCGCCATGCCTACATGTCCGGTTGGTTTATTCGGTTTACAAATGATTGGACAGTGGATGCCTATACCCGCAAAGTTTGGTGATCGTTTGCAGCTGGATTTCTAAGGCGCTGAGCGGACCTCAATCTGCTCGGTGTCTTTGCCGGTTAGAATATCTACAGCCTGAGTGATTGCACGGGCTGCGGCTTGAGGTTTAGATTGAAGGATAAAATGAGGTCCTTCAAGTTCGATAAACACGATATCTGAATATGCCACTTTAAATTCTTTAGATTTTTTCTCTGGGACGAGAGTGTCCTGTAATGCGCGGATATATACGGCTGGTACTGTTGAGCTAAAATTTTGGTATTTAGAGGTGGCTATTACCCTAAGTCTAGATCTTAGCGCTCCGCTGGGCGTTGCTTCGATCGCTAGTTTGAACTGATTTAGCGTGCTGCGGCTAGCTCTCCAGCCCAAACAGAACAGTCGATATACAATACTGGCCACCGGTAATCTTGCCATTTTATGGATTGGTAGTCGTGTCATTATGCTGGCGAGCAGCCGCTTAGGTGATGAGAGAAATGAGGCAACAAAAATGATTCCTTTTAAATTTGGGATCTGCTGGCCGGACAACTGTGCGGCAATACCTCCGGAAAAAGACTCCGCTATTAAAATAAAATCCTCATTTGGGAGTCTTTTGTAGATATATTGAGATAGGGTTAGATAGTCCTGCTCCCCTCTTTGGGGTAGGGGCAAAACTATGCTATCCACGGCTTGAAGCTCTGTGAGTATCGCTTCAAATAGCATTCCGGTTCCATCCATTCCGGGTAGCAGTACAAGTTTCACTGGTTAATGCCTCTTGATGATCGGTTGTGCCACACGCAGTGTGGGTGCCCTGAGATATCCGTGTGCTAATTGAGCTGAAGTTACTTAATTTGCTGCGCATATATATAAATGTGCAGGCTATTCAACCGGCTTTTTAAGTCCGAGTACCTTGGGACTGTGATCTAGAGCGTGGTCCTCGCCATACGAGTAGAATGACGCCAGTTCATCTGCTTGTATTGTCACCGCGAGATCATCATGATTTAGCCTGTAATCTATGTGGGAGGATTTATCTTCGTTGTAGACACGAAAGAGAAAAGTGCCGTCAAACGATTTAATGATGACTCCCGAAACTCCAGCGGCATCTTGCACTTTAGAGGGGCGGCCACTGTAGATATATTGTTCAACCATCTTTTGGCTCACTATCGTGTATGGGTGGTTTATGCTAGGCAGCCTAGAGGCACCCCTGAGTGGGCTTGCCTATATTTCCTCGATATACTTTGCAGGTACACTCTCAACCAGCCAAACATTATTTGCCGATTTAAAAAATTTGAATCCATCCGTATACATTTTCTGTGTGGCTATAGATAAAAGTATTGGTTGCCCATATCTGGAACCAACATTTTGAGCAACTGCCTGTGACTCAGTGAGGTGGACGTGATGTCGTTTCATCCTTTTTAACCCCTCCTCTCGAATAGCGTTGAGAAATTTACCGGCTGTTCCATGAACTAGAACAGTTGGGGGTTCTTGAGGTTGAAGGTCTAAGTCTATCTCAATAGAATGTCCCTGGTTTGCCCTGATAAATAACCCATCCTCGCTGATACTGAAGCGCTTCTTATCGTTGGTTTCAACAATCACTTCAACTAAATCCCGGTTGAGTGTGAAGTCTGTGGTTTTTTTGATCAGCTCTTCGATGGATGTCCATCCATTTTCATCTAATTCGAGGCCAATAGCCTGTGGTTTGTGTCGCAGCAGGTAGCTAAAGTACTTTGAAATTTTATTTAGGTCTTTGCTCATAGGAGTCTTTCGGTTATTTGTTTGTAATTTTTCTGTTTCTAAAAGTGGGCATGCTCAGAGAAGACGTGTGTAGACCAGCTGACATGTCGTTGATCAGTTGCACTTTTTTAACTTTATCGTGATGGTCAAGTGTCAAGCAGATGTTCAAGCTCTGCTGAGGTCTTGGTTGGTACTATTTGGGTTATATCGTACTCTGCTAAGTTCTCCCGGTAGAAGGGGTCTAGGCTTAAAATTTTGTCTAGTTCACTTCTTGACGTAACTGTTGCTATTATCACCCCGCCAGTTCGCGGCACTTTTCTTCCGGAAATTATAAAATTCCCCAGCTTGTATTGATTGTCTAAATATAGGATATGCTCATTCAGGTGTTTTTCTATTTTATCTAGATGTGCGGTGTAAGTAAGAGAAACTATATACAATTTCTTTCTCCTGAAATATTGATTTTGAGATTTGTTTTTTTGTGGCGCCAGAGGTGCGCAGCAGTTTAGAGTGAGAAAAATTCTGTCAAGGGCAGGCTGTATATGGCCTGCCCAGATATTATCTCATCGAGGCTTGATTATTAGCTTGCCTGATTAATAATATTCTTGCATGAGTTCATCTTGAATTTTTATCAGTTCTTCTACCGACATCGCTTTTACTGTGAAAGCAGGTTTTTTGAGCAGTTCATTAAGGGCGAACAGGTCGCTTTCTCTGCTTGTATTAATGGAGATGCACTTTTCTTGAGTGTCGTATGTCAGGCCAGCTGACTTGTCTAAAAGTTCTTTCAGGATGCTGGGAGAATCTGTTATTTCGTTGATGTCTCCCTTAAGAATCTCCGGGTGTTCATCGAAATAATAACTCAGCATCTTTTCTGATTCTTTTTTAAGCTCATCTAAGGATGCACCAAAAACCAGAGATTCTGAACATTCGTCATACTCCATCAAATATTCGTTAGCTTCGTTAAACCAGATAGCGTAGAATCTGGCTTCATCTTCAAACTTTGTCAGTTTGTAAGCTGTCAGATCGGCTATTTGTAAAAACTCTGCGAAATCATCGTCATTAAGGGCGCTCGGCACGAAGATGTCTCGATAGTCATCGTCTTTAAAAAGTTCAAAACCAAGTTTTTCTTTTACGAATCCATTGACTTTGTCAATTAATTCTTCATCACCGTCAAAAAACTGATAGGTCTCGCCCAGGTTAACTTCTGCCCAGTGCGCTCGTTCAAGTTTTATCTTTTCTGCTCGCGCGGCATCTTCACTGTCAAAGACTGTTTTTATATAGCTGCCACAGGGGTAAAATGTCTCGTCATTGTAGCCCCAATGATATCCGCGAATTACAAATTTACTCATAAATATAACTCCTTAAATAATTTTCTTACTTAGGTTCTTGAAGCTGGGGGGATAAGATATTCCATTGTCCATCCATAGCTCAGGTTGCATTGCATTAAAAAAAGTGGAAGGGTTGATCGAAAAATCATCAAGCACAGGGTTCGTATCAAAAATCATCGGTAGTATATGATTGATAAACCAGCTGTTATGCGTAATCAGTAGGGACTTAAATCTCCCTGATGCGGATAGAGGCGATAGAAGCAGTCTGGAAACTTCCTCGTTGCTAGAAAGTCGGCTGTGTAACTCCTCAATATCTTTCCGAAAGTTATTTGGCAGCTGACTTTCATCAATAGTTTCAACAAAATCTGACAGGCTCGGGATAAATTTATTGTGGTAGTCAACCAGCAGGTGGTCTCTTTCGCATAGGTCCTTGACGTCAACTTCCTTCCCGTCGGAGTTTGTAATCGTGTGGCCGAAAATGGGTACGACAAGATGGTGGACTGCCCACATATTGTGCAGTATCCGATGTCTCATATCGGAGCAAATAAATTTAGTGTGATCAATAAATGAGTGGATTTCTAAGTAATCCTCTTCCTGTCCTCCCCATCTGCGCACTGAAATTTGGCAATGTTTAGTTGGGTTCATGTGTGTACTTCCTGATTTTTTATCTCATCTATCCACGGAGCTTTAACCAATTGCTGAGACTGGGCTGCCCGGAAAAACTTCCTAAAAATATGGCTTAAGCTGTTCAAAGGGGGACGGTATGGAGTCCAAAGTTAGTCCAATTATCCTATTATACCGTGATAGTTTGGTGGCGATAGTCATTTTTTATTTTATTGGGAGTGTTCTTGGGCCCTTCTCGAATTTGATCACTGATTTTAGGCTTGGCTGCGAATTGTTATTTTGTGCTCAGGGCTTTTAAGTTGCCCGCTGAGCTGGACTCTATTATCCACATTTATTTAAATGAATAATTTGTACCAAGTAGGCTGTTTTTCCATCGATTTGATAGGCGGCTTGTGTAAGTAAAGTAGCCGACTAATTCCGCATAAAAGGTGATATCAGTTCCTGCGTTCTGATGTTTAGCTTAGTGCTAGCCGAGATAAAATTAGCTGCTGATTTATTTTAGAGTTTTAATTTGTGCGCTCGTACCATATAGGCCAGGCAGCTCTACAGATAGAGCTGCCTGGCATTGCGGTAAAAAATATGGCGAGGGAAAAGGGGTGGTCTCAGCGCTTTTTGCTAATGGATTGGATACATAATGCTATTCACGGAATTTTTTATTGCCAGTGAGTGATTGGCACCCCCTCTGCTTACTGGTGCGCACACCAGTCACTCCAGCTGCCGGGGTAGAGTAGAGCATCGCGGCGCCCTGCCAAATATTGTCCGTAGAAGTTTACACAGGCGGTAACGCCGGAGCCGCAATAATTGAGCAGCGGTTTGCCGTTGCCCAGGGTATCGAACTGTGCTTTGAGTTCGGCAGTGGACTTCACTTTCTCACTGTTTTTATCCGTCACATTTTGCCAGGGCTGGTTGATGGCAGTGGGTATACGCCCGGCAATCGGGTCGATGGGCTCCTGAAGCCCTGCAAAGCGCTGGGAATCCCGGGCATCTACTAGCTGCCAGGGGGCTTTACCGAGATTCTCTTTGACGCCCTGGTAATCCACCAGAAGATTCTTTTGTGGCTTTGCACTGAAATTGCCTCTTCCCGAGGGCACTGGTGGGCGAGTGCTCAGTGCTTTCCCCGCGCTGAGCCAGGCTTTTAAGCCGCCGTTGAGCACGCTGTTTGCAGTGGTACCCGTCTATTGACAGGAGCGAAAGCTTAAAAGAAGGTTGACCCCGTGTACCGATGAATGTGCTCCAGGGAGCCTAATTTCAAATAGCAGAACGTCCATTGCCTGCTTTTCATGCTAGAAAAAACCGAGGGCTTCCACATCTCCCCCCACTTTCGACCGCTTGCTCTCTTGTTTTGAAGGTAAGTTAATGACGGACAGTGTACCACCCTCTTGACTTCCAATAACAACTGTCTGGCCATTTGGGGGGAAGGCCATGTCCATCGACTCTTTCCTGTTGGAACTATGTGCTGCGTCCATAGGGAGGGTTCTCGATGATCGTCGCAACATTTCCATCCATATTTGTGGCAATCAGCCACTTGCCGTCAGGACTAAACCGCACAATCTGCGCAGGGCACTGATGGCCATTCAAACTAATGCGGGTTATCTGAGTGCATTCGATGGCATCAAAAATTACCAAACCAGGTACTTTGCCATCGGTGATGACCAATAGCTCCCCACCTGGGGAGAGGTCAATTCCAGCTGCGCCATTGGGTGTTGACAGCCTACGCTACGGGCATCAATCGTGCCGATGACTTCGCGGGAGCGTACATCGATTATCACGACTACGCCGCTCGCTTCCGCGCACGAGTAGAGTAGACCATTTGGCCCAAGTTTCATTGTATGGGGGCCTCGGTAAGGATTGATGTCGATGTATCCGCGATGTTGCTGTGCCACTAAGTCGATGAGCGCGATCAAGTGGTCGGGGTTTGGATTACTCCCAAAGATCCCAGAGCCATAGATTGGAACATATGCCTCTTTACGGTTGGTGAGATTGTTAATTTATGGGGTACAGGTGGAAAGTCGCTCAGAGTACTTCGTATCACAAAGGTGTCTGGATCGACGAAGTGAATTGTCCCTCCCTTCTTGTCGATGGCAATCATTTCCTAAGGCGAATCGATCATGATCTTCAGCTCATGTGGGTTGTGCTTTTGGACCCAGCGATGGTTAAAAGTGTCGTTGCTCAAGTACACTAATGCTGCAATTATCTGCGTTGCTAGAGTTCCCAATTACTTTATCTTTCTAAAAGTGCAGCAACGTCTTGATGACTTGCTTTGGTGGGAGTAATTGACGCTCAGGGTTACCATTAAATTGGCTGAAATATACCTTTGAGTTGGAGGCGGTTATCTTAAGAATAAAAAAGCTGCCTTATTCTCTGGAATCTAAAATTATACGACCAAATCCTAAAGATCTAGGGTCTGATTTGCTTTAGTTTACAGTAAGTCGAAATATGGCTAATTCGGCTGTCAGTATCAATTTGGTGCCAAACGTGAGGAGGGGGTTCTGAAATTCCTAGCCATTTTTTAGTTGTGGGTTTTCGTTTGGTTTAATTCAGGAAGTATATTTTTGGTTGTAATTATCTGTTGGGAGGGTTGTAAAAATGCGCGTTAGTACAATTGCTGGACGTCATCGCGGGCAAAAAGTCTGGGGCTTTTCCCAGGGCTCACTAAGAGTTTGGGTGCACTATGCTGGATTCAGTAAGTTCGGTATTTGTGGGGCCTTGACTGCGCACTGGATACATTGCAGGGTTTCTGAGGGGGCATCTCTATCAAGTAAATTGGGTTTGTATGAAAGATGGAAGATTGGAACAAGTCCATTTACATTTACTCGGCTTCGCTCTTTAAATATTGGTGAGTTGAGAAAAGTTGCTAAATCTCAGTGGGGTTGGGCACACGATAAAAATAATTCATATATGAACAATCTGGAAGGGTGGCTGAGGGGGCGTGGGGTGCATGCAGTGCCTGGGCTTGGCGAGGATTCCAACATGCAAATAGCTGTTCCTGGAGCTCAGCTTTTGTCAATGACTGATTTCTTGGTGGCATCATTAGAGCAGTTAAATGATAATTACGCAATAATTGTTGTGTCAGGTACAACCTTCGGTTGCTTTCGCGCAGCCCATGCAATTTCTCTCTATATTGGACCCGCCGGGACGGCTCAGAGATGCATATTTTTTGACCCTAATCATGGGGAGTACAGTTTTAATACAAAACAGGATTTTCTTAATTTCTTTCGTGAGTATTACCGGCGGAAAATTTTGTCGAGTGGATTTGGTTCCCTCGGTCTTTCAAGTGGATGGCGGACTTATGTTTATAATTGATAAGGTACAGAATGATAGACTTTCTTGAAGCAGCCACTGTTAAAAATGGTGTGGAGTAAGTTGGTATTGGTAGATGCCTATTTGACCGCTTTAATAGCTCTTTATATATAAATGTAGCTATGAACCTAAGGGCACTTGCCTGATACAATATCTTTGTCAAGTGTTCCAATTTCGCAGAGTGACTCTCGATAGTAAAGATTAACTGTTATCTGTTACTGATGTGCGCACCAGTCACTCCAGCTCCCAGGATAGAGTAGTGAGTCGTGGCGGCCAGCCAAGTATTGTGCATAGAAATTGACGCAGGCAGTAACTCCTGAGCCGCAGTAGTTGAGAAGTGGTTTACCGTCGGTTAAGTTATCGAATTGTGCTTTGAGTTCGGCAATAGATTTCACTTTCCCATTGTTTTTGTCAGTAATATTTTGCCAGGGCCGGTTGATGGCGGTGGGTATATGCCCGGCAATCGGGTCGATGGGCTCCTCAAGCCCTTCAAAGCGTTGACTGTCCCGGGCGTCTACGAGCTGCCAAGGTGCTTTACCCAGGTTTTGCTTGATGGTCTCGTAATGAACCAAAAGATTTTCTTTTGCTTGTGCGCTGAAGTTTCCCTGCCTGGATAGAATAGGTTCGCTTGTGTCTAATGCCTCCCCAACATCGAGCCAAGCCTTTAGGCCGCCATTCAGAATGCTGATTTTCTTGTGGCCGAAGAAGAAAAATAGGAACCAGGCGCGGGCGGCAAAGCCCAGGCGGTTATCATCGTAGGCGATGACCGGTGTGTCACTATTGATTCCCAGTTTGCGGGCGAATGCCTGGAACTGCGTGGCAGTGGGCATCGGGTGGCGGCCGCCGTAGCGCTGTAGGGGGGCAGAGAGATCCCGGTGTAGGCAGGCGTAGTAGGCGCCGGGAATATGGCCGGCCCGGTAGTCCCGCGCACCGCTGTCGCGGTCCGCGAGACTGTAGCGACAGTCCAGTATCACCGCTGCGCCGGTATTTTTAAGTTCGACCAAATCCGCCACTTCGATCAGGGCGCGGCTGCGGTTATTGTCCATGGGCCTTCTCTCAATCCTTGTGGCAAAATTTGTGCGGTTTGCTCCCCGCAGGGTTAGTGACTAGGGTGTACTCTCTGGGCCGGGGGCTTCCGCTGCTTGGGGCTCAATGGCCGGTTGCTCGGCTTCCTGTTGTAACTCCGACGTCTGCTCAGTGGAGATCTGATCTGCTAATTCTGCCTTGCGGCAGGTCATGGCGATCTCGGTTTGATCTTCGGCGGGGTTGTCGAGAAAGCGCGCGACAGCCCGCTCTGCACAGTTGCTGGCGGAGATAATATCGTGGGACAGCTGGGGAAATAGCAGCCACTGGTGGTTGGGCAGTTCCCTGCGGGCGATATCTACATCGTCTGCTGCGAGCACCGGGTCCAGGCCGCCGTGCAATACTATCGCGGGAACCGGTGTGGAGATCGCTTCTGACTCGGTCAGTGGCGCAGAGGGGATTGCCCAGATACGGCACTGTATCTGTAACAGGTTCAAATCTGAACGCACAGCGCCGCCGAGTATGCCGGTGTCGGCGGCGTTGGCTCTGGCCTGATCGAAATCGACAAAAGGGGCCTCTTCATAGCAGAAGTGGCTGACACCGGCGGCATCGCCAAAGTAGGGGTCCAGCACAATTTCCATAAAGCGCGCGATGGCCTCTTGAGCCGGCTCTAATCCTTCATCCCCTTCACTTTCCAGCCCCTCGATCATCTTGGGCAGTTTATTGTAGAAATTCTCGTCGTATAGCGCCTGGAACAGAACCCTCAGCAAGCGCTGTCCGGTGAGTACAAAGGGATAGCTCTGTCTGGCGTAGCGGTGCTTGATTGGGATAGTGCGCGGCTCTTCATCCAGGGTCTGCACCAGATTTTCCAGTCTGCGGCGCAGATTGGGGTAGCGGCTGTTGCACTTTTCGTCTTGGATGCAGTGCTGGAGACCGCGTTCATAGGCGGCCAGGGAGTCCTGTGGCAGTTGCTGAGTGTAGACGATATTGGGAAAGACGGCGCTGTTAAGTACCAGGGTGCGCACCGACTCGGGGTAGTCGCGAGCCACGGTAAGGGCGTAGCGGGAGGAGTAGGACACCCCGTAGAGGTCAAACTTTTCCAGTTTGAGTGCCTTTCTTAGCTCGTCTACATCCCGGGCAATAACCGAGCTGTTGTATTGGGCCAGATCGGTGTCCTTGCTCAGGCGGCTGTAGCAGCGCTCCATGCTAAAGGAGAAAACCCGGGACTCCTCTTCCGGAGACAGGTTGCGCTGGAAGGCGGTATCGGCATCTTCGATAAATTCGCTACAGGTGAGACGCGGTTGGGCCATGCCGGTGCCGCGAGGGTCAATAACAAACAGGTCCCGGCCATCTTCTACGGTCATGGCCGCATAGTTCAGCCACAGCCAGTCACTGGCATTCTCTGGCTCCAGCCCCATGCTGGCGCCCGGGCCACCGGCCCCCAAGTGGAGGAGGGGGATTTTTTCTGGATCGGGATCTGTAGCGCGAAAGCGCACGACCGGGAAGCGGATCTTGCGCTTTTCTGGGTGGGCATAGTTCTCCGGCACTTCCATCATAAAGCACTGGGTGAAGGGCCAGGAGTCATCGATTTTAAACCAGCAGGGTTTCGCGACCAGGCGAGCGTATTGCTTTTGCGGTGCTGGATCGGTTTGAGCAGAGTTGGTTGCGCGTTCACAGGCTCCAATCACTACAGAAAAGAGCGTGATAAGAAGGATGCGCAATCGGGTTTTTCGCACTTAGATGATTCCTGTAATTTGCTAATAGGGGGTTGTGGGCCTGGGTCACTGCTTGCCAAAGCGTGCTACCGGCGCGGAGATATTCCAGCGCAGAGCCGCCAGGCGGATTGCCAGTGTTACAAAAACGGCGATGGCTAATACCAGTTCATGGGATGGCCAGCCGAGGTGGTCCAGTGCAACGAATATGGCTGTACCAGTCAGTGCGGCAGTAGCATAGATTTCACGCCGGAGTAACAGCGGAATATCACCGGACAGTACATCTCGAATGAGGCCGCCAAAGGTGCCGGTCATAACACCGAGCACGATTGCGATGGTGGCGGAGTAGCCCAGCTCGAGTACTTTCTGGGTGCCGAGTACCACAAATACGGCGAGTCCAATGGCATCTGCAACCATAAGCAGGCGCATAGGGACCCTCAGATAGCGTATCAGGTAAAAGCTCACTACGCCGGTAATTGAGGCGATCCACAGGTAATAGGTGTGATCAAGCCAGAATACGGGGATATTGAGGATAATATCCCTGGCAGTACCGCCACCAATGGCGGTGACACAGGCGAGTACTACCGCACCAAATAGATCCATCTGCTTGTGGCCGGCGGCGAGTACGCCACTAAAGGCAAAGACCGCGATACCGATTAATTCAGACCAATACAGCAGCTCATCCATATCATTGTTACATCTAGTGATTGGCGGGCAGGGGAGAATAGCACTTCTGTCAATATAAGGGGAATTGGACCGCGAGTCGGGTCGAGAAGTGTGAGCTGCCGCAATCGGGCCGGGGCGCTTGAGCGACGGGCCACAGGGGAGGGGATCTCCCCTTGTAGCGGGGCCGGTGTAGATTATTGCTACTCTTATTTATCACCTTCTACCCCTGGTGACTGGAGTATGCCCCTCAAGAGCGTCCTTTTGGCTTTGTTTGCGGTCACTATTATTGGGCTGAGCTTTCCTGTGACCAAGATGGCCTTGGCTGATTTACCTCCACTGTTATTGGCTGCGGTTCGTTTTACACTGGTTTCGGTTTCTTTGGTCTTTTTTTGCCCATTCCCGAAGACATCGATTGCCAATGTGATAGGGATTGGTTTTTTTCAAGAGTTTCTGGCACTGGGATTTGTGTATTACGCTTTAAAGTCCGATATTCAGTCCGGTGTGGCCTCGCTCTTAGTGCAGTCGCAGGTGCTATTTACTCTGTTGCTGTGTGCGTTGCTCTTTCACGACCGATTAAACCGCCAGCAATTTTTGGGTTTACTGATTGCCATTGCGGGGTTCGCTATTTTCTTTTACTACGCCGATAAGGGAGGCTCGACAACGGCAAAGGGGCTTTTCTTGGTATTGGCAGCGGGTCTTTCCTGGGCGGTGGCGAATATTTTATTCCGCAGAATAAAGCCCGATGTGAATTTATTACACTTACTGGTCTGGGCTTCACTGGTGCCGCCAATACCTATGTTACTGCTGTCGCTGGTTTATGAGAGCCACACCCCCTGGGTGTTTTTCACCCATTTAAAAGGTATCACTTGGTTTTCTATTTTTTACCAGGCATTTCTTGTGACTTTGATCGGTTATGTTTTGTGGGGAGGATTAATACGCCGCTACCCCTCAGCCCTTGTCGCGCCATTTGCATTACTGGTGCCTGTTGTTGGGATGCTCGGTTCGTCAGTGATACTCAATGAGAGTCTTACTTATGCTGAGTGGTTCGCCTCTTTACTGGTCCTGCTGGGTGTTGCACTGTGTGTGGTGAAGTTTGGTGGTCGAAGCCCGGCTGAAACGAGTGTCGAAGCCGGGGAGCGATAGGGGTGGGTAATTTTAGTTATGCCATTGCTTAGAGTTCTACAAGCGCTCGCTTGCGCCCTGATAATTGGTATGGCTTACCCGATTATCAAATTGGCGCTTGGGGATGTTCCGCCGCTGCTGTTAACTGCGGTTCGATTTAGTTTGGTGGGGCTGCCGCTGGTATTTTTTTTTCCCTTTCCCAAAACGTCTGCTCTCAGTGTCCTGCTGATCGGCATTTTTCTTCAGTTTTTAACCACTGGTTTGGCGTACTTTGCACTGCGCGCTGATGCGCAGGCGGGTGTCGCCAGCCTTTTAATGCAGTGCCAAGTCATTTTCACGCTGATATTTAGCGTCTGTTTTTTTGCCGATAAGGTGAGTCGCCAGCAGTTAATCGGTTTGCTGATCGCTATTGGCGGGTTTGTTTTATTTTTTATTCATGCGGATGAAGATGGGGCGACAACCGTAAAAGGCTTTGTGCTTCTGGTGGGCTCGGGGATGAGTTGGGCAATCGGTAATATGGTGCTGAAGACCATGAAGGGAGTCAATCTGCTCCACTTGATGGTTTGGGCTTCACTGGTACCGCCGATTCCTTTATTTGTGATGTCTTACTATATGGAAACGCAGAAGCCGATAGCGATTTTACTGGGGGCTTCACCTATGGCATGGGTGGCCATTTTTTATCAGAGCTTTTTAATTACTCTGCTTGCTTTTATCTGCTGGGGAGACCTGATTCGGCGCTACTCTTCCGCCTATGTGGCGCCGTTTGGATTACTGGTGCCGGTTTTTGGCCTGCTGGGTTCGCGGGTGCTCTTGGATGAATCCATGGATGCGGTGGAGTGGGGAGCCTCGGTATTGGTTTTCGCCGGAATCGCACTCTGTGTCATCAATGTAAAGGCAATTGAGGGCAAGACTTGAAATTAGTCGGTGGGATTTAAGCAGAGGCGGGCGCGCCGCCGGCAGTTGCCGGCAGCTGCGCCCTGGAGATGCGTTACACGAATGCCTGTAGGCCGGTTTGCGCGCGGCCGAGGATTAGAGCGTGTACGTCGTGGGTACCTTCATAGGTATTTACGGCTTCGAGATTCATCACGTGGCGAATAACGTGGAATTCATCGGAAATACCGTTGCCGCCGTGCATATCGCGGGCAATACGTGCGATATCCAGCGCTTTGCCGCAGTTGTTGCGCTTCACCAGGGAAATCATGGTGGGGTCGAACTGCTTGTTTTCGTCCATGATGCGGCCTACGCGCAGGGAGGCTTGTAGACCCAGGGTGATTTCAGTCTGCATATCCGCCAGTTTCTTCTGGAACAGCTGGGTTTGGGCCAGCGGACGGTTGAACTGGGTGCGGTCCAGGCCGTACTGGCGGGCGGCGTGCCAGCAGAATTCACCGGCGCCCATGGAGCCCCAGGAAATACCGTAACGGGCGCGGTTCAGGCAGCCGAAGGGGCCGCGCAGTCCGCCGATTTCGGGGAACTTGTTTTCCTCAGGAACAAACACATTGTCCATCACAATCTCGCCGGTAATAGAGGCGCGCAGTGAGAACTTGCCTTCGATTTTCGGTGCGGAAAGACCTTCCATACCCTTATCCAGTACGAAACCGCGAATAATATCGTCGTCATCTTTAGCCCAAACAACGAAAACATCGGCAATCGGGCTGTTGGTGATCCACATTTTGGAACCGCTGATGCGGTAGCCGCCATCGACTTTCTTGGCGCGGGTTTTCATGCCGCCGGGATCGGAACCGGCGTCGGGCTCGGTCAGGCCGAAACAGCCGACCCACTCACCGGATGCCAGCTTAGGCAGGTATTTTTGCTTCTGCTCTTCGCTGCCGTAGGCGTAAATCGGGTGCATAACCAGGCTGGACTGAACACTCATGGCGGAGCGGTAGCCGGAGTCTACGCGCTCGACTTCGCGCGCCACCAGGCCGTAGGAAACGTAGTTGAGACCGGCGCAGCCGTAGCCTTCAATGGTAGAGCCGAGCAGACCCAATTCACCCATCTCGTTCATGATTTCACGATCGAAGATTTCGTGACGGTTGGCTTCCAGAACTCTGGGCATCAGTTTGCTTTGGCAGTACTCACGTGCCGTATCGCGCACCATGCGCTCTTCGTCGCTCAGCTGTTGATCCAGCAGCAAAATATCGTCCCAGTGGGCGAGTGGCTGATGTTTACTCATGGTTTGTCTCTTCTACTTCCGTTATTAATTTCACCGGAGTGTCCAAGGGGCGGGTTAAAGAAGGCCACACACCCGTGCACATAGGGGAGACTTTTTGGGTAAGCTCCGCGTCAAACCCCGGTGACTGTTCAGTTTAGTGTGCCGCATCATACCGAAGTCGCCGGCCACAGGCACTCCTGCGGACAGCAATTTTTTGTCTGATTTTTTGTACCCTGTGTAAACAAGAGTAAAACGCATTGCGGGCGATTTTGGGCGGCGGATAATGCACGCAATAAATCTCTATTTTTTACGATTAAACGTTTAATTTCGGTGATATTCCTTGTCCTTTTACCGCATTTTGGCAATTTGTGTTCCGTTGCTTGCCAGCTGTAGTTCGCAGCCAATTGAGACTATCGAGCCCGATAAAAACATGGGCTTACCAGAATTTTTTCGCGCATCGGGTACTGTTGCACCGAGTCTGCGCTGGTGGCGAGATCTAAATGATGAGCAGTTGGACAATTTGGTACAAATAGCTCTAAAAGATAACCCGGACCTTCAGGCTACTTATTGGCGCTTGCAGCAGGCGGCGGCTGTCGCGCGGGGAGCGCGTTCCAGTCTCTGGCCGAGCCTTATCGCCAGTACGGAAAATACCGAACAGCGCTATTCATCCGGTGAGTTCACAGACTCCTCCGCCGAGGGAAATAGCTGGAGTACCCGTATTGCCGCCAGCTATGAAGTCGACTTGTGGGGGCGGGTCCGCGCCGGTGCCAGTGCGGCTGAGGCGGCTTACCTGGCCCAGGAGCAAAACCTACACACCGCCGCCCTGACTCTGGCGAGTGAGGTATCCGCCACCTGGCTGGCGCTGCGGGAGCAGTGGGGCCAGCGGGATTTGCTGCAACAGCAGCTGGAGACCAACCGCAAAAGCTTAAAAGTTCTGGAACTGCGCTTTGGTCGCGGCGTCTCAGGTGCAGCGGATGTTTTGCAGCAGAAGCAACTGGTGCAACAGTCACAGCAGGAGCTGGATGAAGCGGGAGCCGATATCGACACCCTAAAGGTGCAGTTAGCGGCCCTTCTGGGCATCAATGTCGCGGAACTCGATGGCATGATTCATCAACAGTCCGGACTCCCAATCCTGCCGGCCCTGCCTGAGACCGGCGTGCCCTCACAGTTATTGTTGCGCCGCCCGGATGTCGTGGAGGCGCAGCGGGACCTTTTGCAGGGGTATCATCTGGCAGATGAGGCCTGGGCCGATCGACTGCCAGTATTCAGCCTGTCCGCCGTGGCCAGTAATGGCACCAGTTTGATCAGTAATGTGACTGAAAACTGGCTTTTGGCTATTGCCGCTTCGATCGAAGGGGTGATCTTCGATGGTGGCGCCCTGGCATCTGCCCAGGATCAGCAGGATGCGGTTTTGCAGGAGCGCTGGGCCCTCTACCGCAGTAAGGTCAATGAAGCGCTGTCTGAAGTGGAGCAGGCACTGATTCAAGAGAGCCTGATTGAGCAGAGGCTCAACCACTTGCGCGAGCGCAAGCGCCTTGCGGATCTTTTGCTGTTGCGTCAAAACCGCGCCTATGCGCGAGGGACCATCGACTTCCTCAATGTGTTGACCGCAACGGATGAACAACAGAGTCTGGCGAGACAAATACTGTCCGCCGAACGGGAACTGATTGAAAACCGAGTTGTACTTTACCGCGCGCTTTCCGGTGGAATTCCCAAGGCGGATCTTCCAGCCCCCGAGCCCGTGGATTTGGAGCTGTACCTGGAGGGAAATAGCTGATGTTGCAGAAGCTCAATTGGCGCCTGCTGATACCGGTAGTGTTGCTGGTATTGGCACTGTTGATCTTCAACGGGATGATGCGGGAAAAACCGTCGGTCAGTCGCGGCGAGCGCAGGGCGCCGCCGCCGACTGTCGATATAGCCGTTGCAGAGCAGGGCCGTTTCCCGGTGACCTTGAGTGCCCTGGGTACCGTGAGTGCCCGGGAGCTGGCGGAGTTGGAGCCCCAGGTAGAGGGACAGGTGCAATGGCTCGACTACGATCTGGGCCCCGGTGCAGTAATGCCGAAGGGGCAAATACTGCTGCGGGTTGACCGCGAGCCCTACCAATTGGCCCTGATGACGGCTCAGAGTGCCCTGGCCGAGCGCCGCGCCGAGTTGCAGCAGGAGCGCGGGCAACAGCAGGTGGCCCAAGAGGAATATGAGCTTCTGGGGACATCGCTCTCTGACGCTGACCGGGCCCTGGTCTTGCGCGAACCCCAGAGGGCGGCCGCCGAGGCGGCGGTGCAATCTGCGGAGGCGGATGTAGCCCTGGCCAAGCGCGATCTGCGCCTGACCGAGGTCCGTGCCCCCTTTGATGCCCTGGTGGTAGAGCGCGATGCCGATGTGGGTGATCGCGTGTCCCCAGGAGACACCCTCTACCGCCTTGCCAGTGCCAATCGTTTTCAGATTGCCGTTGAGGTGCCCGCGTCGCAACTGCATCGGCTTGGGCGCGGCGATGTGGAAGTTCGTATCTACGGCAGCCAGTGGCCCGAAGGGGCTTATCGCCGTGGTGAGTTTGTCCGGGTTATTCCGGTACTGGAAGAGCAGGGGCGTCTCGCCAGTGTATTGGTAGAACTGGAGGACCCGCTCTCTGTCCTGGACCCCTCCCAGCCGCAACTGCTTCTCAACGACCTGGCGAGAGTCGAGATTGTTTCCCAGAGTGAGGATGAGCGTGTGCGCATCCCTCTCAGCGCCTTGCAAGACGGCAACAATGTCTGGGTGGTTCGGGATAACCGCACCACCGTGCTGCCGGTAGATGTGGCCTATATGAGTGGCGACTACGCCGTGCTGGAGCAGGGCCTCAGTGGCGGCGAAACCTTGGTTACGACGCGGTTGGTGACAGTGACCGAAGGCATGCCGGTTCGCATTGCCGGGGACAGTAATCGCCGGCAGCGCCCACCGATAGATGCGGCCGCTGCCGCAGAACGCCCGCCGAGACGCGGTCCCGGTGGCCCCAATTCCGGGGGCGCAGATGACTGAACAGAATAGCCCCAAAGTGGCAGTCGATACCCGAACTGGCGCCATTGCCTGGATGGCGCGCAACCATGTCACCGCCAATTTGCTGATGTTGGTTTTCCTGATTGGCGGTTTGATTTTTTCGATAATCGTTAAGAAAGAAGTCTTTCCGGAATTCAGTTTGGATACCGTCAGCGTATCCATCTCCTACCCCGGTGCCAGTCCTGAGGAGGTCGAGCGCGGTGTGCTGGTAGCTGCTGAGCAAGCGGTACAGAGCCTGGTGGGAATCAAGGAGATGACCGCTAGGGCCAATGAAGGCAGCGCTTCTCTGACCCTGGAGCTGGAAGGTGACGCCGATGCCGCACTGGTTTACCAAAATATCCAGCAGGCCATCGATTCTGTTACGACTTTCCCTACGGATATTGAGCAGCCTCAGGTCAGTCTGGCCGAGCGCAAGCGGGATGTGCTGGATCTGGTGCTGCACGGCGATCTCAGCGAACACAACCTGCGCGCTCTGGCGATGCAGGTTTACGACAAGCTTGAGGCGCACAGCGGTATCACCCAGCTGGAAGCGCAGGGCATGCGAGACTTGCAGGTGGCGATTGAAATTCGCCGCGACGATTTGCGACGCTATGGGCTCACCCTGCCGGAGGTGGCGGGTATTGTGGAAAATGCGGCCGTGGACATTCCCAGCGGCAGTGTTAAGTCCGATGCCGGGGAGATACTGGTCCGAGTGACTGAGCGCCGCGATTGGGCCCGCCAGTTCGGCGATATTGTGGTTGCCCAGGGCAGCGGTGGCGGTGCAGTGTACCTAAAAGATATCGCCAACATCAGCGATGCCCTTGAGGAAGAGGCGCGCAATATGGTGTTTAACGGCGAGCCGGCCATCAGTATCAAGATCTACCGGGTGGGTGACCAGACGCCGATGAGCGTTAGCGAGGCCGCCCATGAAGTGATTGGAGAGGTTAGGGCGGGTTTACCCCCGGGTGTGACCCTGACCGTTCGCGATGACGACTCGGAAATTTTCAAAGCGCGCCTGACACTGCTGCTGAAGAATGGTTTTATCGGGCTGCTACTGGTGTTTGTTGTGCTCGGTGCCTTCCTGGAGTTGCGCCTGGCTTTCTGGGTAACACTGGGCATTCCCACCAGTTTCCTCGGGGCTCTGCTGTTCCTGCCCGGGCTCGATATTTCTATCAGCATGGTGAGTATGTTCGCCTTTATCATCGCCCTGGGAATCGTGGTGGATGATGCGATTATTGCCGGTGAGAATATTCATGAGTGGCGACAGCAGGGTTACAGCAATCTGGAGGCGGCGATTGCCGGAGCCCGACAGGTGGCGGTACCGCTCACCTTTGCGATTCTGACCAATATTGTCGCCTTCCTTCCTCTGATTGCCTTGCCCGGCTTTATGGGTAAGGTCTTCGGTGTAATTCCATTTGTGGTGGGCTCGGTCTTCATTATTTCCTGGGTGGAAGCCCTGTTTATTTTGCCCGGACACCTGGCCCACTCCCGTCGCGGCTATAAGAGTCGTCGGGCGCGCCGTTTTGCCGCGCGGCAAAAAATACTCGCGCGGGGTTTCGATCGCTTTATACAGCAGCGTTTTAGGCCCTTCCTGGATTTGTGTATCGAGCATCGCTACACCACGATTGCCGTGGCCGTTGCGGCACTGCTGGTGGTCGGCGGCTATGCGGCCAGTGGCCGTATGGGCTTTACCCTGATGCCCAGAGTTGAACGGGATTCCGGCCGCTTTGCCGTGACCTTTCCCACCGGCACGGCCCAGTCCCAACTGGAAAAAGCGCGCTCACAGATTATTTCTGCTGCTGATAAAGTGCTCGAGCAATACGATCGCGACAAGGTCTTTTTGGGGATTCGCGGTTTGATGGGGGATGATGCGATTATGGTGGATGCCTACTTCGTGCCCTCCGACGAGCGCTCCTTTTCCACTGGTGAGTTTATCCGCGCCTGGCGCCAGGAGACCGGGCCCATTGCCGGTGCCCTCAGCGCGACAACTGCCTCTGACCGGGGTGGTCCCGGAGCGGGTTCCTCGCTAACTGTGGAATTGCGCCATACCGATACGGATACCCTGGAGCAAGCCGCCATACGCCTGGGGGATGAACTGGAGAAATTCCCCAATGTCAGCGATATCGACCCGGGTATCTCTCTCGGTAAAACTCAGCTCGATCTCACGCTGACGGAAACTGCCAAGAGCCTCGGTATGTCTGCCGAGGAGATTGGTCGCCAGTTGAGGGCGGCGCTATACGGAGCCGAAGCTCTGCGCCAACAGCGTGGCCGGGATCAGGTGAAGGTGATGGTGCGCCTGCCAGAAGATGAACGGACCAATATAAATGATGTGAACAGCATTATGATCCGCGCCAGTAATGGCGTCTGGATGCCCCTGCCAGATCTGGTGAAAATTGATAAAGGGCGCGCCTACGCCACCATTAATCGCCGCGCGGGCCGTAGGGTTACCACGGTGACTGCCAATGTGGAGCCCAGTGACCAAGCGACCCTGGTGATTAATGAATTAGATGAAAGTGTGGTCCCCCAGCTGAAAGCGGAATTCCCCGGTCTCAGCGTTTCCTACGAAGGGCGCCAGGCGGAAGAGCGCGAGGGCTTGGCGAGTCTGGGGATGACCTTTGCCCTGGCAATGGCAGTACTGTATTTACTATTGGCAATTCCCCTAAAGAGTTACATGCAGCCGTTGATTGTGATGGTGGCGATACCCTTTGGGGTGATTGGTGCATTGCTCGGCCACTTGGGGATGGGCTATGGACTCAGTATGGTGAGCCTGTTGGGCATGGTGGCACTGGCCGGGGTAGTGATTAACGATACTCTGGTTATGATTGAGTACAGCAATCGCCTGCGCAATGACGGCGCCGATCTGGAAAGCGCTATTAAGGGCGCGGCAGTGCGGCGTTTTCGCCCGATCGTGTTGACTACCGTAACGACTTTCTGCGGTTTAATGCCGATGATCTTTGAAAGCTCGGTACAGGCGCGTTTTATGATTCCAATGGCGATCTCACTGGGCTACGGAATACTTGCCGCGACAGCGATCTCGCTGTTATTGGTACCCTGCCTCTACCTGATGATGGGTAGAGATATCCCGCAGTTGTTTGCTTGGCTGAGAAATAATATTGCCCACCTTGGGGGTGGGAATACTGCCGAGCAGAAATAAGTCCAGCCGCCGACATAACTGTGTCGGCGGCATTTTTTCTCAAACCCCCGCCTTTTGTGACCAAACCTTCCTTGCTGGTTCCAGGCTTCGCTGCCAGGCCTCTACGGGTTCTTCGAACACCAGCCCCGCCGCTTTAATTTTAAGTTTTGATTTTGCGGCAGCGAAAATGCTGCGCCAGTTCAAGGTTATGAAATTAATTCACGGCATACTTCGAAATTAGTCAGTTAATTCTACCCACTTTCAAATAACAGAAAATTTTGCCCAAATTTGAAAGACCCTGAAAGAAATTGAACGGTAGTTTATGACTTTTAATAAGTATAAAAGGAAAGTGTCAGTGTGCAGCTCAATTAGTAAACATAAAACCCAGCCCCAAAGTATGGAGCCGGTTGAATCGGGTGCTGTATCAACAGGAGATACCATTTGCGATTTAATCGACAGGCAAAGGCTTAAAAATCCTGATCAGATCGCCATTATTGATGGCAATACAGAAATAAGCTTCACGCGCTTGATACAGCGGGCCACTGGGATTGCCGCAGAGCTGGGGAATCTCGGCGTAAAGCCCGGTTCTTTGGTGGGCGTTTGCATGCAGCGCTCCTGGGAGCTTATTGCTGTGCTGTTGGGGGTGATGCGTGCGGGTTGCGCATACGTCCCCCTCGATCCAGCTTACCCGCGAGAGCGAGTGCAATATATGCTTGAGCACTCCCGCGCAGTAGCGGCAATAGTTGATGGAGAGCATTCGGTGGGCCTGTGCTTCGGTGTTGAAGAGTTAGTCTGGCTCGATGAACTACCGGAATCGCAGTTGGATTCACTGGTTAAAATACCGGGGCCAAGTGCCAACGATCTCGCCTATGTGATTTATACATCGGGTTCAACGGGCAAGCCGAAGGGGGTTGCGGTTGAACACCGAAGTGTTACTGCCCTCAGTGAATCTATGAGCGAGTTGTTGAGTGATAGAGAAATTGAGGGGGTACTTGCCTCGACCTCGGTCTGCTTTGACCCTTCAGTAATGGAAATTATGGGAACCTTGTCACTCGGCGGGACTGTAATACTGGCGGAGAATATTCTCGAACTGCCCAGACTGCCATCTTCGGATAAAGTGCGCACCTGTATTACTGTCCCATCTGCAATTCAAGCACTTCTTTCACTGGAAAAACTGCCTGAGGGGGTTCGCTGTCTGGTTTTTGGCGGTGAGGTACTCAAACGCTCTTTAGTTGAGCAAATTTATACAGGAGCGGTGAGCCCGCGCATAGTCAATGTCTATGGCCCCACCGAGGATACAGTTTATTCGACCTGTGCAGAGATTACGCCGGCCGTTGATAAAATCACCATTGGCAGACCCATAGCCAACACTCGCGCATATATTTTAGATCACTCGTTACAGGCGGTTGCGAGCGGAGAGGCAGGGGAGTTGTATCTGGCCGGTAGCAAGCTTGCCCGAGGTTACTTAAATGATGAACCTTTGACCCGAGAGCGATTTATTCAGCCCCCCTCTAATAGCACAATTTCCGATCGGCGTTTGTACAAAACGGGAGATTTGTGTCGGTGGACAGATAGCGGAGAAATTGAGTATCTGGGACGCATTGATCAACAGGTAAAGATCCGGGGATTTCGCATTGAGCTTGAAGAAATTGAATCGATACTTGAATCAATGCCAGGTATTGATTCTGCGGCCACTGCCGTAATAGATGGCGGGGTAGGGCAGAAGATACTGGTTGCCTATATCGCAAACGCGGATAAAGCAATTACTGAGGCGCAGGTAAAAGAGTTCCTGAGTGAACGTCTCCCCCACTACATGGTTCCCCAGTTTGTCCGGCACTTGCCAGCCCTGCCGCGCTTGCCCAATGGCAAGTTGGACCGAAGTAAGCTTTCTCTCGCGGAAAATATGCCGTTTGCCCCGCAGGGCAATCCGCAGGCGATGAAAGGGGGTGCGGTTAGCCAAAGTAGCAAGTTGCTAGAGCTATCGACTCATCCGGCAGCTTATAGTGAGGTGACAACCATTAGCATGATTCAGCAGGAGGTGGCCTCGCTGCTCAATCACCCTGACCCAGAGATTGTTTTGCCAGAGCTGCCATTTGAAAAGCAGGGGTTGGACTCACTGACAATACTGGAGCTTACCAGCCGCTTGAGTCACCGCGCAGGGCGAACTTTACCAGCTCAAGCACTCGTTGATTATCCGACCCCAAAATTATTAGCGGGCTACCTTATCCATTTAATGGGGGATCAGGTTGAAAGCATGCCTGCACAGGAGGCCGCTGCTTCAGGTATCGATTCTCTCGCCAATCTTCAGTTCCAGCTACAGTCCAGCCACCCAACCTTCCAGGCTGCAAAAGCCCCATCGTGGTCTGCTTCCGATAAAAGCAAGTGGGTCCAGGCGGTGATATCCATGACCAATAGCCAGCGCAGAAACCCCTATAGCAAGGTGTTGCGCACAGGGAGTGGCACTCGCGGCACCGTATCTGATGTCTATAGCGATGATGCGCAAGAGGCGATTATTTGGACAACTAACCTATACCTGGGCCTAAATCGGGATCGGGAGGTTATTGAGCAGGCATCATTGGCTGTTCAGCGTTTTGGCAGCGGAATGGGAACCTCTGCGGCAGCCTCTGGCTTAACAGATCTCCATCTCCAGTTTGAAGCGGAGTTTGCAAACTTGGTAGGAAAGCCGGGAGCCTGTTTATTCCCGACCGGCTACACGGCCAATGTGGGCGTAGTTGCCGGCCTTCTGGGCAAAGAGGATGTTGTAGTAATAGACCAGCTCTGTCACGCCTCCATCGTCGATGGTGCCCGTCTGTGTGGAGCAAAGATCAGGACATTCCAGCACAATAGCGCCAGCGACTTGGAAGCCGTATTAAAGTCGGAAGCATCTCCTTACCGTACTATCCTCGTTGTACTTGAAGGTGTTTACAGTATGGGCGAGGGCGCAGCACCGGTAGCGGACATTGTCGCCATCGCCAAGAAGCACAATGCCCTGGTGTTGGTTGATGAGGCTCACTCGTTCGGCTTTTACGGCGAAAGCGGTGCGGGAATCTGTGCGGCTCAAGGTGTCACTGATCAGGTCGACTTTATTATGACAACGCTCAGTAAGGCGCTCGGCAGCTTGGGGGGTGTTGTTGCCGCAAAGAAAGAGTATGTGGACCTGCTCAGGTCCTCAGCGCGGGCCTATATTTTTCAGGCCTCAGTGAGCCCCGCCGATATTGCTGCTGCCCTGGCAGCCCTGCGCCGGCTTAGGGTTGATGATGGGCTCCGGGATCGACTGTGGGATACGACCCGGTATATGCGCCAGCAGTTTGAGCGAGCGGGATATGACCTGGGTACCGGGGATGGCCCTATTGTGACTCCGCATTTTGCTGATAAAGATAAACTGTTTGCCATTGTACAGGCCTTATATCAGCGGGGTATTCAAACCTCGGCGGTCACCTACCCAATCGTGGAGAGTGGGCGTGGTCGCCTGAGGTTGATTTGTTCGGCGGCTCATACCAAAGAAGATGTCGATAAAACTCTGCAAGCTTTGATTGAAGCGGAGCGGGAGGTGGATGTTCATCTAGCGACAGCAGATGATAAACCTATGGACTTGGGGCAGGCGCGCGCTGAAGTTGGGGAGTGGGCTACTACTTTTTCTAACCATCTTAGATGTTATCTGGAAAGTGTACCCGGCCCCACACCTAACTTGTTGTTGTCTATCAGTGTCTCCGAGCAGTTTGAACCAGTCAGAGTGTTAGTCTACGGCGGCCATGTAAGCCTGAGTGACCACTCAATATCTGGCGTTTCTTCATGTACTATGGTACTTAAAAATAGGTGTACAGTTTCGGCCCTGCGTTTATTTGATATACAAACTTTACTTGACAGTATTTGCACGGGCACTTGTGTATTAAGTGGCGAGGCGGAGCCTTTTATCTGGTGTATTGCACGGATGATTGACTTTAAGCGGGGTTCCAAGGTTTTCAAAAAATTTGAGGCTAGTGAAGAGCTTACTATTTGCTAATTGGCTTGAGAGATAAAGCTACGGGCCCTTCAGTGAATGCTGCTGGGCCCATACTTTGTGATTAAGCTACCTACTACTTACTATCTGTACAGTAAGGCGATTTTGATAGTTGAGCTTCGCTCTTTATAGAGTTCAGGAGCAGCTGCTCTATATCTATTTTTATACATTTGTACTATATAGGGGTGACGTATTGATTCTTGGAACTTTTCTGGTGAATTGGAGTGAATGGGCTTTGGAATTATAGAGCGGTGTGATATATAGATGCTGCTTTTGAATTAACTGTTAAGCCTATGAGGAAAGAAATGGCTCAAGAAAGGAAAGCATTCATCACACTTGGAAAATCAAAGTTTTCCAAATTCGCTAATGGTACTGTACTCGTTATCTTACTTATCTATGTCGCTATAAAGAGTGGCATCATAGAGCCGGCTGTAACGCGAGGATTTGATTACACAATTCCTGCTAACGAATTGTCAGTTTCTAGCGCTCAGGAGTTACAAGAAAAATTGAGTGGCTTCTCTATCAATGAAAAAAAATTAAGCTCAGAGCTTGCTAAAGCCGGCATAGATTTGCATCAGTTTCAAGAAAACACGTCAATGGAGCTTGTTATTAGCACAACACAAAATGGTTTCGAAGGGTTGGTTGTTGAGTTTCAATCAACGCTGGATCCAAATCAGCTAAAGTCAGTTTACGCAAACATTGCCGATCAAATTCAAAACCATGTTTCAGGTAAAAAGGATTAACAATACGCTGCACCGGGTACTGACAGGCTTCCACTGTTGATTTTTGTGCTATAGGCCAAGAGTAAGTAATGGATAATCTAGGTGATATCTCTTTGATGTTTTCAAGATTAGGCGGTCAAAAAGAGTTGACTGCTACACTTCGCTTCGCTCGGCCTATGCCTTCGGTGTCATGGGTAAAAAATAGAGAGGTTCTGAGGTGGATATAGAGTTTGGAGGTGAAATTTTAGATTGCTATGGAAATAGTTCAATCATTTCGATTCATCCGAATGGTTCAAAGAAAGATATCCTGCATCCTGGCATTGTTGTGACGATTCGAGAATGCAATTCGATCAAAACAACTTTAAAGATTGCAGGAACAGATAAGGACTATTTCCTTTATAACAATTACGCTTTATGGCATTCTTGGATTGTGATTGGGTGTGGTGGTCACGCACATTTCATTTCAAAAGACTTCAAGAAAATAAAGTCACTAAGTCTGGGAGCCACTTCCTTTGGCTACTTCCAAGAGTTTCTAACCTCTGAAGATTACCCGCTAGGACTTGAGAAAAATCATCTATTAATTACGTCGGGAACTGGTCTAACTTTAATTGACGATAATGCTGATATTGTTTGGCAGCTAGATCACTTAGCTGTCGATGGCACGAATGTTCAAGACATTTCCGGGAATACTATTTATGGTAGTGCTGAAGTTGATCCTCCAGGCGGATGGCTAGATTTTCAGGTATCATTGGCCGATGGAGCGCTTATCAAAGCGCCGAAGTACTAGTGACACACATAAGGCGGGCTGCCGGTAGTTTTTAGCTATCATCCCCCCACACCAGCCATCGAGCGGTGTCCGCAATGTGAATATCCCCAATTTTTGCATTTTGCTAGATTGTAGTTTTGCTGGCAGCCTCCTTCCCATAAGACCTTGTGGTGTTGCAGTTGCCATTTGCCAGTAGTTAGCATTTAATGGAGTTCATTAACGGTGGTCTTCCTAAAGGGGGGCACCCCCTTGGTTCACGCCTATCCTGGGCCTGCCAAGTCAATGTTGCTCGCCGCTATCGAGGCCGGATAGAGTACGTTATGCGTTTTAAAGAAAATAGATATGGCTAAAGAAGTAGAAAGAAAGTTCCTGGTAGACCCGCAGATAGTTGCCGAGTTGTCAGATGGTGTGCGAATCTCACAGGGTTATATCAATACGGCGGATAAGACCGTTGTCAGAGCTAGAGTCAAAGGCGATTTGGCGTATCTAACTCTGAAAGGGGAAAGTAGAGGGATGACGTGCTCAGAATTTGAGTATGAGATCCCGATGGATGATGCTAGATCCATTATTGATGAGTTATGTCGAGGTAATACCGTCGATAAAACAAGATATGAGATCCAGTATGGTAAGCATTTGTGGGAAGTTGATGTATTTCACGGCGAGAATGAAGGGTTAATTGTCGCTGAGGTGGAATTGACCTCTGAAGCAGAGGCGGTGGATCTCCCTGCTTGGGCGGTTGAGGAAGTTACCGGTCAAGTTCGCTACTTCAATTCATCTCTGCTTAACGAGCCTTATTCGACCTGGGGGGGCATATAACAAAGTCCAGTAGTAAAGCAAGTTTTCCGCTATGGATGGCGTTAAATTTCTACAAAGAGCGCTATGAAAAATATGCGTACCACCCTGAAATCGCATAGCCAAACAAAGCAGTATGTGATTGATGCCGCCGGACCCGCTAGCGCTCGCGGTTTTTCGAGATGTTATAAATAAGTCTCCCAATGGATATTACCTACTCAAAACTGATAGAGTTAATTGGCTTAAATGAAGGAGTGGTGTGGGGCGAAAGCTCGTGCCGAGATACTCGCTTTTGTTTGCAGTTTTATGTTCATGATTCTAGAACCAGATGATTGGTTCATTATGTAGCTGAAGCTTCTAATACCCTATTAAATGTATATGCTAAAAATCTACCGGGAGAACTAGGCTGCGAGAATGATTTTGATAGTGAAATCGTCTATGAGTACAGGTCTGATTCGGATTGTGATGTCTTGGATAGGGTATGTTGGCTAGGTGCACATTTTACTTGGGCTATGTATAAAGCTGGTATTATCAACTCACAAATGGAGCAAGATTTTTGTGCTGTATTTGACGAGGTAAGTAGAAGTACATAACAAGCGTATGCTATTCGTCTCTATAGGCTGAGGCTTCCGGTATGCTGTGCTTCACTGCGACACCCAAATGTAGCTGTCAGAAAACTTGCAGATGGCTTGTGGATGTTTAAAGAGCCAGCCTCTAGCCGAGTATGCGACTAAAGAGAGTGCTGCAAAATAGTACCAGGGTTTCTTTTGATAGTCCTGTGTTAAGTTGGTGAGCACTAAAGCTCCACTGAATTATTGAAGAGTGTCGGTAAGGGAGTTAATAGGTTGACAGAATATGGTATCTCCTCTCGATGCGTTCCAAATTCCGGTTGCCCAGCAGGGCTAGGGTTTCAGTGTGTTGTAATTTGTCGCAAGTGCTTGTTCGGCTTCAAGTGTGGTAAGCTGCCTTTCTAACGATTTTTAGGTGCTGGGTGCTTTTGCATATTTGCTGAGAGTTAACATAACAAATGCATGGGCCTCTGCTGCTCTGTGTTAGTCACCTTAAAGGAAATATGCTTTAGAGCAAGGAGGGGAAGAATGTTGGATGTGGATACAAGGGGGTAGATTTCTGATCCAAAGGTTAAAAAGCTTGAGAACCCAATAATAAATCATGGCGTCATGTCTAGAGTCAGTACCATGGTGCTTCATCGAACAGGTACTAAGATTGGCCAATCAGTATTGACTGCTTGAGAGAGCAGGAAGGAATGCATTTTCTGATAGATGAAAGTGGAAAAATATTTCAGACTGCCAGTCTAACCACAATGTGTTGGTATGTTGGAAGGTTGTACTCAAAATGCAGAACTCTAAAGGCATGCAGTGCTGAAGAGGCAAGGCATATTGAAGGTCTACTGAAAACCAAAAATGCTTCTTGGGGAGCTAGGTTTAAATTGGTTACAGATTATGAACTAAAAAAGGATTATCCACTTCGCTATCCTCATAACCATGATTTCATTGGCATTGAGGTAGTTGGTTTAATGTCGAAAGAAAATGTATACGAAACCCCTAGCGAAGTCCAAGTAAAATCATTGATTTGGCTGTTGGGTAATCTTGTCGAAAAGTACGGTCTCACACTTACAGATCTTTACGCTCATGGAAAGATTGCCCATAAAGATCCAAAAAGACAGAAGGTACTGCGTCTTTAACTGCACACCTGTTGAAAAAGGCTCAATAGTATGTCATTGGGTAGAGTGCTGTTGTTTTTTACTGTTTTTTTCATAATTGTAGGGTGCTCGAGCGACTCTATAAGGGGTAGCAGTTATCCTTTTGAATATACTGAAATCCGTTATGAAAATTTAGAGGATGTCAACCAGTGCGGCTGCTCTTTGATATCCAGGGAAAAGCTGACACATATCCTGAAAACAGGTGTAAATAAAACAAGTATGGAAATCCATGATCATGTTTCAACAGTTGGTTGTACTGTAAATGGAACTCTGAAAAGAAATGGTCAGGTGCTTGATTTTTTGTTTGACTATGGGGGAGTCTTCTATTTTTCTGATGATTCTATGTTGGTCTGTGCTGAGTCGTGTTGTTCAGATGGCTTCGAGTTTTGCTCTTGGTCAGAAGGCGGCGAACAATAGGATATGTATGATATCCACCGCGTTTGCATGCAGGCTTAGTGCGTGTGCCAGACATGGCATTTTCTATTTCTTTTAATGTGGTGAGTTTTTTATAGGGATAATATATTTTGAGAACTACAGCAAGTTTCTCACTTTTGGATTGAAACGATCGGTGTGTCAGGGAAAGCGTTATGAATTTACTGTTTGTATGTAGTGAGAATAGATTGAGAAGTCCTACAGGTGAGGAGGTCTTTTCAGCTTACGAAGGTATCAATGCTATCGGCGCTGGCACAAATAGTGATGCCGAAACAACTGTAAGTGGCGACCTAATTGAGTGGGCTGATATTATTTTTGTTATGGAGAAATCCCATCGGAATAAAGTCTCAAAGAAATTCAAGGATCTCCTAAAAGGCAAGAAGTTGGTTTGCCTCGATATCCCTGATAATTATGCTCGTATGGATGCAGTGTTAGTCCGCCTACTTGAAAGTAGGGTGTCCAAGCATGTCCGCTTGCGGTAGGCTAAAACAAGGCTTATCGTAATGTTCAAGATGTTTCTGGCTTGCAAATAGCTTGGTCAGCATGAAACTTATACACTTTCACTGGAGAATTAAACTGCTCCTCTGTGTAAGGCTTTGAGCAGGATTGAAAGGTGTATATAAAATATAGGTAATGCATTGTGTGTATGGAGGAGTTCAATGAATTGTAATAGTTGCGATAACGAATTTGAAGTCGCTGAAGTGGTTAAAGAAAAAAAGGGCTACGGTATATTCTCAGCTATCTTCCCATGCCCGGAATGTGGAGTATTGCTTCGGATAGATAAAAAATTTAAAAGTTTCAGGGTGTGTGGAATCATAGGGTTTTTGCTTGGTTTGATATTGCTAATATTTAATCAAGTAGGGTTGCTCCCTATAGACTATAGGTATTCAATTGTTCTCATGGTTTTGGGAAGTGTGCTATTTGAGGTGTCTGTAGCCGGTATGGGCACTGAGATCGTTGAATAAGAGCGTATAACCAGTGGCAGTAATCGGGCATGGCAAAATTGCCACTCAATCCATTTTGCAAATAAGTATCAGTTCTATCCTGCTAGCAGCGTTAGTCGCACAAACATGAAAGCACGCGTAAATAAAAAAGAAGTAGAGTTTCAGTTGCTTCAGATAGCAAATATGAATTACGGTCAGATGCAACGCTGGAGTGATTTTGTGCCTTTAGAGTATGAGCTGGAAGTTGATAAGAGCACCTTTATTTTTCAAGTTAATGAGTACTTCGCTGAATTTCGTCGCAATGAAATTGAAGAGAATGATGTGGAGGAGTTTGCTGAGTTAGCTGCTTATAAAGGAGCTGGCTATCCCGATCTGGATAGATTGCTGTCAGATCATCCTGAAATCCTGGAGGGTGTTCTAAAATTCAATGATTATGACATTATTCATAGGGTGGTAGCTCGCCCTATACCAGGATCAAATTATTACTATTCGATAAATTCCTTGGCTTCAGTGCACGTTCGAGAAGAAACGGTGATATTAAAAGGCGTGTGCTTTCAAAGCGACTACGTGGAACATACTTACAGTTGCGAGTTGCCTAGAAGGTATGCACTACTCAGGTCTAAAGCCGAATAAGACGACGTGGCAAGCCTATACTGTGGTCGAGGGGTAAATGTACGGCCTTCACGGTATTTGTCATATAGATATATTCTGGGTATTTAAAGTAAGATGAGAGCCTTGATTTATTGCACTACGATTTAACCATCATCGAATGACCCAGCTTCACCTCAGCTTATCTGAGGTATGTTCGGCGGTATTGAGTGTTCCTGCCTTAGTGAATGATGCAGTGCTGGACTTCAGTTGAGGCCCCCTGCAAGCTATTTGCCCAAACAATTGGGGTGTCTTTGGCTCCACGTTTGTGAAAGTTAACCAGCGAATTTAGTCAATAATGAGGGCCTTTTGGCTAGGTGGGTTGATACCTAATAGTTCCTTTGACCTTTAATATTGAGGCCAAGGATTGCATAAGTAGCCTTGCTGGCGTAACGGCTATTCCCCTTGATTCCTGCATTCAACTCTGGAGTGCATTCACGCCAAGCTTGGAGTTTCGGTAATATGTGTACGGGGGTTTTAGTGATGAATAAATCACACAGAGCTCTGAAAGTTACCGAGAAAACAGCTAACCCATTGATTCGTAAAGGCTTCCCCAAAAGATATATAGCCGATAGAGTGCGAAATTGTAAATTGGCTGACCTATATCTGTTTTTATACATCGGTACCATATACGGGTAATCCATTAAGTTTTTAAATTTTTCTTTTTTTGAGGGAAATGGACTTTGGAATTGGATGGAATCATGATATACAAGTGCTACTTTTGACTTAACGGTTAGGATTTTGGAGGGTACTTTATGGCATATAAAATAGAAGTGGTTAGAGAGTTAACTAAAGGAAAGGGTGTGCTTACGTATGATTATGGATCTGTGTCGGTAAGCACCGAGTGTTGGTTTGAATTAGCTGATCCCATTCCAGCTAAAACCTATATTGGTTGTGCTGCTACGCGAATGGCCACAAAGAAAAATTCTAGAGGCAAGCAAAGAGAGGCAATTTATATCCCAGATGGGCAAACTAAGAGAAGGGGCATATTTATACATATGGGTAGCAGTCCTGCTTGGTCTGATGGGTGTATAGTTATAGAGGAGGAGGAAGTTATAAAAATATGGAATTCAATACAGCCAAAAGAAGCTCGCAATGTAACGGTGGTGGTTAAAGACCAATGAGCGCCAACTTAGCAAATAAAAGCCTGCTTGCATTGACATTTATAATGTTGTCGCTTCCTGTATTAGCCTCTCCTGATGTGGAGCTAATGATAAACAGACTCCTTCAAATAGATTCTGATAAGTATTATTCAGAAACTGACTCGGGTGAAAAGTACTACGATTCACTAGCTGAGTATAAGGAGTGGGAGTCACTGTATATAAAATTGTCAAAGTATAACTTAAAAGATAAGCAGTTAAATCAAGATGAAGCTAAGAAGCTGTTGTTTATGGGTTTTATAGCTCGGGCTAATTCAGATGCAGCTATTTCTGAGGCGTTTTCTAGTGATTTAACAGTTATATTTAACGCCAATAAAAATATATTGATAGAGGTTATGTCTGAGTTGAGTTTTGTGGTTCCCTCTACGTGTTACTACCTGTCTGAGTATTTTGGTTTCGAAGGTAAGAATAAAAAATCAAAGAGGCAGTGGATAGGCGAGAATCGCGCTCTTCTGGAAAATGGCCTGGGTTCAAGAGAGTATAGTGAATGTATGGTGTTCTTTAAGTGAGAACCCTAAAAAGAAAAATCAATGCGGGCTGACCTTTTGTTGTCTCGTTATATTTTTAGTGTTTAGGTTAAAAGTTCCGGTTAATTATTTTTTTGCGGGTTTCCTAGTTGTTTGCTCATACTCGTTTCTATTTGTGGTAGTGCGGATATAGACTGCGAAGAATCGAGGAAGATGGGGTGTTTCGTAAAATAGATCTGTCGCTGAAATATTTAGACTTGGATAAGAAGGGGCGCTACGGAGTGTGAGATTTCATACAGGTACAGTTTCGGTGCTCAAAATATAACAAGTGCCGATAATGCGGAATTTTTGACTGCTGGATTTTTGTCAATGTATCAGATAGCTGCCTGGCTGGAGGTGCGTTATCAGAAGTTTATTTACTAATGGATGCTTAAGTATCTTCACCTCAAGCCGCTAAGTAAGATTAATCTGTTACACTGTTGTGGGCGAACAAAGGAATTAATTGGTTGGGAGATGGGGTGTAATCCCAGATAAAATTACTGAGTGGCGGACAAAAGGCAGGTAGGTTGTTTATGTGTGCCAATAACCCGGTTCGCCTAGCTCTTCCTGGGTTGGGTTGGGTTGGGTTGGGTTGGGTTGGGCTGGGGTTTGTGCACTTCGTCTTTCCCTGTTAGAGCAGCTTTATGTGGTATTGATGAAAATAAATTATGATTGTAATTGGGTATATTTTATCGTTTTTTGATGGTGTTCTTTTATTTTTTTCAGTTTTTGGTGCGTTAATGCTGACAGGTGCCATTGCTCGTAATGTTTGGGATGTGATATGGAGTGATTGTTTCTCGTCCGTTGAGGGTGTTTTTACACTCCTTAAGGAGTATTGGGAGGGAGGGTTTTGGCTTAATTATTTTCTTTCTCTGTCTGTGCCGGCAGTTATTTTTTGTGTTTCAAGGTACAATTCGCTACTTGGTTCGCGTTACGCTTTCATCTTGTTTGTACCCTTGTTAATTATGATTTATAAGTTGTTCAAATCCTGGGGGGCTAAAAAAATTGCTGAAAAAATTATTGAGAGTACTGGTAAGGATCGTATAAAAGATATTGATATTCAAGATCTGGATTTGAGGTCAATGAGGGTGGTGAGCCGTATAAAGCTCAGGAGCGGAAGCGATCCGGTTCTTAGTGATGCACAATATTACTTTCGCTGGAATGTCGATATTTTTATTGCTATGCTTGTATATTATTCTTACAAATATATTTATTTTTTCTTTCAGATTTCTTGAGTTGGTAGGGTTTTTTTGGGGTGGGGCGTTGATTGAGCTGAAAAATATCTGGTGGGTGTATGGGGTATATTTCAATCTGGTTTTAATTTGAGGGGAGGATGCTTAAGCTAGATTTGAAAGTTGTATGGAGGCCTGTAACAGCTGGAGTGATAGTTTCGATATTTTCCCTTATTTATCTATCTCGGTTGGCTGAGTATTCTAGCTGAAAGTCTGTTTTCTTTTCCTTGGTGAAATTGTGGTTTTGTTTTTTTGTGAAGGAGATGTTAGCCCTTTAGGGGGCTATTTACAATTGCTTTTTTACATGTCGCAATCGATTCAGTTCAGTGTGGCCACTCGTGCCGAATCTTGCTGAGCTCGCCTTCTTTGAATTCTGACTTAAATTGTTGGTGTATTCTTTTTGTTGCCATATTACCCCTCACTTGGTAGTTTGGCGCTTCTTAGTCAGGGTCTGAAAGGGCAGGGTTGCGGTACATTTACCCTGCTGGATGCTGGGAGGCACTCTAAGGAGTTAATATGAAAGTATTTGCAATTTCTGATATACATGGCAGGCTGAGAGAGCTGAATGACCTCTTTATGCTGATTTCACCAGATAAGACAGATGTATTAATTTTCCTTGGGGATTTTATCGATAGGGGCCCTAAGTCTAACTTGGTTATTGAGCGATTGCTTGAAATATCAAAGCTTTACCCAAACTCCAGATTTATAAAGGGCAATCATGAGGAAATGGCCTTGTATTCAAGGTTTGATGAGGATGTTTTTAGATTATGGATGAGTTATGGCGGGGATAAGACTTTGGAAAGCTACCCTGACGGCATACCCAAAGGGCATTGGCAATTCCTTAGAGACCTTGAGCCTTATGTAGAGCTCGAAGATAAAATATTTGTTCATGCGGGTCTCGAATATAATTTTCCAATGTCGGAGCAGAACGAAGAGGTGTTACTCTGGAATAGATTAGCAGCGCCAATTTCTCATCGTTCAGGCAAGCGTATCGTTTGCGGTCATTCTGCGGAAAGATCTGGTTATCCAAAACAGTATGGTGATGCATGGAGTATAGATTGTGCTGGCTGGCTTACAGCTTTGGACGTGGGTAGTAACGATGTATATCAAGTAGACAGCACTAAGAATATTCGGCAGTTTAATTTATACTCTCAGCTCAACACCTAGCATGGTAATAAATTTCACGCTGGCCCTGTGATCTGTCGCGAAAGTTCTACAGCCTCTCAGGGGCAGCTGATTGTCGAGGTGTGAGATATATAAACTCAGTAACAAGGAAGAATATAATGAAAAAATTATGCATAATTTTTATGATAACACTGCTGTCTGGATGTGTGTCTACTCCAGAGCAGGTGTCTTTCAATGGGGAGGTGGTTGGAACCTACGGTCCAGCAGCCGGTTGTGGAACTCTATTACTAAATCAAGACTGTTCGCAAATGTCAGGAGCCAAAAGGGCAATTGAAATTGAAGGTATCCCCTTGAGAGTGGCAGGAGGTGAAGAGGGGAAGGTGGTGTTTATAATGTCTAAGCCAATGTTTTCTCCTGATGAAGTGGCATTGAGAAATGGGGCAGAAGCGATTAAAAAATTAATGGAGTCAAAGGGTATTGAAATCCTTACTACAAAAGTAGTGTATGGCAATGGGATAACTTTTGGTGTTCATTACACCTTCGATACTGATGGCTATAAATATCTCCAAGAATTATCTATCTGATATTTTTCTTTGAGCGTTTGTGATGGCCGTTACGCCGTTATCAAGCGCTCCATTCCAGATCGGCGACTGCTCGGCAGTGTAATATGATCTAAAGTGAGGGGAATTTTTCCAGTTGAATCAGTACAGAAAATTGATTTCAGGCCTTTCTTTGGGGGCTGTGTGGTGCTTCTTTATACTTGTTTTTCAAATCAGTTATGCGAACAGGTATTAACAAATTTGAGCGATTGTATGATCGAGACTGTTGAGGTATGCACTTCAGAGTTGAATTCGGGGTTCAACAGTAAAAGCACCCGACGTTAAAATTACCGCTTTAGTTTGGTTTTTCCGCAGGTGCTTAATACTGTTTCAGCTAAGAGAGTCAGGCTCTTACAAACCCACAGGGCTGATTAAATCTGGATAACCCAGCTACTGCCCCCTTACCAGCTCAACTGGCCCGTGGTCATCACAGTGGTCGCCATGGACATGATGAAGGCGGCCATTTACCAAATAGTCAATATGATCTCCGTGAGGCACTTGTTCATGTCCACAGTTTTCGTCGTGGGTATGAGCACTATCGCAACCTCCTGCGATTGGGTGACATCCCTCCGGATTGCTGGCACTGACTTCTAAGACGTGCTCGTCGTAATGGTCCTTATGAGGGTGATGCAGGTGGCCGTCGTGAAGATAGCAAACGTGATCACCGTGCTGTATGGCGGTGTGGCCACATTCGCTGTTGTGTGTATGTGAGTGATTTTCCGCTTGCTGGCACTTATTTGTGTTCACGATGGACCTCCTGGTCAACTGGCACTTTTGTGGACTTATCCACTACTAAATAGCCCTTTAGTGGCATTACAGCGCCACATTTGGGCAATCCTTCATAGTGAATTTAAGATCATTGGGGGGCAGTTTCCAAATATAAATTTTGGGTGGCGGGAGGAGAGATAGACCGTACCCTTGATGGGGGCTTTATTGCCGCTTGCGGATTAACTAGTGGAACGGGTTAAAAAGCTTGATTATACAATTTTAATTACAGTTGCTAAGCTGGCCCTTGCCCCACACTTTTTATCGGTTTTACCGCAAGGGTTTTTGCCAATAAAAAACCAGATGCTGTAAAGAATACTTATTTTTGGATTTATCTTTTGAGTCTTGCTCTAGGGAGGCCGCTGCGCTGCCTCCCTAGAGCACTAACTACTGCTGCCCTGTCTATTTAGGGGGTAACAAGACTAAAATTGCGATCAAATTTATCAAATAGTCTGCCAAATTTTATGAGTGCCAGAGGATTGCCGCTCACTTCGAGACGGCCATCTTTGATTAGGGTCGGGGCGCCGACCAAACCACTAAACATTAGACGCAGGTCGGCACTGCTCAGTGCGAGGCTGGCGGAGGGTTCATTGCTGTGTCGGCCGGGGTAGCCGTGTAGTACACCATTTTGTACAACGACTAAGTACTTTTCCCCAGTATCAGTCATATCGATATTCAGGTGGATATCTGCATCGGCTGCTTTTTTACCATTTAGACGTACTGCCATCGCATCGAACAGCAACTGTAGGGGGATTCGTGCCACTATATCTTCGTCGGGCAGTACTTCGGCGCGGTAATCGATGCCGTGGCGTAACTCCTTGGCGCCAGATAGGTAAAAATTACGCCAGATGCCCGACTCTGCCTGGTAGCCCAGTTGCTCCAAGCTGTCAGCCAAAAGATAGCGGGCCTGTTCGTTCTCCGGTTCGGCAAAAACTAAGTGCTTTAATACCATGGCCACCCAGCGATAATTACCCCGGGCGAAATCCTGTCGGGCGCGGGCTATGATGGCTTCTTCTCCCCCCATATACTCAACGTAATGTTCCGCAGCTTGTTCTTGAGGAATTGGGTGGAGATTTGCCGGGTTGCCATCAAAATAACCCAGGTAGCGGTTGTAAACTGCCTTGGCGCCAACATTGACGGTACCGTAGTAGCCTCGATTGGCCCAAGCCTGGGAGAGGTTTTCGGGTAGCTCAAGGCGCTCTGCGACTTCGATCATATCGTAGCCGTGGTTGGCCAAGCGTAGGGTCTGGTCGTGAATGTATTTATAGAGGTCCCTTTGTTTTATCAGGTAATCCATCGCTGCCTCTTTACCCCAGGTGGGCCAGTGGTGACTGCTGAATACTACCTCGGTCCTGTCGCCAAATTTCTCCATAGCGTACTCAATATAGCGACTCCAGGCTTTGGCATCGCGGGTTTTTGCGCCACGTAGGGTATAAATATTGTGCAGTGTATGATTGGCGATCTCACTCATGCAGAGGGCGTTAAATTGGGGGAAGAAAAAGACCATCTCTGTGGGGGCTTCGGCCCCGGGAGTACTGACAAAGGTTATGTCTACCCCATCAACCCTCATCTCGGCACCGCCCTCAGAGATCTCTATCGTTGGCGTGGCTATGCCATGTTCACCATCGGATACCCGGTTGCCCAAACCGGAGGAGACGAAACCCTCCGGACTGGAGGGAAGTAAATTGCCAAATTGATATAGCGCACGGCGTTGCATCACATTGCCAGTGCGAACATTTTCACTGATCGCTTCCTCGGCGAAGCCCTCGGGAGCAATGATATCGATAGAGCCGTTGGCGAGCTGCTCTTTGGACAGAACGCCAGTTATCCCGGCGAAATGATCTGCGTGGCTATGGGTAAAGATCACCGCGCTTACCGGTTGCTCTCCCAGGGCCTTATTGGCCAGGGCGAGAGCCGCAGCGGCGGTCTCTGCGGAAGTGAGCGGGTCGATCACAATCCAGCCGCTCTCCCCCTGTATCAGAGTCATATTGGCTAGGTCCAGGGAGCGCACTTGGTAGATACCGTCTACCACTTTGAACAGGCCGTTATTCAGGACATTGAGCTGGGCCTGGCGCCAGAGACTAGGGTTAACGGTATCGGGAGGATCGCCCTGTAAAAATTGCATCTGGGATAGGCCGTAGACCTCCCGACCCTGGGCATTTGTTATCTGTGCGCCGGGAATAGACTCAATAAAGCCCCGCTTCGCTAGCTGGAAGTCGGTTTCATCACTAAAGGGAAGTTGTTCGGCCAGGGATCTATTGTGGGATATAGTCGCCCTGGAGGCGGGTTTGATCTCGGTATTGAGGCGTTCTGTATGAGTTTTTGGCTCACTACTACAGGCAATTAAAAAGAAGGACAACAACCACATGAGTATCAGCGAGCGCATCGAGACTCCCCAAAATCGGTTTACATGAAACTTCATTTTTATACTGGAGTAGGTTTGTCTTTACCCAGAGTGAGCCTAGCTTCTCTTACCTGTGGTGGCGCGTCAAGACAGGAGCTCGCCGTTTGGCGGCGCAAAAGTCTTTCTGTATAGGGCATGTCCAAGCATAATCTATGGACTGTTCTATTTTTCCACCGAGCTTTGTATTTTCTACCAATATCGCCAAGATTGCTGGCGCTATGTATAAGGTGAAGAGTCTGCGTTTCTCCAGCAAAAAGAAGAGTTCCGCCGATCCACGGTTACCTCTTTTGCTCGCTGATTTTTTGTGTTTGATAAATTTATGGTGTTTTATCGTGATATATACTTGCCGGGATAGGTTGATTTTATTTTTTAAGCGCAAGTATTGAAGTCGAGCTCCTTTTGGAGGCTTTAGTCACTATCGTTCAATGGTTTTTCACAGTTTATTCGCTTTAAAATAAAGCTGCTTAACTAAGTGGCATGCGGTGTGCTTGTGTTTTTCTTGGAAAATAGTGCGCTTAAAGGCGAAAAAAGTACCAGAGCTAAAATATGAGGGGCGTAAAGAGTATATTCGCTAGGGTGAAAAAAATATAAAGTGGCTTCGCAGGCAATAATAGCTATTGCTGAGGTTGCCCAGGGGTGAAGGTTCACTAGTTTATATGCCAAAAAACTAAATGTAAAAATAAGCAATCCATAGTTCAGTGATTGAATAACCAAAATATCCCAAAGGATAGGTGAACTTCCAGAGGGGAGCGTTTTGAAAAAATTGGGCATGGCGATAGCGGCAGAATACCCGATAATTAAAGTGCCCAAGTATCCAGTGACTAAACCGATCATTATCCCAGCTATTATATTTTTCATTGGCTCCCTTCTAATTGTATCCATTATAAAGAGTGAGTAACTGTAGCCTAAATGAGGGTATCAAAAGAAGTCAAAGCCTTATTGCTACAAGGGACTATAGTATTAATACTGAAAATACTGGGTTGTATATCTCTGATACAGCTGGAAAACTTGAGGGGGCAGGGGGACGTATAAGTTGCCAGGTAGTCGGTGGTGCGGGAAAAGATACGGCAAAAAAAGAGCGGGCTAAAAGCCCGCTCTTTTTGTTTTACTGAAGCTTATTGCCCCAATGTAAACAGCTGTGTGTTGCCGCCAGTGGCAACTGTATTGATGGTTTTGGTTTTTTCACTGGCAAAGCGGAACAGGTAGTGCGGGCCGCCGGCTTTGGGGCCGGTACCGGACAGGCCGTGGCCGCCGAAGGGGTTAACGCCTACGACAGCACCGACCATATCGCGGTTCACGTAGCAGTTGCCGACGTTGATACGCTTGAATACGGCATGGGCGCGGCCTTCGATGCGGGAGTGCAGCCCGAAGGTGAGGCCGTAGCCGGTGGCGTTAATGCGGTGGATTACATCTTCCAGTTCCTCGGCCTTGAAGCGGACTACATGTAGGAAGGGCCCAAACACTTCGCGCTTGAGTACGGAGAAGTCTTCGATCTCTACTACTTGCGGGCCGAAGAAGGTGCCTGCGCTGGGCTTTTTCGCTTCCTCGAAAGCAAATAGCGGCTTGGCTTCTTTCTCCATGCGCTCGCGGTGCGCTTCCAGCATACCGAGGGCTTTTTCATCGATAACCGGGCCGATATCGGTGTCCAGCTTGCCGGGATCACCGAGGGTCAACTCTTCACAGGCCCCTTTCAGCATATTGAGCAGGTTGTCGGCAATGACATCCTGTACGCACAAGATGCGCAGTGCGGAACAGCGTTGACCGGCGCTGAGGAAGGCAGACTGAATGACATCGTCCACCACCTGCTCGGGCAGGGCGGTGGAGTCTACGATCATGACGTTCTGGCCGCCGGTTTCGGCGATCAGCGGTACAATCGGGCCCTCTTTTGCCGCCAGCTGTTGGTTGATCAGGCGCGCAGTTTCGGTGGAGCCGGTGAAGGCCACGCCGCCCAGGCGCGGGTCTTCGATCAGCAATTGACCCACTGCGGCACCGGTACCGGTGATCAGGTGCAATACCTTGGGCGGTATGCCGGCGTCGAGCATCAGGCGCACTGCGTGTGCAGCGATGATCGGGGTCTGCTCGGCGGGCTTGGCTAGTACGGCATTACCGGCGGCGAGCGCGGCAACCACCTGGCCAGTAAAGATTGCCAGGGGGAAGTTCCAGGGGCTGATACACACAAAGGTGCCTCGGCCACTCAGGTACAGCTGGTTTTGCTCGCCAGTGGGGCCGGGCAGTTCGGTGGGTTCACTGAAGTGCTGGCGCGCGGCATTGGCGTAGTAGCGGCAGAAGTCGATGGCTTCGCGCACTTCACTGATACCGTCGTTCAGGGTGCGGCCCGCTTCAATACAAATAATTGCCGCCAGCTCATTGGCTTTTTCTTCGTAGAGATCTGCGACTTTATCGAGAATATCTGCGCGATGGTTGCCGCCCTGGCGATCCCAATCGATCTGCACTTCAGTGGCAGCGGCATAGGCCTGTTCAATTAGGTGTTTATCGGTATTGGCAGTGTGGCCAATCTTTTCACCGGTTGCGGGGTTGTAAACCGGCTCTTCGGCTTCACCCATGGCGCCGTTGACAATGGGGCCACCGAGGAAGTGCTTTCCGCGCTGCTGCTCAAGTTCTTCCAACAGCGGGTTAACCGAGAGGGGGTCGGTCAGTTCGATGCCGTGTGAGTTTTTCCGTGGCAGGGCTTCTGCGCCCATATAAATATTCTCCGGGACAGGAATTTGTGGGTGACGGTAGGGATTGCAGGCTTCGCTTTGCTCCAGGGTATCCTGAACCAGGGCTTCAACCGGCGTATCCTCGTCCATAAAGCGGTTAACAAAGGAGCTATTAGCCCCGTTTTCCAGTAGGCGACGAACCAGGTAGGGCAGCAGGTCGCGGTGGGCACCGACCGGTGCGTAGACGCGCACGGGTACACGCTTGCCATGAACTGCTTCGATCTGCGCGTATAGCAGGTGGCCCATGCCGTGCAGGCGCTGGAATTCAAAATCGGTGCGGCCGTTGGCCAGCTGCAAAATCAGGCCGACGGTGTAGGCGTTATGGGTGGCAAATTGCGGGTAGATCGCATCGCCAGCATCCAGCAGTTTCTTCGCGCAAACCTGGTAAGAAAGGTCGGTGTGGCATTTGCGCGTGTACACCGGGTAGTCCGGCAGGCCCATTTGCTGGGAGTGTTTGATTTCACTATCCCAGTAGGCGCCTTTTACCAGGCGCACCATTAGCTTGCGGCCGGTATCGCGGCCCAGGGCAATCAGCCAGTCGGCGACATGGGGGGCGCGCTTTTGATAGGCCTGGAGCACAAAGCCCAGTCCCTGCCAGTCTTTTAATTCGGGGTCGCGGGCGAGCGCCTCGAAGATATCCAGAGAGATATCCAGGCGGTCCGCCTCTTCGGCATCGATATTCAAGCCCATGTCGTATTGGGCGGCGGCGACACACAGGCGCTTCACCTGGGGCAGCAACTCGCTCATTACGCGATCCCGCTGTAGCACACTGTAGCGGGGGTGCAGGGCGGATAGCTTGATCGAAATGCCGTTGGCTTCAACCACATCCCGCTGGGTGTTGTCCTTGCCGATGGCTTCGATCGCCATCATATAGGCATCGAAGTAGCGGTGGGCATCGGCCATGGTGCGAGCACCTTCGCCCAGCATATCGAAGGAGAAGCGGGTGCCGGGGAGGTTTTCCTTGGGACCGCGTTTCAGGGCTTCTTTGATGGTGCGGCCGAGTACGTATTGACCGCCCATGATTTTCATGGCCTGCATCATGGAAGTGCGCACCATCGGCTCACCGATACGGCTCACCAGGCGTTTCATCCAGTGAGAGGGGCGCTCAGTAATATCTGGGTCCAGCTCGACCACGCTGCCAGTGAGCATCAGCCCCCAGGTTGAGGCGTTCACAAACAGGGAGTCGGACTGGCCACGATGGCTGGACCAGTTGCCGGAATGCACTTTCTCGGCGATAAGTTTGTCGGCAGTATCGGCGTCCGGTACCCGGAGCAGGGACTCTGCCAGGCACATCAGGGCCACCCCTTCCTTGTTAGAAAGGCCGAACTGCTGGAGGAAAGCGTCCAGTGTTCCGCGCTTGCTGCGCTGCTGTCGCGAGTGGTGAACCAGTTCGCGCGAGGTGTTCAGGATCTTCTTGCGCATCTCGTCGCTGGGGCGTGGCGCGGCCAGTAGTTCGCTCACGCAGAGGTTTTCGTCGGCGTGCAAATACTCACGGGCCCGGTCTCGGGCATTCTGGAGGTCTCCGGCGAAGTTTGTCGACATATCGTCTCCCAAGCTCTATATCTAGGGTCAGAATAAAAGACCGGATTATGTGCGAAAATCCTTAGAATTAATCGCCATAATGTCGCCAGTTGTGGTTAAATATCACGCCTAATTGCGTGATTACCAGTAGGGTATTTTGTAATGTCTCGACAGTTGGAAGATCTAGATCGTATTGATCGCCAAATACTGCGAATTTTGCAGCGTCACGGCCGCCTGCCAAACGTGGAGTTGGCGCGCCGAGTTAACCTTAGTCCCACTCCCTGCCTTGAGCGAGTTAAGCGGCTAGAAAGAGAAGAGTTTATCCGCGACTACGTGGCGTTGCTCGATCCACTCAAAGTTCATGCGGGGTTGGTGGTCTATATCCAAGTGACCCTGAACAATACGGCAACTGAGGCCCTGGAAGCTTTTAACGAGCATGTGGCTGGCCTGGAAGAGGTCCAGGAGTGCCATATGGTTGCCGGAGGTTTTGATTATCTGGTGAAAATTCGGATCAAGGATATGCTGGGTTATCGCCGTTTCCTCGGTGAAAAGCTGGCATCGGTGCCGGGAGTCCGTGAAACCCACACTTATGTGGTGATGGAAGAGGTGAAGACTGATACTGCTGTGGCGGTACCTGACCCCGAGCCCGGTGTTAAAGGTTCGCGGCGCTAATTGAGCCCCGTCAAATATTCTGTGTGGAGCAGGAAAGCTGTAGCGATACCAAGGGTTGGTTTCTAGCGGGCCTGAATTCTCATCTCGGGCCACGATCATAGAGATTGATTGCTGATTTCATAGCTGAAAAGGTGGAATTGGCAACCATTGTCGGCGCAGTTTTTATTATGCTCGGCATAGCGATGCGGTACCAAGGCGGGTGCCGTGTGATTTGTCCGTAATAACTATAAATAGGTACTGTATGGATTTTTCACTGAGCGAAGAACAGCAGATGATTCAGGATGCGGCAAAGCAATTTGCCGACAGCGAACTGAAGCCGATTGCTGCCGAACTCGATAAAACTGGTGACAGGAAACTCTTGTTACAGAGGCTCAAGCAGTTGGCTGAGCTAGGTTTTATGGGCATCAATATCGATCCCAATTATGGCGGCACTGGCGCCGGCACCATAGCATTCTCCCTGGCAATTGCCGAGTTGGCGCGAGGCTGTGCCTCTGTGGCGACAACCACCTCAGTCACCAATATGGTGGCTGAAGTTATTCAGGCCGTGGGCTCAGAGGAGCAGCGCCAAAAATACCTTCCCAAAATCTGTAGCGGTGAATACCCGGCGGGTTCTTTCTGCCTTACCGAACCGGGCTCTGGATCGGATGCCGCCGCCATGCGTACCCGCGCGGACAAGCAGGGCGATGAATACGTTCTCAACGGCAGTAAGCTGTTTATCAGTAGTGCAGAATTTGCCGGTATTTTTGTTGTTTGGGCGGTAACAGATCCTGCCGCACCAAAAGGCAAAGGCATTTCCTGCTTCTTGGTCGAAGCTGGTACACCCGGTTTGGTGATCGGTAAGGCCGAAGAAAAAATGGGGCAGAAAGCCTCTGTTACCAATGAGGTTTCCTTCGACAACTGCCGTATTCCTGCCTCCCACCTGCTGGGTGACGAGAATCGAGGCTTCCGTATCGCAGCAGGCGAGCTTGCCGGCGGTAGAATCGGCATTGGTTCCCTGGCGCTGGGTATCGGCCTTGAAGCTTTAGACTGTGCCCGGGCCTACCTGCATGAGCGGGAGCAATTCGGTAAAAAGCTGGCGGAGTTCCAGGGGTTGCAGTGGCAGCTGGCTGATAAATATACAGAGTTGGAAGGTGCGCGACTGCTATTATTGCAAGCCGCCTGGCAGAAAGATGCGGGTATGGCCTTTGGCCCCGCCGCCTCAATGGGTAAGTTATTTGCCAGTGAGAAAGCGAATGAAGCCTGCTATTTAGCTCTGCAAATGCACGGTGGTGTGGGCTATACCCGTGAGTATCCGCTTGAGCGTATGAGTCGGGATGTGAGAATTACCACAATCTACGAAGGCACTAGTGAGATCCAACGCCTGATTATTGCCAGGCACTTGCTGGATGTGAGATAGCTTTATTGACCTGAGCCGGCGAAGTAAGCCGGCTTTTTATTTCTTTCTTCCTGTAAATCTAGTGGCTGTACCTCTGATACAGGTATAAATATCGGTCTGCTTAGTAGCTCTTTCTTTTTCTACTGCCCACATCGTCATAACGAGATTGGCTCGGGGTATGCTTGAAGATCTCTCTTTGCTGAATATACGTTAAGCTCTCGATAGCCTTATCTTGTTATAAAGTCTAGCTATCCGTAAATACATAAAGACGATTGTCGACGTTTAATACCTGATGCTTACCTATATCAATATACGGTATTTCCCAATGACAGTGCCCAAAAAGCACCAGGGAAGAACCTTGTGATTCTAAATAATCCCGAACCAGTGGCTCACCAATTTGACTGTTAAGCGGATCATCAGGGCCCTGATGTAAGAGTGTAATCTCTGTCTTGTTATTTACCGCTTTACGTAAAGCCTTATTAAACTCAGTGCTTGATTTTCTTTGATTCCTACCGCTGCGGCCAATTATCCCCGATACGCCGCCTATATTTAATCCGTTGATAGCCTGAATTTCGCCATCTAAAACTCTCACATTTGCCGCAAGAATTTCCTCTTGAACTGTATCATGGTTCCCGTGAACTCCAACAACATTTTCTGTTATTTCAGAAAAAGCATTCCAAACAGCTGTAACATCACCAGTTCCGCCCAACTTTTTACTGTCAGGATAGTCATACAGGTCTCCTGCCAGTAACACTAAATTAACTTCTGGGATTTCACCTAACTCCATTAATAGCAGAAGTTCTTCGGCTACAGCTTCACCGACTAACCGGTTACTCTTAATGTCAGCTTCCCTCCCTTGTAAATCCGAAACGGCCACAATTGCAGAGTAACCCTTGGGCAAGGCATCAACTTGCACCCTATAAAAAGGCAGGGTTAATGAACGAACCTCTCCACCTCTTCCCGAAGATCGATACATAATGTCATGAAAAGGTTTGTCTTCAATTTTTACAATCTTCATTTCAACCAAAATACGATGTTGATTTTTATAGCGCTGAGGCTGTGGTTTATGCGGGGGGGGCATCAAAGGGGGCAAAAATTCACCCGGTGAGGCCGCCTACAAACTTGAAATCCCTAGAGTGTTACGGTAAGCCCAGTATCTCTTGTTATTAATGTATCTGAGCTAGCCTGTAATAGATAGGGGCGAAGCGTATAGCACTTTGCCTTGCTTGTGCGATTTGTTAAGTTTCCTCAAAATAGTGCTCTAGATTATGAGCGATTTCTTGCTGCTCTTCAGGGTGAATCTGAAGCCTTATTTGTGTTTCCTGGCCTTTGCGAAGACAGAACAAAGTTAAACCGTTTTCATACGGCAAGAAACTGCAACTATAAAATTTTATGACTTCACCCTCGTCATAGGGGTTATAGTCATAGTCTCTGAATGGCTTTGCAATACGGTAATTCAGGCTTGCTTTTAGGTGGCCATATTGTTTATTGAGATTTTCTCTATTCATGCCCTGCTATTTAACACCATTGTCAATTACAAATCAAAGTTGAGCTACTGAAAAAGTTAGTATGAAAGCCCGAAACTTACTACGTATGGATGCGAGTGAATCACTGACTGTCACCTGCGGATCACCCGGTAAAAATTACTGGCGAAACGCAAAAGTTGAGGGTATTCATACTGCATTTAAAAATAACTTTCCCAAAGGGCGGACTTGATTTCGTTGCGTGACCGCTGGGTAGGAATTCATTATGGGGTGGTAGCTAGAAACTACCGGTCACCCAGTTTATCAATTTTTCAGCAGCTCCCTGATGGCTGGCACTGTGTGCTTCTCCGCAGGGTCACTACCATCTTTGTGATCGTGCTCGCTTTCATCAAATGCGCAATATGCTGAATAGCAGGGTTCTATAATTTCTAGATTATTCTCTATAACAAAGTCGAGCATTGCTGGCTATACACTATTCATTGCTGCATCAGCATCGACGTATGATACCTCGTCAGTTTCGAGCCTCTTTGTGAAAAGTTATGGCACAGAGTTAAATACTTCTGAAATTTCACAGCCCAATGTTTCGGTGCATTTTCCGAAGTCTCCCGGCTCACCTTCATCTCATTTTAGTTTTTCGTAAAGTTCTTCAATATTCATCTTGATGCAGAATGCCGGCAATACGGTCCGATATGGAGCAGCGAAGCTGCGGAATATAGGTCCAGTCAGTTTTTCTGGTGATAGTTCTTGGTGTTGTTAAGTACTACAGGCTCCACGGGGACGTGATATATAATTTGTCACTATCGTTTTGTAGCAGATAACGCTGATTGATAAAATGCCTCGAATATAGAAATACTGATAAGCACACCGCTGATATCAATAGTTTTATAAGGATTGCCTCTGAACTAGCCTCCATTTCTGTACCTTCAGGTGATGGTAAGATTGAAAGGAGTGTGTTAACTGCGTTGCTGGCACCTATGAAACCGACAATCCCACGCAAAACCCTTAAAATTATTATCATTTCACTGCCTTGTGATTTCTGCTTAACATCGTGCTCAGAAGTGTTTTGCTGTGGGCGAATTTTGCGTGAAAGGTGTACAGAGCAGGACATCTCCTGTAGTGATTGGTTATGATAAAGAAGGTTGCCATAACCCAAATAATTGTACCTACGATAGCCAGAGCCAAGCAGGCTTGCCAATTTCTGTTAGCATGAGATTTTGAGTGGCACCGATAATTATCAGTACAGAAAAGCTTATCAGAAATGCTGAGCTAACTCTACTATAGACCCTGATTTCTTCCTGAGCGGAAGCGGTTGACTTTCTTATATCAATAATATTCATTTGGATATTATACGGAGCTATAGGTCCGCCTAGTTAATAAACACTGGGTCAATACAGGTACGGAGTAGTGTTAGCAAGAGTGTAGGTAAAATTTAACTTACTACCTGGAAATGGCCGGCCGTAAAAAACTATCTATCTAGGCCGGCTTGGTGAGATCTAAAATCGAGTGCCTCTGCGTGCTCGATAGACTATTTATGATTTAATATTTTCTTGCCTCTCTTAATAAGTAAGCACCTGTCCTGTAGAGGAAGCTCTCTGAGCGGGACGTCGAGGACGTCCCGACCATGTATTTGCTAGGCCTTATTTGCAACTAATTTAACTGATCGATATGTAATATAATAAAGGCTAAAAAAGCCAACAAACATCACGGAAATGAATGTTGTAAGTATTTGTGTGATTTCGGCGCCCCAAACAGTTACCCCAATTATGCACGATATATATGCAATCTGTATAAAAAAACATATGATTGCTGGAAGAGGATTTCCAGATTCGGCACTCTTATCAGACCACCTTTTTATTGGGCCTGTAGATACGGAATACGACCATATCAATGCAGGAATTATACTGGAATGGTTGGTCTGCTCCATACAAAAAGCAAGTACAGTAATACACCAGGCGCTTAGTATAAAGAAAATATATAGTACGGATAAGATGCTTAATATATAGAGTGGAAAATTCTTATATTTCCCCAAAGAGCCCTTTCCAATTTCGCCGAAAATATCTCCAGGGATTAATGCTAAGTATAACCCGATTCCTGAAAGGAGTAAGACAAGTGCCCCATACCCAATTAGCGCCCACTCTCCCAGTATGGCAAGCCAAATGCCGGATATAAATCCACCGAAAAGATTTAGCAAGCCCATCGGTACAGTTAATACTATGAGAATTTTTTGTAACCCGTTCATTAGTCTTACTCCATTGCGTCTGATATTTTTCTTCAAAAATGGTATCTATTTATCACGCCTGTTTATACTTCGAGGGTCTGCTCAACTGAAGCTCCTAATAAGGTCGAGCAATCAACGCCCCCCAAATTGGTACAGGTGCTTAAATAGAGGGGGAGGGTAAAGCAGCTTCTATATACTTTAAAACTATTTTGGATACCCAGCAAAGAAAAAGTTTAAGGTGTCATGCCCATGGATACAATACTGAGACCACAATAAAACACTGGATATTGAAATTATTGAATCTCTATCTTGCAATATAGTCTAGCCGTTCACAAATACCTCTTGATCGACACCTTACCGTCACCGTATGCATAAGGCACTCTTTTGCGAAATGGTCTTTGACTTTTGGGGAGTTATAAGCGCCGGTACCAGTAGATTGAGACTGGGGTACAAAAAATGGTTGGCATCTTTATACTAGAACGTTTCTGAATAATTTTGTAGCGCCCCTGAAAGTTCCAAAAAGCGAGTCTTTAAGGCTATTTGGAGGTTCCCTAGAGCTTTTAGCTTATACAATGATGAGTAATCACTATCATATCGGGCTCTATATCGACTGTTAAGATGATCACAAATAAAGTCGATAGTACTGATGGGTGACTTTTAGTACTTTCGTACTTTTAAATTCCGTCCTCAAGGCTCAAAGAGGTTATTATTTTTTACGGAGCGCCTGATAGAGTCAGTAGGATTTGTGTGTGACTGAAATAAGCAGATTCTCTGAAAGCCAATGTGGAAGTTAAGTGTAGTGATCGCTGTTAGGTGAGTCGTTTCGCCCCCCTCAGGATCTGCTGGGCAAGAGCTATTGTAGTACTTGATTTTTCACTTGGAATTAACGCCTAAAGCACCTGAAGGAAATGATATTGAAGTGACTGTTTTTATGTTAGGTGCTTTTATTTTTTACATGTTGTCTTCTCGAGTTAATAATTTATTGGAAAAGAGGGTCAGAATGGCTGGCGGTATAAGCCATTAAACCACCGCCTGAAATTTCTCTATGAGTTGAAAGTGAACAGGGCCTCAAGTCTATCTTTGAATTATATTGAGCTTAACTAATTCAAGGTTAGAGCGCTCAGGCAGTCCGTCAGCAAGCACAGATCAATATAAATAATATGAAGTCTGTAAAGATGTTTGCGCTTGAGTTATTAAACATTACGCTTCCTTGCGTGTTTAAAAATTTAGTATGGGTTGCACAGGTGAGAGAAGCGCGGTGCAGGAAGTTCTCCCAAAAATAAATGCTATTTTATATTTTCCTTAAGTAGTCATCCTCCTGTGTTTATTTTGACTTAAATTGCCCGTATAGCTCTTGGGGTGTCTCGTCAAAGTATTTGAATAATGCAGGGCAAAGCCAGGCCTCTTTGTCCAGGGCTTTGGAATAATACCAATTGCCGCCAAATTCCTCTCGATCCCATGTGAGCTCTAATTGGTAGCCTGGGAACTTGGCGCCAGAAAATAGCAAATTAAACCCATTCTCTGCATCGGAGATTTCCTTTGTCATGATGTCAATCAGGCCATTAGCATCGTCTATAAATGGCTCTCGCACTAGACCTACATTGGGGTCATCAAATACCCATATTCCCTCTACCTTATACGGATGGATTATCATTATTGAATTCATTTAAATTTACCTTGAGGAGTTTAACATTAAAATAAATGCTGCGCTGCTAGGTGTGTCCAGTGGAGCGGTGTAGCAGCGGGATGAGCTATGGCGCTGCTGAAAAAGATAGAAAGGCTTCAGCAGTTTTTTTAGGGCTTTCTATCATTGGTAAATGACCAATGTTATTCATCAGATCAACTTCCGCATGTGAAATAGCTTGCTTAAGGGTATTGGCCCCTGAAACATGCAAAACTCTGTCTTTGTTACCCCATGTGACAAGGACTGAGCCTTTATAAGCGCTCAATGTTTGTTCAAGCGGTGAGTCTGGCTGTGGAACTCCATTTTTCATTCTATGTATTTGCCCGAAGATTTTGGTGTTTAGCGCAACTCTGGCTTCGGCCTTTGACGCCAAATGCTGTATAATTGGCTTAGGTACAAAAGGCGGCTCAACAAACAAGAAATCAAACAGTTGGAGAAATTCTGACTCTGTTCGAGGTAAAACTACAGGGTGCTGGCCGTTTATAATGGAAGAAAACATTTCACTTCTTTCGGTCCCTGCAACGCCAAAGGGACTGATTAGCCACAAATTGTCGACTTTCTCCGGAAATTGTGCTGCATAGTTTCCCGCAATGTAACCTCCCATTGAACTACCCACTAAGTCAACTTTTTCGATTTTGAGTGCTTTTAATATCTTGTCAACTCTGGCTACTTGTGAAAACACATCATAATCAAGTTCAATATTGCTCGTGCTGTTTCCAAAACCTGGCAGGTCAATTGCAATAATTTCGAAATTTTTACTTAAATGCCCGGCGACTCTATTCCAGTTATCTTTATCAGCACCAAACCCATGAAGTAAAACTAATGGTGTCCCACTTCCGCCATGTAGATACTCAATATGAAGGTCTCCCACTTCAAGTTGCTTCAATTCAAGTCCGGCGATACTGCGTTCTGCACTAATCATGAATTTAAATAACGTTGAGGTTGGAGTTATCACATATGTCAATAGGGTAATCGCTAACACCCCTAAAAGTATCGCTACACCTTTCCTTTTCATTTGTAAGCTCCCTGAATATTTTTATTTTATGTGGTATAAGGTCGATTTAAGAGAAAATCTTACTTCTGTGATTGAGTTTATTGTCTTTAGTCATGTTTTGCTAGAAGTTCTAGCTCAAGAGGGGTCTTGACTTTGTCGGGGCTATTTACTTTGTTTATGACCGCTCTATTGTCGCCAAGCCTAGAAGGTCAAACTTAACCAAGGTAGACACAGCTAAGCTCAAAATATCTCTCCTCAAGTAGATGCTTTGCATGGTGATAGCTTAGTGTTGTCTGAGTAGAAAGCGCCATTGAGAAAATATGAAGACCTTTGATCTAGAGTGAATTTATGCTTGATGTTTAGTGCATTGGTAGCCGAAATATGGTGTCGACTGCTCGGTCTGATTTTTTGATGGCGGTCATGCTGCAGTTTGTTATGTGGATCAGCTCAATTCAAAACCGCAGCTCTTGCAAAACTTAGGACTTAAGCCTTTGCCTAGATAGTTTTCACACCCTGGGCATCGCCAATTAAATTTAGAAAAAATTAAATACAGGGCCACAGCTAAGGAGCATCCGGCCATCCAGAATACTATAGGTAAGCCGCCAAAGGTCTCGACTCCACCTTCCATTGCTTCAAGTGAAGCAAAAATACCAATGAGAGCAGGAGTAAAGATAATACTCCCTATAATCTGCTTCTTGCGTAACTTATTAAATTTATCGTTCATCTAATTATTTTATCCATATAGTGTTTGTTCTGTGCTTTATACACGCCTTTGAATCCTATTCAAAGTCCCGCATAGATAAATAGTCCAGCCTCCTTTTGAGTGTGTAAAATTTACTCAGCTAGACTGGTTGAAGTCTGAAATTTCTTGAGCTTTATGATAAAGTTAGCGGTGTACTCACTGAAACTTTCTCGGCAGCTGTAGTAGTCTAATGATTCATAGGAATGCTGGGCTACAATAGCGGGCGAAGAGGGCTCCGCTTAGCAGGGCCCGATTGACTTTTTTCTATACATTACTTGATTGATATCCAGATATCTTTGTTTTCATGTTCGCCGTATATTGATTTTTTATGAATGTTTTCCTTATTGGATACTAATCCTAGTGATCTTTTTTCAATATTGTTGAGGTTGTTCACTTTCTCCTCAAGATTAACCGATGTCAGGCCTTGATTGTTTTCAAAATTCCCTTGTGCATACAGTGTATGGTGGTATGTATCATTTTTATTTACAATTCCTTTGTGCATATGTTTTGTTGGGAAAAATAATTGCCCATCATCATCTTTCCTAAACCAAAAAGCCATGGGGTGTACCTTTGCTTTCCCAGCTTTTAGTTTGAAAACTACAAACCCATAATTTGAATATTCTGGCGCTTGCTCAAAAAAAGTATCACTTAAGCTGAATCTGGAATCTAAACGCCTAAAATCATTGGGGGTTGGTACGAAAGAGGCTTCATAGGCTCCTACTTCATGTACCTCTATTGGGCTGTCTGCGCTTAAACAGTCCTGAAGGTATACTGCCGGCCATTGGAGAAATAAACTCTCAATGTCATCGAAAATATTCGAATAACTGGAAAGATCGATAAACTCTACGGGGGCGCCACTTGTAAAATTAGAGACTGGAATAGGTAATACCATCGCAGTTTCATCTTTTGCGGAGAGGTACATATCATAAATAATCAGCTGTCGTGAACCGTCTTGTCGAGAGAATATTCTCGTGTTTTCTACCGACTCAACTTCACCAGTAAAAATGCACATTTTCTTAATCTCCTAAGTTTATATGGTAGCCTAATGGGCTGCGCTACTAGGCATCAGCTTGATTAAAGTGTTGTCTATTTTTTGCCAACTTATGTAGTGTAAAGTAATGGGGCTTTATAATTGAATTGCTGACCTGCTGGGAGTAGGAAGGGTGGTTCTATTTTTGGAGTCTTGTCAAGTTTTCGATTCGAAGTAAACTCAAAGGTATTACCTGCTGCATCACCACAAACAAGCCCCACTAATGATCTGATTATCCTGTCTTCCAAACTAACTCCACTCCTTAATTTTCCCAAACCAACGGATGTCGCTATAAATGGATGCGGAAGTAATACGTAGGGAGTCCGCTGTAGGGCGATATGTTATACACACATTTTTAATCCTATTCAAAGCCTTATAAAGAGAAATAGCCCAATTCCCCAAAATTTAGTGTGTCACTACACTGTCGTATTTAAGCGTACCGCAAAGAAAGTAACCCCACTACATTCGCTCTAGTCTATTCATCGGATAGAAACGTCCTTGTTAGCCTATATGAAGAGAGTACTCTCGTACCTGAATGGTGGGTTTGCTCAGTGGGATGTTGAGGTAGCTCTCAAGTTGGCAGTATAGTGCTGCGAAGTAGGAAGGCTTTATATTCAGTTTACCGGCCTGCCTGCCGGGTGAAATGCAGGCAGGCCGGTATCCTTGATATTTTACTGTTTGTGAAAATATTAAACGCCACTTTCTGCTGCGGTGACTTCGCTGCCAACTTCCCCAGAAGTCAGATCGCTCTTATTGCTGGGGGTAAAGGTTAAAAATTCGTCTTCAATGGCTGAGTCAAGGAGGATCTTGCAGTCTTCCTCATAGTTATTTAACAGGCGCCATGGGTAGCGTGTTCCCTGTCGGGGAAGCTCTCCATTAGCTCGCTTTACATAGCCGGAATTGAGGCTGCTCATCACGGAGTCTTGTTCGGCACAGCCCTCACTATCTACGGCGGTACACACCTGGTAGCTGTGCGTGTCCATATGTTTGAGCAGCCTGCAAATGTAACGGGCGCTAATGTCCGCTTTGAGTGTCCAGGGGGCATTGGTGTAGCCGAACACCCATGAGATGTTCGGTACTCCCTCCATAAGTATGGCCTTGTAGGTGAGTTTTTCGTTGACCGCTATGGGGTTACCATCAATAAAGAGCTTGATACCACCCAGTACTTGTAATTTTAGGCCGGTGGCACTGATGATAATGTCCGCATCTAATTGCTGCCCGGACTTAAGCTGGATACCTTGTTGGGTGAAGGTTTGTATTTCATCGGTGACAACAGAGACTTTTCCAGAGCAGATTGAAGAGAATAGGTCTCCATCGGGAACTGCGCACAGGCGTTGATCCCAGGGTTTGTAACTGGGTTCAAAGTGACTAAGGTCAAAATTGTCCGGGAGACTTTTTTTCACATCTTTCAATAGTAATTTTCTAATAAAATTAGGCCAGCGCTTGGCGGCTTTAAATATCCAGCGTTGCAGCTTGATATTGCGCCAGCGACCGAGTCTGTGAACCCAGGACTCTGGGAGTAATTTTGATAGTGCGCGTGAAATCTTGTCGATTGATGGAATCGAAATGATATAACTTGGAGAGCGTTGCAACATGGTGACATGTTGGGCAGTGGTGGCGAGGGAGGGGACTAGAGTGATTGCGGTAGCTCCGCTGCCGATCACAGCAATGCGCTTATCGCAATAGTCCAGTTTTTCTGGCCAGTGCTGAGGATGTATCAATTCCCCTCGATAGCGCTCCACGCCGGGGTATTGGGGTAAGTAGCCCTCTTTGTGATCGTAGTATCCAGTGCAGGCAATCAAAAAGTTGCAGCTGTATCGCAGTGGGGTGCCGGATACGGTTTTATGGCCTTTCAGTATCCATATGCGCTCGCGGTTGCACCAATTCGCCGCAGTTAAATTGACTCCAAAGTGAATCCGCTTTTTAACGTCGAATTGCTCCGCAGTGGTCTCAATATACTTTTGGATGGCTGGGCCGTCTGCGAGTATCTTTTCTCCAGACCAGGGGCGGAAATCATAGCCGAAACTGTACATATCCGAATCGGATCGAATGCCGGGGTATTTAAATAGGTCCCAGGTGCCCCCCATCTGTGCTCGGCGCTCAATAATGGCAAAGCTGCGCCCAGGGCATTCGCGATTTAAATGACAGGCCATGCCCACTCCAGATAGTCCCGCGCCGATAATCAATACATCGAAATGAGTCGATTTCACAATGCCTTTCCCTCGCCTGGTTTCATGCTCTATAGACTGGGTAGATGTGCCAATAAATTATTGTTAGATTGCGACAAATCATTGTCTTTCCACGCCGCAGGGATGGGGAGGAAGTTGTGAGTAGCTTTGTGCGGGCCAGTATTCTGTCTGGCTACTGTGAACTCTTGGAGCAGCTTGGGGGTAGAGGGGAGGTTTACCTGGCTGAATTCGGTATGCCTTGTGATATCGGCCCAGCAGATAGTCGCTTTCTATCATTTGTCGACGTTGCGCGCTTGCTGGAAATTTCCGCCGCTCGATTGTGTTGTCCTGACTTGGGGCTGCGCCTCGCTTTACAGCAGGGGGTAGATCGCCTGGGTGGGATAGGGGTTGTGGCATGCAATGCTGCTACTCCCCGACAAGCGCTGCTCTCAGTTAGGCGCTTTCTCTCTCTGCACAGTTCATCTCTGAGCTTGCATCTCCAGCCACTTGGCGCTGGAAAGGTTTTGCGTATAGCCTTTGATTGGCTGGACCCGGCGCTTGGTCGTTACCGCCAGATTCAGGAGCAAGTCTTGGGGAATACACTGACAATGATACGGATGTTGGTGGAGTCTGAGTGTTGTCCACAGAAGGTATTGTTGCCCCATGGCCCGCAAATGGCGGGGGAAGACTACTGCAATTACTTTGGCTGTGAGGTCCTGTTTAGCTCGGGTTACTGCGCGATAGATTTCTCTGCTGGGTTGCTGGATATGTCACTACCTTCGGCCGATCCAGTAGTTGAGCGACTGGCCGCTCACCACTTGGAGCAGGAGAGCGCGACACTGCCTGTTGCCCTTGCTATAGAGATCCGGCAGCTGCTCAGTGAAATATTGCCTAGTGGTCGATCACAACTGGGTGTAGTGGCTGAGTCTCTGAGGCTTCACCCGAGGACATTGCAGCGTCGTCTCGCTGCGGAGGGGTTGAGGTTTGAGGAGTTGCTGGATGCTGTGCGGAGGGAGCTCGCGACTCGATACTTGTCTGATGCCAGTTTGGCTTTAGGGCAGATTACAGGCCTGTTGGGGTACTCTGAGCAGAGTACATTCCAGCGTGCCTGCCGCCGCTGGTTTGCCGATACCCCTAGAAATTATCGCAGGCGTCTAACCGGCGCTATATCCGGGGCGCGCTCGGGATCACAGTAAAGGTCGGTCATCCTGCCCGATAGGCTCCCTCAGTATTCGGTGGGCTTTACTTCCCCGGGGCGCCAGGTTTTTTCCAGCCAGGGGCTGAGGGGGCCATACAACCTCAGGATCACAAAGAAGCCTTTCTGCGGGAGGGTCTCCAGCCAATTCTTCTCGAAGCCCTTGGGAGCCTTGGGGCCGAAATAGATGTCATAGGAGCCGTCTGAATTTTGCTGAATCCCCTTTGATTGACTGCTTACTGCGGGGAAGGGCTGGCTGGTCTTTAGCAGGGAGCGGGTTTGGCTGTCATAGATATTGACGGCCCAAAAGGCATTGACCGGCACCTCGGGGGGCAGGTGCAGCTTGTATTTTTTTGCGCCGTCAAAAGGCTCTTTATTCTCATCGACAAAGGCAATGGCGTAATCGGACCCCTTGCCGGGCTCGATAGCCGCCATGGCGGGACTGACCCCGGAGTAGGGGTAAAAGTAGCTGACTCTTGCGTCGTTATTGATGGTTTTGCCGTCCGGGCCATTAAAGAAAATATTCTTACCGGGAAAGGCCATCACCCAGGCACTATCTGTGCCCGGGTAGATTTTTATATCGGAAAGGGATTTGTCTGTCCGTGGGTACCAGACAATCGAGCGGGCAATACCATTACCGATCGCTACTGCGTCTGTCAGAATTTTGGTCATTCTTTTGTCGGGACTGAAGGCTTTTCCTTTCTCTATACCTATAGAGGCGAAGAGGCCTCGCGTTTCCGGATTGAGCATACCAATCCACTCGTACTGAATAACCTCGTTGAGGTGTTGATAGAATTTATAGTCATTGGGGTGGATAGTGTTGAATGCCTTCCCGGAAGCGCTGATAAAGACCATTCTTGGAGCATTACCCTGTTGCGAGAGCGGGTAGATTCTCAAGTTATCCTTGATATTTTGCACCGCCTCCTGTAGCGGCTGGTTGGCCGGTGAGCGCATAAACACCCATAAGCGATAGGAGCGAGGGTGGAGGGGGAAGTGACCAAATGGAATATTGCCCTTGTAGTCCGGTGGCAGTACCAAGAACTTCCCGCCCTGTCCTTTATCCGGCCCCGAGGGACCAATCCCCTCTACAAAGCGGAACCAGGCGTCATTAAATGCGCCCATAACCCCCGGCGGTGAGTGAAGTACGGTTGGCCCATCCCGCTTTAAGTCTAAAAATGCGAGGGTATAAATTGTTGAAGTGCTGCCGGTGAGAAGAAGAGGTTCGGAGTCGATCCGCCGATCGAAAATAAGAACCTCATTGGCCGATTTGGCGCCAAGTTCTCTGCCCCCTTTCATTAGCGCGTGTACCGATGCGCCTTGAATTCCCTTGAGAAAGCTATCTACTCCGCGCATTTGGTCCAAATAGTCATACAGCTTCTCAGCGGTTTGGGGGGAGGGGGCGCCATCGCGGAACTCAAGAACACCGAGACTGCTTTCAACCTTATTTGGCGTACTGATAGATTTCAGGGTTTCTGGACTTACCTCGGCGCAAATAGGCTGGGTGTAAATGAGAAGCAATAGGATGCTTGCCGGCCCAAATACGTATTGAAGCAAGCGAATCAACATAGCGACCCCGATACAAAAGATGCTGGTTATAGATAAGTGTGTGGTATTGCCTCCTCCCTTAGCGTTATATCGTGCCAATTTTTATATTGGAAATAAGCTGACATAGTTGCTACTCACTTCAGTTTCTTTGCTTTGCCTTGGGAGTCTCTGGTTTGTGTGCTAAAGCAGGATTTGTTGATATTTTGCCCAGTTGGCTAGTCTGGGGGGCAGTGATCACTTATGTAGGAGCTGTTCCCAACTTTCAAATTTATTGCATTAGTAAATCTAAATATTTACCTGGCTCTCACCGGAAGTGACCCTCTCGCTGGAGAAAAGGCTTTCTGTCCCGTTCTATAACCTCGCTTTAGGGGTAAGTGAATAAATTTGGGGTGTTTATTTTTTGTAGGTATAGCGGCCTGAAAAATAGGCTTTGCGGCTGCGGCTTCCCTTTTTTAGTGCTGCAATAAAATCATTTTCACGCCAAGAAAATATGACAGTTGTTGCTGTTTTAGCGGGATAGTTGTTGTTTGATCTCTTTTTGTTTTTTGTTGAAGGTTTGATTGGCTGCTTGTGTATCTTTTTAATTATTTAACGCTTGTCATGTTTGTAATGTTTAGACAGGTTGAGAAATTTCTATCGAAGTTGGCTTTTGTGGAATATTTTTTCAGTAGGTTGGCAGTGTGGCGTGAGCATTTTCAAAAAAAGCTTGTCATTATTGGGTCATCCGTTTTATAAAATGATCGTCCCATGTAGCCGATATGAATGGTTTTTTTTCGTTCTGTCCGGGATAGATTGAAAAATTTAGAATAATAAATGGATTAAAAATGTTTTCTCTTGCTGACTTATTCGAAAGAGTTGTAGCAAATCGTTGGCAAGGCCGCCTGGAAAGTTTGAGTGGTGAAGTTTTGACCTCGACTCACTGTAGGGATGCCTTGCTGTCCCTTAGTGGTGGCGAAATTGGTTTCCGTGCAGGTGATCGAATTGTTGTTTGTACCCAGTCTGAAATAGAAGCGGTTGCCATCATGTTGGCCGCGTGGCAGTTGGGGTTAGTGGTCGTTCCTGTAAAAGGGGATTTGGGACCCTCCACCATTGAAATGATCGCTCGCGATTGCAATGCCAAAGCACTATGGCGTGCTGGGAATGTTGAACTTTTACAGAGTTTTCAAGCGGAACAGAGGCAATTTGAGATATCTACGGCACCAGTGGTTACGGGGATTGACCTGGCGCTGATTATTTATACTTCTGGAAGTACGGGTAAGCCGAAAGGAATTATGCTTACCCACCAAAATGTCTTAGTTTCCCTGGCATCAATTTGTCAATATCTAGATCTACAAGTACAAGACAGAGTTTTGTGTTTATCACCCCTATCGTTTGACTATGGTCTCTACCAGGTTCTATTTGCGCTATATGCTAATTGCACCACCATTCTCTACGACAAGCCGTTTAATCCCATTCAGGCCCTAAAAGCGATTGCAGATCAGCGTATATCTGTTCTGCCAATTGTACCGGCAATGGGCGCGGCTCTGGTGAAATTAGTGAACTTGGTTAAGCCGAACCTGAGTGATTTGCGCAGTATTACCAATACTGGCGGACACCTGTCTGAGTATATGATTCGCTCCTGGAAGGAGTATTGCCCAGATCTCAATGTTTTTTCCATGTACGGCTTGACTGAATGCAAGCGAGCTCTGTACTTGGAGCCTGAGCTTTGGGAGGAAAAAATGGGCTCGGTTGGAAAACCGATCCCGGGCTTGGATGCTCGTATCTTTGTCCCTGCTTCAGACGCCACAAAGCTTAGAGAGGCTGAGGCTTCTGAAGTGGGCGAGCTCTATGTCAGGGGTGCGGCAGTGATGCAGGGCTACTTTAATCAAGCAGCTCAAGGCGGCGCAGAAATGGTCCCCGGTCAATACCGGGATGATAACTGGCTGGCGACGGGAGACCTGTTTAACCGTGATAAAGATGGATTCTTCTATTTTAAAGGGCGCTCAAAAGACCTGATCAAACAGGGCGGGTTTTGCCTATTTCCAAAGGAGCTGGAAAACCATATCGACTTGTGTCCATTAGTGCATCTCAATGCAGTCGTTGGCACCAAAGATAAGTTGGAAAATGAGGTGGCTACCTGCGTAGTGCAGCTACATGACAATACAGCTGATAATCAGCAGCAATTTCGTACTTGGCTGAAGGCGAATATAGATGCTGACTATATGCCGAGAGATATTAAGTTCGTTGATAGTATTCAGCTAACAGCGAATAGCAAGGTCGATAGAAAGCATATTGAGCAAGCTTTACAAGTTCACCCCTAGTGGATTGGGTTTGCTTAAACGAGATGCTGTCTGAAATATAAGACATTTAATCTATTAAAAATAAAAAACTCTATGTTTGACTCTTGGGGGAGTTATGAGTGCTCTGTCAGATGCGCTGATTCGACAGTTGGGTGAAAAATCGAAACAGTTATCTACACCGTGTTATATCTATTCCGTTAAGGCTGTTCAGGATAATTATAGGGATCTCAAGGAAGCGCTGGGTACGGGGCTGATATACTCTCTGAAAGCCAATAGCTGTCTTGATTTAATTCTCCGTTGTGGACATATCTTTGCGGACGGTATTGAAATAGCCTCTATTGGTGAATTAAACCTACTGCCTAAGGGAGAGAGCCCTCGGTTTATCAATAACCCATCGGCCGATAAAAGTTTTATTCGTGCGGCTATTGCCAGTAAGTGTCATTTAATTATCGATAACTTAAGCCAATTGCCGCTTATTGAGGAAGTTAAGGCGAGGCGTGCGGTCAATCCTGTTGTTTTGCGGCTTAACCCTACGATCTTGGCTCACTTTGATAGCCAATTAAAGGGGCTGAGGAAAGATCATTTCGGTTTGGATTGGGAGGGGTGCCTAGAAGCTTTGGCGTTTTGCAAGAAGCATGACATCCCGGTTTCAGGCTTTCACTTGTTCAGGGGGTCGTACTCCTTTACTAAAGGTGCTTTTGATACTGCCAGAGTAGCCTTACAGGTCGTTGGTGAGTTTGAGGAACAATTGGGATACCCCCTGTCACTGGTTAATTTAGGTGGCGGATTTGACCCCAATTGGCGGGAACAGGGCTTTGATTTTGAGCAATACAGAAATTTGATGTCTGAATTTCCTGCGCATATCAGCATTGTTCACGAAAGTGGCCGGGCAATTATGGGGTCGGCGGGTTATTTTGTAACTGAAGTTCGCTATATAAAGAGCATTGATGGTGATAAGTATGCCGTATGCGATGGCGGAATGGCGCAAAACTTTCTATTGGCTAAAACTGAAAGTACCTTTAAACGATTCCAGCAACCACTGATATTGCGCAATGCTATCCCTCTCGACGAGAGTGGGGATGGCCAGAAAGTCCTTCTTGTGGGTACTTCGTGTAATAAGGAGGATGTGATTGGAGAGGTCAATAATATTGATCTTCAAGTAGGGGATTTAGCCCTATTTGATGGTTGCGGTGCCTACAATGCGAGTTATACCGTTGCCCCCTTCCTTAAATTGCCGGCCCCAACTTCTTATCTGGTGGAGTAAATCATGGAAATGCAATCGGTGCTAGGTAGCTTTATTGTTAACCAATTGTCCAGTATTTCGCCAGTGCCCAGCACGCTAAAATCACTGCTAGAAAACTCTTGTACTCGGCTATTCGATGCTTCAATGATTATTGAAGACTCCCTGGCGGAACTCGCACCGCTTAGAGAGGCCTCGGTGCAGCAGCCATTGGAACAATTTGAGCAGACTTTTGTTATCGATCAGATAATTGACTCTGTACGTGATGAAGGTTTGGATAACCACTTTCACAATATGATCGGCTTGTTTGGCTCAATTATGCTGAGTCTAACTGCCACAGAAGATCAGCTGGCTCAAGTCAATAAGTGGGTAGAGCAGGGGATCTTTGGCCACTTCCTGATGACAGATCCAGGCGGTCCAAGTCTTATGGGGTGGAAAACTGAGCTGGTTGAAGCCGATGGTGAGATGTTCCTGAACGTCGACAAGATCCACGGTATCGAGGCACAGCAGCTAGGTTTCGCCATGGTGGTTACCAAGCAGCCGGGAAGGCCCTTCCCCCTGACCGTGATGTTGCCGCCAGAACTCTGTGGCCAACTGCGGCAGAGTGCTGCGGGAGAGCCGTTTTTAAATGGCGCATTACAGTTGGGTAATTGTAAAGGTAAAGTGCCAATTACCAAGGATATGCTGCTAAGCAAAGGGGGCTTGGGCAGTGTAAACCGATTTTTAACACTGGTTCGCCCGCGCTTTGTCAAATCACTGATGCACTTTGTGTTGTGGTTGCACGACTGCAAAGAAGCTCAGTTGAGCAGTGATGATCAGGCCCATATAGAATACCTTATCCACTTGTGTAACGAGCAAGTGGCTGCAACTACTTTCTCTATGCACAGTGTAAACCGTGTTCTGGCAACAAAATTTACCAGTAATGAGATTTTATTGAATTTGGTTTTGTCAGGAAAAATCAAATCCCTGAACCGCCAGCGCGATCTATTGGCATTTACAAAAATGGAAGGCAGTTCATATCGCTGTTTCTTTGAGATATACAGCAAATTTAAGGGGCTGCGGGTATGAGTTTGTATCTGCGCTCTGCGGCTTTTACTCCTATTGAAGGAATCACATTTTTAACCAGTGGTGATGTGTCTACGGCCTTTGCTGATATTGCCAAGGTTATCCGCAGGCAGACCGATAGTGTTTTGGATGCCGCACCGGAAGTAAAAGATACACAAATAGATCGCCACTTTTTATGTTCAACTATGATTGAACTCCCTTTGAGTTCTGCGGCGGTTAGTGAGCAGGACTTCAATTATGGAGATGATGCAAGGGCACCGATTACCAGCTTTATTAATACCTATGAGTGCGCCTCTTGGGGTTATAGCTTGCGGCACTATTTAAAGCAAAGCCCTAAAGCTCGCTATTTACTTGTGAGTATCCTCGATGCCAATGTTCTGGATTTGAGTTTTTGGCGAGAGAATGATAACTGGGGAGATAGTGGTTTTGGTCTCTGCACATTGTTGTTCGAAGTGAGAGATGCTGGCAATGTAGAGCTTAATGCATCCTGTACGCTGACTTACAATACAACCCCGGAATTTGCCACAGTCATCCGCAAAATGGTTATGGGGCGAAATGACTTGACCCTATCTTTGCCTTTCTTTCCGGAGAATATTCGGCAAATTTTCACAAAATTACTGGCGGCCAATGTCAAATTGCCAGACTTACACGATCGCTGGGGGCATTGTTTTGGCAGTGACCCCTGGCTAAACATTATCTGCCAGGGAGTGGAAAAGGGATTTCAGGAACCAGAGAAGTTTCTGGCCTGTTCAATCGCACTTAATGGTTATTACTGCACTGTAGAGGTTACAGTCGATCAGCAAAGCCAGTTTTGTCTTATGGAGGCGGTGTGATGAATACTCTTGAACTGTCAGCCACTCTTGAGCGCAATCCGTATCCCGATTCATTGAAGCCCTGTGTAGCACAAATGCTGCCATTGCGGAATGAGCGAGACTTTCTCGCTTTATCTAATCTTCCGGTTAATACCAGTCCCGTTTTGCTTAATCATGCGGAGCACTACCAGTTACTACTGGATATTCTACAGCACCTTGAATCTGTGGATTTAGATATCGATATAGTCCTGGTCAGAATGCAGATGCCCGCCGGAGGGCGGATGCCAGCTGCACTATTAAAGGATACAGTCCTAATGCTTCATGATCTCATCGGAGAAGAAGCAATATTGGTTAGCGAGGGAAAGCCCTATATCGCAATCGAAGATAGCTTGGTCCGTCACCCCTTTGAAGCGGGAACCAACCAGCTAAAAATCAGGCTGGCAATGAGGAGTGATTGTCAGAATTTTTTCATTGAGGAGCTTTCCAAGCTACTTATCCAGTGCGGTTTCGGTGATATAACAAGAAACACCATAGACGGGACAGCATAGAGATGTTTATCAAAAGCCTATGGGTTGAAAGTGATGGAGCGGTCGATCAGTTGCTCCAAGCCTTAAGGTGTCACCTGGATAAGTTTGATCTTTTGCCTGAGCTTATCTATGTGGTCTCTGCTGGGGAGGCGAATGTTCTACAGGATAAGCGGGTTGTTGAGTTTATAGCAGACCTTGAAGACGATGGACATAAGATCTGCTTTGTTGGCAGTGCTTGTACCAGCTTTCATGCGGCAGTGTTGAGTTACTCCAAGTGTAGTGAGCGCGACGCTTTGATTTTGAATCTTGAGCTGGGGAAAGAGAGGCAGCAAGAGTGCCTGGACTCCCTGGGGATTGGTGTCGGGCCCGATCAGGATGGTCTTAATGTTCTTGTGGGAGTATCTGCTACCTGGGTGTGTCGCGAGTATTGTGACTCTCACCTCTGCCAAATATCCAGTTGTGACATCCTCTCACAGGCGCCGTCGTTAAGTGGCGGGCCAGAGCTGATAAAGAGTATTAAGCAGATCATTGCTACCAACTCAAACTGCGATACGCAGGTGGTTTCTTTTGATATTCGCTCTAGATGGGCCAAGGGCTTGCTTAAAGGCTTCGCGGATACGGAAAGATCTACCTGGCTACCCAGTATTGAAGAAGATGGCTGGCACTATCTGAGTATTAAACCTCTAGCCGAACTGATTCGCTACTACGTTGAGCAAAAAATGACTGATCTATGGCTGCTTACGTTGGGAGGTGGTGGCAGGGTCGGTTGTCTAAAAATAGATGTCCCCTCGGCAAAATTTCAAGGGCTTCTTTCCAGGTTGATTAATGTTGAAACGCTGGTGTTGGAAGATGCCTATATCGATTTTAATGCGGCCCAGCATATGGGTGAGACTGTCGAGCAGGATCACCTACTACTCATTCGCGAGGCCTTAAGGTATCCAAAGCGGATTTACCGGGGGAGACACAATCAGATATTTGATTGGGCACTAAATGCAAGTAGTTGGCGCACACTGTTGAAGTATCAAGGAGCAAAGCATGGATAATAATATTTATAAAACGGACATAAGAGAGTTTAAATTTCTTATTGAAGCGCAGTTCCATGAAGCGAAAGTCCTGTTTAATGATCCAATGTTTAGCGGGTGTTCGCCAGAGGTTCTCGATGAAATTTTACTTAGGGCAAAAAAGTTCTCCTATGAAGTTCTCGGCCCGGGGTATCAGGCTTCAGATCGAGAGGGTTGCCGTTTAGAGGGCGGAGAAGTAAAGCTTCCGAGCGCATTCCCGCAGATGTGGCAGCAGTTTAAGCGTGACTGGGGAGATATCTCCTCATTTCAAAACGGGGAAAATACCACTATCCCCCCCTTGGTAATGCAGATGCTCCTGGAAATGTTTATGGGAGCAAACCCAAGCTTTATGACATATGGTGGGTTTTGTCTGCCATCCTCCACTCTGGTGGAGAAATACGGCAGCGATGTGCAGAAATCCCTATTTAGGGATAAATTAGCCACCTCGGAATGGACCTCTTGTCTTTGTTTAACCGAACCCCAGGCGGGAAGTGATGTATCTCTTGTCGAGACCAGTGCCGTTCGCCAGGAGGATGGCACTTACCTGTTAACCGGTGAAAAATATTTGATCAGTGCCGGTATGCACGATCTAACCGAAAATACTGTTTACTTCGTTATGGGGCGCGGAGAGAAAAGCGGGTCGGGCACCTACGGTTTATCCTGCTTTATAGTGCCTAAGTACTGGGTTGAAGAAGATGGCAGTCTCGGTGAGTTTAATAACATTGAATGTGTTTCCCTAGCGGAAAAAATGGGCTTTAAGGGGTGTGCAAACACTCACCTACGCTTTGGTGACAATGGTCCGTGTAGGGCGTACTTACTGGGGGATCGCGAGAATGTAGGTTTATTGCAGTTCCTCACCCTGATGAATCAAGCCCGTATTAGCACCGGTGTCTACGCCCTGGGTATGGCCTCTTCGGCCTACTACAATGCGCTTTCCTATGCGACCAAGCGCCTACAGGGCAAAAAATTTCACGAGAGCTTTAGCTCTACGGCAAGCCGGGTCAATATCGTTGAACACACGGATGTTCAGCGGATGCTGCTTGAAATGAAATCCAAGGTGGAGGGCTGTCGAGCGCTGATTGCTAAGCTGACCCTGTCAGAAAGTTTGGTGAAGATCTACCAGGGGCAGGACAACAAAAAGGATCGTATTGCCCACTATCAGGGCTTAATGAACCTGTTAACTCCGGTAGTTAAAGCCTATATCAGTGATCAGGCTTGGCGTATCTGTGAGCTCGCCATCCAAACCTGTGGTGGACAGGGGTATCTTCAAGATCTGGGTATCGAACAGTACGCGCGAGACATTAAAGTCCTGGCAATCTGGGAGGGAACTAACTATATCCAGAGTCAGGACTTGATCAGGGATAAGTTGGGGTTGGGTAATTCCAGCAAGTTATTCCAATTTTATCAGGCGGAAATAGAGAGTTTCTTCAATCGGGCCGGGGACTACCCGCAGTTTAAGGCCGAGTTCGAGCGCTTACAGGATTCTTTTACGCATTTCGAAACGGCGCTGAAGTTGGTGCATAGCTGGGTAAAAAACAAAGAGATGTTTAAGATCCCGGCCTATAGTACGCGCATGCTGCATATGCTCGGTGATATCACTCTGGCTTGGCTGCTGCTGGAGGCTGCGTGCGCTGCATCCGATAAGTTGAGTCAGGAATTAGAAGAGACCGATAAAGCATTTTATCGCTCAAAAGTCACCAGTGCCCAATTTTTTATTCGCAACGAGTTACCCCGCACCAAGCTTGTTCTAGACATTCTTCAGGATAATGACTCCTTCTGTGAAATGGACGCTTCTGCTTGGAATTCATTGTTGTCAAACATGGAGACTGTTTCATGAGTAAGCTTGATCAGCTACAGTCCGATTACGATGTTGTGATTATTGGTGGTGGCTGGGCCGGTCTGACACTGGCCCGCCAGCTTAAGCTCAATAAAGATGATTTAACCATCCTGGTTGTTGAGGCGAATACCGAGTTCAAGGCCAAAGTCGGCGAAGCGACAGTGGAGATGACTGGCCATTACTTTATCAAGCAACTGGGTTTGGTGAATTACCTATATCGAAATCACCTGCCGAAAAATGGTCTTCGCTTTTTCTATGACAATCCAGAGCACACACTGTCATTGACTGAGATGAGTGAGCATGGAACCACCAGTATTCCGCCCCATCCCGCTTTTCAAATTGACCGGGCGCGATTGGAGTGTGACCTTGTCGATATGAATCGGGACAATGGCATACAGGTTGTTCAGGGTATAAAAGCGAAAAATCTTAGCATACTACCCGGGGATGAGCTTCACTCTGTCGAGCTTATTGACAGCGGTGCCAGTACCCTTGTCAATACCCGCTGGCTGGTAGATTGCAGTGGCCGAAACCGCATTGCCAAAAAGCATAAGAAGCTCACGCGCATAGAGAATGTGCCGAAGCACTTCTCTGCCTGGGGGCGATTCAAGAACATCCGGGATATTGACTCCATGGGAGATGAGAGTTGGCGCAAGAAGGCGTTTGGACGCTTCCTTTCCACCAATCATTTTTCTGGGGATGGCTACTGGGTTTGGTTTATCCCGTTAAGTGGTGGTTATACCAGTGTGGGGATTGTTGGTGAGAATAGTAAATTTGATAAGCCGCCAACAAAACAACAGGATTTTCTCGAGTTTTTAATGGCCTACAGAGCAATTTCAGAGCTGTTAGATGGCGCTGAACTTGTGGATTTTGAGGCCTGGGGGCAGCTCGCCTACAGGGCTGATGAGTTTATCTTTGCCGACCGCTGGGCGACCTCTGGATTTTCCTCCATGTTTCTTGACCCACTGTTTAGTGGCGGTGGGGATATGATCGCACTGTTCAATGATCATATTTGTAAATATATTATTGCCGATATTGCAGATAGTGATCGCAAGCAAGCGCAACAGCGCCTTGCGGACCAATTACCTATCGCCAATCAGGTCGTCAAAGAGTTTTACCAGGGGCTCTATGCCCACGTGGCGAATGTGTACCCGGTGATTGATTCTGCGGAATTGTGCTCCTCACTGCTGGCTTACAATACCGCAGCCTATTTTCTTGAGAGCGCCTGGGATTATATGTCCGGGAATTATCTGGACCAGGAGTATTGGCTGCGCAAGAGCTACCTGCGTCGTGGATATATGGCCTTAGAGTTAATTTTGCAGCGCCTATTGATTGAGACCGCAAAAGAGCTCAAGGCCCAGAATCGATATTTCCGTAGAAATGATGAGGGGTTCTTTGAATCGGGTGCCGATCACTACAAGTATTTTGTGTACCTGATGGGAACCCAGGGCCGAGATGGTTGGCGCATTGACTTGCGGGTTAAACTCTGGACTGAGATTTTCTTGAGTGTTGTGCAGGCGCGACTCGACCTCCCCAAACTGGCAAATCGCATGGTTGTTCAGCAGGCGATTACTTTTGCCGATTTACTGCAACGGCCAAATATGAATGGGGATGACCTCAGTTGGTTGCTTGAGAAAACCTCTTCCAAACTGACAGACTTAGTGAATGAAGAGATAGATCATCCAGTGAGTGTTGTTGTATCGGAAGCCTCTTTTCATACGGATATGCTTGAGATCGTGGATTTTTCCGCTAGTTACTCCGAAGAAGAGCTCACGCAGATTAATAAAAAAGCGAAATCAATTTGGATGCAGACACAGGAATATATCGCAATCCCCAGTATGGTTCCTGTATTTCTCGCCTTTGCCCGCAGTCAGCCGGATAGCATCATGGAATCGGTGGTAGACCAGCGGGAAGCTATGCAGACTGAGGAAATAGACTCTGCACTTGTGGATTCGGAGGCTGTGTGAACCAGGAGTTCTTTCAAGCACGGGATGGCAAAAAGCTCTCATTTCGCTGGTTGCCATCGGATGAATCTGATTTGGTACTTATCTGTTTACACGGGAGTACGTTTAGTAGTCAGTGGTATCTAATGTTTGGGCGGATGGTACACCGCAGTGGCATTAGTGTCTGTTTACCAGATTGGCGCGGCCACGGCAAGAGCGAAGGTGTTCCGGGTGACCTCGATTACTCCGATCAATTACAGGATGATCTTGCCGATCTGATAAAGCAGCTGAAAAAGAGGGGTGCAAAGGCTTTCGTGCTGGGAGGGCATAGTGCCGGGTCGCTGGTTGCACTTAAGTATCTGCATCTCTATAGCAGTGAAGATATCGCCGGTTTTTTTGCCATTGCGCCGCCACTGACTCAGTCCGAGGAAACCAGGAAATATGATATTCCCGTGTCTGGTTTTGAGTATTACATTCGCTACTCAAGGCGGCGTCACTATACGCGCCCCAGGGCGTCTGCCGGGGACCAGAACCTACCTAAAATCAAGATACTGAAATATTGGCTGGCACTGCTGTTTCCCCCATTGAGAAAACTGTCGGTATTGAGTTTTCCACCGGTGGGGTCCGCTGCTGGGAATCAGGGACGAGTATTGGATTGTACGTTTAACCTGCTCAGTGCCTATAACGTGGATCGTTACTCCGAACTCTTTGCCAGCTTAACGGTGCCCTGTCATTTTTTTGTCGGGGAGAAGGATGAAGTACTGGATACACAGGTTCTGTATACGGTATTGAACTGGTATCTGTCCCCGAATATTCAAGCGGGGCTCACTGAATTGCCCAGAGCTACCCATATGTCGGCTATTTCAGCTTCGGCAAAACCTATTTCCAGCTGGTTGGCAACATTGATGCGGCAGCCGGAGGGGGTTGTAGTATGAAATCAAGCAGCAATAAAGCGCCTTTGAAGAAGGTGCAGCGATTACCCGTTGGTGCAGAAATTTCACTGAACTCATTTTTGGGAGATGCCGCTTGGAAGAGCGTGCTGAGTGAAGACGGGATATCACTGGGCTCGATTAAAAGGACTGATGAAAGTCACTTTCATTTACAGGTTGGCAACAGTTTTCAGTTTCCCCTTTATTACTGCCTGAAGGGCGAAAGCTTATTTGTTGGGCAGGACTTAGCATTTTTCCCCCATATTGGTGCCGATACAATAGATTGCCATTACTTGATAGAAATCGAGTATTTTGGCTTTTCTATAGAGAGAAAGAGCCTTCTACAGGAAGTGAAAATGCTCTTTCCCGGGGATGATATTATTGTGTCAGGCAAAGAGCTTGTTTGGCTCTCCGCTGGCGGCCATCCAGCCGGCAAGTTGAATGCCGCACTGATAACGCCAGAGCAAACTACGGATAAACTGTTCAATAGTTTACCCAAGGTAACCTCGAAGCTTTTTTCGCCGGTTGACTCCACCTTTTATGCCCACATCGCTAATCGTTTAGCGGAAATAGAAGAATCGAATCTTAAAGTGGGTAGGCAGAACTTGCCTTTAACCGTTGGCTACCAGGATAAACGGGCAAAAATTTTCAATACAGCTCATAAGAGTAGGGTAGTAGAAGGTCTCGACCTGCAAAAGTATGCCGCCCGGGTTCAAGGTGAGCTGGATCAGATATGGCAGGGCTCAGGATCAAGCCTGGATAGAGAAGCGTATATCTATCAAGAGTTTTATCTGCCCTTTGTCCAGTTTTTACTCAATATATTGGCGATGAATGCCGGGAAAGTTGTAGAAATCGTTGATGGTGCCGGCGACGAGGGGGTTACAGCGCCTGTGTTTTCCATTGACGATAAGCCTATCTGCAATATTTATGAATCTTTTCAGCGGGTGTTTTTTTATGGGAACCCATGGCTTGCTAAAGTCTGGTTCTATATTCCACCCATGATCAGTGCCGCTGCTATAAAACGGCAGCGGAAATACTCAGAGAGCGAGCAGCATGTCTGTGTCTTTACCTTAACGTTGGACTACTTGCTGCGATTTAACCACCTAAAAACAGGAAATTTTACTGGAGAGTAAATATGTCTACAGCAGTTGTAGAGAGCAAGGTACAAGAGCTTTGTGAACAAATAGCTCTTATGCTGAATGTTGATGCTGTCGATGCAGATACACCCATTGCAGAGCTCGGGGTTGATTCCCTGAATATTGTTGAGGTGATCTTGATTTGTGAGCAGCTGTACCCCGGAGTGATGAGCCCCGAAAACCTCGTTTTCGATGAGCACACCACTTTGAGCGAGATGGATGGTCAATTACTTGAAAACTCAGTAGAAGTTTAACGTACTTTGGGGGCGGTCAATGTTTAAAAAAGTACTTACTATTCTTATCAGTAGTTTTTTTATTGGCAATATTATTGCCTGGTTTTCAGGTGCTGCTCCCATTGAGTTTGCTAAAGTTGCCTATTCAGAGGATGAGAGGGAGCAGGTAGAATTTCTCCGCGAGGAGATTGCGAAAAATAGAACTGATCCCGATTTAATGCTGGAGCTTGGACAGCTATTTAGCTACCACAACGAGCTTGAGAAAGCGGCACACTTGCTTGCCGCCGTGCATCAACAACAGCCAGACGATATGCTGATACGTGCGGCCTACTACTCCAATGAGGGTAAGCGCGCAGGTGCGATGTTCGATCCCGCCATGGGGCTTTACAAGCTCTACCGCTTGCGCCATGCCATGAACGAGGTGGATCAAGCGGGTCTCAATGCCGGTGCAGATTTCAATGTACGCCTGATACGCCTGATTACTTTTTCTTATGTGGGGGAAGTCAGTGGCCATTTTGAGCGGGTATTCGAAGATGAAGCTTGGTTTATGGAGCTGATAGATTCGGAGCCGGATAGCCTCCCCACCGCCATAGAACAAATTGTGTACTTGTCTTTAGCCAATGCCTATTGGGTTAAAGCGGGTGAGAAGGGAGAGGATTTGGCCGTAGCAATGGGCTATTACCAAAAAGCCATGGCTATGGCTCCCTGTCCCGTCACAATGCAGGCCTCTTGTGAGCAGTTGAGTCAGATGGCCGTGACCTTGGGTAAAAATTGATGTTGGTTGAGCTTAAGCGTGTTTCCAAGCGTTATCGCTTGGGTGATCTCTGGGTCGATGCACTGCTAGATATAGACCTCGCTATTGATCGGGGTGAATTTCTCGCAGTGAAAGGGCCCAGTGGTAGCGGTAAGAGCACATTGCTGAATCTGCTATCGGCATTGGATCAGTGTGATTCCGGGTCTGTTCATATTGACGGTGTCAATCTTGGCAGTTTGGGGGAGCATCAGCGCTCCCTGTTCCGGGGGCGGCATATTGGTATTGTCTTTCAGTCTTTCAACCTGATTCCGGTGCTGACAGCACTAGAGAACGTTATGTATCCCCTGACATTGCGCGGTGCCGCCAACGCCAGGCAACTAGCGCTGGCAGCGCTGGAGGCAGTGGGACTGGCCAAGCTGGTTAATCAGCGTCCCACCCAGCTTTCCGGGGGGCAGATGCAGCGGGTGGCGATTGCCCGGGCAATTGTCAGTAAACCGGATCTGGTACTCGCTGACGAACCCACAGCCAATCTGGACTCGCGTACATCGGAGAGCATTATGAGCCTTATGCAGCAGCTCAACCGGGAGCAGGGTGTCACTTTTATCGTGGCCACCCATGACGACTATGTAACCAGCTTGGCATCCCGGGTAATCACCGTACGGGATGGCCACCTGGTAGAAGACACAGGCACGGCTCAAGCCCTTATTCAGGAGGCTATTGCATGAAGACAGTGGTAAAAAACCTGTTGGTCCGGGGCCCGTTAGCCAGAGTGCTATCGGTTTTCTCAGTCCTGCTATTAATTTCTGCTGCGGCCCTGGCGGAAGAGTACATTTACCCAACGCCGATTCCGTTTACCAATAGTGAGAGGGAAGCGCTGTTTTCTGCCGTTAATGAGGCAATGAGCAGCGAGCAGAAAAAGCAAGCCTACCTGGCCCAGCTCGCACGTCTGACTTCGATGGAAGATACGGAGTTGAAGGCGGTCGAGGAGTTGGAAACCCTGATGCAGTCGCTGCAAGAAAGTCTACCGGATGATCCTGAACTCAATGCCGCACTGGGGTCGACAACTTCATTTAAATCCAGCTTCTATCTGGATCGACTGGCAAAACTATCGCTGTTCTCCCGGCGGGGCAATCGCATAATGGATCGAGCGGTTAAGCAAGCTCCGTTCAATCTCGGCGCCCGCCTCCAGCGGGGGATCAACTGTGCCAATATGCCGGCCTTCCTTAAAAGAGCTCGCTACGCTGTCGAAGATTTGGCCCTGGTAAGGGAGCAGGTTGGCAGCCAGTTCGGCAAAGAATTTCTCGGTTTCGTTGAGTTCTACCTGGCCCAGGCCTACAACCGCAATAAACAAGCCGATAAGGCCAGGCTTCTCTGGGAGAAGGTGGCGGCGGAGTCGGATACCGAATGGTCCGTTAAAGCCAAGCAGGCGCTGGGGAGTATTTAGCCATGGGGTTGGGGTGGAAAGTTGCACTGCTGAACATTATGCGTAACGGGCGCCGCAGTCTGATTACCTTGGCAGCGATCGTTTTCGGTTGTACCAGCTTGATTATTTTTGGCGGTTTTGTTCAGTCGATGTACGAGGGGATGCGGGAGAGTATGATTCGTTCGCAGCTCGGCCATATACAAATCTATGCCAGGGGTTATAACCAGTTTGGCAAGGCGGAACCGGAAAAATACCTTATTGCTGACCGGGATCTGAAGAAAATTTCCCGTGTGGTAGAAAGTGAGACGGATACACTGGTGGTGGCGCCCCGCCTTAATTTCAATGGCCTGCTCAGCGATGGCAAGCAATCGATCGCCATTACCGGTATTGGTATCGATGCTGAGAAAGAGGTGATGCTTTCCTCCGCAATTCAGATTGTTCAGGGGGATGACCTGTTTCCTGAGGATATTTCCGCTGCCCATCTTGGCGAAGGCCTGTTCAATGCGTTGAATGTTCAGGTTGGGGATTACTTGACCCTGTTGGCCAGCACCCAGGATGGGGCTATCAATGCCGTAGATGTACAGGTCATGGGGGTAATCACAACCGGGGTTAAGGAACTGGATGATCGCCTGCTCAGGGTGAATTTACCTCTGGCCCAAGAGCTGCTCTACACCTCGGATATTACCCGGTTAGTGGTTTTATTAGAGGAGACCGCACTCACATCTAGCTCAATTGCGACTCTGACCGATGTATTTGCCCAGAATAACCTGGATTTGGAAATAAAAAGCTGGGAAGAACTGGCCGGTTACTACCATCAGGTAGTCGGCCTGTTTAACGGAGTTTTTGGTTTTATTACTGTCATTGTGCTGGTTATCGTCGCGTTGAGTATTTCCAATACTATGTTGATGGCCGTAATGGAGCGCACCCGCGAGCTGGGCACTATTCGGGCTATGGGCGGGACTCCCCGCCAGGTTGTAAACCTGATTTTGTTGGAATCACTTCTTCTCGGTTTGATCGGAAGTCTGCTGGGATTGCTGATTGGTGCCCTGGCAGCCAAGGGAATTACCTATGCCGAGTGGATGATGCCGCGACCACCGGGTAGCACTCAGGATTACCCTATCCGCGTATTTGTGGTACCGGCTATTCTGCTGAAGACATTCCTGTTGGGCTTTTGTATTTCACTGGTCTCCAGCCTTTACCCTGCCATAAAAGCGTCGCGGCTGCCGGTGGTGAAAGCGCTTAGGTTTACTTGATTTTGCGTTATGGAACTTAGGTTGGAACTCCTATGAATAGATTAAACCCATTTTATGGCTGGGTATTGGCGCTAGCCGGCCTTTTTCTTAGCCACTCAACTTATGCATCTGTTTCGGCTGAGTCTTTGGTTAACAAGTTAGATGACTTTCGCGGCTTCAGGGATCAGGGCTTTAGCTTTGATATTACCAATATCAGCTATAAGAAGGACAAGGAACCCCGCACCAATAAGCTCAGTGTCAAAGTATTTAACGATCAATCCCTGATTCAGTTTTTAGCACCGGCTCGGGAAAAGGGCAGGGCAATGCTAAAAGAGAGTGCCAATATGTGGCTCTATATTCCCGGTACGCGTCGGGTTATCCGGATTGCGCCCTCCCAGCGTTTAATCGGGGAGACCAGTAACGGCGATGTGGTAGGGGCAAATTTCTCCCGGGATTACACGGCGGAACTGCAAGGGCAGGAAACCATTGACGGGGACAATTACTGGGTTCTGAGTTTGTCGGCCAAGGCCTCCGGTGTTGCTTATGACAAAGTAAAAGTATGGATGGCCGAAGCTGAGGGCAATATACCCTTAAAAGGGGAGTTCTATACCCGTTCCGGGCGACTGCTTAAAACTGCACACTACAAAGAGTTCAAGCAATTTGAAGGCGAACTGAAACTGCACAAATTACTCTTGGTGGATGCGCTTATTGAGGAGAGTTATACCTGGATGAAATTCGACGACTACCGTCTCGAAAGCCTAGATCCGGCAATATTCCAAAAAGGCTCCTTGGGCAGGTTGAATTAACGGATGTCGGTGATGGTTATCGGATTCAGAGCAGTTTTTTCGTTCCTATTTCTTCCCCTCGCTTTTACTGTCAGAGTGGTCAGCGCTGAGGACTACCAAGACCCTTTCGAGACCGGTGCCGAGCTTTTTGCGGAAGAGGGTACTGAGATGGGCGCCTCTCAAGCTGTATGGGATATTGATGCTTCACTATTTGGGTATCACCAGCAGAATACAGTTCGGGATGATGCCTATTTCGACCCGGGTCTGTTTGTTTTTGATCAGCGGGAATCCCTGCTTGCACTGGACCTCAGTAGCCAGTTTTCTCTGGGGGCACATTTCTCGCTCTACTCCCGGTTTGCAGCGATAGAGCACTACCGCTTTGATGAGGCCGACGTATCTGCAAAGGAGACGGAGTCTCACCTCTTAGAGGGTTATGTTTCTTCTTACACCGCTAATCGCCGTCTGGGTATTAACCTGGGGCGAATCAAGCCCCAGTGGAGCAACGGTTATAACTGGTCCCCCGCCAATCTGTTAAAAGCCACTTTTGACCGTCCCAATCTGGATACGGATGAACTTACCCAGCAACTGGGTTGGGATATGGCTCACCTTGATGTTCGCTATGGGCGCTGGAATGCCGGTATTTATATGGCCCAGATTGAGGCCAATTTAGAGGGGGGCGGGAGTGAGAGCGGGGGGCAGTACGCACTGGTGGTTAACCGTGAAGGTGACTTGGATAGCCGTTTGGTACTGCACCAGTTAGAGGGGGGCTCCACGAATGTGGCCCTAGGGCTGAGTACCTTGGCGGGAGACAGTGCCACACTCAGGCTGGAAGGGGCATGGGAACATCAGCGGGAGCTACCGCAGCCGGGCGAGTTCACCTATACCCCAGCGGAGGACGAGGGCTATTTGAAGCTGGTGCTGGGTACTCAGCTCAGTTTCAATCAGGGCTGGGATATTACAGCGGAGTATCTGTATAACCAGCATGGCTATGATGATGGCGAATGGCGCTGGATTCAGGCGCAGGTCGATCAAGCTAAGAACAGTTTGAACAGCGCGCGGACCTATGAGGCAATTGCCTTCCTGTCCGATAGCCTTAGCCTGTTATCGACCGGGCAGTTGCGGCAGGAGTATTTATTCTTTATGTGGGGCAATACCCGCCTAGATAAGAAATTCCAATATCGCCAGAGTGTTCAATACAATCTTGATGACAAAAGCCAGTACCACAACCTGGAATTGATTCAGAATTGGACGGAGCACTTTAGTACACGATTACAAGCCCAGTTTTTCAGCGGCTGTGAATCCTGTGAGTTTGGCCTGCTACCTGCGGAAAGGCTCCTTAGATTAAGCCTCTACTACGATTTTTAGGGCTTGCTGGCTAAAAGGGCTGCATATTTTTGTGCAATTTTCTGGTTGCCGGACTCCCTGCCAATAGCAATTAATGCCCGCAGAATATCCAAGTCCTGCGGAAATCGGTGATAGCCATCTTCGAGAATATCCAGGGCAAGTGCGCTGTTGCCTGCCGAGTGAACGGCGATGGCATACACATAGAGATAGCGGCCTTGAGCTTGTTCACCGTCAGCGGCGGCCTTTAAAAAACCCACTGCCTCCCGGTGGCGCTTCTGGCGAACTAGGGCGAGGCCTAGAGCATGCTGGATGGTGGCGATATCTTCACTTTTTGTCAGCGCCCCTCTGAGCAGCAACTCTGCATCGGCTTCACGTCCATCGACCCGATACAGGTCGGCCAAGTTGATATAGGCGGGGGTGTAATAGGGGACTTGGCTGATCGCCCGGCGATAAAAGGCTTCCGCCTGTTGTGTATTTCCTCGTTGAAAGTGGAGGTTGCCCAGATTTACCAGGGACTCCGGCCGGTCACTGTTGAATAATTCTGAGCTGGTATAGGTCTTAAGGGCTTTTGCGAACTGCTGCCGCACCTGCGCAGGCATGGTCTCGATGCGTGTATTGACCAGGCCATTGGCCGCTAGCGAGCGGGTCACGGTCATTTTGCTAAAAAGTAGCGGCACACCGATCATCAGGCGCAGTTGCTCCGGTAGTTCATCCAGGGATTGCGCCAGGGCTAGATTTAATAAGGGCTCATCGCCCTGGGCAATTTGTTGTAGCAATTGAGCGCTATCCATCGATAGGTAACGGGGCAACAGGCGGGCAGCACTGGCGCGGACAATGGCTGGCTGCGTGCTGTCCTGAATAAGCGCCATCAACTGCTTGCCGGCCTCGCTATCCCCGCGCATAGCGGCGTGCAGCACCTGCCCGTAGTGAGGGGGAGGGGGGCCGTACTTGTCCTCCAGTACCTTTGCCGCCCACTGGCTCGATTTGTCTCGGTGGCAGTGATTGCAGCTATTGGGGCTGCTCAACGCTTCGGAAAGATCGGGGCGGGGAATGCGGAAACTGTGATCTCGGCGCCCATCCACCTGCATAAAATCTTTCTCCGGCATATGGCAATTGATACAGCGAGCGCCGGGGCTCTGGGGTGGGTGCAGATGGTGGTCAGTGCGGGCAAATCGCTCCGGCATATGGCACTGGGTACAAACTGCATCGCCGGAAGCTCTCATCTGTAGGCTGTGGGGGTTGTGGCAGTGACTACAGGTAACACCCGCCGCGTACATTTTGCTTTGCAGGAAAGAGCCATACACGAATACCTCTCCATCGGCCTGGCCATCCGCATGGTAGAGCGGCGCTTGCAGAAGTGTGAGATTGAAGTGGTCCAGCAATTCGCTGTCAGCCTGCGCCCCGGCTAAATGTGTACTCCGGCGAGAATGGCATTGGGCGCAAGTGGGGATTTCCCGCTGGGTGTTTGCCGACGGTGCAAGCTGGGCAATGCCCGTTTGTAAATTCATTTCCCAGCCCTGCTGGGCTGGATCAGTCAGAAGGAGATTGAGCCCCTTGTTGTGCAGTTTCTTATCTTGTGTCGCGGCCCACTGAAGGTGCCTCGATCCGGGGCCGTGACAGGACTCGCAGCCGACACTGATCTCTGACCAGGATGTCCGATAGCTATCGGTTTTCAGGTCATAGGCTTTTTGCAGATTGCTGGAATGGCAGTCGGCACACATAAAGTTCCAATTCTGGTTGATCCCGCTCCAGTGCAGAGGGTGTTGATGGTCTATGGTCTGGTCGGCATAGAGGTGGAACCAGCGCTGGCCACCGGCAGAGTTCTCCCGGCTGTCCCAGGCGATACTCAATGCCTGCAGGCGCCCGCCCTCCAGCTCAATTAGGTATTGCTGTAAAGGGTGGAGCCCAAATGTATAGGTGATCCGGTAATCGCGGAGGTGCCCGGCGGGCCCGTCAGTGCGCACGTAATAGTTACCGTTCTTTCGATAGAAGAGAGACTTCTGCCCCCGATGCTCAAATGTGACGCCGGAGAAATCACCGAGAACGCTGTTGCTATCGGCGACTTGCATCGCCAACTGGTGGTGGGAGCCTTGCCAGGCATCGGCTTGGCCTTTATGGCATGCAGCGCATTGTACTGAGCCGACATAGGCGGCTTTTACAGGGGGAGTCTCGCTTTGCCTCCCCTGTGACTGGGCATCAACGGGCTTTTGCTCGTTACAGGCCATCAGTGCGAGACATATAAGAACGATTTGAAGGCGGCTAATGCCAGCTATATTTATCACGGCCTATTTTGTGCGCTGAGTTTTTATCCTGGGGGCCTCTGAATAATTATCGAAAGCCCCGCAGAGGCATTGCGGGGTTATTTAGAGGCGCCCTAGGACAAAATATTAGTTCATCTGCCGTAAATGTCATTTTGCGAGGATTTCCAGAATGTGGGATTGGACTTATCGGATCGTGTTGGGTAGATGTTGTCTATTACTGGTACTGGCGATTAGTTTGCCAGCCTTCAGCTCTCCCCTGCCATCCTGGCGGGACCATGGTGCTAAAGCTCGGATAGTGGCCTTTGTCGACAGGGTTACCCAGAGAGGCAGCGCCGACTTTATCCCCGTCAATGAGCGTATAGCGGTATTTGATAATGACGGCACCCTCTGGTCTGAGAAACCAGCGTACTTCCAGCTGCTCTATGCCGCAGATGAGGTTAAAAGGCTGGCGCCGCAACATCCGGAGTGGAAAACACAGGAACCCTTCGCCTCGATTCTAAAGGACAGCTTATCCGATCTGCTGGGGCAGGGGCGGGAGGGTTTGGAGGTCATGCTCACGGCGACCCATACGGGGTTGAGTACAGAGGCTTTCCAGAGTTCTGTTGCCCAATGGATCAAAACCGCGAAGAATCCGCTAACCGGACAGCACTACCGCGCAATGGTGTTCCTGCCCATGTTGGAGCTGCTGGCCTACCTGCGCTCAAAAGGCTTTAAAACTTATATTGTTTCTGGTGGCGGCACCGATTTTATCCGTGTGTTTTCCTGGGAGTTGTATGGTATTCCCCCGGAGCAGGTTATCGGCAGCCGCCTAAAGTCGCGCTATGAGAATGGGGGTGGGAATCCCCGTATTGTGAAATTAGATGAACTGGCCTTTCTCACCGATAAACAGGGAAAGCCCATAGCGATCAATGACTTTATTGGCCGCCGACCAGTATTTGCCGTCGGCAATTCCGATGGTGATTTACAAATGTTGGAATGGACAACTGGCGCCAAGGGAGCGCGTTTGGCCATGCTTATTCACCATACGGATGCCAAGAGGGAGTGGGCATACGATAAGGATTCGGCAGTAGGGCGGCTGGACAAAGCACTGCAAGCGGCAAAGGCAAATGGCTGGTTGGTGGTCGATATGGCGAAGGACTGGCAGCAGGTATTTCCGCCAGAGCTCAAGAAGTTATCGAGTAAAGGACCTGTAATTCCTCAAGCCCCCGCCTATCGGGACTAGTCTTAAAGCGCTGTATTGAGCCTGCCAATATCGAGGTGTGTAATGCCCCCACTTTCCCTTGCGTTTCAGCGCCTGTTCCTTTTAGTCGGACTGATGATTATAGCCCTCTCTCCCGGCAGTCTCTTCGCCCAGAGTAAACCCAATATTTTGGTGATCTGGGGGGATGACATTGGTATCTGGAATATCAGCGTCAACAATCGCGGCATGATGGGCTACACCACACCTAACATCGACCGTTTGGCCGTAGAGGGCCTCTCCTTTACGGATTACTATGGTCAGCAGTCATGTACCGCCGGCCGCGCGGCATTTTTAGCGGGTAATGTTCCCGTGCGCACCGGTATGACTAAAGTGGGCCTGCCTGGCGCCGAGGAAGGTTGGCAGAAGAGTGATGTCACCATCGCCACGGTGATGAAAAGCCTGGGCTATGTCACCGGCCAATTTGGTAAAAATCACCAGGGGGATAGGGATGAGCATCTGCCGATCAACCATGGCTTTGATGAGTTTTTCGGCAACCTCTACCACTTAAATGCTGAGGAAGAACCGGAAAACCGGGATTACCCCAAAGACCCTGAATTCCGCAAGAAGTTTGGCCCCAGGGGGGTGATTAAAGCCAAGGCCGGCGGTCCCATTGAAGATACCGGCCCCCTCACCAAGAAGCGCATGGAAACGATTGATGATGAAACACTGGCAGCGGCCATTGACTTTATCGAGCGTGCCCACGCTGCGAAAACTCCCTTCTTTGTCTGGTGGAATGCCACCCGGATGCACTTCCGCACTCATGTCCGAGAGGAGCACACCAATCTGGCCGGCCCGAACAGCAATAAATATATGGATGCTATGGTTGAGCATGACATCTTGGTGGGGAAGTTGTTAAATACGCTTGATCGTTTGGGTATCACCGACAACACCATCGTGTTTTACTCCACCGACAATGGCCCCCACTTCAATACCTGGCCAGATGCCGCAACCACACCATTTCGCAGTGAAAAAAATTCCAACTGGGAAGGGGCCTACCGGGTGCCCGCCTTTGTACGCTGGCCGGGCAAATTCCCAGCGGGCACCACGCTGACGGGGATTGTTGCCCACGAAGACTGGTTGCCGACCCTCGCCGCTATTGGAGGAAATCCGAATATAAAGGAGCAGCTCAAACAAGGTGTGGAGCTAAATGGGCGTGAGTATCGAAATTATGTCGATGGCTACAATATGCTGGATTACTTCAGCGGAAAAACAAAACTCTCGCCGCGAAAGGAGTTTATCTATGTAAATGATGACGGCCAAATTGTGGCCATGCGCTACGATCCCTGGAAAGCGATTTTTCTGGAGAATCGAGGGCAAGGTTTTGCTGTATGGCGAGAACCCTTTACCGAATTAAGAGTGCCACTACTGTTCAATTTAAGACGAGACCCTTTTGAGAAAGCCCAGCACAGCTCTAACACTTATAGCGACTGGTTTATAGATCGGGCATTTGTTCTAGTTCCGATGCAGCAGCTCGCCGCTAAGTTTTTGCAAACTATGCAAGAGTATCCCCCCAGCCAGGTACCCGGTTCTTTTAATTTGGAGAAAATACAAAAACAACTGGAGAATGGGGCAAGTGGCAGTAACTAAAGAGTCACTGCGGTGGGTATTAGTGAGGGTTAGGCGGGTGTAGTTGACCACAATCTATTAGTTAAGTGAGCTATAAACACTGCGTTTATGTATGCCAATAACGTGGGTGTAGATCTTGGCAGTACTGATATCGCTATGGCCAAGTAGCTCCTGGATATTGCGTATATCAATGCCTGTACGCAGAAGGCTAGTCGCAAAAGAGTGGCGAAAAATACTTGACCACTACATGCGAATATTGAGAGCCGAGACCGCTTTTGAAACTGCCCGCCTTACTTGTTGCTCGCCAATATGGTATCTCCGTACCCTATTGCTGCGGGGATCTTGCGTGCGAAAGGCAGGTAAACCTGTCCATCGTCTTCCGCCAGATCTGCTTGATACACAGAAAGAGAGTGGGTTATCTGTATTTTGAGTGGCTTAAGCAGAGATTTAGGCAGTAGCGTCCTTCGCCACTTCTTCCCCTTGGATTCCCGCACGATTAAGTATTGACCGGTGAAATCGATATCCAGCACTCTGAGCTACAAATCCTCCTCGCCCTAAAGGGCGGAGATTCCTACCGCTAGACGGCGATGCTCCGCCGTAAGAATATTTTTAGCCGCGTTTATATCGAGGTGGTGCTCAGCCCCACACTCTGAGCGGATCCACTCTCTTATTCCCAAACCTGACTTACCTTTTGGAAGTGAATAAATCCCTTTATCCAATGGATGTAAGTTTACTTCATTCGGTACGATAGTGTCTGTTTGCGAGTGTGCTGACGTAAAATATCCAGAAAATGTTCTGGTTTAGGCAGTAGCTTAGGGGGAATGCCATCCATGACAGTTTCTTTTTCTGTGTTGTCAATATCGAAGATCAAAAGCAGCTGCACATATCCACGCTAATATGAGTGCTAACTTATTGATTTTGAATGATTTATGCCTGTGATCAAAAGCAGCAAAATAACAAGATATGATGCATGTGCAATATATCCACCTGGGTATTTTTATGCTAAAGTCGGTTAACTTTTTGATTTATATATGTTTTTTGAGTTCCTGTTCCTGAGATATGTTGACAGGTGATATAATGTAGCTGCTTTTGAATACAGTGTTATGCCACTAATAAGAATTAAGTAGGAGTAGTTTATGAAATTAAGAATTGCAATTTTGGGTGTCTTGATACTGAACTCAAGTGCGGTAAGCTCAAATGAACCGGATACAGCAATGGGAGCAGCTGGACTTACTTCCCAGCTGTCGAGCCATTTGAATAAAATGGTTGAAAGGTGCATAGAGTTTATTCCAGAGGGTGAAACGAAAATTCTTACTGCGCAATCCGATTGGAGAGGTAGGAATATAGACGTTATATCCGTTGCTGAGGGATTGATGGCTAAGGCTCGTATGGAATTGCCGGAAGTCTTCGCAAAGTTGGATGTTGCCGAGGATAAAAGCATAGCCGCAATGTTTTTGCCGATGACAGCCGAAATTAAAAGACAGTATTGCGGAAAATATTTTACAGATATCACTAACGGCTCTAGAGACATTAGGAATATAAGTCCTAAAGCATACGAGTTACTAAAAAATTATAAATCCTGAATAGGCATAACAAGTCAAAGCACGCGGACTTGGTAAAGCTGTCACCTTTTTTGTTTACGCAAAAAAAGCCGCCAACTTCACCAAGCCGGTGTTTGAGGCGTTACGTGTCATCGAGTTAGAGTGAGAAATTTAGATGAATCCAAAGTTTGAAGTACAGCCAGAAATAGGAATTGGCCCAGTTAAACTAGGTATGGATCGTACTTCTGCTATTGCAAGCATGGGCTTAGAGCCGGATAGCTTTATGAAAACCCCAATGAGTCAGCATCCAACTGATTCATTTTATGAGGCAGGCTTTCAAATATTCTATGAGGGCGAAACTCCAAAGGTAGAGAGTATCGAGCTATCTCGCGGTTGCGGCTTCGAAGCCACGTTATCCGGCGAGAATATCCTTGATCTATCGGTTTCTGAAGTGCTTTTAAAAATAGAGAGTGCAATTGGTCTCAAGCCAAAAACAGAAGATGAAGGTTATACCTTTGAGATTCCAGGTCTCGGCTTGTGGCTTTGGCGGCAGTCAAATGATACTAACGATGAAGAAGGTCTATATTTTTCAACAATCGGAGTTGGTGCGGTCAACACGTAATAAGTCAAAGCACTCGGGCTTGGTAAAGCTGTCACCTTTTTTGCCCCCAAAAAGCCGCCATCTTCACCAAGCCGGTGTTTGAATGTAAGAGCATGCTGAGAGGAATAAAATTGAAAATAATAGTATTTGGAATTTTTCTTACTGTTATCGCTGGCGTAAGTCATTCTGCTGAATTACTACAAATTCCTGCAAATCCAGACAAAGGGTTCAATTATCCTTATTTGCTCAAATTACCAGAAATGGTGTCCAAGCAGGATAAAACCTTTTTAATTGTCGAAACCAATAACACAGGAAAGGTTTCTGATGATTATGATGTTCATCTTGAAGCTGCCAAAAATGCAATAGTGGGCAATGCTGTTGGACCGTGGTTGTCTAAGAAATTGTCCTACCCAATATTAATGCCGGTTTTTCCTCGTCCTAAGTCGGAATGGCAAATTTACACCCACGCACTTGATAGAGATTCCATACTTGCGAAATCTCTCCCATTCGAAAGGCTGGATCTACAGCTTAAGGCAATGATTGAAAATGCCCAGGATGTATTGCGTGAACGCTCGTTAGAGCCTGAAGATAGAGTCATACTAGCTGGCTTTTCTGCGTCCGGTACATTTGCGAATCGTTTTTCTCTTTTACATCCTGAAATCATTGAAATAGTTGTTGCTGGAGGGTTGAACGGTACATTGATGTTACCTACGGCCTCGCTTGATAGTCATGGCTTAAAGTATCCCTTAGGCATAAATGATTTCAGTCAGATAACTGGCAGAAATTTTGATCTGGATGAGTGGTTGAATATTAAGCAGTTCTTATTCATGGGTGAAAATGATACTAATGATGCCGTGGCATATGATGATGCCTATTCTGAAGAAGAGCGGTCGGTAATCTACAAAACTACAGGTAAATCAATTCATCCTGAGCGCTGGAATAATTCTCAAAAAATCTACAAAAAGTATGGAGCTAACGTAACTTTTCGCACTTTCAAGGGGCTAGGCCATGGCACCAATGGCGATGTACATAGCGAGTTCCTGGCATTTGTGCGGGGGAACATCTAACAAACAGCGGCAGAGCGACAGCCAACGCTACGCACTTTTTGTGTTACTCGCTGGCGCTCAAACATTAACACAAGAAGCGCTCCGCGCTGGCTACACCTGCGCAGGGCGTTATGGGTCCATGAAATATGGAAGAAATTTTTAAATATATTTCCGATAAAAGTGGTGATAATACCTACTACCTCAAGAGTTTAAATTGCTTGGATGGGGTGGATCTAGATTTGTACTGCTCGCTTGGTGAGGCCTTTCCGGTTCGAGACATCTATGCACTGCTAAGTGATAGAAATTGGCGTCCACAACTTGTTGCGTATACTTTTGCTCTAGCTAGAAATGGAAATAATGGTCTCGACCAGTTTAAGGCCGCTCTATCTAGGGGAAGTTTTGTCTCCCCACAGCTTATCGTTGCAATTGCCATGCTTGGAAAAAGAGAGTCCGGCAAATTTCTTTTGGAGTTGCTAACTGACTCAACGACATCCAGTAAGTCTAAAGGTGCAATCGTTGCAGCTCTGCCGTATTGCTTTGTAAATGAGGCTGCATTAGGGGAATACACGTTAGATTTGAGTGAGTTCGGTATGGGGCACAGTATTGCGGAGCAGCACATAAGGTTCTGGGACAAACGCGGCTATGTGCGCAAACCATAACAATCAGTGGCAGAGCGATAGCCAACGCTGGGCGTTAAGGCATAGGATGAATATCGTGCATTTACTCAAAGATTACAAAGAGACCATGATCGCGTGTGCAATCCTCCTAATGATTGGGTTGCCTCGGCACGGAGCAGTCGTCTTAATAATTGCCTTCTTTTTCATTATTCCTTTAGTTTTACAAAATATATTTTACATCTATAAAGATCCGAAGAGCATAAAGCTTCGATGTACGAGAATGTCTATATGGTTCGCATCGGTGTTTCTTATATTGGCCCACCATGCTTACCTACATAATAATGCGAGAGCCATAGCTGATCGAGCAAAGAATGAAGTTGTTCAATTCTACAATCAGAATGATAAATATCCAGATAGCCTTTCAGTTACAACGTTAGAGATTGATAGTTACAAGAAAATTGGTCTTTACTATTCAATAAATGAAGGAAGGCCAATGTTATTTTATCGTGTAACATGGATTCCTTTTGAAACGTATCAATTAGATTTCAAAGCGTTGCAATGGATTCAACACGGTTAAAATATCAGGCAAGCCTTAACAAGCGGCTGCAATCTGACCTCCGGCTACTGTCAATTTTTCTGCAAAGAACCGAAAAAAGGCGCCAGCAGCTTCTGGCAGTTGAGCCGGGCGTTAGATTCATGGAGAGAGTCTTGGACGAAATTCCGGAAAAAGTAATTACAGACAAGTTTGGAAACCGCTTGAAGCTATGCCAAAAGTGCAATACGCCTGTGCATTTGAAAGGTGCAATGATTACCTGCATGAACGATTGTTATATTGGAGAAATCAATTGGCGTCCTGAATTCTCCGATGAGCAGCCTGCTGAAGAAAACGGCTTCAGCCCAGTTGTTACGAAAATGTGCTCCAAGTGTAAGCTGGACGGTTATATCTATTTCAGGGATGGAGATAGCTGGTATAAAGAGCCGTGTGACTTTTGCAAAGGAAAAGGCAGTTTCAAAGAGAAAAAATATGAAGGTGATGATGCACCTTTAGCACTTGAGGTAAGTGAAGACGGTAAGACAAAATGCCCAAAATGCAATTTTCGCTTTAAAGTCACTGACCCTAATGTTTGGTCAGGTGATCGGCATAAAAGGTGTGGTAAAAGACTTATTGTTCCAGACAGTTGGTTACTCTATTGGCCAGAAAAAAGCTAAATCGGGTAACCGGCTGTCCTACCACTACGGCTATAAGGAAGCATATATGGCATTTAATATCCCAATGTCATTAATCGAAGATCATCCCGATCATGTGATTTACGAATACTATCGTGAGAAATGGGAAACTGATTACTCTAAGCCAGCGTTCACGAAAGAAAGAATGAAGCTTGCTAGCCGGCAGGTCGGTCGCATTAGCTTTGATAAGAAAACGGAAAAATTTACGCAGTTATCAGGGCAGGAATGGGATTCTAACGATACTTTTTGCCAGCGGGCTTGCATTATGATTTTACGTCAGGCAAAGAGTGGTATGTGGCCTCAAGAAATGGCGTATCAGGCGTGAAGCCTAACGAATAAGGACAGAACGCGCGTAGCCGCGATCTTATCCAGTTGTTGGACTGTAGTGGTCAAGTATTTTTGGTCACCCTCTTTTGAGTATATCGAAATTTTTCTTCTGCCACATTTGGCGGCAAGCCGTCGTTATGTTGATGTGGCCGCACTTGGCTGTAGTAGCCAATAATGTAATCGTTGATTGACTGTTTTGCCGCAGGCAAACTTGAATAGCCTACTTCCGGCACCCACTCCCCCTTTAAGCTCCTGAAAAAGCGTTCAGTTGGTGCGTTATCCCAGCAGTTGCCACGACGGCTCAGGCTCTGCTTCATGTGGTAGCGCCACAGCAGCTGCTGGAAACTCTGGCTTGTGTACTGACAACCCTGGTCTGAGTGGAACATTACTCCTTCCGGCGCACCTCGAGACTCATAGGCCATTGTTAACGCCTTCTTTACCAGGCTCGTATCTGGAGACAGCGATAATGCCCAGCCTACGGGTTTTCGTGCAAACAAATCCAGCACTACCGCTAGATAGGCCCAGCAAGTCCCCACCCAAATATATGTGATATCACCAGCCCAAGCTGCATCTGGTTTCTCGACGTCAAACTTCCGATTCAGCCGATTTGGAATATCAAGATGCGCTTGTTCCGCCTTCCTGTACCTATGCGAAGGGGGCTGGGAGCTTTCCAAACCCAGCAATTTTATTCGCCGGCCAGCCCTGTAGCGACTTAGTGGAACTCCAGTTTGTGTCACTATTTTTGCGATAGAACGAGCGCCGGCAGAGCCGTTACTAGCCTTATGTGCAGCCTTAACCAGTGCCTGGAGCTTCAGTTCCTCTGGGGCCGGCTCTGTAGGCCTGTTACGCCAAGCCCGATAGCTACTGCGATGAATATCAAATACCAGGCAAAGGCGTTGAACAGGGTGGCTCTCCTGCAACCGCTGGACTATCGAGAATTTTTCAGCGAGTCCGACATCAAGAGAGCTGTAGCCTTTTTTAGGATTTCCTTCTCCTCCTCAACTAACCGCAGTTTCCGCTCCAGCTCCTGTATGCGCCGCTGCTCCGGCGTTAAGGCGCTGCCAGTTGGCGTCTTGCCTACCCTCTCCGCGCGCTGCTTCCAGCTTGAACTCTGGGTTGAATTTTCTTTTTGAGCTAGCCATCTATCCACCTGACCTTCATTGAAAGTGATAATATCACTCAAATTCAGGTGGCCAAATTTACTATGCCACTACACTCGCGCTTGAGGATATGCTTCCAGAAGAACTGTAGGCCATTGCGATCAACCTTAACGGTACTCCAAGAATGGGAGTCCACCAGCTCAGAAAAATATTGTTCGAGTTTATCGGTTGAGATTTTATCGGGGCAGGCATTAAAATGCCCAGACAAGCGCCGCACAGCTCGCGCGTAAGCGTCAATAGTTCTCTGGCTGAGCCCTTGCAGTTTTAGGGTGCGTAGATGGCGCTGATAAAGGCTGTTGAAACGGCGCTGCTCTTTAGGTGTCATGATAAGCTCCTTTAATCTTCAGTCCGAATTGGACTGAAAAGAGCTTAGCTTGTGAGGCGTTTATTCTGCCGCGAAGCGGCTTCGTTCAATGGGCTTTGAATAGGATTCAAATATGTGTATAAAACACAGGCGCGGCGTTATGTGTAGTTTGAGATCGATATGAAGAAGAGATCACAGCTTATTGTAGTAGTGGCATATCTCGGGCTGGGGGCTTGTTTTATTCACCTCCTTGGCGAGTTTTACGCTACAAAAATGATGGAAGTCCTAACTGAAAACCCATCACCAGACTTGTATGCTAATGATCATGGCTTCCAGTACGTTGCTTTCTGGTTTCCATGGGGCATGGCGTTGGCTTTTTTGTTGATCTTGTCAGCAGTAGCACTTCACAAAAATCTAGGGAGGACTCGTGCTAAAAACACATAACAAGTTTGTCAACGATCGCCCTTCGGGCTGGACAGCTTTAAGCGTGGCTTCGCCACAAGACTGCCCGTTACAAAGGCGTTAGCCACCGAGGAATGTATGAGACTAATTTATTTAACGCTTCTATTTATTTCTTCGTATTCTTTTGGGAGTACGAATAGCTTTATGTTTTTTTCAGAGACAATTAATGAAGAAATAACAGTTCAAGTATCTTTGCCAGACACATACAAACATTCCGATACTTTCAAATATCCAGTATTGGTAGTTTTGGATGGTTCGACTCAATTTGAACATGTCGCGGCAAGTGCGAGATTCTTAAGTACTTATGCAATCATTCCAGAGATGATTGTTGTTGGCGTAAACACTCCTTATAAACGACTAAAGTTCTATACTCACACAGAGCCTGAAGAGTATAGAAACCGTTCTGGGCAAGCTGAGTTATACAAGGAATTTTTACAAGGTGAACTGTTAAATAAGATACGAAAACAGTATCGTTTAGCACCATATCAAATCATTTCTGGACACTCATTATCGGGCTTATTTACTAGTTACTTAGCTTTAAGTGAAGGTTCGGAATTTAATGCTGCAATTTCAATAAGTCCGAGTTTGTGGTGGGACGAGGCTACTCTTATAAGTGAGTACTCAAAATATCAACAGTTTAAGAGGAAAAAACCTATAAAGTGGTTCTTGAGCTTAGCAAATGAACCACATGATGAAATGAAAGGTGCATTTAAAGCAATGATAGAATCACTCAGCAAAGAATCGCCAAATAATGTAATTTGGGCTCATTCCACTTTCCCGAATGAGACTCATGACAGTACACCCTTGATAGGTAACAGCCAAGCACTTAAATCTATTTTTGATGGGTGGAATGCTGTGCCAGAGGTAGACGTGATGCCACTAATGAAATTGGAAGATTTTTATTTAGCTAAATCAACTGAGTATGGCTACACATTTCCTATGTCTGCTCACCAATTTAATGTATACGGATTAAAAGCAGTCTATGAGGGTAAAGTTAATTGGGGAGTAGCGATATTGGAGCGAGGAGTAAAGATCTTTGAAGCATCGGAAATTCTTTGGGATAGTTTGGCGACAGCATATTCACTTAATAATGAGTTTAAAAAAGCAGTTGATGCATCTGAAAAGGCATTGTTTCTCGCAAAAAGAAATAGCTCGTTGTTTCTTAGTGAAATTGTTGCTCAAAACAAAGTGTTGAAAGATAAAGTGGCTAACAAAGCCTTAAAGTCGGATTCGTAACAGTTGGCTCGGTTCCGCTTCGCTTCATATTTTAGCCAACAATTACTCACCGCTTAAGGCGGCGTTATGAATGGAGGCAGTAATTGAAAGTGAGTAAACGGCAATTGGTCTTCCTGTTGCTCGGCATATTATCTGGGTTTGTTGCGTGGTACTCGCTTGGTGCTGTACCTTCATGCGCTCATTTTGATATTAAGGGTTTCTGCACAGAGATATTCGCCGTGTCACAGAACGAAGCTGTGCTAAGCATGGAGTCAAATTGCTTTCGATTAGCTGAAATATCAAGCTCTTTGTGTGATTACACATTTAGGCTGGGCATGGTTGCGCTGGCCTTGGGTATAGCAACACTAATTATTAGTATTAGAGAGTTAATCTACGCTAATGTCGCTGACAATTGGAGTAACGAAAATTTATAAATCGGGTAGCCGGTAGCCGGTAGCCGGTAGCCGGTAGCGGTAGTTTCTAGCTACCGGCCCCCACACCACCCATCGTGCGGGTCCGCAATGGGCGGTTCCCTATCCGTAATGAATCTCTACCCAGCGGTCACGTAACGAAATCAAGCCCATCTTTTGGAAAAGCTCATTGTTGAGTGCAATATGAATACCTTCGGTCTTTGCATTTCGCCAGTAACTCTTACCGGACGATCCACAAGTGACAGCCAGTGATTCACTCACACCCATGCGTAGTAAGTTTCGGGCTTTCGTTCTCACTTTACGCCAGTTTTCCAGTAGCTCATTCTCAATCTTCGTCGTATCCAGCAGTCAAGATCGATACATTTTTGATAGCCTTGCGCTATACCAAAATAATTGATCCAACCACGGAGGAACACGGTAAGTTCTTTCAGTTTCTTTTCCATAGAAATACCACGGGATCGCCCTGTAATCTGGCGGATGCGGTATTTAAATTGGAGCAGGGACTTATCATGCCAGACGAGCCTTGCACCGCGAAAAGAGAATCCCAAAAACTTACAGCGGCTGACAGGTACTACTTGGCTTTTAGTATCGTTAACTTTGAGCTTAAGCTTGCGCTCAACAAGGCGTTTAATACTCGCCATAACCCGTTCACCCGCGCGCTTAGAAGCAACAACAATCACAAAATCATCCGCATAGCGAACAGAATCATGTCGGCGTTTTTCCAGCTCTTTATCGAGCAGGTCGAGTACAATGTTGGAGAGCAGCGGCGATAAAGGGCCCCCTTGTGGCACCCCCTCATGACAGGCTTTCCAGCATCCATCTTCTACACTTCCTGCACGCAAGTAACTTGCGATGAACTTGAGTAAACGCTTATCGCTGATTCTTTGGCCAAGTAAACTCATGAGGAAGTCATGGTTGACCCGGTCGAAGAACTTAGGTAAATCGACATCTACGGCTATTCGCTTCCCGCCTTCGATATACTTCTGTAGTTTTTTCACCGCATGATGCTGTGATCGCTTTGGGCGGAATCCATAGCTGAACTCCGAAAAGGTTTTATCGAAACTGGGACCGATGATTTGGGCGATAGCCTGCTGAATAACACGATCAAAGATCGTAGGTATCCCGAGCCCACGCTGGCCACCATCTGGCTTGCGAATGTAGACGCGCCTGACGGGAAGCGGCTGGTAATGACCCTGTCGAATAGTCTCGATGAGGTCGTCGCCAACTGCCTTGAAGTGCTGCACAAAATTATCGACAGTAATCCCGTCAATGCCTGCGGCACCTTTGTTGCTTCGCACGTGTTTCCATGCAGCATTAAGATTTTCTTTGCTGAGGATGGTTTCAAGCAGATTTTCATTTGAATTGAGTGTCATGGCAGTGCGCTACGTCAATTTTATATCCGGCTGGCAACACATCGGTAGGCTAGCTCTGTCTTTTAACTCGTGGATTTTGGGTTCAGGCCTTCACCGTATCCAAGGTATTAATCTTGGCATTAGGCTACTATGCCGTCGGCTGACTTCTGTTCAATCACCTTGGCCATTACTGGCCGAGGCGCCGCTCGCTGTGTTCCACCAATTTTGTTTACCCCCCGCGATGGTGGCTAGCGGGCTGGGCCTACTTATGAGTCAGCGGCCACGCTGACAGCTTTACAGCAGCAGGTTGAACAGATCTCCCCAGATAAGAGCGTGAACTTTTACTACACAACTGCATCATTTACTCTACCCGTTAGACCACATGGCTTCGGTATCCTTGGCTACCTCGCCTCCAGGCTAAGCCTTATATGATGTTTCTGTTCGTCAGCTCGTAGCTTTGCTAGCGGCTTCCTCCTCACAAGACCTCACGGTCTTGCAGTTGCCATTTGCTAGTAGTTAGCATTTAATGGAGACCATTAAATGGTGATCCTCCTACAGGGGACTTTCACCCCATTAGTTCACGCCCATGCTGGGCGTACCAAGGGCCAGCAACGGACCTCCGGCCGCTGTGGGCGGCGTTAGTGCGACAAGCGAAGCTTGTTGTATCTTGCTGGGTGAAAGTCCCAGCCTGGTAAGAGTTAGCCACTCACCAGTATCGGGTCTGCGTTGTGCGGAGCTTTAAATTAGGAGTATTTGAGAGGCAGGATGCACGAGCGAACAATCAACGTGAAGCGTAGGCAGAGAAATATGTAGGCCATAGGGAGTGCGCGCTCCTGAAGTGCTGGTGTCGCTTCGAAAAGCAAATTCTAGGTGACGAGGCTTGTAACGTGGTCGAAGTCCATACAAAGCAATCGACTCAGGAGTGAATTTTTTTCGCTACCTGAATGGCAAGATTATGGAGACCTAGCGGAGTTCTTAAGCCGTGGCATGCATACAGAGATGTAATGAGAACTTGTGAGACCCAAGGTAACTCCCAAAGGAATGGGTAGGGCAGTGTAGCTGAATAAGCGAGACGAACGATGGTGTCTTGGGAGTCGGACCAGCTCATAGTAGTCGGAGGGCGGGAAAGCCGTCTACAGGGCGAAGGGGCTGGCAGTTATATTGAGCTTGCAGTCGATACATACACCGGACATGTAGGGCTGGATATTGTATGAAAACAAAAGTGCAAGCATTACATTCAGTTGAATCTGAGTCTATACACTTCAGTCATTGGGTGAAAAGGCGAAGATGGGTGGAGTGAATAGCTTTGATAGGATTTAGCTGCGCGGTAAATAATATAACTGAGGAGCCGGATGCGGTAATTCCGCACGTCCGGATCTGCGTGGGGGCAGTCGGGTAATCGGCTGCCCTACCACTACTACCCCCACATCAACATAGTCATAAGGATCGTGTAATGACAGTAAAAGCATTAAAAGACATTCTTATTCAAAAAGGAAAAGTTGATTGCTATTTTGATGAGAAGGTTCCAGTTAATTTATGGAGAGCCTTAAAGAAAAAATCAAATCAAGCTATTTTTTATTTTTTTTAGGAGCCTACAATTTTATCCAATGGCCGCTCTAGGATAGCTGACATTAAAGTCTATAAGCATTCAAATGGTGAGAAGTGGGTTTCTGTAGAAAATAGGCCAAGAGGTGTAAGCACTTTTGATAAAGAAGGAGTGCCTCCTGGTAAAGGCTGGGAATATTATAAAATCCCGGCAGGAACAATAATCCCTGATGGTTTAGCTATCGTACGTGATGGATACAATAAAAAGTTTGACGCAATCCACTATACAATAGCTCCGGCCTATGATATGTCTTTAAGACAATTTAAAACTGCTTTAGCTGCATTTGCTGCTGAACTATTTGAAAAGGCTGTATAAATGAAGATTTCAAATACATTTGCCCCTTTATTATTGTCTGCTGTTCAAGATGCAATAATTTATCAGGAAGGGTTTCTTAAGAGCGAGACAATAAAGGATAAAACTGATTATGAAGAGTATGTATTGCAATTATCCCAGCTCCTAGAGGTTTTAAAAGAAGAATATAAGGAAGTCGAAGCAGAGGTAGGACTACCTCTAGAAAAAATCCTGAAGTAAACAGGTTATAAATCGGGTGGCCGGTAGTTTCTAACTGCCGGTCCCCACACCACCCATCGTGCGGGTCCGCAATGGACGGTTCCCTATCCGTAATGAATCTCTACCCAGCGATTACGTAATGAAATTAAGCCTATCTTTTGAAAAAAATCATTGTTGATTGCAATGTGAATACCTTCGGGTTTTGCATTTTGCCAGTAACTCTTACCGGACGATCCACAAGTGACAGCCAGTGATTCACTCATACCCATGCGTAGTAAGTTTCGGACTTTCGTTCTCACTTTACGCCAGTTTTTCCAGTAGCTCATTCTCAGTCTTCGTCATATCCAGCAGTCAAGATCGATACATTTTTGATAGCCTTGCGCTATACCAAATAATTGATCCAGCCACGGAGGAATACGACAAGTTCTTTCAATTTATTTTCTCAATTGTGCAAGCCCATAGCAAGGCTTTAACAGGTGGTTTAGGTGACGCCTATGGTGCACCTGAATCAAGCGTGTATGTTAGGTATGGCATTTGGCTAGAGAGGTAAAAGTCCTCTTATTAGGTGCCAGGGCAATCGTACCGGTATTTTTTAAGCATAGAAATCAATTATGCGGTGTAGTGGGCCAATCTATATTTCCGCCGGGTTAATAAATTTTTGCTTGATCAGCAGCTGAACAGCTTGTCTCGTCCAGAGTGTATAGGCCAGCTTCATTTGATCCGGGCGTTTATTGACAATCAATTGCTTGATGGTTTTCTCTTGCTCTTCTGAGAGTAGACGGTCGGTCCCAGGCTTTCGCTCCAGCATTTTGGCTGAAATTCCTTGGGTGCCATGAGCAAGATATGCTCGATACCATTTTCCAACGGTTTCAAAATGGACGCCAACAAGGTTGGCAATTTTTTGTCAACACTTCGGATAGCTTACCGAGGGCTACTTTATCAAAGGTCTAAGGTGCTCTAGAGTTGCCGATAACTGAGCTGTATGGCTGTAAGCCGCAGGGTTACTGGGCTAAAACTGTCCGAAGTGTTGAGGTATTACAAAATATATTTTCTGCGTATAGTGGTTGTTTGTCTAAAACTGCGCAGCCGCTAAAAAAATTAAAGACTATTTCCTCGATACAAGAATGCCGTACAAAAGCGATGGGAAGTAGTCATTATCTTTGTAAGCACAATTATGTCACTGAATAGCATCATTCTTGTGGGTATAGAAGTTGCCCCCTATGCTTAGATAGAAAACAGCTCCAGTGGGTTGATCAGCGGCGTCGTAAATTATTTGATACAGAACATTTTTATGTGGTCTTTACTGTACCTCATGAGTACCTGTCATTATGGCAATACAACGAAGAGAAGCTTACAGATATACTCTTTTTGTCGAGCAAAGAAACTCTGCTTGAATTAATGGCGAGTGAAGACTATCACGGAGTAACTCCCGGGATGCTTATGGCTCTGCATACCTGGGGAAGACAGTTAACTTTACATCCTCATATACACTGTTTGATAACTACTGGCGGTTTGACTTTAAGGGAGAAGTGGAAAGAAACAGGTAAGTATTTATTACCTGTGCGAGTGGTTAAGAGTCTTTATAGGGGAAAGTTTCAAGCGCTGTTACTAGAGCAGTATCGTGCTGGGTTACTTAAGCTGTCTCCCAGTTGGTCAATTGGCCAGTTTGACATTCTCTTTAAAGTTTGCTATAGCAAAGAATGGTCAGTTCGTACTCAAGATCGATATGAGCATGGACAAGGAGTGCTTCTATATTTTTCACGATATATCAAAGGTGGCCCGCTGAAGCCAAAGCAAATATTAAATGTAGATCATAAGGGGCTCGGATTTCGTTATTTTGACCATCGTGACCATCGTGACCATCGTGACCATCGTGACCATCGTGACCAGCGACTACGATCAAAACCTGAAGAGTTCTTAAGGCGTGTCTTGCAGATCATACCTCCGATAGGTAAACACATTGTACGGAGTTATGGATTATATGCTGGGTACAATGAGAAAAAGCACGATCTATGTAGTAACCAAGAGGGTTTAATGAAAGATCAATCACTCCCAGCAGGATTGCAAATCCAAAATCTGGTAGTAGAGTGTGGGCAGCGCCATGAATCTATAAAGTTGGGTGGTAGAGTGTGGTCTAAGGCAAAAAAAGGAATTTCCTTTATAAAGGGGGCGGCTCGGCCAAATAGTGCCGACGGGAATGTACAACATGGCGATGAACCAGGCACTGCAGGAATGGGCCTCTTTGGTTCGGCCTACATTCAATGCCAAGTCATTTTTTTACCGCTTGCAGTGCAGGTTATCTTAGCGTTATACCTCGGTATCCCGTTTTAGAATCAGGTTGGTCGATTGCGCAGAGGGTTCGCTGGCGGCACACTACCACTAGAACAGGACAAGAAGGGCGTATATTTCCTCAATTCATATAGGAGTAGAACTGGTGAGAATCCCCAGATCGAAGGTGTTTACTATTTCAGGAGCATTAATCTTCATGGCGTGCTGCTATGCATTTATCAAATATATCTTCTGGGAACCATCCGGAGTTGAGCGAGGTTCATTTGTTTACCAGTTAAAAATCCCAAAAATTGTAAAAAACTACCCAACTTGGGGTGAACAGGGAATGCCACTGTATGACCTGAGAATAGCTGATGGTGAAAAGCCGGGTATGGTAAAAGTCTACTACACAAGTTCTTTAGATTTTCCCAGTCTTATTTCACAGGTGAAAAAACTCAATTTTAACTGTACCGGTCCGGCAGAAAAAAATGTGATCTGCTTTAAAGATGGAGAGTATAGTGAGCGGTATGAAATAAATTTTAAGAAAATAAAAGCAGGAACCGAGGTAACGGTTTACATCATAGGAGAGTATTAGTGAGCAAGCGAGAAGATATACTGGATGGAAGAATACAGGGCAACTGGATGAAGAACTATGGACTTATGTATACTTGTAATGCTGGCTGGCTAGATTTGGGGCATTTAAATCCTAATAACTCCAGACAAGAAATTGGTGCTGCAAATTTATGGCGTACCATTAAAAATGAGGGTGCAAATTTATCTCACTGTCATGTCCAAACCCGAAGAGGCATCCGTTCTACGGATAATGGAAATTGTAGTGACAAGTTTTCTGATGGTTCTGCTGGATTTCAAGTCTACTACCGACAAGATCACGGGGGGATTCCAGGAAAGCCTGGCAGCGAAGGTCGATATCTAGTAAAAAAGGGGCTAAATGTTGAGCAGAAAAAGCGGGTGGCTCTTAGTATTTTAATGGAAGTGACGATGAAGTTTGAAAATCTTCAGAAGGTTGCTGGTTGGTTGGGGATTACTGACAGCGGTTATAGTCAGGAAGATTTAGTGTCAAACCTTATTGGGTTTTACATAGCAACAGGAGAAGTTAACAGGATGACAGCTATTTCAGCGTGCGACCCTGTTTCAGACCAGACTGCAAAAAGAATATGGGACGAGGAAGGCTCTGTCGGAAGTAATAAAAACAAAAAATGGAAGCCCTTATTAGCTCAAAGTACCAATGTGGACAATGGTGTAGCTTGTATTGATGAGTGTGCATTAAGCGAAAAGAAATTCCCTAAGGTTTTCCAAAGAATTCAGCCTATTATAAAGAGCATTTGGCATAAAGACTTATTTTTATGAGGTTGAATGATTGGAGCCTATAACAAAGGTCGACCCACAATATCGAAAGAACGGCCTTTACAGGACGTTGCCGAAGGGCTAGTTTGTAACCTTGTGATTGCCATTATTGGTAATGTGATGATATATGAGGAGGTGAATCGTTGTAGTGTGCAGTTTGTGTGCCCTACACTGTAGGGGGATAATGAGATACTTCGCCACCTCGATTTAGTGCCATGAGAAATGTTGAGACGATCTTCAGAGAAGTAGAGAGTATAGCGGATTTTATCGGACACAATATTGATTCTGCAACCTACACAAATGGATATGGAGATATGCCTTTGCATGTTGTTGCCAATTGGGGTGATTGTGAGGCTATATCAATTTTAGTCAATGCCGGCGCTAATATAGATGCAGTTGGAGAGTCTGGATTTACGCCTTTACACTGTGCGGCAGAGCAAAATAAAGCGGATGCTATTCTTCTGCTGCGCAGGTTGGGAGCTGCGATTGTTCAAGATGATGCTGGTGACACACCGTTAGAGCTTGCATGTTTACTTGGTAATAAAGAGGCGATCGATGCACTCAGGCAAAGTATTTAATGGGCCGCTTAAATGCGATCTCTATCCAGTTGTAAAATTTTGGACTGCACCAGGCTTGTTGCGTGTTAGTTTTTTTAGCTACAGTTGATAGTCGTTGAGATATTTGGAATGCTAGGGAGTATGGGTGATGAAAAAGAAGATTATTTTAACTTGTACGATATTAATGTTATTTGGGGGGATAGGCCTGGCATCTTCACCTTTCATTTATTCAATGAAACCATCTGCAAAAGCGAAGGCGGGGCGATCGCAGCACGACATTTCAAGGTTAGAGGCTGGAGACTTTATTTTTGAGGGCTTTGATCGAGCTAGTGCATGGGATGAAAGCGTATTAATCATCAAAGACTGGGATGGCTCAATCTATTCATATATGGTTCCGATAGAGCAGGGAAAAGTTATCATGCCTGATAGGTGGTGGGGATGGGGTTATTTCCATTGCGCTAACTTTGGTCCAGAAATGAGGGTTGATAACAAAATCAAAAAATCGGGCTACATTAAATGTCACGATACTGATGTGTCAGAATGGCAGCGGGAAGAGTGGGTGTGGTCGTATAGCGGAAAGTCGCAGAAATCTTGGGTGGAGAGTATGTACTCGCCCGGCCACGAGATTAATGGCAATTACCTCTATATTAACCGGTGATATAAGCGTGCTAACAAGCCGGTAAGGCTTGTTTCAGTTCTTTGGGGTGCTATTGGCTGGCGCAGACTGCGTACGCTGTGCTGAGGGCTGTGATCGGAGGCTCCGGGGGTTGCTTCTGTCGACTAAGGCGGTGAAGTAAGTTGGGTTCTATGTTATTAAGGTCCATATTATTTGCTGAAGTAGTTTTTTGATTATGTCTATGTTCCAAAAATTAAAAGCATCGATAGGTATTGGTGCGGCTAAAGTTGACACTGTTGTGCAAAATCCTGAGCTGGTTCAGGGCGATGTTATCAAAGGGGCTATCCATATCTCTGGTGGTGATATTGACCAGCAGATTGATGCTATTTGCTTGAAGTTGTGCACAGAAATGAAGGTGGAAACCGATGAGGGAGTAAGCTATGAGCGTTTTGTGCTGGGCGAGTTGCAGGTGCAAGAGCCCTTTACTATCGGTGCTGGTGAGAACCAGGAGGTGCCTTTCGAGCTGGCATTACACCAAGAGACACCGGTAACGGTGTTAAATACGCGTAAGAATAAGTGCTATGTGTGGCTGGAAACCTCGCTGGATATTGATTTTGCACTAGACCCCAAAGATCGGGACCCCTTGCAGATAAGACCTTTGCCGGTTGTGGAGAGGGTCCTTTCCATGATTGAGGATAGCGGCTTTACAATGGTCAAAGCGGATGTGGAGAAGGGGCATCTGCGCGGCGGTAATTTCGCCTCCCAGTCCGGCTGCTATCAGGAGATTGAGTTTAAGAATAGTGGTCTGCTGAGCTCTAAAGAGATTGAGCTTTCCTTTATTGTTGATGGCAATCAGGTGCATTGTTTGGCAGAGATTGATCGCAGGTTCGGTCTGCGTGGCGATCAATATTATTCGTTCTCATTGGCGCAGGATGCCAGCGATGATGAGGTTGCTACAGCTGTTCAGTCCGTTTTGTCGCAGTAGTAGCGCTGTTCGCGATAATCTGGCTGTGTCCGGCAGCCAGATTATGGTCATTAGGCCTTTGGTGGCAGGCTTGGGTCTGACTTACCAAGAGTGACCTGAGCTAATCTGCCTTGGCTCTTTGCCGGCACCGGGTTTCCCTGGTGCTGAGGGATTCCTCCCAGAGGCTGGCCCACTCTCTCAGCGGATCAAGGGTCCCCATTAGCGAAACCCCTAGATCTGTCAGTTGATATCCATTCGTACACTTATTGATCAATTTAGCTTCGCTCAACTGTTTGATTCTTGTATTTAGTACCGATGGGGACATGGCATCACACTGGGCTTGGAGTTCCCTGAAGCTCCGGGGTGCGTTCCTCAGTTCCCACAGTATTCTCATATTCCATTTTCGCCCGAGCAGATCGAATACAGCCATGATGGCTATACCGCTAGTCGAGCCTCTGACATTTTTTTTGGGTAGGGGAGTTGTCATGGTTCTTGCGCTTCTAAATTAGTAGCGTTACAGTTGCTACGAAATCAGTAGCAATCTTATGGTGTTTTTAGAGAAGAGGGAATGGCTGTGTTTCTAGTGGATATGCATTTTAAGGATATGGAAAAGCTAACCCCAGAGTTGACTGCGGAGCATAGGCTTTATCTGGAAGAGGAGTACAAGTCTGGAAGTTTACTCTTTGGGGGAAGGAAAAATCCCAGGACTGGTGGGGTTATTGTTTCTCGTCACAACAGTGAAGAAGCCTTGCGGAGAGTACTTGATGAGGACCCCTTTATAAAAAGTGGAGTGGCAGTTTATTCGCTAATCGAATTTGAGCCTGTTATGGCCTCTGAACAGTTTTTACACCTTCTAAAGATGAGTTCGCATTAACAGTCTTAAGAGTAAGCTCAAAGAGGGAGTGCCATCGCATTAATCCCCAACCGTTTTGAAGGGGATACCATAGCCTGGAGGACAGATGAAGCTCTCCAGGCCACATGTAACTTGATCAATCTGAAGTATCGTCTATTTAGCACTATTGCCTGAAGAAAGGTACGTGATGGCACCATTAAATTAAATGATGCCCGATCACCAATCTCCGATGATTTCCATTTAAACTACTGCTTGGGGATTATCCTCTACCGCCAAGGTGGGAAGAGTAGCTATCTATTAGATTGGTGGAGGCTATTTCTGCAAGCTTAAAGTGGTGTAAACAGCTGATATATGGCCCCTAAGGAGGGGAGAGATGTTATGTTTTTAGTGAACTTGAACTTCCCGGATCTAGAAAAGCTGACCCCAGAGTTAATGGCGGAGCATGTGAGCTACCTGGAAGGACACTATAAGTCGGGAGACCTGCTTTTTGGGGGAGCGAAAGAACCTAGAACTGGCGCGATAATTATTTCACGCCACCCCTCCGAGGAGGTTCTGAGAAAGGTCCTGGAAGAAGACCCTTTCACAAAACATGGGGCGTCGACATTTACGATTACCGAGTTTGTCCCCGTTATGGCTTCAGAGGAATTCTCCAGCTTACTGAAAGAACCCTAGATTGGGTTCTTCCGATACTTGTGTTACTTCTTGCTCAGGCAACCTTCGACCACGTTATTCGCTAAGGTCTGCGGTGATCACCGAATCAGAAAAGCTCTGGTAAGCGGCTTCAAAAGTCTGCGACATGGCATCTGGGAAGAGGTGGAAATCCCCGTTTCCTAGCGCGGCAACAATTTCCTCAGCCACTGCGCTGGGGGATTCCCCGTCCTCCAGCCCAGCCTGTTTGGCCATATCTGTTTTGATGGGGCCGGGGTGAACACTCAAAACTTGTACGCCTCGCTCCTGAAGGGTTTCTCGAAGTGCTTGGGTAATTGCGTAGCTGGCAGCTTTGGATGCGGAATAGGTGCTAATGTGTGGGAAGGTGCGCAAGGATGCGACCGAATTCATTTGTACCAGGGCGCCTTTGCTCTTTTCCAAATGGGGGGCGAATGCCTTGGCTACACGGACAAGCCCAAAGGTATTCACTTCCAGTTCCTGCTTAAGTGAGTCCTCTACATGGTCGCTAAGCGGGTCTGCGGGCGCAAGTACCCCGGCATTGTTCACCAGAATATCCAATTCCTGAATTGCCTTTGCCGCCGCTCCTACACTTTGGACTTTTGTCACATCGAGTTCCAATGTGATCACTTTGTCGCCATATTTTTCTGTCAGTTCGGACGTTGCCTCTGGGTTGCGCACGGCCAGATAGACTTTTTTTGCGCCACCGTCGAGAAAGCGCTCGACAATTGCCTTGCCAATTCCGCGATTCGCTCCAGTTACAAGAGCGGTTTTTCCTTCGATTGAAATGCTCAATTCCATTCTCCTGTGAAGGGTTGGGTCAATATTGTACCGATCGGTATGGTTTGAGCTAAGTCTTACCGATCGGTACAATATTGTCAAAACAATTTTTGGGAGATTGCCAATGGCGGGACGCAAGCCGGAGTTTGACAAGGCGCATGCGCTGGAATCAGCAACGAAAGTCTTTTGGAAAAAAGGCTATGTGGGCGCCTCAATGGCGGACCTGACCAAGGCTATGGGGATTAATAAGCCAAGTCTGTACTCTTCCTTTGGCAATAAGGAGAAACTGTTTGTTCTTTCGTTGGGGCAATACCTGGATAGATATGCCAAAGACCGTATGCGCTTCCTGACGGAAGAGGGAGTGCCGTTGCGGCAGCGATTGCATGGTTATTTGCTGGCTACCGTTCAAGGGCAGGCCGGGGAGGGGACCCCGAGGGGCTGTTACCTGGCGTTTGGACTATCGGAAACTGCCGGTGACGCTTTGCCTTCTGATGCCATTGACGCTTTAAAAGCTGCTGACGCAGAGGCGGTAAAGCAACTGGTTGACTTGTTTCATTTTGATAAAGAGTCCCAGGCTTTAGGGCTGGATCGGCGTGCCGAGGAGTGCGCTATGTACCTGATTACCTTGTTGCATGGCACGGCATCGGTATTGCGATCTGGGCGAGAACTCAAGGAGGTGGAACCCTCTTTGGAGTTTGCGCTCGATGGATTGGGGTTGGAGTCGTGATGGAAGTAGAAATTTAGACCCCTGAGTATTCAGAGGTCTAAATTGAGCTTTAGAAGCGTCGACGGAACATGGGTAGCGGTTGGTCCACCCCTGCTTGGTAGCTGTCACCAAAATCGCTCATCGAGTCTTTCAGGCTTGCCAAAGGCTGCTCGCCTTCAAACGCGTAGGCGTTAAAGCCGCAGCGCTGTAGATAGGTCAGCTGGTCGCGCATAAATCCGCCTACTGCACGCAGCTCACCGGTAAAGCTGTAGCGCTCGCGCAGCATGCGGCCGGCGGTAAAGCCTCGGCCATCGGCAAACGCGGGGAAGTGCACAGCGATTACTGGCAACTTGGGGGCCTCTTCGGCAATCAGCTCTGCGCCTTCTTCGCTGTCCAGCCACACACCGATTTCGCCACTGCGGGATGCCAGCGCATCGCGATGCGCCTGCCACTGGCGTAGCGGCAGGATAATTTTGCCGGAGGGCAGGGTGCTGAGGTCCAGCTCTTCTCCCGCTTCCAGTTGGGGCAGCAGCTGCCACTCATTGGTCTTTACTTCGCCATCGATAATCAGTTCTGCGGGGTTGCCCGGCTGCGGGCCCAGTTTAGCTGGCTTTGGCATAAACTCTCTCCTTGAAGGGCTGAAGGCCGATGCGATTGTAGGTGTCGATAAAGGGCTCTTCCGTTTGGCGTTGCTCGACATAGAGGTCGAGGATTTTGCCGATTACTTCCGGCACTTCGGCGCGGGAGAAGCTGGGGCCCAATACTTTGGCCAGGCTGGCGTCGTTAGATGCACTGCCACCGAGCTGGATCTGGTAGAACTCTTCGCCTTTTTTGTCGACCCCGAGAATACCGATATGCCCCACATGGTGGTGGCCACAGGCATTCATACAGCCGGAAATATTCAGGTTGAGGTCGCCCAGGTCGTAGAGGTAGTCCATATCGTCGAAGCGGCGCTGGATGGCTTCCGCTACGGGAATAGATTTGGCATTGGCCAGGGAGCAGTAGTCGCCGCCGGGGCAGCAGATCATATCGGTGAGGGTGCCGATATTGGGAGTGGCGAAGCCGTGCTTGCGGGCCTGTTGCCAGAGTTCGAACAGTTTGTCCTGTTCGACGTCGGCGAGCACCACGTTTTGGTCGTGAGTTACACGGGCTTCACCAAAGCTAAAGGTGTCGGCGAGATTGGCGATGGCCTCCAGTTGGGCATCAGTGACATCACCTGGCGGTACACCAGTGGGTTTGGTGGACAGCTTGATCGCGCGATAACCGGGTACCCGATGGGGGTAGGTGTTGCGCTCAAGCCAGCGGGCAAAGGCCTTTTCGCTGTCGGCTTGTTGTTGCAGGGAAGCTTCGCTAGCCGCTCCGTCAAACTCGCGGTATTCCGGGGCGGTGAAGAAGGACTTGGCCCAGTTGAGTGCTTCCTGGGTCAGTTTCTCAGCGCCATCTTTGATGTGCTGCCACTCTTCTTCCACGCGGCGGCCAAACTCTTCCGGGCCGAGAGCTTTCACCAAAATTTTAATGCGCGCCTTGTACTTGTTGTCGCGGCGGCCCAGCTGGTTGTAGACGCGAACAATCGCCTCAAGGTAGGAGAGCAGGTCTTCTTCCGGCAGGAAGTCGCGAATGGTCTCGGCAATGACCGGCGTACGGCCCTGGCCACCGCCCACTAATACCTGAAAACCGATCTCTTCACCGCGCTTAACGATTTGTACGCCGATATCGTGTACGCGAATTGCTGCGCGATCCTGTACCGAGCCACTGACGGCAATTTTGAATTTGCGCGGCAGGAAGGCGAATTCCGGGTGGAAGGTAGACCACTGGCGAATCAGCTCGCAGTAGGGGCGCGGGTCGGCAATCTCGTCGAGGGCGATGCCGGCGTAGGGGTCCGAGGTGGTGTTTCGGATACAGTTGCCGCTGGTCTGTACAGCGTGCATCTCCACTTCCGCCAATTCATCGAGAATGGCGGGTACATCTTCCAGCTGCGGCCAGTTGAACTGGAGGTTCTGGCGCGTAGTGAAGTGGGCGTAACCTTTATCGTAGTCGCGGCTAACGCGCGCGAGACGGCGTAACTGGACGCTGTTGAGCAGGCCGTAGGGAACGGCGATGCGCAACATGGGGGCCAGTCGCTGAATATAGAGGCCATTTTGCAGGCGCAGCGGTAGGAATTGTTCCTCGCTTAACTCGCCGGCAAGGTAACGTTCCGTCTGGCCGCGGAACTGGGCTACGCGATCGTTGATGATGGCGCGGTCCCGGTCGTCGTATCGATACATAACAGCTTGATTCCATTGCCTTTGTGCGCTGATGGTGGAGAAAGGGGCAGGCCCCGGACAATTCTCCGCTGGCGCATAACATACCAGCGCTCTTATGCAATAAATAACAATATTTTCCGCTATATCTCTAACCAACAGTTATAAGAGGGGATAGTGGACCCTCTGCCTGCCAACGGTTGGAGGTTTACTCGGGGCGTTGGGGTCTGGGTTGCTGAGGTGTGCTGCTCAATTTTTGATCGGGCCTCAGTCAGTTGAGTGTAGTGACTTTAGCCGATAGCTCGATATAGCCAAGCAAATTTGGCTAGCTGTGAATTGGTACCATCTTTCCGTTTGCCGACAGTGATATAAATCGCGAATTGTCAGTCACGAATCATCTGCCCGAAAAGACAGGTGAGTGGTTGAGCGCTAAACATAATTACAAGAGGTCAACGGGATGGCTAAAGATATCCTTGCTGCGATGATTGAGTTTGATGACTCGTCAAAGTTCACTGGTGTGAGCAATACTAACTTCAGTGTATTTACAGGAGCAGTAGCTCGCGCTAAGGCGATGATGCAGGACTATCCTGACGATAAATATATCAAGATGCTGGTTGCACCAGAGTATTATTTCTCTGGCTATGCCTCTAAAGCCGTTACCAATCATATCGACTCCCTGAGTAAAGGTTCCAAGAGCGATATTTACTCCAGTCTGCGCACAGTTTCTCGCCAATACCCGAATATTTTGATTGTGGCAGGGACGATTGCTTATACAAAAGGCGGTGGATGCTTATCTTCACCCTCTTACCTGAGCATTGCGCCTATCCTGGCCGGTGGCAATTTTCTGCTGAAGAAATATAAAGTCGGTAACGATCAGTATCAGACCAAGGATAGTTTTGTGTCTAAGGTCAGTGGAAGTACCTTCTCGCACAAGGGCTTAACGTTTGGCATTGATATCTGTTTGGACCACAACAATAAAGTGCTAAAAAAATCACTGGACGGTAAAACTGTCGATGTACATATTCTAATCTCCGATGGTTCAAGCCCGAGTCCGGGCTCCCTGGCAACCAACAAAGATGGTGGTGGGGCCGTGGTATTTTGTAATATGACGAGCACTAACAAGGGTAAGGGGGTTAACGGAATCATGTCAGTCTCACCCAATAAGTGGGGTAACCTGAATGTCAACGTTGACAGTCGCAAACAGGTTGCCAAGACTGGCCAGGCCCTCAGCGGAGGATTCCATATTGCCCTTTACTCCGGGCAAGCCTAAAGAGACGGTTGGGCGGGCGGGTTGTCCCGCCTCACGTCGGTAATTTACAGGCGGCTAGTTGAGCGCTACACCGGCCGCTACAAATCTCTGTTAGTGCGTCGGTGACTTCCCGCTCAAAGTAAGTAGGTTTTGTTTAAGTATTGAGTTCTCGATTTCGTCATTTCAATTTCGCACTCTAATTGGGCTTCATTCCGCTGTCTGCCGCCACTGTGCAGTGTATAAAATGCATCGCAGTTTGCGCTTTTAAATTTAATCCAAGACCGCTGGCTTTTGATAAGGCTGTTTTTTAGCACAGTTTTGTCCACTAAACTGGCGGACAGCCCGCCGGCATCTATTCCTGTTATTATTTGTCGATAGGTATTGTTGAGCGCTTTGTCTGCCACTTCGAATTGAGCTTGTAGTTTGCATAGGCTTTCTGGCAGATCGCAATCTGCTTTGGCTTTTTCAGCGGAGATGCCTCCCGATAGGGCGGCTAAAATTAAGACTAGTGGCTTGTGCATAGGTTACCTGGAAGTAACGGGTTACTTTACTGTGGCGGGGCGAGAGTGCTCTTCCGCTTTTTCATATTTAAAATTGCAGTAGCAGTTGATGTGCAATTGTAAGGGGAACTGTTTCCAGTTACCGCCAAATATCACGAGTATATACGGCACCAAATTTTCCTGGTGATAACGAGTCGTTAATCGTGGCGAATTCAGTATGGTAAGGGTGGCTGCCATCGCTATAGAGGGTTTGGGCTGGACCCAGCTTGCAACCGCCGACTCAATTTGCTCTACTTGAGAGGCCGTTGTCGACGGCCCAACTACTTTAAATAACAATAAAGAATGATCGGAGAGATTCGATGGACGATGAAGTAGCTGTAGTTTCTGAAGATGATAATGTGGTAGATGCTATTGCGGCTGTAGCATTAGTTGCAATTTTCGTAGCCACTTGTGTTTTTTGGGTGGCCACGCGCTAGCCCGCTTCTGGCCCGGAGCTGTGTAGTCCCGGGCACCATGCTCACAACAATGCAAATAGATATAGTTACCGCTATTTGCATTGCTGTTAAGCGCTTTTAGCCCATATTGCCGAGCACGATTTTTACCAGAAGCGCCAAGCCGATCACAAAGATGGCGGTAAAAACAACGCCGGCAATAATGTAAGTCATAATACTGCCGCTCTGAAAATCCCGTTCACGATTTTTATTGCTCTGTACGCCGATCGCGGCGGCCAGGGTGCTGATTACCACCTGGCCCACATTGGGTTTTTTCGCCTTCTTGTTGTTTTCTTCCATGAAATTATTCCTCAAGATTGGGACGTAGCCAGCGCTCCAACTCCTGCTCGCTGACCCCTTTTCGTTCGGCCAGACTCTGCAACTGGTCCCTGCCGATCTTGCCGACATTAAAGTATTTTGCCTGGGGGTGGGCAAAGTACCAGCCGCTCACTGCAGCTGCGGGCATCATCGCAAAATGTTCGGTGAGGCTGACCCCAGCATTGTGCTCCGCTTGTAGCAATTTGAACAGGGTGGCTTTTTCCGAATGATCCGGGCAGGCCGGGTAACCGGGGGCAGGGCGGATGCCCTGGTAGGCCTCCTTGATCAGCTCTTCATTGCTGAGCACCTCGTCTGCCGCATAGCCCCAGTACTCTTTGCGCACCAGGCGGTGTAGTGTCTCGGCAAAGGACTCCGCCATGCGGTCCGCCAGGGCTTTTACCATAATGGCACTATAATCGTCGTGCTGGGCCTCGTAGTGCTCCGCCAGTTCATCTGCACCAATTCCCGTCGTTACCGCAAAGCCGCCCACATAGTCGATTTGCCCCGATTCCAGGGGGGCGACAAAGTCTGCCAGGGAGCGGCACAGGCCATCGCCGCCGCGTTTCTGTACCTGCTGACGCATATGGTGCAGGCGGGCCAGCTCTTCGCTGCGGCTTTCGTCCTTGTACACAATAATATCGTCGCCGACACTATTGGCGGGCCAGAGGCCGAATACGGCGCGGGCGCGCAGCAGTTTCTTATCGATAATCTCTTTCAGCATCCGCTGGGCATTGTTGTACAGATCGGTGGCCGCTTCCCCGACAATTTCGTCCTCTAGGATCGCCGGGAATTTACCCGCCAGATCCCAGGAGATAAAGAAGGGGGTCCAGTCTAAGGTGTCGAGCAATTTCTCCAGGGGGAAATTGTCGATGACGGTGAGGCCCAGTTTGTTGGGGCGTGCGGGCTGGTAGTTGGCCCAGTCAAATTCCGGCGCTGTGTTCTGTGCGTCACCGTAGGTCAGGCGGGTGTCATTGCGCTTGCGGTTGGCGGTGCGGGTACGCACTTTTTCGTATTCGGCCTGAATTTTCTCTATAAAGGCCGGGCGCAGCTCATTGGATATCAGGCTACTGGCGACACCTACCGCGCGGGATGCGTCGGCTACGTATACCACCTGGTTGCGGTTAAATTGGGGGTCAATTTTTACGGCGGTGTGGGCTTTGGAGGTGGTGGCGCCGCCGATCAGCAGGGGGATATCAAATTCCAGGCGCTCCATCTCGGCGGCCACGTGGACCATTTCATCCAGGGATGGGGTGATTAGGCCGGACAGGCCGATAATATCGCAGGCCTTGTCCTTGGCGGTTTGCAGAATGGTTTCTGCGGGCACCATCACGCCGAGGTCGATTACTTCGTAATTGTTACAGGCCAGTACCACGCCCACGATATTTTTGCCGATATCGTGTACGTCACCCTTTACCGTGGCCATCAGGATGCGGCCGTTAGAGCGGCTGTCCTCGGTTTTCTCCGCTTCAATGTATGGCTGCAAGTAGGCGACTGCCTGCTTCATAACCCGGGCGGACTTTACAACCTGGGGCAGGAACATCTTTCCATCCCCAAACAGGTCGCCGACGATATTCATACCGTCCATCAGCGGGCCCTCGATAACGTCTAGAGGGCGGGAGGAGTTGGCGCGGGCCTCTTCGGTATCCTCTTCGATATAGAGGTTGATGCCTTTCACCAGGGAGTGCGCCAGGCGCTCTTTGACCGGCAACTGGCGCCAGCTCAGGTCCTCTTTGCGCGCGCTACCGCCGCCACCGCCCTGGTATTTGGGCGCGATTTCCAGCAGGGCCTCGGTGGCATCGGGGCTTTGGTTGAGGATGACATCCTCAACCTTTTCCCGCAGTTCCTTCGGCAGGTCGTCGTAAACGGCCAGCTGGCCGGCGTTGACGATCCCCATATTGAGGCCGGCTTTGATGGCGTGGAATAGAAATACAGAGTGGATAGCCTCGCGCACCGGGTTGTTGCCGCGGAAGGAGAAGGAGACATTGGATACACCACCGCTGATCTGTGCGCCGGGCAGGTTTGCGCGAATCCAGCGGCAGGCCTCGATAAAGTCCACCGCGTAATTGTTGTGCTCCTCAATGCCGGTGGCGACGGCAAAAATATTCGGGTCGAAAATAATATCGGTGGGATTAAAGCCGACTTCATCGACCAGTACGTTGTAGCTGCGCTGACAGATTTCGATTTTGCGCTCGAGGGTGTCCGCCTGACCATCTTCATCAAAGGCCATCACCACCACCGCCGCACCGTAGCGCAGGCACAGCTTGGCTTTGTCGATAAACTCCTCTTTGCCCTCCTTGAGGCTGATGGAGTTCACAATGGGCTTGCCTTGAATGCACTGCAAGCCGGCTTCGATCACTTCCCACTTGGAGGAGTCCACCATAAATGGCACCTTGGCGATATCCGGCTCGGTCGCGGCAAGGTTGAGGAAGCGGCGCATAGCGGCGAGCGCGTCGAGCATCGCCTCATCCATATTAAAGTCGATGACCTGTGCACCGTCCTCCACCTGGGCGGCAGCCACTTGCAGGGCGGTGTCGTAGTCCTCCTCAAGGATGAGGCGTTTAAAGCGGGCGGAACCGGTGACATTGCAGCGCTCGCCCACGTTGACAAACAGGGAGGACTCCGCAGAGACAAAAGGCTCCAGACCGGATAGGCGCAGCGCGGGTTTAATTTCCGGTAGCTGTCGCGGGGGCATATCGGCCACCGCTTCGGCAATTGCGCGAATATGATCCGGGGTGGTGCCACAGCAGCCGCCGAGGATATTGATAAAACCGCTGCGGGCAAATTCCGCTACGATTGCGGCGGTTTGCTCTGGGGTTTCGTCGTACTCGCCAAATTCGTTAGGCAGTCCCGCGTTGGGGTGGGCCGAGACATAAGAGGCGCAGGTGCCGGACAGGGCCTCTATATAGGGGCGCAATTCGGTGGCGCCCAGGGCGCAGTTCAGGCCGACAGAAATCGGCTTGGCGTGTGCAATGGAGTAGTAAAAGGCCTCGGTAGTTTGACCGGAAAGGGTGCGCCCGGAGGCATCGGTGATGGTGCCGGACATCATTATCGGCAGCTCGAACCCCAACTCCTCAAACAGCTGCTGCATGGCATAGATAGCGGCCTTGGCATTGAGAGTGTCAAAAATCGTTTCAATAAGGATCAGGTCACTGCCACCCTCTATCAGGGCGCGGCCGGCTTCTACATAATTTTCTACCAGCTTATCGAAAGTGACATTGCGCGCACCGGGATCATTGACGTCCGGTGAGATACTGGCAGTGCGGGACGTGGGGCCGATTACCCCGGCCACCCAGCGCGGGCGCTCCGGTGTGGAGAACGCATCTGCGGCGCGGCGCGCGATCTCTGCGGAGGTGCGATTAATCTCTGTGACCAGATGCTCCATATCGTAATCGGACTGGGACAGTTGGGTCGCGTTGAATGTATTGGTTTCAATAATATCGGCGCCGGCTTGCAGGTACTCCCGGTGGATACTCTCAATCAGCTCTGGCTGGGTCAGGCTCAACAGGTCGTTGTTGCCCTTCAAGTCACGGGGAAAGTCGGCGAAGCGTCCGCCTCTATAATCGCCCTCTCCCAGCTTCTCCCTTTGGATCATGGTCCCCATAGCGCCGTCTAAAATCAGGATGCGCTGTGTGAGCGCGGCATTAATTTGCTCGAGACGTTGGTCGCGGGACTGCTGGGACATTTACCAATCCTTATGTTGTCTATTCGGTTGCCTGTGGTGAAACTGGCGTCAATCGTACCATAGTCACACCTTGCCACTGGCCGCTACTTATGGCTTTTTGACTATTCCGCCACAATAACAGCGTAGTTTTAATTAAAGCTGAGCAATCTATGGGTACTTTACGGCTTATTCTAACGATAAAATTCTAGACGACCGGTCTAGTTGGGTGTAAGGTGCGGTTTATGAAAAGCAGCTATGAAGATACTCGCCAACACCTTCTGGATACGGGCTACACCGTGATGGCCGTAAAGGGTTTTTCCGGTGTCGGCTTGAGTGAAATCCTCAAGACCGCCGGTGTGCCGAAGGGGTCCTTTTATCACTACTTTAAGTCCAAGGAGCAGTTTGGCGTGGCTCTGCTGGAGGATTATTTTCGCGGCTATCTTGAGCAGATGGATGCTGCCTTTTCCTCCCGGGAGCAGTCGGCAGCCGACAATCTATTGGCTTACTTTGAGGCTTGGCAGAAAAGTAGTGGCGAGCGCTGCGATACGCACCGCTGTCTAGCGGTTAAGCTGGGTGCAGAGGTGGCGGATTTGTCTGAGTCGATGCGCCTTATCCTTCGGGATGGAACGGAGCAGATTATTCAGAAGCTTCAGGGCTGTATTGAATTGGCGGGAGAGGACGGTTCTCTGCCCGTCTCATTAAATACCCGTGCAAAAGCGGCGGCCCTGTACCAATTGTGGCTCGGCGCTAGCCTGCTGGAGAAGCTAAACCGCAACGATATGCCGATGGCAGAGGCGATGAAGGCGACCCGGGAGATGCTGGGAAAAGACTGAAATTTTAACTGAGCCCGCAGAGGGAATACCGCTGCGGTTTTTTTTGTAATGTTGGATTAGACGACCGGTCTAATTTAACGGTGCTGAAATCCATTTGATAGAGCTATGGAGACTGAAAAATGCAATCGAGCGATATAAACCGACGCCTGGTATTGGCATCGCGCCCAGAAGGCGCGCCGACGATAGAGAACTTCCGCCTGGAGCAGGCCCCTGTGGTCAAGCCGGAGGCTGGGGAGGTGTTGCTGCGCACGATCTACCTATCCCTCGACCCCTATATGAGGGGGCGAATGAATGATGCCAAGTCTTACGCCGAGCCGGTAGCGCTGGGGGACACAATGGTGGGGGGGACTGTGAGCCGCGTTGTCGAATCGCAACTGGACGGTTTCGAGGAGGGCGACTGGGTCCTGGGCTATAGCGGCTGGCAGGATTACGCCCTCTCTGATGGCACCGGGCTGATAAACCTGGGCAAGAGCCCCGAGTACCCCTCCTTCTCCCTGGGGGTGTTGGGTATGCCGGGAATTACAGCTTATTTTGGTTTGCTGGAAATTGGTGAGCCCAAAGAGGGGGAGACCCTGGTAGTGGCGGCGGCGACCGGCCCGGTGGGGGCGACGGTTGGACAAATTGGCAAGTTGCAGGGGTGCCGGGTAGTCGGTGTGGCTGGCGGTGAGGAAAAATGTCGCTATGCCGTGGAGAAATTGGGCTTCGATGTGTGCCTGGACCACCGCGCTGAAGATTTTGCCGAGCAGCTCGCTGCAGCCTGTCCCGATGGTATCGATATCTACTTTGAAAGTGTCGGTGGCAAGGTGTTCAACTCTGTGCAGCCACTGCTCAATGACTTCGCGCGGATTCCCGTGTGCGGGCTGATTTCACAATACAATGCAACCTCTCTGCCGGAGGGGCCCGATCGCACCAGTATGCTGATGGGGGATATATTGGTTAAGCGCTTAAAAATCCAGGGCTTTATTATTTTTGATTACTACGAGCGCTTCTATGAAGCAGTGCGTACATTAAATCAGTGGGTTGCTGAGGGCAGCATCAAATATCTTGAAGATAGGGTTGAGGGGCTGGAAGAAGCACCTGAAGCCTTTATCGGCCTGCTGGAAGGAAAGAACTTCGGCAAGTTGGTTGTGCGTGTCGGAAACGATGATTAAAGCAAAGTTGTCCGAGCTTGTGCGGAGAGAAATATGAAAATTTTGATGGTGCTAACTTCCCACGATGCGCTGGGTAATACGGGTGAGAAAACCGGTTTTTGGCTGGAGGAGTTCGCGGCACCTTATTACATTTTTAAGGATGCGGGGGCTGAAGTGACTTTGGCTTCACCCAAAGGCGGGCAGCCACCACTGGACCCTAAAAGTGATGAACCCGATTTCCAAACGGATGATACCCGTCGCTTCCAGGCCGATGCGGATGCTCAACAGATTTTGGCCAATACCCACGAGTTGGCCGATATGAGCGAGGCCGATTTTGATGCAGTCTTCTACCCAGGTGGACATGGCCCTCTGTGGGATCTGGCCGAGGACGCAGCCTCAATTGCCCTGATTGAACGTTTCTTTGCCGCAGACAAGCCGATCGGTGCTGTATGTCATGCCCCGGGTGTTTTCCGCCATACCCGCCGTCAAGACGGTGCCTTCCTGGTGTCGGGGAAAGGCGTGACGGGCTTCACTAACTCGGAGGAGGCCGCAGTTGGGTTGGTGGATGTAGTGCCGTTTTTGCTTGAGGATATGCTTGAGGAGCGCGGTGCAAACTACTCCAAGGGTGATGATTGGACACCCTATGTGGTGGTCGATGGCAAGCTGGTGACCGGCCAAAACCCGGCATCTTCGGCGGAAACGGCCCAGACTCTGCTGGGGTTTATCCCCGCCTGAGTCAGTGATGGAGCCGGTCGCTCAAAAGGCTTCTAAGCGACCGGTTTCCCTTGAGTCTTTCTGAGAGTAGAATACCCGACAAAGAAGCTTGGTTATTTGAGAGCCCATATGTCTGATTTGAATGTCACTATTACCGAACCCGCTCAGGAGTACCTGAAAGAGCTACTGGCCAAACAGGACTGTGAGGGTATTGCCATTCGCATGTTTGTTTCCAGTCCCGGTACGCCCAATGCCGAGACTTGCATCGCCTACTGCCGCCCGGGAGAAGAGGAAGAGGGTGATGTGATGTTGGAAATGAATGGTCTCAAAGCCTACTTTGAGGGGCGCAGTGTCCCCTACCTGGACGATGCCCGGGTCGACTACTCCTCGGACAAGATGGGTGGGCAGCTCACGATCCGTGCGCCCAACTCCCGTATGCCCAAGATTAACGACGACAGCCCCATCCAGGACCGGATCAACTACGTTTTATACAACGAAGTAAACCCTGGTCTGGCCGCTCACGGTGGACAGGTAAGTTTGGTGGAGGTGACTGAGGATATGTTTGCTGTGCTGAAGTTTGGCGGTGGTTGCCAGGGTTGCGGCATGGTGGATATGACTCTGAAAGAGGGTGTGGAAAAAACCCTCAAAGAGAAAATTCCCGAGCTCGCAGGAGTGAAGGATATTACGGATCACACCGATAAATCCCAGGCTTACTATTGAGTTCCTGCAACTGTCTTGAGTCGGCCAAGTGGCTCAAAAGAAAAAGGCGAACCTAGTGTTCGCCTTTTTTATTGCCGTGGCCCTCTTAGGTTAGATCCCGCGAAAGCCTCCCCACGAATTCCTCTCTTCCTGTATATATTTGAAATATTCCTCAATAGTAATTTGAAGTTTTGAGGTAAGGAAAAACGCCGGTGCAGCAATCGAGCGACAAGCTTGACTCTTTGATTCTGCCTGCGCCAATCCCAGGGAAGAAAATCTATGTTTGACCAAGTGGTGTTTGCCGGTGGCGGCGTGCGCTGTACCTGGCAGATCGGGTTTTGGGAGTCGGTTGCAAAGGAAATCGATCTGGCACCGAGAGTTGTCAGTGCGGTATCTGCGGGAGCTTTGGTGGCCAGCCTGGTGTTGATGGGCAGATCTCTGGATGGGGTTGATCACTTTATTTCAGCATTTAAAGCCAATGGCAAAAATGTCTATTGGGAGAATATGTTCCGCAAGGACCCTGTATTCCCACACTATACAATTTACCGCCGGGCATTAAGTGAGTTGTTTTCCGGCGGTTTTGATCAGCTGCGCGAGGCGGCGGATTTGCGTATCGGCGTCAGCACCTCACCCAGGTGGTTGCCCGGCCCGATCGCATTAATGGTCGGTGCTGCGATCGATTACTCTGATACCTATATTTTCCCCAATCTTCATCCGAGCACGGCGGTTAAGCTGGGTTTCCGCCAATCTTTTCACAAAGTGCGCCACTGCTCCGAACCGTCGCAGCTAGAAAACTTGGTGATAACCTCGTCTTGCACCCCGCCACTGACGCCGCGCTTGAAGCTGGGCGGGGCGGAGGTACTGGATGGCGGTGTCGTGGATAGTGTCCCTATCGGGGGCTTAGATGCTACTGAGGGGCGGGTACTTATTTTGCTGACTCGGCGTTTTCCACAACTGCCGGATCGTTTTACCGTACAAAAATTTAACCAGGAGTGGACATACGTTCAGCCCTCGGGACATGTCCCCCTGAATGTGTGGGATTTTGCCAGCCCGGAAGAGGTGAAAGAGGCTTTCAGAATGGGAATTGCCGATGGTCGCCAATTCCTGGCGGCCCTCAGTGGCGAGGGGAGGCTTATTGCCGAGCGCCTTTAATTAGATTGGTTTTGTAGGCTCGGGCCAGTTCGGTGAGGCCGCTGTTCTTTAATAGGCCGCAGCGCTACCGCAGAATTAGTCGGGGGTCCCACTGAAGGCTTGGGGCAATATTTTTTTGCTTTGTTATTTTTAAGGGAGGAGCCTAATCAGGTGATGTTTCCAGTGGGGGGAGTGAGCCCACATGTTTAATCAAATGGTGTTTGGTGGTGGAGGGAGCCGCTGTACTTGGCAGATTGGTTTTTTGCTGTCATTAAGTCGCGATCTGCCCGTTCGCCCCAAAGTGGTATGCGCCGCCTCCGGGGGCAGTATGGTGGCGGCGCTTATGTTGACGGATCGCTGCCGGGAGGGAATTAACTACTTTCATTCTGTCTGTAAAAAAAATGAAAGGAATGTTTATTGGAATAATTCTTTCCGCAAAGAGCCGGTCTTTCCGCAGTTTGATATTTATCGCAAAGGGGTTCACGAGCTGTTTCACGATAGTCTTGAGTCTCTGCGTCAATCGGCAGATCTCAGGATTGCAGTGACCTATCCCCCCGAATGGCTGCCTGTGCCCTTGGCGTTGACACTGGGATTGGCGATTTTCTACTCCAACAAGCATATCTTTCGTGACCTGCACCCAAATACCGCGCTGAACCTGGGGTTCCGCCAGTTGTTTCACCCGGTGAGTAACTGCAAGGACGGCAGTGAGCTTGAACAGCTTATTTTAAGTTCCTGCTGCGCACCGCCTATCTCTCCCCGATTATCCCTTTATGGCGCAGAGGTGCTGGATGGTGCTCTGGTGGGCAATGCACCGGTAGCTGGGTTGGATGCCATCAAGGGGCGGGTGTTGATTCTAGATACGGGGCGCTTTCCACATCTACCAAATAGCTTTAGCGTCCACAAAAAGGAGCAGGTTTGGACCTATGTGCAGCCATCCCGCCCCCTGCCTATAGGGATGTGGAATTTTTCCAACCCCTGCGCATTAAGGCGCACCCTGAAAATTGGCTTGGCCGATGGCCGCGCCTTTGTCGATGTACTCCTGTCGGGCAAAGAGCGCTTAGTGCAAATCTAGGGCGGTCCCTAAAAGGCATAGCGATTGTGTTGCAGTTGGGGCTGTGCGCGCCGAGCTGAGTCTTAACATCTGTAGCCTTCAAGCCCGACAGAGGTATTGTGGAGTCATTTAGAGCCCCAGGTGGGCTGTGGCTCGATAGTAGCGGTTGCACAATATTTACAATTCCATTAGCTTATGCAATTAGTTGCATATGGAGCTTGACAGGAGTCTGTGATCCCGCGCGCCAAAACTGATTGGTCACGGTTTGGGGCTGCGATTTTAGAGATGGACTTGGCTGGGGCTCTGAAGGCCGTAAAGCACAGGGGAAACTCTGGTGTTTTACCCAAAAAGTGGTTACAGGGAAGTAAAGTTATGTTTGACCAAGTTGTATTCGCTGGGGGTGGCGGGCGGTGTACCTGGCAGATTGGTTTTTGGGAATCGATCGCCGAGAGTATCGACCTCTCTCCCAAAGTCGTTACCGCAGTCTCTGCCGGGGGCTTGATGTCGAGCCTGGTATTGATGGGTAAGACGGAGGAGGCGCGAGAGTATTTTTGGTCTGCATTTGCCGCCAATCAAAAAAATGCATACTGGAGTAACCTGTTTGCGAAGGAGCCCGTATTCCCCCAGTACGGTATCTATCGCCATGCGATGCTAGAGCTGTTTCGCGATGGCCTGGAAACCCTTCGGCAGGGCGCCGAGTTGCGTATTGCAGTTGTCCACCCGCCCAAAGGGCTCGCCGGCGGTTTAGCGTTTGGGGTGGGCGCTATGGCCTACTACGCAGATAAGCACTTTTTGCGCAATCTCCACCCCAAGATAGCCCAGCGCCTGGGCTTTAAGCAGCAGTTTTATCGAGCGCGGGATTGCGCGAGTGTTGAGGAGTTGGTGGATTTGATTTTGTGCTCCTCTTGCACACCGCCGTTTACCCCGAGACTCCAGTTGCACGATCGCCCAGCCCTTGATGGAGGAGTAGTCGACAATATCCCTGTAGCGGGCCTGGATAGGGGCGAGGGCAGGGTGCTGGTACTGCTGACACGGCGCTATGACGGGTATCCAGATCGGTTTACACAGCGCAAAGGCGATCAGGTCTGGACTTATGTTCAGCCCTCCAAGCCACCATTTATCAGCGTTTGGGATTACACCAACCCTGAATTGGCACAGCAAACTTACGAGCTGGGCTGTGCTGACGGGCAGGAATTTTTACGAAAACAAGTGAACGAAGGGAAAGTTTCCAATGAACAACTCCAATAAAAAAATAGCGGAATCCATTGCTCTGTGGCATGAAATGGTCGCAGCGCAGGATCTGAGTCGTCTGCCAACAATCGTTGCGGAGGATGCGGTTTTCCGTTCACCGGCATTCTTTAAGCCCTACCACAGCTCCGCCGCTGTATGTCTGATTCTCAATACGGTTATGCAGGTGTTTGAGAGCTTTGAGTACGACCGTAAGTTTACCACTGAGTCGGGGTATGATCTGGCTCTGGAGTTCACCGCCAGTATCGGCGATAAAAGCCTGAAGGGGCTGGATATTATTCGCTTTGATGACGAGGGCAAGATCATTGAGTTTGAAGTGATGATCCGCCCCCTAAATGCCCTGCAAAAGTTGGCTGAGGAGATGTCTGGGCGCCTTTCCCAGTACGTGACTCAGTATAAGGATGTTCAGCAGGCTTGATGCCTGCTGAGTTGACAGTATAGAGACCGAGTGATTACTCGCTGGAATCGAAGTGCTCAAATACTTCGATTCCATCCATATAGGCCCCATCGAACCCTGCTTCAACAATCCTATATATGTAAGAATCATTGTTGCCGTAAATAATATCTTGCCAGCCCTGCTGCCAGTAATTCACGTAATAATTTCCCGATTCTCCGGGAACCTCTTCCAGTAGCCAGTCGGGTGGGCTGCTATACCAGTAGGAGTTCCAATAGTCCCGGCTGTCTTGTGCTTCGCCGATGTTGATGTAGGCTAAAACCAGGCGGCGTCCACCATTTTCTTTTTGTTTGAGCTGCTCAATTTGCTCTTCGGTATAGGGTTCGTCGTTAAAGAAGAAATCGATAATCAGTATGTCGTAGTCGGTTTCACTTAGAGTATCGACGAATTCCTCGGGTGTTGAAGAGAGGCGCGGATCTGTGATGTGGATAAAATTGCTGGCCTCATCGAGACTGTCGATATCCCGTGAGTTTACATTGAATGGCTCATCGGGGTGGCTCGGTATATCGTCCAGGGTTTCTGTATTTGCGGCAAAAGAAATATATTCAGCATCCTCATTATCCTGATAGGAGTCATTAATATCTTGTTGGATATTGGCGAAATCAGTAATCAGGATTGTATGGCCCTCATCTTTGGCCAAGTCTAGGTAAGTTTGCAGGCGCTGTGTTTCAGAGGTGCTAACCGGTTCGTTAACGATATTGTTTTCACCAAAGAATAGGGCCTCCTGGGCAAAGCCATCGGTGGCGTCCAGGTAGGCCTCATTGATCGAGCCGGTCGTGGCCGTTGTTGTGGTAATCAACTCAACCCCATTCTGGGGGACAATGATAAATTGCTGGTTGATATCCTTCGCGTAGGCGCTGATATCCTCTACGAAGTAACGCATTTCCCGATCATAATCGAGGGGTGACTGATTCAAATCCTCGGGAAGATCATCGAGGTTACAGCCCGATATCAATAGTGGGCTGAGAGATAATAAAAGTGTGCGGCGCAAAATACATCTCCATTGCTATAAGTGAGAACGCATTCGTTCTCAGAGCTTCACTGTGGGGCAAGCAGGTTCAGGTTTGCCTTATTGGTACGGGTTCCTATCCCGTGTGACAAACTGCGAGTTATTGCTAAATAATAACTGAACCGCTGCCCAGATAAACCACTTTGCCACCACTGGGGCAGCAAAATTTAAAAGACTAACGTCCCATATCCATTCTTTTTTTGGTCTTGGTGGTGGCAATAGCTGTTAGGGGGTCGTCGGGCCAGTAGTGTTTCTGATATTTAATCCGCAACTCCTTCTTAACCTCCTGGTAAGTATTGGCCCAAAAATTTGCAAGATCACGGGTAATTTGTACTGGCCGCCGCGCTGGTGATAGCAAATGGACCATCAGTGGATAGCGCTTGTTTAAGATGGTGGGGGTTTGCGTTAGACCAAACAGCTCTTGCAGTCGCACAGCCAGAATCGGCGGGGTTTCTTTATAGTCGATACTTATGCGGGAGCCGCTGGGAACCAGATAGTGGCTGGGGGCAAATTCGTCAAGTTTTTGCACTAAGTTCCATTCCAGTTGGCCGCGCAAGATATTTGCCAGGTCGAGTTGTGCGAGCTGCTCAAGTTTATTGAAGCCCTGTAAATGGGGGAGCAACCAATCTTCCATGGTATCGAGAAGCGCAGTATCACTCCAATCTGGTACTAGGGTGCCTGCGAGTAAGTCCTCAGACTCCGGGCTTTGGCGTAAAAATTCGATGCGAAAGCGCAATTGATCGGCTTCTGGAGTCCAGGGTAGGGAGGTCAGGCCTTTCTGGCGAATAGCGTTGAGCAGCGCGCGACTTAAAGCCTCAGCCGGAACCTGTTTGGCCGGTTGTTGGTGTAACACCAGTGCTCCCAGCATCGTTTGCTGAAGGGCTTCGGCGCGCCCAGAGGCTTGATCCCAGCGCACAGAGATATCTTCCTTTATTTGGGGAGCAAAGACTGCCTTTAAGGCGGACAGGGAAATTTCTGCGGCCAGTTGGATACGGGCATCGCGGCCCTGGCCATCGAGGTCAGCAATTACCAGGTATTCACTTAGGGCGAGAGCGTCGTCGTGGGAGAAGTGGGCGCCGCTCCCACTGGAGAGGAGATATCGGCGAGCACTGTCCCTGCGCGACTTGGCAATTCGATCTGGATAGGCGAGCCCGAGCAGGACGCCTATTTCATCTGAGCGATCGATAATCTGCTGAGGTTTCTCCATTCCCGCTGTAAATTCCTTCAGCTGAGCCAACCAGGTTTTGGACTGTTGGCGCACCCGGTGAATGGTGCCGCGATCCGCCTTTGGGTTATGGCCCTGAGACTTCAGGCTATGCATACGCTTGCTGATATCCCGGTCCCAGCGCGCCTCTCCCCGAAAGATATCCCTTTCCGACAGCAAGGCGGCGAGCAGGCAAGCCTGTTCCTGCAACCCCCAAGCAACACTGGCAACCAGCATATGAGCCAGGCGGGGGTGGGCACCCAATGTGAGCATGTTGGTGCCGTGAGGGGTGATTCGGAGTTTCTTATCGAGAGCGCCCAGCTGCTGTAATAGCTGTTGCGCCTGGGCCATCGGACCGGCGGGTGGGGTATCGAGCCAGTTGAGTTCACTGACATCGGTCACCCCCCACTTTGCCAGCTCCAGGGCCAGTGGGGCCAGGTCACTGCGTTTGATTTCCGGGGTATTTTTGGCACTCAATGAGCGCTGGCGGCCCTCGCTCCAGAGCCGCAGGCAATAGCCGGCACTTAAGCGCCCGGCCCGGCCGGTACGCTGGGTGGCAGAAGCTTGTGAAATATGGCTTGTCACCAATCGGTTCATCGCGCAGTTGGGGTTGAAGCGCGCTTCACGCATAAGTCCGGAATCGATAACAATCCGGATGCCTTCAATGGTCAAGCTGGTTTCTGCCACATTGGTGGCCAATACAATTTTGCGCTGCCCCTTTGCCGCAGGTGCTATGGCTTGATCTTGTTGCTCGCGGCTCAAATCTCCAAACAGTGGGGCGATAATAATATCGCGGTAATTATCATCCCCGCTGAATCGCTCATGCAGAAAGGCTTCTACCTGTTTAATCTCCGCAACCCCAGGAAGGAATGCCAGGATGCTGCCATCCTCCCGGTGCAAAGACTGTACAATTTTTCTCGCCATTAATGACGGCATTTGGCGCAGATCCTCAGGCTCTTCCCGCCGCTCCAGGTACTCGATATCTACTGGGAAGCTCCGTCCCTCGCTGGTGATGATGGGAGCGTTATTGAGCAGGGAGGAAACTGTATCGGTATCCAGAGTGGCCGACATAACCAGTAACTTGAGGTCTTCTCGCAGGTACTCCTGGGATTCCAGGCAAAGTGCGAGGGAGAGGTCAGCCTGTAAGCTGCGCTCGTGGAACTCATCAAATATCACCAGGGCGTATGAGGCCAGCTCTGGGTCTGCTTGTAGCAGGCGTGTAAGAACGCCCTCGGTCACTACCAGGATTCGGGTTTTTTGGCTGGACTGGCGCTCACCTCGGACCTGAAACCCAACGGTATTGCCAACTTTCTCGCCCAGTTGGGCCGCCATTCGTGCTGCTGCGGTTCGCGCAGCTAAGCGGCGCGGTTCCAGCATAATAATCTTCTTTCCGTTCAACCATGGCTCATCCAGTAGGGCCAGTGGCACAGCGGTTGTTTTACCGGCACCGGGTGGCGCCTGGAGTACGACATTGCTATGCCCACTTAGGGTCTGGAGCAGCTTGGGAAGGGTACTTTGAATAGGTAACTCAGACATGGGCGCGATTATAGTGATTTCGCAAGGTGTGGGGTACCAGTATTGGGACCTTATTCAAAGGTTAAGCCTAGGGCCAAAAGTTAAAGCGCGGCCCTTTCAAACTCTGTGGTCTTGACGGTTGTAGGGCGCAACGGAATAGGGCCTGAGCTGAACTATATTCCCATGTGTTTTAGTCACTACTGTACGGGAGGGGGGTATGGCGATAAATATTCGTCGCGTAGTAACGGGCTGTGATTCTCAGGGTAAACCGGTGGTGCTTATGGATGACCGGGGTTTGCATACCAGTAGTTGGCGCCCACATATGATCCAGCAGCAGTTATGGACCACCCGGGATTTACCTGTGGATTTATGTGAAGATGGCGAGGACCGGGGAGGGTGCAATATTGCTGGAACTACTATTCCAGGAGGGTCAGTTTTTAAGGTGGTAGAGTTTGGGCCGGGAGTGACTCCACGATCCCACCAAACCGATAGTATCGATTATGCGGTGGTAATGTCTGGAAAGATTGAAATGGAGATGGGCGATGAGGTTGTTGTGCAATTGTCAGCGGGTGATACGCTGGTTCAGCGGGGCACGGTTCACAATTGGGTCAATAGCGGTGAGGAGCCCTGCGTGATTGCTTTTGTATTGATTAGCTCTACGGGAAGTGCGGCATTTGGCTAGTGTTCTTCATGATTAGTTATTTTCGAGGCTTTCTCTATTTCTGGGTGTTATTGAATCGAATGCGCCGAGGAGGCTTAAATTTTCGACTGATTTGACTGGCTGCATACAAATTGCAAAATCTCAATTGAAGTAGGTTTGAGCTAATAGAAAACCCCAGAAGGTGCCTGCTGCATGCTTGACTGGGACATCATAGGTATTTGCGAGAGAAGAGGTCGGCATGAAGCCATTTTATTTATCGTTCGTTGTTCCAGATCCAGGGAAGGCAAGAGCGTTTTACGTAAACCTGTTTGGCTGTGCAGTAGGTCGAGATACAGGAAGGTGTATTGATGCGATATTTTATGGGCATCAAATCACTATACATCAAGAAAGAGATTTCAGGCACTGTAGTGGGTGGCAATAAATAGCAAAAAGGTGGCTGCTAGCTAGGGATTTTCTAAGAGGTTAGCCTTTAGCCCTGCTTCTGATAACTTGTAGTGGTTCAGGCTTGATCTGACAGTTGCCAATTTTTCAGAAGATGCGCTGTCAGGTCAGGTTTAGTTTTCAAGCTTTCCCTTCCAGTCGGAGTTGAAGGCGGGAAATAAACTTAATCGATTAGCCGAGATAAAGAAGGATCTACGGCACATATTTCTTCAGCCACCCTGGACCCAGGTACAACCAATTCAAAATCAGAAAATTCAAACCCCGGCCCCACTGAACACCCCGCTAGAACGTAATTTCCTAAAGGCTCCGCAGCCTGCCAAACACCAGCCTGTACCACATGGCAAAACACCTTACTCTTCTCTGATATCTCAATACGCTCTAAAAGGCCAAGTTCTTCATCCCAAATCGTTAGATATAGACCGTCCCCTTGATATAGGTTCCAAACCTCATCCGCTTCTACCCGGTGAAATCGTGACACTTCACCTTTTTGCAAGGAGAAATAAATATGTGTTATGGCGCTTCGTTTTTGCCCATCCTCTCTGGTCACAATCGCACTCGATTTAAATACCTCAAGAAATTTCCCGCCTTCAGGATGAGCAATTAGGTTGTCAGGTTTCATAGATAGGCCTCGACTATAAAGGTATCAATAAAATATTGTGCTTTATATTGCTTGTAGTAGTCCCTGTCTTACTCGTCATCTATGTTGGAAATCCTGTCGACTACACTGCCTATGGGCTTTTTCATCGCAGTCACAACTGCTGTCAACTCCTCACTATATAACACAGACTCTTAGGGGGGCTTAAGTTTCCTCAGCTAGAGGTTGGATTTAAAAATATCAGTCGGCTGTATAAAATATAGCTTGCGAAACTTTGCCGCTCCTGGGGGCGAGGGCTGAACAAAATGCTAATAGTTGTTTAAGGCGCTTATTTTAGATGACTGGAAACTGGCAAGATACCCCAAGCCCGAATTGATGGTGCAGTATTTAGAATCAACCCTGGGCTTAAGGTAGTATTAAATGACCTGAGTCTGCTTGAATTTCTGGTGGGTAGATATGTACCACTTATGTTGGTAGGCTAGGGTTTACCTATTATTTATTTCTGGGAAGCCTAAAGGTTGGACTTCCCAGGCGAAGGGGTCGCTATTCCGCGCTTAAGTTTTATCACCAATTTCAGAAAATTTGACGTTTGTGATAATGCCGTCAGTGTTGTAGTTGAGGATTAGAATTTTTTGGTAGGATGTTGGCTGGAATATAGCCTTGCTAGTCTGGCTATACATATAAACTTTGGCCTTTTCTGCTTTGTTACTAATCAGTGGATATTGATATTCTCCGGAAGGTTTGCCTAGCAATTTCTGCGCTTCCTGAATGGTGGTTTGGCCTTCTTTGATTAGTGGTACTTTTGATTCATCAAAGTCAGTAGAATCTTCGGCAAGAGAACTGACAAAATCTTGCCCGATAAGCTTTTCGTTAAAAAAGTAGAACCCTTGGTTACGAGTGCCGTTAATATTTTCTTTAACTGTTTTTTTTCCTATAGTGGGGTATACGTAGGCAATTGTTACAATTTGTTGATTGTTTTTTATAAACATCCCTTTTTCATAGGGTTTGCCAAGTTTCTCTTTAATCGTTTTCTCGGTGTCGATACCCAATACGACTTCATTTTCTTCTGGGGGCTTTGGGCCAATCCCACTACACCCGGATAATACCAATAGGGAAAAAATAACTGTTATTAGTCCTTTCACTACTACCTCCTCATTATGTCCTTCAGATCTTCCATGACCTGAATATGTGGCGCGCATCCTACAATCGGCACCTTGTAATTACCAGTACTTGATTGGGCTAATTGATATCTCGGAATTACAGTAGGCTGGCGGACTTTATAGGCGACAGGCTTGGTAAGGCTTGCCGAGAGCGCAGAGTCAACCAGGGGCACCTGAATGGTATCGTGTCTGCTTGGAAATACTACAGACCATTGAATGACATCGATACAGGGGCCTAGTTCCTATCTATTTGTAAAGTATTTCAGATAAGGCCCATTCGTGCGTATCTCACCGGGCTTGTCATGAATTAACAATTTCCTTGCAAGAGGAGGGGACTGAGGCGAGTAGGGAAGGGGGCGACATCAGATAGCTCGGCTCTGCTTGATAGATGTCGCTAATGGCTTCTGTCACTGCTGCTTTCATTGGGACTAAAAGCATAGAGGGGTCAGGGGGTGTCTGATAGTTGCGCTACCCGGTTGCTACTACACACATTAAGCCGCCGAAAGCTACAGTTTCTTCCACGCCTGGGCGCGCTCTGGTTTGAATCGTACCGCACTTAGATTTCTTGCATAACTCGCACGCGATCTGCAAATGCCCGCTGTGAGATGGAAATATCTGGGGCAAAAAGTTCCCAGGAGTGAATGACACCGGGACGAACATGGAGTTCCGTACTGACACCAGCATCGGTGAGTAAGCGGGCATATTGCATATCTTCATCGCGGAAAATATCCAGTTCGCCAACATCGATAAATGCCGGAGGGAGATCTTGGGCATCCTGTAGGCGTGCCGGCGCTGCGTGGGGGCTGACACTGGGACTTCCTACCTGATTACCCAGGTAAGCTGTCCATCCAGTAAGGTTGTCTTCGTAGGTCCAGGTGATAAATGGCAACAATTGGGGATCGGGAGTGACTGTCCTGTCATCTAACATGGGGTATAGCAATAGCTGCCGCGCGAGAGATGGCCCCTTCTTATCCCGGGCCATAATGGTTAGGGCAGCAGCTAGTCCACCTCCAGCACTATCCCCCATTACACCAATTCGTGTGGGGTCAATGGAGAGCTCCTGAGCATTCTGAAACAGCCATACAAGTCCACGATAGCAGTCGTCGATCGGTGTGGGGTAGGGGAATTCAGGGGCCTTTCGATAGTTTACCGATAGGAGTGGGACTCCGCTGGCGGCGACATACTGTGCAAGTACCAGGTCGTAGCGGGAGATATCGTGGCAAATTAGACCGCCCCCGTGAATATAGAGGATAGCGGAGCCCGGATTACTATCCGCTTTTCGGTACCAGCGCAGCTGCACCTCTTCATGGTCTGCACCGCGAGTGGCAAAATTCTGGAAGATAACATCTGCGGGAAAGGTATGCCCCTGAAAGAGTGCCTGGGTAAGCACCGCGCCATTTTTGCGACGGGTGTCTATGTCGCCAATAGGGGCCTCTGCCAAGCTATCTAGTAAGTTGGCATATTTGCCAAGGGCGGTAGAAAATTCCGAGTCTAGGTAAAAGCCCATAGTTAGGTTCCTTTATCAGAGTTCCTTCCTGTAAGAGTCCACGCCTAAATGTGGACCCTTATCCGGTAAATGTCAGCACTCACAGTAGGATTCGATGACACCACTTGCAGCTTACAAGTCCTGATTGGTCTGTCGGTAGTTCATGACTCCTCTATTTTTTTTGTACGATTCAGTCGTGTTATCATTCTGGCAGTACGGTAGGATGGGTTTTCCCCCTTTTTTTTCTAAAAATCGTTGACTAGGCCCAGAAAGAAAAGGCCCTTGATCTTGGCGTGAAACTTCAAACAGGCTATTAATGGTGGATCATTGATTAGAGGCGTAAATATTTACGTTGTCCAGTATTTGTAGGCAGTTTATGGAGCTCTATGGCGGAGGGCGGCTAACGGTATGAGGCGGTAGCTAGCCAACGTCTGGCAAGCGCGGGTGAAGATAGGGGCTGTATGCTTTAGTGCTTCAAGTAGAGTGAGGGCTCCTTAGTTATCTCAAAATATTCAAATCTAGACCGCAACCCGTATATTGACTCCAGCGGGTTTTGTCTGATGCTAAGCCAGTCTAAGATTCTGTAATTCTGCCATTAACATCAATTTTACGGATTTTAATGGCAGTGAAGATTGAATTTACTGCTTGTGCTGTCACTCCGCTTTTAATAAGAGGAACGGGTTACTAAGGGCTGGGTTGGGGCTCTTTCGTGGCCTGAAATAGTAATTCTATCAGCTCTTGATTAATTTCTTTCTGGTGTTCAGCTCTCAAGTTCCTCATGTACTCAGACTCGCCGGGAACGGTGATTTCAGGAAGTATCTCTTTAACCGCAGTATCGCCATTCCATTTTACGGTAGCTCTACTGTCGAAGCTGGTTCTGAATTTTATATATTTATCTTTGTCGATAAATACGTAGCTATTTGAGAAATATTCTATATCATTTTTATCGGTAAGCATGAAGGATGACTTCTGGCCGGAGTAGGACTTATTACCGGTTTTGAAATTAAACGCTTCAATACTTTCCTCTGATCTGGCTTTATAGTGGCCGTGCTCTACCGCCAGGTCAATTTCATCTCGGATATCTTTCATCTCTATAGCGATAATTTCGTCAGTATCCTCCCATGAAATAGTGTCGATAGGATATATGTAGACATTGATGATATCAGTAGGGTATTGCTTGTTGTCGTACTTTAGGGCAATCCCCAGCATGGGTTCATCGAAAATGCTGCTTTTTTCGAGTACAAAGCTGTTGGTTTCTTCTGGGGCGATTAAGTCTTGTTGATAATTGCTTGCATCGTGCGGTCGTATAGACCCGCATGAAGCCACAATAATACTGGTTAGTACGACAAAAATCTTGGTTTTCATTCTCTCTCCCTGGTGGCCTGTTTTTTTGTGCGCATAATTGTTCTTAGTATGCCCTTTGTGAATTTGCAGTCTTTTGATATTCCAATTTGTTGTTTAATTCGGCTTGTGGGGTAGATGTATTTTCTTGTTGAGTCCCTCTGTTTGAAGTTCTATTTCTGCTTTATTCTTCAGGGTTTATTTTGACCGATTTTTAGTTGGGTTGCACGCCTTGAAGCTTAAGTTTTGACTGTTTTTCCTATCTTTTGTATCAGGGGAAGGATTCTGTTGTCATTTTTGCTTATCTTTTGGTTTTTTGTTTCGACTATTGAGTATTTTTTGTGGGTGTAATAGATGCTGGCTTCTCTATGACATGTAAGCCTTTTATACCTCTTGTTTGGGAACTTTTGGGCCATAAAGGCACAAGGTGATTTTATGACCATATGTTTATGTTGGATCTATTGCAAAGAGTGGATGTTTATAAAGTCAACTTCGATTTGTAACTAACCGGTCATGTTTCGATTTTATTGTTTTGTACCTTTTTAAATGTGTGTTTTTGAGCTGAGAGTAAACGTTTATCTAGATCAAGAGACGCATAAATTATGGAAGTGTAAAGTAGGGTAAATGACCGGATTAGACTACTTGGTACTGTTGTAGCTTATCGGGTCGCAATAGGTGGCGCACCTGTTTCATTTATTCAGTTCAATAGGGAGGGAAATTAGCGGGGGTTTATATTTTGCAGTAACTATAAAAAATACTTATCAGGAAAATATAATGAATAAAATGATTGGTTTGGTTTTGAGCTTATTCTTGAGTTTGTCACTCTCGATGCAGGTTAGTGGCGAAATTGATTCTAGTGATGATAAAGTGAAGCGTCTGGACCTACAGGGGCAGATCGATACAAAGGCCCCACTGTCAAAGACCCTATGGGCGGGGGCGCATAATGCCTATGCGTCCTATCAATGGGATCAGGGAGTTTATACGGATGTGAACCAGTGGTATGCCCCGGAAAAACTGTTCAGTCGCGGTATTCGTCTTGTTGAATACGATGTGTACCCCGCTTCCAATCTCAGCTCTACCCCACACCTATGCCATATGGGCCTGGAAGAGGCCACCATGTGCATCTATATGTTCGGCACCGCTGCAACACTGGGAGATGGGTTGGATGAAATTAAAGATTTTCTTGTAGAGAATATTGATGAGGTGATTTTTCTAAAATTTGAAGCCTACGACTCTGATTACCACCAAAATTTTCGCAATAAAATTGGTGAAAAAATTGAAAGTAGGTTAGGTGATTTGGTATTTAAACCCACTGATTGGGGGTATACGGAAGATGATTGCGCCTCTCTACCGGTACAGACATTAACGAAACAGGATGTGTTAGATGCCGGGCGCAACGTTATCTTATTTATTCAGGTGCCAAGGGAATATCCCCATACCGGTGATAATGATCTCTGTGACTATCACGACGAATCAAATACTTCTAAATTCAGGCGTAATGTTTGGATCGGTGTGGATGAAATGGATGCATCGGGGAATCTCACACCTAATGAGCCATTGGCACAAAATTCCAGTCAACTTACATCTGATATTGATGGCAATACCTCTGCGGCCACCCATTATCACAATGGAAATCTTAGTGTGGCTCTGGATGCAACAACGGAGTACAGCAAGGATGATATCAAGTATTCCGGCAGCGCCATTAAAGAGAAGGCTGAAGCCGGATATAACATACTTGAATTGGCACTGGTGGAGGCCAATGCGACCACTATAGGCGCCTCTAAAGCACCACAAATCGAAGATTTCACCTGGTCTTGGCGTAATGATTCCCCCAGTGGCAGCCATAGCTGCGCCTGGCTAAGTAGTGATGGTGAAATTCGCGATTATAGCTGTAGTACAGAGCGGGTTTTTGCCTGCCTAGACGATGAGCGAAACTGGCATATTAGCCGTACTTCTGGCACTTGGAGTGAAGGTTACACAATCTGTGCGGCCGATGGTTATCATTATGGTATGCCCTACAATGCACTTGAGAATGCAGCGCTCTATGCTAAGAGAAACTCAGAAGGGGTTTCCACTTCGGTTTGGGTAAACTACTACGAACCATTTGAAGGATTCTGGATTGCCAATCAGACGAGCTATTCGGATTTTGGGTATATCAAAAAAGATGCACTCGGAGGCACTGGTGGTGATGAATTCGATTCGATCGATTTGGTAAAACGCAAATTACTTGGCAGTGGAACCATGAATCTAAAATCGGTACAGATTCGTTCCGGTAGCCGAATTGATGGGCTCAAGGTTTGCTATGAATTCAAGCAATCACTCAGCCATGCCACAGCCAGTGACCATGAATATTGTATTGAGTATGGCGATGGTGATGGGGGCTCAATGGGTAGCGTGTTGAGTTTTGATTCTGCCAGCGGTGAATATCTCGATGATGTTAAAATCTGTATTGATGATGAAAAGCATGAAAGTGGTAGTGTTTACTATCTCAAATTAACTTCGAGCAATAACTCATTTATTTCAGGTGGAAGCCAGCAGGGATCTTGTAAGACTTATTCATCCACCTCATCCCAGCAGATTTTTGCTTTTCATGGGCGTCACGGTGATGAAATTGATGCACTAGGGGTACATAAACTGTCCAATACCTTGGTCAATCCAGGTTACTATATCAGCGAATGGTTGGAACTGGATAACCCTTCCTCAGATGACATGGATCATGAAACCTTTAATGAGTACAAGGTAGCTGGAAATATTGCTGATAACTGTTCTGTAAGTGATATTGCAGGTATTAAGGCCAGGTTGGTGGACACCAAGTTGGATCACACTCTTACTGGTGAAGGTATGTATGTGGGAAATACCGGATCAGATTATCATTTTTCCTGCGCTACGGGAGATTGTAGTGATTATGAGGTGAAGTACTTCTTTACTAAGGCGGCTTGCCAGCCCTAACAATCCCCTCCCGGCAGCAGGAATGCTGCCGGTGCCCTCCCTGTGGCCGACTTCGCTATTTTAATCAACAATCACCGGCCGCTCATCAATATCAATACGATCTGGGATAAGTTTTACTCCTGATTCTAAGCCTATCCAGTTACGATAAGATTTATCTTGGTAGACACGGCCCTCAGTTAAATTGATTAATTCAGTGATTTTCTCCGAACTTGTGTTTTTCAGTTGATGGTCGATTTGCATCTTTATGGCGAAGTCGAACTTAGTATGCTTCCTACCCCCATACCGTAACTGCAGGCTTTGCGGTGGGTGCTTTTAGCACAGTAAGAGCTGCAACGATACAGTTCACGAGAGATGGTTTTGTTGGAACGATTGGCTGCTGCGCAATGGCTCTGGTTGAATCGTCCTGTCTATTGATTGCTTCTATCTGGTATCGTTCTTTTAAGCTTAGCGGGCTCCCTTTGCTATTGCCAAGAATGTCAGTTGTTATGGGAATCTAGGGTATATATTCTCATTGCTGGGGGAGGGGAGAAAAGTTTTAAAAAGCCTCCCCTTAGGTAAGCTTAGTCAGAGAGTATGGATCACGCTTAGTCTACCCACAATCGGCGATCTATCGTTTTACCAATCTTAGTAAAGTAAAAGCAGGGATCTTTCAATAGCTCATAGTTCCCAAATTTATCCTTGGGGGCGTTATCATAGTGGCAGATCGGCTTTTCTTGACTGAAGTTGCGCAATCCAGTTTTCTCCAGTTCTTTAATTTCCTTCTCTATCGAGTTGACAAGCGTGATTTCAATATTATTTAAAATAAAGCGAACAATCTTCTTAAAAAGAGCGAAGGCGCCGGAATCATATTCATCTGTCTCTGCACTAAATGAAAAAAGCAATTCATGTTCAGCTGAAATGGCGGAGCGAACATAGTAGGTGAATCGGTCACCTTCATCACAGCAGAAATTTTGCACGATATAGGCAACCCATTGAAGATCCCCTGTTTTAGGCAGCCTAAAGGTTTGCCAAAAAAGAGGAAACAGGTATAGCCATTCATCAAAAGATGATCCAGTGCCGGGCTCGTAGTAGCCTTTAATATCCTTGTCGATAAAATGCTCATAATGAGCGGCTTCGAGTAAATTGGGGAACTTGATTGCTCTTCTCAACTCAGCCGAAAATGCCATTCCGCCAATACCGGGACTCCATAGGGGGATACCGTTGTATTGATAGAACTCTTTAGCTAACAGAAACCCCCAATCTATATCTGAAAGTTGCTTAAATTTCTCCAGAGAATAGATATTCAGATCCAGGTCCAAAGGTAAGTCAGGTCTTATAGTACCGATGCCCAGCATTGAGGAGTTGGTAGGAGGCTTGACAAAGTTAAGCTTTGTGCCAGATAAGTTGTAGCTTACCCGGTTGGACTTGCTCAGGTTAGGCCCTTTAGGGTTTTTTACGGTTCCAAATAGCATCTAGAGATTCACTTTAATAGTAGACATTTGACTAAATTGACCATTCTCAAGTATGGGCTAATCCACCCAGAGCCTGCGATCTATCGTTTTACCAATCTTGGTAAAGTAAAAGCAGGGATCTTCCAAGAGTTGATAATCCCCGGAACTGTTTTTAGGGGCGTTATCATAGCGGCAGATCGGCTTTTCTGTACTGAAGTTGCGCAAGCCCGCTTTCTCCAGTTCTTTAATCTCCCTTTCTGTAGACTCAACAAGCGTGATTTCAATATTATTTAAAATAAAGCGAACAATCTTTTTAAAAAGATTAAAAGCGCCAGACTCATATTGATCACAACTCGACCTAAATGAAAAAACTAATTCATGTTCATTTGAAATAGCGGACCTCACATAATAAGTAAACCGATCACCATTTCTACTGCAGAATTTTTGCACGATATAGGCAACCCATTGGATATTGCCTGTTTTGGGTAACTTAAAGGTCTGCCAAAAAAGAGGAAATAGGTGCAACCATGTTTGAAAATTCGGCTCTCTGCCTGGTTCATGGAAATCTTTTATATCTTTTTCAACCCAGCTTTCATAATGAGCGGCTTCGAGTAAGTTAGGGGGATTGTCCGGTCTTTTTAGAGCTACATGAAATTTCATACCGCCAATAAGGGGGTTCCATAGGGGGATGCCATAATAGTGATAGTTTTCCTCGCCAAGAAAGAATGCCTTGGCTCTATCTGATGTCTTAACGAACTCCGCCAAAGAATAGATATTGAGGTCAACATTTAGGGGGCCGTTGGAGGGGGTAGGAGCATAGTCTGGTAGCGAAGCATTACTTGGGGGCTTAAGGAAACTAAGTCTTGTACCGGATAAGTTGCAGCTTACCCGCTTAGATTTACCTAAGTTAGGCCCTTTAGGATTTTTTGTGGTTCCAAATAACATCTAGAGATTCACTTTAATGGCAGGTGTTGACTGAATTGATTATTCTCAAGCATGGGCTAGTCTACCCACAATCGGCGATCTATCGTTTTACCAATCTTAGTAAAGTAAAAGTAGGGATCTTCCACTAGCTCATAGTCCCCAAATTTGTTTTTGGGGGCGTCATCATAACGGCAGATCGGCTTGTCTGTGCTGAAGTTACGCAATCCCGCTATCTCCAGCTCTTTAATCTCCTTTTCTATCGAATCGACAAGCGTGATTTCAATATTGTTTAAAATAAATCGAGCAATCTTCTTAAAAAGAGCGAAGGCGCCGGAGTCATATTTGTCCGTTCTTGCACTAAATGAAAAAAACAACTCATGCTCGCTTGAGATGGCGGAGCGAATATAGTAGGTAAATCGGTCTCCATCGTCACTGCAGAAATCTTGCACGATATAGGCAATCCATTGAATATCGCCTGTTTTGGGTAACTTAAAGGTTTGCCAAAAAAGAGGGAATAGGTATAGCCATCTTTTAGAGTGTGTTGATTCACCTGGTGCATAGGAGTATTTAACATCCTCCTCGATAAAGCTTTCATAATGAGCGGCTTCGAGTAAATTGGGACGTTTGGCTACTCTTCTCAGCTCAGAAGAAAATACCATTCCGCCAATATTGGGGCTCCATAGCGGTATACCATTGTATTTATAGACCTCTCTGATTAGAGGAAATCCCCAGGCTTTATCTGAAAGTTTCTTAAACTTCTCCAGAGAATAGATATTGAGATCCAACTCCAGAGGTGAGTCAGGCTTTGTAGTACGCAGACCTGGCACTGAGGTATTGCTAGGGGGCCTAATAAAATTAAGTCTTGTTCCGGAAAAATTGTAGCTTGCCGGCTTGGACTTACTTAAGTTAGGCCCTTTAGGATTTTTTACGGTTCCAAATAACATCTAGAGGTTCACTTTAATAGCAGGCGTTGACTAAGTTGACCATTCTCAAGCATGGGCTAATCCACCCAGAGCCTGCGATCTATCGTTTTACCAATTCTGGTAAAGTAAAAGCAGGGATCTTCCAGCAGTTCATAGTTCCCAAATTCGTTTTTAGGGGCGTCATCATAGCGGCAGATTGGCTTTTCTGTGCTAAAGTTACGCAATCCCGCTTTCTCCAGTTCTTTAATCTCCCTTTCTGTAGAGTCGACAAGTGTGATTTCAATATGATTTAAAATAAAGCGGACAATCTTTTTAAAAAGAGTGAAGGCACCGGAATCATATTCATCTGTTTTTGCTCTAAATGAAAAAATCAGCTCATGTTCACTTGAGATGGCGGACCTTACATAATATGTAAATTGGTCGCCATTTCTACCGCAGAATTTTTGTACGATATAGGCAACCCATTGGACATTACCTGTTTTGGGTAGTTTAAAGGTCTGCCAAAAAAGAGGGAACAGGTATAACCAGCGCTCAGAGGCAGTTGCTTTACCTGGTGCGTAGTAGGACTTTATATCTTTGTCGATCCAGCTTTCATAATGAGCGGCTTCGAGTAAGTTGGGGTACTTGGTTGCCCTTCTGAGGTCAACAGAGAATTCCATGCCACCAATCTTAGGGCTCCAAAGGGGAATACCGTTGTACCTATAGTGCTCCCAAGCTAGTGAAAACCCCCAGGCGTCACCCTCACCTCCAAGGTTAATAAAGTTATCCAGAGCATAGATATTTAGATCCAGCTCCAGAGGTAAGTCAAAATCTGCAGTGTCCACACCCGGCACTGGTGTATTGGTTGGGGGCTTAACAAAATTAAGCCTTGTACCGGATAGGTTGTAATTTACCTGCTTGGACTTGCCCAAGTTAGGCCCTTTAGGTTTTTTTACGGTTCCAAATAGCATCTAGAGATTCACTTTAATAGCAGGCGTTGACTAAGTTGACCATTCTCAAACATGGGCTAATCCACCCACAGCCTACGATCTATCGTTTTACCAATCTTGGTAAAGTAAAAGCAGGGATCTTCCAGTAGTTCATAGTTCCCAAATTCGTTTTTAGGGGCGTCATCATAGCGGCAGATTGGCTTTTCTGTGCTAAAGTTGCGCAATCCCGCTTTCTCCAGTTCTTTAATCTCCCTCTCTGTAGAGTCAACAAGTGTGATTTCAATATGATTTAAAATAAAGCGGACAATCTTTTTAAAAAGATTAAAAGCGCCAGACTCATATTGATCACAACCCGCCCTAAATGAAAAAACTAATTCATGCTCACTTGAAATGGCGGACCTTACATAATATGTAAATTGATCGCCTTTTCTACCGCAGAAATTTTGCACGATATAGGCAACCCATTGAACATTGCCTGTTTGGGGGAGTTTAAAGGTCTGCCAGAAAAGAGGGAATAGGTATAGCCAATCATCAAAAGCCGATCCAGTGCTGGGTTCGTAATAGCTTTTAATATCCTTTATGATCCAGTTTTCATAATGAGCGGCTTCGAGTAAGCAGGGGTACTTGGTTGCCCTTCTGAGGCCGGCGGAGAATTCCATGTTGCCAATACTAGGGCTCCAAAGGGGAATACCGTTGTACCTATAGTACTCCCAGGCTAGTGAAACCCCCCAGGCGTCACCCTCACCTCCAAGGTTAATAAAATTCTCCAGAGCATAGATATTCAGATCCAGCTCCAGAGGTAAGTCAAACTCTGCAGGGTCCACACCCGGAACTGACATATTGGTTGGGGGCTTAACAAAATTAAGCTTTGTACCGGATAGGTTGTAATTTACCTGCTTGGACTTGCCCAAGTTAGGCCCTTTAGGGTTTTTTACGGTTCCAAATAGCATCTAGAGATTCACTTTAATAGCAGACGTTGACTAAGTTGACCATTCTCAAGCATGGACTAATCCACCCATAGCCTGCGATCTATCGTTTTGCCAATCTTAGTAAAGTAAAAGCAGGGATCTTCCAATAGCTCATAGTTCCCAAATTCGCTCTTGGGAGCGTCATCATAGCGGCAGATCGGCTTTTCTGTACTGAAATTGCGCAATCCGGCTTTCTCCAGCTCTTTAATCTCCCTTTCTGTAGACTCAATAAGCGTGATTTCAATATGGTTTAAAATAAATCGAACAATTTTTTTGAAAAGAATGAAAGCGCCAGAATCATATAGATCCGTCATCGTTCTAAACGAAAAAATTAACTCATGTTCACTTGAAATTGCGGAGCGAACATAGTAGGTAAGTCGATCACCCTCGTTACTACTGAACTTTTGCACGATATAGGCAACCCATTGAATATCCCCTGTTTTGGGTAGCTTGAAGGTTTGCCAAAAAAGAGGAAATAGATATAGCCATCTTTTAGGGTGGATTGATCTATCTGGCGCATAGGAGCGCTTAATCCCCTTATCGACAAAATCTTCATAGTGAGCAGCTTCGAGTAAATTGGGGGGCTTGATAGCTCTTCTTAAGTCAGCAGAAAACTCCATCCCACCAATATCCGGGCTCCATAGCGGTATACCGTTGTATTGATAGTACTCCATGGCTAGCGGAAACCCCCAGGCTCTATCTGAAATTTTCTTAAGTTTCTCCAAGGAATAGATATTCAGATCCAGCTCTAAAGGTAAGTCAGGTCTTATAGTATCGATACCTGGCATTGAGGAGTTGGTAGGAGGCTTGACAAAGTTAAGCCTTGTGCCAGATAAGTTGTAGCTTACCAACTTGGATTTGCTCAAGTTAGGCCCTTTAGGGTTTTTTATGGTTCCAAATAGCATCTAGAGGTTCACTTTAATAGCAGGCGTTGACTAAGTTGACCATTCTCAAGCATGGGCTAATCCACCCAGAGCCTGCGATCTATTGTTTTGCCAATTTTTGTAAAGTAAAAGTAGGGGTCTTCCAATAGTTGATAGTCCCCAAAAGCGTTTTTGGGGGCATTATCATAGCGGCAGATTGGCTTTTCTATACTGAAGTTGCGCAATCCCGCTCTCTTCAGTTCTTTAATCTCCCTTTCCGTAGACTCAACAAGCGTGATTTCAATGTTATTTAAAATAAAGCGAACAATCTTTTTAAAAAGATTAAAGGCGCCAGATTCATATTGATCAATACCCGCGTCAAATGAAAAAACTAATTCATGCTCACTTGAAATGGCGGACCTTACATAATAAGTAAACTCATCGCCATTTCTACTGCAGAAATTTTGAACGATATAGGCAACCCATTGAACATTCCCTGTTTTGGGTAATTTAAAGGTCTGCCAAAAAAGAGGAAATAGGTATACCCAGGTTTGAAACTTCGGTTCTTTACCCGGTTCATAGAAAGCTTTTGTGTCCTTTTCAACCCAGCTTTCATAATAAGCGGCTTCGAGCAAATTAGGATGCTTATTCGGTCTTTTTAGGTCTACACGAAAATTCATGGCGCCAATATGGGGGTTCCATAGGGGGATACCATAATAGTGATAGGTTCCCTCACCAAGAAAGTATCCCCAGGCTCTATCTGATGTCTTAACGAACTCCTCCAGAGAATAGATATTAAGGTCAACATTTAGGGGGCCGTCGGAGGATGTAAGATCGTGGCCTGGCAGCAAAGCATTACTTGGTGGTTTAAGGAAATTAAGTCTTGTACCGGATAAGTTGCAGCTTACCCGCTTAGACTTACCTAAGTTGGGTCCTTTAGGGTTTTTTGTGGTTCCAAATAACATCTAGGGTTTCACATTAATAGGCCGAAATTAAATCGGCTGACTTGGTTAAACGGCAATAGAGATTATGGCTAGTCGACCCACAATCGGCGATCTATGGTTTTACCAATCTTGGTAAAGTAAAAGCAGGGATCTTCCAATAACTCATAGTCCCCAAATTTATTCTTGGGAGCGTCATCATAACGGCAGATCGGCTTTTCTGTACTGAAGTTACGCAATCCAGCTATCTCCAGCTCTTTAATCTCCTTTTCTATCGAATCAACAAGCGTGATTTCAATATTATTTAAAATAAATCGAACAATTTTCTTAAAAAGAGCGAAGGCACCAGAATCATATTCATCTGCATCCGCGTTAAATGAAAAAAGTATTTCATGTTCACTTGAAATGGCGGAGCGAACATAGTAATTGAATTGGTCACCATTGTCACTGCAGAAGTTTTGCACGATATAGGCAACCCATTGAATATCCCCTGTTTTAGGCAGCCTAAAGGTTTGCCAAAAAAGAGGAAACAGGTATAGCCATTCGTCAAAAGGTAATCCAGTGCCGGGCTCGTAGTAGCTCTTAATGTCCCTGTCGACAAAATTCTCATAATGAGCAGCTTCGAGTAAATTGGGGGACTTGATTGCTCTTCTCAGCTCAGCCGAAAATTCCATTCCACCAATATGGGGACTCCATAGTGGTATACCGTTGTATTTATAGAGTTCTTTAGCTAATAGAAACCCCCAGTCTATATCTGAAAGCTTCTTAAATTTCTCCAGAGAATAGATATTGAGATCTAGCTCCAAAGGCAAGTCAGGCGGTGTATAATTTATCCCTGGTATTGAGGTGTTGGTCGGAGGCTTGACAAAGTTAAGCCTTGTGCCAGATAAGTTGTAGCTTACCAACTTGGATTTGCTCAAGTTAGGCCCTTTAGGGTTTTTTACGGTTCCAAGTAGCATTTAGAGATTCACTTTAATAGCAGGCGTTGACTAAGTTGACTATTCTCAAGCATGGGCTAATCCACCCATAGCCTGCGGTCTATCGTTTTACCAATTCTGGTAAAGTAAAAGCAGGGATCTTCCAGTAGTTCATAGTCAGCAAGAGGGTTTTTGAGTGTGTCATCATAGAGGCAAATTGGCTTTTCGGTGCTAAAATTGCGTAATTTTGCTTTCTTCAGTTCTTCAATTTCCCTTTCTATAGAGTCGACAAGTGTGATTTCAATATTATTTAAAATAAAGCGAACAATTCTTTTGAAGAGAGTGAAAGCGCCAGAATTATATTCATCTGTCGCCGCTCTAAATGAAAAGATTAACTCATGCTCGGCTGAAATGGCGGACCTTACATAGTAGGTGAATTGATCGCCATTTCTAGCGCATAAATCTTGCACGATATAGGCGACCCATTGAATATTTCCTGTTTTTGGTAGTTTAAAGGTCTGCCAAAAAAGAGGAAATAGGTACGACCATTCGTCAATTACTGATCCTGGCTTGGGCGCATAATAGCCTTTAATATCCTTGTCAACCCAGTTTTCGTAATGAGTGGCTTTGAGTAAATTGGGATGATTACTTGGTCTTCTCAGTTCAGCAGAAAAATCCATGCCGCCAATATGAGGGCTCCATAACGGTATACCATGATAATCATAGAGCTCTTTTGCAAGAGGGTATCCCCAGGCCCTGTCTGAAAGTTTAACAAACTCCTCGAAAGAATAGATGTTCAGATCAACTTTCAGTGGGGGGGGTGAAGCTGAAGGGACTCTGCCTGGTAGCGAAGCATTGCTAGAAGGGCTAACAAAATTAAGTCTTGTGCCGGACAAATTATAGCTTACCGGCTTGGACTTGCCCAAGTTAGGCCCTTTAGGGTTTTTTACGGTTCCAAATAGCATCTAGAGATTCACTTTAATAGCAGACGTTGACTAAGTTGACCATTCTCAAGCATGGACTAATCCACCCACAGCCTGCGATCTATCGTTTTACCAATCTTGGTAAAGTAAAAATAGGGATCTTCCAGCAGTTCATAGTTCCCAAGTTCGTTTTTAGGGGCGTTATCATAGCGGCAGATTGGCTTTTCTGTGCTAAATTTACGCAATCCCGCTTTCTTCAGTTCTTTAATCTCCCTTTCTGTAGAGTCGACAAGTGTGATTTCAATATGATTTAAAATAAAGCGGACAATCTTTTTAAAAAGAACGAAGGCACCGGAATCATATTCATCTGATGTCGCTCTAAATGAAAAAACTAACTCATGCTCACTTGAAATGGCGGACCTTACATAATATGCAAATTGGTCGCCATTTCTACTGCAGAAATCTTGCACGATATAGGCAACCCATTGAACATTGCCTGTTTGGGGTAGTTTAAAGGTCTGCCAAAAAAGAGGAAATAGGTACGACCATTCGTCAATTACTGATCCTGGCTTGGGCGCATAATAGCCTTTAATATCCTTGTCAACCCAGTTTTCGTAATGAGTGGCTTTGAGTAAATTGGGATGATTACTTGGTCTTCTCAGTTCAGCAGAAAAATCCATGCCGCCAATATGAGGGCTCCATAACGGTATACCATGATAATCATAGAGCTCTTTTGCAAGAGGGTATCCCCAGGCCCTGTCTGAAAGTTTAACAAACTCCTCGAAAGAATAGATGTTCAGATCAACTTTCAGTGGGGGGGGTGAAGCTGAAGGGACTCTGCCTGGTAGCGAAGCATTGCTAGAAGGGCTAACAAAATTAAGTCTTGTGCCGGACAAATTATAGCTTACCGGCTTGGACTTGCCCAAGTTAGGCCCTTTAGGGTTTTTTACGGTTCCAAATAGCATCTAGAGATTCACTTTAATAGCAGACGTTGACTAAGTTGACCATTCTCAAGCATGGACTAATCCACCCACAGCCTGCGATCTATCGTTTTACCAATCTTGGTAAAGTAAAAATAGGGATCTTCCAGCAGTTCATAGTTCCCAAGTTCGTTTTTAGGGGCGTTATCATAGCGGCAGATTGGCTTTTCTGTGCTAAATTTACGCAATCCCGCTTTCTTCAGTTCTTTAATCTCCCTTTCTGTAGAGTCGACAAGTGTGATTTCAATATGATTTAAAATAAAGCGGACAATCTTTTTAAAAAGAACGAAGGCACCGGAATCATATTCATCTGATGTCGCTCTAAATGAAAAAACTAACTCATGCTCACTTGAAATGGCGGACCTTACATAATATGCAAATTGGTCGCCATTTCTACTGCAGAAATCTTGCACGATATAGGCAACCCATTGAACATTGCCTGTTTGGGGTAGTTTAAAGGTCTGCCAAAAAAGAGGGAATAGGTATAGCCAATCATCAAAAGCCGATCCAGTGCTGGGTTCGTAATAGCTTTTAATATCCTTTATGATCCAGTTTTCATAATGAGCGGCTTCGAGTAAGTTGGGGTACTTGGTTGCCCTTCTGAGGTCAGCATAGAATTCCATGCCGCCAATCTTAGGGCTCCAAAGGGGAATGCCGTTGTATCTATAGTGCTCCTTGGCGAGTAGCCTTCCCCAGGCGTCACCCTCACCTCCAAGATTAATAAAATTCTCCAGAGCATAGATATTCAGATCCAGCTCCAGAGGTAAGTCAAACTCTGCAGGGTCCACACCCGGCACTGATATATTGGTTGGGGGCTTAACAAAATTAAGCTTTGTACCGGATAAGTTGTAATTTACCTGCTTGGACTTGCCCAAGTTAGGCCCTTTAGGGTTTTTTACGGTTCCAAATAGCATCTAGAGATTCACTTTAATAGCAGACGTTGACTAAGTTGACCATTCTCAAGCATGGACTAGTCCACCCATAGCCTGCGATCTATCGTTTTGCCAATCCTGGTAAAGTGAAAGTAGGGATCTTCCAGTAATTCATAGTTCCCAAATTTGTTTTTGGGGGCATTATCATAGCGGCAGATCGGTTTTTCTATACTGAAGTTGCGTAAGCCCGCTTTCTCCAGTTCTTTAACCTCTCTCTCTGTAGAGTTAACAAGTGCGATTTCAATATTATTTAAAACAAAGCGAATAATTTTCTTAAAAAGAACGAAGGCACCGGAATTATACTCATCTCTCTCCGCCTTAAATGAAAAAATCAACTCATGTTCACTTGAGATAGCGGAGCGAACATAGTAGGTAAATTTGTCGCCATCGGAACAGCAGAATTTTTGCACGATATAGGCAACCCATTGAACATTGCCTGTTTTGGGTAATTTAAAGGTCTGCCAGAAAAGAGGGAACAGGTATAGCCAGCGTTCAGAGCCGCTTGCTTTACCTGGTGCGTAGTAGGATTTTATATCTTTATCGATCCAGTTTTCATAATGAGCGGCTTCGAGTAAGTTGGGATACTTGGTTGCCCTTCTCAGATCAACAGAAAATTCCATTCTGCCAATATAGGGACTCCATAGCGGGATACCATTGTACCTATAGTGCTCCCAAGCTAGTGAAAATCCCCAGGCGTCACCCTCACCTCCAAGGTTGATAAAATTCTCCAGAGCATAGATATTCAGATCCAGCTCCAGAGGTAAGTCAAACTCTGCAGGGTCCACACCCGGCACTGACATATTGGTTGGGGGCTTAACAAAATTAAGCTTTGTACCGGATAGGTTGTAATTTACCTGCTTGGACTTGCCCAAGTTAGGCCCTTTAGGGTTTTTTACGGTTCCAAATAGCATCTAGAGATTCACTTTAATAGCAGACGTTGACTAAGTTGACCATTCTCAAGCATGGACTAATCCACCCATAGCCTGCGATCTATCGTTTTGCCAATCTTAGTAAAGTAAAAGTAGGGATCTTCCACTAGCTCATAGTCCCCAAATTTGTTTTTGGGGGCGTCATCATAACGGCAGATCGGCTTTTCTGTACTGAAGTTACGCAATCCAGCTATCTCCAGCTCTTTAATCTCCTTTTCTATCGAATCAACAAGCGTGACCTCAATATTATTTAAAATAAATCGAACAATTTTTTTGAAAAGAATGAAAGCGCCAGAATCATATCGATCTGTCATCGCTCTAAATGAAAAAATCAACTCATGTTCACTTGAAATGGCAGAGCGAACATAGTAGGTAAATTTGTCACCATCGTCACTGCAGAAATTTTGCACGATATAGGCAACCCATTGAATATCCCCTGTTTTAGGTAGGCTAAAGGTTTGCCAAAAAAGAGGAAACAGGTATAGCCATTCGTCAAAAGGTAATCCAGTTCCGGGCTCGTAGTAGCTCTTAATATCCCTGTCGACAAAATTCTCATAATGAGCGGCTTCGAGTAAATTGGGGGACTTGATTGCTCTTCTCAGCTCAGCCGAAAATTCCATTCCACCAATATCGGGACTCCATAGTGGTATACCATTGTATTGATAGTACTCGCTGGCTATTGGAAAGCCCCAATCTATATCTGAAAGTTGCTTAAATTTCTCCAGAGAATAGATATTCAGATCTAGCTCTAAAGGTAAGTCAGGCCTTATAGTATCGATGCCTAGCATTGATGAGTTAGTCGGAGGCTTGACAAAGTTAAGCCTTGTGCCAGATAAGTTATAGCTTACCAACTTGGACTTGCCCAGGTTAGGCCCTTTAGGGTTTTTTACGGTTCCAAATAGCATCTAGAGATTCACTTTAATAGCAGGCGTTGACTAAGTTGACCATTCTCACGCATGGGCTAATCCACCCAGAGCCTGCGATCTATCGTTTTGCCAATCCTGGTAAAGTGAAAGCAGGGGTCCTCCAATAGCTCATAGTCCCCAAATTCGCTCTTGGGAGCATCATCATAGCGGTAGATCGGCTTGTCTGTGCTGAAGTTACGCAATCCCGCTTTCTCCAGTTCTTTAACCTTTCTTTCTGTGGATTCGACAAGCACAATTTCAATATGGTTTAAAATAAAGCGAATAATCTTTTTAAAAAGAGCGAAGGCACCAGAATTATATTCATCCGTTTTTGCTCTAAATGAAAAAATTAACTCATGCTCACTTGAAATAGCGGAGCGAACATAGTAAGTGAATTGGTCACCATCCGAACAGCAGAACTGTTGAACAATATAGGCAACCCATTGAATATTCCCTGTTTTGGGTAATTTGAAGGTTTGCCAAAAAAGGGGGAATAGATATAGCCACCTTTTAGAGGGTTTTGATCCACCTGGCGCATAGGAGTATTTAACCTCTTCCTCAACAAAACTTTCATAATGAGCGGCTTCGAGCAAATTGGGGTGCTTGGATATTCTTCTCAATTCAGCAGAAAACTCCATCCCGCCAATACTGGGGCTCCATAGAGGTATACCGTTGTATTGATAGTGCTCCCTGGCTATTGGAAACCCCCAATCTATATCTGAAAGTTTCTTAAACTTCTCCAGAGAGTAGATATTCAGATCCAGCTCCAAAGGCAAGTCAGGCCTTATAGTATCGATACCTGGCATTGAGGAATTAGTAGGGGGCTTGACAAAGTTAAGCCTTGTGCCGGATAAGTTGTAGCTTACCAACTTGGACTTGCCCAGGTTAGGCCCTTTAGGGTTTTTTACGGTTCCAAATAGCATCTAGAGATTCACTTTAATAGTAGGTGTTGACTAAGTTGACCATTCTCAAGAACGGGCTAATCCACCCACAGCCTGCGATCTATCGTTTTACCAATCCTGGTAAAGTAAAAGTAGGGATCTTCCACTAGCTCATAGTCTCCAAATTCATTTTTCGGGGCGTCATCATAACGGCAGATCGGCTTGTCTGCGCTGAAGTTGCGCAATCCCGCTTTCTCCAGCTCTTTAATCTCCTTTTCTGTCGAATCGACAAGTGTGATTTCAGTATTATTTAGGATAAATCGAGCAATCTTCTTGAAAAGAGCGAAGGCGCCGGAATTATATTCATCTGTGTTTGCTCTAAATGAAAAAACTAAGTCATGCTCACTTGAAATGGCGGCACGAACATAGTACGTGAATTGATCACCATTACTACTGCAGATATCTTGAACGATATAGGCAACCCACTGAATATCGCCTGTTTTAGGTAGTTTGAAGGTTTGCCAAAAAAGAGGGAATAGGTATAGCCAATCGTCAAAAGGTGATCCAGTACTGGGTTCGTAGGAGTCTTTAATCTCTTTCTCGACAAAATGCTCATAATGAGCGGCTTCGAGTAAATTGGACCATTTGGTTACTCTTATCAACTCAGAAGAAAACACCATTCCGCCAATATCGGGGCTCCATAGCGGTATACCATTATATTTATAGGCCTCTCTGACTAGAGGAGATCCCCAGACTCTATCTGAAAGTTTCTTAAACTTCTCCAGAGAATAGATATTGAGATCCAACTCTATAGGTGAGTCAGGCTTTGTAGTATGCAGGCCTGGGATTGAGGTATTACTAAGAGGCCTAGTAAAGTTAAGCCTTGTACCGGACAAATTGTAGCTTGCCAACTTGGACTTGCCCAAGTCAGGCCCTTTAGGGTTTTTTACAGTTCCAAATAGCATCTAGAGATTCACTTTAATAGTAGGTGTTGGCTAAGTTGACCATTCTCAAGCATGGGCTAATCCACCCAGAGCCTGCGATCTATCGTTTTTCCAATCCTGGTAAAGTAAAAGTAGGGATCTTCCAGTAGTTCATAGTCTCCAAAATCGTTTTTGGGGGCGTTATCATAGCGGCAGATCGGCTTTTCTGTACTGAAGTTGCGCAATCCCGCTTTCTCCAGTTCTTTAATCTCCCTTTCTGTAGAGTCGACAAGTGTGATTTCAATATGGTTTAAAATAAAGCGAACAATCTTTTTAAAAATCTTAAAGGCGCCAGAGTCATATTGATCACAACGCGACCTAAATGAAAAAACTAATTCATGCTCACTTGAAATGGCGGATCTTACATAATAAGCAAACCGATCACCTCTTCTACTGCAGAAATCTTGCACAATATAGGCAACCCATTGGATGTCGCCTGTTTTGGGTAACTTAAAGCTTTGCCAAAAAAGAGGAAATAGGTGCAACCATGTTTGAAAATTCGGCGCTCTGCCAGGTTCATAGAAAGCTTTTATATCTTTGTCAACCCAACTTTCATAATGAGCGGCTTCGAGTAAATTAGGGTGATTGTCCGATCTTTTTAGATCTACATTAAAGTCCATACCACCAATAAGGGGATTCCATAGGGGGATACCATAATAGTGATAGGTTCCCTTGCCAAGAAAGTATCCCCAGGCTCTATCTGATATCTTAACGAACCCCTCCAGAGAATAGATATTGAGGTCAACATTTAGGGGGTCGTCGGAGGATGTAGGAGCATAGTCTGGTAGCGAAGCATTACTTGGGGGCTTAAGGAAACTAAGTCTTGTACCGGATAAGTTGCAGCTTACCCGCTTAGACTTACCTAAGTTAGGCCCTTTAGGATTTTTTGTGGTTCCAAATAACATCTAGGGTTTCATATTAATAGGACGGAATTAAACCGAGAAGCCAATAGTTCTTTCTGGTCGGTCGGGATACTTGGGGTTATATAGTACGATCTAAATAGTTATTGCTGATTATGTTCTTGTATAGAAGATTTGCCGGTCTAAATCCGTTATGGAGATAGACCGGCGGGTTTGGTTAAGCGGCAATTGAGATTACAGCTAGTCGACCCATAGCCTGCGATCTATTGTTTTGCCAATCCTGGTAAAGTAAAAGCAGGGATCCTCCAAGAGTTGATAATCCCCGGAACTTTTTTTAGGGGCGTTATCATAACGGCAGATTGGCTTTTCTGTACTGAAGTTGCGCAAGCCCGCTTTCTCCAGTTCTTTAATCTCCCTTTCCGTAGAGTCAACAAGCGTGATTTCAACATTATTTAAAATAAAGCGAATAATCTTTTTAAAAAGATTAAAAGCGCCAGACTCATATTGATCACAACCCGACCTAAATGAAAAAACTAATTCATGCTCACTTGAAATGGCGGATCTTACATAATAAATAAACTGATCGCCATTTCTTCCGCAGAAATCTTGCACGATATAGGCAATCCATTGAATATCCCCTGTTTTGGGTAACTTAAAGGTCTGCCAAAAAAGAGGAAATAGGTGCTCCCATTCTTGAAAATAAGGTCCTCTGCCAGGTTTATAGAAAGCTTTTGTGTCTTTGTCAACCCAGCTTTCATAATTATTGGCTTCGAGTAAATTAGGATGATTGTTCGGTCTTTTTAGAGCTACATGAAATTTCATACCGCCAACAAGGGGGTTCCATAGGGGGATGCCATAATAGTGATAGTTTTCCTCGCCAAGAAAGTATGCCCTGGCTCTATCTGATGTCTTAACGAACTCCGCCAAAGAATAGATATTGAGGTCAACATTTAGGGGGCCGTTGGAGGGGGTAGGAGCATAGTCTGGTAGTGAAGCATTACTTGGGGGCTTAAGGAAACTAAGTTTTGTGCCGGATAAGTTGCAGCTTACCCGCTTAGATTTACCTAAGTTAGGCCCTTTAGGATTTTTTGTGGTTCCAAATAACATCTAGGGTTTCATATTAATAGGACGAAATTAAACCGAGAAACTAATAGTTCTTTCTGGTCGGTCGGGATACTTGAGGTTATATAGTTCGATTTAACTAGTAATCGCTGATTATGTTCTTGTATAGATGATTTGCCGGTCTAGCTCCATGTATGGAGATAGACCGGTTGGCTTGGTTAAACGGTAATGGATGTTATGGCTAGTCGACCCACAATCGGCGATCTATCGTTTTACCAATCTTGGTAAAGTAGAAGCAGGGATCTTTCAATAGCTCATAGTTCCCAAATTCGCTCTTGGGAGCGTCATCATAGCGGCAGATCGGCTTTTCTGTACTGAAATTGCGCAATCCGGCTTTCTCCAGCTCTTTAATCTCCCTTTCTGTAGACTCAACAAGCGTGATTTCAATATGATTTAAAATAAAGCGAACAATTTTTTTGAAAAGAATGAAAGCGCCAGAATCATATCGATCTGTCATCGCTCTAAATGAAAAAATCAACTCATGTTCACTTGAAATGGCGGAACGAACATAGTAGGTAAATTGATCACCTTCGTCACTACTGAGCTCTTGCACGATATAGGCAACCCATTGAATATCCCCTGTTTTGGGTAGTTTGAAGGTTTGCCAAAAAAGAGGGAATAGATATAGCCATCTTTTAGGGGGGGTTGATCTATCTGGTGCATAGGAGCGCTTAATCCCCTTATCGACAAAATCTTCATAGTGAGCAGCTTCGAGTAAATTGGGGGGGTTGATAGCTCTTCTTAAGTCAGCAGAAAACTCCATCCCACCAATATCCGGGCTCCATAGCGGTATACCGTTGTATTGATAGTACTCCATGGCTAGCGGAAATCCCCAGGCTCTATCTGAAATTTTCTTAAGTTTCTCCAGAGAATAGATATTCAGATCCAGCTCTAAAGGTAAGTCAGGTCTTATAGTATCGATGCCTAGCATTGAGGAGTTGGTAGGAGGCTTGACAAAGTTAAGCTTTGTGCCAGATAAGTTGTAGCTTACCCGGCTGGACTTGCTCAGGTTAGGCCCTTTAGGGTTTTTCACGGTTCCAAATAACATCAAGAGACTCACATTAATAAATCTGGTATCAAGTGGTGATATGATCACGGTATGCAGACGCTTTATCTACATCTGCCAGTTCACTTGTGGGCATAGAGCTTAAATCTCCGGTTTGCCTCTGCACAGAAAGCAGCTCTACCTTTTGGATTACACCAGCACGAACAGCAGTCGCAATTATAATACCAGCGGCGGTTGCAGCAGTAGTTAATGCTGCAACCGATGGGTTCTCTACCATGATTCCGGTGGCAATCTGTTCTAATTTGTGAAGGAGTCCTAGATTTGAGTTCATTGCAGCAACTGATTTTTCTGCAAGCTTTTCTGCATTATTAGCGAGAGCTTCCATCTCTCCTTTACCCCCGGTTTCACGCACAGCATTGAAAGCACCAAGACTGAGCGCAAGGCCAGTCTTAAGGCCTGTTGCAACAGCACCGTGGCCACTAAACGCGGGGGCTTGGGATTTTAACATATTGTCCCTTTCTTTTTTACTACCCGCAGAAAAAGCCGGGTGCAGCTGCTCGCGCTCCTTCACTTTTACTGCGACTTGGGTACGACGCTTAAGTAGGGAATATTCACTTGAGGAAAAGCCATCTACAAGTAGGTTTTTAAGGCTAACAGGGCTTCGGGTGCCCCGCTTGGAGCTCCATTCCATGCCAATTTTAGCCATAGCCTTGTCTAAGCGATTATCGTTGACTGTGTAATTATTTAGGAAGATATGCTGTAGCTTGTGACTGTTCAGATTGTTGCTAGAGGCGCTGTTGCCCATTCCGTAAACGTTTTCCACATTGACTTTCCGGGCAGCTTTTTTTACGGCCCGGCTGAACATTTTATCACCATTCCCGGAGGCTGTCCAGCAGACTACCGGATCTGGAAGGCCTTTTTTGTTGCTGGCAAGGGCATTTAAATCTTTCGATTTTCCAGTCAAAGAAGTTTGCTCGCCGAGGGCTTTATCCTGATTTTTAGTGCTCATATTACCCAGGTCGGGATTCGTCCATTCGGCGTTAGCTTTCTTGTTTTTTCTTATTTTTTGAATCGTTTTTTTATTCTTAGTCTGTCTGAATTGATATTCTTTAGCGCAGACACTAGCCGCACCTGCGATGACACTGGTTATTTCATTGATAAACTTCGCTTCTTTATTTACCGGATCAGGCCTGCGCAATTTGAAAAAACCCGTGAAGGTTTTCTTTTCGTAGCGGTAGAACATGTAGAAGGTATCGTTTTTGCTGAGTTTATGTTCAGGATGGCCAGAGTTAATAACTGCAGCTCCATATCTAGAGGCAACCTTCGGATCTTGAATTTTAGAATCGCTAATAAAGATATGTGTTGTCGAAGAAGGAGGGAGTTTGAGTTCATTTAGCGAGATTTTCTCTGTAATCCACTTGAGGTCATCCCCACATGATTTCTCTTTGTCAACTGATACTTCATATAAGACCTTATCTTTATTACCCTGTTCAAAAATCTCATCCTCAAAATCAATCTGAATATCAGTGAGATGGATATGGCCCCTGGGCAATAGGGTGTAGCTTAACTGGTAGCCCCGCTCGGTTTTTACTTTGATGCGCTGGTTATTGATTTTTGACTGGGTATCAAAATCATTGGGTTTGGCCAGCAAGCCCCGAATAGCCATATAAGCACCCACAGCGTGATAGTTTGGCGCTGAGGTATGCACCGCTTTTGAACAGATGTGTGACCAAAGTTGAGCTGTTTCCTCGGAGGCAACAAGATTGCGTCCACCACTAGTACAAAGAATATGAGTCTCGGTTCGCTGGTCCATAAGTGCTAAGTATCCCTGGTCCTGTTTGGGGTTATTGCATCAGATTGGTAGTGCTCCCTAGAGTAGGATGCATCTATTCAATCAAATAGTAATCATATTTCTAGTAATTTATCAGCTGTTGTTATAAGTGTAAATTTACGAAAATTGTCACTGATCGACAATATTTGATGTAAATATTAGATTGAGGGAGTTAAGCCATATTTTCCCGCTAAAACGTTAACAAGATCACAAAAATATTCTTGTTTCTGCCTGGTTTTAGGGCCTCATGTAATGAGGTGTAATCACTTTTTTTAGGGTTAAAATTTTTCTGATTCAGTGGGCTGGTGCAATGCGGATAGTTAATACCATGGTCCTGGTAACCGCCTGTATACAGGTAACTGAGTAATTATATTGTCAATACTTTGGGCAGTTTGGGGCTAGTTATTTTGGGTGTTGTGTCTTTTGCGGAGGCTCTGCCCCTAAAGCTAAATATCAATCCAGGTATTGCGGCAATAATTGGTGCGATTGTTCCAAATAAAAGCTAACCCCAATACCCGCCATAGGGTCAGCAGTAACTCAGCACTGCTTAATAAGTGCCCCAGACTTCTCCAGATGTAGCCGCATAAAATCTTCAGCTAAATACAGATTTCCGCTATAAGCAGCATGGGCTTCCCGCTCAATAACTTCAATTGAGGCATCTGCGTCGGGGCTACTTTGGTAGCGAGAGCTGAAATGGGTAAGTACTAGGTTGGGTATTGAAAGCTGTTCAGCAAAGGAGGCAACCTGTTTGGCATAGCTATGGCCGACACGGCTCGCTTTCTCGGCCATGTCTTCAGTATAAGTGGACTCATGTACCAATATATCGCCGTTAGCACAGGTGCTTTTGAGTAATTCTGGTTTGTCATTATCTCCACATATTACGATCTTGCGAGGGCGCCTCGCCGGTAAAATAAACTCAGAAGCGGAGTATTGCTGCCCCTTATAGGCGATATCGATACCGGCTTTTAGTTTGCCCCACATAGGGCCCTGAGGAATCCCCATAGCGGTGAGCTTCTCAGTATCCAGCCCTGCGGCAACGGTTCTCTCGGTAAAACTGTATGCGTAAGACGGCACCCGGTGAGAGAGTTGCGTAGAGCAAACGGTAAACTGCCCGATATTTACTGAGGGCAGCTCTTCCAGGGGGATAAAATTGAGCTCGAAAGGAAGATACAGCTCGGTGAGGGTTTGTGTTGCGGCCACCCAATCGTAAACCGCTTTGGGTGCGATTAAAGTGAGCGGCTTAGTTCGCCCTTGCATTCCCGCACTGGCCAGTAAACCGGGGAGTCCATAGCAGTGGTCTCCATGTATATGCGTGATAAAAATTGCGCTCAGCGAATTTAGCGATAGATTGGTACGCAGGACCTGGTGCTGCGTAGCTTCACCACAGTCGACTAAGTACCAGCCTTTGCCCTGGCTCTCGATAAGTGCGATCCCGCTAACGTTCCTTTGCTTGGTGGGGGTAGCGGAAGAGGTGCCAAGAAAAAGTAATTCCATTTTTTTACTGCCTGTCAAATGAATCGCTAATCATACTCAAAGGAGAGCACTCGTTGCCAAGGGTTATCGGGCGTAAGCTCTTGTCCTTGCCGGGTATTAGAGTAGAAACTTGAAGTATAGCTGTTGACCTAAAGTTAGGTTGAGGTAATAGACTCCCGCCATATCGTTTTATGCCGAGATCTTGAGGAGGCAGTTGAGTGAATACCCCAGCGATTAACTTGGAGCGTTATTTAGCCCGTATAGAGTTTGCGGGCGAGCCTGCGGTCAGTTTGAAGTGCCTGGAGCAGCTGCTAATCCAGCATGTTCGCAATATTCCCTTCGAAAATATCACCTCCTTTCTGGGAAGCGCGGTCGATATTACATTGGACGCTATTGCGGCCAAGCTTGTGGAGCAGCGGCGCGGGGGCTATTGCTATGAGCAAAATGCTTTACTAGGGGCTGTGCTGAGACAAGTCGGCTTTAAAGTTACGAATCTTGCCGCACGAGTGCTATGGCAATTGCCTGCGGGTTATCCCGCTGCACAATCCCATATGATTCTTATGGTAGAGCTTGAGGGGCGTCGGTTTTTGCTTGATGTGGGCTTTGGCAGCAACACTTTAACCGCGCCGCTGGATATCGACTCCAGTGTTCGTCAGAGCACACCTCACGCTACATACCGCTTTACTTTCGTGGAGGGGGATTACTTGCTGGAAGTTGCGAGCGGAACGGGCTGGCAGCCTATGTATAGCTTTGACTTGCGCCCTAAAACCGATGGCGATTATAAAATCGGCAACTGGTATTGCTCCACACACCCCAACTCCAAGTTTGTGGAGCAGTTGATTGTTGCCCGCGCCTTTCCTGGGGGGCGGCATGCACTGCTCAATCGCCAGTTCACTTATCAGCCACTGGCGGGGCCCAAGAGTGTTGCACTGTTGGCAGATGTGGAGGCGCTGCGCACCACTCTGCGGGATATTTTTAATATTGACGTGCCAGTTGGCGCCGAAGTTGATGAAAAATTAAAGCTGATTTTTGCCGCTGACTGAGTAGGGGAGGGGCTTATGATTAAAATAGGTGTTGTTTACCATTCGGTATCTGGTTGCAGTAAAGCTTTAGCGGAAGCGATTGTTGAGGGAATTCACTCGCGGGATGGCTGCGAGGGCGTCGGCCTTGAGATTCGGGGAGAAAAAATCCAGCAGGGGCGCTTTGATGATCAGGCGTTGTTGCGCCAGTTGGATCAGTGCGAAGCTATCGCACTGGGATCTCCCACCTTTATGGGAACTGTTTCGGCCCAGTTCAAAGCCTTTATGGATGCGGCCAGTGAGCGCTATGGGGATCGCAGTTGGCTGGATAAGCTGGCTACAGGGTTTACTGTGGGCAGTCATTTTAGTGGCGATCAACTTGCTACTATCAGGACTTTACAGGTCTTTGCCGCCCAAATGGGGATGCTGTGGGTGCCGCTGGATATTTTGCCGAGCCAAGATCCGCAGGGCCGAAATCGGGGCGGTTGTCAGTCGGGGTTGGTGGCGGTTGCCGAGGGAGCCGGTGAAATCCATGAGCTGGACCGTTTAACAGGCGTACAGTTGGGGCGCCGTATGGGAGCTTTGGCACAGCGTTTTTCAGGTTCTGGAGTAGAGCCGTCGAGCTAATTGGGGAGCCACCGCCAGTAATAACGGGCTGCTGAGAAGCCCTGCCGGGGTGTGAGAGGGGGCCTGGAAAAGTTGCTATCGCAGGGTTTGAAGTGTCGATATCGCCACTCTTTTGTAGGTAGGGGGCAGTCCAGCATTGCCCCAGCCGCGACACAAAATGCCCAGCGACAATGGTAGCCAATTGCCGGGGGTTGCTTGGGGCTACTGTGGGAAAGAGGGGGCGGCTAAGGCTCAATTTCACTCTGGCAATCCCAACCTTGTGCCGAGCGGGGCTGGTTAAGATACCGGCAAGTCGCTGGCGGCGCTGTTATTGACGCGGGCATGTTTCCATCGGGGTCAAAAGGATGCCATTGAGGGGCGAGCGCAGGGCCTTTCAGGCGGCTGCAGTAAGTTTCAAACCCACCATTGCCGAGTAATTTCAACAACAAAAAGAATACACTTATAAAGTCGTTATCAAATTGTTTTTTTCTATCAATAGCAACATCTCGCGAATCGTAATCAGTAGGGGGGAAGGGTTGCCGGCGTTGATAAGCGCGGCTTGGCGTATAGGGGAGGCGACAGGGAGGGGTGAAGTAAAGGCCTGCCCACAATTGTCGGCAGGCCGGGCCCGAAAAGGGTTAAATCAATGTCCGCACCATTTTCACATGGGGAATTCCCGCCTCGTAAAAAACCTCACCTTCAACTTCAAACCCAGCTCTCAGGTAGAAGCCTTGAGCCTGCTGCTGTGCGTGCAAATAGAGGTGCTGGAGGTTCTGCTGATGGGCGTGCTCACAAATAGCGTGCAGTAACTTTGCCCCAACGCCCAGACCCCGTGAGGATTTTTGTACGGCCATACGCCCGATCTTTCCCTCTTTAGTCAGGCGCCCGGTAGCTACTGGGAGCGCTTCACTGTAGGCGAGAAAGTGCTGGGATGTCTCTTCTTGATCATCCCACTCCAGATCTGCGGGGACCTGCTGTTCCTGTACAAAGACCGCTTCGCGTATTGAGCGAATAGCCTTTCGGTCAGTGTTCCAGTCGGCCGGGCGTATGGCTATGGACATATTAGAAATCCTCTGGGGGGTAGATCAGGGTACCCTGGGCAACGAGTTGATCGAGGAGGCCGCTGTCTTCGGCAATTTCCGGGAAGGCTTCGATATCATCCCAGGATATTTCATGGGATTCAGCAAACTGCTCGGCAAATGCCAGGGGGCAGGGGAAGGCTTCACCATCCACAAACAAGGTGGCGGGTTCGCGGCAAAAGGCCGCTCTGGAGGCGGGGTTCAATACCAGCTGCGCGCCCTGGGGCATCTGCTCACGCCAGTCTGCGGCATCGTCGGCATCCAGGGCGACAGTATCCGGGTATTTCGCTTCTGTCATAACCGCGCCAAACCACTGGGCAATTTTTTCCGGCTGCTGTAGCCATTCGCCGAGCTGTTGTTGCAGGCGGGCGACAGAGGCGGGATCAATTTCTGCCGGGTTCTCGGCCACTTTGGCGCCGGCATCGGTGTAGCGCTGGCTGTCCGGCAAATCCATGGCGACTTCGGCGGCGAGGTCTTCGAGGATCGCTGCGGCGGAGGGGGCGCGGAAGCCGATGGAAATCGTGGTGCAGCCGCCCTCGGCAATACCCCAGTGGCTGTACTGGGGCGGCAGGTAAAGCATATCGCCGGGTTCTAATACCCAGCTGTTTTCCGCTTCAAACTCTCTCAGGATATTGAGTGGGGTGCCCTCCAGGCGAGGGTCGTTTTCATCCACTTTGGGGCCTTGTTGCCACAGGCGTTTGCCTTCGGCCTGAAGGAGAAATACGTCGTAGTGATCGTAGTGGGGGCCGACGCTGCCCTTGTCGGCGGCATAGCTGATCATTACGTCGTCCAGGCGCCAGTCGGGGATAAAGCGGAAGAAATCTTTCAGTTCGGCGATTTCTGACATCCACTGATCGACAGCCTGTACCAGTAGTGTCCAGTGGGTTTTGGGGAGGGAGAGAAAATCCTCTTCAGTGAATGGACCTGTGCGCAGCTCCCAGGGACCGCTTTCACCATTTTCCAATACCAGGCGAGACTCGACCGCTTCTTCCAGGGCCATGCCCGCGAGTTCTTCACCGGAAATAGGCGACTCAAAATCGGCGAAGGCGTTGCGTATCAGCAGGGGTTTCTGCTGCCAATAGTCACGCATAAAAACTTCGATGGGCATGTCGCCAAGGTGGGTAAGGGGGCTGGCCACGGTAACTCTCACTGTCAGATGGGCTGGAATTTGTTCGCTTGAGGATATTTCGCTACTCGAAATCATCCGTTGTATTTTTGTCTCTGCAAATTGGGCTCAGCCGCACCGGGTGCCGCTGAGCCCTGGGCTCGGTTAAATTTTGCGAGCCTGCGCTACGGCATTACCGATATAGGATGCCGGGGTCATTTCCAGCAGATCGCTCTTGGCTTCTGCGGGAATTTCCAGGTTCTCGATAAACACTTTCAGGGTATCGCGGGTGATGCCCTGGCCACGGGTAAGGGCCTTCAGTTTTTCGTAAGGCTCTTCAATGTTGTAGCGGCGCATAACCGTTTGGATCGGCTCCGCCAATACTTCCCATGAATTGTCCAGGTCTTCCGCCAGGCGTTCGCGGTTGATTTCCAGTTTGCCCAGGCCTTTCATGGTGGCGGCATAGGCAATAGCGGAGTAACCCGCACCCACCCCCATATTGCGCAGCACAGTGGAGTCTGTCAGATCGCGCTGCCAGCGGGATACCGGCAGTTTGGCGGCCAGGTGCTGGAATACGGCGTTGGCGAGGCCCAGGTTGCCCTCGGAGTTTTCGAAGTCAATGGGGTTCACTTTGTGCGGCATGGTGGAGGAGCCCACTTCACCGGCAACCACTTTCTGCTTGAAGTAACCGAGAGAAATATAACCCCACACATCGCGATCGAAATCGATCAGGATGGTGTTGAAGCGGGCAGCGGCATCGAACAGTTCGGCAATGTAGTCGTGGGGTTCGATCTGGGTGGTGTAGGGGTTCCAGGTAAGGCCCAGTGAAGAGATAAACTCTTCGGCGTTTTGCTCCCAGTCAATATTGGGGTAGGCAGACAGGTGGGCGTTGTAGTTGCCCACTGCGCCGTTAATTTTACCCAGCAGTGGTACTGCTTTGATCTGAGCAACCTGGCGGCGCAGGCGCGCTACAACATTGGCCAGCTCTTTACCGACAGTAGAGGGGCTCGCTGTCTGGCCGTGGGTGCGGGACAGCATGGGGACATCGGCGAACTCCTGAGCCAGGTCTGCGATGGCTTTAATCAGGGCTTCCATCGCCGGCAGCATAACGCTGTCGCGGCCGGCGCGCAGCATCAGGGCGTGGGACAGGTTGTTGATGTCCTCAGAGGTGCAGGCAAAGTGTACGAATTCGCTCACTTTCGCCAGCTGGGCGTTGCTGCTGATTTTTTCTTTGAGGAAGTATTCAACCGCTTTGACGTCGTGGTTGGTGGTGCGCTCGATTTCCTTGATACGCTCGGCATCTTCGAGGGAGAAATCAGCCACAATGCTATCTAGCAATTGGTTGGCCGCTTCATCAAACTGCTCAACTTCGGCGATCTCTGTATGGGCGGAAAGTTTTTGCAGCCAGCGTACTTCCACTTCAACGCGGGCGCGGATCAGGCCGTATTCACTGAAAATTTCACGCAGGGGGGCAGTCTTGCTCTCGTAGCGACCATCAATAGGGGATACCGCTGTGAGTGCGGAAAGCTCAACTGTCATAGTAAATCTCCGGGATTAGTGTTCTATAGATTCGATATGTGCGATCAGTTCGCTGGTCGCACGCAAAAGTTTTTTGCGCTGAAACAGCAGGTGCAGACGGCGTCCACCCAGCTGCCGCCACAGGGTTGCCGAGCGAACACCGGCAAACAGCATGGAGCGAATTTGATTGGCTATGCGTTGCTGCTGTAGGTAGTTGAAATCGCCCAGTACCTGAATGCGAAAACGGAAGGTACCGAGAGTATCGCTGTAGATGCTGGCGAGATTGGAAAATACATTCTCGTGGGTCAGCTCGAAGTGCTCCGCTTGCGCTTTGGCCTTATCCAGGCGGCTGCCAATAATAGACAGCAGGTCATTATTTTTACTGAGCTGTCGCTGTAAGTAGATCACCGAGAGGGCGTAGCGCAGACCGTCGGTATATTCCGGGTGTTGCCGGGTTTGTAGTATTTGTTGCGATACCTTTAAGCCGGGCAGCAGTTTGTCTGCACCGGCGAAAATCTCTTCAGTGCGATCGGGGTTGAGCTGGAAGAGGCTGTACACCCCGGTTTCCAGCTGTGCCTGCGGTGCAGAGCCCGTTTTGGCCAGGCGCTCCACCAGTGTTGCGGATTGGAATATTCCTGCCAGTGCCAGTGCCTGATCCCGCCAGTTATTCAAAATTACTCCTTAATCTTTCTTGTATTTTTCCGGTACTGCGGTGCCAACTCCGGTGGCTCTCTCGATTACCGCACCACCGAGACAGGTCTCCCCATCGTACAGCACCAGGGATTGCCCCGGCGTGATTGCACGCTGTGGTTCATCAAAATTCACTACCAGATCGCCGTTGTCTCGCAGGTGCACGGTGCAATCCTGGTCTGGCTGGCGATAGCGGGTCTTGGCCTGGCAGCGGAAAGTTTTGCCCGGTGCTGCGCCGTTGATCCAGTGGGTCTGGCTCGCCTCCAGTCCCGTGGCATAAAGCAGGTGGTGGTGGGCTCCCTGAGCCACAATCAGCACATTGCGTTCCAGGTCTTTTCCGACCACATACCAGGGTTGGTCGCCGGCACCTTTGACCCCGCCAATACCGAGTCCCTGGCGCTGGCCGATGGTGTGGTACATCAGGCCCGCGTGGCGCCCCATAACTTCACCCTCGGGCGTTTCCATATTGCCGGGCTGGGCGGGCAGGTATTGCTCGAGGAAATCCTTGAAGCGGCGCTCGCCGATAAAGCAGATGCCGGTGCTGTCTTTCTTGTTGTGGGTGATAAAGCCGTTTTCTTCGGCGATGCGGCGAACCTCGGGTTTTTCCAGCTCGCCAAGGGGAAACAGGGAGCGGGCAAATTCAGCTTCTCCCACCGCGTGCAGGAAGTAGCTCTGGTCTTTGTTGCCGTCGAGCCCCTTCAATAGGTAGGCGCGGCCGTCGATATCGCGGCGGCGGGTATAGTGTCCGGTGGCGATCGCATCCGCGCCCAGTACTTCGGCGTACTCAAGGAAGACCTTAAATTTGATTTCCCGGTTACACAGGATGTCCGGGTTGGGAGTGCGCCCGGCTTTATACTCGGCCAGGAAGTACTCGAAGACGTGGTCCCAGTACTCTGCGGCAAAGTTGGCGGTGTGCAACTTGATGCCCAGCTTCTCGCAAACTGCCTGGGCATCGGCCAGGTCCGCCTTGGCGGTGCAGTATTCTGTGCCGTCGTCCTCATCCCAGTTCTTCATAAACAGGCCTTCTACCTGATAGCCCTGCTGGATCAGTAGGTGTGCGGCCACAGAGGAATCTACACCGCCGGACATGCCGACGATAACGCGCTTTGGCTGTTTGTTGTGGGTGGAATCAGGCATAAGAGGGACAGTCACTACTTCACTGGTATGAAAGGGGGGCGAATTTTACCTGTGATCGCCCCTTTTGACCAAGACCGCTTTGATCTTCCGTTATAGATTATCGCTTTCGGCGCGGCCGATTGCGATTGTGTGGCGGCTTTGTGCGGGGTTTGGGGGGGCTGAAAACCTCTTCTGTGCGGTATTCGCCGGGCTTCAGGGCGTCGAGCTTCCAGTTGCCAATGGATACCCGGATCAATCGCAGGGTGGGAAAGCCCACAGCGGCGGTCATTCGCCTGACTTGGCGATTCCGCCCCTCGGAAATGGTCAGCTCCAGCCAGCTGGTTGGAATCGACTTGCGCTCGCGAATGGGGGGCGTGCGGGGCCAGGGCTCCATATCCGGCAGGCGCTTTGCTTTGGCGGGGGCGGTGCGGCCATCTTTCAGGTCGACACCCTGCCTGAGCATATACAGGGCATCCATACTGACTTCACCTTCCACTTGAGCCCAGTATGTCTTGGGCATTTTGCGCTTGGGGTGGCTAATTTGATGTTGTAGCGCTCCGTCATCGGTCAGTAGTAGTAAACCTTCAGAATCGTAGTCCAGACGGCCCGCCGCATAGAAACCTTTGTGCGGAATATAGTTGGCGAGAGTGGCTCGATCCTGGTCGTCGGTGAATTGGCTTAACACGCCAAAAGGTTTGTTGAGGAGAATAATCTTGGCCATAACAAAAATTGAGTATTGTAATCCAACTACAAAAATTAGCCGAGGCTGCTATAATCCGGCCGTTTTTTATCCCCGCCCCAAGGTCCCGGGGGAGCGGTGCAAGCAACGCTGGACCTAAAAAGTCATAGAATTTTGGGAGTTTACGCAATATGGGTCATATCCAAGTGCCGGCAGACGGCGAAAAAGTTACAGTCAATTCCGACGGTTCGCTGAATGTTCCGAATCGCCCGGTTATTCCTTTCATCGAGGGTGATGGCATCGGTGTGGATATCACCCCGGTAATGCGCAAGGTGATCGACGCGTCTGTAGAAAAAGCTTTCGGCGGCGAAAAGAAAATCGAGTGGATGGAAATCTACTGTGGTGAGAAAGCGGCAGAGACTTACGCTGGCGACTGGTTCCCGGCTGAAACTCTGGAAGCGATCAAAGACTACGTTGTCAGCATCAAAGGTCCTCTGACCACTCCAGTTGGTGGCGGCTTCCGCTCCCTGAACGTTGCTCTGCGTCAGGAGCTGGATCTGTACGTATGTCAGCGTCCGGTTCGCTGGTTCAGCGGTGTACCTTCTCCGGTTAAAGAGCCGAACAAGGTAGACATGGTTATCTTCCGTGAGAACTCCGAAGATATCTACGCGGGTATCGAGTGGAAAGCTGACACCGACGAAGCTAAGAAAGTTATCAAGTTCCTGCAAGACGAGATGGGTGTTAAGAAAATCCGTTTCCCTGAGAACTGTGGTATCGGCGTTAAGCCGGTTTCTTCTGAAGGCACCAAGCGTCTCGTGCGCAAGGCTATCCAGTACGCTGTGGACCAGGATCGCGATTCCGTAACCCTGGTACACAAAGGCAACATCATGAAGTTCACCGAAGGTGCCTTCGCCGATTGGGGTTACGAGCTGGCGCGCGACGAGTTTGGCGCTCAGCCGCTGGACGGCGGTCCCTGGCACAGCTTCAAGAACCCGAAGACTGGCAAAGAAATCGTTGTTAAGGACGTAATTGCTGACGCTATGCTGCAGCAGATCCTGCTGCGTCCGGCTGAGTACGACGTAATTGCTACCCTGAACCTGAACGGTGACTACCTGTCTGACGCACTGGCTGCGCAGGTGGGCGGTATCGGTATCGCGCCGGGTGCAAACCTGTCTGACGACGTTGCTCTGTTCGAGGCGACTCACGGTACTGCGCCTAAGTACGCTGGTCAGGACAAAGTTAACCCGGGCTCCCTGATCCTCTCCGCTGAGATGATGCTGCGTCACCTGGGCTGGAACGAAGCCGCTGACCTGGTAATCAAGGGTATGGAGGGTGCTATCGAAGCCAAAACCGTAACCTACGATTTCGAGCGTCTGATGGACGGTGCTGAGCTGAAGTCCTGTTCTGCGTTTGGTGACGAAGTTATCAAGCACATGGCATAATAAGCCGCACCCGTGAGGCCGGGCCGGCTCTGAGTTGGCCCGAGCCCCATAAAAAAAGCCCTTCACGTTAGTGACGGGCTTTTTTATTGCCTGTGGGTTGAGGCGCTTTAGCCGACGGCTTCGGCCTCCTTCTCCCTGGGCTTCTCTGCGTGTATTACGTCTGCTTCATTTTTGTGCGAAGTGGTTTCGGAGGTGAGTGCAGAAATGTTGGCGGCGTGATAGCCCTTGTCTCCTCGAATAATATCGAAAGTGACCTGTTGGCCCGCCTTCAGGGTTCGGTAGCCTTCCATCTGAATAGCGGAATAGTGCGCGAACAGATCCTCCCCTCCCTCATCTGCAAGAATAAACCCGTATCCCTTAGCGTTGTTGAACCACTTTACAGTACCGGTAGGCATAACGATTCCCTCTAATTGCCTGAGTGGCCCCTGGCCACCTTACAGAGTTTTTATATTTATTTGACCTGCTGGTTAGCCGGCTGCGATCCTATCTGCGACTAACGTTTGATGTAGCGATCACTACCTCTTGTAGTCAACGGCTAGTGGAATGTCAAGGGAGTCGCCGGTTAATTGGGTGAATCGTTCAGGCGGTCTCGCTGATTGGCTCGTGAAGGGTCTTGATGGGGGTGGCCGCTACATGTAATTCTTGCTGGCCGCAGTGGCTATTTTGGCGATAAGTTGCGTCTAGCGTCAGTCTCTCACTAGGTCGCTAGTGGTATTGCGGGGTTAATTGGGGCTTGGGTTTTCCCTTGATCGCTGTTTCAAGTGTCAAATAAGGTTACAATGTGACGTCATTGAGGGTTGCATTGGGTGCAATTTTCAGGCTCGATAGAATTCACTGATATTTGTTATGAGTACTTCGCAAATCATTAAACTAAGCTCCAGTGACTCCGATGGGGGCAATCCTTACTCCGATGATTTTGATGGTGGGTTGGCTCTTGAAGAGGCGCCGCCTCAACTGAAGCGGCCACCTATGTATAAAGTCATCATGCTCAATGATGATTACACCCCCATGGATTTTGTTGTTGAGACTTTGGAGTTATTTTTTTCAGTAAACCGGGAGCGCGCCACACAGTTGATGTTGCAGGTTCACACACGGGGAAAAGCGGTGTGCGGTGTCTATACTCGGGATATAGCGGAGACAAAGGCCGCACAGGTCAATCAGTTCGCGCAAGAGAATGAGCACCCCCTGTTATGTGAAATTGAAGCGGACGAAAGCAAAGAGGATTGATTCTGACAAAAGCTGCATTGAACAAAGGGTCCCGTCACCTGAAGGGAATCAGCCAGGGTATAAACGCCGGCGAAGGGTGCGCGCCTACCAGTGGAGTCGGCGGGAAATATTGGCGATTAGGGTTTGAGGTTTAGATGCTCAGCAAGGACTTAGAGGTAACGCTTAATCTGGCGTTCAAGGGTGCTCGCGCGAAACGGCATGAATTCATGACCGTCGAGCACCTATTGCTGGCGCTCTTGGATAATGAATCCGCAGCAGATGTATTACATGCGTGCGGGGCGGATTTAAGTGCATTGCGCCGTGAATTGCTGGAGTTTGTAGACTCCACAACACCGTTGATCCCGGAGGCCGATACAGATCGCGAAACCCAGCCGACACTGGGCTTTCAGAGGGTCCTGCAAAGGGCTGTTTTTCACGTCCAGTCATCGGGTAAAAAGGAAGTCACCGGAGCTAATGTTCTGGTTGCCATTTTCTGTGAGCAGGAGAGCCAGGCTGTTTATTATCTGAAGCAGCAGAGTGTTGCGCGGATAGATGTGGTCAATTACATCACCCATGGAATTTCCCGTGTCGGCTCCAGTAGCAATAACCACCACCACAGTTCCGACGCGGCCCCCGAACAGGTCGATGAGGAAATTGGTGGGGGGGCTGAACCGGGTGGTTCCGACCCGCTGGAGAGCTATGCCACCAATCTTAACCAGGAGGCAATTCTCGGTCGTATTGATCCACTCGTGGGGCGTGCGCCCGAGGTAGAGCGCGTCACACAGGTGCTCGCCCGCCGCCGCAAGAATAACCCGCTGTTGGTGGGGGAGTCCGGCGTCGGTAAAACGGCGATTGCAGAGGGTCTGGCTCGCCGTATTGTCGATGAGGATATTCCCGAGCCCCTTAAAGAGAGCACAATTTACTCGCTGGATCTCGGCTCCCTGTTGGCGGGAACCAAGTACCGGGGCGATTTTGAGAAGCGCTTTAAGGCGCTGTTGGCGGAGCTTAAGAAGCGCGAGCACGCGGTGCTGTTTATCGATGAGATTCATACCATCATCGGTGCCGGCGCCGCTTCTGGCGGAGTGATGGATGCCTCCAACCTGCTCAAACCGCTGCTCTCCAGCGGCCAGTTGCGCTGTATCGGCTCCACTACCTTCACTGAGTATCGCGGCATCTTTGAAAAGGACCGCGCGCTGTCGCGCCGCTTCCAGAAGATCGATGTCAGCGAGCCCTCGGTCGAGGAGACCGTGCAGATTTTGCAGGGGCTCAGAAGCTGCTTTGAGGACCACCACAAGGTTCGCTTTACCGACGGGGCTCTGGATGCCGCTGCGCAACTCTCCAGTCGCCATATCACCGAGCGCTTCCTGCCGGACAAGGCCATCGATGTCATCGATGAGGCCGGAGCCTATCAGTCTCTGCTGCCTGCCGAGGAGCGCAAAGAGGTTATCGGGGTTTGTGAGATTGAGATGGTGATCGCCAAAATGGCGAGGATACCGGCCAAGAGTGTCTCTGCCTCCGATAAGGAGCAGTTATCACGTCTCGACGACAACCTGAAAATGGTGGTGTTTGGGCAGGATAGTGCCATTGATGCGCTGGGTACGGCGATCAAGTTAAGCCGCGCCGGGTTGGGGTCTGAAGAGAAGCCCATCGGCTCCTTCCTGTTTTCGGGGCCCACCGGTGTCGGCAAGACAGAACTCTGTCGTCAGCTGGCAAAAGTGATGGGTATCGAGCTGATTCGCTTCGATATGTCTGAATATATGGAGCGCCACACGGTTTCCCGCTTGATCGGCGCGCCGCCGGGATATGTCGGCTTTGATCAGGGCGGCCTGTTGACCGATGCGGTGACCAAGCACCCCCATAGTGTTGTACTGCTCGATGAAATTGAGAAGGCGCACCCCGAAGTATTCAACCTGTTGTTACAGGTAATGGATCACGGCACTCTGACAGATAACAACGGCCGCAAAGCGGACTTCCGCAATGTCATTTTGATTATGACGACCAATGCCGGGGCGGAGGTGATGAGCCGTCGCTCTATCGGTTTCTCCCATCAAGATCACTCCAGCGATGGTATGGAGGAGATCAAGAAGATGTTTACCCCGGAGTTCCGCAACCGCCTCGACAATATTATCCAGTTCCGCTCCCTGCCTCTGGAGGTGGTGAAGACGGTGGTAGATAAGTTTATCGTTGAGTTGCAGGCGCAGCTGGATGACTCCAAGGTGACACTGATCGTCGATGATGAGGCTCGCGAATGGCTGGCGGTGCGGGGTTATGACGAGAAGATGGGCGCGAGGCCGATGTCCCGCTTGATTCGCGACAAGCTGCGCAAACCCCTGGCGGAAGCCGTGCTGTTTGGCGAGCTGGCGGAAGAGGGCGGGCGTGTGTGCGTCACCATTGAGAACGATGAGCTGGCGATTAAGACAGCGGTGCCGGCCTGAGGTTAAGGTGAGTTAGCTTCAGGTAAGCAACAAAAAAGCCACCGCAAGGTGGCTTTTTTGTTTTTGGCCAAGCAGCCTCGCGGCTTTGGCCTCTGAGCAGATTAGCGCGCGCGGTACGTAATGCGGCCCTTGCTCAGGTCGTATGGAGTCAGCTCCACCTTCACCTTGTCACCGGTGAGAATGCGGATGTAGTTCTTGCGCATCTTTCCAGAGATGTGGGCAATTACCACGTGTCCGTTTTCCAGCTTTACGCGGAAAGTAGTGTTCGGCAGGGTGTCGATCACCTCGCCTTCCATTTCAATATAATCGTCTTTTGCCATGCGGCAGCAACCTTACAATAACGTGATCAGACCTTTACCCCGGAGGCTCTTTGGCCTAGCCGCGGCTTGACGGGCGAGCATTTTGCACGAAAAGGCAAGATAGAGCAAAGGGCGTGTGGGTTAAACTAGAGCGATTTAAGGCTCCAGCGGTTTTCTTTTAGCATTTCAATAGGGCGAAACTGGCTTTTATAGGCCATTTTATGGCACTGCTCGATCCAGTAGCCCAGGTAAAGATTGGATAGACCCAGGCGTCTGGCCCACTCAATCTGGTAGAGGATACAGTAGCTGCCCAGGCTCCGCTTGTCCTCCTCGGGATCGAAAAAAGTATAGATGGCTGACAGCCCTGCAGTCAGGATATCAGTCACCGCAACGGCAATCAGCTTGCCCCGCGCCCTCAGCTCGATATAGCGCGTGGCGCCCCAGGCCTGGCCGAGAAAGCTGCGATACTGCTCGCGGCTGGGCGGGTACATCTCCCCGTCGGCGTGGCGCTGCTCGATATAGCGGGCGTAGAGTTCGTAGTGTTCATCGGTATCGATGGACTCGACATGGAAGATGTCCAGATCCTTGTTGCGCTTCCAACAGCGGCGCTGGTTGCGGTCGGGGACAAACAGGCTTACCGGTACACGAGCCGGCACACAGGCGTGGCAGGTCGCGCACTGCGGGCGATAGAGGTAGGCGCCGCTGCGCCGGAAGCCCAGCTCGGAGAGACGGTTGTAGAGCCGTTGATCCACATCGGTTTGCGGATCGACAAATACCGTCGTCGCCTCCTGGTCCGGCAGGTAGCCGCAGGGGTGGGGCAGGGTGGCCAGTAGGCGCACCGAATCCAGCTGAGAATATTTACCCATAAGTCCACGAAAGCTTCCAGGGCTGCGGGAAAGGCGGCTGTTTAACGCCGTCCGCCAGCAGCTGTTCGAAATCCTGACGACATATTTCCACTGCGCCGAGGCTGCTGAGGTGAGGATTGCTCACCTGGCAGTCTATCAGTGGGCAGCCCCACAATTCTAATTGCCGGACGAGGTGGACAAAAGCGACTTTTGAAGCATCTGTCTCCCGGTGGAACATCGACTCTCCAAAAAATACCCGCCCCAAAGCAATACCATAGAGTCCACCTGCCAGCTGGCCATCCCGCCAAACCTCCACAGAGTGGGCGAGCCCTTGATGGTGCATATCGATATAGGCATCGCACATCTCATCGGTGATCCAGGTGCCGGTTTCATTCGCCCGGGGCTCTCGGCAGGCCTCGATGACGTCGGCGAAGGCGCGGTCAAAGGTGACTGAAAAGGTGCCCCGACGCAATACCTTGCGCAGCGTGCGGCCTATACGAAATTTCTCGGGGATGACCACGCAGCGGGGGGAGGGGCTCCACCACAGGATGGGCTGGTCTTCTGAATACCAGGGAAATATACCCCGCTGATAGGCTTCACTCAGCCACTCGGGGGTCAGGTCGCCACCGGCGGCCAGCAAGCCGTTGGGGTCGTCCAGTGCATGCTCGGTAGGGGGAAAGCCGACAACGCTGTGGTCGAGCCACATCAGGCGGCCTTGGGTGTTCCCTGCCACGATCTGACTCCTGTCGCTAGGGGGGAGGGCCGGGCAGAAAGATTTCTGCCCGGAGGTTCAAATTACTTCTCGGCGTCGAGGAAGCGCTCGGCGTCCAGAGCGGCCATACAGCCGGTGCCCGCAGAAGTTACCGCCTGGCGGTAGATGTGGTCGGATACGTCACCTGCAGCAAATACACCGGGAACAGAAGTCTGGGTGGCATTGCCATTCAGGCCGCTCTCCACAATGAGGTAACCCCCATTCATCTCGAGCTGGCCTTCAAAGATACCGGTATTCGGTTTGTGGCCGATAGCAATAAACACACCGGAAACGTCCAATTCCTGGGTGGTGTCATCCTGGGTGTTGCGCAGGCGCAGTCCAGTAACACCGCTATCATCCCCCAAAACCTCGTCCAGGGTGTTGTGCCAGCAGACTTTGATATTGCCGTTTTCCACTTTATCCATCAGGCGATCCTGAAGGATTTTCTCTGCGCGCAGCTCGTCGCGGCGGTGGATCAGGGTTACTTCACTGGCGATATTGGAGAGGTACAGGGCCTCTTCAACTGCCGTGTTGCCACCACCGATAACAGCGACTTTCTGATCGCGGTAGAAGAAACCGTCACAGGTTGCACAGGCGCTGACGCCGCGACCCTGGAACGCCTCTTCGGAGGGCAGGCCCAGATACTGAGCGGAAGCGCCAGTAGCGATAATCAGGGAGTCGCAGGTGTAGGTTTCATTGCCTTTCAGGGTGAAAGGGCGCTGCTTCAGATCGACAGATTCGATGTGGTCGAAGATGATTTCAGTTTCGAAGCGCTCTGCGTGCTGCTGCATTTGCACCATCAGGTCCGGACCTTGAAGTTCCGGAATGCCGCCCGGCCAGTTCTCTACTTCAGTGGTGGTGGTCAGCTGGCCACCCTGCTGCATACCAGTGATAACAACCGGGTTCAGGTTTGCGCGGGCAGCGTAGATCGCCGCAGTATAACCGGCGGGGCCTGAGCCGAGGATGATCAGTCGATGATGGTTATTGCTCATGAAGTACTCTTTAAAAAAACAGCCAATTTGTGAAGTTTACCCAATAGACTGGGAGCCTGTATGCCCGTCCATTTTTTGATCGGGCGAGGCTATTAAATTGGGCGATATAATAGGCGATATTTACAATCCGGCGAAATAGTTTGCTTTAATTTGTTCGATTGAGCGCGCCTATCCAGCCCGATCCAAGTGGCACCAGAGCTTGCTTCAAGCTTTGGATTAACTTTGGATATAGATTGTAAGATATTGAAAAATATAGAAAAGTTCCGATATTAAGCCAGGAGTTGCCGGCCTCTCTCGGTAGGAGGTGGGCGGAGAGGTAGGCGGATTCGCGCTATCCCGCTGAATCATTGGATACTGTCGCAATCAAAATAACCCTGCGCACAGTTCGCCACAGTGGTTGTGAGGGGGCGGTCCAGGCGATTGTCGGCGGCGTGTGCGGGAAAGGTGGAGGGCAATATACTTCGGCGATGATGCCAAATTGCATCTACCACACGTACAAATCGATCAATTTAGAAGAGAATACCGGCTGAGGGCGCTCCCCGTTTTTCAGCGCTATCACCAAATCACAAAAACCGTTAGATGCTGGGGCCCGGAAGGCGCAATCTGAAAGCGTAAATTGTAAAATGGTTTGATGGAGTGATTTTCTTCTGTAGGTAGTACAGAAGTTTGTCGAAAGGTTTGGAAATTTTGCTTTCCGCTAAACCCTGTCGAATCTATGTGGATATAAAAAGTACAGAATTATTGAGGTAAGCCATTGAAGGCCGAAAGTGCAACTGAAAAAAGCCCTGCGGAGAGTAATGCATTGCCAGACTCACTGATCGCCCGACTCGTTCGCGAAGGGGCCCTGATCAGTTTGCTGGCCGGTGCTCTGCTGCTCGCCATCAGCCTGTTAAGTTTTAGTGCAGAAGACCCGGGCTGGTCGCAGACGGGGAGTTCCCGGCAAGTGCACAACGCCATCGGTCCGGCCGGAGCTTGGCTGGCGGATGTGTGCCTGTCTCTGTTGGGGTGGATGGCCTACCTGTTCCCCTTGCTGATTGGTTTGCGGGCCTACCATATTTTGCGCGATCGCAATGCACGCTTTCACCTGCCCCTATTTGCCTTGAGGGTTTTTGGCCTGCTGCTGGTGCTGATCACTGGAGCGGCTATGGCGACTCTGTGTTTTGATCCCGCCGATCCCCCTCTGCCGTTTACCAATGGGGGCATTATTGGCAATGCCCTGTCTTCTGCGCTGGGATCAAGCCTCGGTTACGTTGGCGCCACCATTCTGCTGCTGGCCATATTTGCTATTGGTGTTACGGTATTTACCGGCTTGTCGTGGCTCAAGCTGGCGGAAACGATTGGTAAAAATGTCCTCGGCCTGTTTGCCCTGCTGGGCAGTCTCTACCAGCGCTGGCGCCAAAAACGCAACGAGCAAAGAGTTGCGCGGGAGGCGATCGTCGTGCGCAAGGCCGCTGTCGAGGAGGAGAAGCAGCGCGTGGCCAAGCGAATCCCCCCGAAGATCGAACCGGTTGCGCCCAAACCCAAGCAGAGCCCCAGGGCGGCAAAAGAAAAAAAGCAGCAGGAGCTTTTCAAAAATACGCCCGTTACCGGCACCCTGCCGCCGCTGGGCCTTCTCGATCCCGCAGATCAAAACAAGAAGGCCGGCTTTTCCAGGGAGTCCCTCGAAGCGCTGTCCCGTTTGTTGGAGCTTAAGCTGAAGGACTTTGGCGTTGTTGCCGAAGTGGTCTCTGTACTCCCCGGGCCGGTGGTAACGCGCTTTGAAATTCAGCCGGCGCCCGGCGTTAAAGTGAGCAAGATTTCCAACCTGGCAAAAGACCTGGCCCGCTCACTGGCGGTGATCAGTGTGCGCGTGGTCGAGGTAATTCCGGGCAAGTCGGTGGTGGGTATTGAGATTCCCAACGAAAACCGACAGATGGTGCGCCTCAGTGAAGTGTTGTCAGCGGATGTCTACGACAATGCCAAGTCGCCACTGACACTGGCACTGGGCCACGATATTTCCGGCCAGCCGGTAGTCGCCGACCTGGCCAAGATGCCCCACTTGTTGGTAGCGGGTACCACGGGCTCGGGTAAATCCGTCGGTATCAACGTGATGTTGTTGAGCCTGCTGTATAAATCCTCACCCGATGAAGTCCGCCTGATTCTGGTAGACCCGAAAATGTTGGAGCTCTCGGTGTACGAGGGCATTCCGCATTTGCTGACCCCGGTTATCACCGATATGAACGATGCGGCCAACGGTTTGCGCTGGTGTGTTGGTGAGATGGAACGCCGCTATAAATTGATGGCGGCAATGGGGGTGCGAAACCTGGCGGGCTTTAACCGCAAAGTGAGAGAGGCGGAAGAGGCCGGTGAACCGCTGATTGATCCTATCTGGCAGCCAGACCCCGCCTCCAGCGTACCGGAAGATGAACAAACCGCACCGGCACTGAAAGCGCTACCGGCCATCGTTGTGGTTATCGATGAATTTGCTGACATGATGATGATTGTCGGTAAAAAGGTCGAGCAGCTGATTGCACGAATTGCCCAGAAGGCCCGTGCTGCCGGTATCCATCTGTTGCTGGCAACTCAGCGCCCATCTGTGGATGTTATTACCGGCTTGATTAAAGCCAACGTACCCACTCGCATGGCGTTCCAGGTATCCTCCAAAGTGGATTCCCGCACAATTCTTGATCAGGGCGGTGCGGAACAGTTGTTGGGCCACGGTGACATGCTCTACCTGCCGCCGGGAAGTGGTGTGCCGGTGCGTGTCCACGGCGCTTTTGTCGATGATCACGAAGTGCATAAAGTTGTCGCCGACTGGGGGCGTCGCGGTGAGCCCGAGTATATCGACGGTATTGTCGATGACAGCAACAACAGCATCCCGGTACCGGGATTGCAGTCTGAAGGCGGTGAGGACGAAGACCCCGAAGCCGATGCGCTCTACGATGAAGCGGTCGCCTTCGTTACCAAGTCGCGCAAGGCATCAATTTCTTCTGTGCAGCGCCAGTTGCGGATTGGTTACAATCGCGCGGCTCGAATTATTGACGCCATGGAGGCGGCCGGGGTGGTCTCTCCAGCGGGCCACAACGGCAATCGAGAGGTGCTGGCGCCGCCGCCAGCCTGATAGAAGGTTAGCCCTCGGGGGCTGCTGGCGGGTTAAGCCACGGTTCACTTAGGCGGGGCTAATCTTTAAAAAATTAATATGTTGAGACCCTACTATGAAAAGAATTCTGCACGGTCTGCTGCTTTCAATCAGTGTTACCGCCAGCGCAGCCTGGGCTGATGCCACCGATGATCTGAGCGGTTTGCTCAAGCCGCTGGAGGCGCTTTCGGGCAATTTTAGCCAGACGCTGATCGATGAGCGCGGTGAAGTGACGCAAAAGAGCAATGGGAACTTTTCGGTGCAGCGCCCGGGTAAATTGCGCTGGAAAACCGGCGAGCCTTACCCCCAACTGCTGGTGACAAACAATAAGACCCTCTGGCTGTACGACCCTGACCTGGAGCAGGTGACAATCCGCCCGGTGGATGCCCGGATTAAAGATACTCCGGCGCTGTTACTGGGGGGCAAAGTCGAGGAGATCCGAGGCTCTTTTAATGTGAGTCTCAAAGACGGGGTTTATCATTTGACCCCCAAGAATCCATCGGCCCCATTTAAGGCCATGGAAATTCGCTTTGCCCAAAATGGCTTGCCGTCAGCGATGACTGTGCGCGATGGTATGGGCCAGACCACTGAAATCCAGTTCAGTGGTATTGAGGCGAACCCAAAACTCGCTGCCTCTATATTTGATTTTGAGCCCCCAGCCGGTACTGACATTATTAAAGATGAGTGATCTGTTCGATACCCCCAGAACCCACCAACCCCTCGCGGCCCGTATGCGGCCAACATCCCTGGCTCACTATGTGGGCCAGTCGCATTTATTGGGGCAGGGCAAACCTCTGCGCGAGGCGGTAGAGCGCGGCCAGCTGCACTCCATGATTTTGTGGGGGCCTCCCGGCGTCGGTAAAACCACCTTTGCGCGACTGCTGGCGGAGGAGTGCGATGCCCGCTTTGCCACGCTGTCTGCGGTACTCGCCGGGGTGAAAGATATTCGCCAGGCGGTGGCCGAAGCGGAGCAGCACCGCATACAATCGGGCCGCCACACCATTTTATTTGTCGATGAAGTGCATCGATTTAATAAAGGTCAACAGGATGCCTTTCTTCCCTATGTGGAAGAGGGCACCGTAACCTTTGTCGGTGCCACGACGGAGAACCCGTCTTTTGAACTGAACAATGCGCTTTTGTCCCGGTGCCGGGTCTATCTCTTGCGCAGTATTCCCGAAGCTGAGTTATTGGGGTTACTGCGCCACGCCCTGCAAACCGATCCGCAGTTGCGAGAGCGGAGCGTTAAGATTCCCGAGGAAGTGCTGGGTAAGATTGCCCGGGCTGCCGATGGGGATGCGCGCAGCGCCTTAAACTTGTTAGAGGTGGCCTGCGACTTGGCCAAAGAGGAGGGCGGGCGCCTGATCGTCGATGAGGACGTGCTCGCCGAGGTGCTCAGTGCCGATGTGCGCCGCTTTGATAAAGGCGGTGACTATTTCTACGATCAAATTTCAGCCATGCACAAATCCGTGCGGGGCTCGGACCCGGATGCGGCGCTCTACTGGTTTGTACGGATGTTGGACGGGGGCTGCGACCCACTGTATATCGCCCGTCGTGTGGTGCGTATGGCCAGTGAAGATATTGGCAATGCGGACCCAAGGGCGTTGCAGTTGTCACTCAATGCCTGGGACGTGCAGGAGCGCCTCGGCAGTCCCGAGGGTGAATTGGCTATCGCCCAGGCCATTACCTACCTGGCGGTAACGGCAAAGAGCAATGCGGTGTACTCCGCTTACAATCGCGCGGTGGCGGATGTCCGGCGCGAACCCAGCTACGAAGTGCCGGTGCATTTGCGCAATGCACCCACCAAGCTGGCAAAAAGCCTGTCCCACGGTGCGGAGTATCGCTACGCTCACGACGAGCCCGATGCTTTTGCGGCAGGGGAGAATTACTTTCCCGAAGAGATTGCCGAGCGCGAGTACTACCAGCCGGTTCCCCGAGGGTTGGAGTTAAAGATTTCAGAAAAACTGCAAATGTTGCGCCGCTTAAATCGCGAGAGTGACAAGCAGCGTTACCGAGAGCCAAGATAGAAGGAAACGGGTCAATGCAGTGGCTGGCAGTCGCCTTGGGTGGCGCACTTGGGGCGGTTCTTCGCCACCTGGTGAGTATTTGGAGTTACCCGGTATTCGAGGGCCGCTTTCCTCTGGGAACGCTAATCGTCAATATTGCGGGTTCTTTTTTGATCGGCATCGTGTATGTGCTGATCGCCCAGCGGGCCATGTTGGGGGAGGAGTGGCGCCTATTATTAATGACGGGGATGCTTGGCGCGCTGACAACCTTCTCCACTTTCTCCCTCGAAAGCCTGATACTGTGGCACAATGGCCAACCGTTGGTAGCCCTTGGCTATATTGTCGGCAGCCTTGTAAGTTGTCTGTTGGCTACCACTGCTGCTGTCGCTCTGGCGACGCGGTATTTTTAATTTAACTTCTTTGTTGTAGGAGCCTGATAACAGGCGAACTGGAAACGATGCTCGATCCCAAACTGATTCGCACGGATATGGACCTGGTGGCCACCGCCCTGAAAAAGCGCGGTGTAGAACTGGATACTGCTAAACTTGAAGCCCTTGAAGAGCGCCGCAAAGAATTGCAGGTGCGCACCGAGAGTTTGCAAAACGAGCGCAATAGCAAGTCGAAAAATATCGGCCGTGCCAAGGCAAATGGTGAAGATATTGCTCCGCTCCTTAAAGAGGTGGAGTCCCTCGGTGGTGAATTGCAAGATGCCAAGCATGCACTGACTGAATTGCAGGAAGAGCTGGATGCAATTTTGTCCGCAATCCCCAATTTGCCGGACGCCTCGGTACCCGAAGGCGAGAGTGAAGACGATAACGTAGAAATTCGCCGCTGGGGTCAGCCGCGCACTTTTGATTTTGAAGTTAAAGACCATGTCGATCTGGGTACACAGCTCAATGGCCTCGATTTTGAGATGGCGGTGAAGCTCACCGGCTCTCGCTTTGCGGTTATGAGTGGTGATATTGCACGCCTGCACCGCGCCCTGGCACAGTTTATGCTGGATACGCATGTTGAAGAGCATGGCTACCAGGAAACCAATGTACCGGTGGTAGTGAACGGTGACTCCCTGTACGGCACTTCCCAGTTGCCCAAATTTGGGGAAGACCTGTTCAAGCTGAAAGATGATCGCGGTTTCTACCTGATCCCGACTGCGGAAGTCCCCCTCACCAATATGTATCGCGATCATATTGTTGAAGATGGTGCGAGCCTGCCGCATAAATTGGTTGCCCACACTACCTGCTTCCGCTCTGAAGCCGGCTCCCACGGCCGCGATACCCGCGGCATGATTCGCCAGCACCAGTTTGAAAAGGTGGAATTGGTTTGGGTGGCGCGCCCGGATCAGTCGGAAGAGGCCCTGGAAACCCTCACGCAAAATGCCGAGACCATTTTGCAGAAGCTAAACCTGCCATACCGCACAGTGATTCTCTGCGGTGGCGATATCGGTTTCTCCGCGCGTAAGACCTACGATATTGAAGTTTGGATTCCGTCCCAGGATAAGTACCGCGAGATATCCTCTTGCTCCCTGGTAGGTGACTTCCAGGCGCGCCGAATGAAGGCACGCTGGCGCAACCCGGAAACCAATAAGCCCGAATTGGTGCACACACTGAATGGCTCCGGCCTCGCCGTGGGTCGTACCCTTATCGCAGTTCTGGAAAATTACCAGCGCGAGGATGGCAGTATTGAGGTGCCGGAAGTATTGCGGCCCTATATGCGAGGCCAGGAAGTGATCTCAGCTTCCTGAGCGTAGCACTCCAAAAGGGCGAGCGTAGAGTTCGCCCTTTTTTGTTTGTAGTAATGAGTTTCACTTTGCCCGCTATTTGATGGAATAAGAAGTTGCGTTATTTACCCCTCGCATTTGATGTCAAAGATTATCCCTGTTTGATTGTTGGCGGTGGTTCCATCGCCACGCGTAAGGCCCGCTTACTGCGCAAAGCTGGGGCACGCTTATTGGTGGTATCCCCGCAAATCACCGATGAGCTTCAGCAAATGGTGGCGGATTCTGCTGGGGAGTGGTTTCAAGCTGCCTATTCGAGCGAGCATTTGCAGAAAGTGGGGCTGGTGGTAGCCGCATCCGATAGTGAATCGGTTAATGCGCAGGTTTCAGTCGACGCCCAGGCCCAGCGCCTTCCGGTCAATGCGGTGGATGCCCCGGAGTTGTGCACCTTTACCTTCCCGGCCATTGTGGAGCGCGGCGATCTGTCTATTGGAATTAGCAGCGGTGGCGCAGCGCCAGTATTGGCCCGCAGAATTCGCGCTCAGCTCGAAGCGCTGTTATCACCGGGGCTGGGCCCACTGGTGACTTTGGCGGCGCGAATGCGCGACAGGGTGAAAGCGGCACTGCCTGAATCTCGCCGCAAAAACTTTTGGGAGTGGGTATTTGCCGGTCCCGTTGCCAACCGAATGGAAGCGGGGCAGTCGGCAGATGCAGAGCGGGTACTTGTGGATGCGCTTCGAGATTGGCAGGGGAGCCCCAAGCCGATAGGTGAAGTCTACCTGGTGGGCGGAGGCCCTGGAGATCCGGACCTGCTCACTTTTCGCGCGCTGCGCTTGATGCAACAGGCCGATGTGGTGCTCTACGATCGCCTGGTCTCAGCGGAAGTGATGGAGTTGGTGCGCCGGGATGCGGAGCGGATTTATGTGGGCAAGCGCAAGGCTTTTCATGCGGTGCCCCAGGAGGATATCAACCAGCTACTGGTGGATTTGGCCAGCCAAGGCAAAAAAGTATTGCGCCTTAAAGGGGGGGATCCCTTTATTTTTGGCCGCGGTGGCGAGGAAATAGATAAGCTGTCAGAGGCGGGTATTCCGTTCCAGGTAGTGCCGGGAATTACCGCCGCTTCCGGTTGTGCCAGCTATGCGGGTATTCCGCTGACCCACCGGGATCACGCGCAGTCTGTGCGTTTTATTACCGGGCACCTGAAAGAGGGCGGTCTGGACCTTCCCTGGCAGGAGCTTGCGGGCCCGGCACAGACCCTGGTGTTCTATATGGGGCTCACGGGCTTGCCAACGATTTGTGCCGAACTGATCAAGCACGGACTCGATGCGAGTACGCCGGCGGCCCTGGTTGAAAAGGGTACGACACGAGATCAGCGAGTGGTTGTCGGTGATTTGAGCAGTTTGCCGGCACTTGCGGAAAATAGTGAGGTTCGCGCACCAACACTCACTATTATCGGCGGGGTAGTGAGCCTGCATGAAAAACTTCAGTGGTACCAGCCGACCCGGGAGAGTTAGCAGCGGCATCTGCGCCGATTGGGAGTACCTATACTCAGGAGGTACTCCCAGGGGGTGTTCAAAATGCTATTTGCATTTATTCGCTTCTATTGCAGCAAGGCCATGGGATTTTTCCTCCCGCCAGTGCGTGAAATCGTTATTCCTTCAGCGCAAGATAGCCACACTCGGCGCTACACCTATGCTTACCAGCAAAAGAAAGGTTGGGTAAAAAAATTTTGGCTGGTATCGATAACGCTAATGCTGTGTTTTCCTATACTGCCTTTTGTTCTAACTCTCGCCATCTTTACTACATTTTTATCTTTTGCCATTCTCGATGAGAGTGTCTGATCTCAATAGCCCGTTGAGCCTAATTCAGTGTGAGTCGGTAGCGGGCCTCGCGCTCGACAAATGGTGAAGCATTTCCCTCAACCCAATCCCGGTGGCCATTGCCGAAAAAGGGTGACAGTGGATGGGCACTTTGGCCTGTGGCCATATGGAAAATACCACTGGAATCCCGCCCCGGAGATACGACTAAACGCTGGGAGGCGCCGTGAGTCGGGGTCTGGAAGCGGGGCATATGCGTGTCCCCGGCGAGAGGGTCGGCCGGCATGGCCAGAAACCAGTTGAGCAGTGGGATTGCCCTGCCCAGTGGATGCTGAATCTTGGCCCTGTTTTCGACTCCCCAAGACTGCCGCTTGAGGGGCAGGTTATCGGAGCTCATTTTCTCCAGCACTTGATCCAGGGCGGCGAGCTTTATTGCGTTCCAGGATTCAAAGTCTGGATTGAGAAGTTGCGGGGGCTCCTGCTGAACCATTTCCCACAGTGGGTATTCAAATTGGTGCTTGAGTTGGCCAAAAGAAAAATTGGGCTGGTAGCGGCGCATATACGTCAAAATTGGCGCTGTTGTCAGCTCCATCAACTTGAGGCGATAGTTGCGAACAATGCGATAGCCCACCGAGTCGATACTGGCTCGCGCCCCCCAGTTTTGAATTTGTTCATATATCTCGCGGTAGTCCTCCCGCTTCTCAAGCAGGGCGAGCAGGTGCTGTTGCCAGCGTTCGAGGAATAGGGCCCGATCATCGAGTTGGATATTCAGCAGATCGCGCTCATGGAATTGCTCCCGGGCGAAAAGCTGATCGCGAATCTGTTGCTGGCGGGCGCCCAGTGCATAACCGTGGTTGCCCATCAGTTCCAGGTAGTTTCCATCGACAATGCGGGCATTGGCACTCCAAATTCGGCCGGACTTTGGGTTGTACAGGTGGGGTTGCTGCTGTGAAGGCAAATAGCCATCCCAGTAGGCGCCGCCATCTGCCCAGCTGACCGATCGACTGCCATCAAAGCCCACTCGCTTGGGGATAGCGCCGGCGACAGACCAGCCAATATTGCCCGCGCTGTCGCCCACCACCAGGTTCTGGTGGGGAATGCCTATTGAGGCGGCAAGATTCAGCGCTTCTGCGGCACTGCGGGCCTCCTCCATATTGAGTAGGTTCATATTGGCGCCGGAGATATCGTGTGCAACCCAGCGAAACGCGAGGGGGACTCCGTGGTGGTTTGTGCCGATCACGGGCCCCCAGATAGTGGTGCGCACTTCGATGATTTTTGCATCGCGGCCCTTGATCGCGATAGATTCTGTCTCGCGGCCAAAACGTCTCCAGCCCTCGGGTGTTTTATATTGATCTCCGTCCTCGCTGAGTTCCAGGGGGATCAGATCGCTCCAGTCGCCACCGGTGTTGGTGAATCCCCAGGCAACCAGGCCGTTACTGCCCGCAACTGTAATTGGGCCACCGGGCAGTGTGACACCGCGAACAAATCGGTCGCTGCCGGGAATACCCCAGCCGGCCCGAAACCAGATATTGGGAACATTGAGCCCGAGGTGCATATCGTTGGCAAGAATCGCAGCGCCGTGTACGGTCAAGTTGCCGCCGACAACCCAATTGTTACTGCCATAAATTTTGTCATCACTTTCCATCGACTGGTAGACGATAGAATCCCGATCCCCCAAGAGGGTCGAAATTGGGGTTTCGGGAATGCTGACTTTTTTGCGTGCCTTGCCAAATAATGGTGCATCCCATTGCCCGCCTTTGGGAAAATAGAACGCGTATAGATCCGCTGGAAGTAATTCGGCTAAAGCGGTATCGCGCAACTCAAAACTACCCCGTTCACTTTGCAGTGTCAGGTACATGCTGTAGATAGTTAACAGGCTGTCAGCAGAATTCCAGGGGCGGGGCTCCTGGCCGAGTAAGGCGTACTCCCAGGGCTTTGCCGAGAGGTGATTGAGACCGAAATTAACGCCGTTGACATAGTGCTCCAGTAGCATTTTCTGTGGCGCAGGCATTGCGGAAATATTGCGCTCCGCTCGCTGGCGGAATTGATGTTGGCGCACTTTTTGGTCGTGCTTTACTGTTGTATGCCCCAGTAATTCTGATAACTCTCCTGCGGAGCTTCTCCGCAACAAATCCATTTGGAAAAAGCGCTCCTGCGCATGTAAAAAACCCAGGGCGAAGGCCGAACTATTTCGGTTTTCCGAATGGATTAATGGGACTCCCTGTATATCCCGTTCAATAGTAACTGAATTTTTTAATTCTCCCGTGGCGATGGTGCCGTCGAGAGCCGGCAAACTTTGCCGCAGCCAGATCCAGAAGCCCATTAAAAATAAAATAATCAGAGCTAAAACACTGATAGCAAGGACCGGTAGATACCGCTTGGAAAATAGAAATTTTGCCATTGTGATTGCCGCTAAATCCCTGGATTAATGTCGATAATACTTTGCCGTGCAGTTTGAGTTTCACCGACAAAGTTACCGTGGGGGAGCAGAGGGTAACTTTTGGTGACAACACTCCAGCCTTATAGCCCCGGATTTTCCTGTCTTTCGCTGCTATCTACCGAAGAACTGACCAGTCACAAGAAAAAAGTCATTACAGGCTTTTCAATAGGAAAACGCAACCGTAAGATGGCGTGCAATAACAAAAACAACAACCAGTCGAAAACATCAGGCGGTATAACAATAAACGCGAGGACGCGATGATGCACGATGTTGGTAGAGCTGTAATAAACCGTAAATTCAATTTTTCTATTCTCCCCGGAGTCATTGCTCTTCTCACTGCTGTGGCTTCTCACGTTCACGCCGCAGAAATTGAAGAAGTTGTGGTTACCGCACAGAAGCGAGCAGAAAACCTGCAAGAAGTGCCTATCGCGATTTCCGCTTTCACCGGGGAAAATATAAAGGAAGCCGGTGTCAAAAATCTGACCGAGTTGGGGAAATATACGCCGGGCGTGGAAATGCACAATGATACCGCCCTGCAACCGACTTACAGTATTCGCGGGGTGCAAACTAACGATTGGACAGTGGGCTCCGATCCTGCGGTAGCCGTTTATGTGGATGGGGTCTATACCGGCCGCAGTGCGGGTGCAGAGATACCACTGACCGATATTGAACGGGTCGAAGTTCTCAAGGGTCCACAGGGTACGCTATTTGGTCGCAATGCTACCGGTGGCGCGATTCATATTATTACCACCAAGCCCCAGGCGGATGACTCTACAGAACTGAACCTGACAGCCGGTAATTATGGGCGTCAGTCAACGGATTTATTGGTCAATCGTCAGATCAGTGACAACCTGTATGGGCGTTTTTCCGCGTCAACCAATCGCCGCGATGCCTTCGCCGATAATTTGGCCAATGGTTTTTCTGCCGGGGATCAGGACACTCAGACCTATCGCGCCTCTTTGTTATGGGAGCCATCTAGCGATACCGAAGTCTTGTGGCGTGCCGATTACGGTGTGATGGATCAGGGCAGTGCTCTGCGGACAACAATTATCCCCAGCCTGAAAGGGGAAACCGATGTCTTTGGTGATTACGCCCTGGATACGCCGACGATTGAAGATCGGGATTCCTTTGGCACCTCCCTGACCATCAGCAAAGATTTCGATAACTTCACCTTTACCTCGATTACTGCTTACCGTGAGTTCGATGCGCATCTGCAACAGGATGAGGATGGCACCGCCAACCCAGACTATATGTTTGGCTCCGCGAATACGGATGATCAAAGCCAGTTCTCCCAGGAATTCCGCCTCAACGGCACTACCGATACTATCAAATGGACTCTGGGCGCCTCATATTCTGAAGAAGAGGTGGATCACACCACTTACGCCAATTTTACCACCGGCTCGGTGGAGTCCTTTGCCGTGTATGAGGGGGTCAAGGCTGCCTATCCAGATTTGACCCAGACCGAGCAGGAGGAGCTGGCGGTTATCACCCGTACGCAGTTACAGCAGGCGGGTCTGGAGGGAATTGCCAGCGCCTCCTTTGTTTACGATTTATTGGTGCAAAGGGGAGATATATCCGCACTGCTCAGCGAGCTCGGCTACCCGGACTCAATTAGTGCGGAAATGCTTCACGCGGATGATATGATCGGACAAATGATGGCGGGCTTTAATCCCTGGATAGCCTCGGATGCGCCTTGGGGGGAAAGTGTACGCAACACCGGTGATTACAAGTCAACGGCCATCTACGGCGATATGACCTGGAGTCTTACCGACAAGATGGATCTGACTGTCGGTGCCCGCTATACCTACGATCAGAAAGATTTCACCATCCAGACGGCCTATAACAACTATATTCCCCTGTCATTTTCCGGCGGAACGGTAAACTTGGTCGATGAAGATGGCAATTTTGTAGGCTCTATCTATATGCCTACACTTGACCTCGGGTCTGAGTTATTTGGCATTGTGTTTTACAATAATGGCCAGCCTGTTTTGGACGATAAACTCAGCGATAGCTGGAGCGATTTATCTGGGCGTATAGTATTGGATTATCGTTGGAATGACGATGTAATGACCTACCTCTCCCTGGCAGATGGCTTCAAAGCTGGCGGATTTAACAGTCTTAACTTTGGTCCCGGGGTGGAGTCATCATTCGACCAGGAAGATGTTGTTAACTTGGAGGTTGGCCTTAAGAGCAGCTTGTTCGACAACCGGGTGCGCTTGAATACCTCAGTTTACACCTATGAATACAGCAATCTGCAAGAGCTGGATTTAGTCGGCACCCCGATTCCCGGTTATAATCTGCGGAATTCAGATGCAGAGGGTACCGGGGCGGAGATTGAAGTGCAGTGGGCAGTAACAGAGAGCCTGTTTATTGCCGGTAACTATTCCTATCTGGATACAGAGTTTACCGATTACCAGATCATTGAGGCGATTGGTGAGACAGATGAGGACTCGAAAGTAGGCCAGTCCCGGGTATCAACGCCGGAGCACAAACTCAACCTTATGGCTGAATATACTGTAGCGCTGGCCTCTGGGGGAGAGCTTTTATTCCGTGGCGATTACAATTGGACGGATGAACGCATAGGTTCAATTACGGATCGCACACGGATTGTAGACGATTACCAGTTGTTTAACTTGCGAGGAGCTTGGAACAGCCCTTCAGATAGTTACTCCCTGGCGCTTTGGGTGCAGAATTTGACCGACGAAGAAATCGCCGGCGGTTACGGTGGTACCGGTGCTGCTATTGGTGCCAGCCCCGCTTGGCGCTTTATGCCGAGAATGTACGGTGCAGATTTGACCGTCCGATTTTAATTAACCCGTGGGTTAATACGGCACAGGGAGGTGTTGTTGTCGAATAAAGACGCTTCTGAAAATCTTATGCAGATATGGTGAGATAATTCAGGGCTTCTCAAGTAGACGATAACCGATAAGGTCTGTATGAGGTGAAAAATACCCATAGTTTGAAATGGGGTGTACAGAAGTTAACGAACCCGCTTGGTTTTGGTTCTTGATTGATTTTATTAGTGTATTCCTGTCAGCATGACGAGAGAGTGGGCCGGTTTATCCGGCCCTTTTTTTTATTTCCGCATAAAAAGAAAAATAAACTGGCACAGATATCCCCCTGTTAAATAGCGAGCCCGTAGGTTTACGCCTAAAACTGCGTATGATGATTTCAACAGAGAGGCAATGTATCCCGGTTGACTAGGAATATGGCAATACATATCGGTGAGGTAACTTTAGAGGAAATCCAATATCAGCTTCTGATGGATTACCAGAAAGTTCGCGCGGAGACGGAAAATTTGGCAGCGCCGTTGTCTGCTGAGGATATGCAGTTGCAATCCATGCCGGATGCCAGCCCCACCAAATGGCACCTGGCGCATACCAGCTGGTTCTTTGAGACCTTTATCCTGGCGCCGGAATTATCTGGCTATCAGGCCTTTAATCCGCATTTCAATCATCTGTTCAACTCTTACTACAATAGCCTGGGCACCCCCTTTGCGCGCCCCAATAGGGGGGTGATCTCGCGCCCGGATAGCTCCCAAATCTACGAATATCGAGCCTTTATTGATGATGCTATGCGCCAGCTGCTCAATGAGCAGCCGCTTTGTGACAATTTGGCAGCCTTGGTTCAGTTGGGGCTGAATCATGAGCAGCAGCATCAGGAATTGATACTGACCGATATCAAGCATGCGCTATCCGCTAATCCTATGATGCCGGCTTACCGGGATGCCTTGCCCGAGGATGAGGACGGGGTGCTGGAGCCGTTGCGCTGGCTCAAGATACCCAGCGGATTCTATGGGATTGGCAGTAATGGCGACACCTTCTGCTTTGATAACGAGGGGCCAGAACACCAGCAGTTTATCGATGAGTTTGTGATTGCCTCCCGTCTGGTAACTAATGCTGAGTACCTTGAATTTATAGAGGATGGGGGCTACCAACAGCATCGCTTATGGCTGTCAGACGGCTGGTCGTTGGTACAAAAGCAGCAGCAAGAACATCCGTTTTACTGGCGGCGGAATAGTAGTGGCTGGCAGCAGTACACTCTCTATGGTTTGCTGCCGCTAAACCCTGTCGAGCCGGTCTGCCACCTCTCTTTTTATGAGGCCGATGCCTTTGCCACCTGGGCTGGAAAGCGATTGCCCACCGAATTTGAATGGGAGGCCGCAGCTTGTCAATTGCGCCAGCCCAACCAGATGGCAGCGGCCAACTTCCTGGAAAAGCGTTTCTTCAAGCCTTTACCGGTACAGCGGAGGCAAACACAGTTTCTAGGAGATTTATGGGAGTGGACCTCCAGTGCTTACCTGCCTTATCGAGGTTACAAGGCGAGGGAGGATGCGGTGGGTGAGTACAACGGAAAATTTATGTGCAACCAAAAGGTTCTGCGCGGTGGATCTTTTGCGACTCCCGCTGACCATATTCGGATCAGTTACCGCAACTTCTTTTACCCACATCAATCGTGGCAATTTACTGGTGTCCGTTTGGCAGGAGACTAAGTGTGAAAGTAGCCGTATCAATGATGCAGGAAAGCTCATATCAGGACTATAAATTTCGCGAAGATGTTTTACAGGGGTTGGCAGGAGAGCAGAAAACACTGCCGTGTAAGTATCTATATGATGAAATCGGCTCCCAGTTATTCGAGAAAATATGTGATGTGGAGGATTATTATTTAACTCGTATAGAGGCTGGGATATTTAAGCAGTATTTGCCGGATATTGCCGAGGAAATAGGGCCGGGGGCGCTATTGATTGAGCCGGGTGCGGGCAACTGTGAAAAGGTAGAGGCTTTACTGCACTTGCTGAAGGACCCCAGTGGTTACTACCCGATCGACATATCTCCAGAGATTCTCTATCAAGCCGGACAGCGTATTAAAAAGAGTTTGCCGCATCTTTCCATCTGGCCGGAAGTGGGTGACTTCACCCAGGCAACGGTTTGGCGCAACATTTCAACTATTGACTCAAGAAAAAGAGTGGTTTTTTTTCCGGGCTCGACAATTGGAAACTTTGAGGCGGGTAGGGCGGAAGCTTTACTGGAAACCTTTGCCGCCAATCTGAGTTCTGGTGATGGCTTACTGATCGCCACCGATTTAGTCAAAGATTCAATAGTGCTTGAGAGAGCTTATCACGATAGGGAACATATCACGGAGCAATTTAACAAGAATCTGTTACAGCGAATCAACAGTGAACTGGGCGGAAATTTTGATTTGTCATTATTCTCCCACCGTGCCTTTTACCAGCCGTTGCGGCAGCGTGTAGAAATGTACCTGGTCAGTCTCAAGGAGCAGCGTGTTTCAGTTGCTGGAGAGCAGATAGTGTTCGCAGAAGGGGAGACCATTCATACGGAGAATAGTCACAAGTATAAAATTAGTGATTTTAATGCGCTGTTAAAGCAGGGCGGATTTGAGCCTGCTCGCTATTGGACCGATTCCTCTGAATCCTACGCTATCCACTATGCCCAGGCGATCTAATGGAATGCTGGGTTTGCTGCTCTCGCTGATTACGCTTGGGGTGTCAGTGGGAATGGTTGTTGCTGAGGAAGATGTCGCGCAATATGCTGATAGCTTTGTTGTGTATAAGCACCCACTTTGCTTTTGCTGTAACCGCTGGATTGATCATTTGCGGGAGAACGATATTACCGTAACTGCCCATGCTGAAGTCAATATGGAAAAAGTGCGCAAGCAATGGGGGATTCCCCGGGGAATGGAAGGTTGCCATACGGCGGTATGGCACAACCAATATATCTTTGAAGGACATGTTCCAGCGGTCTATATCCAGCAATTTCTTTACGCCCCACCGGAAGGTGGTATTGGTTTGTTAGTGCCCGGGATGCCAGTCGGCAGTCCGGGGATGGAGGTGGATGGTAACTTTGAGCCCTATTATATTTACCTGCTACTCGAGGGCGGGGATTATCGCCCTTTCACTCGTATAGAGAAACCTTAGGGTGCCTCTAAATCACATCTATAGTGAGCCGAAGTAAATGATATAGAAATAGCTAACCGCTACACTGATAAGACTTACCGGTAACATTAACAAAAAAAATTGCCAGAAGTTAAATGGCTTTACCCCAAACTTTTCCGCCTGTTGCAATACTATCACATTGCTGGCAGCGCTGATGATAAAGAGGTTTCCTGCTGCTGTGGATATGGCTGATAGCATCATTAGTGTTTGAGTTTCTTTTTTATGCAGCAGGTTCAGGTAGATTTCTACTACGGGAACATTGGAAAACAGCTGGCTGGCAAAAAAGCTGACAAAGGTTACAGTTTTTGCCTCGGCCAAATTAATTTCGCTCCCGTGGAGGAGCAGCTGTAGCGAGCCGGATTCGAGCAGTGAACCAGTTACTATAAACATCGAGACAAAGAATAAGAGGGTAGTCCAATCCACTTCTCGCAGGACTCTTCTTCGCTTATCGCTTGCCAGATATATTGGAGAGCACGCCAGTAAACCGATTTGGCCTAAGGTTGGGAGGTAGATACCCTCTATACCATGTAACACATTCCCTAAAGCGATTAGGACTATCAGGAGGGCTGTCGAAAGTAGGGGTGGCCACTTTTGTGTTATCTGATTGTCTGTACTGGGCTGAATACCCACCTCGTGACTGGATTTGTCAACTTTCAGGAATCGTTTTAACCAGAGAATCGAAAATAGCATAGTGATCGCTGCTGGGATAAAGATCCACTGGACAAATACAAGAAACATATTGTCAAACTGCCCTGCATTGGCAATCAAGATATTTTGGGGGTTGCCAATCGGAGATACCATACTGCCGACGGTCACGGTAGCGCAGAGCAAAATAAGTAGGGGTACAGCATTCCAGTTTAAATCCCGTGCCATTAGCAGTGCGATAGGTACACCAATAACTGCTGCCGCATCATTGGTAAGCAGGGCGGCACAGCTCGCCATAATCAGGGCATAGCTTGCCAGCATGGTATTGGGCGTTTGCCGCGAAAGTATTCGTTTGCTGATTTGTGCGGAAATTCCTGTGTCATACAAAGCCGCTGCAATTGAAAATACAGAGAATAAATAGAGGATTAAATCCCAGTCAACGGCAAAAAAGGCATCCTTAAAGGTGATCTGCCCTAGGGCCAACAGTGCCGCTGCGCCAAGGGTCATAATATGCCAGATACGGATGGCTGGTGGCAGCCATTGGCGTGCGGCTATTAGGATAAAGATGATTGCCGAGATAGTTAAGCTAATAGACATCTATTCTTATTCCAGTGTCGCTAGCCCGAATTACTATTTCTGAGATGCTTTCCCCTGTGGCGGAATGCCCACAAAGCTATTTATCAGAGTTTAAACAAACCTCTTCTCTTTACGAGTCTCTTTATTGGGAATATACCTATGGGGCCTTGTCTGGCGATCTGCTTGCGGGGGTGTGCTGGCAGTTGGCAAACAAAAAAACCGCGCTCTATATACAGGGGTATTTCGGTAGAGTATTAGTATTGATAAAAGCCCTGGCCTGATTTTTGACCGAGCAGTCCGGCTGTGACCATTTGCCGGAGCAGGGGGGCAGGGCGAAACTTACTGTCAAGGGCGTTCTCATAGAGCACTTCCAGCGTATTTAAGACCGTGTCCAATCCTATCAGGTCTGCTGTGGCCAATGGGCCGATTTTATGGTTGTAGCACTGTATAAAAATCTCGTCGACATCTTTTGCTTTGGCCAGTTTATCCTGTACTACCCAAATGGCCTCATTCATAAATAAATGGGAGATGCGGTTAGACACGAAACCGGGACCATCCTTGACTACTATGCTGTCCTTGCCAAGCTGTCTTAACAGGGTTGCAGTGATGGCCAGGGTCCGGTCGCTTGTGTGGTAACCATTAATAACCTCTACTGTGTGTTTCAGTGCCACCGGATTCATAAAATGGATGCCAATGATCTGCCCCGGCCGCTGTGTCAATGAGGCAATCCGAGTGATTGGGATGGCGGAGGTATTCGCAGCAAATACACAGTTGTGACGGCAAATTTTATCTATCGCGGGGTAGATTTGTGCCTTTACAGCCCATTGCTCGGTCACGTTTTCAATGACAAAGTCGACGGGCTCTAAGGCAGATAGTTGTCCATCGGTCACTACCTGCCCAAGAAGACTATCCAGATCCGTGTTGCGGTTAATCCGGCCCATCATCATACTCATTCTTAGCTGCTGGTGAAGGCGGTTTTTGGCTTGTTTCAGTGTGGAATGGCTATTTTCAATCAGGACAACCTGATGCCCGGTTTCAAGCAGTGCCTGGCTGACCCCGAGCCCCATCACCCCGGCACCTACAACTCCGACGACAGCAATAGAGCGATTATTACTGAACTCTGAGCTTTCCATTCTGTATAGTCCTAATTAAAAATATTGGCTTGCGGAAGTTTGTATACCTCTATTTTTGCTGGCGAATATTCAGCAGTTTTCTGGCTGTATTATATTCAGAGCGGCTATTAAAAATCACTCACAAGCGTGGCTCTTGTCACCGTTTTGTTCAGACATAAGTTGATGTATCTGTAGCTTATTAATTCTGGCTAAGCATCTCTGCCTTATTTATTCTGGATAAGCATTTGTATCACTTTGAAAAAGGTGATTACATTTTACCTGTAAAATACTGGCGGGCACCAATTCCCAAATCGAGTCGCTGGCGGAAAATGGCTGCCAAACTTACAGAGTGGTTATGGGTGTCTCTAGTTGGGGGTATAAGCTTCAAAAAAATAATATGTAAATAATTTTTCATCAAATAAGGCCTCTATAAAACAATAATAACCTGTAAAAAATCATAGGTAGAGGCGCGCACTGGCCAGCCCGTAATTCACAGCCCAGCCCCTGGGCTGTGAATGCAATCAATAAAAATTACTAATTCTGCGGGATAATGGAGTGAGGCTTGAATTTCCAATTCACTGAAAAACAACACCAGCTGCGGCAAAAAATTTCTCTTTTTACTTCTGAGTATATTTCGCCGTTTGCCGCTGAGTTTGAACGCCAACAATCGCTCCCCGATAGCTTGGTGCGATTGATGGCTGGGGAGCGCTACCTTGCGCCGACTATTGCTTCTGAATTTGGCGGTGCGGGGTATCAATGGATTGATTTTGCCATTCTGAATGAAGCTGTCGGTCAGGGGTGTAGCTCAGCTCGCAGCCTTATTACCGTCCACAGTATGGTGGCATACGCAATTGAGCGCTGGGGTAGTCAGCAGCAAAAGTTGGACTGGCTGGAAGACCTGGCCTTCGGTCGGAAGATCGCCTCTTTTGCACTCAGCGAGCCTGATACCGGTAGCAATGGTGCAGGTGTGGCTGCATCTGCTGAGCCAAGGGGGCAAGAATATACCCTTAATGGCCATAAACAGTGGATCTCTTTTGGCCAGATTGCCGATCTTTTGCTGGTTTTCGCCCAGCAGGACGGCAAACCGTTAGCCTGCCTTGTGGAAAGCAGTCGCCCGGGAATCTGCATTGAGCCTATCAACAACATAAGTGGTTGCCGTGCCAGCCTGCTTGCCAATATTTACCTCGACGACTGTCGAATTCCGAAAAGTCATGTTCTCGGTGGTATCGGTTTTGGATTCAGCGCCGTAGCGCTGTCAGCGCTTACGATCGGACGGCTAAGTGTGGCCAGCGGCTGTGTGGGTATGGGGCAGGCCTGTATGGAGGCCAGTTTCGAGCACGCCGGCAAGCGCCAACAGTTTGCGCAACCGATTGGTGACTTCCAGCTGGTGCGGCGCATGCTGGCGAATATGAAAACCCGGCTAGAAGCGGCGCGGCTGTTAACTTACCAGGGCGCGCTGGCTATGGATGCGGGGCTGTCAGAAGCTGATGAAAAAATCATGCTGGCCAAATATTTTGCTGCGACCACAGCCGCAGATGTGGCCCGGGATACGGTACAGATTCATGGCGCGCGCGGATGTATTGATGACCATCTGGCCTCCAGGTTTTATCGCGATGCCAAAGTTATGGAAATCATCGAAGGCAGTAATGAAATGCATCAACTGATATTGGGGGCGTCAATATGATAGTTGCTGGCAGCCCAGTTCAGGAACCGATGCTAGAAAACAAGAGCAAACCGATTAAATGTGTGGTCTGGGATCTGGATCATACCCTCTGGCAGGGCGTGTTACTGGAGAGCGACAGGGTTGATTTGAAGCCTGGTATCACCCGAGTCATTAAAGTTTTGGATAGCCGTGGCATCTTACAGTCCATCGCCAGTAAAAATGATTTTACTCTAGCCAGATCCCGGCTCAAAGCACTGGGGCTGTGGGAGTATTTTCTCTATCCACAAATTAGTTTTAATACCAAATCTTCAGCCCTGCAACAGATTGCCAGTGACTTAAATATTGGACTGGATACACTGGCTTTTGTTGACGACCAACCCTTCGAGCGCAAAGAAGTTCAGTTTGAGCATCCACAGGTGACGGTAATTGATGCCGTACACAGTCTGTCAATACTGGACTGGCCCATTATGCAGCCGCAATTTCTCACCGGTGAAAGCATCGCTAGGAGACAGTTGTATAAAAATGATGAAAAGCGCCGCTATGCCGAGCGGGCTTTTATCGGCCCAAGCGAAGCTTTTCTAGCTTCCCTCAATATGGTCTTTGAGATTTATCCCGCTACTACCCGGGATTTGGAGCGGACTGAGGAGCTGATCCAGAGAACCCACCAGTTGAACACTACGGGTTATACCTACAGCGTCGAGCAACTCAAAACATTCTGTCAGTCCGATAATCATTTAGTTTTAGTCGCCAAGCTCAGCGATGATTTCGGCAGCTACGGCACTATCGGTTTTGCACTGGTTGAGCTGCGGGAGGCATGCTGGATTATCAAGTTGTTGCTGATGTCCTGCCGGGTGATGTCCCGTGGGGTCGGCACCATCATGTTGCACAGCATTGTGAATGAGGCCCGCAAAGAATCGGTGCGTTTACAGGCTGAATTTATTTGTAATGGCAGAAACCGCCAGATGTATGTGACATACAAGTTTGGTGGTTTCCGTGAAGTCAGTCAGCTCGGTGCAGTGCTGCTATTGGAGCATGAGTTTAAGTATATCCAGTCATTGCCGGACTATGTCGAAGTGCGGTTCCAGTGTCATTGATATTGGGCCGTTTGGGTTTTGCCCACTAAACCATAAAAAGGAGACGAGTGATGTCAAAAAGCAAAGGGTTGACCAAGGAACAGAAAAAGCGGCTCTTACAGGGGGTGAAGGACAAGGGCCTGAGTGAGGACAGTGTTGCGGGGCATGTCGAAACCAGTGGTGGCGAATGCTATCTGACCGATAGCGTAGGTAAGACGTCGCTGATAAAACCCCAGTATATCGAAGTTGAAAATTTGGATGACTTAAAAGCACTGGCCGGCAATGCCGACCAAGACTACGAAAATGGCACCATGGAGCGGCACCTACACGAGAACCTGCCCGACTGGGATATGGCAAAAAGCAGTCACGCCCCGGAAGCCCTGTCGGCAGAGGAAAATAACAATATCGTCAAAGCGATGAAAACCTACGTCTATGGTCACTCCAGCCATGTCAAAAGCTATAAGGACGTTATTCACAAACACCATTTTCCCATGACCCTGATGGCTTTCAGCGCTGAGAATATTACGGTCAAATCGGGAGATACACTCAATGTCACTTCCGACTCCACTCCTGGCGCCGTTGCTGATATTGGCAAGCTGACCATAGAGGAGGGCGGGAGTATCAATTTTGAAGTCCACGCTACCTGGACCGTACAAGAATTCGTCAGCGAATAGCCGCTACAGCCTTATTTTCAATTCAACTTATTCGGGAGATGACCATGAGTGCCAGTGATTCAGTTCCGTACACTATCAGCGTTAAAGGCGGCGATGGCAGTAAAAATACCACCGCGCCACCAGCCCAGGGTGATGTGAGCCCGCCGCAGGCGCCTTCAGGGAAAGATGCCAAAGACGATGGTAAAAGTTGTGGTACCAAGGCCACCGATGGCGATGCTGGAACTACCGGTAAAACCGGACAAGCGGGGCAAAATGGTGGCAATGGTGGTGATGCCGCCGTGATCAAGTTCACCAACAACGTTATGACAGGTCACTACTCTTTTTCAACAACTGGCGGCAGCGGTGGTGACGCCAGTCAGGGGGGGCAGGGTGGTCCCGGCCAGATTGGCGGCAAGGGGGGCAAGAGCTCCTCGCATTGCAGCGGTGGTAAACAGGGTGCGGGAGGTCAGGGCGGCCAGGGTGGGCCGGGCGGCCAGGGTGGTGATGGCGGTGATGCCGGTGAGATCTATATCGTTTATTACGCAGGTTCACCGGAACCTACCTTCGATGCGTCAACCCAGGGGGGCAATGCCGGCTCCAGCAATGTTGGCGGCGCCGGAGGTGAAGGCGGTAAGGGTGATCCAGACGGTGGTACTGGTGATACTGGGGATAACGGTGGTGAGGCCAGTGCCGGTAAGGGGGGTCAAGTGTATATTAACGGCAAGGTGCTGTCTTCTAACCCGTGAGGCATAGTCATGGAGAAAATATATACAATTCAATCCCGAGGGGCTGCCGGTGCCAATGGAGTGTTTCAGGGCAATGGTGACACCGGAAAAGTGGGGCCTCGAGGCACCGATGGTGTCGAGGGAAAACACAAAACCTGTAAAACACCTGGGCGCGACGGCCAACCAGGCGACCCCGGCGGTAAGGCGCCTAATGCGCAAAACGGCGGAGACGGCCAGCGCCCGAGTGCGGTCAAAATGCAGTGCGTCGACTTTAGCGGAACTTTTAGTGTCCTGGCCTCGGGGGGCAACGGTGGCACTGGCAGTAACGGCGGCGATGGTGGCAGCGGTGGCGATGGTGGAAACGGTGGCAAGCAGCCGCAGGTTTGCCAAAGCGAACATGGTGAAACCGAGGGCGGTATGGGGGGGCAGGGTGGTAATGGCGCTAACGCGGGCTCCGGCGGTAAGGGCGGGGATGGGGGACAGGTGGAAGTTACCTATGACAAGACGCTGCCCTTGCCCGTTTCGGACGTCTCCAGCAATGGGGGTAATGGGGCTTCTGCGGGCGCTGCCGGGAAAGCGGGCCCTGGTGGCCAGGGTGGGCTAGGTAGCGATGGCAAGACCCGCGCCGATAGTGGCGGCTCAGGAGATCCCGGTAATGTCAGCCCGTCGGGCGATGGCGGCACGGGTGGTCAACCTAAGTACACCCCCCAAGAAAACCCAAAATACAAGCTGGTGCTTAATATCAGCTGAGCCAGAATGTCCGGTATCTGTCAGTCGTCCGGACAATAAATAAAATCGGGATGGGGCTATAGGCCCGTGCATCCAGAAAGGACGACAGGTGCTGAATGTCTATGAACTTTTACGGGAAGTGGTCCTTCAGACAGGACAGCCAATACATCACTCTGGATACCGGCTCCGATAACGGACAGCTAGATGTCAGTGGTACCAGCGAAGGTGATGAACAAAAATTCAATGCCTATGGCAGCGACAGCGGGTTTATCCTACAGGGCCCCAATGGTAAATATGTCGCTTGGAGCGGAGACCACTATCAAGCCAGCCTTGAGCGCGACGGGGAGCTGACTTATTTTTCTCTGGAAACCGATGGCAACGACTTTCGAATTGTAGACCGGGGAATAAAGGGGGGCGGCAGCACTCAGTACTACCTTGATAACAGCTCCGGTAAATTAACACGGGTCGATAAATCCGGCACGCCGGCGGCGACAACGGTATTCAGTCGAACTGTAGTGACCGTTGGGCTGGAGCAGATTCAAAATGAAGGCTTCCAGTCTCCCAAGCCAGACTTGCGCTGGGTTTATCTGGAGGATGCGGACTTGTCCAGCGTTATTGACTTCTCCAACGTCAATGCTACAGACGCGAACCTGTGCGGGGTTAACCTCTCAGATGTACCGATGAACTCGGTAACTTTCACCCGGGCGCTGGTGAAAAATGCCAAAATGACCGGGATCAGTGCTGATTTAAGTGGTTCTAGCTTATTGCAAGCTGATTTTACCGGTACGGATTTTACCGATGCGACTTTGATAAAGGTAAATTTTACCGGGGCTAACCTCACCGGTACCAATATGACCGGCACAAGTCTTAGCCAGCCGGATTTCACCGATGCCAATCTGAAAAATGCCCGCCTGAGTAATCCCAGTGCCGCCGGTGGCAGTATCGATCTGATGGAGATGATTTTCTCTGAGGAAACCAATTTCACCGGCACGGAATTGCGCTACAACTATTTGCAGAATAATGATTTTACCAGACTGGTATTCAGTCATGCGGATTTGACTGGCTGCAAGATGGACAACTGTAAACTGGATCGCGCAGATTTTGCCTACGCCAACCTGACGGCTACCTCGCTGACCGGCAACATCTCCATGGTAGGCACCAATTTTTCCAACGCGACCTTGACCGACGCCAATATGACAGGAGCGCAAATGGGCTCTATTGGCCTGCGCTTTAGGGTAACGGATGCCGCCGAGTTTGATACCTTTAAACAGGCTTTGCTGGACGACAATGTCGATACGGTAAAAACCATTTTTAGCGATAACGGTTATCCGTTGAGCGGTACTGTCTCCATCACCGATGCCGCCTATGCACCGGGTAGAATCTGGGAGGTACAGGATTCTTCCGGTACTTATACCGTGCGACTCGAATCCGTGGGCGGCAGTAACTCTCTGGCCGTTTATCAGACTGTGGCAGCGGCTATTTTGGTCAATGCATTTATGCGGGGCACCATCCTTACCTCGGCCAACCTGTTCAATGTTCGGGCATCCGGGGTGCAACTCTACGGTGGTGCCAAGCTTGATGGCGGCGCGATTCTGGAAGGGGCCCAGTTTGACAATGCCAATCTGAGCGGCATCAACTTGAAGCAGGCCCAGCTGTATGGGGTGAGTTTCAATTATGCAACCTTGACGGATGCTGAGTTTCAGGGCGCCAAACTGACTCAATCGGCGAGCGGCGGGGGGGCAAGCCTGCTCAGGGCCAATTTGCAGGGTGCTAATTTTTCCGATACCGAGCTGGATGAAGCTATTTTTACCGATGCGGCAGTGTCAGTGAGCGATTTAACCGATACCAGCGTGCGCAATGGTGTCTGGTTATTTGACTCGGCGCAGAGTACTAGTTTGAGTGAAGAATTAACTAACGCTCAGAATAGTTTTACTCTGCCGACAGAATTACTGCCCTATTTACACCAGGGCAAGGTAACACCACAGATTCAGGCTGGTTTCTCGGCCAATGGTGTCACCATCAGCGACGATGCTATTGTCTCGGTGCAGCAGTATGGAACCTATTGGCAAGTAACAGATGGTACCAATCAGTACGTAATTTTCCAGAGTGTCGACGGCGACCAATACCAGCCGGCTCTGGGCGTTGCCGAGGGTACCGATGATACCAAGACACCGGCGTTCTTTATGCCGCTGTATCTGGAGAGCCTGCTCGGAACTGGCCCTGTCAGTGCCGCTATAGCCGCCCAGTTCAAACAGAACGGTATCGATCTGAGTAGCGATGCCACAGTTGAAGCTAAACAGCAGGAAACCGACTGGCTGCTGACAGATACGTCGGTGTCTTACAATCTCTGGCGCGGCCTGAATTTATATGAACTGGCGTTGACTGCCAGGCCGGCGGTGCCGATGCTGTTGTCCCTGTTTTCTCTGCACTCCCGCCCCCTGACCAACCGGGCCACCGTCAGTAGCAGCCAATCCGGGCGCTGGCGGGTGGACAATGATTCTAATAATCCCTTCAACCCGATCACCAATTACATCAAGTTCAATCTGGTTAATGACAAGGCTGGTGACACGCTCAATATCTACGGTGATATGTTTCGCGTAATCCGGCTGTCCGCCCAGGGGGAGACCGAGTACGAGAATGTTATTTGTGGTGTTACTGAGCTACCGGAAAGTGTGCTGCAAGCATCGACAATCTGTCCCAATTCGGTTCGCTTTGATGTAAACCAGCATGCCGGAACTGATTACAACCAGTGGATGCGAGCTAAAGAGCTGCCCCTGTCTCCCTATTGTGTGCCCTCGGCGGATGGAATTTATTATTGCCCGCAAAAACCCCCATCAAGCCCGCCTGTGAATTGAGAAGTGCTTGTCTAAAACCAGAATAACAATGATAAAAATAAGGAAAGAGCATGAGAACACTGGAATCTACCTTACTGCACTTTGACCTGAGCCATTGTCCCCAAAGTGCCAAGTTTTCCCTGATTGGTGGCGATGGAAAAAAGCACTACCTGACCGCCTATGCTGATGCGCCGGGCAAGTTCCAGCAGCATCAGGGGAAGAATAGGGCACTGGCCGCGCTGCCCGCTCACCACCACGATAAAATCACCCATTTTCTTGAGGATGTGCCCATGCCCAGGCACCAGTCCTCAATGCGGCAGGTTGTTTACGATTCACTGGATGACCACCCGCTGCCCGAGATTGCCATGAGCTTTATCCATATTCCGGAAATAGCTCATAGAAGACCATTGCACCATAAAGTGGCCAAACGTCCTGCTCAGCCCCACACGGTTTTTCAGCACTATGGGGTTAACTTGGCCAATATGTCCGAGACAGAACTTGAGCAACTGCACACGGATGCCTACAACATCAAGCCGCCTTATGAAACTGCCCGGGCAATTATTTTTCAGCACCCGGAAATCGGCTCTGTGAATCCAGCGGTCACCAAGTATGTGTTTGATTACCACGTCAACAATACCCAGGATTTTCAGAGCCTGATCAGCTATGTACAAATAAATGGTCCCGGATCGCCAACCTGCTGGTACAAAAAGAGCTGGGTTATGTGGACCAACCCCGATACCAATCAGGAAGAACCGGTTCCGGCCAATATGGATCTGGACTACAAGGACGGCAGTAAACCCGATTGGCCAACCAACCCCGATACCGGCGAGCCCTCCATACCCAACTATGAATTAACCGATGAATACAGTACCGGCTCTGCCGCTGATACTGGGGTTATCGGTGCGGCAACGCCTGCGGTGCAGCAGGTACTGAAACTCACTAAAAACGACGAGGTGCTCAACGGGCAGTTATGGACGACACAAAACGGTACTACAGAAAGAGCCGAAACAGAGGTGCCGCCCAACCCACCATCACTGGCAGCAGATGCCGTGGCATTGGCGGTCGAGACTGACAGCGCTGACGCCACAGGTTTCGGTATCAAGAATATCACTTCGAGCTACGGACTCTATCTATACGACAGCGAACTCAAATACGACTATGACAGCAAAAAGCTGTCGTTTCCGGTCAAGAACTGGCCCAGCCGTTATCTGAGTCTTTATGTGGAGTTCTACAAGCAGGACGGCACCCCCATTAAACGGGTGGATATCAAAGACTGGGATGACCCCTTGCCGGACTTTTTGCGCAGTGCTTTTGAGCCCAGTGACAGTAAAAATTATCTGGACTGGATCAGCTCGGGCAACGCTATTTTCGGGGTGCCGGTACCGCCGCTGACGGGTAAGACCGATGTAGAATTCCAGTGGCCGGAAGAGGCTTCTTCCGCGCGGGTTCTGCTGGGGGGGCTGGGCTGTGCCAATGGCTTCAAGGACTGGGACTCTGATGTCGATATTGTCGGTGTACTGGGTACCGGTATCGTGAACTACGGCATCACTGTTTTGAGTACTTTACTCAGCGTCTATATCGTCAATCCATTTATCAGTGGCCTGAAAGGTGATGCCAAAATTGCCTTCTATATTGTTTGTGGCTTTGGTGGCTCAGTCGCGGCCATATTGGGGGGGCTGGAATACAAAACCAATGCCGGCAAAGCAATCCTGTCCAAATTGGGCAATATCGCCAGCAGCATTATTTTTGGTGTCGCGGTCCAGAAAATACTTCAACAAGTCTACAAGCAGGCCATTGAGAAGATCATTGCGGAAACGGTTGCCGAGATCACTGCCGAGGAAGCCCTGGGACAAATACCCGTAGCGGGCTGGGCGTTGAAAGTGGCTAGCATAGCTGCCGACTTGGCCGCACTGAGCGCCACGACGGTGGAGTGCGTATTGTCGCCGGCCACTTATTCCCTGGAAGTTCAGCATACCCTTGATCTGAATGTGACAGTAAAACCCGATCCCCGCCACGGTACCGAGGAACAAGCGCCGATCTGGCCTCTGGTAGCAGACCACTATGTGATTCAGGTCAAATATCCCAAAGGCGACGGCAAGGAAGGCGGAACAACCTTTACCAAGGCCGGCCCCATGCCGGGTCAGCATGATGCCCCCATTGAAGTCACGTTTGAGAAAATACCTGCCGGCGGCAAGATTGAAGTGGTGGCCAGCGTATATTCCAGCAATGATTGGCTGGCTGGGGTTTATAACAGCGGCTGGATAAATGCCGATCCGGACCGCAATGATCAGCTGGCTGTGACTGGTGCCATCTTGGAAAAGTTAGTGCCTCTGACGGCAGATACCTCTTACAGCCAGAAGCAGACATTGGCCTATTCCGACAGCCGCCAGCACTACTGGGAGGTGACTCAGTTCTCTATCAGTGCCGACCTGGCTTCAGACCTGGATAAAGGCGGTAACCCAGATGAAGCCGTGCGTGCCGCCTTTGCCGAAAATGGTAATGATCTGTCCAGCGATGCGTTAGTGACAGTGGTCACTGCCGGCAGTCAGTGGACGCTTGCGGACAATGACGCCGGGGTGAATTTCGCCATTGATAAAAAACAGATATACAGTGGCGATGGCTCCACCCTCTATGAGCTGGAAGTGCAGAACACTACCAACCCCGCCCCCGGCCTGCCTGCGGTTCTCAATGACTGTGCCAATGATGGTCACCGTATATGTGACCGCATGGATATCACCATCAATAACAAAGAGTATCAGCTGGGATATGCCTGGCGGGCCTCTGGCCAGAACCTGCCCCGGGACTACGGCTCGGCCAAAGAGAATGGCCAGATGTACAGCTTCCAGAGCATCTCTACCCTGGCGGAGCCACAGGATGCCATCATTGAGCCCAGTCGCGGTTTCTCCAATCCCAGTTTTATCGCCTACGACCAGTTTGGATTAACAGACCTGTTTGAACTGGATTACGGCAGCTATCGGGAAACACTCAATAGCGGTGGACCGGTGCCGGAGGCACTGGCCAAAGAGTTTGCCGGTTACAGTTTACCGCTACCGGATAATGCCACCATCACGGTAGTTACCAGCGATCAGGATTGGACCATTGGCGCCCCGGACGAGGAACCCGAGTACGAGTTGGTGACCCAGCGGGTGGTCAGGGATGGCGAATGGGTGAGCGTTATCGGCGTCTTCTCCTATCCGGTCCCCAAGCTGGACAACTTCTATCTGGACTCACGCACTTATACCGAGGAAAACCAGCTCTATTACCTGCGTGGTGTCTCGTTTAAACCCGGGGTCTCCACGTTTGATTACGACCAGACCAAAGCCTGGGGCTCCTTCCAGGATGTGACCATCAAAGGTATGGCGGTACACCCGGAGGGGTATGTTATCGGTGTGGATTACGACAACCACAAACTGTTGGCGCTGCGCCTGCCGGGGGAGGCGGTAGCCAATGAAGAGTCGCCGGTGGCCATGCCGCTGTCCGGTGAAGGTTTGCGGGAAGGTTTGCTGGACAAGCCGGTGGCATTGACCATTACCTCAGCCGGTCGCATCCTGATTCTTGAAGAGGGCAATGAGCGCATACAGGCCTTTGATGTCAAGGGTAACGCTGTGCCCTGTTTTACTGTGGGACAGGAAACCTGGGAGATGCCGCTCAGCTTCGTGTCCGAGCTGGATAGCCGCGAACCCGGTACTGACATGGTGCAGGAGTTCCAAAAAAATGTACTGCCAGCCAGGGCCCCCTGTTTTACCACAGACACTTCGCCAGTAGATGCCCTGGACCAGGGGCAGGTGGATGACTCGCTCAGTGCGGACTTTGTCAACAACGGCTACGCCAGCGGTGCAGACGCCAATCCTGTTTTCACGGTGACGGTCACCGAGACCGGCAAGCTTTGGCTGGTTACTGACCAGGATAGCGGTGCCGTATTTGACGTGCGTGTTTTGCCGGATCAATACCAGATTCCGTATTTGTTTATATACCGCGCGTTCAGTCTCGGGGTGACGGTCAATGCCAAAGGTTTGCAGTGGGAAGTGAGCGACACCATTAACGCTATGAACTTCCGGGTGGTCAAACCCCAAAGTGGCAACTTGCAGGTGACTCAATTGGTGGCCTTAATGCCGCTGCGCCAGCAGACGGGTAAAGACATCAGTTACTTGGATATTGCCGTAGAGGACAAGGGCTATATCTACGTGCTGATGAAAGCCAATGGCAGCAGTCCGGAATTTATGCTGGATATCTACAACCCCGATGGCAGTGTCCTGCTCACTGAGCCGCAAACGGGGGTCAATGCGGCCAAGCTAACGGTAGACCAGTGGCGCAATATGTTCACTTTGAACTATACCGCGCTGCTCGGCCCGGGCCAGCGCACAGAGCCTGGAATCAGCACCTGGATTCCGTCGACCCCAGGAGAGCCGGACGCGTAACTGACTGGAGCGGGACAGGTTATGCCAAGGGCCTGACCTGTTCCTGTTCAAGGGGGATATCGCTATGACAATATTGCCGCCTTATCAGGTGCCGGGTGCCATTGCCGGCAGTTTTCCTCAGCTGATTATGTTGCAAAGTGATGCGGCCGCTACGATCAGCAAGCTGGTTGAAAACAGTGGAGATTTTCAGGATTTCCTACAGGTTATTATGGACCAGGGGGCACCTTCAACCGATACGGGTTGGGCGCGGTTGGTGGATATTCCGTCCCCCAATGGAGAAAAAAACACTTACCAGCGTCTGCAACTATCCGATAAAACCGTACAGGGTGTACCGGCATTTCTTGCCAGCGTATTAACCCCGGCCAACAATGATCCCCGCCTGAAAGACCTGGTGTGGACTGTGCAAAACGGTACTGTACCAGGGCCGCAGGAGGGCCCTTCATCAATTCCCAACTGGACACAGACCAGTCTCAACCCGCAGAGCGGAGTGCTGTTCCAGTCGGTTGGATTTAGCGGTGACAGCAACAGTTTTCAACTGCTTCTGGCCAACGATATGGCCTGTCACCTGGGTGTCTATGTGGAGTTTTTTCAAGGTGGCAAACAGGTAACACCCAAGGACTGGGTTTCACGACTGCCCGCTTCAGTAACTTCGGCTTATGAAACCGCAACGCGGAAATACCTCGGCCTGCTCAAGCCAACGACGGCAGTTGCAGGCATTCCTGTAGCCAGCACGGGTCAGTCTTTTGATATTCCGCTGCCGGATAATGCGGAGCAGATAAAGTTGGTATTTGGCGGTATTGGCAGAGGGGGCTGGGATGCTTGCAGTGATGCCGCTGGCCTGATTACGTCGTACATACTGGATATTTCCGTGCCGATGATTCTGGCCAATGCCCAGCAGATGCCCACACAAAGCTGGTACGACAGTTTGCTGAGCGATCAGGAACTGCTGGCTGATATTCTCAACGCCGGGGATTTTCTCCTGAATAGCAGTCAGGTCAATAGCGTTAGTGGGGCGCTGGGCTGTCTGTCCGGGCAACTGGCAGCTTTATTCTTGTCTGAGGAATTGAGCGCGTTGAGGCAGAATATCAATACCCGCTTCGGCCAGGAAACCGTAGAAAATGCTCTGCCATATCTCGGCTGGCCTGCACAAACTCTCAAAGCCCTGTTGGATAGCGGAGAGGAACCCGATGGTGGGGCCCTGGCTACCACCACCGCGCCTCTACTTGCCAGGCCTCCCAGTTTCGATATGCCCCTGGCTCCGACCTCCCTGATTGATCTCAAGGTAACCATTGAGGCGGATAAAACCTATGGCCAATGGCCTTTGCAAACTAAGCAATGTGAAATCGATATCGAGTATGCAGAAGGTTTTACCCAGAAAAAAAGCGTTGATATTGATTTGATGAGCCTGGCTCAGCCCATCGTGGTGAACTTTGGCAGTATCATTAATAAAGCCCCGGTTAGCATCAGTGTGAGCTGTTTCGACAGCGGTGGCAGCGTCGTTGCCACAGGAGAGTATAAAGGGGTTATAGACTGTAGCGAGCGTCTGGGTAGCCTGATTTTTTCAGCTCAAAATATGCCCGTTACTATCGATGAATCCACGGCGTATAAACACTATTGCAAGCTGGCTTACTCCGGCGGGCACTATCTTTGGCAGAGCGATATTTCGGCACCGTCTGCAATAAAAACGGATCTGGATGCCTCTTCGAAACTGTCTGGACTGGTAGATATTACCCTTCAGCAGGCTAATGCGTCGGTGGGTTATAGCTGGCGAGCTTCCTCCCTGTCGGTCACCGATTGCAGTAGTGGCAACACATTGAGCACGGCCTATTTTTTTCAGAATGTGGGTACTGTACTGGCGGAAGAGAATCTCAAAGTTATTGATTGTGGTTTTGCCCTGCAACCGGGGCTGGTTTACTGGAATGCACAAGCCGATCAATCAGTACCGGACAACAGCAGTTTTTACCTGGACCCGCGCAGCAGCCAGTTCGCCTTGAGGCCGGTCGATCTGCACGCGGGCCAACCGTTTGATCTCACTGAATCCACCACCGCAGGGCGCTTTCTGGAAAATGGACTCACTGGGCTATCGATCCACCCAGAAGGCTGTGCCATAGCCTGTAGCTGGGCCAACAGTAAACTGGAGATTGTCCAGCTATCCGACTCACTGACCAGTGATAGCAATGCCAATCGCTCGCAACTGCTTTGTGGGAAGGGTTCAGAGCGGGGCCTGTTAAATGGGCCGATCGGAACCGCCGTCACTCCATCCGGATTTATTTTGGTGCTGGAAGCTGCGGGCAGGCGTCTGCAAGCGTTTGATTTAAACGGAAATCCCACCCCACTGTTTAGCGGCTCACCGTACTTACCCCTGCAAGAAAGTGACAGTGCCTGTTACCTCGATCTGGCAGTAAGCCCCGGGGGAATTATCTATGTGCTGTCCCACACCTGTGACGGTAGCAAAGTCAATGACTACTACCTGGATTTGTATCGGCCCGATGGTGATTTTATCAGTCGCACGGCGGGGGTTAACGGCGCGCGGATAGAAGTGGATTCCAGGGGGGTGGTTTATACCTTGAACTATGAAGTCATCGACGGGCCAGCTGGCAGAGCAGAGCCCTCTATCAGTAAATGGATCCCAACGGGATAGGCGCTCGGTTGTACCAGCCGTTTTTATTGCTAACAAGATCAATAAGAATAAATACCATGCAATCCCAGCATAATTCTGTAGTGGAGACGCGCAGCACTGTCTGGCCAGATAACTGGAAAACGGTTTTCAGTGAGTACGCTCGAAAACTGGGCTGGACTGCTAGTGCTTTTCCTGAGCGGGTGATAGATACCGGCAGCTACCCCGGTGTGACATGGTTTTCCCGCGACACTCAGTACCCCGCCACGCTTAAAGCCAAATTTATCACTGTGGCGACAGTAGCAGAACAGAAGGCGCTGGGAGGTATAGCCGACGAGCTGTATGACAAGGGGGTTATTCCCAGGCATCTGGATATCCCGCCCTCTTGGGATTGCCATCTGAACAGCTTTGCAGCTACGGCGAATTTAACCGATGAGCAGAAAAACCAGATATGTCAGGCCCACTCGGCTTTTCTATTTGGTGATAGTAAAGCAGTGGCCAGCTACTGCGAGATGATTAATCAATTGCATTACCCCACTCATGTGGCGGTATATGCCGGTAAAACCCTGCACGTGCGTAAGGGCCACCCAGTAATTAGCAAAGCCCGCTTCGACGGTGAACCCATAGTACTTTTTTTTGAGCAAATTCTGATGGAGAGCGGAGCAGAAATTAACTGTCTCGCAGATACCTCCATCTATACGGGAGCTCTGATTCAGGTAGATAAGAGGGGCCGACCGCTAAGTGAATCAATGCTGGCGCAAGCGGCGCCGGTGCGGATACACAGTCTGGGGGAAAACGGTGAAATTGCACTTCCGGGCGTTGCCGGCGGTGACGGTACTCACGGTTTGCCCGGAACCCCGGCGCGAGACCGTAATATGAGTTGCTATTTACAGGCGGGATCTGGCGATCCAGGGGGCGCAGGTGAACCCGGGAGCTGCGGCGGCAATGGCAGTCGGGGGAGCGATGCTTTTTTCCTGACAATAAAAGTTGGGCAGCTGCGAGCGGCGGTGTTGTTGGCAAATTATGGGGGCAGTGGCGGCGATGGCGCACGCGGGGGCAATGGCGGCTGCGGCGGTGACGGCGGCGCTGGGGGGGCGCGCTCAATCTACTGTCCTGCGGGACCGTGGGGTTCAGGGGGCGATGGCGGTAACGGAGGGCCGGGCGGAGTGGGGGGCAATATGGGGGATGGCCGCAATATTTACCTCACCTGTTGGCACCGCAGCGAGAACAGCCGCTTGCTGCTAGCGCCAAATCAACAGCGAGTTGGCCGTGGCGGTGCGCCAGGCCTGGGGGGGATGGCCGGGTCTCCCGGCGGCTGTCCTGGTACCCCGGGGCAGCCTGGCAAAAACGGCAAGCCCGGCAGGGCAGGGCGGATATTTGACAACGGCCGCCCGCTGGCTGGAAGTGACGGTTACTCTGTTATTGGTTAGTTTTTTGCGCGACATACGCCGCGATATTATTGACCGTATTGAAATTCTCAATGCTCAGCTCATGGTTTTCTACGGTCAGAGAAAAAACATTTTCAATAAAAGTGACCAGCCTCATGGCAAACAGTGAATTGACAAACCCTCGGCTAAAAATATCGTCGTCATCATCCAGGGTATTGGCGCGAATATGCTGAAGTAAGAAACGCTTTATCTGTGGCTTGATATTATCGTTCATGGTTCGGCGGAATCGTTATTAGTGTTGTTCCAAGGGCCTGACTAAAAAAATGAAGCATGGAATGCTAAAAGTCAACTTGATTGCCCACTTGTCTGAACAGGCCCAAAAAGACCAGGGGATCGTCTTCTATTTTTCCGGCAATAAGCGACAATCTTTTGGTTATCGGCAATTATATGTCGAGGCCTGCCGGACCCTGGCTTCTCTTCAGGCCCGGAATCTTCCGGAAGGACAAACGGTTATTTTGCAGCTGAGTAACCAGAGAGACTTTCTGGTGGCTTTCTGGGCCTGCCTGATTGGGCAATATATCCCCGTGCCACTGGCGGCCGGATTAAATACTGACAGTCGCAATAGAGTATTGCGGATTTTTGCGCAGCTCGATGGGGCGTTGCTGATCGGGGATGGGGAGTATCTGGAAAAACTGACCGCAGCTTTGCCCGCTGATCACCCCATTATTGAGCGCACACTAATTATAGAGGCGCTAAACCAGGGGAGCGGTGTACCGCTAGTGGCGGAAATTGCGGCCGAAACAACTGCATTTATCCAGTTCTCTTCCGGCTCTACAGGCAACCCGAAAGGGATAGTACTGAGCCATCAGAATCTGCTCACTAATATTCAAGCCATCGGCTTGGCCCTAAATGCGCAACCGTTTGAAAAGACTCTCAGCTGGCTGCCGCTCACCCACGATATGGGCCTGATTGGCTTTCATCTGGTGCCCCTGGTACACGGATGGTCCCAGGTGCTTATCGACCCGGAACTGTTTGTCAGGCGACCGGCTATCTGGCTTGATGCGATCAGTTCCACAGGGGCGACTTTAACGGCGTCGCCCAATTTTGGTTTGAAACATCTGCTAAAACACTTCAAGCCCAACCCCTCCGTTGACATAGATTTATCGTCTATCCGCTTGATTTTTAATGGTGCCGAGCCGGTTAATGCGGGAGTGTGCCGGGAATTTACCGCAAGGTTATCTCCACTGGGACTGGCTCCCGCCGCCATGTTCCCGGTTTATGGTTTAGCCGAGGCCAGTCTGGCCGTGGCATTTCCCCCCGCCGGTGAAGCATTAATAACCCGGCGTATTGACCGCGCCTCTCTGAGCGTCGGTCAATCAGTCCAGCTGGATAAGGAGGGCATGGAGCTGGTTGATCTGGGCGAGCCGGTAGCGAATTGTCGTATCCGGATTGTCGGCGATAACAGTCTTGAATGCCCGGCGGGCACCGTAGGGTATGTGCAAATTAAAGGCGAAAATGTCTCTTCCGGTTATCTGGGGATAGCAGCTGTGGAGACATTTACTGACGATGGCTGGCTCGATACCGGCGATATTGGTTTTTTGCTCGATGGCAGGCTGACCCTGGTTGGACGATCCAGGGAGATGCTGATTGTCAACGGCCAGAACCTCTACCCCTACGATCTGGAGGCTATCGCTGAAACACTGCCAGGTGTTGAGCAGACTGCTTTTGTCGGCTGTGACCCGGCGGGGAGCGGTGATGAAACGGTGGTTGCTTTCGTCCGCTGCAAAGGGGGCGAGGACGAATTTATATCGCTGAAACAGCGCCTGGAGCGGCATATGGTTCGGGAAGCGGGCATCTCCCTTGCCGCAGTGGTTCCCCTGGCCCGATTACCCAAAACAAGCAGTGGAAAAATACAGCGGGTACTTTTGCAGCAGCGCTTCGAAGCGGGGGAATTTAACCCAGGCAGCAGCGTATTGGTCGAACTGATTCAGATATTTGAGCAGGTTCTATCGATTGAGAAGCCGGGACTGGATGAAAACTTCTTTGATTTGGGCGCTGACTCCAGACAGATATTGGAAGTCCAAACCCTTTTGCAGCAAAGATTTGGGGCCGCTGTAGGCGACAGTACACTGTTCTCCTATCCCACGCTGAGAAAGTTAGCTCAGTATTTATCCGGCGAGGCTGCGGGAGCACAGCGGAAAAGCGCTGGGCCCGGCTGTGATATCGCCATTATCGGTATGGCTGGGCGTTTTCCCGGGGCCAGCAATATCGATAAGTTCTGGCAGAACCTCACGGATGGTGTGGACAGTATCAGCCATTTCAGTGCGGCGGAGCTGCTGGAGGCGGGGGTCGCCAGGGAGCAGCTGGAGCACCCGGACTACGTCAGGGCCAAGGGGGTGCTGGCCGGCGCAGAGGATTTTGATGTAGAGTTCTTCAACTACGCACCGATAGAGGCTCACAAGCTCGATCCGCAGGCCCGAATCATGCATGAGTGTGCCTGGACCGCTCTGGAGCATGCCGGTTACGACTCCCACACTTTTAGCGGCAGAATCGGTTGCTATGTCGGGGCCTCCCCCAGCGAGGCCTGGGAATCCCGCTGGCGTCGGGATAATGATGCCGAGGCCTTTGTCGACACCCCGTTGACCGACAAGGATTTTCTCAGTACTCGCCTGTCATACAAACTCAACCTCTGCGGGCCCAGTGTCAGTCTCTACACCGCCTGTTCCACCTCGCTGGCTACTGTCGCTACGGCTTGCCAGGCGCTGACTGCGGGCCAGTGTGATATGGCGCTGGCCGGTGGTGTATCTATTATGTTGCCAGTGCGGCGCGGTTATCGGTACGAGGAGGGCATGCTGTTTTCGAAGGATGGGCAGAACCGCAGTTTTGACCGGGATGCCAGCGGCAGTGTGTTCAGTGACGGCGCGGGTATTGTGCTGTTAAAGCCGCTGCAAAAAGCCCTGTTGGATCGGGATAATATCCTGGCGGTGATAAAAGGCATTGCCATAAATAATGATGGCAAAGGCAAGGTGGGTTACACCGCGCCCTCTGTGGCCGGGCAGGCTGATGTAATCTCCAGCGCACAGCAGATGGCGGGGGCCCAGCCACAGGATATCGGTTATATCGAAGCCCACGGCAGCGCTACCGCACTGGGGGATGTGATTGAGGTTGAAGCGCTCCGCCAGGCGATGCCCGGCGCCCGGCAGTGCGCCCTGGGTTCGGTCAAGGCCAATATTGGCCATTTGAATAGCGCTGCCGGTATCGCGGGGTTGATAAAAGTTGTCAAAATGCTGATGCACCGGCAATTGCCTCCCAGCCTTCACTTTGATAATCCGAACCCCCGCATCAACTTTGCTGAGGGGCCCTTTTATATCAATACTCATCTGACCCCCTGGGATAAAAATCTGCCAGCTCTGGCTGGGGTCAGCTCGTTTGGTATTGGCGGTACCAATGTGCACGCTGTACTTGAGGCGCCTGCGCCCAGAAGCGCAGCCGGAGAAGCCCAACAAGATTATCTTTTTGTACTTTCGGCCAGATCTGATAAAGCCCTTGATATTCGCTGTAGGGAGCTGGCTGAGTATCTAAAACAAACTCAAGCGCCCGCTCTGGGGGCTATTTGCCATACCCTCCAAGTGGGCAGGCACCATTTTGACTGCCGGTTGTATTTTATCTGTTCAGGTTTGCAAGATGCGCTGGCCTACCTTACCGGTGACAAGGTGTGCGAACGCGCCCAGGTATTGGAGCCGTTTGAGGGTATCAGTACAGAAGAGTCCGCCAGTTTGGAGGAGGTGGGCCGGTTATGGCTTGCGGGCGCACCCATTGACTGGTGCAAACTGGCTTTGCAGGGCGATGGTTATCGCGTTGCCCTGCCAACCTATCCCTTCGAGAGGCAGTGCTTTTCCTCCAGCCCGCTGCCTGCCGACTTTTACAGTTATATTCCCCGCTTAGTTCCCGCTGATGTCCCTAGGGGGGGCCCTGTCGACCTCAGCTCGGGAGTTTTGCTGATTGAAAATGACAGTGGTTTAGCCGCCTGCCTGCAAAAGGCTCTGCAAGACCGGGGTATACCGGTGTCAGTCCACAGTCCCGGTGACTACGACTCGGTGCTGGATAGCCTAAAGCGTAACGGCTGCCTGCCCGCCGCCGTTCTCCATATGGGGGTGCAGGGCACAACTGAAATAGATCAGTTTTATAAAAGCTATCTCGATATTTGCGCTTTGCTCAGAAGTTTGATGAGACATATGGATACCCGGCGGTGTTATGTCCGGGTATTGGCCCGCGCCGGATCGACCCTCTCCAAGGCCGCTGCTGTTGGGCCACTCAAGGCCATACAGGGTGAAACGGGCAGTATTTTCGGTGCGCTTATAACTGTGACCTGGCCACAGGGCAGTGTAGAGGAGCGCTGCCTGCTGGTTGAGCAGCTCGTGCGGGAATTAAGCACCGCTATAGACCCGACTGGGAATGTTATTGAACTACAGGGATCGCGACGCTTGGTGCCAAGGTACCAGCCAGTAGCCAGCGATATTCACGATTCCTATCGATTCAGGAGGTTGGGGACTTATGTTATTACCGGCGGCCTGGGCGGTATCGGTTTTGCTCTGGCCAAGTATTTGGCCGAGACAGTTCAGGCCAATCTGATACTTGTTGGACTGACAGCCCTGGACTCGGATCAGCCGGGCAAACTGTCCCAGATTAAACAGTTGCAATCCCTGGGCAGTCGGGTCAGTTATCGTACGGCTGATGTGTCCAACTCGGCGGCCATGTCCGATATATTCAACGAAGGCCAGGAGTTATTTGGGCATATTGATGGGGCTATTCACTGTGCCGGGATACCGGGCGGGGGGCTGATACTCTCCGACCAGCGGGAGCAGAATACCCGGATATTTGATTCGAAAGTTAAAGGCACTCTGGTATTGGCGGAACTGCTGTGCAGGCATAACTGCGATTTTCTGTTGCTCTGTTCGTCAGTGGCCTCTCTGTTAAATGTTCCTGGGCAATCCGCCTATAGCGCGGCCAATGCTTTCCTCGATGAGTTTGCCCATCACCACAAACTCCCGTGCCGGGTTCGCACGGTGAACTGGGATCACTGGTTGAACCTGGCCCATTCGAGTTTTGCCCGGGCTTCTATGACCTCTCTGATGGGGGAGGAGGGGCTCAGCCCGGCCCAGGGAATTAGGGCGCTGACCTGGGCGCTGGGGCAGTCGCAAGCGCAGGTCATCGTCTGTGCCACCGAGTTTGCAGAGCGCCAAAACCGTATCGAGCAGATTCCTGAGCAGGCCGGGTTTATGCCCGCTGCACTGAAATCGAGGCCAAATTTGTCGGTAGCCTATGCCCCGGCGCAATCGGAGAATCAGGCGCTACTCATTGCGCTGATCGAGCAGTATGTCGGTATAGCTGACGTCGGTATTTATGACAACTTTTTTGAGCTTGGCCTGAAGTCGCTGGACCTGTTCCAACTGAATCAGCAGCTGAGCCGGCGATTGAATCGCCCCCTGGCGCTGACCGCTCTTTATGCCAATCCGACCATCGACAGCTATTCCGGCTATCTGGCGCGCAGCGTTGTAGAGGTTGTATCGCCGCCCGCTGCAATGCCGGCTTTAGAGAGTGGCAGCGATGATATTGCCATTATTGGTATGGCCTGCCGCTTCCCGGGGGCGAAGGATGTTGACGAGTTCTGGCAGAACCTTAAGGGGGGCCGGGAGTCGATCCATTTTTTCAGTGAGGATGAATTATTAAGCGCGGGGGTTGATGCCGAGACCCTGGCCGACCCCGATTATGTTCGGGCCAAGGGGGTTGTTCGCGACCTGGATCGTTTTGACTACGAGTTTTTTGGTTTGTCACCTCGGGAGGCCCAGATTTGCTCTCCCCAATTGCGCTTGAGTTACGAATGTATCTGGCAGGCATTGGAAGCCGGCGGCTATCCACCGGACAGTCACGAACAGACTGTGGGCCTGTTTTTTGGTGCATCGCACAATATTGCCTGGGAAAAGACCGCGATGGATTCTTCCCTGGGGGCAATTCTGGGGCAGTTTGAAGCCACCTTGCTCAGCCACAAAGAATTTCTCGCTTCCAGAGTGGCCCATAAACTCAACTTTAATGGTCCGGTTTCCCAGCAGTTTACCGGCTGCTCTACCTCTTTGGTTACGGTTCACCAGGCCTGTCGGAGTCTATTGGCCGGCGAGTGCGATATGGCGGTGGCCGGCGGCGTCTCGGTTGAGTTGCCATTTCAAAGTGGGTATCTCTATCGGGAGGGGATGATTTTCTCACCTGACGGTCACTGTCGCTCATTTGATAATGGAGCCAGCGGCTCCTGTTTTGGTGACGGTGTCGGAGCCGTGTTGCTCAAACCTTTGCGATGCGCCGTAAAGAGCGGTGACAATATCGTTGCCGTAATCAAAGGCAGCGCCATCAATAATGATGGGGCCAGCAAAGTGGGTTATACCGCGCCCAGTGCCTCAGGTCAGGCCAGGGTTATTCGCATGGCGCAAAAGGCTGCGGCGGTTTCTGCGGACACCATTGGCTATGTGGAGGGTCATGGCAGCGCTACGTCTATGGGCGACCCCATTGAGCTGGAGGCTCTGAAAGCGGCTTTTGCCACTGAGCGCAAACAGTACTGTTATATTGGCAGCGTTAAGAGCAACCTGGGGCACTTGAATACTGCCTCGGGCATCGCCGGCCTGATCAAGACCGCTCTAGCTGTCTGTCACGGAGAAATCCCCGCGAGCCTCCATGCTCATCACCCCACCACTAAATTTGATTTCCGTGATAGCCCCTTTGCTGTTTGCCAGCAGTTAACGCCCTGGCCGGAAATCTTTGCAAAGCGCCGTGCCGGGGTCAGTTCGTTTGGCATTGGCGGAACCAATGCGCACCTGATACTGGAGCAGGCGCCTGAAACTGAAAGCAGCCCCTGTAGCGGACCACACCTGCTTGTGCTGAGTGCGAAATCGACTGAATCCTTGCAGGGCAGCGTCGACAAGCTCGCCGACTTTTTCACGCAAAACCCGGGGGTTAACCTGGCTGATGTCGCCTATACCCTACAGGTTGGACGGAGCCTGTTTAACTATCGGCGGCTGCTTATCTGTGACAGTGTGGAAGAGGCGCTAGATCTATTGGCGCAATCGCCTGCGGCTAGCGTTGATATCGCGGATGGGCAGTGTCATATCTCAGGGAAGGGCGACAGGGTATCGATCTTTTACGGCGCTGCTGAACCCATACAGCAGTGTTTGGACCGATACCAGCAGCAGTGCAATAGACCGATCAGAGTGAATCTATTGGATGGGAAATTGCGCCGCTTTTTACCGCTCCCCACTTATTCTTTTGCCCGTTTGTCCTGTTCCGCACAGCAACCGCCACAGCCGGAAGCCCCAGCTCTGCACAGTTGTCTCTATCAGCCAAGCTGGGCTCGCGTAAATCTGCCTGAGCAGAATTTACCTGAGACGTTACTGATTGTCGGCGATAACCGTGCGTTGGCTCGGGAGCTGACTGAAGACGGTTATGGAAGCTACTGCTCTATCGAAGAGCTCGGCTCACTTTCCTCGGCATCCGAACCCATAGCCCATATTGTTTATTGTTGTGCGCAAGTGGCAGATATGTCGGCCAGGATGCTGGGGGTGGTGGCTCTGCTCAAGCAACTTGCAGACGGCTCGCAGGTACGTTTGACCCTGTTGAGCCAAAACCTGTATGCGGTGCGCCCCGGTGAACAGGCTCAACCTGAGGACGCGGTGCTGGCGGGACTGGCACTGGTGATCAATCAGGAGTACCGAAATATCAGCTGTCAGTTGCTGGACTTTGATCGGCGGGAATTGGCGCAGGCTGCGGGCTCAGTGCTGGCGCGGGCGCTGTCCTACAGCGGTGATGAAGTTATTTATGCATGGAGAGAAGGGCAGTGTTGGCAGCGACAGTGGGCGCCATTCACTGACAGGACTAAGACTCAGCGGCTGCGCAAGAGGGGCGTCTACCTTATTACCGGTGGCTTCGGCAAGGTGGGCCTGGCTCTGGCCGAGGGGCTTGCCAGGCAATATCAAGCCAGGCTGGTGCTGCTCGGGCGCCGTGGCAGTGACGACGAAGGCCGGGTTAAGGCGCTGGGGGCCGATGTGCTCTGCTTTGCCGCCTCCTGTTCCGATGAGCGGCAGATGCGACAAGTGATTGAGGCGGCGGAGGAGAGGTTTGGGGTTATCCATGGGGTAATTCACTGTGCTGGCTGGGCGGATGAGCATTCCGCCTGCCCGGTGGCCGAGATAAATACGGATTTCATCGCCCGGCACTTTGAGGCCAAGGTCCATGGGACTCGATTGCTGGGCAAGCTGTTCGCCGACCGCTCACTGGATTTTTGTTTGTTAATGTCCTCCCTGTCCGCCACTCTTGGCGGGCTTGGGCTGGCCGCCTATGCGGCGGCAAATCAATATATGGACAGTGTGGCGGCGAATTCCGATCAGCGTTGGATTAGCGTTAACTGGGATCGCTGGGAGACACCCGGGAGCAGTCAAAACCCCTACCTCCGCAAGGTGACGGGGGGTATTGGGCTGACGCCTGCGCAGGGCTTTGACATCTTCAGGCGTATTGTTGAGCACTCCGTGCCCTCCCAGCTGGCGGTGGCCGGGAGTAACTTGCCCGAACAGCTGGCTCAATGGGCCAGGCTGAAGCCACCCTGCCACCAGGGGGGCTTTGCCGGAGCGCTTTGCCGCGATCGTCTGGCGACACCTTTTATCGCCCCGCAGGGAGCGCTGGAAAAACGTCTGGCGGAGATTTTTGCCGATTACTTTGGTTTTGCCGAGATCAGTGTCTGCGACAATTTCTTCGATCTTGGTGCCAGCTCGGTAGATTTGGTGCAGCTGAATTTACTCGTTAACCGGCAGCTCGCGGCAGCCGTTCCCCTGGCCAAATTTCTAACCTACACCAGTATTCAATCACTCGCGGGCTATTTAACCGGTAACAGCGAAGTTGCAAAAGAGTGTGCTGGAAAGGTCTCGTCAAGCGTAGCACCGCAACAGCCGCTAGAAGTGCAGGAAAATGATGTGGCGATTATTGGCATGGCCGGGCAATTCCCCGGTGCCGATAATATCGAGCAGTTCTGGCAAAATCTGCGTGACGGTATCGACTCTGTGACTCGATACGGCCGGGAAGAACTGCTGGAAGCGGGTCTGCCAGGTTCGTTAGTTGACCACCCTTCATTTGTTGCGGCTCGCGGTGTACTGGAAAATGCCATGGCATTTGATGCGGAATTTTTCGGGTATACGCCCAGGGAAGCCGAAGCCATGGACCCTCAGGCCAGGGTGTTGCATGAGTGTACCTGGCACGCACTGGAGTACGCCGGCTATAACCCGCAAGATTACCCCGGCAAAATTAGCTTTTTTGCCGGGGGCGGGCCACACCCGTACTGGGAACACCTCTCAACGCCATCCGTGATGGAAACCGATAAACCCTCTGATCAGTACGCCCGGGTTCAGCTTTACGAGAAAGATTTCTCCCCCTCGCGAATTGCCTACAAACTCAATTTAACCGGCACTACCCTGAGCCTTTTTACGGCCTGTTCGACCGCCCTGGTGGCCGTCCATATGGCCTGTAAAAGTGTGCTTCAGGGCGAGTGTGATATGGCCCTGGCGGGTGGTGTATCGGTATGGCTGCCACAAAAAACCGGTTACCTGCACGAGCAGGGGATGATTCTGTCGGGGGACGGCTATCACCGCAGCTTTGATGCCTGTGCCAGTGGCTCGGTGTTCAGTGACGGTGTGGGTGTTGTGGTGGTGAAAAAACTGTCGCAGGCACTGGCGGATGGCGATAGCGTACACGCGGTGATCAAAGGCTCGGCACTAAACAACGATGGCGACAGAAAACTGGGCTATACCGCAGTGAGTGTGGCCGGGCAGGCGGATGTGATTCGGTCTGCGATGAATGCTGCCGGGATCGGTCCCGAACAAGTCGGCTATATCGAAACTCACGGCTCGGCGACTGCCCTTGGGGATGTGATTGAAGTTGAAGCCTTGCAAAGCGTTTTTAGCCAGTCCCGGGAAAAATGTGTTCTTGGGGCGGTAAAAACCAATATCGGCCACAGCAACAGTGCCTCTGGTGCGGCGGGCCTGATTAAAACTGTGCTGGCACTCAAGCACCGCCAACTGCCAGCAACCCTGCATTTCGATACCCCCAACCCCAGCATTGATTTTGAAAGTTCACCCTTCACGATTAATAGCGAGTTACAGCCCTGGCCCGGTTCTGGGGACAGGAAAATTGCGGGGGTAAGCTCGTTTGGAATTGGCGGCACCAATGCGCATGTTATTGTGCAGCAAGGCCCGACTATACAGCCCGGTACGCCATCTGCTGGCCCCTGGCTGATCACACTGTCGGCCAGATCAGAACAGGCGCTGGCACTGGCCACAGAGCGTTTTTGCAACTGGCTGGATGAAAATCCAGCGGCTCCTATGGCGGATGTTGCCTATACCTTGCAGCTGGGTAGAAAAGCATTTGAGCACCGCATAAGTCTGGTCTGTAACAGCGCCAGCGATGCGCTGGAGCAGCTGCGCTCAGAGCGCTCCGGCAGAGTGCTGAGTGGTGTCTGTCCGGCGCACAAGCGGCAAGTGGTGTTTATGTTCCCGGGGCAGGGGGGGCAGTACATTAATATGGGGCGCGGGCTCTATGAGCGGGAACCGGTCTTCCGCGAAATCATGGATCTCTGCTTTGACGACTACCGGGACTTAACGGGCAATAACCTAAAGGTTGTGCTTTTTCCCGATCATGAGAATAGGGAAACCCTGACCGACACCGGGGTGAGCCAGCCACTGTTATTCATATTTGAATATGCTCTCAGCCGAATGCTGATTAGCAAAGGCATAGTGCCGGAGTTGATGGTTGGGTACAGTTTTGGCGAGTATGCCGCAGCTTGCATCGCCGGTGTATTTAGCGTGCGGCAGGGGCTGGAACTGATACATATCCGCGGGCGGCTTATGCAATCCCTGCCCGAGGGGCGCATGCTGAGCACCTCCTTGGACAGGGAACAACTCAAATCCCTGTTATTTGGATCACTGGCTATCGCCATAGAAAATCCTGGAACCAGTATTGTTGCCGGCCTGAAAAGTGAAATTGAGCAGCTGGAGCAAAAGCTGCGCCAGTTGCGCTGTTTTACTTTCCCGGTAGACGTGACCCACTTTGCCCACTCCCCGCTATTGCAGGCCATAGAGTCTGAGTTCAAGCGGGCGCTCGAACGAATTGACCTGCGGCCTCCTCAGATACCCTATATCAGCAACGTGACCGGCCGAATTGTTGAGCCCGGGCAGGCCACCGACAGCGCTTTCTGGTGTCAGCACCTGTTGCAGACGGTCAAATTCGAAGACTGCCTGGATAGCCTGCTCACCACCAGCGATGGCGTTGTGTTGGAAGTCGGTCCAGGCAATGATTTAAGTGTATTGCTGCGCTCGAAACTTACCACAGCCTCAACACAGCAAGCGGTGAACCTGGTCGGCACTAAGTATGAGCGGGTAGATGACACTACCTATTTGCTTAACAGTCTCGGGCAGCTGTGGCTTTATGGGGGGCTATCGGACTGGTCCGCCCATTATTCCAATGAGCGTCGATTGCGCTTGCCACTGCCACTGTATGCCTTCGAGCGGCAGTTGTTTAATCCACCAGAAATAACACAGGTAGGCAGTCGTCCGCACCACTCAGGCGGTATGGTCGATGATATGGATCAGTGGTTCTATCAGCCTGTCTGGCAGCCATCGCCAGCTCGGGCCACAAGCGCGTATATCGGCCCAGAGCCACAGCGGATATTGTTGTTTGTCGATGACTTGGGTGTGGGGCAGAGACTGGCCGACTCGCTAATTGCCGCTGGCCAATTCGTTGTGCAGGTGAGTCGGGGGGAGGCTTTCTCCCAAATAGATGAGCTGCGCTTTGTGCTCAACCCGGCTAACCCTGATGATTATCAGCAACTGCTCCAGGCGCTGCCTGAACTGGAGGCCGTTGAGTTACATGTGGTACACCTTTGGACAGTGACAGGTCACCTGCCTTTAGAGCGGCAATCAGCGCTGAATTGGGGCTTCTTCAGCAATATATATTTAAGCCGGGTGCTGGCCGTTCACCCGGGGGTGCGCAAAATTCAGTGGCTGATGGTGTCCGATCGGAGTCAGCAGGTTGCCGGAGAGACCGATGTGCAGTGTGAAAAAACTGCAATATTGGCGTTGCCCCTGGTACTGCCACAGGAGCACCCGCACATCCTCTGTCGCCATATCGATATAAACCCGATGACTACAGCGCGCGGTTATCAACTGATCAATCGGCAGTTACTGAGCGAGCTGGGGGATGAGAGCCGGGATAAACCCAGAGTGGCCTATCGGGGTAACCAGCGCTGGGCCGAGGGCTATGAGCCAATGCCGGCGGAATGCTTTGCTTCCAGTCGACTGAAGCGCGGAGGGGTTTATCTGATTACCGGTGGTCTGGGTGGGGTAGGGTTGATCCTGGCAGAATATTTGGCGCGGGAGTATCAGGCTAAATTGGCTTTGATCTCCAGACAACCTTCAGCAGATAAAACCGCTCAGCTTGACGTTATGGGGGCTGACTTTATTGCCCTGGCTGCTGATTGTGGCGACGAGGGCGCTCTAAAGTCTGCAATTATAACGGTGGAGGAACACTTCGGTTCACTCGACGGCGTGATTCATGCCGCCGGGCTGCTGGGCATGGAGTGGCTTTCACCGGTAGTGGATACTGACCCGGATGGCTGTCGGCAGCAGTGGTGGCCGAAGATAAAAGGAATTCAGGCTCTGGCTTCGGTTTTGGCAGATAAGCCGGTGGACTTTGTGCTGTGCATGTCCTCCATCTCCAATGTCTTGGGCGGACTGGGGCACGCGGCTTATATCGCCGGCAATCAGTTTATGGATGCTTTTGTCCGCGAACAGAATCAGGCTCAGCCCAGCCCCTGGATCAGCGTTAACTGGGATGGTTGGCAGACAGAAAGTGCTTCCCAAGCGGGCAGCGCTGTTACTGTGGCACAAGACGACTACTTTATGACCCCGGCGCAGGCTGTTTTGGCGTTTGAGCGGGCGCTTGCTGCCGGCGATACCGAGGTGCTGGTCCAGTCAACAGGGGATCTGCCCACAAGAAGGCAGCAGTGGATCGAGCTTTCCGGGTTGGAAAGTGCGGCGATCAAGCGCTATGCCCGTCCGAACCTGGCCACCCCCTTTGTCGGGGCCGAAACCCCGCTGGAAATCAGGTTGTGCGAGATACTGCAAGAGCGGCTGGGTGTTGAGAAAATCGGCATCCACGATGATTTCTTTGAACTGAATGCCAACTCATTCCTGATAGTGCAGATTATTAATCAGATCAAACAACAGCTGGGGCAGGATATGTCGGTACTCACCTTGTATAAATACCCGACTATTGCCCAGCTGTCCGAATTTATCGGGCAGGTCGGTGGCGAGATTGAAGGAAATTAAAAATCATAAAAACCACAACTTTACCGGCACTGTTAGTGGCGCCCATCCATAGTGACTATGGGGCAACACTGTAAAACAGCACCAGCGAATAGCGCACCCCTTCGGTTAGCCGACTCACACCGTGAACCAGATTGCCGGCGTGGAGCAGGGCATTGCCCGAGTGCCATGGCACTGTCTGCAATTGGTTATCCCCCAACATGACAAAGCGGCCCCCCTGGAATTCACTTTCATCATTCAGGGCCAGTACTGCGGTATAGCGGCAGATATCGGAGTGAAAGGTGATATAGGGGCGGGTGTCGGGTGAGTAAATCCTGAGGAATATTGTTGTCTGTCTGTTGCCTTCCTCTCCGTTCAGGTCTGCATGTTGGTGGAGTATATCCGGCAGGGCGAGCAATTTATCGACGGTGCACTGGTCGAGTAGTTGGGCCAGTTGCTCCAAGGTGATATTGACTTGATACTCGGGCTGGTCGTCGACGGAGTCCGGGACGACAGAAGTAATATGCTCGCAAATATGCCTGCGCAATATCGTACATTGATCCGCTGTCAATACGGGCAGGTTGTCAACCACAACCACAGGGCTGTTTCCATGAGCGCTATTGTTAGTGCCATAGCTGCGAATTTGTTCCAGCTCTTCAGCTGTTGCTGAAGCTGGGTCTGCATTGTTGAGTAAAAAGCGTTTTACTGATGGACTTTGACCATTGCGATGGCTCCGATAGGCTCGCCGCTGTAGCCAGGTCAGTTTATCCAGAATCGCAGTCGGCGACGGTAAGGCTTTATTCAGCGGCAGGGCGGTTGCGGCGGCAAAGGCAACTTCATCACTGATATCCGGCTGGCGCAATTCCGGGGTAATCAGCGCTTCAGGGCGTGCCAGTGCCGGTAAAGTCAGCTGAAAGTGGAGAATATGGCCCTGGCCGGAAAGGCGGTGGCGACGATATCCGCTGGCGATGATCAGCGTCCCTCCCGCTAGGTGGGCCGTTTCACCAGTATCAAACTCTAACTGGCAGGGTTTCTCGGCCTCGAAATCCAATCTCAAATAGACACATAGAGCGGATTTCCCCCGTAAGAAGGGGGTTTCGCTGTGCTCGTCGCGCACTTGAAGTACCAGATTGCCAATGGCTGAGTCATTGATGGGAATATCATTATTCCTCAGGTGGCAATAGACCCTGTCCACTGAATCCAGAAAACCCTGCCATTGCTCCAGGCCGTACCACAACTGTACCGTACCGGTAAAATCCCGGTAACCATCTTCTGGCAGGTAATGGCATAGGGCCTCTTGATACTGTCGCCAAGCGGCTGGGCTGGAGCAGTGCTCAAAGAGCTGAGTTTGCCAGAGACAGTGTCCGTGATGGTTTACCAGCGTGTAGTTATCGGTTGGCTGATAGCACCGGGTGGTAGTAGTTAGTTCCATCATGTGTTTAAGCCGGCGAGAGCCGTTTCAGTGTCAGTTTCCGGCAAAATTTGGGTGACTCTTTTCCAGTGCTCGGGTGAGGGCATCAGGAATTCGGGGGTGGCACAGTCTTCACTATTTTTAGCGGTCAGGACCAGGTCGAAAGAGAGGGTGACTCGCTCTTCATCAGTTTCATTGGCCGCAACATCATGCATCTGCTTGGAAGGAAATAACAGCAGCCGCCCTTCAACGGGGTCATAGTTGGCCTGCTGAAAATTCAGCGGGTTAAATTCGCTGTAACCCTCTGTCATATTGGAGCCGATGCCACTAGACAGTTCGTTTTGTCGTGTTTCATTAAAAAAGCGGGTTTGCCCAGCATAACCCTCTGTGGGTATAGAGATGTAATAGACGGCGCTGAGGTTAGCGGTATGGTGAGCGTGGCGGGCAACATACTGCCCCTTGGTGGCAATAATGGGCCAGGAGCGCTGAATATAAATGTCGATTTTGCTTAAATCGTGGCCCAGAGTTTTCAGATAGATCAAGGAGTGAAGTTCAACCTGTTCAGTCACCCAGGCGAAGGCCGGGTCATTGTGAATCTGGTCTATCCTGTGGACGTCGCCGGTCCAGCTGGCGCTCTCCGTAGTGCGCTGCTTGCCCGATTGTTCACGCAGCGTGTGAATTCTTTCTAGAAAAGCATTTTTATATTCTGAATGGTTTGTGAGGTCAGTGTAGTAAATCGCCAGTGGGAACCAGACGTCAATCGCCATTAGTCGCACCCTATATTTATTATTGTTTTATCCAGCTAAATTAGATTGAAACAAAAAATACCGCTACTACAACCAAAACTATAAACCAGCTTATTCTTCCAGCCAATACAAAAAACGGTTGTGTTGCCGAATCCGTATTAAACGATGCCCTTATAATTCGATAGGAAATTATAAGGGCGGAATAACAAGGATAAATTTCTAAGCAAGTGCTATTGTGCCGAATGCCTAAGGTTGCAGCAGAATAAAAATCACAGCGAATAGAGCTCAATGAAAGCATTGTTTATTTAGATGCGTTTCAGTGCGGTTGTTTATTGGGGACTATTCCGTACAGCTCCAGCAAGGCCGTTTCTTAGAAAATTTAAATAAGAAGTTCCTCTTTGCGTATTTGTTTCTCCCAATGTCCCCATAGCAACTACAGTGACACCTTTCGCTTAGTGGATACAGGTGGAGGTGGTGGCCTGAAGTAGCTTGTAGTGATGGTGGTTGCGGCTGTCTATTGGGCTCACTTGTATTGAATGTGATAGGTGGGGGCGCGGAGGTCGCGCTCAACCCTGTCACTCAGATGGACAGCATGGCTGTTGTGGGACTGCGGGTGGTAAATCCGGCTGTTAGACTAACAGCACCGCCGAGCTCCTCTCCATTAATAAGGTCACGTCTGCGATAACGCAAAATATTGACAAGTAGGGCGTTAATGAGGGAAGTCTACTCCATGTACCAGCGGATATTATTCAGCGCCATCTGGTTCGATGGTACCTATCTGTGAATGTGCTGATAAAAAATATCCAGAAAACACTCTGATTTGGGGGTAGCTTAGGGCGAATATCATCTATGACGTTTTCTTTTGCTGTTTTCTAGATGGTTAATATTGAAGGTCAAAAGCAAGTGCATATATCCACCTGGGTATTTTTATGCTAGAGTTGGTTAACTGCTTGATTTATATGTATTTTTTGATTTCCTGTTCCTGAGATATGTTAACAGGTGATATATGCAGCTGCTTTTGAATATACTGTTATGCGAAGGAGAAGATAAATGAAAAGGCTTTCAGAGGAAGAAGTTGAGCAATTAAATCTGCTTAAAGAGATGTATCGAGATGGATGGTTCCCAAACCACCTCGTTGATCGTGTCAAGGGGGTTCTGATTGAGATTTGCCGCAAGATTGAGTCTGGCAACCCCAAGAATGAAGAAGAACTATATGTGATTACTCACCGTGCTACCGAAAAAATAAATGACTTACAGAGTGACTTTGAAGAAGAAGGAAGTGAAATAGAAACCGTAGCTCGCGATTCTATAGCTGTGAGTTTCGGAAAGGTTGCAGAAGCTTACGGATTTGAAGTCGATCTAGAAGAGTTGATAGCCCCACGTGATTGGTGAAATAACAGGTAAAACCAATTGGAACTATGGAGCTTGAGCAGGTGCTGGCTCATCACATTGTTAATATCGAAGATCAAAAGCAAGTGTGCATATCCACACTAATATGGGGCGTTAGTTTTTTGATTTCGAGTGGTTTATGCCTGTGATCGAAAGTGGCAAAATAATAAGATATAATGCAGCTGCTTTTGAGTACACTGTTATGCATCGCTGGATAAAAGAAAATGGATCAAGTTCACGTAGTTAATACGATCACTGTTCCAAGTGGAATGGAAGAAACGGCTGAGAGAATCAGAAATGAATACGTTTCCTATTTTAGCAAGCAGGACGGCTTTGTAAGTTCGACATTCTTCAAGTCCATAAATAGGGAAGAGGACGGATCGATAAAATATATCAATACCGTAGTCTGGGAGTCGTACGGCCACTTTGAAAAAGTGGTAAATCTAGGCTTCAATAATAGCGAAGGTTTGAATGCCGATGGGTTCAAAGTTTTGGGTAAGGGGTTTCCTAAACCTATCAAGGTATCCCCAGGTCAATATACAGTGATTGGCTAGCTAAATGCATAACGAATAAGGATAGATCACCCGGCTTCGGTGTCCTTGGCTACCTCGCCTCCAGGCTAAGCCTTATATGATGTTTCTGTTCGTCAGCTCGTAGCTTTGCTAGCGGCTTCCTCCCCACAAGACCTCACGGTCTTGCAGTTGCCATTTGCTAGTAGTTAGCATTTAATGGAGACCATTAAACGGTGATCCTCCTACAGGGGACTTTCACCCCATTAGTTCACGCCCATGCTGGGCGTACCAAGTCAATTAACTACGCGCCTTCAGCGCCGGACAGCTTACACTGCGCTTCGCTACGTTCCAGCTGCCGGTTATTGAGGCGTTAGGGCTATGAACAGATGGTGTATCGAGCAATATACATATTTTTCAGTATTTTCTTGTTTTCTGGATGTACCATACCATCTGCTGATCTGAGTAAAGATGTTCAATACTCACATATAGTCGGTCAATGCTATGAGTTAAAACAACCTGCTTTCGTTTTTGAAGGGCGTTGTGCTGACCTCACAGGATTCAATAATAATAGTGAGCTATGCAATGGTATCCAAGCACAAGGAATGGGTGGTTTCCCATCTAACTGGGGTGATTATCTAAAAAATCGAGTATCTATTGATAGGCAACTATTTGATCGTCTAGCTTTTGAAAAGCAGCGATCGATGCTATTTCCACTGGCAGTCGGGTCAAAGATTTATATAGACAAGCTAGTACATCATGGTTGGGGTACAGACGGAAGGTACTGGGTTGTACGTGGCAATATCTTAATTAATGAAGGTCGCATCGAAGTTGAGCTACCTTCATTTAGCTATGCGCACGGTAAGCCTTATTGGGTCGATGGTATCGCTCGAGCTTTTCCAGGCATTAATCCTAATTTTTTAGCGCCATGCAATGAATCGCCCTAACAAACGCATGTTGTCGGACTGGTTTTCCGCTGCGCTCCAAACCAGCCGCAAATGCGGGCGCTAGTGCGACAAGCGAAGCTTGTTGCATCTTGCTGGGTGAAAGTCCCAGCCTGGTAAGAGTTAGCCACTCACCAGTATCGAGTCTTGCGCGTTGTGCGGAGCTTTAAATTAGGAGTATTTGAGAGGCAGGATGCACGAGCGAACAATCAACGTGAAGCGTAGACAGAGAAATATGTAGGCCATAGGGAGTGCGCGCTCCTGAAGTGCTGGTATCGTTTCGAAATGCAAATTCTAGGTGACGAGGCTTGTAACGCGGTCGAAGTCCATACAAAGCAATCGACTCAGGAGTGAATTTGTTTTCGCTACCTGAATGGCAAGATTGTGGAGACCTAGCGGAGTTCTTAAGCCGTGGCATGCATACAGAGATGTAATGAGAACTTGTGAGACCCAAGGTAACTCCCAAAGGAATGGGTAGGGTAGTGTAGCTGAATAAGCGAGACGAACGATGGTGTCTTGGGAGTCGGACCAGCTCATAGTAGTCGGAGGGCGGGAAAGCCGTCTACAGGGCGAAGGGGCTGGCAGTTATATTGAGCTTGCAGTCGATACATACACCGGACATGTAGGGCTGGATATTGTATGAAAACAAAAGTGCAAGCATTACATTCAGTTGAATCTGAGTCTATACACTTCAGTCATTGGGTGAAAAGGCGAAGATGGGTGGAGTGAATAGCTTTGATAGGATTTAGCTGCGCGGTAAATAATATAACTGAGGAGCCGGATGCGGTAATTCCGCACGTCCGGATCTGCGTGGGGGCAGTCGGGTAACCGGCTGTCCTACCACTACGGCTTTGTTGGGTTTCGAGAAATATAGAAGAAAGGTGAATTGTGAAATTAGAAGTGAATGATGAAGTAGCTAGTGTGATTGGACTTTCTGAAAGTGAATTGCTTGAAGTATTAGCTGTTTCATTGTACAAGCTCGAAAAAATAAATGGAGTGCAAGGAGGGAAGCTCGCTGGGACGTCTGAAATAGAGTTTCATGGTTTGCTTGAGAAGTACGGTCAGTTCATAAATTATAACGAAGATGACCTTGATATCGACATGGATAATTTAAAGGATTTTTAAAATGAATGAATCGGGTAAAATTGTAGTTAGTGACACCACCGCTATTACTTATTTTTCAAGAGTCGGCGCTATACACCTTTTAAAATCACTATTTAATCAAATCTATGTTCCTGAAGCTGTGTATGTTGTGGTCAAGTCCAACCGGACACCTCTTTAAGCACATTTCTCAAATTCGATAGGGGTTACATCCCCCAATGTTGTGTGTATTCTGCATGAGTTGTAATAAGCAATATAGGCTCTCACATCTGCTGTCGCGTGCACCCTTGTTTCATAGAGATTTCCCGTTAGCCACTCTCGCTTCAGGCTGCTAAAAAACCGTTCTGTTGGTGCGTTGTCCCAGCAATTTCCTTTACGGCTCATTGAACATACCATTCCATGCTCCTTCAGCAACGCCTGATAGGTATGGCTGGCATACTGACTGCCTCGATTAGAGTGGTGTAGAAGGCCTTGCGGTGGTGTGCGTAAATTAACGGCCATCATCAGCGCACGACTCGCCAAAGCTGTTTCCATCTGGCGATCTATTTAATACACTACACTAGCTTTTGCATCCCAGTCTCAATCCACTGGCGCCGGTGCTCATAATCTCTCCCTAATTGAGTATCTCTTCCACAAAGGAATGCCCTGCGTACACAGCGGGAGACACAGTGATAATACGAAGTCGCATCAAGTGAGATCTGTGAGCGGCGAGGCTGGGTCATCGGGTATGGGTTTAACTGTTTTAATATCCAGTATTTTTGTTGTGATTTTAGTATTGTGTCAATAGCTGTGACGCCTTAATCTCTACCTTTGATGGGTGTCCAGAAACGCCCTGGATGAGATCTTCCAATACTTGTAACCGCTCCCGGATTCAATACCCCTCTCTGTATATTGATTGCGCAGAGGCTGTAAACAGTAAGACGGATAAGGAATATCTCAACTCCAGTCGCGCCACCTGGTGCGATAGTGCCTGTTTGTGAATATGCTGACACAAAATATCTAGAAAACGCTCTGATTTTTGGGTGGCTTAGGGCGAATATCATCCATTACGTTTTCTTTTTCTGTTTTCTAGGTTGTCAATATCGAAGATCAAAAGCAGTAAAATAACAAGATATATTGCAGGTGCAATATATCCACCTGGGTGTTTTTGTGCTAGAGTCGATTAACTATTTGATTTGTATGTATTTTTTGATTTCCTACTCCTGAGATATGTTGATAGGTGACATTATGCAGCTGCTTTTGAATACACTGTTAGCTGCTATCAAGATTAGGCCACAGGCATTTAAACCATGAGTACTTGGAAACCAATAGACGAAGTTGAAATCCTCCAAAAAACTGAAAATGCACGGTGGCTACTTGAAGGGATACCTAAAGACTTCTGGAAATTGATTAGATTGGACCACCCAGAGAAGTGGTCTCAGCATCCTTGGGGTGACGAAGGGAATGGTTTCTGGGTTGTGGGTGTAATGGGAAATCGATGCATTTATTACAATGACATAGAAGATGGGTTTAATATCAGTATGTTTAAGTCATGGGGAACAATTGAAGAATATTACTGCAATCAACTTGGGCTTCATGAGTTGATCACATCGATAGTTGAATCAAGGTTCAAAATCAGCTAACAAGATGCTGCACCCGACTCCGGCGCTATCGTGCCTCTGCGGGTGAGCTTGGCGTTAAACATCCATAGCTATGGAGAAATTATGCCAAATTGGTTAAATGAATTCCTGTATGTCTTGGTTTTATCCAGGAAGACGCAGTGGGCAATTATTCTTGGTTGTATCTTCTTTATTGGTATTCATCTCCTAGGTGGGCACATGCTAGAAAACTTTGAGTTACATGGCCCAGCTCAAGGAGTCCAGGACGTTATAGCTTACAAATTCGCAAAGAGATATGATAAGGTAGCGTTTATCGCTCTCATATCATTTTTTGTTCTCGCCTATAAGTGTTATCAAAGAGATAGGAAGCGATTTTGGTAAAAACATTTAACAAGCACCGGCACAAATACGCGCTTCGCACTTTGGATTCGCAACAAGTTGCTCGCCTGTGCGGTGGGCGTTAATTATCTAAAGGAGTTCGTAGAACATTGAGAGAGGATGAGTGTAGTGATTCATGGTTCATTGTGACAACCATGGCCATTTTCTTTTTTCTCTTCCAGTGGCTAGAGATCTATAGTATTACCACTATAATGCAATGCGATAAAATTTCAGATTTTTGGTTGACTTATCCACAACAGATATATAGTCCATTCTATATGGTTGCGTATATCTTTGGGCTCATATTTGTCTGGTCATTATTTGATGTTGTACGCGCTATTTATTTGAATTTCGGCGATAAAGTTCAGGCTAGTGTAATATTTATCGGTGTTACCGTTTGTACAATATTTATTGCTAGAGGGCTTTGGGCTCAGTGGGAGCACTTTGAAATAACTAATGGCTTTCTAAAGCCTGAAGATAGCGTTTATCTAAATGTTAAAGCAACCCCTTTCAAGCTAAAAGACCCACGGAGTGGTTTCATAAAGAAAAAGAAATGCGAGACCCCATTTAGAACTCTAAATATTTCCTCCGGAGAAGGCTGGAAAAATCTAGAAAGTGAATTTATCTCTCAGGGGGGTACATTGCCATGGAGATAACGGCAATTAACAAGCGGTTTAATTCGTCCGCTATCGCTCACTGGGAGGCGCTGAAAAACGTGCGCCCATTAACACATTGTTAGCACTAAAAACGAGCTATGAACTACATACAGGAAAATACATCGGAAGTTGGATTCTATACGAACATGAAAGATGTGGCTCATTGGCTTGGGATCAACCTCAAGGATTACGATTGGCATATTTCCGATATAGAAGGGGCTTGGCCAGAGCTAGATGACCCCTCATGGGTAGAGGGTGAAAAGCTAGTCGAAAAACTTGAGGAATTTGACTATCAGTTTGTATGGTCTGTCATTTCAGCGTTCCCGAAAGGCACTGAGTCATTCACCACAGATAAACCATTTGCCGATGGAAATCCTGATTTCTGGCAAGGGGAGCCAGAAAAGCAGCTTAAAGATTCCCTGTTTGAAATCGTATGCTGGGATAGTAGCGCAACCCTATTCATCGGATTGCCTGATGTTTTAGGGAAAAAGCTTGTAACTAATGCTCCAGGCATTAAAGACTTAAACAAAGAAAATAGGCAGCGTCAGTGCTAACAATCAAAGGCAGCGGACCTAAAAACCGTCGTTTCGCTCTGGTTTCGGTCCGCTGCTTTGGGCGTTCAGGCTGTAGAAAAACTAATATACATCTATGGCCCTTTAAGTATGCTTAAAAATTGACCGTGCATGGTGATTCTACATAAATTCTGATTTAGCTTTCACTGATGAGTAGGCTATTTTTCATGTAGAAGTACAATACGAAAAGAGGGCTGAGTTTTTCTGCACCCTCGTTATAATCTTTTAGTCATCAAAGAATGATAAGGCAAAAAAGGGAAGTTTAAAAATGGAATGTGGTCATTGTTCTCATGAGTTTAAGTTTTCACAAGTACCATTGATTGATAGGAGTTATCGAGCTTGGTCCTGCGACTTTAGGTGTCCCGATTGCGGGGTCTGGTTAAAAGTGTCATCAAGAAAAACATGGCTAATAAACCTATCAATTTTTTCTGCTGTTTCTGCTTTATTCTGCTTGTTTTTTCTAAATCCTATTAACGTTGTTCCTATCTCTACTCTAGGGTTGTTTTCAATAGGGTTTTACCTTTCTTCTCTAAAAATCAAAAAAACTTACCCAATTTATGAGCATGGCTAATTATAACAAGTCGCATCACGAAATTGCTTCGCGGTGGACCTTCGTTTCGGCGCTTTGCGCCTACACTGTGGCCCGTGTGCGAAATATTATGTGTCCAACCTGATATGACTAACAAATATGAGAAATACGTAAAGGGAATAGATTTTTCCAACATGTCAGATGTAGCGAGACCTACAATGATCGCTCTCGGGCAATCTCAATACGGAGATAATATTGATCAAGTTTGTCCTAGATGTGAGTCGCCAATCAATGTTGAGCCGAAAAGCACAACACCTGATGGCAGACCTTCTGCTTGGTTCATTTCGTGTAAGTGTGGAGCATGTGATGGTGCATTTAGAGGCCTTTGAAGCAAGAGTACATAACAAAGCCAAGCACGATCACCAGCAAATCTGGCTGGACCTGCATTCCGCAGCTTCGCTGCTCCATTTCGCCCCGTGTTGGCGGCGGTAAGAGAGACGATATAGTCACATATAAAATTTCAGGCAAGAACGAGGTTTATGTCCTTGCGAAATCTGGAGGAGTGTCGCTCTTTGATGGTATCAGCAGTAAGGTGCAACTTGGACCAAAAGACACTTGGTGGGTTATAACCAGAAACGCTAAGTTAGAAGAAGGTTTAATTATTGCTAAAGATATTCGCAAAGACAAAGAGGGGAATACCCATTACTCTATCGAGGCTGAACGGGATATGCCAATTTCTGAGTATTTGGAGGAATTAGAGTCGCTAAAACAGTACATGAAGAAGGTTCAATGATGTCCTACACGTATAAAGATCTTACATATATTAGAGTAGCGTTACAGGTCTACGAGGCTAAGCTAACAAAAATTGAATACGAAGATTGCGATGATGATGAATATTCTGAGGTTCAAGACGATATTCAATATCTTCAGCGACTTTTGGCAGTAACAGAATACGAAATTCAAAAATGTGAAGGTCGGGGGCCTAGCTTAAATCCAGTAAGTTAGAAAAATAAGTATAAAGAATAAGGCTAGATCGCGCGTAGCCGCGATCCTATCCAGTTGTTGGGCTATAGTGGTCAAGTATTTTTGGCCTCCCCCTTTAAGCTCCTGAAAAAGCGTTCAGTTGGTGCGTTATCCCAGCAGTTGCCACGACGGCTCAGGCTCTGCTTCATGTGGTAGCGCCACAGCAGCTGCTGAAAGCTCTGACTGGTGTACTGGCAACCCTGGTCTGAGTGGAACATTACTCCTTCCGGCGCACCTCGAGACTCATAGGCCATTGTTAACGCCTTCTTTACCAGGCTCGTATCTGGAGACAGCGATAATGCCCAGCCTACGGGTTTTCGTGCAAACAAATCCAGCACTACCGCTAGATAGGCCCAGCAAGTCCCCACCCAAATATATGTAATATCACCAGCCCAAGCTGCATCTGGCTTCTCGACGTCAAACTTCCGATTCAGCCGATTTGGGATATCAAGATGCGCTTGTTCCGCCTTCCTGTACCTTTCTCAGCAGGTTGAACGCAAGACAGCAGAGTTGGTTGCTCAAGCTACCATTGCATTACTTGAGCCATACAGGGACTTCGTACACACGATTACCGCCGATAACGGCAAAGAGTTTGCTCTGCACGAGAAGATTGGTGAGGCTCTGGATGCGAAGGTCTATTTTGCACATCCGTACTCATCTTGGGAGAGGGGCCTAAATGAGAATACTAATGGCCTACTGCGTCAGTACTTTCCGAAAAAAACTGATTTCAAACTTGTGGACCAAGCAGATGTCGAAGCAGCTGTTGAGCGTTTAAATAATCGCCCGAGAAAGATGCTGGGCTATAAAACTCCGAAACAAGTTATGGGAGAATATACGGCTGCCGCAGCAGCCTAAAGGGTGATGCACTTCAGAGTTGAATGCAGGTGTCAATGTATGTAACGTTTAAATCTTTTTCTTTTATGGGTATCCTGAAACAAAAAGGCTTCCTTCCCACAAAACCTCACGATTTTGCAGTTGCTATTTACTAGTAGCTAGCATTTAATAGAGTCCATTAAGCGGTGATCTTTCTACAGGGGGCTTTCACCTCATAAGCTCACGCTGATGTTGTGCGTATCAAGACGCTCAATGATCGCCCAAGATAAACCTTGGGCTGGATGGTCACTGCTGCGCAGCGCCAGTCCATTAGCTTGGCGTTAAGTTCAAGACTTCCCACATTTAGCATACACCCTGTATAGTGGGATTTTAGCCTAACACAGGGGTGCATCTAAATTGCGCAAGGGAAGCCAGGCAACTAAGTTTTAGAGTCAAAGATTGCAGAAAATTGATTGTCATTTATAGCGGTGTTTAATGTATTGGTAAAATGCAAAAGGATTAGTTTTGAATATTTTTAAAATTCTGTTTTCAATTACATTCATACTCGCCAGCTCTACTGCTTCATCAAGTATAAGTAAGCTGAAGATATCTGAGCAGCTATATATTTTAAGTGGAAAAGAGTATGGTACTAATATCGGTTTGATAGCTGTAGAGAGCGGTTTGATATTAATTGATCCGATGCCGGGAGATAATCACCTGAGTGAATTGGATCAAGTGATTCAATCGATTCATAATGAACCTGTTGTTTTTATCTTAAATACACATGTACATTCTGATCACACTGGGGGCAATAAGTATTTTGAGGGTAAAGGTGGGCAGCTTATAGAGGGTAACCTTAATATAGAAGGGTTTGCTCATGTTAGAGTCAAGTCACATTCATCGGACGATAATATCTATTATCATAAGAAGAGTAATGCAATATTTGTTGGCGATATTTTCGATACTAGCTGGCATCCCACATTCTATGCTGGTGGAGTTGAGGGTTTCAATAACGCAGTTGATGCTATTTTAAATTTAGGTGATGATCAAAGCTTGATCATACCGGGGCATGGTGTTACTGCCAGCAAATCAGCCTTGGTTGAATTTAGAGAAAATACTTTTGCGTGGATAAATAGAGTTCGAGAACTTTATCAAAAAGGATCGGATCTAGAGAAGATAATGGCGGACACACAGGTAAAGAGTATTTTGCAGAGATTCAACGTGAGTGGTAAAGCCGTATTTGTACCTAAAAGGGCTTACAAAAGATTCATAGAGAGAACAATCGCCGTGATAGATAACGAAGAGAGTTTTCAGCAGGCTCATTAGCGGAGTGAGTTTCAATGTCTATCTTTTGTTATTATTCTTTGGCGTGAGGTAATATAGGGTACCCACAGATTGGAGGGGAGTGGTAATAGAGCTAGTCTCCTATCTCTGACAGTTTATTCTTTCTGCTTGAGGGAGTGGGGGCGATGAAACCTTATCTTCAGGAGTCTTGATAACATTGGCACTGATGGGGTCGACGTAGGCCATGCAGGCGGTCAGGACTCGTTCACCTAGTAAAGTCTGGGATTTAAAGCGGTCTACCCGAAATTGGCTTGCACAGTTGACTTCAGTATTAGGCTGACAGGCAATAGGCTCGTTTCAGTAGCTATCTGGAGTAGAATCAAAGTGGGCATATTTATCCGAAGACTCTTGGAAGCATTAGTTAGCCTGCTCTAATTTATTATATCAGAACCGGTACCGCCTCTTTTTCAAAGGGGATGTATCAGACTTTACCTGAACTAGCCTATATTAGTCATCTGATGCTGATTCCCATTCGGTGTCATATCCATTTGCCTTCAGATAAGATCTAAAAGATCCCATTAGAAGCTCGCTCCACTCCTCCAGATGTACTTCTCCACAGACTTGATTGGAGTTTTTTGAGTCTTGTACTAGTGCGTCAACCATTTTCCAGAAAAATTTTGCCAGATTAGCAGCTTCTTCTGAATTAGCAACTTCCCCTTTTTTGAGAATGTTTACGATCTCTTCATTGCTAAATAGATTGGCATAATGTAAGGCAATCTCTTTTTCCTTTTCAAATCGATACTTAATCATAATACTTCTTGGGCCTCTTTAATTACAGGTATACAATCTGCAAGTTCTAGTGATTTCGCTCGTAATTGAGCTGAAATCATTTTTATCTATAAAAAATTTTAATCCTTTTGATGCGTGGCAATTTTCTATGACCCAGAAGGTATCAGCGGGGTTTTCAGCGGACCATTTCTTTTTTAGTTTATATTTATCTTTTAGGTGTCGCCAGCGTGCAGAAGATGAGAGTCCCATTTTAGGGTGAGGCAGCACCCACTGTTTGCATTGTGAGAAAAGATAGTTTTTTCTCCAATATTGTTGCAGGTCTTCCCTTACTTGTCTGGTAAAGAAACCATCCAAGCTTATATTCAGTCATTACCAATTGGGTTCAGTAAGGCTCGAAACGTGGATGGTATGGATTTTAATCACTATATGCTTAGTGATCAAATTTGCCCTTACTTGTGTAATTGTGGATATGTACCAATTAGGCTGAGGGTAAAAACAAACAATCCAGTGCACCGAGAAAGTCGCTAAAAGATTAGAGGTGAAAGCCCTCTATCCAGTCCAATCTAGCCCCCCACAGATTAGATAGGGCGCTGGCAATAGAGCTAACCCGCTCTTTAACTGTGGTATATTTGGCGTCATTATTATCTTGGTGCTCGTGTAGTAGCGGTCGTTTCAACCTTGGCCAAGGGGTCATAGCAGTCTTTGAGAAAATGGGGCGGGGAACTACTTCGGCATGTAACCAACTTTTTACCGGGTATATGGTTCAATATGTAGGCAGGCCAGATCTAGGGAGCCGGCACATTTTTCTGGTTTTGGTCTCGAAAACTGAGAGGGCGATTCCCCTCAAACCATCGGCAGGAATTTGAGCGCCCCAGCCGCTCGACTATTGAGAGAAATCTATGATTAACTCTTTTTCTCCCGCCCCCGGCCTTGGCAACCGGCATATCCAGACGGTTTTTAGTCGCTTTCACCGCGCTAGCCCCTGGGTGGCGACAGGTTGTCGCTGGTTTAATATGCCGGATGGGGACCGCCTGGCACTGCACTTTCCCAGCCCTCTGCGCGATGATCCAAGCTGCCCCTTGGTATTGATACTTCACGGTTTGGGTGGGTCGGTTGAGTCACCCTATGTACAGGGGCTGATGGAGGTTCTCCCAAATTACCATTTTCAAGTCGCGGTAATGCACTTTCGCGGTTGTGGAGGCGTGCCCAATAGATTGCCGAGGGCTTATCACAGTGGCGACAGTGAGGACCCCCGCTGGCTGGTCAATGAGCTTAAAAAAGAGTTTCCCCTAACCCCAATTGCTCTGGTGGGTTTTTCCCTGGGAGGGAATGTTGTCCTTAAAATGTTGGGTGAGGATGGGGGTTGCGGGCAGGTGGCTGCCGGGGTCGCCATTTCGGCGCCGATGGACCTCCACGCCTGTAGTCGTTATATCAATACCGGCCTGTCTCATTTGTATGAGCGCCACCTGATCGGTGAGTTGCGCCAGAGTTTGCTGAATAAGGCTAAAGACCCGCAGATGGCGGCGGCCCTACCGGATCTCAATTACCGTAGCCATTTTGCCGACTTCCGGCATTTCGACAGTGCGTTTACGGCGCCACTGCACGGTTTTCGCGATGTGGATGACTATTACACCCGGGCATCCAGCAAGCCGCTACTCAAGGATATTCGCACGCCAACATTAATTATCAATGCGATTGATGACCCTTTTATTTGCCCATCGGCAATTCCCGCCTCCAGTGAGCTGAGCTCCACGGTTGAGTTGGCGGTGAGCGAGCGGGGAGGGCATGTGGGGTTTGTCGGCGGGAGTGTATGGAATCCCAGTTACTGGCTGGAGAAAAAGATACCGCATTTCCTGGGCTCGGTAGTGGGCTTGCCGAAGGAAGTCCAGCAGGAGGACTCCCTTTCCCAGGTGCTAGAAAGCCACTGAGGGCCCGGCAGAGATATTGCGGAGTTGTTTAGAGGTTCCCTAGGTTAGCAGCAGGATGATCCAGACTGCTCAGTTCCCGAGGCAACCGAGGCAAATGGCATTTCCTTGCCGCAGCCGGGAAACAGACCAAAGTGTCGAGAAAAATCGCCAATAAATTCAAAGTGGGGGGCCAGCCGGGTTTCCGCGAGCATCCTCCAGGTATTGCCACACACGGGGAACACCCTGCCGGTTTCCATGGTGTGGTGACCATCGAGGGTAAACTGCTCGGCAGAGCCCGGGAGTGTTCCCTTGTAAATCACCGCTTGGCCGTAATCTTCACAGTCTTTCTCCAGCTGTGACAGCTTGAACAAGCGATAGGTGGCGGAAAAAAATTGAATGGAACCGCAGCGCTGGGCTAGGGCCGGGTTAGTGATTAGCAGGGGCCGGCTCTCCACCAGGCGCGGATCACGGAAACCGCTGTTTTGGGCAATCTCCAGGAAGTCATTCCAATAGAGCGCACCGCCGAGGCATTCGCCAAACAGTTCGGGGTCAGAACTCACTGCCTGCGGGATGCGGCGGTCTGCATAGACATCGGAGAAGTAAAATTCTCCCCCTTCTTTTAACAGTCGGAACAAGCCTTTGAGCACGGCATCTTTATCGGTGGAGAGGTTGACCACACAGTTGGAGATGATGACATCAAAGCTGCCGGGCTCTAATTCCAGTTCCTCCAGCTTCTCGATATAGCCGTGCAGGAAGCGAACATTGTCATAGCCAAATTTATCGGCGTGGTGGGCCTGATGCTGTCTGGCGACTGTCAGCTGCTCCTCTGTCATATCGATCCCCACGACCTCACCCTCTGGGCCTACCAGCTGTGACAGCAGGTAAATATCCCGGCCCGATCCACAGCCGAGGTCCAGTATCCGGCAGCCCTCCAGAAGTGGTGGGCAGACAAGTCCGCAGCCGTAGTAGCGGGAGAGAACTTCCGGGTGAATATTGGATAGCAGGGGTTTTAACCACTCGGGCATATCGGTGGGGTCACAACAGGCGTCCGTCTTCAGGTCGGAAGAGTTCTTCAGTTGGCGTCCGTAGTAGTCCTGTACTAAATCGTGCATTGGCTCTTTACCTATTGCGGGGTTATCCAAGAGGCGCTCTTTGTACCCTTGTCTGGGGCGCGTAACAAGCCTGTGGTTTGCAGTGCTAAAAGCCCGGGATCTCACCGAGATATTGCGGAATTATTTAGAGACTCCCTGATTAGAGGCCTCCAGTGAAGAAGGTTTCCATTTTTTGCAGCTTATAGGGTGGCCACTGCTAGTCCGAGTTTCTCTTCGCACTGGCTCAGGGTATGGAGAGAGGCATAAACGTCTCAATTGGCACGAAATTTCTAGCATGATGTACTGGATATTTTAGAATTGGCAAAGTTGCCCTTTGGTGCCAGTGGGATTTGGTTAGTAGAGTATCGCGCTATTTTCGTTAATATCGTTCGTCCCCGCTTTGATATTATGAGGGAACGTAATTGAGCGATCACCTAGCTTCCAGTGTTTCGACAGAGTCCAATACGGAGGATTCCCTGCGGAATTCGCAGTTCCTGGTGGATTTGCGCCAACAGATGCTGCGCTTTGCCAGCTTGCAGTTGCAGGATATGCAGTTGGCGGAAGATGCTGTTCAGGAGGCCCTGATAGGCGCGTTAAAAAATTCCCGCAGTTTCTCCGGGCGCTCTGCCTTAAAGACCTGGGTCTTTGCCATTCTCAAGAACAAAATTGCCGATATATTGCGCCAGAGGCAACGCTTTGTGGATGCAGATCAGTTGGTACGCGGCGATAGGGAAGAGCACGACCACGACGAGCTGTTTGATCAAACCGGACACTGGCAGAAGGCGGAAAAGCCCAAACACTGGGCCGATCCGGAATCTGCTATCCACGACAAGCATTTCTGGCGAATCTTTGAAGCGTGTCTCAGTCATCTCCCTTCGCGCCAGGCGCAAATTTTTATGATGAGGGAGTTTATTGAGCTGGAGAGTCACGAGATATGTGCAGCCATGGATATCACCGTGAGCAACTTAAATGTCACATTGCACAGGGCGCGCCTTCGCCTGCGCGAGTGCCTGGAAGATAACTGGTTCGGTGTGGAGAAGTGAGCATGATGAAGACTTGTCGGGAAGCTACGCGATTGATGTCGGAATCCCAGGAGCGGGACCTGCTTATTTCTGAGCAGGCGAGCCTTAAGTTACATTTGGCGATATGCACTCCCTGTCGCAATTTTGGCAAACAGCTCAAGACACTCAGGCATATCACCAAATCTTACGCCCAGGGCGGCCCAGAGAAAGCCGACAAATAGTATGGCGCGCGTCTCTGGGGCCGATTATTTCACCTGAGTATACCTAGCGGGGAGGCGGAACCGGGCGGTAGGCAATATGGCCACCGACAAAATGCGGTTCATACCAGTAGGACCCGCAGTGCTCATAAGTGACCTCGCCAATCGTTACCACCACACAGCTGCTCGGCAGTGTATACAGCCATCCACCGACTGCTGCTGTCCCCCAAAATGCCGGGCCCGGATAGGGCCAGTAGTGCGGGTGCCAGGGAGGGGGCGGATAGGGGGGGCGATGGGGCGGGAACGGGGGATGATTGGGGAAGCGCCTGGCAAACTCTCCCGGCCCATAGCCGCCGTGAAAACCGCCGCCCATTGGGCGCGGCCCATTAAAGTGCCCCCCTATATTGAAGTGGGCCCCGCCGCCGCCAAACCGCCCCATCGCTTCGGCGGCAGGGGGTGCCAGTATCCCCAGTAGCACACTCGATATCAGGGCGGGCGCAAGCCATTGTGCAATAAGCCCTCTCTTTTGACTGTTGCGAGGTATCATGGTGTCGCCTCCTTGTTGGGTTCTGCCCTCTTAAACTTGATTTGTTTGAGTTTGCCGGTAGACGGGGTAAATCGGGCCTTGACAGCGGGTTTACCCTCCAGCCAGTTCAAGGTGGCGATAAAGCGGGGCTTGGCGGGATCGCGGGTATTGACCGTGGAAATACGCAGGGGCAGGGGCTTGTCACCGGTCTTAATCCAGATTTCCCAGTCCAGATTTTCTGAGCGGAATGCCCAGTGCTCAGTTTTGTGGCCGTTGATCATAGGGCGGTTTACCAGAAAGCCCTCTTTAATGCCGGACCAAACATTTTTCTTTCTGCCCCACTCGAGAAGGTCGGCAAAGGGTATTTCAATACCGTATTCCTGGGCGGCTTTAGTCAATATTTGCGCGGTAGGTTGGGGGGCCTCCATCTCGGCGAAATAACCGTCGCGGGGAGCAATAACCGTGAACTTGTCGCTACTGTGAATAAACTGGCGGGTAATTGAATCTGTCTTTAAGTCTACGCGCAGCTGTTTTGGCGGCATTGCGATGTACTCGACGGTACCGCCAATCAGGAGCTTCTCCTGGTTCTCCAGCACTACCTCAGTGAAAATATCGGCATTGAAAGTCAGCATTTTGAGATTGCCGAGGTAATTCCCCATACGTTTCAGTGCCGCCATCGCTTTCGGGTCTAGGGACTCCTCTGACGATGCAGTCCCCGCTTGGGTTTTATCGGTCTGTGGGGCAGGGGCTTGGGCAGCGACAGTGGGGGGGATGACCACCGCCGCTGCAAGAAGCAGCGTCCTAGCCAAGCCGCCGAAGGTGTGAAGAGCAAGCATTTAGCGGTACCTCCCAATGCGTAGCCATAGTTGTGGCATTTAAATCAGTGTAGAGGAGAACCTTCGCGCCCGCTGTTCGGCGGTTCCTGAGCTGAAAGGGGATAAGCTATGCTTCCCGAAACCAGTGAGGTCGGGCTACTAAGACCCGCCAAGTTTCCCTCTCTGGCGGAGTGTTGTCATCATTGGATTGAGTGAGGGGGACTTGTTTGCTAGAGTCGCTTCACCATTCCAAGTTTCGCTGTTTCTATGAATGTGGTTCGACTGTCATTTTTGTTGATTGCGCTGCTGGTCTTCCAGACCGCAGGGGCTTTCTATGACAGTCACGATGAGCTGGAAGATATCACTATCCACTTTTCCTCCAGCCATACAGGCCCTTCGCAGGGCTCTGTGGCGGATACGCCCGATGAACCAACCAGTCCCTCTGCCCCCGTCTCCAGCCTCGGAGATGATCCATCTGCGCAGGTATTAGACTTTTGCAATCACTGTTGCCATTGCCACGGTATCAATGCAACGGGGCTTCTGGGGCAGTCCTACCAACCCCTTTTGTGGGGTTCTTTGAGCTATGGTGAAGTCGCTGCTGGAGCAGTGCCTTCAGGTTATTTCTCTCCTCTGTTGCGCCCCCCTATAACCCAAGTCTGATTGGTCAATTACTGCGTATGCCGCTATAGCAATAAAGCGCTGTAGTTGTGTGCGCCGATAGGATGTGATTTGGGAGAATTCCATGGATTTTTATCGCGCGCTCTGCGAGAGCGTGGCTGGTCGTGCAACCGCCAAACTCCTGGTGGCGACCATTTTGAGTTTATCTGCGCAAGCAACGCTGGCGCAGAAAGGGGACTTGCTGACACTTCCGGACGCGATTGAGCTTACGCTCGCGCAGAACCCGGAACTCGCTGTATTTCCATTGCGAAAGCAGGGGCTGGAGGGTGCCGGGCAGACTGCCGCATTAAAACCGGCAGTGGAGCTGGGCGTTGAGACGGAGTACAAGCACTACGGTGAGGATAACCTCCCGGACCCGGAGGATAATGCGGACAACGAGTTCGAACTGACCGTAACCCTGTCGTCAGTCGTCGAACTGGGTAACAAGCGCCAGGCGCGTATCGATATCGTCAATGCGCAGCGCGACCTGTTAATTGCGGATGAGCAGGCCAAGGCGCTGGACCTGTTGGCAGAGGTTATCCGCCGCTATACCCAGGTGCTCGCCGCTCAGGAGCTGGTAGTTTTGGCGCAAGAGAAAGTCTCTCTTGCCCGCGAAACTTTGGCGGCAGTTAGTGCGCGGGTGCGCGCGGCGGCCAGCCCGGTATCTGAGCGCCTGCGGGCGGAATCTGCGCTGGCCAAAGCAACCCTCGCGCAACAGCGCGATCGGAGTCTGCTGGAGTATTACAAGCATGCGCTGTCAGCCCTGTGGGGAAAGCCGAGGCAAAATTACCGGGTGGACTCCGCCGAGCTGTATCGCTTTGAGCCGAGCGAGGGTTTTGAGGTGCTCTATGCTCGGGCCGAGGGCAATCCAGCCATAGCCCGCTTTGCCTCTGAGGAGCGTTTGCAAGCCTCCCAATTGCGCTTAACCCGGGCAAATGCCAGAGCGGATATCGGCTGGTATGCCGGCCTTCGCACGAATCGGGCTGTCGATGAAAGTGCAGTCCTCGCGGGCTTTAATGCCCCCCTGTTTACTGCCAAACGCAATCGCGGTGCTGAGTTAACAGCCATGGCAGAACTGGATGAAGTGATGCTGCGCCGAGAAGCGGCACTACTCCGACTCTACCCGCAGCTTTACTGGGCAGTAACCAGCCGTGAGCAGGCCCTCAATACTGTCGAGACCTTAGGGGGCTCAGTTATTCCCAAACTTCGCCAAGCGTTAACAGAGGTGGATCGCGCTTACCAACGCGGTCGGGATTCCTACGTGGATCTGATTTCCGCAAGAGAAGAATTGCTCAATGCCGAGCGCGAGCGAATCGAGGCCGCGCGATCGGTACTTCTGTTTGGCGCAGAGATTGAACAACTGACCGCCAGCCCTATGGGCGTTGATAGCAGTAAATAATTCTGGATTGAAATAATGAGTAAACCAACTAAAGCGATTCGGCTGGCGATATTGTCCTTCTCCCTGTTGTTGTCAGGGGTTTGGTGCGCACCGCAGAGTTATGCCAGCGGTAACCACGGCGGACACGATAAACACGAAGAGCCCCGGGGGCCCAATGGCGGTCGCCTGTTGAAAGCGGATGATCTCACCGTAGAGCTGCTGACTTTCCAGCGGGGCGTCCAGCCGGAGCTCCGTGCCTGGATTAGTCGCAATGGTAAGCCCTTGGAAAATGCGCGCCTCGCGGTAGAGCTGGAAAGACTCGGCGGCCAAGTAGATCAAATTCCTTTTACCTGGGATGCCGATACCGGGTTTTTCCGTGGTGGGGGTATTGGAGGCGAACCGCACTCCTTTGATGTTTCGGTTTCGGTTTTTCTTAACGGTGAGCGCACCGACTGGAAATATGAATCCCATGAGGGTCGGGTAAAAATTCCCGAATCAATGGCGCAAAAGGCCGGAATTAAAACCGCAGTGGCTGGCCCCGGTACTATCAAAGAAAGTGTCACCCTATACGGCAAGACGACGGTTGATCATCGCAGCCTCAGTCATGTGCGAGCCCGTTACCCGGGAACCCTCGTCACTATCGAAAAAGCCCTCGGGGACTGGGTAGAAAAAGGGGAAAAGCTCGCGACTATAGAATCCAATGACAGCCTGCAAACCTATCCACTCGTGGCGCCAATTAGCGGCCACATTATCGATAAGCAGGCCAGTGGGGGAGAGTTCAGCGGCGAGCGGGTGTTGTTTACAATTGCCAACTACAGCCAGCTGTGGGCTGAGTTACAGGTTTTCCCCACTCGTCGCGACCAGATCAACCTGGGTCAGAAAGTGACTATTACGGCCGGGGATCGCACTTTCGACTCAACGATTGCCAGCCTCGCTCCCGGCGGTAATGGTCAACCCTTTGCGATAGCCAGGGCCGTGATTGATAACCCCAACGATCTCTGGACAACAGACTTGATGGTTGAGGCCCGGGTGGTAACCCGCGAGACCCCCGCGCCTTTAGTGGTGGAGAACCGCGCACTGCAACCATTTCGCAACGGGACCGTGGTGTTTATCAAAGTTGGGGATGTCTACGAAATTCGCCCGTTAAAACTGGGGCGCAGCGATGGCAGCGTGACAGAGGTGCTGAGTGGCCTCAACCCGGGTGATCGCTATGTCACCGAGAACAGCTACTTGATCAAAGCGGATATCGAAAAATCCGGCGCTGCCCACCACCATTAATTGAGGCCACAAGATGATTGAAAGCATCCTGCGCTTCTCAATTGAGCGGCGCCACTTCGTTTTGTCCCTGATCTTTGTGTTGATAGGGCTGGGGCTTTGGAGTTACCAGAAACTCCCGATTGATGCCGTCCCGGACATCACTAATGTTCAGGTTCAGATTAATACGGAAGCCCCCGGTTTCTCTCCTTTAGAGGCTGAGCAGCGGATTACCTACCCGGTGGAGGCGGCGCTCGCCGGGCTTCCCAACCTGGAATACACCCGTTCAATTTCCCGCTATGGGTTATCCCAGGTCACCGCCGTGTTTAACGAGGGCACAGACCTCTATTTTGCCCGCAACTTAATTGGCCATCGCCTCGGTGCGATCAAAAGCAATCTGCCCCCGGGGCTGGAGCCCGAGATGGGGCCCATTGCCACCGGGCTCGGTGAGATTTTTATGTACACCGTGGAGGCGCTGCCCGGCGCTACCCAGCCGAACGGGCAGCCCTACGATGCCACTGCACTGCGGGAAATCCAGGACTGGATTATCAAACCGCAGCTGTCACTGGTATCCGGTGTAACGGAATTGAACACCATTGGCGGCTACAACAAGCAGTATCACGTAACGCCAGACCCCCGGCAGATGCTCAATTTTGATGTATCCATGGAGGATATCGCCGAGGCTTTGCGCCGCAACAACGAGAGTCGCGGCGCCGGTTATCTGGAGAATAATGGCCGCCAGCTGCTGGTGCGTTCACCGGGGCAGCTGCAAAGTATCGCCGATATTGAGGGCGTGGTTATTACCAGCCGCGCCGGGGTACCGGTGAAAATTTCGGATGTGGCCGAAGTCGCTATCGGTAAAGAGCTGCGCACCGGCGCGGCCACTCGCGATGGCGAAGAAACTGTGCTGGGTACTGCCATGATGCTGGTGGGGGAGAACTCCCGCGAAGTGGCTGGCAATGTGACGGCGGCTTTGGAGCGGGTAAAGTCCACCGTACCCGAGGGTATCAAGGTGGAAGCGGTTTACGATCGCACCACCCTGGTCGATAAAGCCATTGCCACAGTGCAGAAAAACCTTATTGAGGGAGCGCTGCTGGTGATCGCGGTGCTGTTTCTGCTACTGGGGAATATTCGAGCCGCTGTTATCACTGCCGCAGTAATCCCACTGTCCATGCTCGCCACTATTTTTGGCATGGTGCAAACCGGTGTTTCCGCCAACCTGATGAGCCTCGGCGCCCTCGATTTCGGCCTGATCGTCGATGGGGCCGTGATTATCGTGGAGAACGCGGTGCGCCGGCTCGCCGAAGATCAACGGCGCAGCGGCTCTAAGCTCTCCTTGCAAGAGCGCTTAGAGTTGGTATTCCAAGCCACCAATGAGGTAATTCGCCCCAGCTTATTTGGTGTGTTGATCATTACTGTGGTGTATATCCCGCTGTTCACCCTAACCGGTGTGGAAGGCAAGATGTTCCACCCCATGGCCGCCACCGTGGTTATAGCCCTGTTAGCGGCGCTGATTCTTTCGCTGACCCTGGTTCCCGCCGCAGTTGCCGTTTTCCTCAGCGGAAAAATCAGTGAGAAAGAAAACAAGGTAATCGCAGTCAGCAAATCCCTGTACAAGCCGCTGCTAATCGCAGCGATGAAAGTGCGCTGGCTGGTGCTTTCCGCAGCGCTGGCACTGGTGCTGTTGTGTAGTTGGCTGGCCACCACGTTGGGTTCTGAATTTATACCTCGACTCGACGAAGGCGATATCGCACTGCACGCATTGCGTATTCCGGGAACCGGTCTGGAGCAATCGGTGGAAATGCAGCGTCTACTGGAGCAGCGTATTAAAGAGTTTCCCCAAGTAGACAAAGTGTTTGCAAAAATAGGCACCCCGGAAGTGGCTACAGATCCAATGCCGCCCAATGTGGCCGATAACTTTGTGATCCTGAAACCCAGAGACCAGTGGCCCGACCCCAAGTTGCCACAAGAGCAACTGGTTGCAGAGATCGAACAAGCTATTCGGCAGTTGCCCGGTAATAACTACGAGTTCACCCAGCCGATTCAAATGCGCTTTAATGAATTGATTTCTGGAGTGCGTGCAGACCTGGGGATCAAAGTATTCGGGGATGATTTGGAGCAGCTGGTAGCCTCTGCCAATGAAATCCTCGGCGTACTGAATGGGATTGAAGGCGCTGCCGACACGCGAGTAGAGCAAGTGGAGGGCCTACCGGTTCTCTCGGTTGTTCCCAAGCGTATCGCGCTGGCCCGCTACGGCATCGACCTCAAAACCCTACAGGATTTGCTCTCGACCGCTATTGGGGGTGAAGAAGCGGGGCTGATTTACGAGGGCGACCGCCGTTTCCAATTGGTTGTACGCCTACCGGAAGAGCTGCGTCGGGATTACGAAAATCTGGGCGATCTTCCTGTACCCCTGCCGGCCGGCAGCCCATTGGGCCGTTATGTCCCTTTATCTGAGGTGGCCAGTCTGGAAATGACCCCAGCCCCCAATCAAATCAGTCGTGAAAACGGCAAGCGCCGAGTGGTGGTGACGGCCAACGTGCGCGATCGAGATTTGGGCTCTTTTGTCGAGGAGGCGAGGGCGCGGATAGAGCAACAAGTTTCCCTGCCCGCAGGTTACTGGCTGGTTTATGGCGGCACTTTCGAGCAACTGGAGTCCGCCAGTACGCGTCTTTCCATCGTAGTGCCACTGACGCTACTGGTAATTCTCAGTCTGCTGATTATGGCCTTCGGCTCATTCAGGGATGCCTTGATTATCTTTAGCGGAGTACCTCTGGCACTGACTGGCGGTGTCCTGGCCCTGTGGCTGCGGGGGATGCCGCTGTCGATTTCTGCCGGGGTAGGGTTTATCGCCCTCTCCGGTGTGGCGGTGCTAAATGGCCTGGTAATGCTGTCATTTATCCGGCAGCTGCGCCAGCAGGGCGGTGAGCTGCTAACCTCCATTATCGACGGCGCGATGATCCGCCTGCGCCCAGTACTGATGACCGCGCTGGTTGCCAGTCTGGGATTTGTGCCCATGGCTTTAAATGTGGGTACTGGCGCTGAAGTGCAGAGGCCTTTGGCAACTGTAGTGATTGGAGGGATTATCTCCTCAACGCTGTTAACCCTTTTTGTTCTGCCACTGCTTTATCGGATTGTGCACGGGAGGGAGCAGGAGGCCTCTTAGAGCTGATACTTCCTTTGGCTGCCTGCTTTGGGTTTTATAGCGTGAGGTAGGCAGTCTATATCGGTCGATTGTCATGGGTTTTTATATGAATAAAAAATTGCTTTTCCAGTGCAAGCACTATATAGCTCAGCTTGTATTTGATAGTGCCGCCCTGGAAAATTCACCTTTCACATTCCCAGAGGTTCAAACGCTATTGGAAGGGATTGCTGTTGGAGGGTATACCCTGAGTGATCAGAACCTGGTGCTCAATCAGAAGGCGAGCTGGGAAATGCTATTTCGGCTGATCGAGACCGAATGCTTTGAGGTAACAAAAGAGGTCGCGTGTAGCCTACAAAATTTTGCTACCCAAAAAGAGCCCCGAGATAGGTGCTGTTTTAGCGTAAATAATGCACGCATACCGGGTGCTGAATACATTCCATCACAGGCTAAAGCCTTGGATGCCCAGTGGCACGAGATGATAGATAAGCTCGGAATGATCCGGGATACTAAGGTACGTGCTTACTCCCTGTTCTTACAAATGGCTCGCAACCAATTTTTTGGAAGTGGGAATAAGTGCACCGGTCGTCTAATGATGAATGGTGTTCTACTGTCTGAGGGCATTTCCCCTGTTTTAGTGCCGGCAAAATCAAAACTTGAGTTTGATGCCAAGATGATTCGATTTTACGATAGTGGCAATGATTCAGAAATGATTGATTTTTTAGCAGGGTATCATGTTGATTTTGGGTAATAGAATATCGATTTAAAAGAGGCTGAAATTTTGAGATCTGATTATGGCCGGTAGATTGTGGGGTTAATGGTAAAGTTGCCAATTGGCTGACTGGGCTGCGTAACAATCCTGAAAAGCTAAATCAGTTAGGGGTGGATCTTATGGTGGAGCATGCTAAGTATGTCATGGAGGACCTAAGGATGTGTGCTGGTAATATACCTGGCGTTCTTAGTCCTCAGCAGGTTTCTGAATATCACCATATTGTTTTCAAAAGACATGGTGTTGTCTCATTTTTATTGGGGTCGGATGGGGCTTGGTTGTTTGGAGGCACTCTATTTAATTTGCCGGCCAGTACATATCGGCCAGTTTGGTGCAGTGCTTGTGACTTCATTGGCCCTCAGGTCGGGGTACGGTAATGCGAACTTCAAATATGATGCTTGCAACTATCGTTTTGGTGTTTATAATTTATACTGCTTATTCATTTTCACAAGATGACTTTCAAGAAATAGAGCTTGGGTCTACTAAATTTTGCATGCCAGAAAATGACCTGGACATTGATGTTCTAGATCAAAGTCAGAGTGCCTCTCAATTTTTTGGTAACCATGATCATAATTTCGGAAGTGTTCAGTTTATAATAGCGCCCAGCTTGGTGCAGGAAAATATCAATGAGTACGTTATAGATGACTATGGTTTGCCGGCGGTTTTAGTTCTGAATCTTAAGGTCGCTTCATCTTCTGATATTAACCGTTGGCTATCTGGCGCCTCTTATTCAGATGTTTTAAGGCTCGAAGGTGATTTTTCTTCTTCAAGCATATCGGAGGATGATGGGGGGCTCCTTTATAGTGTAAGCTGGTCTTCGGAGCCCCCACCTTATGTTATTTGGCATGTACTCAATAGACCCCCAGCAGCAAATGCTGTGGTTCCCTTATCACTAAGTGAATACTATGTTGCATATTGTAGTCGTGCGGGTGGTCGCAAGGGAGAGGCAAGTAACTGTTCATTTTCAGAAGGGTATAATGATTTCTATCTGACAATCACGACTTCAATGGAAAATTTAAAAATAAAAAAACAATTAATTAAATATTCCAAAGAGTTAATGGGTGGGTGGAAGCGGGGTTGTGTGGGAGAGGCTTGATAAACTGGTGCGTAAAGCTCTAATTCTTCCTGGTGCTTTATTGAGGTTTTGGGGTTGCTAGGTGAGGTTATGGCGTATAGGGGGATAAAAGATATGCGCGGGATTTATGGTTGGCGCTTAAGATGGGCGTCGTAGTCTCTATCTCTGAGTATTCAGTTTTCAGAGTTGTAGTAAAAGCTGCCAATAATCTGCAGCACTAAATGAACGGCCTGAAACGGCAAGGCAGTTTTTTCCGCTAGGGTACGCAGTCAGGTGGCTCAGATCAGAAAGAGTCGTTATTGTGATTTGTGTTGCTGTAGAGGTGGCTCAATGGGCGGCTAAATACCCTGATAGCCTATGCGGCTAATTCTACCGCAATTTGTATTATTAACCTGCCGTGTTTAGGTTTGTAAGCAAACGCTGAAATATAAATAATATTTTTATTACTTGTGTTGCTTCCCGTATTGCTAGATGAGCCCTCTTTCTATGGGGCGCCTCCTTTATTGCTTATATGTTCCGCTAGACCGAAGTTTCCATATGAAGCTTAACTTCTACTATCTGGGCTATATGCCAGTTGAGTCCACCGCAAAGGTTTTGAATAGCGCTCGAAATTTCCCGTTAAAACCTTTGGCCTGTAATTTCTGAGTGTGCTTATTAAAGATTAAGCTGTAGTGCAGGATAGTCTGAAGATGTGTGAAATACAGCATCAATCTTGGAGGTTCAAAGATAGAAAGCGTTGATTCTGAGGGTAAAATCTTGTCTGCTATTTTAGAAAGTTCGGATAATCAAAATTTACTTTGAGTCTAAAAGATACGGTTCAATAAAGCGCTTAGTGTTTGAATATAGTGGTTCGCTCGACCGGTTGATAGGTTTTATAGCTTGTTGATATCGAGGTGAAGCCCGGTCGTTCATTGTCGCATTGGTGCCGCTTATAGGAGCAGGTTGTATCTTGTGTTTTCTCTAAAAGGGGTGTTTCATCTCTAGAAGCAGTTGAGAGAGGGGAGGAACGGCAATATATATTCCAGTTCCTGATGTGCAAGATCGGTATGATTTGATTTTTGCTTGTGAAGCAAGAGTTGTAGTGTGGGCGATCGCTTCAATATCGAATATATTTTTCATGATCGGAAAGTGTTTTGTTTTTATATGTCAATGTGGTTTTTTGGGGATGCCGGGGTATGACTTATATCCTGGTTTTGGGGGCTTAAATTTGCCTTGTTAATTGGTTTGTTTAATCGGGGGGATGAGTAATGTTTGAGCAGCTCTTTCAGGATTTATTGTTTTGGCCATTTGTGATTACATTGGTAATAGTCTTATTGCTTGCCAAGTCTGTCGTTCTTGTAGAACCCAAACAGTATCACTTTGTACTATTTCTAGGTAGATATTGGAAAACAGCTACGCCAGGGATTAACTGGATTGTTCCTTTTCTCTCCTGGGTCGATAAAAAAACCTCTACGGCCTTAAAGGAGACCCCTGTAGAGCTCACCCTTAAGACAAGTAATCAAGTTACTTTTGGGTTGATCCTTAAGGTGCAACACCAGGTGACTACCGATGTGAAGCGCGCGTATAAGGCTCTGTACGAACTGGAGAATTATCAAATCCAGTTGAAGTCCTTTGCGACAGATGCCGCCATTCCAATTGCTAACAGTATTAAATTTGAAGAGGTCTATAGCCAAAAAGAGCAAATAGCGAATAAGGTTAAAACGCGGCTTCGTCACGTTTTCAATAATTTTGGTATACAGGTGGTCGATGTACTATCGGGTGAACCGTGCCTGCCAATATCAGTAGAGGCTCAGGTGAATAGAGTTATGGAAATGCAGCGTGAGAAGCAGGCAGCGATTTACGAGGCTAAGGCAATCCAGGAGCGAGAGCTGGGCAAAGCTAAGGCAGATGGTGAGTCGGTAAGGATTCGGATGAAGAAGGCGGGGGAGGCTCGGCGGATATACGCTGAAAGTACCGCTGAAGCTATCAAGACACTAACCAGTGTCGGTACTAGCGCCGATGAAGCATTACGTTTTTTGAGCGCGATTGCAGATAATGATGCGATTGTTACTGCTGCGCGCCATGGCAGCGCGGCCTTGATGGCCAGCAGTCAAACTCAGCCGCAAGTATCTGTTGCGCTGCCGGTGTCAGAAAAACCCACTACAATAACAAAGCCGAGACTTCAGAGAGAACTACAACCTGTTTGATACGGAGTAGGCGGGGCTGACTACATAGTAGGCGGCGCTCTATAGATACTTATTGTGGGAGGGGGGCTTTTGGATAGCTTTATCTTTATAGGCCAGCCCTCCTACCAGGTCAGAAGCGTTTAGAGTATGCTTTTCTAGCTGTCAGCATAATTAATCTTCACTTCGCAAAGCGGGCGATGCCAAACTTAAGGCTTTAATGGAACAGGGTGTCGTCCTTTTTTATGGCTTTGATCCTCAGTCACCTTTGCGTACAGCTGAGTTGAATCGGCGGGTGTTTGTATTTTTTGGCTTGTTATAGCTAGTATTCCGAAAGCATCGGTAATGCGATATATCTTAAGCGAGACAGTTGTGGCATTAGTATCCTCAGTCGAGAGTTTTAGAGTCAGTTCAGCTTGCCTCTTTGCTTGAATGGCTGAATGGTCTACTTGTATTGCCTAATAATATTGCCGTTTATTATCACACGGTTGCTGATCGTGCGGGTATGGTTACAACTTGCCCTTAGGCTAAAAAGGAGGGGGCAGTTTCTGACGTGTAAGAGTAATATGATTTTTCGGTGATTATAGGCTAAAAAATATGGCTATAGACTGGTTGCGCTGTCTGGCAGGATTTGTTTTCACAATTGGTTGGTAAAAGGTTTTTTAAGTGGATTTCTGGAACCTTTTTGGCGGTGACTCTAAGGGTATAATTTCAGCCTTATTTTTTGAGCGTTTGACTTTATGCTATGGAATAATCTTCCTGGTTAGGAATGCTAGAGTATGTTTGGACAAGATTTTGAAAGCTTTTTAGTGTGGTCACCTGTATTTGCAGTGGTAGTGGTTGTTTTACTTGCCAAAGCCATCGTTATTGTAGAGCCTAGACAATATCACTTTGTATTGTTTTTGGGTGCATACTGGAAAACGGCGACTCCTGGTCTCAACCTGATTGTGCCTTTTTTGTCCTGGGTTGACAAGAAAGCCTCTACAGCCTTGAATGAAGTGCCTGTAGAACTTACCCTTAAAACGAGTAATCATGTCACTTTTGGTTTGGTTCTCAAAGTGCAGCACCAGATAACCACCGATGTGCATCTTGCGCATAAGGCACTATATGAATTGGAAGATTATCAAGCACAGCTAAAGTCTATTGTAACAGATATCGCTATTCCAATTGCCAATAGTATCAAGCTTGAAGATGTCTACAATAACAAAGACCAGATAGCTGACAAGGCTAAAGAACAGCTTCGTCATTTCTTCCATTGTTTTGGAGTTCAGATTATCGATGTGCTATCAGGTGAACCGCGTCTACCCAAATCAGTAGAGATTCAGGCAAATAAAGTTATAGAGATGCAGCGTGAAAGGCAGGCCGCAGCTTATGAAGCTGAGGCAATTCGGGAGCGCGAAGCAGGTAAAGCTAAGGCAGATGGCCAGTCTGTGAAGATTCGTATGAAAATGATGGGGGAGGCGCGGCGGATGTACGCTGAAAGTGCCGCCGAGGCCATTAAGGTTCTGGTCAAAGCCGGTACTAGTGCCGATGAAGCATTGCGTTTTTTAAGTGCGATTGCAGATAATGATGCGCTTGTCACCGCTGCTCGCCATGGTAACACTATGGTAATGGCCGCTAGTCAGGCACAGCAACAGCCATCGATTGCTCTACCGATACCGGACAAATCCATTACTGTCGCAAAACGGTCATCCCCGCAAAGAGAGCCTCAGCCTGCCTAACAGGAGTGTCAGGCTTACTTGAATCTTTGAAGAAGGGTGCATTGGGAACCTCTGAATCATTCCATAATATATCTGTGGACCTTTCAGGGTGGTTCACACTCAGTGTTACTCTAGGCATCCCTACAAAGCCGCGCCTTGCTTGTGACTGCTCTGAGGCTCAGAGGCATCAAAGAGCTATTCAGGGGCTCTATAGCCTTCAAATTACAGGTTTTGTTATGTCCTGTGGACATTTATAATAATCTGTGTCTAATATTTAACCCTCAGAATCTTCACAGGTATTTTCGAGCTATTGAGGTACTCCAAGTGTGCTCAGTCAGCTCTATATTGGAGGCCTTTTTATGATTCCAAATATATATTCCGTTTGCACAATTGGAGCAGGAAAATTGTACGTGATGCCAAAGCCATCGAGTGATTATTTGGAGGATGATGTTCGGCATTTTATTTCAGAGGGCGTGGATACGGTTGTCTCTCTCCTTGAGGAGTCTGAGGAGAGTGAGCTTGGATTGAAGTCTGAGGGAGAGATTTTAAAAAAGTACGGAATAAAGTTTATCCGCCATAGTATTCGGGACCGAGGACTTCCTGCATCAGTTCCATTTGGCGCTTTACTTGATCAGCTCTATGGTCTGCTGACGCTGGGTAGCAAGATTGCTGTTCACTGCCGCGCGGGCATTGGTCGTACGGGGATGGTTGCACCTTGCCTTTTGGTTAAAGAGGGCGTTGCCTCTCAGGAGGCCATTGACACAGTAAGCGCTGCGAGAGGTGTTCCAGTTCCTGATACACAAGAGCAATATGATTTTATCTGTGATTATGAGCTGGGTTCCATATGATCTTCAGCTGAGCGAAGGAGTATTGATAGAAAGTTTATTGGATAAGTCTGTGTCAAATTGTCTAGATTTGGATTGTGTTGAAAGAATGCAGAAGAATATCTTTTGACGTTGTGTTACATAGAGGAAAACTGGAGGGTTAAAGGCCGTCACCCGCACCTAATCTAGAGTTGGTATTTAAATTCAAGGTCAATCTGGAGGGTTATAATAATGTCTTATGTAGATGGGGTTGTCACCGCTGTGCCTACAGCGAATATAGATGATTATATTAGGCATGCAAAAATTGCTGCGGAGGTATTTAAAGAGCAGGGTGCGCTAAGGGTTGTAGAAGCCTGGGGTGATGATATCCCACAAGGTGAAATAACCTCTTTTCCCATCGCTGTAAAATGCGCTGAAGATGAAACCGTGGTCTTCTCCTGGATTATCTGGCCATCTAAAAAAGTCCGAAACTCTGCCTGGCGAGCGATTGTTGATGACCCCAGGATGCATCCAGAACATAATCCCATGCCATTTGATGGCAAGCGAATGATTTATGGTGGGTTTAGTGTCATTCTGGATGAATAGTAAGCTATGTTCGGGAGCTATCACGGCTTAAAAGAAAGAGTATTTCTTGGTCGTATAGCTCCTGTATTAGTTTTGTGTGGCGGCTCAAAATCATAGGGATAGGTTCGAGAGGTACCATCGTACGGATAGTGAGTTACAACTTCCATAAAGGTGATTTTTTAAGCATCGGTATGCTGAAATAGCTTTAGGGGAATATAGAAATCTGATATATAGAGATGCATTCCCGAGAAATTCTGCAAACAAAGACTGTAGTTAATATGTACCCGAAACTTTCCAGAAGATTTAGAGCGTTGATGATTGATTCTTTAGTGCTGATTGCCGTTACTGTTCTCTCGATAGCTATTGGTACGAGTATAGACTTCACAAATGAAGTATATCAATCAGTTTTAATTTTGCTGTTGATTGTATTATTTGAGCCGGTATTGGTCTCCTTAACTGGAGGGAGTGTTGGGCATCATCTTGTGGGTGTTCGTATCCGTAAAATAGCAAGTGATAAAAGGATCAATATCGTTCAGGCAATAATCAGAACGTTGTTTAAATTGCTTTTGGGAGTTCCTTCATTAATCTTTGTTCTTACCTCAAAAAAATATCAGGCGCTACATGATTTTATTTCTATGTCGTTAGTGGTTGTTAAGGCCCCGGCTTTGTTGCCAAGCTATGAAGTGCTTGAGGAACGTACTGAATCATATGAGTATGAATATCCTGGAAAGACTCGGAGATTGATAGTAGCGGTTATGTATGTAATCAGTTCTTCTTTGGCTATATCTGCGATTGCTGTTATTTCAGTGTCGGATTTATGTGCATCCAAACAGGTTTGTAATAGTGCTGAAGATACAGTCCACTTGTTTTTGGGCGTACTCTTTTGGGTTTTGGTTTTTGTGCTTCCCTGGGCGGGATGGGCTGGCCGTTTATATGGCGCGCGAAGAATAAGGTTGATCGGCTGAGATGTTGTAGTTTTTCTTCAGGTTTAGTAATGGTTGTTTAAGGTGCATCTAATGACGCTTGAAAATTGGCTGGCTTTTTGTTCAATTGCTCTTTTGGCAACCGCTACTCCGGGGCCTGCGGCACTACTGGTTTCTATCAACACCCTGTCTGCCGGTGTCAGAGCGGGAGTGCTTACAGCTTTGGGCAACATCTCTGGGCTGTTGGTAATGTCCGGACTCTCTGTTATTGGGTTGAGTACGATTGTCCTAAATTCCTCAATAGCGTTTACAGTAGTAAAGCTCCTGGGCGCTGGCTATCTAATCTATATGGGTGTTAAGCTTTGGAGAAATGGTATAGGGCGAATGGAATCCACGCAGATCCCTTGTAATAATCAACGTGGATTATTGAGCTTTTATATACAAGGGGTCTCCATTGCCTTAACTAACCCCAAGGCAATTATTTTCACAACCGCACTTTTCCCACAGTTTATCTCATTGTCAGGCCCGCTATTGCCTCAGTTTATACTGCTGGTTTTCAGCTTTATGGCATTATCTTTTAGTTGTTTATTTTGCTATATGTTGCTGGCCGGGGGTGCCAAGATAAGGTCGAGAAACTTTACTTCAAGCCGGTTTTTTAGCCGACTACTCGGCTCAACTTTTGTGGGTGCTGGCTGTGCTTTAGTTGGTACGTCAAGATAGATAGGGGTGTGTAAGGGAGTTAAGTACACTGTTGGCGTAGTTGCCTGGTTTTAAATGGGTTGATAAGTAGTGATAGGAGTTCCACTATATGAATATTAAAGACTATATCGAGTTAATTGGTAGTTTTACAAAAGCAGATTTTGGCTTTCAGGGGGGAGGGGGTTCTCTATACTCTAAATTGCAACAGGAAGGGAATGTGATTTTTTCTGAGGAATTTCAAGAGTACATTGTCAGCTATGCACCAGCCCATAGCCAATTTTTTGAGTGTGTGGGAAACCCCCTTGATCTATATAGTGCAGGGCGTTTGTCATGGCTGATGAATGGATATAACTACAACCCGGTTGAAAATAAGCCGATATCTCACTGGGATAAAACCTGGTTCTTATTTGCGGATGAGGGAGCAGATCCCATCATTGTTGATTTGGCCGAAGGTGGCAGACATTCAACGGTATACCGTGCCATGCATGGGGCTGGAGAGTGGGACTTTAGGCCTATAGCAGACTCCATCGGGCAATTTCTACTGTGCGCTTCAGCTTTACATCATGCACTTACAGGAATAGTTGATGATGATGTAATTATTGATGATGAAAGTGGGTTTAACCTCAATGATAGAAGTGCATCTTGGCTGTTTCCATTCTTTCGCCAATATGCAGATAAATATTACAAAGATTGGCTTGTGTCATTTGATAATAGCTAGGAAGTCTCTGGAGAATTCTGTAATGTCTCAGAATCTCTCTAGGTGGTCTTATTTTCATATGTTCGCTTATCTAAAATTTCAATTGAATATTGCTGGTAATCCACGTTGTGGGTTGCTCTGCATATATCGATATATTGCCTATGGGGGTTGGATATCTACCATCAAGTTGGTCAAGCACAATTAGTGCTTTGTATGATAAAAGTACGCCTGACTCGCGAGTTAGTATACTCAGAGGTACCTTAAGTTATTCTGTCTGGTAGAAGTTGTTGCTTGCTCTAGTCAAGTTTTGCCTTGATGCAGTCTTTGGGTGAATCGTAATTATTTTTGTCTGGATAATCTTGAATTATTGCATAGTAGTTATTGCGCTGTTCCATTTTAAACCCATAGCACTTCAATAGTGTATTTGCGGCATGGTAGGGCTTTACAGAGTCAATTCTGAGTGTAACCTTTTGATTTGATAGCTGCTCAATGCCGACGACATCTTGTTGGGCAAAGTTGAAAATCATTCTGGTCATTTCACTTAGTGGGATGTCCTCAAAGTTAAGTTGCATGGTTTCCTTTGGCCAGGATGAATCATCGGCAACTACATGTGGTGTCTGGGTTAGAGCAATAAATCCGACTGTAAGAACAAGGAGGGCACCCGCTGTCGTTTTTACAGTTGAGCTGTGGTGTTTTTCAAGCATAATAAATCTCTCTTTTTGGTTTAATAAGAATGCCATAGTGGCGGGGAGGATGTTCACGTGCAAACGTTCTGTTAGCGCGCGACCATATTCTAAGCGCTCGTCGTTACTGCTATTTTTTAGTGTCCGGTGGTCACATGCCAGCTCCTGGTCTTCTCGGATTATTGGGCCGACTATATGAATTAATGGGTTGAACCAAAATACAGCGCGGACAATTTCGTAGATTAATTGGATCCATAAATCCTTACGTTCTATGTGAGAGAGTTCATGGGCTAGAATGCAGCGTTGCTGAATTTTGTTGTATCGTGAATGGAAGTCATCCGGTAAGTATACAGTGGGCTTGAATAGCCCTGTAACAAATGGAGCAGATGGTATCTGTGTTTTATATATGTTATGGGCTTTCAGTGCTAAGGGTTTATATATATTGATAATCTCTTCGGTGAGGGTAGGTTGTCGATTTTGGTTTAAATGAATTTTAAGCGCGTATATAGAAAAGAGTCTATAACCCGTCCAGATGGAGAGGCCGACCAACCAGACCCAGATCAAATAAAGGTCAGGAGAAAGGGCCGCAACATTTGGATTGGGAAATATCGTTATTGAGATTTGATCAGATGAAAAGGCTTGATACTCTATTAGTGCAATTTCGACTTCAGGTTTTTGCCACATAAAGCACCTAGCTAAAGGGATTAGCCAGAGTAGAAATGCTATCTGTGCACCCAGATAACGTCGGACCAAACCCTTTAGCAGTAGAACCAAGCCAATGAGTAGAGTGATTTCAACTGATGTTCTATATAACCACTCAATCATTTTTATTCTTCAGTTTATCTAAGATTTCTTCAATCTCTTTTAGATCTTGAGCCGATATCTTTTTATGCTGGGCGAAGTGTGCAAGTAAAGGAGCCATTTTCCCATTGAAAAAACGTGACAGGAGCCCCTTCGTTTCCTCCTCAACAACATCATCCCTTGAAATAGCGGGAGAGTAAAAATAGCGCTTGCCATCTTTGCTTCTCTCAAGTGACCCCTTTGTTACCAGTCTGCTTAGCATGGTTTTTATGGTATTTGGGTGCCAGTCAGAAGTTTCCTGTACCCGTTCAATAATCTGCCCCACTGTAAGAGGGTGGTCCTTCCATAGAACCTCAAGGATTACCTGCTCTGAAGCTGAAACAATCATACTGATAACCTTTTAACTACACTGTTAGCCACAAAGACTACACTTGTAGTTTTTGCCGGTCAAGTAAAAATTTGCCTTAGGGTGACAGTTGTGCTTTGTATTTTTAGCAGGATGAGGGATAAATGAATTTTTATTAAATTTGCTATGCCCGGTTCCACCGGGGGATAGGTTGGCGTGATTTTTAATTATCGGTAGTGCTTTCTTTCTCCGTAGAAAAATAGTTGTTGAATCTCGTCTAAAAAACTCACTGATCTTCACTTAACCCGAATTAGTTTTTGTATTTGAAATGGAAGGGGCTTACCTCGGAGAATGGCTCCAGAGCCTAGCGTCTAATTACTTATGACGCGATATAGGGGGCTTTTTGGCTTCTGTTGACTTTCCGGTACCTTTCCACTAGTTTCGCGACCACGATAAGAGGTGCCTTCTGCCCTGGATGGGCTGAGAAGGTTAAACGGGAAGTCCGGTATTCCGGCGCTGCCCCCGCAACGGTGATCCGCCTGTATTTTGAGTGGTAAGCCCGATACCGGCCTCTTTTCGAAACACGATGGAGCGGAGGGCTACCATCTCGCAATACGACCTTTCGCGCTTTTGCGTGCCGTATTGCTATTCCTCCCTCGATCCCATCTGCTTTTGTCTTAGGGGTTGAAACTTGAAAAAATCTTTATTGAGCTTGGCTGTATTATCAGCCGCGAGCGTGCCGGCTTTTGGCGAATCTACCGATACCGAATCATCAATTCCAGACCTGGAAACTGTGGTTGTGGTGAGCTCGCGCCAGGGTGAGCCGCTGCGCCAAGTAGCTACTTCCGTAACGATATTGGATGAAGAGCAGCTGAAAGCACGCGGGCTGGCCTCACTGGCTGATGTGCTACGCAGTGTACCGTCTGTATCTGTTAGCAATAACGGGGGTATGGGCAAGGCAACCTCGCTAAGAGTGCGCGGGGAGTCTGGCTTCAGAACACTGGTGCGAATAGACGGTATTGATATTTCTGACCCCACCGGCACCCAGGGCGGCGCTCATATTGAACATATTATGAGCAGCAATTTGCAGCGTGTGGAACTACTGCGCGGTCCGCAGGGGATGCTCTACGGGGCCGATGCGGGTGGCGTACTGGATATCTCAACTCGTCGTGAAGATCAAGGACAGCGCTTTGAGCTGTCCGCCGAGGGGGGGAGTTACGATACTGAGCGCTACAATGCCAGTGCCAGCGGAGCCAATGATACGCTGGATTACTTTGTTTCTGCGGCGGCGGTGGAAACCGATGGTTTTAATACCAGCAGCTATGATACGGACTTGCACGATGACGATGGTTACGACAATGAAACCTTACATGGCCGTGTAGGTTGGAATATATCTGAGCAGTGGCGACTGGAGGCCGTTGCGCGGGATATCGACGCGTCTGGTGAGTATGACCGCTGTGGCTGGCCCACTCAGGATGATTGTAACTTTGATTTCAGCCAGGAAAGTACTCGTGTCAGCCTGGCTCGTAAAGGAGAAGAGGGTCAGCAGGAGTTAGCTTATACACGCTCTGATTTGCAGCGCACCTATATCAGTGAAGGCGTGGTCTCCTATGAAGCGGAAGGTGATATCGAAAAGCTGAACTTCACGGGTTCTCACGGGTTTAGTCGCGAACACGCGGTAGTTTACGGGGTGGAGCATCGCGAAGATACTGTGGGGGGGCAGGAGCGGGATCAGTGGGCAGTTTACTCTGAATATCAGGGCAGCTATGCCGACCAAGCCTATATTACCCTTGGCCTTCGCCATGACAACAATTCAGATTTTGGCAGCTACAACAGCTTTCGCGTCAGCTCGGCCTATCTGTTTGAGGAGGTTGCCAACGGTACTGTAAAGATAAAGAGCAGTTATGGTACTGGCTTCCGGGCTCCCAGCTTGTATGAAATTAACTACAACACCAATGCATTCGATTGGGTGACCTTTACCCCGTTGGAGTTGCCATCCCTTAAGCCGGAAGAGAGCCGAGGTCTGGATCTCGGTGTTGAGTACTTTGGTGAAAATGCCCTCTATCTAGAGCTCGTGCTGTTCAAGCAAGTTATCGAGAATGAAATCGGCTTCGATATGGTCGGCTATACGGGTTACCTGCAGAGTAGTGGGGAAAGTGAGTCTCAGGGTGTAGAGTTTGTCGCGGAAACACAGTTGTCCGACAGCCTGTTACTTTCTGCCAACTACACCTACACCGATGCTGAAACAGCCGATGACTCACCCCGTGCCCGCAGCCCCAAGCACCTGGCTAACCTCGGCTTCACTTACAAGCCCATCAGTGCCCTAAGCCTTGCCGTGAACCTGCGTGCCAGCGCAGATGTTGTAGATAGTGATGGCTCCTCCCTGGATAATTATCAGGTCCTGGATGCCAGTGTCCGTTATCAACTGAATGATTCCACTACGGTATTTGTTCGTGGTGAAAACCTCACCGATGATGACTATGTGGAAGCCTCTGGCTATAACACGGCGGGCCTTGCTGGTTATGCCGGTGTGGAATTTAGCTTCTAAAGCACTCTCCTGAATAGATTTTTGAACTGAGGTGACCATGTCGGCAGATGAGCAAAAACGAAATGCCAAGCACAAGCAGGCAATGCAAAAACACAAGGAAAAGGTTGACGCCAGTATTGCCGCAGCCGATATCCAGCGTGGTGTTGCTGTCCTGCTTACCGGTAATGGCAAAGGTAAGTCGAGCTCAGCTTTCGGCATGGTCATACGCGCACTGGGGTACGGTCAGAAAGTGGGCGTAGTGCAATTTATTAAAGGCGCACAGCAGTCTGGGGAAGAACTCTTTCTTAAAAACCACTGCCCGGAAGTTACCCTCTACCAAATGGGTACCGGTTTTACCTGGAATACCCAAGATCGCACCAGCGATATTGCCGCCGCAGAGAGGACCTGGGCAGAGGCAGAGAAAATGCTCACCGATACCAGCTATGACTTGGTGGTATTGGATGAGTTGACTTATATGCTCGCTTATAAATATCTGGATGAGCCCATGGTATTGGAGGCTCTTGCCCAGCGTCCGCCGGAGCAGAGTGTGGTGGTGACTGGTCGCGGCGGTGGCAGCGCACTACAAGCGCTCGTCGATACGGTATCTGAGGTTAAAGATATCAAGCACGCTTATAAAGTGGGCATCAAAGCCCGCAAAGGCGTAGATTACTAGGTTGTTTTCACTATGTCCGTGTTGATGATTCAGGGCACCACCTCCGATGCCGGCAAGAGTACTTTGGTGGCGGGGCTCGCTCGTTACTTTGCTCAGCGCGGAGTCAGTGTTGCACCATTTAAACCGCAAAATATGGCACTCAACAGTGCGGTAACGGCGGATGGCGGTGAAATAGGGCGGGCACAGGCACTGCAAGCCCAAGCTTGCGGTATTGATCCCCACAGCGATATGAATCCGGTGCTACTCAAGCCCGCCTCAGATATCGGAGCCCAGGTCATTATTCAGGGCAAGGTGCTGGGGAACATGCAGGCTCTGGATTATCACCACTATAAATCTACCGCACAAACTGCGGTGCTGGATTCCTTCGCACGGCTCGATGATCAATATGAGCTGGTGTTAGTTGAAGGCGCTGGCAGCCCGGCAGAAATCAATCTGCGGGAAAATGATATCGCCAATATGGGCTTTGCCGAGGCCGTTGATTGCCCGGTTGTACTGATTGCCGATATCGATCGCGGAGGTGTTTTCGCCCACTTGGTGGGAACCCTCGAACTGCTATCGCCCTCAGAGCGCGAGCGTGTTGTTGGTTTTGTGATCAACCGGTTTCGCGGCGATCTGCAATTACTTCAGCCGGGTCTCGATTGGTTGGAGGAGTATACCGGCAAGCCAGTTCTCGGAGTCTTGCCCTATCTCCACGATCTCTATCTTGATGCGGAGGATGCCATTAGCACCCAGCAGAGTGGTGTTGATGCCCGATTGAAAGTGGTCGTACCGGTATTGCCGCGCATTAGCAACCATACAGATTTTGATGCGTTGAGGTTGCACCCGGATATCGACCTGCAATTTGTCAGTGTGCGCGAACCAATCCCTCAGTGCGACTGGATTATTCTTCCTGGTAGTAAGAATGTGCGGGCAGATTTGGCCTATTTAAAAGAAAACGATTGGCCCGTACAGTTGGACCGGCATCTGCGCTACGGTGGCAAGCTTATGGGTATTTGCGGTGGCTTGCAGATGCTGGGGAAAGAAGTGCAAGACCCGGATGGAATAGAAGATACCCCCGGGAGTGAACTGGGCTTGGGCTATCTGGACTACACAACTCGCTTGCAGCCAGTCAAAGCATTGACAAATATTACCGGCCTTTTGGCTTCGGGAAATGAAGTAAAAGAAGGCGCTCCTGTCCAAGGTTACGAAATTCACTGTGGTAGAACAGAGGGTACAGCTCTGCAAAATCCGGCCGTGTATATCCGCGATAAGAACGGAAACCTGAGGCCCGATGGTGCGATTAGTGCTGATAGGCAGATATTGGCTACCTATGTACATGGACTGTTTGATTCACCCGAGGCACTGAGTGAATTACTTGCCTGGGGTGGATTAAAAGACTCTGCACCGCTGGATGTCGGTGAGCAGCGCCAGCAACAGTTGGATCGGCTCGCGGAGACTATTGGCGAAAATATACAGGGAAACTGGCTCAAGCAATTTGAGGGGGCTAAAGGTGCGGCAGTATCGCAAGGGGACAGCCAGTGACGGTCACCCGTATCAAAGCTTTAAGTGTTGCCTGGTGGTCACTGCCCGCAGTACTTGCCCTTAGTTTTTCTGCTGCTATAGCGATAGGTGCGGTGTACCTCTCACCCTCACAATTATTTGCCGCGATCAGTGGCCAGAGTGACAGTGGGCTCGCCGGACAAATTGTTCAGGCAATACGATTGCCAAGGGCACTGTTGGCCGCTGGAGTAGGCGCTGTGCTCGCCATTTGTGGGGCAATGTTGCAGGGCTTATTTCGAAACCCTCTAGCTGACCCATCCCTAATTGGTGTTACCGCAGGGGCTTCTCTCGGCGCTTGTTTGGCCATCCTGCTAGGAGTGGAAGTCGCTAGTGCCTTCGGAAGTTTGCCCGTTGTATCCATAGCTGCTTTTTGCAGCGGTCTGTTGGCAGTGACACTGGTCTACAAAGTGGCGAAAAGTATTAATGGCACTTCCGTGGCCACCATGTTGCTAATGGGGATTGCCGTCACCGCTTTTTCCGCAAGTCTGATCGGGCTAATGGAGTACTTTGCCGATAATGACACCCTGCGCCGTATGAGCCTGTGGCTTATGGGGGGACTGGATGCAGCGAGCTATCCTCGCGCTTTTCTGGTTTTGGCCGTGCTGGGCGCTTTGCTTGCCAGTATGTCCCGCTTCGGGACCTCACTAAATGTTCTTTTGTTGGGGGAGTCCCAAGCGCGGCACCTGGGTATTGATGTAGAGCGGGTAAAAACCCGTCTGATAGTGCTCGTTGCAGCTGGGGTGGGCACTTCGGTTGCTGTGGCTGGCAGTATTGCTTTTGTGGGGCTGGTAGTGCCCCATATAGTGCGTTTATGGGTAGGGCCTGACCACCGACAACTATTGCCGCTTTCTGCCTTGGCCGGAGCCAGTTTATTGCTAGTTTCCGATACCCTGGCGCGAACCATTATTGCCCCGGTGGAGATCCCGGTAGGGCTGATCACCGCACTGATTGGCGTGCCTTTCTTTGTATCCTTGCTGCGTAAAAGTAGGGGGGCAATTTAGTGGCCCTGCTACAGGCGGAGGGAGTTACGGTCAGCGTCGATAATCGACCGCTGCTGCGAGATATCAATCTGGAAGTGAATGCCGGCGAGCTGGTTTGTGTGATTGGCCCCAATGGCGCGGGTAAATCGACTCTACTGCGTGCCCTTTGCGGTGAAATCAAGATGGATTCCGGGCAGGTCCACTTTAAAGGCAACCCGTTTTCAAAGTTGTCCGTCCGCAATCGAGCCAGGCAAGTTGCCGTCCTGCCGCAAAATAACCCTCTGACATTTGCCTTTACTGGGCTGGAATTGGTCGCTCTCAGTCGAACACCGCATTCCACCGGCACTGACCGGGACCGGGAAATTTGCCTGGAAGCTATGGCAGCGCTGGATGTCAGTCATTTGTCTGAGCGCCTGTACCCAACATTATCCGGCGGTGAGCAGCAACGCTTGCAACTGGCTCGGGTGATAGCGCAGATTTGGCGGGCAGAGGACGGGGGGGAGCGCCTCCTTTTATTGGATGAGCCCGCAGTCAGTCTGGATATAGCCCACCAATATGGAATGATGAGAGCGGTAAGAGACTTCGCGCGAAGTGGCGTATCCGTGGTAATGACGGTCCACGACCTGGCCCATGCCAGCGGCTATAGCGACAGAATTCTCGCCTTAAAGCAGGGGCGCAGTATGGCCTACGGAAGCCCAGAGGCCGTATTGACTGCGGAAAATATGCAACAGCTTTACGGCTATAGTGTCACCGTGATGCCGCACCCGGTAACGGGCAAGTCTCTGGTGATTGCCGATGTCTAGTGCCAGTGATGTACACCTGATACTGGGTGGTGTGCGCAGCGGGAAGAGTCGGCTTGCGCAGCAGCGTGCGGAACAGTGGCTAAACAGCAATAGCGATGGTGGGCTTACCTACCTGGCGACGGCCACTGCAGGGGATAAAGAAATGTCTACCCGTATTGCTCGCCACCGGGAAGACCGGGATCATCGCTGGCAGACCCTGGAAGAGCCTATTGCACTGGCAGAGGCTTTGCTCGCAACGCCAAAATCCCACTGTGTACTGGTGGACTGTCTCACTTTGTGGTTGAGCAACTGCCTGCACCAGGGCGCCTGGGAGTGTGAGCGGGACGCGCTATTGCGCTGTATCGATGAAAGGTGTACTGATGGCAGCAGTAATGCCTCCCCTTGGATTTTTGTCAGTAATGAAGTCGGCTCGGGCATTGTGCCCCTTGGGCAGTTGTCGCGGGAATTTGTGGATGCGGCGGGCTGGCTTCATCAGGCATTAGCCGAGCGAGCTGATAGCGTTACCTTGGCAATTGCCGGTTTGCCACTCACTGTAAAGTAAAGGAGCCTCTGAGACTTATGATTATGACAGGTGAACTCAGTTGGCTCGATAAGCCCGCACCAATCCCGGAGCAAAGTGCTCGCACTGCCGCTATTGCTCGCCAGAAGCAATTGATCAAGCCGCAAGGTGCGCTTGGCCGGCTTGAGAATATTGCGATAGATTTCGCCGGATTCCAGGGGCGGGAGAACCCCCAACTGGATAATTTGTCTGTGCGGGTATTCGGTGCGGATCACGGTATTGCAGCTCGGGGAACCTCACGATTTCCTCAGGCAGTGACTTCTGTAATGCTGAAACTATTTTGCGAGGGTGGGGCGGCTATCAATGTGTTGAGCCGCGAGCAGAATGCAGACTTTGCCGCAATTAATCTGGGGTGTGTGCTCCCGGTAGAACACCCTGACCTGATTGATGAAGTTATAGCCCCCTCCACTGAGGATTTCTCCCGAGGCAATCCAGCCATGACCCAGACGCAGCTGGCTCTTGCCCTTAATGCTGGGCGTCGTCAGTCTACCGATGCAGATTGTTTTATCGGCGGTGATATGGGAATAGGCAATACCACTTCCGCCGCTGCAATTTTTGCCGCCTTGTTTGAATTGGAAGTTGCTGAGATTACAGGGCGCGGTACAGGTATCGATGATGCAGTACTCGCCCGCAAGGTGGAACTGATTGAATCGGCCCTGGAACAGCATCAGGCAGCGCTGCGTTCGCCACTCACTATTCTGCAAACTTTGGGTGGTTTTGAGATTGCAGCCCTAACCGGAGCATTTATCGCCAGCGCCCAGCGCGGTGTCCCCGTATTGGTTGATGGGTTTATGGCGACTGCCGCCGCAGCTATTGCCGGTGCGATTAATCCATCAGTGAAGCCCTGGTTACTTTATGCCCACCTCTCTGATGAGGCTGGTCACCAATTGGCCCTTGAGTGCATGGGGGTGAAGCCATTGCTGAGTTTCAATATGCGCTTGGGCGAGGGCACAGGTGCGGTATTGGCTATTAGTATTATCAGGCAGGCGCTCAACCTGCATAACAAAATGTTCACTTTCAGTGAGGCAGGGGTGCCAGTTGCGGATTGATCTTTTACGACACGGTGCCTGTGAAGGTGGAAATATCTTTCGCGGCCAGATCGATGTGCCCTTAACCTATGAGGGTAGGGAGCAGATGTTGCGGGGGCTTGCCGAGCTTGATGGTTCCTGGGACCGAGTTGTCACTTCGCCTTTGCAGCGCTGCCAACACTTTGCCACTCAGCTCGCCCGAGAGAAAAAATTGCCGATAAGTGAAGCTCCTGGTATTCGGGAAATCGGTTTCGGGGATTGGGAAGGGCAGTCAGTTGATAAAATCTGGACTGAGCAGCGAGCACTGTGCGAAGCCTGGGGGCGTGACCCAGAAAAGCACGCACCTCCAGGAGGTGAGCCCTTTGCCGCATTTCGATCCAGAGTTCTTCAAGCGATTGATAATCTGGCCAAGCAATATTCGGGAGAGACCCTGCTACTCGTTACTCACGGTGGTGTGATCAAGTTGTTACTCGCGTATGCGAATAACTGGCTCCCAGTTAAAATGATTTCGCTGCAAATCAGCTACGGATTTGCTGCATCGCTGAGATACGACTTAGGCAATAAGACCTTTACCGTTTCCTACCCAGAGCAGTCAGCTTATGTTTATTGCCCGTAAGTTGTACGACCTATCCCAGGCATTTCTGTATGCGCTAGTGTTTCTTACCCGGCTGCCGGTGGCTGGCTTGCTGCGCCAAGTGGACAAGAAAACGGTGAAGAGGTCGATTTATTTTTACCCTCTGGTTGGAGTGGTGATTGGTGTACTGTTATCCGGGGCCGCCTATCTTCTGACTCCTTTAGGTACTCAGTTGCAAGCCGCAATACTGTTAGGTTTCTGGGTTGTCCTGACAGGTGCACTGCACCTCGACGGCCTTGCTGACTGTACTGATGCCTACTTTGCTGGACATAAATGTGCCGATCCTGAAGAGCAACGTCAGCATATTTTGAGAGTGATGCACGATCCCCACTGTGGCTCTATTGCTGTGGCTGCTGTTGTTGTTTTTCTACTGATCAAGTTTGCTGCAGTTGCAGCGCTACTTGAGACGATAAACCCAGTAACAGTAAATGTTTGGGTCTATTTACCTTTGCTACTCTCACCTATGCTGGCCAGGGCTGCGGCACTGGCTTTAATGGGAATTTCAGAATATGCACGTGTGGAAGGCCATGTGCCCCCCTCTGGTACAAAGCGCCGATGGGACCTGTTGCCGGTAGTTGCAGTCGTAGTAGCTATTAGCTGTATAGTGGTGCCACTATCAGTGGCCATAGGTATTGTCTGCACTTTGTTCACGCTGATCTTATTCTGGCGGCACTTGTGGGAGAAAACTATCGGCGGTTATACGGGCGATTGCTTGGGTGGCTTAGTCGAGATAAGTGAACTGTCGATATTGGTTTTGTGGGTGGCAGTGGTTGCCAGTGTAAATTAGTTATAGCTGAGTTAAAGAGATGTCTCGAAGCAGCATTATCCATGTAGTTTTAGCCTTAAGCTTGTTATGGGCGACTAAGATTTGGGCAGATGAACCCGTGCGGGTAGAGGATGCCCGGGGCCAATGGGTTGAGCTTTCCGCACCGGCAGAGCGCATTGTCGCGCTAGCACCAAATATTGTTGAGAACTTTTACAGTGCCGGGGCGGGGGATAAGCTTATTGCCGCAGTAAGCTATAGCGATTACCCCGAACAAGCCAAGCAGTTACCGGAGGTAGGTAACTATAAAGCGGTAAATTACGAGCGTTTATTGTTGTTAAATCCCGACTTGATTGTTGCCTGGGGCTCGGGGAATGGCAATCAGATGGTTAATAAACTGGAGGACCTGGGTTTTACGGTTTTTGTATCTGAATCTCACACTCTTGAAGATATTGCCGCGAATGTACAGAGTTTCGGTAAACTTGCCGGTACAAGTGACTATGCGGATAAGTCTGCTGAGACATGGCTTGAGCGCCTGACTGAGCTCCAGGTCAATCATAAAAATCTGGATTCGGTAAGTGTTTTTTATCAGGTTTGGAACGAGCCACTGCAAACACTTAACGGCGATCATTTAATCAGTGATGTTATTGAGACCTGCGGCGGCCGTAATATATTTGCAGATGCACTGGTATTGGCCCCGAAGATTAGTATTGAATCGGTACTCAATAGAGACCCGAAAGTTATTATCGCCAGCGGAATGGGAGAGGAGCGGCCAGACTGGCTGGACACTTGGGAAGATTACCCAAGGATTGATGCGGTTAAAGAGGGAAATCTATTCCATATACCACCGGATATTATTCAGCGACATACTTTTCGGGTGCTGGATGGCATGGAGATGGTTTGTGATGATTTGAATCGAGTGCGAGGAAAAGGTTAGTTATCTGTTGATAGCCTTCAAAAGCTTGAGGCTTAAATCGACCTTCCCGAAATCTGCCTATACAGTTATTTTTAGTATTGGCTTGGTAAGCGATAGGTTGATTTAAGCAGCGTCTAAACCGGTTGATATCGATTAAGTGCTCCCGGATTCAATACCCCCCTCTTTGTATATTGGTTGTGCAGAGCCCCTGAACAGTAAGATGAGTGAGGAGCAAGTCAACTCCAGTCGCCCCATATCAGCAGGATGCTTCAGTCGATTAAAGCGAACAAATCTCTTTGTTCAATGGTGTAAGTTTATTGCATCTGGTGCGATAGTGCCTGTTTGGGGGGGTGTGCTGACGCAAAATATCCAGAAAATACTCTGATTTAGAGGGTAGGTTAGGGGGAATATCATCCATAACGCTTTCTTTTACTGTTTTCTGGATTACTAATGTCGAAGATCAAAAGCAGCTGCACATATCCACACCAATACAGGCGTTAACTTATTGATTTTGAATGGTTTTCGCCTGTGATCAAAATCAGCAAAATAACAAGATATAGTGCAGGTGCAATATATCCACTTGGGTATTTTTATGCTAGAGTCGGTTAACTGTTTGATTTATATATGTTTTTTGATTTCCTGTTCCTGAGGTATGTTGACAGGTGATATAATGCAGCTGCTTTTGAATACACTGTTATGTTTCACCATGAATGAGTTACTAGCGTACTTAGAAAACTGGAAATCATCCAAATCCAAAATATTTGGTGCTGAGGGATATGATGTCTCAATCACCGATGAACTAGGCGATTCTGTTAAAGCACGCTACATCGAAATAGCTGGAAATGGATTGTTGGCTAGAGCAGCACTATGGGAAAGTGGTAGCTTGGTAGTAGAGGCGCTCGATATCGAAACCGAGAATCAAGTGCTTCAAAAGGTATTTGAAACACCTGAGCTTTGGTTGCTCGAAGACAAATTAAACTGGTGGCTCAGTGAGGTGGCAACTTATGAGCGCTAAAAACATAACAAGGACCAGCACAATCGCCAAATGCAAAAAAACGCATTTGGCTGGACTCGCGAAAAGCGCTCGCCTGTGTGGCCGGCGTTATAGAGCAGCAGGGTTCGAGTAATGGAAGTACCTATATCCCAAGAATTCGTAAAAATCTGTAAGCAAATTGAAGCCAAATCGTATTCAATCTCCCAGTGGTCTGAAATCGAATCCGATGATATGTTTCACTCAGATTCTTTTCGTGGTGGCTTTGATGCAGATGAGCAGGAGTTCTGCTTTAGCTTTTATGACCAAGCTGGAGATGAGTATTGGTTTCAAGTAAGTCTTTCTTCAATCATAGAAATAGCTAGTGGTATACAGCTTAAAATTGTAGGTAAGGCTGCAGACTGAAGGCCTATAACAAGGTGCTCAAACACCGTTCCGGCCGAAAGCGGCCTCCACTGGACACGCAAAAAGCGCGCGCCGTTTAGCACGGCGTTATTGTGGCGGTCGGTTTTATTGATTTTTCGTGGTAACTGAAGATTTCGTGCCACTAAATAGCATCTGGTATTGAGCAATTTTACTGATTGCCATTCAGGCAGTTTCGCTCCAAGAGTGTTCGCTCGGGTGTTGTAAAAAAAGGCAGTCCGCTGCAATTTCGCGGATTGCCAGTAAGATAGGAATTGGTTAGGGAAAGTGCGGTATTCTTCCCTCGTAAATATTGGGCAGCGGCCAGCCAAACTATGGCTGGCAAAGTGCTAGTAGTCGGTCCCGAGCGCGCCAGCCATAACCAGGCTAGGCAAGCTCGCCCAACCCCTTCGGGGCTGGGCTGGACAGCCTACGCGTTGCTTCGGCTGCCCTTGCTAGCGGCGTTATGTGAGTACGGCAAAAAGATGAGTGGATTTAAATGGGCAGACTTACCGGAATTTGAGCAGAGAAATTATCTCTTTAGGTGGTTCTGGTCTGAAATACGTGAGGAAGGCGAAGTTAATCTTGTCAATATTCTCAAAGAACATCCTCCTCTGGCTTTGTTAATTCCGGAGGTTGTAAAAGATGTCGCGGAACTCTTATGTGTAGAAGCAGATGAAGTAGAAAAACATATAGTGCGTTAAGATCAGTTGTGATATTGGTAGCGGGCACAATAGATTATTATCAATGAGCACATAACAAACCGCTCAAAGTTCAGCCGCGTTGCGGCTTGGACCTCCGTTCCGGCGCTCGTTTTGGGGTTTACGCTACGCTACCCCAAAAAGTTTGCCTCCACTACGGCCCTTTAGCGGGGCATTATGAGTAATAAGTAAGTAAGGAGAAACATGAGAATAATATGCGTAGGAATTGCCTGTTTAATTCTCCAGGCGTGCGCCACTGTCGGATCAGTTGATCGACCAGGGAGTTACTATCAAGAAGCTTCATCGAACTCCAATGATGGTCTTGTAGAGGGTGCTATCTTTGGTGATGATGATAAGAAGATAAACGATCTGTTAAATTATCAGGTAAAACTGCCCGAGAAAAACAGAATAGCAATACTGAAACTCAGTACCGACAATTATTGGCGATTTTATTCAAGTGATTTTACGCAGCTGAATAATTCTTTGGTTGAGTCACTAATCACCAAGCTTAGAGCATCCAGTCGGGTATATGATGCGTCGTTCTTGCCTGCAATGCTGGTCTCTGAAAAAAGGACGGTGCCGGTTTTAAGAGAAGCTGCGGCACGGTTCCAAGCAGATTTATTACTCGCGTACAGAAGTTCCTGCCAATCTTATCAAAAATATAGGTTTATCGATCCAAACGAAAGCAAATCGTATTGCTCCGTAGAGGCGGTACTACTTGATGTCCGTTCAGGGGTTATAGTGAAATCTATAGTAAGTACAGAAGATTTCACCACTAAAAAATCTTCAAGCGATACCAATTTTAGTGAAACAATTAAAAAAGCTGAATTGGAAGCCGTTGCTAAAGCACTAGGCAATGTTGCTAATGAAATCGTAGCGTTTATGAACAATGTGCCAAGAATCAAAAACTCATAACAAGGCCAAGCACGAATGCACCAGCAAGCTGGTGCCGGACCTCGCTTCGCTCGGCCCGTGTTGGCGGCGTTATGCCTGTCGCATGAATTTCGTACTAATGTCGTAAGAATGACGTAACTAATTAAGGCTGATCCGGTGAAAATTTAAGTTCAATTTTCAGAGGACAGAGAAATGGAAGTGCAAGTAGATACAAACAAGATCATCAGCCTGCGAAAGTCGCGAGCCTGGAGTCAGCAGCAGCTGGCTGAAGTGGCATCGGTTAGCTTAAGAACCATACAGCGAATCGAGAAAAGCGGTAACGCGTCCCAAGAGTCGGTTAAATCAATTTCTTCTGCATTTTCAATTATCCCAGAAGATATTCTTGTAAATGAATCAGAAAAATTTGCGGTCGTAAAACGAGTCAAGAATTATATTACTGCAATATTGGCACTTGGGAGCGCATCTCTTCTATACGCCTCTTTCTCCACGGCGTCTCCAATTATGCTCAAAGTAGATGCCAGCTCAAATAATGAACAGCTGGCATCTATTCAGCTTCTTAATGAGGAAGGCGCTGAAAGTGAAATGCGTATAGATAACATGCTAAAAATTGAGCTAAACGCCGAACAAACCCCGGAGAAGCAAATCCGGTTAAAAACGAAAGTGTACGAATTCAATGAGTCTACTGGGTTTGTACTTGTGGCTAGCCCGGTTTTACTCACAGAATTTCATCAATCTGCGGATATTAAGTTTACAGCTTCAAGCGGGGTTCCATTTGAGGTCCAGGTAACCCCCCAGAATTAGGCATAACGAAGCGCTGCAGGCTGACACCTTACTTTGTGCGCCTTTTTGCGCGATTGCTGCGCTCCAAATTTTCGCGCAAAAGGCGCACAAAGTAAGCTGCGGCTGAGCGCGGCGTTATACGCAAGGAGAGTTAGGCTTAAATGAGTAGGTCAGTGAAGCGGGGGATAGTTGTTGATGGGACTCGATATTATTGGGTACTCAACGCCAATACCATTGATAGCTCTAGCGATACTCATATTCGAGTTCACAAAGAGGGAACAACGGGAAATATCCTGTATATCGATCCTTACAATTGGCACTTCGAAATCCGCCCCAAGTTCATAGCTAGCGCGATAAAATTTGCACTAGATTCTGGCTGGGAAGAATGCTCCGAAGGAAGGGTAATGTATATTTCGTACATTGATGAGCAATATCAAGTTTTGCCAAATGGTACTAAATTTGGCTATCAACTAACAAAAGATACGAGCGTATAACAAACGCGTGCATTTGACCTCCGCTTCGCTGCGGCAAATGACGCGGGCGTTATTGCGGCGGTCAGTTTTTAGATATTTTGTAGACACTGCAAGAACTAACCTCTATCTGAATACGCCTTGCCAGAAAACTTTCCCGAAAACTGGTACTGCAGTTTCGTTCAAGTGCCTTCGTTTTAAGCCAACAAGTTCTGCAAGCTAGCTGCAGCATTGTGGAGTGCCAGACAGCTAGTTAACTGGTGGGGAAAGTATGGTATTTTTCACAGTAAATTTATCGGGCAGTGGCCAGCCAAGGGTGGCTGGCAGAGAGCAAGTAGGTCGTTCAGTACGCGCCAGCTATAACCAGGCCAGGCAAGATCGCCCAGCTGGAGGCTGGGCTGGACAGCCTACGCTCCGCTTCGGCTGCCCTTGCTGGCAACGTTATAGCCCAAAGAAATTATGACCTTTGATGAGTTTGAAAAGAATCTTGAGAAAAGTGATACCCGTTTGTTCGACGTTGAGTCTTTTCAAGAAGAAATGAATGCTGCAGCTAATACACTTTCTCCAGCAGAATGGATACGTTTGTCTGAAACTTGGGAGTCGAAGTCTGAGCAATGGCAGATCAATTTTATTCTATCAGCAGAATATGTTTGCAAGTCTGCAGAGGAAATAATAGTCCAGATGCTAGGTGCTACAAATAGAGAAGTTGTTCTAGCAGCCATCAACTCTCTTTATGATGCAGGTTGTGGTAAATGGGTTCCAAACCAAACAGACTTGATAGTACTAAATGAACTCTTAAATACTAGATACTATTCTTACCATAGTGAAGAAGAGCTAAAGAGTCTAATTAATCGAGGGCAAAAGCTATAACAAGGCGTTGCAGCCGATAAACGGCTGAACGCGGCGTTATGTGAGCAGGAAATAGAGCATATGGACATCGCGATACAAATGATTGATCAAGCTTGGCAATTACTTGTGCGTATTCCATTTTGGTTGTTGTTGTCCACACCATTGATAATCGCTCTCTACTTTTATGCAAAGAAAATCAGAAGCGTGCAGTGGAATATGGCAATAAAACTGTTGCTTTTTGTTCCACTTTCGGCCGTCTTACTTGCTCCAATGCCGGTTGGCATGTTCATAGCACTCGTGCCTAATGGTTTTTTGCTCTTTAGTGGCCTTGAGTACTACAGTAGGGTTTTTGCCTGGTGTGTTTCATCCATACTCGTATCAATGATAGTTTGTTACTTCGTAGGCAAGAAATACCTGAGACCCACATAACAAGGTGCGGCAGCTGACATCTTACTTTGTGCACTTTTTGCACGGTCGCTGCGCTCCCATTTTCGTGCAAAAAGCACACAAAGTAAGCCGCCGCTGCGCACGGCGTTATTGTGGCGGTCGATTTTTAGATGTTCTGTAGCTGCTGCAAGCATCAATCTCTATCTGAGCACTTTTTTCTGAGATTTTTCCTGAAATTTGGTACCGCAGTTTCGCTCCAGTGCCATCGTTTTAAGTCAGCAAGCCCTGCAAGCCAGCTACGCCATCATGGAGTGCCAATCAGATAGTTAACCGGTTGGGAAAGTATGGTATTTTTCCCTTTAAATTTATCGGGCAGTGGCCAGCCAAAGTTGGCTGGTAGAGAGCAAATAGGTGGTTCAGTGCGCGCCAACCATAACCAGGCTAGGCAAGCTCGCCCACCCCCTTCGGGGCTGGGCTGGACAGCCTACGCGTTGCTTCGGCTGCCCTTGCTAGCGGCGTTATTGTGGCGGTCGGCTTCATTGATTTTTCGTGGTAACTGAAGCTTTAGTGCCACTAAATTGCAGCCGGTATTGAGCCCTTTTTACTGGTTGCTATTCAATCAGTTTCGTTCCTAGGGTATTTGCTCAAGTGTGGTAGAGGTGGGCAGTCCGCTGCAATTTCGTGGAGTGCCAGTAAAATAGGAATTGGTTGGGGAAAGTGCGGTATTCTTTCCTCGTAAATATTGGGCAGCGGCCAGCCAAACTATGGCTGGCAAAGTGCTGGTAGTTGGTCCCGAGCGCGCCAACCATAACCAGGCTAGGCAAGCTCGCCCAACCCCTTCGGGGCTGGGCTGGACAGCCTACGCGTTGCTTCGGCTGCCCTTGCTAGCGGCGTTAACTGCTTTTGCATCGTTATGAATTACGAGTTTGGAAAATATTCGAAAATTACGTCGTATCGATATGATGAGCCACCAAAGACTCGAGGCGATTTTCGGGGTTGTGTTATTACCGTGCAAAGATCACGGAAAAAGGATGACCTGATATCTTTCAGAATTAAAGGCTACAAAGGCGCGATTTCCAGCCTTGTAGGGGCCACTGAAGTATCAATTCAAGAGGGTAGCGATCCAAATATCGAATTCGAACGATATAGAATTAGTTATCTTCTAAACGAAAGCGAGAGTGAGTTGTATTGTGCAGAGTGTATTGAAATCAACAGTTAAATCGGGTAGCCGGTAGTTTCTAGCTACCGGCCCCCACACCACCCATCGTGCGGGTCCGCAATGGGCGGTTCCCTATCCGTAATGAATCTCTACCCAACGGTCACGTAACGAAATCAAGCCCATCTTTTGGAAAAACTCATTGTTGAGTGCAATATGAATACCTTCGGTCTTTGCATTTCGCCAGTAACTCTTACCGGACGATCCACAAGTGACAGCCAGTGATTCACTCACACCCATGCGTAGTAAGTTTCGGACTTTCGTTCTCACTTTACGCCAGTTTTTCCAGTAGCTCATTCTCAATCTTCGCCGTATCCAGCAGTCAAGATCGATACATTTTTGATAGCCTTGCGCTATACCAAAATAATTGATCCAACCACGGAGGAACACGGTAAGTTCTTTCAGTTTCTTTTCCATAGAAATACCACGGGATCGCCCTGTAATCTGGCGGATGCGGTATTTAAATTGGAGCAGGGACTTGTCATGCCAGACGAGCCTTGCACCGCGAAAAGAGAACCCCAAAAACTTACAGCGGCTGACAGGAACTACTTGGCTTTTAGTATCGTTAACTTTGAGCTTAAGCTTGCGCTCAACAAAGCGTTTAATACTTGCCATAACCCGTTCACCCGCGCGCTTAGAAGCAACAACAATCACAAAATCATCCGCATAGCGAACAAAATCATGTCGGCGTTTTTCCAGCTCTTTATCGAGCAGGTCGAGTACAATGTTGGAGAGCAGCGGCGATAAAGGGCTCCCTTGTGGCACCCCCTCATGACAGGCTTTCCAGCATCCATCTTCTACACTTCCTGCACGCAAGTAACTTGCGATCAACTTGAGTAAACGCTTATCGCTGATTCTTTGGCCAAGTAAACTCATGAGGAAGTCATGGTTGACCCGGTCGAAGAACTTAGATAAATCGACATCTACGGCTATTCGCTTCCCGCCTTCGATATACTTCTGTAGCTTTTTCACCGCATGATGCTGTGATCGCTTTGGGCGGAATCCATAGCTGAACTCCGAAAAGGTTTTATCGAAACTGGGACCGATGATTTGGGCGATAGCCTGCTGAATAACACGATCAAAGATCGTAGGTATCCCGAGACCACGCTGGCCACCATCTGGCTTGCGAATGTAGACGCGCCTAACGGGAAGCGGCTGGTAATGACCCTGTCGAATAGTCTCGATGAGGTCGTCGCCAACTGCCTTGAAGTGCTGCACAAAATTATCGACAGTAATCCCGTCAATGCCTGCGGCACCTTTGTTGCTTCGCACGTGTTTCCATGCAGCATTAAGATTTTCTTTGCTGAGGATGGTTTCAAGCAGATTTTCATTTGAGTTGAGTGTCATGGCAGTGCGCTACGTCAATTTTATATCCGGCTGGCAACACATCGGTAGGCTAGCCCTGTCTTTTAACTCGTGGATTTTGGGTTCAGGCCTTCACCGTATCCAAGGTATTAATCTTGGCATTAGGTTACTATGTCGTCGGCTGACTTCTGTTCAATCACCTTGGCCATTACTGGCCGAGGCGCTGCTGTGTTCCACCAATTTTGGTTACCCCCGCGATGGTGGCTAGCGGGCTGGGCCTACTTATGAGTCAGCGGCCACGCTGACAGCTTTACAGCAGCAGGTTGAACAGATCTCCCCAGATAAGAGCGTGAACTTTCACTACACAACTGCATCATTTACTCTACCCGTTAGACCACATGGCTTCGGTATCCTTGGCTACCTCGCCTCCAGGCTAAGCCTTATATGATGTTTCTGTTCGTCAGCTCGTAGCTTTGCTAGCGGCTTCCTCCCCACAAGACCTCACAGTCTTGCAGTTGCCATTTGCTAGTAGTTAGCATTTAATGGAGACCATTAAACGGTGATCCTCCTACAGGGGACTTTCACCCCATTAGTTCACGCCCATGCTGGGCGTACCAAGTTGCTGCACCAGGACATTTTTATTTTTGCGCCTTTTGTGGCCGCTTCGCTAGTACCACAAAACACACAAAAACAAAAATGCCTGTGAGCAAGGCGTTAACTGTATATGAGTATTCAACTAAATAGATCTAGGAATAATATCCGCGAGCTGAATGTAAGGTATCAGGGGCGTGCAGTTGCGCCTGTAGGTTTTTACAACGAACTTGAAAGGTTTGGTGTGATTTTGGATCGATCAGTGCTTATTAGTATCATCCCTGATAGCGGTTCAACATTTATAGGTTCGCTCATTAATCAAAATGGAAATGTTTGCTCTTTCGATATAGACTATGAATTTACCCAATATTCAAAGTTCGACGTAGAGCTAGAATCAGAGCAGTGTTTTAAAAGACCGCAGCACACAAAGCAAAAACCATGGGATGATAAAGTGCTAGCATTCGAACTATACAATGAAAGTTACAGTTAACAAGGTTAGGCATGTTCGCCTTCGGCTGGACCTCCGGCAACTGTCACCTTTTGTACAAAAGACCGCACAAAAGTCGCCAGTTACCTGCGGCCCATGCTAACGGCGTTAGGCAACTATAAGGAAATATATGGATCACCTGGTAAAAATAATTGACTCAGTTGTATGGCCTATTGCAGCTATATGGTTGGGGTATATTTTTCGAAGTGAAGTAAGAACTTTGCTTGGTCGAATGTCTCAATTCAAATACAAAGATGTAGAAGCCAAATTCGAAAAGCAATTAGTCCAAGCAGAAGTCGAAGCAACCAGTCTAAAGGAAAAGCCTCAGAAAACTTGGGAGCAAGCGACAACGAGGGGCGTTTTAACTCAATACGAGCAATTCAAGCGTATTGCTCAAGCATCTCCCAGAGCCGCAATACTAGAAGCTTGGTTAGATGTTGAAGTTGCTGTATTTGCAGCGGCAGAAAAAGCAGGATTAGAAGTAAAAGCTCAATCACATACTCATCAGCTAGCAAACCATTTGATTTCGCTTGAGTTAATACCAAAAGAAACATTATCTGTATTCAATAGCCTTAGAAAACTGCGAAATCAGGCAACACACTTGCCAGACTTCACATTAAGTGAAGAAGAAGCGGACAGATATTTAGAGTTGGCATTGAAAGTAGCAAATACATTCAGGCACTACGCTATAGAGGTGCCTAACAAGTCAAGCAAGAAGGACGCGCAAAAAGCGCGCGCCTCTTCTTGAGGCGTTAGGCACCCAATGAAAAATTTCGCGATTATCATAGTTTTATTCGCATCTTTGGCTATGGCTTCATATGAGCATCCCAGGTGGTATCCACATAAGAAGTATGTGGCCTCAGAAGAGGTTTCCAAGGCTTTCGATGTCGCTCAAGAGTTCTATGTAAAAAACCTAGCAAGTTCAGAGAAGCCGATTGACTACGAGTTTCACGCCTATGCCGTAGCTAATGGGTACGTTGTTTCAATTTCAGAACTATATCGAGTAGAAGGTGGAGGGCATAGCGTCGCGATTGACGGCGAGCATTGCATCTATCTGGATAAAAACTACCAAATCAAAGGGTCGAGGCAATGCATGGCAGCTGGTCCAAATCCACTAGCGAAGTAATGCCTAACAAGTGCATGTTGTTCGCCCACTTCGTGGGCTGGGACCTCCGCACTGCGTGCTCCGGCCCCAAATGCAGGCGCTAAGTTTTATACACAAGTGAACCAGTGAAAATTACTACTCTGATAAGCTCTACAAGAGTATTGAGAGCTTCAACTCTATCTACTACAGGCAAGATCAGATACCTAAGTAGAGAGGGATACTGGTGATTGTTTAATCAATATGCGCTCTACTCCAGGGAAAGCGCTAGATTTAGCGTAAAACTCAAGCGCTTTTGGTCTTATAGACGGTTAAATTTCATTCATTCCAGTCGGGAAATTAGGCTATTTCTCTGTATGAGACTTTGAATAGGATTCAAATATGTGTATAAAACACAGTGCGGGCGTTATGCGCCAGGATATAGCGAATGATTGAGATCAATTACCAAACTTTCCAAGATCCGACACGCAAGACGGTTAAAATCCCTTTTGATAGATTTTATGACGAACTAGAGAATGGCGAGACATACGAGAAAGACGGTGTTGAACGGTATCCGGATCACAGAGAATATATCAAAGTCGATAATGACAGGGTTTCCTATTTAAGGATCAAGACTCCGAACTATTCAAATAAAATTGAATATGGTGAAGGTGGCAGTATCACACAGCATACGGTTTACCCTGATTCGTCAGAGATGCTTGTTGTTCAGAGCTTCATTGAGCCAAATGTGATTCACTCTGTGAAAGTAACCAAGAATAACGGTGTATGGTCTTCATCTCGTATAGAGCTGATATATGATGACGAGCCCAAAATTGTTGACATCAAGTAAAGCGCATAACCAGGCGCTGCACCCGACTCCGGCGAGATTGCGCCTCCGCAGGTGAGCTTGGCGTTATACGAAAATTTAAATATGGATGTATCTAAGTATTACGACAAGGCTAAGGAAGTTGGAGAGCTTGCAAAAACTCAGGCCCCATCCATTCTAACTGCTCTTGATTACAGCCCTGACGATGATCACCCATCATCGTGGGTGCCAAAAGTGCAGAAGTCTCTGCTTGATTTTTACAAGGAGTTTCCGGGGTCTGAAGTAGCCAACAAAGCCTTAAACCTATATATACAAGGTGCAATACTGGAAGATCGGGCCGAACGTAACATGGCCGTAAAAGTAGGGTTTGGGTGTTTAATCCTAGGTGTAGTCATCGGATGGTTTGTATGGGCTTAGCAGCGTATAACAGGGTTGAGCACAATCGCCCTTCGGGCTGGTCACACCTTTTGCAAAAACACGCAAAAGCTGTGCCACTTACTCCGGCCTGTGTCAACGGCGTTAAGTGTATGAGTATGAGGATAGCTTCAATAGTGGCGCTCTTGTTGATATCTCAGGGGATTAGTGCTGAGGTATCAGATAAAATTCCATCTTTTGTTGGAATGTGGGTGCAAGCTGTAGTTTTTGGTATGGTCTTTTTGTTTGCCTCATTCAAAAAGTCGTGGTGTGTATTATTGGGTTTTCTGTTTTCATTGTTCTTGGCATCCGGGTTCTATGACATGGCAAATGACAAGTTTATGTATTTGGCTGTTATTAAAGAGCAGGGAGAGCTTTATTTTCTCAATGGCTATGCTTCCTCTTTTACGGTCGGGGTTCTAGCACTCTTGGGCTTAATAATTAATCGGAGCGTTAATGCAAGGAAAAACACTTAACAAAGGTAGGCAAGGTCGCGCTTCGCGCTTGACCTCGTCGCTATCGCTTCTCGGCACTTGCTACCGGCGTTATTGTGGCGGTCGGTTTTATTGATTTTTCGTGGTAACTGAAGGTTTAGTGCCACTAAATAGCATCCGGTGTTGAGCAATTTTAATGATTGCTATTCAAGCAGTTTCGCTCCTAGAGTGTTCGCTCGGGTGTTGTAAAAAGAGGTAGTTCGGTGCAATTTCGTGGAGTGCCAGTAAGATAGGAATTGGTTGGGGAAAGTGCGGTATTCTTTCCTCGTAAATGTTGGGCAGCGGCCAGCCAAACTATGGCTGGCAAAGTGCTAGTAGTCGGTCCCGAGCGCGCCAACCATAACCAGGCTAGGCAAGCTCGCCCAACCCCTACGGGGCTGGGCTGGACAGCCTACGCGTTGCTTCGGCTGCCCTTGCTAGCGGCGTTATGTGCAAGGATGGTCTTGAGTATTGAAAAATTTCGAAGTAACAATTATTACAATAGTTCTTATAGTCACTTGCCATTTTGGTGGAGTGTTTGGTGTTGTCTTTTGGTTCGGAGGACTATTCATTATTCCTGCGCTAGCAATGTTATTCCAATACCGCTATTTGTCAGGTAGTACTGTTGAAAAAATAGCATTAGCAGCAATGCCTTAGTTACTTTATGCAGTAAGCACATAACAAGGCGGTCAATGAACGCCTTCGGCTGGACCGCTAAAAGTGTGGCTTCGCCACAACGCGGCCCATTACCTTAGCGCTAAGTTTTATACACAAGTGAACCAGTGAAAATTACTACTCTGATAAGCTCTACAAGAGTATTGAGAGCTTCAACTCTATCTACTACAGGCAAGATCAGATACCTAAGTAGAGAGGGATACTGGTGATTGTTTAATCAATATGCGCTCTACTCCAGGGAAAGCGCTAGATTTAGCGTAAAACTCAAGCGCTTTTGGTCTTATAGACGGTTAAATTTCATTCATTCCAGTCGGGAAATTAGGCTATTTCTCTGTATGAGACTTTGAATAGGATTCAAATATGTGTATAAAACACAGCCTTAGCGTTAGGCATCATATGGAAATAATCACTGAGCAAGATGCTTTCTTCCTTGTCGCTCTAAGCGCATCCGAAGAGTCGTCCCTGATCGAGCTTAGATGGGAGTTCGAGAAGTGGGATCATAGCTCTATTGAAGTAACCACCATCATAGAAAGCCTCATTAAGGACGGTACCATTTTACTAAGTGAGCGCGAAGGTGAGAGCTTTAGTGACTACTCCGTAAACGACTCCCTTGCTATAGCAGTGACTTGGAGTAAATCTGAGTCTTGGAATACCATCCTATTTCTAACCGAGGCTGGTGATCAGCGGTGGAAAACCGACGATTGGGGCATTACCACTAAGCGAGCAAAACATTTAATGTTTTCAAACAAAGGGAGCGTTACCCGTGTTCAGTAGCTGCGTAGAGAGCATGCCTAACAAAACGCTCAACTACACTCCGGCCGCAAGCGGCCTCCGTCGGACAGGCAAAAGCGTGCTTCGCACTGGCTGCCGGTTTTATTGATTTTTCGTGGTAACTGAAGGTTTCGTGCCACTAAATAGCATCTGGTATTGAGCAATTTTACTGATTACTATTCAGGCAGTTTCGCTCCAAGAGTGTTCGCTCGGGTGTTGTAAAAAGAGGCAGTCCGCTGCAATTTCGCGGATTGCCAGTAAGATAGGAATTGGTTAGGGAAAGTGCGGTATTCTTCCCTCGTAAATATTGGGCAGCGGCCAGCCAAACTATGGCTGGCAAAGTGCTAGTAGTCGGTCCCGAGCGCGCCAGCCATAACCAGGCTAGGCAAGCTCGCCCAACCCCTTCGGGGCTGGGCTGGACAGCCTACGCGTTGCTTCGGCTGCCCTTGCTAGCGGCGTTAGGCGCCATTAAGTCATGGAACGTATCGAGATAGTCAAAGACAAGTCAGAGCTCGAAGGCACTTGCTATATCGAACTTAGCTTAGGTAAGTACCAAGGAAAGCATTGGGAAGAGACCAGTCTATTCTTTGATGAAGAGATTTTTGGTCTTATTGAAGCAATATTTGAGAGAAATATTCCTGGCTATGATCACTACAGTATGAATGATGCTGACTCAAAATCATGGAATAAGATCATAGCTGAGCTAAATGAACTTAATGAATTACTGAGATCAGCAAGAAATTTTAATGAAATTATCGGAAACGTAAGCTTTGTATTTGGTGGCACTAGGGATTATTTCCAAAATAATTTCCAGCCTTGCAAAGACCAGCTTCAGGAAATGATTTCAGAATTAGTTGCTTGGGCAGAAACACACATTAAAGAATATGGGCACATTGCAGTATTGGGTATCTAGGCGAAGTCCAGTGCCTAAATCGGGTAGCCGGTAGTTTCTAGCTACCGGCCCCCACACCACCCATCGTGCGGGTCCGCAATGGGCGGTTCCCTATCCGTAATGAATCTCTACCCAGCGGTCACGTAAAGAAATCAAACCCATCTTTTGGAAAAGCTCATTGTTGAGTGCAATATGAATACCTTCGGTCTTTGCATTTCGCCAGTAACTCTTACCGGACGATCCACAAGTGACAGCCAGTGATTCACTCACACCCATGCGTAGTAAGTTTCGGACTTTCGTTCTCACTTTACGCCAGTTTTTCCAGTAGCTCATTCTCAATCTTCGCCGTATCCAGCAGTCAAGATCGATACATTTTTGATAGCCTTGCGCTATACCAAAATAATTGATCCAACCACGGAGGAACACGGTAAGTTCTTTCAGTTTCTTTTCCATAGAAATACCACGGGATCGCCCTGTAATCTGGCGGATGCGGTATTTAAATTGGAGCAGGGACTTATCATGCCAGACGAGCCTTGCACCGCGAAAAGAGAATCCCAAAAACTTACAGCGGCTGACAGGAACTACTTGGCTTTTAGTATCGTTAACTTTGAGCTTAAGCTTGCGCTCAACAAAGCGTTTAATACTTGCCGTAACCCGTTCACCCGCGCGCTTAGAAGCAACAACAATCACAAAATCATCCGCATAGCGAACAAAATCATGTCGGCGTTTTTCCAGCTCTTTATCGAGCAGGTCGAGTACAATGTTGGAGAGCAGCGGCGATAAAGGGCCCCCTTGTGGCACCCCCTCATGACAGGCTTTCCAGCATCCATCTTCTACACTTCCTGCACGCAAGTAACTTGCGATCAACTTGAGTAAACGCTTATCGCTGATTCTTTGGCCAAGTAAACTCATGAGGAAGTCATGGTTGACCCGGTCGAAGAACTTAGATAAATCGACATCTACGGCTATTCGCTTCCCGCCTTCGATATACTTCTGTAGCTTTTTCACCGCATGATGCTGTGATCGCTTTGGGCGGAATCCATAGCTGAACTCCGAAAAGGTTTTATCGAAACTGGGGCCGATGATTTGGGCTATAGCCTGCTGAATAACACGATCAAAGATCGTAGGTATCCCGAGACCACGCTGGCCACCATCTGGCTTGCGAATGTAGACGCGCCTAACGGGAAGCGGCTGGTAATGACCCTGTCGAATAGTCTCGATGAGGTCGTCGCCAACTGCCTTGAAGTGCTGCACAAAATTATCGACAGTAATCCCGTCAATGCCTGCGGCACCTTTGTTGCTTCGCACGTGTTTCCATGCAGCATTAAGATTTTCTTTGCTGAGGATGATTTCAAGCAGATTTTCATTTGAGTTGAGTGTCATGGCAGTGCGCTACGTCAATTTTATATCCGGCTGGCAACACATCGGTAGGCTAGCCCTGTCTTTTAACTCGTGGATTTTGGGTTCAGGCCTTCACCGTATCCAAGGTATTAATCTTGGCATTAGGCTACTATGCCGTCGGCTGACTTCTGTTCAATCACCTTGGCCATTACTGGCCGAGGCGCCGCTGTGTTCCACCAATTTTGTTTACCCCCGCGATGGTGGCTAGCGGGCTGGGCCTACTTATGAGTCAGCGGCCACGCTGACAGCTTTACAGCAGCCGGTTGAACAGATCTCCCCAGATAAGAGCGTGAACTTTCACTACACAACTGCATCATTTACTCTACCCGTTAGACCACATGGCTTCGGTATCCTTGGCTACCTCGCCTCCAGGCTAAGCCTTATATGATGTTTCTGTTCGTCAGCTCGTAGCTTTGCTAGCGGCTTCCTCCCCACAAGACCTCACGGTCTTGCAGTTGCCATTTGCTAGTAGTTAGCATTTAATGGAGACCATTAAACGGTGATCCTCCTACAGGGGACTTTCACCCCATTAGTTCACGCCCATGCTGGGCGTACCAAGCGGCAGCAATCGGACAGTTTTTCCGCTCCTTCGTCGCTCCAAAACTGCCGCTGTGCCGGGCGTTATAAATCTTGGAGAGTTTTGTGCTCGGAAAGCTGAATGCAATAGCCACATATATTGCTTGGTTGTTTCTTGGGGGTATGATTGCATCCTTTGTTCTTGGTTACTTCGATGTTACTTATGAGATGCCCATCTACTATTTGATCTTTGGCGGTTTTTTCTTGTTTGCAATTATTCATTTTGTATTGGCGTTTTGGGTGCGTTGCCCGAATTGCAACAAGTGTTTAACCATTCAGGGTATGCATGGGGTTCATCCTGCCTCTATACACAAAAGCTGGTCGTCCGTTGTGTTTCACTGGTTTACAGGTAGGGTAGGTTGCATACATTGTGGTGCTACAGTTTCTACAAATGATTTATAACAAACCGCAGCAATCGCTCCCTTCGGTCGCTGGGACAGCCAAAACGCTGCGCTTATTTGTCTGCCCTTGTGCGGGGCGTTATGTGAGCAAAAAGGAATGAGTCATGAGCCTAAATCTAAAAGAGGTTGATGGGGTAAAAATTCAGCCAAAGCATTTAGCCTCATGTCATTGCGGCTCTGTAAAAATTGAGCTGGATCTACTTGATGGCCTTATAGATCTTCGGCGTTGTGATTGTTCTTTATGCCGTAGGAGAGGCGCAATTGCTGCGTCAGTTTCGCTAGATGGTATTACTGTCTTAGAAGGACAGGAGCATTTGAAACTCTATCAATTCAATACCAACACAGCGAAACACTATTTCTGCGGTAAGTGCGGAGTTTACACACATCATCAGAGACGCTCCAATCCAACTCAATACGGGTTCAATGTTGCGTGTCTAGAGGGTATAAACCCGCTAAAGGTAGAAGGTATTCCAACCTACGATGGTGTAAACCACCCGGCGGACCGAGGGTAACCCACATAACAATCACGGGCAATGAAGCTCCGGCCCTTCGGGCCTCTGCGGGACGGGTTACCTTATGTGCGTTTTGCGCGGTCGCTTCGCTCCCATTTTCGCGCAAAACGCACATAAGGTAACCCGCCCCTGCCATGGGCGTTATTGTGGCGGTCGGTTTTATTGATTTTTCGTGGTAACTGAAGGTTTCGTGCCACTAAATAGCATCTGGTATTGAGCAATTTTACTGATTACTATTCAGGCAGTTTCGCTCCAAGAGTGTTCGCTCGGGTGTTGTAAAAAGAGGCAGTCCGCTGCAATTTCGCGGATTGCCAGTAAGATAGGAATTGGTTAGGGAAAGTGCGGTATTCTTCCCTCGTAAATATTGGGCAGCGGCCAGCCAAACTATGGCTGGCAAAGTGCTAGTAGTCGGTCCCGAGCGCGCCAGCCATAACCAGGCTAGGCAAGCTCGCCCAACCCCTTCGGGGCTGGGCTGGACAGCCTACGCGTTGCTTCGGCTGCCCTTGCTAGCGGCGTTATGTGTCTATAGGAAATTAGAATTGTACGAACGTCTACCAGACAAGGAGCCAACATCATTCGAGTTAAAGATCTTCAAGTGGGTATTTCTTCCTGTAATTGCCATTGGTTTATTTCTTATATTCTCTGACGTAAGCAAAGGTCGGAATAAGTGTGAGAATATCTGCCTCGAAAAAGAGTTCCCTGATTTTCGTTATACCCCAAGCGGGCGTTATGGCATTGGTGGCAATACGTGCCACTGCTTAACAGAAGAGGAAAGTAACATTAAAAATCGCATACCCGAGGGTGCTCGTGTATTTTGAGCATCAACACATAACCAGGCTAGTCAAGCTCGCCCAACCCCTTCGGGGTCGGGCTGGACAGCCTACGCTTCGCTTCGGCTGCCCTTGCTAGCAACGTTATGTGCAAACCATGATTGACCGAGAATCTAGAAATAAACTTGCTGAGCTTATTCGTAGCTTGGTTGCTGGCATAATTACAAATGATGAGTTTGAAGATGCTTTACCTCAGTCAAAAGATGATGCTGTATGGGAGGTTTTTCATCACGGGGTTTGGTGTCTGTACAGCGATATGAAAGAGTACAAACTTAGAGGCAAAGAGGCACTTTCCAATGAAGAGCGGTCTGTTGTAGCGCGTTGGATTCTTTTCCTAAAGTCAGACATTGAGTATAAGTGGCCCTCTGCTAGTTTCAGAGACAGATTTCTTAACTCAATCAGTTTCGGGGCTTTCGGGCAAAGCACTCTCGAAAAGTGGCAAGAACATGGTGAGTTGGCATATTGGCCTTTCACTGATATCGCTCAGTACAACAAGACAAAACTGAGTAAAGGGTATCTCGGTGCCAAAAACACATAACGAATCAATCAACTTCGCGCCTACGGCGCCGGACAGCTTGCTCTACGCTTCGCTTCGTTCCAGCTGCCGGTTATTGAGGCGTTAGCTTATAAACAATGGATATCGACACAATGAACAAGATTAATGTACTAGAAAAATTCTCAAGATTTTCTGAGTGTTGGTCACCGAAAGTGATAGCGGAAATGAATGATTACCAATTCAAACTAGCAAGGTTCAAAGGTGAGTTCACATGGCATGATCATAAAGACACCGATGAAGTATTTTTTGTGATCGAAGGTGAAATGGGTATCGAATTTAGAGATAAAACTATTCACTTATCCGAAGGTGAAATGATGGTTGTGCCTAAGGGGGTTGAGCACAAGCCCTTTGCCGAGAATGAATGCAAAGTTATGTTGGTTGAACCAAAAGGTGTTGTAAATACGGGTGAGTCAGGCGGTAATTTAACTGCAAAAAATGATGTGTGGGTATAAAGCTAACAAGGCGCTCAAGCAAGGACGCCGTAAACGGCGCCGCTTAGCTTGGCGCTAAGTTTTATACACAAGTTTTTCCAGTTTTATTATGTAAATCAATAAGTTACAGTTTGTCCTGGTAAGAATTACAGATTTGATTGGATTATTATGCAGGACTGGGTCATGGACGAAGTAAAAAATCAGGTTATGGGTGATACACGCTTGAATAAGCGCTTGTCCAATATTCTTAGTAGTTTAAGTTCAGATCCAAAGAGTAGCATTCCCTGTGCAAACAAAACTTGGGCAGAAACGTTTGCGGCTTATCGTTTTATCGAAAATGATAAAGTCAACTTTGACTCTATTATGAGCGGCCATAAATCAGCAACTCTTGAGAGAATCAAGGCGCAGCCCGTTGTTCTTATCCCTCAAGATACCACCTTTCTAAATTTTGCCACTGACTTAGAAAGTAAAGAGATGGGAACACTTAGGCGGAAAGAGACCAATCAGCAACTGTTGCACACCTCCATCGCTATAACGCCATCAAGAGTTAACTTGGGTGTCGTTGAGGGCAGTATGTGGCAGAGAGATAAGGAGTCAAGCGCCAATTCCCGCTATACCAAGTCGATAAAGGATAAGGAGAGTCGACGCTGGCTAGACCATTACGAATCTGCTTGTCAGATACAGGAGCGCTGTCCTGAAAGCACAATTGTGAGTATTGCTGATAGAGAGGGTGATATTCATGAGTGGTTTCAACTGGCTGAAGATCAAAGCGAACAGAGGCGGGCGAGCTATATCGTTCGAGCTAAGGCCAATCGCACTTTAGAGATCGATGGAGAAGAAACGGTTTTGCTTTGGGATCATATGAATGAGCAGAAATCTATTGGTCAATACACGGTAGATATTCCCAAGCGGAATGGAGAACCTGGAAGAAAAGCCAAAGTTAGCGTATCCACTACTGAAATACGATTACTAGGAAAAGGAAAATCTAAAAGACCACTTTCTCTCTATGCTGTACTGGCTAAAGAATTAACCCCACCAGAGGGTGAGAAAGGGATTGAGTGGATGCTGTTGACGGATCTTTCAGTTGAAGACTTTAAGCAGGCGAGGGTTATCATTGAGTGGTATCGAAGCCGGTGGGAAATTGAAACCTATTTTCGAGTGTTAAAAGGTGGATGTCAGATAGAAAGTAATCGTTTTAGAACAGAGCAGCGAATGCTGAACTGCATTGCGATCTATATGATTATTGGATGGCGACTACATTCGATAACTACACGAGCACGAAGACTTCCTGAAGCACCGTGTACGAGTGCCTACTCTGAAAAAGAATGGCGTATGATATGGATGATGCGAGATAAAACTACTCCACCAAATGAACCCCCAAGCATGAGGGATATAACCCGCATGCTGGCAGGTTTAGGAGGTTTTTTGGGGCGTAAAGGGGATGGTGAGCCAGGGGTGAAAACCGTTTGGCAGGGATACACCAAGCTACTTCATTATATTGAGGCAGCAGAAGCTCTAAATGGACTTAAATAATGTGTATAAAACACAGTGCAGGCGTTATGTGTCAGGAGAGATAGATTGATAAATATTGGAGATACGAAAATATCGTTTAGCGATATCGTTAAAGGATCAATCGATTGCTCGGGTACGATAAGAATCGAAAGGGAGAATTGTTCAGTCTCTGGAAGTTTTATTTATTCCAAAAATAATAGTCCTCTAGATTCACTTCTTAGCTTATCTTCTGTAGATGAGGTTTCTTGGAAATCAGATTGTGAGAACTTGATAGTTACAAAATGTCGCGAAAACGAAGAGTATGTTTTCAATGTCAATTTATGCATTGATTCAATTGATAAAGATGAATATTGGGAAGTTAAAGTTGTAACAGCTCCTGTTCAAAAAATTAGTGTAAACAATGACGCTATCAAACTTACGTTCAAGTAAAACACATAACCAGTGCAGGCAAAATCGCCCGCAAGCGGGCTGGACCTCCCTGACGGTCGGCCTTTGCTGCAGGCGTTAAGTGCAAGTCAGGGCCATGAGTAATTGCTTCCTTTTTGACAACGACGGAACATTGGTTGATAGCGAGTATCTTTGTAACGTCGGACTTGTGTTGATGTTTAGGCGTCATGGTATAGAGCTTGATGCAGATGAACTCGTTATAAGATTTCGGGGCTGGAAGCTGGCAAGTTTGCTTTCAATCTTAGAGAAAGAACACGAGATAAAGCTTCCAGAAAATTTCGTCACAGATTATAGAAAAATAGTATCGGAGCTATTTGATAATGAACTGAAGCCCGTCGAGGGTGTAATTGATGCGTTGGAGTCTTTGAATGGCCCTAAAGCCGTAGTATCGAGTGGGCCAATGCATAAAATTAGGCAGGCACTTGATTTATGTGGCCTATCTAAATACTTTGGCGATAATTTGTTCAGTTCGTATGAGGTAGGAATTTGGAAGCCTGATCCTGGCATATATCTGCATGCGGCAAGGGAAATGGGCCACTCACCAGAGCGCTGTATCGTCGTAGATGATGGGCCTGTCGGTGTAAAAGCAGGTTACGAAGCGGGCATGAAAACATATTTTTTCAATCGCTTTGATGAAGAGTGCGATTCTGCAGGTGTTGTGAGTTTCCAAAGAATGGCGGAACTTCCGGGGTTGGTTGGCACTTAACAATCAGCGGCAGAGCGACAGCCAACGCTATGCACATTTTGTGTTACTCGCTGGCGCTCAAACATTAACACAAAATGAGCTCCGCGCTGGCTACGCCTGCGCTGGGCGTTATTGTGGCGGTCAATTTTTAGATGGTTTGTTGTTGCTGCAAGTAACAATCTCTACCTGAACACGTTTCGCCAGAGAGTTTTCCTGCAAGTTGGCACCGCAGTTTCGTTCAAGTGCCTTCGTTTTAAGTCAACAAGCCCTGCAAGTCAGTTGCACCATTGTGGAGTGCCAATCAGCTAGTTAATTGGTGGGGAAAGTATGGTATTTTCCCTTGTAAATTTATCGGGCAGTGGCCAGCCAAAGTCGGCTGGCAGAGAGCAAGTATGTCGTTCAGAGCGCGCCAGCTATAACCAGGCCAGGCAAGATCGCCCAGCCGGAGGCTAGGCTGGACAGCCTACGCTCCGCTTCGGCTGCCCTTGCTGGCAACGTTATAAGTAAGAGTATGGGCAAGAAATTACCTCCAGAAGAACTAGAACTCTACAAAGTCATAGATGAAATTTTATGGTGTGACTGGGACCCTATTGGTGTAAATGACATGCCAGAAGCTCGCGACGAGTATCAGAGTTATCTGCCACATATTTTTCGTCTTGCGGTCGAGGGTAAAGATGCCGAGCATATACCCTCGTCACTGGTAGCAACAATAGAGGGCAATATTGGTTTGGGTGCTAGCAAAGAGCATTGTCTTAGGGTTGCACGCAAAATTGTCGGTGCTAAAAATGAAATTATTGGGTGGCGTCACTTATAACAAGGCCAAGCAGCAACGCGCACTGCGTGCGCTGGACAGCTTTTCCGCGGCTTCGCCGCTGCAAAGCTTCCGCTGTTGGCAACGTTAGGGCTCAGGAGAGAGCGTGAAGAAATTAGTAATTTTATGCCTTACTTTCTTCCTTCAAGGGTGTGTAGGCTTGGCAGTAGGTACTTACGGAACATTCGAAGACGAGAAAACATCCGTAAATATCTCCAATAAACGAAACAAGTTTAACTATGGTTCGAGCACCACGACTTTAACCAAAGAAGTCCTAGTTTCATCCTGGGGTGAGCCAGACTCTATAGCTCAAGTAGGTAACTGCGAGGTTGTCACCTACCATGATGGCTACAACTGGTCAGGTGTTGGGGCATTTATTGTTTTCTTCCCCATCCCCTTAATAGTGCCTACCGGACACGATGAAAACCGCTTCTACTTTATCAACGGTGAGTCTGTTGGTTTGGTCACAGAATATGGTGACGTAACCGGTGCGTTGGGCTATATGTGTGGTAGCAACGAGTGCAAAGGTTTAGCTGGCCCAGTTAATACCGAGAAACCGCGTCAGGTTGAGGTCAAGTGGTGTGGCTAAAGCCCTAACAAATTTAGGCAGGCGGACAAATTACTATGCCTTCGGCTCCGCAATTTGCCGTTGCTAAAGGCGTTATGATTTTTTATGCTTAGAAAGATACAAAGAATAGGATTAAGGCACTACGGAGCTAAGACGGTTGAGTTAAATGATTCCGTAGATTGGAAGTCAGTGGTAACCGAAATTTTCATCGGTTTTCTGCTTGGAGTCTTCGCTTATATGGGGTATATAGGTGGAATTCTATTGCTCTTTGTCCCGTGCTTTATCGGATCAGTTATATGCTTCTACGCAGTGCTAAGAAGTGCGGTGTTGTATTTCTGTAAAAAATCGAAAAAGAAGCGTGTTGATGCCCCAAAATCATAACAAGCGGCTCAAGTACGCAGGCTGCGCCTGCCGGACTCGCTGCTGCGCAGCTCGCCGCTTAGCCGGGCGCTAAGTTTTATACACAAGTGAACCAGTGAAAATTACTACTCTGATAAGCTCTACAAGAGTATTGAGAGCTTCAACTCTATCTACTACAGGCAAGATCAGATACCTAAGTAGAGAGGGATACTGGTGATTGTTTAATCAATATGCGCTCTACTCCAGGGAAAGCGCTAGATTTAGCGTAAAACTCAAGCGCTTTTGGTCTTATAGACGGTTAAATTTCATTCATTCCAGTCGGGAAATTAGGCTATTTCTCTGTATGAGACTTTGAATAGGATTCAAATATGTGTATAAAACACAGGCCGGGCGTTATGCATCTATACCGATGAGTGAGTAATCTCAAAAATGTCGATGGAATTATTTATCTTTCTTGCTTTGGATGTTCCGTTGGGAACAAACAATCTAAATGAAGTGGCGAAGAATCTAGAGCCACGAGTCGTCTATGAAGAAAACGTTAATCTCTCGAAGCATAGCGGATTCTTGCCAGTAACCTTGAGAGGAAGTAAATCTGGTGTAGAAACGTACAGTATCGACTATTCAAGCCTAGAAAATTATCTACCAAAAAATGAGAATTTAAGCTCCTCAAACACAAAGGTTTTGCAGCTGCGCTGGGGTAGTAGTCCAGAGGAGAGCGTCGTTGCATTCTATACTGCTTCATTGTTCTCAACTCACTTCAATGGTGTGGTTTTTGATCCTATGAGTGGTGTGTATCTAAATGAAAACCAGGTGGGCCAGGCGCTATCGACCTTCAGCGAAGGCCCGGAGTAACGCCATGCATAACAAGCAGCGGCAGAGCGACAGCCAACGCTACGCACCTTTTGTGTTACTCGCTGGCGCTCAAACATTAACACAAAAAGCGCTCCGTGCTGCCTGCGCTGGGCGTTATACGGCACCACTATGAAACAATGGGGTGAAATCAAGTCGGAATTTGAAGTAGATGGGTCTCTACGTGATATTTGTGTGGAAAATGTAGATTCAGCCGTATGGAATATATTTATTAGCGCCGTAAAACAGTCAAACTACAAATTTGATTTTGTTCATGGAGATCTGGTGAGAGATCTTCCTGCTAGCCTTGCTGAAATTAAGGCTTTGCAAGAAACCAACCCCACAACTTTGCGTATCTGGATTTCTGGTAGCATCCAGATTAATTGCCATTTTTTTGTGGAGTCGGAGATTGAGCTTGACGTGTCACCGTCTGAAATACAGAGCGCGGGTTCTTACTTCAAGTTAACAAGTTTTTTAGAATGGCTAGCCTGGGCTACAGGTGGCGTCGCAAAATTAACGCATGAAAATTCGCAGGAGCAGGTGATTCTCAGTGTCTGCAAGTAAGCCGTATAACAAGGCGAGGCATTTCGTTCCGGCCCTGCGGGCCTCCACCGGACAGCTCACTTTGAGTACTTTATGCGCAGGTCGCTTCGCTCCCGTTTTCGCGCATAAAGCGCCCAAAGCAAGCTGCCGCTGCTCGCGGCGTTAGGTTTACACAATGAACATTGTGATTGTCGTCGTATCTGGAATTTTGTACTTGATATTCGGTGTGGTAGTTGGCTTCGCGTTAAGCTCACATAAAGATGTATTATTAGGTCGTAGGCCAAACACACAAAATAAATTCATACTATTTTTAGCTAGGCCAACTCAGAGTATGCAAGGTATTGATAAGGTTGTATTCGTAATTGCTATGCTCTTATGGTTTCCAGTGTTTATATGCTTGGTTGCAGCGCCTATTGTGTTGGCATCTAAATATGCTCCTGAATTAGAGCAATTAATCTTTATTATGCTAATACCGTGTGTGCTTGCTGGTAAGTTTTATGGTTCTTATAAGTGGCGTACTTTGCTATAAACCTAACGAGGCAATGCAGCACAGCCACTTTGTGGCTTGGACAGCCTAGCCGTCGCTCGTTTTGTGCATGGCTACGCCATTGTTGCACAAAACAATCAACAACTAGTCTGCCGCTGATTGCGGCGTTAGGTACACAAGCATGTCAGTAATATCAAAACTAATAGAAGCTACGGAAGCTGATACAGATGTGCTTCGGAGCTTGGATAGTAATGGAGATGACTTCACCAAATTTAGAGAAGTTGATTTCACATTCAAGTGCCCTAGTAAGGAAAAAGCCGATACGGTCGCTGGCTTTCTGCAAGATTTCCAGTATGGAAGAGCGAGCGTCATCCTTGAAGAGGATCAGTACATGGTGCAAGTTCTGATCGACATGCCGGTAACACAGAATATTCTGCTTTGTGTTTCCGGTTTTATGACCTGTATCGCAGAGCTCTACGGTATTGAAATTGATGGCTGGGGCTGCATCGCACAAAATGGTACCTAACAAAGCCGGGCAATTTGCTCCGGGCCTGCGTCCCTCCACGGGACAGCTTACCTTGTGCACGTTTTGCGCGGGTCGCTACGCTCCCATTTTCGCGCAAAAAGCGCACAAGGTAAGCTGCCCCTGCCGGCGGCGTTAAAACTATGAGTAAGTCTTACCTCAATATATCTATCCTAGGTGTGGCGTTGCTTTTTATGGTAATTTTCTTGGCATACTCTGAGCTTGAAAAAAGTCACGAAATTGTCAGCTACGTGAGCCGCCCGGATATTGCGCAAAGATATGCGCTGAAATCGGCGAGGGATGACTTTCAGAAAAATAGAGTTGGCTTTATCTGGGTCTTTGAAATTGACGGTGTGTTAACTGTCTATGGTTTAGATGAAAAACAAGTTTCAAAGATTGCCAAAGTATTCGTTCAAGATAGATACTGGAGTTTACGGTGCTGTAGTGTTTTAGGAGAATACAAGTATCCGGATGATATCATTACTGGCGACGAACCATCTGAATTTGGTTTGATAGTCGGGGCGTATATCAGAAACCCCTATTTTGTAACTCTATACAACCGGGAAATGGCAAGGCTCCTGGGCGTAGAGTTTTAAATCGGGTAGCCGGTAGTTTCTAGCTACCGGCCCCCACACCACCCATCGTGCGGGTCCGCAATGGGCGGTTCCCTATCCGTAATGAATCTCTACCCAACGGTCACGTAACGAAATCAAGCCCATCTTTTGGAAAAACTCATTGTTGAGTGCAATATGAATACCTTCGGTCTTTGCATTTCGCCAGTAACTCTTACCGGACGATCCACAAGTGATAGCCAGTGATTCACTCACACCCATGCGTAGTAAGTTTCGGACTTTCGTTCTCACTTTACGCCAGTTTTTCCAGTAGCTCATTCTCAATCTTCGTCGTATCCAGCAGTCAAGATCGATACATTTTTGATAGCCTTGCGCTATACCAAAGTAATTGATCCAACCACGGAGGAATACGGTAAGTTCTTTCAGTTTCTTTTCCATAGAAATACCACGGGATCGCCCTGTAATCTGGCGGATGCGGTATTTAAATTGGAGCAGGGACTTATCATGCCAGACGAGCCTTGCACCGCGAAAAGAGAACCCCAAAAACTTACAGCGGCTGACAGGAACTACTTGGCTTTTAGTATCGTTAACTTTGAGCTTAAGCTTGCGCTCAACAAAGCGTTTAATACTCGCCATAACCCGTTCACCCGCGCGCTTAGAAGCAACAACAATCACAAAATCATCCGCATAGCGAACAAAATCATGTCGGCGTTTTTCCAGCTCTTTATCGAGCAGGTCGAGTACAATGTTGGAGAGCAGCGGCGATAAAGGGCCCCCTTGTGGCACCCCCTCATGACAGGCTTTCCAGCATCCATCTTCTACACTTCCTGCACGCAAGTAACTTGCGATCAACTTGAGTAAACGCTTATCGCTGATTCTTTGGCCAAGTAAACTCATGAGGAAGTCATGGTTGACCCGGTCGAAGAACTTAGATAAATCGACATCTACGGCTATTCGCTTCCCGCCTTCGATATACTTCTGTAGCTTTTTCACCGCATGATGCTGTGATCGCTTTGGGCGGAATCCATAGCTGAACTCCGAAAAGGTTTTATCGAAACTGGGACCGATGATTTGGGCGATAGCCTGCTGAATAACACGATCAAAGATCGTAGGTATCCCGAGACCACGCTGGCCACCATCTGGCTTGCGAATGTAGGCGCGCCTGACGGGAAGCGGCTGGTAATGACCCTGTCGAATAGTCTCGATGAGGTCGTCGCCAACTGCCTTGAAGTGCTACACAAAATTATCGATAGTAATCCCGTCAATGCCTGCGGTACCTTTGTTGCTTCGCACGTGTTTCCATGCAGCATTAAGATTTTCTTTGCTGAGGATGGTTTCAAGCAGATTTTCATTTGAGTTGAGTGTCATGGCAGTGCGCTACGTCAATTTTATATCCGGCTGGCAACACATCGGTAGGCTAGCCCTGTCTTTTAACTCGTGGATTTTGGGTTCAGGCCTTCACCGTATCCAAGGTATTAATCTTGGCATTAGGCTACTATGCCGTCGGCTGACTTCTGTTCAATCACCTTGGCCATTACTGGCCGAGACGCTGCTGTGTTCCACCAATTTTGTTTACCCCCGCGATGGTGGCTAGCGGGCTGGGCCTACTTATGAGTCAGCGGCCACGCTGACAGCTTTACAGCAGCAGGTTGAACAGATCTCCCCAGATAAGAACGTGAACTTTCACTACACAACTGCATCATTTACTCTACCCGTTAGACCACATGGCTTCGGTATCCTTGGCTACCTCGCCTCCAGGCTAAGCCTTATATGATGTTTCTGTTCGTCAGCTCGTAGCTTTGCTAGCGGCTTCCTCCCCACAAGACCTCACGGTCTTGCAGTTGCCATTTGCTAGTAGTTAGCATTTAATGGAGACCATTAAACGGTGATCCTCCTACAGGGGACTTTCACCCCATTAGTTCACGCCCATGCTGGGCGTACCAAGTTTAGGCACCCGACGCCTGCGGCGCAGGTGCTAAAAGCGTTATGTGAACAAGCGATGAACCTAGAATCAACATTTAAAGAGTTTTTAGTAAAACACAACGGCGCTGTTGATATTGATTCACTTCCCGAGGCTCAATTTCCCAAGGGAAAAGGTGATTTCTTTCTCGAAGAAAAGCGATCAATCATAGAAGTAAAAACTATATCTAGTGATCGCGCTGATGCACTAGAGCCTTGGCTTCAAAGGAGAGTAGAGAACTCCTCCGAAGTTAAAAATGGTATGCCTGTTGTTTTCGGAACTGTGTCTTTCGAGCAAATCTATGAGGGCCATTCAAATAGAGCTCTTTTCAACAAGCAGTTAGATTCTTTGGCCGCCCGAACACTTGAAGACTATATCCGAAGTTCAAAAAAACAGATTCATGCAACAAAGAAAGCGCTCGATTGTAAAGATGCCTATGGATTTTTGGTAATTTTGAATGAAGGTTTCGAATTCTACGAAACGTGGTTTGTATATCGAGTTATACAGGTGATGCTGCAACGAATTGCAACTGAAACACCGCATCTAAAAATTGATGGTGTTTGGTATATCAACGAGTCAACTAAAAACATTAAAGAAATTGACGTGGTTTTTATACACGAATCGGAAGAGTTAGATGATATATCACCAAATGAAATACTTGATCAGCTTGCTCGCAATTGGGCCAGCTATCGTGGATATATATCCACATAACAATCAGCGCAAGCGGGACAAATTTTCCGCTGCGCTACAACTTTGCCCCTTCGCTGGGCGTTAAACTATTCAAGGGAGTCACATGGAATCACACATACTTGCGTCCCAGTTGCGCTGTCCCAATGGTGCGGAAGCGTCTGAAATTGCACAGGGAATGAATGAGGCAAACAGTGTTCTCAACCGTAAATGCATTGATCTTCTGCAGCTAAGAGCATCCGATTCAGTGTTGGAGGTTGGTCCAGGCAATGGAGCATTTGTTGCCGATATGATTAATGTGGCGGACAACATCTCGTATATGGGGCTCGATTGGTCTTCTGAAATGGTAGCCGAGGCTGAACGTCTTAATGAGCATTTGGTGGGACTGGGGCGCGCGCAGTTTCAGCAGGGTAACTCTGAGCAGCTTCCATTTGAGCCACAATTATTCGATAAAGTGCTGGCAGTTCATACACTGTACTTCTGGGAAAATCCCGGCGACCATCTCGCCGAGATTCGGCGAGTAATGAAGCCGGATGGTCTTTTTTGTATTGCCTTCGGAGATCGGTCTTTTATGAAGGATCTTCCGTTCGTGCCTTTTGGTTTTGCTCTCTATGATCAGGCGGACGCGTGTGAGCTACTGCGTTCATCAGGCTTTCAAATAAAAAATGCTTATCAATACAAAGAAAGTGGGTTGAGTAATACCGGTGACCGTGTGAACAAGACCATTAATATTATTATAAGCGAGGCCTAACAATGCCATGCACGCGACAAACGCGTGATGGTGACGTTATTATAATTTTTTGGTCATCAAAGAGTGATAAGACAAAAAAGGGAAGTTTAAAAATGGAATGTAGTCATTGTTCTCATGAATTTAAGTTTTCACTAGTACCATTGATTGATAGGAGTTATCGGGCTTGGTCCTGCGACTTTAGGTGTTCCGAGTGCAGGGCCTGGTTAAAAGTGTCATCAAGAAAAATATGGCTAATAAACCTATCAATTTTTTCTGCTGTTTCTGCTTTATTCTGCTTGTTTTTTCTAAATCCTATTAACGTTGTTCCTGTCTCCACTCTAGGGTTATTTTCAATAGGGTTTTACCTTTCTTCTCTAAAAATCAAAAAAACTTACCCAATTTATGAGCATGGCTAATTAGAGTAAGTCGCATCACGAAACTGCTTCTCGGCGGACCTTCGTTTCGGCGCTTTGCGCCTACACTGCGACCCGTGTGTGAAGCGTTATTAGTCTCTATTGAAAATTAGGAAGAGATGTAAATGTACGAACCAATGTATGTGTTTCATTTGCAAAAAATGGATCTGCCGGAACTTGAGAAGTACCTTTTCTGGAGTAGAGAGTGGAAGTTAGAGGAAGAACTCGAGCTATTCATTAATCCAGATTTTGTGGAGCCCGCGAAAGATATTGATTACATAATCGGATATATCGAAACCGAAGAAGAGAAAGAGCTATTTCAATCTCGCTGTCCCGAGAAACCTTTTCAGTTTATCTTAATCACAAAAGGGAATGGAATTTGGGGGGATGTGCGCAATGAAGATGATGAGTCAGGGGTCTATTGTGATCCAGAGTCTACAGAAAAAATAGAATACTTAGGCCTATATAATGGATAAGCCTAAATCGGGTAGCCGGTAGTTTCTAGCTACCGGCCCCCACACCACCCATCGTGCGGGTCCGCAATGGGCGGTTCCCTATCCGTAATGAATCTCTATCCAGCGGTCACGTAAAGAAATCGTAACTATTCAGCACTAAAATACACAATTCCCAACAAAATATATTTATGAGATAATAGAGTAATCCTTAAGCCTCTTGTCTAGTAGTCAATGACATTGGAAAAAGTTGATATCAACATAGCTATTACTGATGCAGAAAATCTGTTGAAAGAAGATCAACAGGTTACGCCATCAATACGTGCAGTGATATCCATTTTGTTGGTCGTCATCAGGCTGCTGATGGCTAAAAATGGTATGAATAGTAAAAATAGCAGCATACCGCCATCACAAGATCAAAACCGCAAAAGAGAGAAAAAAACTGCAGGCAAGCGCAAAGCTGGCGGCCAATCTGGGCGTAAAGGCATCACCCTAATGCCGATCGATAACCCGGACGATATTGAGACTCTTAAACTAAATCGCCGCACTTTACCACGCGGCAATTGGAAGGATGTAGGGTGCGAGCGTCGCCAAGTTATTAACCTCCAAATCCAACGCCATGTCACCGAGTATCGTGCTCAAATTCTGGAGAATGAACATGGTCAACGCTATGTAGCTGAGTTCCCTGCGGGCGTAACTCGACCAGCGCAATATGGCAGCTCGGTTAAGGCACATGCCGTTTACCTTTCAATGTTCCAGTTGCTGCCTTATGAGCGAATACAATCGATGTTTTCCGAGCAATATGGTATTCCGCTCAGTGCCGGAAGCTTGGTCAATTTCAATCGAGCTACCTGTGAACACCTAGCTCCCTTTGAAAATCTTGCTAGAAAATGGCTCAAAACCGAATCTGTAGTACATGCTGACGAAACCAGCCTCAACATGGATGGAAAGCGCCACTGGTTACATGTCCTTTCGGCTCAGAAGTGTACTTTATTTGGTTTATCGCCGAAGCGCGGGACTGAAGCTATGAATGCGATAGGTGTGCTGCCCGAGTTTAATGGCACACTGGTGCATGGCCATTGGAAGCCTTATTACACTTTTGCTTGCACTCATGCGTTGTGCAACGCCCACCACTTGCGTGAACTAACCTATGCGCATGAGGAAGATGGGCAACGTTGGGCTGGCAATATGCGCAATCTACTGCTGGAGCTACGCGATGCTGTTGAGCTTGCTGGTGATTTCCTACCGGAAGAGCAAGCCAAGCGCTGGAGAACCCGTTATCGCAAAATCCTCGGCCGTGGAAGCACCGAATGCCCGGCGCCAGTGCCGGATACAACGTCACCTCGCCGAGGGCGACTTAAGCGCAGCAAATCTCGTAATCTACTGGAACGGCTTCGTGACTATGAGGAAGATGTACTCCGTTTTATGGAGCGTGCTGAAGTACCGTTCACTAATGATCAGGGGGAGCGAGATCTTCGAATGACTAAGGTACAGCAAAAGATTTCGGGTTGCTTTCGCTCTGAAGAAGGCGCAAGAGCCTTCTGTCTTATCCGCTCTTACCTTTTGACCTGCCAGAAAAATGACATTGCCCCTGGAGAAGCATTAACACAACTATTTAATGAAGGGTGGCCTGGATTTTTACTGGAAAAATTCAAAGCTTTTGAAATTAGTGCTGAATAGTTACTTTTGGGCTAAAGCCACCGCGAGTATACAAACGCAGTATACTTGTGGACTGGTATTAGGGTTCGTGCTTTACACGAGCGAATATATTATTGAAGAGCCGGATGCGGTAGTTCCGAACGTCCGGATCTGCGTGGGGGCAGTTAGGGTAACCGGCTGTCCTACCAACATCAAATAGATAGGATATCAATGAGCGAAGTAATAATAAGAAGTGAGCTTAAGCCTGGTGATATTGGTTATATTACCTATCTTCATGGAAAGCTCTATTCAGAAGAGTTTGGTTATAATTTCACATTTGAAGCATATGTGGGAGAGCCGCTTTCACAATTTGCAAAGAGGGAAAACTCTCGTGAACGTCTTTGGGTTGTCGAATACAAAGGCCAAATCACAGGATGTATAGCCATTTGTGAGGTGTCTGAATCAGTAGCACAGTTAAGATGGTTCCTCATTGAGCCTAAACTCAGGGGAATGGGTGTTGGTAAAAGGCTTATTGATGATGCTTTATCCTTCGTCAAAGAAAAGTCCTACTCAAAAGTTGATCTATGGACTGTAAAAGGTCTGGAAGCAGCAAGGAAAATATATCTCAATAATGGCTTTAGTCTTGCAGAAGAAGTTATACATAATACTTGGGGTTCAGAAAGAACAGAGCAAAAATATTCTTTAACAATCTAAAACACGCACATAAAAAGTGATTCAGGTGACCGTACCTGCGGCGCGTCACCTGAACCGATCGTTATAACTTAATGAGGAAATAATGGTCACCCCAATAATAATACTGGTACTACTGGTTAGCCCTTTGACTATCGCATTTCTTCGCTCCAAATTCAGTGGTCAAACATTGGATATCGCTAAATATTCCTTCTGGGGGTTGGGAGCTGCATTCATGTTTTTTTCCATCGGCCATATTGTAAAAACGCAGGGAATGGTTGAAATGTTACCCTCTTGGGTCCCATTTCGCTTAGCTTTGGTCTATCTCACAGGCTTATTAGAGGTAGTAATTGGCGTTGCACTTTTTGTGCCGAAGTATCAATCGCCCGCTGCAAAGATTGCCATAATCATATTTGTTGTATTTTTTCCAGCTAATATTTATGCAGCATTAAATAGCATAGGCCTTGGTGGCCACCAGTGGGGGCCTGTGTACTTGTTAATTCGTGGGCCACTTCAATTAATATTAATAGCATGGGCTTATTTCCTTTGCGTACAGGGTTATAACAAGCGCAGTCTGTCGGATTCGTACTAATGCCGCGATTTTTGCTGTGCAAAAATGTGCGCCCTCAGCACTCGCCGCAGCTGCAAGCGTTAGTGCGTCAAGCTAAGCTTGATGCTTCTTGCAGGGTGGAAGTCCCTGTCGGGTAAGGCCTAACCAGCCACCCGTATCGAGTGTTGCGCGTAGGGCGGAGCAGAAGGAAAAAAATATACTCATTTTTTTCTCACTGTGAACAAACTATGTGAAGCGTACACAGAGAATTCTATTGGCCATAGGGGTTGTCGTGATCCTGAAGTGCTGGTATCGCTCCGATAATAAAGTGTAGTGGCATAGTAAATTTGGCCACCTGAGTTTGAGTGATATTATTACTTTCAATGAAGATCAGGTGGGTAGATGACTAGCTCAAAAAGAAAATTCAACCCAGAGTTCAAGCTGGAAGCAGCGCAACTCGTTGTTGATCAAGGATACACACTGAAGGCTGCATGTGAGGCCATGGGGGTCAGCAAGTCGACTATGGAATCTTGGGTGCGGAAGCTTCGCGCGGAGAGGGGAGGCAAGACGCCAACTGGTAACGCCTTAACGCCGGAGCAGCGGCGCATACAGGAGCTGGAGCGGAAACTGCGGTTAGTTGAGGAGGAGAAGGAAATCCTAAAAAAGGCTACAGCTATCTTGATGTCGGACTCGCTGAAAAATTCTCGATAGTCCAGCGGTTGCAGGAGAGCCACCCTGTTCAACGCCTTTGCCTGGTATTTGATATTCATCGCAGTAGCTATCGGGCTTGGCGTAACAGGCCTACAGAGCCGGCCCCAGAGGAACTGAAGCTCCAGGCACTGGTTAAGGCTGCACATAAGGCTAGTAACGGCTCTTAGGTACAGGAAGGCGGAACAAGCGCATCTTGATATCCCAAATCGGCTGAATCGGAAGTTTGACGTCGAGAAGCCAGATGCAGCTTGGGCTGGTGATATCACATATATTTGGATGGGGGCTTGCTGGACCTACCTAGCGGTAGTGCTGGATTTGTTTGCACGAAAACCCGTAGGCTGGGCATTATCGCTATCTCCAGATACGAGCTTGGTAAAGAAGGCGTTAACAATGGCCTATGAGTCTCGAGGTGCGCCGGAAGTAGGCTATTCAAGTTTGCCTGCGGCAAAACAGTCAATCAACGATTACATTATTGGCTACTACAGCCAAGTGCGGCCACATCAACACAACGACGGCTTGCCGCCAAATGTGGCAGAAGAAAAATTTCGAGATGCTCAAAAGAGGGTGGCCAAAAATATTTGACCATTACACTCCAGTCTAAGCCTTATATAGTGTTTCTGTTCGTCAGCTCGTAGCTTTGCTAGCGGCTTCCTCCCCATAAGATCTTGCATTCTTGCAGTTGCCATTTACTAGTAGTTAGCATTTAATGGAGATCATTAATCGGTGGTCTTCCTGCAGGGGACTTTCACCCATTAGTCCATACCTATACAGGGCATACCAAGGGCTGCCTCTGATCCTGGTACTATCGCGCCGCTACGGGTGAGCTTGGCGTTAAATGTCTATGGTTACGGAGAGCTTATGTCAAACTGGTCAAACGAATTCTTGTATATTGTGGCTTTATCCAAGAAAGCTCACTAGGCAATAATTCTTGGCTTTGTCTTTTTTATTAGCCTGCATTCAACTCTGAAGTGCATCAGGTATTATTTCTATAGAGTGTTGGGAGGTTGGTGGGTGTTTATGCTTGGTCTCAGGGGGTTAGGAATAGCAGGGGGATGAAAAGCAAGAATTTTTGTTGGCGCCCATAATCGGTAGTGTGAGCTAATTTTTTTGCCTAGGGTAGGTGCCCCTTTGTCCTCACCTGATGGCAAGGCGATGTATTTTGGGAGGCGGTTGCTGGCGTGATAATTTATGAAAAGTATTTATTTTTAATGGAAGTTTGACTCCGGGAAATTACAAAAACGTTGGTGTTTTCTGGGTGGGTATGCATTTTATAGAAGTATTGAAGTTTAAATAGTAGATAATATAGCAATCTCAGTAAGAGCGATGTCAAAAGATGGTGCGTCCTCTGTGGGCGTTGGGAGTCAGAAATATACATGTCACATTTAGAACTTGCTAAACAGTCAATGCAAGATTTTTCAAGTGATGAGGGTGGCTACTCTGGTCATTTGGAACTTGCTAAAAAATCAATACAAGACTTTTCAATTGATGAGAGTGATTACTCTGGTCATCCTGACAATTTGAATGTTCATGGGAATGGTCAAGTATTTGTCAGGGAGGGAGGTGTCTCTGCAAAAGTCAATATTAATTTTGGGGATACTAATGGGTGCAGGGTATTTATTGGAAGAAATGTAAAGGGTATTTTTAGTGTATTCTTTAAGGGTGATAATTCTTTTCTATATATTGGTAATGGGTGTGATTTAAGGAATGTTCAGATTCGATCATTTCAAGATAATGATTTTATTGCTGTTGGAAATCGGGTGTCCACAACTTCAACTAATACTTGGATTTCAGGCAATGGCGCTGGGAATGCAAATCCTGCAATAATTATTGGCGATGATTGTATGTTTTCCTATGATATAGTTATTAGAAGCTCGGACGCACATCCAATATTTGATATATCTAGTGATCAGCAAGTTAATGAGCCTAAAAGTATAGTCCATATTGAGCCTCATGTTTGGATTGGTGAGCAAGTTAGTATTCTCAAGTCAGTCAATATAGGGGCGTGTTCAATCATATCTTTAGGTGCCATAGTTACAAAAGATGTCCCCCGCTTTTCTATCGCTTCAGGTGTGCCTGCTGTTTCAAAGGTCAAGCCGAATATCTACTGGGCAAGAAATCAAACTGAGCAGGCTAAAAACCGAGCAAAGTACTTTTTTAATAAATACAAAAAAACCTAAATTGGATAGCTGGTAGCGTCTAACTACCGGCCACAGCACCCATTGTGCAGGTCCGCAATGGGCGCTTACCTATCCGTAATGAATGACTATCCAGCGATTACGCAACAAAACCAAGCTCATCTTCTTGAAGAAATTGCAGAGGAACCCAGGTCAAGATTAAGTGGTGGTAAAAAAGACAGGGTGGAGAAGAGGGTTGTTCTAGGAGTTGGCCAGTATGAAATACCGGAGCCACTTGGGCTCCGGTTTGCCCCCTAGCTTAAAGGCTAAAGGTGCGGGCAACAGAAAAGACGATACGTTCGTCAGCATTCTCTGAATCAAGCGTTGTGTTCTCGGCGGCGACATTGAAATCGAAGCCGTCCAAAGAGGTCATATATTCCACGCGGAAGTGGTTGTATGAGCTTTTGCCTTCCCAGGTCCAGTTGTCTTTGTTAACACTGGTAGAGCGGTCAGCGCTGAAGCGGATATTATGCCCCTCGGCAAACTCAAAGGTGTGGGCCAGCATCATAATATAGTGACCGCCGCCCATGCCAAAGTAGTCCCAGCTGTACCAGCCATTGACTTCTGACTCACCAAGGGGAGAGCTATAGCCCAGCTTGGCGTAAGCTTCCGGGTAAGCATATTCTTTTGACCAGTCGCTATCGCCGTGGTAGGTGTAATAAGCAATACCGGTGTCCAGGCTCACTTTGTCGGTGAGCTGCATAAATTTACCGGCGTAGAAGTCCCACTCCAGGTTCGTATCGTCATCGCCACCGAAGTCCACGTTGGAGGCCCAGGTGCCGATATACCATCCGCTATCGAAGCCGTAATCCAGGCTGGCCTGTAGTGCGGGGTCGTTTTGGGTTTGGCTGACACCGTTAAAGGTGTAGTCAGTAGTCAGGTTAACCGTGGAAGACAGCTCCGCTTGGGATTGCTGGGCAAGTACCAGCAGGGAAGCGCAGGCCAGTGCAGAAACTTTTAAAGTCGATTTCATTGTTTAATTACCGCGTATTTATATTTTTTTGTGGCCCCCGCCTGAGCGGGCGGGGGCATCTCAATGGTTAGCTCGCCAGTTCGATCTTGGTAAAGTCGATTTTGTTTTCTTTAGGCGAGGAGTCGATAGCTGCTACCGCTCTGAAGCGTTTCACCAGGATGTAACCCAGGCAGCAGAAGAAAATGCCAATCACCAGGGCGCCTATCCACTGGATTTGCAGGAAGTCCAGCTTGAACAGCAGGGTGAGCAGGCTCATTGCGGCCAGGTTAAGTACGAAGTACTTCCACTTGCCCAGGCGCGCAACGGTCATACTCAGGTTGTCGGTGTACAGGCGAATCAGGGAGTCCAGCGAGTTGATCACGAAGGTAATACCCACAATGATCATGGCCCAGTTATAGAAGCCACTGGTATCCAGCCCCTGGCTGGAGTAGTAGTAGAGTACGCTGAACCAGAGCGCGATGGGGATGGATGGGAAAATCAGCATCGCCGCCAGCACTTGGTAGGTGCGCAGGCCACCCACAAAGCGGGAGGTAAACTGGCCAATCATAATGCTCCAAGCAAACCACCAGAACAGGTAGAACTCGTGGTAGTCATTCAGCGGCAGCACGAACTGGTGGATATTGCCGAAGTAGCCGCCGAGCAGGGCGAAGGTAGAGGCGAAGTCGCCAATGCTGCCGTTTTCACCGGTAAAGGCGCCCAGCCACATTACCGCAATTAGGCCAATAAACATCCAGGTGGTTGCCAGGCTGAGGAAGCGTACGTAGCGCAGGCTGGTGGATGAGTAGACCGCAGCGGCGATAACGGCAAACACGATCAGGTAGAAGGTGCCAACAATGGTTTCACCATCGCCAACCTGGGGCAGGTACCAGGGCAGGTTGCTGAGCAGCAAATAGGCAGTAAAGGCACAGGTGCCGATAATCACTACGTTATTGATCAGTTTGACCGGGGCCAATTCAAAGAATTTAACTTTGGGTTCAATAATGCAGAAGTAAAAGCAGGTGAGGAAGTAGAAGCCCCAGATCAGGAAGGCCCAAAAACCAAATTCAATCGCGAGTGCGTTGGTGAAGCCATATTCTGGGTTGTTGGCTAGATCTGCGTAGCCAGCGAACTCGGTGAGGGGGAACATGATGAGGCCTACATCGAGGCCGGAGGTGAAAAGGATCGCTATAAAAGTGAAGGTTTTTACCGGGGTTACCCCGACCATCTTCACATTTCCCCATTTTATCAGCGAGAAAATTATTGCCGTGAAGGTAAATAATAATCCCGCAGAAAGCCAAGCTGTCATGCTGAGTCTCCAGCTAGTTATTGATATGCCGGCGCCCCAAAAGGGCGTTGCTGTGCGAGATTTGACTATCCCCGTCACAAGTGAAGGGGGCAGTCAAATCTCTGCCAGAGCGCCGGCGTAAAATCAGCTCACTGAACGCGCGGGGCGGCCAGGTCGCTGAGTGCTGGTAGCCTTGGTTGCTACCGATGCCTCGGAGGGCGCCAATACTGGGCGCCCTAAAATTAGGTCGGCAGCCCGCTCCGCCACCATAATGGTGGGCGCGTTCAGGTTGCCGTTGGGAATGGTCGGGAAGATGGAGGAGTCTACAACCCTCAAGCCCTGCAAACCGTGTACACGGGTTTCCGGGTCTACCACTGCCATTGGATCGGTACCCATCTTGCAAGAGCAGGATGGGTGGTAAGCACTCTCGACGGATTCCCGCACGAAAGCGTCAATTTGTTCATCAGTTTGGATATCGGTGCCGGGCTGAATCTCATCCCCACGGAACTCATCGAAAGCCGGCTGATTGATAATCTCGCGAGTCAGGCGCACGCAAGCGCGGAAGCCCTCGATATCCTCTTTCTCCTGTAAATAGTTGAACAGGATTGAAGGGGATTGCTTTGGATCACTGCTAACCACTTTGACCCTGCCGCGACTCTTGGGCTTGTTGTGCCCGATATGCACTTGGAAACCGTGGCCATCGAAGGCCTCGCGTCCGTCGTAGCGCATCGCTGCCGGCAGGAAGTGGTATTGCAGATCCGGCCACTCGACATCCTTCTTGGAGCGGATAAACCCGCAGGACTCGAAGTGGTTGGTGGCGCCGAGGCCGTCCTTCTTCAATATCCAGCGCGCGCCGATCAGGAACTTGTTCCAAGGATCGAGCTTGCCGTTTAGGGAAATCGGCTGGTTGCAGCGGAACTGGAAATAAAACTCCAGGTGGTCCTGCAAGTTTTGGCCGACGCCGGGGAGTTCGTGTTGGAGTTCGATACCGGCTTCTGCCAGTGTATCGGGGTCTCCGATACCGGAGAGCTGAAGAAGGTGGGGGGAGCCGATGGGGCCTGCGCTGAGGATCACCTCCTGTCGCGCCTTGAACTCCTGGGTCTTGCCCTTGCGTTCAAGTTTGATTCCGACTGCCCGTTTACCCTCCAGAATCACCTTATGTACGGTGGCGTGGGTCAATACCGTCAGGTTGGGGCGCTGCATGGCCGGTTTCAGGTAGGCGTTGGCGGTAGACCAGCGCTTCCCGTCTTTGACCGTCATATGCATGGGGCCAAAGCCCTCTTGCTGCTCACCGTTATAGTCTGCGGTGTAATCGTAGCCGGCTTCTTTGCCTGCTTCGATAAAGGCTCCATAGAGGGGGTTGGCCATTTCATTGCCGTTGTTGACCCCCAGTGGACCCTCGTCGCCACGGTAATCGTCACCGCCGAAAGCCCAGGTTTCAGAGCGCTTAAAGTAGGGCAGGCAGTGGGCATAATCCCAGCCTTCGGCGCCGTGTTGCGCCCACTCATCAAAGTCTTTGGCGTGCCCGCGTACGTAAACCATGCCGTTAATCGAGGAGGAGCCGCCGAGTACTTTGCCCCTGGGGCAATGCATACTGCGGTTATCCAAGTGGGGCTCCGGTTCAGTCGTAAACTGCCAGGCGTACTTCTCAGTATTCATGGGGATGGACAGCGCGGTGGGCATCTGGATAAAGATGCTGCGATCGCTGCCGCCAGTCTCTACCAGGAGGACTTTTTTATCTTCCTGGGCAGACAGACGGTTGGCCAGAACGCAACCGGCAGAGCCGGCGCCGACGATGATGTAATCAAACTCACTCATGCAGGATACCGCTTAAAATGGACTTTCCAGTGGTGCCAGGCCCACATACACCGCTTTCAGCTGGGTGTAGTGGTTTAGGGTCGCAAGTCCATTTTCGCGTCCGATTCCGGATAATTTGTATCCGCCCACCGGCATTTCTGCTGGGGAGGCGCCATAGGCGTTAATCCAGCAGATGCCCGCTTGCATCTGGTGAATCACGCGGTGGGCGCGGGTGATATCGCGGGTAAAGACGCCGGCGGCGAGGCCCAGGCGGGTATCGTTGGCGCGGCGAATCACTTCGTCTTCATCATCAAAGACCAGTACCGACATTACCGGGCCGAAGATTTCTTCGCGGCAGATAGTCATATCGTCATGACAGTCGGTAAATACGGTGGGAGCAACGAAGTAACCGTTGGGGGAATTCTCCGGGGAGAGGGTGTGGCCGCCGCAGAGTAGGGTCGCACCTTCTTCTTTGCCCTTGTTGATGTAGTCCATCACCAGCTGCTGGTGCTTGGCAGAAATCAGCGCACCGAAGTTGGTATCCGGATTCATCGGATCGCCAGCGATAATATTTTGCTCGACACGCTCTTTCAGGCGCGCGAGGAACTGATCGTGGATGCTGCGATGGACAAATACGCGGGTGCCATTGGTGCAGATTTCGCCCTGGGTGTAAAAGTTACCCAGCATGGCAGCGGAGACTGCCTGCTCCAGGTCGGCATCATCAAAGATAACCAGCGGCGACTTGCCGCCCAGCTCCATAGTGACTTCTTTCAAGTTGGCAGCCGCTGCGGCCATGACTTTCTTACCGGTACCCACTTCGCCGGTAAAGGAAACTTTGGCGATATCCGGGTGGTTGGTTAGCCAGGCACCCACGGCGCCATCGCCCTGGATTACGTTGAAGACACCCGGGGGCATGCCCGCTTCAATAAAGATTTCAGCCAACTTCAGAGCGCCTTTGGGGGTCTCTTCGGAAGGTTTGAAAATCATGGCGTTACCGCAGGCCAGGGCCGGGGCGGCTTTCCAGCAGGCGATTTGCAGAGGGTAGTTCCAGGCGCCGATACCGGCACAGATACCCAGAGGCTCGCGGCGGGTGTAATAGAAGTCCTCGCCGACTTGTTGCTGATTGCCCTCAATACCTGCGGCCAGGCCGGCAAAGAATTCGATGGAGTCGGCTCCGGTTACCACGTCGACAACACTGGCTTCCTGCCAGGGCTTGCCGGTGTCAGCCACTTCAATCGCAGCCAGCTCATCGTTGCGCTCGCGCAACAGGGCTACCGCTTTCAGCAGGATGCGGCTGCGCTCAATCGGAGCCATAGCAGACCACTGCGCAAAGCCGCGCTTGGCGCTCTCGATGGTTTCCGCAAGCACCTTCTCATCGGCAATCTCAACCTGGTAGCTGACTTCGTTAGTCGCCGGGTTAAAAACATCAAAGCACTCGCCGCTTTCATTCGCCAGGTAGCGGCCGTCTACAAAATTCCGTTGTGTGTCCAGTGACATCTGTCTCTCCATACTGCTTTTTAACAGAGGGTCAGTTGGTTGTTTGTTGGTGATGGGTTCAGGAGGGCGCGATGGGCCGCTCGTGGAGGTTTTCTCATCACAAAAAAAGGCCGGCCCAGCGAAGATTTTTATCTCAAATCGCCAGGTTTCAGCCCGAGCCCGATGGTTAATCACCGGGCGATATGGCACAGAATGTAACATATTTTTAATTTGAACTCTAACTGTTGGCACCTGGCGGAGAAAAACCGATTGATCTTTGAGGTATTTGTTTTTCCGCGTATACAGCGTTATCCCTCTTTTTTAAGGGCGAAATTGCCCCCGGACTGGGGCAAAAATCTTGTTTGAACTCTATAAAAATTTTGCGATGGAAGCTGCTCTGATGATCGGACTTTCTGGTCATAAATGCCTTTTGGTGAGGCGGGAGGTCGGCTGGGGTGGGGTTGGCTCGATTGGAGGTTGGATGCTATTTCGAAGGGGTACTTGGCGTCGCCTTCTATGCCTGCCGCTATTACTGCGGGAGAGGGCTCCGGGCGCTAGCGAGTCAGGTCTCTTAAAGGGTTGTTTTTCGATCAGGGAGGATGGGGGCTACCCGTTGGGGCTCGCCTGGTCTTAGTGCGGCCTTGGTTTTGTGGGCTGGCCGAATTAGCGGGGGCTGAATGGTTTCGCCCTTGAGCCTTCATTTAGGTTGCAATCCCTTGCGCAAAATCGCCCGGGTCGTTTTGTGTCCCCTCAAAAACGTACAGGGATATTGAAGGTATGCCTGTTTCAGCGCGCCCAAGGAGATTTCTCGGTGCGGGTTAGGTTTTCGGTTCTGCGCAATCTGCAATTGGCAGGTGTTCCGTATCCGGCATTGGCATCCATCCGGCAATAACAACACCTTCGGGAAGGTTGAACCATTCACCATTGATAGCGTAGGCATCTATAATGCCGCTATTGCCGCGCCCGGGCCAAAACCCTAAATATAGGGCAATAACAACATCCATATCCTCGGGCATTCTTTCCTTACAGTTAATCCACAAATTTTACCACCGACTGTTTTTGGGGTTTTTAATATGGAGACTCATTGGGTCCGGCGTACCTTTGAGGCCCTTGCTATTTTGTGAGGAGTTGAAACAGTACAAGTACTGTCAGCAGTCAACGTTACCATAAGATTTTTTCAGTGAGGAGTGGATTCTGGGTGCGATCAAAAGGGTGAGCCCCTGGTTTCGGGTCCGTTTAGCTGAGGTAACTTGCCAGCCAAAGGGAATCCTGTCGGCTGGCAAATAGCTGCGCCATCTTTTAGGTGTGGGCTTACAGCGAAATGCCATCCAAATTAGGTAAAAACCTCTGCAACCGACAGTTAATTATTTCAACTCTAAACACCCGCCTGTTCAAATTAAGATCGTATAGTGTGTTTTTGGATCAATTTTGGCGCTCTTGTATCGATTTATCTTATAGGTTTTCTTTGAGGGCTAAGCACTCTACACGGGATTGATTCAGGTTTCAGCCTATATCTTCCGCATACCTTGGCCTAAAAAATGAAATTTTAAAGGACGTTTATTCTTTATTTTGGCTTATTTATTACTTTGAGATCAAAAATATTTAGGTGAATTTAATAGCTAAATTATTTTTGAGTAAAAAACAGCCGTTAATCAAGTTGATATCAGGGGTTGTAGGGGGCGCCTTGCCGCTGGGGGCTGCTGGCGGGTAATAAGAGTACGCTTGGTAAAAGTAGCGCCTAATCACCCCTTTGAGCCTGGATTTTGGATGGTCAGCGCCCTTGGGTGGGGAGGGTTTGAAGGGGGAGAGTGGGGCGCTAAAAACCCCCACCAATCAATTGGCGGGGGTGGAATAAGCTAGTTGGTTTGATTGTTCATCCCTGGTGGGGTAAGTGGTCGGCGAGCAAAACTGGCTAGATAGAATACGATTAACCCTAGAGCGATACCGGGTAAGCCTTCATAGATCATCCCGTGGAGTTCTAGTGCTCGCCAGGTAATTGCAGTCGTAAAGCCTACGATTACTGCTGTAATAGCTGTGGCTTGTGTAGGCCTACCACCAAAGCACAATACCAATAATAGGGGAGCGAAGGCGCTGGCCAGGCTGGACCAGGCAAAAATCACCAGGCTGAAGACGCTTTGGTTGTTGGCGAGTGCCAGCAATAGCGCCGCTCCAGTAATGGCGACCGTAACGAGCTTAAGGAGCCAGGTCTTTTCAATCTTACGGGGGAGGATGTCGTGGGTAATGGCCGCAGAACAGCTGAGAAGTAGTGAGTCGGCGGTGGACATGGTTGCAGCAAAAATACCGGCTAGGATCAAGCCTACCAGGGCGGGGGGTAGTAGCTCTATAGCCATCATTGGCAGTGCGAGTTCAGCATCAAAATTTCCACTATCCGCAATAAATACCTTAGATAGCAAGCCAACTCCAGTAGCCATGCAATAGAACAGAATAAACCACAGATAATACCAGCCTCGAGCGCGATGCATCTTGCTGGAGTCGCTCAGGGTCATAAACCGTATCATCACGTGGGGTTGGCCGATAACAGATAGCCCGGCGAACCCCCAGCTGATAACAAATACAGCAACACCACTCCAGCCAGAAAAGGCCAGCCCCTTGGGAAGCCAGTCAGTAAATCCTTCAATGGCCTGCATCTGTGCTATCGCACTGGGTATTCCTCCGAGGTTGGCAAGTGCAATGGCTAAAAGCGTGCCCATGGCACTGATCATAACGATCGACTGTGCCGCATCAGTCCATATGGAGGCGCGGATACCCCCAGCCAAGCAGTAGAGGCAAACCAATAATGCGCCAACTACAGCTCCGGACCAGAGGGGCCAGTCGAGCAGGACGTGTAGCGCCTTGCTGCCAGCAACTAGCTGAGCCGATGCGTAGATTAGTAGAAATAGTAGAGAGATGGTGCCAATAAGGCGCTGTAGAGTGGAATGCTTTTGCCCATACCAATTACTGAGCGCGCCGGCATAGCTAACCTCGCCACTTGCACTTGTGGCACACCTCAACCGCTTATGCACATAAAGAGACGCAAGGAAGTCACCGGCAATCCACCCTACCATCAACCAGACTGAGGCCAGTCCGGTTAGGTAGGTATAACCAATTACGCCAATAAACATATAGCCGCTGTTGTTGGTTGCCACGGCCGATAGGCCAACTAGCCAGGGGGAAACGCCACTACTGGCAAGGTAATAGTCTGCCTTGGTAGCGCGGCTAAATAGTGCGGAGGATATCCCTACCAGGGTAAATAGGAGTAGAAAACCAATAAATGAATAAACCACCAGAGCCTCTTTATTATCAGATGTTATTATTTCTTATGCGCCTTTCTCGGAGCTTTGTAGTGGCGGCGTTTTAGCGATAACCTTATCGAGATCCTTAAAGACTTTGCTCTTCGCCAGAGGTTGAAGGGCGTTGTCGCTCAAGATTTCATCGCGATAGCTTTCTCTTCGTTTAATGGCCTCGGCGAGATAGCGCAACGCTTCATCAAATTGACCCATTGCGGTGTGAGCGCAGGCCAGCTGATAAAAAGCATGGCTATTACCCGGGTCAATACTTAGGGCCTGGTGGCAAAGATTGGCTGCCCACTGGGGTTCATTCAGTTCTAGAACTGCATCTGCTTTATAGGTCAGTGCCTCGACATCTTCGTGGCGGAGACGCAGAATTTCATCATAGATCGCAATTTTGTTGGCGATAGAGGATTCTTGCTGGGCCCGCAGCCAAAGAGACTGAACTTCCTGGGTAAGTTCGATTTCCTCGCGATTCTCTTCAATATGTAGAGTCTTCTGCTGCAATTGCTTCTCTATAATTCCCAGGCGTTTTTCATACTCCTGAACCAGTTTTGAGATTTCTTCATCGGCTAAGTTGTGTACTCGCTCTTTAATATCCTGTAGGGATCGCCACCCCACCAGGACCAGTATCGAAGTGGCGGCGGCTATCAGGTAAAAGAAGTAGGTAACGGTATCAGTTGCATAGGCTACTGCGCGATCAACAGAATTGTGCTCGCGATCGACTATCTGTTGGATTAGCTCCTGTTTGGCATTGGCCTGATCAATGCGCAATTGTTTGATTTCGTCCAGCATATATCGCTCCACAAAAGGTGTGTAAAGCGGTTTCTGTAAGGATTCCACCTCTTGCTGTGCTTTAGCTCGCTCCTCCGCTTCCGCCTCCCGGGAAATGGCCCCGGGGGAGAGAAGCAGAAAAATTAGAGTGTAGACATTTAGGATGCGAGGCATATTGCGGTCCCGTGATCGTGGATCTCAACCAGCGCCTTATGAAGTGACCTGACCGCAGGGTCGTAGTCTGATTCGTTGACCACAAACTGCATGTCGACGTGCCGCATCGAGTGGTGCATGGCGAGGATACTAACCTTGTTGCTAGACAGCGATTGAATGGCTTTTGCCAGTGCGTCGGGAATTTTCATATCGCTCCCAATGGCGGAGACGATCGCGACTTTCCTCTGGTTTAGTTCTGCTTCCGGGAAGCACTCCTCTAGAGATGCCTGTATCCGCTTGATAGTTTTTAGGTTGGTGGATAAAAAGTGGGTTAGGGTATTGGCATTAGTATTTTTAGAGACAATATGAGCCTTGTACCTTTTTATGACCGTGAGCACCTCTCGGTCATAATCGTGGATCGCACCGGCCATATCCTGGTCAAAAAGTTCCAATGCATAGACACCTTTACAGCCTGCAATAATCTCCACGCAGGGTGAGTCGCTTACGTAGTCGCCAGTAATTAATGTGCCGGTGTGCTCTGGCTCAAAGGTATTCTTTACTCGGAGGGGGATATTCTTCTGGCGCAAGCCCTTGGCCGCCTTCGGGTGAATTGCCTCCATGCCCAGGTTGGCCAGTTGATCAGCCACGTCGTAGTTTGTGCGGCCGATAGGTACGGCGTTATCTGGTCCTACAAGACGGGGGTCTGCACTGCTTAAGTGGAACTCTTTATGGATCACCGCCTCTTTGGCCCCAGTGAGAACCGCGAGGCGGCTAAAGGTCATTTCGCTATAACCTCGATCGAAGGAGATAAGCAGGCCCTTATCACTGTGGGCGTAACCAGTGACAATCGGTAACTGCTGGTTTAGATCGATGTTAGCAAATGCATCCCGAATGCGCTCATCCAGAGATATATGTTTATTGGTGCGCCAGCCTGTTAGATCAACAAAGCAGGCGTTGACACCGTCTCGCTGTAGCAGCTTCGAGGTGTTCCAGGCACTGTGTGCCTCGCCAAGGCTGGCGAGCATCTCTCTAACTGTGCCGAGGTGGGCGTCGAGGGAGAAGTGGCCATGCTGGCAGAGGCTTTGCAGGTCTCGAAGACACTTTTTGGCACCCTCAAGGCGCTCATCCAGGAAGAGGTTAGCTTCCCTGAGCAGGTCGGTATCACCGAATAGGCGGCTATTGATCTGGCGCAATTGGGTGCGGAGTTCGCCAAACTTCACCAGCCAGCTGTCATCCTCAATGCTGCTGGAAAAAAGACCATAAATGCCCGGTTGACCACTCTTTTTGTGCTCTAGCAGCAGATCGGTAATGCCACCATAAGCTGAAACTACAAAAACACGATTGTAGAGCCCTTTGGGGCCACCTTTAATAATGTTATCCCGGACTGACTCATAGTCCGACATGGAGGTGCCACCAATCTTTTCTATCGTATGCATTGTCTCTTACTGGTCCTTTCTTTCTCTTGATAGCGGCGTTCTCCAGTGGGGGCACTGGGTTGTGTTTCATATCAGATAACAGAAATTGATTTCCTTGTGCAGACATATTCTGGCTGCGGTGGGGGCGTAAAACGGCCTCCAGTTTGTTGCTCATTGCGCTTTTGCTGGCACTGCTGCCTTCTCTGGGGTTCTGGATAAATTGAACCGTGAGGGCTATAGGGCCCTGTTTTTACGGATGGTAATTTGGCCTGCTTAAGCCATTGGGCTTTGCATGGCGTTAACTTACCCATAACTCCTTGCTCTGGGGGTGCCCCCCCCTCTTGTTTGGCGGATGCGCTTTAGTGGTCAGCTGCTATCTGGCTATTCACCAATGGATTCAGCTTCCAGCTCATAGGCCCCCTCCGCATTGTGCACCTCCTTCCCGTTTAGAGGGGGGTTAAAGACGCAAGCCATGGTCATCTCTTCAAAGGCTCTTAGGGTGTGTCGGTCATGTTTATCGAGGACGTAGATAGTTCCTGGTTCAATGGAGTATTTTTTTCCGCTGTCCGATACCTCGACCTCTCCTTTGCCGGCGATGCAGTACACGGCTTCCAAGTGGTTTTGATAATGCATTTGGAAGTCAGCACCGCGATATATGGTGGTAATATGGAAGGAGAAGCCCATACCATCATCTTTTAGCAGTAGGCGGGTGCTCTCCCAGTTGCCATCCGGTGAAACAATTCGGCGGGAGGATGTGTTGGCTTTTTGCAGGTTTCTAACAATCATGGGTGTCCTTTTATATTGCCCGTGCAGCTAGTCCGGCCTTGCCTGTCGGCAGGCTTGGCTTTCTGGTGATATTGTTGAGTTTTATTGGGGTTGGTCTAGCAGGCCTCGAAGTAGACTCTTTCTTCGGGTATATCCCGCTCTCCGGCGCAGACTTCCCGAATGGCTGACTCAATAATATCGATACCTTTCTTGAGATGCTGGTCGGTGATAACCAGGGGGCAGAGCAGTTTAACAATCTGATCGTCTGCGCCACTTGTTTCGATGATTAATCCCTTCTTGAAAGCGAGCTTGGTAATTTTTTCTGCGAGTTCGCCACTCACGCAGTCAATGCCCTGGAACATGCCGCGGCCTTTGGTGGTGAAGTTGCCCTCACCGTATCGGTTGACAATGCTTTCCAGCCGCTTAGAGATATATTCCCCTTTCCGTTTAACTTCCTGTGAAAATTTATCGTCAGACCAGTAGTGGTCAATTGCTGCTTTTGCCGTGACAAAAGCTAAGTTATTGCCGCGGAACGTGCCGTTGTGTTCGCCGGGCTTCCACTGGTCTAGCTCGGGCTTCATCAAGACTAGTGCGAAGGGTAGTCCGTAGCCGCTGAGGGACTTGGAAAGGGTAACGATGTCGGGCTCTATGCCGGCCTCTTCGAAACTGAAAAAGTCTCCGGTGCGGCCGCAGCCGGCCTGAATATCATCAACAATAAAGAGCAGGCCATGCTTTTTGCAAACTGTCTGAAGGTTTCTTAGCCATTCGGCACTGGCTGCATTGATTCCGCCTTCGCCCTGAACAGTTTCGACGATAACAGCTGCGGGAGAGTTGATGCCGCTACTGGAGTCTGAAAGTACCTTATCGAGATACTCTGTAGTATCGATATTCTTGCCCAGGTAGCTATCAAAGGGCATTCGATGAGTGCCGTTTAAGCTAACCCCGGCGGCATCCCTGTGGTGAGAGTTGCCGGTGGCGGCCAGAGACCCCAGGCTGACTCCGTGAAAGCCATTGGTAAATGTCACGATATTTTGCTGGCCGGTGACATTGCGGGCAATTTTCATGGCGGCCTCTACCGCGTTCGTCCCCGTCGGACCGGTAAACTGAACGATATACTCCATGTTGCGGGGCTTGAGAACCTTTTCATTTAGCGCTTGCAGAAACTCGCCCTTGGCTTTGGTGTGCATATCCAGGCCGTGAGTGATACCGTCACTCTGGATGTAATCTTGCAAAGCCTGCTTGAATAGTGAGTTGTTGTGGCCATAGTTGAGGGTGCCGGCACCTGCTAGAAAATCCAGATATTGATTTCCCTCTTCATCCCACATGAGTTCGCCTTTTGCGCGGTTGAATACTCGCGGAAAGGAGCGGGCGTAACTTTGTACTTCGGATTCAATCTCATCAAAGATCTTCATGGTTCTCTCTTAAGCTGCTATTGGTTTGGTGATGGGCCCGATGCGCACGCGGCTCTCCGAGTCATGCAGGCCGCTGAAGTGTGTCTCGGAGTCCATCCAGGGGGAGGATTGAAGGTCTGTGGAGAGCTTCTCTGCCGCACTTAGAAAGAGCGCCCAGGAGGAGAGGTTGTGCTCAGTGATTGTGGTCTCGATAAATCTCACAGGCTTGCACTGGGGGCGAGCAATGATGTCCTTAAGCATGCGGGAGGCCAGTCCTAGCCCTCTGGTCTTCTCTGCCACCGCAACCTGCCAAACGAACAAAGTGTCCCTGCGGTCTGGAATTAAGTATCCAGAGATAAAACCCAGCGCCTCTCCATCAGCCTCTGCGATTACTGAGGTGCCGGCAAAATGGCTGCACTGAAGGAGGTTGCAGTAACTCGAGTTGGTGTCCAGGGGCGGGCAATTTTCAATCAGTCCATGGACTTTCATGCCATCTTCCAGGGAAGGCGGTCTCAAAATAAAACTTTCTAATCTAGGCAAAATAATTCCACTAACAAAAATATACTTTCATATCTAAGTATTTTTTTGGTTATAACGCCGCTAAAAATCATTTTTCAGTTGCTTTTGACGCTAAAAAAGCGATTTGCGGCAAAAAATATTTAGAGTGCTAAATATCGTACACTAATTAATTTTGAAGTCTAGGCGCAGAAGATCTAATCGTGCGATTTGTCCTGGAGTTGGTCGGGCTTTTGGGGGAGGGGGCTTACAGATAGGCACCTAAATACACCTTGAAAGCACTGGGGCAGCTGGGGTGAGGGGTAGCAATTCGATGCTGAAGGCTTTTCTGGGGTCTATAAGCGTTTAGCAATCTGGTTTGCAGCTATATAATCCTCTCAATCACCCCAGTTTCGAGATTAAGAGGTAGCTTTGAACAGTATCGAACAAGTGCTAGTAGCCCTGCGGCGAGTAATAAGGGCCACAGATTTGCACTCCAGGCACCTGGCAAAAACTACTGGCCTAACCGCCCCTCAGGTACTGTTGCTACAGGCCATTCGCAACAAGGGGGAGGTGACGATTGGCGAGCTGGCCAATGAAGTTAGCCTGAGCCAGGCGACTGTCACCAATATTCTGGATCGCCTGGAGAAGCGGGGTCTGGTTTACCGCCAGCGATCCCAAGCTGACAAGCGCAAGGTGCATGCCTACCTAACCGAGGAGGCCTCTGAAACCTTGCGCGATGCCCCGATTCCCCTCCAGGATCAATTTGCTCGTCAGTTTGGCGACCTGAAAGACTGGGAGCAAAGTATGATTATTGCGTCACTACAGCGCGTAGCCCAGATGATGGATGCCCAGCATATTGACGCTTCGCCGGTGCTGGACATCGGTATTCTGGATCGCCAGGGCGCGGCGATGGATAAGTCCGCAGCGGCTCTGGGTTACAGCGATATTGCCGACTCTACTGAGAAGGATAAAAACGGTTAATTCGACCGGAAATGACCAAAAGACTTCCGAGGGGGGGCTTGCGCTTGGGTTATATCCAGTGATGACCGGCATTCAAAGGATGTGACCCGTTAGTACTCTCCAGTTGGGGGTGCCGACCCTCAATTGGTTCTTGCGTACAATAGGAGGATTGGCAGCCTCTCGGTATAATCGCCCCTGTGATTGTCGGCCCTGGTGGGATACCCATCGCGCTTGGGCTGCTCTTTTGTCGAAAAGGGAGACTTGAGGCAGGAGTGGACATAGGCGACAGGTAAGTGTTATTCTTCGCGCGCTGGTTTAAAAGCCATTTTTTATTGCAGTTTACCTCGTAGTTTTAGTCATAATCCTTCGTTCGGTCTCGTTTAAAATAATACTTTTTGCCCGCACACCTCCATCTAATTGGAGCGTATTTGTTTAATAAAAGGATATCTATTATGTCTAACACTGTTACTGGTACCGTTAAGTGGTTCGATGAGGGGAAAGGTTTTGGCTTTATCGCCCAGGAATCCGGTCCTGACGTTTTTGCCCACTTCAGTGCTATTTCTGGTGGTGGCTTCAAAACACTGACCGAAGGTCAAAAGGTAGAATTTACCGTGACCCAGGGTGCAAAAGGCCCGCAAGCAGAAAATATTGTCTGCCTGTAATATTTAGGCCTCGCCCCAAAAGGGCGTGACCGCTGTGCCCTCCCTGCACGATCAGAGTGGGGAGGGTGCCTTTTACGGTAAATGTGAAACCCAAATTACCCCCCCTCTACTTCTCCTGGCATTCCAGCAGCCTCTTCGCACATTGTCGATTTTGTGTTCACGAAAGGCGATCTGGCAGGATTCCCAAGTCCTCGATACCTTACTCTCTCCTGAGCTAGCCATACTTGTTGATGGCCATCTCCCCGCAGTGCCCTGAGGTTAACTTTTTATCGTATCCGCACTAGATCGGCCCTTATAAAATTGACTCGCTTTTTTTTAAGGGCGTAGAGTGCTCTTTGGCTGGGGGCTGCTCCCAGTTTATGTCAAGTTTCACGGATATAAGAATGAAAACGATTTACCTGGCGATATTGCTGATCGCCACTTTGGTGCCACTTTCTCCTAGCGCCTACAGTCACCCACTTTACACTAGCGCTGAGGACCTGCTTGAATCTGAGGGCTTTATAGGGTCATTCCTGGTTAAAAAGCAGGGCGTTGATATCCTGCGGAAAGGCTTTGGCTTCGCCAGCGTTGCACAAAAAACACCCAATCGAATCGATACCCAGTATCGAATAGGGTCTCTCTCCAAAACCTTAACCGCACTAGCGATTGTGCAGCTTAAGGCAGCCGGAAAAATTCCCGCTTACGATACCCCTATCTCTCACTTTGTTGTGGACTACCCTAGGGGAGATGAGATCACCCTAAGGCACCTACTTACTCATCGCTCAGGTATCCCGGAGTTTTTTCACGGGATTGACCACAGCCAGTCTTTCAGTCCCATAGAACTGGTCAACTTGACTAAGTACAAGCCGCTTGAGTTCGAGCCGGGCCAAGAATATAGCTATTCAAACTCAAATTATATTTTACTGGGGTATCTTATCGAGTTGCTCTCTGGACAAACCTATACCCAGTATTTGTCTCAGCATATCCTGGGAGAGCTCGACATTAATCATACAGTTTACGGAGAGAGCAAAATATCCCATACCGGCCATGCGCAGGGGTATACGACAGAGGATCAGGCCGAACGGGCAAGCTATATTGATATGTCGATACCCTATTCGGCGGGAGCCCTATCCAGTAACTTGGCTGACCTAGAAGTCTGGTCTGAATCTTTTGCCGCAGAGTCTTTGGTTTCCGCTGCGGATAAAGAGGATATCTTTATCGAGGAGGGCTATGGTTTTGGGTGGCTCAGCTCCACGATTGCTGGTAAGAAGGTATATACCCAATCTGGAGGTATCTACGGTTTTAGTGCTCTGATTGTGATCTTTCCCGAAGAAAATCATCTGATTATTGGGCTCACTAATATCGAGGGGCAGCAGCCAAAGCTTAAACAGTTGGCGGCGATCATTGCCGAAAATGAGTTTTAGGTGATTCAGCATCAAGGTGCGGGCTAGAGCTGTCAGGAGGTCGAATATCTCTGCAAGCCCGCAGAGATATTACGGAATAGCCAACACCTGCGGGCCTATGTTACATCGCCCAATAATCATCCGCTCAGAGTGAAAAACTCTTTATTTCGCATCCCAATAGCAGGGGTTGCCATACTTCTCCTTAAGGAAATCAATAATCACTCGTACTTTAGGGGCCAGGTTGTCAGTGGGTAAGTAAAGTGCGTTGATAGTTTGGTCTTCTGCGGATGAAGATGCACGATAATCGGTCAAAATAGAGACTAGCTTGCCCTGGCGAATCTCTTCATTTATTAGCCAGCTTGGGAACATAACAATTCCGGCTCCGCCTATAGCGCTGGAAACCAGCGTTTCTGCATTATTGCTATACAGAGATCCCTTAACTTCATATGGTGTCAAATTATCTCTGCCTATAAACCACCGCTGTAGCCCGTTGGGCCCCTTAAACACCAAGCAGTTGTGAGCAATTAACTGTTCCGGGGTTTCCGGGGTGCCATTTACCCTTAGGTATTCCGGGCTGGCTGCCAGTATAAAATGTTGATTGCCAAAGCTGTTCATTTTCAGGCCTGAATCTTGGAGTGCTCCGATTCTGATAAGTAAATCAATGCCTTCTTTGGCGGGGTCGATAAAGCTATCTGTCTGCTGCATCTCTATCCTAAGCAGCGGATAGAGTTTCAATAAATCTGGAATATAAGGAGCAACATGAAGCCGCCCAAACGCAACGGGAGCGCTGATCTTTACAACTCCTCGCGGGGTATTGGCTCTCTGTTCGATTTGCCCGCAAACTAGCTCGTACTGACGGACTATATCACTACAGTACTTCGCAAAGGCGGTGCCTTCATCCGTTAATGATATTGCCCTGGTGTGACGGTGTAGAAGTTTTGTTCCCACTTTTCCCTCTAGCTGGGCCATTTTTCTCGACACAGAGGAGGGCGTCATTCCCTGTTTTCTCGAGACTTCAGAATAGTTGCCCAATTGAGCTGTCATTAAGAACAGTTTTAATTCTAGTATTGATATATCGTAATTCATTAGCTATCGGTAGTAAGTATCCGGGGAGTATGCAGGCAATAAATCCCTAGAGAACCTTTGAATAATTCCGTAATACTTCTGCGGGCCTTGAAAACTACAGGTGTTGGGCGCAAATCGCCGCGAGTTGCGGTAGCCCTTTGCAATAGCTGTAGCCTTCAAGGCCCGCTCCTCGAGAGTTTCAGGACTTCCCAAGTAATATAGTAAGCAACTTTTGATTGCTGTTGGACATCTGAATAGGGCTTTACTTCAGTATCTACAGCTAACTGTGGCTTGCGGGCTGCAACCCCTCAGTGTTGCGAACAAGCGTTTTTCGGTTGCCGAGGTAATTACAGATCAGAGCTAGAATCACACAGACCATCGCTGCAATGCGCCAGGAGTTTAAGGGGATCGATGGATTCTCAAACCACCCCTGGGTGTCAATGACCAAGCTCATGCTCATCTGCCCAAAAATTGTAGCAATTGTTGTTGATACCACTCCGATTCTGGGAATGACAGCAACGACGACAAGCATGTAGAAGATGCCAAAAAATGCCCCTATCAGCTGCCACTTGGGGGCGGACAGAATTGATGGGCCGCTGTGTTTGCCAAAGAAGAACACGAGCAAGCCCATAATCACAGCGCCTATCCCAAAAGTAAAGAGGGCACTTTGCACAACCCCTACGCTCTGCCCAAACTTCCCGTTAATTGCTGCCTGGGTGCTCAAAGCTGCGCCGGATAGTATGGCAAGTAACATCAGTCCGATCATAATTTTGCTCCCAAGTAGGTAAAATATAATGCAAGGCATAAAAAGGTTGCCCCACATATTCTCAGGAGATTGATCGGCTGTTTGCGCACCCCAAACCATCCGAGGGAATCAATTAGAAAGCTTTTGGCAGTTTGCCCCACAAGAATCCCGATCATGGTCATAGCTACTCCAAGTATAGGAGTGGCCAAAGTGAGAACCACAACGTAAACCGGTCCTAAAAGGCCACCGGTAAGCTGCCACTTTGGAACCTCTCGCCACCCTATAAATTTTGCGCTGGGGACAAATAGACTGATTAGCCAGAGTAGGGCTGTCCCAACGCCAAATATACTCAGGGTGGCCCACAAGTGACCAACCTGCATGCCTAGGGGGCCCAGTAATCCCGCCTCGACGGAGAGCCCCATGCCGGCAACAACAACTAAAATTGTGGCAATAATGTTCATCGAGGGTCAAATAGGCGTACGCTAGTCAAATGCTCATAGGCCTTTCCATTGGGGTATGAAACAAGCTCAAGTTGCATGCCCCAGGGAGTCATAAAGTACACCCAGGTTTCTCCTTCGGTGGGACCTTCAGTCATCACGGTAGGGGCGCCAAGTACTTTAATATTCTGCGCCTTGAGATATTCAACCGCCGTATCCATATCTTCAACATAGAAAGCTAAATGGTGCCCGCCAATATCAGCATTGTTTGGTGCCACCTTATTTCGATCGATGTTGTCGGCATACTCGAATATTTCCAGGTTGATACTATTGGCACTCATAACGGCAATTTTCTTAATCTCTGCGCGAGGATTCACATTGAGATGATCCGTCATCCAGGTGTCATCCGAGGCAAATGGCCCAAATGTATAAGCCAGCTCGAAGCCAAAATGTTTATTAAAAAAATCAACGGCCAAATCAACATCGGGGACGGTAAATCCAATATGATCTGCTTTCTTAAGTCCGGGGATGGCCATTAGATATCACCTCGGTCATGGCGAAGCTTATTGAGTGCCCCCATGGTGGTGGCCCCTTTATTGAAGCCTGTATACATTGAGGCAAAAACGATCAACTCCTCAATCTCTTCATACGTCGCCCCTTGTTTGAGTGCCATATCAACATGAGCGCCGAACGGGTTACCTTCACCGTTTACATTGAGGGACATTTGGTCAATAGCAATAGTGATTAGCGCCTTGGTTTTCTGATCCAGTAGCGGTTTTCCCCATACTTCGCCTGCGACTCGTACAGCTAGATCTCCCCATACCGGGTTAATAGACTTAAGCCCTTCGATCAATGTCTGATCATCCAAAACAGCATTTTCGTACTTGGTAGTCATAGTTAATATTCCTGGTTGTCTAGTTGATATTTCGCTGTAGCAGCTGGAAGTTATTATAGGCAGTTGCATCCTCCTTAAAACTTATAAGCGGGAACATCACTTTTGCAAATTATGCACAAATGACCGCTGTGAACCTGCCCGTGTATGATCAGGCCTGGCTTCCTGTTGAGTTGATTAATCCAGTGCTCAATGGTTGAACTGCTAGTCGATTAATGTCTGTATGGAGAGGTCGAGCTTGTGTGTCGGCGAGCTTAGAGTTGCCGTTGCCGTGCCTTGTGGTGGATGCACTCAGCACGGTAAAGGCTGCAATGAGTAAGCTCGCGAGAGAGGGGTTTATTGTGGCTGTCAAGTCGCAGTGCGATAGATTGGGCTGAATTGTTCTGCCCGCTGAAGGTTTATCCGGGTATCATTTTTTCAGTGTCAGTTAGCGAGTGCGGATTCCGGTGAGGTTTCTGGTTTGTTGGTATGGAAGCGAAAGTTCGCTATTTATATGTCTATATCGCCTGTAGATAGTGAATGCTGGGATAGACAAGCCCACGGCTAGCCCCCCATAAAAAAGGCCGCTACCAGGGCGATGAGCCCGAGGGAGGTAAATTGTACAGCGGCCTTTCTGAATTTTGGGACCGCAAAGGCCACTACTAATCCACTAATCAGGCTAAATAGCAGGCTGGTACCAAGCATAATTGCTGAAAGCCAGAATAGTGGCCCGGCATGTCCTTTATGTATCAATAAGAATTGGTGCCAGAGGTCGTGTTCTTTCACATGGAGTATTGCGGATTGTTTATCTTCACTTGGCTCCAAATAAACTTGGCGTTTGTAGCCATACCAACCAATGTACTCATCTTCCAGGTAGAAATCTGCTGGCAGGGTTATCTCTTCGGGCTGAACAATCGGAGATATAACCTTCAGGGTCTCTTGCTCACTGCTGGGCAAGCCTTTGGGAAGAGAAATGGAGTACTCAACTTGTTCATCTACCCCTCCCTCTATATCAAAAAGGTAGACCACACCAGTGGCGATATACAAAATAGCAATCGGCAAAAAAAAGCAGGAAAAGTAGATGTGGAGCTTGATCCACAGTAAACGGTTTCTGGATTTCATAGGCACCAAAGAGCGCGGTGCAAATGCATCGCGCTCTGACATAAACAACTTAAAAGGAGGAAATTAAAAGCGGTAGTCTACCGATAGCCGGATATCTCGACCTGCCTCGTACAGCCCGGCAACAATACCCCAACCATCAATGACACTATAATCCGCAACGCTGGAATGATCCCGGTAGTGCTCATTAAGCAGGTTTTGTATCGCCAAATTCACATTTAGGCGATCACTTGCCAAGGGCTCCCAGTGCAAGTAGAGGTCGTGTATCTGGTAGCCGGGCTTGTCGATGGTTTGGGTGCTATCGATCCAGCCAATCTCTACAGCACGCTGTAAAACCTCAATATTGTTCAGGTCCTGTACCAGGGTGTAGTTCCAACCCAGCTCTAACTTAGGGGTAAATGCGTAGTTGGCGGTCAGGTTCCAGGTATCGCCACGGGCATTTGCCAAGCCATTGTGTTCATACCCCTCTACGGTATTCCCGTTGAGTTCTGAATCATTGTGACTGAAAGCCGCACTGAGGGATAACTTATTCCAAGTGTAAGAGGCGCTGAGCTCAAACCCTTCAGTTTCCAGCTCACCCACATTCTCGTAGTAGGTGCCACTTCCGAGCTGATCGAGAATAACGTCATCGATAGTGCTGCGGTAGATAGCCGCTTTTAGTTCAAGGTCACCTTGGATATATTCCAGGCCCAGTTCGCTATTGTCGACTGTCTCAGCGTCCAGGTTGGGAGCAAGTGATGCCGATTCCAATGTGAATCCGTCTCCAACTTCCTTGCCTCGCATCGCTGTTGCATAACCTGCGGTGAAGGTGAGCGCATCCGTAAGTGCATAGCTCATACCGATATTAGGGCTAAAGCCCTGGCTATCGGCCTCATCGTTATGAGTTATCTGCTCCAACTGGTATTCGTCGTAGCGCAGTCCAAAACTCAGCAGCAGTGCCTCCGTCGCCTGCCAGTGATCTTGAATATAAGCCCCAACAATCTGGCCTTCCTCGCGATAGGAGGTGCCGACATAGGGCCCTGAGAGTGAACCGCTTTCTACTTCATCCTCACGAGCCTCTAGGCCGTAGGTGATAGTATGCACACCGATACTGCTGGTATTGCGCAAATCAAAACCAAGGGATTCTACGGATGCGCCGTACTTGCCCCACAGATCAAATACATCCTGCTCCATCTCCGATTTTGTGTGGTAAACCGTTGTCTCCAGGTTGATCAGTGCGCTGGGGGAATACTGGTGATTGATGACAAAGGTCTGGCGTTCAGCATCCATTGGATAGAGCGTATCCCCCTCAAGAGCGGGCCAGTTGGGGCGTCGACCAAACTCCCCAGATTCATCCCGCTGCTCAAAGCTGATGCTCAGTTTTTGATTTTTAGCGAGGTCGCCACTCAACTTTATAAACGCGAGATCCTGATCGGCAGCTGTGCCATAGATGGTGTTGCCGTCGCCATCCTCCATATCGTCGCGATCGATAGTCACAAACGATCCCAGCAGCCCCCAGTTATCAGTGAGCTTCCCGTACACTGAGGCACTGGCTTTTTGGCCGTCATTGCTAAAGTAAGCTCCTTTTACTATAGCGCCAAGCTGCTCGCCCTCATCAAGTAGATCATCGGCATCTTTGGTCTTAAAGCGGATAGCCCCCCCAATTGCACCGGCTCCACTGGTCGCTTCGCCCGCTCCAGCTTGAACTTCAACTTTCTGTAGTAACTCCGGTTCTATGGATACTCGACCAATATGATGGAATAGGGTGCCAGTCTGCGGGGCGCCATCGACGGTAACATTGAGGAGTGTGTCTTCCATGCCCCGGATATAGACTTTCTGGGCGATACCCAGCGATCCGCCAACAGATACAGAGGGTACTTGGCGAAAAATATCGCTAAGATTGTTTGCCTGCTGCTTATCGAGTTCTTCAGGTGTGATCTCGGTATCTGTTGCCACACCGACAACGACTACGGTCTCCATTGAGGTTTCGGCGGGATTCGCTTGCTCTTGAGCCTCCTGTGCCTGACTGATGCCGGCGGCTAGAGCGCTGGATGCCATCAAGGGGAGTAGCGCGTATCTGCTGCGAGGAATGTTGCGAGCCATTTAGCTGTCCTTCTCAGTATTATCTATTCGCAAATGCGAATTGTTCCTATTAAGAATATTAAAGTACAGCAGTGTTGCATTTGTTACATTTAATAGCGGCTTTAGCCTATAGCACTCACAGTGCTCTTATAAAGTCGAGTTGGAAGTGTAATTCTCATACACAAGCCTCCGGCGGAGCGGTTGAAGGCTTCCACAGTTGCGCCCACACTATTTAATTGCCGCCGTGCCAGGGCCAAGCCGAGCCCAAAGTTCTTTGACTCCGAAGCTCGCGATCGATCGGCTCTAAAAAAGGGTTTAAAGATATTATCCAGCAGCGCTTCCGGTACCCCGGGCCCTGAGTCCTCAATATCAATAACAACACGCTCTTGCCCACTTTCCTCCAGGAGCACGTGAACAGCCTGCCCCACCGGGGTATAGCGCATCGCATTGCGCAAGATATTCTCCAGGGCCTGTCCCACGGCCTGGTGATTGGAGTGCCTTATCTCTGCGGTGTCCGGTAGGCGAGTGCAGATAGTCCGGTTGGGGAACTCAAAGCGGGCATCCTCAACAATCACATCAATAAGATCCACTAAATCCAGATCTTCAGTGCCTACAGAAGGCCGCTCATTATCCAGCCAGGCAAGGGTCAGGGTATCCTCAACCAAGCGTCGAATATGAGCGGACTCCCGCTGAATTCTCTGGATGTTTTTGTCATCCGAATAGCGGGTGCCGGCGTCCTCTATCGCAATATCCAGACGGGTGAGAGGGGTCCTTAGCTCGTGGGAAAGGTCGGCGATCAACTGCCGCTGGTTGACAATTTGCTCGCCGATGCGGGCGGCCATCTGGTCGAAGGTTTTTGCCAGTTCGGAAATCTCATCATTGCGGCCACCCAACTGGCGGTGAACCCGAACACTGAAATTCCCTCGGCTGAACTCCCGTGTTGCCTGCTCCAGCTTGCGCAGGGGATGCATAATGTGGCGGTAGAGCATCAGGGAAAACAACGCCAAAATACCCATCGGCAGAAGTATTTGCAGTGCTAATCGAGTTGTCTGCCAGTAACTACCGGGGCGCATCCTGTCGGGCAGTAAAACCAGCAGACTCGTCTTCTCGGTTGTAAATGGGATTTCCATCACTGGGTTGTCCTCAAAATACAAGTGGACTTTCCAATCCACATCGCGACCGAGATTGTAGCCTATGTAGCGATCCTCGTTGCCCCTCTCGCCGGCGATATGAGTTACCTCGTACTGGGTAACGGTGGCCCAGGTGTTTTCCTGTTCCTGCAACGCTTGCAACCACTGCTCCAATTGGGCCTTATCGCCAGAGAGAAAGAGCCTCTCTGCCTCCTCGCCCCAACGCTTTAGCTCCTCTCGGTGAGAGACTTCCAGCAGGCTCATCTGCTCCTCGGTGCGGAGGGTTAGGGTGTTGATCAAATAGAACAGGGCGACAATACCGGCAGCAATGAGCAGGCAGAGTTTCCAGAGAAGTTTTCGGCTCATTTTAGACAGTACCCCCTGCCATGTACGGTCTGTAACCGATCACCACGCCAGCCTGCACCGGTCAATTTGCGCCTGATCCGGCTTAGATGCATGTCCAGGCTGCGATCATAGGCGCCGAGGGTGCGGTTGAGCACCTGTTGGGAGAGGTATGCCTTACTCAGAACTTCACCCCGATATACCGCCAACTCCCACAGCAACTTGAACTGGGTGGCTGTGAATTCAATGGCAAGATCGCTGACAAAAGCCTGCTGGGTGTTTAAATCGAGTTGAAGCCGATCAATTTCTGTATGGTGGACAGGTTCGGCCTGGACTGGCTGACTGCGGCGCAATAGCGCCTCGATTCGCAGTAATAGTTCGGTTTTGCTGAAGGGTTTAGATACATAGTCGTCTGCTCCGTGGCGAAGGCCGGTAATCCTTTCCTCTTCAGCCCCCTTGGCTGTGAGGATAATGACCGGCACTTGGCTGGTTTTACGCAAAATCCTGAGCAGGGAAATACCGTCCATTTCTGGCAGCATCAAATCGAGCAGAATCAACTGATAGTGCGGTTTTGTAGCTTCTAGCAGGGCAGTATTACCCTCATAGCAGGCATTTACTTGGTATCCAGCCCCTTCGATCATCTCACAGAGCTGGCTGTTAAGGCTGCGATCGTCTTCAACGATCAAGATATTGCACTGTGGGGGTGGTTTTTGGCTCATAGGGGCATCGGCTGTATGCAATCTGGTTGCAGGCAAAATTAACACAATGAGCCATGTCTAAGGAGCCTCTGAACAACTCCGTGATGCCTCTGGCTACAGAGCGGTTCACAATCAAGGCGCGGCTTCGCAGGAATATCTAGACCTTTCAAGAAGTCGCAACGCGGGGTTACTGTTCCGGGGTTGAAGCGGTGATAAGCTCCAGTAACTTGGCATTGTATGCCTGGGCATAAAATTTATTGTGTTCGTGCTTCTTGATATCCAGGACATAGCCTTGGATATGGAGCCCTGTTCCACAGATGAAATAGTCCCCCTGGCGATATTCCGCCAGCCGGCCTTGTAAATCTTCGGCTGAAATGCCTGGTGCCACATCACCGAGCCCTGGAGTATAAATCTCTATAAAAGTGGCCCGATTGCGGGAAAAGTCATCCATCGCATCGATAAAGCCCCGTTCGGCTGACAGCAGGGGGTTATTGGCCGCTGCAATTAACGCATAGCTTTTGCTTAGCCCAACCCATACCCAAGCGATACTGCCCGCGAGCAGAGCTATGCCCAGGGCAAAGGTGTTTCTAACCGCTAACTTCATGGTTTGCCCTTATCGAAGCCCAGAGACTGCGCCCTAAGAGAGAAAAGTAGGCTGTGAAAGCCTGATTAATTCTATTGCGCTGCCGCCCCTGGGGGTACAGCCCCAGCTTTGCCTCTCGACTGGCCTTTGAGCCCGCAACCAAAAAATTATTGCTGATACTGGCATCCTGAATAAATGCTTCAAAAGCCCGGGCACACAGCTCCACAGGCTCGCTGTAGTAGATAGAGCCGTTGTCTTTATCGGCATTGACAGAAGCGGCTACCAGATCGCTGGGATGATTACCGCTTTCATCCAGCATCACCGCCTGGAAGCAGGCGAAAAGCAAGTCGTTGAGAGGGTGGGGGACCGGAGTCGCATCGCGCAACCAAGCTTCTGAGGCATACATAGTACCGGATACATCACTGAATGCTTTTGCGGCCAGATAGTGATCAAGTGCATGAAACCACTCGTGGGCGATAGAGCCGGGTCCGGCATTTTTGGCCAGAGAGAAACTCTGTGCGGAGGGGTCATAAAAAGCAGCCATGCCGGGGTGCCCTCCGATTCCATATTGGAAGGATAGGGTCCCGCGAAGGGATACCAGGGTCTCGGGCCCCTGAAGAATGGTCATTAAATCATCAAGAGCATCGTAGAAAAGGCCCGCTGCACGGTCCCTCTCCTCAGTAGTGACCCACCGGCCAATAGCGATGGAGCGAAACCCAAATCGCCGTCTTACATCCATAAATGAAACGGGTGGGCGCTGGGTGTTGGCGCGGCCACTGCGGTAGAACTCGCGAGCTAAAACCATATTGGTATCAGTAAGTAAGGGGAGGGGGATATTAATCTGCCAGTTTGGGAGTTGGCAATGGCTTACTGAAATCCAGGCTGAGGGGGCGGAATTTGAACCTGTGACTACTCATTCAAACAGGGAGGACTGAGAATTCTTAAGGTGGGCTAAACTGTCTTCAAATTTTATCTTTTTGTTGGCTTTTTCTATATCGGGCCCCGTCATTAGGGACTTAAGCTTGTCGATATCGTCGGCACATTTAATCTTTATGAATTCTCTGGTCTTGCTGATAAAGACGAGGGAGTATTTGCCCAGCCTTGTAATCTCAATAACATTAGATAAGGTTCCTGTGCTCGATCCATCCCAGATCATAAACCCATAATCGCAGTCGCTCGCCATTTCCTTGTCTTTAGCCTGGTAGAACTCTCTGCTGCCGACACGATGGTGTGTGCTGACATGCTCTGTGTTCCAGAGGCCCAGGTTATTTCTCGCTTTTTTGCCACTACAATAAACAACTACATTTTTGTAGTTAAGGTGCTGCACATAATTTTGAACCGCGCTATCTGCACCATTGGCATCACCAAGAATAATAGTAAAGGTTGAGGCCACAATCCGATTGATCCTTTCCTGTGCGGCAGGATCAATTTCCTTAATTGTTATAGAGCCTGATATGAAAACTTTCGTCATGCTAGTTTTTTCTTGTCACTGTAGCAACATATACCTTATTGATTTTACTACACATCTTTAGCGTTGTCGTTGCCGCTTCCAGTGAGGTCCCAGTATCATATAAATCATCCACCAGTAAAACGTTGTAGCTGGGATCGGTGAGATATTTTTGTATTACGTCATTATGTAATGTAAATGCATGCATCAATGTTTTAAGTCTCTCACTTCTAACCGCAATATTCTTTACTTGAGAGGTCGCGAGAGGCTTCAGTAAAAGGTTTGTACTCAAGGGTTTGTCTGCAAGCCTGCTAACTCTATACGCGATTTCATGAACCGGCTGTTTGAGTCTCACCTTAGAGGGAGGCATGCCGATAATAAAGTCAATATCAGGGAATTTTGTAACAATTTGGTCGTGCATTAACTGTGCAATGGGGTGTACTTTGGCAAAGTCCTGCTTGTATTTCAATTGATACAGCAGCTCCCCAACATGGGTTCTCGTGGTGTTGAAAGTCGGCCGACCAAACTGATTATTGCCGGTAAATGTGCTTTTTTCAGTATGCTTATCAAGGGAGTAGCCCTTGTCCCAAATACCAATAATCTCTTTTACATTCGTACTCATGGTAACACTCCCTGTGCTGAGTTCTGAATTTTAAGGCTAAATCCCTCGCCTAATATCTGGGGGCTTGGTATACCCACCTATAGCTATGTAAGCTCCGCAATCATAATAAAAACTTAACGGGCAAATGGCTTTGCCCCGGTCTTTCAGTGGGTATTTAGGTAGTGGCTCCCTAGGTGGGCCCTATCTTAGCAGGATAAAAATCTCTGTGTTTGATCAATAGCTTTCTTGCTATTACATCCCGGTACCTTTAATTTTTCGGTGCCAAATCTGCCTCAATTTGCTATCCCGTCATAAGGCTTGAAGCTGGATAAGGGGGGCTTGCAGGGGGGCAGAGTACGAAACTCGGTGTGTAGGCAGGGGCTGTGCCGCTAGCAATTTGTATTTTTTCACGTAATTTCACCCCTTCGAAAGACACTCACGCCACTATATAGGGAAGTGTGTACCCATGTGGAGGCAGAGGCAGAGGCAGAGGCAGAGGCAGAGGCAGAGGCAGAGGCATATGCCCCGGAGCCCCTGAAAGCCCCGGAGGGCGGTATTTAGCCGTGGGCGGGCACCTTCAGCGCTTCCCTGAGCCAGGAGACAAAAGCCAGGATATTTTCATTTCTTGAGTGGCGATTGGGTATTAATGCGGAATAGCTAAAGCCACCAGTCTCTGATAAATCTTCACAGATACCTCTATAGGGAACCAGCCATTGATTGCGCAAGGCACTTTGTACAAGAAGTGAACTGACCAGCGCAATCCCCTGGCCGGCTAAGGCAGCTTGGATCACATGGTGTTCCTGATCAAACTGCCGTACAGGCATGTCTTCGAGCCTCCCCTTGAGTAGAGTTTGCCAATTGAGCGGTGGAAGAGATGGGTTGATCCACCTGGTCTCCAGAAGCTGTACCTCGGAGGTATCTTCAATCTGCGCTAAATAGCTGGGCGCTGCATACATACCTATTGTTTCGGTTACCAAGTGATGGGCGTTTTTTAAGCTTTTGTCATACTGCCCATATCGAATAGCGAGATCGATACGTCGGTCCCGTTCAATATCATTTACTTCTTCTCCGGTCATTACAGAGACATCGATATTCGGGAACTTCCGATAAAAGCTTTCTAGATGGGGTACCAGCCACATCGCCGCAAAGCTTGATGTCGCACTAATAGTGAGTGTGTTTTTTGAGCTTGTGATTTCATTCACGGTTTCCGCGAGTTGCTGAAAAATTTGGGAGGTGGCTTGAGCCAGTAGCCGCCCTTCACTGGTCAGTAGTACAGCGCGGGTTTTCCGCTCAAATAATAGCTTGCCCAGCGATTCCTCCAGGCTTTTTATCTGATGTGATACGGCTGTTGGTGTTATAAAAAGCTCTTCTGCGGCCCTCTTAAAGCTGCCCAGCCTGGCGGCCGCATCGAATACCTTAAGAGCGTTGAGAGAGGGTAGGCTGGGGTACACAGTATAGGGCCTCTTATGGATGAGTTTTTCTCATCTATAGAGAGAAATAACTCGTTTGTCAACAATCCCCCCTGGCATCACTATTGAGGAACCTTCAGACGGTTGAGTTAAGGTTCCCAACTATGAAAACACTATTGCATATTGATGCTAGCGCCCAGAAGTGGAGCGGTTTGGCGATAACTCAGGACAGTGCAAGTATCCCCAGGCACACCTCGATCTCCAAGGCAATTGCGGCAGGCTTTGTGAGTGCTTGGCTACAGAAGAGACCCCAAGATAAAGTTATCCATAGGGATGTGGGGTTAAATCCGCCGGGCTTTATCAATCAAGAGTGGATTGCGTCGGTTTTCACTCCTGAAGTCGATCGCTCTGAAGAGCAGCGGTCTTTGCTGGCGCTTTCAGATACCTTGATTGATGAGGTTTCCCAGGCGGATATCATTATTATGTCTACCTCAATGTATAACTACGGTATGCCCGCTGCACTCAAGGCCTGGTTCGATCAAGTTATCCGCATCGATAAAACCTTTACCTTTGATTTGGCTCGTGGAGACTATCCTTTAGAGCCAATTATGTCTGCTAAAACACTGGTCCTGATCACATCTGCCGGGGAGTTTGGGTTTTCTCAAGGTGGAATCCGCGAGAAAATGAATCATCTAGGGCCGCATATCCAAACCCTAAGCCACTATTTGGGGGTTGAGGAGTTCTATGAAATCAATGCGGAGTATCAGGAGTTTGCCGATGAAAGGCATCGGGACTCGGTTAACCGAGCCTTAGCGAAAGGTAAAAAGCTGATAACAGCATTGATCAGCCGCTTTTAGTTAATTCACCGGGCTCCCATTTTGGGAGCCCGGTGAATATATGACCCCACTCAAATCACGAGCTACTTATCAAAGGAGTAGGGGCTGTAACCCTAGCCCCGGTTTACTTGGTGACATTAATAAATATACCCATATGATCGGTAATGGCAGCAGACATGTTGGCACCATTAATAGAAACCGGAGTGCTTTGCGAAAGGTAATCGACCTTGGCGACCTTGACTGTTTTAGTATTGTAAACTGCCACATCATATTTTTTAGTCGCGGTGCTGTTGGTACCCGAAAAGCTGCGCCCATAGGAATCAGAGGGCTGAATGCTAGTTCCACTATGGGCATCTGAAAAGGTCGTGTCTGTAGCTTTGCTGAGTATACTCGCTGTAAAACTGTTAGTTCCCTGGTTAGTATCCCCCATCACAAGGTCTATAGGACCATGACCGCCCTGTATCAAGTGATTGTTGATCGAGCGGTAAAAATTGGTTGCCTCACCTTGTTTTTTGGCGATGCTATTGGGAACGTGAACGAAAACGGCATTAACATTCCCTGTTTTTATAGCAATCCAGCCCATGCCTGAACCCAACATTTTGTGTTGGGCCGTGTTGGCGGCATGAACACTAAAGCTATTACAGGCTTTTCCTGTCGAACTTGCCCCCACCAGGTTCCCTGCATGTTGTTGCATGGAACTCCACTCGCTATTGTTACCATTCATTTCGCCATACACCAGCAAGTCACAGGTTTGACCGAGTGCGCGGTATAGGTGTTGATGGGTTTGACGGGCTTTTCCCTCAACCATACTCAGAAATTGAGTATTCGTGTGCCGGTTTTTTCCCATAAAACCGAGAGGGGCCTGCGCCACCAGTTGGGCGGGCCCATGGATTGGGATATGAGGTTTTTCGCTATTTGCTATGGGCATGACCAAGTGCCAGCGATCTTGATTGGAGGCCTGGTGATTATGTGTCGCTCGGGTGAAATTCTGACAGTTAGAGGCCCCTACACCACAATTGGCACTGGCGTTTGAGTTAATTGATTGATAAGCAAATATAGGCATGGGAGATCATTATTTTGTATTGGATGCTGAGTGCTGTTTTTCTCAATCTTACTTTTGAAGTTTCCACTGTCAACTTCCTTAAGCTTAAATTTTCATTCAAACTAAACTGACTTTGCGAGTTGTCAGTATATGACTCAAATCGGTCCAATTATGTGACTACAATAAATGGTAAATGGTTCTATGGTTCCATTTTTGGGCTAAATCACTCTTAGCTTTGCCGGCTTAATATCGGTGGTAGTTAGTGTTAGATTTTATATTTAAATAGGTCTATATGGCACACTCTGCCTCCCCTTTTTTGGGGGAGGCAGAGCTGGTTCTACACTTACTGAGGTAAAACGGATTTACACAGTTGGATTTTGCTATTGTGCTGTATTTATGGTCTCAGTAACTTCAACTCGACTTTCAATCACCAGTCCAGACTGCCTGATTGAATTAAACGCCTCTAATAAGTCATTTCCCTCTTTAACTTTTAAAACGGCAATGTCTGTGCCGGGGAATACTGACAATACCTCTACGCCAGCAATTGATGTCAGCTCATAAGCATCAGCACTCTTGTCTAATAAAGCTATTATGTTGCCGGTTAAAGTTGTCAGCTCACGGGTTATTGTGTTTCTGACGATTGTACCTTTGCCAATAATATCTGTTGCAGAATCAGCTCCAATATCCACTATTGCCGTTTCACCTTTTGTTGTAACCGTATATTCCGGTGCTGCAATCGATGTCGGAACACCTATTAGTGAGTGCTCAATCTTAAAGATGCCGAATTCAGCCGAGTTTGCTCTTGTTGAAGATTTATTAACCTCAATCTCTTTCTTTTCTATATTGTCAGTGGCGATTGCCTGTACCGCGCCAGAGAAACATATTGCAGTAGTTAAGGTGATTAACTTGTAAACTTTCATCGTATTATCCTTCTTATTGAGCAGAGCGGCCGAATGTTCTTAGTGATACACCTTCAAGGACACTCTCTACCGAATTGTTCATCAGGCCTGTTGCATCCCAGTAGTTATCTGGATCTGAGAAAGTAATATTGGTCTCTCCGGTATCCAGGGCTCTAATAGTCCAGGTGCCTTTGGCATTTTCTCCATAGAATGCATTAGACAGGAATACGGCACCATCCAGAATATACCCCGCGCTGGTTCCATCGGTAAAACTATAGGAAGCATCCAATAGCGCCTGCTTAGAAGAAAGTAAAACACTTCTAGTACCAGAAGGAGAAATCACTTCAAGCGCTAAGTCATTACCAGCTGAACTCAATAGACTATCGTTTAAGGTGTAGCCCATATGATCATTGCGGATATCGAACTCAAACTGCATGGCTTCAATAATAATGTCTGCTGCCACTTCGATTTGTAGGCTGACACCAGTAGCACTATTATCTGGGATAATAGCCTCCATAGCTTCTTCACCGGCGGTTGATCCTAGACCTTGCCATTCAGTAATAATTGGCTCGCCAAGATTTTCTGTGTAGTTTAAAGCCATAGCAACCGCTGTACCGGCATCAACTCGCCCAAATCCATACAGGTTATTGAAAGAATAACCCGCTGCATTTTCAATCCAGCCATCATGGGCAATAAAAGAGCCTTCACCAATAGTGAGCTCGACCTTTTGATTTTCAGCATCAATCAAAGAGCTGGTCGTAGCCAAAATGTGCCGAACATCACGCCAAGTCAACTCCGGATTTGCAGATAAGATTAGAGATACAACACCTGATGCATTGGGTGCGGCAGAAGATGTTCCGTTGAAGGTCGAGGTGTAGTTACAGCTCGCGTTCTCGGGGTGACCAGGGTAGTTGAACGGAAATTGACTGGCTGCAAATGCTTCGCCATAGGCCTGACTCCAGGCGCTTATCGTACCGCCATTAAAGCCAGAATAACCATTAATACAGGTCATCTGGTCGGTTGTTACCATAGCGGGAGCATAGCGGCCATATTCTCCGGCAGGAGCTGACACCATGATACTTGCTCCTGCTGTTGAGTAACTGGTATGTTTGCCGTTAGCATTTACCGCTGCCACATTCAAATAATAGGGGTGTCCGTGACTGGGTTGGAATGCTGAGTTGTAGCAGGTTAGGCCTAAATCATTAGCGCCATTATCTGCACATAAAGAACCTTCACCGGAGCCAGCTTCAAAAGAGTTACCGCTAGACTTCATGTTCAAAGCGCCTTTACCGCCTCGAAGCATAAGATTGGGGTAAGATTCAATAGCTTCGTCCAGTGCGGAGTAGGCAATAAAGCCCGGGTAGGTAATGCCGTAGCTACGGTTAAATGCTGAAATTTCCTCATCTGTAGAAATACCGCTCCCAGGAAAGCCATGAACTAATAGCTCTGTCTGTTCTATTGTTTCATCGCCTAGATAGTTCATGCCAATCAGCCCGGTATCAGGGGCTACTCCGCGACTACCTATATTGTTCCAGCCTTTAGCGGCAATTAAACCAGCTACGCTAGTGCCATGATCACCACTGTCAGAAAGGCTCGTTGGGTCTGTCTTGTCGGTTGCTGACTCTTCTAAGTTGAGAGAGCGATTGGGCAGGACGTTATCTATCAAGTCTTCGTGGCGGATTTCCAGCCCTGTATCTACAACAATAGCCGTCACGCCAGCACCAGTGACACCTTGGGCATAAGCGGCGGCAACATTCATATCTTCGCCAGCAACAAGTTCCTCAGCTTCATTCTCTGCGAATATAAGATCAATTTCTTCCGTACTGTAAACCCCGATATCGACAAGCCCCAGCTTCATTTCATCGCTCAGTGCGTAAGATTTTTGACCTGAATTAAGCAGGTGCCACTGTTGATAGGCCAAAGGATCATTGACGACGTTTGTGAATGTAATTGTTGCAGATGCCGATACGTCATTTGCCATTACCGTATAAGTAATGGATGCGTCCTGCCCGGAGATTGAAGTGTATTCAAATTGATCACCATTTAACGTTAGCTGACCGTGACTAAACGTATAGATACCATCCACTGAATTAATAGCTTCATTATTTTCAGTGAAACCATACGTTAATTCATCACCATCCAGATCGCTAGCCAATAGCTCACCGGCTGCTGGTATCCACTGTTTCGCCCCATCGATAGTGACATTGCTAGCAACGGGAGGAAGGTCGGCAATAATCTCTATGATCGCAGAGGCTGAAGCACCATTTGCGGTTACGCTATAGGTGATAGAGGCATCTTGTCCGGTACTTGACGTGTACTCAAACTGATCACCACTCAATGTCAAGTGGCCGTGACTAAATGTATAAATGCCGTCAACAGGGTTAATGGTCTGGCCATTTTCTGAGAAGCTATAGGTTAAAGAGTCGCCATCTTGATCACTACCCAGTAGTTGCCCAGATACTGATATCCATTGTTTTATGCCGCCTAGAGTGACATCGCCGGCCGTTGGTGGTGTATCAGAACTCACGACAGAGTCAGGAGTAAAAGTTGAAGAGGATGAGTTCTTGTCACTACCGCAGCCCGTTAGGGTTAATAGAACAGCTGCTGGAATCGCCGAAAGTCGAAATATATTTTTATTGTTCATTAAGGTCCCCACTTATCCTTATTCTAATTTGTTGTTGGGCGTAAATATTATAAGCAGCCTCAATAATCGCTAGTCAACTTTATTTGTGTATTTGGGGTGGGTTGAACCTCTCTATAGTTTATATTGTGACTTTTTATGATACACAAACCGAATAAATTGCCTTAAATGATAATGAGGTGGTTGATTTTTTAGGTGCCAGAAGGGGAAGTGGGAGAGGTTGAAAGGCTTTGAAAAATGACTGGGATCGTGAAAGCTGACTATATTTTTCTTTTGAGTATTGCCAAGCAGGGGCTATTAATCTGATATTTTTCTGTAAATATCATTTGATTCAATACGAGGCGCTGAAGGGTTAAAAGCTAGCAGGCCGGCTTGGCAAAACTTGAAATTTAGTTTCGGTCACAGAGCACACTTGCAATAACATTTTATGGGGTTTTGTTGCCGTAGAGGCCATTTAAAGTTACTTGCTTAGCTGCTCAAAGGTAGATCTTCCCTGAAGGGAGAGGCCAGCTTTTTATTGTGTTTTTCCGAGCTTGAATTGATGAAATTTTCCAGGCGGATATCATTGTTGTGTCCACTTCAAATCTTGCGTCTAAAAAGAAAAGGGAGGTATCCAGTTTGTGTAGCTGGCTAATCGATGGGAAAATTTTTACAAGCTACCACTCTTGTAAAGGCGATACGCCAAGGGGGATCAATGAATCAAGGTAGATGGCTTAATCTAATGAGGGCAATGGATCTTCCAGATTCCCCTCAGTGCTTCGAGAAACTGATTTCCGCTTATGCAGAGAAGCATAGACAGTATCATACGGGGCATCATATCGATGCCATGCTAGCTCACTTTGATAAAGTGGCAGACCTTTGTGAACACCCCCACGAAGTTGAACTCGCTATCTGGTTTCATGATGGGATTTACAGGCCATTTTCTGCAAAAAATGAAGAAAACAGTGCACTTTGGGCAAAAGAATTCCTGGCCAGTTCCGGATATAGTCAGGCAGGAGCGGATCGGGTGTACCAATTGATTATGGCGACTTGCCACAATTACACTCCAACAAATATCGACGAAAAGCTCATTATAGATATTGATCTGACTATACTTGGGGCCAATGCAGCAACCTTTGATGCTTATGAGGGGCAAGTCCGCCAAGAGTACCGGCGGGTACCGCAAATGATCTACAAGAAAAAACGCAGGGAACTCTTAAAGGATTTCTTGTCTCAAGAAAGGCTCTATCACACCGATTACTTTCACGATCGATTTGATGCCCAAGCCAGGATTAATATGAGAAGAAGCTTGCAAGCTCTCTAGAAGGACTTTTTACACACCGATGTCAATGCTATTTCAACTTCCCCTAAAGCTGATCTACAACCACTGGGTTTTACTAACAGTTATATTCCTGGGTATTATTACGAGCTTATCCCTGTTCCCGCTCGCCGAAATGCCCAGTGTGCCCGGCAGTGATAAAACCCACCACTTAATTGCCTATGGCGCGCTGATTTTCCCCGCCGCTTTGCGTAAGCCCAACTACTGGTGGATGCTGGGGTTATTTTTTGTACTGTGGAGTGGTGGTATTGAGCTGCTTCAACCCTATGTTAATCGCACCTGTGAGTGGTTGGACTTTGCCGCTAATACGGCGGGAATATTGTGCGGCACTCTGATCGCTTGGGGAGTGGAACGGTTGGGATTAAGAGGTAAGCCCTAGGGGGCTTATGAATACTTTGGGTCAGCTTGAGCCCCAAAATCGCTCCAAACTACCGCATAGCTGAGGGGTGTTGTGGCATACCAGCGGTTGCCAGTGCTCGGGAAATAGATGTCGGTAGAAGGGGGCGGTAAAGCGGCTATCTATTAGAATGATCACCCCTTTATCAGATTCTGAACGTATGACTCTGCCGGCGGTTTGCAGTACCCGGGTCATTCCCGGATAGTGGTAGGCGCTATCAAACCCATGGACGCCGCTAGCCTCAGCGGCGCTGCGCTGTAGCTCCCGCTCAAGGCTGACTTGCGGAAGCCCGGTGCCCACTATAATGGTGCCAACCAATTTTTCCCCGATATAGTCGATCCCTTCGCCAAAAATGCCCCCCATAATGGCAAACCCCAAGCTCCTTTTGCCGGTACTGAATTCGGCTAAAAATTCGGTGCGCTCTACTTCCCCCTGGTCAGGCTGCTGTTGCAACACCGGAATTTCGGGGAAACCTTGCTTTAAACCCCTCTGCAACCTGCTCCAGATAGCGGTAGGAGGGAAAAAATACCAGGTAATTTCCTTCGCGACAGTGAAAGGTATGGGCAATAATCTCGATAAGGCTCTCAATCGAATGCTCGCGGGCCTGGTAGCGAGTATCTATATAAGGACACAGGAACACTCCCTGCTGCTGAGGCCGAAAAAGGGAGACCCAGCCTCTATACCCAACTGGCTAAAGATATAACGAGCCGGGCGCAACGTCGCAGAAAACAGCAGGGTCGCTTGGCTTTGCCGATAGGATTGCTGCAAATACTGGGCAGCATTGAGACAAAGCAGCTTAATTTCCTGTTCCTGCCAGGGGGTATCTCGGTCATTAACACGAGTGATAATTTTGTGTTGCTCGGAGAGTTCCTGCTCAATGTAGGCATAGCGATAGACCGACCTTAGCCAATCGGCAATTTCCTCTGGAGGTGACAGAGCGCTTACCATTGAGAGTATTTTTTGTACCGCTCGGGAAACTGCCTCAAGCCCATCCGCTCCCGCTGTAGTAACCCATATCTCACCACCCTCATCACCCAAACTGCAAAATGCTGCGATTGGGACGAATGGTAGTTTTCGAATATCCGGCATTTATCTTCCGACAGTTTTGGACGGGCGAAGTGAACGGCAAGCGTCTGGATGGTCGGACTGTGTACGATTATTCAGAGAGAAGCACACCACCTTTCCGACATTGACATGCAGTAGCGTATGAAACACGGTTTCCTCTTGCCAATCCAGAAGAATTCCGACTATGGATGCTATCGACCGGAAAATTTGCGAAATCGTGCAATCTGATGGACGCGTGTCGTGCGCAGCGATTGCTGAAGCGGCGGGGGTTCCAACCTCGACCGCCAATGACCGTCTACGCAGGCTTGCAGCCAACGGGACAATCAAGGGCTGGCGCGCGGCACTTGATCCGCATCGTGTCGGCGCGGGGCTTGCGGGCTTTATCTTGATCGACATGGGCTATGAAGGCGAGGCGGAGGCGGTAGAGGCCTTATGCGTACGGCCGGAAGTGATGGAGTTGCACCATATCTCCGGTGGGCATTCCTACCTTCTGAAACTGCGCGTGCGGGATATGGGCGCAGTACAAGACTTTCTTGCCGAGGTGGTGAAGCCGCTGACTGCGATACACCACACGGAAACGATCTTTGCTCTAAAAACACTGAAGGAGACGGCTGCCGTGCGCATTGCGCCTGGAGCCGACGAAGCGTGAGATGATAGAAGTTTTGTTAAAAGGTGTAGGCGTCGGTGTGGCCGTTGCAGCACCGGTTGGCCCTATCGGTCTTTTGTGTATCAAGCGCACACTCGTGGATGGGAGAGCCTCTGGTATGGCCTCGGGGCTGGGCGCTGCCAGTGCGGATGCGGTCTACGGGTTCATGGTTGCCGCCGGTCTCGCGGCAACGGGCATGCTGGTAAGCTACGCAGAGCCATTGGAGCTATTTGGAGGTTTGTTGATCGCGATTCTGGGCGCGCTTTCGATCCGTGCGTTCCTGATGGGCGCAAGGGTCGACACAAAGCCAGCAGGTGCCAAGAGCGGAAAGGGGGTTATCCCCGCATTTGCGACGACATTCGCGCTGACGATCTCCAACCCGATGACCATACTCGCGTTTGTCGCGCTCGTCGCAGGTATCGGAACATCTGCTTCGTCTTCCCCCGGGGCTGCGTATGTGCTGGTTTTGGGGGTCTTTATAGGCTCGGCACTTTGGTGGCTATTGCTCGTTACGGCAGCGTCTAAAGCAAGCGCGCGTATCACGCCAAGCGCCATGCGTTGGCTGGACCTTGGGTCCGGTCTGGTTCTTTTGGTCTGGGGCGGATGGATCGCCTTGGGGGCGCTCTCATGACCCCGAAGCATATCGCCATCGTGGGGTACGGCTTTACCGGCACCAGCGCCTTCTACCCATTGGTCGACCGATACCCGGTCGAGGAGATCACAGGTATCCTCTGCTCCAGGCACCGGTAATAAAGTAGGTGCTGATCAATTTGTGTGTGGCTCTGAAAGGGGAGCTTCTCTCGGTCCAGAGCATAGGATTCATACCGATAAAGTCCCAGATCCCGCAATACATAGTCGGTAAGATCCTGGTTGAGGTTACCAAAGAAGCACAACTTGAAAGTTTGAAAACATTGGGCTCCCTGTAGAGCAACAACGGTATGTTGAGAGAGAAGCTTATCCAGCCAATCACTTGAGTTGGCCGGTGCTTCCTGCAACAACTTGTCCAGGGCTGGACGGCTCAGGGACTTGGGCAGGCTCAAGGGGCCACCACTCAATTTCGAAACAGTAGACGCACATAAAGGCGCTGGCTATTAACATCTAACCCCGGCCCATGTTTTCACCTGGACTTAAGCGTGAGGCTAGCACGGCACTCTGGAAAGGTAGTGGCTGAGGCGTTATTGGCAGAACCACCCTTGGTAGCCAGGGCGGTGGATAAATAACTCAGCGCCAACGGACTAAGATTGTGGCTGTTTTAAAAATATCGCATGACCTTTTGATATTTATAAACGGTATACCAAGTAAAAAATAGTACCGAAAGCCAAATCATAGTGATGACTTGATTTCTCAAAATCGACATATTAAGCCCCTCTATGACTGAGAAGAACTCAAATATGTCCGTAGAAATCAAGATAGGCAAATAGAAACGCCATACCCTTGGAAAGGCGACTCTTTTGGCAAAGGCTAATCCAAACAATGCGATGAAAAATACAAAATATACCGATAGGCTAAAAATCATCCACCAGATAGGGAGATCCCACTCATCGGCAGAGAATCCAAGGTATTGAGAGTAAATTTCCAGCGGGGCCAGTATAAAAAAGAGTATTTTCCAACCAGCTCTGGGTTTGTAATGTGGAATGGTGCCTGCAAGAGGGTTGTTTGGTGTCTGATACATGTTCTGCATCGTAAAACTTCCTTATTATTTACCACTGCGTCGGACAAGCACCAATAACCGATCCGAAAGTTACTTCTCACCATTCCCTGAGCTAAATTGAGATGATTATTGGCTACCAGCTAGGTTTGTGACCATCAAAATTTGAACAGCGAGGATATTGTCTTCGGTTCTAAAGTCAATAGTTGGTACAGCTGTTTATCGATAGTGTGCGTTGGCTCATTGCTTAAATGTGACAATATCGCCTGCTGCTGTGCCGTGTTGGTCAGTCGAAATATAGGTGTCAGAGTGCAGGTCCTCAAGCCGTCTGGCAGTAGCCGAAAGGAATTGTTCAGAGTTACACTAACTCACAGGATTGAGGTCAGCGCCAGTAGCAGCGGATGCAGGGCGACTTAAAAAGGGCAGAACGTGCAAAATCCCTATCAAGCACCTGAGAGTGAACTCGACAATACTCCTCCTACCTACAGCCCCCATGTAGGCTGGAAAATTGTATTTTTTGTCCTATTTCCCTTAGAGCTGTATTCCCAGTACACGGCTTTTACCGACAACACCTCTGGCCCCCCTTTCTGGTGGCTGGTAATCAGCTTGATAGTGTCTTCGCTCTTCTATCTGGTCCTGTTTGGCTTGGCATTTGCCAAAAGAATAGGGTTCGAGCAACTTTGGATCTTCTTTATCCCTGTGCTCGTGCTTATTGATATCTTTGAGTTTTCTTTGCTCGCCAGTAACCTCTATCAGTTTGGGTGGGCCGTAGGACTCGCTATGGCAGCCAGTGCATCAATTATTTTGCTGAGCTGGTATGTGGTGTATAAATATCAGACAGTCATGAAATACTTTGGCTAGAAATTAACCCAAGCCCCCTGAATAAGCCCCTTGAAAAGGGCCACCCTTTATTGGCGCTTTGGTCTCAGCCTAGCTCGCCCTCATGATGACAAAACTCAAAAGTCTGCCTCCCGACTAAGCCTGAAAACACTCAAGAATGACCTGGAGATATGGCTCCAGGCATCGCCTAGGCAAAACGGGGTCATCCCCCTATGCACCCTCCCACTACCCGGCAAGAGGGTTGTTCTCAGAAGACCTCTTAGCTTTTCTAGCTATTCGCAGCTGTGTATTCACGCCGGAATACACTAATAACGGTACCAAGTACTGCGCGCTCAACGGCAATTGGGGGTGCTATAGCCCCAGGGAAAACTCCGGCACTGAATCACTATAGAAAATGCTTTAACTTTCAAAAAATTCTTTTATTTCAATAAGTTGCAGATCTTTCCTGAAGTGAAATATTAACTAAAAACCTATCTATAGGTACGATCTATACTGCCCCTCCTGTCCGTAGAAGGGATTTATAGCGAGGTAAAGCAGAGGCAAGAACTGGGTGGTTTGTACTAATTTGTCGCCCGGGATACGACCAGATTGATCGATGCTTATATCTACATAGATGGCATATTACTCAAAGCTGTAGTTGTAATTGATACCCCTGACATGCAGGTATACCATCGATCATGGCATATGAGCTATCTACGATGAGATATTGAGATGAAACAGAAGTATGGGGACAAGCTGAAATCTGCAGGAGAGACTCAGTTAGAGCAACTGGCCAGAGAGCTTGAAACAGAAGAAGGGAGAAAGCGCTTGGGAGAGGAGGCTTATAAGGAGGCCATTTCGGCGGAAAAGCGCAAGTCAATCCATCCCAAACCATCCAAGGACTAAGGAATACAGTTTGTCCAGGCCACAATTCTTTCTTATCGCTGGCCCAAATGGGGCTGGTAAGTCCACCATGTCGGCAGCCATAAAAAGGAGGTTTCCTAGCGTTCAGGTGATCGATCCTGATGCTATTGCTAAGGACATGACAGGTTCATTCGCAACGGTCGATCTGAAACAGGTTTCCGCAGGCAGAAAGGCGTTGGGTCTAGTAAAAAATTGTATTGATAAGGGTCAGTCCTTTATCGCTGAGTCAACTATTTCTGGGTCTACGTATATCCGGTATGCCAATAAGGCTCGGCAAAACGGTTTTCGTACCACATTCATTTATGTTGGCTTAAACAGCCCCAATTTAAGTACAGAGAGGATTGCAAAGCGTATTGATTTGGGTGGCCACGCCATACCAGCCAATGACATTGCGCGGCGATATTCACGCTCAGTTGCCAATCTGAAAGCACATATTCAGCTATTTGCAAGCACCCATATTTACGATAACAGCCAAGGTTACCAGTGGGCTTGCGATTATCGTGATGGAGTGGTTCACGAAGTCTCCCCATCAGTTCCGAGTTGGATTCAATCGTATCTACCTTAAGAGCGGGTAATTCGCTGTCTGAAGGAGGCGGAGCACGTCATATCGAAATTTTCGAGCTCTTGGAGTCTTTGAGGTCTTCCGTAGGGAAGATGGCTGTAGAGGGCTCCGGGCACACTGCACATATTTGCAAAATCTACCTCTGTGGACTAAATCGAATCACAGACTTGCCTTGGTCGAAGCGCTCACCTGGGTGCTGTTGCGCTACTGTTTTTGGGATTCGCCTAGGAAGCCCGCTAGAAGGGTGGGGATTATCTGCCAAGAGAGGTCAGAGCCGCGCGTTGAGCGGGGTATAGACATATCACGCACTAGTCACTAAGCAGCGGAGATCGCCATGCGCGAACAGAGCCTTATCAAAAACCTGATTGATAAAATCCACGAACTCGCTTCCGATGAACCGGGCAGGCTGATCGGTGTTCGCCTGCGTTTGGGCGCCCTGGCACAGATCTCAGCCAGGCACTTACGGGAGCATTTTGACAGGGAGATACTCGGTACCTCACTTGAAGGGCTTAAGCTGGAGATAGATGAACTCACCGATATTCATCACAGGGAAGCCCGGGACATCATCCTGGAGAGCTTAAAGTTTGAGGAGATTGATGGTCACTAAACTGTAGTTAAAGCGCTGTTACAAAGCCGGGGCTTTGCCGTTCATAGCCACCGCGAAGCCCCTCCGAATGATAGTGGAGTCGCGTTGGGTCAGATTTACTGCGCTCATTGCCTGAAGGCTGTAGGGCAATCTTTGGGGGTGGCGCTAGTCGATATTGGGAGGCAAGGGCCTTATCAATCACAGATGATAAGGCCCTTGCGCTCGACTTGAATTACTCAATATTCCTGGCAAGAAATTTAATAATTAAGTCTGAGATTTCTCCGCCATGTGTCTCAAGGGCAAAGTGTCCTGTATCGAATAAGTGTACTTCAGCATCGGGCACATCCTTTTTGAAGGCTTCAGCTCCTGCGGGGCCAAAAAAAGGATCATTTTTGCCCCAAGTAGCCAGCACCGGGGGCTTGTAGGTTCTTAGATAGCGCTGCCATTCAGGGTAAAGTGCGACGTTGGATTTGTAGTCACCAAATAGGTCTAACTGTATATCGCAATCACGATCGAGGATAGATTGGTCGTGTGCAATAGAATCGGGGCTGATAAGTGACAGGTGAGATTCTGGTACGCCATGGTGATACTGATATTGAGTAGACTCGGGCTTGAGCAATACACGTAAGTTATCTCGGTTCTCCTGGCTGGGGTTTTCCCAATATTTCCTCGTAGGCTCCCAGGCATCCAGTAGCCCCTCTTCATACATATTGCCGTTCTGAGTGATAATCGCAGACACCATATCAGGGTTGTTTGCCGCTAGACGAAATCCTACCGGTGCTCCATAGTCAAAAACCATGATGGCAAAACGTTCCAGGGATATCGCGCCAACAAACCCTTCAATGGTTTTGTACAAGTTATGGAAGGTATATTCGAATACTCCGCGCTTCGGTGCCTCAGTCCAGCCAAAACCTGGAAGGTCCGGCGCAACAATGTGATACTTTTCTGCCAGTTTGGGGATGATATTCCTATACATATGACTGGAGCTAGGGAAGCCATGCAGTAATAACAGGGTAGGCGCCGTGATATCTCCCGCTTCTCGATAGAAAACCTTAACATCACCGACCTGAATAGTGTGATGGGCTACGGCTTTATTGATGATATTACTCATTGTCTTCTCCAGTTAATTAGAATGAATCCAGGTGGATCACTCAGCTGCTGTAGTTTGTTAAATACGCTCCTGGCGGCTCACTAACATCACCACAGCATTTGTTGATCGCTACTCTCCGAAATGGTTACTTTCGATACTGACTCAGCAGTGTCTGGCCTAAAGCTATTGTTTCAAATTACCCGAAATGAAAGAATATCCATGCATGGAAACTCTTTATTTTGAAATATAAAACAATGAAAGTGTAGGAAATACTGCTAACTATGGATCGATTTCGCGCACTGGAAGTCTTTATTGCGGTGGCTGATGCGGGCAGTTTTGCGGCTGCGGCTAGGGCACTATCAATCAGCGCACCCTCGGTGACGAGAATTATTGGGGACCTAGAGGCCGAATTAGGCGTTACACTATTCAATCGCACTACTCGGCTAGTTTCCCTAACGGCCGTAGGTAAACTTTATTTAGAAGATACCCGCCGTATTCTCCATGAATATAAGGCCGCTAACGATGCTGTTCGAGGTGCACATCGGGTACCAACCGGGCAATTACGGATTACAGCCCCCACGTTATTTGGGCAAATCTACATTACCCCTATCATTGCTCGGTACTTGAACCTTTATGAGAATACGACTGTAGATGCGGCCTATCTCGATCGTGTGGTTAATCTGTTTGAAGAGGGGATTGATCTCGCTATCCGTATTGGTCACCTACCCGATTCTAGTCTGGTTGCAACAAAAATTGGCTCTGTACAGCAGATTGTGTGTGGTACACCTTCCTATCTTGCAAAGTATGGTGTCCCGACAACCCCGAAGGATCTCAATAATCACACTTTGATCGCACTCAAGCCAGATGGCTTGCGTACAGCATGGCACTTTGCCAATGACAATCTAAGAATCAAACCCAGGCTTGAATTTTCATCGGTTCAAGCAGCCATTGATGCCGCAAAAATGGGGGTAGGATTAACACATGTTTTGTCCTATCAGATAGCACCAGACTTGGAACAGGGCAATCTACAGGCGGTACTGTCTGAGTTCGCTCCTGAACCCTTGCCGATTCATATAGTTTTTGGGGGTAGTGGCAGGGTACCGGGTAAAGTGCGGGCGTTTGCTGATATTGCGATTCAGGAGCTTCGAGGCAATCCATTTCTCAATAGCGCCTAATTTTAAGCACCGCCATTATCACCATCTAAGGCGCCCAGAGAAATTGCGAAGCTCCCTAACGTCCCGCAACAAGCGGCACACCTGCGATAGAGGAGGGGCCAGATGGGCCCCCAACCAGTGCAACCCCCCTCCAAGGTAACAGCAGCAATCTGAAAAATTACGCCAAACTAACCATTAAAGGTGTATTTCACGATCAGCAGTAACTTCTCCAGCTTGTCCTGATCAACCTCGGCCACGCTGAGCTCGAATGGCGTATCCAGGGCGATGGTATTTACCTCACCTTGACACAGTCCCCACTCATCGATTCTCGCAAGGTTGACTGGTGCATCATCAATATCCAAGGCGAATGTGGCAGGGTTATCCGCTACTTGAGCGAGCAAGACGATATGAGAAATACTCGCCTCCAGCGATTGGGCCAGATAGGGCAGCTGGGTTCGCTCTAGGGTAATTTGTGTAGAACCCTGTCCTTTCAGTAAGTGCCACTCGTTGGGAAGTTCATGCTTCAGGTCAATAGCGCTATGCAGTCCAGTCCGGCCCAATTCCTGATTGATCAGTTGTAGCCGCTCAGTCATGCTGGTCTCTGCCAAGGCGCGAAGCCCGGAGCCCCCATCGCGGGCGGTATAGCTTAAATGGAGTACCACGTCGGCAATGGTGTCATAGTTGAACTGGGCCAGCGTCTTGCTGGGGAGTTCGAGGCGCCAGCTACTAATAGCCCCTGTTCCCTCGAAGGGCAGGTAGCGATCGTCACGGAAATTCAGCTCAAACATACCGCTGTCCTGCTGGGCCGCCGATGTGGCAATAGATTGAATTGCGCCGATATTGTAGGCAAAACGCTCATCATTGCCGGGATCTTCGGCGTAACCGGTTCCGGCGAGATTGTCCGGGTGTAGGTCCCTGCGGTATTTATTGGCAACTAATGAGAGCTTGGCGCCCACTGACGTCTGCGGGCCAGCGACACAGGGCATACTTAGGCTCACAGCCCGAATACGGCGGAAATAGTGGCCGGGGTGATCCAAGTCCAAGATGGCTTCCGCTATTTCAAAATCACAGCTGCCGGTAGCTCTCAGCCTTGCCAGGGCGAGAGGGTCGAGCTGAGCCAGGGAGATATGCTTGGTAACTTCGTATTCGCGCTTGTTGTTGTCCAGGTAGGCCGCACTCATTCGATTGATGTCGTAAATAAGTTTATCCGCGCACTGTAGCCCTTTCTTTAAGCTGTCCCAATAGCCATAGGCGATAAAGCTATCCTGGCGACCCAGTTCAAATTGATAGTTGCGCTCAGCTTTTTTCGCCAGGTCGTGGGCGAGTTTATAAGCACTAAAATAGACCGAGCTGATTTTGCCCAGCATCCACTGATATAACTCCTGATTGGTAAACTTGGAGTGCATGTACTCTTCGGTCTGATGGGCATTATCAATTTGCCGTTGGTGATTTTTCAGGTCCTCTTCGGCCATCGCCTTGCGAATTTCCGCTGCGGTAATCTGCTGGTCGATTGAATCCAGCTCCAGCAGTGCCTGGCTTTCCTGGTGTTTCCAGTCCTCGAAACGGCGATTGTAACCGCCGGTAATCGATGCTCTATTGGCTTCATAGGCAGCAATGCCCGCGAGAATATCCAGTACATCTGCGGCGGAATTGGCTGCGGCGGCGAGATTTTTGCCGCCCCATTCCAAGGTGATATGAGGGCTGCCACCAAAACCGGAGGCCCCGCCCAGAAGGGATGGCGCCATAGCCATAACCCCCGCAAGGGTGCGGCTGATCTGTGAGCCCAGCTGCATATCCTGGCTTTTGGCCAGCTTATCCAGGTTGAGTTGTTCTTTGGCGCTGATTTTCTCGATATTTGCGTAGAACTGGTGCCGCTCTTCGGTAACTTTTCGGGTGCGGCGGAGTACTTCGATTTGCTCTGTCGTCTCCTCAATCGCCAACTCTTTTTGTTGGGTGCTGGCTTCCAGCAGCTTGATTTCCAGTTCGCTGCGCAACAAGGCCAGCTCTTCAGCATCTCTCTTTTCCAGTGCCTGTAGCAATGAGCTTCCCAGGCTGCGGACTTCACCGGCGAACTCACTGGCCTTTTGGGACAGAGAGCTGAAGCGATAGTAGGGCAAAGGGGCGTTGAGTCCGGCAATCACGGAGGATATATCCAGGCCCGAGGCCGCCGCTTTCACCAGCATGGCCGGATCGATTGGGGGGGCAAACAGGGCCAGACTTCTTTCAACGCCATCAATATTCTGGCAGTGGCGAATTTTAAACAGCCGGTCGGCGATCCGATCCCAATAGGCCACCATCTGCTCATTTTGCGGAATACAAAAGTACAACATGGATAAGGTGATTGGTGCCGGAGGCAATTCAGCTCCGCCCTCGGGAAGGGCGGCTAGGTCCGGTAGGATATTTTCCAGCTCTACCAGCGCATTGCCGAGGGCCCCGAGCTTGCCCTGCAATTGGTTGTAAGTTTGTGGTGGTGGTTCTACGACGGGGGGGACGACGCGGGGCTTGGGCCCCAGCAGTTTATCCGCGAGGATATACATTTGGGTGGCCTGGGCGATAGACTCCATCGTGTCCTGGCGGAACAGGTAATCCCCCCACTCAACCAAGTTATCGATGTACTTCATCAGGATCGCCTTTTGGTAGGCGACGCTACGGAAGCGTGCAACCACATGGGGGCTAAATGGCTTATCCCGCCACTGCCGAATGGCAAATTCCAGCTCTTTAATTTCCGGCGTATTGGGATCGGCAATCCGGTATAACAATTGATCAATACGTTGTTCGATATACTCGTCTTCACTGCGGAGGAAGAAAGGCTTGGTAACCCAGTATTTGTTGGGGGCCTCACCGGGCAGAGCCCCGGTCGGGTTAAAGATAAAGTGCAGCCACTCCATTGCCTCTTCAAAGCGCTGATTGCGTGTTAATTGGGTGGCAATCAGCATGGGCAGGTGGAAGAAGATTTCCCAGTTGTAACCGCTGTAGCTACCATCCGACGCAAAATCAACATCCTCAATCGGGTATTCTTCCGGCACCACGGGGGCGGGATCATAGTAGTTGGCAAAGCTGAAAGCGGTTTGCTGCATTTGGGTGCTGCGCCGCATCAGGGCGGGAATACCTTCTTGATAGAGGATTTTGCGGAAGGCGCACATCAGCGGGTGGTACATATTGGCGAAGCGCTCACCGTACTGAAGCTCTGTGTAGGTCTGGAATTCTGACAGCAATTTCTGATAGTCATCATCATTGGGTAAGTCTTGCACAACATCCGCAAAACTCTCCCCGGCCTGTACCCGGGCAACCACCTTCAGGTAGAGGTTCAGAGCATCCTCTATAAACTGGATGACGTCAGATGCCGTTCGGCGAACTTCGGTAGTGGAAGAGCTTGCGCTGGTCAGTTCGCCGCTGGGATCTCCGGAAGCCCGGGCGTAAAAACCGGGGATGATCACATAGCCCTGCTCACTATCCTCCATAAAGTAAGGTAGCAGTGTGCCAAGCGGAAATTTCAGCACCTTGTCATACTTGGCGGCGGTACTATTGCTATTACTGTAAGCCAGGATAAACAGGTATTGGATCAGTATCATTGCCCAATCAATAATGGTCATTTGGTGGGGATAAGTGATACGGAAATTACCCGGGGTACGATTCAAAATATCGTAAAAGCCAAAGGGCGTTAAAGCGGTACGCGCAGCCATTTGGTCGGCCGGGTCCCAATTCCACTCTTTATAGCGCTGCACGGTAAGCAGTGTATCTTTGAAGTCCGGGAAGAAATCTGGGAAGGGGGCGTTCCCCTGGGTCGCCAGCTCTGGATAACCTTTGCAGCCAGTGAGTAAAAAGGAGCCTCGCAGTTCAGTGGCGTCCTGGCCCAGGGCTTTTAGTAACAATACCTGGTCAACAGCCTGCAAATAGATCAGGTTGTAGAGCTCCTGTTGCAGGTTTGCCGTTGTATAGCTGGAGGGGGTCAACACCGCATCTTTCGATACCCGTTTGGGCTGCCAGCGGCCATCGGCAAACTCGCTGACGGCCAGCTGAATTTTTAGTTTTCGTTTGGGTTTGTCTGTCGCGGCGACAGTGCCCGGGGTGGAATCCGGCACTGTGGATTCGGGGTTGGGGTCGGGCTCCTCACTAAAGATTGGCCAGGCCAGGGTGAGCCGATTATTGCGCTCCAGGGCCAGCAGCTGGTCACTGGTAATATCCAGGTCCACCAGCTCCCACGGGGTCCAGTAGCGTTCCTGCTCAAACCTGCGGTAGTAGTAAGTGGCGGGATCACCGGATTTGGTGCGGGCAAACACATGCATTATACGCGTTGAGGTTTGATACCAGGTGGCCACCACCTCCAGGAAAGCCAAATCATCCAGTCGCTGCATATAGCCGATAAAGGCTTGCTCGGCAGTAAATTCTGTCAGCTCGTTTTGCTGTAGCTCGTCCTCGAGTTCGACAAAAAGGGAGGATTTGTCGTCGCGCAGTTCGGCTTCGATCCAGTTCTCTGGGTAGAGGAAAATCTTGTAGTTGACCTCGCGCAGGCGATAGAGCTTGAGCCATTTCCAGTGCTCCCAGCCACTGTCATTGTCTTTATCCGCAGCCGCTCTGGGTTCTAAACCCAATAGGCATCTTTGCACGAATAGCTGGATAGCATTGTGTGCCTGCACAATCCTTGAACTGGGCATACAGGCTTCCATCTCTACATCGATCAGCAGGTGATCGTAGAGATCATTGGTGTGGTTAAATTCTGGCCTCGTTGCGAGCAGATAGGCAATCAGGGCATCCCGCTTTTGCGGGCGAATAGCGTCCATCACTTCCTTGAGGGTCCCGAGCCAGGTGGACTCATCGTAGCGGGATTTCAATGCCTGGCGCAGTTGCTGTGTGTCGTCACTGTTAAGTGCGGGTTTGATGAATTGCTGGATTTGCTCGACAGAACTGGATAGCTGTCGCGCAAGCTCAGCGCTTTCCAAAATACGGCTCCAAGTGGCTGGCTTGCGATATTCGCTGAGATCAAATGCAGGGAAGAAATGCGTATCGAGGGCGTCGAGTAAGGCGAGATCGTGTGCGCTGAGAAGTGCCAACCTATCCAGAAAATCCTCCCGGCTCGCCGCGCTTCCCGGGAGTGTCATGGCCAATACGGACCAAAAACTGATCGCGTTGCCGGCGTCGGCAGGGTCAGCCACCGCTGGCAGTTCCTCAGCTAGTTGCAGGGCTAGGATAATATTTAGGTAATCATCCAGGCGCTGTTCCTGCTGCCCACTCTCATTGGGAATTTTGTCAATCTCTAGCCAGTCCAGTGCTTCGCTGTGTTGTAGCAACCAGTTGAGCAACGCGGCATCCACCTGTAGGGACAGCGCTAACGGCACCAGCTTGTGCAGGAGCCGCAAAGCGGCAAAGTGCAGCGGGAAATTGCCCGCTGAGATTACCGGCGGCACAGGGGGTTGATTCAGAGTGTCAATCAGGTCATCAGCCAGTAGTAGTTCAGCTAAAACACCGTGACCCGGCAGTGGCTGTTTTAATTCTGCTGCCTTGAGTATTGTGTCGATAATATCTGAGTCGGCTTTAAATGCAGATGCGATACTGGTGGTTAGTATCTGCTGTTTCGCAATAAAAAACTGATGGGATGACAGGGCGCTCATTAGCACTTGCAGTAAATCTTTACTGGCCTGGCTAATATCTGCATCTGGTGCGAGTAAATCGAGGGTATCAATTGCGGCATTGATAGATAGAGTATCGAAAGTGGCTGCAAACAGATTATCGATCAACCCTTTTGCGGCAGCAGCAGAATCCCAGTCCCGTTCCAGGAATCCCAGGATGGCTTTGCCATCATCTTCACTAACCTGGGTGAATTGGCCCAAGAGTTTTAGCAGGGCCTCTTGTTGTTCAGCAGACTCCAGGTTTGCATCAAAAGGCGAGGCGTTATCGATCCATGCCTGCTGGTAAGCACCTTGGAGTTGGCCCAGAATCTCTTCGATGGATGCCGTCTTAAGCTCCAGTACTTCAAGATCCTCTGCTTGGTGGTACAGCCAAAATCGTAATGTGGACAAGCCGATGGGCAGTGAACGGGTCACTTGGGCATAGTGGACGAATTCGAGCGTATCTAAAGGGGACAGCAGAGGGTCTACCGCACAGAGATCAATCAGGATATCGATATCTTCAGCACTTAATTTCTGACGATGCATCAAGTGGGTTAGCAGGAGCAGAGAGCTGAGATTTTCAATATTGAGAATATTGTCTGCCAGCAACGTCAGTAAACGGTTAAAAGACTCACTGTCAATTTGCAGGCAGGTTGCCAGGCTGCCGGCCACATCGGCGAGAAAACCCGTTCCGTCAATATTTTCCCGTGCCAAAGCCTCATCGATAACGCCGTTTTTGGCCTTGTTCTGGAAGACTAGTGGGTAGTTTTGCAGGGGAATTTCGCCATAGCAGGCAATGAGATCATCAATATCAATTTCACTGAGGCGGCTCAGTTCCGACAAATCGCCAAGAAGGCTTATCGTATCATTGTCCAGCTGGCCTCCACCTAAGGCGGGCTGACTGATAATGGCGTCCAGAGTTTCCAGCTTCCAGCCGGTTACCTTCTGTAGTCGCAAGAAGCGATGGATTCTATCCAGGGCACTATTGTCGAGGTTGGCAATCTCCTTTTGATCCAGGTTGCAGGTTAAATCCAGGTGGCGGATAAATAAATTGCTGTCGGGATCAATGTAATTCAATGCCAAGAGGCGATTGAGCTCAAGGTAAGTCAGTGCAGTTTTATCTAGAAAAGTGCTGACAACAGCCAAATCCGGCAGGGGGGTATTCCAATAATCGTTTTGTCCGGCAATATCAGTCTGGGTGATCAGCTGCCGTTCGCTGTCGTTAAGCCCCAGGCGCTCTGCTGCGATCACATATTCTTGCGGGTTGCTGCCTACTTGGAACCTGCGCATAAGCTCTGCGCGGTCGACATCAAAGCGATCGAAATAGGCTATTGCCTCGGTATGGTGAAGATCAAATGGCAGTGTGAAGGCGAAATTACTTGAAGCCAGTTCAGAGTAGGCCGCCTGGTTGACATATTCGGGAGCAGCCGCCAGCTCTTCTGCTGGGGAAAGGGTTTGCCGCAGCCGAAACAGGGTATAGTTATTACCGCCCTGATTGACCGCCTTAACTACCGCTTTGGTATCGCGGATATAGTGGGGCAGGGTTGTCGATACCCCGAGGGTTTCCGAGGGGAAAACCTGGGCATTTTCACTGATGGGAATACCATTGTTGAGCAGAGCCGTATGCAAATTGGGCGAGATACTCCCAACCAGAGGGTCACTGCCACTGGCGAGGTCGCCGCTATAGGGTATGCCGGTATCTGGAGCGATCAATGTCTCCAATTGTTCACAGACTAAATCGATATAGGGAACAGGGGTAACGGCGTTAGCACAATTGAGATCAATTTCCCCCAGATCTGGGCGGCGCTCAAACAGCAGGTCTCGTGCGTGATTCGTTGTTACCGGTGGGGCAACGGTCAGATCTGTAACATTGCGGCTATCGACAAATTCCAGTAGTTCAACCAAATAGGCGGCGGGTCCATAAACCGAGCGGCAGTGTTCGCAGGCACAGGTATCGGTGCCCTTAAACAGGGACTTTAAATTTGGATAATCCTCTGCGACTTGCTGTGCCTTGACCGCGAGTTTCTTTGTGTTGATTGAGGGAATAACATTGGCAGCGGCCAAATCCTGTAAATCTCCCGCAACCATCATTGCCGCGCTAGATAGGCTCTCCGCTTTGGCATATATCAGCCCCGCTTCTTCAGACTTGATGCCAGCGGCAGGGGCTATTTCCTTGAGAAAGAGGGATTTTCCCTTGGCGACAATATCCCGCGATGAGGTGATTCCCCGGTCCAGCAGCCCAGTCACCTTGTCGTACTGCGGCGCCAGGCGGTATACACGCTGTACTTTCTTCAACTCTTCGCGGGAGGCCTGATGCTCCTCGCCTGTTAGCTGCTTTTCCTCAAAAAGCTGATCAATATTTGTGCTTTTTAGGTCAAATTTTGCCGCTTCATTGATAAGCGCCGTAATCTCGGCACGGTTTTTTATACGCGGCTGCTTGTCTCTTTCCAACTGTGCAAGGAATGCCTCTGATGGATAGGCACTTTCCAAGCGGAGTGTGAGCGATTTTGCATAGGTTTCAATCGCGCCGCTGGCTAATGGTTTGCTGCTTGGTCTAATTTCACTGTCAGCTTGCTTGAGCAGCTTACTCCAGTCCTCCTTAGACAGTTTCGCCAATCGCCCAATTTCATCCGTGCTTGAGATGTTCTCGCGCTTGGCCACTTGATCGATGAACACTTTGTCAAAGCCAAGAATTTCCCCTAATGCCAGCTCGGTTTTTAACTTTGGCGCGCTGCTGGCATCCACCAGAAATGCTTTGTTAGCTATTTTCTCCAGGGCGCTATCGAGGTTGCCGGGATTTTCATTGAGCAGGGTTGTGGCTTCATTGAGTTTATCTTTAGTCACAAACTGTGAGATAACCCCGAGAATGCGCTCTTGTCGCTCAGTATCAGCAAATTTTTGCGCTTCATCTTTATAAGTAGATAGAGTGTCCAGGTGCTTGGCAACATTGTTTGCTGTCTCTGAAGTGATGACTTTCTCAGCGACCGCCTGCTGAATACCCTGCTCAATTGCTGCACTATCGGTCAGTGCCGCCTCATATAGTAATGCTGTAGTGTCGCTATCTATATCGACAGAGAGGCGCAGCTGTAAAGGCTGCCTAAAGTCGTTTCTGAGTAGTGTGCCCTGCTGTAAAAGAGCGTAAAAGAAGGGCGCTTCAATACCAGATGCTTCTTCCAGGCGCTCGGCCAGTGCCAGGTAAGTGATACTACTGGGTGACTGCCCGGTGCGTTTTGCCAGGAGCGATACATCTCCATTCTCGCTGGTCTCTTCCAGCTCTGCGGCTCTGAGGTTGCCCATCAAGGGCTGGATATCCTGCTTCAGTACATCGTATTCAATGCTCTCCCGAGTGATGCGCTGCTTAAGGGTGACATTAATGACCTCCCGGCTGCCCGCAGGAAACAAGGTGCTGTCGGGTGCGGTGCGGAAAAGTAGCGTTTCGCTGATGGGCACCAGTATTTCCAAGCCCAGGGCAATACTCTCTTCACCTGCCACATCACTTTTAGACACCCACTGGAGCAGGTACTTCCCATCAGCGCCAACGCTTGTCTCTCCCAGGGGACGCAAAGAACGAAGCCCCATATCGTAAGCTCTAACCAACAGTCCTTCGGTAGAATCACCATAATTGCTGGTGACTGCTCCCATGATGATATTGTTCTGTGCCATGGTCGCGTCCTATTTGTCCTTTTTCGTTATTCTTCCAGGTTGTTAATAAACTCTAGAATGGCTTCTTGCTCTGCATCGGTCAGGGCATTTGTTGCTGGTTCAGTATTCTGAAGTAACTGTGAATTAAGCATTTGCTGTTGGCGATAGGCTTCACTGCCGGGCCCCCGGGAATCATGGCATATCGCACAGAAAGGATTGCGCCCCTCTTCAACCATCTGTTCGGTAAAGCCTTCGGGGACTGGGAAGTGGGAGGCATCCATAGCCATTTGATTCAGATCCCACACCAATTCTGCTGTACCTACAACGATACCTGGTGGAGTCCAATAGAAGATATCGGTAGCAATGCCTTTACCCACATCCCCTGTATCTCCACCCTCAACCAAGGCATCGGTTGTCTCAGCTGCCGGGTTGACGGATTGAGCCGCCGCATAGGCATCCCCGCCAGTCAGCAGTGTTCCGCCGGCAACGGCACCGCCGACAAGCAGGCCAAGTGGACCTCGCCCTCTGACTCTTGGTCCTTTTGCTTTTGCTCGTACTCTGGTCTTGGTTTTAGTCTTGGTCTTTGTGTCTGTGGGGGTTGAGCGTGTTCCCTCGCTGGTATGAGGTTTGGAAGAGGTCTCTAGTACGTTGCCGTCTTTGTCTTTAGTAACCGTAACCTTCTCCCCCTTTGAGGCATCGCCCCCAGGTCTGCGGATAACAGAAGAAGTAAAGAGTTTTTGAAATTGATATTTGCCGGCAGCGACAGTGTGTACGTTAAAGACCTTGCCGCCTCCAGAGCCCGAAACCTTGGTTTTAAATTTACGCGTATTCGTAGTTTCCCATTGGGCACCTGATTGCAAGGCCGGTAAATATTTTTTCTGTGCCGTAGTCCAAGGTGAGCTCGCCTTGCCTTTCATTTCTACGGGCTCCCAGCCTGTTGAGGTCTCGACAAAGAAATCTGCGCGACCCTTGACCCAGTTACCGTTGACCTTCACCCGGAACGGCACCTCCTTGCGGTAGTTCACGCCCTGATCGACGAGGAACTCCTCAAATAATCGGGAGGCCTTTTGTTCATCACTTTCATGGCCATTGGTATCAGTGAGTGAGACCGGGTTATTTTTCGAGTATTGATAAACATTTAAAGCATCTTCAATGCCACTGGGGTCCGCACTCAACCATCGCCCGAGCCAGGCGATGTAGAAGCGGGCGGAGTGATAGGAGAGGCCGGTTTCATCGTCTCTCTCCATTCCCACATAGCGATAGCGTTTTGCTGCAGCCTGGATATTGTTGTTGGTCGCCTGGTAGGCGGTTGTTCCAAAAGGGTGGTACTCCTCGTAGGAAATAGTCTGCGCATTTTCGTCTACTTCCAGGCAGGCACTATTTAAATGGTTGCTGATTTGATAGCGAATAAGGCTGGGCAGAGTGCCGTCGTCGATATGGTTGCGCCGGTCAATCAGGGCTATTCGCCCCTGATCATCAGTGACAGAGAGGCTGTGCCTGACCAAGCCATTATTTTGCCCCGATAGCTTTTCATAGCGCTCGTAGTTGCCCAGATATATACGCTGCTCTTTTTGCTGAGCTTGCTGGCCCGGCGCTGCTGCTAGCTCAGTTATTTTTCGAATACGCTCCCCGTCCGCAGCATACTGATAGTAGGTTGTCTCGGGTGTTCCATTGAGTACCTTTTGGCGAATGGAAAGTACCAGCTTCTCTTTAAAGTTCCAGCCAAGCTCCTCCAGATGAGGCATGGAGTTGATATAGCCGTGGTTTGGGTGATAACCGTAAAGATAGTTGTCGCCGGCAACGCTGGTGGAGGTCATCCGATTATTGGCGGCTTGGTAAGTGTAATCCCGTGTCCAGTTGTTTCCTGAAGCCTGGTGCTGAACTTGTAGCAGGTTGCCGGCGAGGTCGTAGTCAAATAGCTGGCTATAATTCCGTATTGCCGCAGGATCACCATTGCTGAGAGCGTGCCGAAAGGAGAGGTCATTCCAGTTATCGTTGGCCGCGAATACCAGCGCTGCATTGTTTTCTCGGCCTGTGGCCGTGCGCAGACGGTAAGCGGCATCGTAGATGTAGGTAGACAGCCCACTGGTAACCTGATTGTTGAAAAACTGCACTGGTACTGCGTCGTCCAGTGTATGGCTAATGTTACCGGTTGCATCGTAGGTAAATCTCAGGTCCTGAAGTACCTGATTTCCTCCGGCGGTGGAACTGACTCGCAGAAGGTTAAAGTTTTTACTGTCGTATTGATATTCAGTAACCACACCATTGCCCAACTCTAACCGGACTCTTTGCCCCTTCGAGTTGTAATCGACATTATTGATGATCGTCTGGAGCAGACCGCCATCGGGCTGGAACTGCTTCTGCTGGAGCAATCCTGCTTCATTGTAGAAAGTCAGCTCAACAGAGCCGTCTGGTGCCGTCGATTGGGTGGGCCTGCCCAGGGCGTCCCGCTCTGTGGTGGATATAAAGACTTCATTTTCCAGATCGGCGATCAAATTGGGATCGGTCCAGTTAGGTATGCCTTTATAGTCAGCAAACAGCTGTCTGTGATTATTCAGGGGCTTCCCTTTGAAGTCATAAGACTGCACCAGAGAGAGGCCGCCGGTGTCATAGTATCGGGCCACCCGGCCGCGCAAATTGTTGTTTTCCGGGACCGGCTCCGCTTCGCCGTAGAAAATACGTTCAAAGAGATGATCCAGTGGCTGTACGCCGTCGCCACCGATAACTCGCGACTCTGTGGGCCTGCCTAGTAAGTCATATTGATATTGGAATTCGTGGTTGCGCTCATCCCAAGTCCGCAGTGGTTTGCCATCCACATCTTCGAGTATCCACCGCTGTCCCGAGTCCGATAGATGCTGATAGGCATCAACGCCGAGCAAACTGTACTGATAGCTGGCAACTTGATTGCCGCGCGGATCAGTAACCGATAGCAGGTTACCCTCAATATCCAGCTCGCCAATCGCTAACATAAATTCATCACCGCCATTAAAGCGATTGTGCTGAACCTGTAAGACCGGGCGCCCGAGAGGGTCTAGGTGTTTGATTGAGGGGGTATCGTGATAAATTTCTGAGGCTGTAGCGGCTTCGGCCTCTTTCAATGGATCTTTACCTTCGCTACTTAGCTCCTCATTGATCAGTTGGTTAACCCGATTGTGATGCCAGGAGGACTCCAACACAGTATCGCCAGGGTCATAAGTAATGTGGCTCCAGGAGCTAAACTCAGTTTTACTGAAGGTGCCGTCCGGGAGCTGCATCCGTTGCTCCCGCCCCAGTGGGTCGTAATAAAAGATCGCGGTGACTCCGGTTTCCACCAGTTCACGCCGGTCTTCATAAGCGTGACTGGTGGAAAAGTAAGGTTCATACCGTTTGACCGGGTTACCTTTGTTATTAACGGCTACCCGGCCGGTGCCCACCCAGCGTAAATGCGGCGATGTATCCACCTCTTCAATCACCACGCTGTTATCTGGGCCCATAGTGAGGCGTTTGGCCAGGCCGGGTTCGGCCTGACTCTTCTCCATCACCACTTCACCCAGTCCGCCGTGGTATTGAAAATTGATTTGTATCGGTGAGTTATCGTTTTGTTGAAAGTGCTGTTCCCGAATAATTGTGGCGACCGCTATCGGCGCCCCCGATGTTTGAAATGCTTCCAAATCGTAGACATAACGGCTACTGGCATGGCCCAGGAGGGTTTGCCCCAAACCAACCAGTTCATTGGAGTTCGCCGCTGCAAAAAAATCACTGGTGTGGCCCGCCTCACTCTCACTGGTTTGGGCTTCGTGTCCGATCAGGTCATCCGCTTCCCCCCCTTTACCCAGTACCGCTCTCACTTTTACAAAGCCCAATTCATCAGAGAGGGATTCTGAAAGGTTGTTATTGGGATCGCGCAGGCGGCGCGGGGTCAGTGTGCGAAAATCAAACTGTTCGACGAGGGTGCGGTTGCCGAGAGCATCTTCAGAGGATTCAATAAAGGTAAATGCCGCGAGGTAGCTGACTTTTGTCTGGGCCCCAACAGGATTTGTATAGCTCACCGGCATAAAGAACCGATTTTGTGCGGCACTGGCCATCTCGCCTTGCTGAAGGTAGTTCACATGCCCTGAGCGTATCCACCAATTGCTATCGCCTTCGCTATGTACATAGGACCCGGCCAGCAGGGTTGCATTGTCAACCTTTCCGGCAAAGATCTCTGTTAGCAGTGCGGGGGTGTAGGCCAATTGATAGGTCTCAAAAGGGAGAGCCCGCGATTCCAATTGATGCAGCGGTAGAGGCCCACTTAAATCGTCGCGATAATAAGTTGAGCGCAGATGCTCTATCAGGCGTCGCTCCGGCATGCCGGGCGGGGGATCATTGTGCTTTTGAGGGTAGGGCACCTCCGCAGCCAGGGATGCCCCGTAAAAGTCGGCGGGGATAAAATAGTCACCTGAAGCGGCTATGCCCCGTAACTCATAGGTGCGCTCTTCTGAAGGTAGTGGCAGCTGCCTGGTATCATCGGTTTCGACTGCGTTGGTAAAGTCCATCACCTTGTAGCTGATGGATGTACGCCCCTGGGCTGCTTGAGTCGCGAGCGGCAGATCTGTATCTACCTGCGCACGGGGGTACATCACGCTCACGGATTCCAGCAAATTACCGTATTGATCAAAATCGAGGTTTATTGTGTGTGCGATACGAGGATCTTGAATGTCCCGTTCATAGGCGTAGCTGATGGATTCACTGCTGCGCACGGCAAATACCGCATAGGGGTTTTGCCCTTTGGGCTGGATTAGCTCAATGTGGCAGTTGGAGGCCTCCACCGCGAAAGGGGTCAGTTGTAACCGCAGTTCTTCGGAACCCGGATTGCTAGCGGGAGCATCCAGGGCAAAGACCTCGGAGCGCAAAGACATACTTTTACAGGCGCGGGCGGCCTGGCGGTGCTCAATGGCATTGAGCTGATCGAGTAGGGAGCTTGGCAAACCATCAGCTACAGAAATAGTGGCATCCGGTAAGCGCTGTTCACTGTGCTCGGCACTAAACCCCTGTCGCTTAAGCTCCGCATACCAATAGGAACCCTCAAATTGAGCGAGAATTTCACTCTCCTGAATAAATGCGCCGGTATGAAACCACTGACGGGTTAGCACTGGGGCCTGGTGTAGGGGTTGCTCCACAACATTGCTGGACTCCCCCATAACCCAATGCTCAAACTGCTCAGAATCGGTTTGTTCTACCATGCCAAACCCGCGAAACTCTCGCTCCGCGTGGTCAAAATAACCGTGGGCATAGCGATAGTGGCTCACAAAACGGTGCCCGGTAATCCGGTCTAAAGTCTCGACGGCAGAGAGACACTGTACCGGGAAGTGTAGTTTTGTTACCCAGGGGCGGCCTGCCTGTTCATCTTCGATATAGAACTGTGTCGAGGGGGTGAATGTCAGGTTCACCTCTTTGCCCATATTATTGCTATAGCCTGTCATTAAATGAGGCTTATGGCTGCTCATCAGGTCGATATAGCGAAGCGGGGCTGCGGAATCCTTATCTAATAAGCTGGACCACACCAAGCACTGGGTCCCCGTGCCCAATAAATCAGCCAGAGTGACATCGGCCAAATTGTGGATTTCTGCAAAGAAGTCCACTTCAAAGGGGCTGGAGGACAGACTATTGCCACTCAGATTGAGCCAGCAGGAAGCCTTCTGCTTACTCAGATAAACAATATCTGTAGTTCCTGAACCACTAATATCCCCCAGGCGTAAATACGCGGGATTAAACGAATCTGGCGCGTCGAAGAGCGGAGGGCTGTTCATCGCCACTTTGCGGCCAAATCGGCCATAGCCCAGGTTGGGCCAGTAGCACACCTCTGAAGCGCGGATGCGCACAATATCATTGAGGCCATCACCGCTCATATCCGCAATAAAGATACTCTCTTTGCTGTCGGCGAACACGATGGCCGGGCCGGACTCCTCATCAAATAACTTCGCGACCCGACGGGCGCCGCTATAGCCATCCCGGCCCTTGGATTCATACCAGGTAAAAGTATGATCTTCAGAAATCAGGATATCTGCTCTGCCATCTCCGGTGAGATCCAGCAGTTTGGCGTGAGGGCTACGCTGATCGACTTTGGCCAGCTGTTGGAAGCTGTGAAAGTGCGGCTCATCGCCAATTGCGCCAAACTCAAAGTAACCCTGGGGGCTGGAGCGAAAATTAACCAGTTGTTTGGCGCCATCCGCATCCAGGTCCATCAACTTCCAATGACCACTGGTATTTTGTACCGCTGGTTGGGGGGCAACGGCCTTGGCTACCTCAAAATGACCTTTGCCCAAATTGCGCTTGTAATACCAGCTGCCAGAGCGCTCCACCAGAATACCGGAAAGCCCCTCGCTGTAGAGGTCTGCCAACTGATAGCTGGAAGAAAGGCCAACGGGTGCATTGGTAATATTATCTGTGTCAATTACCTGAACATGGCGGCTCCAGGCATGTTGCTGGTAGTTGAACACCATCGGTGGCAGCGATTTACTGGAGTAATCGCCATTGGCATCTTTGATATAGCCCCGAGAGGTAATGGATCGCAGGAAGGTAAAACCCTGCTGACCGTTATCGTCGTGTTCAAAATCGAGAGAGCGGACCAGGGCTACGCCGCCAGGTAACTCCTGGAATTGGTGAAACAACAAAACACGCCGACATAGGCGGTTAGTGCGCAGTTCAAATCCTGGCTTGTAATTGGAAAAGGGGTCTTGCCGCTGAGCCCAGCTTGCCGTTTTAGAGTAGGGTGGACTGAGGTCATACTCACCGTAATCAAATGCGGTATGAAACATATAGTCCAAAGGCTCTGGGAATATATCCTCTAAAGCAGAGTAGGGTGTACGATTTCCGTAGTAGATATCGGTGAGGTAACAATTGCTATACTGGAGTTGATCCCCCTGGCGGCGATTACTATTGCAGGGTAAGTTATTGTCTAGCCCAATACTATCTTCCTGTTTGTAAACATAATGGCAACAGTTGCCCAAATCATCAAAGATAAATTCAGGCAGCCATTCAAATACTTTTCGAACATCATTTGGGTCTGCAATCCTTGTAGCGTCACTCCAGCCTAAAAGAATTGTAATATTGTCCTTAGTAAGTATCCGCCAGCGAACCTCAAGGGTGTCTTTGTGCAACCAGCGCTCAATCCGGCTGTATAAACCTTCAACTCTGGGTCTGTAGCAACGTATCTGAAACTGGCCGTCCGCAGAGTCTCTCTCCCTTAACTGGTAGCCGCCACCGGGGTTTTGTAGAAAATCGCCCCCTGGCCCCTTGGCAAACTCTGGCACCAGGTCCTCTGCACTGGCAAATAGATAGGTATCTGAGTCTTCCAGATCATTATATTGGGGTAATTGACGGTTAGTTTTACGCTTAATCGACTCTAAGCTAATAGCCCAGCCCAAGCCAAAAATGCTATTTCCCGAGCCAGAGCTGTAACTCAACTGGAGCTGCGGTGCTACCCCACGAGCTGCCGCGACGGGTAAAGGTACTGAAAATGAAGCTGTTCCATTTGCCCCATTTACCGATAGTTTTTCATCAATACCGCGAATAGCACCGCCAGCTTGCGGTAACTCAATTTTAGGAATTTCAACAGTTTTCAGCTCGGAAAGGCCACCTTGTAAATTGAAGGGGCCTGACTTAGGTGAATCTGCATCATCGTCTTGCATACCGGTATCCAATTCGGGCTAAGGCCGTGTTGATAACTCAGTTAACGTAAGACAGCTTTTAGTTTTTACACTGGTGCACAAATAACCCAGCGGCAGGGAGCTCTCCACTATAACGGGTGTAAAGAGATCATCAAGTCTTTGTGATCAAACGATATTTAAGGGGTGGCTCATATTAAAAATAGTTACTTTTCGCCAAGGATTTTTTAATATCTACTTAGTGTTAAACTTTCTAATATAGATGCAAAGAAAGATTTGTCACTTTACCAACATTTAATTTCAAGATAAAAGGGTGTATTGCTTCGGTCAAAGTCTTTAGGGGGTTCGATTATGGGATAGATCTATAAATATAATAATGGGACTATATATGATGCCTGAGTTTTCCTTACTTTTTCCCTTCGCTAAAATACTGCAAATTGGCGGCGCGCTTTTGCTTGGTTCGCTGATAACAGTATCCTCGGCACTGCCTTCTAACAAAGTTCCCCCTTCACCATCCGGTAGTAAAATTGCTGTAGCAAACCGCAGTGATACCACCATTACGCTGATTGATGTGGCCTCAGAAGAGAAACTACATATCGAATTGGAGCCCGGCTCTGAACCGATGTATGCGCAAAACCCTTATTACTCAGATGAGATCTGGATTGGTGATCGCGGTCATAGTCGTGTGTTGGTTTATGATGCACTACGTATCCGTAGGATTGCAGAAATTCCTACCGGCAACGGCGTATTCCATATGTGGAATCACGGTATCTTACGTCAGATGTGGGTCGTGAATGATATAGATAAAACTATGACGGTTATCTCACTGGATACCAAAGAGGTGTTGGCAACGGTAGCAATCCCAAGAGATCTTCACCGTAACTTTAAACCACATGACATCACGGTAACCGCAACTTCCGCCATCGTATCTCTGCTTGGCCCAGCTGGAGAGGACTCCTGGCTGGTTGAGTTTAGTGGGTCCACCTTTCAAGAAATAGATCGCCTTAAGGTACCCGGTGATCCACACCTGATGTACTGGGGTTTTGGGCTCAGTTATCTGTATGTAGCTTCTCAAACAGATGGCAAGCTTCTCAAAGTTGATCCCGACACACTAACTATTGAAGCGGAACTCAGTATTCCAGGCGCACATGGTATTTGGGCTAACGAACAGGAAGAGTATCTATATGTGAGTGACATCACCTCGAGTAGTGGTCAAGCCGCACTTTATACGATCAACATCAGTGATTTCACTATTGCACAAGGTTCACCAGTTGCAGCGGTCCTGCCGTATCCACATAACCTGATGGTGACAATAGATAATGACAAACTGTTTGTAACACATAGCAATACAGGCTCAGAATTTACTACCATCTACGATATTGATAAGCACGGAATCCCCAATAATGGTCGCATTGTAGCAACCGGCCATACACCATTCGGTATCATGTTGGTTCGTGATCCCGTGGTGAAGCACCGGAAAGATAAGTGATAAATAGTCTAAATTGATGTGGCGCAGAGGAGCTGTTGATTTCTATTCTTGATACCTTTTCTTCTTGCCTGCCGTCTTTGTGTAATTTTTAGCAACCTCACCCAATAGAGTTCGGTCTCATATTTTATTGGCTGTTATGCGATTTCTTTCATGGTCGGCCCCTGGATTTATCATTATCTGCTGTGTCGGCTTGTGGAGGCCTAAGTCCAAGTGGAGAAAAATATCATGGTAAATTTAAGCTAACTTGCACAATTGTACCAGTAATTCAGGCCTTCTTTCTTACTTACCATATTCATAGGATTTACGATAAGATTGCCCGGAAAATTTAAACCTCATCTTGCATTTGGTACAGAAAAGCATTTTCAGAATAGGTATAAGATAAAAGTCTAAACCTAGGTACCATTTGGTGTGACAACCCCTAAATATTCTCAATTAACTGAGAATATTTTTCGGCAGCCACTTCCTGTAAGTCTGTGTGATTGGCAGATGTGTAAATTTCGAATTTAATTAATACCAGCTGTATTTGAAATTGCCGCCTATTGGTGACCAGCAGGTCCAGGTCCATCTCTTGGTGTTGAGTCTGACAAATAAATTCGATTAAACCATTATCCAAGGGGGCTTCTCAAGCTCTCGGGTCGCTATGAACTGAATTAGCTCTTTCCTGGGTGTGAGTATTTAAAGAATTATTATGAAGCTACGTGTTGAAGATAAGCAGGGTATCCAGTACGAAGTCAGGACAGCGGGGGGAGATGCGGTTGCATTCCCGATGCAGGTGGATGCCAGCCATTTACTTTCTATGTTCGACGATGCCGTTCTTGAGAAGATTTACACTCATTTCTTCCCACTCAATAGCAGTTTCCAAACCAATACCTTCGGCACGCCGTTTTCAGGGCCTGCATCCGAGCCCCCGAGCTATTTATCCATTCATGCGCGGGAAATTTACCGCGCTCTGGTACAGAATCGCCTAATTATCGAAGAGGCACCTGCTACTGCGGCGGGGCAGGAAAACCAGCAAACGGACTTAATCGTTAAAATCCGCCTGGGGTTACAGCAAATTATCGCCCAAGAGCGCGCCGAAGCGGCCCAGATCCAGCGGCAACACGAACAGCGCTCCACTCTGGAAAAAGTGGGCGCCTATATTGAAAGCGGAGCGACAGGTTTGGGCAATGCCGCCTGGGGCCTGGCGGTGTGGACTAAAGATGTGCTTGAAGTAGCGCTGATGCTGAATCCCATACGCCAATCCCATAAGCTGGGGGTTGCCACAGCGAACTACTTCCTACATGACAAGAGCTTCGAAGAGTCTCACCGGGAGAATGTCACTGCCTTGCAACGGGAAATCGTCGATGTTCTCGGCTTTGACCCCTCCTCAATCACCCGGCAGCAGCTGGAACTGGCTCTGGATGTTACCCAGCTTATTTACGATGACCCGGCTCTGCGCGATATTATTTTCCGCTTTGCCCAGGATTATGTAAAAGCCCAGCACAGCCTTGAAATGACCGAAATGGCCGGTGGTGGTGCCTTTGAGATTATTCTCACGATTGTTCTTGCCGCCGTTACCGGGGGTGTCGGTGCGGCTGCGGCGATGGTTAAAAATGCGCGCCTGCTGAAGTCGTTTGAAAAGGTTGGCGAGCTAATGTTGGATTTAGCCAAGCTGAAAAAACAGCGACTGCTGGACTCCAAGGAAAAAGGGGCCAAGGGCGGCAGCGCCAGCTTTTCTGACTTTAGCTCCACTGAGGCTGCCGTGCCCGAGAGCTCTGGCGGCCCCTCTTCCAGTAGTTCCAGCAGTAATCAAAACAATAGTAATTCCGACAGTAGCGCTAGCAGTAATTCAAATAGTAATCAGAATAGTCAAGCGAATAATACTAACGAGCCTGACAATAGCTCTAATGCAGCCGGGCAGACATCCAAAGGTGAGGTTGTACCCTGTGCAAAAAAATCCTGTTACAGCGGTGATCCAATTAACTTAAAAACCGGGGAGGAGTTTTTATCCCTGGTGGATGCGGTATTGGATGGCCCGCTGCCATTAACCCTAACCCGCTCTTATCGCAGCAGTAATAGTGAAGATTTTGGATTAGGCCATGGCTGGGCGCACACCTTAAACGAGCGCCTGATCCCGGGTAATAAAACCGTAAAGTTTTACGATGCCGAGGGTCGGGTAATTAGTTTACCGACACCGGGCAATAGCGGGCGAAGCCACAATGTGGTGGAAAAGCTATCACTGACTCGTATCAATGATGAGCACTGGGTGATCAGTCCCTACGGCGCCTTAAATGGCGTACAAAAACATTTCAAGGCGATAGGCGAGAGTGGCACTCTAAAACTTTCCGAAATTCGCGATGGTTACGGTAACTACTACCTGTTCCACTATATCGGCGAACGCCTGATTTGTATCGAGAGCAGTCTCGGCGAAGCCCTGCATATCAGCCCACCGGAAGGGCAGCGCAATAGCCTGCGCATGGGTGAGTTAAAGAAAGAAACCCGCGATGGCCACATTAAAATACTGGCTCAGTACGAATACAGTGATGAAGGCGACCTGATAAAAGCCACCGATGCGGATGGCTACAGTGAGTACTATGAATACCAGCAACATGTCATCTCTAAGCGCACCTTAAAAACCGGTTACCGCTTTTACTTCGAATGGGATAGAGAAGGCCCCTCGGCCCGCTGTATACGCCAGTGGGGCGACCCCATCGATGGGCAGGCCACCTACAACTACACGTTTGCCTGGGATGAGGATGGGCACGGGGTTACCGTGACCGATACCCGTGGTGGGCAGGAACGTTACCGCTTTAATGAGCGCGCCCTACCGATTTATCACCGCGACCCCGAGGGTGCAGAGACGCTCTACAGCTACAACGAGCTGGGTCAGGTAACCAAGGTCCAATTGCCCAGCGATAATGGCAGCCTGCGCGAAGAGATCTATAAGTACGACGATCAGGGCCGCTTAGTACAAAAGACCGATGCCGCCGGCAATAGCCACCGCATCGAATACAACAACGAAGGCTTGCCAGGCAAAGTCACCGACCCATCCGGTAACACCTGGCAGCGCGAATACAACAAAAACGGCCAGATCGTCGCCACCACTGATGCCCTCGGCAACAGCACCCGCTACAGCTATAACCCGGTCGGTCTGATCGGCAGCGTTACCGACCCCCTCGGCAATGCCACCCGCTATCTGTGGAACCCGGAAGGCAGGTTGGCTGCGATCCAAGACCCTATGGGCCGCAGCCAGCACTATCGCTATGATATGGCTCGCCGCCTGCAAGAAGTACAACACGCCCCCGGCCAAGTCACTCGCTATGAATACGACATCCAGGATCGTATCCGCGCGGTTATTACCCCAAATGGTGCCCGCACCCAGTACAGCTACAACGCTCAAGGGCTACTCTCGGAGGTGATGGATTCCGAAGGCCGCAGCACCTGCTACGCCTACGACGGCCTCAGCCAGGTTAGGGCGCGCACCAATCCGGATGGCAGCCGCCTGGAATACCACTACGACGGCGAGCGCAACTTGGTTGGCCTCACCAATGAAAATGGCGAGCGCTACCAGCTTAAATACGACCTCAACGAACGTCTCATCGAAGAAGTGGGCTTTGACGGCCGCGTAACCCGCTACGCCTATAACCGCGCCGGCCATCTTATCGCTTCAAGAGCGGTAACTGATCCTGATACCGGCAAAGGTATCGATACGATTTTTGAACGCGATCCTTTCGGTCGTATGTTGGAAGAAGTGACTCCTGATGGGATTACCAATTTCCGTTACAACCGCAGCGGTCAGCTAATTGAAGCGGAAAATAGCCACCGCAAACTGCGCTGGGAGTATGATGCCAATGGCCGCGTCACTGCGGACTGGCAGGGCAAGGAGAAGCTTAGCCACCAATACGATGTCGCCGGCAACCGTATTACCACGACCCTGCCCGATGGCGAAGCACTTAACTTCGCCTTTAACCCCGCCGGCCAATTCCAAAGCCTACACCGCCGCCCAGTCGGTGGTGATACCAATCAGCTGATTACCCGTATCAGTCACGATGAACTGGGCCGGGAGAGCCAGCGCCAGCATGGCAATGGCCTGGAAAGCCAGCGAGATTATGATCCTCAGGGACGGCTGCAAAAGTTACGTCTAAACAAAGCTGATGGCCCAGTCGCCGACCCAACTCAGAACTCTCACTCAATCCTGGAGCGTAGCTACCAGTACAACAAAGCCGGTCAGATCGCCAAGATTGAGGATAGTCTGCGTGGCACGCGCAGCTACCACTACGATGCCCTAGACCGCTTGACTCAGGTAGATGGCCCCAACCCCGAATATTTTGTGCACGATCCCGCACACAATATTCTCGCCGCCGCTAATTCAAAGGATGAAGCCAAACAGCAGGCCAGCTCTACTCAAGTTAAGAGCAATCGCTTAGCCTTCCGTGGCGATACCCATTACCGCTACGATATTCACGGCAACCGCATCGCCGAACTGCGTGGCAAAGGGCAGAAGCTGCAAACCCGCTACCACTATAACTGTCGCCAACAGTTGGTGCGGGTAGAAAAGCTTAAGCTGGAAGAAGGAGAAGAACAGCTTCAGCAAGAGGTCCACTACCAGTACGACCCGCTGGGCCGTCGTGTTGGCAAGGCAACTAACAGTGAACAAACCAGTTTCCTCTGGGATAGCGATGTCCTGCTTCGTGAAAACAAAGCTGATATCCACACCCGGCAGGACCTGAATACTCGGACCTACTACTTTGAACCGGGTACTTTCAAGCCGGTTGCGTTAAAGGAAGGCAACCAAGAGGAAGAGCAGGTTTACCACTACCACCTGGATCATCTGGGCACGCCGGATACCCTTACCAATCAGGAAGGTGAAGTAGTATGGAGTGTCGCCTATAAGAGCTATGGCAATATCGCTTTAGCCCATAAAAACCAGATAGAGCAGCCGATTCGTTTTCAGGGGCAGTACTTCGATCAAGAAACTGGCCTGCATTACAATCGGTTTAGGTACTATGATCCTGAAGCCGGGGAGTTTACTCAGCAGGACCCGATTGGATTATTGGGAGGGGGAAATAGTTATAAATATGTAAATAATCCGATAGAGTGGGTAGATCCGTTTGGATTACATCAAGTTCCCGTGGGAGGGGGAGGAAAATATATAGTTATTGGTGAAGGCCAGGCTGCGATAGAAGCATATGTAAAGAAAATAGCTAATGATTACCCAAATATTGAATATCGAACGATTAAAAAAGATTGGAATGTAATTCTAAGGAAATCTGGAGCTGGTGATGTAGAATTATTCTCAGAAGAATGGGAGAGAAGAGCAGTACAAGGTAATGCTGACTGGATTGAGGAAATGCATGATGAGGGGTATGAGTTCATAGATATTGGAGAAGATTCTTCTGCTAATAGAAGTCCGTTTTATATGGCGGAAAAGGAAAGAATAGAAAGTTTGGGAGCTAAGGTGCATAGAGCGCCCGGAAAAAGAGTTGCAGGTGCGCGGGAGGCGGCCCCAGAAAGTAAAAGGCCCCCTGCGAAATCAATAAAAGGTTGTAAAGAGAAAGGATGAATTCTATGTTTATTTCTTATGTTCCTACCAGGGATATAGATGCCTCCAAGGATTTTTATGAGAATAAAATGGGTTTTTCTGAAGATGATTATGGCTTTAAACTGAATATCTCTGGCTATGATGAAGTTAGAATACGGCCACAGATCAAGAAAATCCTCCCGCTTGAAAACTATTGTTATTTTAGGTATGAACTGAAAGATGGTTTTCTTAGTTATTGTAAAGAGTTAATGGATAAGGGGGTTGTATTTAAGGTGATTGCAATGACACCGGGGGGCTACTCTGGGATTATTGTCGATCCAGATGGAAATAAGATATTAGTAGAATGTGAAAATTATGAAGATGATAATTCTGTTGACCCAAATGAATGGGATTGTTATCGAAGATATTAGGATATAATAATGAATGATTTTCATGTGCCGGAAGAATTTATTCTATTGACGATTCAGAGAAATATTCCTGGACATCCAAAGAATAAAGAGCCGGAATCTAGTAACATTTCTGGACACCCATAGATCAGGATCACGAAACTGGAAAGGATCACGAAACTCACGAAACTCACGAAACTGGACACCCAAAGATTGGCAATCCCCAAAGATTGGCAATCCTTGGACACTCTTCTGGAGAACAACAAAACAGGACATCCAAAGAATGGAGAATCGGAATCTAGGAAAAAATTTTTGCGCCACTACTTGGTGACTGGTATATCTGTCTCAAAATAGATGGCAATTTGGCGTTAAAAGATCTTTTGGGGAGTCCGTAGGGAATTAGGGGAAAGTAGAGTCGGGAGCGATGGAATCTAGGAGCAGCTGATAAGCGGATTTCTGTAATTTAGCAGGGGGTGGGGCTAAGAAAGCGCTGGCAATCGCGCAGCCCGTGTACCCAGCGTTTATTTTGCTGCGCACAGACCTGGCGTACCGCTTCCGCCGAGCCCACCAAGCGTTTAAAGCGGCTTTCAAAATTGCGGTTTAGATAGAGCCAGTGTTTTGGCGAAATACCCAGCCGATTTAAAATAGGTGGGATGTTCTCGGAAATAGCGCCGCGCTTTTTAGGATGAAGCTGCCGGCCACTCCAGTCTACCAGCTCTAAATAGTGATCCAGCTGAAAAGGCAAGCCTTTAGGCATATCCTGGCGCTCCCCGCCCACCAGTGGCAGTAGGCTTTTGGGCTGCTGGCCTGAGATGGCTGTGTGTATGCGTTGCTGGATCGAAGTGTAATCGGATTCTTCTGGAGTTTTAGCGATACCGGCACGGATAGGGTTGAGGTCCACGTAAGCGAGGCAGGCGGCAAGGGCTCTTTCATCCAGCAAGGCCTGAGACTTGAAACGCCCTTCCCAGAAACGACCGGTGCAGTTGTCCTCGGCATTGGCCTGGCGGGCGATGGACTCGTTCAGGCAGCGCATAGCCGCTTGAGGGTGGATGGAGTGTTTTCGGCAATACCACCCCGTTTTCTTGGATCAAAGTTTCGGCCACTCCACCAGCTCCAAATAATGATCCAGCTGAAAGGGTAGCCCTTTTGCTCTGTTCAGACGCTCGAAACCTGTGAATGTAGACACCTCAAAAATATTTTTGGCCATCCCCAAATTGACAAAAGCCTAACCCAGCTCACTTTGTAGAAATTTAATAAAAGCTCTTGTTTTCGCTGGCATCACTCTACCGCTAGGAATTAATGCGCTAATAGGTGGGCCTGGAATTACTTTCTCTGGGAATAACTCAACAACTTCGCCATTCTGGATGGCAGAACCAAGTGCAGTATCATACACTTGCGCTATCCCCATACCAGCCATCACTGCATCTACTAAAGTTCGCCCATCTCTAAATATTGCCAGAGGGGAAGGGGAGAGCTTGGTAACTGAATCATCATTTTCTAGAAACAACCAATCTCTTACTTTTCCTGTGGGCGCACGGAAGACAAGGGCATCATGCTCTCTCAATTCTTCCAGAGTCTTAGGTGTGCCTTTTTGTGCTAGGTATTTAGGTGAGGCACACAGAATACGTTTAGACTCGCACAGTGTTTTGGCGATAAAAGAACTATCCTCTAGCTCACCAATCCTCACAACTACATCCCACTCCCCTTTGATGGCATCCTCTAGGTTGTCAGAGAGGGAGACTTCCATCGTAACTTTAGGGTGTAATTGCGTAAAATCTTTTAAAGCAACGACAATATTTCTACCAATGCCTAGAGGTAAATTGACACGTAAGCGTCCGGCTGGCTCATCCTTTCTGGCATTCAGCAGTAACCTAGCGTCATTGATTGTTTCAATCGCATGTTTTGCGGCATCGAGAAATATCTTGCCTTCTTCTGTCAAGCTAATGCTGCGTGTTGTTCTATTGAATAACTTGAGATCCAGCTCCTCTTCAAGCTTCTTAATTGCCTTGCCTGCGCCTGACTTGGTTGAATTTAATGCGACTGCGGCCTTTGTAAAGCTCCCGTACTCAGCTACGGCAATAAACACAACTATCTCGTTCAAATGAGCCTGCTGAAACATCGATTGTGTCCCTAGTGGATACAGTGAGTCTCAAATTAGCATGTTTATAGTGCAAACCAAAGTAAATAATCTTGTCAACAGTGGCTTGGCGTAGAACTTAATTAGCGACCAGTTCGAAACTCACATGGTTGACCGCTTGGTCAAATTAAAAATTTACCCATAGCCCGCAATTGCAAATTTTAAATGATTAAAGGAATGGATTATGTCTCTTCAAGAGAAGTTAGATGCTTTTAAAGTGGTGTTCAAAAAACAAGCTCCAGAAAGTGCATTCGAAGCTTTTGCTCGGTCCTCCCGGGAGCTGGCTGAGAGTGGCCAAGTTGAACAATCGGTTAAAGTAGGGGAGAAAGCTCCGCACTTTGCATTGCAGGACTCTGATGGTAATCAAGTTGTCTCGGAAGAACTCCTTGCTAAAGGTCCCGTCATCCTGACATTCTATCGTGGAGTCTGGTGCCCTTATTGCAATATTGAGCTGCAAGCATTGGAAGAGGTTGCTGAGGAAATCAGGGCTCGCGGAGCAACTTTGGTTGCGATTTCAATGCAAGGGCCTGCGGAGAGCCGTAAATCTCAACGAGATAACAAGCTGAGCTTTCCAATCCTTACTGATCAGGGCGGTGAACTTGCGAACAAGTTTGGTATCCGCTGGACATTACAGCCCTATGTGATTGAATTTCACAAGATGTTCAAAGTTGAACTTCCGACAATTCACCGTGACGGGGAGTGGAACTTGCCTATGCCCGCAAGATATGTGATAGATACCGATGGATCGATTGCTTATGCAGAAGTGAATCCTGACTATACACGTCGCCCTGAACCAGCTGATCTGTTTCCCGTACTCGATAAACTAAGGGGCTGAACAATTCCGCAATACCCTGTGAGTCTTGGAGGCTACAGATGTTAGGCGTAGCGGGTTGCGAATAGTCCTAAATCTTTGCATAGCTACAGCGCAGCAGCTGTGGCCTTCAAGGCCGCCCTGCGGGGGCTTTCAGAGCGATTCAGGCTATGCATTGCGATTTTTAAAAGGTCTAGATATTCCTGCAAAGCCGCGCCCTGAAAGGCAGAGGCCTCCTGGGTAGCAAGAGGCCCTGCTGTCAGCACCGTATATCGAGAGGAGAATTGAGCAAGTAAAGCTGGAGTAGGGGAGATAGCCTCCTACTCTTGTATCTCCTAAATAGCCCCTCAAGCGGAGCCAGGAACTTCCAAGCTTTTGGCCAGTCCTATAGAGGTATTCAATAAGTACCAGCTCCAAGTTTAGATTAAGGATTTAGGCTAGCCTCCAAGGGGCTCAGGCTAGGAAGTAGATGGACCTCAAAACAACAATTTATCCATATAACCATCGTAAAATCATCGATTCTTGGCGTTTAACGATTTCATTAGCCCTTGCAATTGGTGTCCATGCAGTATTAGTTGCTATTCCGGTATCACTTACTCCAGATGTAGGTCCCAGCCCCTCTGCCACACACAGATTTAAGCTATTCGCGGGGAAGAATATTCAGGCCCCAGCAGCAGCGAACACAGATAAGGATAAAACCCGTCCTCCACCCAGCTCGGGAAAGCAAGGCCAGTCAGTGCGCGACACTGTAACAACGATGGTAAAGGATGAGCCAATTTCCACTCCCCCTCCTCAGGAGACTAAGCGCACCTCAGCGCCTTCGACAGTAAATCATAGAGTTATAGATACACCAGTAGCTCCTGGAGCAGAGCATCAACCAACTGTTTTTGATTCTGTTTTGGCGAAGAAGCTAGCCCGAGAGCGGAACAAAATCCGCAGATTTGAGCCTGTAGAGGCCAGATACAAGACTGCCACAGGGACTTTTACTCAGATCGGAGATAGGTGCTTTGATGTTAAGGAGACTTCCGCTGGAAGCACAGATAGTGATTTGAATTCATGGTTTAGGGCTAAATGCCCGAATAATTCCAGATCCCAGGCGGATATTGATCGACTGGCTGAGAAATATGGAATCTCATAAGACTCCTGCTGCTTGGAGATGCACTTTGTTGTGGTCAAGTCCAACCGGACACCTCTTTAAGCACATTTCTCAAATTCGATAGGGGTTACATCCCCCAATGTTGTGTGTATTCTGCGTGAGTTGTAATAAGCAATGTAGGCTCTCACATCTGCTGTCGCGTCCACCCTTGTTTCATAGAGATTTCCCGTTAGCCACTCTCGCTTTAGGCTGCTAAAAAACCGTTCTGTTGGTGCGTTGTCCCAGCAATTTCCTTTACGGCTCATTGAACATACCATTCCATGCTCCTTCAGCAACGCCTGATAGGTATGGCTGGCATACTGACTGCCTCGATCAGAGTGGTGTAGAAGGCCTTGCGATGGTGTGCGTAAATTGACGGCCATCATCAGCGCACGACTCGCCAAAGCCGTTTCCATCTGGCGATCTAGGTGCCAACCAACTATCCGGCGTGAATAGAGATCAATTACTACCGCCAAGTACAACCATCCCTGTAGCGTCCAGATGTATGTAATATCCGTAGCCCAAACTTGATTTTTAGCACTCGGCGAAAAATCCCTATTCAGAAGATTCTCTGCAATGGGCAGTTGGTGTTTGCTATCTGTCGTCAACGCAAAACGCTTCTTGCATTTTACTGCCAAACCTAGCTTTTTCATTAGCTTTCGGACTCGATAGCGCCCAATTTTAAAGCCTTCTCTGCGTAATAGCTTCATTAGTCGGCGGCTTCCCAAGCTCTGCCGAGATTCTGCAAATAAGGCCTTCAAGCGATGGCATAGTTGCCATGTTTGGCTATCTATTGAGCTATCACTGCGATGGCACCAATCGTAATAGCTGCTCTTTTTTACCTGCATTACTCGGCAAAGCATCCTAACTGGAAAGCTACTTTTCTGCTCTTTGATGAAGCTGTACTTTACTTCATTTCTTTCGCAAAGAAGGCGCTGGCCTTTTTTAGGATTTCCTTCTCCATCCGCAAGCGCTTGTTTTCACGTCGCAACCGATCCAATTCAGCGCGCTCGCCTGCATCCAACCTTACTCCGCTCTCTTCCTGCTTCAGCTCCTTTACCCAGCGTCGCAAGTTATTAGCAGTGGTCCCTACAGCCTCTGCGGCCTTAGAAATCGAATAGCCTTGTTCAGAGACAAGAGCTACAGCGTCTTTCTTGAACTCCGGCTTGAATTGCCGGCGTGTACCTTTTGTTGTCATACGTCACCTCACTTGGTAGTTTTACCATCTTAGCGAAGTGTCCGGAAGTATTAGACCACTACACTTCAGAGTTGAATGTAGGCGAATAAAAAGCAAGCGGGCAGGGGCCGTACCGGCTCTTTCAAGCTCGATATTTGGCCTTAGTACTATCGGCGGTGCGCAAGTTACTCGACTATATTGTCTGGCGTATGCATTTCGCTACGAATAATGCCGGGCGTTTTGGCGCGCCCTTGCATTCGGTCTGGATGATCACGCTCGTTAAAGCGTCGCAAACCTTCCGATACCTGTGCTCTGGACTCGGGATTGCTGAATAATCGGTTAAAGCATTCAGCTTCAATACGCAGGCCCTCTTTAAGATCTTGTCCATAGCCGCGAATGGCAGCTTCTTTATCGGAGTGAATTGCTGGTTGGGGCAGGGCAGAGATAAATTGTGCTAACTCAATTGCTCGATCTAAAGCAGCTCCCTTTGGCACTACTTCGTTGGCTAATCCAATGCGGTAAGCTTCTTCTGCATTGATAACTTTACCGGTAATGATTAATTCCAGTGCTCGCCCCATACCAACAATGCGTGGTAGACGCTGAGTGCCACCGTCAGCTAAGCCGATGTTCCAGCGGCGACAGGTCATACCAAAGGATGCATGCTCTTCTACAATACGCATGTCGGCATAACATGCCCATTCGAAACCGCCTGCATAGGCAATTCCGTTAACGGCTGCAATAATTGGCTTGTAAATATCAGTCCAGCGGGTTGGCCCTATAATACCTGGCGCTTCACCTCGATCATGCCGGGCAATATCGGCAGGCTCCATAGGGCATAAAACAGCAGTGTCAGGATCGGGGTGATTAGTGGGTTCAGTTGCAGCAAGGTTACTCTTCAAATCACCACCTGCACAAAAGGCAGAGTCCCCAGCACCGGTGATCACTGCAACTTTGGCTCCCTCATCGGTACGAAAGCGATCGAATGCGTCCACCAGCTCGCGGTGAGCGCGTGTGCCAATGCAGTTCTTAACCTCTGGACGGTTAAAGGTAATGATAGATACTGGGCCATTTTGTTCGTATTTTATATGATGATATTCCATGTCAGCAGACCTTTATCATGTGGCGTTGAAGTAATATCCAAAATCTAACTCTGATATGGCAAATAAGGTTTGTACCTTGTGTAGTCTAAGCACTATAGCGCACTGCGGAAGTTGCTATATTGATTCTCTCAGTGATACTGTGGTTCTCCGTGAGAACCCTGTGATCTGAGAAGCTGCTACACCCAGATAAATACTTGTGTGAGGATATGCCTTTGCCATCGTACATAATTCCAGTAAGGACACTGGATGGCTTTGCTACCAGTATCAGTATTGATGAAGATATTTATCTTATTTTGCTTAAGGACTTTGGTAGCGAGGCAGATTGCCGAGCCTGGATTCGCAAGCAAGCACAGCGTTTTGAGCGCGGCACCATTCTCACAAGAAGAGTGAGGCAATTATGCCTTCAGAGAGTCGTTAAGCCTTCTCTGCTTGGCAATATAGAGCTTGAAGCATGAATGAATTTTAGTACTCGGCAGGCGCAGGAACCCTGGTGGATAAGCCGGCGCCATACCGCAGTCAGGTATAACCAGAGCAGGGACAAACATGGATATCGGAAAAGCTGACCAAGAAAAAAGCTGAAATGTAGGGCCCATCAGAACCCCTGATATTTCCGATATTTGTGAATATCGGATATTTTATAAATGAGCCATTTTCCGTATAATTTGCCGCATTCCAACAACAACTTCATACCTCTATGTCTGCCTCCAATCAACCACCAGCACCAATCATCGACAACCTGAGCAACCTTGAAAATCCGTTTCGCTGTATCAGCTTTTCCGCCAGTCGTTATCTCGACAAGCCGATCCCTGGTGCTGATACCGATCTGGAGTTCACGCTTAAGTTTCTTTATAGCTACAACGGTAGCCAGGCAACGTTTAATAGTTATCGCCGTGAACTCGAGCGGCTGCTGCAATGGGCCTGGCGCATTGAGGAAACCTCAATCATGACTCTCAAACGGGAGCATATTGAAGAGTTTGTACAGTTCTGTATCGAACCGCCCATAGCCTGGATTGGGACTAAAAATGTTGCCCGGTTTAAACTGCAAAATGGCGAGCGTGTTGCGAATGCGGATTGGCGGCCGTTTGTGGTCAGTGTCTCTAAGGTTGAGTTTCGCGCAGGTAAGACGGCTTCTCCTAAGGAGTTTCGGCCATCCCAGGCCGCGATCAAGTGCATCTTTACTGCCTTGTCGTCCTTTTTTGACTTCCTCTACCAGGAAGGCCTCGTAGAGGCAAACCCTGTGGCGCTGATTCGCCAGAAAAGTAAGTTTGTACGGCGTGATCAACAAAGCCAGGTTGTACGCCGTATCAGCAACTTACAGTGGGACTATGTCCTGGAAACTGCGGAAATTATGGCCGAAGCATCGCCGGCAGATCACGAGCGAACATTATTTATTATGAACGCCCTATTCGCTATGTACTTGCGAATCTCTGAGCTGGTTGCCGATGAAAGATCGGCACCGGTTATGGGGGACTTTAAGAAAGATCGCGACGGAAACTGGTGGTTTCACGTTACCGGTAAGGGCAACAAAGGTCGTGCAATCACTGTTTGTGATGAAATGCTCAAGGCTTTGAAGCGATATAGAAACTATTTGCAGCTCCCTACTCTGCCCACTATCAATGAGCAGACACCCCTAGTGCAAAAGTCCCGCGGCAAAGGCCCTGTTACCAGTACTCGGCAGGTGCGCTTGATTGTACAAAACTGCTTTGATGCCGCGCATCAGCGTATGGTTGAGGAAGGTCTGGGCGAAGATGCTGAAGACCTCAAGGCGGCCACGGTTCACTGGCTACGCCATACGGGTATTTCTGAAGACGTGAAGTACCGTCCTCGCGAGCATGTCCGCGACGATGCGGGCCATGCCAGTATGGCTACTACTGATCGCTATATTGATTCCGATATGCGAGAGCGGCATGAAAGCGGAAAAAGTAAGCGGGTTAAAGAGGAGCGGTAATACTAGCGCCCTATTCTGCTGGCGGGCCTCGGCTATGTGCCGGGGAATTGATAAGGGATAGCGCCAATCAACAGACTGATTGGCGCTATCCCCCAGTTCTACAAGCAGCTATTTGTAGAATCGGGGGCACTTAATTACTGAGAGTTGGCTCTCAGGGTAACGCCAGAGTAGGCAGAGTAGCCGCGGATGCTGATGTACCAGGTGCCGGCGGCTGGGTTATTGATCGTACAGCTCTCATCATTGCCCCACAGGTAAGGACGGCAGTCGTACGCTGTACGGGTGGGTTGCTGGCCAAAGCGGACATAGAGGTCGGCATCTCCAGTGCCATCTTCTGACATGGCGCTTAGGATTGAAGCGCCGCTATCAACGTTGATGGCGAAGTGATGCCAATCATTGCGGGAACCGGAAAGGTTGGTTTCTTCCAGGTCGTCATCACCACCGCCACCGCCACCCACTGCGGCTACGGCTGCTGCTGCATCGACAATACCGGAACCACAACTATTGCACGTAGCCGGAAAACTCCTCGCCGTGCTGGTGAGAATCAATTCGACATCATCCGGGGTCAAACTGGGGTCTATGGAGTAGAGCAATGCCGCTGCACCAGCGACATGGGGGGCAGACATGCTGGTACCCTGGATAAAATTGTAACTGTCAGTGGTGGGGTCTGTAGCGCCAGCATTATAAGTGGAAAGGACGCCATTAGGATCGCCTGCAAAGCTCTGTTCCCCGCCCGGCGCTGCAACGTCTACCACACTACCGTAGTTAGAGTAGTAAGTGCGGCCTCCGCTGCGATTGGTTGCAGCAACGGTAATAACACCATTACAGCTGGCAGGAGTAAATAGGCTCGCATCCGCATTGCTATTGCCGGCGGAGACCACAACTGTGGCGCCGAGACTGCGAGCGGTATCAACCGCAGTTTGCATTGTAGTGCCACAACTGCCACCACCACCGAGGCTCATATTGAGTACGTGAGCAGGATTGGCGTTATTCGGTATGCCGCTGACAGAACCGCCCGCCCCCCAGATAACGCCATCGGCAACATCTGAAAGGTAACCACCGCAACGGCCAAGTACACGCACAGGAACGATCTTGGCCTCATAGGCGACACCGGCAATGCCTATATTATTGTTGGTAATTCCGGCGACTGTGCCGGAAACATGAGTGCCGTGCCAGCTGCTGTTTCTTGCAGAGGTACCACCACAGGTGCCGGCACTATACCAATCCCCAGGATCGGTAGCATCGCTATCGCGACCATCGCCATCCACAGAAACAAAGGTGTCATCGATCATGTCATAGCCGGGCAAAATATTGCCCACTAGATCGACATGGGGACGATAACCGGTATCGATTACAGCGACCACCGCCCCACTGCCCTGGGTGGTATCCCAGGCGGTCGGAAGGTTCAAGCCACCGGTAGACTCATAGTAATGCCATTGATCGAGGTAGCTTGGATCATTGGGGACAGCCATCGGTTGCATAATCCGATCCAGTTCTGCGTACTCGACATCCGGGTCCTGATTTAAACGGTCGATAATTTCATTCAATTCAGCTCTATTTTTCCGCTCTTCCAGGCGCATAACCTGAGCACCAGTCGCTATACGGCGAAGGTGATGCATCTTGTGGCCGGCTTGTCGGGAGGCTTTTGCAACTGTCTCCTCAGCCATGACTGAGGCCTGCCCAACCTTAGCGCCCTCTTTGTATTTAACAATGATACGATCCGTTAGCCGTGCGCTGCCCGCCTCTTCTGCATAAGTAGAAAAAGGCGTTGCGCATAACAATGAAAATGCACTTGCCAGGGCCGTCTTCTGCAAAAGAACTTTCAATGAAAATTTCATTATTGTCGTTTCTCCGAAGTTGTATTTACCCAGATGTAAAATAAGATTTTGACATCCAGCTACTTCTGAACTACCCCGCCTTGGCTAAATAAATCTAAAAAAGTAAAAGCTAAAGAGTGATCAAAACTTAAGCCATTTAGTCAGTTGAGGCGAGAGTGGCATCAGGGTTCCACCCGATACAAATGTATAACGACTTAGAAATTATTACCCTCAGTGGAGATGTTGAAGGTCGTGTAGTATATGGCGACAGGTTTATTTTTTTAATAAAAATTTCGGAGGGTATAGCTTTTTCGAAGAAAAGTTTTCTGCGATTTGCCGGGGCTACAACAAAAGTTTTGCGGAGCCTCAGATAAAGAAAGATCATTATTATTTCTTATGGAAATTAAGGGGGGTTGGGTCTAGAGCTCACTGTTTAATTTTAATCTCAAGGTTCTGGTCTATCGCCCTCGGATGTGCAGATAATGCGGTGGGGTGAAGAGAAAATGCGTTGAACTAGCTGTTTAAGCTCCCGGTTTGCAGGTTAGCCTTCTAAGGGATTTCTATAGAGTATAGAGGGAATAGTCTTTCAGAATCGCTGTCGAGTTAATACTTAAGGCTGAAATACCTTGTCTTTGAGTAGGAGATAAGTCAACCTTTTCAGGGGGCGGCAACTGTAAATTTCAAAACCTGTTTCACAGAGCTTTCAAGATGGCTCACTTTTAGTGCTACCGTTCTAGTTTCAATCATTCCCCTGCCGAGTTCGCCAAAAAAATCCTCTCTTAAATAAAAATCTATGCTTCTTTGACCGGGGTACTAACCTCTAATCGTGGCCATCCCCCTCTGCTGCAAGGCTGACAACTTTTTCCAGCAGCTCCCTGCCAATTCGTTTGTAATGGAATTCAGGTTCAATATAAAGCTCTTCGATTACCCCGTAATTGCCACCGGCATAAATAGCCGCAGAGTGAACCACTTGGGCGGTGTAGCCCTCCCCTCTTAACCTAAACAGGAATATCTCTCCCCTAAGTAGCGACTAAAAAATTGGCACTAACAAAAAGACCGGCATATGCCGGTCTTTTTGTTAGTGCTGGCTAACCAATTATGGAGTTGTTTCCGCCTCCAGGGTTACACCACTGTAGGATTCATATCCATAGATTCTGATATACCAGGTGCCGGTGTCCGGGTTGTTAAAGGTACAGGTCTCATTATTACCGGAAAGGTAGGGGCGGCAGTCATATCTGCGCCGTGTAGGGGAGCTGTCGTGGCGTACATAGACATCAGCGTCCCCAGTACCACCGGACATCTCAATACTGAGGCTGGAGGTTCCCGCCGCGACTTCGATAGTAAACAGGTCACTCCAGCTGCGTTGACTGCCTGAGAGGTTCGTCTCTGTCCAGCCGTCACCGCCACCACCACCACCGCCGTTAACTGCTGCTACAGCAGCTGCTGCGTCCACAATACCGGCACCACAACTGTTGCACGAAGCTGGAAAGTTCCTTGCAGTACTGGTGAGAACTGACTCAACTTCATCCGGGGTCAAACTGGGATCTACGGAATAGAGTAATGCCGCAGCACCAGCGACATGAGGAGCTGCCATACTGGTACCCTGGATATAATAGTAACTATCACTGGTGGGATCTGTAGCGCCATTGTTATAGGTGGAGAGAACACCATCAGAATCATTTGCAAAGCTCTGCTCTCCACCCGGCGCTGCAACATCTACCACATTGCCAAAGTTAGAGTAGTAAGTGCGACCTCCACTGCGGTTGGTCGCAGCAACAGCAATCACTCCATCACAGCTGGCGGGAGTGTATTGGCTTGCATTCGCAGAGCTATTTCCAGCAGCTACAACAACTGTCGCACCGAGGCCGCGAGCGGTATTGATGGCACTTTGCGTGGTATTACCACAGCTGCCGCTGCCGCCGAGACTCATGTTGAGTACATCGGCAGGGTTGGAGTTATTCGGCACACCACTGACAGAACCGCCTGCGGCCCAGACGATGCCATCGGCAATATCTGAAGTGTAACCACCACAACGACCAAGTACACGGACAGGAACGATCTTGGCTCTATAGGCGACACCGGCGATGCCTATATTATTGTTGGTGACCCCGGCGATAGTGCCGGAAACATGAGTGCCGTGCCAGCTGCTATTACTTGAAGAGCTACCACCACAGGTGCCAGAGCTATACCAATCCCCTGGGTCGGTGGCATCGCTATCGCGACCGTCGCCATCCACAGAAACGAAGGTATCATCGATCATGTCATAGCCAGGCAAAATATTGCTCGCTAGGTCGGCGTGGGGAAGATAACCGGTATCGAGTACAGCAACCACGGCTCCATTACCCTGGGAAGTATCCCAGGCGGTCGGAAGGTTCAAGCCGCCAGTGGATTCATAGTAGTGCCATTGATTGAGGTAGCTTGGATCATTGGGGACAGCCATCGCTTGCATAAGCAGATCCGGTTCTACGTACTCCACATCCGGGTCCTGTTTTAGGCGGTCGATAATTGCATTTAATTCAGCTTTACTTTTTCGCTCTTCCAGGCGCATGACCTGGGCTCCAGTTGCTATACGACGCAGGTGGTGTACCTTGTAGCCCGCTTGATGAGAGGCTTTTTCAACCATCTCCTCAGTCATGATTGCGGCCTGCCCAACCTTAGCGCTCTCCTTGTATTTAACAATGATGCGATCAGTCAACAGTGTGTTGTCCGTCTCTTCTGCATAGACAGAGAAAGGCGTTGTGCATAATAAAGAAAATACACTCGCCAGAGCTGTCTTCTGCAAAAGAACTTTCAATGATAATTTCATTATTGTCATTTCTCCGAGGTTGTATTTATCCAGATATCAAATAATATTTTAATATCTGGCCACTCCTGAATCACCTCATTCCAGCCCAATAAGTTGACCAAAGGCAAAACTAAAAACGTCGAAATTTAGACTGCTTATTTGAACGAGATGAGGCTGGTACCAGAGTTTCACTCCGATACAAATGTATAACGACTTGGCAATTATTAACCTCAGAAAAAAAAACCGAGCGCAAGGTGGCTTATGGTGACAACTTTATGATTTTTAGAAGATGAAATGCGGTGAAAATTTTCCTGTGAAAAAAGTGTGGTGTAGATCACAGGGGAAGCTCGCATAAAACATTTATAAATTCACCCTATTCCTGGTAGGCATCCAGAAAGGCATTCAGCATCACAGGTTGAAACTTCTATCCCTGAGTGGATGTGGTTAATTTTCTTGCGGCAAGAATATCCTTTTGGATACTATAAGAAACATATAGCTGCCAAATTAACGAGGCGAAACTGAAACGCATTCAATTAACAATCACCATTTAAAATAAAAAAAACAGAAAAAAGCAACACCATCTTTAAATGTAGGTACTCTTATGAAAACACGCTGTAGCCACGTTTTACTCTGGGTTAAGGATATACATCAGGCTGTACGAGATTTCCGCCAGCTCGGCTTTTCCGTGGATTATGCCACAAAAGAAAAAAACGCCCAGCACGCCCACATTTGGTTTCGTGAAGGAGCAATCATTGAATTGTTGACCTCCCCTGCCAATGCGCATTACTTCAAGTGGCTGATTGATATCTTTGCCGGCCGGGGCGCAGGACGCAGGATGATACGTTGGTCACAAGAAGGAGAGGGTTTTTGTGATGTTGCCTTAGTTAGCGATGATTTTGATAATGATCTTTCACGAGTAAAACGTGAAGGGGTTCAAACTGGGCGAGTGGTTCCCTGGCGCCGCACCAAGCCAAACGGAGAAAAAACCAGTTTCCGCTTTGTTTATCCTCGCTCTGAGCGACTGCCATTTTTAGTGAGCCCATACAATCCGCCCCAGTATCCACAAGAAACACATCATAAAAATGGTGCTACAGGTCTGGCGAAAGTACATATGGAAGTCAGTGAGCAGGACTGGCAGTCTGTGCAATGTTTAACCAATCAAGATTCCATATTTAATATTAAACCCGGTTCCACAACCAAAGTTACAGGCATAGAAGTTAGCGGGCTGAAAGAAAACTTGGACCCTACTCTATTGCATGGAAGTAAAATCAACCCTGTAAGCTAAGCTAGGAAGACTCGGATCTGCTCCGAGTCTCCCTAATTAGTGAATCAATCTAATAAAGAGATTGATTCACTATCCACTGAGCTATAAATAACAGCCATTAACTAAGCTGTCGTAACCTCATTACAGGCGGTAGAGTGCTCCAATTCCTGCACGACGCCCTTTTGACGGAGCTCCAATTCTGGCATCAGGGGCAAATATCGCATTAGTGTAACCGTATAGCTGATACTGCTCATCCAGCAGGTTATCGGCAAACAGGTAGAGTTCCATCGAATCAGTTTGCAAGGCTACACGTAGATCCAGTTTACTATAAGCATCCAGGTCGAAGTGGTTTTGTGCATCTGCCGGGCGCTCATCTACGTGGCGAACGGTCAGGTTAGTATTGAGAGCTGGTGTGCTTAAACCCATAAAGTCTGGTAACGGCTGGTAGTAGTTTAATGCCAGGCTTGCACTCCAACTGGGTACATCGGGTACTTCATTACCCGCCATAACATCTCCACCAGAAACGCCATAAACATCATTGGTAATTTCCGTTTCCAGGAAACTCAATCCTCCAGCAATACTAAATCGTTCAGTAATAAACCAATCGGCTTCAAACTCCGCACCAAAGGTCTCTGTATCTGCATTTACAGCAGCAGATGAATAGGTTGAGAAGTCAAAACCGAGTAAATGATCATCTTCTATTGAGTTAAAGAACACTGCACCACTGAGATTCAGACTATCTAGTTCACTCTTAATGCCTACCTCAATGCTGTCGACAGTGGCCGGTCGGTAGGCCAAGCTATCCGCTGATTGAGTAGCAAAGTCATTGAAGCCACCGGATTTATAGCCCCGTGCAGCCACTGCGTAAAGATTTATGGACTCGCTCAGGGAGTAACCGAGAGCTAATCGTCCAGTGATATAGTTATCATCCAAATCTCTCTGATCTTGCGAGATGTAGTAATTGCCATCCATACCATAGCTGGCGTATTCACCGGTGTAACCCTTGCTTTCTTGGGTGTAACGTAACCCTGCTGTAAATTTCAGGGACTCAGTGAAAGGAAGTGTTGTCTCACCATAAATAGCCTGGCTATCAGTTTCATAATCCCGGTATTGCTTGGCGTAGGACACCAAATCAATCGAATCGAAACTTCTTTCACTATCTTGCAAGTTGAGTCCAACTACCCAGAAAGTAGATGCATCAGGCAGTGAGGACAGGCGTAGATCCTGGCTGATAGTTTGTTCATCCTGGCTATCGCCACGGAGATACTCCACCGGGAAATTAAAAACAGCTGTGGCTGTCTCCTGATCAAATCCGGTTAGGTAACTAAAATCTGTGTCGACCAATGCGGTGATTGAGGTCAATTGACTATTACCCAGTTGATGATTGATTTCTGTAGAAAAACGCTCAACTGTTTTCTCGTTATCGTCAAATGCCCCCAAGGTATGTTCACTGCTCGGATCATCGCCAAAAGGTTGCAACAACTGCAAGTTCAGGAAGCCTTCCTGGTGCTGCCTCTCTGCGATAAATAAAGCAGAGGTCTCTGGGCCCAAATCCCATAGCAAGCTCCCCCGGAAAGCCAGATCTTCAGGCTCGGTCATTGGCTCACCGTTAGTGGTATTTTCAACCCAGTGATCCTCACTGGTGTGACGTACTGCCAAGCGACCACGGAGTGATTCAGAAAACGGGCCGCTGATTACAGTTTCATAGAGGCTCTGGTTGTCTTCACCCAGCTCAATGCGCCCATAAGCTTCAAATTCTTCAGTCGGTTTCTGGGTGGTAATATTGATCGCCCCTGCTTCACTGTTACGCCCAAACAAAGTCCCTTGCGGGCCTTTTAATATTTCCAGGCGTTCAATATCCAGGGTCCCGAGGGATACATTCCCTGCCGGCATAGAAACACCGTCAAGGTTCACCACCACAGAGCCATCATCTTTGTTTACTTGGTTGAGAGAGCCAACACCACGGATGCGGATATTTGCATCCACCGCACCGCTGGAAGAGTAGACATCTACCCCAGGTGCACTGCGCAAAGCATCCTCAATATTGAGGTGCAGTCGATTTTTTAACTCCTCTTCACCAATAACACTTAAGCTGAAGGGTATATCCTTGGCTTTCTCTTTCGTATGCCGTGCAGTGACTTCGACAACTTCCATCGCATTCTCGGAAGCAGTCTCATTATCTGCGTTTTCCGTCGCAGAATAGGCCCCAGAGGCGTATATTAAAGTTGCGGACAACAATGAAATCTGTTTGCTGAGTTCTTTTTTATCCCGGATAAAGCTGAGCATTAATTAATTTCCTTTCTACCTATAAATCATTGTTCAAAACTTCAGAACTCTCAGCCAGTAAATTCTGTGCAGGGTCCCGCTGATAGGATGGCCAAATATCCAGGGCCAATACTTTTTTGGAGAGCAAGCGATCAATCAGTGCATTTCCAGCGATGACCTTTGCATCCAACTTATTAATATCGGCTAACAAACGATAACTGGAAGTTTCAGTTACAGATTGCCACCCGCCTTTTTCCCAGCGCCACCGCTGTCCATCCAGACGGATCTGACCTGTTTTCAAATACTCGACTGTTAAACCTGACGAAAGAGGAGCCCCGAGCATATTTTGTGTCCGTGTCTCACCGACATAAGCGCTCAGTACATTTTCAATATTCTTCTGCTGCTTGATGTCATCGAGTAACGCGGACAGGGACTCAGGAGATTGCAGAAGCGTCCAATCCAGTGCAGCCACCGGCGCGTAGTAGCGAGTCCAACCGGAAATCGGTGCGGTGCTTAAGCGCTCAACGGGTACCTCACTGCCAGCCAAGTCTCTGGTCGTCTTATCGGAGTATCGAACCAGCACATCATCAAGCACTTCGATGCCGTCGATTTCCGCTACACAAAGCAGGCCAATCGCTCCAGAAACTCCATCGCTGAGCCACGCGGAGCCGGCAATACGTCGTAAGTCCGAACTTTCCAGTAAATGCTGGCGGGCCAAGGCTCGGGCGATATCGACCCGTCGCAGCCAGCGCCCTGTACCTTCATCGGCGATATCCCAATGAGGCCCCTCGGACAGTTGCAGCAAATTACCGCTGGCCCGTGTCTCTCCAAGTCCTCTTGGCCATTGGGCAATCCGTTTAATTTCGATATCAGTACCCAGCCGCTGGCTCACGCAGGCCTGCATCTGCCCAACGTCTTTAGCAATGGCGGAAACCATATTTGAACGATCGGAATCATGGGAAATATCAAACCCATCGAATACCGCTAGTTTCGTATTGGGTGCCCATTGAATGGAGAAATCCAAGGGGCCATGAGTGCTCCCCTGCTCACTAAAGACATTTTTATCATCCCTTTGGATTTGGATCTGCCAACGCCAGTCCCCCGATGGGGCCGCGCCCTCAAGGGTTGTGGCCAGTTGTGAAGCCGGCAGGCTGAACTCAGGGTTCAAGCCCAGCGCTTCACGTTCCGCTGACACACGCAAGATACGCTCGGGGTCAACACCGATACGCGGAACAATATCGCTCGCTTGTAACCAGACGCCACTGGCAGTCAGCCCTGAGGGTTCTCCCTCTGCGGACCACCCCGGCGCCGTCATTTGCCACAACAGTTTGATGTTACAACTCTGTTCAGAGCAGCCTGATATTGGCAGCGACATATGGTCGTAACGCTGATCCGGTGTGACTTCACGCCCGCCCACTAAGGCCTTAACCAATACAAATCCGTGGGGTAATTCAAACTGCAAGCCCTGCCCTTCGACATGAACTTTATGCAATAACCACTCACCTTCTACTGTTTGGTTATCCGGGTTGATATTGATATTCAATTCACCACCGGACACCTCAAACCCACTCGCTTTCGGCAGCCAATAAGATTCCCAGAGGGCATCTTCTTGTTTGAGTTGCTCTGGTGATTGATACCCGCCCTGCACTACCAGCCTATCTCCCAATACAGAACCGAGACCGAGAAGAAATAAAGCAGAACAAGCCACCAGGGCACCCTGAGGGGCCATAAGACGTGAACGTATCAGGGCAAAACCCTGAGACATGCGGCTATCCAGTCCACGGGGAATCAGAAGAGCAGCCAGGCCGATCATCAATAGGGCAAGCGCAACTTTAAATCCATCCAAGGCCAATAAATAACCGATCCAGGGTTCCCAGCCACTGAGTGCTGACAGTTGAATATGAGCAGTGATACCCACTTCATAGGGCGGGTAATGCACCAGCTCCAGCTCATGATTGAGGACCAGGATAAAGGTCACAAACATTGACATGGAATAGGCAAAGCCCGCATGGCGGAACAGTGCATGCACCAAAAGCACCATCATCGACAACTCCAATAAAGGAGCTGTCACTATCAGCAATTGATAAGTGAACGCCTGTACGATATCGACAGATGCCGGAGCGGTGAGAAGCACAGCAATAATGCCCGATAGACCCGGCAACAGGGCCAACAGCAAGGTCATGGCGAATACGGTAAGGGCAACGCCAAATAATCGTGTGTAGTCGGGCGCGGGGGTTGCAGACAGCATGTCGTCAAACCCGGGCACCTGATCCCTACGGCACACCAAGCCAGTCAATGCGGCGATTACAAAAGCAATAACCAGGAAAATAACATCCTTAAGAAGCGGTAACAGCATTTCCAAGCGCGGTGCCATGGGCCCTTCAGCGTGCCAGATGATCTGGGTAAACGAGCTGGCTACCCCCATTACTACCAGGACCGCAACACCGACCCACCAAGCACGACTACTCCATACGTGAAGTAATCTCCAGCGAGCTTCCAGCATGAGTTGGCGCAAAGCGCGGCCAACCGATGCGGTATCGGGCTTAGATGGAGAGAAATCTTTAACCTTGCGAGTGGCTGCCTTTTTAGCGGCCTTCGCCCGGGCAGGTTTGGCAGCCCCTTCCAGTACCAGTGTTTCCCTTCGCAAGTATTTCAGGCAAGCCGCCAAGGCAAGCAAAGGAACAAGACACCATAGAATTCGATTCAGTACCGAACCCAAAGTAAACGGCAGTAGGGAGGTTGATTTTTGCAGTGGTGTCCAGGAAGTAACCTCCGTATAAACGAAAGTAAACAGCGAGGGGTCCATAACCGCAGCCAGCTGCGGATTAATATTGCCACCCCGAAGAACGATCACAGCAAACATCCACAACATCATTAAAGCCGCTGCGAGCCCAAAAGGACCGGCCAGGCTGCGGGTTCGCAGCGTAGCGACAAAATACAGAGCACCAATACCGATGCTCGCGGGAATCTGTAACCAGATCCATGCAAAGCCAAGGGCTTTCCAGGGCGCTGGGCCAATCGCTGTTTCGGGCAGCAAGCCCATCCACACCAATACCGGCGAGACTAAAAACCCTACCAGCGCAGATGCACTTAATATGGCTCCTATTACCGCTGCGCCAAGAAACCGCCCCCAGAGCATTACGCTCAGGGAATTCGGTGTTGTATAGATCACTTCATGCAGACTGGCTTTGCGGTCCCGCAATATAGGCTGCGAGAAAACCCAGGCCCAGGCAAAAAACTGAAAGAACATACATCCCGCACCCATCAGGTAAATGAGTGATGGTGAGTTCCGGGGAATATCTGTGGCCCCCATTTTTTGCATGTAGTCGGCATTGACCAAATTCAGAAGCAGGTAGATCACCAGCCCCCAGAAGGCTAAAGCCACGATGCCGCTGCTAAATCCGGCTCTTATCTCCAGCTTTGCCTCATGGGCAATAAGCGCCAGCTTGTTCATGCAGCCTCCCGCTGGTCTTTTACCTGCTCAATAGCCAAGTGATAAATATCTTCCAGGCGAGGCGTGTGGGCAGTAAAACGAGAGTCTGCGGGTTTTTCCCCGTGTACGATTACCTGGGTACCATCGGGTCTGGCAATATTGTGCAGGGATGCGGGAAGTGATTCGCCACGGGGAATCAGTGCTTGCCACATCTTGCCTATATGAGGGTCTGTGACCTCCGGGGCTGTGCCCTCAACAACAATACGCCCAGAGGCCAATATGGCCAGGCGCTGGCACAGGTTTTCGATATCTTCAACAATATGAGTAGAGAGCAATACAATGGCATCCGCCGCGACATCCGCCAAAACACAGTGAAAGCGATTGCGTTCAGCCGGGTCCAGGCCAGCGGTTGGCTCGTCAACGATGATCAGGCGCGGCTCGCCAATCAATGCAATGGCAATACCAAAACGACGCAGCATACCGCCGGAATAGGTTGATACGGCTCGATCGGCTACATCGGCCAAATTGACCTGCTCCAATAGCCTATCCACTTCATGGCGCCTTGCGCTTGTTTCGGTGAAGCCTTTGAGCCAGGCAAAACGCTCCAGCAATGACCGCGCTGCAATTCCAGGATAGGCGCCAATATGTTGCGGCAAATAGCCCAGTTTACTGCGCATAAAGTCCGGGTTTGCCAGCACATCCACACCATCCAGCATGATCCGACCACTGTCCGGGGTTTGCAGGGTAGCCAAGGTACGCATCAAACTACTTTTCCCGGCACCATTAGGTCCAAGTAATCCGTACATGCCGGGGCCAACTTCCAAGTTAACGCCGTTTAACGCCTTCACCCCATTTTTATATGTCTTAAAGAGCCCTTCGATGATCAACCCTGATTGATTTTGCATCTCTCCTCCTAACCCCGTTTTATAAGTAAAAATTCCGTAATCACTTTTTTGTGCTGTTCGTGTTTTCTTAAAACTCTAGTCGCAAGCCTGACCGACAATATCCGCGAGTGCCTGAATTGATACCGGCTCCGGTTCCCCTGGCTGGATCAAAGTCGGCATACCGATTCGGGCCGTTAAATCACTCCACGCCATTGAGACACTCAATGCCCATTGACCACTTTGCTTGCGCTTCTCGGGTTGTGCGATATCAGTACAAAGGGAGTGCAGAGCCTCAATAACCGCCTCCGGCCAAGTGAGGGCAAAAATATCGTGGTAACTGCGCATTTCCGTATCGCCCAGGGTAACCATGCTAGGAACGGCCAGCCGCTCTGTACCCTCACCCTTTAAAATAAGCCGGCCGGTTTGGTCCCTTGGTGAATGCAACCTGGGATTCCAGAGCACGGGGCCGTGAGTATCAGTCAAAGTCAAAACCCCAGCCTCGCCACCTATAGCAAGCCGATGTAATAGCAGGGAATGATTATCAGGGTCCTGTGGATGAACCTGATTCTGAATACGCAAAGTCATGGGCACACCACCAAAGGTAGCCGACAGACTTTGAAAAGGATGGCCCTCTGGTTGCACCGGCTCGCTAAAAGACCAGGGGCGAAGCCCTCCCACTGCACGACCAATAACATCCAATAGCGGATAGGCCATCTGGCTGTTGCAAATAGCATCGATCATTTCCAGGCGCTGGTGCCGACGCAAGTATTCTGCCGCAGCCAGGAACTGCCTGGTGGGGCGCAAATTGGGGTAGAGGGTGTTAACGGCATAGGCCGAATTCCCCTGCTTTGCAGCTAGCAGGCTGGCGGTAATTTCCTTGGTGTGGACCGGATGCTCCTGCAATACATGAATGCCTCGTTTAAGAAACGATTGTGCTATTTCAGAACCCTCGCCCCCGGTTGCACCAGAACGCACAACAACACACACAATATCGATATCATCGGGGACCTGCTCTGCCTCGGTATAGAGCGGTACTCCATATTGCTCGGCACAGCTCCTGGAATAATCGCTGCCACGAGCCAATAATCCAGAGAGTTCAAAATGTTCTCGGCCGGGTAATCTGGACGATGTCAGGGCTTCGAGATAAATACGACCAAAACCTGTCCCTGCAACGACAACCCGCTTGCGGTTATCAACTCCCATTTGACTCTCCTCGGTTTTCAGCCATGGACACGGCCCATTTCTCTAATTGGTCCTTATCTATTTGCGCCTCAAGAGTCAAAGGCAATTTGTCCAAAACTTCGATATAGATTTCTGACTTAAAGTGATCGAGATATTCGGCCAGGCAATCTGCTGACAGTCGCATTTGATGTTGCTTGGCTCTACAGGCAAAGAAGCGGTGCCCCTGTCTGGACAAAGGGTGTTCGGAGGCAGGCAAATCCATGACCAGCTGTAAGCCGGCGGCATCCATGGCGTTGTGCCACTGGGAAAGTGACAGGAAGGTTGCACCGGTATCTGTGCGCTCATCGACGGCATCCACCAACATAAACGCCTGTGATGCCATCACCCAAAACTCCTCACTGGTTGGCTCCGTCATAATGAACCAGCCACCAGGGCGCAATAACTCGGCTGCCCTGCGCAATGATGCATCTGTGTCGCGGGCGGCGTTAAAAACACCGCCGGCAATAATTACATCGAAGCTATTGGGGGAAAATCCCTGGCTGCGCGGTGAACGATCAATATCAAACAATCCACGGTGCAACCAGGGGCGCTGCTCCTGATCCCCATGTTTTGCGAAAAAGCTATCGAGAAAAGCCGCAGAGATATCCGTAAACTGGTATTCAAAGTTGATATGGCCACTGACACCATCCAACACTGGCAGTAGAGCCTGGGTAGTCGACCCAGTGCCAGCACCAACTTCCAATATTTTCAGAGTCTGTTGCTGCCCTTCCCAGTTATTTAAGATGGACTTCAATAAAGCTCTTACTGAATGCTGCTGGTACCTGGCCGCTATACCCTCCCGATAAAGTGCACTAGCCAGCTCAGTGCTTCCACGAGGAAACAACAGATGCACAGCCTGAACCTTACCCCGAATCAGATCCGGTAATTGTTCCGCGTTAGCGCGGGCGTAATCAATCGTTTTACTGGCTCCAGACAGCATCCGCCATTCCTGTTCCAGCCGAGTCCATGCCATAGCCAGGGCAGCATCACTGTAGCTGTCTGGATCTACCTCAAGCAACCAATACTCGCCATCAGTACTTAGTAACTGCTGCTCCTGCAAAACCCTGATCCAGCGCTTGATCAAAGCTCGGTGCTGCTGAGCCACCGGAGGGGCTTCAAGTATTTCCGCTAAGCTGTGTACTGAATGTCGATCGCAAAACAATCCCAGGTGGCTGAAAGCATTCAGCATGGATAGCAAAGCAGTAGCGTTAAGTTGTTCCGTAACCTTTACCGCATGTTCCAAATCAATATGGGCAAATTCCGCATCCAGCTCGGTATTAATTCGCTCGAACAACCCCGCCATATCAAGGTTACTGGCCTCTGCCTGCATTTTGGGCTGCGCAAAGACCGCCCAGCGATTCTCTCCAGCAAGGGGGATTGTCACGGAGCTGGCAACCGCAGGGTGTTTCGCCACACTTTCGACAAGAGTCGCAAGCTTTTGGGTCTGGGCTTGCTGGACCTTTGCAACGGGTTCTATACCTTTATCGGTACGGACCCAACCGGAAATATCGTTTGCCAATAAGCGTTGAATATCCCGCAACAACGATTGTGATAGCAAGACATCGGTTTCATACAATAGGCATTGCAGGCTTTTGAGATTGGTCAGGGCCAATGCCGGGTGTGCGACCAAGCCTTTTAGCAAAGTTGCCGTCAATACCACGCCGGAAAACCCTGAGCGCTCCAGAGCAACCAGCGCTTTAGCTGGGTTGATAGCGGGGTCCTGCAATCGCACAGGCAGCCCACAACTCCATGCTGCGAAAATACCAAAGCGAGCAAATTCATTGAGCGGAGAAAATACGGCGACCTTTCCCTGAATAGGCCCCAGAGCTTCTTGCTGCGCTTTGATTAAGGTAAGGTTTGTCTCCACGGGGATGTTTTCTGCCAGCAATACCGAAAACTCACCTCGATAGCCTTCTAGCCCATTCGGGATTTGTACCTCTAAGGTCAAGCAATCCTTCTCTGGGTTCGCCTCAGACACAAGTTCAAACCCGATGCCCAGCCTTAGTGCCACCAGGTGCATCAGCAGAGGCAATCCATTCCCAGAATTTTCAGCTTGCCAGAGTAGTGTTTGGCCTCGCTGTGAGCCCTGTTCTGCAAGCTGCTCACTGAGCTTTGCAACCACGGAACCAGTCCAAGACAGCACCTGACTGCCACTCCAGTCATTGCCATCAAGTGATAATGCCGGATCTTCACCCAACTGTTCCAAACCACTTAAAATATTTGCTGCTATTGCTTCTATTTTCATCACAGTCCCTTAAACAGCCCTTGCAACAAATAAGGTTTGGCCCGCTACTGATAGCGGCGATGTCGAGGGTGCCAGGAAATACTTAATCTCAAAGCCAGCGCTAACCAGCTCTTCCTGCCAGGCTGCGCTATCAATAAATACCTGATCCGAGCCCCCTCGCCGATCTTCACTGCCCAAAAGAGTCCCGGATTCAGCAGGGGAAAGCAGAAACTGCATTGCCGTTAACATGGCGTGGTTATCCCGAGTGGATTCGCTAAACAATAGCCAGCCACCAGGGACAAGCGACCTGCGAATACGCTGTAGCGTTTGGCCAATATGAGCAGCATTGTGCAAAACATTGCCAGCCACAACGACATCGGTACTTGCCGGCGCAATTGACTGTGCAGAAAAATCGACATTGATATCGAGCAGGCTGCAACGCAAACCGATGTGATTGCGAAATTTTTTCTGTGCCGCAGTGGTAAATACCGGTGATACGTCGGTAAAGCGATAATTAACCGGCCTGCCGGCTAAAGTATCTAAAATTGCCGATGTGGTTAGGCCAGCACCTCCCCCCAATTCAAGCACCCTGAGCATAGGCCCTGGCTTGACGGCCTGTTTTACGATGTACGCTGCGGCATAATTGAGATATGTCGTAAACCAGTTGTTCTGGTAAGCGGCCAGTGCCGTTAGTATTTCTCCATTCCCGAACAGCAGTTGATTAATGGAAACTTGATCCCGCACCAGTTCAGACAAATGCCTCAGGAGCTTTTGGTGTGACTCGGCCATTTCCGGTGGAAATCCCAACGCACCGTAGGCCTCCGGTAATTTATCTGCTCCGACTGCACTCTCAGGAATTTGCTCCCAGGAGTAGTTGCCATTACTGAGCTTCAAAAACTCTCGTTCAACCAAGGCCACCAGCCAGCGGCGAACCAGCCAATGGTGTCGGCAGGCGGTACCTAGTGTATTAATAATTTCCTCACTGCCGCGCCCAACACTCTCTGGAGTCAGCGCTCCGCTGGAGGAAAATAACTCCATAATCGCCCGCAGGCTGATAAACTCAAGCCTCTGCATTGCAGCCGGCAGTTTTGCCAAACCACTGTCTGTAGCAAGCTCAGCGGGTAAAGCTGCCAGCCCAGCCTTATGGGCGGCATCGGCGGGTGGAGGTGTTAGGTTTTTCAAATGGCTCCCTCCTCAAGGCACACCATATCTTCAATACTTGTTTCCAGGGTGGTTAAAAAACTCAATGCCCCAATCTTCGACATACGCTCCATCGCTAATGCCGGCGGCAATACTTGGGCGCAGTAGTGACAACCCGCTGGGATTTCATCGCGAAGTACAGCCATAGTGGTGACTGCGGCTACCGCTGCTGTTAGATCTGCATTGCCAGTGCCCCGCAACGCGGCTGTGCGAGTGCGCTCTTGCTCGTTGTATTTACCGGTAAGTTGCAAAAGCATCAGCACATAGGGATCGCGCCCCGCCAGATCCAATTCGCTGGCCCGACACAGGGCTGCACGCGCTTCGGTGCGGCTCAAACCATGGGCAGTATTAAAGGCGGATAAAATATAAGAGCCGCTAACCGCGTTATACCAATCGCCTTCAGAGAGGGATAAGTCCCGGGCCAAACGCTCGCTTTCACTGTTTAAATAGGGGAGAACAGTGGCTGTGTCTGGAAAAAACGGCAGTTCCACATCGGAGCGGCGCTTCAGCACACCATTCACCCTGCAACCTTTACGCCAAGCCGCTAAAGGCTTGCTGTGCTGTTCGTTGGCGCCTTGTAAATAATCATCGGCAGCGACATCGGTAAACCGATCGCGCAGACCGAAATAACTGGTCAGGCTCTCTACCTGCGAAAACTCCTGCTCTGCCAGCCAGCGTGGTAACAAGCTACTAAGCCCCGGCTGTAATCCAGCAGATAAGACTGCGATCAATCCACTGCTCTGGTAATAGGATGAATCGAGTTGCTTATAGAGAGCTTCATCGCCAGCAACATCGATATAGGTTGCCCCCACTTGTGCCGCAGCCTTGGCAACCCTGTCGCCAATTAAATGTGAAGGTCCTGCGCAATTAATCAGAACTTTACAACCGGACACAAACTTATCCAGTGAGCCTGTATCCAGGTAGTCCACCGCCTGATAGGAAATAACTGAATTACTGGATAGCGGCTGTTTATGTGCATTGCGACCACCGATACGCAAAGGGCCCACTTCCAGGGAATGTAAATAACCGGTAACGGCTGCGCCCACATCGCCGTAGCCACCTAAAATCGCAATTGTCACAAGCTCACCTCCGTATCGGTCTCAACCAGTTGCCAGCCAGTTGCACGGCTGCGCTGGTGCCAAAAATGTGCGTAACGGCGCTGCTGGGATAACAACTCCCGGTGATTTCCAATCTCGGCCACAGTACCTGCATCAAGTACGATAATTTGGTCTGCATTCATCACGGTGGACAATTGATGGGCGATCACAATAAGAGTGGAACCCTGTTGTAACTGCCTCAGGGAGCTGTTCAGGTATTTTTCATTGCGCGGGTCCAGTGCCGCTGTCGCTTCATCCAGCACAACGATCGGTGCGGCTTTTAATAGGGCGCGGGCAATGGAAACCCGCTGGCGTTCGCCGCCGGAAAGTGCAGCACCTCCCTCACCCACCTGGGTCTGCCACCCCTGCGGCAAGCGCTCGATAATCTCATCCACTCCAGCCAGTTTCGCCACACGTTCCAGCTCTTCCTGACTGGCTTCGGGACAGCTCAAGCGAATATTCGCTTCCAGGGTGTCGCTGAACAGGTACACGTCCTGCATAACGATAGAAATCTGCTGCATCAGGTCTTCTGTGCGCAGTTGCCGCACATCCACCCCGCCCACTTTTACCTGGCCCTGATCGGTATCAAAAAAACGCAGCAACAAACGGGTGATGGTGGTTTTACCCGAGCCTGATGCACCGACTATCGCTGTGGTGGTACCCGGAGAAACCCTAAAGGAAAGATCCTTCAATACCGGTTGCCCCGACTCGTAGCTGAAACTCACGTTTGAAAATTCAACCCATCCAATCTGCTCGGTAAATGGCTGAGATTTGGATGGCTGAGGTAGCGGCTGCTCAAAAAGAATAGCGGCCAGTCTGCGTAAATCATTACCGGCCATACGCAGCAGACCACTGCGCCCGGCGAGTTCCGCCAGAGGACCGGTAAATCGGGCCGCTAAAGCTAGCAAAGCCACCAGCTCAACGGGGAGAAGTTGTTGATTGAGTGTGAGCCAAATGCCCACTGCAATAATAGCGGCAAAGGCGAGCTGTACCATAAAGCCACCGGCAAACAAACGGGGGAAGGTCTGCCGCAACATGGAACCCGCCGCCCTGTTTTGCTCGGCAATCGCCTCTTCCAGTGGAGGGTAACCACTGATATTTTTGCCAAATGACCTGAGTACCGCTTGATTGCGGGCAAACTCCACTACCCGACTACTGGCGCGGGCACCGGCAGCATCCACTTCCGTTTCCATGGCGCCTATCCACCGGGCGGACCAGCGATGGCCGATATAAATCAGGGGCACAAACAACAAAGCGGTCAGCCCCAAGCGCCAGTCAAACCACAACATCGCCACCCCCACGGTAAGCGGAGTGACAACGCCGCTGACAACAGGGGGTAGCAAATGTGCAAATATATTGGTCACCATCAAGGTGCCCCCAGTTGCACTGCGGGATACACGACCGACTCTTTCGGAGTTAAACCAACCCAGAGGAAGTTGAGAGAGGTGTTCACCCAAGCGATTATGTAGGGTTTTCAATATCAGAATGGCCAGTGCCGCCCCTTTAACGGTTTGCTGGTAGCGGGCAATACAGGCAATTGCGACGACCGAGAACAGAGCAATTAGCCAGAACCCAACCGCCTCCATCTCAGAGGCCAACAGTGCACTGAGCAGAGGCACCAGAAGTGTCACCGCGACTCCCTGCAAAACCCCATAGGCGAGAAGCCATACAGCATAAATACCAACTTCACGGCGATGCGCAGGCCCAAGAATAGCAAGCAAACTGCGAATCATGATGAGACCCCGCTAATAACCTGAGCCCCAACATTAATTACTTTTTCGTTTTGTTCAGCACTGTTGTACAAACGCCATAATTCAGCGTAGTGCTTGCCCTCTGCCAACAGTTGTCGATGAGTTCCGCATTCAACCAGGCGGCCATTGTCCAGAACCGCAATCTGGTCAACGCCGGCGATGGTGTGCAGCTTATGAGCAATCACCAGCACAGTACGATTGCGCACCAAACAAGATAATGCCTGTTGAATCTGGGCTTCAGATTCCGGATCGGCGTGAGCTGTGGCCTCATCCAAAATCAACACAGGGGCATCTGCTAAAAGCGTGCGCGCGATACTTAAACGCTGTGCTTCTCCACCAGAAAAAAAAGCATCCTTGCCAATAACCGCCTGGTATCCTTGGGGGAAACTTAAAATGTGTTCATGGATGCAGGCACTGCGCGCTGCATCTACCAGCTCCTGGTCACTGGCATCCGGGCGCCCAAGGCGTAGGTTATCTGCCACAGTACCGGCCAACAGCTGGGTCTCCTGAAGTACAAAGCCCACATGTCGATATAAATTGTCTGGGGCGATATCACGGATATCGACATCTCCCAGGAGCACAGCACCTTGGGTCACGTCATAAAATCGGGGCACCAGCTTGGCCAGGGTGGATTTACCGGCACCGGAACTCCCCACCAAAGCTGTGATCGAGCCGGGCCGGCAACGCAAAGTAATATCGCTTAATACCTGCCGATCCCGGGTATAGGCAAAACTGACCCGCTTAAAGAGCAGCCCTGTATCTTTGGGCTCTTTGGGTTCCGAGGTAATAGCCAGGGGTGCAACCTTCAGTAATTGATCTATTCTGGCTGCGGCGGCTTTGGCTTTTTGCTGGGCGGTCAGCCCTTGGCTCAAGGTGAGAATGGTCTGGGGAATCATCACCGCGACCAGCGTTGTTGCGAGAATATCAATCGGCTGAATGCCCGTATTCACTACCAACCAGGCGCCCCCTGACAAGCTTACCAACATAATAACCGGCACCGACAGGGCCAGAGAAGTTGCGGCTTCCAAACGGATAAGCGGTGTAACCCAGCCAGTGTAACGGCGACTAAAATCCTCAACGGCTTGTTGGTAATTCCCGTGGGCGCGACCGGTTTGCGAGAAAACCTTGACCACCGCAATACCGTGGACAAATTCAACAATTGCAGCACTGACCCGACCAAAGTCCTTATCCAGCTGCTGCATTTTTTCCCCGAAACCACGCATCATCCAGGCGTAGGACACCAGGTAAATTGGCAAGGTAACTACTGCTAACAGGGCCAAACGCCAGTCGAGCCAGAACAAATAGCCCAAGCCCGCCAGCGGCAGTGCAAACGCAGCGGCCAACTCCACCTGATGGTGCGCAACCATATGGTGGAGATCATCGAGATCGTCTTGCACTGCCTTACGGATCGCACCGGAGGTGTGCTCGTTGTACCACCCCAGGGGCACCTGTCCCAATTTCCGCACCAGGGCCCGTCGCAGTTCCGCCTGCATACGCTGGTCCGCAATATGGGTTAACCACAAACCGATCACGGTGCAGATCCAACCCATCGCCAGCCCGACAACTATCGCGAAGACAACGGGAATAATCGCCTCGGCGATACCAGTGATATCGGGCGCCAGGAACCGGCGAGCCAGCTCAACAATACCGATAAAAGGAATCAGTGAAGTGAGCGCACCGCAGGCACCGAGCGCCACCCCCAGCCATACGAGGCCACGAAATGGACGCATCAGTTCCCGCAGGTTTGGCTTTGGCAAGTTGAACTTTGGCGAAATGTGCTCAGCCATCTATTTGCCCGCTTTACCGCGCTGTAAGGATTTTGCCAAGTGCTCAACGACAGAGGCAACCTGCGGCGGCTCCATCACGCTGAAGTGATTGCCCGGCACATCAATTAATTCAAAATCACCCAGACAAACATCCTGCCAATAAGGCGCAGCCATATGGCCTACGCCGGCGGTGACACCGAAGGATTGCTCTTCCTGGCAGCGCAAGTAGGTCATATTCCCAATATAGGGAGGCAGATCAAAACAGGCAGCGCGCATACTGTGTCGGCACACCCGGAAAAGCCCCGGTATCATCGCAGCTTCAACCGGCACACCCGCCTGGGCAGAGGCCATCTCGGTATAACCGGCCAGGCGCTGTTCCTGGGTGAGTTGAGAGCGTTGCCGCACGGCTTCCGCTACCGCTTTAAGCCCGGTATCACCGTCGAGTTCTGCCATCGCACCGGCGGGAACACGACCGTTGTGTTTCTGCATTAAGGTCTCGATCGCGCGGGAAATATCCTCGCTCTCGATATGCTCACCAAATACCGCTTTTACCGGGTCGAGATTCAGGTTGGGGGCAAAAATCGCTTCGAAAGCCAGCTCTTCATCGGTATCGACAAACATTGGGATACTGTCTATCAGGCTCAGGTCAATCACATCGATGCCGCGCTCCAGCAATCTCCGCGAAACTTCTGTGGCCAGCAGGCCGCCCAGGCAGTAGCCAATTAACTGGCAACGCTGGTAGCCCTCGTCGATGATTCTTTGGGCGTAATCATCGGCGGTGCGCTCGATTAACTCTTTGGCATCAATGGACAGATACGTTTCTGTATTGGCAACAGCAATTCCAATGACCGGGCCCAGATCTTGAGCCGCAAGCGCTTTACCCAGGTGCTGGAAATAATCCAGGGTACCCAGGGCCGCATGGAACATAATCCGCACCGGCGCCTCTTCTTTGGATGCCCCTTTACCCTCGCCTATATGACTGAAAGGAACCATCAAGGAGTTGCTGCCCTCGCGGGTAGTTGCCACCAGGTTGTCGCTATCCGTGTCTGCCTGCTCATCTGCAACGGCACCCGGCTCAACTCTCAGTGCTCTGGCCAATGCCGCAACCGTTGGTCCATTGAGCATGTGGCGCAACAAGGCGTCGTAAGTGAAAGGTTTCGCTTCCGGAATTTCTTCCAGCAATCGCCCTGCAACCCGCGCCATAATCAGCGAATCACCACCGAGATCAAAAAAGCTATCCTGGCGTCCGACATTATCGAGACTCAACGCATTCGCCCAGAGTTTGCACAGAGCGGTTTCCAGTGGGTCCATTTGCTCTGAGTTCCCAGCCTCTTGCATATCACCCGTCACTGGGCGCCAACCAGCCAGCTTTTTGCGATCGATCTTGCCATTGGCGGTGAGCGGTAGCTGGTCGAGAACTTGCAAATGTGCGGGCACCATATGTGCGGGCAACCGATTCGCTAAAAAGTCCCGCAGTGTCCTGGCACTCAAATCCTGTCTGTCAGTTTTCATCTGCGCGGCCAGTAGATTCATGCCGAAGGCAGACAAAGGATGGTCATCTTCAGGCAGGGAAAGAATCTGTCCGGCGCCATTGGCTTTCAACAGCGACTGCCATTTCCCGATAGAAAGGAACTTGGTCGCACCACAAGCGCGATCATCACCCGCCGGGTCCATCATAAAGCCCTGGGTAAGTAAGATATGGGCGTGATCCACCGTTGGCTCAGTCAGGATTAACCACCCTCCAGGTGCCAGTAACTCCACAACACTGGCAATAGCCGCCTCTGGATCTCGGGTACTGTTGAGCATACCTGCACATAAAATGACATCTGCGCTATTAGGAGCCAAACCCTGGGCGCGATAGTCGGTATTAAGATCCATTAATCCAAAGCGCACCCAAGGCCACTCTTTAAATTGGCGGCGAGCCTCAGTCAGGAAAAATGCGGTCATGTCAGTGAATAGATAATCGACGTCATATCCATCCAACATAGGAATAACAGAAGCGCTGGTAGCCCCTGTGCCCGCACCCAGCTCAAGAACCCTTAACCCTCTATCGCTCTGGGCGGCAATGCGGTTAATCAATGCGGCAACGGCGGCATTGTTATAGCGAGCGATAAGATCATCCCGATAGAGGGACAAAGCCACCTGCTGGTCACCTTGGGGGAACAACAATTCAAACGGATTTTGTTGATTCGCTAATAACTGCGGTAATAATTCGACATGATCCCGGTGATATTGCAGGAACTCCCGATTACAAAATCCGTATTCAATCCCCTGCTCAACTCGCTTCCAGGCGGCATCAACAATGGAAGCATCGATTTGTTGAGCAAGCGTATATTGTCCACTTGAGCTGCTGAAACTGAGCAGCTTTGCGTTAACGAGAAGGTCCAACCAACGACGCACTAACCAGTGATGCTTTTCATGTACTTTAGCTAGGAAGAGAACTTCTTCTGCACTATATCCCTGCTCACAATTTGTAAATGCCTCTAATTCCACCAGACCGTGAAGCATCGATAACAGCGATGCATTTTCAAGTGCCTGCACATAATCGCCGACACTAACCGCTTCTGGCTCACCAGCCTGATAGTGCGCAAACTGACGTACTGAATTCACCAGCTCGGGATCAATAGTCGCCGGTTCTGCATCATCTAAGCGACGGCTTTCCACAAAACCTAACAGATTTAAATCCGCTCGCGAGTCTCCCTCTTTCTTTTCAATTACCGTCGCCGCTGTTGACACTGCGGGGTGGGCCAGCAATGCAGACTCCACTTCTCCCAGCTCAATACGGTGTCCGCGAATTTTTACCTGTCCGTCTTCACGGCCCAGGAATTCGAGTTCACCACCGGGTAAATAGCGGCCCAAGTCACCAGTGCGGTAAAGGCGCTGGCCATCCGTCGGGTGATAGAAGAATTTCTGTTCAGAGAGGGCCGCATCACCGAGGTAACCATCAGCCAACCCCAGGCCAGTAATCATCAGCTCGCCCGCCACCCACACAGGGGCATCGCGCAACTGGCTATCCAGCACCCGGAAGCCCTGGTTCGTCAGCGGCACGCCATAGGGAATACTGCTCCAGGCGGGATCGACTCGATCAATACGGTGGTAGTTGGACCAGATTGCAGCTTCTGTAGCCCCACCCATGCCGATCAGGTCCAGTGCTGGCACATGGCGCCTGATATGTTCCGGTAAAGTAACCGGAATCCAATCTCCCGATAGCATTGCCAATCGCCATTCGGACAGCGGCCGAGGCTCTGTATCCAGATAGGTGGCCAGCATTTGCAACTGCGCGGGGACAGAGTTCCACAATGTCACCCGGTGCTCATCCATGACCTCCGCCCAATGTGAAGGGTCTGCGCCGCGGGCCGGATCGGGCAACACCAAAATCGCACCGGCTGCCAAGGGGCCAAAAATATCGTAGACCGACAAATCAAAACTGAGTTGGGCCAAACCCAAAATACGATCGCCCGGGCCCACTTCGAAGCGGCGATTAATATCCAGCACAGTATTTAAAGCGGCCCGATGATTAATCATCACACCCTTGGGGTCGCCGGTAGAGCCGGAGGTGTAGATAACATAAGCCAGCTGCTCCGGGTCGCCATTACTGGCTACCGGGATCTCGGTCTCAGGTGCCAGGGTATCTACACTGATCACCTGTACTTCTGATGGCCACTTAATTTGGCTGGCGAGGTCGCTGAGTGTCAGGACGTATTCCGCCTCTGCACTAAGCAACAATTTATTGAGGCGTATTTCCGGTTGTGCCGCGTCCAGTGGCAAATAGATACCACCAGCCAGGAGCACACCGAGGGTCGCCGCTATTTGCTCTCGCCCTTTCGGCATTGCAATGGCTATGCGGCCCCCCAGTTGGAAGCCTTCTTTGCTCAGCGATTTGGCGATACCCGCTGCTTTTTTCGCCAGGTCGCCATAACTGACACTGCCATTGCTATCAATAATGGCAGTAGCTTCCGGCGTCGCCGCTGCCTGGGCAAAAACGCCTTGGTGCAATAACGCTGACGGAACAGGCCCATCGGTCTGATTAACCTGATGTCTCTCCTGTTGCTGCCACTCGGGTAAAGAAACCGGAGACTGGCCAAGCCATTGCCCGTCGCCGCCAGCGGCGAGCTCATTCAACAAGCCGGTAAAGGCCGCGAACATATCCTCTACCAGGCCCGATGGGAAAACGCCCTGGCGCACGTCCCAGTTGATTTCCAGGCCTTCGGCATCATCCCTTACCTGGCAATCCAGGGTGACTTGCGGTGTCTGGGTAATTCCCCTGCCGGACTTTCTACCGCTAGCGGGTTTTTCGCTATCTCCCAGGCCAATAGCACTGGTAAATACCACCGGCATCAATGCGGCCTCGGGTCCTCGCGCACGGGACATTTCTCGCAGTACTTCCACGCCGGAGAACAAGCGGTGATCAATATCATTGAACAGCTGCTCGCCGATGCTGGCCGCCCAATCGCGAAAGGTTTTTCCATTGGAATCACTAATCGCCAACACACTGACCGAAGTAAAGTCACCGATCAGCTGGTTAACCTGAGGATGTAAGGGCAGCCGATTCAATAAGGTAAGACTTAGGCTAAAGCGTGGCTGGCGGCTCCACCGTTGCAATACCGCTCCATAGGCAGCCAACACGGCAACCGACGCGGTCAAGCCGGCAGTTCCTGCTCGCTGCTTCAGTGTCTGCCAGTGCGCCGTGTCCAAGCGGTAGTGATGGCGATTAAAACGTACAGATTCAGTCTCGGAAGCAGGCGGTAAAACCGGTAACTCAGGTGCGGGTGGCAATTGCTCCAGGCGATCCAACCAATAGCGACGATCATTTTGGTAGCTCTGGCTGTCCAATAGACTTCGTTCGGCCAGGAGATAATCGCGAAAATCAATCTCCAGTGGCGGCAGGGCTGCACCGGGGTGAGACAGTAGAAGGTCGAGTTCATTAAATAAAATGCCCGCACTGGCCCAGTCCGCAATCAGTGCATCCATAGAAAAATGCACTATATGGCCCTTATCTGTACGACTATGGCGCAGCTCGAACATGGGCCAGTCACCAACGGGGTAGTTGCGGTGGCCCAGTTCATCTCTCACCGATTCCAAGGCAAGCTCCAGGGCGTCCTTGTCCAAACCGGTGAGGTCCTGGCTTTTCATTTCGTAGTGCGGCACTTGGGGGAGAACCCGCTGGTATCCCTCCTGCTCGATAACCGCCCGCAACATCGGGTGACGTTCAATAAGTTGGTTCCAGGCTTCCTGCAAACCTTTTGGATTTAATCCCGGGTACTCCAGCTCCAGGTAACCATGACAAGCAACGCCGCCGTAGCCAAATGCATTTTGTCGACCCAACAGGTAGGCAGTCTGCACATCGCTTAAAGGGAAAGGTTCATGCCGATTATCTTTATCGGCCTCAACCACCACTCCCATGTCCTGGTCGTTGCCAGCGGCTGTTTGAGCAGCGCTCAGTATTTCGATAATTTGTAACTTGTGTTCCCGCAGCCTCTGCTTGTGCTGCTCCGACAGCAGGCCTTTGGCCGCGCGAAAGCGCAGTTGTTCAGACTCGGTCCAGAGTTCCACCCCAAGCCCTTGTAATTCGTCGATCAGTTCCATAGCCGTCATGGGGTTAAAACTCCGTCCAATCGCTGAAAAATAAAATTGCCAACAAGCTCATATCACGCCCTCTTCCACCGTATCGGGATCAACATCCACTAGCGGTTCCATTGCACTTAGGGCACCGGCAACATCTGCCAGTCTTGGAGAGGCAAATAAACGTCTGAGGGGAAGCAGCAAACGGTGTTGCTGTTTTAGGCGGTCGATAAAGCGGGTTGCCAATAAACTATCGCCACCCAATTCAAAGAAATTTTGATCGCGGTTTATTACGGGCAGGCTAAGAAGCTCCTGCCAAATCTGGGCTACCAGACGCTCGTTATCCGTCACCAGTTCAGCCGCTTTTTCCTGTTGCGGTTTTTCCACTGCATGCACGAGCTTTAATACTGAAGCCCGATCCAATTTGCCGTTTGCACTCAAGGGCATTTCCGGCAAAATCACAATGAAATCCGGGACCATATAAGACGGCAGGTGGTGGCGAAGGTACTCGCGCAAGTCATCAGTACTAAAAGTTGAAGGACATTCGGGTGCGAGCACAACGGCAGCGACCAGCTGTTGTTCTTCTGTGGTTAGCACCAGGGCGCGCTGCACAAACATCTGACGATTAAATACGGTTTCGATTTCACCCAGCTCTATGCGATGGCCACGGACCTTTACCTGGCTATCGGCGCGCCCCAAAAATTCCAGGCATCCATTCGGCCAGTAGCGTCCAAGATCCCCTGTGCGATACCAGCGCTCACCATCGACCCTAACAAAGCGCGCCTCGGTCAATTCGGGAGCCGCGCGATAGCCCATGGCGACACCATCACCACCGATCCACAGCTCTCCCGTTGTCCAGTCAGGGCAGTCGCGGCCCTGGGCATCCATCACCCTGAATTTCTGGTTGGCCAGGGGGTATCCGTATGGGATCGAGTGCCAGCTTGGGTCGACTTCTACAACTTCAAAACTGTTAGACCAAATAGAAGCTTCAGTGGCGCCACCCAGTGCGATAAAACGGCATTCGGGCTGTACTTGTTTTAAGCGCTGGGGTAAATCCAGGCCAATCCAATCGCCGGAATTTAATACCAAACGCAATTTGCCAGGCGGTGTACCGGCACCGACAGTGAGTAACATATCCAGTAGCGCCGGTACCGTATTCCAGATGGTGATGCCGTAGTGACATACCCGTTGATGCCAGCACTCGGCATCCCGCCGCTCCTCTTCATCAATCAATACCAGCGCACCACCGACCGATAGCAGTCCAAAAATATCGTAAACAGAGAGGTCAAAATCCAGAGCTGAAACAGCGAGTACGCGATCAGTTGCCGTAACAGAAAAGCGCCCGTTGATATCCTCTATGGTATTCCAGGCGGCACCGTGACTGATTTCAACACCCTTGGGTTCACCTGTGGAGCCGGAAGTAAAAATGATATAGGCCAGTTGCTCAGATTCAGTGGTAATCGGCTCATCAATAGGGGCGAATTGTTCAGCCTGTTGAATTGCACTTTGGTCGAGTACCACTTTTACACCCGCACGGCGTAACATTGACTCACGCCTGGCCTGCGGTTGATCGATACCGACAGGCAAATAAGCAGCTCCCGCTGCGAGTACCCCCAAAACAGCGGCAATCTGGTCGGGTCCTTTCGGCAGGTTAACGGCCACCACCTCGGCAGATGAAACCTGACTTTCCAATAACCAGGCAGCGATACGCAAAGCACGCTCTGCCAGAACACCATAACTCAGGGAATTATCGTCTCCCCAATATAAGGCGATATTGTCGGGATTCGCTTTTGCCTGCTGGAAAAATCGCTGCGACAAATTATCCGTTGAATCAATTGCGATACGCTTTTCAAGCTGGGTTCTCAGTTCCCGTTGAGCACTGGGTAATAAATCAGGCGGTGTGGAATCCCATTCAGCGTCACCCGCCCATTGGAGCAAGCCGATATAGGCCTGGAACATTTCCGCGCACATCCCCTCAGGGAAAAGCGCTTCGACCACATCCCAATTTAAGAAAACGCCTCCCTCGACTTCAACCACCTGGTGATCCAACCAGACTTGCGGCGTTTGTGTCAGGGCCCAGATGGGGTCCCGCAGAGGCCCATTTTCCGGTGCCGCTGTGCCACCGGGAATACCCAGTGCACTGGTGAAGACCACGGGCATTGTGGCTTCTGCGTCGCTCTGCCGGCGGGCTAATTCCCGCATCAGGCTAACACTGGAAATATCGCGATGTTCCAGGGCCGCGCCAACTTCCCCTTGTATTTTTTTCGCTCGCACCAACCAGCTGTCACCGGCCTCAGGTCGGTACCCCACCAGGGTCAGAGAGGTGAAATCTCCCATCACCCGATAGATATCCGGGTGAACTTCACGGCGATCAAACAGGGTAAGGTTCAAGCTCAGGTCAGGGCGACTGCTCCAGCGGCTCAGCACCTCGGCAAAAGCGGTTAGAAGCAGACTTGATGGCGTGATTCCCTGTTCAGCCGCGCGCGCAACCAGGTTTTGCCAGGTCCGCTTATCAATATGCTGTTGATGGCGCACAAAGTGCGGGCGCTCAATGGATGCCGGCTCCCGCACAATGGGCAGCTGGGGCGCGGGAGGCAACCCCGATAATTTGTGCTGCCAAAATGTTTTTGCGGCAGCCAGGGGACCTTCGGCAAGATCACTATCAAATACGGCGGTAGTTTGCGGCAATACATTGCGCACATAGTCGCGGAAAGAGAGTTCGATAGAAGGTAGATGAGTTTCAGGGCTCTGATAGAGGATATTTAACTCTCGGTAAAACAGCAGAATACTGAAAGCGTCGAGAATTAAATTATCCAACCCGATAGCCAATCGGGTATTGCGCTCACAGCGCACTGCACGGACATCAAACAGTGGCCAGCGGCTGGGCTCAAACACCTGCTCCGCGCACTCCTGCCGCAGTTGCGCAAAAGCAGAAGTTGGATCGCGGTCTACGTCTGTAACATCAATGGAAAATCTCGGCACATCGGCAAGGATGCGCTGTCGACCTTCGCTGTCGAATACAGCCCGCAGCATTTCATGGCGGGCAATCATGGCGTTTAGCGCAGATTCCAAGCGCTCCAGATCGAGATCAACAACGTCATATTCACGATAAAAGTGACAACCGATACCACCCAAAACAAATTCCGGGTCCCTTCCCAGCCAATAGGCCCGTTGAACATCGGTGGGTTCAAAAGACGCGTACCGATTGGCCTTATCCGATTGCCACGGTATAGCAACAATTTCGGTAGTGCCTTTGTTTTGCTGTGGGTCTTCAGTTGAATCTTGAGCTAATGTCGCAGCAAAGGCGGCCAGGCTTGGCTGGCTAAACAATTCCGACAGTGTGACACCTTCAAAGCCAGACTCGCGCAGATCTCGCACAACACGGGTTGCTAACAGGGAGTCTCCACCGAGTGCGAAGAAGTTGTCGTCCCGCGCTATATCAGTAACATCAAGGAATTTGCACCAGGCGGCAGCCACCTGCTGCTCTAATTTGCCTTGCGGCGGGTTCTGTTTTGCCTGATGCTGCGCCAGGGATTCATCGGCAAACTGTTGCAAACTACCGCGATCAATTTTGCCATTGGCGGTAAGGGGGATCTCAGTGAGACAGCAAAGCTCACTGGGCAGCATGGCGCTGGTCAATCGCTGGGTCAGGAATTCCCGCAGATCGCTCAAGGGTTGCTGCAATTGCTGCAAATCAACAAAGCTTTTTTCTGAAGCAGTATTGATTTGCGCCATTTTGGGCTCTGGAACTACAACCGCAACCACACCCCGCTGGGTCAGCAGAGCGACCGCTTGCGCAATCGCATTGTGCGCAGTCAGCGCGGCTTCAATCTCGCCAAGTTCGATACGATGTCCACGCACTTTGATCTGGTTATCGGCACGGCCCAAAAATTCCAGGCAACCACTTGGCCAATAGCGGCCCAGATCTCCGGTGCGATACCAGCGTTCGCCTCCGTCTGTTACAAAACGTGCTGCGGTGATTTCAGCAGCACCTCGGTACCCAAGGGCAACGCCCGCACCACCGATCCACAACTCTCCTGTCACCCAGTCAGGGCAATTGCGCCCCTGGGCATCCACCACTCTGAATTGCTGGTTGGCTAAGGGGTAACCATAGGGAATCGATCTCCAAGAGGGATCGACTTGTGTTACTTCAAAATTGTTCGACCAGATAGAAGCTTCAGTGGCGCCGCCTAAAGCGATAAAGCGGCAATCCGGATTTACACGTTTTAACCTTTCCGGCAGGTCCAGGCTGATCCAGTCTCCGGAATTTAATACCAAGCGCAGCTCGCCCGCTGGGGTATCACCACCGGTGGTCAGCAGCATATCCAAAAGCGCCGGCACTGTATTCCAAACAGTAACGCCATACTGGCACACCAGCTGGTGCCAGCGTTCAGCATCCCGCCGGGATTCCTCTTCAACCAATACCAGCGCACCGCCTGCGGACAGTAGTCCAAAAATATCGTAAACGGAAAGATCGAAATCCAAGGCCGATACGGCGAGTACGCGATCATTTTCATCAACAACAAAGCGCTCGTTAATGTCCGCTATGGTGTTCCAGGCACTCTCGTGGCTAATTTCAACCCCCTTGGGCTCACCGGTAGAGCCAGAGGTAAAAATGGTATAAGCGAGATCTTTTGCCTCTCCCACAACAGGCTTGGATAAAGGCGCGACACCGGAGAGCACAGACAAGTTATCTATAACCAGTTTGGCACCGGCAAGCTTGAGCACACGCTCTCTGCGCAGCGGTGGCTGGTCTATTCCCAGCGGCAGGTAAGCCGCTCCAGCGGCCATTACCCCAAGAACAGTAATAATCTGCTCCGCGCCTTTGGGTAATAAAATCCCGACCATATCACCGGGCTCAACCCCCTGAAGTTGCAGGTACGCCGCCATTGTCAAGGCGCGGTGGGCCAAGTCTCCATAGCTAACTTGCTCATCATTCCAATACAAAGCCACGGCTTCCGGGCGGCTCTCAGCATTGCTAAAAAACTGCTCGTGTAATTGCTGAGACTGAATTTTTTTAGCCGTGGAATTTACCCGCTGGCGCTGCTGCTTTTGCTCAGCTGGCAGTAGCGAAGGTATTGGCTGGCCCCAGAATTGCAGGTTGTCGATCAGGCGCTCCAGGAGCTGCGTAAAAGCTGCAAACATGCCATCCAGGACACCGGGCGCAAAAGCGGCTTCCCGCGCATCCCAATTCACGGACAGGCCGCCTTTTAGCTCCATAACCTGTACGTCCAGCCACACCTGTGGCCCTTGGGAGATAATCCAACTGACATCTCCAAAGGCGCTGCGAACTGATTCGCCAAATAACTCTCCCAACCCAAGTGCACTGGTGAAAACGACCGGAGCAAACACCGTTTGCCCCTGGTGTCTGCTGAGATCACGCAGTACCTCTACGCCGGAGTAGCTGCCGTGCGCCACATCTTGCCGGAAGTTCTGTTGTAAACGCTGTGCACGCTCGGCAAAGGTTCCGCTTATACTGCCCTGCCAGGAGAGTAAGATCGAAGAAGTAAAATCTCCCACCAGTGAATTGACATCCTGGTGTAGAGATTCCCGATCGAACAGGGGGAGATTCAGCAGGAAGTCTGACTCTTCGCTATAGACCGTAAGCACTTCGGCAAGCGCAGCCGCCAGGGTCATGGGCAAGGTAATACTGTGATGGCTTGCAAAATCCGCTAACTGATTTTTCTTGTCAGCGCACAAACTATAGTGACGGCGAACAACTCGGCGAGCATCTTTAGGCTCAGCGCCTATTGCAGTGGGCAACTGAGGGGCACCGGGCAAATCTGCCAGGCGAGCCTGCCAGTGTGCTTTAGCCTGTTGCCTTGTAGCTTGCCACTCTTTCTTTGAGTGCAGAGCAGTGCGGTCAGCTTGGTAGCGCGGGTAACTGTAATTAAGCGGTGCCGGAGGCTGCTCTGATTCAAGATAGAGTTGAGCCAAGTCATCCAACAATACGCGCAGACTAAAAGCGTCTGCCGCTACCATATCCAGATTGATGTGCAGGCGGGTGCCACCAAGCTTTAACTCTGTGGGTAGCAGAGAAAGCTGAACATCAAAAACCTCGCCCTGCGATATATTCAATTGCCGATGGGATAGCTGCTCCCTAACAGCTATAAGACTCTGCTCAGCTTCTACGGCAGTCTGATGCCTGAAATCGTGAAGCTTTAAACCAGGCCAGCTCACTTCAGCGGGAATCTGCTGTCTACCATCATCGCGGATTTGAACACGCAGCATCCCATGGCGTTTGAGCAGGGAGCGTACGGCCCCGTCCAATCGCTCAGGTACTACATCCTGACCGTCAAACTCATGATAAAAGTGTGCGGCAACACCCCCCAAATATTGATTGGGATCACGTCCTATCCAGTATGCATGCTGCATTGGTGCCAGATCAAAGGGAGTGGCTTCGTCAACAGCGCCCGGCACAGATAAATGTTCACAGGTACTTTCTTCAGTTCCAGTAGCCAACTGAGGTAGAGAAAGCCAGGCTTCCAATTGAGGCACTGCAATAAGATCAGCAAATTTCACTTTGATCTTTTTCTGTCTTAGTTGACCAGCTATCTTCATGATTTGTACTGAGTTTAGCCCCAGCCCAATTAAGTCAGCCTGCGGATTAATGTCACTGATATCGGCATCAATCGCCTGACAAACTAAATCCTTTAACAAACTGGCCGGACTGATTGGCTCTGATTTATTCTGCGGCTTCGGCGACAAGAGATACGCTCCTTATTGCGTCTTGGATAACACGCATTTTGATGCAACTTTCACGATATTCATGGGTAGGTAGGGAAGCCTCAACCAAGCCGCAACCGGCAAATAGTGTCACCTGGCCCGGAGTAAAAAGCGCAGAGCGCAGTGCAACAGCAAACTCCCCTTCCCCCTCGGCATTGAGCCAACCAACAGGTCCGGCATACCAACCGCGATCCAGGCCTTCATTTTCACGGATATACTTCAGTGCTTTTTTCCTCGGCAGGCCTCCCACCGCAGCACTTGGGTGTAAATCCGATAAGATATCCAATAGATTTACGCCATCTTTCACCAAGCCTTCTAGCGGCGTAAGCAAATGCTGAATTTGCTTTAACTTACAGAGTTGGGGTGGCTCTGCTTCCGCTAGGTTGTGGCAGTATTTGCGCAAAATAGAAAGGAGGTGTTGGACAACCAGGTCGTGTTCAAATCGGTCCTTATCGCTGTCAAGCAGAGATATCCCCAATTTATAATCAGTTGCCGGGTCTTTTCCCCGAGGTGCGCTACCGGCCAAAGCCACTGTGCTAATACGCCCGTCTTTACCAGCCGCTAAGCGCTCAGGCGAAGCCCCAAGAAAGCAACTTTTTCCGCGGGAAAAGGCAAATAAATAGGCATCGGGGTAAGATTCTTGCAAATATCCGAGAATACTTCCGGGGCAACAATCTACGGCCAGAGACTCCGACCGGGCGAGGACTAATTTTTGAAACTCGTTGCGCTTGATTGACTCAACTACATCAGACACACGCTGCTGCCAAGCCATTTGGTCTGCATAATTTTGGCTAAAGTCAGATTCCACCAACAGTAAACTGTCATTCGCAGAGAGGTTGGAGCTACGGGATAAAATACGCTGCCACCGCGCTTTCACCCGCTTCGCAATATAGTTGCAGTCAGTTTGACCGGTAACAATAAAATTCATTACCAGATAACTGCGATCTCCTTCACAGTAAAGAACCAATTCGGGTAGCGTAAGTACCCCTGAGGGGAAGTCCTGCCACAGCGATGAGGGAGCTTTTTGGCAATCAAAAGCAAATCCGCCGCATAAAACCGGCCGATGCCCCCCACTTATCACAGCGGAGGCCAGTAATTTTTGCCAATTGGCTTGGATTTCAGACCAAGGCTCCCCAGGAGCACAATTAAACTCTCGGGCAGAACCAAAGCTTGCAGAAAAATCATCACCACAAGGGGCACCCCACAGAGAGGCGATTCGTTCATGCCGATAGTTGGCGGCGAACAAACTAATTGGGTTACGCCTATGACACGGAAATGAGAATGACGCCAAAACCTCTGACTGCCCTTGGCTTAGCCTGGACTTGGCTTCCTGCAAACAGGCTTCCAGGCCGGTGTACTTAGAGCGACCTTTCATGCATCGCCCTCAATGGGCAAACCGCGCTCGGTGCGCCAATGCAGTACTTGCTGCTTGATAAACCACTGGATGATGTCAGTAAAAAGGCTCTCTATGTAATCTGCGGGTAGCTGCTCCTCCTCAGCCCAGCGGCGGCGGTCTACCAACATCGCTACAACTCGATCTGGAGCGGGGATACTGGTTTCATCCGGCTTAAACTGGGCTGCGGACAGGACATAATCCATACGCTGCTGCAACAACCTGATGATCTCGCGATCAATAGAATCAATACCTTGGCGGATCTCACCCAGGTTTTCACACTCCACTGGCAGCTTCGTCGCTTGCATAGAAACTCCATCACCTAAGCAGTTCGTCTTTCCATCAATGAGGAAACGTTATAACATATCATTTTGAAAATCAACGGAATGTTTCTTTTGGATTTGAACTTCATCTTGAAGAAACCTGCTGTTTGCTACAAAGATGAAATAATTCGAAGATCAGAAAAGTAAAAACTTAAATGAGGCAAGGCAAAGGTTTGCAAGCTGCGAGCTGAAGGAGAATAGGCCTCTAAGGTGCTCTATTCTCCCATCAATTGATTTCGATAATGTTGCGGGAGAGAGAAACTAAAGCGGATAAGCCAAGTGGAGCTTCTGAACAATATGAGCAACCACTAAATCAGGGCAATCTGATAGATAAAAGTGGTTACCTGAGTATTCTTTCAGGTGAAATTCACTATTGGTCCATTGCTGCCAGCCTTGAGCGTCATCGGTACTCAATTCAGGATCATCCCGCCCCACCAGCGCGGTGATCGGGCAATTTAAAGGTTGAACCGAAGACACCTTACTGGTTTCGATCAAGTGGTAGTCCTGACGTATGGCGGGAAGCAACAGGGCTCTCAGCTCGGGAATCTCCAATAATTCAGGAGCAGTACCGCCAAGCTTAACGAGCTGTCGGCACAGAGACTCGTCATCCAGTTTATGTACGCTCCCACCTCTTTGAAACTGTGGGGCTTCACGAGCAGAGACGAATATATGTTCAGGACCAGACAGGTTTTCACTACACAAGAAGAGAGCTAATTCATGTGCAACTGTCGCCCCCATACTGTGACCAAATACAGCCCAGGGTTTATCGAGGATAGGTTTGACAGCCCGACTCAATAAAGCAATTAAAGTTTGCATATCTGCGGGCATGACTTCATTACAGCGCTGCTCCCTGCCCGGCAAGCACACGAGAACCAATTCTATGGAATCAGGCAATAATTTCACCCAGGGCCGGTAAAGCGATGCCGTACCACCCGCGTGAGGCAAACACAAAAGTCGGATGGCCGCACTAGGTTTAGGGTCGGGAATTTGTAGCCAAGCACCGGACATAAATTAATCTCAATCGGAAATTTAATGCCGTGAATACTAACTGTTAATTCTTAATTTAGAAATCTAAACAGGTTCACCGGATGCACACACCAGCTCCCATTTAAAATTTTAGGAAACCAGTATGGAAGAAAATTTACTAAACGGTTACATACCCCACCGTGAAGAGCTAGAGCTTTTCTACCAGCAACAAGGGACTTGGGATAACCGACCTATTTGGGAGCTGATTACACGCAATGCGAAAAACTCCCCCAATCGCTGCGCAGTTCGGGATCAAGTAGGCCAATTAACTTACGTTGAACTGGTTAATGAGGCCGACAGCATTGCCGCAGGCTTGGTGGAACAAGGCTACAAAGCTGGGGAGCGAGCAATACTCCAGTGGAGCAACCAAGTCAGTTTTATTACAACCCTACTCGGTTTATTTCGAGCGGGACTGGTTCCTGTATTAGCTTTACCTGCACATCGCCAAAATGAAATATGTCATTTTGCACAGGTCTCAGATGCCAGTATCTACATCACTTCAGGGACTGAAGGAGATGAAAATCGTCACTGCATGATAGAGCAAGTTGCCTCGCAATCTACAAGCCTGCGAGGCATATATAGTGCCGATGTACAGGATTCGTTTCCCCCGCTACCCAGAGGAGAGAGCCAAGACTTCACTCCAGCCTTCGCAGACCCGAACACTCCGGCTCTATTTCTCGTTTCAGGTGGCACTACGGGGCTGCCAAAACTTATTCCACGCACCCACAACGACTATCGCTACAATATCGCCTGCGCTGCGGCTGCATGCCATCTAGGCAAAGATGACATTTACCTGGCGGTACTCCCCGCCGCCCATAATTTTCCATTGGGCTGCCCCGGCATCCTGGGTACGCTATCTGTGGGTGGACAGGTAATATTCACCCAAGATGCAAGCCCAGACTATAGCTTCGAGCTGATAGAGCGCTTCGGCGTAACCGCCACAGCCCTAGTTCCGGCACTGGCTCAGGTCTGGACTGCTGCGACAGAATGGGAAGATGCCGATTTAAGCTCCCTCCGCTTGTTGCAAGTTGGTGGCTCAAAGCTGAGCCAAACTGATGCCAAAGCTGCAATAAATGCACTTCCCGGTGCGCTACAGCAAGTGTTCGGTATGGCCGAAGGATTGATCTGCTGCACCCGACACGAAGATAGTGCCGAGGTTATCACTGAGACTCAAGGCCGTCCTATGAGCCCTCTCGATGAGTTGCGAGTGGTCGATGATTGCGGACAAGAAGTGAAAACCGGGGAGGAGGGAGAGCTTCTCACTCGTGGCCCCTATACATTGCGAGGCTATTACCGAGCGGATCAACATAATCGCCGTGCTTTTACTCCCGATGGCTTCTATCGCAGCGGAGATCGTGTACGCATTCTCGACAACGGTAATATTGTAGTTACCGGGCGACTCAAAGATGTTGTGAACCGGGGTGGAGAAACTTTTGCATGTGATGAAATTGAAGAGCATCTACTTGCCCACCCCAGTATCCAACAAGCAGCTGTTATTCCTCTGCCTGATAAAGAGCTGGGAGAGCAAGTTGGAGCCGCTATCGTATGTGCAGATAAAGCGCCCTCTCTACAGATATTGCGTGATTTCTTGAGTGAAAGAGGCTTGGCCACCTTTAAACTACCAGAGCAACTTAAAGTGCTATCCCACCTACCACTTACCGCCGTAGGTAAAGTGGACAAAAGGAAACTGAAGTCAGTAGCTAAGAGCCACTGAACAATTCCGTAAATCCGCAGGGCGGGCCTTGAGAGCCACAGCTGTTGCCGTACACAAGCTAAACTGCTCGCCCACGAGGGAGAGGATTAAAAGCCACTCCCTCGTGGACGCAATCTTAAAGTTAGAAAGTGTAAGAAACCCCTGCCTGCCAAATATCCAAGTTTTTCATATCGAATTCGACGTGCTCATAATCGTTCACATCGTAATCACCCAACTTACCAATATTGTGCAACATATATTCGGCGCTCATTCGCAGAGAGTCAGTAAGGTTATAGCGAACACCTGCACCCACATGGAGGTAGCTCTTACTGAACTTCTTCGACCCCTGGTAGTGCCCACCTCCGTATAATTCATTCATGGTATACGACCAATCCAACTGCCCGAAGCTATACCCCCCCAGTAAATACATACAGGCCCGGTCACAATGTCTGGACAGCTCTAAAACTCCAGTAATAGAGAACACATCTAAATCATACTTTTGGTTGATATTGTATCTCTCTACAATTGTCACTACATCAGTGACTGCATCAATATCAAAGGTGTCTATTGAGTGGGGTTCTTCTGAGCTGGTGGTGCCATAGCTGATACGAAGCTCAAGAGGATAATTATCAAAGTCAGCTCCAATAGCAAAGCTGCTCCAAAGCTCGCTGTCAGAACTAGAAAGTTCGTAGTAGCTAAATCCGTAAAGGTTACCGTCTTCTGCTATAGCGGTTCCCCGATAATCCTGATTCACTTCGAGCTTGTTGTAGCCCGCATTCAAAGAGACAAAAGGGTGAAAACTTAACGAGCTATTTTCATAACTATAGCCGGCAGCAGTAGCTTGTACGGAAATAAGGCTGGCGCCGAGAATTGCGGCAAACTGAAAACGCATAATATCCTCCTTGTGATTACTACGCTTTTTGGGGATAGAGGCTCCCTAGATTGCAGATAGGCAACAAGTGATTTTCCATACTGCGCCTCAGTCGATGATTGGCTCAGAAATCCTATTCTGCCACCTACAGAACGCCCCAACATTCTGCGCCAACGATACGCAAAAACCGATTCTGTGACAACGTTAACACTTTAGTGCCAACTTTAAGTAGATTTAGACCTACCTGCTTGGTACTTTTTTACTAGGAAAAATATTAGCAAAATTCCTTAAATGTGCGTCGTATTTGTGCCGATAGCACCTTCCCCTGGGGCCCTGTTACTACAATTGCGAGAGCCGCACTCGCTCAGAAAAGGACTTTGCTCTCTCAGGATGATCTGAGCGCCTTAATTAGTCCGCCGTTTGGCTTTGCCCAAAATAAGCGAACTTCATGCATCAACAAGGCTCCTTAGGTAACGACTGATGAATAATAGTAAAACCCGCAAGCTAACATCGCCGACAGTGTCCGATGGCCCTATGTGGGACCGCTTGATGGGAAACTATAATTTTGCCTGTGTAATGGTTTCAGCACAGCTGGACATCACCGGACTTATTGATCAGGGCTATGACACCTGCGAATCACTCAGCCAAAAGTTACAACTCAGCAACAAAGGGATGGAATTCTATCTCTTGGTCATGAACCATCTAGGCTATATCCATCTTGATAACCGGAAGTTAAAAAACACAGAGCTGAGTCACTGCTACCTTGCAAAAGGCAGCGACTACTACTGGGGAGAAGTGTTGCTCGACCCCTTCCATATTTATAACGTCAACCACCTGGATAAAAAGCTACTTGGTAGCTTAAAGCGGGAATATGAGCTGGAGTGCAAAGGCCGCTCAGTAACCGATATGTGGCAAAACAACGATATGGACTTAGAATCTGCGGCCGCCTTTACCCATCTAATGCACTCTCAAGGGTTTGCCTCTGCGGTTGCGGCGGTCTCTAGTGGGGTTTTTGAAGAGGTTCAATGCATGCTGGATGCCGGCGGTGGCTCGGGGACAATTGCCCTAGCGTTTAGTGATGCCTACCCCAAGCGCAAGGCCATACTATTTGACTTGGCGCCCGTGTGTAGGGTAGCTGACGAGCATGTGCAGAGTTTTGGTCAAAAAGAGCAGGTTCAAGTCGTCGCTGGGGACTTCTTCACTGGTCCGTGGCCAGAAGGTTGTGACGGAATTTGCCTGAGCAATGTTTTGCATGATTGGCACCCGGCCACCTGCCAACGGCTAATCGACAAAACCTTTGCGCTCTTGCCAAGTGGGGGGCAGCTCTTTATTCACGATATGCTCCGCGATGAAGCCCACCTGACCCCGAGTTTGTTTTGTTTCCATCTATTTATGAATCATGGCTCCCAGCTCTACTCTAGAGATGAGCTGTATAAAATGCTGGATAAAGCCGGATTTATAGAGCCTCAGTGCGGGCAGGCTCTCGGTTATTTCTTTGTGGTATCTGCAAGAAAGCCATAAACAGCGAAGCTGCTACTTCGCTGGCCACCCTCTCCTCTCTCGATACCTCTGTAATCTGCGTATAGCTGGCGATCAAATTATGATCATTCCTTGAAATGCTGGAGAGCAGCAGAAATAGGCGCTACTCTCCAGTGGGCTCAGCAATTAGAGCCGGGATGGATGACTCCCCGGGTCACCCTCTATATGGGGTTTGTCATCGTGGGAGACTCTGTGTTCGCCCTGAACGGGAATCTCCCAATCCCCCTCTTTCGTCCAGGGGTCATCCACTGGAAATTCTTCAATATAAATTTCTTTCTGTTCGTAGCTCGGCTGGTAGCGCAAATCATAGTGCGCAGCTTTTACAATCGATATACATAGCAGCAGAGCGACAATCAGTAGTGGAACTCCACCGATAACGCTGGCGGTTTGCAGTGTCTCCAGCCCTCCCAGGAACAGCAGTGCTATCGGCATCACTGAAAGCGCAAATGCCCAAAACAGCCGATTCCAGCGTGCGGGCTCTTCATCGACTTCTTTTTGTACAACAGCAGCCAGTATGTATGAGATGGAGTCGAATGTGGTGGCAGTAAAGATCAAGGCGAGCACCGTATACACCAGGATCACCAGCTTACTGCCAGGGAGCGTCTTGAGCGTGGCAAAAATTGCGGCGGTAGCACCCTGCTCATTCAGTACTTGTACCAGGTCCAGCTCTCCAGAAAACTGTAGATAGACGCCGTAATTGCCGAGCACCATAAAGAACAAAAAACAACCGAGAGTGCCGTAGAAGATGGAGCCGACCACCATGGTCTTGATAGTTCGGCCGCGAGAGATACGCGCAATAAATAAGCCGACGCTGGGAGCAAAAACCAACCACCAGGCCCAATAGAAGATGGTCCAGTCTTGCGGGAAATGGGTCTTCGGGAACTGCTCAAACTCTGCAAACGGCTCTGTCCAGGCGGCCATATGGAAGATGTTATCCAGTACGCGGCCCAAGGCATCTAAGCCTGTATTCAGCATAAACAAAGTGGGGCCGGCGAGGAAAACGAACAGAAGGAGCAAAATGGACAGCGACATATTCAGATTGGACAGTGCGCGGATGCCTTTCTTTAGGCCAACAAAAGCACTATAGCCAAAGATCGCGGTGCATATCATTAGCACCACAACCTGAGTCGCCAGCCCCGTAGGCACACCCATCAACTCATGAGCCCCCTGAGTGATCAGTGGCGCAGCAATCCCTAAAGTCGTAGCGCCGCCACCCAACATACCAAAGATAAACAGCACATCGATTAACTTGCCGAGCCCACCCTGAGCGCGCTGCTCTCCCAGAACAGGCATCAGTGCCTCGCTGATTTTCAGCACACTGTGGTTTCGAACATAATAGAAGTAGGCAATAGGCAGGGCGGGTATCAGATAGATAGACCAAGCCAGTGGCCCCCAGTGAAATATGCCGTAGGCTACCGCCCAGCGCGCCGCCTCAGGGGTGCCGCCCTCAACCTGAAAAGGTGGGGTCTGGTAGTAGTAGATCCACTCGACCATGGACCAGTAGAGAATCGATGCGCCGATGCCAGCACAAAAAAGCATGGAGGCCCAGGATAGCGTGGAAAACTCAGGGTTTTCCTCCGGTGTCCCCAGCTTGATCTGGCCAATATCACTAAATACGATATAGACCATAAAAAGAATCGCCCCAACACCGAGGGCCAGATAGAAAACGCCCAGCTTGTCGGTAACAAAACTCTTGGCAGCTAAAACCCAGGCGGCCCCCACTTCGGGGAACAGTACCAAGGGTATTGTCACCGCCAGTAGTAGCGCCAATGAACCAAAAAAAGTGGGCTTATCGATGATCTCTCTGAATTGACTAGACAACACTTGCCTCCCAAATGCCTTGTAAACCGCGGCAAATAAAAGCAAGGGGGACTTTATATAAGGAGCTTTGTTATGCGGTATTAGTGATAGAGCTTATATAAGGATAGATAGAGTTGAGAAGCCTTGGCTCAATTCCTTGATGCCCCCAGCCTAGAGGGCATCAATCAGGTTGCAGCCCAACCACAACTTAGAGCGTGGACCGTCTGGGGTTTGGGCTATAGCGGCAACTTGCACAGCCTCGCAGTTGCGGCTACGCCTAACCCCCACAGCTTTCAAGGCCTGTAGGGCTATTGCGGAATTAATCCCGGGTCTCTCAACTACTGCTAAATTTGCTTTTACTTACTTTCATAGTATCAGCTAGCCAAAGTATTTCAATTTGACAGAGATCACAGTTACGTACACCAACCAACGGTGATCGAGTGGCGCCCGCTCTCGCCAAACTCAGATTACCGCTTGCTTAAAGCGCTCTCCAGCTGAGCAAACTGCCCTTGAAGCATCGCTTTCTCCTGTAGAACGATACGGTTTTCATCCGATAGGCGCTCTACTTGATTCTTTGCTGATACCAGCTCCGATTCCAGCTTCTCAAGGGCCTGCTGCTGGAGCTGAACCTCTTTGGCACTTGCCGAGCCATCACTCTGAAGGCGGGCAAGCTCCCTTAGCAGCTTATCAAGCTCTACGCGCTGAGTTTCAGACTGTTTCGACTGCTCTTCAGTTTGCTGTTTGTAGCTGGCCGCCTCAGCCTGCGCGGCGCCTATACTCTCACGCAACTCCTGCTTCTCGCGGTTGAGTTCTACAACCAGGGCCTGGCCCTGCTTATACAATAACCCCTGCTCAGAGAATTTTTGCTCGGCCAGTCCCAGCTGCTCAGTCAGCGTAGCCACCTGCCCTTTAAGCTGCTCGCTAGAGGCCCGATATTGGTCTCGCTCATGCTGACGATCGGTAGCGGTGCGTTGCTGGAAGTGCTCGAAATGCTCGCGTATATCGCGATTCTCCCCCTTCATCTCCTCAATTGAAGCCTTTTGCTCTTCAATTCGGGCCCCAGCCTGCTCCAGCTGGAATCCATTCTTTTCCAAGTCCGACTGAGCCTCGTCCAGCGCAATCTTGAGGCGACGCTTCTCACTTTCTGAAGCGGATAGCTTTTGCTCCAGCTCTCGAATCAACGCTGTCTGCTTACTGTTAGTCTCTTGCGCTGCGCTCAGACTCTTATTGAGCTCCTCCTCCCGAGCCTCAAACTCCTGTTGAACCTGCTCAACCCGCTGATCTGCATCGCCCTGTATACGCTGGTGGAGCCCCTTCAATGCTTCCACCAAATCCTTGGGTAAGCCGCTGATATCGGTGCTGTTGGAAGCCTCATTCTTCCAGCGTTTTAGGAGTGGTGCGATCGTACTTTTACTTCCCGTCCCCAAGTGGGCGCGCACCTTATCAACCGTGGGTTCCTCCCCCCGGGCCTTAATCGCCTTTGCCGCCTCAAAGATATCCAGATACGTGACTCCTGTGCGCGCCATTTAGTGCTTCCTCAGATTATTTTGTACCAAATTACGTATTACGTAATAATACATAATATTGAAAAATAAACCAATCCTTGAATTAACCTGCATAACCTTCGATAATGATTCTTATCGCAGGTTATATACACAAGAAAAGCCGCATTTAGCGTACCTTCAGTACAAATAGCGGTTTCTGGACGACACGGAACTCATGAGAAAACAGCCCTCAAACCCAACCCCAACACAGTCCCAGCCCCTACCCAGCAGTACACTCAATGGCGCCGGGTCACTGCTGAGTGAAGATGACATCCAGAAATACCTGCGCGCGGCCACCTCAGACAGCACCCGCAAGGCCTACCGGTCTGCCATCCGCCAGTTTGAGAAGTGGGGGGGGAGATTGCCCACCGACAGTCACTCATTGGTGAGTTACCTACTGGCCCGGGCCGAGCAGCTGAATCCCCGCACCCTGGATCTACACCTAACCGCTATAGGCCAGTGGCACCAATATCAGGGCATCCCCAATCCGGTAGCTGAACCGCTGGTGCAAAAGACCATGCGCGGTATTCGCCGCACCCATGGCAAACCCAAACAAAAGGCCAAGGCCTTGAGTCTCGAGCACATTGCGACGCTCACCCGCCAACTGCGCTCCCAGGCGGACTCAAAAAAGAAGGCGCGAGATCTGGCGCTAGTATTGGTAGGCTTCTTTGGCGCCTTTCGGCGCAGCGAGTTGGTGGCGATCCAGGTAGAAGACCTGATTTGGGAGGAGGAAGGCTTGATTATCCGCCTCCCCAAATCAAAAACAGATCAAAGCGGCGAGGGAATGATGCGCGCCCTCCCCTTCGGCGCCGCTGAAATCTGCCCCGCACGGGCGCTAAAATCCTGGCTGGAAGTAAGCGGCACTACAGCTGGGCCGGTATTTCGTGCAGTTAACCGCTGGGATACCGTTCAGGCCCGACAGCTGAATCCAACGGCAGTCAATGATCTACTCAAGAGTCTTGGCAATGCCTGCGGTTTCGACTTTGTTGCCGAGCTTAGCAGTCACAGCTTCCGCCGAGGCTTATCCACCTCTGCGGCGCGGGAGAAGGTCGGCTTTGAGCTGATCAAGAAGCAAGGTGGCTGGAAAAGTGATGCCACGGTGTGGGAGTACATTGAAGAGGGGCAGCAATTTACAGATAACGCCTCTGCTATCTTGATGAAAAAGATGGCCGAGCTACTCTAAACCGGCTGAGCGGGCGGCTGTTGCGGGGCTTGAGCCTACTGCGCCCGGCAACTCAACTGCTACTGTTGATTTCCTTGAGCATAATTCCGAGTCGTTTCCGGCAGCTACTACGCCAGACTGCGAAGCGGCCAAACTCCAGCAACTGGATTTTATTTGTATTGGGTTTCAAGCCAAATTTTTCAGGCGTTAGGATAGTGCCTTCTGAAAGTGTTGAGCATCCGAGCTGTACTGGAAGCCCATCACGCTGTTATCCACATAGCGAACTGTGTAGCAGGCGTCGGTCAGAAATATGGTGCACGAGAAAGTGTAATAGCCAACCGTGGTCGATAGCGTCAAAGAACTGGCTTATATCTGTACCCAGTTCACAGAACTTTGCTCAATAGCTGCCACGATGGCGCCAATCGCGCAATGCTGACTGCGGCTCGACGCACTGGGTATCCCTATGATCGGAAGCGCCCCACGAAAAGAGCGGCTATTGCCGAGCGGCGCCGACAACATCTCACCAAAAAGGGGATCAATCGCACTAGGTGGACCCCTTATCACTAATCAAAATGTCGACAAAGCCACTCATAGCCAAAGGACTAAAAAGTCTCTTCTTGTTTGCGGTCTGCCCCGAGAGCCAGGCCAATCAAAGTACTGAATATCAACTGTAAGGGCGCGTCAGAATATCAATTTAATACCCTGGAGCGCTTACCCATATAATGACGATGTTTATTCCTCCAGAGGAATAAATCCAAGTATTGCAGTTCACACCTTCCCAAAATATGCGGTCTTATTTAACTCAGGAATAGCAATATGGAAATTGAAAGCACAAGCAGTGAAGGCGCTTTAGAGCCCGAAACCCCAGCCCCGGGGCCTGTTAGCGGGAAGTACTCTCCGGATAATCCGCCCAAAGGCTGGACATATGTCAATTACAAAAATATACCCGGTGGCGGATTTCAGTGCCCAAACTGCAATGCGGTTGAAGATGGGGCTGATGTAGACGGGCACAATTGCTAACTGCTCCCCCGCCAAACCTGGAAGGGCAAAACTGAGTGTTTTGCCCTTTCGCAAACTTTGAATCAAAAGTGTTTATTGCTCCAATTTCACTCGATAACTGTGACCATTTTTGCCCCTATTAGTCATTTCAGAGTGAGCGGCCAGGGGTACTGAAAAACAAGGGTAGGCACCTGGCGCAATGCTGGATATCCCCCTGAATCGTATTCAGCAGCTCTTTCTTAACCTGAGAGCTGCATCACCTCGACACCTGTGCCAATCCGTAGGTATGGCCTCAGAAGATTGTCGTACCGGGGGTCAAATCTCCCGGGGCTAGGGCGCCGATAAAACCATCCTAACAAGATACCCAAATCATATGAGAAGCGCCTAAAAAAATAGCATTTTTATTAGGTTTATTTGTATCTTCTTAAAGATATTTACAAGCCTGGGCCCATAGGGATACATTGCCCGTCTTCTTGATTTTCGTCAACCCTGCCACCCACCCCTCACATACCCGGCTCTTTCCTGAGGCTTCCGGGGGGAACCTGTTTTGTGTGGTGGCACTACTACTTTTGCGAGGTCCCTACCCCGAATGAAGCCAGAGTTCTTGGAGCATATCCTGGATAGCAAGCTGTTTATCACTGTATGCCTTATCAGTGCCGTTATGTTGTTGCGCGGCCTGCTCACACTGGCGATTGCGCGCAGTCGCTGGCAGAAGGCGGATAAGCGCCGCCGTATCAATACCGTACATAATATTGGCAATCTCTTGCTGGTTGTCGGTCTGATGGTGATCTGGATAAGTGAACTCAGGGAGTTTGCTTTATCCATTGCCGCTTTTTCTGTAGCGATTGTTCTGGCCTTGAGAGAGGGGGTGCAGTGCCTCGTTGGTGGCTTATACCAGGCAAATATGCGCTCGTTTACTGTGGGAGACTGGATTAAAGTCGGCAATCAATTTGGTGAAGTCACCGATAGTGACTGGTTGAGCACTACCCTTTTGGAGATCGATCCGCACGGTTTGGGCAATGGCTATACAGGAACAACTCTGTACATCCCTAACAATGCCTTCTTTACCCAACCGGTAAAGAACCTGAACTTTATGCGTCGGTATATCGAGCACACATTCTCGATTACCCGGGAGAGCAAGGGCGTAAACCCTTTTGAAGCCAAGCAGTTTATTTCTGAGCGACTCAAGGAGCACTGTGAATCCTTCCGGGAAGTGGCCGAGCGCTACTGTAACTTGATCGAGAATCGTATGGGGGTTGAACTATCTGGCCCAGATGCCAAGGTCTGCATCACGACGAACGAGTTCGGCCATGATGTAATTACCGTAACCGTTTTCTGCCCCCGGGAGGAAGCCACTCATATAGAGCAACTGGTGACTGAAGACTTCTATAATTTTTGGTTTAAGAAGACCAACACCTCGCACTCTTAGGATGCGAGATCACCCATAATACTCCCCTTTAGAGTGGTTGCCATAAGATGGTGACCACTACGGCTCCCGCTCAATATAAGGGGGCACCTCTCTCAGGCCAGAGCTAAGACTCTATATTGTTGTACCCGACTAGCGTCTATTCAGCAAACACAAACTTGTCTTTTTGCAATACCCGCTCACCGTCAAAGCGGTAAGCTACAAGCTTGCCGTTTCCCGCCACCGAGTAATCGAGGCAAGCCACATTGTCAGTCAAGGGGGCAGGCTCGCCGCTCAACCAATAGTGACCGATAAAACAAGGTTTATTCGTTTTCGAGTAGTGAGGAATACCAAAAGATAGCGGTAATCTAGCGGCTGAGCCAATATCAACCCCCAGTGGCAGCGCAATCTCACCGAGCGTTTTTGCACAAGAGCTCCACCATTGAACGCGAACCGCAGAGCGGCAATTGCCATCCTTGTCGAGAAAGCTTACACCCTGAGGCAACTCAATTTCACACCCCTTGAGCAAGGTTTCTACCGCTTTAAAGGCATCACTGCCCGGGGAGCTGGCCTCCAACAAAAGCTCGGGGGTTAGCTTGCCCCTATCAGTTCTCGATGCCAAAAAGTTAACGCTCTCCTTATCCCAACAAGCGTGTACTACTCGCAGTGGTCCCAGGTCAAGCCATAGAGGCAATGACCTAAAGAAGTTTAGGACCTGGGATTTCTCAGGGTTGCTACTGGGGTACTCATTTAGAAAAGCCTGGTGCTGCTTGGTGTTTTTATCTGTATGCGGACGCAGGGGCTTGCCATTGACTTCGGTGTGATAAGCCAGGGCATTAAATTCGTGATTGCCCATAACCGCCAGCCCATGGCCATTCTCGACCGTGCTCATAACTATCTTCAGGAGCTTGCGGTGCTCTACCAGGTGTTCACCGCGATCGATAAAATCTCCAAGAAAGATGACCTTCCGCGTTGGGTGCGCATAGCCGCTGCCGGTGTCCCGATAACCCAGAACTTCGAGCAGCTCAATCAATGCGCTGGCGTGGCCATGAATATCGCCAATGATGTCGTACTTGCTGTGCTCCATGCCGATCCTACCTCCTAAAGCTATACTCAAACCCTGTACATGTATTGCCCCCAGGGTTAATCTGTTCAATTTATCAGCAATACAGGGATCTGCACAGGATTGGAGGGGGGTTAGGTGGCTTATGCCACCCTTACCCCCTGCAAACTAGAGCCTCTGCACTGGTGAAGGAGCTCTTTTATAGTTCGCCTGACGTGTTTCAGAAAAGGAAGATCAGCAGCCGAGGCCGCTAGCGATCAAGTGTCACTAGCGGTTATTCTACTCTGGGCCTTAACTCTCCCCATCGACCCGGAAGTTGGCCACATCCCAGGCTCGCTCACGGATAACCCGGGCATTGTCCTCTAAATAGGTGGTACCTGTCGGATCGCCATCTATTGTGATATCCGGATTGGACCACTGCTGAATCCTCGGCCCACCTCGGTTTGAGGGGCAGTTGTAGGCCATCACGGTTCTCCAGGTTGAAGCGGTGGTATTACAGTAACCGTGGCCATATCGAAAAGGGGTCGTACTTGAGTCACTGTAGATAATATGGCGGGCTCCCAGTAAATGACCGATTTCATGGGCAAAGCTGAAATACCCTGTTGCGCACCCTTCCCTAGCAAAAGCCAGTGCTGTTGATTCGGATGCATAGATAGCCTTAGCCAAGCCACAAGACCCACTGTATAACTCATTACCCGTTAAAACCATCATTACATCAGCACTATATAAATCTCTCAATTCGTGCAGTTCTTGAGTTTCTGGGTATTCACTGTTGGAAAAATACTCCCGATCGGTATAGAAACTGCCACTTTCGGTATAACTGGTTTTATAAGCGTGGACAATTTCAACCGAAGTATCGATATCGCTATTGACAAAAGAAACGTTGGTTTCCTCTTCCAATAGATCCATATAGGCCGAAACGTCTCCGGCATCAGTTTCAAAGGCTTCAGTGTAAGTGACAATAACGGTAATTTTCCCACCAGAATCTGACACTGCATCCATAGAATTAGTGTCGAGCATCCTTGCATTGAGAGTGGAGCCAACGTCTTCAAAATAACCGTCATCATGATCGATAAGAGAGCTGCTGGGAACTTCGCTAATTGTTACTTCACCATGCCCGGCGGGCCTGACCTTATAGAGCCTCCCCTCGGATTGAATGGAACCAACGATCTTCCCGTTGTTTTCTGCCAAAGTAACAAAGCTATTGCCGTCTTCGGAGAACGCGGACAATGAAGTTTCGTTCTGCCTTGAGCGAATATTTTGCAGGATAAACTTTTGTTTTTTACCTTGCCCTGGGACCTCAAGGGTGCTCCCCGGCTCCAATCTAAGGATTTCTCGGTTAAATTTTCTTTTGAGTACTCGTGAAGCTAAAAGCTTTTTAGTTTCAACCTTGGCGGGCTCAAAGAAGATTGCATGGGATTCTTCTTTGGAGGAGGCGTTTAACGCAGTAAACAATAAAACAAAAGGCACCAATAACTTAAAACTTTTCACAGACACACTCCCTATATCTGTATTTGAGAATATCAACCTATAAAAGAAGCACCCAAGCTGGAAATACACCGTTTAGCAAAGCCTGCAAAAGACCAAGCCGGTATATTTATTGAGATCTAAAGTGCGGGGAGTACTCTATAGGATTTCTGGCAGAAAAACCATTCAGACGCCAAGCAATGATTTTTAGTCATACTTTTTTGGCAAAGACAGATGTTACAAGGTGCATACACAGCCATTTAGTTCGATCTTGAATATTGTACTCAACTTTTTTTGGCCACCTAACTCTGAGCACTCCATAGTCCTGCTTGCACAAACGCCGCCATCGTGCCGCCCTATTACTTATCTATGCAGAGCAATATCCCCCATTTTGGCTAGATTATTTATCTGAATAATACAATCGGTGTGACAGCACGGCCAAATCAGAGAGCTGCAAGAGTGGCTCCACTCATCACTATGGAAATCATTATGGAAAAAGTGGCACTGGTAACAGGCGCCTCCCGTGGTATTGGGTCGGCAATTGCCTCTCGACTGGCAGAGGACGGGTTCGCCGTTATGGTCAACTTTGTGAGCAATGTTGCAGCTGCGGAGAATTTGGTAAAGAAAATTGAAGCCAAAGGTGGTAAGGCGGTTACCGCCCAGGCTGATGTTAGCGATCAACAAGCAGTTTTACGCCTGTTCAACTCGGCAGAAGCCGCCTTTGGCGGCATCCATACCGTAATCAATAACGCGGGCATAGCCAAGCTGGCCCCATTGGCGGAGAGTGAAGAAGCTGACTTTGACCTCCAGGTTGCCGTAAATCTAAAAGGAGTCTTCAATGTTATGCGCGAAGCCGCTAAACGACTTCGCCAGGGTGGCCGCATCATCAACCTGTCTTCAAGTATCGTCGGTCTATGCCTGCCAAATTACAGCGTATATGCGGCGACCAAGGCAGCCGTAGAAGTTATGACCCGGGTAGTCTCCAAGGAAATGCGGGGACGGGATATCACTGTGAATGCCGTTGCCCCTGGGGCCACCGTTACAGAGCTATTTCTGTCTGGAAAGACGGAAGAAATGCTGGACAATTTTGCCAAGATGTCGCCACTTGAGCGACTGGGCACCCCTGAAGATATTGCGAATACCATTGCTTTTTTAGCCAGTGAGCAAGGAGGCTGGATCAATGGACAAGTGATACGTGCCAACGGTGGCGTTGTCTGAGGGTCTTTAAAGCTCATCCTGTAAAAGCTTTAGGGGCTTCCCGGCTTTTACAATAGGCACTGGTGAGGCGTCTTCAGTGCCTATAAATGAGGAATCAAGTCACAGCTGATATGATTTGGCCGGCCTCAATCCACACCGCAGATATCCAAGATTTTGCGCATTAGATCATTGTTCCGATTACTTAACATACGCGATACGGTATAGTGATTTTTATCTTTTAACAGTAGATATTCGTATGGGCTATTCGCTTCCTGCAGTTTCCCAGCGTATCTTTTTGATTGATCTATGAATTCTTCTGTCTCATCTTCACCTACAGCAACAATCGCTTTTGGGAAACACTGAATGTTACCAAAGATTGGGCTCAAGCTAGCAACATCATCTTCTGACAAATGCAGAGATTCATTTAAGAAAGATAGCCTCATTTTAGTCAGGTCATAAAGGCCGCTCAGCATAATGGCGCCGTTAATTGATTGTCGAATCTCAGGTGCCCATTCAAACGTCAAAATCTTAGCGACTAGAAATGCTCCAACAGAGTGGCCGCAAATAACTATATTATTGGGATTGCCATTCCAGCGATCGATATTCTCATATATCCATAAGAATGCCTTTATATTCTGCTCAATAATATCTTTAACACTGACCGCAGGCGCCAAATCATAGTTGACCAAAGCCACCGCGCATCCCGCCTCGACAAAAGGCTTCGCAATATAACTGTATTGTTTTTTGTCCAGCGCTCTAAAATATCCACCGTGAATAAAAACAAATACCGGTGCATCCCGGTGCTGGGCGGGAAATATATCTAATTTTTCACCTGGACTATTGCCGTAGCTAACATCTATCGATCTATCCAGGGTCTTCCTAGCAATATAGCTTTGCAATTCATTAACGAGTATATGGACTCTGCCAAGAGGGTGTCGCTTACGCAGATTAAACTGATCATCGTATTCTTTCATTTAAAGTACATCTTAATCCTGAAGCGTTTGAGGACTAACCACTTAACGCCGTGCCTATTGTTGGGTAGGGTCAAATCCTTCGAACAGCTACCATCTCAAATAGAAAAACAAGTTTCAATCACTATCTCTTGAGAGAGATATAGGGTCTGTATTTCTACGTATAGCGCCGATCTAAAAACGTTGCTCCAGTCGGCCAAGGTATTGCTAACTTAAGGCCCCCCTGAAGAAGCCAGCCCCTGCAAACGCTCTCGAATAATGTCCGCCAATCGCTGCACACCGGGGCCGGTATCGTCCCGATTGGGGAAAATCAGGTACATAGGAACCTCTCTTTTGCTCCCCCCTTGCAGCGATAGTGGCTTTAAGCTTCCCTCGGACAGCTCCCTGAGGATTTTGTCTTCCGGTAACCATGAAAAACCGTAGCCTTTGCAAGCCGCTTCGATCAAGGAAGACATACTGCTTAGTGTCCAGCGCTTGGCCACTTCAACCGTGAGAGTTTTACTGCCACTCTGGGGGTTGCTATCCCGAACCACCAAGTGCCGGTGATTGCGGAGATCATTCATTGCCAGCGGGCGATCCAGGCTATGCAGGGGATGGCTCGGGTGGGCCACTGGGACTAGGCGAGCGGGGGCCGGTAGTAGCTCACCATTATAGCCCAGGGGGATTCTGGGGCTGATTGCAAAATCAACCTGCCCTTCATTTAAAGCCTCTAAAGTTCCACTGATGACCATTTCATGAACATCAACACGAGTCTGGGGACTCTCCTCGCCAAAAAGAGCCAGGCAATCCAGCAGCAGCCACATTGGAAAAAGCACTTCTACTGAAATTGCAATCTGGGACTCCCACCCAGCAGATACCCGGCTGGCGGCCTGCTCTAGTGCGGAGGCATCTTCCAGCAACTGCTTTGCGTGGCGGTAGAGCATCTCTCCTGCTACCGTCAGAACTGCCTTTCGCCCACGAATGGTGAAAACCGCTACCGCCAATAGGGACTCTAATTTCTGTACCGAATAGCTGACAGAAGACTGGCTCTTGTGCAGAAGCTCAGCCGCTTGGGCATACCCTCCTCCTTTAACTACCGCTATTAGACAGCGCCACTGTTCTAGCGTGATCTTTGGGTTTGAGAGTTGTGATAACTGTTGATTCATAATCGAATTTTTCGATGGATATAAGCAATTTATTCTAATTTTCAATCAGCTTAATGAATGTTTCAATAACTTTATACGAAGTTAGTTGTGAGGAAGTCATCGTGGCAAAGGTACTCTACATCCAGTCCAGTCTCTTTCAAGAGAACGGCCAGTCATCCCAGCTTGCAGACAGTTTTATCGCAAGCTGGAAGGCCAAGAATCCAGAAGATGAGATTATCTATCGCGATTTGGTGGCTGAACCAGTACCGCATCTCAGCCTGGAGCACTTTCAAGCTCACAATACATCTATCGAGAATCGCTCAGAAAAACAGCAGGAGATTGCTGAACTTTCAGATCAGCTGATTGAAGAGATCTTTTCGGCAGACCTGCTTGTATTGGGCGTCCCCATGTATAACTTCAATATTCCCTCTAATTTACACTCCTACTTTGATTATATTGCGCGTGCTGGGGTGACATTCCGATATACCGAGAGTGGCCCCCTAGGCCTGCTAAAAGATAAGAGGGCCGTTGCCTTTATTTCACGGGCTGGTGTCTACGGCGATGAGCACTCTCAGAGCAACTACCTCCGGCAGTTCCTGGGGTTTATTGGTATTACCGATGTCGAGCTTGTCTATGCGGAGGGCTTGGCGAAAGGAGAGGAGGTAAAAGAAAAGGCTCTGGCTGCGGCGAGAAAACGCATTGCTGAGCTTGTGTGAAGCGTGGCTTGGGGGGGCAGCTCCTCCCCCTTCTACTGCATCCAATCTTACTCCGCTCTCTTCCCGCTTCAGCTCCTTTATCCAGCGTCAATTCCACCAGAGAGCCACTTATTGTCGATGACGGCTTCCATCGCGAATTACCATATGATTCATCATTTTTCACGCTTGAGTGTGAACCAAGACTGGAACGTATGACGGTACATCCAGAGCATGTAGGGGGTTGACACGTGAAGGCAAAACCGGGGTCGGGTGTGGCAGCGCAATCGCCAGCTTATATGGTTTGGATACGAGAAACGCAGTGTGTCTGACTGAAGGATTTCAATGTCATCCATATCTCCCCAAAGTCCGATTTCTACTGTCTTGGCACTATCCAGCACGGTGGTTGGAGACAGAAAATAAATCACGGCGCTTTCATCAAGGGAAGAGAAATCATGAAGGATCACAAGATAATGCTCGCCGAAGCTATATTGGGCCCGCAGACTCGTGGCAGGCACTGAGAAAACAGCCCCGTTGGCAAGGTTGCGCAATTGAGATGGTTTATCAAATTGCGCTTCTAGAGAAAATTGGTTCGTCGGGATCAAAGTGGAGGTTGACAATGGCCTACTCCGCTGCAGACTGCCTGTTTTGCGATGCTGACGTCTTTATCATTGTAAGATGTTTTTCCGGCCTAATCTGCCATTGTTGGCTGAACGTGTTAGTTGCTGTGTTTTCATGCCATAGTAACGAACTCAAAGAATGATTTCAGCAGACTTTACTCAATCAACTTCTATCTTCATACCCAGCATACGCCTGAGTACTGTGTCTTTATCAAAAAAGTGGTGTTTGATTGCAGCCGAGATATGAATAGCAATAAGCGCAACGAATAAATATGATGTTATTTTATGCGTCAGCCATGCAATATCCCCCAGATTTTTGAGCTCAGGCTCTGCACCTGTAATAAAAAGATATCCAAAGACCTTAATATCGTGGCCACCAGCGTATGAAGACAGAATGCCGCTGACAGGCATGACAATGGACGCAATGATCAATAGGCCCTGAACTGATCGCATCAGGTAAAACTGCCAGGCAGGTTGAGGTTTTAAGTATTCCAGCCACCCGTTGGCCCATCGCCAGATCAAACGAATCAAGGCCAAGAACAGGAGGATCACACCAAAAGACTTATGCACCTGTATCAGTTTGAACGTCTCCGGGCCATCCGGCAGGCTTGCGATGTAGTAGCCAAAACTCAGCATCCCGATGATATAAATTGCAATGAACCAGTGTAATAACAGTGTCCAAGGAGAGAGCTTGTTTCTTGTATCCATTGTCATCCTTTCAAACGGGCTATTCTTATTAACCACACTCTTTTTAGTATGGCTTGGAGGGGGTGTCAAAACACGATTCAAGCGTTCAAATAGAAAAATGGCAGCTATAACAATGCGCCTAATAGATTCTTGGGGGGCGCTCATCAGCGACTTAACCTGCGCTATACGCCAAAATGCGTTTGTAGCAGAAGCTTATCTGAATTTTCAATTGCCCCCGCCTTAAGCCGGTCGATAATCACTCAGAAAGCAGCAGGAAATTGCTGAATTTTCAAATCGGCTGATTGAGGAAATCTTTTTGCAGGACCTGCTTGTATTGCGTGTGCTGGGATGACATTCCGATATACCGAGAGCGGCCCTGTGGCCTGCTAAAGAACAAGAGAGCCCTTGCCTTTATTGCACGGAGTGGTGTCTACGGCGATAAGCATTCTTAAAGTAATTATCTCCGGCAGTTCCTGACGATTATTGTCGAGTTTGTCTATGCGGAGGGCCTAGCGAAGGGAAAGGCTCTGGCTGTGGCGAGAAAACGCATAACTGAACTTATATGAAACCTGGCTTGGGGGGCAATTTCTCCCCCCCTTCTACCTCAAGTAGAGCATATGGGCCCTTGGGTTTTACAGACCGCTACAGTATCAAAGTTGAATTGAATAAGGCGATCTCAATGTTTCACCAGCCTGATCCATCAGCCTCAGTCCAGTCTGATCCATCAGTCTCATCCCAAGATCTGGTCAACTCTACCGGATCTCTTTCTTTCTCAATAGTGCCAGCTATCACCTTGCCCTCCGCCTTCATTTTGGTGTAACTAGATAACTCTTCTAGCGCACCCACCCCAGTATTAGCGCCTTCGTGCCCTACAGTACCGGTTATAACTTGGCTGCCCTCTTCTATTTTACAAAGCTCCAAGTTGTCTATGAAATCCCACAGAGGGGATTTTCTAAGCTTTAAAGCTTTTTCACTGGCATCAGGATTGTAACCAGGAGGAGTAAATTGTTCCCCCTTATAAGTAATATGGAGGAAGTGCTTATCTGACAGGCTGGTAAAAAGCTCTGAACACCCATTATCCCCACTATAAATTCCGTACCAGACCTTCCCTTTAATACTATGTTTTTGAAGTATGTCTCTCGAGTCCCCCCACCCCCCAAGCCAATCAAATAGATAATTCTTAAACTGGGAATCATCTAAGAGGTCGAGATTTTTGTAGCCACGTGGCTGAGCGACGTCTATACAAAAGGAAGCAGCTCCTGCCTTTAATACATGGTTCGACGCCAGTTCCACATAGAGATCTACCGAGACCGAATGCAACTCCCCCCAATCAAGAATCTTCTCACGAAGCCGATCATCCATACTATTCCTTTCGGTTTTCCGACTAGGTGCTCCAGAATATGATAGGCGCCAGCTACCCAAATCGTAATAATGCTGCGGCGCACGATTAAATGGCATCCAATAAATGTCATCAACCTGCTCGATAATAGGACGACTTAAGTCCTGCCTATCTGCGGCATTTGGACACTCCGCATTTTCTTTCCACGAATTGGTGATCTCTCGCTCTATTGTACCAGTTATAACTTGACTACCTTCCTCAACTTTGGAAAGTTTCAAATTTTTCATAAAGTCCCAAATAGGGGATCTGGCGACTTTTTTAGATTTGTTAGTATGGCGATTATTCCACCCATCTATATAGAACTGATCATCCCTGTAGGTGATATTAAGGAAATGTTTAGTGGATAAACAGGTATAAAGATAAGTATTTCCGCACTCCTCATGCCCAATTTTGTACCAAGTCCTCCCGTCGATATTGAAGCTATGAATATCAACACCTTTCGAGTGGGGAATAAGCGCATCAAGTATAAAGTGCTTGAATGGGTCGTTATTAGGAAGATTATAAACGTTAAACATAGCTGGATCCCGTAGTTGAATCACTTGTATATCAAAGAAAACGGTCCCAACAATAAAAGTACAATCCGCCCCAAATTCGGCACTGCAGCGAGCCATAATCGGATGAAGCTTGAACCATATGTATGAGTCTTCAGAACCCCAATAGGACTCCACACCATCAAACTTTGGGTAGCTTTTATCCTCTTGAATAGGCGTAGTATATGAGGCATAGCTAACGCCCTCTTGAACTTGCAGACTCCTCTTTCCAGAGAATGAGAGGCTCCAGCCACCCAGATCGTAGTAGTGTACGGGCTCTCTATCAAAAGGTGGCCAATGGATATCGCCAAGCTGTAATATAATTGGAAAATTTAAGTCTAGCGAATCTACACTATCTACACCCTCTGACCACTCTTCTTCAGCCCTCACCATCCTTCTCTGTTTTGTGATGTATTCATCTATACTATATATATCATCTGACTCCTCCTTTATGGTGTGTGAATCTTCACCGATTCGGGAAAGGGTCAAATCTTCCATAAAATCCCACAAGGGGTGCTTACTTACTTGCAGAGCTTTTTCACTGGGCATATGGTGTGGTGGCCAGAATTGGTTAACTATATATGCAACATGAAGAAGATGCTTGTCTGATAAGGGCGTGTATAGGTTAAAACAGCAATTTAAGTTTCGATTCCCGTCAACAATTTCATACCAGCTCCGCCCATTGATTTCGTGCTCTTGGATTTCATTCAAGCTGGTCGCACTAAAGTAGCCCTTATACCCCGTATTCAGCAATAAGTCTCGTTTATCACTATGCTGCTTGAAAATAAATAGTTTTAGCTGGCTATGATCAGAAATATCGAGCACTCCAGATTTATTCGGCTCTCGTATTTGGATTACTCGAACATCCAGAGCAATAGTCCCTAACGTCCAAGTATCATTCCACTCCTCTTCCAAGCTACAAACCGCCGCCAGAGGCTCAAACTTAAACCAAATATAGGGGCTCTCAGCACTCCATTGAGCCCCCTCATCATTGAACTTTGAATAACTTTCCTCACTGTGAATAGGCGTAAAATATGAGGCATATAGGGAATTCTCACCAGGTTGCGCCCTTGACTCGCCATAAAATGACAGGTGCCAGTCGCCTAAGTTGTACCTATATTTCCGAGAGTAACAAAATGGACGCCAATATATATTATCTACCTGCTCAATAATTGGATAGCTTAAGTCCAAGGAATTCACATCAGGCATAGTCAGCTCCATCCACCTTTAAATTTATTTAGCCCATTTACACAAGCACAGTTATTATCACTATTCCACATGGACCTGCATTAAGTTTTATTAGTCAACAGTATTTTTATTGAGAAAAATCACTAAACGGCCAGTGACGTTATCTACTTAAGCGGGTCAGTAGTCATCAGCCCCCTAGGGTATCGACTCTATTACAGGGAAATTTTTCTTCACTCTGGACAGCTCCAGGTTATCCATAAAATCCCTCAACGGGGATTTGCTGATTTGTAAAGCTTTTTTGCTGGGAACATGGTAGGGCGGCCAGAACTGGCTTGGTTCATAGGTAATATGCAAAAGGTGACTGTCTGACAAATGGGTATATAGATTAAAGTGCCAATTTGAATTTCTATACCCATCAACAAGCTCATACCAGCTCCTTCCCTTAATTTTATATTCTTGGATTTCATCCTGGCTCCATGCGGTAAAGTAATCCTGACACCCCTTTTCCAATAGCGCATCTCGGTTGTCATTATGCTTTTTAAAGATAAACTGTTTCAATTGATTATGGTCAGAAAGATTGAAAAGCCTAGACTGATATGGCTCTCCCACCTGAATTAATCGAATATCAAAGGAAGCAGTCCCGACAATTAAGGAATCCGCCAATCCTACTTTCACACTACAGATCGTTGACAGCGGGTATAAGCCAAACGAAATATACCCCCTCCCTTTCCTCCACCGAGGATGAATTTCACGAGACGGAATTTCATGCTGAGGCTTAATTTTATTACGCCCTAAATAACTATAGTCTTCATCGATAAGAGTAGCAGCTAGCGTATATTCACTACTATTGAACTCTTTTTGCCGCTTCTGCCCCAAGAATGAGAGGCTCCAGCCACCCAGATAATATTGAAATGATGATGCCTTATGAAATGGGAGCCAATACATATCATCAATTTGCTCGATGATAGGATGATCTAAGTCTAGTGAATTTATATTGGCCATAATTATCTCTTGCCACTATTGGAGTTATCGTGATGATCTCGACTGCATGGCAGCACTTGCCTGTAGAACTGAGCCTCTTAATGATTTGCCTCTGAACAACTCAGTGAGACCCGCAGAGGTATTACGGGGTTGGTTCAGAGGCTCCTTAACTAAAATAGGTTAAAGCACCTATTTAAAAGCTGATTACCACCCCTCGCTGCTCCAGGCGTTCCAGGCACATTCATCTTCCTCTGAACTATCATTTTCTCGCCTCAAGGTACCGGTGATCACTTCGCTTCCCTCCTCCATTTTAGAAAGCTCTAAATTATCCATAAAATCCCATAAAGGGGACTTGCTGACCTGTAGGGCTTTTTTACTGGGAGTGTGGTGTGGAGGCCAAAACTCACTGGGCTTGTAGGCAACACACAGGAGATGCTTGTCAGACAAGGGGGTGTATAGGTTAAAGCACCAGTTTAAGGCTCGACTTCCATCAATAAGCTCATACCAACACCTTCCCTTAATCTCATACTCCTGGATTTCATCGGGGTTCCAGGCACTAAAGCAATCTTCATGCCCCGACTTCAAAGAACGATCTAGGCGGTCTTTATGAGCTTTAAAGATGAACTGCTTTAACTGGTTGCCGTCAGAGAGGTCAAAAACCCCTGACTTGCTTGGTTCCCTTACCTGAAACACTCTTATATCAAAGGCGGCACTCCCGACAATCCAGACCTCATCCAGCCCCACCTCAACCTTACAGCCTGTGCGAATAGGGTGAAATTCAAACCAGATATAGGGACTTTCACTATCCTCAAGCGGTTCTTCACCATAGAATTTTGGATAACTATCCTCACTGTCTATAGGCGTAATATATGAGGCATAATCATCTAGACCATACGTTTTCGGCAGCAACTCGCCGCTCAATGACAGGTGCCAGAGGCCCAGATCGTAGTGATGTACTGGCGCCATATTAAAAGGCAACCAGTACATATCCTCAAGCTGCTCGATAAGGGGACGGCTTGTATCCACTGAATCTATATGAGCCATAGCTACCTCCCCGCCCACTCATTAAAGCTGATTACCACCCCTCGCTGCTCCAGGCGTCCCAGCCAGATTCATCTTCCTCTGAACTATCATTTTCTCGCCTCAAGGTACCGGTGATCACTTCGCTTCCCTCCTCCATTTTAGAAAGCTCTAAATTATCCAAAAAGTCCCATAAAGGGGACTTGCTGACCTGTAGGGCTTTTTTACTGGGAGTGTGGTGTGGAGGCCAGAACTGGCTTGGTTCGTAGGCAATACGCAGGAGATGCTTGTCAGACAAGGGGGTGTATAGGTTAAAGCACCAGTTTAAGGTTCGATCTCCATCAATAAGCTCATACCAAATTCTGTCTTTAATTTTATATTCTTGAATTTCATCAGGGGTCCAAGCGCTAAATTTATCCTTCTTTCCGCGCGCTAACCGCCTGTCTAATAAATCCTTGTGCCTTTTAAAGATAAACTGCTTTAACTGATTGCCGTCAGAGACGTCAAAGATTTCAAATTTAGCCGGCTCCTGTATTTGGATCACCCTTACTGCAAAGACCGCACTCCCGATAACCCAGGTCTCATCTGGCCCCACATCCACACGAAAATCAGTGCGAATAGGTTTAAAATCAAACCAGATATAGGCACTTTCACTATCCCAGCGCGGCATTTGGCCACAGAATCTAGGATAGCTATTTTCATTATCAATAGGTGTGATATATGGAGCATAGTCTATATCATTGCCCCAAGGCGTCGGTGCCTCTAGCTCACCAGTCAATGACAGGTGCCAGAGGCCCAGGTCGTAGTGATGCACTGGCGCCATATTAAAAGGCAACCAATCCATATCCTCAAGCTGCTCGATAAGGGGGCGATTTGTATCTACTGAATCTATATGGGCCATAATTATCCTCCGATCCGCTTACCAGCCCCAGCCCTCAGCCTCGCCCCAGCCATTCGGCACCTCTGACTTATCCTCCCGGCGGTTTTCCTTCTCCACTTTGGAAGGTTCTAAATTATCCAGAAAATCCCATAAAGGGGACTTACTGACCTGCAAGGCTTTTTCACTAGGGGTATGATAAGGAGGCCAAAACTGCCTAGGTTCGTATGCAATATGCAGGAGATGCTTGTCGGATAAGTGGGTATATAGGTTGAAGCACCAGTTTAAGGCACGATTTCCATCAATAAGTTCATACCAACGCCTCCCCTTAATCTCATACTCCTGAATTTCGTCGGGGTTCCAGGCGCTAAAGCGATCTTCATGCCCCAACTCCAGAAAGCGGTCTAAAGAATCTTTGTGCTTCCTAAAGATAAACTGCTTTAACTGGTTGCCGTCAGAGAGATCAAAAACTTCAGATTTGCCTGGCTCCCGAACCTGAATCACTCTTATCTTAAAGAATGCAGCCCCGACACCCCAGACTTCATCCGGCCCCATTTCGACTCTACAATCGGCTACAATAGGGTGAAATTCAAGCCAGATGCAGGGGCTTTCACTGTCCCCAAGCGGCTCTTCACCATAGAGCTGTTGATAATTGTCAATATCCCAAAGCGGTCCTCCATGATAGCGATGCATGACATGTGAAACATAGTCACCACTATCCTCCCAAAGCATTAGTGTCGCCAGCTCGCCAGTCATTGATAGGTGCCAGGGACCCAAGTCATAGTGATGCACTGGCGCCGTATTAAAAGGCAACCAGTAAATATCCTCAAGCTGCTCGATAAGGGGGCGATTTGTATCTACTGAATCTATATAGGCCATAATTACTTCTTCGCCTCCGAACTCTATCCATCATCGAAACCTTGAAGCTCATCTGCAACCTACTTTGCAGCGTCTATATTTAGTAACGACCTAAAAAATATTTAAGAAGATAATATCATAAATGGTGGAGAACCCACCGACTTAAACCTTTCTCTAAAGTAACCCTGCGTGATTTACCTCACAAAAAAACAGCTCTATTAAATAATATTTAAACCCCCATCTTTTGTTGGGATCAGCGTCCCATAACTTAAAGTGTATTTCTGAGGGTTTAGTATCCAACCTCGCACCTTCGCCCCCAAGAAGTCTACCTCAACAACTTGCCAATTAAGATAAAACTGAATGAAGAAAGCGGAACTGGAACAGCTCCATTAATTTATACGGGAAGGTGCAAAAATATATAGCAATAAGCCTCGGAATAACCATTCAATACCGGAGCCCCTGGCACCACCTCAAAGGTACCAATTTACACAGCTTTCATATCAGGTATCTGTGCTCCACTCAATTTTTCTTGACAGTAAAACCCAGCCCCAATTGACTGAAAGCAAAGAGGTTAGCCGTATAGTCTCAGGCAGCCTTCGATTAAAAGAGCTTGCGACTAGCGGATATCCAAAAAGTAAAAAGCCAGGCCGGTGTGCCCGGCCTGGCTTTATTTACTGCTCTACTGAGGAGGAAGGTATTAAAGCGCTTCAGCTGTCTCCGCTTGCGCGCTTTTTGCCGAGGGCCCACCGCTTTCAACAAGCTCCGCATCCTGCTTGCGTACCTTCTTAGCAAACAATCGCTGTACCACTACAAAGAACAGCGGGATAAAGAAAATCCCCAACAGAGTGCCGACGACCATACCGCCTAATACACCAGTACCAATAGCGCGCTGGGCACCGGAACCAGCACCAGTTGCTATAGCCAAAGGCAACACCCCCAGACCGAAAGCGAGGGATGTCATCAGGATGGGGCGCAGCCTATCGCGCACAGCGCGCATTGTGGCTTGCACCAGCTCCATGCCTTCTTCAAGATTCTGCTTGGCGAACTCCACAATCAAAATGGCATTTTTACTGGTTAGCCCCACCGTTGTCAGCATCGCCACCTGGAAATAAATATCGCGCTCCATCCCTCGCAAGCTATTGGCCAGTACCGCACCGAGAATACCCAAAGGTGCCATCAACAGTACCGCTGTCGGCACTGTCCAGCTTTCATACAACGCGGCCAGACATAAGAACACGATTAAAAGAGACAGGGTGTATAGCAAGGGCGTTTGGGCTCCGGCTGAGCGCTCCTGGTAAGAGAGACCGCTCCACTCCATACCAACACCGGCAGGCAACTGGGCCACCAAGCGCTCCACCTCTTCCATTGCCTCACCAGAGCTGACTCCCGGTGCAGCCTGCCCGTTAACCTGCATGGAGGGAACTCCGTTGTAGCGCTCCAGGCGGGGGGAGCCGTACTCCCATGCGAAGCTGGCAAAGGAGGACAACGGCACCATATCGCCCTTATCATTGCGCACCGACCACCGCTGAAAGTCCTCTGGAACCATCCGGTAAGGAGCGTCGGCCTGCATGTATACCCGCTTTACCCGGCCGCGATCGATAAAGTCATCAATATAGGAACCACCCCACGCCGTGCTCAGGGTACTGTTGATATCGTCAATAGACAGACCGAGGGCTGCGGCCTTTGCATTGTCAATTTTTACGCGAAATTGCGGGGTATCCTCCTGGCCATTGGGGCGAACATTGAGCAAAAGCTCACTCTGCCCCGCCATCCCCAGGAACTGATTTCTGGCTGCGGTTAGGACTTCATGGCCCAAGTTGCCATTGTCTTGAAGGTAGAAGTTAAAACCACCGGATGAGCCCAGTTCAGGCAGTGGTGGCGGCGCAAAGGCGAAAGCCATGGCATCTTTAATTTGCATCAAGGCTCCCATTGCCCGCATGGCAACGGATCCGGCACTCTGGGATTCCTCTTCCCGCTGAGACCAGTCTTCCAGGTTTACAAAAGCAATACCGGTATTCTGTCCGCTACCGGCAAAGCTGAAGCCCTGCACGGCAAATACCGACTTTACCGTGCCCTGTTCATTGTTCAGGAATTGATCTTCCACTTTGCGGATGGATTCCATAGTGCGCTCTTGGGTTGCTCCCACGGGGGCTTGCACCATGGAGAACAGCACGCCCTGATCTTCGTCCGGCAGGAAAGAGCTCGGCAGGCGCAGAAACAGGAAGGCCATCACGGCGGAAAGTGCGATAAACAACAGCATAAAGCGGCCACTGCGGCTCAAAATTCCCTGCACACTACCCTGGTAGCGCTGACTGCCCCGCTCAAAGCTTCGGTTGAACCAACCAAAGAAGCCTTTCTCCGCGTGGTTCTCTCCTTTGGCAATGGGCTTTAGCAGTGTCGCACAGAGCGCCGGTGTCAGGATAATGGCCACCAGTACCGATAGCGCCATGGCCGCAACAATGGTTACGGAAAACTGACGGTAGATCACACCGGTGGCACCGTCCATAAATGCCATAGGCACAAACACTGCCGATAACACTACACCAATCCCGATTAGGGCCGCTGTAATCTGATGCATGGATTTTTGAGTGGCCTCTCTCGGCGACAGTCCCTCTTCCCGCATCACGCGCTCAACGTTTTCCACTACCACAATGGCATCATCGACAAGGAGGCCGATCGCCAGCACCATGGCAAACATCGTGAGCATATTGATGGAGAACCCCAGCGAGGCGAGCACGGCAAAAGTGCCCATCAGCACCACCGGTACGGCAATAGTCGGTATCAACGTGGCGCGGAAGTTCTGAAGGAACAGGTACATCACCAGGAATACCAGGACAATCGCTTCGACCAAGGTGGTGATAACACCTTTAATCGAAACCTCGACAAAGGGGGTCGTATCGAATGGCACTACCGAAGTCAGGCCCCGGGGAAAGTAGGTCTCCAGTTCTTTCAGCTTGGCCTTCACTCCCTCAGCCGTCTCCAGGGCATTGGCCCCGGTTGCTAAGTTAATCGCGATACCTGTAGCCGGTTGGCGGTTGTAGCGGGAGATAAACTCGTAGTTCTCCGCCCCCAGTTCAACGCGGGCAATATCGCCGAGGCGCAAAAGGGAGCCGTCATCATTGGCGCGGACGACAATATCCCTAAACTGCTCTGGGGTTTGCAAGCGCCCCTGGGAGGTAATCGATGCATTCAACTGCTGCCCTGGAATCGCCGGTGCGGCACCGAGGCTTCCCACCGTCACTTGGGCATTTTGGGCCTGCACTACAGCGGCCACATCGCCCGGGGTAAGAGCGTAAGTGGTGAGTTTGTTAGGGTCGAGCCAAATCCGCATCGCGTACTTGGAGCCGAACACCTGTACGTTGCCCACGCCGGGCACCCGACTGATGGGATCCACAATGGCCGAGTTGATATAATCGGCAATGTCATTGCGGTTCATGCTACCGTCTTCAGAAACAAAGCCGGCAACCATCAGGAAACCACCCCGGGACTTACTGACACTGACCCCCTGTAGCTGAACCTCCTGGGGTAACAGTGGCATCGCCAGCTGCACTTTGTTTTGCACTTGAACCTGGGCTGTATCCGGGTCAGTACCGTTCTCGAAAGTCAGGGAGATGGAAACACCACCATTGGACTGGCTGGTGGCGGACATATAAAGAAGGCCGTCGAGGCCTTTCATATTGCGCTCAAGAATTTGAGTCACCGAATCCTCAACCACCTTGGCCGAGGCGCCCGGATAATTGGCCTCAATATTGACCGAGGGCGGGGCAATATTGGGATAGCGCTCCACTGCCAGATCACCGATGGACAGTACGCCTGCCAGCATCGTGATAATTGCCAGAACCCAGGCAAAGATGGGCCGATTGATAAAAAAGCTCGCCATAACCCCTACCCTCAGGAACCCTGTTCAGCGGGCTCTGCGCCAGCTTGTTGATCGCTTTCAGCCGCTGGCGGTTGCTCGTCTGCACGCTCACTGGCCTGCACCGGGGCCCCCGGGCGAATTTTTTGCAAACCGGCGATCACTACCCGGTCTCCGGCTTCAAGCCCCCCTTCCACCAGCCAGCGGTTGCCCACTGTGCGGCTGACTCGTACGGAACGCTGGGCAACGACACTCTCTGCGTTAACCACCATGGCAGAAGTATTGCCCTTGGGGTCCCGCGCGATCCCCTGCTGGGGCACCAAAATGGCATTTTTACGGACGCCGCTGCCGACAATGGCGCGCACATACATACCCGGTAACAGCATGGTATCCGGGTTGGGCACAACTACTCGCAGCAGCACACTGCCAGTGGAGGGGTCTACGCTAGCTTCGGCAAACTCCAGTCTGCCCGGGTGCTCATATTCACTGCCATCCTCCAGCAGAATGGTCACCGGCAGGTGAGTCGCATCTGCCAGGGTGCCGGCCTGGAGAGCGCGGCGCAGGCTGACAAGCTCTGCTGCCGACTGGGTGACCTCGATATAGATAGGATCGAGCTGCTGCACAGTCGCCAAAGTCCCGGCCTGATTGGCCGTTACCAAAGCGCCCTGAGTGACGGTGGATTTACCGATACGACCGCTAATCGGAGAGGTGACCTGGGCGTACTCCAATTGGATTTCCGCTCGCTGCAACGCCGCCCGAGCGCTGGCTACGGAGGCTCGGGCCTCCTGTAGATCCGCTTCCGCAGCATCGTTTTCCTGTTTGCTGACCGCGCCGTTATTCACCAGGTTGGCGGTGCGCTCGGCCTTTAACCGTGCGATATTCATAGCCGCTTTGGCACCTTGCAGGCTCGCTTTGGCACTATCAACATCAGCGCGGTAAAGGGCGTCATCCAGTTGGTAAAGCGGCTGGTTTGCACCAACTTGACCGCCTTCACTGAACAATTGGCGCTTGATGATACCGCTAACTTGCGGGCGCACTTCGGCTACCTTAAACGGCGCGGTGCGCCCGGGCAGCTCTCTGGTCAGGGTGACTGATTCAGGCTGAAGTGTGACCACCGTCACTTGGGGAGCCATGCCCGGTGGCGCCGAAGCCTCCTCACTACATCCCGCCAGCAATGCGGCAGCGACCAAAAAACTGGTGAGGACTCGGGCTTTTAACATGACTACCTCGAAAATGACTACACAGGCAAAAGACTGGCAGATGATGGAATTTTTAAGTGACAGGAAAATCTAAACAAAGAGGCGTGGCATTTTATGGGCTCGCAGGAGGCGGGATCAACTGTTCATAATCGTGCAATTTTCATCTAACATGCACTTTCACCCTGTATATTCAAGGATTTGCACATAAACTCCCTTTGCCAGCTTGCGGTTAGACGCTGCAGAAATGAGTCAGAGCGAAACTAATAATTGATTAAAGAAGCTGCTGTTCCCCTATGACCAAACGCAGAAATGAGCAAATTTCAACCACTCGTGAGCGTATATTGAACGCTGCACTCAGTGTGTTTCATGAATATGGCGTGTGCCGCCCATCCCTTTCCGAAGTCGCAAAACTGGCCGGGGTCAGTGACGGGGCTGTGACCGACCACTTCCGCAGCAAAACCGGTTTGCTCCTCGCACTGACAGAACGCATGGTGCTGCCCGGTGAGCAACTTTGCAATAATGCCGGCGATCAGCTCACCATCAACCCACTTGGGACACTGCGGACGCGCTGGGTATGGCTATTCCAGGAAATTGCCTGTAACCCGGAGTGGCAGCAGGTACTAGAAATTATCTTCCATCCCTGTGAAGAACAAATTACCGAGAGCAGTGAAACTCATCGGCGCATGAAGCAGGGGCGCACTCGCGGGCTCGAACGGATGGGCCAACTGATCGCCCTCGCGGTCACCGAGCAGCAGCTGCCTGAGGACCTGGATGTAGATCTCGCCCTACAGATGTTACACGGGGGCCTGTTCGGGGTAATTGAAACCTGGCTGTTATCCTCAAGAATTGAGGATATCGGTGAATTGGGTGAGCACTATATCGACGCTCTAATTGATATGATCCGCTTCTCCCCCACTATGCGCCAGGGGCGAGAACATATACGAGTCCTTCACTAACCGGACTCGCCGCTTTTGGGGCCGCAACCCATTTCCCGACAAAACACCTCCCAGGGGGACCAGGGCAAGTCGCAACTCTGCCACTTGTTCTGGACCGCCGGGCCGCTCTCCCCCTCCAGCTTCAACGCTCGCATTACCGAATCCTGAGTGCTGAGAGGCTGTATCCGCGCCCTCACCCACTGGCCGGCCTCTTGCGCAGCACCGATAGCAAGTCCCCAGTGATTGGGCCAGATACAGAGAAAATTACTGATATCAAAACTGTGTAAATGGTATGGGCGCGGGTAGCTCAGTTGAACCAGAGCTTCACCATTCGGCCCCGGCGCATCTGTTTTCCAGCCTGCGTAAACACTCCAGTGGCAACTGGCAGCCCAGTCCTCAAAACCGGTCATGCAGTTTGCCAACCGCGCCAAAGTGTCGCGAATAAGACCTCTCTCTACCGGCGGGGGCACCCTCATATCAATTACACCGGGGCGAAACCTGGGCTGTTGCGGGTTTAAGGTGAGTATCCAAAGCCCCTCCCCCGTTTCCAGCGGGTGGTAGGCCACAACCAGGTCCATCAGGAATGCCGAAACTGGAGGCACACTGGTCCCCTTTGCCAGCAGCATATGCAGGGGGCGAACAATTTGAGCATCCTGCACAATTTGATCGGGCACCCCCAGCCCCTCCAGTATTGCGGCATTACCCGCTCCACAGGCTGAAAGCACTAGCTGGGGCTTTATCCGGTGAGAGGTGCCTCCGATATCCGCAGAGACCTCTGTGATCTCCCCCTCCTCTTTATTGATTCTGCGAACATATCCCTTCGCGATCTGCTCATTTACCGGGGCACTAAAACGCCGATAGGCTTCAGCACCATCAAACATAAGGTCATCGTCAAACCGAAAGCACTGATGGGATGGCAGGCTAGTTGTAATCAGTGGAGCGGGTATTGGCACCTCCTCGACAGAGATGCCCGCCGCAGCCCAATTGGGTTGTACAACGTCCAAAAACTCCCTGGGAAGCGCGGCGTAGAAGTCCGTCACACGACTATTAACACCATCACTCTCCAATTGTGCGCGCCAGGATTGTGCTGCCTGCCGGTAAGCCTTTGCCGCACTTGGGTGTGCGGCATTCCAACCGGACGAAAAGTAACCATGGAAATGTAATGACTCGGCGTCGTCCAACCCCTGATCTATCGCGACCACAGAAAACTCTGTCGATAGCTCGCGCAATAGTGAGACCGACTGAATGCCACCACCCAGCACCAGAATGTCTACCTCTACCGCTTTAGTCATATCCTGCCCCGGAGCAAAAATTGAACTATCACCACTTAAGCAAAGGCTACCATCCTGTCAACTTCTCAGGTTCCGGTTCACTTTGAAGTTCAGCTCAGGCACGAAATTGGGCAACTCATTTGCGGCACGGTTGAGCTACACCCCGCAACCAGATGATGCTCGAACTCACGGAGATCAGGCACAGAGATAACCCCCACTCGTGCAAGTCCAAAGGCGGCAACTATCCTGACACAGGGGCTGGGTTATAAATTACTTTAACAAATAAAAAATACTTAGATATCAATGAGTTGCGAGATATACATAATGCAATTTATTAAATAAGTAGTAGCTTCAGTCTGTTGCGGTGGAAGATGTATGCAGATCAATACTGGGCGTAGCTGCCGTTCCACTTAATAGAGCACCCTATACTTGCCTGTTGCTTTCTCGGACCCTGTCCGGTCTCTGCAATCTCCCTCATTGCGTTGACGAGTTCCCTGGTACGCCCAATAGGGCTGCCCATATCTGCATCATCAATTCGACCGCGATACTGAAGCTCGCCGTTTTTGTTGAGTCCAAAGAAATCCGGTGTGCATACCGCCTTGTAGGCCCGCCCTACAGACTGATCCTCATCGACCAGATAGGGGAAAGTAAATCCATGATCACGGGCAAATTTCGCCATATAAGGAGGACTATCGATCTTATAGTCTCTATAGTCATTCGACATAACGGCCAAAACATTAATGCCTTCCCGTTGCAAATCCCGAGCATCCTCTGCAAGACGGTCAGCTATCGCTTGAACGTAAGGACAGTGATTGCAAATAAATGCGATCAAGAGCCCTTTATCTCCCAGGTGATCTGACATCCGATAGCGCTTACCGCCAGGATCTTTCAAAGTGAAGTCGGGCGCCTTCCAACCGAAGTCGCACAGCGGGGTGTCAAGTAACATTACCAAGTCCTCTCTTCAATTTAGATATCGATCTCAAGTACAGCTTTGGCAAAGGGGCCGTAAATCTTCGCAACGCCTTTCGCCATATCGTCCAGGTAAACAGAGAAGTCACCGGTTTTGAGCGCTTTCAAAATACCATCAAGCGGGACTCACCCATGCCTGCTGCATCAGCCATATCTGTCTTGATTGGTCCGGCAATAACACTGATGACTTGAGCCCCCTGCTCGGACTAAGGTTTGACTGCGCCCAGAAAGTTTCCCTCATAGGCCTGTGTGAAGGCTCTATAAGCCCCTCCCATACCGGCACTCGATCACAGCCCCTTGTGACCTCAAAAGCTACAAAAGTCACAAAATGGTTCTGACCATCAGGTCAAAATGCTCGCATTTAACGTTTTTTTACCTTCAAGGTGACACAACTACAGTGATGGCCATGCATAGTAAAGTTGTAAAAACCAGAAAAAACCCCTAAGAAACAGGCCAGGAAGAAAAGATATTTTGCTAAATCCCAGTAATAAGGGAAAGGTTCATCTCTGATTAGATGTATTTCATGCCCTTTGGAGCTTTCAGCCTTTATACTTGTCCTAAGCTATAAGTCGCCAAGCCATAAGGGCTCGGTGCCTATGAAGTAGGACGTATAAAGAGACTCCCTATGCTTACCAATCGGATCGCCGCTTACTTTTCCGGCTTATTGGTCATTGGCCTTCTTTCCACAAGTGCTCTGGCAGAACCAGAGCGACTGGCTCCCGAGGAGGGTCAGGGCAGTACCGCACAGGAAATAGTCAGCAAGTTGGAAATGCTGCACTACAACAAAATTAAGATCGGCGATGAAATGTCCGAGGACTTGTGGAGCGAGTATATCGATGCACTCGACCCCACCAAAAGTTACTTCCTCGCCTCTGACATCAACGAATTCCGCGAGTGGCAGGCGACGATGGATGATCAGCTTCGCGCTGGTGACGTCACCGCAGGATTCAGTATCTATAACCGCTTCCGCCTGCGGATGGGGGATCGCCTCGACAGTATTCTGTCCCATCTGGAAAAAGGCCTTCCCGCTTTTGACTTCTCTCGGGATGAAACCCTAGAGCTGGACCGGGAAGAGAGTCAGTGGCCCACCTCTATCAGTGCTGCCGATGAGTTGTGGCGCAAGCGCCTAAAAAGCAGCATCCTCAATCTTCGCCTTACCGGTAAATCTGATGAGGAGATCCAAGACCTACTTGTACGCCGCTACAAAGGCCAGAAGAAGCGCCTTGAACAGCAAAAGAGTGACGATGTGTTCGAACTCTATATGAACTCATTGACTCGCCTCTACGATCCACACAGTAACTACCTGTCACCGCGCTCATTGGAAAACTTTAATATGAGCATGTCCCTCTCGCTGGAGGGGATCGGTGCAGTGCTGCAAGCGGATGAGGAGTACACCAAAGTTGCACGCTTGGTCCATGGCGGCCCTGCCGATCGCACTGGCAAGATCAAACCCAACGACAAAATTGTGGGTGTTGGCCAGGATAAGGAAGGCGAAATGGTCGACGTTGTAGGCTGGCGCCTGGATGACGTCGTAGACCTGATTCGCGGCAAGGCGGGCACCTATGTGCGCCTCGAAACCATTCCCACAGGCGGTGACGGCACCCACAAGACCATCCTGATCAAACGCAGCAAAGTGAAGCTGGAAGATCAGGCGGCGAAGAAAGCGGTATTTGAATTCTCCGACGGTAGCAAGAGCTACAAGATCGGGGTAATTAACTTGCCGACCTTCTATATCGATTTCGATGCCTACCGCCGTCGCGACCCCAACTACAAAAGCACCACCCGGGACGTAGCCCGCCTGCTGAGTGAGCTAAAAGAGGAAAATGTCGATGGCATTATCCTGGATCTGCGCAACAATGGCGGCGGTTCGCTGCAAGAAGCCACGATGCTTACCGATCTGTTTATCGATCAGGGTCCGGTAGTACAGATTCGCCACGCTAACGAGCAAATTTCTCGCCACAATCGCTCGCGCTCCCGCGCCATGTACCGTGGGCCGCTGATGGTGCTGATCAACCGCCTATCGGCCTCTGCGTCTGAGATCTTTGCCGGCGCAATCCAGGATTACAATCGTGGCCTGGTGGTAGGCAACCAGTCTTTCGGTAAGGGTACCGTGCAAACGATGGCACCACTGAAGGAAGGTCAGCTGAAAATCACCCAATCCAAGTTCTACCGGGTTTCCGGTGACAGCACCCAGCACGCAGGGGTGAAGCCGGATATCGATATGCCACAGCTGATCGATGCCGAGAACGTAGGTGAGAGCGCCTACGATACCGCCCTACCCTGGGATCGTATCCACGCAGTACCTCACGCGAAGTACTTCAACCTGAAAATGCTGATTCCAAGCTTGATCAACAAGCATGCCAAGCGCACAGAAGTAGACCCGGATTTCGTCTTCCTGCGCGACCAGTTCAAGTTTGATTCTGAGCGAGCAGACAAAAAGTTTGTTTCCCTAAATGAATCAACTCGCGAGCAAGAGCGTAAATCTGTTAATCAGCGTCTGCTGGATATGGAGAATCGTCGCCGTAAGGCTAAAGGTCTGGAAGTTTACGAAAACTTTGAGGCATACGAGGAGAGCGAATCTGAGGAAGTCGCCAGCGTTGGTGGCCCTGTAGAGATCAAGTTGGAAAAAGATCCTATTTTGAATGAAGCGGGCTATATAATGGCGGACTTTATCGGCCTGGCCACTAAGGCCAGCAAGGCCCCGCCCCAAGTTGCCAATTTCTAAATATTGATAGGTACTGGGTGCGCGGCATGCACCCAGTCCGCGAACTAATTTTTAGGCCGGGCTAGCCCGGCCTTTTTTATTTGGGGGAAGAAATGAAAGTAGTTTCCTTTAACGTCAACAGTATCCGCACCCGTCTGCACCAGATGCAGGCCTTGGTGGACAGCCACCAACCCGACATTATCGGCTTACAGGAAACCAAGGTTACCGACGAGGATTTCCCAGTAGATGCGATTAAAGATCTGGGCTATGAGCTGATTTATTTTGGCCAAAAAACACACTACGGTGTTGCCCTGCTCTCACGCCTGCCATTTATTGACCGTGAATACGGCTTTCCCGGTGAGACCAGCGATGCCCAGCGCCGCATGGTTGCTGGCAAGTTTGATATCGGCGGCCCCGAACCCCTCACGGTTATCAACGGCTATTTCCCCCAGGGTGAAAGTCGTGAGCACCCGGTGAAGTTCCCCGCCAAGCAGAAATACTACGCCGATCTGGATAGCTATCTGCAAACCACCTGCAAACCGGAAGCCCCGGTACTGGTGATCGGCGATATGAATATCTCCCCCAGCGACCAGGATATCGGTATTGGCGAACCCAATCGCAAGCGCTGGTTGCGCGACGGCAAATGCAGCTTTCTCCCAGAAGAGCGCGAATGGCTGCAAAAAATTGAAAGCTGGGGGCTCACCGACACCTTCCGCGCACAAAACCCGGAAGCAGATGACGTATTCAGCTGGTTTGACTACCGCAGCCGTGGATTTGATCGCGAGCCCAGACGCGGCCTGCGCATCGACCTGATCCTCGCCACCAACCCGCTATTGGAAAAGTGCGTGGCCACCGGTGTGGATTATGATATCCGCGCTATGGAGCGACCCTCTGACCACGCCCCGGTTTGGGCCGAATTCAAGCTCTAAACAGGCGTTAAAGCCCACTACTCCAGTGGGCTTTTTTAGGGATGTGAATATATGTTTTTCCATATATAATTGCGGAGAAAGTGGATACTCCGCCTAACTCGGGCAGGGAGTTGTCCACGGTGGATAGACGTAGAAGAGCGGTATGAACCCAGTACAGTTTTACAAATGCCTAGCCGATGATACGCGCCTGCGCACCTTGCTGCTTATCGCTCATGAGGAGGAGCTCTGCGTGTGTGAATTAACGACAGCCCTCGAGTTAAGCCAACCCAAGATTTCCCGGCACCTTGCGCTGCTAAGGAGTTCTGATCTACTTCAGGATCGCCGCCAGGGGCAGTGGGTATTTTACCGAATTAACCCAGACCTGAGTGCCTGGGCAAAATCTGTACTGTTCGACACCTTGCAGGCCAACCAGCATTTTATTACCGAAGATCTTAACAACCTAATTCAAATGGGAGACCGGCCTGAGCGCACAAGTCTGTGCTGCTGAGATTTACCGCCGATCACAGATTCAATTTAACTCAATATATATGATTTTTCATATATACCGAAAGGGAAACGGAGTACAGTAACAATGACGATCAAAATTGGGATTAACGGCTTTGGCCGTATCGGCCGCCTGGTATTGCGAGCGGCCTGGGACTGGCCGGAAGTGGAGTTTATCCAGATCAATGACCCCGCCGGCGATGCCGCCACACTCGCCCACCTACTCAACTTCGACTCTGTCCACGGGCGCTGGCATAGAGAGGCCAAAGCCGTTGACGATACAATCCAAATTGATGGCAAAACGATGGCCTATAGCCGTAATACTGCCATTGCAGATACGGATTGGCGCAACTGTGACCTGGTGGTAGAAGCTTCGGGGAAAATGAAAACTACCGAACTGCTCCAGCCCTATCTCGATCAAGGCGTAAAGAAAGTACTGGTCTCTGCACCGGTTAAGGAAGCCGGTGTACCCAATATTGTCCTTGGGGTAAACCAGCATATTTACCAGCCGGATCAGCACCGGATTATTACCGCCGCTTCCTGTACCACCAACTGCCTTGCCCCAGTAGTTAAGGTGATTCACGAAAACCTGGGTATTCGCCATGGCTCAATCACTACAATTCACGATATCACCAACACCCAGACTATCCTTGATGCACCCCACGCAGACCTGCGCAGAGCCCGTGCCTGCGGAGCCAGTCTGATCCCAACAACAACGGGGTCGGCTACGGCGATTGCCACTATCTTTCCCGAGCTTTCCGGTCGCCTCAACGGCCACGCGGTTCGTGTCCCGCTCGCCAATGCGTCACTGACAGACTGCGTCTTTGAAGTGGAAACAGCCACCTCCGCTGAGGCCGTAAATCAGCTATTCAAAGAAGCGGCAGAGGGCGAACTAAAAAATATCCTCGGCTACGAAGAGAGGCCCCTCGTTTCTGTAGATTACAAAACCGACCCCAGGTCCAGTGTTATTGATGCCCTCTCCACGATGGTCGTCAACGGCACCCAGGTCAAAGTTTATGCCTGGTATGACAATGAGTGGGGCTACGCCAACCGCACGGCAGAATTAGCCCGAATGATTGGCGCCATGGGCTAAGCAGCCCAAGTGAGTAGCAGTATACAGAACACGATCATGCAGTTTCTTCACAACTTATCGTCGCCGGTGCGCCAATACCTATTGGTAACGGGTAATTACTGGGCGTTTACCCTGACTGACGGCGCCCTGCGCATGCTGGTGCTGCTGCACTTTCACGAGCTCGGCTACAGTCCTTTACAAATTGCCCTACTCTTCCTTTTCTACGAATTCTTTGGTGTCGTCACCAATCTTATCGGCGGTTGGCTCGGGGCCCGATTTGGACTCAATCGGACCATGAATCTGGGATTGGCCTTACAGGTCGCGGCCCTTTCCATGCTGCTGGTACCCAGTCAGTATCTTAGCGTCCCACTGGTCATGGCCGCCCAAGCCCTATCCGGTATCGCCAAAGATTTAAATAAAATGAGTGCAAAAAGCTCAATCAAGTTGCTGGTGCCCGACGGGGCCAGTGGTAGCTTGTATCGATGGGTCGCACTACTTACCGGCTCGAAAAACGCCTTAAAGGGTTTGGGCTTTTTCCTTGGTGGAGCCCTACTCGCTTTACTGGATTTTCATGGCGCAATTGCCACAATGGCCGCCGCTCTTGGGGGTGTTTGGCTATTGAGCCTCAAATACCTCAAGCAGGACTTGGGCAAGGCTAAAGCAAAGAGCCGCTTTAGGGATATTTTTTCCAAGAGCCCTGCGGTCAATATCCTATCGGCCGCACGCCTACTCCTGTTTGCTTCCCGGGATGTCTGGTTTGTTATCGCCCTGCCCATTTTCCTGGCCAGCCAATTCGGCTGGAGTCACTGGCAAGTAGGTGCCTTCTTGGCATTATGGGTGATCGGTTACGGTATTGTGCAAACTCAGGCCCCCAAAATCACCTCAATAGGCTCAGCCCTACCACCAGACGGCCGAGCTGCATTCCTCTGGGCAGCTGTACTTGCTATTGCGCCCGCCGCGATAGCAGTCGCGCTACACAAAGGGATGGACGCGCAGATTGCGGTCTTGGGGGGGCTTTTGCTCTTTGCCGTACTCTTCGCTGTAAACTCCTCCCTGCATAGCTATTTGATTGTCGCTTATGCACGGGAAGACGGTGTCTCTATGGATGTCGGCTTCTACTATATGGCAAATGCGGCTGGACGCTTGCTGGGGACACTGCTTTCAGGATGGGTATTTCAAACAATGGGATTGGTGGCTTGCCTGCTGATTTCCAGCGGATTTCTCCTGCTAACTGCCCTTATTTCTCTGGCCCTACCCAGGCATAAGACCAGGGATCGGAAGGCCATCCGCTTAAGTCGCAGCTAGGGAGCCTCTGAATAATTCTGTAGCAATTTGCAGCTCGTCTGCCAGCAACTGCTGGCAGACGAGCTGCAATGTCATCTCAACTTGTGCGATTCGATAAAATTTGGAGTCGGGTATACACCCCATTAGAAATAGCGGCAAAGCAAGGGCCAAATACCTCATATAACTCTCACCTCTAACTCTCACCTCAAGTCCAACTGCTGCTGGTAGCCTGCAAAACTGGAGAGTAAAAGGTCTGGATTTGGCACTCAATGACTATTTGCCAACAATTTCTGCCAAAATTTATTCTCTATTTTTTGACTTTGAAGTCACTGTCATCTTAAGTAAAGTTCGATCTTTTTTCACGTAGTGATGGTAGAGGGCGGCCATGGCATGCCCCAAAACCAAGATCCACACCACCCACTCTCCCAGAACCTTTTTATGAATAAAGTCGACTGGCTTCTCAAACTCTTCAAACGTTAGCCCCATCTGCTCCTGCACTATTGCAACAAAAGCTTGGGTACTCTCAAACTTGGGAATCTCGAACAGAAAAAAATAGTCCGTATCCGCACCGGTGCCGATATAGCCGGTCAGTGGGGCAATGATCATAATGAGGTAGAGAAGGAAATGACCAGCGTGAGCCGCAAAGTGTTCCAGAGGCGTCCCGGGCTCTGGTCGTGGTATTGGGTTGGTCAGGCGCCAAACAATCCTAAGAATGACAAGCACTCCGATAGTGATGCCGATGGAAAGATGTAGCTGCAAGGCAGTCCAGTTCGCCGGTGTCTCTTCCTGAGTAAACCAATGCCGATAGTATACTGAAACATAGGCGCCTAAGAATAACAGGGCCGTTAACCAATGCAGCCATTTGGCTATAGAACCATAACTATCCGGCTGGTTCCTAAGACTCATTCCAATACCCCCTGTCAGGCAAATTATTCTATGATCTGCATTTTAGTTCGCCGCCCATCTGCCAGCAATACCAGGCTAAAGAACAAAATTGGCACAGTGTCCGCTCTCTAAAAATAAAAGCAGGCTCTCACTAAGCGCTTCCTCAGCATCCAGAAAAGGCAGGTGATGACTATCTTCAAGTATTGAGAGGCACTTATGTCCGCTATACCGCTCAAAATCTGCCTTTACTTGAGAAGAGGTAGTGATTGTGTCTTTATTGCCGACAACAAATAGCGCGGGAACTTGAATACTATCAATTCCCCCATTAACACTGAAAGCCTGAAGCTCCTCCTCCATCTTTCCCGCTAGAACTCCCCGCCGCTCTTCCCACCCTGGAAACTCATTATTAATATTCTGGTCCACAATAAATCTGTGGATATCAACCCCATTAGCTATACTGCCATTTGCCCGGCTTGCCCATTTAGAAAGGAAAAAATAGTTATCTTCAGGATTATCTTGGTATTGCTTTAATTCATCTATTGCCAGCTCATTGCCCTCCCCTTTAAACCATTGCAGAGTTGCATCAAAACTGGTTTTAGCTTGCGCTTGTGCATCCTGAAAAGAAGAGATGAATACAATGTTGTCCAGTTCTTCAGGGTGTTTGCTCGCATAGAGGGCAGCCAAAGCTCCACCCCATGAATGCCCAATCAAAGTAATCTTATCTTTTTTATAAAAGTTCTTGAGGAAATTAACAATACTGCGTACATCCCCAAGGTGATTATCAATTGTTAGGGTCGCATCTTTAACCTCAGGAGACTTCCCGGCTCCCCTTTGATGCAAGTACGCGACCAAATATTTTTCTTCCAACTTCCGCCCAGTTGTTGCTTGAAAGGGAACTAAGCCAAGTTCCACATCGCCAGGCCCGCCATGTAAAAAGAGTATCAGTGGATTTTCTTTATCAACGCCTGCGATCTCCACAAATAAGCTGGCATCCTTACTCCCAACATATTGCGTGTCTTGCACCGACTCAGCAAAGGTCATATTCGACAATAGGAGAACAACTGGAAAAATAAAGCGGGTATACCCGGCTATCGACGTAATCATCATACCTACTATACCCTTAGCTAAATGGAAAAACCTATCATGAAATCGCATCTACTTTTTACAAAGGGTCCCATACTTTTGGAGTTTAGATACAAAGAAATAGTTGAGTTGACTTAATCTAGAGGCAGATAGTGCCTTTAAGTCGATTCTTGATCCAATACTCCGTATTGAACGAAGGATTATGACGACTTTACTCAAAACACAACTACAGGATAAGGAGTTCAGAATTGCAGTTAGCTGCATAAAGGCCAGGGGCATTCGCCCGTATAAAGACAAATATCCCCGGAGAGGCCTGCTCCCCGGGGATACTTATTTGCGCTGTTCAGCTATTGCCAGCTCCCAGCGTATAGAACACCCTGACTACTGCCCCATCTCTCGAACCAGATAGCCAGCACCATCAACATTCTCCATTACCCAGAGAATATAAGCGATGTCCACATGGATAGCCCGAGTATTATCGGTGAAGTCCCAATCAGCATTGATACTATCGTAGGTACCATCAAATACAACACCCACCAATTCACCGCGACCATTCATTGTCGGAGAACCGGAGTTGCCGCCGGTGATGTCTACAGTACTCAAGAAATTAACCGGCACTGAGTCCAGCTGCTTATCGTAGTAGCGGCCAGAATTTTTCTTGTCGATAGCCTCCATCAATCCTTTAGGGGCATCAAATGGAGCCTCACCGGTATACTTCGCCTTAATACCACGCAAAGTTGTAAAAGGTACAAATCTGTTCTTACCGTCATTGCCATCGGCAGCCTCTTTAATCGTACCAGCTGGTGGCTGGTAGCCTTTAACCAGCCCATAGGTCACACGAAGAGAACTATTCGCATCGGGATAGACCGGCTTGCCCAGTGAATGGTAATAGTCGATCAGCAACTCCATATACTGTGGGCGGAGCTGAGCAAAGCGTCCTTTCATGGACTCCTCGTGCTCTTCTCGCGCAAGCATGTCGTCGTACATAGCCACTGCCAACTGGATAAACGGATCTTTGCTCTCTTTGAAATCTTCGGGCTTTTTACCGATCCACGCTTCACGCACCTCGACATCGGAAAGCTCTGTTTCCTTATACATCTTGTCGAGCATTGCCGCTAAATCAGTATTGCCTTTATCGAGATTTAAGAAACGGTCAAAGCTGGCTACACGCTGTGCCTTCGGAAGTGCCTGGTAGCGCTCCAGGAAGTAGAGCCAAATCTGCTTATCTACCGATGGGTCGTAACTGCGTTCAATACGACGCATACCCTCGGAAAACCGAGTCATATCGCGCTCCTGATAACCCGGCTTGCGCTCGGTATCAGGTTTTTCGTTCTCTTTTGCTAGGCGATACAACTTGCGTGCAGCGCCCAACATGGCAGAACGATCCATGTAATTGATAGCTAGGTCCTGTTCACGAGTTGACTCTTGCTCAACAACCAGCGCTTCAAGGTCATCGATCGTCGATTGGTATTTTTTCTGGCGGGTCTTGTCTGAATTCACCCACACCTGCAAATCTTTTTCCAGCTTTTGCTTACGCTGCAACAGGTCGCTGCGGCGGTATCCTTCCATCATGCCGGTAAAGTTTTTAGAGTAATTATTCAAGCCTGCCACAAGACTGGCATACTTCAACTCTGCATCTTTATTATCTGCGGTAGCGCTACCAATCGTTTCGGACCATTCTCGCAATACCCGCTGCATATTTGGGTAGTACCAATTGAAATTGCTTTCCACTTCTTGTGCCGTGCGATAACGGTTTGTGCGGCCCGGATAACCGGCAACCATCACAAAATCACCGTCCTCTGGGCCTTTTGCCGCTACGGGCAGATAGTATTTAGGCTCGTAGGGAACATTATCTTTGGAGTAATCAGCCGGTTTGCCATCTTTGCCAACATAGGCTCGATAGAAAGCATAGTCGCCGGTATGGCGAGGCCACATCCAGTTATCAATATCACCACCGAACTTTCCGATCGAGGACGCCGGCGCATGGACTAAACGTACATCGCGAATTTCCAGCTGCTTAACCAGGTAGTAGTTCAAGCCGCCGTAGTAGCTATAGACTTCACAGCGGTGCCCTGGATCTTTCTCACACTCGGAAACCAGTGCCTTCTCCGCGTCTTCGATAGCGGCAAAACGTGCAGCACCATCCATATCATCAGTCAAACGGCCGTTGATCTTATCCGTTACTTCATTCATTGCCACGGTGACATAGACACGGGAGCCCGGTGCAGCGGGCAACTCTTCAGATAAGTCCCCGGCCAGGAAACCTTCAGCCAGTAAATCCTTGGATTCTGTCGAGTTATAAGAAATTGAGCCATAGGCGCAGTGGTGATTGGTAATCACCAGCCCTTTGGGAGAGACAAAGGAGGCCGAACAGCCCCCCAAACTGATCACTGCATTCATTGGGAATTCAGTGAGCTTGGTCATACTGGCTGGATCTAGCTCAAGACCATATCCGCGAAGCTCCTGGGCTAGCTCAGGCAACTGGTGCGGCTGCCACATTCCCTCGGTCGAAATACTCTCTTTCCCAGTAGCAAGGCTGGAGTAACTGACTCCTGCAAGTAATGCAGTGGTTGCGAACCTGTAAACAATAGATTTTTTTATTTTCATATTTACTCAACAGTATTTTCCTAACAACGGCTCAGTATTGGATGCATCTCGGCACTGAGCCTGTCTTTTTACAGCATATTCACCGAAAATTTATCTGTAAACACGGCAAACCAACAGGGTAACACACCAATCCTGGCTTTAAACTGACACGAATCTACGGCCCCACTTCAAGTCCGCTAATCATTGGCAATATTTCCCTGTCTCTTCCACCTAAATGGGGTAAGCCATCAAAACCCAATTGTTATACTGTATCATTTTTAGTCGAACAAATTTGAGCAAAGATAAATTATGTCGACGGCAAGAAAGAAATCTGCGATAAGCTGTTTTGCATCCCATCAAAGTAGTACCGACTAACTTAGTGTCGGTGGGCACTGGCCCTCCACCCCCATTTTGCTATCCAAATTACCCTGGCGATTCTGCTTTCAAGCTCACTCTTACCCTTCAGTGCCAGGAGATTGCCTAGTTTCAGCAGGCTAAATATGATATGTTGCATCATATCTCAAAAGGAAAGAGAACCGGCCAATGAGGGGTAGCGCTACCGCTCTACCCGGAAAATTGAAAGCAATACAGGTAAAACCCCCAAGAAGAAGGCTGAACTAGCCGAAATTACCTAAAAGGAGAGTGTTTTGAGTTTTAATTACTCTACCGAAAGAAGCTATAAGCCACTTGCTGCACAAGTAAACAATGCTGAGCTGATTCGCACAGACAAAGGCGTATCCGCGCTAAACCAACCAAATACCCGCCGGGCCATATCAGCGGATAGCGGAGAAGTTTTCGCCGATATTTTCCAGGCCGATATCAATATGGCTATCTGGCAAAGAGAGCTATCCGCTGATATAGCTAATGACTGTCAGTCTCTCTTGAGCAGTCGTATACCCCCCAATCGCCGAATTCTATTACCCACTACCAGGATAAATCATCTCGCTGAAGCCTTACCAGAGCTTGAGCCCTATCCATATCTACGTGCTGATATTCAGTTACTGGCAGATATGTTCAGTTTCCTGTTTGAGTTAAGTGGAATCGGTATTCGGTTAACAACCCTAAGCGGTGCAATGTGCCCCAAATTTCATGTAGACCGAGTGCCCTGCCGTCTGATTACTACTTATTTGGGTGCTGGGACCGAGTGGTTGGCACCAGGCTCTATTGACCCTGACAACCTCGATTTAAAGACCCAGCAGGAATTCCCCGCAACTTCCATCAATCGCCTGGCGTACGGCTCAGTTGCTCTACTCAAGGGCGAACTTTGGGAAGGCAATGAAGGGGGTGGCTTAATCCATCGTTCGCCCAGTGTCGAGTCCGGCCAACTGCGACTATTGCTCACGTTTGATTTTGGATCAGCCGAAGGCTAACCGGCTCCCCGGATTTGACATTCTCCCCGCCCTAAAGGACGGGGGGTTACGCGCTTTCGATAAATTTCCAATTTATAAACTGAACTCGACCCTACTCTCTCCTGGCTTTAAGGTATAGCTTTGGGTTTCCCTGCCATTATTGACATTGACAGTGTTCACTTGGTCCCGCTCAACCTCCATCAACATTGACTGCTTAACCGTCAAATTCTTACTGACAATAGCAGCCAAAGGCACTTCCTGATATATCCAGATATCGTGAACATCAGCCTCCATGCCCACCCAATTGGGCTTCAGCACACTATCGCCTTCCTGACTGAGCTGGAACCTTGAATTGACATAGTGTTCCATCTGCTTTTGAGCCTCACTCAATTCTTTACTGGCACTTAGTGACAGAGCCTTCTCAATATCGGCAACAAAAAAACGATGGGAAATTTCCAATCTTTGGGTGCGTTCGTTTACGGAAAGGTCTGTCAAACCAAAATGATAGCGATGTGCATTTGCCTGTAAGGCAAATACCAGGGTCGTTACTGTCAGTAACAAAGAAAATAAAACTTTCATCAACTACTACCAATACACTATGAGTGTTTCAGGTGAATATTTGGGAGGGGCAAAAGCACAAAGTGCAGCCCCCCACGCTAATTGTCAGCGAGCTGCACTCTTCTTCAAGACTTAATCTGCCTCTTTAAGCTCTACATCCCAGTCCTTCATCAAGTTGCGCTGCTTCTCGTTCTTAAACAGCTCCAGGCGCGATTTGATAATACGACGTGGGTAGAAGTTATTCTCCACATTGACATCCGCTGTCTCCCAGTGGGGGTCGAGTACTACGGATTTGAGCACTTTACTCTTATCCCTTACCAGCATCTTGGAAGTCTTTTTGGCATTGCGAGTCCAGATTTCAGCGGGGATGCGCAGATCCTCAACACTGCCATCTTCATACTCAAGTCGCAAAAACAGGGGCATTACCAGACCGCCAATATTGCTAAAATCTAGCACGTAGACATTACTCTCAACTTTAAGTAAGTCTTTTTCCCAATCATCCAGTGCCGCCAGCTTAACCTGGTAGCTATTGCGATCCTCATTGGAGACATCGAACATATCGTGCTGGTTATAGAAATCTTCCAGCTCAGGTTTACCATCGACGATGCGGGTTAACTTTTTCGCGCGATTTTCAATAACAGTAATAGTCTCGGGTTCCTGCTCATGCTGGGCACGCTTCCAGGGTCCTTCCACATCAGGGTTTTGTGTACCGACTGTATAGTGGTGTACGGCATCAAGGCTGATATCAACGTTATCCGTGGTGTAGAACCAGCCGCGCCAGAACCAATCCAGATCCATACCCGACGCGTCTTCCATAGTGCGGAAAAAATCTGCTGGCATAGGGCGCTTGAACTTCCAGCGCTGAGCGTATTCCCGGAAAGCGAAATCAAACAGTTCACGTCCCATAATAGACTCGCGCAGGATATTCAGCGCAGCTGCCGGTTTGCCGTAGGCATTGTTACCAAGTTGAAGCACTGATTCCGAGTTCGTCATAATCGGAACTTGGTTCTCACTCTTCATGTATTCGACAATTTTTCGTGCATCACCACGGCGAGATGGATACTTTTCCTCCCACTCCTGTTCGGCCAGGAACTGTACAAAGGTGTTTAGGCCTTCATCCATCCAGGTCCACTGACGTTCATCAGAATTGATAATCATCGGATAGTAGTTGTGCCCCACCTCATGGATGATAACCGAGATAAGTCCATACTTGGTGCGACGGGAGTAAGTGCGCTTGCTGCGGTCCGCCTCATCGATTTCCGGTCGCGGGCCATTAAAGGTGATCATGGGGTATTCCATCCCCCCTACAGGGCCGTTGACTGAAATGGATACCGGGTAGGGGTAGTCAAAACTGTAACGGTTGTAGACATCAATTGTATGGATAATGGACTCTGTCGAGTACTTATCCCATAGCGGAGTGCCCTCTTCCGGGTAAAAGGACATCGCCATGGTGTCAGTTCCGCCCTTCTTGTAACCCTGCGCATCCCACAAGAACTTACGCGAAGATGCCCAGGAGAAGTCACGGACATTTTCCGCTTCAAAAACCCAGGTTTTGCGTTTAGAGGAACGGCTTTTTTCGTTTTCCAGGGCCTCATCCTTAGTAACAATCATCACTGGCCTACTCGCAGTGCGGGCCTTTTTCAAACGCTCACGCTGCTTGGAGGACAACACATCCTTCGGATTCTGAAGCACCCCGGTAGCGGCAACGATATGGTCCGCCGGCACCTCGATAGCAACGCGGTAGTTTCCGAATTCCAACGCAAATTCGCCGCGCCCCAGAAACTGCTTGTTTTGCCAGCCGCTAACATCGTTATAGACAGCCATACGGGGGAACCATTGAGCGATCTCGTATAAATAGTTATCGTCGCGCTCAAAATACTCATAGCCTGAACGACCGCCCAGTGCTTTCTGTTCAATCACCTTGTAAGCCCAGTCAATCCGAAAGCTCACACTGGAGCCTGAGGCCAGTGGCTGGGGCAAGTCAATTCGCATACCGGTATCGACAATAGTATGGCGAAGCTCCCTTCCCTGAGAGTCGGCGACTTTGGTGATCTGGTATCCACCGGGAAATTCACTGGAGGCGACAGCACGGCGAAAGCTCTTAAATGGAATCGTGTCTGGAGCAATAGCCTCCAGATCAACCGGTATCGCCAGATTGCCTGAGGAGTCCGGCTTGAAGCGGTTTTGATCCAGCTGCACCCACAAATAACGCAGAGTATCCGGCGAGTTATTGGTATAAGTAATGGTCTCTGAAGCAGTTATCCGTTGCTTGCTATCATCCAGTGAAACCTTGATATCGTAATCCGCCTGCTGCTGCCAGTAGGCATGACCCGGAGCACCCGAAGCCGTACGATAACTATTAGGCGTCGGCAACAACTCCTCCAGCTGGCGGAACTTATCTCCGGTAACATTGAGGGGGTCTGCGGCAAAGGTATCCGAAATGCCGGATACAGCAAGAAACGCCACTGCTAAGCGGCCAAGTAGTTTCATAGTCATTGGGTTACTTCAGGGTTACAACTTTAAGGCTTTTTTGTCTGAGAGTTCCTAAAGGAGCTCGGTCGCAAGAAGAGCGATCAGGGTCTCTACCAGTGTTTGTGATAAGTTTTAGGCCTAACCGCTATTTAGGGTTCATAAAAAGCTTTCGTTTCGGCATCTGGATTATCTGCCAGGGCATGGAGCCAGGACCTTTCCATCTCCTCCCAGTGTAAAGGTGCCGGGTTAATCACCTCCACACGGCTTTCCAGTGTGTCATCCAGCTCCAGTACGGTGAGCACTTGATCGGCCTTGTTAAATCCGAAAACACCTTGCTCGGTAATAAATACCCCCTTGATTCGCTCAGCTTCAACGCCGCTGAACAGTGAAAAGAGCGCATCATAGTCAAATACAAATTCAGGGCTAAAACGCCAACCACAGCTGTAGTAACCCTCTCCGCTATTCTCCGAACGGAGATAACCACACTCCGGCAACAGCTCAACTTCATCCACCGCCTTAGTAGCTGAGTGGTGGTGCTCACTTCCTGAAGAAACTTGGAAGCTACAGGGGAGCTGGAGCCAATCCAACTCTATACGCCCCTGCTCCACCACTTGCAGCGGTTTTTCTGTATCTTCACCTAAGAATGCGAGAAAACGCTGAAGGTTTTGCAAGTCCTCAGGGCCATAGAGGTCAGACTTATTAGCCACCACCAAGTCAGCAACCTCTAATTGCTGCCGAAAAGTCTCACTGCGCAAGTAGCGGTCGTCCTCAATGCAGCGGGCATCGACCAAAGTAAGCGTACCGCGAAGGTCCAAAACACCACTGCGCACAGCATCAGACAGCGCTGCCAATACCTCTCTGGGGTGCCCCAGGCCTGTGGGCTCGATCAATAATCGATGGGGCCTGGCTTTAACCAGTAACTGGTTTAAAGCAACCTGCATTGGTAAGCCGGCCGCACAACACATACAACCGCCGGGTACCTCTCGGATATATACGCTACCCTCCTGATCCGGTTCAAAAAGTGCGCCGTCAACGCCCACTTCTCCAAACTCATTTACCAGTACTGCCCAGCGCTCATTCTCAGGCTTAGCCTCCAGAAGGTGGCGGATCGCTGTCGTCTTGCCAACGCCCAGAAAACCGGTAATAACGTTGGCGGCCACCCCGCGTATCAACTGATGCTCTGCCACTAAGCTGCATCCCGGCTGCATTCATCACAGACACAATCCAACTCCAACTGAGATGTCTGGAGATGGTATCCGGCACTCTCAACCGTATCGCGCAGCGCGGTGATAACTTCCGGCTTGATACCGATTTCCCGCACTTTGCTACAGCGGTTGCAAATTAAAAACTGCGGTGTTTGGTGACTGTGGTCACAGGCAATATGCGCACAGGCCAGGTACTTGTTTTCTGAATTGAGTTTGTGAACCAAGTTCTCTGCGGCCAGAAAGTCCAACATTCGGTAGACTGACATGGCGGGAATTGAGTCACCAAAAGCACTATTGTAGTGCTCCGCTATTTCGTAGGCAGAGAGCGGGGTGTTTGAGCGCAGCAAAACGGTAAGAACATTCTTGCGCTTTTCCGTGAGGCGAGCCCCTGAGCTGCGACAGGTTTGTTCTGCCACACTCAGTGTCTGTTTGATTTGGGATGCTTTCATAGCCTATTTCATTTGCAATTCGTTATCTTTAACAGTAGGCAACTCAACTCCAATCGCCGGAGCTGATCCACTGCATTGCCGCCCCATAAATACCGGGAAGCCTCTCAAACAGGGTAACAATGACGCTGTTGAAGCGTGCCAGATTATCACATTTGAAGTCATAACCAGGGAGTCTCTGGGTAATTAGGCAGCCTCTCTGCGGACCTTGAGAGCTACAGGTATTAGGCCTGGCCAACTGTGCATGGCCTCACCGCAAGCATGACTCACCATACCTCTAGTGACTAGACCGCCAAACGCAACCAGTAGGGTTCCGCTGAACGGCATTACCCCACCTAGTCGATAAGAGCGATCCGACATATCAAACGCTGGTTTACCCAGTGGGCAACAATTAATAGACCAGCACCAAGAATGCTAGCAATCAGCTCCCAAATTCCCTCCACGTAAAGCGCGCCAACCAATAGCAATGCCCCAGAGAATCCCACAATCATTACCGCATAGCGCTGGTGGCGTAGGCAGGAGGCCGGGAAGCTGGTCAAGGCCAAGATCACCACTGGTATAAGCAGAAGTAGATGCAGAAACTGGTCCTCCTGCAACGCGCCCAATATCCCCACGCCACCCAAAACCGGCAGCAAAGGCGTTAGAAGACAGTGCAGCAGGCAAAGTCCAGAAGCCAAAATTCCTAAAGTATCTCTCACAATAACCCTTTTAACCTTCGAGTATTCAAGGTGGCCAAGCAGGCTCCAATCAATTTTAAGATATGTTATATCATAAACAGAGGAATTCAAGTCAGTTTAATTGAAATGACTAAAGGTTCACGAAATGCTGCGGAACAATAAGCAGGAGCTGCGGGGAGTGCCCACCGCAGGCTAAGTGGGTAGTTACGGTTATTACGAGATCAGCGGTGACCCTATCGGTCTGCGGCACCCGCGACTAGGACCCACCGCAGAACTCTCCTTTGATCCGAAGGGCCGCCGGGAAATACTAGAGTGCAATTGCAGCAAGCGAAGACAAGGGCCCCTCTTCCAACCCTCCTCACTTCACTTAGCCGGCCAACTAAGCATTGTACCAAGGTGGGACCAGTCTCTGCCCAAAGGGCCAATCGCGGGGTACAAGAGCGCTATACCCCTGCCCAAGGCGATCGGGCTTGTTATGGGTGGGGGGCATTGCCCAGCCCTCAGCCAAAGTGACTTTGACGCCATGTATGGTACACATTGCGATAAGTTCTCTAAAAGCCTGCAAATTTTGGATGATTATTTCACTGCGTGCCGGAGTAAATGCAATAAGAGGCAGGTCCACATCATTCACAAAGGGACGCGCGGCTTCATCGCTGTGCCACAGTACGTTTCTTCTGGGGAATGGCCCCCACTGGCCCGCCCCGCCCCCTGGACTGCGCACATTGCCAATAATGGCGTTGAGTGTCTGGCTTACTTCATAAATACGGTTAGTGATATTGCCTAACTTGGTACCTTGCCTCCGAGTGGTAAAATTTCTCTCCAGTTGGGTTTCGATACGCTGTCGCTGTGACCAAGCTTGTGCAGTACCAAGAACACGGCGATCATCACCATATCTATCAAATTTGTTTGCCCCCTGCTTAAATGCCCAAATAGCAAATAAGTCATAGTCTCCAGTAATCGCATTAAGCGGATGCTCATTGCGAAAATGGCGATGCTCCACAGGATTGGTCATCGCCAGTAGAGGTTCGTACATATCCTTGTATTTGGTGTCATACTGCACAACGATATTGCCGCGCTCCTGGACAAAACCCGCCTGCCGACTCTTTTCCTTATCGATATAAACACCCCACATATCTCCTAAACATGTATTCACTCTGATAAGCGAATAATGAAAAGTAATACCGCTAAGATGGCTGGCTACACCTTCGTAGCGATCTGGAGTTTTTCTTGTAACATTGATCGTTCCACTCTGAATAAGCCAGTCAACCCTTTCTTGATGCAAGCAAAGAGGTGTTGTCGATGCAGTCCAGCCTGCGCCAGAGTTTACATCGCTAAAAGCCTCACTGTGCTGCCCTCGGTTATAGGCGGCTTTTCTCATCCCGTGCTTATTTAAACGAGGGTCCCGCAAAACAAAGCCCGCCATCGGTCCCCAGTCGCAGGATTTCCCGTGAATTCTAAAGCCTTTTGTATCATATCCCTGCTCAAGCAATTGAGTACAGGTTGGTCCTGTGGCACGAACAATAATAACGCAACGGTGAGATGCAGCAGTCTCTTTGAAGGCGTCAGCATGGCTGGCAGGGCAACCTATAAGGTTTTGGCGTAATACGGCATTGTTAAATACCAGCTCCATATATCAACTTCCTGTTTTGACGTTCTTTATATGTAGATGAAAACGTAAGTAATCAGAAAAATTTATCTTTAGTTAAACTATTAAACCAAGAGGTTACGGCGACTATAAATAAGCGATTTAAAATCGCAGGATCGACAACTCTCTGATTTCACACGCAACAAAAAATCATATAAGTAGACTGCGCCAGCTAAAATACCGCGCAGACCCCAAACTCGCCCACCCTCTAAAGCTGTAACTTATATGGAATTTAAATCTCAATCTTTAGTTTCTGGTCGAACCTTTTTAGATTTTGGTCATTTGAGGGGCCTTTGAATAATTACATAATGCCCTGATTTTCAGAGCGGCTCTCAATCAAGGCGCAGCTTCGCAGGAATATCCAGGTCTCCCAAAAATTCACAATGCGGTTCTACAAGTTCCATAGGGCGGACCTTGAAGGCTACAATGCCGTATTGCAGCTCTTACAAAGGGCTAAAGACCATGCGCTCCACCTACGCGCCTTCCAGGTCCGCAGAAGTATTACGGAATTACTCAGGGCCTCCCAATCCGGAATATTTAATTGATTGAGGCAACTACTAGAGATCGAAGACCTCTATAACACACGCTCTGCATTGCCCCCATCGTGAATCACAAACACCTAGCTACTACACCTTCTCCTGTATAAAAACGCCATAAGTAACATTAAAAGTTGCATGACCGCACACACTCATGTAACTTCTAATGTTGCCAGATATTGAGTTTTCAACAGTAGTCTTTGACGCTTTATGTCAATAAAGGTGATGGAAATGACAGACAATTTAGAAATATATAACTTTTCCTGGGCGCTCTATCCACGCAGGATACATATCTACCTTGCAGAGAAAGGGTTGAATATCAAGTCCAGAGAGTATGATCCCAAAGTCGAGAAGAAGTGGCCGCCGCCAGAGGTATTAGAACTCAACCCTTATGGCAAACTTCCAATTCTTAAAATCGATGAAGAAAACGCAATTACTGAATCTCTCGCGATCATTCACTACCTGGAGAAAGTATTCCCAAACCCAAGCACTAAGTTTTATACACAAGTGAACCAGTGAAAATTACTACTCTGATAAGCTCTACAAGAGTATTGAGAGCTTCAACTCTATCTACTACAGGCAAGATCAGATACCTAAGTAGAGAGGGATACTGGTGATTGTTTAATCAATATGCGCTCTACTCCAGGGAAAGCGCTAGATTTAGCGTAAAACTCAAGCGCTTTTGGTCTTATAGACGGTTAAATTTCATTCATTCCAGTCGGGAAATTAGGCTATTTCTCTGTATGAGACTTTGAATAGGATTCAAATATGTGTATAAAACACAGCCCAAGCATGATAGGGGAAACTGCTATCGACTATGCCAAAGTTATTAGATTAACCACAATGGCAGATGAAGCAAATACGATTCTGGCAATATGGAACCATAATATTAGCCCGATTTTTCAAGAGAGAGAGCTACAGTTTAAAGACGCCGGATACAGTGGAGCCTACTATTTCATCAAACGGCTAGATGTTTTAGAGACCGCAATCAATGGCAGTCACGAATTTATTTACGGAAACTCTCCCACTATTGCCGACTGTGTCACATTTCCATTGATCATGTTTCTGGATGAATTTTATGATGTCAGGCTACCCCGTCGCTTCAAGAAGCTAAACGCCTGGTATGAAAGATTTAAGCAAAGAGATAGCATTACCCAGCAAAACTATATTGCGCAATATCCGGATTCATTATTGAAGCTTTCACGAGGACTTGAGCAACAAGGTGGATTTCACCTGGAAGAAATATGCGAAAGAATAGAGGAGAATTTATTAAACTAAATCCCAACCAAGGAATAATTCAGGTTATTGCAAAAGAAAAGCACCCTTTAGTTTGCAGATATTTTTCCGCCCATTATTCCATTTTAGCAATTTTCCCCATAAAGGTCGTAAAAACTGCGAAAATACTGTCTGGGTGCTTACTAAAAAATTCTAACTCATTGAGTTTCAGGGGCAAAGGCCTTTATGAATCCGCTGTATGTTCGCATTTTCCAGCTTAAAGGAAACCAGAAGCTGATCGTACAAGCGGGTTATTTAGTGCAAAAGATTACATAAGATTAATTTGATATACCATAGCCACTGTGGCCACGGCGAGGCCAGACTCCAACATAAGAGGAATGGAATTATGATTATGTACTTGATCCCTGCCAGCCCTAAATTCTATTCAAGAAGTATTTTACTTCTTTTTCTATTGGTAATTTCGACAATTCCTGAGCTATCAACAGCTGCCGAAAATATTGCGCTTGAAAAGCAAACCTATGCGAGCAGCCAAATAAGTTCCGCAGCTTTTGCCGTTGATGGCGTTCACGCAACACGCTGGGAATCTGCACACAACATAGAGCCCAGCTGGATAGTGGTTGACTTAGGGGCAGTGAGTACTATTGAACAGCTACTCATTGACTGGGAGTCGGCCAACCCCGCGATCTATGAGGTTCACGGGTCGAATGATAACCTTCAGTGGGACCTTCTCTCCCAGCACTCTGCGGGTGTTTTTGGTGAACGCCGCGACACAATTAATATCGCGGTAAGTTATCGCTACTTAAAAGTAATGGCGATAAAGCGAAGCGAGGGTAATCACTGGGGGTTCTCCATTCGAGAGATTCAAGTACTCGGAGAGATCGGAACACCAAATCCGGGACTGCCCGGTGAACAAAACCTCGCGATAGGAAAATACACTTTCGCCAGCAGCGAATTGCACAGCGCTAGCGGTGCCACTGATGGAGAAATGGGCACTCGGTGGGAATCTCAGCATCAGATATCTCCCAGCTGGATCACGGTAGATTTAGAATCCCAAAGTACACTAAAAAAAATGGTAATTCACTGGGAAGCTGCTAACGCAAAGAATTATACCGTCCAGGGGTCGAATGATAACCAGAATTGGACAAGCCTCACACAGTATACCGATGGCGTTTTTGGCAGCAGAACGGACATGCTGGATATCAGCGGGGATTATCGTTATGTACGTATTTTAGGCACAGAGTTAAGCGACAATAATGGTTACGGCTACTCAATTTTTGAAATTGAAATTTGGGGTTCGAGCTCTGAGCCTGATCCCGAGCCAGAAACACCTACAGATCCGCAGGACCCTGTGACGGATAAGCCTATTGATCCCGACTACCCTATTCCCGATTACACACCGCTGTTTGCCATCGATACAGAGGTGATCGAACAGACCCAATATACGGAGCCCGATGGAACCCTCGTAACACTGATGGGGGCCAGGCCTACCGAGCGCCACGCCCGAGAAAGAGGCGAAGCTTGGGATGAGCCTGATAGCGGACCCGGCCGCTATCTAACCTTCCCTCCTTTTTACTTCCAGAACCGTACCTTTGGACTGGAGATACGGGATAACATTCCCGCTGGTGGGGACAAAGTAGAGTTTTGGCTGCACGTAAATCAGGGGAGTTTCTACGGGACAACCTTTAGCCTTTTCCGAAATATCCTCGATCCGAATGTCAGAGACTTTGGCTGGTCACTGAACTATGGCTTTAACAATGCATTTGAGGGAGACCAACCGCTTTGTCATTCTGTGAGGCGCGAGTGCATGATGAATATTACTGCGAACTGGAGAACAGCCCCCCACAGTCCCCTAAAGATCGGCGACAAAATTGAACTGGCACCGGCACCGCGTTTATTGGCTCCGGTTACCGATGGCGGTGGAGAGCGTTACTACTCTTTCGAACAACTATATGTAGTTGGTGAAGGACTGAGCCCTTGGTATGGTATAGAGCCAAACCTTGACTCCGAACCCTTACCGGAACACACGCTACTCGGTGGTGACACTAGTATTTCTTACAATTACTCGGAAGAGCCCCACCGAATGTTCCAGCAAATGGCTAACAATATCGGTATTGAAAACACCCAGAGGTTTGTTGAAGGGCGCCGCCTTTTCCACACATCCTTTATTTCAGGTATTCACTCAGAGTTTCCCGACCAAAATCCAGTTTTTGCAGCCCACACAGGCCAGATTGATGGGCGTTATAACGAGGAGCGCTGCATTGGCTGCCACATCCAGAATGGACGTAGTAAGACAGCAGTGATTGGAGAACCTCTTAACACTTATGCGATTTTGACCCGCCAAGCTGACGGCAATCCCGATCCGGTTTATGGCTTGAATATTCAACAACTATCCACAGACGCTGTTGAGTCACAAACTGTCGTTGTTTCCGGCTATCAAACCCGTATTCACCAATTTCCTGATGGAGAGCAAGTCCAATTGCACACTCCGGTTTATCAATTCAGCGGGAATACTCCAGCGGCTTACTCAGTTCGCCAAGCACCCCAGGTAATTGGTATGGGATTATTGGAAGCGGTTCCAGAATCCACCATTCTTGCCCGGCAAGACCCTAACGATGTCAACGGAGATGGCATTCGCGGTGTAGCCCACTGGATCAACGACCCGGAAACAGGAGAAACCAGACTGGGACGCTTTGGCTGGAAAGCCAGCAAGAGTAGTATGAGGCACCAAGTAAGTGAAGCTTTGCTGCTGGATATGGGAATCACCTCTCCTGTCTTCCAATCTATCGACTGTCAAAAATCACCCGCTCCCTGTAATACGACCAGCTCTGAAATAGATGTATCGGAAACTGAACTGGAAAGACTTACGCAATATCTATCGCTACTGGGTGTACCGGCCCAACGGAGCCTAACCAGCGGCTACCCAGAAGGTATTCGTGTATCCCCGGAGCACAGCGTAGATACCAGTTTAATTGAGCAAGGCAGAGCAATTTTTGAACAAATGGAATGCTCAGCATGCCACCTACCAACGCTGCAAACCGGTGAAAACCACCCTTTGGCCGAGCTGAGAAGTCAAACAATTCACCCCTATACCGACCTCCTACTCCACGATATGGGCCCCGGACTTGCTGACAGCATTGAGGAGGGAGCAATCACCTCCTCAATGTGGCGAACCCCTCCCCTATGGGGCCTAGGAAGCTTAACTTATGTACAGGGTGAAGATGGAAACCCCGGAAAGGTTAGCTATCTTCACGATGGCAGAGCGAAAAGCCTGGACGAAGCTATCCTATGGCACGGCGGGGAGGCCAATAGTAGTAAAAATCACTATGAATCTCTGACTCCTGAAGAAAGAAGCACAGTCAAAGCATTCCTCAACTCTTTATAAAATTGAAAACAGCCGGGGCTGGCACCTCGGCTGTTTATCGGGCCATCAGACAAATTCAGTTCTCCAACAGCAATACCAATAATCAGGTAAGCTCTGGGCATTTCATCGGGAAGACATTTGTAAAAAGAGAGTCGATTTCTCTTGGTATCCCTGTACCTCAACCGACCTACCGCTCCCAAACCGGAGGACTTCCAATTTTTTCAATCAGATAGTCAATAAACACTCGTACTTTTGCAGTCAATACATTGGACTTGGGGTATACGAGCCAAATGGCCGATTGATCCTCTATATGGTATTCAGGTAACACCCTGACTAATGAACCCTGTACAATTTCTGGCTGAATATTCCAAATAGAACTCATACAGATACCGACTCCCGCCTTTGCAGCTATCCGCATACTGGCACCATCATCACAAATCACTCGGGACTGACTATTTGGAGGGGGAAATGCGTAAACACTCTGATCACTTGCAGAGATCAGTTTTCTGGGTTTTGAGTTGATAAAAGCCAAAAGCTGATGCCCAGCAAGATCCTCGGGCTTTTCTGGAACACCATATTTATCTAAGTAAGCGGGAGCCGCACACAGAACTCTCTTGTCATCCGCTAGCTTTCTCCCGATTAAACTGCTGTCTTCAACGGCATAATTACGCAGCGCCAAATCAAAGCCCCCCTCAATTAGGCCGACTTGTACGTCCGACAACTTCAACTCTACATTGACGTCTGGATACCTTTCTAGAAATTCAGGCAGGATTGGCGCTATAAAGCGTTGGACGAAAGAGCTTGAGGCCGCAAACCTTAATGTTCCGCTCACAGCGGAATTCCCACGGCCCAGAGCAGCCAGGGCGGCATCCTCTTGGGCGATGATCTCTCTGGCAAAAGGGAGAAACTCCTCACCCTCAATGGATAATGCAACCTTCCGGGTAGATCGATGGAAAAGGTCTGCCCCAAGCTGGACTTCGAGTTTGGACAAGCGGGCGCTGGCTACAGAGGGGGCTAGTCCAAGCCTTCGCCCCGCAGCGCTTATATTGAGCATTTCAGCGGCTAGTACGAATAGCCTGACTCCATCTGTATCCATCCATTATCTCCAAAATCCGAATTCCTTTTATACGTCATTTATATGCAATTTCCAATGCATTAGGCTTCAGTCGCATAAAGAGCCAGGGTCAGTCAGTGACTAACCTAGACTTTGCCGGAGATTAAAGATGAGTGTAAGACTATTGCTAAACGGCGGTGCAAACAGATATCCGTCACAGTGCCTTAACAGCGATTTTGACAACCCATTACCCTCTACCAGTGCTGTATAGGGGGTATCGCCTTGCACTCCAGCTACAGAGATCGATACAGCGGCTTCCCTCGTCTCAATAACGGTTACAACGCCATATTCAAAGCGGACCAACTTTCCATTGGTCTTGTGGCTCCCATTGAAAACTACAGCATGAACACGGCCCCAACATTGCTCAATCATATTGAGCGGGTTCAACTCGCAGAGAGGCTGGGGTTTGGCGCGATTTGGCTAAGGGACGTTCCATTCAATGTGCCTTCATTTGGCGATGCCGGCCAAATCTTTGATCCATTCGTTTATCTCGGGCTCCTTGCAGGTAAGACAACAAAAATCGCCCTCGGCGTAGCCAGTATTATTCTGCCCTTGCGCCACCCAGCCCACACAGCAAAAGCGGCAGCTTCTGTTGACCAACTCTGTGGCGGGCGTCTAATTCTTGGGATCGCCAGCGGGGATCGTCCAGAAGAGTACCCCGCAATGAATATTTCATACTCCGAGAGAGGACAACGATTTCGAGAGAGTTATCAATACATTCGCCATTTAGCAGAGAGCCACCCTCAGTTTCAAAACGCCTTTGGAGCAGTTTGCGGCGACCTGGATATGTTGCCCAAGCCGACAGAGGCACATCTACCACTACTGATAACCGGTTCCTCTCAGCAGTCACCTGATTGGTTAGCCAATAACGGAGATGGTTGGATTACCTTCCCCCAGCCAGCTGCCATACAAGAGCACTTTATTAGCCACTTGAGGAATAACGCTAGTGAGAGTAAGCCGGTTATGGAGCCTCTCTATATTGATATAACCCATGATCCAGATGCCCTACCGCAACCCATACACCTGGGATATCGACTCGGTATTAATCAATTATACGAATATCTAAAGTCGCGAGAAGAGATTGGGGTTAACCATATTGCTCTGAATCTCCGATTTAATAAGGAAAATATCGAGGAAACCCTGAGAAAAATTTCAGACATAATTCTCCCACATTTTCATGGAAAGGACTAACAAATGCCAAAAACCATTTTATTGACCGGCGGTACTGACGGTATCGGCCTAGAAACCGCAAAGCTACTTGCCGCAAAAGGTCATAGTTTACTCTTGCATGGCCGCAGCGATACGAAACTTGAGAATGCAAGAGAGGTCATAAAGAAAAACTTTGCCGAAGCACATATAGAGATATTTCGAGCAGATTTATCCGATTTATCTGAAGTAATAGCGCTCGCCTCCCAAATAAGCGAGCGCCATTCCAATATTGATATCCTTATTAATAATGCCGGTGTATTTAAACTGCAAAATTCAACAACCGATAGCGGTTACGACGTCCGATTTATCGTAAACGTCATTGCTCCCTATTTGTTAACGAAACAGTTGTTGCCACTATTTAATAGCGAAGGCCGCATCATCAACCTATCCTCTGCGGCGCAAGCAGCTGTAAATCTTGAGGCATTCAAAGGTCACCAATCATTATCTGACAGCGACGCCTATGCGCAAAGTAAGCTGGCTCTCACTATGTGGACTTTTCAACTCGCACAGATACTTGGGGACAAAGCTCCGTCATTTATTGCAATCAACCCGGCATCATTTCTGGGTAGCAAGATGGTGAAAGATGCTTACGGCACACAGGGAAAAGACCTCAGTATCGGTGCCAATATATTGGTTCGAGCGGCACTCGATGATGAATTTTCAAACGCTAGCAGCAAATATTTTGACAACGATTTAGGCAACTGGTCTCAACCACACCCAGATGCACTAGACGAGAAAAAGAGAAAAGCACTCACCGTTGAGATTGAAAACATTCTCAACAAATTCGGTATTGAGAATAACGCTTAAAACCAGTCTTAGCCTACCAATAGGCTAGCGCGGTTAACTTCACTCAACTAAAAGGAAGTCACCATGAAATACGAAGGTTTTACCACCTTTACGACTAAACAGGGCAATGGAATCCTAACTGTAACCTTTGACTTTGGTCCGGTGAACGTTCAAGGGCAGGAAATGTTAGCCGACTTAAACAGCCTGGCGATGCGGCTGGAGCGAGATCGGGAAACCAAAGTGGTGGTATTTCAGTCAGCCAATCCAGAAATCTGGGTGTGCCATTACGATACTGAGCTATTAAAAGATATGTCCGATGAAGCTGTATCTCGCGAAGAAGCACAGCTTCTGGATTTGCAGGCTATCTGTGAGCGTATGAGCAAGGTGCCCCAGGCAACCATCGCCAAATTAGAGGGCTTCGCCCGGGGCGGTGGCCATGAACTGGCTCTCGCGCTCGATATGCGCTTCGCCGCCCGTGGCAAATTTAAATTTATGCAAATGGAAGTGGGGATGGGCATCCTACCCTGTGGTGGTGGAGCGTCAAGGATGGCTCGCCAGACAGGACTGGGCAAAGCACTGGAAATTATTCTCAGCGCCCGTGACTTCGATGCGGACGAAGCAGAACGGCTCGGCACCATCAACAAGGCTCTCGACCCAGATGAAATTGGCGAGTATGTCGATAATCTGGCAAAGAGAATTGCCCAGTTCCCGGCAGAATCCATCAATGCCTGCAAGCAAGCGGTCTATGAATCTATCGATAAACCTATTGATGAAGCGCTAAAAGCAGAAGCCTATTGGTTGTATCAGGCAACCAGTAAAACACCTGCCCTGAAGCGCTTTTCTATCGCAGATGAACAGGGCTTGGAGCACGATATTAAAAACCAGCGGAACTGGAGTGAACTGGTGATGGATGTACAAAAAATAAACTAAACGTCCCGGCGGGTATCGCTCAATTTATAGACGGCGACGTCCGGCCTACCTTCAACAGTTCGGCCAAGCCGAGTAAGAAATATACTTTTGCGAGAATCACAATGAGAGCAATGATCGTAAATACCTTTGGTGATCCAGACGTATTCGAAGCCGTTGAGTTACCCAAGCCGACCATTAAAACCGGGCATCTGCTGGTAAAAATTTCTGCAACCAGCGTCAATATCGTAGATACCATGATTCGGCAAATGGGAGCTAAGCTCCCCCTTTCACCCCAAGCACCGGCATTATTGGGTATGGATTTCGCCGGCGTTGTCGAAGAGGTTGGTGAAGATGTGACCGGTTATCAAGTCGGCGATGAAGTCTACGGCTGCGCAGGCGGGCTGGCTGATTTACCGGGAACACTGACCGAGTATATTGTTGCAGATGCCAACCTGGTTGCCCTGAAACCCAAGAATCTGACTATGCGTGAAGCGGCAGCTTTGCCATTAGTAGGTATTACAGCCTACGAAGGTCTCCAGCGTGCAGGGGTTAAGCCTGGACAAAATGTTCTTGTCCATGGTGGCTCAGGCGGTGTCGGCCATGTGGCGATACAACTGGCACGCCACTTTGGTGCGAAGGTCTATTCAACGGGTTCTGGCGATCCGCAAATGGCTTTAATTGAACGGCTGGGGGCAACGCCTATTAACTACCGGACTGAATCCGTCGAATCCTATGTGCAAAAACACACCAACGGAGCGGGCTTCGATATAGTATTCGACTCAGTCGGTGGTGCAAATATGGCAAACTCTTTTGAGGCTGCACGGCTCAATGGCCAAGTCGCTACGACGGTCTCTATGATAGAGCTTGACCTAACACCCGCTCACTTCAAAGGCTTATCTCTACATGTCATATTTATGCTAATCCCAATGCTGCACAACTATCACCGAGAGGAACATGGGCGTATTTTGACCGCACTAAAAACCATTGCTGAAGCTGGGGATCTCAAGCCTGTACTTGACGAAACCTTATATGATTTGGCTGATATCGGCAAAGCGCATGAACGGCTGGCAAGCGGGAAAGCCATGGGAAAAATAGTTGTGAGTGTTTAACTGTAGTAACTCAAGTTTGAATTAACAGCTACCAGTTTTCAGGAATATTTATGTAAGACTAAGTTTCGTTTACACTGAATTATTTATGCCCTTTCTGATATTTTACCCTCTTTAAGGGTTGCCATTGGTGCTCGGCCACAATATTTCTTGCCTTGGTGGGTACGATCTATTGTGGTCAAATCCAAAGAAGAATTACCGTAGCCATTCAAGCTTAAACTTAAAAACCTAATGAAGGGGATAGTGTATTTCCTTGGCAACCACCCACATTTTATAGTTCGGCGGCATTTCAGATAAGTAATTGAGTGTTCGATAAATAAGGTGCTTCTCCATTTCATCGGCCCCGGAGGACTTACTCCAGCCCTCTGCTGCCAGGCGATACATAAATGCCACCAAAAGAAATTTCTGTTTGCTCGACAGGCCATGTCCATGTCCATTAATCATCATATGCATAGACACCAGATCATAATCCAAATCAAAAATTGACTCGTCAACTTGAATTGATACCTGAGCCGAGCGACCCGATACAGAACTACCCCTAGCAACCACATGCATTTCATCAAGAAAAAAGGAAACATGGGCACTGTTGGCTACGGAGTCGTTTTGATAGCGACCTTGTAGTGCCAAATCTCTTATCTGTAGCTTGGAGATATCACCTTTCAGCCAGAGTTCTGTCATCTGGGTAAAGGGGTCATAGTCCTCGCTCTGAATAATGTATTCATCCGCCACAAGGGATAAAGAATAGAAGAGCGCGACAAGCCAACAACAAATCCTTGTTACAGTCATTGCACCCACCATTTAAAGTGAAGACCATGCCACGCGGTCGATTATGACGATAAATACCTTAATATAAGTATAATAAAGAATTATTGTAGGCACATTGATCGGAAGGATAGCTACATTTATTTACAGCTGAATCAACCCGGGAGTTAAGGAGCCGTCCTATTGCTGTTTCCGCAAAGGCTCCCCCACCCATGCTTTAATTGCCCGTCTCAGATTGTAACTATCGCACCCTATCGCTGTAGAAGCTTTGAATAAACCATATCTCAGTAAAGCTTCCTAATCATCACTAACGAATAGACTGAAAAGACCTATCGTCCAATCAGTTTCCACTATATGGGTAAGCATATCTGTACTATTTCTAAACCGGGTATAGATAATGGAGACATCTTAACTACTCTGCAAAATCCTACTTACTCAGTCACTTTCTTCTTTTTGTAGAAAATCCAGCTTTGGGCCTTAGCCACCCCCATACCAGGTTCATAAAACCCAACCCACAACTTTACCAATAGGCGACAGAATGGGTACCTAAGCAGATTAAGTGACGCCCTTCTCTCAGGGTGATTCCCCAGATGAATTTCACACCAAGAGGACTTTTGTTACTCAAGCTTGACGTGAACAGATGCCGTAATTGCGACCAAAGAAAGCCCCAGCTCGATGGCTCATATAGCAAAAGCAATCTTTGTCGGACAAGCGGCCTCTGGTGTATGATTTAATCGTGATGAAAAGCTACTCCTCTACATTTCGCGCCAAGCTGATAGCCATGGCGGCCCTGCTCCTGCTGATATTGCAGGTGCAGACCGTGCTCGCCTGCGAAATGATGGAGGCCCCTGAGCCAGCAGCGGAGTGTTGCTGCGATGATATGGCTAAGGGGACGGACCCTGAAGATGAAAACTGCTGTAGCTATGATGCCCAGGTCTCCCTGAAGACCTCCCTTGATGACCATCAAGTTGCCCTCACCGCAGCACACCTGAACCTGGAACTTCTTCAGTTGGCGCCGCCACCCACTTACCAGTGGCCACAAATTCTGGCTCCACCTGCCAATACCCGCGAACTTCCCCTCACTACAACGGATTTCCACCCCGGCAACCGAACCTGGCTGGCCACCCTGCGCCTGCGTATTTGATCACTCCCCATCTCTCTGATTAGCGAAATATGCCCCCTGCCCAACGTTGCTGGCGGGCTTCAGAAAGATTGTTCTAGGAGTGAACCTTTTGACTACCCAACAAGTTACAGCTGCTATTGGTAGCCAGCTCGTAAATCATGCGTATTGCGTGCAAGCGCCCCTTACCTTCTATCGGGAGCCCGCGCTATGACCCAGCCAAAAACATTGATCCTCATCGCTATTACCCTGTTGTTGACGACTGCCGGGGCGGCCTTTTACTGGAAAAAAACCACCGCGCAAGCAGAGGTCGATTTTGTGCAGACGGGCCCCTTCCAAATCGCCGTCTCCGTCGACCCTCAGCAACCACAAGTCGGCGTAAACCAGATTCGGATTGAGGTTCGCAATACTGAGAATAAGCCGGTAACTGGAGCTGAAGTTCGCGCAGTCGCCGAGATGCCCGCCATGGGAGCCATGCCAGCTATGCGTGCTGTAGCGGATATCAGCGAATCCAGCCCCGGTATTTTTATCGGTGAAATAGAGCTTTCAATGGTGGGCTCCTGGCCCATGGTGGTAGACGTAGCGACAGGCCACGATAAACATGTTGATTTGGCCTTTGATATGAGCACCAATCGCAAAGGCCTGCGCCTGAAGTCCGCCCCCGAGGCTTCTGAAACCGCCTACTACACCTGCTCGATGCACCCCTCGGTCAGAGCTGCCGAGGCCGGTAGTTGCCCTATTTGCGGTATGAATCTGCAACCGGTGAGCCACGATGAGCTGCAAAGTGGCAGCATCGTCGTGGATAGCAGCCGGCGCCAGGCCATTGGTATCAAAACCGGTATCGTCGAGCGGCAACCTTTCGCTCTACCCATTCACCTACACGGCCAGGTCACCTACGACGAAACCCGCTTGCGGGATATCAGCCTGCGCTTCGACGGCTGGATTGGTGAGCTGGATGCAGACTTTGAAGGCAAGCAAGTTGAACGCGGCGAAGTCCTGTTCTCCGTATACAGCCCTGAACTGCTCGCAGTTCAAGATGAGTATCTAAAAGCGCGCCGCCGTGGCGATACCCTGGAGAAGGCGGCACGAAGACGCCTGCTCTTGTGGGGCCTATCTGAAGAGCAAATCGATTGGCTGGTTGAACAGCAAAAAGCGCAGGACTATATCCCGATTTTTGCCCCCGCCAGCGGTGTGATTATTGAGAAAAATATCGTTGCGGGCTCAGCATTCGAAAAGGGCGACAACCTCCTGCGTATTGCCGACCTCAGCCAGGTGTGGATTGAAGCCCACGCCTACGAAGATCAGCTGCCGCTAATAGAGAAAGGTATGCCGGCCAAGGTGCGCTTAACCAACGTCTATCACGAGGAAATCCCGGCCACCCTCAGCCAGATTGACCCCTTTCTTAACCACAGCAACCGCAGTGCACGGCTGCGGGTGACTCTCCCCAATACCGATGGTGAACTGCGCCCGGGGCTGTTTGCGGACATTATGTTAAGAGCCAAACTCGGGAACCTTTTGGTAGTGCCAAGGGATTCAGTACTGATTTCCGGCAAGAAGCGTATCGTCTTCCGCGACCTGGGCCAGGGCCGTCTGGAGCCAGTACAGGTACGCACCGGCTACGGTGACAGCGAGCGAATTGTTATTCGTTCTGGCCTCCAGGCCGGCGATAAGATTGTCATCTCTGGAGTATTCCTGATCGCGGCAGAGAGCCGCCTAAAATCGGGGGTGCAGCAGTGGTAAATTCCGAACCCAAAGGGCTGATTGCCCGAATTATTGCGGCCTGTGCCGGTAAGCCGGGGATCACTTTGATCCTTGTGGCGATCGCCGCCCTGGCGGGATACCGGGCGCTAACCAGTGTCCCCCTGGATGCTATTCCGGACCTGTCTGACGCCCAGGTGATTGTGATGACAGACTGGCCGGGGCGAAGCCCTGACCTGGTCGAAGATCAAATCACCTACCCGCTTTCCACCGCAATGTTAGGGCTGCCCAAAGTCAAATATGTGCGGGGCCAGAGCTTTTTTGGTCTCAGCTTTGTCTACGCCATCTTTGAAGACGGCACGGATATTTACTGGGCCCGCTCACGGGTTCTGGAGTACCTCAACCAGGTAGCCGACCAGCTCCCGGAAGGCGTTCAACCAAAGCTTGGCCCAGATGCCACCGGAGTCGGCTGGGTATTCCAGTACGCACTTATTGATCGAAGCGGTAACAACGACCTGCAAGAACTGCGCGCGTTACAGGATTTCAAGTTGCGCTATTGGCTCACTTCTGTCGAGGGCGTTGCCGAAGTCGCCTCCATTGGCGGCTACGAAAAGGAGTACCAGGTCCAAATCGACCCCCATCGCTTGCAGATGTTTAAGGTTCCGCTGGGCAAAGTGGTCGAGGCTATCCGGCGCAGTAACAACGACACCGGAGGGCGGGTACTGGAAATCGCAGGCCACGAACATATGGTGCGGGGTCGCGGCTATATCCGCAGCATTGACGATCTCGAAGAGGTGGTGATCGGGGTCAATGCGGCAAAGATCCCGGTAACTTTGGATCAGGTTGCCGATATTACCCTGGGGCCCGCGATGCAGCGCGGCATTGCCGAACTGGACGGTGAGGGCCAGACCGTAGGTGGCATTGTGGTGATGCGCTACGGTGAAAATGCCCTCAAAGTGATTGAGAGAGTCAAGGAGCGTATCGAGCAAATCCGCGCGGGCTTACCGGAAGGCGTCGAACTGGTAGTAACCTACGATCGCTCACAATTAATTAATAGCGCGATCGACAATCTCAAAAATACCCTGATTGAAGAGATGCTAGTGGTCGCCGCTGTGATCGCTATTTTTCTGCTCCACGCCCGCTCTGCACTGGTGGCAGTAATCACGCTACCGGTCGCCGTCTTATTGGCCTTTATTCCACTGTCCCTACAAGGCCTCACTGCCAATATTATGTCTCTGGGCGGTATTGCCGTAGCCATTGGCGCTATGGTGGATGCGGCTGTGGTGATGGTGGATAACATCCACAAAAAGCTGGCAGCCAGTGGCGATAAAGCGCTGCCTCCAAGCGAGAGAAGAACACTAATCGTTCGGGCGATGCAGGAAGTGGGGCCGAGTATTTTCTTCTCCCTGATTATTATTACGGTTTCCTTCCTGCCGGTATTCGCATTGGAAGCTACCGAGGGCCGCCTATTTAAACCCCTCGCCTACACCAAAACCTACAGCATGGCCTTTGCCGCCCTGCTGGCAATCACCCTGATACCCGCACTCGCTGTGCTATTGATGCGCAGCAAAATTCGCAGCGGGGAAAACCCGATATCCCGCACCTTAATCTATACGTTGCAACCGGTGATTCATTTCTGCGTGCGTCAACGTAAAGTTGTAGCCGCGCTCGCGATAATGGCCCTGGTGTCCGCAGCCTACCCCATCAGCAAATTGGGCGGTGAATTTATGCCGCCGCTCAACGAGGGCAGTATCCTGTATATGCCCACCGCCCTACCCGGCATGTCAGTTACCGAAGCGGGTAAGGTTCTGCAACAAATGGATACGGAGCTAAAGAGCTTTCCCGAAGTGGAACGGGTATTTGGCAAGATTGGCCGCTCCAATAGCGCCACCGATCCGGCACCGCTCTCAATGGTAGAAACAGTCATCACTCTAAAGCCGAAAAGTGAGTGGCGCCCCGGTATGACTTGGGATGAGCTACTGGCGGAAATGGATGAACAACTGCGCTATCCCGGTATGCCCAATATTTGGTGGATGCCCATCCAAACCCGCACCGAGATGCTCGCTACCGGCATTCGCAGCCAACTCGGCATTAAAGTGTTTGGAGATAACCTGGCAGAAATCGAACAGACGGCTTTGGCTATCGAAGAAGCACTGCGCAGTGACCAACGCACCGCAGGGCACACCCGAAGCGTCTTTGCCGAACGCCTAACCGGAGGCTACTTCCTGGACTTTGATATCGATCGCGCGCGGGCCTCCCGCCACGGCTTAAATGTACAGGATATCGAGGATGTGATTGCCGCAGCAGCCGGAGGCCTGGCGGCCACCCAAACCATCGAAGGGCGCGAACGTTACGACGTACTGGTACGCTATGCCCGCGACTACCGGGACACCCCCGAACAGCTGGAGCAAATCCTGGTCCCCGCCTCTGATGGCTCCCAGGTGCCCCTAAACCAGCTGGCCGATTTGGATTTTCGCACCGGCCCCCCGATGATTCGCAATGAAGATGGGCAGTTAGTGGGCTTGGTATTTGTCGACTTGAAGGGCGACGTCGGCGTTGCCGATTATGTTAGCCGCGCAAAACAGGTTGTCGCCGACCAGGTTAATCTGGTTCCAGGCCAGCGAATCGCCTGGGCCGGCCAATACCAATATCTGGAGCGCGCCAAGTCCCGCCTGCAATGGTTAGTACCTCTAACCTTGCTGGCTGTGTGCTTCCTGCTGTATCTGCATCGAGGTAGGCTATCCGACACCCTGTTTGTACTCACCGCCATGCCAATGGCACTGATCGGCGCCTTCTGGCTGTTGTACCTGCTCGACTACAAACTGAGCGTCGCTGTCTGGGTCGGCATGATTGCCATGGCTGGCCTCGCCGCAGAGATGGGCCTACTGATGCTGCACTACTTATCCGCCGCCGGAGGTAAATCGGAGCACCGCAATACTGTAACCGTTGCCCAAGCGGCAGCTGGCCGTATTCGCCCAATGCTAATGACCAGCCTGACACTATTAATTTCATTGATACCCGTGATGGTTTCCGACGGCAGCGGCGCAGACGTGATGAAACGGATTGCAGCCCCGATGGTGGGCGGCACCATAACCACACTATTATTTGTGTTGTTCGTAATGCCCGGAGTGTTTTATCAGTGGAAGGCTCGCGAAGGTAACCAGAGCTGAGATCAGAAAGTGAGGGCACTGGGTATATTTTGCCCGGTGCCTCTTATTAAACAGCACTCCAGGTAAGAGCACCTAGGGCTGGGAAAGCGGATTCATAGGCTTCTCAAGGGTTAACTGTTAAAATTCCAGCCGAAATTTGTATTACCCAGATTGCAAAATTGCAGTGATAACAACGGCTACGAAGGTGAAATCCATTTTGCTAGTCAGTTGTGTGATACGTGTATTTGACATTTAACGACTCCAGGATTCACCTTGACCACACCTTTTACCGATCTGCCCCTAAACCCCGCCCTGCTGAAAAACCTGGCGTCACTCAACTACAAATCCATGACCGAGGTCCAGGCCAAGACGCTCCCGATTATCCTTGAAGGTAAGGACGTTATCGCCCAGGCCAAGACCGGCTCCGGCAAAACCGCAGCCTTCGGTTTGGGGGTGCTGCACCGGCTCAATGTCAGCCGATTTCGAATTCAATCGCTAATTTTGTGTCCGACCCGGGAACTGGCCGATCAGGTTGCCCAGGAGCTGCGCCGACTGGCACGAGCAATTCACAACATAAAGATTTTGACTCTCTGCGGCGGTATGCCCTTTGGCCCACAGATCGGTTCCCTCGCACATGGGGCCCATATCATCGTTGGCACCCCCGGGCGCATAGAGGAACACTTGCGCAAAGGAACCCTGTCCCTTGAGCATGTCGATACGCTGGTCTTTGACGAAGCCGACCGGATGCTCGATATGGGGTTTCAGGACGTTATCGACACCATTCTGGCGCAGGTGCCAGCCGGGCGACAGTCGCTACTATTTAGCGCCACCTATCCCGATGAAATCGAGCAGCTCAGTGCCCGAGTGATGCAAAAACCGGTGATGGTTAAAGTGGATTCCGCCCACAGCGACGAGGTGATCGAACAGCGCTTCTACCGAACCGAGAGTTTCGATGATCGCCTGGAGATGACACGGCGTATTCTTCTAAATGATAAGCCCGTCAACACCCTGATTTTCTGTAACACCAAACGCGAAACCGACGAGGTCGCCGATGACCTGAAGCAGGCAGGTTTCAATGTTCTTGCCCTGCATGGGGATATGGAGCAGCGCCAGCGCAACGAAACGCTGATTCGCTTCGCCAATGGCAGCGCCTCTATTCTGGTGGCCACTGATGTAGCGGCACGCGGGCTGGATATCGACAAGCTGGATGCGGTTATCAACTTTCATATCGCCAAAGACCCCGAGGTTCACACCCACCGTATCGGACGCACTGGCCGTGCCGGTGAGCGCGGTTGTGCTTACTCCTTCTTTGCCGAAAAGGAAGGCCACAAACTGCTGCGTATGGACCTGACTCAGGACCCCCTGTCCGATCCAGACACACCCCCACCGGCCAGCATATTGAGCGAACCCCCGTTCCAGGCACCGATGGCCACCCTTCAGATCGACGGCGGCAAGAAACAGAAAGTCCGCCCCGGCGATATCCTCGGCGCGCTGACCGGCGGCGAGCGCCCGATTAACGGGAAAGATGTTGGCAAGATCAACGTACTGGATATGACCGCCTATGTCGCGATTAAGCGTAATATGGCATCACAAGCACTGAAGAAAATTGAGAACGGGAAGTTGAAAGGACGCAAATTCCGGGTGCGGCGTATTCGAGGATAAGCTGAGTGAGTATCCCCTGGCAACGCCAGGGGATCATCCTTTTTGCGCTATCTTCAGGTTTTATGTTCACCCTGACCGTTATTTTGAGAGCCGACCAGAAATATAAAAAATCGGTTGCGAGTCAGAGGGTTACAGGGTGATATAAGAAATGGGATAGTAGTCAAAGTGATCTTTTCTGCGGTTTGCACGGTCGAAACAAATAAGTTAAACCCAGTAATTTTAAAATAATATTTTGATTTTTTTGGAAAAGTTGATTCTGAGATAGCAATCAGGATAATTGCGGTTAGAATCATTACTGTATAAATGTTATGAATACTCGGCGCCACATGAAACACACTGAATACAATGACAAGTTAAAGGATATAGTTGAGTTCTCAGCTGCTCTTTATAATGATATTCACCTAGAGTTAAAAGATGCTCCTTATGCAACGTTAAATGAGTGCGGCTAGGATTTAAATATGAAGCTAGAGCCATATCAATTTTATGAACATACATTAGCGGGAGTGGAAACCAAGCTAGCCTCTGACAGTAAAGATGGGTCAGTAATCATAGTGAGATTCGAAGATAGATATACCGGGAAGCGCAAGGAAGTAAAATTTTCGGAATGTTCTAATATAATCTTTGAAATGGACTTTGATATATTGCTGGACAATGCTCCAAGTAATACAGCTGGTTCTGGATCAACTGACAATCCAGAGGACCTTATAGCCTTTGTGAAAGAAAATGAAAATAACTGGAGTGTGGTGGATCTTGATGATCCTCATTCTTCAATAAACATGAAAATAGAAAAAGTTAAAAATAAAACTCTCCATCAGATCAGTTTTTTTGGTGGTCGTTTGAGGGTTGTGTGTAGTTTTTATGAGATTAGTGAGTCAAGCATATAAATCGGGTAGCCGGTAGCTTCTAACTACCGGCCCCACACCACCTGTAGTGGTCAAGTATTTTTGGCCACCCTCTTTTGAGTATCGGGTCAGCTTCTTATCAGAACCAGTCGTTTTCGGTGCAAGGTGTGCAGGCTGAATGGGATAAATGTAATAGTTTTTTACTCAAAGAGTGGGGTGAAGAGCCTGGTAGCCATTCACTCCGTAGAATGATCGAGGAAAACCATGCTTAACAAATACAAGCAGGTTACTACGGGCCTTTGGTCCCTTGCGGGACGGCTCATCTTGTACACTTTTTACAAAAAGTGCGCACAAGGTAAGCTGGCACTGTTATGAATCCGTTGAAATTACGAGTACTTAAACGAACTTGCTCAGAGTGTAAGAGAAGGGCTCTGGAAATTCCATTGTTCTCGACAACTTTTATCTGCCGGAACTGTGTATCTATCTTTAAGGTTCGTGGCTAGTTCAAATTTGTGCATATTATTGGAGCGGGCTTCCTATATTTTTTGATACTTCAAGCGGCTCTGACGCTTCTAGAAGATGCAAGATTTAATCTAATTGGCTTTGTAGTGGTGACATTTTTAGTCACTTCAGTTATATTAAAAACCTCGAAAATGTATCTCGCACCCTTGGAGCTAACTGGAGTAAAAAGCAAGGTGCGCGGTAATTCATAACAAGTCAATTCACTTCGCGCCTTCGGCGTCCGACAGCTTACACCGGAGAGCATCATGCAAGGAATTCTTTCAGAAAAGTTGATTCTTACTGAAGCGGCCATACTCGAAAGAGTCAGGCGTAACAAAGATATAAGCCTTTGCTGTCATGTCGATCATGCTAAATTAATCTATAGCAAAACTGGTGCTGAAAGCCTTAAACGAATCTACAGTGAATACATAAACCTTGCAATTGATGCAAAACTCCCTCTTTTGCTTGCAACTCCCACATGGAGGGCCAGCTCAGAGAGAGTTTCTCTAGCCAAGGCGCCTACGTCTATCAATGAAGACGCTGTTAATTTTCTTTCGAATATCTTGCCAAAAGAGGGAAATGTATATGTAGGAGGCCTAGTCGGCTGTAAAAATGACTGCTACAAACCAGAACAAGGCCTAACTTACAAAGAATCTATTTCTTATCATCGTTGGCAAATTGATAAGCTCGGAGCCTCTAATGCTGACTACCTCATGGGAGTAACCCTACCAGCTGTACCAGAGGCACTTGGCATTGCATCTCTAATGTCAAAGCACTCTAAGCCATATTTTATTAGCTTTGTCATTGGCTCAGATGGTCGCCTTTTAGATGGCCATACCATTCAAGAAGCAATTTCACATATTGATCATCAGATTTCGCCTAAACCTTCTGGGTACTTTATTAATTGTTCTCATCCTTCTTTTCTAAACGCTTCAAGTCAATTACCTGGCAGACTAATCGGCATACAAGCCAATGCTTCATCACTAACGCACAATGAACTAGAAAACAGCAAAACAACGCACTCCGACAGCATATCGGAATGGGGTAATCTTATGCTTCACTTAAATCAGAATAGCGGGTTCAATATATTGGGCGGCTGCTGCGGCACTGATGCAAGGCACCTAGAATACATCATAAATAATCACAACTAACAAATTTAGCCTGCGTCTTTCCGCCTACGACTACCCTGGGCAGCCACTCTCTTGGATTGGCTATCATTGCAAACGGCATTAGCTGGGCTGCTGGAATTATGAATAGGGGAAAGGGAGCAACACTGAGACTCACAATTGCCTGATCGCCTCAATTCTAGTGGCCACCGATGTGACAGTTCGCGGTCTGGATATCGCCAAAGGTCCGGAAGTACATACCAACCGGACCGGCCGTGCTATTAAGTGCGGTTGCGCTGCTGAGCAAGCGGCTTCGTGTGAATCTGCCCCACTATCCGCTCCAGATACAACGCCACCGACCAGCAAATTAAGCATCCCCTTTCCAGACACCGATTGCCACCCTACAAATCGATGGTGATAAGAAGCAAAAGGTCCACCCTGAGGATATCGTGGGTGCCCTAAAGGTGGCGATCGTCCGTTAAACGGCACTACTTGGGATCTGATAGCCCTCCCTGGCGGAAAGGAAGGTGCCGAGCGCATGCATAACTCAGCCTCTCTAATAAAGCTCATCCGAGAGCAACTTGAATCGGGCCGCTGGTTAGGAGCGATCTGTACCGCTCCAGTGATAGTTCTTGGCCGGAAAGGGTTAATAACCAATTTTACAGCTACTTACTATAAGACATTTCGTGGCGAACTTGGTCAATATGTAAAGGAAATCAGTGATCAGGGAGTGGTGACCGACCGGAACTTAGTTGCCAGCCAATCACCAGGTACCGCTATAGAGTTTGCTTCTGAACTCGTCACATGCTTATTTGGGAAAGAAAGTTCGCAGACAATTGCGGATACGGTTAATGCTTGCCTTCCCCCCAAATAGTCTCGTTCAATACCTATTTGAATCCTATTCATGAACAGCGGACACACTGCTAAGCGGTGATGTGCTTGTAGCTGGATTTAGCCTGACTTACGCTGAACCTTCAGTCTTCTTTAAAGTCACTAGCATTACACTTACCAAGATTACTGTAGCCCCCCCCCACTGCAACAACGTCAACTCTTCTCCCAACCAAACAACTGCAAACAAAGCGCCAAATAATGGCTCACTTCCCATTAACAGAGAGACCTTAGATGGAGCTAATCTTCTAACTGCATAGTTCTGCACAAAAAAAGCAAATAGCGTACAAAACATTACCAGATAACAAATGATCAACCAAAAATTGACTGAAGCTGGTAGCAAGCTTGTCAAGTTCATTTTATACCTAGCCAACACAACAAATAATGCGCCAAGCCCGACCACTAATGACTGTAATGCAGTTAAACTCAGGGTTGTTATTTTCTTTCCCTCTGTGAAATACTTGGTTGCTGTTACCATTAAAGCCCGCAATAGAGCTGCTGCCAGAATGAGTAGATCACCAAAATTTGAAAACACTGAAAAGGACCCTTCAAGTGTTAATAGCGCAACACCCACAACACTTACTAAAGCAAACCCCAAATAAACAGCACTGACCCTCTTCTTATTAACCCAAGCTTCCACAAAAACAGTGAAGATCGCGGACAAGCTGATAAGCACAGCAGCGTTAGTTGCAGTTGTTTGTGAAACACCAAACACCTCACAACAGAAAATCAATAACAGTATAGTGCCTGTTGGAAGCGCAGCTTTCCAATCACGATTTCGTCCGCTCTTGAAATCTTGTAAAGTTGGCATCAACAGAACCAAAAAAGTCAGCAGAAACCGGATTGCCAAGAACATAAATACACTGGTGAACACGAGTGCACTCTTTGTAAGGCCATAGCTTGTCCCCCAAAACACAGCCACCAACAATAGTGACAGCTCTGTCCAAGGAAAACCTACACGGGCAATCCAAGTTAATCGTGTTGTATTCATAGTTGACTGTCCAGCAAAGTAAATGCGATGACTAATACGTCCCGGTAACCTGAGCCAGAGGTACTAGCCGGCATAACTGAACTTACGTCATGCAATGTTTCAGCATCATTTGCAAGAACAATATCGAAACGGTTTTTAAGCTCAATTGATGCCAACCTCTTGCGTTTATTGTCAGTTAATGTAGTCACTCCCCCTATAGCATTGATACGCTGCAGCATCATTGACGCTATGAATGTAACGCCATCTCTATGCAACCCTTCGGGAGCAGGCAGTCCAAGTTGATTTGGGGTAGTTCGAACGCGGTAAGGATGCAAACGTATATTCCAGTCATTTTTACAGCCTAAGGTTTTATCATAAAGATCGGCCAATAGTAGTAGCGTTCGCTCTAATACTGGTGATTGGACAAAGAATTCTGTAAGTGGATCAAATATTCTTTCTATACCGCCATTTAAGTAATTAATCTCCTTACTCTGCACATATGGCTCATGGGGTAACAACTGTAGGAAACTTGATTTCGCAGCCTTCACAAATTGTCCATATCGACGAAATCGATATTTCCCACCATCTCCCATATACTTATCTACAGTAAGCTCATCCCATTGTTCCGCGAATTTATGCTCCTCTTCTATAGAGCAACCCAACATTGAGCGCATGTAGCCTCCCTCAATCATTGTAAAATGATTATGTTTCAGGGACCTTATATCCTCTTCAAAAATAGAAGCTAACTTTCTTTTTGTAGATTCACTCATTCTTTTATCCTTACGCACTAACGGCGACGTCTACTCTTTGCTCATCAAGCACTAAAGAACGCTGGCTGCGCTCATGCGCAATTTGAGTCTCCCATGCGTCACGATCTTTAAGGTATCGAGGATTATCTGCATAAATCCCGCTCATTAACATTTGACCTTTCGACAAAGAGAAAACTACTGTTCCAGTTATCGCTTCTGCTGTATGGCAAATAAATGCCCGGGCTGCCTGTTGAAGCATACTACCCCACCTACCCTCTACAGCCTCGTTGGTCCAAGCGAGACTCTGGGCCGATTTAGCTCTTAAAACTTCTGTTTCTAAAATAGCAACTTCAAGGTGGCGATAAGCTGCCATTAAAGCGTGTGCAGCTGGAGCCTCGCGAACTTCCAACACTTTTTCGTCATATTCAAGGTGATCAAAGCCTATGTAGCGTCCAATCTGGTAGCTTCCAACATGCTGATTTAAGAACATTATCATTTTCAGTAGGCTCATAGTTTCACCATTTACTTTTATCGGCACTCCTCGACGAAAAGTTATTGATAACCGATGATTTTGATCAGTCAGCTGTTGCTCCGGGTTCCACAGTGACCAATGGAATAGTGATTCACACAAATTAAAATCTTCAGGGTTATCTAAAATACCGGATTCAAATTCGCGACACCACAAATTCGAATCGCCACTTACATTTCTACCTTTAAATTCAAACAGCCCGGAAATGGATAATCCGGCAATTTTTTTATCGCGGGAAATGGCCGAATATTCATATGGAGACCCGTAGTAACCATTAAACCCACTTCGCTCTAACGCCCCATTAAGTCGCCGTAAACTATTCTGTGATTGGTTTGCTGTATGCACGATAGCGTCACACTGAAGGCGCTCGGCTACCAAAACAGCATGCTTCACTATAACTGGACGTGATAATGAAGAGCTTACAGGGTAATCACCCATATAGAGGGCTTGCGCTTGTACTGCTGTAAAAATGGAATGGTCAATAAATGACTGACGTCCATCTTCAATAATCAAATCAATACCGTAATGATCAGCAATATGGTTTAGAAATGAGACATCAATGCCATCCCCCATATCAATTGCCAACGCAGTGACCTTAACATCCATATCTTTGAGAATTTCTAAAATGTACGTGCTATCCAGACCACCACTAAACAGTGTTAAGATGTGGCCTACTTCTCCCGATAGCTGCTTGACATCCTCAATACTTCTAATTTTCTTCACGTGTAAATTCCCTGTACACAAATGATTACTGACAACAAATTGACATGGCGCATCATAGCTTGTATTTTCCCCGGCACAATCCACTCCAAACGCAAAGGATTGTTGCGTTATGAACAATAATGATCTAATACCACTATTGCCGGAAATGGCTGTATTCGTCACGGTGGCAGATGAAGAGAGCTTCTCTCAAGCCGGAATAAAGCTAGGAATGGCTGCATCATCGGTTAGTCGATCCATAAATCGACTAGAAAGGAGGCTGCAAACAAAGCTGCTTGAACGAACCACCAGGAAGGTAAAACTAAGTACCGTTGGGGCAGATGTGTACGTGCAGTGCAAGGAAATGCTTGATTCTGCACGGACAGCCGTACATGCTGCTCAAAGCATGTTAAATACTGCAACAGGTGTGATTCGGATTGCCGCACCTAAAGCATTTTCAAAGCAAGTGCTCTCCCCAATTATCCTGGAGTTTTTAGACTCCTATCCAGGAATATCCGTAAAGCTCCGAATTGCAGACCATTTTATCGACCCAATCGGAGAAGAAATTGATGTGATATTTAGGTTGACCGATCAACCACTGGAGGGACTAATATCAAAAACGCTAACGCGCGCTAATTTGATCATATGTGCAAGCCAGAAATATCTGGAAGACCACGGCCATCCAACTCATCCAAAAGAATTAATCTCCCATCAATGCATATCACTCGGAGAGCAAGTTGATGACGCTAAATGGCGATTCACAAAATCCAACCAGAAAATCTTAGTAAATACTCAAAGCCGTTTTGCAGTAAATCATACAGAAATTCGAAAAGCTGCGGTTTTACGAGACATGGGCATCAGCACTTTCCCAGATTTTACCGTTCAATCTGAAATAGAGTCAGGCGAGTTAATCCAGATACTGCCAGATTGGCATATTTCTGGAAATTATCAGGGGAACGTGATTCTACAGTACGCTCAGACAAGCTTTATGCCAGTTCCAATTCGAAAGTTTATTGACTTTGTGCAATTACATTTTCAGCAGCGCGAGAATTCCAGTACCACGGCTTAACTTCTATTTCGACCCAAAAAAGGCGAGCAGAACCATCAAGATAGTGTATAACTTGATACAGTCGGCGCAATACTCTGAATACAACCCAGATAATTTGATAGAGCCACGAGACTTTTAGTTGGCTAAAATTTGAAATCTCTCCTACATCAAATAGAACCTTGTGAAAGTTTATCTCACCAAACGTGATGAAGTTTTAGAAAGATTTTCCACCATTTAGCAGCAGATTAACTAAAATAAATTCCCCCAAAAGCTCCGCACCCTAAAAACCTTTACATTAATAACTTGTGGCATTTCTGCCTAAACTGGCTCGGACTCATACCAACATGAAATTTAAATACTCGCCGGAAAACCGCATCATCCGTATAGCCTAATATTTGGGCAACGCCGGAAATTTTTTGCCCCGACTGTAATAACAGGCTCTTTGCATACTCCATTCGTACACTATCGATAAACTGTTTAGGAGCATAACCCGTCAACTGCTTTAGGCGCCGGTGTAATGTTCGCTCTGAAACCGACAGCTCTGCCGCCAATTGTTGACTATTTAACTGTTGGCCAAAATACTGCCGAACCACATTTTCAGCATCGACTAAAAACTGTTCTTTGGATACCTGATAGCCTTTTGGTACATGTAAAGTTTGCGAGCGCGGGTGGGAGTCCACAACGGCGAGATCAGCAACTTTGGTTGCAACTTCATCACCGGCTAGCATCTTGATCACTTGCAGAGTCACATCTACCCAAGATAAAGGGCCTCCCGCTGTTACAATTTTATGATCCACCAGTAATCCACTGGCCCATAGCGGGCAGGCATTGCTAAAGCGAGATTTCAGCTCATTGTGCAACCACCATGTCGTCGTGCATTGCCGTCCATTTAACAAACCCGCCTCACCTAGTGCCAAGACACCACTACAAGAACCTGCGATGATCGCTCCCTGCCTATACTGTGTTCGCAACCATTCGTGTGTCGATTTATCCAGCAACTGTTCAGGGGGTACACCAAATTGATTGGGCATAAACCCGGGGATTATCACTGCTTCACAACTGGGTAACTGAGATAGCCCATGGTTTACCACAAAGCGCCTGCCCTGCCCATCTGTGATGTCAGAGCCATCAGCGCTGGCAACTACGATTTCAGGGGACCAGGGTTGCTTATAGGCGGGGGCCAGGGAGTGTTGGCTTTCAGATAAGCGAAGGCTGCCCAGGGCAAACATATCCTGAACGCCAGCCAAAGCCGATGGCAAAACCCCAGGCATAGACAAGATAACGATTTGAGCCATAAATCCTCAAAGTGGCGAATTCTGTCTGATCATTGTCTTTTTGGACACTGATGGTCAAGCCTATGCTTCCCCCAGGATACCCTTCATCAAACAACGTGAGAGAAAACAATGACTGAAGCTAAGCTGGCCATCGTGGCTCTGATTGATGCCAAAGCGGACAAAGCCGATGAGGTAAAAGCACTACTTACCTCAGCCCTTCCATTAGCTGTAGAGGAGCAAGGAACCCTCAGCTGGTATGCCGTACAAATCAACGCTACGCGCTTCGCGATTTTTGACACGTTTGGCGATGAAGACGGCCTGACTGCGCATTTAAACGGCAAGATCGCGGCAGCACTGCTTGGCAAAGCCGATGAGCTGCTCGCCTCAGAACCCCAGATTATGACTGCGGACATCCTCGCATCCAAGGTCTAACGAAGCCTTAAAAACCAGGAGCCGGCTTTGAATACCCCTATCGTCTTTATTCAGGGGACCAACGCCAGCCCCTAGGCAATGGAAAAACTTCACCGGCACCTAAAAGAGTGATTGCCGTTGCCACAGCCCTAGCCATCTTCACCGCAAACCTATTTGAACCGACTACCCCTTAGATAGTGTTATTGCGCAGAAACGGGCAGCCGTACAACTCCCGCCTCTTACCCTGGAGTTCGCACCACCATCAGCCGCTCCTCGGTCATATCTGCAATCGCCCAGCGCACCCCCTCCCGACCAAGGCCGGAGTCCTTAACACCGCCATAGGGCATATTATCCACCCGCCAGCTGGGAACATCGCCAATAACCACGCCGCCGACCTCCAAGGTATCCCAAGCTTGCTGGGCTCTGTAAAGATCGCGGGTAAATATGCCTGCCTGGAGACCAAAAGCGCTATCATTCACCTTTTCCAAAACATCATCAAAACTGTCGAAAGACTCTAAGATAGCAACAGGACCAAAGGCTTCCTGTTGCACAATGGCGCAATCGTGAGGCACATTTTCCAATAGCGTTGGATCGAGCATGGCGCCATCCCGCGAGCCTCCACACAGCAGGGTTCCTCCAGCCTGAATCCCCTCCTCCACCCAATTGTGCAAACGGGTGGCCTCTCCCTCGGAAATCATCGGACCGATAAAAGTATCTTCCAGGCGGGGATCACCCTTCTTCAACTTTTTGGTCCGCGCCACTAAGCGGCACTTTAAATCCTCATATAGGCTACAGTGGCCATAGATTCTCTGCACACCGATACAGCTCTGACCAGACTGGTAGAAGGCGCCAAAAATCAGGCGCTCTACGGCATCATCGAGATCGGTATCTCGGTCAATAATACAGGCCGCATTCCCGCCCAATTCCAAAATGACTTTTTTACGCCCTGCCCTAGCTTTTAGATCCCAACCGACAGAGGGAGAACCGGTAAAACTGAGTAGCTTGAATCGATCGTCCAGTGTAAACAGATCTGCCCCCACACGATGACATGGCAACACCGAAAATGCCCCTTTGGGCAACCGCGTTTCCGCCAGTACTTCGGCAATGATCAATGCTCCTATCGGTGTCCGGCTTGCCGGCTTAAGCACAAAGGGGCATCCAGCGGCGATAGCCGGTGCCACCTTGTGAGCGGCGAGGTTCAAAGGAAAGTTAAACGGCGATATAAATGAGCAGGCTCCAACCGGTACCCGCCGGATATAGCCGCGATAGCCCCGGGAGCGCTTGGAGATTTCAAGGTTGATAATTTCACCATTGATACGCACGGCCTCTTCAGCGGCCACTTGGAATGTGTCGATTAAGCGCAGCACTTCACCCCGTGAGTCGTGAATGGGTTTGCCCGCTTCAATACACAGCGCCTCAGCCAACTCTTCAAACCTTTCACGAAAGCGTACTACGCAGTGCTGTAACACTTCCTGACGAACATAAGCTGGCAAATTTGCCATAGGTTTCTCAGCCAGTAGCGCCCAATCAATCGCGCTATCGATAACTGTTGCATCAGCCATTGCGACCCGGGCAGCCACCCTGCCCGAGTACTTGTCGGTGACTTCCAAATCAGTATTGGCATGTACAGCTTCATTAGCCAGGTAGTAAGGGTAAGTTTCTTGCAGCACAGAAATATCCTTTTATTTGATGGCTGGGACTAGCGAGAATGCCCTGACGCCAGATACTGCTTTGCATCTATCATCGGGTATAGATAACTCGCAGACATATATCAACTGTGCATTCACTGGCGTATTAGGAACGCCTGTGAGTAATACCGAAAGATCTCTACAAGCCTTGAAGGCTACAGGTGTCGCGACTGGCCTTAGCCCTATCGACAGAGGATGACTCCCCTGGCCGCAGTAGTCAGGGAAAACGAAGAAGGGGGAGGTTTAGGGAGCTTTGTGAAGCCGGGGGCTAGAGCCCCGCGACTTCTTATACCGAGCGAAACTGATTACTTCTCAGTCAACCACATGCCGACGGGCTCATAGTTAAACGTCTTATAAACGGTCTTTTCAGTATCTGGGTTATCACTTTTCTTATCGATGTTGTATACGGTCCAGTTCAATTCATCGACATTGAACTCAATCACAGCATACCCATAGATATTGCTAACAAAATCTTTGATATGCGGGTTGTTGACCTGAACCCCACCGTTTAGCAATGACGTAAAGACACTGCCAACATCAATACCTTTCTCAATCGTATCGTTCATATTGGGAGAAGATATAGATGGTGTCATCAGCTCAACACCAACCAGGTTATCGTAGTTCCAGTTGCTAATTTTGCTGAAATCCACCTTCAGGTACGAGGCGATACTGGAGTGCAGGTCCCCTGTCAGCACCACAAAGTTATCGACATTGCTGTCTTTAACCGATGATAGGATTTTTTCCCGCTCCCACTGATAGCCATCCCAGGCATCGTAGTTGGCGTACACAAGTGAGCGCCCCAAAATAGTCCCAGCCAGTTGCGCCAGCAGAGTTTGGTTGCCCCACACTTTCCAGCGGGCATTAGAGTTTACAATCCCATCGATCAACCAATCGCGCTGGGTCGTGCCCAACATCGTCTGGCTACTTTTTTCGTAATCGGTGCACCAGTAATTTTCCCAGCTAGTTCCGTCTGTACACGGCTCCTGGGTTCTATAGGTACGGCTGTCAGTCATATAGAGATCGACCAAGTCCCCGAACTGGAATGACCGGTATATCTGCAAGTAGTCAAAAGCGTGGCTTGCAGATTCATCAACTTTTACCCGCGCAGGCACGTATTCAATCCAGGCTTGCTGAGCATCGCGACGCAACTGGCGCAACTGGTCAGGGTCATTATCGCCAGTCTGATAGGGGTGTGACGGCACACCCAGGGTATCCCGGTCATAATCCCAATAGGCATTGTCAGCAGTTTCATGATCATCCCAGGTGATGATAAATGAGTGCATCTCCATTGCCCGTTGCAGGTTCTTATCCTTGCGATACTCCTTATAGATATGGCGATAATCTTCAAGATCCATCGCAACCGAGCCACCAGAAGGCAAGGATAATGGATGTACTACAGAGCTTTCAAAACCTTCATACTCGGCATATTCATAAATGAAATCCCCCAAGTGCAGTACACAATGTACATCTTCATCCGCTATATGGTTGTAGGCGTTGTAGTAACCTGTGGTGTAATCCTGACAGGTAACCACCGCCATCTTGATATTCTCCAAGCTACCGCTGGGAAGTGTATGGCAGCGGCCAGTACGACTGCTCAAACTACCGTATTTGAATCGATAGTAGTAACGCTGATCAGAAGATAGATAACCCTCTAGATCAATATTAACGGTGTAATCCCGGTCTGCCGTGATATCACTGGCATTGACCTCCGCACTGAGGATTGTCTGAGTGAATTCCTCATCCAACGCAACATCCACATACAGGGTCTGCCCGGCTACATAGGAATCGGGGTTGATATGCGTCCACAGAACCACGCCTGTTTGGCTGGGATCACCCGAGGCCACAGACAAATCAAAAACAGTACCATCATTATCGATTTGGTCGGCAGATATGCTACTCCCCAAGACAAACCGAGCATAGGTTTCACTATCCGTATTAGCGAGTGAGCGGACGGTAAAGGGGGTTAGAAGTGCAACACCCATAGCCTGGACAAACGTGCGGCGGGAGATGGTCATAAATCAACTTCCTATTATTGTACGTATGAAGAATCGGAAAGGAAGCGGATTCTATAGAAAAACGTACCAATAAAGAAGTTTGACTTTTATATTTGCAGCGATTTAGATGCTAAATAGCTTGAAAGGCATTAACAGATAAAATTAACCTAAAAATAAATTTATCACTTCGAGCCAGAGCTTGACTAATGGAAAGTTAGCTGAAATCTATAATCATTTCTGCATCCAGGCAAGTAAAACATGCTGAAAAAACCGTTTTCCGGGAGACCCTTTAATTATCAGTATCACTTCACAATGCGTTCAATCAAAATTTCATTTCTTACCTTCCCTTAAAGCGACACATCCAGAATAACCCTCGACTTGAAAACGGACAACTGATAACTGATAACTGATAACTGATCCTACCCAGCAGAAGCAGGCCTTCCATTTTTAATGCAGGCACAATAGTGCTAATTAATCAAGAGGGTGTCGAAACACCCTCAATGAATAGTAAGCTGCAAGATATGCCCTGAAATTATATGCAGACCTATCAACTACTACTCACCAAGCCTGGGTTACGTGACCCTCATACGAAAATAGTGTAAAATTCCATCCGCACGATTACTTAAGGAAGAGTAAAATTGAAGTATTCTCTTCACCCCAAACTAGTTGTTTCACTTTTAGCTATCACACTATTCATTTTAATCCTTAGATTATATTTAGCCCTAGAGCTTTGGAGCGAAGGAAACAGCTCTGGTTTAGAATCATATCCTTTCATGGTTATATTCCCCTCGACACTAATCCTTGCTTTAGCATTAATGAGCAAAGCCAAAACCAAAGAAGGTTTGCTCATGCGTCTTGGCTGTATGATTCAACTGCTACTTATTATCTCTATCCCTCCCCTATCTCTACACTTACTTCTCGGATTTCCAGTTGTTTTCCTGGTTGTAGAGCTATTCAAAACTAAAGTACCCACCAATATTTCCGCCTCCATCGAAAAAGCGCTCATAAAATGATCGATATAGAAGTTCACGGTGATTTACTCATTTTACTTAGGGCGAACCTATTTTTGCTACCGCTACTATGTACATTCTACTTTTTCTGGAGGCGTAAAAGTGAAAACCGCATACTCGTAGGCAGTTTATTTTCATTTCTATACAGCCTTGCCTTACTGCTACCCGCGCACACGCTAGCGATTAGATTGGGGATGTGGAGTTACGGAAGCGAAACTCTAAAACTACTGGGAATGCCTGCCGACCTATGGTTTGCCGGATCTTTTCTATTTGGACCAGCAACCTTTTTAGCATTCCCCAAAGTAAACCCCTGGTTTTTTACCGCTATTTTTATATCGCTGCAAGTACTGCTACTCAAATCCCTCAATCCTTTAGTTATTGCCGGCGACTATTGGATACTAGGCGTAATATTGGTTTTCCTCTTCGTACACACCCCGGCAATGTACCTGGCAAGGTGGACCAGTTCCGATATCAACCTAGCACAAAGAGCTATATTGTTGGCTTTTGCATACGGTTCCTTAGCCTTTTTTATAGTACCGACACTAATTATGCATGCAATGGGTGGAAGCTGGGGGCTGGATTACTGGCCAACAGCAAAAATAATAGCTATGGCTTCCTTGCTTCTTCCATGTATCATTTTGGGATTAAGTGCCGTGCATATGTTTGTTGTTTATGGTGAGGGAACACCAATTCCACTGGATAGAACAAAGCACCTTGTCACTAGCGGCCTGTACTCATATATTACAAACCCGATGCAACTCTGCACGGCGGCATCCTGGGTAGTTATTGGAATTTTTCTACAGAATGTTTTTATAGCATTAGCGGCAGGCATGGCTGTAGTTTTTGTAATGGGTTTAGTACGATGGCACCACAGGAATGACCTACTAGTTCGCTTCCCTGATGGGTGGCCAGAATACAAGAGCAATGTTCCAGAGTGGCTACCGAGGTGGAAACCCTGGTTTAAGGGTAAGTCAAAACTATACTGGGATACTGAATGCCCTTGGCACTCTACATATATAGGGTGGCTCAAAAAGAGAAAGCCTATAGGGATCAGCCTTATTGAACATAGACATGCAGGCGCCCTATACCAGGATTCAAGAAGTGGATTAAGTTTCAACTCAGCAGAAGCATTTATATATCCATTATTCCATATAAATTTTATATATGCGCTACTAGCCTCGGGCTTGTTACTTCTTTTACTGCCACTCAACGCCCTATATCAATCCCCAAGCAATACTGAGAGTTATGCAGAAAATGACCCCTCTTGATATACGAAACACGCACCCCAGCTCTCTTTTTCTTGGCATTGACACCCTTTACCATATCAAAAACAATGCTCTTACCTATTATCAGAACCTGCAACTCAGCTACGGTGATGCCGTAAGGATTCGGCTAGGCCCATATCGCTGCTGGTTTATATTTCATCCCAGCCACATAGAGAGTGTATTAGCCACAAAAGCAAACTCATTTATTCGTTTTGAAAAAATCATGAATATCCTAAAACAATGGAATGGCAATAGTCTATTGATTGCCGAAGGGAAATCATGGAAGAACCGAAGGCGAAAAGTACTACCCTCATTTGCCCAGCAAAGAATCCCTAACTATGCCGAAGTTGTTTGTAATCTTGCTCAGGAATTCACCCAAAGCCTAATCTCTAAAGTCGATACAGAAGGAAGCCATAAGTGCCTTATTGATAATGAAATGGCCAATTTTTCCTTGGCTATTGCTTGCAAGACACTTTTTGGTAAAAGTTTAGGCGCAACCTCCCAGCCCATCAGTGAAGCCGTAAACTGCTTATCCGAAATCGCCTACAGAGAGACAACCTCTCCCTTCACAATACCCAATTTCATTCCCACTCCGGCAAATCGCCGAAAGAAAAAAGTGATTGAAATTATGGCGAACTTTATTCAAAAAATTGTTTCAGACCGGATAGAGCAAAGGTCCAGTGAAGAACCAGACTTACTATCAACCCTGATAAGACATCACGACAACAACTCAACGGCTATTGAGGAAGATGTTATTTCTTTATTAATTGCAGGACATGAAACAAGCGGAGCGACACTCTCATGGCTTTTCATACTGCTAGCCAAGCATCCAGAAATACAGCATAAAGTTCACAATGAACTGGACCGTGCAGTGGGAAGCTCTCAAGTCAGCTATCAGGATCTGAAAAACCTGCCCTATTTAAATGCTGCAATTAAAGAGACTCTACGCCTCCACCCTGCGGCCTATGCCTTGTTTTGCAGACAGGCGACAGAAGATGTCGATATTGGTGAAGCTTTGATCAAAAAGGGGGACTTAGTACAAATCTTACCCTATGTAACCCAAAGAGATAGCCGCTGATTTAAAGATGCCAACCAATTTTGTCCAGAGAGATTCCTTGGCGGCGAATCATGGCCAAAGTATGCCTATTTCCCTTTTGGGGCCGGGCCGCGCATATGTATTGGGCAATCATTTGGCATGATGGAAGTTGCACTGACAGCTGCAATGGTATTACAAAAACTATCCCTATCGACAACAGCGGGGTCATTTGAGGAAACTGCTCGATTTTCACTAAGGCCCCACCAAGATATTAGCCTTCTATTCTCTAATCGTATTTAAACAAAGCCCGCAGGGAAGCAGACTTCTCTGACAGGGGTTCTCCAAAGGTGGGGGCTGAGAGCCGCTTATATTTATTGCGAGCGCTCCCTTTCCTTCAATGATCCGTCCAGCGTTATAGAGTACTCCGTATACTTCTCTGTAACCCGGTCAAAAATTTGCAACCAGGAGAAAAACTCAGATTCTCTCGATTTCTTAGCAATATCTATCGCTAACTCTATCGCCTCTTCCTGGGTTTCAGCACTACCTCTATAACTCTCTACACCACCATTCATTAAGTGGACTCGATTAGCAAAAATCGCAAAACGATTCACTGCCTGGACTTTAATAGCTGACTCCATAGTATTTCTCCTAATTGGTTTTAGTCTGGCGCATTCCCCGATAAAGTTCTGTTTTCCCCTATTAGTTCACCTCTATAGTTGTTCTTGCTAGTGATGACTTCACGCTTTCGAAGTGAAGCCCCACTCCGCTGCATTTTCAGACATTATCATCGATATTCAGGCACAAGAACTCCAGGACCACAGAGTACGGAGCCTACGGCAATATGGAAAACAGGGTGAGGTGTATACGGCTCTTGCCCAGTTCATCCTGTCTAGCGGGACACTTTCAAAAAAGTAGAGGGGCGTTTCCGCATGGAAGTGCTGAGATGTCATACGATGACTTTAGTTAGACCGATCAATATGAATCGCGCTAGCACTCTCAATATCTTAGCTACCAAAAGTAGGGAAATTAGGGACACATCTCAGCAAAACTGTAGCTATATACGCCATGCGTATTGACACAACTAAGAGTCTGCAGCTAAATACTGTATAAAAATACACACAGCAACAGATTAATGCCCCTACCTCGTAGCACCCAGATTTCCCTAGATGCCACACCCTACTACCATTGTGTGTCCCGCTGTGTACGCAGAGCTTTTCTCTGTGGTAGAGATAGAGAGTCTGGCATTGACTATGAATATCGCCGCGAGTGGATTGAATCACGGATGCATAAGCTGAGTGAAATCTTTGCCCTTGATATCGCTGCTTATGCTGTAATGAGCAATCACTACCATGTCGTACTCTATATCGACAGAGAGACCGCTCTCAGCTGGCCTAACACTGAAGTCATTCTCCGCTGGCAAAAGCTCTTCAAAGTTTCCACTCTCGCGCTACGCTACTTGCGAGGTGATACACTCGATTACAGTGAGACGAACAAGCTCAATGAAGTCGTCACATTATGGCGGGAGCGCCTTATGGATATCAGCTGGTTTATGCGCTGCCTGAATGAGGCTGTCGCTCGCCAGGCCAATGCCGAAGACCATTGCACCGGCCGCTTCTGGGAGGGGCGCTTCAAATCCCAAGCTTTACTAGATGAAAGAGCCCTCGCCGCCTGCATGGTCTACATCGACCTCAACCCCATCCCTGCCAATATTGCCAAGACTCTTGAAGATTCTGACGGTATTTTTCAAGATAGTTGTCGCCTTTCATTGTTATGCAGCAGTCTTAGTTTCCGGCTCCGCTCCCTGTGGATTTAGCGCTACAGATCCTATCGGTCTCCAGTTCCTTGTATCTCCTGACCAACGCAGTGGATTTCTCTCACGCGCTAACTGATAGACCTTATTGCGATTCGACAACAGAACTGTATCCTTACCAGCATGCCTGTCTGCCGGAGTGACATAGCGGATGCCACTGTGCAGATGCTCATGGTTGTACCAGCGCATAAATTCCTCCACCCATTCTCTCGCTGCATTTAAGGAGTTAAATCCTTGTGATGGCCAGCTAGGACAGTATTTTACTGTACGGAACAGTGACTCTGAGTAGGGATTATCATTGCTAACCCGTGGGCGACTATGTGAAGTTTGAACCCCCAGGTCGTACAGCTTGGTTCGTAACGTTTGCGACTTCATCGGGGCACCATTGTCAGAGTGCAGCACTGGGGGGCTAGTAAAGCATTGCTCTCGGAGTATGGCCCTTTGCATCAGCGTGGCTGCATGCTCACCAGATTCACACTCATGCACCTCCCAGACCACGCCCTTACGACTATAAATATCCTCCACCAGATACAAGTAGTAATACTGCCCTTTAACTCTCGATGGTAGATAGGTTATATCCCACGACCAGACTTGATTGGGTGCTTCTGCCACATGAGTGGTAGGCGGCTTATACTTTTTCCTCGGCCGTGATCGCCCACGATGTTGTAGTTGTCCCGCAGCCTTCAATATCCGATAAAAGCTTGATTCTGAGGCTATATACTCACCGCAATCTGCTAGTGCAGGCACTATTTGCCCCGGCGGCTTACTGGCAAACTCTGGGCTATTGCACACGGCTAAAACAGTTTTTCGCTCTTCTTCCGTTAGCCTGTTTTTCGGTATTGGGCGTTGTGCATTGGGACGAAGATCCTCCTTTGCCCCCTCTTCACCTCTCCAGCGCTGCAAGGTGCGCAGACTGATGCCGGCCTCATCACAAGCCGGGGCTTTACGGGCACCGGCTGCCACGGCTTCTTCTATCCAGCCAATGAGTTGATGCCGCTCTGGGGCCGGAGTCAATCGTCCCCGCTGTCTACCTCTCCCCTGAGGGCATTCAACTTTTTTCTAAGCACCAGCAGCGCCGCTGTCTCAGCTAGCGCTTTCTCCTTGCGTCTGAGATCCCTCTCCAGCTCCTTGATACGCCGCTTAGCTTGCCGAGCCTCTTCACGCTCCCGTTTGCGTCGCTCAGCATCCGACAGCGTCCCTTCGATAAAGGCTGTCTTCCAGGCCTGCACCTGCTCGGGGTACAGCCCCTTACTACGGCAGTATTCACTGAGTTCAGCCTCGCTGAGCCTTGCTGTTTCAACGACGACAGCAAACTTAGCTTCTGCTGACCAATTTTCACTCTGCTTACCACTACCCGGCACAGGGACCCCCTTTTCTTTGGCTTCTTGGCGCCAATTGTACAAGGTAGCTTCACTAATGCCTTCCTCCACAGCAACCTCTGGGATAGGCCGATTATCCGGTGGCAGCAGCTTCTTAAGTACTGAGGCTTTGCGTTCTATTGAGTAACGGGGCATTTGCTCCTCTTACCGTCCCCTGTCTTACTTTTTCATTTTAAAGAGGCGACAACTATCCTGACACAGGGGGCTGATTACACATCAATCCAACAGCGTATTCGTGCGGCAATCTCCGGTGAACAACCCAAAAGCTTGCTGCCCCTGGTAGGTGGTGAGCGTCTAAACATGCCTAAAGGCCTACCTTTTCAGCTAGATCACTATTTGGAACTGGTAGACTGGAGCGGTCGACATTTGGACCCCAGAAAACGGGGCCTGATTGCCAAAGAAACGCCACCCATTCTGAAACGATTAGGTATCGCTCCCAAACACTGGCTTTGCCTCAACCGAAACTTTGAAAGTCGCTTTAAGGGCTTGGTAGGTTCAGTAGAGACTGTTCGACTGGCCTGTATCCGGCTCAACAAGCGCTGGGTACACGGTATAGGTGACTGTCAACACTTCCTCTCTTCAGCTTCCTGCTAATTCCTATCCAATCTCTCGATACCGCTACTCCCACTTTCTATCTACAAGCACCACTTTCGAGCTTCAACCTCAACTCTTCAAGGTTTCATCGCCCCCACTCCCTCAAGCAGAAAGAACAAGCCGTCAGAGATGGGCGCTAGCTCTATCACCAGCAGCCCTCTCTAATCTGTGGGTGTCCTAGATTGTTAGGTATGCAGGAAGCGCTACCCGACTGCAACCATACCCACAAGCACAAAGATAAATAGCACTATAATTAAAGGCCACCACATAAGAGCATACCCACGTGACATACACTCCTCCGCCAATTGGTTTAGCTTCTTATTTTTTTTAGCCCCATCTTTTAACCTTCTCTGACTCCCCTCCCTGAATAAATATATCTCAAAAAACCAAATACAAAACCAAACACCAAGAGGAAAGTAATGCTTATCCATGCCGAGCGAATCAAAATCTATACCAACAATAAAAAATAAAAGAAAATGTAAAAAAAGATAAACTATTGAAAAATAGACAAGTGCAACAGGAACGAGAGCTTTAAAGAGCATCCCACCTTGATGCTCGGCCATCCTAAACATAGGACCATGAGTAACCCACAGCAATCTCAATAGAAAAAACTTCACTTTTTAGCTAACCTTAAAAATATTTTTGAAATAAAAAAACAATCCTTTAAGCCCCTACCTCAAGGGGCCTAAAAGATCACATAAATATCATTTATGGGCCATTACTTAAATCCCATAAAATCATATTTGGCCTCAACTTCCTCACGTAATCGTAAATCTTCTTTAGAGAACTTATTTTTGGGTTCCATATCTATGACTTCATTAATAAGCCGCTGGCTGGCATCATCTAACCCATCATTTGAGAAAGAGTCATATGCTCGATATGTAAAATAGGCCGCTCCTCCTATCCAGCCTATAGGGCCCAATGCTAACATTGCCGTTCCAACCGCGGCATCAGCACCTGCCCAAAGGGCGGTATTTATTGCTCTTGCCTGATATTTTGTATTTCCAGTTTCGTAATATGCATGACTATCGGACATAATTGATGCAGTAGCAAGACTGAAAGATATAGGTTGAATTACTCTTTTACCAACTGTCTCCAGGGTACTCGTAACTTTTTTTGCCCCCGTCACAATTCCAGAAACTTCAGTAAAATCAAATGTCACTCTAGGAACGTTCTTTAAGGTAGCGTCATAGCTTGAGCTTATTGTTGGCATCTCAAATAAAGTAGGAATACTTGGCATTCGATATACATTCCCCTTCAAACTTAGGGTCGTTCTATCAGGGATACCTCCGATGATTCTAGCAACGAATTCTGTAGATTTCACAGAACTATCTAGCGCTGTCTGAACTGAAGCTGCGCTATAAATTGCATCAGCTACCCCTTCAGAATGCGCAGGGGGAGCAGTGATATAACCATCCCGCCACGGACCATATAAACTAGTTCCATCTAAGCGCTTCCCTTCACGTGCGAGCGCGACTGAGCGATAAAATATCGCATTATCATGCTCAGACTGCATCTCCGAAATCATATTCAGAGCCATCTGCCCATATTTACCTGGCTTGTATTCTCCTGCGATCAATCCATTAGCCAAGTTCTGCTGTTGAGCAGCTTTTGCAGCGGCAACCTTGCTTTTGCTAATCTGTGGGTGTCCTAGATAGCTAATCAATCAGATAGCCCTCTGCTAATCTGTGGGTGTCCTAGATTGCGAATCTATGGATGTCCTAGTTTGTGCCCTCTTACCGGGTAGAGGGCTTTCACCTCCAATCTTTTGCCGATTTATCTCGGCGCACTGGATGTCCTAGATTGCACTGGGTGTCCTAGGTGATTGCTAGATTCTGTTGCTTGGATAATATCAAGCTTGATCAAACATGCATCAAAACCTTGCAAGTCTTTAAAGGGGCCCCCTCTCTTTCGTTCAACATACCAAGCTTTATAAATAATTTTATCGCTCAACAAGACAGAGGGTTGCCTTCTAGGTTGAAGCCTATTATTTATACAAGGAGACGACCACCTGTATACAGAAAAAAACACTCCATCAAGGCTAGCAACAACCATCTGAGGCCCGTCAGGAGACTTTCTAGAAAATGGAATTGTACTGTAATGCGGAATACCCTCTGTGTATCGAACTTCACTTGCTCTCAGTTTGAGTAACTCCCTGTAATGACTTACCGAAGAGTAATCAACGATCAGCATCACAAAAAACAGCACAGTTAAAGCCCCAAGAACACCTATTAAAAACTTTACTGCCCCAAGCTCCCAGAGTCTATCCGACTTAACCTTAATAAAAAACAGGTACAGAAAAAAAGATAGAGTAATAGCTGCAGCTGCAGCCATTACTACCACCCATATACTATAACTAACCAAGTAACTTTCGTAACCACCTACTTCCACACCCATTCTCCACCATCAATTCCCATCATATTTTTAGGCGTTTGTACAGCCAATGCGTAGACTGCCTTACCAATCAATGTATTATCAGTATTTTCTGACCATGGTACATACTGCTTAGTTATATCAATATCTGAAACTAGATCGCCGAATCTATTTTTTAACTCATCATTACTTTTTGAATCATCTTCAAAAGTGAATCCTCCGGATACTCCAACCGTTATTGCATCAGCACGCCTCATAGCTTTCAGAGGGCCGCCCTCATAATCCCTCCCCTGCAGAATACTATTCTCATACCCCACCACCGCATCTAATCTTTTTCCTTTAAGCAGCTCCCCAATTTTCCCCTAAGATTTTTTTGACCAACCCATCTTTAACACCCAATTCGGCACTAGTGATCAATGCCTCTCCACCTTCTGCTGCATAACCTTCGAATTCCAAATCAGCTAGGGCGATATTAGTCTCTGCACCAGCGGCAAAACCAATAGTATTTAATGCCACACCAAATTCAAAGCCCGAAGAAACAAAGAATTTTCCATTTGAGTCCAATCCAAACATTCCTCCAGCATTCGAAGCAATTTTCAAAAATTGAAAATCAGCTGATCCACCGATTTCCCTAGATGCCACACCCTGCTACCATTGTGTGTCCCGCTGTGTACGCAGAGCTTTTCTCTGTGGTAGAGATAGAGAGTCTGGCATTGACTATGAATATCGCCGCGAGTGGATTGAATCACGGATGCATAAGCTGAGTGAAATCTTTGCCCTTGATATCGCTGCTTATGCTGTAATGAGCAATCACTACCATGTCGTACTCTATATCGACAGAGAGACCGCTCTCAGCTGGCCTAACACTGAAGTCATTCTCCGCTGGCAAAAGCTCTTCAAAGTTTCCACTCTCGCGCTACGCTACTTGCGAGGTGATACACTCGATCACAGTGAGACGAACAAGCTCAATGAAGTCGTCACATTATGGCGGGAGCGCCTTATGAATATCAGCTGGTTTATGCGCTGCCTGAATGAGGCTATCGCTCGCCAGACCAATGCCGAAGACCATTGCACCGGCCGCTTCTGGGAGGGGCGCTTCAAATCCCAAACTTTACTAGATGAAAGAGCCCTCGCCGCCCGGAGCCTACGGCAATATGGAAACAGGGTGAGGTGTATACGGCTCTTGCCCAGTTCATCCTGTCTAGCGGGACACTTTCAAAAAAGTAGAAGGGCGTTTCCGCATGGGAGTGCTGAGATGTCATACGATGACTTTAGTTAGACCGATCAATATGAATCGCGCTAGCACTCTCAATATCTTAGCTGCCAAAAGGCTTACTTTATCAAAGGTCTAAGGTGGCCCAGAGCTGCCGATAACTGACCTGTATGGCTATAAGCCGCAGGGTTACTGGGCTAAAACTGTCCGAAGTGTTGTTATTAGTTAGCACTTTGTTCACCGGGTTCTTCACTACTATGGATCTATCTGACTTCCTGAAGGCATAAATGTCCGGCCTTTGCCTAACTGGCCTCGCCGGACCCAACCCGTGCGGGACACGCACGAATCGCCTACAGGACCTCCCGAGTTCCACACAAAAGACATCAGTACATGCACCAGGTCTACTGACTCCGGAGATCGGGAAAGATACTCGCAAAAGCGTATCTTTCACCTATTGCCTTCCTCATCACCCAACAAAGTCGGCGATCTCCAGTTATGTTTTCGGAGCTCAATACTGAGCCTGTACCTTCCCCTGTCAACGCTTAACGCTGGCCGTTACCGAACAACGCTCATGACTCGGGGCCCCAGCGGTTTGCTAAACCTTACCGGGTAGAGGGCTTTCACCCCCAATCTTTTGCCGATTTATCTCGGCGCACTGGATGTCCAGAGTTATCTAAAGCCATGACTCTATAAATCCAAGTAAGGTCTCCCAGAGCTTTGCTGCGTTTGGGGGTCCGAGAAATCACTCTATCTACAATCATACTAAATCTTGACTACAACTATGAGCACACAAACAAATAGCACTATAATTGAAGACCACCACAAAAAAGCATACAAGCTCGACATACACTCCTCGGCCAGCCTGGCCATTTGCTTGTTTGTTTTAGTCTCTTCTTTTATTTTTTTTATATTTTCCTCTCTAAATATATACACTTCAAGAAACCAAAAACAACACCAAGAACCAACAAGCAAATAAAATCGCCCCATACCTGACAGCCTATATTCCACACCAAAAATAAAAAATGTTAGCACATGAAAAAAAATATGGATTATCGCAAAATAAACTAATGCAACTGGAAACAGAATCCTCAAGAGCATCGCCCCTTGATTTTCAGCCATTCTGAATATTGGACCATGAGAGATCCACAGCAATCTCAGCAAGAATAATTTCAATTATATATCCACCCTCAAAGAAATTATGTCATTATAACAAATCAATACTTCGGACAGTTTTAGAAAGCTGGCACTTTTAACTTATGAGGTTACAGCTTACCGAGACCTACCTTATTAAGCTGGCCCAAAGCTGCCGATAACTGACCTGTATGGCTGTAAGCCGCAGGGTTACCGAACTAAAACCACCCAAAGTGTTGACAAATAATAAAACCTCCCCTCCCCCGACTTAAGGGCTCGCAAAATCACCTGGATATTATTGACCACCCATCACTTAAACTCCATAAAACCTGCATTCAACTCTGAAACGCATCGCACTGGCGCTCTCAATATCTTAGCTGCCAAAAGTGGGGAATTTAGGAACACATCTCAGCAAAACGGGCGCTACATCAAGGTAACAGACCGCGATTGCACTTAGGGACTGAGTTAAAGGTCTATCAATCTGACAGGCGTAAAAATAGGACACCTGCCTCCGCCCCTGCAAGCGCTCTCATCTAATCTAATGTAAACACATCCCCTACCCGACCCTGTGAGCTACACCCATGAGAGATGTCGCCATTATTGCCTATTGTAGAACCGCCATCGCCAAAGCCCGACGGGGCGCCTTAAATGAAACCCACGGCATATCTATGGCTGCCCACGTGTTGAGAGAGGTGGTCTATAAAGCGGGTTTAACGCCACCAGAAGTGGAGGATATTGTATTGGGGTGCGGTTTACCCGAGGGGGCTACCGGGCACAATATCGCCCGCAATGCGGCACTATTTGCCGGATTTGGCTCTCAAATACCGGGCTTTACCATTAATCGGTATTGCGGGTCTGGGCTTAATGCCGCTTCCATTGTGGCCAATCGTATCGCCGCCGGTGAAATGCAAATCGGGATCGCAGGGGGAGTGGAGAGTATCAGCCTGGTACAGTTCAATTTGAACCTGAACCACTTTGTGTATGAGCCGCTACAAAAGAAAATACCGGCAGTTTGGTGGACCATGATTCAAACGGCAGACTATGTCGCCGATCAATACAATATCAGCCGGGAGGATCAAGACCGCTATGTTGTTGAATCGCAAAAACGTGTGGCGGAAGCTCGCAAGGCCGGTAAGTTTGCCGAGGAGATCACACCGTTTGATACCGTGATGGCGGTGAAAGATAGAGAGCGCGGCGAAATCAATCGTCTGAAAGTCACCCTGGCAGAGGATGAAGGTCCCCGCCCCAGTACCACAATGGAAGCTCTATCTGCCCTAGAGCCAGTAAACACAGGAGGAACGGTGACCGCCGGCAATGCATCACAGCTATCCGATGGCGCCGCCGCTGTAGTAATGATGGATGCAGAATTGGCCGCACAGAGAAACCTGCCTATTCTGGGGCTATTTCGCGGTATGCAACTTGCGGCTATAGCGCCGAAAGAGATGAGTATTGCGATAGCGCCAGCGGTCAATCGGCTGATGAAACACCACCAGCTGAGCCATGACATGATCGACCTTTGGGAGCTACATGAGGCATTTGCCGTAACCACCCTCTACAACCAAGCAGAACTAAATACCCCCTGGGAGATTACCAATGTCAACGGTGGCGCCATAGCACTGGGACACCCCTACGGCATGTCGGGTATCCGCTATTTAGGCTCAACCCTACTGGAATTGGGCCGGCGCGACGCCCACAGGGCGATCATTGGGGTCTGCACTGCCGGTGGCATGGCGACAGCCGCCTACCTAGAGCGTTGACTGACAACAAGACGACAACTTTTAGCAAAGCCGAGGTAGTGACAATCCTTTTCAGCCTAAAGGCTTTAGCGGCACTAGCAGCTAGGGAACGCCTTTGGAGACCGTCAGTATCGTCACTTCTGGTGGCACCAGAAAGCGCACCGGTAAAATACTGGTTCCCACCCCAGGGCTAACATAGAGGTGCTTTCCCTCCTCCACTTTATGCCCGATGGCAAAACGCTCTCCGTAGTGAGAGGGAACAATTGGGCGCCCAATCAGTGGCAAGTAAACCTGTCCACCATGGGTATGCCCCGCAACGGTTAGAGCAACACGGGCGGGAATCAGGGGGAATATGTCCGGGTTGTGGGTAAAAGCCAACACAGACTCCCCCTCCTGTACATCGCTCATTGCCTTAGCAATATCGTGGGGCCCTTCCCAGAAATCACTGATACCTACAAGGCGGAGCTTGCAATTACCCTCTGCGATCAGCCTGGAGCGATCCTCCAGTACGGGAATACCGCGCTGTGAAAATGCTGAGGCCACACGCGCGGCATCCAGCCACCAGTCGTGATTGCCTAATACCGCATACACCCCCATCGGCGCCCTGAGTGTTTTGAGGATTTGTGCTGCATCTTCCGGTGTCACAAAGGAGCCCCCAACAACTCCCTGAATAACAAAGTCTCCAGGTAGTAAAATAAGGTTGGGCTTACTTTTGTTAACGGCGATAACTAATTCACGCAAACTCTTGCGGCCTTTATAAGGCGCCCCTACATGCAGATCAGCAAGCACGGCTATCCTGAGCCCGTTACATGCCTCGGGCCAAGTCTCCACCAAAACTCTATCTTCTTTAATTCTTAAGCTTGCCGGCTCGATAAAAAATGCCCAAGCGGCCAGCAACAGGCCGATACAACATAAGACGATAAAAGTTATACGTAGTTTTGTTAACGCTACCACAGCCACCTCTGCTAGGAAGGCCCCGAATAATTACAGAATTACTCAGGGCGTTTCTAGTAATTTTCATCTGTTTGCGCGGCAATTATGACAGTAGAAAACCATAAGTGCTCACGAAATATCGCAGGCTTTGTCGCAATGACTTGAGAGGTTCCAACTACGTATCTATCCGCTTGATCTACTTATCAAGTCTTCAACTGATATCTGTGTGGTTTTCGAGGAGCTCCTTTGATTACAGCAGGCAAGAATATCACGGGCAAATAGCATGGAACTGCTCTAGAGGTGTACCGGAATAAAATCGAAAATTGTTCTTAGGGCAGATAGGCTTGAGAGGGAGCCCCACCTATTCTTATAGGCGAGCATCCCGGCAATTTCATCAGTTTTGCAAGCCATACTCTCCTTGCCGCGCAGAGTGTGAACCCCGCTCCAAAGTGAGCCTCAATAAAGACACAGCTCTCACATTGAGGCTACTTGACTCTATAGTTACTATAGGTAGGGACTGTAATACTGGCTCACCGACTGATCTATCCGAGAATGAATCATGGTCAAGCGCGATTCCAGTTGCGGCTGCGGCGGAGCTACCCAAACCGCAGCCACAACACCGGTTCACAATATCAATAATAACAGCGACAAAGGGGATCTATCCCTGTTCTCCATCAGCAAGATGGACTGCCCCACCGAAGAGGGCTTGATACGCGCCAAGCTCTCCGGCATGCAGGGCATTTACCAGCTGGACTTTAATCTGGTCCAGAGAATCTTACAGGTACGCCACGCCCCCGGTCTGGAAAGCAAAATCCTAAACACCCTTGGTCCCCTAGATCTAGATGCGCGCCTGGCCACCGAGAAAGATATAGATTCTGCCCCTCCCAGCACCCAGGCGAACTGGTGGCTACTGGGCGGCGCTGGCTTGGCAGCGATTGCTTCAGAGATCACATCCTGGCTGTTGGGGAGCCACAACTGGCTAGTGATGGTTCTGGCCTTGGCCGCTATCGCAGGCGGCGGACTCACGACTTATAAAAAAGGCTGGATTGCACTCAGCAATCGCAACCTAAATATGAATGCGCTGATGTCCATCGCGGTTACCGGCGCCCTCCTCATCGGCCACTGGCCCGAAGCGGCAATGGTGATGGTGCTATTCACTTTGGCGGAGTTAATTGAAGCCAAATCCCTGGATCGCGCCCGCAATGCCATTCGTGAACTGATGAACCTGGCCCCTGAGACTGCCACAGTGCAGGGGCCAGATGGCGAGTGGGTTTCCATGTCCGCCAAGTCCGTTCCCCTCGGTGCAATGATCCGAGTGCGCCCCGGGGAGCGAATCGCCTTGGATGGGAGGGTCACTCGCGGGAATTCAGCCGTCAATCAAGCTCCAATTACCGGGGAGAGCCTCCCCGTCGACAAAGGCCCCGGGGATGAACTCTTCGCTGGCAGTATCAACGAGTCCGGAGCACTTGAGTACCAATCTACCGCCGCAGCCAACGATGCCCTACTCGCCCGAATTATTCACGCTGTAGAGGCCGCACAGGGCAGCCGCGCACCCACCCAGCGCTTTGTCGATCAGTTCGCCCGCTGGTATACGCCTCTGGTATTTGCTGTTGCCCTGGCAACGGCGCTAATACCACCACTGTTTTTCGCCGGCAGTTGGATGGAGTGGGTCTATCGCGCGCTCGTACTACTGGTTATCGCCTGCCCCTGCGCACTGGTGATCGCAACACCTGTCACCATTGTCAGCGGCTTGGCCTCCGCAACCCGCCACGGTATCTTGATAAAAGGCGGAGCCTATCTCGAGCAGGGACGCCACCTTCGCTGGCTGGCACTAGATAAAACCGGCACCCTCACTCAGGGCCGGCCTACCGTTACAGACTTCAAAATGATAGCGCCGATGCCTGCGGAGGAGGTGCAAATATTAGCCGCCAGCCTCGCCGAGCGCTCAGATCACCCGGTATCCAAGGCCGTGCTGGAGTTCGCCCAGATCCCCCACGACCGCTTAGCGGAGATAGAGGCTTTTGAAGCCCTGGCCGGGCGCGGCGTTAGGGGTCGGATTCACGGGGAGCCCTGCTACCTGGGCAATCACCGCCTTGTTGAAGAGCTGGGCGCCTGCTCCGCTGATCTGGAACAGCAGCTGCGAGCCCTCGAAGCAGAGGGAAAAACGGTCGTAATGCTGATCCAAGGGCACACCGTACTGGCAATGTTTGCCGTTGCAGATACCGTAAAGGACTCGAGCCGGCAGGCCATCGATAGCCTACACAGACTGGGCGTAAAAACACTGATGCTCACCGGAGACAACCAGCACACCGCAGACGCTATTGCCGGGCAAGTCGGCATCGACCGTGCCCAAGGCAACCTACTACCGGAGGATAAACTGCGTGAAATCGAAGCTCTGGCAGGGAGGGGCCGGGTTGGAATGGTGGGTGATGGTATTAACGATGCCCCCGCCCTAGCCCGCGCCGATATCGGTTTTGCCATGGGCGCGACAGGAACCGATACGGCAATAGAAACCGCCGATGTCGCCTTGATGGATGACAATCTGGGCAAGATTGCCACCTTTATTCAGCTATCCCGCTCCACCGCTCATATCCTATGGCAAAACATTATCCTGGCACTGGGGATTAAAGCCGCCTTTCTCGCACTTGCCTTTGCCGGGGAGGCAACTATGTGGATGGCTGTTTTTGCCGATATGGGCACCAGTTTATTAGTCGTCTTTAATGGGCTCCGGGTGATGAGAAAATAATTAACCCCAACGTATTAATTAGTGCTGCTGAGCGGTGTCGCCAAGCTATCCTCAGCATCATTCACAGCACCAATAAATTCTGCCGGTTGATTATCTCCGATATAAATCGTTCTTACCTGCCCACCTTGCCCGTTTAGCTCGATAAGAACATTTGGGTTATAAAATGGATGTGGCCCAGGGGCACAACCCTCTAATTAGAATGTAAACTGCATTCCTTGCTTCAAATAGACCGCTTATCCCGAACAACTTCTTTCTTAATGTAAATTCCCAACCTTTTGGCGAGACGCACCAGGTTCCCCCGGTCCGCTGACAATAATTTTGCCGCTCTACTCCAGTTGCCATCGGTCTCAGCCAGGGCTTGCCCAATAAGCTCACGCTGATAGTTGTCAGTTTCCGCCCTGAGATCAATAGCCTCAGACAGCAGTGCTACCGGTTTTTTCGCCGCCACTTGAACAACTTGATCATCCGGAATTTCAATTTGCGTTGCGGTAATTGCAACGATAGCTTCTGGGGAACTCCCTTTTCGGGCCCGAAGAGCTGCGCGGCTGATAATATGCTCCAGCTCGCGAACATTACCCGGCCAAGCGTACCGCTTTAGCTTGTTGGTGGCCTCTGTACTGAGGCGCAACTGGCGAAAGCCCAGTTTTCTGCGCGAGCGCTCCAAAAAGTAATCGGCCAGCAGCAGAACATCATTGTCCCTGCGACACAGGGGCGGAACCTCTAAAGGATATACGGAGAGCCGGTGGTAAAGATCAGCGCGGAAAGTCCCCCCTTCAATCCCCTTGCGCAGGTCCCGATTGGTCGCTGCTACAATACGTACATCCACATGTTGCACCGTATCCTTACCCACCGGCTGAATTTCACCACTTTGCAATACCCGCAACAATTTACTCTGTACGACAAGCGGCAGCTCACCAACCTCATCCAGGAAAATAGTGCCCCCATTCGCCAGTAAAAATTTACCGGGCCTTTCGCGATCGGCACCGGTGAAGGCGCCTTTTGAATGGCCAAAGAGCTCCGCCTCCGCCAGGGTTTCAGTGAGGGAGGCGCAATTTAAATAGACTAACGGCTTCTCCTTACGAGCCGATAAACGGTGAACCGTGCGGGCCACCAACTCCTTTCCCACCCCCGTCTCGCCGAGAATCAGCACGTTATAATCCGACCCCGCGACCAGTTCTATTTCACTGCGCAGCGCCTGCATTTCCGTGCTCTCCCCAATCAACTCACCCCCATCGCGCTCCAGCGCCTGCTGGGTTAGGTCTCTCACCAATTGTTCAGCATGCTCAGCGGAGTGCGACAGCGCTTTGAGTTCGAGGGCAGTACGCAAAGTGGCCGCAGACAATGCAGCTATTAACTCCAGGGTTCGATCACTGATTCGGGCATAGGCATCTGCTGACATACTGTCCACTGTTACCAGTCCAATCAGGTGATTGTCCGAATAGAGCGGCAGCCCCATGCAGGAGTGCACAGGAAGATCGCCCTCCCGATCTAAAAGCAGGCCGTCAAAGGGGTCTGGCAGCTGGCAGTCTGAAGGGAAGCGTACCGGGTGTTCCGAGGCACAAATCTGCGCAAGTCGCGGGTGCTCCTCAATCACAAACCGCCGCCCCAGTGTTCGCCGGGCAAGCCCCTGTACCGCAAGGGGGCTAAGTGTATCGCCGTTGAGGCCGAGCAGGGCAACCGCATCACATTTGATCGCCTTGCGGATAGTAGATAGCAAACGCTCAAAGCGATCGCTGTTGTTAAGGCTGTTGGCCAAATCCAGGGCCACTTCAAGTAAAAGAGTTGCGTTAGTATCGACCATAGCTATGTAAGTCAAAAGGACCTTTACGTGTCATTATGACACGAATAAAAAATAGGTCAATTTGACACACAAGTCTTACAAACAGCTTATAACTCTTTGTTTTTATTGACTTTTTATGGTTGGCATAACAGTTGCTCTAGTTAGTTTGACGCCGTTTGCTACTAGAGACCGATATGCTGAATACAGAAAATCCCCTCCTGCATAAGCGCTTCAAATTATTGCTAAAAGCCGGAAACTTTACCCTGCTGCTGTCAGTCCCGCTGTTGATTCTAACGATCGTAATTTGCTACCCACTATCACATCTGTTTTCCATTCCCATACAGGTCGCAGGTCATATCTTTATGGTAATTAGTGCGACATTTTTAAAGCTGGGCTATATAGGCCGTGTGGTCGCGCAATACAATCTCAATTTAGAGGTTCGCTGACCAACCGCCTCTCCTTCTGGCTAACCGTGTGAATTGTGGGCCTTGCAGTCTCAATTCACACCTTTAAAGCTTGCTCGACAACTCGCGGATTTCATGATTCAGAATACGGTCGTTTTGACTGTAATCCATAGGGATATCGACCAGGTGGACACCCCCCGTCCGGCAACACATTTCAATCACCGGTTTTAATTCGTCGGTGGCCGCGATCCTATGGCCATGGGCACCATAGGATTTTGCATAATCGACAAAATCGGGATTACCAAAATCCAGGCCAAAATCATTAAACTCCATCATCGCCTGCTTCCATTTGATCATTCCATAGGCATCATCGCGCAAAATAAGTACGATAAGATCGAGCTGTAGACGAACCGCCGTCTCAATCTCCTGGGAATTCATCATAAAGCCCCCATCCCCGCAAATAGCGACAACGCGCCGATCTGGATACACCAGCTTAGCGGCCATCGCCGAGGGCAAACCCGCCCCCATAGTTGCCAGAGCATTGTCGAGCAGTACGGTATTCGGTGCCAACGCGGGATAATTGCGGGCAAACCATATTTTGAACATGCCATTATCCAAGGCAATAATCCCCTTCTCCGGCATTACCTCGCGCAAGTCCTTCACCAGTCGCTGCGGGCAAATCGGGAAAGTGGCGTCCTTTGAACTCTCCTGGATATGGTTTTGAAGTGCCGTGCGGATGCGACGTGCGTCGGTAAAGCTCCAATGTTCCTGGGGCTCCAGATGCTGGTCGAGCTGCCATAAGCTGTTGGCGATATCCCCCACGACCTCAATCTGTGGAAAATAGACCGGGTCTACCTGCGCGGAATTAAAGTTGATATGTACAACCTCCGGACCACCAGGGCGCATAAAGAAAGGGGGCTTTTCAACAACATCGTGGCCCACATTAATAATCAGATCGGCCTGTTCAATCGCCCGATGTACAAAGTCCCCATCGGAAAGTGCGGTATTGCCGATAAAGTGCGAGCCTGATTCATCAATCACCCCCTTCCCCATCTGAGTTGTCACTACTGGAATAGCGAGCTTATCGACAAACTTGCGCAACATCGTAGCGGTCAGTTTACGATTTGCACCGGCTCCCACCAACAGCAGCGGCTTGCGCGCAGCGGCGATGGCCCCTGCGGCTTTGCGCACCGCCTTTTCCTCTGCGACCGGTCGGCGTATATAGCTGGGCTCCAATACCGGCATACTGGATTGTTCGCGGGCAATATCCTCGGGGAACTCCAAGTGGGTAGCTCCCGGCCGCTCCTCTTCCGATTGTCGGAAGGCCTCGCGAACCTGAGCTGGCACATAATCACCGCCCACGATCGTCTTGGTAAATTTGGTCAGCGGTCGCATCATATCGACGATATCAATAATCTGAAACTGCCCCTGCTTGGAACTCTTAATCGGTTTTTGACCGGTAATCATCACCATCGGCATGCCGCCGAGCTGGGCATAGGCCGCAGCGGTCACCAGGTTCGTGGCACCGGGACCCAGTGTCGACATACATACACCCGGCTTGCCGGTAAGACGGCCATAGGTTGCAGCCATAAAGCCTGCACCCTGTTCATGGCGCGTGACTATCAACTGAATTTTTGAACCACGTAAAGACTCCAACAGATCCAGGTTTTCCTCCCCCGGAATTGCGAAGATATACTCCACTCCCTCTCTCTCAAGGGCGCGAATAAAAAGGTCTGATGCTTTCATGGGGAAAGGCTCCTGTAGTTCCGCGCCTCTGGCGTGCAGATTAGCGCTAAAAGCGCAGCTCTAGTAACGACTTTGCGCTATAAGCTCAATTACCCGGACACCTCTATCGCACAACCCAGCTTATAGGCCTGCCAGTTTGCACCCTGGAGCGCCGCTCACAGGGTGGCTTGGCTATGGATTGCTAAGATCAGCCTCAGGGAAATTCAATCGCTTGCGCACCGCTACCCCCTATTCACTTCGTGACAGCGAGCGCCCTTATAAGCCGTGAATCACTGCCTCTGTTGTATGACACCGGATGATAAGAGTTGCAAATGAAATCTCGCTCAGAAGGCGCTGAAAAACACTGGGTTCTTTCACTTGCGGCTCTCGGAGTTGTTTTTGGTGATATCGGCACCAGTCCACTCTATGCCTTCAAGCTGATCTTCCACCCCAGATATGGAATCCCCCATAACAGCGAGACCATTATCGGTGGAGTATCTGCGGTGTTCTGGGCACTTACCCTTATCGTCACTATTAAGTACGTGATATTGGTAATGCGACTGGACAACCGGGGGGAAGGCGGAATCATGGCGCTGATGACGCTAGCCCTCGAAGCAACAGAGGGGCGGAAATCACTGAGAAAGCTCATTATCGGTAGCGGAATCTGTGGTGCCGCACTTTTTTTTGGCGATGCGGTTATTACCCCGGCCATCTCCGTTCTCTCCGCAATTGAAGGCCTGGAAATCGTCAACGGGACACTTAAACCGTTCATCCTTCCTATCTCTATCGGCGTACTCTTTGGATTGTTTTTTGTACAGCACTTTGGCACCGAAACCGTGGGAAAACTATTTGGCCCCATCACCGCCATTTGGTTTTTAATTTTACTGATCACAGGGCTTTTTTGGGTGATACAGAATCCCATTATCCTCCTCTCGATCAATCCCCTACATGCCGTGAGGTTCCTCAGTGACCACGGCATGGCCTCATTCTGGATTCTGGGTGCCGTATTGCTCGTATTTACCGGGGGCGAGGCCCTGTATACCGACATGGGCCACTTCGGCCGCACACCTATACGCATAGTCTGGATAGGGCTAGTATTCCCCGCCCTGGTACTGAACTACATGGGACAGGGCGCACTGCTGATAAGCGATACTTCAGCGGTAGATAACCCCTTCTATCGGATGTACCCAGAGTGGGCCCTCTACCCGATGATTGTTCTCGCAACCGCAGCCACCTGCATCGCCTCCCAGGCGTGCATCTCGGGGACTTTCTCTCTGGTAAAACAGGGCACTCAGCTTGGCATGATGCCCCGCTTCGCAGTTCGCCACACCTCATCATCGCTAGCGGGGCAAGTTTATATGCCTGGCGTCAACTACCTGTTAATGTCAGCGGTCATTCTCGTAGCGGTTCTCTTCGGCAGCTCCACACACTTGGCCGGTGCCTATGGCGTCTCAGTCAGTGGTACCATGCTCATCACCTCCTGCATGGCAGCGGTTGTGTATCGCCATCACCTCAAATACAACCTGGCCATTTGCCTTGTCGCGGGATCTTGCTTCGCCCTTATTGACTTTGCTTTTGTACTCTCTAATTTGGCCAAGATAGGCCATGGCGGTTGGTTTTCTATTAGCCTTGCCGGGTTTATTACCTTGCTGATCGTAACCTGGCGCGACGGCAAAAAAGCCATTGGCCGCTATATGGAAAGCAAAAACTACAAATTAGAACCCTACCTACACTCACTACTTGAAAACCCTCCCCTGCGAGTACCGGGAACAGCGATTTTTGTCAGTTCCAATCAGCTATATGTTCCCCACGCCTTGATTTATAACTTAAGGCACAACAGTGTTCTACATGAAAACAACCTTTTTCTTACCGTTACAGCAGCCAACACACCAAAAGTCATGCTAAAAAATCGTGTGATTATTAGTGACCTGGGAGGCGGGTGCCTCAGGTTGATATTGCGATATGGCTATATGGAAAACCCAAATATTGAAAAAACGCTAAACAAACTTAAAAAGATGCACTTGTTAGATATAGACCCCAATAAAGCCTCCTTTTTCACTTGCCGCTACAATATATTCCCCGTTAAACGTGGCTATAGTGAGATGGCAAATTGGCGAGAGCGCATTTTTGCCGCTATGGTGCGAAATGCAAGCAGTACAATTAATTATTATCGCATCCCAGCTCATCGGACGGTCGAGGTGCAGGAGAACATAGAAATTTAACGCCACGCGCCACCTTGGTTTTTGAAAATCCTCTGAAAAAATTTGCACCCCATCCCTTTACATCTCCACCACTTTCACCCCTGCGCGCCCTATAAGCTACACCCTCGCTAAACCGGGGGAGATTTTTCATGATGATTATACTCAGGAGTTTTTGCTTTCATTGCCTGCGATCACTGAAGGGAAGGCTGTTTTTACTTTCACGATCCGCTCAAAATCATATTGATTTCACGAGTTTTATAAACCTCAGGTAGTCTAATAACTTTGCATATATCAACGGAGAACCGGTAGAAAATGTCAATAGCAGACTTAAAAGAAAAGCTGCAAACCAATTGCTTGGTGGCACTGGCAGACACCCATACTCAAGCTAATGCTCGCGAAGATGCCCGGGAACTCATTAATAGTGGGCTAGTGAAAATATTCTTTATTGAATACCAGTTCAGCGCCGACTCAAATAATGGAGCCATTGCCAATGAGTACGGAGCAAAGCTAAATGCAGCAATCTCTGAAATGCTCGACCTTAAAGTTTCCTATGAAAAAGCATTAGAGATTTTAAACACAGGTGGCTACTTTAGACTATTAAACTCGACAGATTCAGAACCTTCCCTAAAGGAATTGACCGCTAGAGCAATAGGAATGGGGGTACAAGTCTTGGCCTGCGACAAAGACTACCAGGACACTCAGGAGGAGTTAAACAAAAAGAATTGTGGCGCCTTATCCCTTGCCTCACCTACCGCTATAGAAATAAGAGATGAATTTGCATCTGACACCATATCCAATTACTTGAAAGTTGGCACCAACGTTGAGACAGGCCGCTTGATGCTATGGGGAGCCGGACACTTCACAGAGAATGCCCCAACTGAGAAGTTCCCGGATGCTCGCCTACAGACTCTTTTGGCGAACAAGGGTGTAGATCCTATACATATAGAAGAATAAAAAAACGGATAGGTCGCCGTAATCGCGACCTATCCAACGATATAATTCCCTGCCCTTCCAGCTGAAAGCATCCCTCTTTATAAGGGCGGCATAAAAGGAGCTTCATCTCCTACCTTTTGTCAATTTACCCCGACACACTGAGTGCCTTAAATTACCTTTTACCAAAGACGAGTACGCCCCCCGCACCCCTCCACTCCACAGGAGCGAGTTTCATCTAACGTACTCGTTTTACCTGCAAGAGCGGCTCCATGCTGAGGGCAATAGATAGCTCCGCATCGAGTACACTGATGCCACTTATTGATGACACTTGGTGTCCACCCGTGGATATCTCCACAAGTACGGCAAGGCGCTTTAGGCACTTGATTCAGAACATCAACATGCGCCTGTAGAAGCCCGGTAACCCCGACAGTAACATCTGGCAAGTCTTCATCCCACACTACATTACAGTTATGGGCCACTGGCACATTGGGAACAGTCTGAATATATATGCGGCGATTATTCGGCGGTACATTAACACCAATAGCCCAGTGATCCGTGTTCCACCAATCTGAACTTTTCATGACCACGATATAAGGTCCATCGTCCACTGCCGACGGGGTGATACCGTTAGTACGCAGCATTACTCGGACCAAAGCACTGGCGAACGTACTCTGAGCGGGAGTGAATGGCACATTGGGCCCGCCGCGTACAGTTTGTGCAGCCCCAAGTCCATCCCTCATAATGGTTAAATCAGGATCAGAGCCCGGATAATTACCGGCAGGTGCACCATTAACACCACGAGCATAAATGCCCTGATTATTCTGCCAATCAAAGACAATCAAATCATCAACGATAGATGGAGCACTCTTCGGGTCATTGACCGCCAGCACTCCTCCACTCAAGGTCCAATTCCAGCAGGCATATTCGTAAATTGTTCCTGTATTTGTCGCAGCTATATCATACCCATCGCGTGTAGGGGTATATCCCGCTAATGTCAGGAGAACATCATCACTAAGAATAGGCATACTCAATTCCTCCAGCGTTATGATAAAAACATATTGGCAACTACCAGCAAGGGCAGCTATAACGCTTAGCCTGTAACACACCTCTTAAAAATAAGAAGCTCTACCCAGCCGACTTTTCCAAACCCTATCTGATGAACCCCCTCCTCCATTTGCACAACTTATTCACAACCCTTATACATCAATTATTCTGACCACGATCACCCTGATCACTTTCACCCTGATTATCATTTGTGTCATCCCCATTTCCTCTACCTTACCCCTAGAGCGGACCCTGAAGGCCACAATTGCTGTATTGCAGCCCTAGATGCAAGCGCAGGCTTATACGTATGTTTCTGTTTCTACTTTACGTTACACTGTGATCAAATAACGATTTCTAGCGGAAAAACTTATGAGCTTAAATCGCAAGCTTCCTCTAGCACTACAAACTGCAATCGAGAATGCATACGACACTTTTGCGCGATATTCTCAGTTGGCACATATTGAGGGATGCCCCTGTTGCGTCTCAGAGGCAGACAATAAAATTCTTACTAGCGTGCCTCTACATGAGATTTCCAGTGAAAAACTAGAAAAGTATTCCAGAAAAGCGATGACCACCTGGGGAGGAGTCGAAGACTTCAAGCACTTTCTCCCCAGAATGCTTGAACTAATTGCCACCAATGCTAAAGCTATGGATTGTGAAACTATCGCGGGCAAGCTTGTTTATGCCGATTGGCAGTTATGGCCAGAACCTGAACGCAATGCTGTCAATTTATTCTTGAACCAGTGGTGGCAATCCGAGCGTCGGAAAGATGCTCATAGTGCTATGAGCTGCCTTTCCTCTCTTTTTTGTGCCGAGCTCGATGTCTCCAGGTATCTTGACGAATGGTGGAATGATGATACCCCGCTCTCTCGACGATGCATCGTAGACTTCCTAGCAAGCTATTCATATGAGCTAACACAAGGGGGATCGTCACTCGCATTCTGGCCCAATGGTTTTGAAACTATAGGGATATGGCTTCGCAAAGAGGTAGAGATTTCATCTCTTCTTTCACTCGCCCTAAAGCAGCCTATTGGAACTGATGTATATGGACTATATGAAATTGCCTCTATGCTTCTTGGGAGGGATGCCGCAGATTCCTGGTTCCAGAAATACCAAGAGCGCCATCAAGAACAATCTTAACGTAATAGCCGGGGCTGCTGTCTAATACAAAGAAAAACTTACATAAGCTAATTAGGCAAGCAGTTCTTACACCCCATTAAGAGCGTTTGGCCCTCACAGCTCACATAACCGGTACCGCCGGCCCTTATCCCCCATTCACACACCGCCCCCATCCACTCGCCGCTACCGTATACATAGCAGGGAAGCACATCGTATTCATCATGAATTTCTCTTACAGATACAATTTGTGCCCGAGAAAAATACTGCTGCGCCTGACTCTTGGTAAGCTTGAAATCGGAACAGAATTGTATCGCTTCGCCCCCACTTGCAGTACCACTCATCTCAGTTATTCTCACATAATCACTTCTCGCCATACTGCACGAAACCAGAACAAATAAAACAACAGTAAAAGTGACCCTTTTTATCATCTTACAGCCATCAATACCTTCTATCCAAACCCCCTAAACATCGACAAACATCCACCTCAACGATACAGAAAACAGAAAACAGAAAACAGAAAACAGAAAATCGCCGAGCTTATTATGGCAAAGTCAATCACTCAACCTTGTACCTGCCATTTGAATTGATATAGAGAATCATCTCCGTATCAACCGCAAGATTATGCTCACCCTTTACTTCAGAACTAAAAAAGCTACCCGGAGACAATACAGTTTTAGCTTTATCATCCTCCCACTGATAAGTTGCTTTACCCTTAACCACCACAGCCTTCAATTCATTGCCACTTTCAATCGCCCCCTTAAAACCGGGCAACAACTTAACAAAACTACCATGAGCAAGACTTGGATTGCCCCATAGGTACGCTATTTGTGCTTTGCTGTGGCCTAACCAACTCGCATCTTTGGCATCGAGCCAAACCAGATTGCTCTCATCCACGTTGATTGGACGCTCTCCACTATCGAAAGACTTTTTGGCGGGAAGAACAAGGTAGGGACCACTATCAATCTCCAAGTAAATGAGACTTTCCTTGCCTTTTGCTGCGGTGATATGAATCTCACCGGCTGGTTGAGTCCAAAACGAGCCGACTGGCAACCACATATTTTTCGCTGTAGGATCATCATTATGTATTAACCCTTTGATCACTACACCCCGGTAAGCAATATTGTGAATATGTGGTGGTGAAGAGAATCCTTTATGAAATTTCACCAACATGCCAGCAGCCATATCTTTTGTGCGATCGCCCCATAGATCTGCCGCTCTAGGACTGGCATCTCCTCTGAGAGGGTTAAGCAACCCCCACTGAATTTTATCCGTACTTATCACTGAGTGCTCCACCGCCAGCAATGGCAGTGGCAAAATACCAACCACCAAAGCAAACGCCACCAACTTAGTGATCGAAATATATCTGACCGTTTTACTAGGCATGATAATTCATTGTAAATCCACACTCCTCAAGTGTTTGCTTTATATGCTCTTCAGAAGTCTCTGAAATCTGAACAAAAGCCACTCTTGCCCTCTTTAAGGCATTGCGCTTAGTCAAGTCCCTTTTCTGATAATTTCCCTGAAAGTGCCCGGCACCCTGATATTCAATTACCGCTAACGGTTGGAATTGTTTATTCGTTATAACAAAATCACTGCGCTTGCTATTGATCGCCCTATAACCAAATTTATTCTCACAAGTAAGTATTTCGCCTAGTGATGCTTGTGGGTTTATACAGTAATTCTTACTCAAAAACTTAACTAAAACCCAGTAAATATTTTTTTCTGAGTTATTCAACAGGTTTTGCTTGCTATACAGACATCTTTGTGATGCCTCTAAGAATTGATCATCCAGTGGCTTCGGTTTAGGCTTTTCATATGTTTGTGCCGGCTGAGGTTGCTGCACTGGTTTTTTCGGTACAGGTTTTTTCGGTTTCTTTGCACCCGCTACAACAATACCCGCTATAAAAGCAATTATCGCAGTTATCAGAATATCCATCTTTTATATTACCGAGTAGTTTTGCTGTTTTTACACTCAATCTTTAAGTTTATTCAAGCCACACCACTAAAAGTGAGGCCGATAAAACACATAAAACATACAAATTATACCACTCAAAAGCCACTATCTATAATGCCCGATTACAATCAGGCGCTCAGCCGCTACTCTTACCCTAGGGAACCTCTGGCATGCAGAGCAGTTCACAATCAAGGCGCGACTTCACAGGAACGTCTAGACCTTTCAAGAAGTCGCAACACGGAATGTAATTCGCTCTGCAAGCCCCGAAGGGCGGGCCTTGAGGTCACAGCTGCTGTGTTGCAGTTCTTGCAAAAGCTATGGCCATTCACGGCGAGCTGCACCTAACTCTACAGCCTTCAAAACCCATAGAGGCATTACGGAGTTATTCAGAGGCTCCCTAGCTATTGATAGAACCAAAGCGCAGCCATTAAGTTTAGTAGCATCATGATAAAGTCAGTAACAAAGATAAAACGCATTACGCCCTTCACCCGCCACGGCCCTTCACCACTGCGATTCTTCAAGGCCACAGGGAGATTATAGATAAACTGTGTTCCGTGAGTAACGGCAAAAGCTAATAGCAGTGTAGCTCGCTGTAAATTTGTAGCAAAAACCGAGGGACTGATCAGTATTAAAACATTAAGGAAGGCCAGTGAGAGATTAAAACCGCCCAGAAATTTTCCCGATTCTGCCAAAATCGCAAACACCGGGGTATCTCTCTGCTCTCTCGGCACCAGCAATTTAGCAAAAATATGATTTCGCAAAGAGAAGACATTAAACCCCATCAGAAACCAAATTGTGTTTAACACCAAAACTATTTCAAAAATCATCGATATCTCCTAGCGTTATTATTCGCCGGCCACAAAGGCTGACATATTATTTAGTCGATGCTGCAACTGCCCCAGGGCACCGAGTTATCACGTGTTAGCCAATACCGGCCATAGGTCCACAATCTCCCCCTTGCTATAAACAGCGATATCACCAAATTGCAGGAACACCGACTCGCTCTGTGTGGGCCTGAGGAAGACCCAGTCATCTTCATTCAAAGTCACCTTGCTGGAGCCGTTCAGCATTTCCTGGTTGCTGGAGCGGCCATAAATGGGGTTAATCGACAGTCCCGCTGGTGATTCAGGTTCCGCTTTCCAGTAACCACCGGAGATAAAGAAGCTTTGTTCACGATTTGGGTTTAACCAACTAAAGGGAGCGGTGAGCCCTTCGATGCCCGGTATCTGTGTTTGCGATAGCTTCTTCAGTACCGGGCTCGCGATGTAGGCAGCTGGTCTATGATCGGATAAGGTGGGGATATCAAAGCCTGCTGGCTTAACCAGGCAGGAGCCCGCTGCAATTTCACTACAGGGTGCACTCCCAGCGTGGGGCTTATACAGCTGGTAGGTAGGACTTCCCGCTGCGTTCATCGTCACGACTTTAGGGTATGCCTCTCCCAACTGAGCTTTGGCTTGTTCCACCCTGCTCCGATAAATATCCAGCCCCCGGGTGATCGCCTTTTCAGGTCCGCCGAGAATACCCGGCATCTTTGCGGCGTGGGCGTCGTAGCCCATAAAGCCGGCAAACTCTAGCTGGGGCTGCCGCTGGATAAGATTGAGTATTGCCGCAAGGTCTTCCGCATTCGCAACCCCACCCCGGTGCAGGCCCACATCTATCTCAATATTGATACGCAGAGTTTGTGTCAGAGACTGCGCCAAGCTGGCATATTGGGTGAGGCGGCGGGGGCTGTCGACCAACCACTGCAACTGCTGCGAGGGGTCGAAGTGCCCCATCCGTGGAGCGGCATAGAAAGCTTTAGCCGCAGCAATAGGCAGGGGTTTGCCCAGTAAAATATCGCTAGCGGGATAAGAATTGACCAGTTGCTGGAGAAATGGTAACTGGAACACCATGATGCGGTTAGTGTTTGTACGCTTAGATATAACGTCCAGTAAATTGAGTGAGGGCAATGATTTAGCCACTACCCGGTAGTCGTAGTGGCCGCTGAGATGGCCAGTTAAGATATCGGCGTTTTTTTGCAGATTTTCCCGGTCGATGACTAGGGTCGGACCGGAAAAGCCAGCACTATCCAGGGCTTTTGCAACACTGGCAAAGTAATCACTGTGCCCGCCCTGCCCCTGCGCTTTGGGACGCAGTGCAGTGACACCGGCCACTGCTCCCAGCGCTAGCCCGCCCAGTATTAACTTGCGGCGCTTGATATCCATTGTGCCTTCCTCTCTGAGGGTCCACCGTGGAGCAATACCAACCTGCTCAAGTAAAAAGCGTTTTTAGATAGGGGTTTAAAAACTTCCCATTGGGGTCCAACTCCCGGCGAACAGCCAGGAACTCCTGCCATTGTGGGTATAGTTCAGCAAAGTCTTGCCCTTGCAGCCTGTTTAATTTACCCCAATGCGGGCGACCACCATGCTTTCTCATAATGGGTTCAATGGCCTGAAACAGCGGCTGGTGGTCTTCTTCAAAGTAGCGGTGTATAGCGATGGATACTGAGTCCTGCTGGAAGAAAGGGCTCAGCCAGATATTGTCCCCCTTGACGAAGCGCACTTCGATGGGGAAGAACACATCCAGATTATTGTCCTCTATCGTGCGGCGTATTTCCGCAAAAGCTTTTAAGCCGGCCTCACGGGGCAAGTGGTATTCCATTTCATTGAAGCGCACATTTCGCTCACTGGCGTAGTTCCGCCAGGAAGATTCAACCACGACTTCCCGCTCGATATCTTCCATCGCGCTTTGCAGGGCAAATTGGCGGAGCTTTGGCGACCAGCCCAGCCAATCCCGCACAGATTTCAGGGTCATCACCGCTTCATTGGTATCTTCCCGCGCTGTAGAGAAGATTGCCTCAGTGGTTGGCTGGTGGGAATCCGCCATGCACATCCCGGAAAATGGAATGTAGTAGAACTCAAAATTGCGGTTGGCCTCTGCCAGGGCCGGCGCCTGATCCAGTACCTCTTCGAGAGGCGCCACCCAGGACTCACGGCGCAGGCGATAGCTGGGCTGATTCTGCATGCGCACTTTAGTCACCAGTCCCAGACTGCCAAGGGATACCTGCGCTGCGGCAAACACTTCAGGGTTTTGCTCACTATCACACCAGAGTGTATCGCCACTTGCGGTCACCAACTCCATGCCCGTTGCATAGCTGGACATACACCCCAATCCGGCACCCGTACCGTGGGTCGCGGTTGCCAGACAGCCACCTAAAGTCTGCTCATCGATATCCGGTTGGTTTATCAGCGCCTGGCCGATATCCTCAAGCGGCTGGCCGATATCTGCGACCCGGGTGCCGGCGTAGATTGTTGCCTGTACCTTATCGGTATCGTAGTCGGCGACGCCGGCAATACGTCCCAGAGAGATTATCGTGTCATCAGTGGGGACCAGCGCGGTAAAGGAATGGCCTGCACCTACGGCTCTGACAGAGCCTTGCGCTTCTGCAATCGCCGCCTGCAAGGCGGGAATATCCTTGGGGGCCAAACGGTGGTCAGGTGAGCACTCCTGCGAACCAGACCAATTGCGCCAGCGCAGCCCCTTCTTCTTGGCTGGCGGTGCTGCCGTCTGCAACAACGTGCGGGCCACTGATGAGATAGGCGCAGCGGCCAGCGATGCGGAGCCTGCTGCGATGGCATTAATAAACTGGCGGCGATTGCATCCCATAGCCCCTACTCCGCAGTAGCCATAAAGACGATTAACTGCTCGAACTGCTCGGGAGAGCATTCAAAGCAAAGGCCCAGGGGCGGCATTCCCTGGAAACCATTGATCGCATTCTCCACCAGCACCTCCACCCCCTTATTCATACGGGGTTTCCAACTGGCCAAATCCCCGGTGAGAGGCGCGGTGGTGGCACCAGTACTGTGGCAACTGCGGCAACTGCGAGTATATATTTCAGCGATTTCCGGGTCAGCGGGTGATAGGGTAAGCGCCCTTTCGATCAACAGTGCCCGCTTCTTTTCCATCTCCTGCGGAGACTCGGAGCACCCTTGAATGACATTTAATACCAAAAACAGAGACAAGAGCTTAATGCTCCGGCGCAAGGCAAGCAGTTCCATATGCGTACACCTACTACATTATTGTTGTTTATATCTTTTTGGCTTTTGCCAATATTCAGCTTGTGTACATATCGCTGGCACTATTGTTAATCATGCTGGCCTCTAAAACAACTATCGGAACTGTTTTGCCTGAATAAAATTTTTAGCGCAATTTATTTGCGTACCATTTCCACAGCGGCAGCCCAACAATTTCCCGCTGCAACCACCAGCCTTTACTTCAGCGGGAATAGAGTCGATATAAAAACGGGTTTGGCTTTTTCAGCTTTAATGTAAACCGGTTACACCTTGCAAGCTGCAACCCAAGCTATAAAACGCCACGTGCTTTCGCTAAAAACTTTAAAATATATTAAAAGAATCAGGGCTATATCCCTGCCAGGGAGCCGCCAAATAAAGACAATCGCTGACACCTGAAAACAATTTACCCTACAGCGGGCTTTAAACATTGAGAATCAATAAGAACAGGCATACCCTAGCACTTTTCGATCAGGTAGGTCGTTAATGGTTGAGAGAGTATTAGTATCCCCCGGTGGGCCGGAGTTGTCAGAGTTAATTCAAGGCTATTGGCGTGTGAGCGAGTGGGATTTAACCCCTCAGCAGCGCCTGACACTGCTAAAACAACATTTAGAAAGGGGGATTAGCACTGTTGATCATGCGGATATCTACGGCGACTACAGCTGCGAACAGCTGTTCGGTGAGGCATTAAAGCTGGATAAATCTATCCGCAACCGCATTGAAGTTGTCACCAAATGCAATATCAAATTACTTTCTGAAAAGTATCCAAACAGAAGCGTCAAGCACTATGATTCCAGTGCGCAGCATATTCGGCATTCTGTCGATAACTCTCTAGCCCGTCTGGGTATTGAGCATATAGAGGTCTTGCTTCTCCACCGGCCTGATGCCTTAATGGATGCGGATGAAGTCGCCAGTGTATTCCTAGAACTACAAAAAGCCGGCAAGGTAAAACACCTTGGCGTCTCCAATTTTACTCCCCGGCAATTTGAACTTCTACAATCCCGCTTAAGCTCCTCACTGGTGACAAATCAGGTAGAAATCAATCCTATAAATTTTAATGTGGCCGAAGACGGGACCCTGGACCAATTGCAACAATATAGAATCCGCCCTATGGCTTGGTCTTGCTTGGCTGGCGGAAAAATTTTCAGTGGTTCAGACGCTCAAATCCTGCGCCTGCGCACTACTTTGGAAATGGTCAAAGAGGAAATTGGCGCAAACAGTATTGATCAAGTTATCTATGCATGGGTAAGGCGTTTTCCCTCCAAGCCACTGGCAATTGTGGGCTCGGGAAATATTAAACGGATTGAATCGGCCATTGAAAGCCTGAAGTTTAATTTGAACAACGAACAGTGGTATAAAATTTGGACGGCCTCTAGAGGCCGTGAGGTGCCATAGGCTCAGCTGAACCCTATCAGCGCAGCTGTTTGTAGCGGGGTTTCAGCTGGCGTAATACCATCAAACCCCGCACCGCTCACCTATTGAATCAGTCCCTAATTCTGCTGTTCCATTTGGCTCAACCAACGCATCAAACGCCCCTGGGACAGATTTCTATTTTTTTCATCCCCCGCATTGATAAAGGATGCCATTTCAGTGACCAAATTTTTCTGATCCCATTCATAGAGGAAACTCGCAAATACATGAAATGCAGCATCGGCACAATTCGATATAATCTTTAAGTCTCCACCTTTGGCCTTACCTTCCAGAGAACTTTCGCTCGCCATCCACTTTCCAGGGGCAAATGCATAGCGAAAAGAGACTCCGCTATTAGCGAGATGACTACCGAAACCCTGGGTCCCGCGAAGCTCTTCGCGCAGGAACCTTCTGAAACGGGTGTATTCAGCCTGATCGATTTGTAGGCCATAATATTGCGTAGTAGGATCGGCATTCATTCCTGTATCATCACGCCAGCAGCCAGTGATAGGTGCCATTTGATAGTGGCGCCCAAAGGCGGAACCTTTAAACGCATCCCAGGAACTATTGGGGTCCCAGCCGACGATGGTATCGACAACACCATTCTTGCCGGCCATTAGTGCAGTGTGCCCATTCCAGGTTCTGCCCATTGAGCTCTCCACGCCACCGTTACTCTGCCACTGCGAGTAAAACCGGGAAAAAAATGAACCATAGGATCGCAAACTGGATACAAAACAAATGCCCGCAAAGTGCCCCTGGCACGCCCTGGGGTTAAAACCTTTTCCGCTCATCGCCACATCCTCTATAACAACTACGAGTAAACTACGTCAGTGTTTATGTTTATTTTTGACAATTTAAGAACCTCCCCAATTCGCCTCAGCCCCTGCATCATTATTTTTTTCACAGGCTCAGGGATAAATGGGTAGACTCTCTGTACAACTCGAAAATATTTGATATCAAATTGAAACTATCGTGTCAACGAGAAAGGCGACTTAAGTCGAATAGGCTTAGGCAAAAGCCCCAAAGAAGTACTGACGAGTAACGCAGAGGTTCACATCAATCTAGCGAGAGTTATTCAGCTGTTAATAACAGCCATGGCCTCCGGGCTAAGGCCACCCCTAAAAAGACAATAATTGCAAATTTTACCGGTTTTTTTCCTAAAAAGCTTAAGATAGCCACCATTCAAGACAATTAGGCAGACCACAACCAAGTTACTGGCAATCACAGTAAAGATATAAAAATAGGAGCTGTGCCTGGAGCTACTCATTTATAAAGCTCACCACAGCAAGAATATTGCCTAACAAAGCCCCCAAAAGTTACTTGTTTGCGATATCAATCGCTGGACTCGCCAGAGCGCGATTCAATACGGCAGCCAAGCGAACCCCACCCTGCCGCAAACGCATTTCAACCGATTCCTGGCAGCGCAGAAAATATTCTTCCCCCAATTGGGTTTCTGTGGTGTAAGCCAGAGTGTGAGCCAGCTTATGAGATTCCTGAGCCCAAACTACAGCCGATGTGGATTGCCAGAGCTGCCTTTCAGCCACGCTGATTTTTTCAGCTTGTTTCCGGGCATAGTCTTGCCAATCTAAAACCAGCCGGGAGACCAGATGAATATCCCAAAGTGCGTGCAGGTTCGTTTCAACCCCATAAAACTGCACCTGTACATCGTTGCCACCCCTATCCGAAAAAAGTCCAGTATGTAGCGGCTGGTGAAGATCACCAACAAAGTGGGCAATAAACATCAGTGCTTCTGCACGCTCCATTTTACTACGAGTGCGATCCGCCAATACTTCCCGATAAGTTTGAATCGCCTTTAATATACACCCGGCCTCTGGACAATCCCGGGGTTCAATATAGGTGCGCCAATCGCGGGATAGATTTATATAGTGTAACGGTGCCGCCCAACTATAAGTTTCATCTGCTCTTATCCGATCAGCCCAAGTTGTAGATTCCGCGAGATGCCGCTCGCCAGCCTCTTCGAGTAACAGCTCAATTTCGTCCGCCGCTTCAGGGCTCAGATAATGCCAGGCAATCTCCCCCACTACCCGGTGGCCATCGTCACCCCAAGCGTGCGCTTGTGCCATAGCTGTGAATCCTAATAGTGCAACGGCTATACGGGTAAGGATCAATCGTACACTCATCAGGTCAGTCCCTCAGGATAAATTTTCCGCCTACTTTAACGCCACTATGTGACAAGTTCGCGGTTGTAATAATTCATTTACACACGCACGACATAATCGCCTCCGCTCTTATCCAGCACCCCCATAAAAATAAAAAACCACATTAATGGGAACCGGGGAGCCCCTGAATAGCCCTGTGATGCCTTCGGCTTGCAGAGCAACCCTCAATCGGGGCGCGGCTTCCTTGGAACCTAATTTGCAAGAACAGAACTCGATAAGAGCAGAACTCGGCAATGATTTGGGCCATGTGAGTTGACAATTTTTTTGACCAGGAAAAAGCTATGAAACCTTCTCTGTTCCCGCGCGCATTACTGTCTGCGGCGATTATTTCTGTTGCCAGTATGGTACCGATATCCCAGGCTCAGGAAACGGCAGCTGGCATTCGCGGTTCTATTTCGGGCAGCAATGGCCAGGCCATTGACAGTGCGACTGTAACAGTGGTTCACACCCCCTCCAATAGCCGTCGCACCGTAGACGTTAGCAATGCTGGCCAATTTAATCTGAGTGGCCTGCGAGTGGGTGGCCCCTACACTATTACAATAGAGTCCGACGAAGGTCAGCGTGTAATTGAGGATATCTACCTCTCCGTGGGTGATACTCTCCCCTTAAACCTAACCCTCGGCGCCAGCAATCTGGAAGAAGTGACCGTTCTCGGGCAGGCACTCAGCACATCCCGACTGGCGCTAGGTCCATCTTCCCACTTTAACAGCGACGACCTCAGCAGCGCGCCCTCCGTAAACCGGGATATCAAAGACGTACTGCGTCTCGACCCGCGCGTGTATGTCGATGAAGCCAATGTTGATGCTATCCAGTGTGCCGGTGCCAACCCGCGCTTCAACAGCCTCACAGTTGACGGCGTGCGTATGAATGACAACTTCGGCCTCAACAGTAATGGCTACCCCACTGAGAGAATGCCATTCTCATACGATGCCATCGATCACGTCGCCGTAGAGCTGGCCCCCTTCGATGTTCAGTATGGGGGTTTCAGTGCCTGCAATATCAATGCCGTTACCAAGTCCGGCACCAATGAGTGGCACGGTTCATTTTTCTACGATTATACCGATGATGGTTTCCGTGGCGATTCCCTGGAGGGCGATGATATCGATGTAGCCAGCTTTGAAGAGAAGCGTTACAACGCCACTTTGGGCGGAGCTATTATTGAAGACAAGCTGTTCTTCTTTGCCGCCTATGAAAAACTGGAGGGTGTTGCCACTTTCGATCGAGGCCCCGCAGGGAGCAGCTCTGCCACCCAGGTCCAGGGGGTTTCCCAGGAGCAACTCGCGGAGATCATCCGCATCTCCAACGAGGTCTATGACTACAATCCGGGCGGTCTACCCAGCAGCCTGCCAGAAGAAGACGAAAAGTTGCTGGTAAAACTCGATTGGAATATCTCCGACAATCACCGCGCCGCCTTCACTTACAACTATAACGATGGTTTCTCTATCGCCGAGGCCGATGGCGATCCCGATGAACTGGAACTCTCCAATCACTACTACGAGCGCGGTGCCGAGTTAAACGCTTACGTCGCACAGCTTTTCTCCGACTGGAGTGACATATTCTCTACAGAGATAAAAATTGGCTACTCCGAGCTGGACAACCGCCAGAATTCTCTGGGTGGAACCGATTTTGGTGAAGTGCAAATCACCACATATCACGATCACGACGGCGATGGCAGCGATTCCCGTGCAACCGTCTACCTGGGCGCAGACGACTCCCGCCACGCCAATAAACTGAGCTACGACAACCTGACGCTAAAGCTCGCCGGTAAATTATTGCTGGGTGAACACAATATCACTGCGGGCTATGAACACGAGAATTTTGAAGTCTACAACCTGTTTATTCAGGAAGCTGCCGGCGAATACCGCTTTGATAGCATTGAGGATTTTGAAGCGGGCATTAGCAACCGAATCACTTACGAAAATGCGGCGGGCAGCAACAATATTTTGGATGCTGCCACGGAATTCAGCTACAGCATCGACACGCTCTACGCCCAGGACGAATATACCTTCGCCAACCTGGACCTGACTGTGGTTGCCGGACTGCGCTACGACCGCTACAACAGTGATGACAAGCCGGTAGCCAATGCAGACTTTTTGTCTACCTACGGTTTCTCTAACCAGCACAATATGGACGGCCTGGACCTCTTGCAGCCGCGCCTGGGACTCAGCTGGAATCTTAGCGATAACCTGGAGCTACACGGTGGTATTGGCCTCTACTCCGGTGGCAATCCCAATGTGTGGATATCCAACAACTACTCCAATAATGGCGTCTTACAAATCGAAGCCCAGGATAGAAGCGGTACCTCTCTCTTCGATATGAGTTGGACCGATAGCGGCAATCCCATCTATGCAGTCCCCCAGGACCTCTACGATAGGGTTGCCAATAGTGATGGCTCTGTGGGTGGGGTCAATCTGATGGACCCAGACTTTGAGCTGCCATCTATCTGGAAGTATGCCCTCGGTGGCAGCTATGAGTTTGAATCCGGCTACTTGGCCTCCATAGACTATCTATACAGCGACTATCGGGATGCGGCAATTATTCAGGATATCGCCCTTGAGCAAATGGGCACCACTGCCGATGGCCGTTCAATTTACGGCAGTAGCAATGGTCGCAGTGAAGACTTTATGTTGACCAATGTAAATGGCGATTCCGGTTACTCCAGTGTGCTCTCTCTCGGCCTCAGTAAATCTTTTGATTTTGGCCTGAGTGTTGCCGTTGGTTACGCCTTTACTGAAGCTGAAGATGTCAATCCCATGACCAGCTCAGTGGCCTACTCCAATTACACCACCATCGCTACCGCTGATGCACAGGACCCGGGCACTGCGCCATCAAACTATGTGGTTCCCCACCGCTTCACATTGAAATTAGATTACGCCCAGGAATTCTTTGCCGGTTACGAGACCCGCTTCACGCTGTTTGGCGCAGCCAACGAGGGTGTCCCCTACAGCTACACATTTGCCAACCAGATCTTCGGCGATGCCGGTTGGGGGCGCGGCCTACTCTATGTCCCCACAGGCAGCGACGATACCAAGGTTGTCTTTGCCGATGATTTTGACACCGATGCCTTCTTTGCCTGGGTCAACTCTGAGGACCTGGACAGTGGCACTATGGAGCGCAATTCCCTCAACAGTGATTGGTGGGCCAAGTTCGATTTGCGTATTGACCAGCAGCTGCCCGGCTGGCGGACAGAAGACCGGGTTAATGCCTATTTTGTGATCGAAAACCTGGGCAACCTGCTCAATGACGAGTGGGGGGTTATGTACGAAGGTGGATTCCCTCGCTACCAGTCTGCGGTAACCGCCAGTATCGATGACCAGGGGCGCTATGTGTTCGAGGAGTTCCTCGATCCGGCGGGACAAACCCGGGTTGCCGATGCCTCCCTGTGGAGTGCCCGCATGGGGATTCGCTACGAGTTCTAAAATTCCCCTGATCAAGAAACAAAAAAGCCGCAATTTCTTGCGGCTTTTTTCGGCTCAATTTTTAAGTGCTTCCCAACCAGCGCGCGAGTGTTTCTCGCAACAGGTCTTTACTCAGCGGCTTTGTCAGATAGTCATCCATGCCCGCCGCCAGACAGCGTCCCTCAAACTGCTCTTCTGTGGTACTCGTTACAGCAACAATGGGCAGGCGATCATCCGGTCGGTGCTCGGCCTCCCAGCGGCGCAGCATCTCGATAATCTGTGCGCTGTGATCCGTATTTTGCTGGCAGTCCACCAGTACCAGATCGTAGTGACCTTCAGACAAGCGAACCTGCGCATCATCTGCATCCACTGCAATATCCACCTGATAGCCAAGCGCCTGAAGCATCTCCTCAGTCACCCACTGGTGGGGCCTCGACTCCTCCACTAACAGCAGTGAGTAGTGACGCGGCTGATCCGCGCTACCGGTAATCACCCTGCGGCAGCTTCTTTTCACGCAGCCAAACAGCAAACCCACCAGTGAGTCATGCAGCTCTTTATGCGTTACCGGGCGGCCCAAATATTGGGCCGATGGCAGAAGCTGCTGTAAGCGGTCGAACTCACTTTTTTGTCCAAAACCACCGAGACAGACCAGGCGACTCTCTTTATCGCTCACTCCTTGGAACGCTTCAAAGAAAGAGGTCATGGAGTCGAAAAGCGTTGAGTCCCCCATGGCCGGCGCCATCATTACCAGCTGCTTGCGCTCTATCGCTTGGCCCAGCAACTGCTGGACTTCGCTCTCACAGCCCTCGCACCAGCGGATCGATTTAACTTCCATCCCAAAAGAGCGCAGTACCTGTACCAACCCGGAAATAAACAGACCTTTTTGGTGGATCAGCAGAACTTCTGAATCCTGTAGTCTGCGGTCCGGGGTGAGGTAGGTTCTCTGATTTGGCTCGGTAGAACACTTGATCACTACCTGGTAGCGATTGCCATCCGGTGTGGAGTGCAGCTGTAAATAGCCGCCCATCGCTTCGGCCAAGCCCTTGGCAATCGACAGGCCCAGGCCTGTAGTGACCTGGTTGGTGTCCATACGGGAGAAAGCGCCGAACAGCTCGCTTTCATCCGGCAATATTTCACCGCAACCATCATCCATCAGGGTAATGGACAGTTGCCCCTCTACCGTCGTGATCGGGTTGTATGACACCTCACCCCAGAGTTCGCCGCGCTGGGCAATACCGGTAGCGGAGTCCACCAGATTGCGGATTAACTGGGCCGTCTTGCGGTTATCTCCCGTTACCATCACCGGGAGGTTGTCATCAATCTGGAAGTTGAACTCCAGCTCCTGGCCGTGCGCCGCTCGCGCTGCGAACTTAAAGGATTTTTCCACCGTTTTAACCAGGTTGAAGGGCCCCTGGCGCAAACGGATATCCTTGCGTGCCACACGGGTAAACAGGCCGACATTATCAACCAGCTTGAGCTGTTGGCTGCTGGCAACCTTGGCCAGTTCCACCCACTCGCGCTGGCGATCACTCAGGGGCTCCGCTTCCAGCAGTGCCAGGGCACCGAGGGAGTCGGACAGTTGGCTGCGGAACTCCTGGCCGATATTGGCAATAAAATCATTGGTCAACTCGACAGCCGCTTCCGAATGTTTGCGCGCGGCTGCCAGACTGCTAGCCCGCTGTTGCAACTCCTGCATCGCCGACAGGCGCTCCCAATAATTTTCCGACTCGCGGCGCCCCTGGTGTGCCGTCAACCAGATAAAGGCGAGGGTTAAGGTCCCGTAGATGGTCCCCAAAATCACGCCGGAAAACAGTGCCATTAGCGCTGCGGGCAGTAGCGAGGTGGCGGTGAACCAGGTCAGAAAGCGGTGGTAGGGAGAGAATACGGTGGTAACACTGGAGCAAAAGATAACGGAGTAGATCCACAGGAAGTGGGTCTCAGGCGCAAACCCCATTAAGTAGACAAAATAAAATAAAGTGCCCCCCCACCAGACTGAACCGATAATCGAGAACAGAAAGTAGCGGTTGCGCCAGCGGTTCGGCCCGGAGCTATACAAGTGGTCGAAGCGAAAAACGTAGTAACCCCGAATCAGGGTCAACACCACCAAACCGATGCCCATTGTCAATAATAGGCGCGGGGCTTCGAGGCGCATGTCCCCGATGGAGGCGGCGATCAAAAACGCAAAAAGGGAGAGCATCATGCCGCGCCGGGTATACTTGGCGATGCGCATATCCGTTGTGCGGCAAATACGTCTGTCTTTTTGTACCTTAAGCTCAGGGCGATCAAATATGGACATTGTGACCTTCCCTGGGAGACTGGGTATCCGGTGCCATTGAAGCCCCCTAGCCTATCCCTAGTACTTCAACCATAACGGTCTTTATAAGAAACCCCAGTAGCCCGAGACCCAGGGCAAGGAACAAGATAAAGGTTCCAAATCGTCCGGCCTCGGAGTCCTTTGCCAGATTCCAAACAATAAACACCATAAATAGAATTAGTGCACCGATTCCCAACCACAGGGAATATTCTTCAAACTGCTGAAATGTCATGCGTGCATTCGCTCAAAAAACTGGCGCGCATTGTACAGTGCTTGTGGACAGCTGGTAAGTCATTGGCAGAATCTAGTCGGCCACCGTACTATTTGGTGTGACTATAGATTCAGGCTCCCTGATAGTAATCGCCATCTTCTGCGGCGTGAGTACCGCAGCGGAGCCTGCGGACCTCTTTCTCCCGGTAGCGGCTATCATGCCAGCACCTGGGTAGCTGTTCACCCGATAAAAAGCATAAGTCCGTTTTATCGAAGACCTCGGGGTCCTGTATCTCCTCTCCCCAAAGGTATCGACCGACCACGGTAAGCTCATAAGGATTGGAAAGTGTGACGATATCAGCCACTTCGACCAAATGCTTGGTGGATATATCTTTGAAAAGCATAGTGGCACCTTTTTCCTCGCTGCTAATCCAGTATAGGGCTAAAGATGACACTTACGCCTAAAACCTTCCCTTTTCTCCGGGGCGGTACACAGGGGGCGGTGAGTATATTCGGATTGATGGGACTGCGGTGATGGAGCGGTGATGGAATGGCGGGCTGACCCAAAATCTGTATTCGGGCCAGCCAGGGAGAGAACTTACTAGCCCTCAATCGTCAAACGGGCGGAGACCATGCCCTCTTCAGCCAGGGCATCCAGGTTGATCGTGCGCACCGCCAATTTATCTCCCATTAAGCGGTTCAGCCAGGGCTGTAAGTCTTGATAGCGGACTTCCTCAATCCACAGGCGAATGCGATTGTCACCTTCGGGCTCAAAACGCTTAATCACAATCTGATTTTGTTTGGCAACACTGGTGACGCGTTGCAACAAAGTACCTGAGGCAGCACTAGAACCGCCACTGGCGGGTTTAATTCGCTCCAGAGTTGGACGCTGGCTCTCCATCCAGTTCACCAGCTCACGGTTTTCTTCCGCGCGCAGGCGGGCCTCATCAAAAAAGCCTTTTGCCGGGGCGTACAAACCATAAATAATAAAAATCACCGCCCCGAAGATGCCCAGCAAGCCCAGGGCTCTCTGATCACTGGGCGGAAGTGCCTGCCACTTTTGGCGCCATTGCTCGATCTGTTCTTTCATTATGTTGCTACCACCAATCTCTTCTCACGCTTGGCTGCTTTATGTAAACCGCTGGCTTTAACGTAAGCGGATACGGCCTGAAACGCCCTTTTTCAATTCATTCGCACCCAATAGGTCCGCTTTAATTCCACCGCCGGACAGCTTGCTGACAAATGCATCGAGATCAGACAGGTTTTCCGCCTGAAGCTGCAATACCATCTCCCCACGCTGGCCATCAAAACGCAGGGACTGCAATTTTAGTGCGCCCCCTTTGTGAGCTATCCAAATCTTACTCAACTGCTGCATCTGGGTAGAAAAAGCACCGCCCTGACTTCCCGCACCTTTCAGAAAACCCTCAAGCTGCCGGCGCATCTGCGCAGATGGCCGCGTATTGGGGAACAGCTCAGAAAACATCGCCCGAGCCTGCTCTTCCGCCTGATTGCCCTGCCACTGGTAAAAGGCTCCAGCCCCTACGAAAAACAGTAATTGGGCAACAAAACACGCGGCGGCCACCTTGGCCGGGCGCATCCACCACACCGCCGCACTCTTGCTACCGGATAACTGGTAATTTCCGCTTAACAGATTTGTCAGGGCCCCGGACTTAAACCGCTCGATAAATACGCTCTCGGCCCGCTGCGGGTTCAGCTGTAAACCTTCGCCAAACTGGGACTCCAGTTCAGCGACAATCAGCCCATCCCGCTCATCGGCTCCCAGTAACACTACCTGCTTACTATCGGTCGATTCGTCACTTTCGGTATCTTCTTCCGTGTCATTATCACCGCTGTCCACCAGCAGTGAGCCCAATAACGGCTGTAGGAAGTCGCGGTTCACGGTCAGGCCCTGCCCCACACCTTTCCAGATATGGGCCTGGGCACCATCCAGCCACAGACGGATATCACCCTCAACCAAGTCGAGCAGTTCGTATTCCGGCACCACAGCGGCCAGGGGCCACTGGAGGCGTTCAAGCTGGGAGTGAAGCGCCTCTATTTTTTCTAGATCAATGGCGTAAACGCTACAGAGATCGCCGGAGCGGGGCCGACATACAAAGTGCAGATCCTCGACGTCCTGAGCCAGGTGCTCCTCAACCATATAGCCAATGGCACTGGCCTGGCGGCGAGCGGCCTTGGGTATGGTTTCGAGGCCGCTCCACACCCAATTACCCGGGACGATCAGCAGCGCCCTGGCGCCGTCAGGGAGATGGGGTTGCGGGTATTCCGGCTCCTCTTCGGGAGCGACAAATTCCGGATTAAATGCCCGAGCAAACTCTACATCCAGGGCCACCTGTTGCCAGTTACCCTCTTGCCACTGATGCAGGTGCAGAGTCAGGTCGGAGGTTTCGCTCAACCGCAACAACTGCAAAGACGACTGTGGCGGTGCAGCAGGGGCTTCAATCTCGTTAATGCTTTTCTTTTTAAACATACAATTTCTAACTATTCGCTCTATTCAGTGCTTTCGTAGTCGAGTAGCTCCTGCATCATTTGACCAGAAAATGCCCGGCGCTGGCGCTGGCGCACCCGAACCTGGCCATCTGTGCTATCCCGAACCAGGGCGGACTCCCAGTACTGTCGGTATTCACCGCCATCTCCGAGTTGGACCGCAATACGCGCCAGAAAGTGCTGGCTTTGGAAAGTAAAAGGTCCCGTATTGACGATGTCGTAATCCGCGTATTCACTCGAGTCACTGATATAGCCGCCGGACTCACGAAACTGTACCAGCTTGGAAACGCTCGCCGCCGGCTCGATCGCTTCGATCAGCTCCTCCGGAGCCGTATTGATATTTACCAGGGTGCCCGTCTCCGGCAGAGCGCAGAGAAAAGGCACCAGTTTCTGCCAGTCCTCAGTCTCCATATCTATCACCGATGCCAATTCAGAGATATCGGTGATCATAATATCCGGCGTTCTGTGGGCGAGCTCCCTACCCAGGTAGCCGTCGTCCTCGGTACCCGATGTTCGCGGGGTATCGCCGTCATCCACCCAATCTGCGACTGAATTTGCCAGGTCAGACTTGCCGGTAACATTACTTACCAGGCGCTGAAAGATTGTAAATTGATCGGTAGCGCTGCTATCAGACAGATTATTGACGTTAAAGCATGAATGTAAGTCTTTGATATTCATGCGAATCTTGCCGTTATCAGGGTTGAATTGCAGCACCGGGAAGGCCCAGTTCTCCAGGGCGTGATCCGCAGCTTCTTCCTCTTCCTGGTCTTCCTCAAAATCCTCTAATAGAGATACCCGCGTCCAGGCCTCCGCAGCTTCGACAAACTCGGCGAGCTGTGTATTGGCCAGCAGTGCACCGCTGCGGGAAATCGCAATTTGATCGCGCAATATAGCGTGGGATACCGCCGCAATGGCGATCACCATCACCAGCAGTACAACAATTAAAGCCACCCCTCTTTGACGCCCCGGCAACGCTGGCATATTTCTACTCTTCATTGCTTAGGTATCGTCATCGTCGTCGCCGTTATCGTCAGAAGAGCTGCCTTCCTCTACCGGTAACTGGAAGACGCGGCGAATCTCCCCGTACTGCCGGGTGACAAGCACAAGTTCTATGGCTTCAGGGAGACGGGTGTCAGCACTGGTTGTGGAAGTGGTGGAGCTGACTGGCGGCCACTGGGCAACCCAGGCATCGCTGTCCGGGTCCAGGTATTGAAAACTCAGGCTTTCGACCCCCGTAAGTAGGGGCTCAGCGATAGATTCTGAATCTGGAGAGCGGTCCAGGATCTGCCAGCGACTGCGCAACAGCAAGCCGCCGATATCCTCATCCTCTCCAGTATTGCTGACAAGGGAGTCACTCTCCAGATCCTCGGTATAACCGATCGCGTAACTCAGGCGCAATAATTCCCCCCTGGGTTCACCGGTCAGGTTTGCCGCGCCGAGGCGGGTGAATTCCAGTTCATCCTCATCACCGCGCAGTGCCGGTTCATAGCCGCTGTAAGCATTTTTGATGGCGCGGGCCGTAACTTGGCGAAAATCGTTATCGATGCGGTACATCGCCATGGAAAAGCGGCGCAGTTGCTCCGCACGCTGATCGACCATCTCTTCGGTGTCAAAAAAGAGCCCCAGCAGAGAAAAGGAGCCGACACTGATAATGGCGACCAGAACTAAAACAATAAGAACTTCAACGAGGGTAAAACCCGACTGAGTGGGAAGGCGCGTCGACATATTCATCACTCCTCCGCAGCCCAGGCATCCAGGGTGAGGGTTGGAAACTCTGCATCCAAGTGACTGACCTCAATAATGATATGGCGCAGCCGCTCATTAGTGGTGGCCTCCACACGCGCGCTGACTTCCCACTCCCGCTGCCCCAGTGATACTTGGTCTTTTTGTTCGCCCACAGGGGGCCAAGGGTTTTGTACCCGCACTTGGGAAAGCACTTGTTGAGCCACCCAGTTTGCGGCGAGGCGATCTTCCATCACCCGCTGCTGGCGCACACTGCGCTGCATTGCCTGTAGGACACTGGCGGCAATAACCCCAAAAATAACCAGAGCGATCAGCACCTCAACCAAGGTAAAACCGCGCTGAGTCCCCTTAAAATTCATCGGTCTGCCACTCTAGCTGCAATCCATTTAGGCTGGTATAGGAAATAGTCGCACCTCGAACGTCATCGCCATTCTCAACGAGGTACATGGCAACTTCCACTGGCAGCACCTCGCCACTGGAGAGAGCGACAAATTGCGGAACCAGCCGATCTTCATCGTTCTCTTCGCCAAACTCGGTGGACTCAGCGGCGGGCAACTCCGCCTCTGTAATAACCTCAAGGCGGATAATTTCCGGTAACTCATGGTTGGCAAAGCGCGCAGCGCGCCTGCCGGACATCACGGTATCCAGCGGCAGCCAACTCATGGTTTCCTGTTCAAAATGCACCACGCTATAGGCGCCCTGCTTAAAAACAACGCCGTAGTGCATCTTGTCGATCAGGGCTCGGTCCGCCACCAACTGCATCAGGGCCGACAGGCGCTGGGCCTCTTTTTGCCACATGCGCCCAGCGGAATTCCCCATCGACAGCGTCGCCATCCCCGCCAGCGAGGCGATGATGACGATCACTACCAAGAGCTCAATCAGTGTAAAACCACGGCTTCGACCGATGCTGTACATTGAATACAAGGTTCAGGTGTTACAGGTCAGTAACGTAGATATCAGCGGCTTCGCCTTCACCACCTGCTTTGCCGTCGGCACCTAAGCTGAACAGGTCGTAGTCACCGGCACTGCCCGGGCTGATGTATTGATACTCGTAGCCCCAGGGATCTTTCGGCGCTTTCTTCAGGTAGGGTTCGGTCCAGTTTTTAGCTTCGGGGAAGCCGGAGGGACGGGAGACCAGCGCCATCAGACCCTGATCGGAGCTGGGAAAAACAAAGTTATCCATGCGGTAGAGATCCAGTGCGGTCTCAATGGCTTTCAGGTCAACCCTGGCCGCTTTCATCCGCGCTTCACCAGTCCTACCCATTACACTGGGCACAACCAGCGCACCGAGAACCCCAAGAATTACGATTACCACCATAATTTCAATCAGGGTAAAGCCGCCACTTTTACGCAGGGTTTTCATTTTTCTCTCCTAATTCACTCTAACTCTGGGAACCCCAAGGGTCGCGATACCCTTCGTGACCCCAATTATTTAAAAGTCACCAAAACACTAAATTACACGATTCCCCAGCCTAAAGCAGTAATATGCCCAGCAAAATTACAGCCCCCAGCCCAACGAGAATCTTTAACACCTCAAGCAGTGTAAAGCCGGCACTGTTGTATAAAGGTTTCATATCGACCACCTAAAACAGCGACACAATCGCTCTTCGACTGACACCTCTTTGAGCGTTAAACAACCAATTCGTTCATGCTGAGAATCGGCATCATAATAGCCATTACGATGAAGAGTACGATAGCCGCCATAATCAGTAGCATCAGGGGCTCAAAGATACTGACAAAGGCCGTGACCGCACCCTGTAGATCCTGCTCTTGCGAATCCGCCGCGCGCTGTAGCATTTCATCGAGCGTGCCCGAGGACTCGCCACTGGCGATCATATAGAGCATCATCGGCGGGAAATAACCCACATCTTCCAGTGCTTTGCGCAGACTGCCGCCCTCGCGCACGCTTTTTTGCGCGGCATCGAGGCGATCTTTAAGGAAAGTATTGGTCATCACCCCGCCGGCGATACCCATGGCCTGAACCAGTGGCACACTACTGCCGGTGAGAATCGCCAGGGTACCCACATAGCGGGCACTCTGGGTACCGCGCATCATCCAGCCAATAAGTGGCAGCTCCAGCAAACGGTGGTGGAAACGATATCGAATTGCCGGGCGCCGCAGCATCATTACAATGCCAAAAATAAGCGCTCCGATTGCCGGTGGCACCAGCCAGCCCCAGGCAGCGATAAAGTCACTCATGGATACCAGAATTCGGGTGGCCAGCGGCAGGACCTGCCCGGTGCCGGTGAATACCTCGATCACATCGGGCACCACGTACACCATCAAACCGGTTACCACCAGCACACAGATAAATACCAAAACGACAGGGTAGATCAGTGCGAGCTGGACCTTCTGTCGAAACTGTTGCTGCCCTTCGGTGTAGTCACCGAGGCGGTCCAGAACCGCATCCAGGTGGCCGGAGTGCTCCCCCGCTTCCACCGTGGCGCGGTAGAGTTTGGGGAATGCCCGGGGGAAGCTGCCCAGGGCCAGCGCAAAGCTGTGCCCTTCCAGAATCTTGCCCCGTACCGCCAATACCACCCGTTTGATTTTTTGGTTGCGAGTTTGGTTGGCAATGGCCCCCAGAGTTTCCTCCAGGGGAATACCCGCTCGCAGCAAGGTGGACATCTGCCGGGTTAACAGGGCCAGGTTTTTAACACTGAGCCCCGGGCTTCCTGACAGAAAACTGGCCCCGCCCTTCTCTTCTTTTTCAGTGGCCGCACTGACTTCCAGCGGTACCATGCCCTTGGCGCGCAGTTGCTGCCTGGCAGAGCGAGCGCTATCCGCCTCGAGCGTACCGCGACTCTTGCGCCCGGATGCCGCCAGCGCTGTATACTCAAAAGCTGCCACAATCAGGACTCCTGCGTAACTCGTAGTACTTCCTCGAGGGAGGTCCTACCCGCGAGTACTTTTTCAAGACCATCGTCGCGGATACTGGGGCCGAGTTTTCGGGCTTCGGCAACCAGCTTACTTTCTGAAGCGCGATCGTGGATCAATTGGCGCATTACCTCATTGAGCGGCACCAACTCATAGATACCGATACGGCCGACATAGCCGCTGTGATTGCATTCCTTACAGCCAGCGGGTCGATAGATAACGGTCTCTTCATCGGGCCCGACGCCGAGCACTTCACGCTCGCCGCTATCGGCGACGTGGGGTTGCTTACACTCGGGGCACAGAACCCGCACCAGGCGCTGGGCCAGAACCCCAATCAAGCTGGATGACAGCAGGAAGGGCTCAATGCCCATATCCACCAAACGGGTTACCGAACCCAAAGCGGTATTGGTGTGCAGCGTCGAGAGCACCAAGTGCCCGGTCAAACTCGCCTGGATCGCAATCTGCATGGTTTCCAGGTCGCGAATCTCACCGACCATCACCACATCCGGGTCCTGGCGCAGAATCGCACGGAGACCTCGGGCGAAAGTCATATCGGCCTTGGTATTTACCTGGGTCTGCCCCACACCTTCCAAGTTATATTCCACCGGGTCCTCTACCGTCAGAATGTTCTTCTCACGGTTATTGATACTGCCGAGGCCCGCATACAAAGTGGTGGTTTTACCAGAACCGGTTGGTCCGGTTACCAGAATAATGCCGTGGGGGTGTGCCAACAGGTCTGTCATCACGCGCAAGTCGCGATCCGCCATACCCAGCTTGCTCAGGTCCATTTTGCCCGCCTGCTTATCCAGCAGACGCATCACAACCCGCTCCCCCGCCGATGACGGCATAGTGGAAACACGGACGTCCACCTCGCGACCAGCCATCAACAGGGAGATCCGGCCGTCCTGGGGAACGCGTTTCTCAGCGATATCCAGCTTGGCCATTACCTTGATACGGGATACCAGCAGTGGCGCTAAAGCGCGCCGGGGTTGCAGCACTTCGCGGAGCACGCCGTCCACCCGGAAGCGCACAACCAGGCGCTTCTCAAAGGTTTCAATATGAATATCCGAGGCGCCCTGCTTGAGGGACTCCGCGAAAATTGCGTTGATCAACTTGACGATGGGGGCATCGTCTTCCTGCTCCAGCAAGTCTTCAGTCTCGGGCAGCGAGTCGGCGACCGCTGCCAGATCCAGATCTTCACCGAGTCCCTCAACCTCAGAGAGGTTACCCCCCTCTCTGTTTTCATACAGGCGCTGCAAGGCGCCCTGAAAAACACCTTCCTCTACGGCCTCCAAAGAGATGGCACCGCCACTGATGCGCTGCACTTCGGCCACCGCTGAAGGGCTCAGCGGCGCCACATATTGGCAGAGAGGTTTGCCTTCCTGTTCCGTTAGCAGAACCTTATGACGCTTTGCAAAAGCGTAGGGAAGGCGGCGAATGGTTGGAGTCCCTATTCCTGTATCAGCCGTCATTTAGCTTCTTCAACCTCCAGCACCTCGACATCCATTTCCTCTTCCAGGGATTCAACTACAGCGTCATCTACAGAGGTGGGGCTCTCGTTATAGCTGCCAGTTGGCGGCACCATATCGGGCAGTACATCTCCGCTGTGCCAATCCCAGATCAGGCTGGTGCGATCTTTCAGGAACATTTGCTTCTGTTGCATATCCATGTAGCGCTTGCGCGTCTCCTCGTAACCGGCCACTTGGGAGCTGAGGATTTTCGGGCGCAGGAACACCATCAGGTTGGTCTTGCTAACACTCTTTTCAGTATTTCTGAACAGGCGGCCAATACCGGGGATATCGCCAAGCAGGGGCACTTTGGATACAGTTTCACTCACCTGATCCTCCATCAAACCGCCCAGCACCAGAATCGCACCATCATCAATCAACACTTTCGTGCGGATTTCGCGCTTACTGGTCACAATGTCAGATGCACCTTCCGCCAATGCCGTAGCCGAAGAGAGGACATTCTCAACTGTCTGTTCAATTTCCAGTGTCACCGAGTTGTTGTTGTTAACACGGGGAGTCACTTTAAGGGTGGTACCCACATCCTCACGCTGAATTGTGGTGAAGGGGTCATCATTACTACCAGATAGTAATTGCTCACCGGTGATAAAGGGCACGTTCTGGCCAACCAGAATCTCAGCCTCTTCATTATCCAGCGCCATAATGGTCGGTGTAGACAGGATATTGGTGTTGCTCTCAGACGCTACCGCATTAATAGCCGCGCGAATATCATCGCCACTGAGATAGCCTAGGTTCAGGGAGCCCGCACCGAGCAGATCGGTTACTGGCAGGGAGAACGGGTTGAACTCATCGTCGTCATCGTAAGAGCCAGAATTGTTCCAACCGGCAACCGCATTACCACCGGCACCAGCGATCCAGCTGATACCCAGCTCACTGCCCGTACCCTCTGTTACCTCTACGATAATTGCCTCAATCAGAACCTGCGCTCTGCGCACATCCAAGCGGGCAATCACTCCCTTCATAGTCTCCAGGAGTGCGGGAGGTGCAGTCAGAACCAGAGCGTTGAGGGACTCGTTAACCTGAATGCTGACTTCAACATTTGCAGCCTGCTGGTCTTTCTCGGTGTTCTGGATGCTACCGCTCATGCCTTCGAGGATCGGCTTGAGATCTGCGGCATCGGAGTACTGAATATATACAACAGCGGTGTTGCCATCCCCATCCAGCGGCGCATCAAGGCGGCCGATAACGGTCTTGATCTGTTGGCGGGTGACCGGGTCTCCGGTTAGAAGAATACTATTGGAGCGCTCATCGACAGAGATACGCAGAGGCTGAACTTCTTTGCCCGCTTTGTTGCCGCTGGTTTGCAGCAGATCGTTGAGCACCTGTTGAACTTCCTTGGCGGAAGCAAACATCAGTGGTACCACTTCAATATCGATAGCGCCAGCTCGGTCGAGCTGCTTAACCAGGCGAATAATCTGATCAATATTGGCCGCGCGATCGGCAATAATCAGGGTATTGGTATCCGCATAGGCAGCCAAATGCCCAGTTTGCGGAATCAGCGGGCGCAGCATGGCAATCAGCTGCGAAGCGGAAATATTTTCAACCCTGACCGTGCGTACAACCAGGGATTCTGCCGGGGCGCGAGTGCTCTCATCGGCAACAGGTATCGCCTGCTGCTTGGCCAGTGCATCCGGAACCACCTTCCAGGTGCCGCCCTGCTCCACCAGGCTAAACCCGTTAACCTGGAGTACAGACATAAACACGTCGAAGGCTTCATTGTGTGTCATGGGGTCACCTGCTACGACGGTGACCTTACCTTTAACATTTGGGTGGACAATAATGTTTTTGCCAGTGAAATCAGCGGCCCAATTAATCAGATCCCGAATATCTGCATTGTCGAGGGAGAGAGTTACCCGCTCCGGGCCCTGAGCCAGCGCTGCAGTACAAATTAAAAAACTCAACCCGACCGCAAGCAACCGTCGATAAAACATCTTCATCATTATTTATCTGGCTCTAGTAAGTGTTCAAAAAATCAAAACAATCTAGGTAGATAGTTTTATTTAGGCTGACGCTGAGCACGGCGCTCGCGAGCCAATTCACGCAGCTGCTCCATTCTCTCGCGAATGTCCTGCTGCTGTTCACCTCGTTGAGCAGTTCTTCTGGAGGAGCTGGAACTCGTGGTTCTCTGCCTGGAACTACTGACACCTTTCAAGGGTACGTTTGGTCTTCCATCCACTTCTGGGTATGTGAGCTTTTCCATCTTGCCATTGCGGCGAAGGACCACATGGTCCACCTCAACAGCGTAGAGCTCAGCACCACCGGGTAGCTGATCGCCTACGTATAAACGCTTGGAAGGTTTACCTTTCTCAGACACCAGGGCACTGGCTTTGGTTTTATTGGAGCTGTCAAAAACCCCAGATAAAACAATATTCAACTGAGTCAGAGGAATGTTTTCGAGGTCGACATCAGGCACTGATGCAGCCTTTTTCGGTTCAGCGCGACCAAAAAATGGGGTGCTGGGAAGACTGGCAGCTTGCGGAGAGGGAGCCCCTCGGGGGTTTTTACGCTCTGCCAACAGGGATTCCTGTGGATCACTGGGGATTAGCAAAGAGCCATAAGCAAATAAATTACCGGACGCCCACAACAGACCAACAGCCAGTGCTGCCATAGTGCCACGGGAAAGGCCTTTACTGGACTCTCCTTCGGCAAACTTACTGCCGAGAGAGCCGACGGCTCGTGCTAGAGGGGACATGTACATACCCACATACAAGTTCAGTTTTTGAGGTTATTGGTTTTTGACGCCTATTCTCTTGCCTCAGCTCAGGAAAGGCAACGCTCTTTCGAGTTAAACACTGTAAACCTCCTTTTCGTCCCTGAAACTGTACACTAGTTCCGCAAGCCGTCATCAAAAAACAAGAAAAGGCGACATTACGCCGCCTTTTCTAATACTAACCAGTACTGTAATCAGCGATTACAGCTTGGTTTCAAGCTCGGGAACCGCTTCAAACAGGTCAGCTACCAGGCCGTAATCAGCAACAGAGAAGATCGGAGCTTCTTCGTCTTTGTTGATGGCTACGATCACTTTGGAGTCCTTCATACCCGCCAAGTGCTGGATGGCACCGGAGATACCCACAGCGATGTACAGGTCGGGAGCAACGATCTTACCAGTTTGACCAACCTGCATGTCGTTGGGTACGAAACCTGCGTCCACTGCGGCGCGGGAAGCACCAACGGCAGCACCCAGCTTATCGGCCAGCTTGTACAGCATTTCGAAGTTGTCGCCGTTCTGCATACCGCGACCACCGGAGATCACGACGCTTGCCGCAGTCAGTTCGGGACGGTCGGATACAGCCAGCTCTTCGCCAACAAAAGAGGAAACACCAGCGTCATCTGCGATATCTACAGACTCAACTGCGGCACTTCCACCTTCAGCGGCCACTGCGTCGAAGGCAGTAGTACGCACAGAGATCACCTTGATGGCGTCGGAGCTCTGTACGGTGGCAATTACGTTACCGGCATAGATCGGACGCTTGAAGGTGTCTGCACTTTCAACCGCAACGATGTCGGAGATAGGCTGGACATCCAGCAGCGCAGCGGCGCGCGGCAGCATGTTCTTACCGGTGGTGGTGGCCGGGGCCAGGATGTGACCGTAGTCTTTGCCCAGGTCCGCTACCAATTTGGCAACGTTCTCAGCCAACTGGTGCTCGTAAGCAGCGTTGTCTGCCAGCAGTACTTTGGAAACGCCCTCTACCTTAGCGGCAGCTTCCGCTACAGAAGCGCAACCAGATCCGGCTACCAGTACGGCAACATCGCCACCGATAGCTTTAGCCGCAGCGATAGTGTTGAGCGTAGCGCCCTTCAGTTCGGCGTTGTCGTGTTCAGCAATAACCAGAATGCTCATCAGATTACCTTCGCCTCGTTTTTCAGTTTCTCTACCAGTTCCGCAACGTCGGCAACCTTGATGCCCGCTTGGCGCTCAGCCGGCGGCTCAACTTTCAAGGTCTTGGTGCGGGGAGTGATATCTACACCCAGCTCGTCCGGGGTAGTGGTATCCAGAGGCTTTCTCTTAGCCTTCATGATGTTGGGCAGAGACGCGTAGCGCGGCTCATTCAAACGCAGGTCAGTGGTAACGATAGCCGGCAGTTTCAGCTCAACAGTCTGCAAGCCGCCGTCGATCTCACGAGTCACCTTAACAGCGTCGTCCTCTACAGCAACCTCAGAAGCAAAGGTGCCCTGCCCCATGCCGGTCAATGCGCCCAGCATCTGGCCAGTCTGGTTGTTGTCGCCATCGATGGACTGCTTGCCCAGAATGACCATTTTTGGCTCTTCTTTATCAACAATCGCTTTCAAGCACTTAGCTACTGCCAGAGGCTGAAGCTCAGCATCGGTTTCAACCAGGATGCCGCGATCGGCACCCAGAGCCAGCGCAGTGCGGATTTGCTCTTGGCATTGCTTGGAGCCCATGGAAACGGCGACTATCTCGCTGACAACGCCTTTTTCCTTCAAGCGCACCGCCTCTTCTACTGCGATTTCGCAGAAGGGGTTGATAGACATTTTGACGTTGGCTGTATCAACGTCAGAGCCGTCCGCCTTGGGGCGAACCTTGACGTTGTAGTCAACAACGCGTTTCACAGCTACAAGAACTTTCATGGAAATCCCGTCTCAAATATGCTTTTTAACAGCCGCGACTGATAATTCACGTCGCGAACGGATACGGTGTTCTGGTCAAACAAGTGTTTGAACGGCGTGTATGGTGGCGGTTCTATAACGCAAAATCAATAGCCAAATGGAAGACCCTTCTGCCATTCACAAAATCTATTTCCGGGAATAAGAACCACCGATCCACCCCCATTAAGCCATTGAAATACAGCGTATTTGCCATAGCAAATGAATAGTCATGCAATTGGTAGGGTTGATTAAACGCCTATATAATCCGCCGGCAATATAAATGATAAGGCCGGATTGGCCGCGAAAAGTTGAATACAACTGCTGAGGAGAGTGCCGTGGAACGCGAATCAATGGAATACGATGTAGTGATCGTGGGTGCCGGCCCCGCTGGACTGGCAGCAGCCTGCCGTATTCGTCAGCTCAATGAAGACGTCTCTGTGTGTGTCGTAGAGAAGGGCTCTGAAGTGGGAGCTCATATCCTGTCCGGCGCTGTATTTGAGCCCACCGCCCTAAATGAACTCTTCCCCGACTGGAAAGAGCGCGGCGCCCCGCTCAACACCGAGGTTAAAGGCGACGACATCTACGTCCTGCGCAGCGAAGAGAACTCAATCAAAGTTCCCAATATGCTTGTGCCCAGCACCATGCACAACGAGGGCAACTACATTATCAGTCTCGGCAACCTGTGCCGCTGGCTGGCGGAACAAGCGGAAAACCTGGGGGTGGAAATCTTCCCGGGCTTCGCCGCTGCTGAAGTTCTGTACAACGAAGACGGCTCCGTAAAAGGCATCGCTACCGGCGATATGGGTATCGGCATGAATGGGGAGCAAAAAGACTCCTATATGCCGGGTATGGAGCTGCACGCCAAGTACACCCTGTTCGCCGAGGGCTGTCGCGGCCATCTGGGCAAGCAGCTGATCGAGCGCTTCAAGCTGGATGAAGATGCCGACCCACAGCACTACGGCATCGGTATTAAAGAGATCTGGAAGGTCCCCGCTGACAAACACCAGCAGGGCCTGGTTGTTCACACTGCCGGCTGGCCTTTGGAGCAAAGCTCCACCCACGGCGGTGGCTTCCTTTACCACCTGGAGGACAACCAAGTGGTTGTCGGCCTAATTACCGATCTGGCCTACAGCAACCCGCACGTGAGCCCCTTCGATGAGTTCCAGCGCTACAAGCACCACCCGGTGATCAAGCAATACCTGGAAGGTGGCGAGCGCGTTGCCTACGGCGCCCGCGCCATTATTAAGGGCGGCCTGCAATCCCAGCCGAAGATGACCTTCCCCGGCGGCCTGCTGATCGGCGACAACGCCGGTACCCTGAACTTCGCCAAAATCAAAGGCAACCACACTGCAATGAAGTCCGGCATGATCGCCGCTGAATCCGTAGTTGAGGCCCTTGCCGCCGAGCGCAACAGTGAAGAGCTGACCGACTACACCACCAAGTACCGCGACAGCTGGGCCTGGAAAGAGCTCCACATGCAGCGTAACTTCGGTCCCGCGCAACACAAGTGGGGCAATATCCTCGGTTCCGCTTATGCCTTCGTGGATATCAATATCTTCAAAGGCAAGCTGCCCTGGACCCTGCGCGATACCAAAGCGGACCACGCCCAGCTCAAACCTGCGGCAGACTGCGCAAAAATTGACTATCCGAAGCCCGACGGTGTTCTCAGCTTTGACAAGCTGTCTTCTGTGTTTATTTCCAACACGAACCACGAAGAAGATCAGCCTTGCCACCTGACCCTGAAGGACCCGGAGGTTCCGCTGAATCACAACCTGCCGATTTACGATGAGCCCGCACAGCGCTACTGCCCTGCCGGTGTTTATGAGGTAATTGAAGACACCAACGGCAAGCGCTTCCAGATCAACGCACAGAACTGCGTACACTGTAAGACCTGTGATATTAAGGACCCAACCCAAAATATTGTCTGGGTAACCCCCGAAGGTGCCGGCGGCCCCAACTATCCAAATATGTAATTTGGTTGATCTAAAAAATGGCGCCTCAGGCGCCATTTTTTATTGATCGAGAAGCCCCCTTGCTCGAATTTGACATAGAGCGCAGCCGGGCAATCACGCTAGAACTTGTACTGGGCACTCAGTGCAAAGGTCTGCCCAACTTCCTCCTCAAAAACAGTAACGCCCTGCTGCTTAATTTCAACCGCCCCATCCAGTAGGTTTTGCACCTTGGCTTTCACCGTTACCTCATCTGTTGGGTACCAGGCATAAGTCAAATCCAGAGAGTGGAATGGCTGCTCAAAGGAATCCGGATGCGGATCGCGCCCCGCCTTGTACAGGCGCTCACCAAATACGTTGTAAACCAGGCTGGCAGAATGATTTCCGTCAGGGCTATCAAACCCTAACAGCATATTGACAACATAATCGGATGCCCCTGTCATCTCGCGGATCGCATTTGTAGGGGCATCCGCCTCATTACCGGCAACAATCTCCGAGTCTTGCAGCGTAACATTGCCCTGCAAAAAGAAACTGTTCATCGGCTCCGCAATAAAACCGAGGCTCTTCATCCCCTCCAGCTCAACACCGATAATCTCACCGGACTCAGCATTAATAATCTCTCGCGCAATATTGTCATCACTTGAGGCGGCCTCGAAGAACTCAATCGGCTTGATAATATCCTTGTAGAAAACCGAAATAGTCAAACTATCGCCGCTATCAAAAAACCACTCTGCACGCAGATCGTAGTTATCGATCTCCGATGGTCGAACACTGGAATTTCCCCTAATCTGATCGCCGGTGTGCGGGTCAATATAAATAGCATCGGTAATTTCACGCAGGTCCGGCCGCACGGCGGTCTTAGATGCACCGAATCTCAGCTGGAAGGTTTCCGCCCAGAGCGCCCCCATATAGGTGAGGGATAGTGAGGGATAAATGTCGTCATCCGCATATACCGCCTCGGCCAGCGCTTCGGGGTCATTGGTAATCTGCGGCTCGCTCTGCGAGAAGCTATAGGGGTTCCACTCTAAAGCAGCCTGACTGTAGTCCTCCCAGCGGGCCCCGGCGGAAATACGCCAGGTTTCCTCAAGCGTCCAATCGAACTTACCGTAGACCGCATCGGTCGAAGTGGCAGCCAAATAACTTTGCTTGTTACTGCCCGACTTGGCAAAAACAAAATTATTGTCATCATTAGTAATATTGCTATCACTAAATACCTCGCTCAGAGGGCCATCAAGAATGGCACTATCAGCCACACTAAAAATATCCAGCCCGAATTCAGTTTGCTTGTAGGAGCGCCCCTTTTCGATCCGTGCAAATCCAGCGCTCAGCTCCAGCGAAGAGGAGGAAAATTCAATCGGCAGCGTTGCGGACCAACCGTAGTTGCGCACCTCATCTTCCAATTCGGTAAAGCGGAAGCTGGCGCTCCGCGAGGCAATATCCACCGTTGAACTGATAACCTCACCGGTTTCAGGGTCCGTTTCCGTGCTGGCAATCACCTCGACCTGATTGGGAATATCCGTAATTGCTGTCGCATCGGAATAGAACCAATCAAGCACCAACGCCTCAGGCACCCAACTTAGAAAGCGGATGGGAAGCAGCCCTTTTGTTTCCGGACCAAGAGCGTGACTCCCCTTTATCTGATGAAGCTCCAGCTCCCGCTCTTCGTACTTCAGCTCATAATTTCTCGATCCGGCCCCATCAGATAACAGGCGATTTGAGTCAAAGTAGTCCCGGATTGAGGTCTCATCGTCCGTATTTCTCAGGTACAAACTGGTACTCTCAACCGCATGCTCATCCGCGAAGCGAATACCGAGATTTAAGTTTCCACTGATATCTACAGAGTAAGTAGACCCGTTTCGGCGATCGATCTGCTCTTGTGGATTACCGTAATCACGGATAGTGCGCTCACTCTCCCGCCACTGACTCTTGTAGGAGCCCCCAGCCAGGAAACCCAACGCCCAATCATCGCCAAAATAGAAGCGATTCCCCACGCCGGCCTTGTAGTCTTGATCGGGATCAGTAGACGCCTCGGTGATTGAAATATCGCGATTCAAACCCAAGGCCAACTGCCTATTTAACACTTGGGCCACCTCTAGCGCCTCTTGTTCACTGGAATACACATTGCCCTCAGCAACCAGGGTATCCCGTATACCCGCAACCGTAAGGTTGCCCTTGAAGCGTTGCAGGGCCGCAGCTATCTCACCGGGCATCGCCCTGGTGCCATCATCGGTACCCCAAATGTCATCATCACCGCCGCTATAGCTGAGCACATCACCGCTGACCTCGCTATTGGTGCCCGTACCAATCTCAATAGAGTAAGTCAGCTCATCGGGTATTCCCTTGGTGCGAATATCGACATTGCCACCACCAAACGAAGCTGACTGATCGACGGAGTAACTCTTTTGTACAGCCAGGGAGTCCACAACGGAAGTGGGAAACAAATCCAGTGGAATAACATTTCTAGTGAGATCCGGGGATGGCACAGTCGCGCCATTAAGGGTTGTACTTGAATAGCGCTCCCCCAAGCCCCTCACATAAATAAATTTATCGCCCACCAGAGATAGCCCGGACACCCGCCGCAGCGCTGCAGCAACTGTAGAGTCCCCCACCCGACCGATCATCTCAGCCCCCAGGATATCGGTAATTACCTCTTCCTCCAGGCGCTCACGGATTAGGACTTCAGCAGAGCCTTGCAGCCGCCCCAGGACAATAACCTCTTCAACCTCAGGTGTAGCCTGTTCAATGAATTCCGCATCTTGTGCAGACACCACAGGTGAAAATATAGAGCCCGCAACTATCGCCAAAACCAGCGGCGCCCTTTGAAACCTTGCGTATTTAGCCATCATTCAGGCCTCTTTTTATTCCAAAAAATCGCGGTCTAAAATCAAATAGGGCGCCGACTCCATCAGCGAAGGCGGCGCCCTATTTGACTGGGAGCAATATCCCCAACCGCTACCTCAACCTATTACTCAAACCAGAGCGGCTGAGCGCGATCACCCTGGTGGAGGCCATAGGTCCAACCCTGAGTCCAGTCGGTGCCGCCCTGCTCAAGCGCGCCCAGATAGGCGCGCCCCAGCTCGGCAGAAACGGTAGGTGCAGCGCCGTCAACCACTTGGGCTGCGGCATCAACGGTAAAGATGGCAGGAGAACCCCCCAGCAAAACAAAGTCAGTATCGGCATTGGAGGTTGGGTTGACCTCACCGGAAATGCTGGCAAATTGGTTGCCGCTATCGACGGCCCAAGTCTCTACGTCGAAACTGCCATCGTCTGTTTTGGTGCGATCTTCACAGGCAAAAATATTGGAAGTCAGGGCCACCTCTGTACCCGAGGATGCCTCGCTACGGGTTTGAGAACTCTCCATGCGCAGGCAGTAATTATCAGCGGCTACCCCAGTTTCATCGGCAAAGAAAGAGGCTACGATTATGGAGTTGGTGATCATCGGGTAAATCCCCTCACGCAGACGCCAGCCAGCGCCGGGATCATGTGTCCCCTCTTCCTGAGCGGAAATAATACAAGTCAGACCGTCAATTACCGGGCGACTGTTTAGCCCCTGGCTAATCAGGGAAGCGTAGTCAGCCCCATCACTGTAAGAGCCGATACCATCGGCCTCAATACAGTGATTGCCATCGGTCTCACTTTGAATTACCAGGGCATTGGTAATACTTCCCCGATAACCTTCATCAATATCAATAGAGTCATCGCGAACGTATAGCGCAACATAGTTTTCTACATCAACCGCACCACCGAAGAACTCGATACCGTCATCATAGGTGGAGTAAGTTTGAAGATTGCGAATTGTTGTTCCACTGCCTACGGCATCAAAAGCGATCCCATTCAACTCATCGCCACTGGCAACTTCTGCACCGGTATGTTTAACCACAACATACAAAAGTTCCCCGGAACTATCCGCATTATTGTCACCGCCGTAGTAGGAGGTATTATCATCGGTGGAACCTTCAGCAGCTACGTGACACTCACCGGCAAGGGCCAAATCTGCACCATCAATAGAGCCTGTGTATTGGCATTTATTGGTTACACCAAAACCATTAATTACCATACCTCCCCACTGCGAAACATCCTCAGGACCTACAGTGCCGAGAACATCGGTTTCAGAGGTAAAGGTGATTGGCGATGTTTCTGTACCGCGCGCAAAGACCTGCGACCCACGATTTACAACCATAAATGCCGAGTTATCTTTAAAAGCGATAGTGGCACCGGCTTGAATCTCCAACTTAACGCCGTCACCGCCCTCAGTAATACCTGCGGCGGCCAGATCGGAATCACTGGAATAACTTTCGCCAACAAACAGACTCCCACTGAAGATATGCGCCCCGTCATTATCCAGCGCAGTTAGATACAAATCTTCAGTTAATGGATTTGCCGCAGATACAAAATCGGTCGTGTAGTAGCAGTTACCACCGCTGTATTCACCCTGCACGTTAGAGTTTTCTATAATGGCGCACGGGTTTTCATCAGAGCCACCTCCACCCGTGTTAGTTACTGAATTATCTGTAGAATTATCGACCGAGTTATCGACGGTTTCCGGCTCGATACTCACACCACCCCCTTCGCAGCCTGCCAGCAATACTGCAATGGTAGCTGCCAGTAAAAGCCTATCCTGCACTCGCTTCATATTTCCCCCTATAGGAATCCCAAGCCAAAATTTAACGACCTCAATCGCACCACCCTTACTTTTGAAAACACAAATAAAAGTGAATACGATCCAGAAAATAGAAAGATGAAATTGCTTTTTCTTCATGAAGATTTGGACGAAAGGGAGTTTAGAAATGCAGTATTGCGGTTTCGTTACCTATTTAAATATTTCCGCAAATTATCAAATTAATATTTGATTTTTTTCAGGGAAAATACACTTATATTTCCAGGTTGTTTCAAATGCCATTTTTTTAACAATAGTGAAATGCAAAAATAAGAATTGAAAGGCAAGTGGTAGTGATAGATAGGGATACAAATAAGTACTCAACCCTACCGGCAGGCACGATTAACCCCAAGAGACGATTTAATCAATTTAGCTTGGATGAGTTGAAAGCGGTGTGCTCGGCGCAAACTCAAAACTGAGGAATAGTTAGCTACCTCCAGAAAAACAATAGCGGATTTAGCCATAAAAGCCCCAGCTCATTCTAAAATGGCCGGGACCGAAGGGTTCTAGCAGCAGGAAAGGGATATTAGTTACAAGAGCCCAGCAAGAAGTCTTGACCTTCGCTTTGAACAAAAAGCTTATCCGTATAGCTCCCCTCTTCCAGCGCCCAATCTACCAACTGGTAAAAGACATCCCGAGAGACGCGCGCCTGCAATCCAGCGCGAACCTCAAGGTAAGGGATTGGCTGTGGCGGAGCGCCAAAGTCTCTCAACAGCCACTGCCTGTCCTCCTTCAGCTCGACAACATCCCCCACACTTGTGGTGAATAGCAGTTGCTGATGGGACTCCTTGGGAGCACGGGCTACCTGAGTCACCACAAATGGGACATCCTCCACGGTGATGCGGAGTTTTTCTGCCGGGGTAACCAGGAAATACTCATCCCCCTCGCGCTTCAGAATACTGGCAAACAGCTTTACCAAGGGTTGGCGACGGATTTCTGTTCCCTCGTGGAGCCAACGGCCATCGGACTTGATGACCATATCCATATCCCCGCAAAGTTCTGGGTTCCACCGCTCAACCGGTGGAACTCCAGGAAACTCGGCCTGTAACTTTTGCAGCTGCTGAAACAGGGGCTCAGCCAAGGGCGGGCCCTGCCGAGTCGCTGTGGTGGCTGGTTTGGCTTCCCTCTGGCGCTTTGCGAGAAGACATATCCCCGATATGCACCCCCACATCCATAATAAACTCCATCAACCCCTCGCGGTCCTCGATTACATTGGCGAAGGACTTGGAGTGGTAGAGCTCTACTGCACCCTGCACCAGGGCCCAATAAGTTGAGTAATAGAAATAAGCGGGAACATTCTTCAACATCCCCTCTTCCATACGGCGCTCAAAAACCCGATTGAGAGAGGTCGCATTGGAATTGCGAATATTATGCAACTCCGCAATCATTTCAGGAGCCAGGTTCAATGCGATAATCTTCTCCTCCAGACGCTGGAAGAGTCTGTCTTTACCCGGATCGGCCATGCGGGACTCAAAGTAAGCTCGGGCCGGCGCAGTAATATCGCCCTTCTCTGCTGAGGCTACGGCAACCTTAAGGCGCTCGGCGAGGGACTTTTCATAGTCCATGAGTAAGCGCATGTAGATTTCTGTTTTGGAAATGAAGTGCTTGTAGATGGTGCCCTTGCCGATATCGACACGCTCGGCGATCTGCTCCACCGTGACCTTCTCTTCACCATGCTCCAACAGAAGCTCCAGAGCCGCATCCAGGATACGCTGCTCCCGCGCGCGGAACCGCTGAACCTTCTCTTTTGCCTTATCCATACTTCCGACCTTCTTTGCCCTTAAAAATGGGGACTGAAATTGACTATTCATTCATGAATGATAGGCAATTAAAGTCGGTTGGAAAAGTGAATCGGGAAATTAGACCGCCTAATATTGAAAATTTTAGTCTATTTTGCTTATTTTTTATTTAAAATGAGCATAATTTGGGCAGAAAAATAACCCCAGAGTTTAGCATGTGATGACGTTTGGCGAGCCTAAACTACAGGAGAAGGCGGGTACTCCATTACCCCTTACCTTGAAATGACCTTTATTGAGAGTTACAGCGGAAAAAGCGGGTGCCGATCACACAGATTTGAGCTTCAACTCCAGTAGCGGGGCTACGACATCGTTATCCTGAGTGCGAATCCAGAGCATCTCCTCTTGCGAATAGAGTTCAGCAACAATCGCATTGGCCAGTTCGCAATCATGAGAGATTAAGTGCTGCGCCAACCACTCCGCAGCGAAGGTGCGCTTCTCACCCAGAGTTCCCTGCGAGCGCTTGTACAGATTCTTCACCGCCTTGCGCATATATTCGGCAGTGGAGACGCCCGGTGTGGCCTCGACCACCTTGCGATGCAGTTTTTTGCTTTTCTGCTCAATAATATAGGGGAGTATTTGACCAGAAACATAGTCGTGCGTTATTGAACTCTTGCAAGTGCAGTCATACGACTTTCGATTCTCATAGATTTTTTTCAAAGCTTTCAGGTGGTGGTGGGTCTTATAGGCAGATCGAGCCGCCAAACCCGCATAACCGACGGAAAGTGCCGTTCCCGCAACCACCAGACCAACGCCCGTCGCTGAAGTGGCCGCTGCGGCGCCGGTGGCCAGCCCGGTTAAAGTCGCTCCAGTCGCAGTCTGTGCCCCCCACACTCCATAATAAGCAGCGGAACCCACGCCCCCTGCCACCGCTTTTGCGGTGCGATGCCTACTGACGACCTTGCCAAAACTGAGCGGCGGACGAATATCAATATTACTTTGCGGCACCGGTGCCATCTCCTATTTTTCTTATTCAATTTTTGTGAGATAGCTCAACGCACTAGCTCAACCATCTCAAGTTCGGTTGGCGCTTTATACCACATTAGTAGAACAAAGTTCGACACCCGGAAATAGTCAATGACCCAGAAACTCAAGTTAACTGTGAAAAATGGTAGGTTTTACAGGTTAGATAGGCGGAAACCGGGAAAAACTGACGCCTGTGACCAAAATGGCTCTATCGTTCAAAATATAAATGGGGTCACAGAGTTTTACTGTTATTATTCTTTCGATTAAGGGCGTAAAGTTCTTTCTCTGTAAATCGAGTTAAGTGGAATAGGTAACGGGCAAACCCCTCTATGTTGGAAAAATTAGGTAAGTTATTGGATGTCGAAGAGCTGGATAAAAACCTCTTCCGCAGCCGTCATCATGTTGAAAACTATCGAAAGGTACTTTTTGGAGGGCAAGTTTTGGGCCAGGCCCTGATGGCTGCAACTCGCACCGTTGAGCACCGCCTACCCCACTCTTTGCACTCCTACTTCCTCCGCCCCGGCTCCAGCGAGCTGCCCGTGATCTACGAAGTAGACCCTATCCGCGACGGCGGCAGCTTCACTACTCGCCGCGTCGTTGCCAAGCAGCGTGGCCGCGCCATATTTACGATGTCCGCCTCCTTCCAGATAAAGGAACCCGGATTTGACCACCAAGTTGACATGTCCGTCGCCGAAATCCCCAAACCCGAGACCCTGAAAAATACTCAGGAGCTGGCACTGGAAGCCGGGCTGGTGAGCCCGCAGTACGACCAGCGGCGCTATATGATCGATTTTCGCCCAGTCGATCCGCAGAGCTACTTTGGCGCCGAAACCCGTGAAGCCCAATGCATGTTCTGGCTGCGGGCAGAGGGCGAAATGTCCGACGACCCGATGGAGCACCGCGCCGCACTTTGCTACGCATCGGATATGGGGCTGTTAGGCACCTCTCTACAGCCTCACGATATCTCTCTGTTTGATCCCAAGTTGATGCCCGCAAGTGTTGATCACGCCATGTGGTTCCACCGGGATTTCCGCCTGGATCAGTGGCTTTTATATGTGACCGACAGCCCGTCGGCTATGGGTGCCAGAGGTTTTACCCGCGGTCAAATTTTCACCCGTGACGGGGTTTTGGTTGCCTCCACCTGCCAAGAGGGGCTGATTCGGCAAATTAAAAGTTAAATCAAGGGTTTACAGCAGAAAAAACGCTGCTATAGTGCCGCCCTCTTCGCGGTGAAGCGAAGCAAAAATCGGTGAGTAGCGCAGCCTGGTAGCGCACTTCGTTCGGGACGAAGGGGTCGGAGGTTCGAATCCTCTCTCACCGACCAAATTTAAGAAACCCGCTTACAGCGGGTTTTTTTATGCCTGAATACCAGCTTTGACTACCTTAAGTTAGCACCCTCAAGAATCGGTTCGGATGGAGTCTGGTATGGGGCGCCTTGAATTTGGCCTAACCGCCTGATTAAGCCTCAACAAAATTGGCACCTATCCCCTCCGCCCTACTGTGAGATACCCCTAGCCGTTCGATTCAGGCTTCAGTTGACACCCCGCTGGAATCTTATCGATCGAAGCTTTTAAAACCCCAACCCTACCCAACCCCCAAGCTTTAATCATGCAGACTTCTTAAGCCTCAGCATCAATATAAAGAAGCCCATGTTCACTATGGGCAACAGGGTGGGCGGCGCTGGAATTCTTTTATTCAAAATGATCTGCGGATGGGAGCAAAAGCATCGGGTTCAGCAATGAAGATGCCGCGTCAAAATTAATCTTCAAGACCCAATTTGGCCGCTACACCAACCTTTATTGCGGCGAACAGCTCAAGGGGTTCGCCGAAGAGTTGGAGCTGAAAGGGCTGAATGTCCTGGAAAACCTGGGAGTCAGATCTGCCGACTGAGCGCCTAAACCCCAAAGGGACAGCCATCCCAGCCACTAGTGAAAAGTGAAATTTCAGACACAAAAAAGCCCGCTTTTGCGGGCTTTTTCTATATATGGTCGGTGAGAGAGGATTCGAACCTCCGACCCCTTCGTCCCGAACGAAGTGCGCTACCAGGCTGCGCTACTCACCGAGGACGCGAATAGTACGCATCCGTTTTTCAAAGATCAAGTATTTTTTGGCGCGAATATCTTCACTGTATCTTTTCCAACCACAATGCACACAAAAACTCCCACAACCCTATTACCCCTAGGGTTTCAGCCTGTAGAAGTGGGTCGAAACTCGGAAGAAGTGCAAGCCACCTTTACGCCCGGCTCTTGAAGTAAAAGAGCATTTAGGAGCAGCGGGAAATGCGCTGTAAGAAATCACGGGAAAATAATATCGAGGAGCCGATAGACCTTGCTCAGATGTTTTTGACAAGCCAGAACTCGAAAAGCACAGCAGGGAGACTGCTCTGGCTGCCCCACCTCTCAAAGGGCTATTAAAAATATCTGTTACATATCAATTCGCTATTGGCGCACTAGTTACTGAAACTCTGATTTTTACTAGGTGGGCCCAGGAGAATCCACAAGCCGTTTGTAGCTTTTAGTGACTGCACGCGTGCTTCTATTAACCTTTTATTGCCCGCTCTAAAAACGGCCAGACTTTCCCTGTCCCCCTGAAAAGCTTCTCTATACTCAGAGCAACCGGCCGAATGTCCGCCACAAGATGCAACCATCCGAAAGTCCATTACCGATTTACTCTCAGCAGGCTGTTCCTAAATGCGGAGCCCTACCAGGCTTCAATATTCTTATCTGGAAATCATGAAATGGCCTAAACAGTAGCTATCCCTACCGTTAAAGGCCCACTCTAGGAGTACCTTTATGTACCTACCCTATACATATGCCCAAGGGATCTTTGGACAACCACAAAACTATGCTGCGCCCACAGTCAATCCGGTCTTCGGGCTCGCACCGCCCCAACCTCACTTGCCGCTGCAGCAGTTGGCACCGCAAGGGGTGGTGGGGGATTTTGTCAGTCGCGCAGCGCCGCTTGTTGGCGGCATTGTAGGTGGCCCTCAAGGGGAACTAATCAATGCACTCGGTGGCTTAGGGCAGTTGCTGCCTTTCCAGGCAACACAGCAACTCCCACAACAGTTTGTCCCCCATATGCCCCAGCAGCTCGCCCCGCAAATGCCGCCGCAACTCGCACATCAATTTACCCCCCAGGGTTACCTCACTGAACTGATAAATCGCGCAGCTCCGATGCTCGCCAACTACCTCAACACCCCTCAAACCCAGTGGATCAATGCGGCCACCCAGCTGGGGCAACTCCTCCCCTTACAGGCAGCACCTCAACTGGCACCGCAAGGTCTCCTCGGTGAGCTGGTAAGCCGCGCCGCACCGGTTATTGGCAACTATATTGGCGGCCCCCAGGGACAACTTCTCAACAATGCGGCACGTATGGCCACTCACTTACTCCCCTTCCAAGCCGCACCACAATTCGCACCTCATCTCGTCCCCCAGGGATATTTCGGTCAGCCAGCCAATCCGGTGGCTCCGGTTGTACCTGAGCAGTTGGGGATGGCTCCCCCTCAGGGATTCGCACCTTTGAACCCGGTAATGCCGCTCCAAGCCATGCCACAGACCACCCAGCTTCCCTTCCAGAATATGAGCGCTATTGGGCAGCCGCTGCCCTACCAGGCAATGCCACAACCCAATTCCGCTTTACAGCAGCAGGCCTACTTACACTAAAAGGTTCTCGGCAAGGGGCCTCGCCCCCTTGCCTGGGGGTGCTTTCGTCCCTGCGCAAACAGCGCAGCTACAGTGAGAAACAATGAAAAAGTTTGAACAATATGTCGCAGTCCCCAATCGGAAAGCAGCGGCGAGCACCCTGGAGTTAGAGGAGTTAGTGAAAGAGGCCTCCAATTGCCCTGATGTCAAAGACATCACTTTGCGCAAAAGCAACGTCACGCTAGTGGCCACGCCCGATGCGGTCAACGACCTGAGAAAAAAGTTGGGGGGCAAGGTAATTATCGACCCAGACCAACCTATTCACCCACTCAATTAAGGTTGGAGACCGCTCATTCACCTCTTTCAGGCATTTTGCACGGGCGCCAAACCAGTACCGCTCTGACAGCGAAGGATTATGAATATGACTAAATCCCGTCAAGAAAAGACCGCAGGAGAAGCTTCAGTTGAGGTTGCAGAGAAAGTCGAGTTACTGATTTCGCCTCGTCGCAGCCTGATGGCTAAATCCATGGGCGTACAGCCAATGAGTGCCAGCTCAATGCACTCTGTAATCTCTACAATTGCGAGACAGGCAGGCTGCGAAGTACTTCGGGAAATACACCCCAGTAGAAAACTAAAAACCCTCTCCTCGGCGGATGAGGCAACCAATATCTACAAAGTCCGCATGGATGTGGATGCTGCTGCCGCTCTCTACCAGACTGCCCCTCCGAATGTCGCCGTCGAATTGGACTCCTTGCTCTCCTACGGACAGGCAGGCTACTCCCCGACCTTTTCCGCTGTATTTGCCCAACAACCGGGGCTACTGCGCGAGTATCATATCCAAGCCCAGCAGGTCTACTTTCGCATTATTGGCGCAAAAGGTGAACCCATACGCGACGCACAGATAATTGTTGAAAGCGCCGGTTTTCCCCAGGAGGGCGTCACCAATAATAAAGGAGAGGTCGCACTCAATATTTTTGCGCAAAGTGGCAGCGCCCAAGTGAGATCACTGCTGATCCGTCCATCCAAAGATTTTTGGAACAAATATATTCGCTGCCCTTCACTCTCCCTTTCCGGTGTTAACCTGGTGAAGCTCCAACCCCTCAGCGAGGCGATCCCCAACTTCCCCAACGATACTTCCTACGGCTGGGGACAGCGATATATGGGACTGGATCAACTGCCCGATGAATATACCGGCAAGGGCATCAAAATTGCGATCATTGATTCGGGCGCAGACAACCAGCACCCGATACTGGACCACCTGAAAAATGGCATTGATGTTACCAACAACTACGACACCAAGAGTTGGGCAGAAGATATCGTCGGCCATGGCACCCACTGTGCAGGTATTATCACCGGTCAGCCTTCAGGCTCAGAGGCTATTCGCGGTTTCGCTCCCGAAGCCGAGATTTACGTATTCAAAGTTTTTCCCGGTGGACAATTTAGCAGCTTGATCGACGCCCTCACCCACTGTATTGAGCTCGGCGTCGATGTGGTAAATATGAGCCTCGGCAGTTCAGATTCCTCTGAAGCGGTTGAGCAACAAATCGAGGAAGCCACTCAGCACGGTATCGCCTGTATCGTCGCTGCGGGTAATAACGGGGGCGCGGTTCAATATCCAGCCAGATCCCCCAATGCCATGGCGGTGAGCGCGCTCGGGATGCTCAACGAATTTCCCAAAGACTCCTGGGAGGCTCAAACTGTCATCCCCTCTACCGCCTCAACTGATGGCCTGTTTATGCCAACATTCAGTGCTTTTGGGCCGGAAATTTCCGTTGCCGCCCCCGGTGTCGGCATAGTCTCATCAGTTCCAGATAAAGGCTTTGATGTGCAATCGGGCACATCGATGGCCGCCCCACATATCACTGGTATGGCCGCCTTACTGCTTGCCCACCACCCGCTGTTTAAATCTACTTTTCAGCAGAAAGATATATCGCGAGTTACAGGCCTATTCCAACTTATCCGCTCACTGGCCGCCCCCATGCCTCTCGGTGCAGACAAGGTAGGGGCTGGTGTGCCCAAACTGTTTGGCATCGGCTCGGCCTTTGAGTCCGCTAAAGAGCAGGCGAGAACCGGAGGCACCCATACGGCAACGGCACAGGGCCCAATGAACGCCTTGCAGGGCTTTTCTCCTTATGCCACCCCACACTGGCAAGGACAATTCGTGCCCGGAGGCTATTACCCTGCAGATTTAGCGGCCGCCAACCTACAGCAACCGGTGGCCGGTAATTTCCCAGATGGGTTTGCGGCGAGGACTTACGGCATGCAATTCGTTGATCCTCGCACTATGGGATACTGGTAACTATTTCCTGCCCTTAACCTCTAAAAATACTCATAAACGCCGCAGCAGCGCTGCGGCACTCCTTAAAAAGCAACCCCCCAAGCCACCCCGCACAAAGGCTCAAAAGTGAAGGGCTTTTTCATTTCCCTGTCTTGGTTACCTATACGGGGGGTGCCAATATGGGTAACTTCATTTGATAACGACTTTATAAGTGTATTCTTTTTATTGGGGAAAAATAGCCCACTACGCGCCTAATGGTACTGGCTGAGCAGCTCCAACGGCGGGATGCGCAGCTTGTGACCGGTTTGCTTGAAGGCGACACAAGGGCACCTGTAGGCTTAGGTCTTGTCAAAGTGACTGATCCTTAGAACTCCTGCCGAATAAATGATGCTCAAAAGATTACTGATCCTATCCCTATTGCTCACCCTTCTATCTCCCGCCGTTCGAGCCTATGAGATCCTTTACACCGCAGAAATCTCTCCAGATTCACAACTAGCTCAGGTAGAAATAGCCCTCAGCGGTGAAGATATGCCAAGTAAATTGGTGCTAAATCTGAGCTCTGGCCGCTATCGGGATCTGGAAAGCAGCTCCCCTCTGGAGATAGAGGGAGATAAGGCGAACTGGCGGCCGGAGGGGAAAAACCCCACCCTCAAATACCACTTTGTCATCAACCACCAACGCAGCAATGGCGGCTTTGACTCACGCATCACTAAAGATTGGGCCATTCTCCGCAGTGATAAACTGATTGCGCCAGTATCGGCAACCAGTCGCGGCCGCTCTACCGCGCAACTTAAGCTGCTACTGCCCGATGAATGGTATGCGGCCCTCCCCTACCCCAAAACCGAAGACAACCTATACCAGCTATCTGACCCCAAGCGTAAATTTGTAAGGCCTAAAGGCTGGATGATTGTAGGTAAAATAGGCAGCCGACAGGATTTGATCGCCGGCACCGAAACCCGTGTCGCCGGCCCTAAAGATGAAAATCTTCGCCGGCAGGACACCCTGGCCTTTCTCAACTGGAACTTGCCGGAACTAAAACAAATCTTCCCGCTCTTTCCCGATCACTTACTGATCGTGACCGCCGATGACCCCATGTGGCGCGGCGGCCTGTCTGGAACTCGCTCCCTGTATATGCACGCCGATCGACCGCTGATCAGCGGCAACCGCACCAGCAGCATGATCCATGAGTTGGTTCACGTGGGCACAGGGATTCACGGCGACGACGAGAGCGATTGGATTGTGGAGGGCCTGGCTGAATTCTACTCATTGGAGATTCTTAGGCGGACGGGTGGCATCAGTGAAACCCGCTATCAGGAAGCCATGGATAAACTGGTGAATTGGGGCAAAAAGGCCCCGTCTCTGCTAGTAAAACGCTCATCCGGCCCCATTACTGCGCGCGCCGCCGGTGTAATGCAACAGCTAGACAGAGAAATTCGCGAGGCTAGTAACGGCAAAGCCAGCATAGATGATGTCGCTCGGGAGCTGGCTCGTACACGGGGGGAGGTCACACTGAAACGCTTTAGATTGCTCTCTGAAAAAGCAGCGGGCAGGCCTGTAGCTGCATTAGCAATTGAAAACCTGACCGATCAACCGCAAGCCCCCAGTAAATAGCAGGCAAAAAAAAGCCCTGACGACGGGGGGGGAGAGCGTCAGGGCCAAGACCATTAGGAGTGAAACTTAGAGGATTTCATCCTTACTTTCAGGTGGCCGCCATGTAAGCCACCCTACCAGCATTACTAAACACATTTTTTGGGGGGGAGAGATGTGTTAGCCAGATAAGGACAGTATCGAACACAGATCACAGATTGCCAGCACACCTGAAAATTAATTTAGAACAAATAGGAATAGGCTCTCTAGTGACAGAGCCAAAAGTTATTACAGTTCTCCCCCACCCTCAAAAGGTAACTTTTCCTACTTTTTTTCAATTGTTTGCAACTTTAATGAAAACAATGCTTGACTAATCCTCAGGAGCCCCTAAAATGGCGCCCACTTACACAGCAAAGCGCACGTAAGTATAAGAAAACGCTAGGATTTTTCAGATTTATCCGATAGAATTCGCAGCGTTAATTGCCCGCCCAAGGCGGACAAAAAAGGCTAGGTGGCAGAGTGGTCATGCAGCGGACTGCAACTCCGTGTACGCCGGTTCGATTCCGACCCTAGCCTCCATTTTCCTTTTCATTGCAATATCCTGTTAAAGGCAATGAAAGTGAGAATGAAGGGCAGATATTCAATACCGCCCCTCTCTCGCAAAGGATCTGCCCGGGTGGTGGAATTGGTAGACACAGGAGACTTAAAATCTCCCGGCTTCACGGCCGTGCCGGTTCAAGTCCGGCCCCGGGCACCACACGATCCTTTGAAATCAAAAAATACACACCTTATTGTGCAGCCTTCATGCACAAACCACTCCCAAAAAAAATATAAATCTCATTAGCAAATATTTTTCTTAACCGAAGAAAATAGCCCCTTCAAGCACATGCAACTAGCGTCACCATGATGCCGTAGCACCACTACTGACGGCAGACTAATATTTTTTTCAGGCCAACATCCAAGTTGTACGGCTTACTTTCAAAGGGCTGGCCACCCAATGCCGGCTGCTGTCTTTAGCCCCGCTCACCCGAGCCGAGCCCCCAACCCCACCACCCCTTCTTATTTTTACAGCGCAGAGACAGCCCATCAAAATACTATATGGACATACAGTCCTTTGCTGTATGATGAAATTGGCGTCCACATTATACTGGGCAGCGGTTGCGCCACCAGGTGATGCAACTACCAGAGACAGTTCACTGAATGCAGCTGGAGTGGCCTCAAAAGCTAGCACTGATATGGCTTTAGTTTTATCCGTAGGTAAAGCAATCGACAATGGATATAGTTGAAATCCGACGCACCGACCCCGAGTATCCCGCAGGCCTGGAAGACTGCCCCAACCCACCGGCCATACTGTACGCCCGAGGTAATACGGATCTGCTTAGCCGGGCAGGTATAGCTATTGTCGGCTCACGTGACGCCTCTAAAAACGGCCTGGAAATTGCGCAAAGAATCGCAGGGTATGTTGCTTCACGTGGGCATGTCATAGTCAGCGGGCTCGCCCTGGGAATTGATACGGCAGCTCATGAGGGTGCCTTGGCGGCCGGCGGCGACACTATCGCCGTACTTGCCCACGGCCTACACACCGCCAACCCTCCAAGCAACTATAAGCTGGCCATGCGAATACTTGAGGCGGGCGGCCTCTGGGTATCCGAACACCCCGAAGGTGTTCCCCCTCAGAAATACTTCTTTATCGCCAGAAACCGAATACAGGTAGGACTTTCTCAATCCTCAATCATTGTAGAATCGACCACATCAAGCGGAGCGATGAAACATGCTGATTTTTGCCTACAGGCGCGCCATAAGCTATTTGCCGTTGCTCCTCATACCCCTAAAAACTCGCTAGCATTAAATTGCCAGGGCCCGCTCGACCTTATCAGTAATGATAAAGCCACACCCCTGAGGACCAAGGCCGACTACAGCCTCTTAGGGCTATAACGTCTTACTGCCAGAGGGAGGCAGAGGAACGCTACAATGAGTAAATTATGGGCAAAACCCTTGCGGCTCGCTCGCAGCAAAAGCTTTTGCTCAACTGGCACCTTGTAGCAGGTTATACTCCTTAAAAGAAAACTGCGGCTTGAGAGCTATAGCTAAAACCGCTTTCTAGAGGCCAGCAACACCTAAAAGCGCGCCCGATTAGAACAAAAAATCAGCCGGACAGGAACCTATCAAGTACGGCTTAATTTACCACCACTTTACAACCGTATACTTCCATGATGATAAAAATGCCACGCAGTAAAGCAGCTCTCCCCGCCCTCTTTGCTCTTTGCCTTGCCAATACTGGCCACGCCGAGGAGCCTCAGCGCATTGAGTTTTTGAATCCAGCAGGTACAACTTCAAAACTGCCATTTTCAGAGGCTGTAAAAATTGGAAACCAATTGATTCTGTCAGGACAAATAGGCATTTCACCGAAGACGAACAAGTTAGTTCAAGGCGGATTCTCCGCAGAGACAAAACAAACTCTAGAGAATATAAAGCAGACTTTAGCGCGTTACGACTACCAAATGAAAGACGTTGTTAAGTGCACGGTCATTTTAACAGACATCAAAAACTTCCCGGAATTCAACAGCATCTATCGTGAGGCTTTCGCCTACCCCTACCCTGCGAGAACTACTTTTGCTGCGGAATCCCTAGCGCTAAATGCTCAAATTGAGATTGAGTGTATCGCATTCCAATAGATAGGAGTTGCATAGCAGGGCGTCTGCGGCGCCCCTAGATAAAATCCACCTCACTCCACACAACATTAATATTGACATGCTGAGGGAAAACCAAAAGCTACAAGGAAATCAAATTGAGACTTCACAAGTAGCCGACATTAGGAAGCTAATCGCTGCAGACGTAACCGCACGGACCGCAACACCCTACCCAGCCTTACCCCCTAAGCCCCCGCAGAAATACAACTTCACTGAGGCAACTGGACAAGAAAAAAATCTCTCAAGTTCTCACCCATCACTTTGCGAATCTCCTCTTCAGTAAACCCCTGGCGAAGCATTTCAGCGGTAAGTGTGCCCAACCCGCTCACATCGAATGCGACTTTGACACTGCCATCATAGTCCGAACCCAGGGCAACATGATCCACTCCCAGCGTATCAATGGCATAGCGAATACTCTTAACAATACTCTCGGGGCTTGTATCACAGACAGCGCCAGGCCAAAACCCAATGCCAACCAGGCCACCTTTGCCTGCTACCTCCTTCATAACCTCATCGCTGATGTTCCTAGGTGAGTTACAGGCCCCTTTAAGCCCTGTATGAGAAACAATCAACGGCCGTTTGACCAGCTGCAACACCTCACGGACCACCCGCTCGGAGGAGTGGGCAACATCAATCACAATGGAGCGCTCCTCCATCTCCAACACTACTTTTCGCCCAAACTCACTCAAGCCCTGCCCGCTTTCCCCATGTAGCGAACCACCCAGCTTATTGTCGAAAAAGTGTTGTAATCCCATCACTCGAAAACCGGCATCGTAAAGGCGGCCAATATTTTCAATGTTTCCCTCTAGGGCGTGGGACCCTTCGGTTCCAAGCAGTGCGGCCAACACCTCTTCACCACGCTCTCTCGCTGCGAGCACTTGTTGCAAATCTGTAGCGCTTTCAACAATACGGATTTCGTCTGGTGCGGATGCCTGTAGGGTTTTAACACGTTCAGCGTGATAGAGCGCCCGCTCATACAGGCTATCCCAGGTACTCACTGGCCACGCCTGAGTTACGGCAAGCAGCGTTATATTGTCAGCCGCTTCACTGGAGTTTTTCCGGTAATTTTGCCCCCGTGGAGACTTGGTAACCGATGTAAAAACCTGAATACCCAAATTACCCTCGCGGGCACGGGGAAGGTCCAAATGGCCATAGTCAGCTCGGTTTTTCAGGTTTCGAGCCCAGAGAAAGCTATCCGCGTGAAGATCCCCGACCAACAAGGTGTTGTGCAGGGCTTCAGCTTCGAGTGACAACGCTACAGTATGGTCTGACTCAACCTTATTCATCGACTTTTCAACGGCCGGGAGCAAAAGCCATTTCCAGCCGGCGAACAATATCACTAGCACCGCTGTCAAAAGAGTAAGCCACTTTTTCATACACCATCTCCATTACTGAAAGGCCGCTGAGGAAGCTGCGCGGTGGCAAGGGTCTGTTTTGATCCATCAAGGTTATAGAATGAAGTAAATGGAGCAGTCGCTCAACGACTAAGCAGAAGAAAAGACGTTATGGTGGCAATCCCAATGTGAGCCACCAACCCAAGCCCCAGCAAAGAGAGATATCAAGGATAACCAGTGATCCAGTTTTTACGATTAAGCTTACTCACGCTATGCGCTTTACTTATAGGCGGCTGCGCCGCTTTATCGCCTAACTTTGAGCAACCTGAAGTTGAGATTATCGGCCTGGAACCGCTTCCCCCCGTCAGCGGCAGCGACCTGCGCTTTAGAATCCACTTGCGTATTTTCAACCCCAACAATCAGGAGCTCGCTCTTTCTGGTCTCTACTATAAACTCAATCTCGCCGGGCATAAGGTGTTAACGGGAACCTCAAATCGCCTATCACCAATCGCGCCTTTTGGTCAGGAGGATATCTCAGTGGACGCCACGGCCAGCTGGATGGGGTCGCTATTTGCTATAGCTAAGTTGATCAACGGGGGGCAGCAATCTGTGCCCTATGAGCTGCAGGCAAAAATCGGCCTGGATAGGTCAATAGCGCCCGCTATCACGGTGCGCCGCAGTGGTGAGATCCAGCTGAACCAGTATCAGCCTTCCTATCATTAAGCAGAGGCACCGGCAGCTTTGCCGGTACCGGGGAAGACGGGATGGGGGCGCCCCCGTTTCGTTGCCCCCTTATTTATCCTGGCTGTCGGCTATCAGCGCCGGCCAAGCGGCACGCAAATACATCACCATGGTCCATAGGGTGAGGCCTGCGGCAATATAGAGCAGCAGATAACCTATAGTTTCCATTACTGGAAACTCTCTAACATCAAAGGCCAGCAGAACCAGAATTGCAGCCATTTGTGCGGTGGTTTTCACTTTCCCGACGTAGGATACGGCAACACTGCTGCGCTGCCCCAGCTCTGCCATCCACTCCCGCAATCCGGAAACAGCTATTTCGCGGCAAATAATCACCGCCGCTGCAATCGCAAATAGCGCACTGTCATGCAGCCCCACCAGCAAGACCAGTGCAGTGGCCACCATTAGCTTATCGGCCACTGGATCAAGGAAGGCACCCAGGGCGGTACTCTGGTTTAATTTTCTGGCGAGATACCCATCCAGCCAATCGGTTATTGCGGCAACGGCAAAAATTGCAGCAGAGGCAATGTAACTCCACTTGTAGGGTAAATAGAAAACCAAAACAAAAAATGGGATCAATGCAACCCGTAACAGTGTTAGTTGATTGGCGATTGTCATACTTTTCTCTATTCTTGCGGAGGGCGTACGTTATCAAGCCATCGCGCAAAATGAAACGCTTTGAAAAAAACTGGTCATTTATTCACCAGTCGCTACTTGTCCTACTCGTGATGTAGTGCCGAGTATATATCTTGAGCCAGCTTGCGGCTGATACCATCCACGCTGGCCATTTCCGTTACTGTTGCACGCTTTATCTCTTGCAAACCCCCGAAGTGTCGCAGCAACGCTCTTCTGCGAGCCGGCCCCACTCCAGCAATACCTTCCAGCGGGGATTCCCTTCGCTTCTTATCCCGCTTTGCCCGGTGCCCAGCAATAGCGAAGCGGTGCGCTTCATCTCGCACCTGTTGAATTAAGTGCAAGGCGGATGAGTCGGCGGAGAGTACAAGCTCTTTGTTACTGGAAACCACATGTAAGGTTTCAAAACCGGCCTTGCGAGTAGTCCCTTTGGCAACGCCGATAATTTGCACACCGACAACACCCAGCTCATTCAGCGCTTCCACCGCCTGTGTTACCTGGCCCTTCCCCCCATCGATCAGTAGGATGTTGGGAAACTTACCCTCTCCACCTGAAAGGCGGGTGTAGCGCCGTTTGAGTGCCTGCCCCATAGCAGCGTAATCATCGCCCGCTTGGATGCCTTCGATATTGAATCGACGATAGTCCGACTTCACCGGGCCACCGGTGTCAAATACGACACAGGATGCAACCGTCGCCTCGCCGGAGGAGTGGCTAATGTCAAAGCACTCCAACCTCTCGGGAAGCTGTTCCAGTTCGAGCACTTCCTGAAGCTTTTCAAAGCGGCTGTACAGCTTTTGTTGAGCCGCTGTGCGACTACTCAAATTTTGTTGTGCAGCTTGCTGCGCCATCTCAACCCAGGTTGCCCGTTTACCTCGCAACTTATGGGTGATGGCCACTTCGCGGCCACACTGCTCACTGAGCGCCTGTTGCAGCGGCTCGATATCCTGCAAGGCCTCAGAGAGCAATATCTCCCGGGGGATTTCTCGCGGGCTGCCCAGGTAAAACTGCGGGACAAATGCGGAAAGTAATTCCGCCGACGCCAGTCCTAAGCGCTCACTGGGGAAGTAGCTGCGACTACCCAGGATTCGCCCCTGCCTGACAAACAGCACATGCACACAGCAATTACCGCCTTCGCTGGCAATTCCCAATACATCGACATCCCCACTCGCGCCCTCCACCACTTGATCTGCCTGCAAACGGCGCAGCGCAGAAATTTGATCCCGCAGCCTCGCCGCTTTTTCAAACTCCAACGCCCGGGATGCATTATCCATTTGATCGGCCAATTCCCGGATAATCTTATCGCTCTTGCCGGTGAGAAACATTTCTGCGTGGCGTACATCCTGGCGATAGTCTTCCGGGGAAATAAAGTCGACACAGGGGGCGGTGCAGCGCTCTATCTGGTACTGGAGACAGGGCCTTGAGCGGTTGCGGAAAACACTGTCTTCACAAGAGCGGATTCGAAATATTTTTTGTAGAAAATTCAGGCTGTCGCGAACCGAGGATGCATTCGGAAAGGGGCCAAAGTAACGGCCCTTCTTGCGCTTGGCACCGCGATGAAGTGCTATGCGGGGAAAAGTGTCACTGCTGGAAAGAAAGATATAGGGGTACCCTTTATCATCCTTTAACATCACGTTGTAAGGGGGGCGCTGAGACTTGATCAGGCTTTGCTCAAGTACCAAAGCTTCGGTTTCACTGCGCGTTACCGTGACTTCAATATTGTCTATACGCTGTACCAGCGCCATTGTTTTTGTGGTGAGCCCAGAGCTGCGAAAATAACTCGACAGTCGATTGCGGAGGTTCTTAGCCTTCCCTACGTAGAGAATTTTATTTTCGGCATCAAACATTTGGTAGACGCCGGGCTTGCGAGTTACCGTCGCGAGGAAACGCTTGCTGTCAAACATCTGGCAACCGGTCTCAATACTTTGGAAAGATCAGCCACTTTTCAATTAAAGCGCAGCTTCTGGATCAAGAATCTGATGCTTAACGGCGAGAATTGTCAACTCTACATCGCTGTTAATATCCAGTTTCTCAAAAATTCTATAGCGGTAACTGTTTACCGTTTTAGGGCTGACCGAAAGGGATTTTGCGATCTCTGCAACCTTGGCACCATTGACGATCATGTCCGCAGTCTGTAGCTCCCTTTTAGAAAGCTTTTCAAACGGAGACTGCTGTTCATCTTGGCCGCTGACGCTGCGCATAGCCATTTTGGTCGCCATGGAATTGCTGATAAACACACCACCTGAAACAACGGTGCGTATCGCGCGGAGCATTTCTTCCAAGTCCGCCCCTTTGGTGACATACCCCATGGCCCCAGCCTGCATCAAGCGACCCGGAAACAGATCATCATCGAGAGCACTAACGGCAATCACCTTTGCCTGTTGGCACCGCTGGAGTAGTTTTCTTGTCGCCTCCAGGCCGCCCATACCCGGCATTTTTACATCCATCAGAATAACATCGACATGAGACCGGCGAACAAACTCCAAGGCCTCTTCACCGCAATTTGCCTCTCCAGCGACCTCTATATCATCAACATCACCCAGCATGCGCGAAATACCCATTCGCACAAGATCGTGATCATCCACCACTAAGACTTTGATCAAGCTATCCCCAACTACGGATAAGTGCAGTGGCTGCGCCGCGTATACATCCCCAACGCGCGAGCTCTGTAAAACTGCGTTCCTCTTTTAGCTCACGGTGAAACTACCCCGTGTAGGTCCCCCCGGAACCCAGCCGCAACATACCAGACAAAAACGCTAGTGCAAAGCACAAGAACCGTTTCAAATTCTACCAATCAGACATTTGACCACAGAATTTTTCTGCCTTTATAGCATTTAATTATAGCGTAATAACGTAGAACTTGTTTTTTCTTTGCCCAAGATGAGCAGTTCCGCAAAATTTGCGACAGAAGAATCGTTTTATCGCAGAAAATCTTTATGGAAGAAATCAAAATATAAAAATAAATAAAAATTAAATTTGTTATAACAAAGTAATCCTCAATATCTGACGAACCTTTGCATAACTCCACAATACCTATAAGGGCCTTCAGGGGCCAACCTGCGGGATTCTCAGGGCCCCTGACCGACTCTATCACGCTTCTAAGCAGCCCTTATTTGGCACTCCGTACAAAAACAGCAAAACCTTGTGTTGGCGCCCATTTAAACCCGGCACACAATAATTCACGGGTAATAGCGTGGTTCAGGCTCCAAAGTAACGCCAAACTTATCCTGCACATCTGAGGCTATGGCTCGGGCCAGTCCTGTCACCGCATCACCACTGCCGCGACCGGGGTTGACCAGGACCAGCGCTTGTTGGTGATGAACACCCACGGCCTCATGCCGCCTGCCGCGCCAACCGGCACGATCAATCAGCCAGCCCGCCGCCAGTTTCCAGCTTGCACCGCTGGCATAGGCCACCAAATCCGGGTGTTGCGCTTTAAGACTTTGGTAAATATCTGCATTTACAACAGGATTTTTAAAGAAGCTCCCGGCATTGGGGATTTGATCGGGCAGCGGCAGTTTACTATTGCGAACATCGGTTACCGCACCGGCAATTTGTGCCGGCGTCAGGGAGTTACAGTCCCAGCCCTGCTGCTCAATAAATTGCTGCAGCGCGGGATAGGAAACTTTGGGCTGCCAATCTTCTGCGAGGCGGAGATTAACCTGGGTGATAATATATTGGTCTTGCAAGCGCCCTTTAAACACACTATCCCGGTAAGCAAATTCGCAATCCGATGCGGAAAACTGATGTAGTTCGCCGGTGGAAATTTCCATAGCCTGCAAGCTGCAAAAACGGTCACACAGCTCTACACCGTAGGCTCCGATATTTTGGATCGGGGCAGCCCCCACGTTACCGGGGATAAGTGCGAGGTTTTCCAGGCCTCCCATGCCCCGCTCAACTGAGGACATTACCAAGCGGTGCCACCCCTCCCCGGCCGCCGCTTCGATAGTGCCGCCACGGCCACTGGGAGCAATGGTCAATCCGCGCAATCCAACTTGAATAGCGAGCCCGGGGAAATCCCCTGTCAGCACGATATTACTGCCTCCACCCAGCGGCAGAATAGGCAGGCGTTTCTGCTGCGCAAAGCTCAGGGCCTCGCGCAATTCATCCAGCGTTTCTACTCGGGCAAAAAATGCGGTATTTGCCGGAATCGCCAGGGTATTGTGGGGCTGTAAATCGATATTCGCTTCAATCATGGGGCTTTACATCAGGCCAGTGTCTCGCGCATACGCTGAAGGTCTTGCTCAGTATCCACACCTCCAGGTACTACTGCGCAGGCATCCGCTACATGAATTTCCTGATCGTGATACAGAAAACGCAGCTGCTCCAAAGCTTCGAATTGCTCCAGTGGGGCCATAGGCCAGGAGACAAACTGGCGCAGCAGTGCAACGCGATAAGCATAGATACCAATATGGCGACGGGGCTCCAGCCCCTTGGGGAGTTCACTGCTATCCAGCGCGAAGGCATCTCGAGGCCAGGGAATTGGCGCCCGGGAAAAATACCGGGCCAAGCCGGATTCAGTTGTCACCACCTTAACGATATTGGGGTTCTGAAAATCCTCCACGGAGTGAATCGGCTCCGCCAGCGTTGCCACTCCGGCGCGCTCGCTCGCGGCCAGGTTTTCGGCTACCTGGTTGATCACCTCAGCGGGTATCAAGGGCTCGTCACCCTGCACATTCACCAGGATACGGTCGTCTGCAAGGCCTAGATTTTGGGCCACTTCCTGCAAGCGATCGGTACCTGATGCATGCTCCGCCGATGTCATACATACTTCAGCGCCAAAGCCGTGCGCCACTTCTGCGACTCGCATATCATCAGTGGCGATAACCACCCTTTCAGCAGCACTTTCACGAGCGCGCAAATAAACATGCTGCACCATTGGCTTGCCCGCGATATCCGCCAAGGGTTTACCTGGCAGCCGGCTGGAACCGAAGCGCGCGGGGATAATGACATCAAAAGAAGAATTACTGTTCATTTTCACAAAACTGTTGCAGGTGCTTATGCACTTTTTGGTAAAAAAGATCCGGCAGTTTGGCCCGCACTTCGAGGGCCCACCAATGACTCTGCCAAAATTCGCGGCACTTCACCGCATCTTTCATCGTCATAATCACCGGGGTTTCCCCATCGAAATGCAACTCTTGGGAGCTGAATTGATGGTGGTCATCAAAGGGTTGCTCTGTCACCTCGAAGCCCAGCGCTTTTAGCGAGTGGAAAAACCGCTTGGGGTTGCCGATCGCCGCAACCCCGTGGCAAGGCCCCACTTCGGGCCCAGAGGGAAGACGTAATGTGGATGTTTGATCGAGACTAAACTGGTGCCAGCAGGAGGGCTCCAGTGTCATTTCGAACTCTAACAGCCCGTGGCACTGATCCTTGACCCGCGCCTCAGGCTCTCCATTGCTCACCAGCATATCGACACTGTGCAGGCGAGTCGCCGGCTCCCTCAGCGGTCCCCTGGGCAACATGTGGCCGTTGCCCAAACCGCGATGGCCATCGACTACACAAATTTCATAGCTGCGCCAGAGACTGTAATGCTGTAAACCATCGTCCGATAAAATGACATCGCATTGGTGGTAATCAATCAGCGCCTGTGCGGCTTCGGTGCGATTGGGCGAGACCATCACCGGCACGCCGGTAATCAGGTGGAGCATCAGCGGCTCGTCACCGGACTCCAGCGGGTGGGATTGAGCGGTCACCTGATAGGGGTATTTTTCCGCGCGACCACCGTAGCCACGACTGATAATACCCGGATTGCGGCCGCGCTCTTTCAACCAGCGGGCCAATTCCGCCACCACGGGTGTCTTGCCTGCACCGCCGACGGTAATATTGCCAACCACAATAACCGGTACAGAGAGGGGTTCCGGTGGTGTGCGCGAATTCATAACCCGGCGTCGCTTGCTGACCCCACCGTAGAGTAGTTCCAGCGGGGTGAGCAGGGAGAGCGAGCGGCTTTTACCGGTTTCCGGGTACCAGCGCTTGTTAAACCAGTCTTCCAGTGACATTCAACTGCCCTATCCCATTGTTTGCTGCTGTAACAGAGATGCGTAGCGCCCACCTTGGGCAAGCAGCTCTGCGTGATTTCCACTCTCTACAATTCGGCCTTTCTCCATCACCAAAATGCGATCGGCCTTCTCAATCGTACTCAGGCGATGGGCAATGACAAACGTAGTGCGGTTTTTCATGACTTCTGTCAGCGCAGCCTGAATGTGGCGCTCCGACTCATTATCCAGTGCGGAGGTGGCCTCATCCAAGATCAGTATGGGGGCATCCTTCAGCAGGGCGCGAGCAATAGATAAACGCTGCCGCTGACCCCCGGAGAGCATCTGCGCATTATCCCCCAGTATCGTATCCTGCCCCTGGGGCAACTCCTGGATAAACTGGGCCGCATGGGCCTGCTCTATAGCGCGCAGAACATTTTCCCGTGGCGCGTTTTCCAACTCACCGTAGGCAATATTGCGATACACGCTGTCGTTAAACAGTACGATATTTTGCGAGACCATACTGATATGGCGGCGCAACTCTTTTAGTGGGACTTTGGCAATATCCTCGCCATCAATCAGGATACGCCCCCCCGTCGGCTCGTAAAATCGCGCGAGCAGACTAACCAGGGTACTCTTACCGGAGCCCGATGCCCCCACCAGGGCCACCGTTTCACCCGGGCTGACAGAGAAACTGATATCGGAAAGCACTTTTGGCGCGGCCGGGTCGTAACTAAACTCAAGCGCCTCAAACGCGACGGTGCCTTTCACCGGCTTGGGCAACTCCGCTTTACCGCCCTGGGGCTCTCTCGGCGCATCCATAACCTCAAAGATACTCTCGGCAGCGGCAATACCTTTCTGGATATCGGCAAATATTTCGGAGAGGCTGCGCACCGGCTTAGCCAGGGATGCAGCCGCGCCAATATAAGCAGCAAAAACACCCGCAGTCATGGACTCAACCATGCCCGGTGCCAGCGCCAGCCAAACGATGGTTGCGGTAGATAGCCCCACGAGAATTTGAATAACCGAAACGCTGGCATTATTTGCCACTACCAACTTCATAAACTGCCGGCGGTTATTATCGCTGGCAGAGAGGAAACGGGACTTCTCGTAATCCTGCCCCCCGTACATACGCACCACCTGATAGCCGTTAATCGCCTCCTGGGTGACATGGGTAACATCCCCCATGGAGTTTTGGATGCGGTGGCTCAATTTGCGGAAACGCTTGCCCACAATGCGCACAATAAACGCGATCAAGGGAGCAAACAGGAAGAAGGTTAGAGTCAGCTTCCAATTGACCAATAACAGATAGGTCAAGAGACCGATAACCGTAAATGACTCACGGAAGAGTACCTTCACCGCCTTGGTGATGGAGTTGGTGACCTGCTCAACGTTGTAGGAGACTTTGGAGATCAGGTAAGCGCCGGTAAAGCGGTCAAAATAGGAGCTGGGAAGCTGGCCAATTCTCTCAAATAGCTGGGTTCGCAACTCGTGAATCACTGCGCGGCCCACATAGGCCAAACCATAACCACCGACAAAGTTACCGATTGCCCTGAAAACAATAATCAGCAACATCGCAAGCGGCACCAGCCAGCGAGCGGTATCCTGGGGCATAACTCCATCTGGGTAGTGGGATGCCACAAACCTTGAGAGGAACCCGCGACTCTCCTGGATACCGGCCCCCACTGCATCGAGCAACAACTCGGTCACAGCAATCAGGCTGACACCCATTATCGAGAACAGGAAGAAACCCAATACCGCAACCCCGAAAATTGCCAGGTGCGGGCGGGCATAAGTGAGCAAACGACGGTAAGTTTCCGCCCCATTTTGCGGTTTGCTGGGGGGCGCTTTTACTTTCTTCATACAGACCAATGAATGGACTCGCCCCAACTGGGGCGAGTGCGCACAGAAACCGAAGGCAAGTCAGCTCCCCCGAAGGGTTCCGCGCTAGTTTTCTTCCGGCTGCCGTGTAGTAATGCTTAGGTTGACAAAGCCCAGCTGTCCAGCGGCATCCATTGCCCGAACCACGGCTTGGTGATGAGCGGTGGCGTCGGCGGTTATCACAAGCGGGCGATTGTACTCGCCTGCGGAAACTTCCGACAGCGCAGATTTGAGGGTGTTGATTTTCTTGTTGATCAAGGCTTGACCATCTACGGAGTAAGAGCCATCGGCGCTGATCAAAATCTCTACAGACTTGGGCTGATCTACGGCCTGGGGGCCTGCGGCTTCAGGCAAATTCAGCTTCAGATGACTTTCCTTGGTGAAGGTTGTAGACACCATAAAGAAAATCAACAGCAGAAATACCACATCAATCAGCGGTGTTAGGTTGATCCCTTCCTGCTCTTTGGCTTGGCGGCGGAATTGCATCGCTTGCTACCCCACTCAGGCCGCATCTTCGATTTTGCGATCGCTATGCAGAGCATCTACGAGCTTGACGGCTTCCTGCTCCATTGCCACAACAATCGTATCAACGCGACGCTGGAAGTATCTGTGCGCCATCAGTGCCGGTATCGCAACGGTCAAGCCTGCGGCAGTGGTAATCAATGCCTGACTGATACCGCCGGCCAGAACACCCGCGTTGCCGGTACCCTCCAGCATGATTGCGGTAAACACCTGAATCATACCGATCACGGTACCCAGCAGACCAATAAGCGGTGCTACGGCGGCAATGGTACCGAGTGCTCCCAGGAAACGCTCCAACTCGTGAACCACCTGGCTGGCGGTCTCCTCAATGCTGTCTTTCATAACCTCGCGGCCGTGGCGGGAGTTGGATAAACCCGCAGCAAAAATTCTTCCCAGCGGGCTGGAGTCGCGCAACTCCTTCAATTTTTCCGCATTGGCCTGGTTTTTCTTCAGCCAGCCCCATACATCCCCCAACAGGGTGCGCGGTGCGATACGCTGAGGGTTCAAAGTCCAGAAACGCTCAATGCAAATTGCAATAACCGCTACAGAACAAAGCAGGATTGGCAGCATCAACCAGCCACCGGATTTTATTATCTCTAACACTTTCTTAGCCCCAGAAAACCAGAGGGAATTTTTGGAAAATTATTACTGCACCCAGAGTGCAGAGCAGCACTTTATCACAGCTGGTCCCGGCGGCTAAGTCCTCCGGCACTTCTATAGCCCCTGTTGTGACTCGTATACCAAAACCGTGGTACCAGGCGGGCCTGTGAAATTCGCGGCTCCCGATCACCAAATCGCCAGAAAAACTCGATCGCCCCACTATCCGCAGTGTTAAAGACACTAACCCCCGAATACCGGTACCGTTTGACCACATCCGGGTGCGGATGACCAAAGTGATGGCGAAAACCGGAACTGAACACAACCCGCTTTGGTTTGGCCCACGCCAGTAGTGCGGGGGATGATGAGGAGCGGGAACCGTGATGAGGTGCCACCAGGACATCAACCGCAGGAAACTGCGGATACAATTTAGACAAGCGCTGCTCAACTGCCCGGCCAATATCCCCTGTGAGCAATAAACGCACGCCCTGCCACTCCACCAAAATGACGCAGCTGTGATCGTTCTCCTCTCCATCCAGTATCGCTTCACCACTAAGCGGTATTGGCGGCCACAGCCCACGGAGAGTGATATCGCCCAATTGATCTACCTTGCCGGCTCGACACTGCTCACTGATAGTAGCAAGCGATTTCGGCAAGCGACCAGCTAAGGCACCCGGTACATAGAGTTTCTTAGCCGCGATCATTTTGAGTAAACCTTCCACACCGCCCGCGTGATCCCTATCGCCATGGCTGACAATTAGTGCATCGATCTCGCGCCCTCCAGTCGCCAGCAAATAAGGGGCAACAATCGAACTCCCTGCACTCCACCCTTGGGGAATAGAGGGCCCGCTATCGTACACAATGCGCGCCCTCCCGCTATCGATAACCAGCGATAAGCCCTGCCCCACATCCAGGACTGAAAAATTCAAGCGCTCCTCGGCAGGCGATAATTCGGCCAGCCAGGGCTGGGCAAGGGGAAGCAGGAACAACCAGCCCAATTGGCGCCCAGGCAGTCCCCTGGGCAGCAGAAGCAAGACCGCACCGAGCCCGGCAATCGCAATAACCAGTGCACTGGTGGGAACCGCGAAGTGCTGAAAAGCGGGCAGAAATTGATCGACCGCATTGAGTGTCGCCATTAGCAGTTCCAGTTGCCAACCGGCAAATTGCAACAGGCAAACACCCAACTGGGTATCACTAAATACCGCACCCAGCATAATTGACGGCAAAATAGACAGGCCCACCCAGGGAATTGCAATCAGATTGACTAATACACCAGAAAAACTAAAGCCTGAAAAATATAAGATCGACGGGACAAATAAACCGACCCCAACCAGCCACTGACTGCGCAGCAGCTGCCAAAATGGCGCTAGAGAAAAGCGGCGCAGTCTGGGGGGCGTTTCATCGGGAGATTCAGCCTGCTGCTCCCACAGCGGCGCTCTAGACAGGGCTGTCCGCCCACTAAACCCCAGCAGTAAGCTTCCAACCGCGACAAAGGACAACCAAAAACCGGCACTATAAAAAGCCAGAGGCTGCAAGGTGAGCACTATCGCCAAGGCCAAAGCATAGGCAAAACCCGCCCCCAGCCTTCGCCGCCAGTGCCACGCCAGCAATAATACCCAAGTCATTGCAACCGCCCGTTGCGCCGATAGTGGAGCACCCGCTATCAGGGCATATCCCAAGCTGCCCAGCAGCGCGAGTGCGACCGCAATATCAAAGCGACTGACACCTGAGAAGAGCCCAATCCCTTTTGCCAGCAAGGTAGCAAACAGCATAATAGCGCCGGCCACCATGCCCACATGTAGCCCGGAAATAGCGATTAAATGGCCTGTACCGGTCCGCCGGAAGAGATCCGTATCGGCATCATTCAACTGACTGCGATCCCCCAGCAGAAGAGCAATAATCAGCTCCGGCCGCTGTAGCGGTAACTGACCGATGCGAAAGCGCAATTCATCCCGCAACCCGACAATACCACTCCCCTGCCCCAGCCATTGGGGGGAATAATCCCCGGGGCGAATATAGCCAGTGGCGCTGATTCCCTCACGCAGGAGCCAACCCTCATAGTCAAAGGTATGCGGATTAACACTCCCCCTGGGGCTTTTCAATCGCACTGGCAGTATCCACCGGGAGCCGCCCCGCAAGCGCGCCAAAGTCTCATCATCTACTCGATACCAGGTTAGATTGAGAAGACTGCCGGAAACTAATCCTCCCGCCTCAGCCCCATCTTGAGGGGCCCCCGCAGGCAAAAAGCTGGAGACAATATCTATAACCCGAGCCCGAAAGCGCACCGTTTGGGAGTTAGAATCCGCGCCAAACCCGCCCCCTTCAGTGATCTCTGGCAGCGAAACCAAATCCAACCGCAGTACAAAATCTGCGCCATGTGCGTGAAGAGGCAGGCGACGCTCCAAGGCGGCTTCATTGACATAAAGGGCCCAGGCCGCCCCGGCAAAAGACGTCAAAACCAGAAACAAGAGGCGTCGATAAGGCCTACCCCAGCAAACCAGCACTATCAGAGAGAAGTAGAGCAGCCCCAGCGCACCCCAAGCAGGTAAGTGGGCCAGACAACCCACCGCAATAATAGAGAGCGAGTAGACCCAGAGATATACGCTGGGCCCGAGAGAACCGACAGTGCAAACCCGCTTACACCGTCGTCGAAAAAGCGAGCAAATCCACACCCCCATCGACAGCGCCGCTCCCTGCACTCGTTTTTGATCGATTATCAAGCAAAACCAAAGGCTTAGGCCCGATGGAAAACAACTGCTTTAGGCAGCCAAAGTCCCACTGCAACTAGCTAACCTGCCATTCCTAGCACTGGCTAGTCACATATTTTTAAGAAAAATGCCATTTTTAACATGTTTGTAATATTCAAAAAGCAAAATCCGCACCAAATCGAAAGGGCGCCAACGAGGATGATACGGAAGGCACCTTTCAACCCAAAACCAAAACTGTGCGAGACGATTATGAATAAGACCGCTCTCTCTCTGGCCATCGTTGCCATGGTACCCGCTCTGGCCAACGCCCAAGATGAAGGCGAAGTACTCGACTTTTACGGCAAAGCCAACGTCACTTTCCAGTCTGCGGATGAAGGTGACGATTCCGTCACTGACGTTCAGAGCAACGCTTCCCGCCTGGGCGTAAAGGGTGAAATCGCCCTGACTGACGGCATCAAAGGTATCTACCGTATGGAATACGAAGTAGATATGGATGGCGACGCTGACGACACTTTCTCCCAGCGCAACATCTACGCAGGCCTGGAAGGCGGCTTCGGCCAAGTCATCGCGGGTAAATTCGACACCCCTCTGAAAGTTGCCCAGAAGAAAGTTGACCTGTTCAACGATTTAGAAGGCGATATCAAGAGCCTGATCACCAACAGCGATAACCGCGAAGAAGACGCGCTTCAGTACACTACCCCCTCTTTCAATGGCTTCAAAGCTTCCGCTGCTTATATCAGCAACAAAGAAGAAGTTATTAACGAGGAAACCGGTGAAGAACGCAATAACGGCGTATCTATGTCTGTCGCCTATGACAACAACGGCGTTTACCTGGCCTACGCTATGGACCAGGACGTTGAAGGTCAGGACGTTGACGTTCACCGCTTTGTTGCCCAGTACAATATCGGTGCTGTGCAGGTGGGCGCTCTGTTTGAAGAGCAAGACGCCGACGGTAGTGATTCCGTAGACGGCTGGGTGGGTTCTGTTGCCTACAAGCTGGACCAGTGGACCCTGAAAGCCCAGTACGGCCAGTCTGACATCAAGGCAGAAGGCGGTGAGACTTACAGCCTGGGCGCTGATTACAAATTCAACAGCGCCGCTAAAGTATTCGGCTTCTACACCGACGAAACTGCTGACGACGGCTACGATCGCAGCTACGCCGGTATCGGTGCTGAATACAAGTTCTAATAATTCCTGATAGGCGGCGGTTCAAATTGGGAAATGCGATTTCGTCGTATGGGGATGACTGAGCTTGGGAAAGGGCGGCCACTGGCCGCCTTTTTTATTGCGACACCCTAAATTATCAGCAAATCCATTAAATGGTTTACCGGCATTTCCTCCAGCTTCTGTTGCTCCCGAAAGATATTGAAGAGCGCCTCTACACGATCGGGTGGAAAACGCGAGTACAGGTTTGCTCTAAATTTCTCTAGCAACAGCGGTATCCCCTCACTGCGGCGACGCCTGTGTCCAAGTGGGTATTTGATTTCCACCTTATTTGTCGCGCTGCCGTCTTTAAAAAAGACCTGAACCGCATTGGCGATCGAGCGCTTCTCTGGGTCCAGGTATTCGGCGGAATAGTATTTATCCTCTATCACTTCAATTTTTTCACGCAACCGATCTATTTCCGGGTGGTTCCGATGAAAATCATTTTCATAAAATTCAACCGCTAAGCCTTCATACAGAAGAGCCACCGCAACAATATACTGAAGGCAGTGATCCCGATCTGCGGCATTCTCCAGATGGCCCGTTTTGGCAATGATGCGAATCGCAGACTCATGGGTAGTTACAACAACCCTATCAATTTCCGCACAGCGCCCTTGCACTTGGGGACTTAAGAGAATTGCTGCCTCACAGGCGGTCTGGCTATGAAATTCCGCAGGAAAGGATATTTTGAAAAGAATATTCTCAATAACATAAGAACCGTAATCGCGAGGGAAGTGAAATTTCTGATCCTGCTTTCCCTTTACCCTCTGGTCTGCACAGGTCTGGCTAAATAAAACATCATAGAAACCCCACTGCTTCGCGGTAAGCACAGTGGGCACCCCCATCTCACCGCGCAATGCCATATCTGCAAGCTGTACCCCTCTGGCGCTGGCATCACCGGCAGCCCAGGATTTACGCGACCCCGTATTGGGCGCATGCCGGTACGCCCTCAATGCACCGCCGTCAGCCCAAGCCAATGAGACAGCCGCCATCACCCTATCCCGGTTACCCCCTTGCAACCAAGTGGCGACGGCCGCAGAAGCCACCCGGACCAATAACACATGGTCGAGCCCTACCCTGTTGAAGCTATTTTGCAGCGCCAAGACCCCTTGAATCTCATAAGCTTTAACCATCGCGTCCAATACCATCCGCACAGTTAGCGGCTTGTCACCCAGTGCCAATTTCCTCTGAGATAGGTGATCGCATACCGCCAAAATAGCTCCCAGGTTGTCAGATGGATGCCCCCACTCCGCAGCGAGCCAAGTATCGTTGTAATCAAGCCAGCGAATGGTTGCGCCGATATCCCAAGCCGCTTTTACCGGTTCCACACAAAACTGAGTCCCCGGCACACGCGCTCCACAGGGAACCTGAGTTCCAAGAACCCAGGGGCCCAGCAGCTTGCTACACGCGGGGAAGCCCAGAGCCAAAACCGCACACCCCAGAGAGTCCATCAAACAATAGCGCGCCGTCTCCAGAGCACCTTCAGAATGGACCTGATAATGAAGAACATAATCAGCAATATCCTGTATTACCTGGTCATACTTTGAGGAGTCTTTCTGCGGTGAAAGGATGGGCATAATCGAAACGCCAGGCAGCTATTTACAAGGTTAGATACTAAGGAGCCTAGCCTCTCTCCCTAAATCATCTGAAAAAGGCGGATAAATAGGTATTGCGACCAAACAAGAGCAATAATTCACAGAATAATAAAGCGGGGCATACTGAAACCGTATATCTGCCGCCCAATGCGCAACTATCGATTCAATCTATCACTGAGAGCGCCTAAAATTCACAGGCAACGATTATAGAAAATTAAAGTAAGCCAGCCACCGGAAATGCAAAGATCCTCGCCCTCGATAGATTACCAGCACCCCACCAGCACCAATTGATATACATCAATAGTTACCCAACTAAACACCCTGAAATCATTAAAAAAACAGAAAAAATAAATACCCTTTTAAACTGCCTCTCTACACCATTGGCAGGTGTTTTCTATGCCGGTAATATGCGGCCGCGACAGTCCACACCACTATGAGTTTTTCCGTGTTTAAACCTGAGTTACTGTCCCCCGCAGGGACCCTAAAAAATATGCGCTACGCTTTTGCCTATGGTGCCGATGCCGTTTATGCCGGTCAGCCCCGTTACAGTCTGCGCGTGCGCAATAATGAATTCAAAAATATTGAAACCCTGCGCCAAGGTATAGAAGAGGCGCACCGGCAGGGAAAGCAGTTTTACATCGCCTCCAATATCGCCGCCCACAACGATAAAGTGCGCAGCTACCTGCGGGATCTGGAAGAAATTGTTGAAATGGGCCCTGACGCCCTGATTATGTCCGACCCGGGCCTGATTATGATGGTCAGGGAACGCTGGCCGGAACTGCCTGTTCACCTGTCCGTGCAAGCTAATGCCGTCAACTACGCAACCGTCAAGTTCTGGCACCGCCAGGGATTATCTCGGGTGATACTGTCGCGGGAGCTGTCCCTGGATGAAATTGAAGAAATTCGCCAGAAAGTCCCCGAGATGGAACTGGAGGTCTTTGTCCACGGAGCACTCTGTATCGCCTACTCTGGACGCTGCTTACTATCTGGTTATATGACCCATAGAGATGCCAATCAGGGAGCCTGCACTAACTCCTGCCGCTGGCAGTACCAAGCCCACGAAGCCAAAGAGAATGAAGTGGGTGAATTGATCCATGTGCAAACTCAGGAGCCCACCGTTGCCAGCGATAATACATCCCAGGCCTTTTTGCTACAGGAGGAGGGTCGCCCGGGTGAGTACATGCCGGCCTACGAAGATGAGCACGGCACCTATATCATGAACTCCAAAGATTTGCGGGCCGTACAACATGTCAAACGCCTGACTGAGATGGGCGTTCACTCCTTAAAAATCGAGGGCCGCACCAAGTCTCACTACTATGTAGCTCGCACAGCCCAGATCTATCGTCGCGCCATAGACGATGCCGCAGCAGGCAGAGATTTTGATATGAAGATGATGGATGAACTGGAAACCCTCTCAAACAGGGGCTACACAGAAGGTTTTTACCGTCGTCATCCACCGGCAGAATACCAGCAATACGAAAAGGGATTGGTTTCAACACCGGGCCAGCAATTTGTGGGTGAGCTTATCGACGGCAATCCTCAGTATTTGACCATTGATGTTAAAAATCGCTTTGAACGCGGTGATCAATTGGAGTTGATGACTCCAAGCGGCAGCTTGTTTTTCCCCCTGGAACAGATGCAAAACACAGAAGGCAAAGCTGTCGACGTAGCACCGGGCTCTGGGCACATTGTGCAGATACCCCGACCAGAGGGCGTTGATGACGATCAACTGCAACAGGCGCTATTAGTCAAAGCCCTGGGGTAATCAGCGGCCTGCATTGAGCCTATCAAGCCCTTTTTTTTGCAAATGCAATCGGCAACAGGGGTATTGGTTTAGAAGCCTGCCGGCTTAACCAATACCCCCTTATCTATACAATTTAACCGGTGAGGCGCTACCCTAAAATTATCGACCAATCGCTTGGTTCCACCGCTAACTAGCTTTCTTACAAACTTCAAACCGTCCTGTATTCCCCCACCATTCATCGCAAGCAACTGGCTCTTGCGCCTATTTTGCTGCATTTTCAGCCTCTCCTAAACAGCATATACAACCTTTGGTATTTGATCACAAAAATAAAAATATGTTCGACGGTACTAGTTACAAAATCAAAACCCACTGCCCTAAAAATGCCAATCGGGATACACCTCATTTTGATATTTTTAATTTCCCCCCACTAACAAACACCTATACCAAAGTTTCACCATAAGAAAATCGTGTAGCTTTTGTCTCATCAAGGAAATGCCTCAATATGGATATTATTAAAACCAGGAAACGCCCCCTGATTAAGCATCCCTTAATACTAGGCGGTGCTGCTCTTGCTATTGTGGCATTCACCAGCGCCCTCCTCCTGCCCCCTAGCAGCGCCTATAAAGTTGAGCGGGAACAGCTGCTGCTGGGCACCGTCCAACGGGGAGATCTACAGGTGGTAGTGGATGGCTACGGTATGCTGCGCTCAGACAAGCAGACTCTGATTACCGCCCTAACCGCTGCAAATGTTGAAAAAATCCTCTTGCGTCCCGGGGCGGAAGTGCGAAGTGACAGCGTCATTATGCAGCTGAGTAATCCAGAGTTAATGCGAGAACTGGATGCAGCTGAGACGTCCCTGGAGCAAGAGGAGGCCAATCTGCGCCGGCTTATTCTCAACAACCAGCGGGATGTTCTCGCTGAGGAGGCCATACTCGCCGAACTGAACTCCAACTACCAAGTTATCAAACTGCGTCGCGAAGCCGAAGACGAACTGGTAAAAAGTGGCGTGGTTTCCCAGCTCACTTACCAGACCACCGTTCTACGCCAAGAGCAGATGAAAAAGCGCGTGGATCTGCAAAAACAGCGCATCAACCACCTGCACAAGGTCGCGGTAGAATCAGAGTTAATCCAGCGCGAGCAAATCAATCAAGCTCAAACCCAGCTGCAAAGCATCCGACAGCGGGCCGATCGCCTGACTGTACGCGCCGGCCTGGACGGCATACTACAGCGGCTACCGGTAGAGCTGGGGCAAGGTGTCGATCCCGGACAGGAGCTGGCGCTGATCGGCAGCGAGACAGATCTACTCGCCCTAGTTCAAGTGCCACAATCCAAAGCCGAGCAACTGGAAGTCGGCCAACCCGCTGAAATTGACACCCGCCGGGAGCAAGTCGCAGGCGTGGTCACCCGTATTACCCCCGAAGTGCGAGATGGCAATATCGAAGTGGAAATTGCTTTCAGCACTGGCGCCCCGGAGTCTGCAAGGCCACAGCTCAATATCGATGCCCGCATCTTCACCGCCACCATGAAGGACACACTGTTCGTAGAACGGCCCATCAACGTGCAAAGACACAGCGAGACCACCCTCTTCCTGATCAATGAAAATGGGGAGGAAGCGGCACTCCAACCGATCAGCTTCGGCGAGGAATCCGGCCGATATATTCAAATTACCCAGGGCGTCAGTGAAGCGGACCGCATTGTCCTCTCCGATATGGCCACATTTAATGAAGCCGAGCATATCCAGATTATCGACTAAAGCCTGAAAGCGAGAACAGGGAGTTCGCTATGTCCAAGCCAATTCTTCATATGGCCGGGATCACTAAGGTGTTCAGCACCGCAGAAATGGAAACTTACGCTCTGCGGGGCGTTGACCTGAGTATTTACCAGGGCGAATTCGTTTCTATTTGCGGCCCCTCGGGTTGCGGTAAATCCACACTTCTCTCCATTCTCGGCCTGCTAGACCTCCCCACCAGCGGCAGCTATCAGATTGAGGGCATTGAAGTCGCTCAATTGTCGCTGAGTGAGGCAGCGACTATTCGCAACGAAAAAGTAGGCTTTATCTTCCAGTCCTTTAATCTGATTGATGAGCTCTCTGTCTACGACAATATCGCCCTGCCCCTGCGATACCGCCGCAATCCAATTCCCAGTCCTGAAGCCGACAAAAAAGTAAAACACTGCCTGGAAAAGGTAGGAATGAGTCACAGGGCCTCTCACAAACCTAACCAGTTATCCGGTGGCCAACAGCAGCGAATTGCCATAGCTCGGGCGCTAGTTGGCAATCCATCCCTACTGCTGGTGGACGAGCCCACCGGCAACCTGGATTCTCACAATGGCGATGCAGTAATGGATATGTTGCAACAGCTCAACGGTGAAGGGACCACCCTGTGCATGGTGACCCATGACCCCCGCTATGCAGATATGGCCAGCCGCCAATTGCACCTACTGGATGGCAAAATCTCAACATCGCAGCCGCTAAAAGCGCCATATGAGATGGCCCCATGATCACCGCAAAGGACCTATCCATTGCCCTTCAGTCCCTCAACCGGGCACGGAGCTACGCCACCACAACTATTCTGACCCTGGGTATTACCCTCGGCGCCCTGGTTACTCTATTTAACCTCAACTACCAGCTGCTGGCTGCGCCCCTACCCTACCCGGATGAAGACCGGCTATATGTTGTGAATGGTAACCTCTACCAGAACAAGCAGCTGCGACTGGAAAATAACAGCCAATACCCGGCTCTGGTAGAAACTTATAAAAACGACAGTTTCTTCGAGTCCAGCGCTCTGGTTTACTTCTGGGAAGATGTGATCCGCAACCTGGCGGGATCACCACGGGTTAATGTTTCCTATGTCTCTCCAGAATATCTCCAGCTGGCTGGAGCACCCCTGGCCTTGGGCAGACAATTCAATACCGATGAAGGGCTCGACAGCCGGGTTCCCGTGGCACTGATCAGCTATCAAACCTGGGAACAGATATTCCAGCGCAACCCCAATGTCTTAGAGCAAAGCCTACAATTTGGCGAAGTGGAGTTTCGCATTGTCGGCGTCACCGCCAAGAACTTTATCGAACCCCAAATCTATAAACAGGGCCGACACACCGCTGTCTGGCTTCCCTGGGATTTTAACGATACTCAGGCCGAGCGTAGAAATAATTGGAGAGGCTTCCTGCCTTTCCGCATGCTTATAGGCAAGCTGAAGCCCGGCATTGACCCCGCCAGTGCCGGGCGCGAGTTGAGTAGCTTAATGGATAGCCAGTATCAAGCTGCCCTAGCGGGCAGATCCTCTTCGGTCGAAAGATCCGTTGAATACCGGCTCACCCCTTTCGCCAGCAAAATTCTTGGCGACAGTACTACGCGAACCCTAATGGTAATGGGCGGCACACTAGTGCTCCTGCTGATCGCCTGCGTAAATGTCACCAACCTGATCCTATCTCGCGCAGCCAAACAACAGCGCAATATGGCGATACAGGTCGCACTGGGCGCACACAAGAAACATATCTTTTTAGCGCTGCTGTGTGAGATCGGCCTACTAATGCTGGGGGCTGCATTAGTTTCCATACTGTTGGCTCTGATATCGACAGAAGTATTAAAAGTGATAGCGACGGAACAAATTCCCCGAATTCAAGAGCTCACCTTGAACTGGCAGACGCTGATTTTTGCACTGCTGTGTGCCTTACTACTCGCCGTATTCCTATCAACCATCGTCAGCCACCAGATTAATTACCGTGCACTGAACCAAATGTTGCAGAGTAGCGGCAAGGGCGCTGGTGTACAAATTTCACCACTGATCCGCAAAGCCCTTATCAGCAGCCAAGTAACGATGACCAGCCTGCTTATCGTCGCCAGCTTACAAATATTTCTGCAAGCCAACCGTCTGATTAACCAACCGTTTGGTTTTCCTCTGGACAATGTTCAGGTGATGACTCTGAATATTGGCAATCTGAGGAGCGCCCCTACTGCCGAGCAGGAGAGTTATCTGAAGGCCATCAGGCAGAGATTGCTGGAGCACCCCAAGGTACAAAATGCCAGTTTAAGCTTAAACACCCCTATCTCTATCAGTCGACCTCTCTGGACCACGTCCCTCAGCCACGACGCCAGCCGACAAAACCCGGTGATGGCCAAGACCACTGTGGTCGATGAAAACTATCTTGCCATTCTGCGTATGCCACTGGTGGCCGGCCGCCATATCAGTGCGGCTGAATTTTCCGATAATAATCGCATGATGCTCGTCAACGAAACCCTGGCCCAGCAGCTAGAGCCCAATGGCGAAGTATTAGACAAACGCTACTACTGGCGCGGTAATATGCCCTACCAAGTGGTCGGCGTAGTGCGCAACGCAAGCCTGCCCGGCAAGCAGGAGCCCGCCCGCCTATTTGTACGCGGCATTAATGTGAGCTATCCCCTATTACTGCTCAGGCACAAACCTTATCAGCCACTCAGCACTATAGAATTGAACCGGGAGTTCGCCCAGGTAAACAGGCAGTACAAAGTATCCGAGCTATTCACCCTGGAGCAGGCGCGGGACTTACTTCTCAGTAACGACCGGGTTTCAGTTTGGGTAACCAGCGCCCTCACGCTACTCGCACTCAGTCTTGCTGCCATCGGCATCTTTGGGGTACTCAGTTACAGCGTGCAACTGCGACGCACTGAGCTTGGCGTGCGCATGGCAATCGGTGCCCGCCCGGTGACGATTTTCTATCACACTTTAATCGATAGTCTGGCACCCGTTGTTATCGGTATCGCCATAGCTACTTTGATAGTAGTTCCCCTTACATTATGGCTAGAGCAAAGCGCATTCAGTATTGAAACCAGTCTCTTGGGCTGGCTACTGCCACCGCTGCTTATTATTGGCCTAACCGCTTCGGTCACCCTGCTGTCTGTATGGAAAATTATTAACAAGCCTGCAATTTACGCCCTGCGCGGCACAGGGTAGGCACACTCCACCTGACAACCACTACTTGAGGTTCAACACACATCGTGCGATCTTTACTGTAAATACAACAAGAAGAAATGGAAGAGCCAATGCGGCCTGAGCAGTGGTTAACAAAGGGAGATATTTTTGAATATCAAGGCCACCAACTTTTTTATGTCGACAGCGACCCAAACTGTCGACAAAAACCGACTTTATTTTTGATTCACGGTTTTCCAACAAGTAGTTATGACTGGCAAAAGATATGGCCCCTGCTAACAGAACACTTTCGCTGTATCGCCATGGACATGCTGGGCTTTGGCTATTCCGACAAGCCTAAACATCACAGCTACAGTATCCATGGGCAAGCTGATTTACACGAAGCTCTCCTGCGACATCTCAATATCAACAGAGTACACCTTTTAGCCCACGACTATGGCGATACCGTTGCTCAAGAATTAATCGCCAGAGGTAATACCAGTAGCGCGACAGGGTATCTCTCCGTATGCCTACTAAATGGTGGCTTATTTCCAGAAACTCACCAAGCACGCCTCATACAAAAGCTCCTGCTCTCTCCCATTGGTTTTTTGATCAATAAATTCATAAGCTATCGACAATTCTGCCGCAACTTTATTGCCATTTTCGGGCCAGAGACACAGCCCTCCAAGAGAGATCTGCGAGACCTATGGCAGGTACTCCAGTACAAAGATGGCAACCAACTGCTTTACAAGCTGATTACCTATATGCGAGATAGGCGCCAGCACCGTCGGCGCTGGATAGAAGCCCTAAAGCAATATCCCGGTCCCTTACAGCTAATCAATGGTTCATTAGACCCAGTTTCAGGAAAGCATATGGTAGATCGATTTCGCCAGCTGGTAGACAGGCCGGCAAATATTGTTGAATTGGAAAAAATTGGGCACTATCCGCAATGGGAGGCGCCGGGCTGTGTGGTGAGTGCATACCTGAAATTCAGTAAGGTACAACAGAATAATCCCCTCCCTCTTGCTTCCATTTCGCTATAGCGATTATATCACTCAAGGCAACTAACAAACCTATCAAGGACAGCATCCCGAACTGAACATGAAATATATCCCGATTACACATCTAGTTTTTCTTCTTAGCTTTTCCGCTCACCAGTCTCTCGCCACTGATACAATCAGGGCTCGCCAATCCCACAGCAATATAGATTCACAGGAAAACCGCCAATTGGCAGAGCTGTTCAGCCAAGACCAAAGCGCGCGCAATATACCCCATAGTGAAATCGACTGGAGCTCTCTTGATCAGCAAGACAAGGATCGACGCGAAGAGGCCTTAAAAATGCTAGCGAACGGCCGAATTAGGTCTGCAAAGGATTACTATCATTCAGCACTTATCTTCCAGCATGGCAACAACTCTGAAGATATAAGGCTCGCTCATGCTCTTGCCACTATTGCAGCAATCCTCGCCAAAGATAAAAGTGAAGCTAACTGGCTTAAAGCCGCCAGCTGGGATCGACTAATGATGAACCTCGATCAGCCACAGTGGTACGGCACTCAGTTTGTTAAAGACAAATCGGGAAACTGGAATCTGTATAAGGTTGACCCCGATATAGTTTCTGATCAACAGCGAATAGACTGGTCAGTTCGCACACTGGCAGAATCGAAAGCCATGGAGAAATCTCTCAACAAAGCCCCGGAAGGTAAGAATTAAGAGCCGCCTAAAGACTATTATTAGATATAAAGATTACATATTCAGCATAGATCAAATAACAGGGGCTCCGCCTACCGACACTCAGCCCCTTCTTATTTAAAGCCCGCCAAAATCTCAACCCAAACAACGAGGAAATATTTCATATTTATTAGCCCTTCCCCCCTCTTAATTACCCTCACACCTCTACAGCGGCCCCATAAAAAATAGACGCGCAATATATCTTCACCATGAAATGATTGACGATTAAACAGGCAAATTTACAAGCTATGCTGCCCTTTCCCCCTTAATAGTACAGGTGTACATTATGAATAAGGTAAGCGATCTCACAGACTCAGATAAGATACAGGCCGTTTTAACTGCATTCAAAACTTATCGGACGGCAGTTAATAACGATGCATTAAGCCAGGTGTCTGATGATGCCAAATTACCCGATGCTCAGGTTTTCTACCACAACAGCAGCGGTGGAATTATTATCATCCTTCCTGAAAGGCATGACAGCACTGAGGACCCCGTACAGGGCGGTGCCGCGTCTGTGGCAAAATATGTGATGGAAATACCCAGAGTAAAAATCGCAGTGGAGGAACCCATCAACTATTACGGCACCCTGCTTTCAAATGTGGGCTGGGCAAAAGATGTAAGCACAAAACCACAAAGTACTAAACTTTTTGATTTTGAAGCCTCTGCACAGGGTTCTATTTCTCACCAGATCTACACAAGGCAGGTTTATGGCATGGTATTGGGTACTTCACGCTATGCCGCAGAAAAAATGCCTAGAGATCCAAATCGCTATAACAATCCGGAAATTAATACGACGATGGTGAGAAATCTAGACCAAAATACTGGAGCCGGAGATATCTCCGTCTTCCCGGTAGGACCAGATCACCTATCTGTAGCCTATGACCGAGATACACTAGGTGTGCATCTTCAAGCGGCAAACTGGAAGCTTCTTTCCAATGAATAAAACAGTGGAGGTCGTTTAACGATAAATTGTATGATTCACAGAGTAGCCACCAAACTCTAAGCAGCTGCCTACCATACAATTATCTTGACCATTACGCCCCGCCCCAAGATGGGCTGGGCGTATAATAGCAATATATCGTCATCCTGATCCGCAGTCCCTTTAAAACCAATCAGTAACCCTCCATATAAAACCACTAGAGGGATGGTTAACAATGCGCCTCCAAAAACAGAGAAGATTACTTAGGCTCCTAGAGACAACAGCTCAATAACATGTAGAATATTATAAAAAATGACACTCAAGGAAGCCATATGATCTATTCAACCACGGAAACTGTACCTGGCGGAGAAATATCAGAAGTATTGGATATTGTTACTGGAAATATAGTGCAGTCCAAGCATATCGGCCGTGATGTAATGGCAGGAATCAAAAGTATTGTCGGTGGAGAGATCCGTGGCTACACAGAAATTCTGACCGAAGCAAGAAATAAAGCCTTTCAACGGCTGGGGGAGAGCGCTCAGCAAAAAGGAGCAGACGCTGTGGTGGGCATTCGCTTTACCACCAGTGCAATTATGGAAGGATCTTCTGAAATACTGGTTTTTGGTACCGCTGTAAAGTTAAAAAAGTAAGCTTTAAATTCCCCCCCCCCTTTAGCTGGCTCGACTCTATTGGCCTTATTGAATCTAGCAATTACCATCGACTTTACGACTTCTAAAGCTCCACCGCAAACTGCCCCAACTTTCTCCGTACCGCCGGAATTGAGTTGGCGGCAGCTATCAGCGCCCTGAATTCAAACCTCGCCTTAAGGGATTGCCCTGTGATTATTTTTCGGCCACTCTCAGTTACCTCAATAACCTTTTTATCTTCTCGATAGCGCAATTCAGAATATCCAGGGAGTCGCCCCTCTACAATTCGCTGTGCCAGCTCAGCGGCATCGGCAATTCCCAGGTTCATACCGCGCCCGCCAACCGGCGAGTGGCAATGGGCCGCATCTCCAGCTAGATATACCCTGCCCTTCGAGTAAGTCTCCGCCTGGCGCACCGAAATCTTAAAGGTTCCCTTCCGGCGTACTCTCTTAATATCCAGCGCCATAGGAAATGCACTAATGGCATTATCACAGCTGGCCACCAGGCGGTGGCGTCCCTCACCCAAGGGCACCGCAACAGCAATCACTCCAGAATCCATTTTGACCAGCGTGAATTTTCTTTTAGGGGGCCAATCCCCAGTATCTACATCCGCTATAGACCAGACTTCGTCTAAATCAAATCCAGGATAATTAATGCCTGCCGCCTCACGAACAGTACTGCGAATACCATCGGCACCAATAATAAGATCGAAACGGTTCTCCTCTCCATCATCAAACTGAGCCACTACCCCACTCTCATCCTCTGTGAGGGATTTAAGCTCTTTTTGATACTCAACTTCGCCCCCCATCCCAAACAGCACCTCAGCCATAAGTGCCTCAGTTCTATCCTGGGGTAAGCCAAGAACAGTGGGAAAGTAGCTCCGATCAGAGTGCAGGGGGAATTCGAGCGCCAAATGCGTGTTTAGGTAAATACACGCCCCCTCCACAGCAATACCCTCGGCGATTAGCTTTTCCGAAACACCAGAGTGTGAAAGCAGCTCAAGGCTACGGGAAGTAACCCCCACGGCCCGGCTCAGGGTAGAAGCCCGATCCCGGCGATCCACAATTCTGGGCAATAGGCCTCGTCGAGCTAGCTCAACCGCTGCCGTAAGGCCCGTAGGCCCAGCCCCAACAATCAGCACCTTCACAAGCCACCCCGCCTAACTGCCCTTGCCTTTACAATAGTACAAGTGGAAGTCTCAGGGTGACCAATCAGTCAAAACAATTGATAGAGGCGTAGACAGCAAAACCTCATTCAAGGGTGTAGGAGAGCCCTTTATGCTTCTACAGTCGCTTCCTGATATCACTCAAAATTAGGTGGCCTAAAAGAGTTAACCACTACAATCCTACCCCTCCCGCGACAAAATAATCCGATACCTAGCCTTACCGGACCTCAAGTGCTCAAATGCCGCCTCAATCTGGCTCATGGGGAAAATCTCAACTTCGGGACGAATCTGGTGGTGTGCGACAAACTCTAACATTGTCTCCATAGTACCTGGACTACCGGCAGGTGATGCTGAGATTGAACGCTGGAAAAAAATCAAAGGAAAAAGAGTAAATTGTATCGGATTGGGTACAGTTCCAACAAAGTGAAGGCGCCCCCTGGGCTTTAGGGTCTGAATATATAAATCCCAATCAAGGTTGGCATTTACCGTGGATAAAATAAAATCAAAATTCGTTGTAGCCGCTTCGATATCAAGCGGATCGCGGGAGTTGAGTGTCTTGTGGGCCCCCAGGGATAAGGCCTCTTTGCGCTTTTCTTCACTGGAGGTAAATGCGGTAACTTCACATCCCCAAGCATTGAAAAACTTCAATGCCAGATGACCCAGCCCACCGATGCCGATCACCGCCACTTTGTCAGTGGGTTTTACATCAAATTGAACTAGTGGATTGAATACGGTAATACCGGCACATAAGAGGGGGCCCGCTGATACCGGGTCTACGCCATCGGGGATAACCACCAAGCTACTTACATCCGCTCTAACTTTATCGGCAAAACCACCATTAGTCAGTATGGTAAACTTTGCCTCTTTACAAAGGTTGAAGTCGCCGGTCCGGCAAGTATGGCAAGTCTTACAGTAACCGGAGTTCCACCCCAACCCGACAACCGTTTCTTTTTTAAGGTGAGTGACCTGTTCCCCCACCGCAGTGATTCGGCCGATAATTTCGTGACCGGCAATCATTGGGTATTGCCCATTACCCCATTCATTTTCGATCATGCTCAAGTCACTGTGGCAAATACCACAGTACATGATTTCCAGCTCAACCTCAGTAGCACCGAGCTCGCCCAACTCCAGTTGATAGCTCTTAAAAGGACCACCAGCCTCTAATACAGCATAGGCATTGATAGTTGAAACAATGGACATGGCATGCTCCCAAAAAGAAAATTAAAGCTGGCTTGAAAAGTTTAGACGCCATTTAGCTAGGAGTTAATCGCATCCATATAATTTTGGTTGTCAACTGCTCAAAAACCCTACTACCTAGCACAACAATTTAATGGGTTCACCACTAATATAGAAAAATATCACTATTGAAATTCAAATATAAAAAAAAGCCGGGGGATATCCCCGGCCAATACCAAGTCCTGTGAGGTTGTCAAATAGCAATGGACTAATGGAAAGTTGGACCACAGTTTTTTAAAGAAGGTCAATTTAACACTCGATATCCGCGACCACTCAGGCAGTTTTTGATAATGTAGGTCGCCTCTGCACTTGCGCTACTCCCACCCGATAGACCTCCGACCAGAGCACCGGCACCAGCGCCTGCTAATGCGGCTCGGCTACTATCACCAACGATCGCTCCCAGTGCGCCGCCAATCACAGCTCCGCCTGCGGCACCGGCCGCACCTCGCCGCCCTTGATCACTATAAGTGGAATAAGCAATGCCCTTGCATTCCGCAAGATCAACTTGATACTGATTCATATTCACACCCCAGGTGTCGATAACAATTCCACCGGCACCGGGGACCTGCTCTGGCTGAGCAGCGCAGCCAGAGAGCAACACCACTACCATTCCAGCAGTTGCAAAAATAACCGTTTTCATCAGACACCCCATATCACTTTCACCACAAGCTGGTAAGCTTGTCATGTTTTTCTTCTTTAGGTTTAGCTGCTAGTGGTCTTTTGCGCCAGTTCGGCGTCTAAAAAACATGACTTTCCAGGCAGGAATTAATAGGGTTGTAGCGGCTAGTGAAACACCTGTAGTCGGGACAAGGGCTGTGAATGTACGCTGGGATCAAAGAGGTTCTCTATGCTTTTAAAAATTTTTAACCATCGGCTTTCTATTCGCTAAGTGAGGTTTAACTCTTTAGCGAATAAGTGGCTCAGCCACATCCACAACAGTGCGGGTAACGAGTCCGCACACTTTCGCTTTGCGCTTGGTTTGGGTGATCTCAAGTAAGGCACAATTAATGAGGATATTGCTACTCCGCTCAAAGGAGCCTCTCTGCAATCAAGCCAATTTCTGGTTGTAGTCGAAAGCAGCTACTTTGCAACCTCCTACTAAAGGTAATATTGGCAATAGACGATATCGCCATAGATTCAAGTATCGTTCACCTCTTTGCGCAAACCCTCCTGGCCAAATAGGCAAATAATGGCAGGATGCAAGCCCAAATTACGCTCAGCACTCCGAGAGACTGCCACAGGGGTTTGTGTAACTCCACGCTGCCATTGAGAAACGTCCCAGTAAAGTAGCTAAATGGCCCGAAAAACCCTCCCAGGATTGCCGCCAACCACAGTTGTTTTTGCAACAAGACCAAGCTGTAGCGTAGAGTCATCGCGAAATTTAACCAGAGACAGATCAACCAAAATGGAGGCCACAGGGAGCCACTCTTATTTTCCATCACCCCCAAATTAAACAATACAGAATCTATAGATACACCAAAGACAAAAACCCCAGCTAACCAAATAGGCTCTCTGGGCAAATTGGCGATATAGCGTAAATGTATAAATAAGTTCAATAGGGTAAAGGGGACAACCAGCCATACCTTGGCCACGATAACACATATTGGCCAGGCAATATCGAAAAGTAAGGCGTTAGCCACAAGGCGCCACATATCAAAATCTGCCGAGATACCGTGGTTTGGCGAATACAAATTGGGCGCTACCGATCACTCGCTGTAAAAATCCCCCCTCGCAATAGCACAAATAAAACTCCCACATTCGAATAAAACACTCATCGAACCCCAACTCCCGCACCTTGATAATTTGCGCAAGAAATTTGCTTCTCCAGTCATTTAAGGTTCGAGCGTAATGAGCTGTAATATCTTCCAGCCCCACAATCTGCATATCTGTTGAATCGGCGATATGCTCTGCAATCACTTGGTTAGATGGCAGGCAACCGCCGGGAAAAATATATTGCTGAATAAAATCGACCTCTTTGCGATACTCGTGGTAGCGCTGATCGCGAATAGTGATGGCCTGCATCACCATCAGACCATCCTCTTTGAGCAGTCCACTGCAAGCGGCAAAGAAGATCTTGTGGAATTCGTGTCCCACGGCCTCTACCATCTCAATCGATACAATTTTGTCGTACTCGCCTTGCAGGTCGCGGTAATCCTGTAATAGTAGGGTTATTCGTTCCTCCAGACCCTCACGCTGTACCCACTGCCGGGCGTAGTCGTATTGCTTCCGGGAAATAGTGGTAGTGGTTACCCTACAGCCATAGTATTTAGCCGCATAAATGGCCATCCCCCCCCAGCCGGTGCCAATCTCAAGGAGGTGGTCTGAGGACTTTAATTGAAGCTTGCGGCATATCAACTCCAATTTATGATTTGAAGCTTCAAACAAGGTTGCATCTTCAGAGGGGTAGACCGCAGAGGAATACAACATGGTCCTATCCAAAAACAGCCGGAAAAATTCATTGCCCAGGTCATAGTGGGCAGCGATATTCCTGCGCGAGCCCTTGCGGCTGTTCCCATGCAATTGGTGTAACCAGCGCAAACCCAGGCGGGGCAAATAGCTCCAACGACTATCGATTCCTTCAACCAGTGCCATGTTATCCACCATCAGGCGGATCAGATCTACAGTATTGGGGGAGGTCCAGGCCCCCTGCATAAAGGCTTCTCCAGAGCCAATAGTGCCGTTTACCAGCACCTGTAAATAACTCGACGGATCATGTACACAAATATGCGCAGAAATCTCAGCTTCCGCCACTGGCTGGCCAAAACGAAACAACTGCTCGCCCTCCTCTATTAGGAGATGGCCACGTTCAATCCCTTTGAGCTTTGCCAAGACCAGCTTGCGGGCCAGGCGAACGAGCCAGGAGTGCGCCGATCCCTCAAATTTTGACGACGAAGCCTGTCCAGCGCCCTGAACTCCTTTCATAGTTATTTATCTCCTGCCTCAGTGTTGTCGCGCGGGTGTGCAAATACCGGGATACCCTTGAGCCATAATTTCAGCGCCTGCCAATAAATGGCAGTGATCACTTTTACGGTCATCACCGGATATTGAATCAATATAGTATTGAGCGATCGGCCGCTGATTTCACTGCGCCGCAAGCTCAGAGTTGCGTCGAATATTGGACGAATGTCACCACTATCGACCATATTCGAGTCAAAATTTTGCAGATAAGCGGTCAGTTTTTCCCCGGGTTTTGTCCCTCGCCAGCGGTACCCTTGGGCCATCGGCATAAAGGGCGAGACGTGAAGTGTCTTCACAAAAGTTGCTTTTTGCAGTTTGGAATTACTGCGACAGTCCAAAACATAGCCGTGGCGTTCTTTCCAGGGGGTGTTGTGCACATCCAGCAATAACCACTCCACATCCTGGCCTTCAGTATCAAAACAGTAGTAAATACTGATGGGGTTCATGCTATAGCCAAAGTAGCGCCAATTGGCCAGCAAACGAATAGGTCCCGCAGGCCGCTCACCCGCCACCGCCTCCACCCGCTGGCGAACCGCCCTATCGAGGCTGAGCGATTGATCACCAAAAAAATCACTGCGGCAAAATCGTGCGAGCGCCCATCGCCGGCAAGACCAAGCCGGCGAGAGCTGACAAATGGCTTCCACCTCGGCCAGGTCGACATACATCATAAAAACCTGATAGCGAAACTGATGCGGCCTGGGCGCAAAGCGCCGGTGCTCCAACCAACCGGTATAGATCGCACTTTCCATGACGCCTTCCTACCAATCAACCCCCAGTCCCTGAGCCACCCGCAGCGCGCTCGTTACACCGTCTTCATGAAAGCCATTGGCCCAATAGGCACCACAAAACCAGGTGCGGTTAACCCCATTAATACGCTCCCACTGCTGCTGCGCACAGGTCCCCGCCACAGAGAACTGTGGGTGGGCGTATTCAAAGCGGCCGAGCACCAACTTGGGGTCGATACGCTCTTCGGCGTTCAAAGTGACACAGTAGGTTTTCTCGGTATCCAGCCCCTGTAGTATATTCATGTTGTAGGTCAACACCGGCAGTGCATCCCGCCCACCGCACAATTGATAATTCCAACTCGACCAACTGCGACGGTAGCGAGGTAGCAAAGCGGTATCGGTATGCAGCACAACCGAATTGGTCGCATAGGGGATGGCTTCCAACAGCTGCCGTTCTCTATCGCTCGGATCTATCAAACACTGGAGGGCCTGGTCTGAGTGGCAGGCAAATACGATAGCATCAAACGTCAAATCCTCCCCGGTTGCGGTGCGAACTATCACTCCCATCCGGCAACGCCGCACCGCGTCAATCGGAGTGGACAGGCGTATTTTGTCGGTAAAAGATCGCGTTAAAGGGGCAATATATTCACAGGATCCCCCTTTAATCACTCGCCACTGTGGACGGCGCACAAGATTGAGCAGACCGTGATTAAAAAAGAAGCGGACAAAAAAACTCACGGAAAAGTCCAGCATTTGCGCCACGCTGGCAGACCAGATGGCAGACCCCATAGGCACCAAATAGCGATCGGCAAATTCTGCCGAATAGCCGTTTGCGGGTAAATATTCACCAAGAGTCAATGTCTCACTCAAGCGCCCCTCCCGCCAGTCGCGAAGAGCATTGCGGTTAAAGCGCACGATATCCCACAGCATACGCCAGTGCCCCGTACTGACAATATTGGCGCGCTGCGCAAATAAACTGTTGAGGTTATTGCCCGCGTACTCAAACCCCTCCCTATCACAGCGCACGCTAAAACCCATGGCGGTGGGCTGAGACTGAACACCAAGCTCCTTGAGCAAACGAATAAAATTTGGATAGGTCCAGTCATTGTAAACAATAAAGCCGGTATCCACGGCTAATCGACGCCCGTCATTTTCGATATCAACGGTAGCCGTATGCCCTCCCAGGCGTGCCTGTGCTTCAAACAGGGTGATATCGTATTTTCGGTTTAAAAGATAAGCGGCGGTAAGACCGGCAATGCCGCTACCCACAATAGCGATTCGCATTAATCCTTCCTTAGCGAGCGGACTCTTGTCATTTTTGGGGCGCAGAAACGGAACCAGATAGAGCGAAACAGCCCCAGAAACCGCAGAGGCCAGCTGAGACGCCTGGGAAAATCAATTGTATGCCCTGATCCACAGAGTCCATTTTCAATACACTCGGCAGCCTGATCGGGGGTCATCAAAAAAGGCATCGCAAAATCATTGCGCTGGGTGAGGCGCGTATCGACAAATCCCGGGCGAATATTTACAACCCGCAGTGGCGTAAGGCTGCTATCTGCACGCACCGATTCCAAAAAATAAGCCAGCGCCGCTTTGGAACTACCATAGGCCTCAGCGCGGGGAAAAGGTACCACAGCGGAGAGACTGCCAAGAGCCGCAAACACGGGTGAACGACTCTCAGCCAATAGCGGCAGCGCACAATGTAAGGTGTTGATCAAGGCAAAAAAGTTGCCATCGAAAACCCGCCGATACATGGCCACATCCAGTTGAAGCTCATCGTCATACTCACAAGTACCCGCACAGGCGATGACCATATCCAGGTGATCGGTGAAATTCGCTAATTGCCGGGCCACCCCCGGCATTACCGCATCATCACTGAGGTCACAATTGAGGGTTCTGAGGCGATGGGGAGCTATTTTTTGTAACTCTACCAGTGCATCCAGTCTGCGACCGCTGACAATTACAAAATTATTCTGCTGTACTAAGCGCAATACCAGTGCCCGCCCAATGCCTGAACTGGCGCCAGTAATCCAGAGTGTTTTGTCGCGAATCCCCTGCGTCACTTAGTTGCGCTCCATCCTCGATTTAATAAACCCGATACAGGACCCCAGTAGCGGCACCTGTTCGTAAACCATGGCACCCATGTCGTAAAAGTCCTCGTGATAATGGATCTTATCGGTATAGCGCAACAGGCTACAGCCACGGAGTTGTAAAGAGCGCCCGCCTTTGAGTGACTGGTGTCGGTAGTGCATAATCCACGATAAGCAGGCACTGCCCTCGCCTATGACCGATTGATCGTCAAATTGAAAACGACACTGGGTGAGCCCCTTATTCATAGAGGCAAAGTAGCTTTTTAAAGCCGGCAGTCCCTCTATCCGATGCAGGGGGTCACAAAAAATAATATTTTCGCGGTAAAGTGCGCCAAGGCTGCCCGTTTCCTGCATTAGGAAGTCTTTATAATATTCCTTAAGCTCATCGATCAACGCGCTCATCTCCGGGTCCCTTTTTATTAATATTGCAGACATATACGCCACCGCCCATTGAGTGGATCACCGCCCACCAAAGGTAGGCCAGAGAGATCCAGTTATGTCCGGCCTGCGTAAGTAATTAACAGACAACTGGGAAGTCTCAGCCCAACAGCCTGTTGCAGGGTGCGGTACAAGGATGTGCCGCAACAGGCTTTATAGCGATAGCATGATTGATTGAGTATCGACAGCGACAGAAAGATCGCTACCATAGCCCCTAACCCAATAGCGAAATAGGCCCGGTGAAATTGCCACAGCAAGAGGACCAGGATTGGACCGCCCTGCTGACACGAGTCGGCAAACAGCGCGATCGCCAAGCCTTCGAGCAACTCTTTCGCCATTTTGCACCGCTGATTAAGGGGTTCCACAACAATCATTCCACCCAGGCAATTAATGCTGAAACCGCCGATGAACTGGTACAGGAAACCCTGTTCAAGGTCTGGCGTAAAGCACCCAGTTTTGACGCCAGCAAGGCCTCTGCCAGTACCTGGATATTCACCATTATGCGCAACACTCGCATCGATATGTTGCGTCGCAATGGACGTCAGCAGAATACAGATATCATTGAAGCCATGGATATTTGGGATGAAACCCCCGAACACCAGCCCATGATATTTTTACAGAGAAGACGCAACGAAAAGGAGGTCGCGGAATGCCTGCACAGCCTGCCGGCAGAACAGAGCCACGTTCTGGAAAAGGCGTACATGGAAGGAAAGTTCCACAGCGAGATATCCAGGGAACTGAATTTGCCACTGGGCACAGTAAAATCTCGCGTACGCTTAGCGCTCAAGAAATTACAAGCGAAGTTGGCCAAGTAGGTTTCGTATGATTCACCATCACCCGGATAAGCATTTACTCCTTGAGTACACCGCCGGTAACCTGCCCAAAGGCGCCAGCCTAATCGTTTCTGCCCATATACAAATGTGCGCCGAGTGCCGCGTTCAATATCGCGCCCTAAACACCCTCGGCGGCTCCATTCTAGAATCCTGTGCACCACAAGCGGTAAACGATGAAGTTTTTCACCAGCTGATCGGGCGTATCAATCAGACAGCGGCAATAGCTCCCATACAAGAAGTGATCCTTGAAAGTTCCAGAGCCACAGACCCCCTGCTGACCGATGTACCGCCGATCGTAAATAAACTGATAGAAAAGAACCCCCCGATCAAGTGGAAGAGCATCACCCCGGCGCTAAAAGTGTGCCGGCTTAAAACCGGGCAGGACCAATATGAGGTGAGCTTTCACCGCCTCAGTTGCGGAGGAAAAGTCGCAGAGCACGATCACCGAGGCTATGAACTCACCCTGGTTTTGCAGGGCAGCTTCTCCGATAACGATGGTATCTATCGTCGCGGTGACTTTTTGCTGCGAGAGCCCGGCGACGTACACCGCCCGACAGTCACCGAGGATCAGGAATGCCTGTGCTTCTCAGCGGTGCAGGCACCGGTGGCAATCACCGGTGTCAGCGGCTGGCTGCTAAACCGCCTTATCCCGTTTCAACCGGGCTGACACCGATTAGAGAGAATTGCGCTGCCTAAGACGCCGCCAGAGAAGTCGGCTCCTGCTCCCCATCCACAAATAGTGCGGACAACTCGCCCCAACGATCATTGACCGCCGCAAACTTCTCTTCGCGCACATGGCCATAGCCGCGAACCCGAAGGGGGATTTCGAGTAGCTCTTGGGCCGCAGACAGGTTTTCACCCGACAGATGCGCGGCCACCCCATCGATAGCCTTAGCTACCTGTTGGGCCCAGCGCCGCTCGGCACGGCGCTCCTGGGTATAGCCAAAAATATCCAGAGCGGTACCGCGCAATACCTTACCCCGGGCCAACAGCGGCATCAGCTTACCTATCCAGGGGCCAAACTGTATCTTGCGCACTCGCCCACTGCTATCGGGCCTAGCCAGGAGCGGCGGCGCCATATGGAATTTAAGGGTGTAGTCACCGCTGAATGTTTCACTCAGCTGCCGCTGGAAATCTTCACCGCTATAGAGGCGTGCCACTTCATATTCATCTTTATAGGCCATCGCCTTATAAAGACTGCGCGCGGCCACTCGGCTGAGTTCACCGCGACTACCGGGCAGCGAGGCCTCTGCGGTGCGCAGCGCCTCTATATGGCGGGTAAACTCCGCAGCATAGGCCGAGCTTTGATAATCGCGAAGCTCTGCCGCCAGTCGCTCTATCAATTGCTCAAGCGATTCCTCGGGCTCCACCAATTTCACCGGTTTGGCCGGCACTGCCAGTTGCTCGATCGCTTTAGGGTTTTCCGCCAGTAAACGGCCCGCGCGGAAAGCGCGCAAGTTGTTCTCTACCGCCACGCCATTGAGTTCGATAGCCCGCTCCAGAGCCGCTTCACCAATGGGCAACAGCCCTTTCTGGCAGGCGAATCCCATAACCATCAAATTACTGGCTACGGTATCGCCAAACAGTGCCTGGGCATATTTGTTCGCATCAAAGGCAAAATACTCTGCACACAGGGACTCAATACTCTGCTCGGTTGCGTCGGCGGGGAATGCCAGCTCGTTATCGCGAACAAAGGCCGCCACCGGAACTTCAGCGGTATTTACCAAGGCACGCATTTCACCGCTGGCAAACTTGGTCCGCTGGCTAGCAGCCGTGACCATATCGCAGCCCAGCAACAACTGTGCCGCACCATCGCGAATACGCGCGGTGGTAATCGCCTCGGGGTTTCCCCCCACTTTCACATGAGCAACTACGGCGCCATTTTTCTGTGAGAGACCGGTAAAGTACAAAGTGGTACTGCCCTTCTCCTCCAAGTGTGCCGCCATACCCAGCAGTGCCGCCACAGTAAGTACGCCACTGCCACCAATACCTGCCACCAAGATGCTGAGAGGCTCGGCCAGAGGTGCTAGCAGCGCTGCGGGCAAGCCGGCAATCGCCACATCCAGAGCATCTGCCAGAGAGTGTACCGGCGGTTTTTTCAGCTCTCCCCCCTCCACAGTCACAAAGCTCGGACAGAAGCCATCGGCACAGCGCATATCTTTGTTACAGCTGGACTGGTTGACTTGGCGCTTGCGCCCGAATGGCGTTTCCAGTGGTTCTACGGCTATACAGCTGGACTGCACACTACAGTCACCACAACCTTCGCAGACCCGGTGATTAATCAGCAGCCGCTGAGACGGATCGACCATCTGCTTTTTCTTGCGGCGACGGCGCTTTTCGGCTGCACAGACCTGCTCGTAGATAATTGCAGTAACGCCGGCAGTTTCCCGCAAACGGCGCTGTACAGCGTCCAGCTCAGAGCGAGGTAAAACTTCTATCGCAGCGGGTAATTGGTTGCGATGTTCACGCCAGTGATCCGGGTTTTCAGTCAAAAGAACGACGGTGCCAACGCCCTCGGCCAATAATTGTGCGGCCAGCGAGGGGGCATTGACTTCACCATCGGCGGGCTGACCACCGGTCATGGCCACCGCATCGTTCAAAAGAATCTTGTAAGTGATATTGACCTGGCTCGCCACAGCTTGACGAATGGCCAGCAGACCCGAGTGATTGTAGGTTCCATCACCCATATTCTGGAAAATATGCTCTGCGCTGGAGAAGCGATGCAATCCCACCCACTGGGCGCCCTCGCCTCCCATATGGGAATAGGTATCGGTGCGCAGGCCCTTGCCCAGAGCCATAATATGGCAGCCGATACCGGCACTGCCCAAACTGCCTTCAGGCAGTTTGGTAGAGCTATTGTGGGGACAGCCCGCACAGAAAATTGGTTCGCGAGCCAGTAAGCCTTGAGCCTTTGCAGCAACATTGCCCCCCAGTTTTTCTGCCAAGGGGATCAGCTGTACCGCCAGTTCAGTATCCGCCAGCCAGCGGGCAATGGCTTTGGCCACCTGATCCGGGCCAAAGCCCCAAATTGCCGGCAGCAAGTCGTTGCCATCCAGATCTTTCTTGCCTACTACCTTCGGCCGATAGCTGTCCGCCCAGCCGTAGAGCAGGTTCTTCAACTGATCCTCTACCAGGGGCCGCTTTTCCTCTACAACCAGCAGACGCTCCATACCTTTAGCGAACTCACTGATGCCCCGGGGCTCCAGCGGCCAGGACATCGCCACTTTGTAAATAGAGATACCCGCCGAATTGAGATCCGCCTCCGACAAATTGAGCAGCTTTAGGGCTTCCAGCAGATCACCGTGGGCCTTGCCGACCGTCACAATACCGAAGCGTTTTTGCTCCGCACTATGGGTGGTTTTATCCAGGCGATTGGCATAGGCGAATGCCCTGGCTGCGGGCAAGCGCTCCTCGAGCATACGGCGCTCATACTCAAGGCGCTCGGCAGGCCAGTTCAGGTGGGGATCGTAGTTCAACCCGTGGGGCGGAATTGGAAAATCAGCGGGAATCGTAAATTGGGGCAGCTCCGGCACAATCAGGGAGGCACCGGCCTCTACGGTTTCGGTAATCGCCTTGAAACCAACCCAAAGGCCGGAAAAGCGGGACAACGCGATGCCGGCGAGCCCCAGAGTTAGGTACTCGTCAATAGAGGCCGGGAAAATAAGCGGCATCATCACCGACTCAAAGATCTGGTCGGTATTGTGGGAAAACATGGAGGACTCTGCGGTGTGGTCGTCGCCACACAGCGCCAAAACACCACCCAGTTTTGCGGTGCCCTGGATATTGGCTTGACGGAATACATCTGCGGTGCGATCTACACCGTGGCCCTTGCCGTACCAGATAGCAAAGACACCGTCTTTAGTCGCCTGCTGGCGGTAGTGATCCAGCAACTGGGTGCCCCAAATATTGGTCGCCCCCAAGTCCTCGTTAATACCCGGCTCGAAATGAATGTCCCGCTCAGCCAACAGCTTCTTGTGCCGCCACAGGACTTGATCATATCCCCCCAGAGGGGAACCGCGATAACCGGAGATAAAACCCGCTGTATTGAGGCCCGCCAATTCATCCATGCGCTTTTGCATTATGGGTAAACGAACCAGGGCATCAATTCCGGTCAGGAATACACGACCGGATTCACGGGTAAAAGCCGCTTTCAGTGAATACTCGCTATCAAAGCCCAATTCCTGATCGCCTTCGACCATTGCCATGGGTACCACCTATTTATCTTTATTAGTTTATTGCTTTTATCACTCGAGCTCCCTCGCCAGTAACATGTCGCGAAAAGCTTCACGGCATCTCCCTAGTTACAGCGAAACACAGCAGAGTTGTTTAGTAGCGCTAAAATTAACACTGCCCAGCAGAGCAGGTCATACCAAAATTGGGCTGACTCAGGCATAATGCCGCCATAACTCGCTAAAGATGACCTGCTACTGGCAACAAATCACTCAAAATGAAGTATTTTGGGGGATACAACAGAAAGGGTATGCCCTCTTATAGTGCTAACGCCTGGGCTTCGCAGTCAGTGTGACTAAATTTGCGCCAAGGGTTCAGTCACTTAGAGGAAAGACCAGAAATTGATCAGGGGATATCAGTTTCTGGCCGGCATCAGCAGGTTGGGCAAAGTACCCACTAGCGGGAAGTTAATAAAAACGGAGAAGGTCTCACAAAAGATGTGCAGTATAGGAAATGGCTGCCATAACAAACCAAAAAAAACCATGTACACAATGCGCACAACTGACCGGGAAACGCTGGGAAGCTTAGTTTCACCGGCAAGTTGATGTTTAGCAGCCGGTGATCCCGGCGTACGTTCAGAGAGATGAGATACGGAATATAACTATGGCCTATTTACTGGATGCCATCGACAAAAAAATTCTGGAAATCCTGCAACGGGATGCCACCATTCCCAATATTGAGCTCGCAGAAAAAGTCTGCCTCTCCCCCTCACCCTGCTCACGACGGGTTAAAAACCTAAATGAACAAGGCTTTATCAAACGCGCCGTCACCCTGTTGGAGCCGGAAAAAGTTGGCTTGCCGGTAAGTGTATTTATTCAGGTTACCCTGAACCATCAGGTAAAGAAGGAATTACAGGATTTCGAGTCGGTGATCGGCCAATGGCCGGAGGTGATGGAATGCTACCTGATGACCGGTGATTTTGACTATCTGCTGCGGGTTGTCGTACCTAATTTGCAGGCCTATCAGGAATTCCTGGACAAGAAGCTGACCGAACTTCCCGGCATCGATCATATTAAAAGCAGCTTCTCTTTGAAGCAGGTGCGTTACCGTACAGAATTGCCGCTGGATCAGTTATTGGAGAGCCAAGGCTAGCTCCTTTTAACGCCTGCGCTAATGCGGGCGTATACTTATTTGACTTTCAATAACTGCAAAAAGTGCGGGCTACTGCGGCCTTTCCGTTGGCCCTGTTTAAGTAACCCGCACTCTTTTTACCGATTAAACATTATTTCTCGGATAGTGTTGAGATATCAACTTCAAGCCCCTCCAAGTGCTTGACAAACTTCTCCGACACCCCGGGACCAACTTCACCGCCTAAATGCTCAGCGAAGAAAGCTTCCATTTTTATTAAAAAAGCCATTCTGTTGATATTTTTTGAAAATCCATGCCCCCTCATCTTTAGCCAAGATATATTCGACATCCAGCCCTTTTTGATACATTGCTCGGGCAACCTGATCCGACTCAAATAGACCATTTAAACAATGACCGAGCAACTAGAGAGATACCGCTGCTGTAAAAGTTCTGCTACCTGACAGTGGGGAAACACTTGCAATGGTCACGGAATAGATTCGATGAAAAGAAGTAAACTTCTCAGAGAGAGGGTTTGGGGCACCACATAGCAATCTACTTTTGATAATATTTCCTGCATCATGCAAAAGTAAGCCGTTGAACTCAGCCGAGTGCGAAGCAATTTTATCCAGAACACCTTTCCATCAATACTTTAGACAGATCAGGATAAATCACCGATAAAAAAGCACGCACCCAGCTTGAATCATTAGATACAACAGAAAAATTACTAAAGCTCCAAAACCATCAAGCTAAACTGCCTGACTTCTACACGCTACTCTGTCGACTTAAAAACTTCTGGATCAATTTTACGAGTATTGAAGTTAGGAAAATCTCTTATAGACGCCATAGTGTTAGGGTCACCAGTAACCATACGCAACAATTGATTGGTGCCCGAAGCAAAATAGTACGTTGCTGGCCCCTTACCTTCTGGCCGCTCAAAGGTCCATGCTTCAGCATCTTGCCCCAACACCTCCTGCCTACCCACAAAGCGGGCGTCACATTCTTCAAGGACATCCTGCATTAAAATAAGGTTATGACAAGGATCAACCTCGTTATCCAGTACTACTGCTTCGAATTGGCTTGTCCTATCCATATGCTCACGAGCATAGGCAATTTTAGCTTTAAAAGACTCGCAACTGTTGGGCTGCATAACCTCAGACATCCACAGCCTATGTCCCGTTTCAGTTTCTGACCACGGATTAAAAAGCCCATCAATACGGCACACATTGCGCTCGTAGTCAAACCAGCAATATCCAGATGTAATATGATCTGTAGCCTGCATTGGTTGCCAGTACGAAATGTAACTACTACTCCACTGTGCTGGCAGCTTTGGGGGCTTCTTCTGATCTTTCTTTAGTGTCATTAATTTACACCACGATCAAGAGCGCGACCTAGCACTTGAGCCAATGCCGCTGGCAGTGGGGGAAGATGGCCTCTACGCTCAGAAAAACTGTGTGCGATTTCTTCAACAGATAAGTCCATCTTGTTTTCAACAGTCTCAAACCAATCCTGACTAGCAGTGGCATGCTTATCAAACAATTGCATGACTGGCATCACATTATTGTTAAATTCCTCCATAGCCAGAGCAACATTCTCACTGTGGTCATGTACGGCTTTTACCAAAATCTGTGCGCCTACCACGGCCATCGTCGTACCATGGCCAATAGAAAAGTGTCCAGACTGTAGCGCATCACCGACCAAAGCTATATTTCCATCATAGGATTTTTCATGGCTTATTTTCATGAAATTACGCCACTTCAATCCGCTCTGAGTTTGCACCGAATGTCCTTCAAGCTCCTCTTTAAATAGAGTCGCGACAAAATCTTCTGCCTCCCCCTCTGAAAGCTTGTCTAGCCCCACCTTTTGATAAGTTTCCTCGCTGCACTCTACGACAAAAGTACTCATATCATTTGAATACTTGTACGAATGAGCTACGAAAACACCTTTATCGTGCTTCTTAAAGATTAAATTCATAGCATCAAATACTTGGGATGTTCCATACCACATATAGCGGTTACTACCGTATTTTACCTTGGGCTTCAAGGCCTCTCTATAGTAGGCTGAGGTATGACTAATCCCTGTAGACATAACAACCAAGTCATAGGCAGCTGTATCCAGATCAGACTCTTCCTCAATCGACTTTTCATATTCAATTGGAATGTCCAAACCAGCACATAATTGACGCAACTCTCGCACTAAAGCCTTACGTTCAGCGCCACACAAAGTCACATTTGTATCTTTACGCACACTCTTATTATTATGAGTGAGCTTAAATTCATTAAGATACTGCTCCCCCACGGTTTTATCCGCTGGAGTATATGTTAAAGGGTTTGCAGGATGTTTTTGAGCATGCCCGGGAAGCACTACCCCCCACCCTACAACATTATCATCCACATGGTTTTTTTCTACTATACGTAAATCCCACTCAGGGTGTAGCTTCTTAATCTGGCTTGCAAACATCAGACCCGCTGGACCTGCACCGATTACCAAAATTTTCATTAATTGACCCGCCCTATTTTGTACCAAACATTTTGTTTTTCCTGAACATCTCTAAGCTCACTATAAGACATAGAAGTGAAGTAGAGCTTTTCCGCCATATCCGGCGGGTACACTGAAGGAAACTTTTGCCCCATATATCGTGTATAACGTGCGCGCATAAAAAATATCGGATTAGAGCAACTTAATACATCATAATTGGTGATGGCCATGTCCTGCATTGCATCAGCTTCAGCTTTACGCTTATCAGTAAACATTGATAAAACCTTACCAAAATCACTGCCATGCTCTTCAAGCAAGCACGAAAGAATATAAACATCCTCTAATGCCATATTCATTCCCTGACCAAGAAAGGGCGCTGTAGCATGGGCTGAATCGCCTATTAGTAATGCCTTATCTTTATAGTGGAACGTCGATGAGCGTACATTAATAAGGTCATTACTTGGTTTTACCATAAACTGTTCGAGCATATCCTCGCGTACACTAGCAGGTATCATAGGATAATAATGATCAAAGAAGCTTTTCATTGCCGCTTTATCATCACTATGCAAACTGATTTGTCCCGAGTAAGGGAGGCAGACCGCGATACTGATACTGCCATCTGGAATAGTCGCAGCGCGACTCGCAAACACGCCACCCGAATCCATGCCAAAGAAATACAATATATCTGGGGCAAGACCTACTGTTTTCCCATCAGGGATCACAAGTGTTTTATATCCATGCCTAAAGAATGATTGGTTAAACTCAAATCGTCGCGAACGGGACATCATTGCATCACGAATACATGAGCGTGCGCCATCCGCACCAATTAGAAGATCCCCTTTATGATGAGAAAATTGATCTTGCTCATCCTTAGCCACTAAACTGCAATTGTCCAGATCGACATCTACACACTGTTGGTTGTAGTGGTATGTAACCCCCGCACGCTCCGCATATTTATTCAGCAACACTTGAAATGCACTACGGCTAAGTGACAAAGGTTTAAGTTTATCTTGAGTAGACAGGTCTCTTAGCTTGGGCTTGCCTTTTACATAAAAGGTCATCCCGGAAATTTCCACACCGCAAGCCTTCAGTTCTTCAAAGGGTATCCCAGCTGAGAGGACAGCTTTAATCCCCCTTACTGTCATACTGACTCCAATCGCTCTAGAACTCACCTGGTCGATGTAATCATCTGTACTTAATAGTGGGTTGCTCCGCTTCTCAATAATATGGACATCATACCCCTGCTTTGCCAGATAAATAGCCAATAAGCTACCTGCTAGACCACCACCAACAACTATTATCTTCTTCACTTTCAACCTTCCCTTGAAACTTTCCCTTCAGCAATATGTTGCATTTGCTCCTGAAAGAATTGCAATAATTCAATTTGTGTTTGCAGAGAAATCCCTGTAGTAATATCCCTGGCCATTTCATGCAGTTTTTTACACTCTTCAGATATCGCGATACACCCCTCAGCAATGTCAATGGACGCTTCAGTTACAGCTGGCTTTGGAATAGGTGGACCCGCAGTACGTCCAGGAATTCCTGAAGGCAGGCTCATCAGCTGAACAGAAAGTGGTCGCAATACTCCAGTCATGATATCTATCGCGGCATTCATCAATCTGGACCGGCGTAGACTTCCTAGCGGCGTAATAGAAAAATGTTGCGCAATCATCTGAAACATCAATGCATAGCAGCCCTCATAAAACTGCATTATCGAGCGCGCTTCAATATCACAAACCAAATTACAACCTTCACGTGGATCAAGCACAGGATTTTTTAGTGAAGTGTAAGATGGCTCAAAAGGCATTTCACTATTCACCATATCTTTCAAAATGGATCTTAGTCTATTGAAATGACTTACCTCGAAATGAGGTGACTCAGTACTAACCCCCTCTCCCTGCTCAGTAACAAAATTAATAGCGAATAATGCCGTTTCACGATCGTACACTTCAAATTGGTATGCGGGATAAGCGCGATTTATAATTTCATTTAAAAATAGGTGATGTTCACCACCAAGATTAACCTTATCTCTGGGGAAAAGATCCGGCAATTCCTCAATCGCCTGTCGGATTTCCGCATAAAAACCAGCAATTGTTTTCCCTACCGCCGGCAGATAAGCCGGCCATTCAAAACGTACAAACTTGGCAACGACATGCTCTGAGAATGGCTCGAAAGAGAAGTCAACCTCCAGCCCAAACTTGGCTTTTGCCTCCTCGCCAACCAGGACCTTCCCAGGATAAAACTTCTCTCCAAGTGACATGAGCAGGTTGTTTACTACCAAATAATGGATCATTTCTTCATGTGCCACTTCCAGCAAACACCCTCGCCAACCGGAATTATGGCGACGATCCTTAGAACCATTAGTTAAATGTAGCTGCTCATTTGTCCAGCGGCCCAACTTTACATATTCATCTCCCACAGCATAATTTGGCAAAGAATATGCGCTATATAAGTACTGCTGCATTATGGATAATTCAAGGTCAACAGCATCGCGAAGCGCTGCTATTAACTGTTCTTTATTTTTAATTTTATTCTCAGGTTCCTTTTCAGCCTTTACGGGTTCGGAACTATTTGGTAATGCCAACTTTTCAACATTACATAAATACTTTAAAAATAGATGAGACTGTGCTTCTGACATTTCTCGCGTACTAGGCATGTAGTAGCTTTTATCACGATTCTTTGGATCACACATTTGCCACATTAAGCGCGCATAGGTTTCACATTTGCACTTATCCGCCATACTAAAAACGGCCTCACCCATAAATGGATAAAACAATTCATAGTAAGCCATTACATTTTTGTATAAAAACTCATAATCCACTTCCTCTGTAGGAACATCAAGCAGCGCCCAATCATCACCTAAAACCCTTACCTGTACTGAGCCATAGCGCTCACCCAGAAAAACCTCGCCACTCCCCGGTGCCAAACTTTCAACTTTTAGTGCGCCCCAGCCAGTTACGTCAGTCTGAATATAGGCTTTACATATAAGCTTATCTGGCGTTTGAATATGAGTAGCAAGAGAGTCTATTTGCTTGGGCTCCCCTCTATAATAGCTTCGTATATCAATTAATTTACTACTGCTATCACCTGCGTACCGGTGAGGGGACTCTATCGCTGCGATATGCTGCTCAGCCTGAACATACCAGTCATTTTCATACCAGTCATGATCTTGCGTACAAAGCCTAAGTGGTTCAGATAAGTATTTACTCTCACTCTCTAACAGAGGAACATCTATCAATCCAGAATTTTTAGTGTTGGCTTGATAGATACTCGATTTTACGATAGCTATCACCCGGCCACTCAGAGATTTTAAGTAGAGGTCGCCCAAGTCAACTTTATCACTCAACTTGGGTGGCATCCCACCAGCTACAGGCAAGCCCTCTAAGTATCTTTCATGGGGAAAACTAATCGCCGTATTCAGGCTCACCCAGCCGGGCCGGAAACTTATGGCAATAGGAGAAAATCGATGTTTATCATCAGGATAAAACACTCTACCCGTGGGACAGGTGGCCATATCCTCTCGGTACCACAAACCAATAGTACCATGCAAGTCACAAAATACTGGGATATTTGGTCGGGCTGGAGGTGACAAATTAGACACGCAATACTGGATACTCAGTCCCAGTACATTTGGAAGTTGTAACTTTTGCTTTAACAGCTCTAAAAACTCTGAATCCAGCCCAAATTGGTTAAAAACAAACTCACTGCTGTCTTTTTTTACTGAGAACTGAAACAGCCTCGCCTCACTCATTTCTGAATTCAGGAAATGCTGGGGCGGGGTATCTATATAGCCCCTATTCATCCATCTTACCCCGTGGGGGCAATTTATATCTGCTGATAAGATATGTTCTGTATTAGCTGTCTCTACTGGATCAGAAATAGTTAGCTGGCCAGCATAAATCATTGCTGAATCACGACGTGTCGGATCGTTATCAACCCATCTGGCACGATTAAAAGTTGTTCTTAGGTACTCATTATAATGCCCCCAAAGGTCTACCTTTTTACCAATGAGAGAATCATCTGTAATATATCTTCCCGGCCCATCTTGAACAGCGGTAATAAAAGTGTTTTCCCAGCTAAAATGGTTATTCCCCCTCATATTATAACCGGCAGCCAGATTGAAAATACCATTTTGATCTCGCTCACCCTCAGTATTAAATCGGGGCTCTAAGCCCCTTAAATACTCATGGTAAACACTAGGCGGCAAATCCAAATCAAAAGGGCTGCCATCTTTAAATGCAGTGTTGGAGGCAATATCTAGTGTATTGTTTACATTGCGATTCGCTGTTGGAACGTTTACACGCGCAATCCCCTTGAAATGGATTCTGGGAAAATCTAGAACGCTCACCTATAAACCTCCACTCACAAGAAATTGCATACACCCTTCCAAACTATCCATGCCCAAACATTAAAATTTTTAACTTATAAATTGCTGCATACTTGAGACCATCCGAGCCAGTAAAGCAAAAAATTAAACTAATGGATTATAAGGCGTTAGCTAACGGAAATTTCTCGACTTAAGTGTTAACCCGAGGAACCCCAACGCAGACTTTCATCCATAAATGCCACCAGTATCAAAATGAATACTTGGCCTTCCCTATTTCTGCATATGGTACAAGAATGCTATCTTGTCGACCTCATTTATACCACCAACTCACAAAAGTTTCGACATTTTATATTTTCATACAGATTTTAAGCCTGACATGCAACTTTCTCGTCACTCTCTTGCTGCTTCAGGGCAACCCTGGATAGAATGATTTCTGCTGCATTCCTTCCAGCCATTATTCCACCCTCCATCCAGCCACAGTGAGGCGTATAGGCATCAGAGGTAGATATAATTCTGGAGCATTTAGAGACTAGGCTAAGTGGGTGCTGAGGGCCATACTCATTTGCAAATTCAACGCCATGCTGCCAATATTTACAAGTATGATCCACTGGATCTGGCAGCTCATTTAAAGGTGAAGGGAGCGCATCTAAAATCAATTCTTTAACCGTTTTCAGATAATACTCCGATCCTCTTTCTGAGGAATCTTTCCAGAAATTTGCACAATCGCCATCAGTATAGAAAAATATATACTTATCACCCTTAAAATAGAGTTTTCGCAACTGATTGCTTGTAATCATTACATGATCGGTCAGACCGAGTTCTTCCCACCATGGTGAATCGTAAAATAAAAAACCTTTAAATAAAGGAATTGCCCCATACGTACAATCACTCCAGTCTTGCGGGAAGCCACAATCCAATCTACTCATTACTGTAGGAGGCAAAGCCAAGACATTGTAATCCCCACTAACCCGCACTTTCTTCTCACCATCTTTTAGAAAGGTAAATGATGGACTTGTTGAATCGAGGTCAACTGACATCAGTCTATGATTAAAATAGAATTCAACCCCGTATTCTATCGCCTGCTTATAAAGTGCTTCAGTTAGAGACGAAAAGCCCTCTTCCAAGTTATACCACGCATCGCCAGAATTGTCCGAGAAACCCTGGGTTTCAGGGTGCTTTTCAATTATGTCGAAAGCTATCCGAGGTGTAATGTTAGGCAGTGAAAGCGAATCATAGCCGAGTGCATCAATCATTTTTTCTGCACGTTCGCCGCCAATATAAAAGGTCAAAAAATCTAAAAAAGAATCATTCTCATGCTCAACAAGGAGTGGCTTAAGCTCCCTTAGAACACCTTTCAAGCTCTTGTGAAATTCATGGGACTGCCATAATTTTGTAAATGGGAAAGGCTCGTAGGATAAGCCAAAGTTCATTATTTCTTTCTTGACATTATGGTGAAGATTATAGGAAAAACGTCCAGCCCCAAGATCCACAAATGAGTTTTGAACCTTAACTGCATGCGCTCTGCCACCCGGGCGATCCGTATTTTCAAACACCTTAATTGAAAAATTTTTCCCTATTTTTGACTTAGCAAGCGTTAGAGCACAAACGATGCCAGATATACCGGCCCCTACAATTTTCACACTCTCATATCTAGCCAACATTTTTTGCCTTTCCTTAGCGTAATTACAATTATTGATACCAATTAACCAATTAACAATCAAGATAATCTTGAGCAAAACACAAAAAAATCTTTGTTTTTGACCAAATAAATTAAATTTTATTAAGCCAAAAATGCCCCTTTCCTGAGCAAGCCGCACAATAAAACACCTTGCGGCACAGAAGCATATTCTTCTGCCCTATCACAAAAATAACAAAAAACAACTTGAAAGCCATACCCCGCATAGGGAGTACCTGCAACCTCTCACCGACTTAAATCAACCCAACCCAAGCACCTACATTTAACTTAAAATGTAAGCTGACCGGCTGTAAGACATAGCGATAAAATCATAAGGACTGCTACGAAATTTATTTTTATAAAATACCCACAATCACTAAAAACCAGAAAAATCTCAAGATATGCAGGAGCTGCACACAAAGCCGCCATAAGGGTCCAGACTTATTAAAAAGTGCCTGCAGGAAGCATAAGCGTCAGACATCAGGAATACACCCCTAACCTTAATATCCAACTAATAGTAATTTAGTATTAAAAAATCCGAGCTACCAATCCATGGCTCACATCTCCAAACAATCACTTTGCACCAAATAAACTTAACGCACCAATTCCGCCCTTCAATTACGAGTATTTTTCCGATCTACCTGCACTACTGGAAAAAGACAACGGGGCGAAGTATACCCCAACGAAAACTGCCAACACCACCAGCAAACCTAACATCGGGCGGATAATTCCTAACAGCCCCATTACTTGGCATTACAACAATATCCCCCTCTCCGCTGCGCAGCCAAACCTAAAGCGCCTTACTCACCAGCAAGTAATTTTACCTGTCAAACAGCAATCTTTTTAATCATGATTTTTGATAAAGGATGATTTTGACTCAATTTTTTACGCGCCCTATTTCGGGTCAACTCTAAGCCTAAAAGTACCAAGTGCAATCAATAAGCCCGGGCAGAAATCACCACAACCACCTAGAAGGAGTGGAGTGACAATTTCACGCAATCTCCCCCACCCACACTCAACATCAAAAATAAAACACTGAAAAAGACAAGTTTTCTATACTTAATATTGCTTCTGGAGGGGTTGCAATGGCACCCGCTCAACCACCTAAAATGCTTCCTGGATCGATAGCTATTAATTGCAAAACCCCACTATCCACCCAGAAATATAGAGAGGCACGGAAAACTAAGATCTCACAAACGAGCTTGGTGCGAACTTAGCGATCAAGGATTGGGCGGTGAGCGGTGAGCGGTGAGCGGTGAGCGGTGAGCGGTGAGCGGTGAGCGGTGAGCGGTGAGCGGTGAGCAAAGCATCCTAAATTAACTCCCGCATCTAAAATCAAAACACCAGAGGGGTATTTAAAGTTAGCGAACGGAAGTAAAAATGACTCCTCCTCATACTAATTGACGATAAACTTAGACATAACATCATTATTTTCAATGACCTTGAGCAATAACCGGTTATTCATAAATAAAAGTAGACAGGTCACATTTTAGAAACTCACTTCCATCTTAGCTAAAAACCGCCAGCCGATTGGTGTGCTCACTAAGCCTCCCCTATCTGCAATTAGAGGGAAAAGCTCCGGACTTCTAGTGGCACACTAAATTGATCAACGCGGCTTAAACGCCTGCATTCTTCTCCTATCACCTCAAATCAGTAGGGAATAAAAGGAGGGAAGCACCGGGATGAAATTCGCTGGCAGCCTTATACAGCTGCCACCTTGAGGGGCGTCAGTATTGCCTCTGGAATCATTGCAAAATGAAAAAATTATCACTAAGCAATAATTTAACATTATTTTACATTAATAAAGCATCACTATATAATGTCAAAAGATTTAATAGGAACAGGCCCGTGAAGCCAAAGATTCAAGTGTTGAGTGCCAGCCTACGCTGGGGCGTCCTAGCAATTAGCTTATTCACCATAAGCAGCTTAATGATCCACTTTATTCTCTTTGATCAGAACCTCTTTAGCAGTAGCAACCACCTATTTATCGGGATATGGAGTCAGGGTGACCAATACAGATCCATGCTACTTCTTGGGCAAGCGCCTATTTTTATCGTTTTTGGGTTATTTGCCTATTTGCTGTGGCGTCTTTTTGGTGAGTATGCAAAAGGAAACTACTTTGGCGAGGGTAGTGACCGCTGCTATCTATGGTTAATGTGGCTTTATGCTGCGCTTATTCCACTACGCATGATGGAATCCACGTATCCTACCTACAAAGTAACGAGCTGACCTTGTTTATTGGGCTGGACGTAGGCAGAATCTTTACTCTTTTTATATTGGTGAGCATATTTTATATTTTGCGCACTGCGAGAAAGATTGAGCAAGAAAATAAAGAGTTTATTTAGCATGGCTATCATTGTTACTTTAGATGTAATGCTGGCTAAGCGTAAAGTCAGCTCCAAATCGCTAGCGGCACAAATAGGAATCACTGAGGCCAACTTGTCACTGCTAAAACGCGGCAAGGTAAAAGGAGTCAGGTTTGACACCCTATCAGCAATATGTGAGGCACTTGAGTGTCAACCTGGTGATATCCTAGAGTTTAAGCAGGAGGAATAAGTCTGTCGCGGAGTCAATACCCCTTCTGACCTACAGCCAGTTCAAAGCATAGGACGGCCAAAATTCGTACTATTTGGCGCCATCAGCTCTAAGACTCACACTCCAGATTTGTCAACCCATGGCGGAAAATCACAAAATGCTAACCCTCTCATCACACTTGGTTCATCAGTAGGGCCTAGGGCGCTCAACTCACTAGCTTCTTATTCCTGCCCCAGAAACACCAAGCCGGCAGCCAATATATATTGTTTAGGGCTGCAGAGACAGTCACTTTAGCCGCTATTTCCTTTTTAAAAACTGGGGGGAGGTGCTGATTCCCCATTCACCTACGGACAGGCTTTTCCTGTCCCCCCGATTTTTAGAACTATACTCCCAGTAGTTTACAGAAGAGTCCGTCAAAGTTCGAAATGTCCAACTTAGGCCTCTCTTCTATCGTGTTAGCCTTTTTTCTATCCAGATTTGAGTGAATCCAGTCACCTAGCTTGTCATCAACAGCTATCAAATCCCCCTCCTCTAGGCTTTTCTTTTTCTCAATTAAATTAGAAAGGACTTCCAGAAGCCACTCATTCTCTGAGGCGGGCAATAACTCACTGTACATGCGGCTAAAGTCCACTGGGGGAATTTGCATAAACTCCTTAATGTACAGCGCATTGAGAAGTGAGCGCAGAACGTAAAGCAGCTTCTTAAGCTTGATCTCTTTATGGCCGCTATCACCCTCCTGAATAAATCTGGAATAATTATTAAACCCCATACTGACATAGTGATGTGCCAATGCTCGCGGCTGCCAACACTCTAAAGCCAAATTTTGCAATGAGGTTAAAACTTCTTCATTGACCAAATAGACTTTCGGCGAAAACAACCATTCAATTAACGTTGGGTTGCTGGCTCTCATTAGGATTAAAGTTTTTTTAATATCCCAGCCAACTAAGTCCAGTTCATCCCCCAGTTTTTTATCAAACGGGACCTCCACTACATCTCTGGGAGAGCCTATAGTAAGGTATCGTTGAATATTACACTTATAGATAAATCTGACATCCCAATCACTATCAGGAGATTCAAATCCCCAGGCGCGACTACCAGATTCACAGGCATAGATAATTTCTATCTTTCGCTCAGCGGCAAGTGTCTTTAAGCGGTCTTTTATCAGTGATTCCATATACATCTATCCGAAGAATTTCGCAACAACCCCACTATACCCCAAGTAACCTCTAAATACTCAAATTATGCCTGCAAGTGGAATAGTCGTTGAATACAGGCTATCTCCTCTTTCTTGAAAAGGGAATCACCTAATTGTTAACAAAGCCAGCGGGTAACAACTCGGGAACTTGACCGCCAAAGGTCCTAATAGACGGCAATCTCAATTAAATATAGAGCGTCAGTCCGCTATGATAAGAGCTGAAAAAGGCATAGATAAGGCCGGTTATATGAGCGGAAATAAAAAAGCTTCAATTACCATAAATGATCACTCTATACACTTTTACCAGGAAGGCCTGGGCGACCCCATTCTATTTGTGCATGGCGCGCTGGCCGACGCTCGCATGTGGGAAGATCACTGCAAAATACTCTCAAGGGAATTTAAAGTCACCGCTTTCACCCAAAGACATTTTGGCAACCCGGGGTATTCATCAAAAGACCCTTTTGGGATTGATACCCATGCACATGATTTAGTAGGACTGATAGAGGGGCTGGCCATAGATCCTGTCCATCTTGTAGGATGGTCCTATGGTGCCGATGTGAGCTTAAGTGCGGCGATAAAAGCTCCTCACTTGTTCAAAAGTCTATACCTCTATGAACCGGAAGATCCAGGATACTTAAACAGCGAAGTTCGAGAAAAATATCACAGCAAAGCTAAAGTAATATTTACTGACGTTTATAAAGCTGTCGCTGACAATCAGCTAGATATCGCAGTAAAAAAATTGATCGATAGCTTAGGAAAACGGGCCGACTACTTTTCTCAGCAATCACTCAAATATCGTATACAGCAATTGGATAATGCACACACGCTTTCCCCTCAGCTAAATCAAACTGAACAACCAGCCATTAACGCTAATAAACTATCAAAAATTTTGATTCCCACTTCCGTGGTCTGTGGTAGTGAGACTCACCAAATGTTTAAGATTGTAGCTTACTCAGCCGCCACACTGATTCCAAATTCTCACTTGCTGGAAGTAGACTCAGCAAACCATATGCTACCAAGAGAAGAGCCCGCACGCTTTTGTCAGTTAGTGAAAGAAAGCATACATCAAAAATTCTGTATCAACTCTGAATGAATACATACTAATCAGCTGGAAAAAGCGGCAACTGAAAGTAACAGTTGCCGCTTTTTCTCCGCCGGAAATTCCAGTGATAGCAAATCGGTTTACAATAAATAGCTAAGCTGCATTTAAGGTAAAAGGAAAGACTCTCACTACTAATCCCCCTTTATGAGGGTATGGTTGCAGCCGGGGAGCCTGCAGGGGGCTTAATCCCAACGATTAAAAATAACGTGCATACCGTGGTTATCATCACTTACGAATACAAAGTAACCAGCGCCAGTGCTCCCTGAAGCACATACTTGGGTACCCTGAGAGGTCTCTGAACACTGCATTTTGTAAGCTTCAATACCCGAAGTGTCATATTCACATTGACTGTTTTGGCTCTCTAGGGTCTGCACCAAGTCGCGACTGCTTTTGGCCAATACATAGCGATAATCACCAAAATAGCGATAATTATACGCATCTAAATAGTATGCCTGAGAATCACCACCGCCTTCCAGTAGCTCGCTATAGCACAACTCAGGTCTGGCCATCCAAAGGGTCTCTTGGTCTTTTGAGGCGTATACTTCTGGCCAGGTCTGCTGATCATGCTGGGAGAGCACTACGTTGGTTGAATCAACATAGTCTTTCACAATAACATAATCACCCTCATCACTTTCTACTCTGCAAATCGCCGCGCCGGGAATAAAAGTGTCGCACTGAACCATATCCAGGCTGATCTGAGTCGTCTCATCCATGCAGTCTTCTGCATAGCTTGTAGCCCAGTTTTGTACTGCGGTAATGGCATATTCTCTCGGATCTTCTATCTCATAGTAGAAGTCTGAGAAGATACGATAAACTTCGCGATCGTTGGTATTACTTGCTGAAGCAGCTGCGGAACACTGACTGAACTTAGGTAGTTCAAAAGTCTGCTCTGCTTGAGCTGGAACTATGCTAGTAATCGCAATTGCTGCGGTTAAAGTAGCAAAAGTTTTCATTATATGTTCTCCGTGAACGATCATCCTAAAAGGGACGCGGATTCTAGCAGAAGAAATAAAATGATTAAAAGTAATGTAACAACATGAAAGTATTGGTACTATATTACCAATTTGCAGCTATTTAATTCACTCGACGTACTCTATGAATCAAAATTTATCGACACAGCACTGTTAGCTCAGCAACTCGCTCACACCAACAAGGATATCTATATTTCCCTTATGCGCAGCGCAAGAGAGTCGCCGACTATTCATCCCTGGAACCTTTAACCAAATCGCCCTCCCCCTGTGAGTCACTGATCCGGGGCTCGATAGGCTGCGAGCTGGTGGACTAATTTCTGTCTGAGCCCCTGTAAGTGGTGAAAGTACTGATTACTGCCGATAAAATTGGCCACGGTTAATTGAGTAGGTATATTCAGCTCAAGACTGTCGATAAAACGGTAATACTTGTATTGTTTTTGGTATCTTCCTGGTGGACGCGAACCTGCACTCAGTGCCTTGGAGATTGAGCGGGCCCTTAAAACATGGTGAGCTAATCACTACTGGCTTGGTCGTTACCGCCAGTGCGGTGCGAACCGCAGCCATTGGTCACTACCAACTCATTTGCAGAGAAGTGAAAATCATAACGGAAAAAATGTGCACTCAAGGCATTCCGTAGTGCCAACTCGCCCAAGGGCGCTGGATAGCTGTGTGCATGAGCTCCAGTATCCCAAATCGCCCGTCGCGCACTTCTTTCCAGAGCCTCCTGTGGCAGTAACTGCTGGCCTAAAGAGGCGATTTCCAATGGGCCCCTATCCGGCAACAATGGCCAACAGCGAGGATTTTCCGGCTCTATTGTTCTGCAAGTAAAAACTGGCATCACCGGGGGCTGGTTGCTTTTCGGCGAGATAGTGGCAAAGAACCCAGACTTCGGCTGCACCTTGATCCAACCAAGCTCCTCGAGCAAATAATAGGCGTTTTGCGCTGCTGTAAGACTGACTTTATTTTGTACAGCAAACCGCCTTAAAGAAAGTGGCTTATGACCAGTCGGTATTCACTTCAGCTGGATACCTCTTATACAGCCTTCCACAAGTTTCTTATAACGCACCTTTAGCCCGCCCTGTGACCCCAGTCACAACCGTATACTTTTTTATGCCAAAAATTGCACCTGTATTCTTTCCTACATTCAACTCTAAAGTGCACCACCTTTTAGGCTGCTACAGAAGCCCTATCTTCCCGCGCTACCTATCTAGGAATTTTATAAAGCAGTATTTTTTTCGAGTTATTATTTAAATTCTCAACTGTCGCCTCGACATCCGCTTGACTTACAAGCTTGAGGTTAGCTCCAGAAAGTACTGACTTAGCAGGCCAAGTGCGCCACTACAGGATAGGCGTTTTATAATTTTTGAGAAAAATTGGCTTTATCGCTGCCCTACAAGCCAATAAAAAGTATTCCATCCACTAATTAACTTACTCTCATTGTCAAATTACCCATAGCCTAAATACTCTATCAGCTACTCCCAATAGAGCACTGAGTCTACCTTGCTCGATTGAAGACTACTCCACTATTTGATCTGATAGCTTCAAGAAGAGCTATAGCCGATCATTGACCCAACTGCCTTAGTGCAAACTCGCCCCTCTCCGCGACAGAGCTCGATTTATCCGCAGCAAAGTATTCGGCCAATTCTCGAGCTTCTTCACCGAGCGTGCCAAGGTTTCGGATCAAGAATTCAGCTGATACCCGCCTAACAATAGGCGAGCGATCTTTAGCTGTTTTTTTAATCAAAGCAAAGCTCGGCACTGATAGATCCAGTTTTCTTTCGGCAACCACCGCCTGTACACGCCCCTCGCAATAGCGAATGTCAGTCCAAACCCACTCCCTACCTTTCAGCCAAACCATCCGCTCCTCAAATAGGCAGCGATAGGCCTTAGCTCTGACTGAAGGCTGGATAGCACTTTCTGCGATTTCCTCAAGCGATCCATCTAGTGCTGGCGTCCTACCAAGTTGTGAGAGCAACGATGACATTGGGCCTGCGGTAGAAGCTATTAATTTTTGTTTAAAGGCTTTAGCAACCCCCGCTAAAGAGATAATTTTTAAAATGACCTGCCTGTCAGCATCTTCAATACGTCCCCAGGAATTCCAGTTCGATAGGGCAACACATAAAGACTCAACTACAGAGGTGGGGTCTGTTGCTTCAGCAATTTTTGGCAATGCTTCCCTGGCAGCCTCTCTAACCCTGGGAACCCAATCATTCAGCCTACGAATAGCTAAGGAGAAGAAGAATGCATTTGGGGCCGGACCAGAGATAGATCGCAAGGTTTTTTCTCGCTTATAACCATCCCAGCTGATTAAGTCTAACCAAGTTAATAAAAGTGGATTTTCTGCCCCCTTCCAGAACCATCTCTGCGTCTGATCGGTTCGATTTAAAGCCCTTGAAAATTCATCTCGAATTAATCGCTCCCAGTGATCAAAGTGTGCTAAAGGCAAAGAGGATGTAGCATCAATAACCGATGACATATCGGCATAGATTCTGTCACCTGCAGCTATAGATTTAGCAAAATCTCTAACAGCCGATAGAATTACTTCTTGCATATCTTGTGACTGCATCACCACCTCTTACCCAAACTACCCATTCTATTTTCCCACACCAAGAATTTATCCATATAGTTTTATTTCACAGTAACAATCAACGTCTTAACACCAATAGGCATATATTTAACTGAAGATAAATTTGCCCCATAAATAAATGTGGATCTCAGTATCATGGACCTCTACCTTCTCCAGAGCCGCACTGGCGACAAAACAAGGAGGTTTCTTAAAGCTACAATATTGCGCAGAATAAAAATACCACCGAGCTTCCTCAGCCACGCAACGAAACCCAGGAAATAAGTTATGGCAAGCTCCGCCTTATTCCCCCCGGCGGAGCTCTCCAAGGAACCTTAAGCTTACTCCGCAACATCTCTGCGGACCGTGAAGACGACAAAGGTTAGACGTAACTGGTCGCGGCTCTTTATATGGACCAACAAACCCTACTCCACTCGGAGCAAAAACAAACAACCTATTAATCGTTAAAATTTAACCAACACAGCCGGGGAAGCCATCTTTTGACCCACCTTTTTCAAATAAATTCAATTATTAAATAAAACTAACGTACCTATTGATTTTCGTGCCGCCTACTAGTTATCATCGGACAACAAAAACAAAAAACTGTTTTCTTGACGGCTTGCAGTATATTCATTTGAGACCTTTTGGTCCGGCAAGCTTTAGTGTCGCTCGATTTTTATAGAAGTTTATAGAGGTAGATATGTTCAACCTAATCACACACTTCCCAAGTCAAAAATCAACTTACCCCCTAATTGACGGCTAACAGGGGAAGCTCGAACAGCTCAGCCGCTACACGAATAATTTCTACCATTTAGTGCTTTCAGAGTTGAATGCAGAGTATATAAGTATGCCATATCAGTTGAATAACTAAGACTCACTGAACAATTACACTTCAAGCAGCAGAGAGGCTGTTTTGTGTACCCGTGAACCTAAAATAACAAACACTTTAGATCCAAAATATTATTTGGCAGGCCCACCCGTGCCCAAGCGATTAGCCAATTTAAAAGTAAAAAAATAAAAATATATTAATAAAAGGCAAGAGAGGAAAGTACTATGCCTAATTTATCGAGAGCAAGAACCACCGCAACCAGCTGCAATGATATGATAGCAGACTTAAGTGCTGCCCTTAGCACCAGCGCAGACAATTTACGCTGTGTCGGAGTAATGATACAAGCAGGGAAAACCCTCACCAACCCCCAAAATATGTACAAAACCATGGGTGGAGGCCATGTCTCTCCCTTTGTCGTTAATGCAGCAGGCTTGCAAAGCTGGGATGAGATCTGTGATAAAAGCTGGCAAACTTGGGCTAAAAATTCAGCTACTGGTCAGACATTAGGAAAAATTAATGATGTCATGTTCTACCCCAGTAAGGCTAACGATATTACCATCTATGCTCACCCAGCTTCCGATACCGAAATAGCAACGGTGATTAATCGGGCACAGCAGCTATTGAAAGCAAAGAACCTCGTTTACAACCACAAGCCAACTCGCACATCACAATTTCCCACCTCTGGGGACTGTGTTACCAAAAGTGCTTGGGTAATGAATGCGTTTTCTTACTCCAAACCCATGCAAGGCGCAGTAACCCCTTGGGGCCAAGCAATAATCTACGAGGCCTATACTTCTCCTGTAAACCTGTTAAGTAAGTGGGTCAAAATTAAAAATAAAGGCGCTAAGCTTGGGGTTATGGCCTAACCTTTTAGCATTTGGACTGGCAATGAAGTTAACCTCTCACCAACTTCATTGCCTCCCTTTAGATTTGGGAATCCCTTCAATAGAGTCTATTGCCAAATTGGAGATTTTTTGAACAGCGGGAAGGACTCAGTGAAGCAAAAGCTTCACAAGTAGACAAGCTCGTCACTCTGCATCAAGCGTGTAATCAAAGTCATAGTAGTGGAGCCCATCCTCTTGGTGGATAGACATTTTTCCAGACAGCCCCGTTAGTTCGCCTGTAGCAGAATCAGGCACAACTTCTAACATAAGGTGATCTTTTCCCTTTTCCATGGTGCCAAAGTGCTGTAATACAAAGGAGCCTCTCTTGCCGTCCAAAGCACCTACTACCTGCTCTATTGCCACATATCCCGCAGACCCTTTTACTGGAGTCATAACGGTTAGCATTTCACCTTTGCTGTCTGCTGAAAGATCGCCATGGAAAATTTTATTGATCGACATCCGCCCTAAATTTGTTCCCTCACTTCCTTTAGCGTAGGTATCCATAGGCTTTACAGTAACATCAAACTTTCCTGAAACTTTCATTCCAACTCCGTGTAGACAAGGTTAAGGCATTGACAATTTTGCGGTCTCATATTGCTGCCAGTGGTAGCAATACCTTGGTTGGTGACCGCTTTGTGTAAATTAACCGATTCCACTGTATATAGAAACAGTATGAGAAGGAAATTGAGAAGTAGGCAGACACTTGCCCAAAGTGCAGGCACCAACTGATCAATTGGCAGTCGAAAAGTTCATTTTTCATCCTATCAAGTCAAATAACTTCCACCCGAAGAGTTCTTATCACTACTAGAACTCTAGGGTGCCTCTGAATAATATTGTCGGGGAAATTACAAACAAGAAAGCCGCAGAGTGTCTTATACGGCTTTCTTTCAATCAGGCGCGGAAACGATTCTGGCTAACTACCCTGCTACAACTACCCTTTGCAGGGACATCCCAGTCTTATCCTCCTCCTGGGGCTCGGTAAAGCCAAAGTCCTCCAGTATTCCGTAGAGTGCCGGCAAGACCAGAAGAATCAGTACGGTTGAACTGATGATGCCAAATACAATACTGGTCACTAGTGGTACTAGCACCTGTGCCTGTAGGCTGGTTTCAAATAGCAGGGGCAATAGACCGGCAACGGTGGTCAGCGAGGTCAGAAAAATTGCGCGGAAGCGATCACGGCTGGCTTGGCTTGCCGCACTGTGAACATCCATCCCTTCACGTACCCGCCGCTTCACAAACTCCACCAGTAAAATAGAGTCATTCACCACAATTCCCGCGAGGGAGACAAAGCCCATCATACTGGGCATAGACATGCTCTGCCCCATCACCAAGTGCCCCCAAATCACGCCGATCAGTGCCAGGGGTATAGCCACCAGTACAATCAGCGGCTCTACATAGCTGCGAAACTGCAGGGATAAAAGCAGGTAGATACCAATAGCCCCGATCAATAGAGCCCCCCCAAGGGATTTACCGGTAACTTCACTGTTCTTCATCTCACCTTGCATATCTACACGCAAGCCAGGGAATTCATCGATCAGTTCAGGTAGGAATTTTTCCTGGGTGTCACCGAGCACCTGGCCAGCGTTCGCTTTCTCGGTGAAAACATCCGCATACACACTGACGACCCGCTCGCCATCAATACGCTGGATACGGGCGTACTCTCGATTCATTGCGATATCCGCAACAGCAATCAGCGGAACGCGCTGTTTGGTGCTCGGGTGGATAATAACCAGCTCATCGAAACGGCTGAGCGCGCTGCGGGAGTCTGCATCCATGCGCACCTGAATCTCATAGGTTTCACCCAGATATTGAATTTCATCTATCTCCACACCCTGGTAAGCCGCTCGCAACTGATTGGCGACACTGCGGGCATCCAACCCGGAGGCATAGGCACCTTCACGCATTCTGACAGTAAGCTGCGGCTTGCCAGGACGCAGGTCGTCCACCACATTCACAACACCATCGTATCCGCGCAACCAATTCTGCAGGCGGATAGACGCCGTCTTTAATTGGCTTAGCTCCATCCCGGTAAGACGCAGGTGAATAGCACGGCCAGCAGGGCCTAGAGTCGGCTCTTTGTAAAGAATGGCGATTGCCCCAGGGGTATCGCCGGCGGCTTCGCGCCAGGCATGGCGCAATTTATCCATGCTGGTATTGCGGCCTTCGGCTGCGAGCAGGTCGACATTGATGGTTGCCACATGAGGACCCGTTTCAAAAGCGTCCCCATTGACTCCAAAGGTAACATTGGTGTGATTCACCAGGGGAGCGCTTTCATTTTCAGAAAGCGCTAAAGCCACCCGGTCTAGGGCTGCCAGTTGCCCATCGACTAACTTTTCCATATCCCCCAGAGAGGTTCCCTGGGGCATCAAGATCCGGGCTTGTAATAAGTCACCCTCCAAGGTGGGAAACCCTTGAAACTTGACAATCCCCGCAGTCATCAGACTTACAGTGACAAGAAATAGGCCAAATACTCCGCCGACAAAGGCATAGCGATATTTCACCGCCCAATCTGCTGCGCACCCCATATTTTCTCGCCAGCCCTCAAAGCGCTTGGCAAAAGCCTGCTTCCAGGCAGGTATGCGATTTTTGTGCTCAAGGGCATGGCGCAAGTGTGCCGGCAGAATTAGAAAGGCCTCCACCAGGCTAATAATCAACACCGAGATTAAAACAACTGGCAGTACCTTAAGAATCTGCCCCATGTCCCCCTTAATAAAGATCAGCCCTCCGAACACCATTACCGTCGTTGCGAAAGAGGACAACACACCACGGGCCACCCGCTTGGTGCCATTAATCACCGCTTCCAGTGGCGAACTGCCCGCGCGGTATTCACTGGCGATACTTTCCGACAGTACAATGGCATCATCCATCAAGATGCCAATGGCAATCAGCAAGCCCACCAGACTGATCATATTAATCGACACCCCCATAGCTGTGATCAGCGCGAATGAACCCAGAAATGAAACTGGTAAGCCCATTACCACCCAAAAGACATAGCGGCCGCTGAAAAACAGGTAGAGAGCCAGGGCGACCAAAACCAGTCCCTGCCAAGCATTGGCGATGATCATTTGCAGGCGATCGGCAACTATAGAGGCTCTGTCCTGGGTTAAAATCAGCTTCATGCCCTCAGGCAAGTTTGCATTTTTACGATCGACAAATACGCGCACAGCTTCGAGCACACGCAAGCTATCATCTACGCTATTTTTCTCAACATTGAGAAGCGCTGCGCGATGTCCATCAAAAATAATCTTGTCTTCAGCCAGCTCGAAATCATCATAAACTTTTGCGATATCTCCCAGTCGAACTTCGGCACCATCAGCGCCTTTAATCACGACAAGATTTTCCAGCTCCGCCACCGTGCGGCGCTCTTCGGCGAAGCGCACCTGGTATTCCCGATCCGGGGTGGAAACCTTGCCGGCGGGCATATCGATCGCCTGCTGGTCAATGATATTGGCCAGATCCATCACGCTGAGCCCGTACTGACGCAGGTTGTAATCGGAGATTTCAATTTGGAGTTGGTGGTCAGAAAAACCGGATATGCGCACGATGGGGATAGCGGGGTCGCGAAGCAATTCACGGCGGTAATGCTCGGCCAACTGATTCAACTGGGGCAAAGGCAGATCGGCACTGATGGCGATACTAACCACGCTCTGAGTGCGGCCCAGCTCTTCGATCACCGGGTGCTCACTTTCGGCTGGCAGCGAGTCAATACCGTCTACCGCAGACTCCACATCGGCAACAAACTGGTCCATATCACCGGCTTCTTGCATTTTTAGGGTCATCAGGCCCAGGTTATCTTGCGCCTCGCACAATCGCTCATCGATAAAGCTGATTCCATCGGTGGCCTCTTCCAAGGGAAGGCAAATACTGTCCTCTACTTCCGCTGCGGCAGCGCCGGCATAGGGGACCGATACCTGAACCTCGAACTTGTCGACTTCCGGCATAGTTTCACGCTTCATACCCGGCAGAACAAAAAGTCCACTTAGCATCAGCGCGACCATCAATAAATTGGCCGCCGTTGGGTGAGCGGCAAAATAACGAATCACTGCTGGGTACCTCTAGTACTCGCTGTAACAGCTTGCTCACCAGCGACCACGGTGACCGGCATGCCGTCAATCGCCGGTATAACGTCCGTCACAATCACCTGCTCACCGGGATTCAGCCCCCCACGAATCACCGTGGTATCCCCCTGGTGGTAATCGATGTCTACCGGGCGTACGCGCAATCGACCATTTTCAACCAGATAGACTCTACCTTCGTGCAGAGCGCGGCGGGGAATGGCGAGCACCGGTGCGGCGGGAGCCAACAACTCTACGCGGGCATACATACCGCGAAATAGCGGTGGTTTTTCCCCGCTCAGCACTTCGCCATAGGGATCATCTACCGCGACAACAACGGAGAGCGTTCGACTGGTACTATCCAGGGTCCCCCCTAGGCGCACTACCCGCCCCCGCCACTTATTGTCTCCCGGGCCGCCCACCAGAGTGATCTGAGCTTCCAGGCCCAGCAGCATTTTGGGTAGGTCATCGGGGCTTGGAGTGGAAGCAATACCCGGCCTGAGATTGCGCAATAGTGGAGCCACATGCACCATGGGCAGTTCTGCGGCAATTTCTACTTGGGCGAGGCCACTGGCATCAAACAAGCGGGCATTACCGGCAACATATTGGTTTTCCTCTACATGGACCTGGCCAATGCGAGCATCAAATGGCAGGGTTACCCGGGTGCGCTCCAGGTTATATTTGCTGTCCCGCACCTGAGCCTCAGAGCGAGCAATCTGGGCCTCAATCACTTTGCGGCGAGTTGGGAAAAGGGACAGTTGACTGCTCTGGTTCTGCACTTCCTGGCGCAAGCGCAGCATATTCTGCTCTTCGGTATCTACGGTAGAGCGGGAAACAGTCCCCTTGACGACCAACTTTTGCTTGCGAGCGAGTTCTTTCTCACCCAATTTAAGGGTGCTCTCCGCAATTTCCAGAGAGCGTTTGCTGTTGGCCTCCTCCACATCCAACTCTTGCAGGTTGGCACGGTTCACCGCCAAATCACTTTCCGCCTGAGCCAGGGCAAGCTGGTAGCTGGTGTCATCAATTTTCAGGACCCGTGTGCCGGCAGAGATGATATTGCCCCGCTCCAATTCGGGTGCCATATACACCACCCTACCGCTGACCTCTGCATTAGCCTCAAGAAAGGTGCTGGGCTTTACCTCCCCATAAGCAATGGCCTGGGCTCGCAATGGCAGCTCCTGTACTTCTATCGTATTCACCGCAGTTATTGGGGCTGCGATAGCATCGTGTTTTGGCGCGCGCTTAGTGACGACCAACACCGTGGACACAACAATCCCCACCGCGATCAGTAGCGGTAGTGCCAGCCGGCGACTCATCAGTGTCTTTATATGGGGCTTAATCACCACGGCTCACCTCCCCGCCTTTAGTCGCAGATATATTGGCAACGCCGCTGAGTAAGAGCTGAACGGTATGGTTGACCCATCTCTCGCCGTTTTCCTCCCCCAAGACAAAGCCAAATCCCTCTTTCAAAGGATCTCCCGCAATAAAGGGGAAGGCGATCAAACTGATAAATGAGACTGGCATCAGGTCGATATCCAGGTCTTCTCGCAACTGCCCCGCAGACTGGAGAGCGCTCAGCAACTCGCGGAGCTTGGGGCCCAGTTGCGAGGCCAGCCTATCGGCAAAGAGTTCGCGCATTCGACCGGGTTTAGAGGCCACTTCACCAACGATCAAACGTGGAATCCAGGGCTCTCGCATGTAGAGGCGTATTAATCTACTCATCGCTTCTTTGAGTAACTCGATAGAGGGCTCCTGCTCCTCCAGCCCGACACTGATAAAAGCGGGGCCGTATTGCATAAACTGGTGCCGAATTACCTCGATAATCAGTCCTTCCTTACCACCGAAGTGATAGCTGATCATCGCAGAATTCACTCCGGCTCCCTGGGCGATCTCACGGATAGAGATATCGCGGAAAGCCTTACCACGAAGCAGTGCGTAGGCTGACTGCATCAGCGCCTCACGTACCTGTGATTCACGCTCAGGGTCTTTTGGGCGCCCGCGCCCACGGGCAGATGGCCTATCAGTCACAGGTTTCACCTTTTAATTAATCACTCGATTAATTAAATAGAAAGCACACCCGGATCACAAGAAAAAACATCGACTGAATAGTCGAAATTAGAGAGCGAGAGGGTTTTGATAAAAATGGGATAAATGCTATTCAATAGGTGGTGGGATCAAAATTCTGCGCCAGCCAGAATTGGCTGCGATGCACTCTGAAAGCACTCTGGTAAAATGCCTGGCGCCTGCCGATATAGACCCTTCGAATTTCCGCGAGGTTGTGCTGATATCGCTCAAAGGCCTCTCCCCTGCTGCCTTCACACAACACTTTGCTCAGCATATTGGCTGTGGCCACAGCGTTGTAAATACCTTGAGAGGATATAGGGTCAAAACTTATAGCCGCATCACCACAAGCGGCCCAACTCTCACCTGAGGGCACCTCCAAATAACTGGTTCGCGCGTCGCTTACCGACAACTCAGCGCATTGAGGCGCTTTCTCGGGCAGGTGCTGCGATATTAGCTGGGTACTCGCCAATTGCCGCTGCCACAATTCTGGAGCCATACGAAAATCTCGCGCCCGCACAGCCGAGGTATGGAAGATTGCAAGCCAGCGGCCATCCGGCAGCTTGGCTGCATACCACCAGCCATTATCTTGAGATTCAATATAGGTATGACTTGAACTCGCTCGCTGTGCTTGAGGCTCTCCAGGCAGCAGCGACCAAATAGCGACCAGTGGCGGTGCTTTCACCCGCCTTGCCCCTACCCTGCGGGCCAATATATTAGTCCGGCCACTGCAATCAATGGCAAAGTCGGCAAAGACTTGTTCACCATTATCCAGCGATAACTGCCATATATCGCTGCCTCTATGTGCCCGGTGAAGCAGTGCATCAAAATGAATAGCGCCGACTTCAAGCGCCTGTACCATCAACATCTTTTCAAACACCACGCGATCAAGCCGCCAGCCGGCACCACCGGCTTGCACCATGCAATCTTCGATCAAATGCTCTCCGGCCCAATAGGATTCCGTACCCAATATTGGCATATGTGCAGGGCTTTCCAGCAAGGGGATAGAGATATTGCACAGCAAGCGCTGTAGCGCGGAAGGAACCGATTCCCCAACTTTATGGCGGTGCCAATCCAGGCTGTCGATCACCCCAATATGTAAACCTGTGCGTGCCAGCTGCAAGGCGCATGTCCATCCAGCTGGCCCGCCACCGATAATGGCTATATCGAGCTGCATTCGATGTTAATCAGATGTTGGCTTGCGCTGGCGTAAGCGCAGTGCATTCTGCCACTGCTCTTCGTCTTCCCAGCCGGCCTCTTTGAGCTTGGCATCAAAGTCTGACAGCCCTTCCTCCGCTATAGCGGCACCTCTCAGCAGGAATACATCCCTCAACTTTTTCAGAGTATCCGCATAGGCACTATTTTCAACGTAGATCACTTCAGGGAAATCGGGGTCATTTCTAACACCGGGTCTTGCCTCGACAATCCCTTGCAGGCCAAAGTCTGCGACCATGCGCTTCATGACTTCCGCTACTTGCGGGTTTGAGCCATCGCTATTTTTATGGTCAATAAATCGATACCAGCTGGCTCGGTGGGAGTAAGCCGCGATACGAATCTCCCGGGGTTGCGATTCATCAATGACTATCTTATAGGCATCCTCCGTGATGATGGTATTCGGCACTCGAGCAGGCCAAAAGGTCGGCAAGAACAAATCGAATTCCGGGTTGTAACCGGAGCGACAGTAGGCGGTATCACCTTGCCAGGGAAGCCCCATCCACCGTGTAATGGCGCCTGGCACCTGTGCAAATAGGGGGCCATTGGGGGCGAGAGCCTGCTGCTGATTCAGTTTGGGCCCCCACTGATCCGGGCTCTCCGGTACTGTACTCTCGCGGATTCTAAAGGGGGCTCGGTACAGGCTGGTATGACGCATTGGCCACGTCATTTCACAGCCGGGGTGGAAGGCATCCGCCAGACAAAAATGCATCGCTGCCTTATCCAGCATGGCGGGCTGTTCTGCCAGCGGTACTTGATCAAGCGATGACGGCGCTTGGTAATCTGGGTGCCAGTCATTCACAAAATTACCGGCGGCCCAGCGCTGCAAATGCAACTGCTGAAGAGAGGGCAAGGCCAGCATCGTATTCGGCGATTCAGCAAATACCACACCATCAAAAGTATCCCCGTATAACCACGGCCAAATACGCGGATCATTTACCCGTGGCTGATACGGCCGGAAGGAGTTCAGCATTTGGTTGCGCAACTGACCATAGGGATCAACGGTAATCATTCCGCCTGTTACGGGATCAGGTATGATCGTTGGTGTTTGTGCCAGTTGGGCAACAAAGTCCGGATCATTAAAGTCCATTGGCCGGCCTTTACCGAACATTGACGCATAGCCTTTGTTTACCCACTGCAAATTGGAAAGCCGCTGAAGCTGCGGCAATACATCCTGGGTAAAGCGGGTTTTATCAGGGACCGGTAGCCAACCGGCTTGGGTGTAGATATCCACCTGTAGATCATACATGGTGCGCCAGCCGATTATTTCTGGAGCGTAGTTAGGTGGCGCGGTGATAACCCAGGCACCCTCTACCGGGATATCTTGACCGTTAATCGCTACACTGGCATTCACTGGGCCATCAGACATATCGTCGTACCAGTCTGCCGCATTATTAAAGGAGTCCGGCTCCGCTGGAATATACGGCGGCGCGCCGGAAGGTGACGCCGAAACACCGTGTCCGCCCAAGAAGAGCAAACGCCCTTGATCATCTGTTTGCAACTCCCCCAGATATACGAACTGCTCCTTAAACTTGCCGGATGCAAAGCGGTAGGCTGTGCCCGATTGTGAAGTTCCTGTAATTTTACGTTCGCCCGGGTCAATAATTAGGCTGCTGCGTTTATTGCCCGTCACATCTTTATTGCGGCGATCGACAACAAGATCCTTGGTTTCAGGAATATCCATCGCGGTAATAAAGTGAAACCAGTTGGCTTTGCGGTTGGCGATATGGACCTTCCATTCAATATCGGCATTGCTACTGGTCAGCTCCCGTACCACCTCGCCGGCAGTGTTGTAACCATATAGACGGAACCTTGCAGCCTGGCGTTTCAGGGTGCTTTCCGGCGTGCGATAGAAACCATTGGGCTGCGCCGGCGGGTCGGTGACTTCAGGGCCAATGAAAAAGTCAGTTTCCGCATTGCCAACCCGTGCAACCCCGATACCAGGGTGAATAGCCGCTCGAACGATAACCTCATCCTTGCATGGGGCCTTTAAATCATCGGGCTTAGCGGTGATCGGCTCGCCATCAGGCACTCCATTGGCGTTGCGTCTCGTATCAGCCGATGCCGCATAGACCACTTTACGCACATCTGCGATTGAGCCCTGTGGCTTGTGCTCTTTGGTAACCCGCCAGATATTCATACTCAGGTTTTCACCATAAGCTGCCTGCCCGCGCCTATTGATATCCTGTTTGGGAAATACAATATCGGCGACGGGTACAAATGGGCTTTCACTCACCGGCCACTCAACCGTGGCTTCATCCAGCGGCATAGTCTCAGGATTGGTACGCAGCTGGATACAAAACTCAAAAGTCATCGCCTCATTGGCTAGGCGAGCTGCCATTTCTTGCGCAAGATAAGTGGGATTGGCGGGTGCAGTATGCGGCGGTTGATCTTGGGTTGTCGGCTTCAGCATGTATTTAACGTACTGCTTGTCACCGAGTGCAAAGGGCAGGATACCCCAGTAGGGGATAGACAAAACCGACCCCACCGGCTGAGCCATATCGTTAAGAATCCTTGCCGTTTTGGGGTGCTCCTTAAGGTACGGATCGTAATCCCCATCAATAACCCCCGCCTTGGTGAATTCGCACATATCTTTTGCCGTATCGACAAAAAATACCGGGTAATTCTGCATAATAAAGTCAAAGGTTGTTTCATCCGGCAGGCCAAATATTTTCGGCGTTGGGGTATCAAACAGCTTGAGGCCGATACCACAAGTCGTTTTAAAATCGCTAACAGTCGGCAGTGTATCTGATGAAAATCGTGCCCAGAGCTCATATTCATCGCCGGCAAACAATCCGATTTGGAAGTTTTCAGGAATATCCCTGCGAACCCGAAAAGTGCCTTTCGCCACGCCGTGCGGCTTGAGGAATACCGGGCGTAAGGCCGGGCACTGGCCTTTGGAAATGCGACCTTTTTGAACAATATCAACAAACATCTCAACCAGCGACTCGGTAGGGTTGATCGAACAATTTTCACTATAAGTCGCAGCAATATTATTTTTATCTAAGTGTGTAACCACAACAGTTCCCTCTGTTAGGTTTCAAAGTAGGCAACTGACTAAAGCCTTGATATTTTCTTTTAGAATAAGTAGCAACTGATTAAGTCTTTCCACCCGAAAAAGTGCAGCAGATACTAGAAATCATATCGAGACACATGAAAGAAAAAACTGACTTGCAATTCTTTGTCAGCTTTAGTCTTAACCGGCAATCTCCATCGTAACTAACAGGTATTTCCCTGAAAAATAGAAGATCGCTATAGACAATAGAAGCTCATCGCTGCTAAAGGCTATAACAGGAATACGGGCAGGCACCCGCTCCATTTATAACGACAAACTCAGATAAACGTATTAACTCTATGGACAGCAACTAATGGAGTATTCGTACACCTATTACCCCCCCAGAAAGTTTACAAAACTACCCAACTGATAAAAAATTCTGAACAGCCCTCCTATTTAGACTAGATGTTTTGATGCGAGCACTTCCGAACAACAAATCAACGAAAACTTCTATAAAAGCTATATTACAAGGTGTTAATATTAGCTTGATTACTTGTTCAGAATCTCAACAAACCAGACAAAACAAGCCTGCCCGATTCAACAGAATACACCCTTTAATGGATACAAAAGCTATGGCCCGGTATTTCTCTTTCTTTGCTGTACTCCTTATGTCAACTTTTGTCTACGCGATAGATATTGAGAAGTCCCCCTTGATAGTTGGAGATTCCATTAGTTTTGCATCCAAAATCCTGGATGAGCAGCGTACCTTAAATATTTACCTACCCGACAGCTATCATCGCGAAATCGGTAAAAGCTATCCCGTAATCTATCTTTTAGATGGCTCTTTATCCGAAGATTTCATCCATATCGCAGGCATACTACAATTCGGGGCGTTTTCCTGGATCAACATGATTCCTGAATCCATTCTGGTTGGCGTGGCAAATGTTGACAGAAAGCGGGACTTTACATTTCCCTCAACCCAAACTTTGGATCAACAGGAGTTTCCATCGTCAAGCGGGTCGAAAAAGTTTATTGAATTCCTTGACAGGGAAGCCCAACCTTTAATCAAAAAAACTATCGCACAGAAGACAGTACCACTTTGATCGGTCAGTCATTGGGTGGACTTGTAGCCACAGAGATCCTATGGAAGCGCCCAAACCTTTTCGACAACTATATTATTATCAGCCCGAGCCTATGGTGGAGCGGAGAATCTCTTTTGACTGATATTCCGAAAAACTGCTGTGATAACAAGCTGATTTATATCGGTGTAGGAAAAGAAGGAAAAACCATGGAGCGCCTGGCCAGAGTACTTTTCAATAAACTAAATAATGAGAAGAGCAAAGCGAAGGTACACTTTGGTTACTTTGAGCAGTTAGATCATGGCGACACTCTACACCTTGCAGTTTACGATGCATTTGAGAAGCTTTTTGCCAATAAAGCCTCTCAATAACAGTAAATATCCCCCGGCAAAGCCGGGGGCTTTAATAGGAAGCACTTATAATTTAGAGAGCACATTAGCTCTTGATGAGCAAGTAAAATCGATTTTTATTAAGTGGAGGCTAATCAACCTGTGCATTAACCTCCACCTTAACCCCCACAGGATCAAAAAATACCAATTGCCGCAGATTGCGACCGGGTACATCCATTTGCCGGCTGGCAATACCAAGAGCGTCCAATCTCTGCTTAATCGGCTCAAGAGCATCTGTACGAAAGGCAATATGATCCAGGTAGGGTTTCTCCACCTGCTCGCCACTCACCTCACCATCAATCAAATGTAAAACGGCCCTGCCATTGCCATAGAGCCAAAAACCATCGCGTTTGAAGTTGGGTCTCTCGCCTTCAGTCAGGCCGAGCACCTGTGTATAGAAGTCCCGCACCCGTTTGAGGGTTTCCATAGGGGCGGTAATATTGACGTGATCAAGTTCCATCACTTTTCCCTAAATTGCACAGCACATCCTTGTGCCGGGTTAATTGTGAGCTACAACTTACACAATCTTATTTTTCCGTAACTGCTCTATTTGTTCATCACTTTTGCCGAGTAACTCACGCAACACTGCACAAGTGTGCTCCCCCAGCACTGGTGGAGCTTGGGTGTAGTCGAGAGCCGATTCAGAAAAAATTACCGGATTACGTACAGTCTTCACTTTTCCAGCCTCCGGATGCTCCTGCTCTACCACCATGCCCCGCGCCTGCACCTGGGGATCGGCAAAGACCTCTTCCAGCGTGTTGATCGGTCCACAGGGAACGTGTGCTTCGCTGAGGTGGTGGAGCCACCAAGCGGAGTCTTGCCGACGTGTTGCCGCTTCAATCTGTGGTACCAGCTCTTCACGCGCCATAACCCGCGCGGAGTTGGTCCCATAGGCGGGGTTTTCCGCCAATTGCTCAACACCTGCAATCACACAGAAGCGCTTGAACTGATCATCATTCCCCACTGCCAACATAAAGTAGCCATCTTTTGATGGAACTGCTTGATAGGGCACAATATTGGGGTGGCCAGTCCCCTGTCGCTCCGGGCTATTGCCGGAAGTAAGGTAGTTCTGCGCCTGATTGGCGAGCCATGACACCTGAGTATCCAACAACGCAAGGTCGATATGCTGGCCGACCCCCGTATGCTGCCGGTGGACCACAGCGGCCAGAACAGAGGAAACCGCATACATTCCGGTCATTAGGTCGGCAACGGCCACCCCCACCTTTTGCGGACCCGCACCCGGCTGCCCTTCCGGCACACCGGTAATACTCATCAGCCCCCCCATTCCCTGGATCATGGCGTCGTAGCCCGCACGATTTTTATACGGCCCGGTTTGTCCAAACCCTGTGATTGAGCAATAGATGACACCGGGGTTGATCGCCTTGATAGACTCATAATCCAGGCCGTACTTTTTCAATCCATCTACTTTGTAATTCTCCAGAAGAATATCGCAGCGCGCCGCCAGCTCCTTGATCAAGGCCTGACCCTCTGCTGTAGTGATATCGACCGTCACTGATTTTTTTCCGCGATTAGCACTGAGGTAGTACGCAGCATCAGCAGTATCGCTCCCCTGCTCATCTTTTAGGTAGGGAGGCCCCCAGTGGCGGGTGTCATCCCCTCGTTCCGGCCGCTCTACCTTGATAACTTCTGCACCAAAATCAGCAAATACCTGCCCAGCCCAGGGACCGGCAAGAATACGACTTAAATCGAGTACCTTTAAGTGTGCGAGTGGACCTGCCATAACTTCCTCATGTCGCTTACTTGCGGGATAACCGCATATTTTTGCGGCAGCCTAACAGATAATTTACGCCGGCGCCCTGATTGGCGGGTTTAGATATTCGTCTTACACTTGATTGTGCAATAAAAATAAGGAGGCACAGCATGGCCGCTATAGAAGCGCAAAAATTTGAATCTTTTCACGAATTTTATCCATTCTATTTACAGGAACACAGCAATCTCATCTGCCGCCGTCTGCACTTTTTGGGAACCAGTCTGGTATTTGCGACAATATTAGCGGCTCTGGTGACTTCCAATATGCTGTGGCTGGCAGTTACACCCGTTGCAGGTTATGGCCTGGCATGGATCGGGCACTTCTTCTTTGAAAACAATCGCCCAGCCACTTTTAAATACCCCGTCTACAGCTTTATCGGGGACTTTGTTATGTTCAAAGATATATTACTCGGGCGGATTGAGCGCTAACCCCGGTTACTCTTTATTCATCGAGAGACCATATTTACGCAGCTTGTTAGCAACTGCCGTATGGGAAATCCCCAGTTCCTTGGCCAGCTCCCTGGTTGAGGAGCGGCCTTCGATCATATCGGTCAGCAGGGCCCTCTCCAGCTGCGCCATCATTTCTTTATAAGAGAGCCCGCGCGCCCAATCTCGCCAGGGCAGCTCAGACTTAACCATTAAATCCGGTACATCTGTACAAGCGATCGCCCCCCCTTCTCTGATCAAACATTGACTCGATGCGACCTTCAAGTAATCACTCAGTCCATTAAAATTATCCGGCCAGTCGTGCAGCTTTATCAGCTCCATCACCTGGTTATCAAAGTCGAGCTCACTTGCCTCGGAAGACTCCTGTCGCATTAAAGCACGGGCAAAACGCGGTAATGCCGGGCGCATATTTCGCAGCGGCGGCAAGGATATGGCCAAAGAAGAAAAGAGCTGTGCCAGCGGCGCTGCAATAGCCCCTCTATCACTCGATGTCGCCACTAGACGCAGCGATGTCGGCAGATCGCGGATCTCCCTGAGTAACTCTATTTGAGCCTCCGCCGTCAGCGTATGCAGATCCTCAAGTATTAACGTGCCCGTTTGGCGTAGGTGAGCCGGCAGCTGTAGCGCTCCACAGCGCGGAGTTAGCCGATAACAATCCGCTTTTGAAGCGGATGGTGAAAGATAGTGCACCGCACAAGCAAAGGTCGTTTTTCCGCTGCCGCGCTCACCCAGTATCAACATAGGTGCACTGAGTTCAGATAAGTCTTGCAACTGTAGGCAGCTTTGGCGGCGCAAGTCGAAATCCCACAGTACCATTGGTCTGGGCAACTCAGTAATGAGTTCACTACTATCCCAGGGCTGTAGGCGCAAAACTGCACCGGCAAGTGAATCCACCGCTCCGGGGCTCCCCTCCAGAGTTATCGGAGACCAGTCCACCCGAAAACTCTGCCCGCGAACCACCAGTGGCAGGCCATAGCGGGGCACGGCGAAATCCCGCAGCAATTCAGCGACTTGCATCAAAGGTAGGAAGCGCTGCAATTGCAATCCTGGCACCTTATCCAGGCTCACGCCGAAGGTTCTGGCAGCCGCCAAATTCGCGGCAACAACTCTCCCGCCCCTATCCACACTGAGCACAGGGTCTGTCACATGCCTCAGCAGGGTGTCCAGCTCGAAGTGCCGCCGCTCCAGGGGCAGAAGGGATATACGCCGCACTCGCTGGACGCCGGGAACCCGGTGCAGGGACTTCTCGATTGTCTGGTATTGGGTAGCAAGCATTCCCGGGGCAGAGAGGTAGACCTTATCACCACTGTCTCCCCCGAGCTCACCAGAGGTTACATTTATCCGATATTCACCAAAAATTTGCATGATTTCATGCAATATACCGACACGATTAGCGCAGGTTATTTCGACCCTCACAGCTCCACCTGTAAAGAAATGTTTACAGAAAGTGTAATTTGAACTCCCCAGAAGACGCAATAGCCCACTCCAAGCCCTCCCCTCCCCGGGCACCCCTGGCTAAAAATAGAGGTCGAAGATAACAACAACAGGTTCAGCAGCCTGATCTCAGCAGAGGGAAATAGCTCAGATCAGCGAGCTACCGGAGAGACACTCATGAAAAAAGAAGCAAAGAAGGCGAGTAAATACGTTGCCCGCGAGCCCAATGAAGAGGGCTTTATCGAGTATTCCGATATTGAACACCAAACCTGGCAGCGCCTAATTGAGCGCCAACTGGATGTCTTACCTGGGCGCGCCTGCGACGAATATATGCACGGCCTTGAACTGCTGGATCTACCTACCGATCGCATTCCGCAACTGGAGGAGGTCTCCAGCGTGCTGCGCAGGGAAACTGGCTGGGAAGTTGCCCGCGTTCCTGCACTGATCGGCTTCGAGACCTTTTTTGGTCTTCTCGCAGACCGTAAATTCCCCGTTGCAACTTTTATCCGCACTCCTGAAGAATTTGATTACCTGCAAGAACCTGATATTTTCCACGAGATTTTTGGCCACTGCGCCATGCTTACCAACCCGGCATTTGCCAACTTTACGCACAAATACGGGCAGCTCGGCCTCAAAGCCTCCCCCAAAGAGCGGGCCTACTTAGCCCGCTTATACTGGTTTACCGTCGAGTTTGGCCTGCTGAATACTGCCGACGGTTTGCGTATCTACGGTGGTGGTATTCTCTCCTCCCCGAAGGAAACCCTATACGCACTCAGCAATCAGCCAGAGCGCTTTGACTTTGACCCAGTTACCGCCCTGCGCACCCCCTATCGCATTGATATTGTGCAGCCCATCTACTATGTACTGAACAGCTTGCAGCAATTACAGGAACTGACTGAAATTGACCTAATGGCCAAAGTTCAAGAGGCTATTGATATGGGGCTGTTTGAGCCGCGCTTCCCACCTAAAGATGCAGCCTGATATCCTCCAGGGACTTGGGCGGTCAATTTCCACCCAAGTCCCCGCAGTAAAAATAAAAAGCTCCCCCAGAAGATTTGCACATTAGGGAAAATTCCACTACCAACACCCTTGCTATGAGCCTATCGTATCTGCAATGGGTGCAATGGGAAACCGAAGATTTAACCCGGAACCCCTAGCACCTCCCCCGTCAAAATACGTTACAAGGGGCAGTATGCCAGGGTGGCAAACCCATTTATACAAGGACACAGCCCCCCCGACTTATAGGGAGTGCGTAGCACTATGTCCTCACTTGACGCGATTGATAGAAAACTTCTCGCGATTCTGCAATCCGACGTCAGCCTTTCAATTGAGGAGCTGGCGGAGCGTGTGGGCCTGACAAAGACCCCCTGCTGGCGCAGAGTACAAAAGCTGGAAAAAAGCGGGATCATTCGGCGTAAAGTTGCGTTGCTCAATGCTGAAATCCTGGGATTACCAGTCTCGGTTTTTGCCCAGGTGAAAACTGACCAGCACACACCGGAATGGGCCGACAATTTCGCCGAACACATGGCACAGTTGCCAGAGGTAGTCGCCTGCTACCGTATGGCCGGCGAATACGATTACCTACTACGAGTCGTGGTTAGCGATATCACCGCTTATGATCGCTTCTACAAAGAGCTTATCCGGCATGTTGGCATCAGTGACATTGTATCTAACTTCGCCCTGGAGCAGATCAAAAGTACTACCGAACTCCCCATACCGCCGGGGGAGTAGCGCTTGTGCTTACAAGCCCATTAGACAAGTAACACTTTCAGCTGCTCGCACATCTATGGATAATAGTTAAGGAGCCTCCAATCAATTCCGTAATACCTTTGCGGGCCTTGAGATCTGTAAATTTTAGGCCCTATTCTCTGCAACAGACATCTCGGTATTAATTAGGGGTTTGTTAAAATTTCGCTCACAACAAGGATAGCCTGTGGCGGACAGCTCTCTTTTCCAGTCGTTTTTTCTAATCTTCAGTGGCGCAGCAATTTTCGCCACCCTCGCCCTTTTTGGCCGACAGCCCCTACTCGTCGCCTATATCGCTCTCGGCGTACTGCTCGGCCCATCAGGATTTGCAGTTATCGATAATCTGCGCCTGCTCTCCGATATGTCTAGCGTAGGGATCATCTTTCTCTTGTTCCTACTCGGTCTGGATATGCAACCGCAGGCACTGGTGGCTGTATTGCGCAAGGCGACATTTGTGGGACTCGTGAGCTGTACAATTTTTCTCGGTCTGGGTTTTGGGCTTGGTAAACTTTTTGCTTTTACTACGATTGAGTCCTGGGTTATTGGGATGGCCCTGATGTTCTCCAGTACTATTATTGGCATCAAGCTACTCCCCACAACGGTGCTTCACCATAAACACCTGGGCGAATTAATGGTGGGACTGCTGCTCTTCCAAGATTTTGTAGCCATCGTCTGTCTAATGGTACTACTTAGTGATAACACAGGGGATACACAAATTTGGCAGCTGGCTCTCTCTTTTGGCTCACTGCCGCTACTAATTCTATTTGCCTGGCTAATCGTTAAATATATTTTGCTACCTATATTTTCCCGGTTTGACCGTTTCCATGAATACGTGTTCCTAATGGCATTAGGCTGGTGTATGGGAATGGCGGAGCTGGCCGAAATCGTCGGCCTCTCCAGGGAAATTGGTGCATTTATCGGAGGTATTACCTTAGCCGCCAGTAGAATCTCACAATACATCGCTTTAAGCCTTAAACCTCTGCGAGACTTTTTCCTTATCCTGTTTTTCTTCAGCCTCGGGGCTCAATTCAAGCTATCAATGGTGCCAGAGATCTTCCTCCCGGCACTGGTAACTGCAGCGGCAGTATTGATCATAAAACCCGCTGTATTTCACTACTTATTGGGAAATCGAAGCGAACACAAAGTGCTGTCCTGGGACATCGGCTTCCGGCTTGGGCAAATTAGTGAGTTCTCTCTACTAATCGCCCTACTCGCTTACTCACAAAACTTAATTGGCAGCGCCGCTTCACATCTAATCCAGGCAACGGCTATCCTGACATTCCTAGTCTCATCTTACATTGTGGTGATGAACTTCCCCAATCCCATTGCGATTAAGGATGAACTGCGCAGGGATTAAAGACCTTAACAAAGATTAACACTTAGAGAATATTCAACCCTTAACATCAGCTACAATTTAAAAACTTTTTTACATTTTTGAATAAGAATAGGGCGGATGCTTCCTTAATCAGGATTCAGGCTAAGTAAGCGCACATCCCTCAGACACACTTCCGGCGCGAGCATAGAGTAACTTGCTCCAAATATTACTTTATTCTTACTGTGAGCTTTTATAAATGAAACCAACTCCTGAGGATGGTGCTTAGGTTTGTATGCGGAGGGGCGATATAAATATTGGGGAATTTTGTGGCAAAGGCAATTATTTCATTGTGCCAGGGATAACCAATATGATCGAAAACGATTTTCAAATCTGGGGAATCAAGTGCAACTCCCTCAATATGAGCTGGTCGCCCCAACTCAGAGCTACGCAAGGGACCCTTTAGACCTGCCTGCAAATAAACTGGTACATCAAAAGGGTTTCACTGAGGCAGCTTAGATTCAAAATAAGCTGCCCCTGCCCGCAGCCCCTCACCATTACATTTTTTAGGCTTTAGTATGAAATATCCAAAAAAATTAATTCAGATTCCTTTGAATTACAACCGTCTGACTCTTCAAATTCAACTGTTACTGGCTTACCTGATGTGGCAGCAGTGAGAGCAGTTGTATACATAGCTTTTTCATATTCTGTGTCAAAATATATTTTACTATATGTGTTACACCCTTCTAGCTTTATATATGTGACCGCCGACCTGACTCTAACATTTACTATATCAGCCGTCATTACAGGCCCGGCAAAGCAATCCACCGACAATACAAGTACAGAAATCCCCAACAACAAAGCTCTCATTATTTACCCCCTTTCCAATATTAATACTTAAGTAGCCTCTGACAAACTAGCTTATGGCAGGTTTTGCAAAGTTAGCAATCCACCACCAGAGCCCACTTAAGCTCGATAAAAATTATGGCTCGATCTGAAATCCAAAAATAGCCTACACTATGGAAGTCATAAAAATCAATATCACACCAACACAAATGACAAAGTAACCCTTGCTTTTAAGAGATAATCACTTAGTCACTCATAAAAATAGGCGCTGTAGTGGTCAACTATTTTTGATCACCCAATCTTGAACACTCCAACATTTCCTTTCCGCCACACCTGGTGGCAGCCCATCATTTTTTTGTGTGTGTGGCCGTATTTGGCTGTAGTAGCCAATAATAGAATTAGTGACCCCCTGCTTAGCTGAGGAGAAGAATTTATATCCGGTACCCGACACCCATTCTATTTTCAAACTTAGGAAGAAACCTTCAGCCGGTATATTATCCCAACAGTTTCCACGGTGGCTTAGGCTCCGTGTCATACCGTAGCGCCATAGTAACTGTGAAGGCAAGGCCCGTGTACGAGCATCCCTGGTCCGAGTGAAACAAGACTCCCTTCGGCTTTCCTCGTGATTCATAGGGCAGCGTAAGTACCTTTTTCACCAGTATTGTGTCTGGGGGTAACGATAGTACCCACCCAATAGGTTTACGTGCAAATAGGTCAACAATAATTGCAAGATACGCCCATCGACCCCCTGTCCAGATATGCGTAATATCACCAGCCAAGCCTTATTGGTATCCGCCACATCAAACTTCCGATCTAAGTGATTCAGCACATCAATATGTGGCTGCTCAGCTGTCCGGTACTGATGCTTCGGTAGTTGAGTACTTTTCAGGGCGAGTAGCTTCATTCGTCGTGTTGCACGGTATCGGCTAAGCTACATACCCCCTGCATTACGATTTTTGATATTGTCCTTGCTCCGGCTGAACCATTACTAAATTTATGGACAGCTTTAGTTCGGGCCTGTAATTGTACTTCCCTCGGTTTTGTTCACGCGGCCTACCCCGCCAACTCCGGTGTACGTCAAATACGTCACACAATCGCTGAGTGTAGCTCTCCTGCCATCGATCAATTATCTTAAATTGCTCAACGAGCCCAACATCAAGAGAGTCGCAGATTTTTTAGAATTTCTTTTCCCTCTTCAACCCGTATAAGCTTCCAGTCAAACTCTTGGATACGTAACCACACGGGCGTGATGACAATACCTACAGGTGCTTTCCCACCTCGCTCTGCACGCAGCTTTCAAATTTATGATTCCATAATAGATTTACCGACCCCCATGTCTTCACAAGCATCTTCTACCGTATAGCTCTGGTCGACTACCAGCTACTCAGCTTCTAAGTAAAATTCTAAGGAAAAATGTTTCTTCCTGACTTGGTCATAATTTTATCTGATCTTATTGAGTGTGATAATAACACTCAATGTCAGGCGGCCAAATTTAGCACACCACTACATCTAGCTAATTTTTTAGCGCTAAGCCACCCAGGGCATGTAAAAAACACCCTAGACACGGAGCAGCCCAAAGCTCAAGAAAAAAATACTCAGCGCACACACCTACCATCAGGTGGATTTCCTAACCAAAAGAGAACCTATTGACTTAGAAACGGCATGCTTAGAGTCCGAAATACAGCCCCAAAGAAACTAAGGCGGAGATAAAAACGCATAAAATCTTACCCCCAATCAAAACGTAACCCTTCCATGTATGAAGTTTTTTATAGAGCCACAAACCTACTTACCCCCTTATGTACAATCACTAACCCGGCAGATTTACAGCTCCTTTTACAGCGGAGTATCTTACCTCAAACACCACTCACTTAAACATACAACCTAGAGAGACCATCTATCTGCCGGATTAATATATCACTCCTCTAGATAAACCCTATATGCAGAACTACAATTTTCTGCATCTATAAAGTCGATTCTAACCCCTTTGCCAGATGCTTTAGCTGCAAGAAGAACTGTTAGCGCCATATTCGCATCTGTGTTCGACTCAGTGAATCTTGCATGATCGCAAGAGCATTCATTTGAGAGAGAGGTGACATCTGCATAAACGGTCTTATTAGGGCTATCAAGCCCTACCCATCCAGTAAGAAGATTGGCATGCTGTGTGCACATCGCAAATACTGCCTGTGATCCAAATGCCAGCGGCAGTATCAATAATTTAATTATACCTTTCATACTTTTTTCCCTTTTTAATAGAAATGATTAAACCTAAAGTTGCCAACAGGGGATAGCTGAGACGTTCGAACATAAAGAGCTCTACATAGACTGCCTACACCTTATGGTGAACAAGCCCACCAAGCTTAGTTATAGCTTGCACACACAAAACTGCCTACCTGACCTTTAGCGACCATCTCTGACTGATCACCACCCAGTAAAAGCATAGAAAAAATAACATATTTTTCCTATAAGGCCGTTGAAATAAAATCCAAAATTTATTTCAACCAAAAAATAAAATTACTTACAGCCCATTACAAGCAAGCACAACATCAAAAACCATTTCAAGGAAACTCGCTATCGAAATTAACTCGACTAACCTTATTGGAGCCTCAAAAAGTGCACCATAACTGCACTCAAAGCACCTCACATATAAGCCAGCAGATTTATAATTCACAATAAAGCAGCACCCCTTTTCAAATACTACTCGTTTGAGTGTCCAATATAGAGAAGCCATACGAAAACCAAGCCAAAAGTCGAGACGTGACCTCATGGGAATATATAAATACTTCAAAATATTGAAACGTTTCCCTGCACACAGGGCGAGCCACAATCTCTATTGACACCGACTAGAATATTGATGCAACAACAGATCCTGTACTAAACAGGTGAAAAAAGTGCCAAACCAGTAAAGACCACCCATAACCAGCAGAGAACGACAGTCAGAGAGGAATACAGGAAACAAAAATTAGCATCTTAAAACTATAAAATAAAAGAAGCCCAAAAGGCTAACAAAGCGCCCCGTAGTGACCTAACACCTCTAAACACTTTATTTAGAGGGCAAAACTACCGAGCAAGGTGAAGCATGACAACAAAGGGACACTCCAGTATTTCAAATCGGGAATCACGATATTCAAGCCCCTACAACCTCTAAGCTCGCAGAGTCTGTAGAAACCACTACAAATAGCCTACCGCGCCAGTAAAGAAATGAGGGGAGGGGGCAGAAAGAGAGCGGGGTAAGGTCAAATGTAAAAACTAGATTTGATGTAAAGAGTAAAAAATGACTTACACTGATGGCAGGCAGAAACTGCCAACCACAGAGGGGCTTCTGGGTAAGAATTTCTCATCAAATTCCACAAATCAAGCTTAAGCTACTAATATTACACACACCTGGGCTTTACAGGGCTGACACCTAATTCATCAAATGGATACAATTTTTGTAAGCTTCGTATTAGTAATGACTATCACTTTCATCCCCCTCCAAAAGATCTTATGTAGCTCCCTGATTGAGGCGGCCAGCATGCCCCCCCCCTTCCAAGCGCTATTAAGGCAGCATAAATGGTGCACCCAATGAGCCACAATATAAATTATTTAAGCAACGCATCGGAAGAAGATTTTTATTAGCCTGAAACGAGAGCGGTTAATAGAAGAACCCTATACAGCAAGGGAGGGTGTACGACCAATCTGGAAGCTCATATTGTTTACCGCAACTCACGCAGAACAAATACAATCCAGAGAGATTTACCCCTTATCAAATTGGAGAATCACGCTTAAGGAGGTGCCCGATTCAAATTGAACACAATAGCGAGATTTACCGGAAAAATATAATTTCATATAAAATTATCCCTCAGGCGTAAAATAATTAGCCACTTTAAAATTAACGGCAACAATCTCACTTAGCTACGGCCTATATCGGATAAATCCTTGAACTACCCCATGGCACTTATAAGAGTACAAAAATTACTAAATTATCTATACATATCTTAGCAGCTACTCCCATTCTAACCCCATAAACCATCCTCCACTTTATTGATAGTTCCAGTGCTTTGTATCACCCCCTTCATAAATTCGTATACTCCCCTTCAGATCAAAGAGTAAAAACTGTATACTTATCAATAAGCAAGGAGAGCTTGATTCTATGGTTTCACTAAGTGACCGCCCCAGAAAGAAAGATGCCGAACCAGACCGAAAATTCATTGAGGCCTTAGCCCGTGGACTGGATGTGCTTCGGGCTTTTCAACCTGGTGACGGCTTTCTGGGTAACTTAGAGATCGCCCAACGTACCGGACTCCCACGCTCCAGCGTTTCCAGATTAACCTACACTCTAACCCAGTTAGGCTATTTAACTTATTCAGAACGAATGGAAAAGTATCAGTTAGGGAGCGGCGTCCTAGCTCTCGGCTATGCTTTCGTTTCCAATCTCACGGTCAGGCAGGTAGCCAAACCATTGATGCAGGACCTGGCCAATTCTACCGGCACGGCTGTCGGGCTTTCTGATCGTGACCGGCTCGATATGATCTTTGTTGAGTTTTGCGCTCCAGCAAATGTCACCACTTTTCGCCATGAAATTGGCAATCGAGTTTCCATAGCCTCCAGTGGTTCAGGACGCGCCTTTTTAGCGGCACTCCCCCAGGAAGAACGGGAATATTTTTATGGCTACCTAGAGAAAAAAACCGGCAATCAATGGCCAGCGATCAGAGCCGGTTTTGAAGAAGCTGTCACCAGCTACCAACAGCGTGGCTTCTGCTGCTCCTTTGGTGATTGGAACCGCGATGTCAATGGTATCGCTGTGCCCCTACCTTTAAGCCAGGGGCACATTTATACCTTTAACGCTGGCGGACCTGCCTATCGACTCAACCCAGATTTTTTGGAGAATGAGGTAGCCCCCCTATTGAAAAACTTAGTCAGAAATGTTGAAGCTATGTTAATTCGCTACTAGCAGAGCCTTTTTATACTCTCCCACTCCACCTCCCGCTTAGCCCGGTAGAATCACAACTTAAAACGCAATAAAAATCTAAAGATTTTATCAAATCTCTGCCCATATGGTGGCTGTAACGCCCCTGCGGCCGACTTCTTGGCCTGTTTAAAGATTGGCCATAATTTTGAAAACTCCAAAAACCCCTCATAGGCATGATACTGCCCCATACCACTCGCACCAATGCCACCAAAAGGTAAATCTGCTTGCGACACGTGCATTGCACAGTCGTTGATGCAAACTCCTCCAGACATTGTATTTTTGACAATATTATCCTGAAGATCCTCGCTATTACTAAAAATATATAACGCAAGAGGCCTATCTCTATGATTGATATACCCCATCGCATCAGATAACTTCTTATATGTGAGAACAGGCAGAATAGGACCAAATATTTCCTCTCGTAGAAGATTCATATCCTCCGTTGGGTTTAATACTAGAGTCGGGACTATTTTCTTCAATCGCCTGTTATTTTTAACCTCTAACAGCGGCTGAACTTTAGCCCCCTTTTCTCGAGCATCTTGCAAGTATGCCTCTAAGCGGTTAAACGCCTCCTCATTAATTATCGATGTATAATCTTTGGAATGTAAAGACGGATACCATTTAGATACCAATCTCTTAGCCGACTCCCAAAAACTAACCAGCCTATCCTCCGGAATCAACAAATAATCTGGAGCCACACAAGTTTGCCCTGCATTGAAAAACTTTGAGCTTAAAATGCGTTTTGCAGCGATATTGATATCAAAATCTTCACACACTATAACTGGTGATTTTCCACCCAACTCTAGAGTCACAGGAGTTAGGTGATCCGCAGCTCTGCGCATCACTACTTGCCCAACTCTACTCGACCCAGTAAATAGCAGGTGATCATATGGCTGCGCTGTAAACTCCACAGCAGTCACTTCCGGTAGAATAGAGACTAAATCCTCTGGAAAATATTGTCTAAATAAGTAATGCAGCAGCGTACTTAGTGACCGCGAACTAGCTGCCATTTTAATCATACAGCGATTACCCGCAGATAGCGCACTAACCAAGGGGCCAACGGAGAGAAGCAACGGGTAGTTCCACGGGACAATAATAGCGATCACCCCTTTCGGTTGGGGCAGCACACGATTCTTTGCCCCTCTAAGCAGTAGGGATATATGGCGTTTTTGGGGTTTCATCCATCCTTTTAAACGCTTGCAGGCATGCCGGATTTCCTCAATGCAGCCATAAATCTCTGCTATCTTGGTTTCCTGGATGGCGCGGTTACCAAAGTCCTCACTAATGGCCTGCGCAATTGATTCTTGATTTTCTAAAATCAACTGCTCCAGCTTGTGCAGACTCTCTAAACGCTGCCGAAGATCCGGATAGGGATTGTTGTGGAATGCCTCTTTTTGAAGTTTGAAGACACTCTCTACTTTACCTACGCTTACAGGTTTAATGTGTTCAACAACCTTTTCCATATATATACCCTCGAAAAATGAAAAGTAGAGAGTGAGCCTTCCTTATACTTAATATTTCTAAAATTCAGGATTTAGAAAATCGTAACGTGTGGTAATCGGTGCTACCAAACAAATACTGTATTGTCGTCAGGCGCTTAAAGAAATGGCTTACATCTAATTCCTCAGTTACCCCGATACCACCATGCAGCTGTATCGCTTCCTGACCAATAAACCTTGCAGCCTTGCCGATACGGCTTTTTGCAGCGGATACTGCCTTGGGCGCAACTCCGTTATTAATATCGAGGTGCAGTGCCGCCATTAACAGAATTGAGTGCGCCTGCTCGTACTCTGTAAACATATCCACCATTCGGTGCTGTAATACCTGGAACTTTCCAATAGGAGTGCCAAACTGCTCCCGTGTTTTAGTGTATTCAACCGTCTTCTTATAGATCCTTTCCATAGCTCCAACAGCTTCAGCACATAGCGCCAATGTAGCCCTATCAATAGCTTTTTCAATAATGGAAAAAGCTGCTCCCTCCACGCCAATCCGGTTGGCTATAGGCACTTTTACGTTATTAAACTTGATTTCGGCAGCCCGATGCGCGTCCACAGTAGTATAGCCATGCCGCAGAAGCCCTTCCGTATTGGGATCGACAAGTAATAAGGTGATTCCCTCATGATCTCGCTGATCCCCACTGGTACGTACAGCGATCAATAACTTATCCGCTGCTTCACCATTTAGGACAACCGCTTTATGGCCATTCAGAACATAACTGTCTTCATCCCGTACTGCGGTCATAGCGATATCAGAAAGGTTATAACGGCTATGTGGTTCAGTAAATGCGAATGCCAATTGTAGCTGCCCATCCATTAACATTCCCAAGAGTTCGCGCTTCTGTACTTCACTAGCACTATCTGCTATTAGGCCGCCACTTAGGACTGCACTGGCCAAAAAGGGTTCGACTACTAAACCGCGACCAAACTCTTCCATCACCACCATTAGGTCGACGGCAGAACCACCCAGACCTCCATCGTCTTTACCAAATGGCACCATTAGCCAGCCGAGTTCGGCAAATAGCTTCCAATTTTCCTTGCTGAAGCCTGTATCACTGCTTATTATTTTACAGCGGCGGTCAAAATCATAATCCTGTTGGATAAACTTGCTAACACTGCTTTGCAGCATCCGCTGCTCTTCACTATAGGAGAAATCCATTGCTCAAGTCCTCTTTAGGTGCTGCACTTACAAGCCAAGTACCCACTTACTGATAATATTCTTCTGAATTTCATTACTTCCACCATAAATCGAGGATTTACGGTTGTTTAGATAGCGAGGCACACTACTTGCAATAACACCGGGCCCCACCCACTCACCATCAAATCCGCTCAGAAATTGCTCTCTGACAAATGGCATCCCATAGTAGCCCGCTGTTTCCATATATAGCTCATCGATAAGTTGAGCGATTTCGGTTCCTTTAATTTTCAAAATAGAAGATTCGGCGCCTGGTGCACCGCCTGTACTCACCGCTGCAAGGGCGCGCAACTCAGTAAATTCTAGAGCCAAAAGATCAATTTCAACCTCGGCCAGCTTTTGCGCAAAAGCCGGGTTCTCAAGCAGGCTACTTTCTCCATCGCGAGTTTCTTTAGCCAAATCGCTTAAAATCTGTAGGCGTTTTTTAGATTTGGCCACTCGTGCAATGCCTGTGCGCTCATGGGTTAACAAAACCTTGGCGTAGGTCCAGCCCTGCCCCTCCTCACCAATACGATTTTCTACAGGCACCCTCACGTTATCGAAGTGAACTTCATTGACTTCATGGTGCCCACCTAAAGTCATAATTGGCGATACGGTAATACCTGGGTGCTTCATATCAATTAACAGGAAACTGATAGCAGCCTGATTCTTAACTTGCGGTCCTCCCGTACGGACCAGGCAGAAGATCCAATCCGCGAAGTGTCCCAGAGTATTCCAGGTCTTAGTGCCATTGACGATGTATTCATCACCATCGCGAACAGCTGTAGTTTTTAAGGAGGCCAAATCTGAGCCGGCATTGGGTTCCGAATATCCCTGACACCACCAAACATTGCTTGCCAAAATATCTGGGAGAAATCGCTGCTTTTGCTCTTCACTGCCATAGGTGAAGATCACTGGCGCGACCATTTTCAAGCCAAATGGAATCACCTCCGGTGCGCCGAAGCTGGCACATTCATTGGCCCAAATATGCTTCTGCGTGGGAGACCATCCAGTACCACCGTATTCAACCGGCCAATTCGTAGCGGCCCAGCCCTGCTCATAAAGTATCTTTTGCCAGCGAATAAAATCCTCCTTATCCAGAGGGATTTCCTTCAAGGTTTTCTCTCTTATATCTTCAGGTAGCTTCTCTTGGAGAAACCGTTGAACCCCCTGCTGAAAGACTAACTCTTCGGGAGAAAAATCTATATTCATTCGCCTGCTCCTTTATTAATCGGCGCATTGAACAGCAACTGTTATAAACGACCCCTATCACCATTTTACACAACACAGATATACAAATTATTGCGAGCCCCAGCATCTGCCGGAGCAATACTTACCAACCCCACCAAGCAACCCCATCAAACAATTCTCGCAACTAGCGCTAAACACTCATCACTGATGGCACACAAAACCTTTTATTAGCCATCAAAAATCCTAATACCAGCAACATCCACTCACACCCAACAGGCGCGAAAGGCAACAGCTCAGCAAACTTGAAAATCAGACCCCAAGAAAAATGGCGTACTTTTTATTTTTTTGGAGTTTATCGCGTCATTTTCTATTGAAAAACATATTAAACGCCTGTCAATACGCAAAACATTAACACCTTATTCCGCAGAGTGGAATGCCGTGTTCATTTTTGTTATGGTCATCGTCATAATAACTAAAGTGAGAGAACCCCCATGTCGATCACATCTACGCCATCCTCCAATCTAATACTACAGTCACTCGCCGAAATTCAGGCCTACGAAAAAGTCCCTCTTTCACAACGATACCCTTGGGAAAACACTTTTGATTTAATTCGCCAAGCTGCGCGCCTCTACCAACATGATCCAGCTATTGAGTTCCTGCCGACAGCTGCACCCAATGAAGAGACGCTAAAAGTAAGCTTTTCTGAGCTGTCACAGCGAGTCCATCAGACGGCCAACCTTTTCCACTCTCTCGGCATTGGGCCAACCGAGACAGTTACTTTATTGCTACCTAACTTGCCCGAAACCCATTTCGCACTCTGGGGAGGACAGGCCGCAGGTATTGCCAGCCCCATCAATCCGCTATTGGAGCCCCAGCATATTATCGAAATAATGAATGCCACCAAAGCCAAGGTTTTGGTCACCCTTGCTCAAGATCTCAGTGAAGAAATATGGAAAAAGGTAACCCGGGTTATTAATCAGGTTCCCACTTTAAAGGCTCTACTACTAATCAGTAAAAAGCCAATTAATAAGTTACCCATCCCCGCCGGCATTCATGTGGACAATTTTATTTCAGCTATATCCCAGCAGCCGTATGATTACCTCAAGAGCGGACGTCATATACAAGGGGATGATACAGCTAGTTATTTTCATACTGGAGGCACTACTGGACGGCCGAAGATTGCTCGTTTAACTCACAGCAATATCGCTTTCGTCGCCCAATTGAATACGGATGTAACATCGAGTAAGGGACGCTTCACTACTCTGAGCGGACTTCCGCTGTTTCATATCTTCGGCACGGTCGTTGCCGGCATTGGTACCCTGCTGGCCGGACGCACCATTGTTATTATGACTCCCTCCGGGTTTCGCTCCCCCAATGTCCTACCCAACTGGTGGCACCATGTTGCTCGCTTTAAGGCGCAGGGCTTTGCCGCTGTGCCCACCATTCTCGGGATACTGCTACAAATTCCTGTGGGTGATAATGATATCAGCTGCCTGACTGATATCGGCTGTGGCGCCTCCCCACTACCGACAGGGCTAAAAAATGCTTTCGAGGAAAAATTTAATGTCCTTGTCAGTAACGGCTATGGCATGACAGAGTCCAGTTCTCTTTTAGCTCGCCCTCCCAACGATATGCAAGCACCTGAGGGTAGTGTCGGCCGACGGCTACCTTATATGGAAATGAAAATTGCCGAAGTAGACGGCACTCGACTGATAAGAAGCTGCAAAACTGGCGAAATAGGCATTGTCCTCGCACGGGGGCCACATATATTTTCTGGCTACCTCTCAGAAGAGGACAATAGCAAAGCCTGGATCGACAACACTTGGTTTAACACCGGCGATATGGGGTACCTCGATGGAGATGGCAATCTATTCTTAACCGGGCGGGCTAAAGATCTCATTATTCGGGGCGGCCACAACATTGACCCCGCTCTCATAGAAGAACCATTATGCCGCCACCCTGCCGTTGCTATGGCCGTTGCGGTGGGGCAACCCGATGCCTACGCTGGAGAAGTTCCGGTGGCTTACGTTACTTTGTATCCATCCAACAATCCGCCGACAGAAGAACAGCTTATTGACTATTGCCGCAGCAAAATTTCTGAACGTGCCGCCATCCCCAAACGTGTGGAAATTATTAATGAGATTCCGTTAACCGCAGTAGCCAAAGTATTTAAACCCGCCCTGCGCAATCGCGCTACTGAATATGCCGTAGGCCAAGCATTAAAGGCAAAGCGTATCGCGGCTAACTTTTCTGCTCATTTCGATGGTTCCCTTGGCCAAGTGGCAAAAGTACAACTTGAACAATCCGCTAGTAAAGCCGCTGTAGAGGAGGCTTTAGAAAACTTACCAGTGACACTGGAATTTGAATAACAGAACAGATTACCGTATGACTCACTACAAATAAAAATTCATCATTGGAAATTTCATTATGCCACACGCCTATATTTATGATGGCGGCCGCAGTGTTTTTGGCCGCCACGGGGGCAACCTTTCCAGTATCAGGCCCGACAACTTGCTCGCCTACGTTATTAGAGCTCTGATTGAACGCAATCCGTTTAACATTCAACATTTTGAGGATGTTATCGCAGGCAATACTAACCAGGCGGGGGAGGACAGCCGCAACGTTGCCCGATTTTCTGGCCTGCTTGCCGGTTTGCCGGTATCCACTGGTGGCATAACAGTAAATCGTCTATGTGGCTCCGGCTTATCCGCTATAGCGGATGCTTCCCGCTGTATTCGCGCCTCTGAAGGAGACTTATTTATTGCAGGGGGCGTCGAGTCGATGAGCCGCGCCCCCCTGGTTCTCTCCAAGGCAAATAGCGCATTTGATCGCACTCAGGAGTTGGTAGATACAACCCTTGGCCCCCGCTTTACCAATCCCAATATTGTTGCCAAGTATGGCAGCCATACCATGCCACAAACCGCAGACAACATTGCATCAGAGCTGAATATCCTTCGAGAAGAGTGCGATATATTTGCACTGGCATCGCAAGTTAAATATGAATCGGCACGAACGGATGGTTTCTTTGTCGACGAAATTATTCCTATCGAAGTACCCCAAGGTCGCAAACAACCTGCACGGCTGATCGACTCCGACGAACACCCCCGTCCCAATGCGACCTTGGAGCGCCTTCAAACCCTGCCTGCGCTCTTTGAAGGTGGCGTGGTTACTGCTGGCAATGCCTCCGGTATCAATGATGGCGCAGCAGCGCTAATTATTGGCAGTGCCGAAGCTGGCCAAGCAGCAGATCTCAAGCCCAGGGCGCGCATTCTCACTAGCGCCATTGCAGGTATAGAGCCACGAATAATGGGCTTGGGGCCAGTTCCGGCGACCCGTAAAGCCCTGGCCCGAGCGGGTTTAAGGCTTGCAGATATGGATGTAATGGAGTTCAACGAGGCTTTTGCCGTGCAGGCTATGGGCTGCCTGAAAATGCTCGAAATCGACTACCAGGACCCACGAGTAAATCCCAATGGTGGCGCTATTGCTATTGGCCACCCGCTGGGCGCCAGCGGCGCCCGTATTCTACTCACCGCATTGCGTCAACTTGAACGTACCGGCGGCCGCTACGCACTGGCCACCATGTGCATCGGGATTGGCCAGGGAATCGCAGTCATTATCGAGCGGGTATAAACCTTAGAACCAAGTAATTATCACTTAAGATCTGGAGATAGCAATGTCTAGTGTAAGTTATGAGCTTATTGGCGATATCGGTGTCATTAAATTGAATAATCCTCCTGTCAATGCCCTTTCACACAGTTTGCGTGAAGGTATCTGGGGAGCCATTAAGAGCGCGCAAGAAGATGCATCCAAAACGCTGATATTACTGTGTGAAGGCCGAACGTTTATCGCCGGTGCAGACATTACAGAGTTCGGCAAGCCACCACAGGCACCCGCACTATCTGAAGTGATTACAGAAATAGAGAGCTCCTGTAAACCAGTGATTGCCGCCATTCACGGCACTGCACTCGGTGGTGGATTCGAAATCGCCCTAGCCTGTCATTATCGCTGCGCCGCAGCCTCTGCCAAAGTTGGCCTGCCAGAAGTTAAATTAGGGCTACTGCCGGGGGCCGGCGGCACCCAGCGCGTTCCACGCCTAGCTGGCGTTGCTGCTGCACTAGAGTTTATCACCAAGGGTAATCCAATATCGGCTGAAAAAGCCGCAAGTATGCAACTGATAGATCGGATTATTGATGACGATTTATTGGCGGGAGCACTCGCTTTTGCCCGTGAGTTGATCGATAACAAAGCCCCATTGCGCCGAGTCAGAGACATGGCCATAGATGCCGCCAATATCCCTGATGGCTTGTTCGCTGACTTCCGCAAAGGCCTGGAAAAAAAATCTCGTGGCCAGCTCGCACCGCAACATATCGTCACCTGTATAGAAGCTGCAGCTCAACAACCTTTTGAGAAAGGGCTCGCGAAAGAACTCGATTTATTTGTTGAGTGCCTGCTTTCCAGCCAATCAGCCGCTCTCAGGCATCTGTTTTTTGCCGAGCGCAGCGCAAATAAAGTTAAGGGACTACCTAAAGATATAACGATCCGTGAAATCAGAAGTATCGGCATTATCGGTGGCGGCACTATGGGTGGCGGCATCGCCATGAACTTCGCCAATGCCGGCATTCCAGTTAAGCTGGTAGAAATTGATCAAACTGCGATACAACGTGGGCTAGCAGTGATCGACAAGAATTACACGATCAGTATGCAGAAAGGGAAACTCACTGAGGAGCAAAAAGCACATTGCCTCTCGCTGATATCCGGCACAATTGACTACTCAGACTTGGCTGACGTAGATTTGGTAATCGAGGCGGTATTTGAAAATATAGCGCTCAAACAGGAAATCTTTACCAAACTGGACCACTCTTGCAAGCCCGGCACCATCCTCGCAACTAACACCTCCTATCAGGATATTGATCAAATTGCAGCGGCAACCAATAGGCCAGAAGATGTTATAGGAATGCATTTTTTCAGCCCTGCCAACGTTATGAAACTACTCGAAGTAGTTCGTGGCTCCCAAAGTGCTGATGATGTTGTCGCTACCGCCATGCAGCTCGCCAAAACGATCAAGAAAGTGCCAGTATTAGCTGGAAACTGCTACGGCTTTATTGGCAATCGTATGTTGCGGCCCTACGGCCGGGAATCACAGCTCTGTCTGATAGAGGGTGCGACTCCAGAGCAAATTGATACTGTGATGCAATCCTGGGGGATGGCTATGGGCCCTATGGCCGTTGGGGATCTAGCCGGCCTGGATATCGGCTACAAGGCGCGTCAGAACCTGTGCGAATCCGATCGGGGAGATCCCAAAACCTACTGTATTGCCGATGCCTTAGTAGGAATGGGGCGACTGGGACAGAAAAGTGGAGCCGGCTACTATCGCTATGATCCCGAAACCCGCGCTCGCCACAGCGATCCAGCAGTACAGAAAGTTATCGAAGCCCAAGCTAAAAGTCAGGGGATAAAACGGCGGGAAATCTCCGACGAGGAAATCCTCAATCGCCTCACTTGCGCCCTGATTAATGAAGGGGCCAAAATCCTAGAAGATGGCATAGCCCAACGCCCCAGCGATATAGACGTTGTATACGTTTATGGCTACGGCTTCCCCCCTCATCGCGGTGGCCCCATGCACTATGCCGATAGTATCGGGTTAAAAAAAGTCTACGAAATAATTTGTAGATTCCGCGAGCAGCACGGCGATATTTATTGGACGCCAGCCCCGTTACTCATCGAACTCGCGCAAGAGGACAAAACATTTACGCAGTGGGCTGAGAGCCAGAGTTAAGCTTACAAATCATAGGGGGCTCAGCCGGACCGGCCGGAGCCCCAACCTCTGCACCTGAAACCGGAATACCTATTTTGCTTTATACCCAGCAGCCCCACCTTCTACTCTTTTGCTATGTATTTATTTTATTTATCTGCGGTCTGTCCCGAGATACCAATTACTGGCAGTACATTAAAGCACGCCGTTATACCAAATTGAACACGGTGCTTCCAGCAGTTACTTAGGGGGTAGCTTTTATTTGTCTGTTATATTTGTTTATTTGGCAGAATTTAGCCGGCGCCACTGCATGGATAGAAATACTGATTGCTATTTCCCCAGGGTGACTCGCAATATATCAATCCTCTCAGTGAGCCGCCTGTGCCGGCTCACTATATTTTTATGGTAAAATCAGATGAATTGGCAGTATAAAAAACAACCCCCTTTTAATGACCACCTGGGTGTAAAGATAAATGACTGGCAAGAAGGCCGCGTTGTCATCAGCGTTACCGTACAAGCGGAGCATCTAAACACTCACGGTGTGCCCCACGGGGGCTTTATTACAAGTTTAATCGATATAGCCGGCTCCTACTGTGGCCTCTACTGCCCCCACCCTCACCGCCGGCGCAGGTCCCTCACCCTATCCTTAAATGCAAATTTCACCGGCCAAGCAAAAACCAACCAGCTCACCGCGATAGGTCAACTAACAAGTACTGGACGGAAAATATTTTATTCGCATACAGAGGTGTATGACAGTCTGGGGACTCTAATTGCAACGGGCCAGATGACAATGCGCTACCGTAGCGGCAGTGAAACTTCACAGGGTGAGGCCATTGAAGAAAGCCCTACTGAAATCGCAAAAGAGATAGAGTTTGAGCCTTAACCACGCCCTAGAAAAAGGCTGATACCTGTATATTCACAGGCTGGCAAGCATTTATCGTTACGACCACTCTAAAGCGGGATCGTGCCCAGACATGCACCCTTATGAAGATTAGAGGTATCGCGAAATTATTCAGAGACTCCTAAGATAAATTTTTACTGATCAATGTATCGAGGCTCAACAAATCTAGCCACCCCCATTTCTAGCACGAACGAACCAGCAAGACTTTTTCCTTCAGGAAATTCAATTAATACTCCCCGAAAATGTACGCCGGGAAATATTAAAGCTTGAGACAATTTTAAAGACCTATTAAATTGTCCGCCGCTTCAAACGACCAATAAGGAAATACCTATGTCTCCACACCGCTTACCGCGCTGGATTACGGTCATTTTTCTCTGCCTCTTTGCTGTAGCGTGCACGCAAGAGCCATCGGGAAAGCCGGATACTCGAGACTCAGTGCGCGACACCAGTGAGGCGCCAGCAACAGAGCCTCATAAAAGTGGTGATCACAAGCAAGCAGTTGAAACACCGCCATTGGTCCTCACGCCTAAGGCAAGAACTAAGTGGGCTGCTGGAGACACAGGAACCGCTGAAGCGAACACGCCTAACACTCAGTCCGCGAGCACCTCTACTCAGCCCCTTCTACCCAATGACATCGACAAAGCTGAAACGGTGAAAACGGTCGATAAGAGCCTTAAGGTGTCACATGTTGGAGAAAGGACCTATAAAGACGCACGCGCTATAGCCGTGATCTTTTCTGAGCCACTACAAAGTAATATCCATTTTGGTTCCTATCTGCATTTATCTCGCAGCGACGGTAAGGCTGTTGATGGTGGCTGGGTATTATCTGATAACCAAAAAATCCTCTACTTTCCCCACACGGAGCCGAATACTCGCTATAAACTCGAGTTGCTCCCCGGCTTAGCCAGTGAAAGTGGCCTGGCGCTACAGAAAAAGCAACAGCATACCATTCGCACCCGCCGGATAGAGCCCAGTATCAGTTTTTCCAGCAATGGAAGTATTTTCCCGGCAACCGTGACCCCGGGTTTACCTATTACTGCGGTCAGTGTTGAAGCAGTACGAATTGAGTTTCACAGGGTGAATCCAGAGCACTACTCCGACTTCCTTGAGTTGACCAGAAATCAGTCACTAAAGTATTACTACCAGTTAAAGGCGCTCAACAAACTCACCGAATTTGTCTATACGGCTCAATTCGATCTAACCGAGGAAAAATATGTTCAGCGGGACTTTGATCTCTCTATTGGGCATATAGACCCTCTGCAGCAACCGGGTATCTATGTCGCAGTGATGTTCCCAGCGGGCAACTATGACACAGACCTGTACGACATCACTCACTTCTCTATCTCCAATCTAGGCTTACATGCACGCTATTATCCAGATAGTGTGGACCTCTATGTTTCATCTCTGGACGAAGGCGAGGCCCTAGAGGGTGTCGATATTGAACTGCTTAACCACAAAGGAGAGCAGATCCAGCAGCACACCACGAACAAAGATGGACATGTTCGTTTTGCCCTGACACAAGAGCAAGAACATGCACAACGCTTTTTTGTCGCACGAGACCTGGATAGCGGTCATTTCTCCATGCTCGACCTGCGCGAGCCCGCACTAGATCTATCGGATTTTCAGCTGGGCCAACGCCCTTCACGGCCGATAGAGTTCTTTATGTATGGCCCGCGAGACCTGTATCGCCCCACCGAATCAATACAGATCAGCGGTCTGCTGCGAAATTATGACGGGCGCTATATCAAAGACCTACCGATCAAGGCAGCACTGATAAAACCTGACAATACCAGCGCACGCACATTTACCTGGCATGCCAGCGCGCCGGGGTATTACGAAAAGCTGATTCCTCTACCCCAAAGTGCCCCTACCGGTGACTGGCGTCTAGAAGTTGAGTTAGCCGATGGGCACAAGGTGAACTACCCATTTAAGGTAGAAGAATTCTTACCGGAACGTATGAAGCTGGTTCTACAGAATGGTGAAGAGCGCAGTTTAGTCCAGGGACATGGTGAAGCTTTCAAGCTCAAAATAGAAGGAAGCTATCTGTATGGCGCACCAGCGGCAGAGAACCGCCTGGAAACCCTGGTACAGGTTAGCCACTACCGAGAACCCTTCCCCCAGTGGAAGGGCTTCCTTTTTGGAGACATCAATGAATCATTGCCCACCCGACAGTTCTACGCTCCAACTATCGAGCTCGACAGTGAGGGGTTGGGCAGCCTACCCCTAAACTCCCGCTGGAAGCGGGTAAAAAACCCTCTAAAGGTCAACTTGGTTTCCAGTCTGTTCGAGTCCGGCGGCCGACCGGTGATCCGACAACACCCAGTGCTAGTGTGGCCCAAGCATCCAGTAGTCGGCATTCGCCCTAATTTTGGCGAGGAAAACCCCTCTGCTAACAGTAGGCCAGAATTCGATATTGTTGTTGCCGATGCACAGGGTAATCCCGTTAGCGGGCGAAATCTCACAGCAGTACTTATCTCCGAAGATCGTCAATATTTTTGGGAGTACTCCACACACGAGGGTTGGCATTACGAATACAACAGCGCAGAATTTGAAACCTTCAATCGCCAGTTGCAGTTCACCGAGGGGCAACCTCTAAAGCTGATTGTACCGGTTGAATATGGCCACTACCGACTGGAAGTCACCGATATTAATACCGGAGCAACCAGCAGTCTGCGCTTTCATGCCGGCCGCGACTGGTATTACTGGTGGCGCAAAGATCAGGTCACCAAAGGTCAGGCAGCGCGCCCGGATACTGTGGCTTTGTCACTAGATAAACCCGAGTATTCAGCCGGCGATCTGGCGCAACTCACCATAGTAGCGCCCGCCGATGGGGAGGCGCTGGTTTTAGTGGAAAGCGATCAATTGCTGTGGTCCAAACGCATATCCGTACAGAAGTCAGGCACCACAGTCGATATTCCAATCTCCCCCGAGTGGGACCACCACGATACCTATATTTCTGTCACTGCACTGCGCCCCACTGATAAGAGTGAACGTATCGCGCCCAATCGCGCCTTTGGCCTCACCCACCTACCATTGGATCGCGAGCCCCGCCGCCTCGCCCTTTCACTTGAAGCACCCGCAACCGCCCTACCCGGCACAGAAGTGGAAGTTACTATTACTGCCGATGCAGAGGCTATAAAGCAAAATGGCGGCAAGGCCTGGGCCACTCTAGCTGCTGTCGATGTCGGTGTACTCAATATCACCCGCTTCGAAACTCCAGACCCGTTTGAAGCCTTTTTCGGCCAGCGCCGCTATGGTGTGGATGTAAGGGATATTTATCACCGCATTATTGAGTCCAACAGCGGCAAACTGGTGGAACAGCGTTTTGGCGGCGATGCGGAGGAACTGACCCGAGGGGGCAGCGAGCCCAATTCTGACATACAAATCGTATCTTTATTCTCTGGAGCAGTTGAATTCGATGCGCAGGGGCAGGCACAGGTCGCACTACAGCTACCTGAATTCAATGGCCGCCTGCGTCTAATGGCGGTATCTTTCAGCAAAGACCGCTTCGGCAGTACCGACACAGAAATGACGATCGCCTCACCGATTGTCACCCAGGCTGCGCTACCTCGCTTTATGGCTCCCCGCGATAGCAGTACCCTGGCGCTGGACCTCAATAATTTGAGCGGCCGCCCCCAGCAGCTTACAGTGAAGATGCAAGCCGTGGGCGCTGTAAATCTAGCAATGGGTGAACGACTACTGGAATTAGCTGATGGTGAGCGCAAAACTTTGCGCTTCCCAATCAGCGCCAAAGGGGCTAGCGGAGACGCGGAGTTCCAACTGGTCGTACATGGCGCCGTTGATAAAGACGGAAATGATGTCGCCATCGAACAACAGTGGCACCTTGGCGTCCGCCCCGCCTGGCCTGCCACCACCCACAACCAGCGCCGACTGCTGGCTCAGGGTGAGAAGTTTGGTGCCGACAGAAATCTGCTCGACACCCTAATGCCGGCAACCATACAAACCCTGGTATCTCTGGATAGCCGCCCACAGCTCCAATTGCAGGAGCATCTGTCCAACCTGCTGCAATACCCATACGGATGCCTGGAACAAACCTCTAGCCGCGTTTATCCGCTGATTATGGCAACGCCACAGCGGCAACACCAATTAGGGATTGAGTCCCTAGAGGAAAGTGTGCGCGCCAAACGCATTGATGCGGGTATTGAGCGCATTTTCAGCATGCAAAAAAGAAATGGTAGTTTTGGCCTTTGGAGTTCCGAATCTCCAGAAAACCAATGGCTCACGGCCTATGCCGCTGATCTATTACTGCGAGCAAGGGATCAGGGGATCGTATTTGACGATACTCGCCTGGAGTCGACTCTCAAGCGCCTGCAAGACTACACTCGTGAACACGGCACTTTTTATCAGCAGCGCTATAGCAATAACCCCGACTTCTATGCCTATGCCGCGCGGGCCTATGCTGCCTATGTACTTTCCCGGGTACAAAAAGTGTCTCTGGGCCAACTGCGCAGCCTCTATGAAAGCGGCGCAGGCCTCAGCAATTCTCCTCTACCCAATCTGCATATGGCCATTGCCCTGCACACTATGGGTGATGCCAGTCTGGCCCAAGAAGCCGTGCAAAAGGCTCTTAAAATTAAACGCAACCGTCACGGCTACTATGGCGACTACGGCTCAGAACTGCGCGATACCGCACTGATGATTGCCCTTTTATTAGAGCACAACCTGGGTAAAGCCGAGGCTGAGGCTTTACTGTTTGAATTGGCTGATATTCTCCGCAATCGCAAGTACCTAAGCACTCAAGAGCGCAACAGTGTATTTATGGCCGGGGCACAATTGCAGCTCAATAATAGTGAACGTTGGTCCGCAACCCTGGCCAGTATCAATGACTTACGCGAGCTCGATAGCGACACCCCACACAGCGCCTTATTCCGAGGGCGCGAAGCAGCCGATGCACTTGAGATAACCGCGCAGACAGAAAAACTCTATGCCGCGATTAGCATCAATGGCTACAGCAAACAGCCCCCTAAAGTGGCAATGGATAAAGGAATCAAAATCTGGCGCAGCTATCACAACCTCGACGGCACTAAGGTCACCCCCAGCCAGGTTCGCGAGGGCGAGCTTTACCTGACTCGCCTACGAATTGATACAGACCAGCGCCTGCCCGATCTACTTGTTGTCGATTTATTGCCGGCGGGTTTCGAACTGGAAAATCAAAATCTGGCTGACAGTGTCAAAGTGGATGATCTCAAGTTCGATAACAAAAGTATCTCCCAGTGGCAGGATGAGCAGGATCATATCCAGCACACAGAATACCGCGATGACCGCTTTGTAGCAGCACTGGACCAGCCTAGATGGAAGACCACTAATCTCTTCTATATTGTCCGCGCGGTAACCCCCGGTACCTATCAGGTGCCCCCACCCTATGCAGAGGATATGTATAAGCCAGAGCGCTTCGCCATCGGTAAAAACCCTATGACACAAATGCAGGTAATCGGTAAACAGTGAAGCTGTTAGCCACTGTCTTAAAAGTCTGGCAAAGCAGCAGCCGCAAAATTCGCGCGCTGCTGCTTATGCCGGCCGCCCTCGCCGGCATACTGCTGTTGCTGGATTCAGTCTTCCCTCCACCACTGCCGCAAGCGCAGGATTTTGCCCGGGTCGTTGCCGATCGCCACGGCAAACCGCTGCGCTTTTTTGCCGATAGTCGCGGGATCTGGCGCTACCCGGTCACCCAGGAAAAAGTGTCGCCACGCTTTATCGAGGCTCTGCTCACCTCCGAAGACCGCCACTTTTATCAACACCCCGGAGTCAATCCCCTGGCCCTATTGCGGGCCTCAGCCCAATATCTGCGCAATGGGCGAATCGTCTCTGGCGGTTCCACCCTCACTATGCAGGTAGCGCGATTATTGGACCCACACCGCAGGACTCTGCCCGGCAAAGCCAAGCAGATATTGCGCGCGCTACAACTGGAGTGGCATTTCAGCAAAAAGGAAATTCTCAATCTCTACCTAAACATGGCACCCTACGGCGGCAATATTGAAGGCGTGGAGGCCGCCAGCCGCCTCTACCTGAGAAAATCGGCCGCCGATCTCACCCACGCGGAAGCGGCGCTCTTAGCGGTACTCCCCCAGGCACCGAGTCGCCTGCGGCCAGATCGGCACCCGCAACGTGCGCAGAAGGCCCGGGACAAGGTATTGGATAGACTGCAAGCGTTCGGTATATGGCGCGCGGAAGATGTCGACCACGCCCAATTGGAAAACGTCTATGCCGAGCGCCTCGAATTTCCACAAAACGCCCCCCACCTGGCGCGCAGGTTAGTGGACAACATTAGCGGCCGGGAAGTGATTCACACCACAATCGACGGCAACATCCAGCGGGGACTGGAGGATTTCCTGCGCGATCATATGGACAACTACCCAGCAAAGACGTCCGCCGCTGTGGTAATTTTGGAGAATTCCGACCTGTCTGTACGCGCTTATGTGGGCGCCTCGCATTTTGGGGACACTCGCCGCTACGGTTATGTGGATATGGCCAGGGCCGTGCGCTCACCCGGCTCTACACTCAAGCCATTTTTGTACGGACTGGCTATCGACGAAGATTTAATCCACAGCGCCGCTCTACTCAGCGATACGCCGCGCATCTATGGCGAGTACCGCCCCGAGAATTTCCATCGCGGCTTCTCCGGTCCAGTCACCGCCACCGCCGCCTTGCAGAGATCCCTCAATGTTCCCGCCGTACAGCTGCTGGAACACTACGGCCCCGGCCGCCTGGCAGCAACTCTGGAAAATGCCGGCCTATCACTGCAACTTCCCAGTGGCGGCAAGCCCAATTTGGCCATGATACTAGGCGGTGTCGGTGCGCGCTTGGATCAACTGACCGGTATTTATGCCGCCCTGGCCCGTGGAGGCCAAGCTGCAACCCCTCGCTATTTAGCCGAGGAACCGCTACAGGAAAGATATCTGATGTCTCCAGAGGCCGCTTGGATTACCTTCGAAATGCTCGCCTCCAACCGTAAAGGCTCTCGTCGCTGGCGCAATTTAGTGCGACAAAGCAAAGCGGATATCGCCTGGAAAACAGGCACCAGCTACGGTTATCGAGATGCCTGGGCTATTGGAGTAACTCCCGCCTACACTGTCGGTATCTGGATGGGCCGCCCAGACGGCACTCCCCTACCCGGTTACTACGGTTCCATTAGTGCCACTCCGCTGCTGCGCGCGGTTATCGCAGCATTACCGGGCAATAAAAAATTGCACCTAAAAAGACCAGAGTTGATCACTCAGGAAATCATTTGCTGGCCCCTGGGCGGGCAAAAAGCGCTGACACCAACCAGCCACTGCCACCAACAGCACAGCGCCTGGCTAATCCAAGGCCGCGCCCCTAGAACACTGTCGCCCAAAAATGAACCCCTGCGGGCGGCACAAACGTTCCGTTTCTTTGCCAACCAGCAAGGTCTACGGGTAAAGCCCAGCTGCATGGATCACAGTGCAGTAAAACAAAGCCTCGCCCTATGGCCCAAAGAGCTGGAGGCCTGGTTACCCGCGAACCAAACCCGGAGTCAGCAAATCCCACCCACAGCCCCCGGCTGTCACGCCCCTGCGGCAAATAACGGCACGCCGTTAAAGATTGTCGGCACCAGTGATGGCAACCAGTACCGCCCCACCGGCAGCATGGCGCCCCTGCCCCACCTCAATCTCAGTGCTATTGGCGGCCAGGGAAAGCGCTATTGGTTCCTGAATGGAGAACCGCAAGGCGAAACCCTTGGCAACGAAAACCTGGTGCTAATACCCCAAAGTGGCAAACAGCAGATTACTGTACTCGATACCAGTGGCAATGTAGAGCGGATTGAAATCTTCGTGGGGGATACTCACTAAATATCTTGATGTAAGAATTCTTGAGGTCTATTTTTAAACCACTATCTGAAAATTGGAGCCTGGCAGGTAAAACTCACAACGCCTACCCACTCTATTTACGTTTTCCCCCTGGTAGCCAGCATAAGTGCCTCACGATGGTTAACGCGGTAATTGCCAGTGACTTAGATCGTTTGCAAATACCGCTACAAATATTGGGGCAGCTGCAATAGCCTCCATAAGCTGCTATTTCCCTTTTCGCAACAGTAAATAGCTATAATGATGAATTATCAGCCTAGCAGAAACGACTTACACTTACCTCTCGCTGATAGAGGAAATAGGCATGAGTGAACTGACCAAGGAAATAAACCCAACTGCAAGTGCCAGCTCTTCACTCTGGTGGGTTCACGGCTTGATGCTAATGTGTACATTATTAGTCGCCGGCTCATTTCCGGTTGGCGAACTTATCGCCGATTCACTACCGGCGGACTCCATGATGATGATTCGGTTTTTAATCGCAGCAGGACTGTTTGCACCTTTCATTCTCTTAAAACACGGCGCCCGACTACCCCCCCAAAAAAAACTACTAGGCTATGCATTACTCAGCATTCCCCTGGTTATTTTTTTCTGGTGCATGTTTGAAGCCCTCAAGTACACCAGTGCAGTCAATACCGGCGCTCTTTTCACGGCGGTACCGGCAATGACGGCCATCTTTGCCTTGATCATTAATGGTGAGCACAGCAGCCCCCGCAAAGTTATCGGCCTAAGCCTTGGCACACTGGGAGCCGCCTGGATTGTATTCAGGGGCAACATAACTACCGCAATAGCGCTGGATTTAAATAAAGGAGATTGGATATTCACCCTGGGAGCCGTATCGCTGAGCCTCTACAACCCTCTGATCAAGAGGGTTCATTCGGGGGAACCCACCGAGATTATGACATTTTGGGTAATTCTATTCGCTGCCCTCTGGATGCTACTATTAGCATTTCCCAGCTTGAACCAGATAGAATGGTGGCATATACCTGCTGAAACTTACGGTGGACTATTCTATTTGGCCCTGTTCACTACCTTAATCAGCTTTTTTCTACTACAGTTCAGCACATTAAGAATCGGACCAACCAAAGTTGCAGCCTATAGCTTCTTAAACCCAATATTCGTATTAATATTAACCCTGCTACTGGGGATGGCGGAGTTCAATATTCGATTTATACCTGGAATAATTTTAGTCTTTGCAGCCATGCTGATTATTCAGGCAGAAAACCCCAAAAAACAACCCCTGCCCAAACGGTAAACAAAAAATCCATGTAGCCCTTTGATTGAGACCAGACTCAACAAGGGCAACATCTTCAGTTAACAGGCTTTTCTATTTCATAAATAGCATCAGAAATATCCTCTATTTTAGAGGATATAACCACCTGGGCATCATGCAGCCCTTGATTATAGAACCCCGCCCCCATTTCCTTTGCAAGAAAATCAATAAAGAACTCCGCTTCAAAGCTACCAACCTCCAGATCAAACTCCTCAGAGAGATACCCCCTAACTTTCTCTACCAGCTCCAGCTTCCGCCTTTCTTCTAGCTCTATTTCTGCCATCATTGCCCCAAAACAAAAAAATTAGAATAAAACAAATACCAAGGAACACAAAAAAAACATCCCATTATGCACCCTTAAGATGCTAGGCATTAACCCTCAAGAGAAAGCACCCACACCGACAATAGTCTTTATTGAAGAATTGTACAATGTTAGATTCCAACCCATTTGAATAACTTACAAGGTAAATGGGAATTAAATGAGACTCTTTAACTATCTACTTCTTATCCTTATATTAGGCGGCTGTTCAGAGTCGAGGGAAAGAGACGCGGTATCCGTATACAGCCCCAACGCTCAAAACCTCAGTAAAGCAACAGCAGATACCTCATCAGCAAGCACCAATGGGAATGAGAGAAGCCAGTATATTGCCTATGAACATTTCCTGACGGCAGAGCTACCAGCCACAGAAGTTGAGCCTGTATTTCACAAACTCCAGTCACTTTGTCAGCAAGATATAGAGAACGGATGTACCATACTGGACTCCAGTCTCACAAACAATGAAAGCCCTCACGGAAGCATTCAATTTAGAACTCATCCTGACGGCGTTGATAAAATTATTGGCCTAGCATCAAAGCAAGGCACAGTGATACACCGAGAAACCCAAGCTGAAGATCTGCAAACGTATATTGTCGACAATCAAAAACGACTTGAAATGCTACTCCGCTACCAGTCAAGACTGGTAGAACTCGAACAGAAATCTGAAAATGACATCGACACCTTGATAAAGATCGCTGAAAAATTAGCGTCGGTACAATCTGATATTGAGTATTCACAGGGCAAAAAAGCCAAACTATTCCAGCGCACACAGATGGATTTAGTGCAAATCCAGCTGCATGCCAAGTCCTACGTATCCTTCTGGAACCCTATATCAAGCTCCCTTTCTCACTTTGGTGAGAATTTATCTGACGGGCTATCTGAGGCAATCACTGCAATCGCATACCTTTTACCCTGGTCTATTATTATCCTATTTTCAATCTATCTTATTCGTATAATTTGGCATAAAAGTAGAAAATAATCATTTGCACATAAGGCTTGCACCTCTTTCAGGCATAAAAAAAGCCGGACCGCTTTGCGCAGCCCGGCTTTTTGTCACAGCGAAGCAGTAACTAATTAGAAATTATAGTTAAAGCGTACGCCGTAGCTCATTGGAGTGGAGAATGGGCCAGACACCAGGCCATCACTTCCATCTGCATAGTAGGGAACAACTTCGTCAGTCAAATTGTTACCATAGGCTTCAACATTCCACTGATCGTCCGGGCTGATGTACTTCACAGAAGCATTTACCATCCAAAAAGAATCACGGCTGTCGTCGTAAGCAGAGGTATCCCCTACTGGGAAGTCATGCTTATCGACATTCCAGTAGGTCAGGTAAGATTCATCTTCCCAGTGAATACCGATAAACGGAATGATTGCACCACCATGCGCCAGCTCAAAGGTGTGGTCATAATTGATGGTGAAGCTGAACTCAGGTGACGCAGGCAGCTCATTACCCTTCAAGTTACGGTATAGCTCGTCGTTACTATTGTCGTGAGCTGCACCCCAGTCATCAATTTCAAAGAGTGACTGGTTGTTGAAGTTCCAGCGGTTCACAAAGTCAGAAGTGATTTCCGTCTGCATCCAGGTGGCGAAACCGCTAATTCGACCATTCGGATAGGGAGCCCAGTCGAACTCAAACTCCATACCCATAATTTCTGCTCTAGCGGCATTCTTTGTTAGGTAAATTACATAAGGCTCTGTAGTAATTTCGCCGGTCAAGTTACCTTCATCGTCTCGCTCTTCAACGTAGTAAGTATACGCAGTGTCCGGTGCGGCCAGCTGCATATCTTTGTACCTAGAGAAAAAGAAAGTATTGGCCAGATTTAAACGGCCATCCAGGAAAGTTCCTTTAGCACCAAATTCCCAAGTAACAACCTTTTCTTCATCATAGTTGGTGTCAAAAGTGGCCACTACGATACGATTGCCATCCTCATCAAGGATATCTTGGGCGGTATCAGGGTCTTGTGCGAACTGGCTAATAACATCACCCAAACCACCAGATTTAAATCCAGTTGCGACGTAGGCATAGAGCATTACATCGTCAGTCAGGTCGTAATCAAGACCGATTCGGTAATCGCCGTTGTCCCAATCGTCACTGATATCATTGTACGTATCGATAGTGTAGATAGAGTCATTAGCAAAGTAGTCAGTGGACAACTCACCAAAGAGTGACTGGCTGTATGCGGGGAAACACCCATACTCACCCGTTTCATCCGTATCCTGTGACCAGTCACGAGTACAGCTTAGGTTATTACCGCCCTTATCGCTTTTCTCATCGTAGGTATAGCGGCCACCCAGTGTCAGGTGCAGAGTATCGGTGAGACTATAGGTTGCCTGGGCAAATGCCCCAAGTGCATCAACACTTCTCTCTGGCTGACGCCAGAAAACGGCATTATCCAGCGAAGCCAGGAAGTAACCATTTAAGTCCGTAGATTCATGGAAATAGAATAGGCCCGTAATCCATTGCAGAGGAGCATCATCGGTCGATTGGAGCTGTAACTCATGGGAGTATGAGATATTTTCGGCATCAGTGATGCTCATGCTCATATCCCAGGTATTTCGACCCGCATCAATATCGATCAGGTTACTGCGATTCTGTACTGCATAGCCGGTGTTGTACACAAACGCCATGCTATCGCTAAAGTCCCAGCGGAAATTAGAGCGGAATGAGGTCATGGTGAGATCAAGTTCACCAGGAACATTAACCGCTACAGTGTACTCATCGGCACCGGAACCGTAATAAGTTTCGCAATTTACGCCATCATCGCGCTCATCAGCCTTATCACAATCAATGGTATTAATACCACCGGCACTTTTGTCCTCATAATGCTCAGCTACGGCATACCAGGAAATGTCTTCAGTTGGTTCCCACAGGGCACCAATACGCACTGCTTGCTGGTCAACATTTCCGTAGAAGTCATCCGCATCAGCCCTTACCAGGGAAACATCCTCAGATGCCCACCAGTTGCCATCCTGAGTAAATGTGCGCGCTGCATCATCAGAAAGCGCGGTAGCCCCAAGAGTATCCGCGTCGATATAACGGTTATCATACTGGTTAGCGTCGTAGTAACCAGTCAGATAAGAGTCTCTCGTTTCATCCATAAAGGATGCGCGAAGAGCAAAGGTATCAGAAACCGGGATATTAATAACACCCTTTACCATTTCCTGATTCCAGCGGCCAAATTCAACGCCCACGGAACCTTCAAATTCGTTGATTACCGGTCTCTTTGAGATAACATTGATGGCGCCTACTGTAGAGTTACGGCCATAAAGAGTGCCTTGAGGTCCACGCATGGCTTCAACCCTTTCAGAGTCAAACATCATTGCCATAGCAGATTGGGGACGTGATGAGTAAATACCATCAAAGTGCAAGCCGACCGCCGGATCGCCAAGTTCGCTGGTATTGGTAGAACGCACGCCGCGCATGGAAATTACTGGGGAGGACTGGGAGGCGTCGTAGCCAATATCCACATTGGGGATAGTATTGCCCAGATCTTTTACATTTTTGATACCCTGGCGATCCAGCTCTTCCTGCGTAAACGCACTGATCGCTACCGGTGTATCCATCAAGTTAGTTTCACGCTTCGTTGCGGTAACTGTCACCTCTTCCAGCGCCCAATCGTCATCCTGCTGGCTATCTTCCTGAGCCCAAGCCGACCCTACCGCGACATTTGCCATTGCAATTGCAAAGGTAAGTGGTTTTCTAATTCTCATTGATGTCTCTCCAATCTGCTGCAAAAGGAAAGCCACATTTATTTTTTAATGCATGGCCATCCCATAGGGCCGTCGGCAGTACGGCGGCTAGGGTAAAATCTCAAAAAGAAGGGAGGTAAGAAACTCAGATACGATAGAGCGGATCGCGACTAGGACAAGCAGGACTAGTTCACTATTTATTACTGCCATGCTCGACTGGCAAGTCAGGTGGACATTGGAACCTTAGAATTTATGGGTTGAATTTTTATGAATATTAGGAATTTGTTTTAAAAAATCTCTACCTGTATCTCCGGCACACTCCCAACAGCAGAGCTTAAATATACGTCCTCTAAACTATAAAGACCATATTAAAAGCAATTTGAATGTGACCATTAAGACAACAGATACCTAACAAAAATAGGTAACACCTATTAGCCCTAAATAAAAGGCTTGTTTAAATCTCACAAATAAACCGCAAAAACATTTACCAACATTGTCCAACACCATCTATTAGCTATAAAAACAAAAAAAGAGAACAATATTCCTAAAATGAGATAAATATATGGGAAATATTCCACCCTTATCCCAAAACCAATCTATCAGTGGCACATATAAAAGATAGCGAAGCAACGGAGTGGAAAAATAAAAAGGGAGGCAAAAGACCCTAGCCCTTTGCAAGAGCTGCAACGCAGCAGCTGTGGCCTTCAAGGCCCGCCCTTCGGGGCTTGCAGAGCGATTCACACTCCGCATTGCGACTTCTCGAAAGGTCTAGACATTCCTGCGAAGCCGCGCCTTGATTGTGAACCGCTCTGTAAGCCAGAGGCATCACAGAGCTGTTCAGAGGCTCCCTAAAAGCTATCCCCCGGCACTCGCACCCGCCCTTCCATCAGGATTCGGGCACTACGGCTCATAATGGCCTTGGTGGCAGTCCACTGCCCTTTGACCTCTTTGGCTTCAGCACCCACACGCAAGGTGCCCGATGGGTGACCAAAACAAACGGAGTTGCGCTCACCCCCACCGGCGGCAAGGTTAACCAAAGTCCCGGGGATCGCTGCGGCGGTGCCAATGGCTACCGCTGCCGTACCCATCATGGCGTGATGCAACTTGCCCATAGATAAGGCCCGCACAAGGAGATCGACCTCGGAAGATGCCACTGCTTTGCCACTGGATGCAGTGTAATCCTGCGGTTTAGCGACAAAAGCAATCTTAGGGGTGTGATGGCGATTGGCAGCTTCTTCAATGCTAGAGACCAACCCCATCTTTACTGCACCGTGAACGCGAATGCTCTCAAACATCGCCAGTGCTTTGCTGTCACCGTTGATGGCCTCCTGCAATTCAGTACCGGTATAACCAATAGCTTCTGCATTGACGAAAATCGTCGGAATGCCAGCATTGATCATGGTGGCCTTGAGCACACCTACATCGGGCACTTCCAGATCATCGACCAGATTACCGGTAGGAAACATGGCACCCTCACCATCGGCGGGGTCCATAAATTCCACTTCCACTTCAGCCGCCGGAAAAGTCACTCCGTCCAGCTCAAAGCCACCGGTTTCCTGAACTTCGCCATTGGTCATAGGTACATGGGCAATAATGGTTTTGCCAATATTGGCCTGCCAGATGCGCACGGTGCAGATGCCATTTTCCGGCACTCTGGTGGGCTCTACAAAACCGCTATTGATCGCAAAGGCACCCACGGCGGCGGTGAGGTTGCCGCAGTTACCACTCCAATCAACAAACGGCTTATCGATGGAAACCTGACCAAACAGGTAGTTCACATCGTGATCGGCTTTATCGCTGGGCGACAAGATTACCGTTTTGCTAGTGCTTGAAGTAGCGCCACCCATACCATCGGTTTGCTTACCGTAGGGGTCTGGGCTGCCAATCACACGCAACAGCAGGTTGTCACGGGCCTGCCCCGGCACCTGGGCAACTTCGGGCAGATCTTGCAAGCGGAAGAAAACACCCTTGCTGGTTCCCCCGCGCATATAAGTCGCGGGGATTTTAACTTGAGGAGCAAACTTCATAACTCAGGCCGTCGCTTCTGCTTCGAGGAAGTCTTTGGCAAAGCGCTGCAAAACACCCCCAGCCTCGTAAATGGAAACTTCTTCTGCGGTATCCAGGCGGCAGGTAACCAGAGCCTCAATCGTCTCACCATTAGCGCGGTGGATAAGCAGGGTCAACGTGGCATGGGGAGTGCGCTCACCGATTACGTCAAAACTTTCGGTACCGTCGATACCCAAAGTTTCACGGGTAGTGCCCGACTTAAACTCCAACGGCAATACACCCATACCGATCAGGTTAGTGCGATGAATTCGCTCGAAGCCTTCGGCCACAATCGCTTCCACACCGGCAAGGCGTACACCTTTCGCAGCCCAGTCACGGGAGGAGCCCTGCCCGTAATCGGCACCTGCAATGATAATCAGAGGCTGCTTACGATCCATATAGGTCTCGATGGCTTCCCACATACGGGTAACCTGCCCTTCCGGCTCGACACGAGCCAGGGAGCCCTGGCGAATCTCGCCGTTATCATCGCGCACCATTTCGTTGAGTAGCTTCGGATTGGCGAAAGTTGCACGCTGGGCAGTGAGGTGGTCGCCGCGGTGGGTCGCGTAGGAGTTAAAGTCCTCCTCCGGCAATCCCATTTTCGCCAGGTATTCACCGGCAGCACTGCTGGCCAGAATGGCATTGGACGGAGACAAGTGGTCGGTAGTGATATTGTCACCCAGCACCGCCAGCGGGCGCATACCCTTCAAACTGCGCTCGCCTGCCAGGGCACCTTCCCAATAAGGTGGGCGGCGGATATAGGTGCTCATCGGGCGCCAGTGGTAGAGTGCGTGGCCCTGCTCTTCTGCGGCATCCCGCTCTTCAAACATGGGAATATACACATCGCGGAACTGCTGTGGCTTCACGCTCTGACGTACGATCGCATCGATCTCTTCATCGCTGGGCCAGATATCTTTCAGGGTAATCGGGTTGCCATCGGCATCGTATCCCAGCGCATCCTTTTCAATATCGAACCGGATGGTGCCGGCAATAGCGTAGGCAACGACCAGCGGCGGTGAAGCCAGGAAAGCCTGCTTGGCATAGGGGTGGATACGACCGTCGAAGTTGCGGTTGCCGGACAGGACCGCAGTAGCATACAGATCGCGATCGATCACTTCCTGCTGAATTTTCGGGTCCAGGGCACCGCTCATGCCGTTACAGGTGGTGCAGGCGAAAGCCACTACGCCGAAGCCCATCTGCTCCAGATCCGGTAGCAGGTCGGCCTCTTCCAAATACATTTTTACCGTTTTGGAGCCTGGAGCCAGGGAGGACTTGACCCAGGGCTTGCGGGTCAGGCCGAGCTTGTTCGCATTGCGGGCAATCAGACCTGCGGCAATCATATTGCGCGGGTTGCTGGTATTGGTGCAGCTGGTAATCGCGGCAATAATCACAGCACCATCGGGCATCTCACCGGCTTTCTCTTCCCAGGCCTTGGCGATACCGCGATTGGCCAGTTCCGAGGCCGGCAGCAGCGCGTGGGGGTTGGAGGGGCCCGCAAGGTTGCGGCCGACTGTATCCAGATCGAACTTCAGTACGCGCTCGTATTCGGCATCCTTCAAAGTATCGGACCAGAGGCCCGTTTCCCTGGCAAACTTCTCTACCAAAGCTACCTGCTCATCATCGCGGCCGGTGAGTTTGAGATAGTCGATGGTTTGCTCATCGATAGAGAACATGGCCGCAGTAGCGCCATACTCCGGAGTCATATTGGAAATAGTGGCGCGATCGCCCAGGGTCAGGTTGGAAGCCCCTTCACCGTAAAACTCCAGGTAGGCTCCAACCACGCGCTCGCGGCGCAGGAATTCAGTGAGGGCCAATACCAAGTCGGTACCGGTTATACCGGGCTGCAACTTTCCGCTGAGTTCCACCCCAACAATATGCGGCAGACGCATATAAGAGGCGCGGCCAAGCATCACGCTCTCAGCTTCCAGGCCGCCAACACCCACAGAAATCACACCCAGAGCATCTACCATCGGCGTGTGGCTGTCGGTACCGACACAGGTATCCGGGAAGGCCACGCCCTCGCGCACCTGCACCACCGGAGACATTTTCTCCAGATTGATCTGGTGCATGATGCCGTTCCCGGGGGGAATCACATCGACGTTTTCAAATGCGGTTTTGGTCCAGTTGATAAAGTGGAAGCGGTCTTCGTTACGACGCTCCTCTACCGCACGATTTTTTTCAAAAGCATCCTTCTCAAATCCGGGGTGCTCTACCGCGAGGGAGTGATCCACAATCAACTGGGTGGGAACCACTGGATTTACCTTGGCGGGATCACCGCCTTTATCGGCAATGGCATCGCGCAGACCGGCCAGGTCTACCAACGCAGTTTGACCGAGAATGTCGTGGCACACCACTCGGGCTGGAAACCAAGGGAAGTCCAACTCGCGCTTGCGCTCAATAATCTGTTTCAGGGAGTCGGTCAGTTTTGCCGGCTCGCAGCGACGCACCAGGTTTTCCGCCAGAATACGTGAGGTATACGGCAGTTTGGCATAGGCTCCGGGCTGGATCGCGTCAACAGCGGCTCGGGTATCGAAATAATCGAGGTCTGTTCCGGGCAGTGATTTGCGGTAATCAGTATTCATAGCAGGTAAATCAGTCGAATCTTTTTTTAAAATCGTGTCTCTTCTGAGGGTGGCTCCAGGCCACTCACCAAAGGCGACCTGGAGCCGGCACACTGGGTGTGCCTCATTTCAAAAGTGAAATGAAAATTAACCGCGCTCGGCGATTGGAGTTACTGTACGGGGCTCAACACCCACATACTCTGCACTCGGGCGAATAATGCGGTTGTCAGCGCGCTGCTCAAATACATGTGCAGCCCAGCCGGTAACGCGGGACATTACAAAAATTGGGGTGAATAACTTTGTCGGAATACCCATAAAGTGATACGCGGAAGCGTGGAAAAAGTCTGCATTACAGAACAATTTTTTCTCGCGCCACATAACTTCTTCACAGCGAACGGATACCGGGTACAGCACGGTATCACCCACATCCTCAGCCAACTTTTCAGACCAGCCTTTGATGATCTCATTGCGCGGATCGGACTCGCGGTAAACCGCATGGCCAAAGCCCATAATCTTCTCTTTGCGCTCCAGCATACCCAGCAGTTCTTTCTCTGCTTCGTCCGGATTAGAGAAACGCTCAATCAGCTCCATTGCCGCCTCGTTGGCACCACCATGCAGAGGACCACGCAGAGTGCCGATGGCACCGGTGATACAGCTGAACAGGTCGGACAAAGTGGAGGCACAAACACGCGCGCTAAAAGTCGATGCGTTAAATTCGTGCTCTGCGTACAGGATCAGGGAAACGTTCATAACCTGCTCGTGCAGCGCATTGGGCTTCTCATCGCGCAACATATGCAGGAAGTGACCGCCGATGCTGTCGTCATCAGTTTCAGTTTCGATGCGCACATTGTCGTGGGTGAAACGGTACCAATAACAGATGATGGAGGGGAATGCGGCCAACAGGCGGTTGGCTTTTTCCAGCTGCTGGGCGAAGGAGTCTTCACCTTCCAGGTTGCCCAACATGGAGCAGCCGGTGCGCATTACGTCCATCGGGTGAGCATCAGCCGGGATGCGCTCAAGCACTTCTTTTAATGCCTGCGGCAGGCCGCGCTTGGTTTTCAGTAGCGCTTTGTACTCTGTCAGCTCTTCCGCAGTGGGTAGTTCTCCATAGAAAATTAGGTAGGCAACTTCTTCAAACTCACAGTGTTGGGCCAGATCTTTAATATCGTAACCGCGATAGGTAAGGCCGGAACCGGATTTACCCACGGTGGAAAGTGCAGTTTTACCCGCTACCTGGCCGCGCAGACCAGCACCACCCAATGCTTTATCTACCATCTTCTTATCTCCCCTGTTTTATACACACCTAGTGTGTTCATCCAATTGAAAGCGCAGCGCCCAGCCTTGCCGCCGGGCGGATTATCCCTACTTATTGAAAAGTTCGTCCAGCTTCTGCTCAAACTCGTGATAATTCAGGTAATCGTACAGCTCCTCACGGGTCTGCATGGTATTGACAACCGCTTGTTGATCGCCATTTTGCAGGATGCTGGTATAAACATTTTCCGCAGCACGGTTCATCGAACGAAACGCCGACAGTGGATACAGTACGATATCTGCACCCGCTTCACCCAGTTCTTTAACGTTATACAGTTTAGTTTTACCAAACTCGGTGATATTCGCCAAAATCGGCACATTTAACGCGTCTTTAAATGCACGATAGTGCTCCAGTTCAGTAACCGCTTCCGCGAAAATACCGTCGGCGCCAGCCTCGATACAGGCCTGGGCGCGTTCAATAGCCGCATCGAGCCCTTCCTGTGCAAAAGCATCGGTACGAGCCATTACAAAGAAATCGTCATCGGTACGAGCATCTACAGCTGCTTTGATGCGGTCGACCATCTCCTGCTTGGAAACAATTTCTTTATTTGGGCGATGGCCGCAACGCTTCTGTGCAACCTGATCTTCGATATGCACCGCAGCAGCACCAGCGCGGATCATCTCCTTAATGGTGCGGGAGATATTGAAAGCACCGCCCCAACCCGTGTCGATATCCACCAATAGCGGCAGCTCACTGGCTGCGGTTATACGACGCACATCCTCCAGCACATTGTCGAGACTGGTCATTCCCAAATCTGGCAGGCCGTAGGAGGCGTTGGCAACACCGGCACCGGACAAGTAAATCGCCTTGTGACCAATACGCTCGGCCATAATGGCGGAGTAGGCGTTGATGGTACCAACCACTTGCAGCGGTTGATTCTCGGTGAGTGCCGCGCGGAAACGCGCGCCAGCGGAAGGCTTTTGGCTCATGCTCTACCTCAGTTTCTTTTCAATGTTTATTCTCGAGGCGCGGATATGCCGGCGCATCAACAGCTCCGCCAGCTCACCATCCCCGGCCTCAATGGCCTCAATGATATGGTTGTGCTCGCGGAGTGCCCGCTGGGCCCTGGGACTGGCCATGCCCAGCTGGTAGCGGTACATACGAACACGGTAATAAAGTCGGTTGCACAGGGTATCGATCAAAAGATCATTTTTTGATGCCTGCACGATACGGAAATGAAAGTCGAAATCCCCCTCCGGCTGGAAGTACGCTTTACCGGCCTGCAACTCTTCCTGCTGCTCATGGTGATAGAGCATTTGACGCAGCTCAATTAAGTCCTCTTCGCTGCGCTGCTCTGCGGCCAGGCGACAGGCCATCCCCTCCAGAGCTTCGCGAACTTCATAGAGTTCCAGCAAACCGCGCTCAGTCAACTCTACAACCCGGGCGCCAACATTCACTCTGCGCTCCAGTAGGCCCAGAGACTCCAAGCGCATCACAGCTTCGCGCAGGCTGCCGCGACTGGCATTAAAACGACGCGCCAGTTCCGGCTCACTAATTTTGCTACCGGAGGCAATTTGCCCCTCCACAATTTCCGCGCGCAAAGTTAGGAATAAGCGTTCGGCCAGGCTCTGGCGCTCTTCCGAAACTGAATCGCGAGTACCACCTACAGTCATGCAAACCCTGGATTGTCGACAATCTTTAAGGGATAAAACATTAAATCAGCGACAGTTTCTCGTCAACTGCGGGTATAGAGAGACAAATATTAAAGATTGTTGACAATAAGGCAAAATAGGTGACTTTAAACAGAGCGGTAGTCTTGCCATGCTTAAGTGGGCATAATAGCGCCCGCGCCAAATGAGACGTGTTCGACTGACGAATGTGAGCACTCTATGCTTGTTTGGGGCTTAGGGGAAATCCCGCAGAAAGAATATCCAGGCCTCGGAACAGCGCTTGTTTTAGGCTGCCACCACCCAGGTTACAGACAGAGTTATGCCGAAGAGTATTATCAGGCGATGGCTGCCAAGCCCCGAAGAAGTTAGAGCCAACAATGGCCTCAAATTTCTGGGGACTCTTCTCCACGACCCCAACCTTTTCCATTTGAACCGACACTCGGTCTCGGTCGCATTTGCAGCAGGTGTATTTACCAGCTTCCTACCCCTGCCAGGCCAGATGATTATTGCCGCGTTACTGGCCCTTTGGCTACGCTGCAATCTCCCCCTATCCATTATTCTGGTATGGATTAGCAATCCGATCACCATGCCCGCCATTTTCTTTAGCACCTACAAACTCGGTGCCTGGGTCCTCGGAGCGCCACCGGTAGACTTCAGTATAGAGCTGTCGTGGGAATGGCTGACGACTGAGGTCGGGAAAATCTGGTTGCCGCTATTTACCGGCTCACTGCTCGCCGGGGTATTCTTTGCAGCAGCTGCCTACTTCACTATGCGCGCCCTTTGGCGCTGGCATGTGGTGAAGAAATGGAAAATGCGCATCCAAAAGCGCTCAGCGGCCGGTTAACTCCCCCTACCGCATTTCAATGCGCGCTTCACAGGGCTACCCCCCAGATTACTTTAGTGCGCTGATGCATAACTCTAGATATTGCCCCGGGAGAAACAACCCCGGGCAAAGCTCCGGAGCCGCCTCAGCACACAGAAAATCCGCAGGTACGGTCAACACTGTCTAGAGCTGGAGTCTTGAGCAAATCCCGCCTGCCGACTATTCATTGCGCAAAGCAGCGGCCGGCTGCACCCGGCTGGCCTTCAAGGCGGGATAGAGGGTTGCCAGGAGGCTGAGTGCAAACCCTACAGATACCACCAGGACTACGTCCTGCCACATCAGCTGAGACGGCAAATAATCCACCGGGTAGACATCGGACTTCAAAAATTGAATCCCCAACAAGGTCTCCAGCCCAGCGACCAATTTAGTCACTGTTAGAGAGCCCAACACCCCCAAAACACCACCAATTAGGGCACCGACCAATCCCACCAGGGCCCCCTGACTCACAAAGGTCAGTAAGATCTGCCGAGTGCTGGCCCCCAAAGTGCGAAGAATGGCGATATCGCTGTGTTTATCGATAACCACCATCACCAGAGTGGAAACCACATTAAAGGCGGCAATTGCAATAATCAGGAACACCAGCAGCCCCACCAGATTGCGGGACATCTGGATAGCTTGGTAGAGATTTCCGTGAGTGCGACTCCAGTCGGTGCCGTAGAAATTCCCCCGAGGCAAGTCTTGCAAGAGGCGCCGCATAATCCAGTTGGCCTCAAGCATCTCATTGACCCGCAGCTGAACCCCTGCCCCGCCGCTGCCCCCAGCTAGAGCCTTGGCCTGCTGCCAGGATGCCAGGGCGAGGGATTGATCCAGCACTGTACCCGAGTGGAAAACCTGCGCCACTTTAAATCCGGCAACCCGGGCAGCCCTGCGTACACCGGTGGCACTGTCGTTATTGGGCACAATCAGAGAGAGGTAATCGCCAGCCTCAACCCCGAGTTTTTTCGCAAGACCTTTACCCAGAACCACACCCGGTTCAGAGGGGTTCATTAGGGCATCGAAGGATGCGGGTTTAACGAAGTCCCCAATATTGGAGACCGCGCTAATGGTCTCGGGATTGACTCCCTGCACCAGCAGTGGCGTCACCTCAGCCCCGCGCCTGGCCAACGCGTTGACCTGCCACACCTCCGCCGCAGAGAGAACCGCAGGGTCGGAAACCAGCTGTTGGCGCAACTGAGACCAATCCACATCCGGACTGCTATTGTAAATAGTGACATGGGGCATAATTCCCAGAATCCGCTCGCGCAATTCCCGGTCAAAACCATTCATCACCGACATCACCACAATCATCAGGGCGACACCGAGAATCAGGCCAATCATCGATAAACCAGAAATAAACGAGACCAGGGCGGCCGAGTCATCGTTTCGACGCTGGGCTCCGGCGTAACGCAATCCAATAAAGGCGGGAAGTGGCTTAAACATGATCACCCTGGTGCCAATCGGCGGTCAGCTGCCCATCGATCAAATGCAGGCAGCGATCCAAGGCCGCAGCGAGATCCGGGTCGTGAGTAACAATCACAAAACTGATGCCCATCTCCCGGTTCAATCGATCCATCAACTTGTGGATCTCCGCAGCCGTGGCCCGATCCAGGTTACCGGTGGGCTCATCCATCAACACACAGGCGGGCCTTGTCACCAGCGACCGGGCAATAGCCACACGCTGCCGCTCCCCTCCAGACAACTGTGATGGCTTGTGCCCCATGCGCTCACCCAGCCCTACCGCTCTGAGCATCTCCTCCGCCTCTTTGCGGGCATCGGCTACAGAGCGCTTGCCAATCAGCAGCGGCATTGCGACATTTTCCAGGGCGGAAAACTCATTGAGCAAGTGGTGAAACTGATAGACAAAACCGAGGCTACTGTTACGCAGCCAGCCGCGCTCATTGGCATTGAGGTCGGCGAGATTCTTTCCCGCCACCCAGACCTCACCGGAGCTGGGGGTATCGAGGCCACCGAGCAGATTGAGCAGCGTCGACTTGCCGGAACCAGATGCCCCGACAATGGCCAGTTTCTCGCCCCGCTTAACCTCCAGCTCGGCACCACTCAACACCTCCAGGTCCCTACCGCCCTGGCGATAATGCTTGCGCAATTGCCGACACACTAAAACGGCATCACCGGGAGCCGGTGCAGGCCGCGCTTTTTCAGTATCTATTTCCACTCGACTGTTCATCAAACTATTCGCTGTCTCTTAACGCCTATAAATCGCACCGACAAAACAGATCGGCGATGGATTTATACAAAATTATTCGTAACGCAAAGCTTCCGCAGGCTCGATCTGCGCCGCCCGCCAGGCGGGGAATATGGTTGCCAATAAGCTCATGCCTATTGCCGCTGACACCACCACTACGGCATCGCCAACGCGAAACTCAGAAGGCAGGTAGCTCACAAAGAAAACCCTAGGGTCAAAAAGTTGGGCCCCTACCGCCGATTCAATCCAGGTCACCATTTCTGTCAGATTCATCGCAATCAGAATACCCAGTACAGCACCGACAAAGGCGCCGATAATACCGATCGCGCTGCCCTGAATAACAAACACCGCCATAATCTGGCGCGACGTGAGCCCCAGGGTTCTCAATACAGCAATATCGGAACGCTTATCGGCAACCATCAGCACCAGCGCAGAGACGATATTAAAGGCCGCCACGGCCACAATAATCATCAGCATCAGTGTGACGACGGTTTTCTCCATTTTCACCGCCTGGAACAAGCTGCCCTGAGAGTCTCCCCAGTCCTCCCCCCGGAAGCCCTCCCCCAGCGCATTTGCATAGGCAGCAACACGCCCCAGAGCATTGTCCATATCGTCAAAGCGCAGCTGTAGCCCTTGGACCTTACCGCTCATCCGGGTGAGCCGCGCGGCATCTTCAATGTTAATCAGCGCCACATTCTGATCCACCTGCGCGCCTACCGAGAAGACACCGGCCACGGTAAAGCGCTTGGTGCGCGGGAAAATTCCTGCCGGGGTGACACTGACTTCTGGCAGGGTCAGGATCACCGAGTCCCCGGGAATCACATTGAGCTGATGGGCAAGGATTCGCCCCAGAACCACCCGATAGCTGCGCGGTTCCAGCAGATCCAGGCTGCCCATCACCATATGCTCGCCAACTGTCGACACCTTGCGCAGCGCTTGCGGATCTACGCCTTGGAACTGGGCGCCGTGACTGCTGCCATGGGCGCTCAACAGAGCGTAGCCATTGACGAAAGGACTGGTAGCCTCGACGTGGGGCTGGGCCTCCAGCTGCCGTGCGGGTGCCTGCCAGTCCACAAGGCCGCCCTCCCGCTCCACAAAACCGTGAGGTACAACACTCAATATTCGGGTTTTAAGCTCACGATCGAAGCCGTTCATCACAGAAGTAACAACAATCAGAGCAAGAACACCAAGGGCCATCCCCAGCAGAGAGAAGCCGTTGATAAAGGAAATAAATTGCTGCCTGCGGCGGGCCGCCACATAGCGCAAGCCAATATAAAGGGGAACAGGTTTTAACATAGGGTCGATTTAAACGGAAAAATGCCAGGAAATCCAAAGATTTAGGCAAGATTACCAAATGTTGCGGGTCTTGGGTGTCGCCCCGGGAACTCTAGAGCCTCCCCCGCCAAACGCCAGGCCTGTCGGGGCGCTCCCCTGCGGGGCCAGTCAGTGATTAGGACAACCCCGGATGGAAACCGGTCAGTAACTCATACAGAGGCGCTCGTAAGTCGAAGGCTGAAAAAGTCTCAATCCGCCTCCCCAGCCCGACACGGGTTCCCAGGTCGTCACCCCAATCCCCCTACCTTTCGCCAATACCAACCAGGCACAAGAACTCTAAAAACCCAAACGCTAAAAAGTGGCACTAAACAGCCTAAATAGGCACCATTTACTCTACTTATGACGTAAAAACGTGAAGAACAACAGGAGCTTTGACTGAAATTCTGTTTTAATGGGACGGCTAATGGAACACTAATTCGGGGGACAAAAAATGTTCAGCAGACTCCGCAGCGGATTGCACTATCTCGCTGGTTCAATGGTACTACTTCTCACCTTGGGCGCCCAGGCGACAACAATAGAAGTACCGGTAGGCACCCAGGGGGGGGAGCTCGCCATTGAAGAAGTCCGTGGGCTCAAAAAACACGACGTCACCTCGCGCCTGGGAGAACCTCTCAGTATCCAGGGGCCGATTGGCGAACCCGCCATCACCCGCTGGGAATACAACGACTTTTACGTCTTCTTTGAGCTGGACACCGTCCTGCACACCGTGAAAAAGCCCAGCGGCTGACTTATCGTTTTTCGGGCAGGGGCTCAGCAGAGCTCCCCCTCCCCACTGAATAACACACTCTGTTACAACCTCTCGATTTTTTCCCTACCTTCGGTAAAACTCGCAACCCCAATACTACAGCCGGGGTAAATAGATTCCATGTCAGAGTATCAGTATCAAGAACGGCAGGTCCCCCGTGACCGGCACAGCGAGTTCCGCTTAGGGGAAGGAAAAATCAGTGGCTACGCCTCTGTATTTCTGGGGGGCATGAGCCTTCTGGCCGTTCTTGCCTATTTATACCCCTCCTATCTGACCACCACAGAGTTACGGCAACTCTACGATGCGGAATACCTACAGAATATTCTCAAATACGGGATGTACTTCGCCCTGTTTTTTGGTGCGGTCACTTTTTACTTGAAGAAATTCCGTATGATGGGCTTTTCGGGCATGGCCCTCACCGGTACTGCCTTTCTCTTGGGGGGCTACACCATCCCTGTCGGACCGGTTGAGGCGAAACGCTTATCTTTAGGGGTTGACTGGATGATCTTGGCCTTCCTGGGTTCAGTTGCCCTATTTGTCACCCTGGAAAAGCTAATCCCCAAATACAAGAACCAAGTTATCCTGCGTAAAGAGTGGGGCCTGGACCTCTTCTATTTCTGCTTCAATCATTTGGCCATCTCAGCCATTTTGATCTTCGCCAATTATCATATCGGCCACTTTGACTGGGCGATCAGCGAGCGAGCCCAGGACTCCATAAGCAATATCCCAATTTTCATACAATTTGCCCTGATAATTGTCTGTGCAGATTTTGTTCTTTACTGGGAGCACCGCCTCTACCACGAGGTGCAATTCCTGTGGCCGATTCATGCGGTTCACCATTCCGTTGAGACTATGGACTGGCTGGCGGGATCACGGGGCCATTTCCTCCAGGTTTTTTCCGAGCGCGCCATGGTAATGGTGCCCTTGTACCTACTTGGAGTGGAAGAATCAGCCCTGAATCTCTATGTTGCCTTTGCCGCATTGCAGGCAGTATTAGTTCACTGCAATACCAAACTGCCGTTTGGCCCCCTGAAATATATCTTTGTCACCCCCCAGTTTCACCACTGGCATCACAGCTCAGAAAAGCCCGCTATTGACACCAATTATTCAGCACACACTTTACTGTTCGACTGGCTGTTTAGGACCCTACATTTTCCCAAAGGACACTGGCCTGCGGCCTACGGAACGACAAAAAAACTGCCACAAAGCTATTTGGGGCAAATGTTCTACCCAATAACTGCACTCCTGGACCAGCGTAAAACAACCTCCAGCCGCTCAGAGAATCCCTAAGCCCCTATGCGCTATCTCACTATTCTTCTGCTAACTTTCGCCAGCGCAGCTAATGCCAATATCACACTGGTGCAAGTCATCAAATCTGAAAATCTGATGCGCCTTCTGGACGGCAGTAAAATTGTAAGGAGCTATCACGTGGCACTGGGTGGGCAGCCCCAGGGGCACAAACAGCAGGAAGGCGATGAGAGAACCCCCGAGGGCCTATATACCCTGGACTACAAAAAAGAGGACTCATCCTACTACCGAGCCATGCATATCTCCTACCCCAACGCCGAAGATCGCAGCCGCGCCGAGGCGCGGGGCGTGTCACCGGGGGGCTTTATTATGGTTCACGGCCAGCGCAATCGACTCGGCTGGCTCGCACCACTGAGCCAGCGCTTTAACTGGACCGATGGATGTATTGCCTTGACCAATGATGAAATGGATGAGTTTATGTCGCTGGTACAAACCGGCACCCCCATCGAAATCCGCTGGTAGGGTAGCCGCATATATCTCCAAGGGACTGGATTTCCCCTCTACAACCAGTCAATATGCCCGCCGTAACTTCACCTTGGTGGAGTGGTCAACTTTTAGGCAAGCTGACAGAACACCACCTTCCGGACTAATGAGAAACCGATAGAAAATGACAGTAAAAGTCGAATCCGTAGATAGCCTATTGAAATCCACTGGTCGCGAGGGCGAAGAAGTCCGCGTTCAGGGCTGGATCAGAACCCGCCGCGACTCCAAAGCGGGCCTCTCTTTCCTGGCCGTACACGACGGCAGCTGCTTTGATCCGATCCAGGCCGTTGCAGAAAATCACCTGCACAATTACCAATCAGAAGTGCAGCGCCTAACTACCGGCTGCGCGGTAGAAATCCTCGGCACCATCAAGCCTTCCGAGGGCAAGGGACAGTCTATCGAACTGCTCGCTACCGAAGTTCAGGTGGTGGGCTGGGTGGAAGACCCGGATACTTACCCCATGTCCCCCAAGCGCCACACGATGGAGCACTTGCGTGAACACGCGCACCTGCGCCCGCGCACCAACGTCAGCGGCGCCGTAGCCCGCGTGCGCAACTGTATCGCCCAGGCAATCCACCGCTTTTACCACGAGAGCGGCTTCCTCTACGTACACACCCCGATCCTCACCGCTTCCGACTGTGAAGGCGCCGGTGAGATGTTCCGCGTAAGCACCCTGGATATGGAAAACTTACCGCGCACCGACAAAGGTGGCGTGGATTACAGCAAGGATTTCTTCGGCGAGGAGAGCTTTCTCACCGTATCCGGCCAGCTAAACGTAGAGAGCTACTGCCTGGCCATGTCCAAGGTATACACCTTTGGCCCCACTTTCCGCGCGGAAAACTCCAACACCACCCGCCACCTGGCGGAGTTCTGGATGGTTGAGCCGGAAGTCGCCTTTGCCGACCTGGCAGATATTGCCGATCTCTCCGAGCAAATGCTGAAGTACGTTTCCAAAGCGGTACTGGAAGAGCGCGCCGACGATATGGCCTTCTTCGCCCAGCGTATCGACAAGGAAGCTATCAGCCGCCTGGAGAATATTGTCGATAACGACTTCGCCCGCATCAACTACTCAGAAGCCATCGAAATCCTGGAGAGCTGCAAAGAGAAGTTCGAATTCCCCGTATCCTGGGGTATCGACCTGGCCTCTGAGCACGAGCGCTACCTGGCAGAGAAACACTTCGAGAAGCCGGTTATTGTGATGAACTACCCGAAGGACATCAAAGCCTTCTATATGCGTATGAACGACGACGGCAAAACCGTTGCTGCGATGGACGTTTTGGCACCGGGAATCGGCGAAATTATCGGCGGTGCCCAGCGCGAAGAGCGCCTGGAGAAGCTCGACGAGCGCATGGATGAGATGAATGTACCCAAGGAGCACCTAGACTGGTACCGCGACCTGCGCCGCTACGGCACAGTACCTCACGCGGGCTTCGGTCTCGGCTTCGATCGCATCGTGTCCTACGTGACCGGCATGGGCAACATCCGCGATGTTATCCCCTTCCCGCGCACACCGAAGAACATCTCGTTCTAATAAAAAAGCGCCGCACTGCGACAACAAAGCCCCGCCAACCACGCGGGGCTTTTTTTGAGTCAAAGCAAAACCGGCTCAAACACTTCCCCCGGTTGCCGCCGCAATAATGTCATCGCTCGCCTTTTCACTGATCATATAAACCGGCACCACAATAAAGAAGCCCGGAATTCGCGGAAAGACCGAGGCATCCACTACCCGCAAATTATGAGTGCCATGCACTCGAAACTTACTATCCACTACCGCCATAGGATCGCTGGCTGGACCCATTTTGTTAGAGCAGGAGGCGTGGTGCCCCCACGCCTGATTTTTCACAAAATCGCCAATCTGCGGGTCGGATTGAACCTCGCTACCCGGCAGAAGCTCCCTGGAGACCCTGCTGCTCACAATAGGGCCGGACATAATATCTCTGGATATTTTCACCCCCTCAATCACCGCCTGGAGATCTTCTCCCAAAGCATCATTGCCCTCGGCAAAATAATGAAAGTTGATCTCCGGTGTATCTCTCGGGTCGGCAGAGCGAAGGGTGACACGACCAGCCGTGTTGTTGGTATGGCCCTTAAGTACAACCCAGGAAAAGCGATCCTTGTAGTCTCTCAGCGCCTGCGAATACCCGGGGAAATAACCGTGAAAGTCGGTCGGCACCCCAAAAATAAATAGATCCGGGTCCTCCAGATCCGGCCTGGAGCGCTTGACCAGTGACAATACCGGTCCATTTCCACTGTAAGGGCCCTGGTTTAACCAGCCGTAACGATAGCGATTCAAGCAGGGGTCATCCCCCTCACCCCAAGTACAATCTTTCAGCAGCGAAAGGTCTTCGCTCATCTCACTGACGACACCGACCTCATAGCGATCCTGAAGGTTCTCTCCCACCCCGGGTAAATCGACCAGGGGTTCTATGCCGTGATCGCGAAGTTCATGTGCAGGGCCGATACCCGATAGCTTCAATAGCTGCGGACTGTTAAATGCTCCCCCAGACAGAATAACTTCCCGGCTTGCACGCACTTGCCGCAATACTCCAGGCGATCCATTTTCTTCGTAATAAGGATCGGCCTTGTATAAACTCGCCCCCTCTAGAAACTCGACACCAATAACGGTTTTCTCTTCAAACAGCACACGAGTAGCCAGTGAATTGGTGCGGATATGAAGTAAGTTTGGGTAAATAGCCTGAGCAGCAAGCAGGTGCTCGCGCACACTGGTGCGCTGGCTTCGGCTATCTGCGGCCATAGGGGCAACAAAAGGCCCCTCTTGGCCTGCAGCCACATCCCAGTGATTAATATCCAGGCGAAGATTGCCATTCACAATTTGCTCCAACGCCCCCTCGAGCCCGTACTTTGCCAGTGCCGCCTGCACGATCTTCAGGAGAGTTGGATCTTCCAGCAGTAAGGCGGGGTTACCGCGATTGGTTGGCAGCCACCCATCAAAACCATGGCGAGAGGGGTTGGAAAAGATTGGCCGAGGCACATACTCACAGCGCTCTAAACGCTCAAAGTATTGCCGCATATTGGCGCTATCCCAGGAAATATCTCCTGTGTCTCGGGCTATACGGTCAAAATCACTATTGTGAGGATAAACAGTGATCAGTGCATGGTGCGTGGTACAACCTCCGATCGTACTCGCCCGGGGGTAGAGAATCCCCTTGCCGGCAACATATTTATCATCCAGTTGTTGCTGATTAATGTCTGCATAGTGCTTGACATAAAAGTCCCAGCTCAATTTCCGATCTTCAGATGCAAAAGGGTGCCACGCTGGAATATTGTGAGTATCATCACTAGGGTCATTGGCACCGGCTTCCAGCACCAAAACAGAAAACCCAGCCTTCGCTAAATTAACCGCCAGCGGCCCACCTCCCGCTCCCGACCCAACAATTACATAGTCGTACAGATCGTAAAAGCCCCCCTCTAACATTGAGAGCGCGGAGACCAGCCCTGTTGAGGCCGCACTGGCAGCAATACCTAATTGAACTGCACGCTTAGTGAAACTTCTGCGACTAATTTTCCTGTCCGACGATTTCTTTTCAACCTTATCCTTCTCTTCCATAGTGCTTTATCCGTTTTTATAGGGCTCTCCTCGAAAAAGCATTATGCATACCAAATTTATCAACTCCCTCTCTCATAGATAAATTCAGTTAAAAACTGGAGCTAATTAGCAGCATAAGGAAGTATTACATGCCAATAAATGCAGAATAGAAGCCTCTCTCAGAGGACTGGAAGTTGAGCCATAATCTTAGAGATCAACAATGAATACACTGTGGAGAGGCCAATTGCCCCTCAAGCACCTAAAGACCGAGATGGCCATTGCCGGCACAGGAGTTCACCCCCACTGCCAATATAATCAAAAATATACGTCAGATTTCCACTGAGAGACTGAATACCAAGCACCCAGACGATACAGCAAGCCTTGGTGCCACAATAACCTCCATTTAAATCATTCACTTTAAACTTTAATCTTGGCCAGCAGACCAAGTATTGGAAGCCTCACCCTCTAACTAATGGCTCACCTCTCCGCAAGCTATAAACAGCTTGTCTGTATTACTGCGACATGGAGAGCCAAGAAGGCATCACTTCAAATTCAGGAGCAGTATTGATATCTAGATTCAGGTATTCACCATGTAGCTGCACTTTTTCATCCTTGATAACTTTAAACTGATGCGGCCAAATCATACCGGAATCGAGTTTTTTATAACTATCATTTTCCAGAAATAGAGAAATTTCCCATTGAAGTTTTATACAGATATGGAAAAATCTAGCGCTTAACTTTTATACCCGCCTTTATAACCAAAACTCTTTATGGAGCTGAAGCTCAAGATCCCGGGCGCTACCGCGTATAAAAAGAAAGGCGCAAGCAGTTTGAGTAAAAACAAGGCTTTTTTACCTACAGTGACCCCATACAAATCTATGGGGCCTTATACCTATCAGCGAATGAGGTTAGCGCCCCGATATGGAGGGTTTCAGGCGCACGACACCTCCGAAAGTCCCCGAGAGCATTTCCTTCCCCGCACCAATTTGAGTAGCCGAGTAAATACTATTATATTTCTCCAGATAGCCTAGGGGGATATGAAATGCACTTTCACCGGTATCCCAGTTTATGGCCTCTAATGCCCAAACCCCCTCGCGCTGCCCCCAGCAATACGCCAAATTGGAAGGCTCACTCATAGTGGGTATACCATTTGGGCAGCTTATTTCCGCATTTGCCCAGTTGCTATACAGACTTCTGCTACTAGAATCCCATTCAAATTGCTCTACACCATAGGGGGCGTATGCCGGCAAATTCGAAAACAGTACTTTTAGCCATGATGGTATCTCTAGCTCCTGACCAGAATCACCGCTGTAATCATTGTTAACGACAAATGCACGACTCCCTCGAACCAATACGGATTGCTCAGATATACTCCTTACTGCCTGCGGATTGCCAAAAGTGATCGGTACTTCTGCTGCTATCCTTCTGTCTTTGCCCTCAGAGAGCCCCTGCCAATCCGACGGTATTTGATCCCGCCACATAACAACAAGGTTCATCAATTCCTGACCATCAGTGAAGACAATCAACTTATCCCTCCCCGCATTCATCAGGGAGGGAGTAGAGCCAGAACCGGTGCCTAAACGACCGACCCAAGGCGTGTCTGGCCCAGATTCATAAGCGGCTTTCCAGCCCCCCTCTTTTTCACTGGAGCTTACGCTATCTCCATTCCATTGAAATCGATACATTTTCTTACTAGAGGCCACATAGATACCGCCATCCTCATCAATCGAAATTGAGTTGGAGACCTCCTCGCCTTCATCAACCTCAGCATAGTAGTACTCGTCTAATTCCCTGCTAACAATGACGACCAAACCCGTAGAAGTTACCAGACAGAGATACCCGTCATAGGTCATATTGAGCCCCACGATCACCTCTTCCTCATCCGACAAGAGCGCTGGGGGGATATCAAATTGCTTATAAAGAGCTATTCCTGAGCCGGGCTCTCCTTTAACGGTATCTTCATAAACCATTAAACTCGTATCATTGGGTACGTAGAACCTATAATCCTTATCGACGAGTACATAAGCACCAGAAATACCGCTTTTAAACTCCCCTTTTGACAGGGTGTCAATTTTATCAATCTGCTCACCATTTAGATCCATTTTAATAATGCTGCCAAATGTACTCCCCCAGACAACCCCCTCCCCGGTGGATTCATAGGCTGAGGAGTAAGCAAGAACAATGGACACCGGTAGTGTTTTATAAAGCTCTTTATTAACACTAGCTACATCGGCCGACTCAATACCAGGTAAGCTGGTAGAACCCTGACTGTAAGGATTTGCATGGCTCATGGGCCAGGGCGAATCGGCGAGAAAGGGGTTCTTGGGCGGATCACTACTCAATTCTGCACTTGCAGTACCAGAAAGAAAAATTAATACCATCAAAAACACAAAGTGCTTAACTTGAAAAAACACCATCGCAAAGCCTTCCTTTTCTTATAAAGATAGATTTATCTAAGTTCTCATAGACTGAAAAACAAAAACCCTAAATAACACATAAAAATTAGAGACCATCGTACTCCCAGAATCCATCGAGAATACAACCGGGCAGATACAGACAAAAAACTAACGAAACCATACGAAAACTACGCAAGTAATAATCTATATCAAGCATTTTTAGTGGCTGTAGGATTTCATTTTCAGGTTAAAATAGAGCACTGTTGATTTCAACGGAACACTTTATAGGTTTAGAGCTTAAATCGTATCTCCTTAACCTCAATTAAGATATCAGTACCTAAATCCCGCAGGCGTTCTTTCTACCATCGTTGCGTGTATATCCAATGATCATTACGGGGCTTTGAGCGGAGACGCAAGGTGTTATCATCCTTCCAGTAATAATCTTTAATTGATTCCAGATTCTCCAGGTTTGCTTCTTTCGAGGAATTAACCTCCCGAATAAACCTTCCGGAATAATCCCAGAACCCCATATGGCAGGGATCAAACAGCCCTTGTAGTGGCACATTACTTTTGAACCCGACATATTCTTTTGACTCGTAGAGATAGCAGCCTCTATATGTACTTTGCAGGTAATAGATAAAAAAAGGAGGAACAGTCCCCTCCTTATAAAAGGGACCGTTTGTCAGTTTATTATTAGCAATGAGTTCTTTTACATACTGCTCGCTGGACCGGTAGACCGCCACTGGCCTTCCCGCATAGTCAAATACACGCAGGGTTCCCCTGGGAATCTCACCTAGATTAATTTCCAAAGGTTCTTCAGTGACAGCAGATGGCCCCAAGCTTTCAACAAAGGAATACAGAGAAAATAGTAAGCCAATACAAACCAGCCCCCCAACACACCAAGCAAGAACTTTCCTTTTGTTCATAGCAACACTGTTAAAATGTACCAACTATATACTCCTTAAAAGTAACCATACCCTGTCCAGACAACGCACCTATTGACAAATATCAGGGGTGGTAAATTCTGCGGGGGAAAAATGACATGCTGAAAGATCGGAAAGGAAGAATATACTACGCTCAGGACCGCATAAAGCATGGGCGCCGATTATGAGCTGGCAGGAATAGATTCACAGCGAGTCTCTGCTGCACCTTTATTCACCGCTTAAGGCGAGGGGTAAATTAGTATCAGGCAGTAAACCACATGCCCTCAAGGGGCTTTAAGGCTTAGCCAATAACGAAAAAGGCCCCTTGCGGGGCCTTTCAAACTCAAGTTCAACTATCAAGCATTCAGAGCCTTAAACTCGCGTCTGCGGCGGTGCAAAACTGGCTCGGTGTACCCATTCGGCTGGGCGCAGCCTTCAAATACCAGCTCACAGGCGGCCTGGAAGGCGACGCTCTTATCGAAGTTCGGGGCCATATCGTTGTAGTTAGAGTCTCCGGCATTCTGACGGTCCACCACAGCAGCCATACGCTCCATGGTTTCACGCACTTGCTCTTCACTAACAATGCCGTGCTTGAGCCAGTTGGCAATATGCTGGGAGGAGATACGCAGAGTTGCGCGATCTTCCATCAGACCCACATCATTGATATCCGGCACCTTGGAGCAGCCCACGCCCTGCTCTACCCAGCGCACTACGTAGCCGAGGATACCTTGGGCGTTGTTGTCCAGCTCCAGCTGGATATCTTTTGCACTCCAGTTGGTCTCTGTAGCCACAGGCACCGTCAGAATATCTTCCAGCTTGGCGTGATGGCGATCTTGAATCTCTTCCTGGCGACGATTTACATCCACCTTGTGGTAGTGCAGTGCGTGAAGTGTTGCCGCAGTGGGGGATGGCACCCATGCCGTGTTGGCACCGGCCATTGGGTGCGCCAGCTTAGCCTGCATCATCGCGGCCATCTGGTCCGGAATCGGCCACATACCTTTACCAATTTGCGCTCTGCCTTTAAGACCGCTGTTCAGGCCAACATCCACATTCCACTCTTCGTAAGCGCCAATCCAGGTGGACTGCTTCATGTCGCCCTTGCGAATCATCGCACCTGCAAGCATTGAGGTGTGAATTTCGTCACCGGTGCGATCCAGGAAGCCAGTATTAATAAAGACTACGCGCTCTTTCGCTTCGGCAATACAGGCTTTCAGGTTTACCGTGGTGCGGCGCTCTTCATCCATAATGCCCATTTTTACCGTATTGCGGGGCAGATCCAGCGCATCTTCAATACGATTGAACAGGGTGTTGGCAAAAGCCACTTCTTCCGGGCCGTGCATCTTCGGTTTTACGATGTAGATGCTGCCTTCACGGGAGTTCTTGATCGGACTCTCGCCACGGAGATCGTGCAAAGCGATCAGGCTGGTGATCATGCCATCGAGAATCCCCTCGGGGATTTCCTTGCCATCACCAAACAGCACTGCATCGTTGGTCATCAGGTGGCCAACATTGCGCACAAACATCAAGCTGCGCCCCGACAGGGTGAGCTGGTTGCCATTCGGCGTAGTATATTCACGGTCTGCATTGAGCTTGCGCTCAAAAGTCTTACCACCTTTGTGGATAGCCTCCTTCAGATCACCCTTCATCAGGCCGAGCCAATTGCGGTAAACCACCACCTTGTCTTCGGCATCAACAGCCGCCACCGAGTCTTCACAGTCCATAATGGTGGTCAGTGCAGACTCCATCAGCACATCCTTTACACCGGCCTCGTCGGTTTTGCCGATAGGACTTTCCCGGTCAACCTGGATCTCAAAGTGCAGACCGTGCTGTTTCAGCAGGATGCTGGAGGGCTCTTCGCTGTCGCCGAGGTAGCCAACGAACTGCTTGGCATCTTTCAGGGTGGCGATATCGCCATTGGCCTGGACCACTTCCAGCAGTGAGCCATTAATGCGGTACTGCACGGATTCGGCATGGCTACCACAAGTGAGCGGGGCCGACTGATCGAGGAAGTTACGTGCATATTCGATCACTTTAGCGCCGCGAACCGGGTTGTACTCACTGCCCTTTTCAGCGCCGCCCTCTTCACCGATAACGTCGGTGCCGTAAAGGGCATCGTAGAGGCTGCCCCAACGCGCATTTGCGGCGTTGAGTGCGTAGCGGGCATTCATTACCGGCACTACCAACTGAGGGCCTGCCAGCACGGCGATCTCTTCGTCGACATTTTCAGTGGTCGCACTGAATTCAGCGGGCTCGTCGGCAAGGTAGCCGATCTCCCGCAGAAAGGCCTGATAGCCTTCCTGATCGCGGAAACCGTTGGGGTTGTCGGTGTGCCAGCGATCGAGGGTTTCCTGTAACTCATCGCGCTTTTCCAGCAGGGCGCGATTTACCGGTGCCAGGTCGTGAACAATAGATTCCAATTTGGCCCAGAAAGCTTCGGCGCTAACTCCAGTTCCTGGAACCACCTCCTCGCAAACCAGGTTGTAAAGTGCTGGTGCGATTTGTAGATCGCCGATTTGGACTCGTTCCGTCATACCCAGGGCCTCTCATCAGATTGTTGGAATAGCGGCATTCTAAACAGCCAATTCCACATACCGCTAATTTATAGACACAATTCCCACTATTCACAGATCAAATTTTTATGACAAAGCCGCCGATGCGCGATTGCCTGGGCGGAACCGGGCAGACACACCTCCGCCGGCAAGCAGCTTACAAAGCGCGGCCAATATCGAGAATTAAACGGCGCAGCCAGCGGTGCGGGGCGCTCTGTTGTAAAAGCGGGCTCCAGGCCATTTTTAGCTCTAGATTGGGAATATCCAGGGGCGGGTCGCGCCTCACCACGCGGGGGTTATCACTGGCCAGCTGAGCCAGGCGGGTCGGCACAGTGACAATAAGGTCACTCTGCTCCGCCAATAGCATCGCCACTTGGTAGTGGCGAGTAAAAACGGAGATATCGCGCTTTTCCCCCAGGCGACCTATGGCCTCATCCACCCAGCCCAAACGCTGCACATCCTCCGGGTTGACCCCGACCCCCACCCCCATACCGGTTTTACTCACCCAGATATGCTGAGCTTCCAGGTAGCTCTGCAAGTTGTAGCCCCTGAGAATGGGGTTATCGGCGCGCATAACGCAGGAGAAGCTATCGCGCCAGACGGTGGCCTGATGGAAACTCTGCGGCATGCTGTCAAAGCGGTTGATCACCATATCCACCTTGCCCTGTTCCACATCCACAAAACTCACATCACTGGGGGTCATGATATCCAGACTGATGCCCGGGGCATCGTCCCGCAACTGCTTCAGCAGTGGCGGTATCAGGGTGGACTCGGCGTAGTCGCTAGCCATGATGCGGAAGGTGCGGCGGGTGTTGGCGGGGTCAAAATCCCGATTTGGCTGAATAACCCGATCAATGGAGGAAAGTGCCTCGCGCACCATCGGCTGCAACTCCAGAGCCCGCTCTGTGGGCATCATGCCCTCGCGGGTGCGCACCAGTAGCGGATCGTCAAACAACTCCCGCAGGCGCTTCAGGCCATTACTCATGGCCGGCTGGGACAAACCCAGGTAATTCGCCGCACGGGTCACATTGCGTTCGCGCAGTAGCACATCGAGGTAAACCAGCAGGTTCAGGTCAGCTCTTTCCAGTTGCATACATCTATTCGCCAAATCGATAGTGAAAATAAAATCAATAAATTAGGCAAATTATGCCACTCCCCCTAAGATACTCAACACCTAATCGCAGTCACCGTTTAAGGATTTTCAGTCATGTCCACTTACACTCAAGACATCGACGCGGTAGCAAAGCTCCGTGAAAGCCATGGCAGCTCCTGGGACGCCATTGATCCCGAATCCGTTGCCCGTATGCGTGCCCAGAACAAATTCAAGCACGGCCTGGATATTGCCAAGTACACCGCCGATATCATGCGCGCCGACATGGAAAACTACGACAAGGACACGTCCAAGTACACCCAGTCCCTGGGTTGCTGGCACGGTTTCATCGGTCAGCAGAAGATGATTTCTATTAAGAAGCACTTCGAAGGCAACACCGACCGTCGCTACCTGTACCTGTCCGGCTGGATGGTCGCCGCTCTGCGCAGCGAATTCGGTCCTCTGCCCGACCAGTCCATGCACGAAAAAACTTCCGTAGCTGCTCTGATCGAAGAGCTCTACACCTTCCTACGCCAGGCTGATGCCCGCGAACTGAACGACCTGTTCCGCGAAGTGGACGCCGCTCGCGAAGCTGGCGATAAAGAAGCTGAGAAAGCTGCCCAGGACAAGATCGACAACCACAAGACTCATATTGTACCGATCATCGCCGACATCGACGCAGGTTTCGGTAACGCCGAAGCAACTTACCTGCTGGCCAAGAAAATGATCGAAGCGGGTGCTTGCTGTATCCAAATCGAAAACCAGGTTTCCGACGAGAAGCAGTGTGGTCACCAGGACGGTAAAGTAACCGTTCCTCACGAAGACTTCCTGGCCAAGATCCGCGCAGTTCGCTACGCATTCCTGGAGCTGGGCGTAGACAACGGTGTTATCGTTGCCCGTACTGACTCCCTGGGCGCTGGCCTGACCAAGCAAATCGCTGTAACCAATAAGCCGGGTGACCTGGGCGACCAGTACAACGCCTTCCTGGATTGCGAAGAAATCGATGCTTCCGAGCTGGCTAACGGCGACGTAATCATCAACCGTGAAGGCAAGCTGCTGCGTCCTAAGCGCCTGGCTTCCAACCTGTTCCAGTTCCGCAAGGGCACTGGCGAAGCGCGCTGCATCCTGGACAGCATCACCTCTTTGCAAAACGGTGCAGACCTGATCTGGATCGAAACCGAGAAGCCTCACGTTCGCCAGATCGGCGGCATGATGGACGAAATCCGCAAAGTCGTTCCCGATGCGAAGCTGGTTTACAACAACAGCCCGTCCTTCAACTGGACCCTGAACTTCCGCCAGCAGGTATTCGATGCCTGGTCTGAAGAAGGCAAAGACGTATCCGCTTACGACCGCGCCAACCTGATGAGCGCCGAGTACGACGACTCTGAGCTGTCTGCAGCTGCCGACGAGAAGATCCGTACCTTCCAGGCCGACGCGGCTCGCGAAGCAGGTATCTTCCACCACCTGATTACCCTGCCGACTTACCACACTGCGGCCCTGTCTACCGACAACCTGGCCAAAGAGTACTTCGGTGAGCAAGGTATGCTGGGCTACGTGAAAGGCGTACAGCGCAAAGAGATCCGTCAGAGCATCGCCTGCGTTAAGCACCAGAACATGGCCGGTTCCGACATCGGCGACGACCACAAAGAGTACTTCGCTGGTGATGCAGCCCTGAAGGCCGGTGGTAAAGACAACACCATGAACCAGTTCGGTTAATCGACCGATACAGTTTCAGTAGATTTGAGGCGGCACCTGTCGCCTCTTTTTTTGAACCCAGTTGGTTCTCCCAAAGCACGGCGAATTTAGCCGCGCTTTGATCTCTGCACTTGCTATTACTTGGGCCGCTTGCGGCCCCTTTTTATTTCAGGTTAACGCCCCTCTACAATCGACAAGGCCACCAGGTTGCCTGGTGACACAGAAAGAGATGTATTCGCAGCCTGTCGCGAATGCCGTGTACACTTTTCTTCTGACCCAGTAGCAAATACTGGCAGCCCCCCCTATAAAGCCATTCAGCCCGGATCCGATCGGCGTCACTCTCATGCCGGACAAACCCCAGTCACTCCCGCCGCAAGGGCCTGCGCGGGTCTATAGACTCCTCTAGTGCCGCCGCAACAATATAGGCCTCCAGCCTGTGTTCATAGGTTTCGGTATGGTCGTATCCCATGCGCTGTAAGCAGCGCTGGATATAGTCGGCATCCGGGGATTTATCGTGCCAAACCCGGCGCCCCTTAAAGATAGAAGTCAGTTTTTTCCAGCCGCTCTTATCAGCAGCGCGCAAATGCTGTAGCGCCACTGCCAGTAGAGCCTCCTCATCCGTAAAATCCGTACCCAGGGGATAGTGGGGCAACTCCGCGAGGTATTTTTCACTATCAAAGACACCGGCAAGATACTCAGGGGTATTTTTGTTAAAGCGCTCGGGAATCGAAAAGCTTTTTTCTATTTTCCCCGCACGCTTGGCCCGCTCCAGTAACCCAGCCTGAAAGCGGGCATCGCAGATGCTGAGCATAGCCACCATCACATCCCGATCGGTTTTACCACGCAGGTCCACCGCGCCATATTCCGTCACCACAATATCGCGCAAATGTCGGGGGATTGTTGCGTGAGAGTACTCCCACACAATATTGCTTTCACAGACTCCATCGCGCATGCTCACGCTGGGCAGCGCAATAATTGAGCGGGCTCCCGGTAAATCCCAAGCCTGGGCAACAAAGTTATACTGCCCGCCCACGCCACTCACGACGCGATTATCCGCCAGGGCATCGGAGACAACGGCGCCCCCGAGTGTCACCATCATGGCGGAATTAATAAAGCGTGCATGCTGGCGCTGCGCCACCTTGAGCGCCCTCTGGCAGCGAAGGTCATTGGTAAAATAAATATCAATCATATCGAGCCCATCTCGCTCTTGGAGATCGAGCTCACGCAACTCCCGGTACATTAGCTCTGGGCCCAAATAGAAACCGCCATGCAACCAGGTGCCGCCAACTATTTTGTTATTCAGGCAGGAGCCGATTAAGCGGCGACGTCCATGCTCGCTGTGCAGATCGCACTCTTCCTCCTCCCCATCCGGAGTCAGTAATTTATGGCCCCGCCAACTGTAACTGGGATCGATAATGCCAAAGCGCTGTAAAAACTCCGTATCCGCCATCGTTAAGGGACAGTGGATGCGACCGGCATTCTTCAGTGCCAGCAGGGTCTCCTCTTGCACTGTGTCAGTGATCTGATCGCTATCCAGCAGGTGCTGAAGTGTCGCATCGGCGTAAACTTTGCGAGTGAGAACTCCCATTCTGCGCAGGTGTAAAAAACCGTGAGGCACCATTTCACTGGCGGCATATAGCCCCCGCCGAAAAGGCTCGGTGCGCGGGGGCAAACCCTCTCGGTAGCACTCACCACCCCCTTCAACCAGGTCATCCAGCAGCCGCTCAAAAAGGCTGCCTTGCTGGTGTCGCAGACGCAGGGCATGGCAAACCGCATCCCCAATAGCACCTATGCCCAACTGTAGGGTACCCCCATCCTCGATCAGGCTGGCAATATGGAATGCGATACCGTATTCCGTATAAGTCACCGGCAGAGCCGGAAGCGCAAACAGCGGCGTGTTAAACGCCTCGCCGGCAAGTAAAAAATCAAAGGCATTTGCCGGCAGCTCACTGCTGCCGTCGATATAGGGGAGCTGAGTATTTACCTCACCCAATAAGTAGATCGGGTAATTTTTATGCTGGGCTGCCAGCTCAAGTACAGGTCGGGTCAGATCTGGATTACAACTCAAACTGTATTTGTCCCCCTGCTCTGATGGCGCCACCATCTGCGCAATAACATTCACCCCCCGATTGATCAACTCCCCGGGCACCTGGGTGTAATTTGCACTCACATGATGTTGCTGAGCATAGCTATTTCCGAGCAATGAGCCGGGCTGCATAAAGAATTCAATCACCCGAATATTACTCGGCAGGTACCCTTTGCGCCTGGCGGGCACATAGGCAAGGTCCTGATATTGGCTGTAAATAGAATCCAGTAACGGCTGGATAAAGCGCCGGGAAATATCCCCTTTCGCCCGGGGCCGCTCTAGCGTCAAGGCCGTAAATATTGTCAGTGAAATTGAAGGGTCTTGTGCGGCGCGGGCGTACAAGGTATTGACAAAGTGATTGGCCTTGCCCAAACCCAGCGGCAATCCCAGCACGATTTGCTTGCCGACGACCTGTAAGAGCTTATCGATGCACGCCTCTACATTGGAAAAAGTTTCCGGGGGGCCTTTGTGCGAAAATTCCATCAAACGTCAATTCCCTTGCATTTTATTGGACTGCCCCCGCACGCCCACCCAAGTGTTCAAAGTGATCCACTTGAATCGCCCTCTCCACGGCATCCGCCGTATCGTAGAGTGCTTCAGCCTCCTCAGCACTGATAAGGTTTTTCTCCAATCCCTCCGTCACAGAATCCCTACTGAGCGTGCGAATTCCCCCCTGCTTTAACTTTTCACGAGCGCGCTCGGAGGCGCACACCCGATCAAACGCCTGCTCAATAATATCGACTCCATCACCGGGCACACCGAGAAAAACCCCCTTGGTCAAGCGGTCGCGGGTCTCTGAGGGGGTCAGCAATAACTCCGCACACGCTTTCGCCTGTCGATCTGAAGCCGTGTGAACACTGTGCCCCCAGGGCATAGTCAGGAACTGCATTAACTGGCCAATAAATGGGCGGGGGAAGTTTTGAAATACCTCAAGTAAATTCACTTCAATCTTGTGCAGCCCGTCACGCATAGCAAATTCCAACAGCGGCAGATCATCTTTGGGGTTGCCGTCATCATAGAAGCGCTTCAAGGTGCAACTGAGAAGATACAGTTGACTCAATACATCCCCCAGGCGGGAAGAAATCAACTCCTTGCGCTTGAGCTCTCCCCCCAAGCTCATCAGGGAGAACTCTGTAACCAGCGACAGCACCGCCGAGTAGCGATTCAACTGCCGGTAATACTTGGCCGCATAGCTCACGTTGCGAGGGCTGTTGGCAAATAAGCCCACCGTCCAGCCGTGAAAAACACCCCGACAAAGTGCTTTAAACTGGAACCACAGGTGCTTGGGCAGCAACTTGTCCAACGCCTCCAGCCCCACTTCAGAGTCCGGGTTTTCCGCCGCCAACATCTCCTGCAAGATATAAGGGTGGCAGCGAATTGCGCCTTGACCAAAGATCATCAAGCTGCGTGTGAGAAGGTTGGCGCCCTCTACAGTAATTGCCACCGGTATGGCCCGATAGACATTGCCCAGGTAATTCAGCGGACCATCCATAATGGCCTTGCCCGCATGGATATCCATTGCATCAATAATGGCCTGGCGCAGGCCGCAGGTAGCATTGGCCTTCATAATCGCAGTGATCACCGCCGGCTTTCGCCCCTCATCCAGGGCTCGGGTAGTGGTTTTATGGGCGCTATCCAATACAAATGCGATAGAGGCAATTTCAGCCAAGCGACGCTGTACACCCTCGAAACGGCCCACAGGAACATTAAACTGCTCGCGCACACGGGCGTATGCTCCGGTCAGGCGCGCGGCCATTTTTGCTCCCCCCGTAGACAGTGAGGGCAGCGAAATACCACGACCGGCAGCCAGAGCACTCATCAGCATCTCCCAGCCCTTACCTACATTTTCCTCGCCGCCAATAATCCAATCCATGGGCATAAAAACATCTTTTCCCCAGTTGGGCCCATTCTGAAAAGCCTGCATAGCCGGAAGGTGCCTCTGCCCAATCGTAACCCCCGGTGTATCTGTGGGCACCAGAGCGACCGTAATACCCAGCGCCTCTTCATTACCGAGAATGTGATCTGGATCATAGAGCTTAAATGCCAGACCGAGCACGGTGGCAATTGGCCCCAGGGTGATATAGCGCTTATGCCAATTCACCCGCATACCCAGTACTTTTTCTCCCTGGTACTCACCGTAGCAGACAACCCCATAATCAATCATGGAGGCAGCATCAGAACCGGCCTCTGGGCTGGTCAGTGCAAAACAGGGAATATCACTGCCATTCGCCAGGCGCGGCAGGTAGTAGTCCTTCTGCGCCTGTGTACCATGGGCCAGCAATAGCTCTCCGGGACCCAGAGAATTGGGCACCATCACGGTGACACCGACACAAGTACTGCGGGTGGTAATTTTTGTCACTATCTCCGCATGTGCTGTGGGAGAAAACCCGAGACCACCATATTTTTTCGGAATAATAATACCCAAGAAGCGATTTTTTCGCAGAAAGTCCCAAACATGCTCCGGGATATCATGATCCACATAGCTAATTTGCCAATCGTTGATCATTTGGCACAGCTCTTCGACCGGCCCAGCTAAAAAAGCCTGCTCCTCCTCGTTGAGTTCAGGCGACCCCATCTCCAACAACTGATCCCAGTCTGGCTTACCGGACAACAACTCGGCATCCCACCAGACCTCACCGGCCTCCATTGCCTCCCGCTCTGTTGCGGAAATTGGCGGAAGTACCCGCTTGATAATTTTTAGCAGGGGCGCGGTAAATAGTTTTTTGCGCAACTCGCTCATTTTCACCTTCCATAGCGGCAGCCAGCACAACAAATGCTGCCAACACCCTCAGAGTCGAGAGGGCCAGCAACACACAATAATAGGAGATTTTTGATCGCAAAAAGAAATTCACAGAGGGAATTCATGACGCCATCCTGACAGACTTTTTATTTTTTGAAAAAAACGGCGCTATTTTTCTTGACCCCATTGAAAATCATTTGAGATTAGCTTTTTCTCACCCCGTCTACACAGATTAACTCTGTGAGACCCGCACTCCTTTCAATTAAATAACCATTTTACTGAGAGGTCAGCTTTATAACTTTTTTGAAAGGAGGGTAAAAATAAACAAGGACTTTGATATGAAAAGACTAATAGCTATATCCTTCAGCAGCATCGGATTGATGTTCCCTTCATTAATTTATGCCGGCCTTATCGGCGAGGAACCACGCTTAGACCCAAAAGATAGAATCAGCCAGCATGAAATAACCCAAAACGAACTACACCTCGACGAAATACGTGAGGCGGGTTTAATTATTTTCAGCACCCCATTTAATCGCTACGATGGCTACGGTGACGGCCCCCATGAGCTGTCCGAACCGGACAACAACACCCCCGAGGGCGGCAACAGACCAACCCTCCAGGGCAACGGCACATTTTTGCGAGCCAATGGGCTCGATGCGCAGAACTGTCTGGAATGCCACACCATTATCAGCAATAGAACCGTCCCCGCCACACTGGGGATTGGCGGGGGCGGCGGTTTCTCTACCAGTGTATTATTCCGCCCCGCCAATATTGATATTATCGATGAAAATTTTGATGGTGTTGCCGAATTCAATGGGCGCCTAATCAACCCGGTATTTTTATTTGGCGCTGGCGGCATTGAATTGGTGGGCCGGGAAATGACTTATGAATTACAGGGACTCAAACAATACGCTCTCAACAATCCCGGCACTATCGTTGAGTTGGAAACGAAGTCCGTTAATTTTGGACATATTGTCGCCGACCAATATGGCAACCTGGATACCACTAATGTCGAAGGTATCGATCACGATCTGGTAGTCAGGCCCTTCGGACGAAAAGGTGACAATGCCTCAGTCAGGGAGTTTGATGTGATAGCCCTGGCATTTCACATGGGTATGCAGGCTGTGGAAGAATTTGGCGGGGAGACCGCAGATGCTGACAACGACGGGGTGGTCAATGAGATTTCTGTTGGCGACCTATCTGCACTCAGTATTTTTATTACCACTCTGGAGCGTCCATTTGACATTGACGAAAGGGAACACCGCGAAGGACGCCAGCTATTTTCAGATATTGGCTGCGCCGACTGCCATCGCCCGAACATGGTCACAGAGAGGAAAACCCTACCCTATAAGTTAACCGGCTCTCCAGAGGCGCCCTTTGAAGATATTTTCTACGAGGTGGATCTGACTAAACACCCCACTAAATTTCGTCAGGCACGCAGTGGCGGTATAGAGGTTGAGATGTTCTCCGATCTCAAGCGCCACGATATGGGCGAGGGACTGGCCGAAAGCGCCTTCTTCCAGACGGAGCAGCAAAATCGTGAATTTATCACTGCCCGACTTTGGGGGGTTGCGGATACCGCACCCTATTTGCACGATGGACGGGCAACTACCCTGGCCGAAGCAATTTTCCTTCACGACAGCCCCGGAAGCGAAGCCAGTAGTGCGGCGCAGAACTTCAAATACTTGAGCAAAAGCGAACAAAATAAAGTCTTAGCTTTCTTGATGTCCCTAAGAATGCCGGAAGATCCAGTGGATGATTTAATCAATCCTCGCCGCTAAGCACATTGCTGGCAACCGGCGGCACCTTTAGTTTAGGGCTGCCAGTTGCCAGTTGCCAGTTGCCAGTTGCCAGTTGCCAGTTGCCAGTTGCCAGTTGCCAGTTGCCAGTTGCCAGTTGCCAGTGTTGAAAGGCTTAACTCAACGCCTTGTTCGCTATAATAACGCCATTGTTGTCCGCATACAGGTATTCCCCCGGACGAAAATCCACCCCACCAAAACTTACCACCAAGTCCCTTTCACCAACCCCTTTTTTTTCTGTTTTCATCGGATGGCTGCCCAATGCCTGCACCCCCAGATCCAATTGCGCAATTTCATCTACATCGCGTATACATCCGTACATCAAGATACCCTCCCAGCCATTGGCAACCGCTTTTTCAGCCAGCATATCCCCGAGACAGGCGCGGCGCATCGAGGCCCCGGCATCCACCACCAACACCTTGCCCTGGCCGGGTTCAGCCACCAGCTCGCGCACCAGGGAGTTATCTTCAAAACATTTGATAGTCACAATTTGCCCACCAAAACGTTCGCGCGCGCCATAGTTGATAAACATAGGGTCGACGACACGCACATCATCGGGATAGGCATCACATAAATCGGGGGTTGACTTGAGCATCAATATTCTCGCTGCAATTGATCAAAAAAATGATAATAACGAGAAAAAAGCGGGAGGGCTAAGAAGTAGATAAATACCGGGTATCACCTCAATGGATAATACCCGGCCAAGCCTTCGCTGCCACGAATTCGATACTAATGCGTAACTCGAACCGGAGTACCTATACGCACATGTTGATAGAATTTTTTTGCCATATCCGGGGGCATACGCACACAGCCGTGTGACGCCGGATAGGAGGGAACATGGCCAGAGGCATGCAGACCAACACCGCCATTAAAACGAATATAATTATTCATCTTCGCACCTCGATACACAGTCCCCAGCGGGGGGCGATGCTTGCGAGTATTGACATCCGCTTTTACCACCCGACCCGTACGCCTATCGACAAAACTACCGTAAATAGATGAGCGGTGATAAGGGTGTTTGGAAAGTACACGGAAATGGCCGGGGCGCGTTCTATAGCCCTCTTTTCCAGAGGAAATACGAGAGACACCCACCAGCTTTCCGCCTTTATACAAATAGGCGCGCTGCTCACTCAAATCAACCCGGATTGATGCACTTCCCCCCTTAGCTGCGGCCCGATCATCAAACCAGTTTGCCGCGCGGGGGGCAGCACCTGCCGGCGGCGCCGCCATCAACGCCAGCAGGCACACCATTAAAAAGAGATGCAATATGGGGATTGGTAACTGTCTACTCACTTGCATAGATCACCTCACCGAGTCTGGCCCCTCCCTGCACGCCAGCAGACAAACAGCCTGGCGGCAACTTCTAATTGTGTGACTGCGGGGCAAATACCCACAGCGAGCATTGCTCTGAAGTACATTCGTGCAACCTGTCTTTTCGGGTTACACGAAGTCTTATAACTCTTTCGATTCTATTGAGGCACGCGGCAATATTTAGAATGAATTCTTCTTTGTGCGCAGACTGATAGAGACTTATATTTTTTGGATAATGTAGCCGACAAAAATTTCAAACAAAATTTGCAGAACAAAATAAGAAATTTCTAGGCTTTACCGCAACAGGGGACTCAAATTTTATTGCGACAGGCACAGCCACAATTAAAAAAAACAGCGGGGTAAGATAAGGGGAAATATTGGAAAAGCGGCCCGCAAAGGGGCCGCTTGCAAAGGAAGATTAAGCTTCCTCGTTAGCCAGGAATAGCCAAGTATCGACGGCGGTATCCGGGTTCAGGGAAACGCTGTCGATTCCCTCATCCATCAACCAGCGGGCAAAATCTTTATGGTCAGATGGACCCTGCCCACAGATACCCACATACTTGCCTGCCTTCTTACAGGCCTGGATCGCCCTGGACAGCAGCGCCTTGACCGCCGGGTTGCGCTCGTCGAACAGATCGGCAACCAGACCGGAGTCCCGATCCAGCCCCAGAGTCAGCTGGGTCAGGTCATTGGAACCAATGGAGAAGCCATCGAAGTGCTGCAGGAACTCTTCAGCCAACAGCGCGTTGGATGGCAGTTCACACATCATAATGACCTTGAGGCCATCTTCACCGCGACGCAAGCCGTTTGCAGCCAGCAGGCCGACTACTTCTTCAGCCTCTTCCGGAGTGCGCACGAAGGGCACCATAATTTCAACATTGGTCAGCCCCATTTCATCGCGAACTTTCTTCAGCGCGCGACACTCCAGGGCAAAACACTGGCGGAAATCTTCGGAGCGGTAGCGAGCCGCGCCACGGAAGCCGAGCATCGGATTTTCTTCGCTGGGCTCGTACAACTGACCGCCCACAAGGTGTGCGTATTCATTGGACTTGAAGTCGGACAGGCGCACGATAACGCGATTCGGCGCAAAAGCCGCCGCCAGGGTCGCGATACCCTCTACCAGTTTTTCGACGATGAAATCTTCTGGAGAATCGTATCCACCGATACGCTCACGAATATTCTGCTGCAGATCTTCCGGCAGGCTATCCAGTTCAAGCAGTGCTTTCGGGTGAATACCGATCATGCGGTTGAGAATAAACTCAAGGCGCGCAAGACCGACACCCTGGTTTGGCAGGTGGCTAAACGCAAATGCGCGATCCGGATTGCCCACGTTCAGCATAATCTTGAACGGCAGCTCCGGCATTTCCGCAACTTCAGTTTCCTCGCGCTGGAATTCCAGCTCGCCGGCCATCACAAAACCGGTATCGCCCTCGGCGCAGGAAACCGTCACCGGGGTACCGGTTTCCAGTAACTCAGTGGCGTTGCCACAGCCCACCACTGCGGGAATCCCCAGTTCACGGGCAATAATTGCCGCGTGACAAGTACGGCCGCCGCGATTGGTGACAATAGCGCTGGCCTTTTTCAACACCGGTTCCCAATCCGGGTCGGTCATATCGGTCACCAGGACTTCACCGTCCTGCATCAGTGCCATATCTTCTACGGATTCGAGCTTGCGCACCGGACCTGCGCCAATACGCTGGCCGATAGCGCGGCCTTCGCACAGCACATCGCTGCGCTCTTGCAGGCTGTAGCGCTCGATGCTGGTTCCCTGATCGCGGGAACGCACTGTCTCCGGGCGCGCCTGTACGATAAACAGCTTGCCGCTATCGCCATCTTTGGCCCACTCGATATCCATCGGGCGACCGTAGTGCTCTTCAATTTTGCGGGCCTGGATCGCCAGGTCTGTCAGTTCCGCATCGTTGAGGGCAAAGCGCTGACGATCTTCATCCGCCACCGGGACAGTCTTCACGGAACGACCACACTCGCCGCTCTTATCGTAAATCATCTTGATCGCTTTACTGCCGCGATTGCGGCGCAGGATCGCTGGGCGGCCCGCGTCCAGGGCGGGCTTGTAGAGGTAGAACTCGTCCGGGTTTACCGCACCTTGAACAACGGTCTCACCCAGACCGAATGCGGCGGTGATAAAGATCACATCGCGGAAGCCGCTCTCGGTGTCCAGGGTAAACATCACCCCCGCTGCACCGGTCTCACTGCGCACCATGTGCTGAATACCCGCAGACAGGGCAACACCCACATCGGCATAGCCGGTGTGTACGCGGTAGGCGATAGCGCGGTCATTGTAGAGGGAGGCAAAAACTTCTTTTACCGCTTTCAGTACCGCATCGATACCGCGAATATTCAGGAAAGTTTCCTGCTGACCAGCGAAGGACGCATCCGGCAAATCTTCGGCAGTGGCGGAGGAACGCACTGCAACAGCGGTCTCGGCGCCACCCAGAGCCTCGTAGCCCGCGCGAATTTCTTGCTCCAGCTGCTCTGGGAACGGGGTCTGTAGAATCCAGTTGCGGATCTCATCACCCGCCTGGGCCAGCTCGGTGACATTGCCGACATCCAATCCCTGCAAACGCTCGGCAATACGCTGTTCCAGCTGCTCGTGGGCCAGAAAAGCCCTAAAGGCTTCTGCGGTGGTGGCAAAGCCACCCGGTACGCTCACGCCGGCACCGGCGAGAGAAGAGATCATCTCGCCCAGCGATGCATTCTTGCCGCCGACTTTGTCGACATCGGCCATGCCCAGTTTTGCGAAGTCGATCGTGAAGTTCGTCAAGTGAAGGCCCTCTAAAATTCAGGTTGAGTGGCGGCAGATTATAAGGATGCGTTTTGTAAAAAATAGCCCGTAAAAATCGGCCAAAATGTTGTAAATTTTCTACAAAATTCGCAAGGTGCCAGAACAAAAGACCTTTGACCCAATCCTCTCTTACAATATCCCCCCTCACGCCAACAAACAGAGCACAAACATGGCAAAAGACAAACGCACCGCTTTCTTTATCTCTGACGGTACCGGTCTCACTGTGGAGGCGATTGGCCACAGCCTTCTCGCACAGTTTCGCGACCAACATGTTGAACAGGTCACACTCCCCTATATCGACTCCACCGAAAAAGTAAAGCAGGCCCTGCAACGCATCGAGAAAGCGGCCGATGAGTCCGGTTTAAAGCCCATCATTATTACCAGTATCGTCTCCGACCAAATCCGGGGGCAGCTACACCAAAGCTCTGCGCTGATGCTCGATATCTTCGAGAACTATCTCACCCCATTGGCCAACCTGTTTAACCGCGACCCCGCACAGATGGTCAATATTTCCCACGGCATCGACAACAATCGCCGCTATACCGACCGCATAGACGCAGTCCACTTTGCCATGGACAACGACGATGGCCGCAGGGTTAGCGAATTCCAGCAGGCCGACGTTATTCTTCTCGGGGTCTCCCGCTCCGGCAAAACGCCAACTTGCCTGTACCTGGCGCTCCAATTTGGCCTCCGCGCGGCAAACTATCCCATCACTGAAGAGGATATGGACTCCACCACCCTGCCAAAGATCCTCCGCCCATTTCGCAACAAACTGTTTGGTCTGACAATCGAGCCGGAGCGCTTGATGCAGATTAGACAGGAAAGACGCGCCAACAGCCGCTACGCTTCTAAGGCCCAGTGTGAATTCGAGGTGCGCCAGGTTGAGCAGATGCTGAGGCGGGCCCAGGTGCCCTTCCTCGACGCAACCCAACTTTCGGTGGAGGAGCTCGCCACCCGCCTGATGTCCCAGGCCGGTATTGAGCGCAGGATTGACTAAAGAGCCACACACACTTTAATTGCCGCCGCAAAATGTGTAGTGTGCGCCGTCTTCCAGACTGCTGTAGCTTGATATGCAAATTGTCCCCCTACCCTATTCGTTAAACACACCTGCCGCTTTTGCGGCAATAGCGGATTTACCTGTTCCCGTATGGCTGGACAGCGGCCGGCCACTGGCAGAGGGGGGGCGCTATGACATCATCAGCGCCGACCCGATAAACACTCTGGAGTTGAACGCCGACACCCCGGAGCCATTTGCCCAGCTGGATGATCTGGTGTGCGAGCTCTGCCCCCAGGACAGGGATTCACAGCTGCCTTTTTGCGGTGGCGTTATTGGCTACGCCGGCTACGAGCTCGGTGTAGAGGGAAATTACCTGCCCGCAGATATGCGCCCCACAGATCTGCCCGCCGGCTTTTTCGGGCTCTATACCTGGGCCTTTATTGCCGATCACCAACTGGGCAGCAGCCACCTGGTCTTCCACCCCGCCTGCCCGCCCCAGCAGGTTCACGAGTTAAAACAGCGGTTTGCCGCTATCCGCTGGGAGAGCCCCCCCAGCACCGGCAATTTCCAGCTCCTGACACCGTTTGAGCACGAATTGAGTGCGGAGGCTTACCGGGCCCGAATCGAGCAGATACTGGAATATATCGCCGCCGGCGATATCTATCAGGCAAACTTTACCCAGCGCTTTCAGGCGCCCTATAACGGCGATTTGCTGGCGGCCTACCTAGCTTTGCGCACTCGGGCAGCGGGCCCCTTTTCCGCCTATATGGCCCTGCCTCAGGGCAGTCTGCTCAGCATGTCCCCAGAGCGCTTTATTCAAGCCGATGGTGCCAGCCTGCGCACGGAGCCGATCAAGGGCACAGCGGCAAGGCTGGTCGACAAGCTGGCGGATCAGCGCGCGGCCTTCTCTTTACAGAGAAGCCCCAAGGACCGCGCCGAAAATCTGATGATCGTAGATTTGCTGCGCAATGATTTCAGTAAATTATGTCGCAGCGGCACAGTGCGCGTTCCCGAGCTATTCCAGTTGGCGAGCTTCGCCAATGTTCACCATCTGGTCAGCGTGGTCACTGGCGAACTGCCGGAGGAGGCCGTCTACAGCGAGCTACTGGAAGCCTGCTTTCCCGGCGGTTCTATCACCGGCGCTCCAAAGCGGCGCTCAATGGAAGTGATACGAGAGCTGGAGTCCAGCCCCAGGGGCATTTACTGTGGCAGTATCGGCTATATCAGCAGCTGCGGCCGCGCCGATACCAATATCGCCATCCGAACTTTCAGTGCCAACAGTAGCCATTTAACCTGTGCCGCAGGCGGCGGCATCGTTGCAGACTCGGACCCCACGTCAGAACACCAGGAGTGCCTGACCAAAGTGCGCCTACTACTGGAAACCGCCGAACAATTTCTGCAGCAGCCGTCAAACTCACTAAAAAATGTCTAATTTTTAGTCTAAATCGGTGCATTTTGTAGCATCACTACAAATTTCAGTTATAAAGATATCGGCGATTGATATTTCAAAGTTATTAGGTGTTCTGATAGATTCGGTCCATCTTGCCTCTAATGGCATCGCACAGGATCAAGGAAATTATCGTGAAGATCACACTGGTCAAGAAAATTCTCGCCGACGGCTCTCCCTGCGCCAAGTGCCGCGACGTTGAAGAGAAGCTGGAAGAAAATGGCCAAATGCAATTTATCAACCAGACCCTTATCGCCGACGTGCGCGACCCGCAAAGCTCAGGGCTGCAACTGGCGCAACAGCACAAAGTAGAGCGCGCCCCGTTCTTTGTTGTAGAGCGCGAGGGCCAGGAGGCAGAGATCTACACGGTTTACTTTAAGTTTGCCAAAGAAGTTCTGCGCCCCCTCATTAACGTGGAGGCTTAATCACCTCCACCACAGGCCTCTCAGCTCACCGGCTTTTGCCCTCTTCTTAATAGACCGGCAACTCCATATCGGCAAACAGCGCATCCACCTCGGATCGAGATGTCGCTTGTGCCGCCTGATCGATCAGCTCTCGGGTGAGATGGGGGGCAAATTGCTGAATAAACTCATACATAAAGCCGCGCAGGAATATCCCCTTGCGGAAACCAATTTTAGTGACGCTCGATTCGAACAGGTCGCTCGCATCCAGAGCCACCAAGTCTTCATCTCCGCCATCGACCGCCATATCTGCCACAATGCCAATCCCCAGCCCCAGGCGCACATAGGTTTTGATAACATCCGCATCAGCAGCGGTAAAGACCACTTTGGGCGACAACCCTTTTTCCAGGAAAGCTTCATCCAGCTTGGAGCGACCGGTAAAGCCGAACACGTACGTAACGATCGGGTATTTCGCCACATCCTCAAGGGATAGCTTACTCACCTGGCAGAGGGGGTGGCCTTTCGGCACCAGAATGCAGCGATTCCAGCGGTAGACTGGCATCATGACCAGATCACTAAAAAGCTCTAGGGCTTCAGTGGCGATAGCAAAATCAGCGGTGCCATCTGCGGCCATCTCAGAGATTTGCATAGGCGTTCCCTGATGCATATGCAGGGAGACTTCCGGGTAGCGTCCAATAAACAGCTTTATGATTGACGGCAGAGCATAGCGCGCCTGAGTGTGGGTAGTGGCGACTGCGAGACTGCCTTTTTTATCGTTACTGAACTCTTGCGCAACCTGTTTAATATTCTCCACCTTGCGCATAATTTCGCCGGCGGTTTTTAGAATTGCCTCACCTGCCGGGGTCACCCTGGTAAGGTGCTTGCCACTGCGGGCAAAGATTTCCACACCGAGCTCATCTTCCAATAAGCGGATTTGCTTGCTAATTCCCGGCTGGGAGGTATAGAGACTCTGCGCCGTAGCAGAAACATTGAGGTCGTGATGGGCCACTTCCCAGATATATCGCAACTGCTGCAGCTTCATAAGTCCTCCCTTTCGTTCAGTGCGCTCCTGGCCAAGAGCGAATAATTCATTTTTTGGTTGATAGTTATAAAAACTATCTTGAGTTATACGAGAAAAGAATAGCAGTGAATCAGAGCCAGGGCCAATAGACGGTTGAATATCCGTGGTAGAGACGGAAGTGTCAATCTACTTTGGATGATGCCAGCCTTTCTGTCGGCATTATTTTCCAGTGCCCAGTCGCCTTGCTCGAAGTGGCGCGAGACACCGCATAAAATACGCCCAACAGAAACACCCCTCGCTCAATGATTGAAATACCTAGGCCTTAATATTGGCGATTCCATGGGGAACGTGGCCCGTCGCCACATGCTCAGCGGCAGAGGCACAGTGGCTGGGCTGATCATCAAAGAAGACATCGGCACCAAACGCCTGCAAAAACTCCCCCTTCGGCAACCCCCCCAGAAAAACGGACTCATCCACTCGAATATCCCAGGCCCGCAGGGTTCTGATAACCCGCTCATGAGCCGGCGCGGAGCGAGCAGTGACCAGGGCCGTGCGAATCGGACAAGTATCCATTTCAAACTCCGCCTGCAACCGGTGCAGAGCTTCGAGAAACCCCTTGAAGGGCCCACCGCCCAACGGTTTTTGTGCCGATACGCGCTCGGCCTCAGCAAAGGCCGCCAATCCCTCTCTTTTGTAAATTTGCTCAGCCTCATCGGAAAAAATGACTGCATCACCATCGAAAGCAAAGCGCAAAATATCATTCCGACTCTCGCGACTCGCCCCTGCAACCAGGGTTGCGGCTGCAACTCCCTGCTCCAATGCCCGGCGAACATCGACACCATCGGCGGAAAGAAACAAGTTGCACCCAAACGGAGCAATATAGCGGTACGGGCTTTCGCCATTACAAAAGGCTGCCCGTGAAATATCCAATCCGTAGTGCTCTATGGAGTTGAACACCCGCAACCCGGTATCCGCACTGTTTCTCGATAGCAGGATCACTTCGACCCTAGGCTCCCCCTCTAGAAGGTTATTAATCTTCAACAGCTTTTCTACCAGGGGGAAAGCATCCCCCCTGTTCAGGATGTCATTTTCCCGCTCAACCTGATAGTGGGAAAAGGCGTGCAGGCCCTGCTCCTCAAAGACCCTGTGGCTGTCACCGAGGTCGAATAGAGCGCGAGAGGAAATAGCAATTACCAACTTGTCAGGACGTACAGCCATTGAGACATCTCCAGGTCTTTAATCAACTAAAGTAACCTATCCCCACCACTCAGCGATAGTGCAGCGATACCAACGGCGATTCACAGCCCCAAAACACACTGATAGACGGGGTTGAAGAGTCCCCACCCAGAGAAAGGTTAGCGCCCAAGGTAAACGACAAGCCTATATTCTACAAATATGAGGATATAGGCAATCACACCCGCTCAGTTTTCACACCGACCCTGGGCACCTCTGAGCAATTCTGCGATACCTGTGCAAACTCCGCAGGATGGATCTTAAGGATCACAGCTGCGGTAAAGGGCTATATCCATGCGCGACAACACCTGTAACCGCCAAGGGCCACAGAGATATTGCGGGTTTATTTAAAGCCCCCTTTACACCCGCGCCATAGCATTGAGCGGGTTAAGACAATTTAGGCTTTAAGGTAAGGAATGGTACAAAATGCAATCTTATCGCCCCCAATTACCTCTGCAATATTTCCATACCCCCATCAAGGAAAATCAAAACAATAATAAAGTTTAAACTTTAAGTTAACCCAGCTACCAAATTCACACTTCATCAGATATAAAAATAGCAAAGCACAGCTTATGTGCACCTCAAATAAAATCCGTGAATTCCGCACCAAAAATTGGCAAGCAAATTGCGACCCCCAACCAATTTAAAAACCGAGGAAAATTATAAAAAAGCAACCCGCTATATCTAGCAATAAGTGACTAAACTACCCGTCAGACCTTCCTTAATTAACCGAACATATAAACAGAAAAAAATGTGACACACGCAACAAAATAAAAACATAAAGATTAAAACAATAATTTTAACGACACAGACATATTGCCATAAATAATAGTAGCGGATATCGTTATTCCGCCTTGTAATGGCAACAAAGCACCTCAGGAACTTCCGTGCAACCACATCCATACGGATTCCAACCGGTAGCGCGCGACAATTTCAACGGTGAAATTCGACGGGTCAATCTATCCCAGATCGCACTTTAAGCTGAGCTTTTCTAAAAGCTCCTGGTTTACCCTGGCCCATCGATAATAATCATAAAGAGAAAGCTAAAATGAAATATTTATTAGGAGCAGCAAGCACGCTCGCATTAGCCATTAGCGCCCAGGCCGCAGAGCGCATTCCTGTCACAGCAGATCTGCTTTCCAATCAGTCGCTGGCCTCCATTGCCGGCTCTGATATGAAATTGGAAATGGTACGCGAACGTACACTTCCCAATGGGAAAACAGTCGCTCGATATCAACAGACTCACAAGGGCATTCCTGTTTGGGGGAAAACAGTTGCCAGCACCAAGCATGGTTTATCGCAAAAAGTCAGAGGGCATGTACTTTCAGGCCTTGAGCTTGAGGTTCCCACCGCTCGCGCCTCTATTGATGCCGACAATGCAATTGAACGGGCCATGACCCATCAGTTGGATTTGCGCGCACAAAAAGGGACAACTAAGCGGGCATTGTCTATGCCCGCACTAAAGCTAAACGCCCAAAACCAAAAGAAAGAACTGTATGTCTACGTCGACGAAAATGACCAAGCTCGCCTAGCCTACCTGGTCAACTGGGTGGAGTACGGCGAAGAGCCAACCAGACCCTTCTATTTTATTGACGCCCTCACCGGTGAAGTTATTCAACAGTGGGATGGACTGGCCTTCCGGAACGCTACAGGCCCCGGCGGCAATGAAAAAACTGGGCGCTACGAGTATGGAAGCGACTATCCCAGCCTTGAGGTCGATAGCAGCTGCGCCATGAGCACCGACAACGTTGAAACGGTGGATATGGACCACGGTACCAGTGGGGGCAGCGTTTTCTCCTTCACCTGCCCGGAGAATGATCACAAAGAAATCAACGGGGCCTACTCCCCCCTGAATGACGCCCACTTCTTTGGCAACGTAGTTTTCAACCTGTACAGCGACTGGTATGGCTCATCACCACTCACGCAAAAATTAAAAATGCGTGTGCACTATAGCAGCAACTACGAGAATGCGTTCTGGGACGGTAGCCAGATGACTTTTGGCGATGGTTACACAACTTTCCATCCGCTGGTCAGCCTGGACGTATCCGCCCACGAAGTCAGCCACGGCTTTACTGAGCAAAACTCAAACCTGACCTATTCCGGCCAATCAGGCGGTATCAACGAAGCCTTTTCCGATATGGCCGGTGAAGCCGCCGAATACTATATGAAAGGCACTAACGACTGGATGGTGGGAGCCGATATTTACAAAGCCGATGGCGCCCTCCGCTACATGGATGACCCCACCCAGGACGGCCGCTCAATTGGCCATGCCGATGATTACTACAACGGCATGGATGTGCACTACAGCTCCGGCGTATTTAATCGGGCCTTCTATCTGATAGCGACATCAAATGGCTGGGATACCCAGAGCGCCTTCGACATTTTCGTACTGGCAAACCAGACCTACTGGAATTCAAGCACAGATTTTGTCGAGGGTGCCTGTGGAGCCCTGTCTGCGGCTGAAGATCTCGGCTATAACACAGCAACCGTCACATCGGCATTTAACACTGTCGGCGTATCTACCAGTAGCTGTAGTGACGATGGAGGCTCCGGCTCTGAGGGCTGGGAGGAGACCAATTTATCAGGTCGCCGCAATAGCTGGCAGCACTTCACCCTGGACGTACCCTCCGGCGCCTCCTCTTTAACCGTAGAGATGTCCGGCAGCAATGGCGATGCCGACCTCTATGTTCGCTACGGTGCCACACCCACATCCAGCAACTGGGACTGCCGCCCCTATTTGTCGGGCAATGAAGAAACTTGCACCTTTAGCAATCCCAGTGCCGGCACTTGGTATATCAGTGTACTCGGCTACACCTCATACCGAGGCGTAACACTGTCTGCTCAGAGCGAGTAACAGCCATGGCGGGTGCCGATACACTTGCGTATCGGCACCCTCTGCCAGCACTTGTATTAATTTCCAATCTTGTCCAATAAACTGTGGTAGAGCATTCCCAGCACCAGGCCCGGCCATCTCAGTAAAGTACCGCCGGGAAAGGTTGTTTGCGGAAGGGAGGAAAATACCTGGTAACCTTCACTCTCCCCGTAAATAGCATCTGCCAGGAGCTTTCCGGCAAAAGTTGCCGTGGATATACCGTGCCCAGAATAGCCCTGACTGTAATATAGGCCGGGCTGCAACTGCCCCATGCAGGGCATACGGTTCACCGTAATAGCCAGCGTCCCTCCCCAGCCAAATTCAACCCCAATATTTTCCAACTGCGGATAAACTCTCAACAGATACCTGCGCACAAAGCTGCGAATATCTTTTGGGAAACGCTTGGTGTAATTTTCTCCACCGCCAAAAATTAATCGGTTATCACCAGACAACCTCCAATAATTGATCACAAACAAGCTATCTTGCAGGGCAAAATCATTGGCGATGACCTCTTTGGCAAGACCTATCGGCAAAGGCTCTGTGGCCAGAACAAAGTTATTAATAGGCATAATACGTCCAGCCAGGCGCGGCTCCAGATTTTTCAGGTAACCGTTACAAGCTAAAACCAGCTTTTCCGCCCTCACCTGCCCTCGCGCAGTACTAATGCTGAAGGGGGAAGCCCCTGAATACCCCAGTACGCGACTGCCCTCAAAAAAGCTGACTCCCGCCGAAGCCCCTGCACGGGCCAAACCCAAGGCAAAATTTAGTGGATGGAGGTGCAGCGAACCAAAATCCACCTGGGCCCCAAGGTAGCGTTTACTGCCGACAAGTTGCCGGGCTTCACCTTTCTCCACATACTCTAATTGTCTATACCCATATTTCTTCCTGAGCCTTTCGGCTTCATACCTCAGGTATTTATCGTGACTAGCCTTTGCCGCAAGATGCATAATTCCGCGCTTCAGGTCACATTGAATCTGGTGCCTGACTATAAGGCTCTCTACCAGCTGGACCGCACTGATACTCAAGCTCCAGAGCCGTTTGGCAACCCCAAATCCGAACATAGCCTCCAGATCAGCCTGACTCCGCCTTTGTCCGACACCAACCTGGCCACCATTCCGCCCTGATGCCCCCCAACCAATTCGCTCAGCCTCCAAAAGAACCACGCGATAACCCCGCTCGGCCAAATGCAACGCACTGGAAAGCCCGGTATAACCGCCACCCACAATACAGACATCCGCTTGCACATCCCCTTCCAGACAGGGGTATTCGCAAGAATCATTGGCCGTAGCGGCATAATAGGATTTAACATGCCCATCCAACTCCTTCACGCTAAACCTGCCGCAATTTGATTCGCCTTCATATTTTTACCTGCCGCCCTCAAATGCCACTTAAATAAACAGCGAAGTTTCAAGCGGCAGTATATAGTTCCTCTAGGGAGATCAGTTTCAGCGCGGGATTCAGGGGCGCCGATTACGAAATTTCATTCAGGGAGGAACGACAACCTACGGCTAACCCATGGATAAAATTATAACCTGGCTGGAAAATCACAATATTACAGAAATCGAGTGCCTGGTTCCCGACATGTCAGGCAATGCCAGAGGCAAATTCACCCCCACCAAAAAGTTCCTAACTCAAGACAGTCGCCTGCCAGAAAGTATTTTGGTGCAAACCGTTACCGGGGACTATGTCGACGAACACAACGAACTTGTTGATCCCGCAGACACGGATATGCGTCTGATCCCAGATCCCAGCTCAATGCGCTTAAATCCTTGGGCCAATGATCCAACAGCACAAATTATTCACGACTGCCACTATCGCGATGGAACCCCCCACCCAATAAGCACCCGTAACATTTTAAAGTTTGTCCTTAAAAAATATGCAAATAAAGGGTGGGAACCCGTTGTTGCCCCGGAAGTAGAGTTTTACCTTATCAAAAGAAACCTGGACCCGGACGAAAAATTATCGGCGCCAGTAGGAAGATCGGGACGCACGGAAAAAACCCGCCAATCCTATAGTATAGACGCTACCAATGAGTACGAATCTATTATTGAGGATATCTATGATTTTTGCGAAACCCAGGGAATTGATATCGATACGCTAACCCATGAATCAGGCACCGCACAAATAGAAGTCAATTTCCGCCACGGGGACCCCCTTCAACTGGCCGATCAAGTTTTCACCTTTAAGCGTACAGTGCGCGAAACCGCCTTGCGCCACGGCATTTATGCCACTTTTATGGCAAAGCCCATGGAGGATGAGCCGGGAAGTGCTCTACATTTACACGAGAGCGTAACAGACAAAAAAACCGGGAAAAATATTTTTGTCGATAGCAAGGGAGAAGAAAGCCATAACTTCTTGTATTTTATTGGCGGAATGCAAAAATACACCCCTGGATTTATTAGTTTTTTCGCCCCGAACGTCAACTCCTACCGCCGTTTCACACCGGAGATGTCTGCACCCACCAGTCTCCACTGGGGTTACGACAACCGAACAACAGGTCTTCGTGTCCCCGATAGCCCCCCACAAAGCAAACGCCTTGAAAACCGCTTCCCCGGGGCAGACTGCAATCCCTATCTCGCTATAGCGGCCTCTCTCGCCTGCGGATATTTGGGCATGATTCACAAAGTGGCAGCGAGCGCACCCTATCAGGGCGACTGCTCCAAAGAGCCGATTACCCTACCCCGCACACAAGAACACGCTCTAGCACTCCTATCGGATTGCGAAGAGGCAAAAGAAATGTTTGGCATAAAATTCGTAAAAGCCTGGAACGCAATTAAGCGAAGTGAATACGAGGAATTTAATCGCGTGATCAGCTCCTGGGAACGAGAATTTCTATTATTAAATGTATAAACAACCACCCCTTCAAACCCCACAAAAACAATAAATCATTATTTGAAATTTTATTTTTCGAAAAAAACCACCCTCCCACGCTCTTTCTCCGGCAGAACATTACCTCCTAATTTGTGACTCCCCATGCAAAAATATCGAAAAAAATTAAAATATATTAGTTTGCCATCATCTTTATATTGCCTACGCGCCGATGCAGGGTAATCTCTGCTTGCCCAATATGTTTGGGCAACCGGTTTGAGAAAGCGAACGCCACTGCCGCAGGTGCGGTCCCTTCCCTGGCGACGGTTATCTTCTGCTGTCTTACCGCAAAAAAAATCCAGCCCGTATCAGCCAGCCAGATTTAATACGGCCCCCACACGGGAAAACCGCTGTACGCAGGCGGATTTATATATAAAAAAGCTATAAAAGGGAAAGCTAGCAATGAAGCATTTTGTAGGACTCAGCTGCACTTTAGCGATAGCTATTAGTGCACATGCCGTTGAGCGTGTCCCCGCCACAGTGGATATGCTCTCACCACAGACGTTAGCAACCGCTGGCGGATCGGATATGGCGCTCGAAAAAGTTCGTGAGCGCACCCTCATCAATGGTAGAACTGTAGCCCGCTACCAACAGACTCATAAAGGTATTCCTGTCTACGGCCAAACGGTCACCAGCTCTGGGCAGGGTCTAATTACCGAGGTTCACGGTGATGTGATTACCGGATTAGAGCTGGAAGTTCCCAATATCAGAGCATTTATCGACGAAGAAAATGCGATTGAACGGGCAATGGACCACCAGATTAACTGGCGTGCGCAACAGGGAATCGCTCAGCGCACGCTGTCACTTCAAGCACTAAAACTGGAAGCGCAAAACCCGAAAAAGAAACTCTATATCTATATCGATGAGCAAAATGATGCTCGCCTGGCCTATTTGGTCAATTGGGTAGAGTATGGCAGTGATCCCACACGCCCCTTCTACTTTATCGATGCGATGACCGGTGAAGTTATCAAGCACTGGGACGGCTTGAATTTTCAGCAGAATGCCACGGGACCAGGGGGCAACACAAAAACCGGGCGCTACGAGTACGGCACTGACTACCCCCACATGATTGTTGATAACAGCTGCGCGATGGATACGGACAACGTCGAAACCGTTGACATGAACCATCGCACTAGTGGCGGCAGCATTCACTCATTTACCTGCCCGGACAATGATTACAAGGAAATTAACGGCGCCTACTCACCACTCAATGATGCCCATTTCTTTGGTGGTGTCGTCTTTGACCTCTATAGCGACTGGTACAATACCTCGCCACTGACACAAAAACTGCGAATGCGGGTGCACTACAGTAACAACTACGAAAATGCCTTCTGGGACGGCAGCCAGATGACATTTGGTGACGGCCAGAGCTATTTCTATCCGCTGGTTAGCCTCGATGTTTCCGCTCACGAAGTCAGCCACGGCTTTACTGAACAAAACTCAGACCTGAATTACTACAACCAGTCCGGTGGTATCAACGAAGCCTTCTCTGATATTGCCGGTGAAGCCGCCGAGTACTATATGCGCGGCAGCAATGACTGGCTTGTCGGCGCTGAAATCTTTAAGTCCAGTGGCGCACTCCGCTACTTTGAAGATCCAACCGATGATGGCAGCTCCATTGGTCATGCCGATGACTACTATAACGGCATGGATGTGCACTACAGCTCCGGTGTCTTTAATCGAGCCTTCTACCTGCTGGCCAACACCAATGGCTGGAACACCCGCACAGCATTCGACACCTTTGTTCTCGCCAACCAAATGTACTGGGGTGCCAATACAGATTTTGATGAAGGTGGCTGCGGTGTTTACTCAGCGGCATCCGATTTGGGCTACGACACCGCCGACGTTGCTGCCGCATTCTCTACAGTAGGCGTCTCCACTAGCGCCTGCGGCGGCGGTGGTAATAACACTGTTGAACTCGAAAATGGTGTCCCCGAGACCGGCCTCGGAGGTAGTTCCGGAGATGATCTTCAATTTAGCCTGGATGTATCCGGAGATGCCACAGACCTCTCCTTTGTCATGTCAGGTGGCAGTGGGGATGCTGACCTCTACGTGCGCTTTGGTTCCCCACCGACAACCAGCACCTATGACTGTCGCCCATATGAATCGGGCAACAACGAGACCTGTGATATCGCTAACGTACAGAACGGAACCTACTACGCCATGGTTTATGGCTACAGCTCCTTCTCCGGGGTCAGTCTGGTAGGCAGCTACACCGGCGGTGGTGGTGGCGGCGGCAGCGACAGCTGGGAGGAAACCGACCTTTCCGGCTCTCGCCGGAGCTGGCAGCACTTCACTATTGAAGTGGATAACGGCGCCTCGACCCTGGATGCTGTAATGGAAGGTGGCAGTGGCGATGCCGACCTCTACGTTCGCTTCGGTCAAGAACCAACGCGCCTGGCTTACGACTGCCGCCCCTACCAGTCAGGCAATGATGAAAGCTGCAGTATTAGCAATCCGGATGCCGGCACCTGGTATATCAGTATCCGCGGCTACTCTGCATACTCTGGCGTTACCCTGAGCGCCAGCACTGAGTGATAGGAGGGCGCCCACCCTAGCAACTTTATGGGCTGGGCGCCGCACTCAATCGATCGAAGCAGCAACAGCGATCGGGAAATCCCCCCGATACGGATCCATTAAGTGCTTTCATTTACCGATCAGACACAAAAAATCCGGGGCCCTTAATAAGGGCTCCGGATTTTTATGTACTTCAAGCCAAATATGGTTGCTCCCCACCCTGTCACAGTAGAGCAACTCCTCTCTCGCCCTGAAGCCTCCCGTCAAAATACTGAAAGCCGTGCCTGCAAACAGCGGGTTCCGCACCTCCCTGGCAAGCGCCCGCCCCCTAAAAAGGACAGCCCGGGGTTGGTAAGACTCTATAAACTGAGCGACAACCAATCAACGCCCTATCTCAGCTGCCAAAACACCATCGCCGGCCTTGGCGCCGAGCAAGAACACAATCCCCCAGGGGCAGCAAAAGATGGGAACTATAAGACCCCTAAAAAAAATGCCAGTCAGCTTCACTGACTGGCATTCAGGTATGACTACCTAATTAAACCCAAGCCAACTTACTTATGACTTGAATCTTTCCAGTAGTCTCTCACCGTATCTTTCATCTCCTTGGCCAACACAGTAATACCAAACAGGTTGGGCAAGGTCATAATCACAATGGCTACCGCAGAGAGGTTCCAGATTACCGTAGTGTCCTCAATCGCTGCCCAGAAGAATGCAATAACATACACAATTCGGTAGGGCATCACCGCTTTGGGGCCAAAGAGGTAAACCATTGAACGGTCACCGTAGTAAGACCAGGCAATCGCTGTTGAGAAAGCAAACAACAGAATACCCAGGGTGACGATTAACCCTCCGTATTCACCAAAGTAACCGCGCTGGAAGGCAAGGTTGGTCAGAGCCACAGAGTGCACCAGGGATTTGCCCCAGATATCCACATCCTCATTGGCAAACTTACCATCTTTTACATCCAGAACACCGCTAAAGCTGTCTTCGCCCACGCGGAAGTTCAATTCTTCGGCAATAGAACGGGCATGAATCAGGGTAAAGTCCTGACTATTTTGAGGGAGGCCATCGGTCACGACAATAGAGCCGTTATAGGCTTTAACATCGCTGGACTGGCCACTCAAATACTTGAATAACTGCTCAACTTCCTGAGTATTCTTCTCATCGTAGCTACCCGCTACAACGTAAGTATCCGCACCTTCAAACAGGTTCTCATGCTTCTCGCTCCAAACACCGGAAGAAAGAATAACAAGCCCGGTCAGAGTACAGATGATAATGGTGTCGATAAAGGGTTCCAGCAGAGAAACCATACCCTCGGAAACCGGCTCATCGGCACGGGCGGCGGCGTGAGCAATGGGTGCAGAGCCCTGACCCGCCTCATTCGAGAAGAGACCACGGTTCACACCACGGTTAAAGGCATAGGCAAAGCTCGCCCCCAGGAATCCACCCACAGCCGCACTGCCAGTAAAGGCATCGCGGAAAACAGCCGCAAAGGACGGCAAAATGTTTTCGTAGTTATAGATAATAACGGCCAGGGCACCAATCACATAGATAACTGCCATGGTGGGGACAATGGTGGAGGTTACCTTAGCGATTCGAGTGATACCGCCAATAATCACCATACCCAACAAAACTGCCAAGACACCGCCAGTCAGCGCCTTCTCAACCCCAAAGGAGTCATGCATTGCCTGGGCAATATTGTTGACCTGGGGCAAGCTGCCGGTACCGAAGGAGCAGATAACCGTCGCAATGGCAAAGAGCACCGCGAGCCACTTCATGTTTAAGCGGCGCTCCATGTAAAACATGGGGCCACCCGCGTAGTAACCATCCGCCGCTTTAATGCGGTATTTATGCGACAGGGTAACTTCCACAAATTTTGTGGTCATCCCCAGGAAAGCGGTCATCCACATCCAAAACAGAGCGGCTGGACCACCGAGGAAGATGGCCAAACCAACACCGCCGATATTACCGGTACCAACGGTACCCGACAGCGCTGTGGCCAGTGCCTGGAAGTGGGAGGTATCACCCGGATCGCCAGGCTTGTCGTACTTGCCCCGCACAATCTTAATCGCATGCCCAAAATAGCGGAGCTGCGGAAAACCGAGATAAATGGTGAAAAAGAAACCGACTCCAAGTAACACCCAGGGGAACCAAGGTGCTGAGCCGAGCATGCCGTCTACTAACAACAGCAGATTGTTAAAGGAATCCAAACTAACCCCCCACTACTCTGACTTATTTCTGTTTGTTTTATGCACAGTTAAACTGCAATTTGTAGCGCAGATTAGCAGCTTACGCAGCACTAGAACAGTAATGTCGCATTATTCAGCCGCCATATGGAAGTGCTCCCGGTATGGGAAAAGGCCAAACTGCCCTCCAGTATGGATAAAAACCAAGTGCTTCGCCCCCTTATATTTTCCCTTTTTTAATTCCTGGAGCAGACCGTAAAATGCCTTACCGGTGTAGACCGGATCGAGAAGAATTCCCTCTAAACGGGCCAGCTCCCGTATAGTCTGATACACCTCGGGCTCCGCTACGCCGTATGCGGGCCCCTTATAGTCATCGTTGACTAAGATTTCGAGAGATTGCAAATCCACAGGGACTTGCGATCGCTGCATCCACTGCGAAATATCCTCGCGCACCTTCTCCCGAAAATAACTGGCGCTGTCGCAAACGGCAAAACCCGTAACCTTGGTTCTCGCCTGCAACAGATGGTGCCCCAAAGTGAGTCCCGCCTGGGTTCCCCCACTGCCACTAGCACAAACGATGTCATCAGGGACAAATCCCCGCTGAGTACAATCTGCCAATAGCTCCTGGGAAGCAACGATATACCCCCAGATACCCAGACCATCGCTAGCACCGGTGGGGATACACAAAGATTTGTGCCCCCGGGACTGATACTCTGCCACCCAGCCATCAAACAGCCCCTGTAAATCCCGGCCGTACTCTTTTGCTGAGTAGACAGCGATCTCGGCACCGGCCAGATGGTCCAGCAGGAGGTTACCATCCGCCTCTAAATCGCTTTCTCCCCGCAGGATCAATTGCACTTTGAACCCCAGGCGAGCGCCCAACAAAGCTGTGGTGCGGCAGTGGTTGGACTGCACTCCACCGCAGGTAATCAAAACCTGTGCCCCCTGGGCTCGGGCTTCAGCGGCAACAAATTCAAGTTTGCGTAACTTATTGCCCGACATACCGAACTCGGTAAGGTCATCCCTCTTCACCCAAATCGTAGGTCCACCATAGGGGCGAGAGTAGCGATCACTGATACGCTCCAGCGGTTGCAGCGGTGTTGGCAGGTTTGCCAGGCGCAACTGCTCAGGCAGCGGTATTGGTAAGCTCTTAAGCACGGAGGATCAAACCTGCACTGGTCGGTTATTGAGCTATGAGACTACCCTATACAAGGATACTGATCACTGAAAAATTACCCTCCCCCTGAGTTCGGATTGCTCGATACAACTCCTCGATACAACTCCTCGATACAACAGCAGAGAGCCAATTTTTCACAGATAGAAAACCTATCTTCTCTACCTGCTCTTCACTTTGTGCCCCGCCGACTATTTTTTGCGCGGTGCAGGAATTTCATCGCCTGCAACACAAGCACCCAGCCCCTATAGCTTTTAAGGCCGACAGGGAGATTGCCGGCTCACTCGGTCAGCAGCCCTATCAGCAGATACAAAAAAGCCCGGCGACAGCCAGGCTTTTTATAAGGTGCGACACTAAAAGATTAACCCGAAAAGGGATTAGATCTTTTTAATCGTACCTTTGGGCAATACTGCATGCACAGCTACTTTCTGGAACTTTAAAGACATATTGTCTGCAACTTCCAGTACGATGTAGTCCTCGTCGACCTTGTCGACGCGACCCAGCATCCCGCTGCTCATCACAACTTCGTCACCCTTTTTCAGAGCGCCAACCAGCTCTTGATGCTCTTTCTGGCGCTTGCGCTGTGGGCGAATAATAAAAAACCACATAAACGCAAACAAACCTGCAAACATCAGCAGGGTTATCATGGGATTACCCTGCGGTGCAGGCGCCGCTTGCTGTGCCATAGCAGAGGGGATAAAAAAGCTCATGCAAAACCTCAAAGAGTCAGCCTATTAAATTGCCGCCAACTCTAACGGGTTTGCCTCGCCGAGGCAACGGATTGGGCCGATCCCATCGAGACCGGCCAAATCCATCCACACTCAGAACCGCTGGCGGACCTGCCGGCGGTAGCCAGTAGGAGACATCCCGGTCCAACGCTTGAAGGCGCTGGTAAAGCTCGTCCTATCTGAAAAGTCGAGAATGCGTGAAATTCCATCAACACTCAGCGCAGTATCTTTGAGGAAATGCACAGCGTGACGAAAACGGACGTGGTCACGTAAAGATGCAAAGCTGAGGTTGTGTTCCTGCAACCGGCGCTGCAGAGTCCGGGTGGACATGCTTAAGTCGGACGCTACCGGGCGAATAGCAAGAGAGGCCTTACCGATACGCTGCTCCAGCACATCTATCACCCGCGCAGCAATACCAAAACTGGTTGCTTCGGGGGGAGCCAACAGCTGGTCGAGAATATTCGATTCTCCGGATATTCTGGCCTGCTGAAGTGATTTGTCTTCAGAGAGCGAAGTCTGGTCGGGCTGAGTATGGTTCATCGAGCTGCTCCTTTTGAGTTCCGTGAGCCGCAGTTATTTTTCTATGTCCGCATCCAGCAAATCCCGGCTGCCCCTGCCCACACCAACACAACATCAACTTCGGCGGACGACTACATGATGCGGGATGCACCAAAAACAGACATCGAATCCTTCACAGAGATGTACAATTTTTAAACTAACCGCTCCGGCAATTCCCACAGAGAGACTCTCTCTAGCCGGCGCACCTTTCCTTTACAACTGCCAGTATAGACCAAGAATTAAGAAAGCAAGGGGCGACAGTGCCTTTTTTCATCTTATTGTGTATCAAGAGCCAAAAAAACGAACTTTCAGCACTTACCTGTCGCCTTTAAGTCTGAAAAATGGAACTCTGGTAAACCTAACACCAGGCCAGCTCCGCCCCTCAGAGTCTAGAGTCTGGCAATTAATCCAGATTCTCGCCAATCCAATTCAACACATCGGTGTCGTGGGTTTTGGTTTTCACCTTGTCGATAATGTGGCGAAGACGCCCGCTCTTATCGATAATAAAAGTAGTCCGCAGGAGCCCCATATACTCTTTGCCCATAAACTTTTTCAGACCCCAGCAGCCATATTTGTCTGCAATTTTGTGATCTTCATCGGACAACAAATCAAAGTTCAGTTCGTGCTTGTCGATAAAGCGCTGCAACTTGGCTTCCGGATCTGGGCTTACCCCCAGGACAACGGTGTTGGCGCTGTTAAATTCTGCCGCACTATCGCGAATACCACATGCCTGAGTGGTGCAGCCGGGAGTCAGTGCCTTCGGGTAAAAGTAGAGGACAACATGACTTTTGTCACGAAAATCCTTAAGCGACACCTTCTCGCCACTTTGGTTGGTCAGCGTAAAAGCCGGTGCCAAATTACCGATCTTCGGAAAAGCCATCTGATATCCCCTATGAAGCTTATTGAAGTAAAGCGGGGATTATAGCGAAAAGAAACAAATGGGACGTCAGCTCAAAGTAAAAATCAGAACTGCTGCAAGCGAAACTCCTTCTCTTTCCTGGCGCAAATACCAAAGCGACCCAACTTTTGTACCAACTCAGCTTTCTCTGCTTCAGAGAGGAATGTCCCAATCTCAAGACAGCCCTCCGGACCGCTAAAATTAACCGAGGCCATTTCAGTAACGGTGCTTCCCATACGCACAAGAACTGCCAGCTTGTCGCGGTCGAACTCCCGGTGATACACCGTCTGCTGCCGAAATCCTTTACAGCAATCCAGTATTACCCGCTTTTCACTAATACGTATCACTTCCCGGCGAGTACCCTCAAGGTATACATAGGTAAAAAGGACACCCAACAGGAGCATTTCAATCCCGGCAAAAGGCAGAATCATCCAGGCACCGGCCAGTGCAAAAGCGAGACTAATACCGAGAGACACCCCAACCAGAGAGAAGAACACCCACAGGTTGCCGGAGAGGGACAGGGACTGGTTGGGCTGTAATAGGATACAGGCACAACGGGCGGTGTTGCGTCCAACTTCAGTGACCATAGCAGGTACACTCCGGCAGACATATACAGCTAGTGTAGTGCCGACAGCGGCCGCCCACACTGAGATCCAGGCCAGCGGGCCCCGCAGCGCAAGTTTCAGGCATAAAAAAACCCACACCAAGGTGTGGGTTTTGGGGTGCGCCCCGGGCAAAGCCCGAGGCAGGCCACGCCTTATTACGGCAGCAAGTGTGCTACTGCATCACGCTCTTCCGCCAGCTCCTGCTCGGTAGCAGACATTTTCTCGCGGGAGAAGTCGTTGATGTCAACGCCCTGAACAATTTCCCAGTCGCCGTCTTTGCAGGTGCAAGGGAAAGAGTAAATCAGGCCTTCCTGAATGCCGTAAGAACCATCGCTGAATACAGCCATGCTGGTCCAGTCACCTTCAGCGGTGCCCAGAGCCCAATCGCGCATATGGTCGATGGCAGCGTTGGCAGCGGAAGCCGCAGAGGAAGCGCCACGGGCTTTAATAATAGCCGCACCGCGCTGTTGAACAGTGGGGATGAAGTCGTTTTCGTACCACTCCTGCTCCACTTGATCCATAGCCGCAGCACCGGAAACCTTCACTTGATGCAGGTCTGGGTACTGAGTGGAAGAGTGGTTACCCCAAATGGTCATATGGGTAATGTCGTTAACGCTGGAATCCGTTTTGTTGGCCAACTGGGACAGAGCGCGGTTGTGGTCCAGACGGGTCATCGCGGTGAAGTTACGCGGATCCAGGTCTGGTGCATTGCGCTGAGCGATCAGGGCATTGGTGTTCGCCGGGTTGCCAACAACCAATACTTTTACGTTACGAGAAGCAACGTCGTTCAGGGCTTTACCCTGCGCAGAGAAGATAGCAGCGTTAGCTTCCAGCAGGTCCTTACGCTCCATACCCGGTCCACGGGGGCGCGCACCTACCAGCAAAGCGTAGTCGGCATCTTTGAACGCAACGGTAGCGTCATCGGACTGAACGATACCCGCGAGCAGCGGGAAAGCGCAGTCTTCAAGCTCCATGGCAACGCCTTTCAGCGCTTCCAGTGCTGGGGTGATTTCCAGCAATTGCAGAATAACTGGCTGATCTTTACCCAACATTTCGCCAGAGGCGATGCGGAACAGCAGCGAATAGCTAATCTGACCGGCAGCGCCGGTAACAGCAACACGTACAGGTGCTTTCACGATAGTTCTCCCTCGTTTGTAAGCGGCCGCATTATAGGGCTTCGCGAGTAAATTTCATCTTACACAGGCGAAATAGCGGCTCAATTTGTATGACAAAACCTCTCAGACTGTAATGGACAGTCTTTGCGAGTGATTATGTCAGCGCCAATTCCCGGTAGCGTTCTTGCAAAGCCTTGTACACCTGCTCGCTGTAATCAGCGGCAGATGCGTCCAAAAGTCCGGCAATTTCCGCAAGGTGCTCATTGTCTTCGCGGCCCGCCCAGTTTTTCACATAGCTGCCATCTTTGTAGCCGTTATCCTGACGGAATCGGTTGAGTACATTTTTACCAACATATCGCTGGTACAACTCGGCAAAAGACATTTCTGCATCGGCCAATAATTGAGCAAAACCAGCCACATCAAACTGCTTGCCCGCCAGGGTGTTGAGGGTGAAAGACTCGAGGTTTTCACGGAAATCGCCCGCTGTGCGCTCGGAATCTGCAAACGCCTTCAGCATGATTTCAGCCACTTCCTGCGGAGAGCCTTTTTGCAATTCCAGGCTCAAACCGAAATGCCAGATATCCACCAGCTCAAGCTTTACCTGATCCATTTCCGGAAGTTGCTTTTTCCACCACTTCCAACCGTAGTGATCCAGCAGCTCTGCACTTTCCACCCAAATTGCGCGGTACCAGGCAAAGTTTTGCTCACGCCAGTTTTCATTAACTACCGTATTAATCTCATCTTGCAGAGTCAGCATGACTTGCAACTGCTGCTTCATCATAGGGGTACATCCAATAGATCCGGATCAAACTGCCCGGGGGAATAATCTGAAAAAGTTTTCTGAGGTAATCTCGGCCAGCTGCTCGTAGGGAATACCGCGTAAATCAGCGATAAATTCCGCCACTTCACGGACGTAGGCCGGAATATTGGGCTTGCCCCGATAGGGCACTGGCGCCAAATAAGGGGAGTCAGTCTCAACCAGCAGGCGATCCAGCGGCAGCTTGCGGGCAACATCCCGCAGCTCCTCGGCATTTTTAAACGTGACGATACCGGACAAAGAAATATAGTAATTGAGATCCAGAGCGGCCTTAGCCATGTCCCAGCTCTCGGTAAAGCAGTGCAGAACACCTGCCGTATTGGTATTGCCGTGCTCTTTAATCAGGGCCAGCGTATCTTCCCGCGCATCTCTCGTGTGTACAATAACGGGGAGTTCAGCCTGCCCCGCCGCCTTGAGGTGTGCGATAAAACTCTGCTGCTGGGTTTCCTGGGTATCGGTACTGTAGTAGTAATCGAGCCCCGTCTCCCCCAGTGCGACGACACCGGGCTGATTAGCCATTTCCACCAGTCGCTCAACATCGGCCATACCGGAATCGACATCCAGCGGATGTACACCAACAGAGCAGACTACATCCTCGTAGCGGGATGCAATTTCAACAACGGCATCGGCATTTTCCAGACTGATACCGACACAGAGAAATTTGCCAACGCCGCGACTGCGAGCCAGGTCCAGCACGGCATCCAAGTCGCCGTCAAATTTATCGAGCTTAAGCCTGTCCAGGTGACAGTGAGAATCAACAAGCATGGGAGAATTACAACGTATGGGTTGGGCGGCTGGATTCTAAGGTTCCCGCCAGGTGGGTTTCAATCTTGTTTTGCGCGATATTGTCCTTATCGCCAAATTGAACTCCGATACCGGGAGTGCGGTTGCCCTGAGCCCCATTAGGGGTGATCCAAATCACCTTGCCGGCAACCGGAATTTTCTCCGGCTCATCCATCAAACTCAAAAGCAGAAAAACCTCATCGCCGAGGCTGTACGACTTATCCGTACTAATAAACAGGCCACCATTCTTTACGAAGGGCATATAGGCCGCATAGAGCACCGATTTATCCTGGATTTTCAGTGACAGGATGCCGTTGCGGGCACCGCCTCCCATGGCTTTCATGGACAACCTCAATGTTAATATTTCTTAAATGATGCGCTAACTTATCTAAGCCCGCTGCCCGTGTCCAGACAGCGTCACAGAGCCACCCCGGCTGGGGCGGCACGTCTAGGCAAAAAGTTTTGCCCAGCGGATAAACAGTTCTTCCAACAGCAGGCGACGATTCGGGTTGGCGTTCCCCAACAATCCTTTGCGCGCCTGGAGCAGGTGATCGTAGAAGGCAAAAACCGATTGCAGGCTCTGCTCCCCCGCCCCCGGCAACCTCTGCAACAGGGCCATTAGCTGGGTATCACCGCTGAGGTCACAGCTGCGAATCTGCGCCATCTGGGTCAACCAGTGCTGCCAGAAAAGTAACAGCTGGACCAGCTCCACACCGTCGGCTGGCGTCTCCCAGCGGCCCGCGCTAGAAACAGGGCTCGCCATCCCCTCGGCCACAGCTACCAGGTCTTTGAAGAACTGCTCGCGCACCTCCCTCGACTTGGGCTCCGCCAGTTCGGCAGCCAGTAGTGGCGCCCCGCCAGCCAGGGTCAATACGCGCTGCGCCAGCGGCTCTTCAAGACCACTGCCGTACAACCACTGTAGCGCGACCTCTTCGCTTGGCGGTGGAAAAGCAATGGACTGGCAGCGACTTCTAATTGTCGGCAAAAGGCCTGTGGGCGCATCGGTGATCAGCACAAAGATAACGGAGGACGCCGGCTCTTCTAAGTTTTTCAACAGGGCATTAGCCGCGTTGATATTCATGGCCTCCGCCGGCGACAACCAAACCAAGCGCGCCCCGCCCCGTCCACTGGTGCGAGAAACAAAGTTACCCAGCTGGCGGATTTGCTCCACCTTCAAAGGACCACCGGGCTTTTCGGGCTCAACTTGCAGGAAGTCAGGGTGCGAGCCCGCCATCCACAGGCGGCAATCCTTACACTCCCCACAGGCCTGCCCCGCCCTCGGCTGCTCACATAGAGCCAGCGCAGTAAAGGCCGCTGCAAACTGGCGCTTGCCCAAGCCCTCCGGCCCCGTCAACAGCAAAGCGTGCGGACAGCGGTCCGCCTGCAACTGCAAACCCAATCGCTGCCATTGCTCGGAGTGCCAGGGTAAAGGTACCGGTATCGATTTATACTCAAAAGTTTCAGGCACGGACATCAGCCATAGTTTTTATCATTTAAGAAGAAGCTCAGGGCGCAAGATAGCGCCGCTAGCATTTAAAGCAATAGCTCCAGCTGCCTGGCCAGGTCCACCTGCACCTGTTGCAGCGGTTGGCCGGCATCCACTATCGCATAATGGGCTGGCGCCGCTTCAGCGCGCTCGCGATAGGCGGCGCGCACCCGCTGAAAGAACGCGAGATGTTCACTTTCAAAACGATCGGCCTCGCCGGTGCGCGCAGCTCGCTGTAGCCCCACTTCGGGATCGAGATCCAGCAACAGCACTTTATCGGGGCGTAAATCTCCCTGCACTGTCTGCTCCAGCTGCTCGATCAACTGTCGATCCAGCTTGCGGCCACCGCCCTGGTAGGCATAGGTGGCATCGGTAAAGCGATCACAAATCACCCACTCCCCGCGCCTCAAGGCGGGCAAAATAACCTGCGACAGATGCTGGGCTCGGGCTGCAAACACCATCAGTAGCTCTGCGGTGGGATCAACCGCCTCTTCCCGCTTGCTCAACAGCAGCTCGCGCAGCTGCTCCGCCAGCGGCGTGCCCCCGGGCTCCCGGGTCTGAACAAACTTAATATTGTGCTTTTTGAGCCACTCGGTGATAAAGAGTAAGTTGGTCGACTTCCCCACGCCCTCTACACCCTCGAGGGTAATGAACTTGCCGTGCGACACTAATTTTTTCCTTTTGCCGGACTCGAGCGATAATCCGCCCGCCTCTTCAGCTGATACTCCCGCACCGCACGGTTGTGCTCGGTCAGAGTTGCTGAGAAATGATGGGAGCCATCCCCTTTGCCGACAAAATACAAACTCTTGCCGGGCTTCGGATTTAAAGCGGCCCGAATTGCCGCCCGCCCGGGCAGGGCAATCGGCGTGGGGGGAAGGCCATTGATAACATAGGTATTATACGGTGTTGGCTGACGCAGGTGGGTGCGAGTCAAATTCCCGTCAAAATCCTCACCCAGGCCATAGATAACCGTGGGGTCTGTTTGCAAGCGCATCCCCATATTGAGCCTGCGTACAAAAACACCGGCTATTTCACTGCGCTCGGAGGGCTGGCCGGTCTCTTTTTCGATAATCGAGGCCATGATTAAAGCCTCATAGGGAGACTTATAGGGCAGGTTATCCCCTTTTAACTGCCACTCCTCATCCAGGACTTGTCGCATCCGATCATGGGCCTGACGCAGCAATTCTACGTCTGTAGTACCGGAGCGATAGACGTAGGTATCTGGAAAAATCCAACCCTCAACCTGATGCTCCTCTAGGCCCAGTGCCCGGGCGGCCGCACGGATATCACTGCCCGCTTCAGACTGGACAACACTTTCCCCGGAGCGGATTTGTTGCAGGGCCTGGCGAAAAGTCCAGCCCTCCAGCAAGGTGACCCGATAGCGGGTGACTTCGCCGCGATTCAGGCGCGCCATCAGATCCCGCGCACTACTGCCGAAGGGGACCAGGTACTCGCCGGAATGGATTTCTGTTGTCCCCTCCCAGTAGGCGTAGGCGAGAAGTATCTGCGGCCACTGGATAACGCCCTCCCCGTGCAAGCTTCGCAGTGTCCGAGACAGACTGCCGCCCTTTTCCACTTGGAGTTTAAGCCCCTCCTGCCCGATCGGCAGAGGAGACTCCAGGGCCTCCCTGGCCACCCAAAGGGAAGCTACGGCAACCAAGCAGGCCAGTACCAGCCCGCCAAACAACAGCTTTAATACCCGCCAAGCGAAACTCGCTTGCTTTTTCTTCACCACAATTTATCCAATATCAGCTTCTGTAGCCTGCGAGTCTCCGAACCCACAGCCCAATTTTTGTAACCGATGATCTCGATCACCGGCAATACACCCCGGACACTGTTGCAAAGGACCAGCTCATCGGCCCCACAGAGCTCTGAAAGATTTATGTCGCGCTCCTGCCAGTGGAGGTGCGGCAAAAGCCAATGCCGCATCACGCCGTGAACACCGCAGCGGTGCAGCGCCGGCGTCACCCAGTCCCGACCAAACCGGGCCAGAATATTACAGCGCAAGCTTTCGATTACCCTTCCGGCAGAGTCCAGCATCAATCCATCGAGAAACTGCCCTTCTGGCAGCTCCGCTTTTGCCGCATTATATCGGTTGCGGAGCAAAGTTTTGCAGCCCTGGTTCGAATTACTATCTATTGGTAAGCGGGTCGAACAGGGGTATAACCTGGCGCCCACCTGTGCCTCAGCGGTCAAATCCAGGGGCCGAAGGGTCAGATCCCAACACCTTTGCCCATCGACAAGACCGGTGCGCAAGCGGGCAATAGCCTCGGGCCAAGGGCAGTCAGCAGCCAATTCTAGCGTCAACCGCTCAATGTCCCCCAGACCGGCTTTATCGAGCACGCCTGAGCGCTCCAGACGAGCACGGTGCAAAGACCAAAGCGGGAGACTTTTGTTGTGACAGCGCATTGTTTCGAGGATTCCACCCGCGTAATCAGCATCATCTGGCAACTGATCAGCGGCCAGCCCCCGAAAGTACATTTGAGGTAACTGGTCCATGGAATCCCCAAGGCAGGTGTGCCCACCGCAAGGTGGGCGCAGAAATTAGACTCGCTTGAATATCAGTGACCCGTTGGTGCCACCGAAACCAAAGGAGTTAGAGAGGACCGCATTGATCGCCATTGATTGCGCCTCATGGGGTACCAGATTGATACCGGCGCAGACCTCATCCGGAGAGAAGAGATTGATTGTAGGAGGGGCAACCTGATCGCGCAGCGACAGCACCGAGAACACAGCCTCAATGGCTCCGGCAGCGCCCAGCAGGTGGCCCGTCATGGACTTGGTAGAGCTCACCGCCAGTGAATCCACTGCGGCGCCAAATACTTTCTGTACCGCCAGGACCTCAGCCTTATCCCCCAACACTGTCGAGGTGCCGTGGGCGTTGACATACTGAATATCACTGGGGCTCATACCGGAATCTCTCAGGGCATTCGCCATCGACAGTGCAGCGCCAGCGCCATCTTCCGGTGGGGAGGTCATATGGTAGGCATCGCCACTCATACCAAAGCCGGCAACTTCCGCATAAATTTTCGCGCCCCGCGCCTTGGCGCTTTCGTACTCCTCTAAAACAAGTACCGCTGCCCCCTCACCCAATACAAAACCATCGCGGTCTTTATCCCAGGGGCGACTGGCAGATTGCGGATCATCATTGCGAGTCGACAGCGCCCTGGCCGCACAGAAGCCGCCGAGCCCCACCGGGGTGGTAACCATCTCTGCACCACCACAGACCATCACATCCGCATCACCGTGCTGAATTGCACGGACACCGAGGCCAATTGCGTGGGTTCCCGTAGTACAGGCTGTTGTCACTGCAAGATTGGGGCCTTTGAGGCCGTATTTAATCGACAGGTTACCCGCCACCATATTGATAATGGCACCAGGTACAAAGAAAGGAGATACGCGGCGAGGGCCCTTTTCCGCAATTAGCAATGAATTGTCTTCAATGGCCTGAATACCCCCCATACCGGAACCGATGCAGGTGCCCACGCGCGGTCCGAGCGCTTCGGTAACTTCCAGGCCGCTATCTTGCATAGCCTGAATACCGGCAACCAGCCCGTACTGCAAAAAAGTATCCATCTTGCGCGCGTCTTTTGCGGGCATATATGGTGTGGGATCAAAATCTTTTACAGTAGCGGCAAAGCGGGTCGAAAAAGATGAGACATCAAATGTATCGATCGGAGCAGCGCCATTTGCCCCCTGTAAAACCCCGGACCATGTATCTTCTAGGGTGTTACCCAGCGGGCTAACAGCCCCCATTCCGGTTACAACAACTCTCCTTTGTGACACTACACTTCCCCCTAAAATTTTTTACTACCGCCCAGCGCCAATGCAGTTAAAAGAACAAAACCCGGCCAGCAGTCACGATTTCACAGCTCCAACAAAAAGAAAGCCGCACTATGAAACATAGAACGGCTTTCAGAATCGCTTGGCTAGTACAGCATATTGAGCTGCCGAGCCTAAACTACCCAGCAGGAATTAACCAAGGTTGTCCTTGATGTAGTCGATTGCCAGCTGAACAGTAGTGATTTTCTCGGCTTCTTCATCGGGGATTTCGGTTTCGAATTCCTCTTCCAAAGCCATTACCAGCTCAACTGTGTCGAGTGAGTCAGCGCCCAGATCTTCAACAAAAGAGGCTTCAGGCTTAACGTCTTCTTCCTTAACGCCCAGTTGTTCAGCAACGATCTTTTTAACGCGCTCTTCAATGCTGCTCATGATTCAATTTAACTCCTAGTGGGTAAAAATCTGTTTTAGTCGCTATTGTCTTTCACCGTATCCAATATTGTTGGTGATAACGACCGGCTCTCACAGCTTTTGGATAATTCAGAGGCCATTGTACCCCAAGTTTTTCGGGATGTAATGTGCGGCCTCTGAACACCCGCAGCCAACACAAAAATATCTCTAAAATCAATAGGTTAAAGAGACATTCTGAAACACAAACTACGCCATGTACATACCGCCGTTGACATGGATTGTCTCACCGGTGACATAGCCCCCCGCATCGCTGGCCAGGAAGGAAACCACCGAGGCGATCTCTTCGGGCTTACCGAGTCTAGCGAGAGGAATCTTGCCCAGAAGCAGTTCGCGTTGCGCCTCGGGCAAGACTTTTGTCATATCAGTATCAATAAAACCGGGAGCTACAGTATTTACGGTGATTCCACGGGAACCCACCTCTGAAGCCAGAGAGCGGGCAAAGCCTGCCACCCCCGCTTTGGTCGCCGCATAATTGCTCTGACCGGCATTACCCATACTGCCGACGACGGAGCTGATATTAATAATCCGCCCCCATCGCGCCTTGGTCATATCCCGCAGGCAAGCCTTACTCATGCGATAGACCGCTGTCAAATTGGTGTTGACAACTGACTCCCACTCATCGTCCTTCATGCGCATCAACAAGTTATCCTTGGTGATGCCCGCATTATTGACCAGGATGGTGGGAGCACCAAACTCATTTTTAACGGCGGCGTGAAACTCAGAAATACTTTCGCCATCGGTTACATCCAGCACTTTTCCCGCACCGGAAATACCCGCCTCAGTAAAGCGAGCACTAATTTTTTCAGCGCCGGACTCACTGGTGGCAGTGCCAACCACTGTAGCACCCATACCGCCCAACATATCCGCAATTGCCGCACCAATACCGCGACTGGCGCCAGTCACCAAGGCCACTTTACCCTGAAGGGAAATCTGTAAGGTCATTCTCACTTATCCTTTTTCGATTCTGAACTGCTTCGAGCGGCTTAAACCGCTGTAGCTCGCAGGGCTTCATTAAAGTTACTGGGACTGTCGATTGCATGGCTGGAAACGCTTCGATCGACACGCTTGATCAGACCGGATAAAACTTTACCCGGACCACACTCGACCATCTGCTCTACGCCAGAGGCGATAATTTTTTGCGCACAAGCTGTCCAGCGCACCGGGCTGTAAATCTGCTCAATCATCAGCGATTTAATTTTTCCCGGCGCCGCCTCAAGCTCGGCGTGGACATTGTGTACGACAGGAATCTCTGGCGCGTTAAATTTTGTCGCCTCAATTTGAGAGGTTAACTTTTCCGCTGCCGGGCGCATCAGCTCGGTGTGAAATGGCGCACTCACCGGAAGAGGCATAGCCTTCTTGGCACCGGCAGCCTTACAAGCCTCAATAGCGCGCTGCACTGCCGCACCGCTGCCGGCGATAACAATCTGGCCGGGAGAGTTATAGTTCACTGCGGCAACCACTTCACTCTCGGCAGAAGCGGAGCACGCCTCTTCGACAGCTTTATCCTCGAGACCGATGATCGCCGCCATAGCGCCCTCCCCTGCGGGGACCGCCTCTTGCATCAGGCGACCGCGCTCGCAAACCAGGTGAACGGCATCTTTAAACCCAAGCACTCCCGAACACACCAGCGCAGACCACTCGCCCAGGCTGTGGCCCGCCATAAATGCCGGCTGGACACCGCCGCGAGCGCGCCACAAGCGATAGAGGGCAACACTGGAAGTCAGTAAGAGGGGTTGGGTGCGCTGGGTGAGGTTAATCGCCTCCTGCTCGCCATTCTGGCACAGGTCCCAGAGGTCATAACCGAGCACATCTGAAGCCTCGGCAAAGGTCGCCTGAATCTCAGGCGCCTCTTGGGCAATCTCAGAAAGCATACCTATCTTCTGGGAACCCTGCCCCGGAAAGACAAATGCAAGTGCAGCATTGGTCATAAGATGTCCTTAACCTAAATGTGGCTGATTTCAGTAAGGGATACGACTTCTTACCCTTCATCCATGGAGCGCCTTTCGCCGGATTGCGCCATAGCGGCATCAACCCTGGCGGCCAGGTCAGCGTCGGCACACTCCTTCGCCGTAACCATCGCCCGATAAAAAGCTTCGCTGCTGGCACCGCCGTGACTCTTGATCACGTTGCCCTTTACCCCTACAAAGCTGGCGCCATTATAGCGAGCAGGTTCCACCTGTGTACGCCATTTTCGCAACAGCTTTATGGCCAATTGGCCAAAAAAACGCTTAAAACACCCTCTTTTCTCGATTGTGAACGCTTTTTGACCCATTAGTCTAATGACACCCTCGGCAGATTTCATTGCAACATTGCCCATCAGGCCATCGCAAACAACCACATCTACCGAACCGGCAAAAATATCATGGCCCTCGACAAAGCCGACATAATTGACCCCGGGGTCCGCATGGAGCAACTCTGCCGCCCGGCGAATTTCCGCACTGCCCTTGTGCGCCTCCGCCCCGATATTGAGCAGCGCCACCCTGATATCCTTTACGCTCTTGCGCGCGGTGTGAATGCGCTGAGCCTCGATACCCATACGGGCAAACTGAAGCAAATCCTCAGCACTGCAATCCACATTGGCTCCGAGATCCAACAGGTAACAGGAGCCCATCCCCGAAGGTACAGACTTACCGAGCGCCGGCTTCCTAACACCTTGAATATTGCCGAGGATACTGCGGCTCAGCGCCAGCAGGGCACCGGTATTACCGGAAGTGACCGCAGCCTGCGCCTCTCCTGAGGCAACGCTCTTCAAGGCCATAGCCATGGTTGAATCGCGCTTGTGGCGAACCGCCTGCAACGGATTGCACTCTTGCGTGATGATTTGCTCGCAGTGGACGATTTCGAGACGGCGGGTAATGCGGCGACGGTGAAGCTGCAGCTCTTGCTGAACCAAAGCCTGAAGTTCTGCACGCGGGCCAAATAGCTTTAGCTGCGCCTTGGGGAAGTGTTGAAGGAATCTAATACAGGCCGGAACGACAGAGCGGGGACCTAAGTCCCCGCCCATTGCATCCACGGCCAATCGCAATTGGCTGGACAAAGCTTACTCTTCTTCAGAGCCGCCGCTAACTTCGATCACTTTGCGACCACGGTAGAAACCGTCTTTGGTCACGTGGTGACGACGGTGCTTTTCACCGGTAGTCGGATCGACGGAAAGGGTAGCACCTGCGCCCAGCGCATCGTGGGAACGGCGCATACCGCGACGGGAACGAGTCTTCTTGTTTTGTTGAACAGCCATTGCTAGCTCCTAAAATAAACAAATTTCACTGGAACCGGGGCGCCTACCGGCGAGCCCAAACTCATCGGAAAACCTAAGGTTTACCCGACGAACCCTTCAACTGCTCCAGCACTTTAAAGGGGTTTGCCTGTTGCTCATCCGCCTCGGCAACTTCATCACCAAAATGAAAGCTCTCCTTGGAGACACATTCTTCCTGGTGATAGGCCACCATTGGCAAATTGAGCAAAATTTCATCTTCAAGGATTTGGTGCAAGTCCAGCTCATCGCCGTCCTGGATCACCGGGTCCAGATCTTTGGGCAGGGCCTTACCCTGCTCCTCAGTCCATACGATACCCCAGCTAAACCGAGCCTCGATCTGCTCGTGGACCGGCGCAAGACAGCGCTGACACAAAAGATCAACCGCAAGCTGGACTTTGCCGCTCACGGTTTGGTGACCTTGCAAGTCTCGCTCGAACTGCAACTCAGCAGAAATCTGTCCGTGGACAGACTCAACTGCACTACTGACCCGAGGCAGGGACTCCAACGGCAAAACGCCATCGAGCAACTGCTCTCGCTGCACCAATTTCCGAGCATCAATGCTCTTTGGTAATACTGATTTAGAGGGGGCTATCGACATAAGCGCGCAATTCTATGGACTCGCCCCACCCTTGTCAAAACAAATCAGACATTGCAGTATCACCCGGTCATAAACATCCACTCGACCAGCGGAAAATTCACCAGAATGCCCCTCCCTCTGATACTAGCCTCCAGCTCACCTTACCGCAGATCACTACTACAGCAGTTAGGCATCCCCTTTCAGCAGGATTCACCCCATATAGATGAAACACCTCTCGCAGGAGAGGATGCGCACGCACTCGCCCAGCGCCTCGCTAGCGAGAAGGCCCGCGCCCTGCGCGACAGACACCCCGAGGCGCTTATTATCGGCTCAGACCAGGTCGCCTCCTGCAGAGGACAAATTCTCGGCAAACCTGAAAACAGAGAGCGCGCCATCAAGCAGCTGCTAGCCTGCAACGGTGAAAAAGTGGCCTTCCACACCGGCCTGAGCCTGCTAAACAGCGCCAGCGGGGAACAGCTGAGCTGTGTCGAAACTTTTACCGTCTACTTTCGCCAACTGAGTAACGCGCAAATCGAGCGCTATGTCGAGCTGGAGCAACCCTACGATTGCGCCGGCTCATTCAAGGTGGAGGGGCTGGGTATCGCCCTGTTTGAGAAACTGGAAGGGAAGGACATCAACACCCTGGTTGGACTGCCGCTTATCCGCCTAACGGCCATGCTAAATCACTTCGCTATCGACCCACTGGGCCCGCAGAGCACCTAGAGCAACGGGGGCCAGCTGAGCAGCTCGGGAAAACGATCAATAATAACCCTGGGACCGCAATCCCTTAACCGGGTCGGGCAGTGGGCGCCGTAACTCACACCGATGGAGGGCATACCTATGGCCGCCGCCATCTCCAGGTCGTACACGGTATCTCCCACCATAACCGCCCCTTCCGGGGTGCATCCGGTTTCATCTAGCAATTCATTCAGCATTAAGGGGTCCGGCTTGGAAGCGGTTTCATCTGCGCAGCGGCTTGCCGCAAATAGATGTCCGAGCCCGTGCTCTTCAAGCTCCCGATTGAGACCGCGCCGACTCTTGCCAGTAGCCACCGCCAACCGGTGACCGCCGCACAACAGCCGATCCAAGGTGTCCAAAACCCCCTCAAATAAAGGAAGGGGGTCAACCCGGGCGAGCATCCACTCCTCGAAGTAGAACTCGCGCAGGGCGAGCCTTTCATCGCTGGCAGCCTCTGGAAAAAGGGAAGAAATCGCCTCCGGCAAACCGAGCCCGATAATATTGCTTACCGCCTCAGGGGCCAGCACCGGCAGCCCCGCTCGCTCCGCCGCGCGCAGCATACACTCGACGATGCGCGCCTCAGAATTACAAACCGTTCCATCCCAATCGAGGACAACCAACATAACGATACAACGCCCTACTCTTGCCGCAATCGGTTTAACACTGCATCCAGCTCTGCCGGTAGGGGTGCCTCCACCTCGACCTTGGAGCCATCGGGCAGCGAACAGCGCACCGACGCCGAGTGTAAAAACAAACGCTTAAGGCCCCGCTCGCGAAACTCTCGATTAACCTCATCCGGCGTGTACTTACTATCCCCCGCCAGAGGGCAACCGACAAATTGTGCGTGGACACGAATCTGATGTGTCCGCCCGGTAACCGGCTCCGCCGACAGCAGGGTCGCCGCAGGGAATCGCTCGATCAGCCCGAAACGGGTCTCCGAAGGTTTTCCCTCCGGGTGCACCGACACCATCCGCTCACCGCTTTTCAGCGTGTTTTTACGCAGGGGCGCCTCGATAACCCGGCGGCCTCGCGGCCATTTACCCACCGCCAGCGCCCGATAGGACTTGCCAACGCGCCCGGCCCGCAACTCCGACTGCACATGCTGTAGCACCGAGCGCTTGCGGGCCACCATAATGGCACCGCTGGTATCCCGGTCCAGGCGGTGGACCAGCTCGATAAACGGGCTCTGCGGAAACATCTGCCGTAAAACTTCGATCAGGCCCAGCCTGACACCGCTACCGCCGTGGACCGCAAGGCCCGATGGCTTGTTGATCACCATCAGCCCATGCTTATCGTAGAGTATGGACTCTTGAATCAACTGGCGCAGAGATTCTCCAGCCAGAGGCGCCTCCGACTGCTCGGCGACACGAATTGGCGGCACGCGCACCATATCGCCCGCCTTTAACTTGTATTCAGCCTTTATTCGACCTTTATTTACCCTTACCTCGCCCTTACGCAGGATTCGGTATATACGTGAACGGGGCACACCCTTGAGGCGCGCCAGAAGGAAATTGTCGATCCTCTGTCCCGCCAGCTCTTCAGGCACAGTTAAAAACTGTACGCCGCCAGATGGAGTTGAGGTTTTTGATGGGGTCTCGGCCGGAGCCTTTTTTTGGGGGGGTATACTTCGCATGACGCGCATCATAGCGCTGCCGGGGATACAATTGAAGCACCTCCCGGCCCGTGCTATATTCGGCCGTCCTGAATTCGGCGTATTTTCAGTCACCGGCGGCTTCCCACATGAAGAGACAGTCGTGGCTTCGGAGAAAATATCGCCATTCGGTCGGTGCGCGGGGATGCCGCGTCATTGATGAAACTTAGCCGTTGAGGCATCCCCCAACTACCAGAACCTGAGGGGAGCTCACCGGCAACAACAGCTCGCAGTTACGCGGGTAATTATCGCGAAGGTAAGACGGGCCGTGACCCGCAGCGCTTGAAAGGACGACTCAAACTTGCGTCCGGTTTTGCAGAATACGACGAGCCAGCAACCGAACTGGCAACCAGGGCAGCACAGTTTCCGCAAGCCCGGCAAAAATTAAGAAGAATGGGTATCAGCCAAAAGCTGAACTGCAAAACCTTTGACGATTGACGCAAACCTTGCCGCCCAGTATGAAACGAACCGAGGGGCGGCGCCCAACCCAGCCACAGAAGTCTGCGGCACAGGTACAGGGCAGTACTAACAAAAGGTATTAAAGGTACCAACGGATGGCGCGATAGCAACGCGCCTCCGGAGTTTTTGCAGAGCGAATAACTGGTGAGCACCAGCCTCAACAAGCCGCATAGATCCATGGCGCGGTAGAGCTGGCTTACCTTATCTCCCTGCCCTATCCAGTGGTCCTCTCCACCGGGTAGCCGACAAGCAAGCCTGTGAGTAGCGGTGTCACACCTTTGCGCAACGCAAGGAAAACGACACGCATGAAAAGAATGCTAATCAACGCAACCCAACCTGAAGAGTTGCGTGTTGCCCTGGTCGACGGCCAGTGGCTCTATGACTTGGATATTGAAAACCGAACCCGCCAACAGAAAAAAGCGAACATCTACAAAGGTAAAATTACCCGCGTAGAACCCTCCCTCGAGGCCGCATTCGTCGACTACGGCGAAGAGCGCCACGGGTTCCTCCCCCTGAAAGAAATCTCTCGCGAGTACTTCCTCAAGCAGCCCAAAGACATCGAAGGCCGCATCAAAATCAAAGATGTTGTCAAAGAGGGTATGGAAGTTATTGTCCAGGTAGACAAAGAAGAGCGCGGCAACAAAGGCGCCGCCCTTACCACCTTTGTCAGTCTCGCCGGTCGCTACCTGGTATTGATGCCCAACAACCCCCGCGCCGGCGGCATCTCTCGCCGCATTGAAGGCGATGAGCGCTCCGAACTGCGCGACGCACTGGCGAGCGTAGAAGTACCCTCAGGTATGGGTATCATTGTGCGCACCGCCGGCGTTGGCCGCAGCGGAGAAGAGTTACAGTGGGATCTCGACTACCTGCTCAAGCTGTGGAACTCCATCAACGGAGCCGCAGAAAACTACAACGCACCCAAATTCCTCTTCCAGGAAAGCGACGTCATTATCCGCGCAATTCGCGACTACATGCGCGATGATATCGGCGAAGTTATTGTCGACGACAAAGGCGCCTTCGATCTTGCCAAGGGCTTTGCCGAGCAGGTAATGCCTCACTACACCAACAAGGTGAAGTACTACGAAGACGCAATCCCGCTATTCAATCGCTACCAGATCGAAAGCCAAATTGAGACAGCATTTGAGCGCGAAGTAAAACTGCCATCTGGCGGCTCCATCGTTATCGATGTGACCGAGGCCCTGGTATCTATCGACATCAACTCCTCCCGCGCAACCAAGGGCGGCGATATCGAAGAGACCGCGCGCAATATCAACTTGGAAGCCGCCGATGAAATCGCCCGCCAGCTGCGCCTGCGCGATATGGGCGGCCTGGTCGTGATCGACTTTATCGACATGCAGAACAAGTCCAACCAGCGCGAAGTTGAAAAGCGCATGGAGAAGGCCCTCAGCATGGACCGCGCCCGCGTTCAGGTTGGCCGTATCTCCCGCTTCGGCCTGCTGGAGATGTCCCGCCAGCGCCTGCGTCCCTCTCTGGGTGAAACCACCTTCCGCGTCTGCCCGCGCTGTAGCGGCCAGGGCACCATTCGCGGCACCAAATCTCTCGCCCTCTCCATTCTCCGCCTGGTAGAAGAGGAGGCGAAGAAAGAGCGCAGCGCCGAGATACGCGCGATCACCCCGGTGAATGTCGCAACCTACCTGCTGAATGAGAAGCGCAAAACGATCTCCCAGATCGAATCCCGCAACTCCACTCGTGTAGTGGTTGTACCCAGTGCCGAAATGGAAACTCCGCACTTTGAGGTTCAGCGCCTGCGCGACGACGACACCGCCACCCTGGAAACCTCCTACAAGATTTCTGGCACTGCCGAAGAAGCCGTGACCAAGAAGGAGGAAAAACCCCAGCGCCCAGCGCCAGTGCAACAAGCCGCCGTGCAACAGATTGCCCACACGGCCCCGGCTCCCACCCCAGAGAAAAAAGAAGAGCCGGGATTATTCAGCCGGCTGATCAGCGCCATCGCCTCACTCTTCACCCGCGAAGAGGAAGAGCCGAAGAAGCATCAAAAATCCAAGGGACGCGGCAAGGACTACCAGCAACGCAATCGCAACCGCAACCAGCGCGGAAATCGCAATAACCGCAACGGCCGCCCGACTCGCCGCAAGGATGATCGCCGCGACGACAGCAAACGCGACGATCAACGCGAAGAGAAGCGCAGCGCCAAGCTGGATGAGCACGACAACGCCGCCGAGCGCCAGGGTGAAGGCCAGCGCCGCCGCCGTCGTCGTCGCAACGACAACCGCCGCAAAGACGACAACCGCACCCAAGCCGTTGAAACCCAGAGCCCGGTTGATACTGACGAGCAGACCGGTGAAATGACCGAACAGCAGCGCCCTGCCCGTCGCCCGAGCAATGTGCGCGGCCGCCCGCAGGCGCGCCGTCGCGGAGGTCGCCGCAGTGAAAACACCGCAGCGGCAGCGGTAGCTCACAACCAGGAAGAGCTGAATCGCGAAGTTCACGAAGCTATCAATGAAGCGGAAAGTGAGGCTCGCAAAACCAAGGAAGTAGTCAAAGAGGCTCGCGCCGAAGCTCCTGCTGAAAAACCCAAAGCCAAACCCAAGGCGGCGGAAGCCAAACCACAGAGAGCCCCCAAACCGGCAGCTGCCGAGCCGGCCGTTACCGTTCCGGTGCGAACCGCCATTGAGGAGCGACCAAAAGCGCAAGCAGCGGCCAAACCTGCTCCCCAGCAACCGAGCAAACCGGCAACCGCCAAGCAACCGCCGGTAGCCGAGCCCGCAGAAACCAAAGCGGCAGAAGCCGAAACAGTAACGACACCGGCCTCAGAGCCCGCAGTGGTAACGGCACAAGCTCCGGCGCAAGAAGCTGCTCCAGTTGAAGCGTCAAAGGCCCCCAAAGCCGAAACCGCTCCTGCCGAGGCGAAGGCGGATATCGCCGAGGAGATCGTACTCGAAGAAGCTCAAGCCGCAGTTGAGGTACTACAGGAGCAGACTGGCACCAGCGAACCGGAGGTCCAAGAGGCCGCAGTAGCCGCTGAGCAGGCAGCCTCAGAGGAAGCGACTGCACCCAACCGGGGGCGTGCAATTAACGATCCGCGCATCAACCCCAAACCTCTGGGTGAGTTTTCCATCGTTACCGAGCGCCGCGCAGTGGGCTCCCAACAACCGCTGGATACCGCGCAGCCGGCAGCGATTGAACACAGCCCCCGCGCCCTCGCCCGCCCAGCCAACGACCCGCGTATCAGCCGCAAGGCTGTGGACGTTGACGCCGGTGTAGATATCGATCGCAACTCCGCAGAAGCGAGCTAAGCGATATCTACAGCGCCGCCCCTGCCGATGCCGGGGCGGCGCTGTCAACCTGACGGCAAGCTCTGGGCTGGTCAATAAACCAGCTAACTTATTGAACTATATAAAAAATTTTTAAAATGACGCTTGTACATCCTGAGAAGCCATGTATAATGCGCAGCACAATTTGGTGGGGTGGCTGAGTGGTCGAAAGCGGCGGTCTTGAAAACCGTTGACTGTAACAGGTCCCAGGGTTCGAATCCCTGCCCCACCGCCATTATTCATACAGAAAGCCCTGATTTTTCAGGGCTTTTTTGTTTCTACCCTTTGCAGGATGACTCCGTAGCGTTTCAGGCGATGCGTACCCTACGATCACCCACCCCTTAACCTTATAAAAAGCCCATACGCTGACACAGAAGCCAGAGCGTAACTTCTGGCCGATCTGATCAATGGCCTGCATGGTCTCACCGGTGAACATATCGCCCTGGCCTGGCGAGCAGGGAATAAGCTCCACCAGCCCCACCCCGACTTTCAGGAACCCATGCCCCTGCAGAAATAGCCCTGAATCTGTATGCCTGTTACGCCAAGCCCGATAGCTACTGCGATGAATACCAAATACCAGGCAAAGGCGTTGGACAGGGTGACTTTTCCACAACCGCTGGGCTATCGATAATTTTTCAGCGAATTCAACATCAAGATTATAACTACCCAGTTATCAGCTCGTAGCGTGGCCGGTATAATTCATAGTATTGCTCTGCCCTCCGAGTTTCAGAGCTTGATAGATCAGGATTATTCATAAAGAGCAGCTTTGATGACCTGCCAGCGGTATATATCATGTAGGCATGTATGGCAAAAAAGAGGGCGTCCAAAGTATTCGCATCAAGAGCCTTATGTATAGCGAAATATTGCAAGACAAGGTTGCTTTCCCCTTGCTTGTAAGCCCCCAAGGCGAGACTTGTCACAACGTCCCCCTCCCAGGAGGCACATTCAAATCGCCTGTGGTTCCCTTTTAATCGATTCAGCCCACCTAAAAATATCTTTTTAGTTTCGCCTGAAAAATTTTTATACGCGGGGTTATCAAAATGCCCCTCCCAAAAATCATCAAAATCGAGGTTGGGCGGGAAAGCTAAGTTTATTTTCCTGGCACGATCCAGACCATACTGGAATGATTTTTGCCTATTCTCGCTATTATCACCCTCCGGGTTCTTTGAGAGCCGTAGACACATTTTGGGGTGTTGTTGGTTGTTGTAGCTCATAAGGAATCCTTTCCATCGCCAAGGTCGGGGGTGAGCCTGCAAGCTAGCACTCCCCCCCTGATCAAGTCCAGTTAAAAATTAGAACCTATTGGTCCACGCGGTTAATTCTGTAACGATTAGTTTTCCTACCCGGCCACCTTTAGAGCCTGCATTCAACTCTGAAGTACATCATCCTTAGATATTCAGCCCCCAGAATCACCGCAAGAAGCGACAAGTATCCAGCAGAAATCAGCGCTATAAGTCCAAGCTGCCTTGCAGCAAGCTGTGGAGATGCACCAATCAATGCCATCAAAAAGTACGTACAACAGCAGAGAATACTACATTAGCCAGCTATCTCCGCCGCGCTTTCGATAAAAACCTATGAATACAGGGTTCAAAAGCCTCAGGAGTTTAAAAAGCACTCCACCTACAGATGCCTTATATCTATATTTAGCTTAATGCAGCCCACTAGATTCCAATTTTTAACTGGACCTAGTCAAGGGGGGTCAGCTAACTTGTAACTCCCACCCAGCCCTAGAGATGGAAAGGATTCCACGCAATGTCTTACCCTCCAAACCCAAACCTCCCAGAACCCCCCAAACACCCATACCCACGTACAGCACCGCCCCCTCTCTCAAGTCGCAGCTATGACGAGATCAGATTTCTAGCGCTCTGCAAAGGAATACAACTTGCCAAAAGACATCACCCCGACCTCTCGTCTGAAATAGAATATATACTTCTTCAGACAACGCTCATTCACGAACCTCCGCGCGAAAATTATTCACTGGGTCCCAAAAATATTCCACCCCAAATAGCAAGATGGTTTTCACGGAGATGGCGCTTTGCGGAAAAACATGAACCCGACCGATTTGAATGCGCCACCAGGAATAAAGAGACAGGAACCGTAACAGGCCTTTTCATGGCGACCTGCCAACGTGACAAAGAGATTTTTCTCTTAGAGGATTTTGTCTTAACCAAATCAGACCATAGAATTTTTGACTTCCTCTTTTATTCCATACATGCCTATATGAGGTACGTTAACCACGATAACTGCGGAATTTTTACACTAGTCTTTTCTGTTCATCCCGGACCAGAAAACCTTACGGCTAATTTTGCAGAAAGCTACTATAGACATAACGAATTAAAGTACAGCCTGGCAACCGGCTTCTTACCTATTTACACATCATAAGGGGGAGGCACCTTAAACTTCTTACCCCGCCAAATAGGAGATCCCCCATCGCTAGTCTCAAAAGTGTATCGCCAACTGTGACTGCATTAATATAACCCATTAAAGATGACTTCCATTATAAAAAGCCTATGAACACAGGGTTTAACAACTTCAGGAATTTAAAAAATAATCACCTCTATAGGGATCTTATATCTAGCCAAGAGGAGTCGACCGACTTATAGCGTTGGCCCCACCTTAAAGATGGAAAGGATTTCACATGAATAATTACCCCCCAGAACCCCCACGATACCCATCATCACATCAATCGCGTCCTATCTCAGAGGAAGACCATAACAAGGTCAGACTTCTATCACTCGCCACAGGGGTACAATTTGCCAAGGAAAGAAGTCCCAACTTCCCACCTAGTATTAAGTTGACACTTTTTGACCAAACCCCTGTTTACGAACACCTAAAAACAGACATCCAACCATGCGGACGCATTCCATCCTATTTCACACTATGGTTTTCACGTAGGGGGCTCCTTGCGAAAAAATATGAACCCGATCGCTTCGAATGCGCCATCTGGCACAAGGAAACCCTAATAGGCCTTGTCATGGCAACCTACGATTCGCAAAAAAAGACTCTTTACCTGGACGATTTTCTTTTAATGATTCCGGATGTCGACGCACACATTCTAGACGCCATCTTTTTTGCCATGCGCGCTCATATGAAATACATCGGCCGCGACTCATACAGGGTGATCTTTAAGGTAAGGAAATTCTTAGTATCCCATATAAGTCATTTTGCAGAACGCCATTACCGTGACAACTATGAAAGATTTTTACACAGAACAAGAAGCCTACCTAATTACAACCCATAGCGGAGAGGGGGGGGTAAGTGGAAACTCTCCTACACAAACACAAGCCAGGCCCAATCACCCTTATAGAGCAACTCCTGGGCTCGACTGATATTAGAGAGCCAACATACGGCATCGCTTGAGGCCGCATCCACCGACCGATAGATAGGGCCACTCTCAAGCCAAGCCCCAAAACTGTCCAATAAATCGCCTAAACTGCTGAATTTCTTAAAAAATTCAACATGGCACTTGTATATTCTGAAAAGCCATGGATAATGCACCGTTCAATTTGGTGGGGTGGCTGAGTGGTCGAAAGCGGCGGTCTTGAAAACCGTTGACTGTAACAGGTCCCAGGGTTCGAATCCCTGCCCCACCGCCATATCAATAAAAAGCCCGGCTATATGCCGGGCTTTTTGTTTTTGGGCAAGAGCTCCACACAAGGCGCAGCCAATCTCTACCTCTCCACCATTAAATATTTACAGCTCCGCGTCTAACTGAGGAGCCTCTGAACAACTCCGCGATGGCTCTGGCCTTCAGAATACCTCCCGCCAAGACATGACTTCGCAGGAATAGGAGTTCTATGGAGTCCCTTAAAGGCCGCAACTACTCCATTGCGACTCTTGTAAAGGAATACGACCATACGCCTAAGACTATACTCACCAAGACCCACAAAGATGCTACAGAGTTCTGAATGCTAGCGAGAACCTCTAGATACCAACCAACAAGCCGACACAAAACGCAATAGTACTCTTATCTGTTTGCACTATCCGACAGAGTAATCCAGCCGGAAAACTGCTTTACCGCCCTTTAATAAGCTTGCATTTTATTTAATACTTTTAGCAAAGAAAGTACTGACTTTTAGGAGCCCTTTCTCCAGACACAAAAGCTACGGCACCTTTCATAGTTTCTGATTTAAAATACCAACATCCCCTTACTGTCATATTTCATCTCGCCGGACAGCTTTTCTGTCTTAACCAAGAGCCCAGAAGCATTAGATCACTACATGGCTCAACTCAATTTGATCAGATGACTGAGCAGCCAAAAGAAATAGCCTTGGAAATCATTGCCCCAAACAAATCCCAAGTTCAAACACCCACTCCTCCATCATTAATATAAAAAATCCAGTCATATACCGAGCTTTCAACTTTCGACAAACGGATTTAGGCCGAACCTTATTTAAATACAAGACGCAGAGACTAACAGTTCCCATCCCTTTTTTATAGGTAGCCAGAAAAAACGTCTACCAAACTTCATCGCGCAACTACATTCGCCTAAGAAAACCGAAAATAAAGCTATTAACCTAAAGCCAAAGTACGCCTGAAAAACCCAACCAAAGTCTACCATCGCGAATACAGCGAAGATAAACACTGGTTAAGGCCAAGCCCCCACACAACCCCACTATTCAGTACCAAATACCGCACAACTCAACACCCAGGCCAGCTTTGCTTCTTGCCTTATGAATAGCAATCGGCATAATAATTACCCATCGATGTACATCTAATACAGCAAGGGCAAAGCGTGGAAAAGAATTTTATCCTAGGGGTTGGATGCCAAAAAGGCGGTACTTCATGGCTACATTCCCAACTGAATAAGTCGAAAAATGTTGATACGGGGTTCAAGAAGGAGTATCACGTATTTGATGCCTTACATATTCCAGAGTGCAAACACTTTTTAACCCAAAAATTTAAGGATCTAGAGGCCGCCCCAATTACCCAAGAAGCATCCCCCGAAAAAGGCCGACTCCTGAAATACCTCAGCTTCTACATGGACACTCAAAATTACTACGATTACTTTGACTACTTGTGGCACAAAGGAGGTCCAGAAGTTACTACTGTTGGAGATATCACTCCAAGCTACTCAGCCCTCCCCCCGACAGCACTAAACGATATCAAGTTAAATCTTGAGGAGCGAGGATTTAACGTTAAGGTCATATTTATAATGAGGGACCCTATAGAGCGATGCTGGTCAATGGTTAGAATGAAACGAAGAAAGAAGCTGATAGCAGACCCATCTGCCCATCTACCAGATGAACAAAAACAACTAGAAGCAGAGTTTGGACTCAGAACTACAGAAATGCGCACTAGGTATGAAACAACAATCCAAAATCTAGAGCTTATCTTTCAACCAGAAAATATTTTTTACTCACTTTACGAAGAGCTTTTCGAAGAAAATACCATTGCCAGAATAAAGAAATTCTTAGCGCTAAATGAATTTGAAGCCGACACAAAACAGAGAGTTAATGTATCCAAAAAAAGTGACTCTCTTCAGGAGCTAAACCGGGATTTAGCTGAACGCATTTTCCAACACTACCGAGAAACCTATGATTTTTGCCAGTACAGATTTGGAGTTAAAGATCAATGGTCCGGATGGAACTATGCATAAAATTTAATCACCATGCCACCCGTATAGCGGATGGCATGGTAAAATTCCCACAAATTCATTACTCCAATCGCCATCGTGCAACTCAAACCTTATAAGTATATAGCATTACCGCAGACAAAGGTTCAGTGAGAAATCCTTATTCAGAAGAGTTTGCGCCAATCATAGTTAGCGCTTACCATCCGCCACCAATATAAAACCCCGCTTGCGCCTTACTGCCAACCCTAGGAAGCCACCAAGTAATTCCGTACCCCCTAAATTTCGGAGTAGCCCCCAATCAAGGCACCGCTTCGCAGGAATATAGCCCCTTCAAGAAATCACAATACAGAACGTGGGCACCCTACGCCCCCCTCAATACATCTTACCAAACCCGGCCAATATCCAACCTCTATTGATAGGGGAAGCCATATCCACCTCTTGCGCAAGCACAGTTTTGGGGGCTGATTCCATGATTTTATAGCCGTTACCATCCACCTCCGTGACCAAGGCCACATGAGCAATATATCCATTTTCGGACTTTCTATAAAACACAAGATCTCCCGGCCTTGGCTTATAGGAAGCAGGCTTCAGAGATTGGATGGATTGAAAATAAGAGTATAAATTTCGCGCCCGCCGGTGAAAAAATGGATTGGCAGGGTTGTTTCCATTACGAGAATCATAGAAAGCAGCATTCTTACTGAAGCTCTCCCTCATCACCACCTCAAATGAGTACCCAGCCATACCATATGCAATATTAGGCACATCGCTGCATACAATAAATCCGAGCTTCCCCCCAATATTATTATACATCCCCATCAATGGATCATAGGGTGTATATGAAAGGGAGCGGGCATTTCGAACAACCTGATTTACATCAGGTAACCCACCGTGCTCCTTAAAATTTCGCTCACCTTTGTAGGTCATCCAATAAAGGGAGAGAGCTGCCACCACAACAATAAAAAGAAAACTTCCAATTAATCTTTTCATACCACTTCTGGTAGGACCTTATTAAGTTTCTTCAATCAACAGGCAGTCACCTGCCCGCTGATTCACAACGCCACCCCCAAACAGAGGGCGGTTCCATTCAAGACTAAAACGAACGCCCCAAAATGCGCTTGGCCGCATCTATTGCAAAATCTTTATAGTCCGCCTCTACCTGCGCCATCTCCCGCTCATACTTGAACTGCTCTTTGCGCGGCAACTTTTTCCAGTCTTTCAGAATAGGGATATGGCTGGTTTTCTCTGCGATAGTGTAAAAAGCCACAAACTCTTCACGCACTTTGTCTTCAACCTGAAGCGAATCCAGAAGAACACGAATACGAATCGACGCCTCGGTGAGCCCCACCCCATCATCCAGCAGTGTACGGGCGATAATCTGAATACTGTCGTTGACCCTTTGGCGCTGATCCTCTGCGGCTTGCTCCAGCTCGGCTAGCTGTGCGGCCTGCTCTTTCTGTGCGACGGATAATTTGCGCAGATAATAACCAGCCACAATCGCCAGAGAGAAGATAACTAAAGCCGCAATCACCAGCAGCCAAGTAGGAAACACAGTCATTTAATATACACCTTAAGTAACGCCAGCCCGATGCTGGCCGAAATAACAGAGAGCACTGTACTGAGGCCAATAATATTGGCCGCCAACTGGCTATTGCCACCCATGGTATGGGCCATTACAAAGGCCGATATGGCACAGGGTGAGCCGGTGATCAGCATCAGATAGCCCAAGTAGGTCGGGCTCATTCCCATAGCCCAGCCTATCAACACAGAGAGTATCGGTACCCCAATCAACTTCAACGCCGAAGATGTCAGCGCTGTTGGCGAGCTGCGCAATAGCTGGCCCAACCTCATGCTGGCACCGATACAAATCAATCCCAACGGCAAACTGGCAGAGCCAAGAATTTTAACCGTATCCAACACCACTTGCGGGACTTTGAAGTCCAGCACACGGCACAATATTGCCAGGAAAACCCCGATAAGCAATGGGTTCTTTGTCAGCTCAGTAAGGAGCAAGCGCGGCCCGAACTTTTTCTCTTCATTGTAAAAAACGAATAATATCACCGCGAAAATATTGAACTGTATTGTCAGCGCAGCGACCAGTACCGCAGAGTGAGAAACCCCGGATGCGCCAAAGGCTTTCTCCACCCAGGCGAGCCCCACGATGGCAACATTTCCGCGAAAAGCCCCCTGAATAAATGCACTGCGATCTTTAACCGCGATCGGTCTGGCCATCAACCAGGCAATGGGAATAATGACGCAAGTCCCCAGAATTCCCGCAGTCAGCAGAGGGATCTCATGGGTGGGATTGGCACTCGACGAGTAAATGCTATCGAATAACAGCGCCGGCAACATTACGTTGAAAACCAGCACCATCGCATCGTCGAAAAAGCCTTTTCGCAGGACTCCCTGCCGGGATAACAGGTAGCCGCCGATAATCATCAAAAAAATCGGGCCTGTCACCAGCAGGGCAAAGGCAATATTTTCCATAGGGAGTTAGCTTTCCGCAACGATCCCCTCTTCCCGAGGCAGCGCCTTTTGTCCAGGGTCCTCAGCCTGTTCGCGCAGCTGGGCAGAAATCTGCTTGCGAGTTTTAGCCCCGAGCTTGCGCAGACCATCGATGCGCTTCACTGCATTGCCTCGGCCTGTCGCCAGCCGCTTGTATGCTTGCTGATAGGCGTCATCCGCCTGGCGCAGGCGATCACCGAGAAGATCCAGCGACTCCAGCACCATAGCAAACTGGTCGTGCAGCTTGCCGGCCTCGTCGGCGATCTTTTCCGCATTCTTGTTTTGCTTCTCGTAGCGCCAGATATTCTCGACCGTGCGCAGAGTCACCATCAGGCTGGTGGGGCTCACCAACACAATTTGCCGCTCGTAAGCAAAGCGGAACAAATCCGGGTCCGCCTGCATAGCCAACATATACGCAGCTTCAATGGGTACGAAAATAAAAACGAAGTCCAGGGTGCGCACCCCCTCCAGCTGCTCGTAGGCTTTCTTGTTGAGGCCGGTAATATGCGCGCGCAGAGAGGTCACGTGCTGCTTTAGGGCCTGAGCGCGCTCCTCGTCGGTCTCCGCCGAACTGTAGCGCTCGTAATCCACTAAGGAGACCTTGGAGTCGATAATCAGATCTTTGTTTTCCGGCAGGCGTACAACCACGTCCGGCTGACGCCTGCGGCCATCACTGGTGAGGGTCACCTGGGTTTCGTACTCGCGGCCCTTCTGTAGGCCGGATTCCTCCAACAGGCGCTCCAGCACCACCTCCCCCCAGTTACCCTGGACCTTGCGGTCCCCTTTTAGCGCCGAGGTCAGGTTCAGGGCCTCATCGCTGATGCGCTGGGTCTGTTCGCGCAGCGCCTTGATCTGTCCGAGCAGACTGTTGCGCTCGGCATTCTCGCGATCGTAGACATGCTCAACCCGCTTGCGGAAATCCCCCAGCTGGCGCTCCAGCGGATCGAGGCTCTTGCGCAGGCTGTCCTCACTGCGGCGAACAAAACTCTGCTGCTTCTCTTCAAAAATCCGGTTGGCCAGGTTTTCGAACTGCTCCCCCATAGCAATGCGCATTTGCTCCATCAGTTTGCGCTGCTCCGCCAGGGCCGCCTCCCCTTTTTCCACCAAAACTTGGCTGCGGGTCAGCTGTTGCAACTTGTCCGCCAGCTCGGTGCGCAGGGACTCCACTTCGAGGCCAAGCTGAGACTCCCGCTCGCGGCTACTATCGATACGCGCCTGGGCCACCTGTAGCGCAGCCTCACTCTGCAACAGGGCGCGGCGACTACTCGCCCGCGCCAGCCAAAACACCAAGCCCACCAGAAATAAGATGGCAACAGCCACCATCACCGCATGATCGGCATTTAATTGCAGCGGGAACGCTGACATAGAGTGGTACTCCCAGACCCGGAAAGAGATGAATAAATCAGGATTCTGCCAGGGGCCCCAGCCACTGACCTGCCCGGGAAGTCACCCAGGCAAAAGTGCCATTCTAGCAGCTTGCCCCCGGGAAAGTACCCCGCGCCAGCGCAAGCAGCGGTTCGAGTATCGGGGGCAAAGTCCAATACACAGGAGACCCAGCGGGAATTTTTACCGGGTTTTAGGTATTCTTGAAGGATTGGTTTCGATGTTGATATTCCAGAACGCATGCACAAACACAGCCCCCATTCAGATAGCCCCGCCCCCAGCGCCCTGATCTTTGACTCCGGTGTGGGCGCCATCAGCATTGCGCGGGAGATCCGCCAACTGATACCGGGCCTGACTTTGCACCTGGGCGTGGACAACGGCTTTTACCCCTACGGTAACAAGAGCGAAGAGGAGCTGCGCCCCCGAATTGTCCAGCAAGCCCAGACCATGATGGAGCGCTGCGCGGCAGATATTTTAGTCGTGGGTTGCAATACCGCCAGCACCCTGGCCCTGCCCCAGCTGCGCGAATCCCTCCAGAAACCCGTAGTCGGGGTGGTGCCCGCCGTTAAGCCCGCCGCTGCCGCCAGCCGCTCCCGCACCATTGCCTTGATTGCCACCGAGGGCACCGTCAACCGCCGCTACACCCGCGAGCTGATCGAGCAATTTGCCAACGGCAATCGGGTGATCAATGTGCCCGCGCCGGAGCTGGTACACCTGGCAGAGAACAAACTGCGCGGCGAAGCTATCAGCGCAGAGGATTTAGAGCCGGTCTTGCACCGCGTCTTTCACACCGCCGGTGGCGACCAAGTGGATATTGCCGTATTGGCCTGCACTCACTTTCCCCTGCTGCGCGAAGAACTCGACCAGTTCGCCCCGCGTCCGATCCAGTGGCTCGATTCCGGCGAAGCCATCGCCCGGCGGGTGCGCTGGTGGCTGGAAGAACTTGAGCTGATGCTGCCGGATACCCCCGGCACCGGCCGCCTGATCACCAGCACGGCTGATCAAACCGGCAAGCTCGAACAGGCATTTCGCGAGTTCTCCCCCATTGCCGAACCCCCGATATCCCGCTGCTAAATGATAAGAACTGCGCACTAAGGTTGACAGTCCCGTCACAAACCGCGACCGTTCTCGGAATAACAGGCCCTAACCGGTACCCGAATCCATGTTGAAGCCGGCATTTCCCGCTCTCGATATATTTGCGCAGCTGCCCCCAGGAGGGCTGCTGCTCACTCCCAACAACCGCCTGCGCAACCGCTGCCAGCAGGTGTTTGCCGCACAGCAGCCGCCGGATGCCTGCTGGGTGCCGCCACCGGTGGAATCTCTGCGCAGCTGGCTGGACAAACTCTGGGCTCAGCTGCAACAGCGCAACTGGCAACCCGCCTTGCCACAGGTACTGAATCGAGAGCAGCGGCAATTACTCTGGCAGCGCGCCCTGGATGGATCCCTAGACCGGCAATTACTCAACAGCCAGCAACTGTGCCGGGATGCCGACAGCGCCCTGACACAGCTGTTCCAGTGGCAGTTGATCCCTGACCTCACGCAAATAGATGAAGCGCTGACGCCCCTATTGGAGCAGTTCGCGCTCTCTATGCGCAGCGACGAACTGCCGCTATGCGCCATGATCAAAGCCTTTGCCAGGGAGCTTCAGAGCCACAACGCCATCACCCCCGACCAGCGCGACCAGCTGATCCTGCGCGCCTTCCAAGAGGGTATCCTGGAGCCGCTAACACAGATTGATACCGCCGGCTTCGCACAGATTTCGCCCCTGGCCCGCGCCCTGATTCACGCCGGTGCCGAAGCCGTTTTTGAAAGGCCGGGCCTCACCCAAGAGAGCGATTTATCCGTATCCGCCTGCGCCGATTTAGATGAAGAGCTCTACCAGGCCGCCCTTTGGGCCGGGCAAAAGTTGGCCGAAAATCCCGGCCACAGCGTCGGCATAGTGGTGAACAATCTGGGCCAGTGCCGCGCCCGGGTGGAGGCGGTATTTTCCCGCGTGCTCGAACCCCAATACCTGGACCCCAGGCAACCGCGCTACACATTGCCATTTAACTTTTCCGCCGGCACCCCCCTGGCGCAAACACCGATTGGCAGTGCCGCCCTGCAATTGCTGTCGCTGCTGCAAGACGAGTGGGACTACCCCCAATTGCAAAATATCCTGTTCAGCCCTTTCTGGGGCGACGACAGCGAAATCTGGCTGCGCAGCGCCCTATTCCGCCGCTTACAAAAGCTGGAACTGCGCCGTATCGACGGCGCAACCCTGCGCTACTGGGCCGAGCACAGCGCCGGTGTACTCCATTTGGAGGCACCGCAACTGCCGCAACAGCTGGAGCAAATCGCCGAGCGCGCCCGCCGCTGGCAGCGGGCCCCGGCAGAAGTTTGGGCCGCGCGCTTTTCCGAAACCCTCAGCGCACTAAACTGGCCCGGCAGCCGCAACCCGGATAGCCAGGAGTACCAACAGCTGATGCAGTGGGAGTCGACCCTGGAAGAGTTCGCCGCAATCAGTGCCTGCGGCGGCAACCTGCCCCTCACCCAGGCCCTGCAATTGCTGCGACAGATTGCCAGCCGCACCCCCTTCCAGGCGGAAACCCGCGATGGCCCCCTGCAAATTCTCGGCGTGCTGGAAGCCGGCGGCCTCGCCTTCGATCACCTGCGCCTGGTCGGTTTCGGCCAACAGCAGTGGCCGCCGGCACCGGCGCCCAACCCGCTGCTGCCGATTCAATGGCAAAAACACTGGAAGATGCCCCGCGCCAGCGCCGAGCGGGAATTGGAACTGGCCCGCGAACTCACCGCCGACCTGCTCAATGCCAGCGGCGATATCGTCGTGAGCTACACCTGCGAAGAGGACGGCGTGCAGCAGGGTCTGAGCAGCCTGTTTGAACCCCCGCACACCGCCCAGCCCTTTGCCGACAGCGCCCTGCACCACCACTACCAGCAATTGGCGCAAACCAGCTGGCTGGAAAAAGTCGCGGATAAAAAGCTACCGCCGCTCACCCCCGCCGAATGCGAGCGAGTGCGCGGCGGCGCCTCGGTACTCAAGGCCCAGGCCCTGTCGCCCCTGAATGCGCAGTTGCGCTTCCGCCTCGGCGCCAGCAGTTTTACCCAACCGGATATCGGCCTCGGCCCCGCCGAACGCGGCAATGTGGTACACCAGGTGCTGGCGGAATTCTGGCAGCAGTGCGGCACTCTGGCGCAGCTACAAGCTATGGATGACGAGCAGCGCCAGGCGCAAGTTGAACGGGCGGTGGAGCGCTCCCTCGGCAGCGTGCGCAAAAAATACAATCACCTGCCGATTGGGTTTTGGGAGATGGAAAAGCAGCGCCTGGAGCGCCTGCTGCAACAGTGGCTGTCCGTCGAATTAGACAGGCCCAACTTCTCCGTAGAAAAAGTGGAGTGGGAACAGGCCGTGGAGATCGGCGGGCTGCACTTTAATCTGCGCCTGGACCGGCTGGACCAACTCGCCAGCGGTGAACAACTGGTTATCGATTACAAAACCGGTGTTCCCAGTATTCGCGACTGGTTGACCCAGCGCATCCGCGAGCCCCAGCTGCCCCTCTACGCCCTATTCCAACCGGACGCCCATGCCATCGCCTTCGGCCAGGTGCGCAACGGCAACTGCAAATGGAATGGCTGCGGAGACCTGGAGCACCCCATCACCGGCATTAAAGCCGTGGGCGATACCGAAAAAGAATCCCCCTACGGCACCTGGAGCAATCTGGTGGAGCACTGGCGCTACAGCCTGGAATCCCTCGCCACTGAGTATCGCAGTGGTATCGCCACCCTCGCCTTCGACCGGCCCACCGATAACCACAGTGAACTCTGGCCCCTAAACCGCTGGCCGGAAAGGGAGCAAATAAGCGAATGAACGAAGTTGTGACCACTCCCGCCCTGCGCCGCCCCATTGACGCCGATGCCCGCAGCCAGGCCCTGGATATCAGCCGCAGCTTTGCCGTCTCCGCGCCGGCGGGCTCCGGCAAGACCGGCCTGCTCACCCAACGGGTATTAAAGTTGCTCGCCGCCTGCCAGCAGCCGGAAGAAGTGCTCGCTATTACCTTCACCCGTAAAGCCGCCGGTGAAATGCGCGAGCGCCTGATCGACGCCCTGCACAGCGCCCGCGACCAAGCCCGCCCAGACAACCCCCACGACGCCATCACCTGGGATTTGGCCCGCGCCCTGCTGGAGCGGGATCGCGAACTGGAGTGGGAGCTGCTGCAAACCCCCCAGCGCCTGCGCATTCAAACCATCGACGGTCTGTGCCGCAACCTCGCCAGCCAACTGCCCATCGAGAGCGGCCTGGGCGCACCGGGCGAACCCCTGGAGCGCACCCAAATTGCCTTCGAGCGGGCCGTGGTCAACCTGCTCAAACACCTCGACGGCGAAACCCCAGATACAGACTTACAGCAACTGCTACTCCACCTGGACAACGACCTGGGCCAGCTCAATAAGCTGCTGCGTATTTTGTTGGAAAAGCGCGAGCAATGGCTGGGCCCACTGCTGAGCGTCAACTTCGCCGGCGCCCAGGACTATTTCCATTTTGTAATCGACGAATTGGTGGCAGAAAAACTGCAGGACCTCACTGCAACCCTCGGCAGTTACGCCGGGGAACTGCTGGAACTGGCCTGTTATGCCGGCACTAATTTAAAAAGGGAAAATCCCGACCACGACCTGTGCCTTTTCGCCGAACTGGACGATTTCCCGGCTAGCGACAGCAGTGGCCTACCCGCCTGGCTCGCCCTCGGCAACCTGCTCCTCACCACCGCCGGCGATCTGCGCAAAGGCGGCGGCATCAATAAAAAACTCGGCTTTGGCCTGCCGGATAAAAAAGATCCCGAGCGCCCCATCGCCGAAGAGTACAAGCAGCGCATGAAAGACCTGCTGGCGGAACTGACCGGCAACGAAGCGCTGCTCGCCGCCCTGCGGGAAGTGGGCAAGCTCCCCAGCGGGCTGCAACAGAGCCAGTGGCAACTGCTGCAAGGGCTCGCCCTGGTACTGCCCAAGCTTGTCGCCGAATTAAAACTGGTATTCCAGCAGCTGGGCGCCACCGACTATACCGAAGTGGCCCAGGCCGCCCTGATCGCCCTGGGCGATAGCGATAACCCCACAGACTTGGCGCTAAAACTGGACCTGCAAACCCAACATATTCTGGTGGACGAGTTTCAGGACACCTCCCACACCCAACTGCAACTACTGGAAAAGCTCACCGCCGGCTGGCAGCCGGGAGACGGCCGCACCTTATTTATCGTCGGCGACGGCATGCAATCCTGTTACGGCTTTCGTAATGCCAACGTGGGTATTTTCCTCGACGCGCGCGAGCGCGGCATCGGCGAGGTCCCCCTGGAAGCCCTCGACCTCCAGGTCAATTTCCGCTCCGAAAGTGCACTGGTGAACTGGGTCAACGAGACTTTCCAGCGGGCCTTTCCACAGGCGGACAATATCGGTCGCGGCGCCGTGCGCTACCTGCAATCCGAAGCCTTTAAAGACAGCCAGTGGGCCGAGCCCTCGGTAAACTTTTACGGCTGTATTGATGACGAAGAGCGCAACCGCGAAGCAACCCAAGCCGCGCAGCTGGTACAGCAATTACAAGCGCAAGATCCCGACAGCCGCATCGCCATTCTGGTGCGCAAGAAAAAGCACTTGCAACGGATTCTAGCGACCCTCAGCGCCAACAATATCGCCTTCCAGGCCCCGGAGCTGGCACCGCTCGCCAGTAAAATGGTGGTGTTGGATTTGCTCAGCCTCACCCGCGCCCTACTCGACCCCAGCGACCGTATCAGCTGGCTGGCCGTACTGCGCGCCCCCTGGTGCGGACTGCAACTGCCAGACCTCTACACCCTGGCCAACTGGGGCAACGGGGATATCAGCGCAACTGACACCAGCGCCCGCCCGCTGCTGATGACCCTACAGGAAGTGGGTGATATCGCCCTGCTCAGCGACGAAGGGCGCTACCGCCTGGCCCAGGTGGCCCCCAAACTGCTGCACGCCTGGCAACAGCGCGGGCGCAAACCCCTGCGCACCTGGATTGAAGGCCTCTGGCTGGAACTGGGCGGCCCCGCCACCGTTGCACAAAAGTCCGACCTGAATAATGTGCAGGATTTTCTGCAATTATTAGAGGCCTTTGATACTGGCGGCGCCATTACCGACTGGCAACAGTTCACCCTGGCCCTGGAACAACTCTACGCCCGCCCCGCCCAGGATGCCAAAGTGCAGGTAATGACGATTCACAAATCCAAAGGTCTGGAGTTTGAACACGTACTAATTCCCGGCCTGGACCAGAGCGGCAAACCCGGCAGCGATCAACTGCTGCGCTGGAGCGAATGGCTCAACCGCGAAGGCGAGAGCCGCTTCCTGCTCGCTCCCAAAAATGCGCGCGGCGGGCAGGACCCAGTATTTGAATATCTAAAGCACGACAACAGCGAGCGCGAACGCCTGGAGGGCACGCGCCTGCTGTATGTGGGCTGCACCCGCGCCATCCGCTCGTTGCACCTGTTGGCCTGCATCAACCGGGATGAAAAAAAGGGCAATTTAAAGGCCCCCGGCAGTGCCGCCCTACTCGCCGGTATCTGGCCCAGTATTGTGCAACACCAGGAAAGCGACTGGTGCCACTGGCTGGAAGCCCAAGAAGCCGAGCTCAACCCGGACGACGCCGGCAGAGATCACGACTACCTGCTGCGCCTGCCCAATCAGTGGCGAGCCCAAGCCATGCCCCGGCAGGAATGGCTGGCCCAATACCGCATGCCAGACTACCAAGCCAAAACGGAGGAAGAGGACAATATTCCCGAACTGGGCCAGGTAGCCCTGCGCTGGCTCAAACACGCCGGCACCGTCGCCCACGAAACCCTCGCCACCATTGCCGAGAGCAACCTCCACGACTGGACCCCCAGCAAACTGGAAGCCCAACGCCCCCTGTGGCAACTGCGCCTGAAACAATTAGGGCTATCCGCCACCAGCCTGGAGCGCGCCGCCGAGAAAGTGGAGATCGCCGTGCGCAACAGCCTCAGCTGCCCCACCGGCCGCTGGCTATTGGATGGCTCACTGAGAGAGTCCGCCTGCGAGCTGGAACTGCACAGCGGTGGCCGACAGTTACGACGCTCCATTGTGGACCGCACGTTTATCGACAACGAAGGCACCCGCTGGATTGTCGATTATAAAACCGCAGAACCCAGTGCTGGAGAGAGCCAGGAGGAGTTTATTGCCGCACAGCTGGAGCAGTATCGGAATCAGTTGGAGAATTACCGCAAGCTCTTTTATGCGCGGGGGGAGCGGAATATTCGCTGTGCGCTGTATTTTCCGTTGATGCGGAAGTTGGTGGAGTTGGATTAGGGTCGATTAGGCTTAAAGCAACGATGGGAAGCACCCGCAGTAACATATGCATTGGAGTTTTCCAGGAGCATTATTAAAACCGTTACAGACAGGTTGCGACCTAAAACTTCTAGGTTGGCGTGAATACGCCTTAATAGCCAATATTAAAAGCACTTACGCTCAAGATCGCAAAACATACGCTGGATACCAAATATCCGATGGTGATTAAGTCATTACCGATAAATGGGCAACTGTCTCGGCCTAGTTTAAATACCCGGAATAAATCCGCCCTCCCCCCCCGATCTATACGACTATTGCGGTGGAGGCCGTACACGGGCTGTTCCGCACGCTCACCAAAACCAAGTGCAGTTTCGGAGATGAGAGTAACTGAAGCTGCTTAATTGACACAGAGTTTTAAACATCCTCAAAGCTCATCAATGAAACATACTCTATAGAAAACGAGATTATCAACCTGTTCGATCCTTCGGTGTTTGATCTGATCCCGGAATAAGTTATTGGTGAGTGCGCCAAGGTCGTAGAAAAAGCCAATTTACAAACCAACCTAAGTTAAATTGGCTTAATCTGGATTAGTTTAGATCAAATCTAACACTTCGATACCCGACCAAATTCTGAGTGGAAAGAGGGTGTTTTTTGGTACCATAGTGTTTTTAATTGCCACTTTTCTAGGTATAACATCAACAACAGGCTCACCTCTGTTGGCCATTGTTAACAACTCTCCAGCAATTACCTGCTGCGGGATTTCAGAAAATCTTGCGCCGGTTTGATTGAAGCTAATCCACTCCACCAATACCTCCACTATTCCTTTCCGTATCCAGAGAGACCTGGAGCAATTCCTCGACTCTCAACATCATATAGTGTCTGATGATTTCTCAGCCAAAGCTGGTAATGATAGCCTTCCAAGCTATGATCCACTGTACAGTCCACATTCCAGTGTCTCAACCAGTACCCTGCGACAGTGGCCCTTACCATTAGCTTCAGAACTCCATCAACCATATCAAAGTCATACTCAATAGTTTTTGGCTGTTGGACATTCGCAGGATTGGGATGAGGCACCAACTCCAGCAAAACCATCCTTCCCCATTGAAAGTCCTTATTTTTTTGATCAAGAAAATTAGTTTCAGAATGATCAATCTTCACCGTGCAAATCCGGGTCAGAGCATACGCCATGAAAGCTTCTTTATCTAAATCATAAGCCCTCATATACCAATGAATACCATTATCAAATAAAGCATGAGGTACTAACCGCTTAGCAGATTGTCCATTTTTTACTGAGCGGTAAGTCGTCTTTAAGACAGATCCTTGAGAGATAGCCCTTGTGATAGTGGAGAGAATATCTACATCCGGCAGCACCAAGCGAGGCGGGCACAGAACTCCATCCGAATCACCCATGCCCAATGCTTCACAGATCTTGCCTCCTCTCAACTTTGAAAGGGCAGACTGAACTTGCAAATCAAAAATAGGTTGGAAAACCGACTCTTGGATCTCATATTTCTTAGTACTTTGATTTAGCACCATGTTGTCCTGCGTCAAATCACGATAAAGCCTGATATCTCGGGTAGCAGCAGCCTCCCCCAAACCAAAGCGCTCGGTCAAATCAGAACGCGAAACCCACCCACGAAAACGCAGCATGAATTCCAAATATTCCAGCCTGTCATGGATGTTTTTTGGTAATTCCCCTAACTGGCTCATACACCACCTTATACATCATATCTTTGCCAACATCATAGCATCAATTTTCAATGTTGACCTCATCATATTGATTAGGTAGTATGACTAATAAGTTCGGACTATCTGATAACTTTAATTTCAACCTAAACGAGACTACTATTTTGAACACACACAATCTCTTTATTAGTCATTCATGGGCTTACGATGACTTATACCAGCGATTAACCAACCTTCTGGCCAATCGCCCTTACTACAACTTTAAGAACTACAGCGTTCCCAGGGCAAACCCCATAATTGGAGCCAATACAGACAAACAGCTGGAATCCGCTATCGAGTCCAAAATGAAAGTATCCAGCGCAGTAGTTATTTTGGCTGGGGTTTACTCCACCTATTCAAAATGGATTAAGAAAGAAATTGCTATAGCCAAACGGCTTGGTAAACCGATCATCGCAGTAAAGCCCTGGGGGAGTAATAAAATCTCTTCAGTCGTTCGACAAGCTGCTGATGTGGAATGTGGCTGGAATGCTGACAGCATAGTCAAAGCCATTCGTAAAGTAGTATAGGGGCATTTCAAGTGAGCGGTAGAAAAGCCTTAGTTATCGGCATTGATCACTATCCATCCCATCCTCTCCATGGATGTGTGAATGATGCAATAGAAATGTCTGGTGAGCTTAAGCGCCATGGTAATGGTAGTGTCAATTTTGATGTACTAACCCTAGAGAGCGGCACCCAAAGTGTTACTACAGGTGCAATCAGGGAAAAATTAGAGCAGTTATTACACGGCAATCCGGCCGTCGCAGTGTTCTATTTTGCAGGACATGGCACTGTCGTCAACGGAGAAGCCTACCTGTGTACCGTTGACGGAACCCAGCATGCACCCGGGCTTCCAGTCTCGGAGCTCACTCGCATGATCAGCAACACCTCTGGAAAAATTCAAAATTGCGTGGTACTCCTTGATTGCTGCTTTGCTGGTGGCGTAGGTAACCTAATTAATATTAACAATAGCGTGGCCGGACTGGGGAAAGGAGTTACCATCTTAACCGCATGCCGAGAAAATGAGACCGCTCAAGAAATGAATGGGCATGGCCTGTTTACGTACTTAATGCTGGATGCTCTTCGGGGTGGAGCAGCTGATATCCTAGGACGCATAACCCCCCCCTCGATATATAGCCACATTGATCAAAGCCTTGGAAATTGGGATCAAAGGCCGCTTTATAAAAGTCACGTAGACTCATTCCTCACACTCAAAGAGATGCCCCCAAAAGTGGAGCTTAAAACTCTTCAACGACTACCATACTTTTTCACTACGCCCGCCGATGAATATGAATTAACACCAGCTCACGAACATACAAATGGTGATGGAAGCCCCAACACAGAAGGTGATCAAACCATTAAAGCCGAATTCCGTGAACTACAAAACTGTAATCGAGCCGGACTGGTAGAGCCTATTGGCGAGCAGGATATGTACTGGGCAGCCATGAATAGTAAAAGCTGTCGCCTTACAGCGTTAGGAGCACACTACCATCGCCTAGCAAAAAACAACCGCATCTAAATAAAGGAAAGTGGAAATGCCAGTATTTATTAGCTACCGTCATGCTGACGTCAATTTAGCCACTAGAATATACAACCGATTGAATACATCAGGTATCAATGCTTATCTAGATAGATTTGATGGAGAGTCACAAACTACTGACAATATCACGCAAGTTATTACCCAGCGGATCAAAGAAAGCACTCACCTTATAGCTGTTGTATCTAACACTACTAGCCAATCCTGGTGGGTACCTTTTGAAATCGGTGAAGCGACAATTGCTGAACGGCGCATTGCAACCTATCAAGCCAGCCATGCTTCATTACCTGAATATCTCGAAAAGTGGCCCATCATGAGATATGACCGGCATTTGGATTTTTTCATACAGGCCTACAGGGAAGAAGGAGCGAGTATTCGAAGCAGGGTCTTAAATGAACCCCTAGACCCGCATGGCAGACAACAACAGAGGCCTAGTGCCGGCAACTTCCACAGGTCTTTAAAATCCAGCATTCGGAATAGCATGGTCTTTTAATTTTAACGCGACGCAATTAAGTATAAGGAGGCACAGTGCTACTTTCGATACTAGTATTTTTTCATATTATTTCTGGACTGGTTGCAGGCGAATCTAGCATCAGGCAGACCCCCGAGGGTAGAAAAAGCCTTGACGTCCTATCTGGTGCCGGACTGTTCTTCCTTAAGTGGAGGGCCTATGCCGATTACAAAAAGGAACTAATCGGATTGCGTAATATTTGCGGAATCACTACCATCATTTTTACAACACTACTATTTATTATTGGCCCAACAGACCCTCCCTCACTACTTAACGCTCTTCCAATGTTATTTTTAACTTTGTGGTCAACAATGCAGTTTGGCACCAATTTCAAGAAAAGTGTTAGAGAACAGTTTTCAATTGTAGGAATAATGCTTATTGGGCCTTGGTTAATTCTAGGTATTGACTACCTAACGAACTTTCAATTTAATCAATTTCAGACAATGACCTCTCCATTTAGACCTTTCGGAATTCAAAATTTAGAATACTATCAAGCTGCTATAATTATTAGTTTGCTTGGCGGATTTATAGGCATTATTATAGCCTTACTTTCAACATTACTATTCTCAATGATACCTCTTTTCTTTTTGTTTTTAATGGTAACTCTAACCACCCTCTCAAAGTCCGCTCTAAACACACCCCCCAAGACCGGAAAAAATATAGCATTACTTTATTGCTTCATCATCGGCCCTATACTCATGGCGCTAGAATCCAAGGGAGCTCTTTAACTTTTTATGGAAGACTTCACGACAATCCAGATAAATGAAATATACAAAAGAAGTAGCGAGCAGGATAAAGTAGTCATCTGATCAAATTAATATCGAAGCTATAAAAGTTAAATAACTTCAACTACAGGCAATAGTCATCAAGATTTAAGGTATATAGCGATAGCTTTTCCTACCCCCCCTCACCACTCCACCTCTAATTTCTACGGTCGCTACCCTCTAGCAAAGACCCCCAAATTTCTGAAGAGTCCATACTTTCAATAAGAGAACCACAATATGAATTAAGCAGCCAAGCAAATTGATAAGTAGACTATTAAGATGGCTATATGCATAGTACGCTAGAAACCCGTTCATCTTCAATAAAGTGGAACACTATCAGCAGCTTGGAGCAACTCCCCAGGCTCTGGGAGCCTAGCGCCCGCCTTTTTCTATTCTGCGCCCACCGTCCCCGTGCCCCACTCTTCCACCAAGTATCACTTACCAGGCTTCCCCATCAAGGAATGCCCACCCACAGCTTGAGTATCGCTAGGAAACACACATGTTGCTCCTAAAGCGCCGAACAGGCGAGAACCTAAAAATTGGAACGAATGTCTCGACCACAGTGCTGGAAGTGAAGGGAAATCAAGTAAAGATAGACACCCCCCCCGAAATCCCTTCCCGTTCATCGCGAAGAGATCTATGTGCGTATCAGAACGGGCAAAGAGTAAGCAACGGAAAGTGTTGAAGATATATTATCCAAGAACGGAGGGCACATTCGAGCCTACTATAAAGAGGCCAAGTATTCTTAAGCAGAAAGATACACCAAGCTTCGATTATCGGCCTAACGCACACACAATAAACAAATATACTGGTTAGATAAAATCCGGGACACGGCGTAAGAACTAACCAGTATTTGCCCCTACCTATGTGTTTGTTAGCTACAGCAGGTTAAAGCTCAGCAAATATATCTTGCATGCCCCTATCACCACGCTTATAACCAGGCGGATTAAAAGCAAAGGTATTCCCAGTAAGTTGTAGATTTGATATTTTAGATAAGTAGCACAGATCCCATTCATGTCCTGAAGTAATGTGCCCACCTTCAGTCTGGTAACATCTTAAGACCTCATTACCTCTAGTTGAAAGGCCAACCGCTGCCGGCTGAGCAATACGATTCAAGCCACTATAGGTAAATGAGATTTCTTTGCGATTATTTATTGCTGAAATAATATCTTCAATCATATTCACTCCTTCGATCTATTTTCGTTAACTGTCCGAAATAATAGTAAATAGAATATTATGGGCACTTAACTGAATTTCAAGGTATCCTGCATTCAACTCTGAAGTGCATCACCCTTTAGGCTGCTGCGGGAGATTCTGGACACCCACTAAATAAAATAGCCGCAGGGCTGCAGAAACCAGATGAGAAAATAGGCATTGAAACTATAAAAATGTTTTAACTTCAACAACTTATCGTGAATCACCAACTCAGAAAGACAAGCATCCATCCTGTACCACTACAGCCGCTTCCCATCTGCCAAGCTTGCCCACCAAGGGGTACCCACCCACGGGTTGAATACGACTAGAAAGTAAATAAGTTGACCCTGAAGCTCAGAGCTGGCGAAGGCCTAAAAATTGAAACAAATGTACCAACAGGATCTTTTCTGCACCCACTGGATCTTTTCTGCACCCACTGGATCTTTTCTGGATGGATCTTTTCTGGACACCCAGTAAAGATAGAGCTTAAAGCGTCACTCCCATTGACACAACACCAAGCCCACAATAAAAATACTGAATGATGATTTCCACCCGATGACTCAGCCTCGCCACTCACAAATTTCTCTCGACGCAACACCTTACTATCACTGTGTCTGCCGCTGTGTACGCAGGGCATTTCTTTGTGGAAAAGATGCTCAATCCGGGCAGGATTACGAGCACCGGCGACAGTGGATTGAGGCAAGAATGCAGGAACTAGCCGATATCTTTTCCCTGGATATTGCCGCCTATGCGGTGATGAGCAATCACTACCATATCGTGCTCTATATTGACGCCAAAACAGCCAAATCCTGGTCTGATACTGAGGTTATTACCCGGTGGCAGGCGCTATTCAAAGCTTCCAGCTTGGCCCAGCGCTTTATTCAGGGCGAAGCTCTGGATCGCAGTGAAAAGGACAAGCTTAATGAACAGATCAGCCTGTGGCGGGAAAGGTTGATGGATATCAGCTGGTTTATGCGCTGCTTGAACGAGTCGATTGCCCGCCAGGCCAATACAGAAGATCGTTGTACTGGTCGTTTCTGGGAGGGCCGCTTTAAGTCTCAAGCGCTATTGGACGAAAGCGCCCTGGCCGCTTGTATGGCCTATGTCGACCTCAATCCCATCCGCGCCGATATGGCGAAGACTCCGGAAGATTCTGATTACACTTCCATCCAACAACGCATTCGCGCTGCCGTTTCCGGTGAGCAACCGAAAGGGCTACTTCCTTTTGTAGGCGACGAGCACCTCAATATGCCGAAAGGATTGCCGTTTCAGTTGGATCACTATTTGGAGTTGGTAGACTGGAGCGGTCGGCATTTAGACCCTAAGAAACGAGGCTCCATCCCTCAGAACACACCACCCATCCTTGAGCGATTGGGTATCTCGGAAAAGCACTGGCTGTATCTCAACCGGAACTTTGAAAGCCGCTTTAAAAGCCTGGTGGGATCTGCAGAGGCGGTGCGACAAGCCTGCACCCGCCTCGACAAGCGCTGGGTACACGGGCTGCGGGACTGCCAGCAATTTTTTAGCCCTGCTCCCAGCTGACCTGAATAAGAAAATTTTCGATTATTGGCTGCCAGCGTAGCCTTGGCATTCCCGCCTGCCCCACACCTTTTTGCCTACAGCCTAAAAGAGCGATCAGCGCCATATCACCGCCCACCATGCCGACAATTTACCCGAATTTCTCCATCTAGCCATCCTGTGGCGTGTAACTCCTTGCCTGCAACTGGCTCATCAATCTATGCATCAATCTATGCAATCTATAGGTGTCCCATCATCATCCCCCATCATCATCCCATCCCATCATCATCAACCCGGCAGCGATCAAGTGCTGCGCTGGAGCGAATGGCTCAACCGCGAAGGCGAGAGCCGCTTCCTGCTCACCCCCAAAAATGCGCACGGCGGGCAGGACCCAGTATTTGAATATCTAAAGCACGACAACAGCGAGCGCGAACGCCTGGAGGGCACGCGCCTGCTGTATGTGGGCTGCACCCGCGCCATCCGCTCGTTGCACCTGTTGGCCTGCATCAACCGGGATGAAAAAAAGGGCAATTTAAAGGCCCCCGGCAGTGCCGCCCTACTCGCCGGTATCTGGCCCAGTATTGTGCAACACCAGGAAAGCGACTGGTGCCACTGGCTGGAAGCCCAAGAAGCCGAGCTCAACCCGGACGACGCCGGCAGAGATCACGACTACCTGCTGCGCCTGCCCAATCAGTGGCGAGCCCAAGCCATGCCCCGGCAGGAATGGCTGGCCCAATACCGCATGCCAGACTACCAAGCCAAAACTGAGGAAGAAGATAATATCCCCGAACTGGGCCAGGTAGCCCTGCGCTGGTTAAAACACGCCGGCACCGTCGCCCACGAAACCCTCGCCACCATTGCCGAGAGCAACCTCCACGACTGGACCCCCAGCAAACTGGAAGCCCAACGCCCCCTGTGGCAACTGCGCCTGAAACAATTAGGGCTATCCGCCACCAGCCTGGAGCGCGCCGCCGAGAAAGTGGAGATCGCCGTACGCAACAGCCTCAACTGCCCCACCGGCCGCTGGCTATTGGATGGATCACTAAGGGAATCCGCCTGCGAACTGGAACTGCACAGCGGTGGCCGACAGTTGAGGCGCTCCATTGTGGACCGCACGTTTATCGACAACGAAGGCACCCGCTGGATTGTCGATTATAAAACCGCAGAACCCAGTGCTGGAGAGAGCCAGGAGGAGTTTATTGCCGCTCAGCTGGAGCAGTATCGGAATCAGCTGGAGAATTACCGCAAGCTTTTTTATGCGCGGGGGGAGAGGAATATTCGCTGTGCGCTGTATTTTCCGTTGATGCGGAGGTTGGTGGAGTTGGGGTAGAGCGAATTTAGTATAGTGCAGGGCTTGTACCTGCACTTTTTATAAAGCCGCCAGAGATCAGCTATCTCCAACACTGTGCCTTACATCCTCCAGTACGCACAAGCTTGCAGCAAAAGAAAAGTTGCAACGCAATAGCCATTATTGCGCCTGAGTTTTTCAACTGTATATTGCACGTTCTCTTGCATCCCGCTCTCTATCAGGGTCTTCCTTACCCTTGATTGTTTCCAATCTATTTAGATAGTCCGTAGGAATCCCCGTTTCTTTCGCTCCATATATTACGTGATATAGATACCAAGAATAAGGTTGCAAAGACGGATCCGTATTCGCTGCATAATAGGTTACTGCTTCGAGGGAATTTCCTTTGACATCAGTTACCCGAACCCTCTTTTCCTTATAGCCGTAACCTAAACCCTCTACCTTATCTAGAGCACCTTTTTCTTTATCTGATATTTCGAACAGTGCACCAATCACACAATCTTTGGAATCTTGGGTAAACAGTGCATCACACTTGCCAGAACCGTCTTTGCTCACCTTGTGAAAACGAAGAGAATGTTCAGCAAGAGTAAACATTCCTATTCGCACAGCGCTAGGAACCCTTTTTTTGAGTCTTGGAAGAGACATATTTGACCCGTAAGCAAAATACCTCATGCTGACTCCATACAGTTAACAGTGAATGCAAAAGCAGCATCTATATGCCACGCTTCGCTATAATTTCAAAGCACGCCAGCCCAACGACCTAAGAAGTCAGCGGCTTTGAGCCATACCGCTTACCACCCCATAAGCTTACAACCTCATCCTCAATGGCTAGCGTTGCTACAACCTGTTTACACTAATTTTTATCAGTTACCTCTTCCCATTCATCTTCATAACCGGCTGAACGAAAATAGGCCATTAGCGTAATGATGATTTTCTCAAGGATATACTCACTACTCTCACCTTGCTTTTCATCTTGCCTGCTAGACTCACTGACAGTTCTCCAGAAAAACTCAGCGAAGTGAATGGCCTCTTCTTTATTAGCCAAAGATCCCGAATTGATAATATCAAGACTTTTTTCATCATTGAATAAATCTGCATAATGTAAAAGAAATTCTTTCTCCTCGGGCAATTTATAATTAATCATCCTATTACCTTCGCGTCATCTCTTATTGACTCATACGATCAGCAACCAACTGGAGTTCTTGGACTAACCGAGAAACCGTCATATCTTCGTAACGGATAGAAGATAGCATCTATTATCTTTCTAATAATCTACAAACCTCAAATTAAGCGGCAAAAGCACAGCAAAGGCTTGCCGCCAAATGTGGTAGAAGAAAAATTTCGAGATACTCAAAAGAAAGTAGCCAAAAATACTTGACCACTACACTGGGGCAGATTTCATGATTTTCATGTATGTGCTCAAGTTCACACTCTGGCCTTCCCAGAACACCACTAAAGTCTATTAGTAACTGAACTAGTGATGTAGTCTAATGAATGAGCAGCGTGACTCGTATGCTCTGAAAGCACATAGGGAATGTGAAGGAAAAGGAATTCCATGAACAGCAATAATTTTGCGGTATCACTACCCAGCTCTACCTACAAAGAGTCGCTTCTCAAGCAGCGGCTATCCCACGAGATTGATTTACCTAAACTCTTCAAGTCTATCGATGATACCTATGAGCTGAATGGGGCAGGTGTTTCATATATAGACTCTGATTTTACTTTAGTAACACTAAGGGAGTTTCAGCCCTTGTGCAGGCAAAATCCAATTCATATTGTCTTGAGGGAGCCTCCAGAAAAAAATGCCGTAGATACTTTCACTGCTTCGCTAAAGAATAATAAACGAGAGTCTCAACTGGTCGGAGAATTAGTTGGGACAGGGCTAAGTTGCGGCGCCGCAATACTATCTTGGATCGTTGTTGTAGGCGCTACAGCGGCAATCCCTATCTCTGGAGGCACTAGCGCTGCCGTGACCTACTTGGGTTACGCGGCCGCTACCGCAAGTACACTTCAGTGTGCGAATGGATTAGGAAGAACTGCTTTAGAGATATCTGATTCTCAAACTAAGGATTGGCTTGATAGTCAGGAATGGTATAACAATGCCTCACATGCAGTTGATGTCATTTCCTTAACTGGTGTGGCGGCTTCTTCAGTTGTAATATTGAAGACAGTGCAAACGCTTAAGAAGGCCTCATCTAAATCTACACTCGAAATATTGAAAGGGCTTACTCGTCAAGAACGTAAGCGATTGACTGAAGAAGTTATACGCCTGAACCACCAAAATGTTTCTGGGAAGGCGATGAAGGCATTAATTCGATCTGGGCGCTACCCTAAGCGCTTTCCTCACGAGAGCATTAATCAGGCCTTGACACTAAAGTTAAAAGAGGCTATTGCTGCTAGCATTAGCTTTACCGGAAGCGCAACATCTGGTTCTGTAAGTGCGCTAGCCGTAGGTGTTTACGAAGAGGTTAGTAATTGATGAACTCTCAGATTAATGGGGATGACAAAAAAAGGCCGCCGCTTGTTTTCCCTCCTAATATGTCACGCTTTTTGCTGGTTACCCTCGCTCTAATGGTAGCGCATGGCCTATCTATCTCTATTGCAGTAATCTATCTAACCGACATTAATCCCAAGTTGGCGATTCCTATTTCTGCCCTCAGCATCCTGATTTTTATTTTGTTTAATATTCTGGTTACTCGCGGAATTAGACTTGGCGTCTTGGGACTTAAGGCTCTTTCAGTTTTATATCTGGGCTTATCTTTGATGAGCTTGATTTTTTCTGCGGGTGTTACTTTATGCTTAATTTCTGCAGCTTGTTCCGTGGCAAGCCTGATTATAATAAATAGCGTCAAATACCGAGATTTTTTTAGCTATATGAAAGAAGCCAGGGCTTTGAGAAATGTCAAAGCTGAAGTATCTGAATCCTGATTGAAGAGTATGGGGATGGAAGAACTAAAGGTAGAAAATGGACATCCATAGATAAAGGTCAATCTACCTTAAGCCCAAGCGTAAATTTTTTGGACACACAGCGAAAGCTAATCACATCACTATATTTCTACTCCCTGAGGCGCTTTTCTGTCTTAAAAAATCTTCTGAACGTATATACCATTACGGCAATATAAAGGGCAATCACTATCGCCATAGCAGAAATATCATAGACATTTATCACCCAGCTTTCTGGGTGTTGATCTCCTTGCACCAATAGCGTAGTAGTTAGAAATGACACTAACAGCAGCAGTATAAATACAGCGGTTATCAATAGAAGTTTGCATGCCAGGAGTATAAATCTCTTCATAAAACAAAAACCTAGGTTAGGCAGTTGAAGGCAGATGCAACCTGTACCTATATTTGTCTAAATAATTAGCTCAATACGACCTCCCTACATAAGGGAGGCCTTAACTACTTTAACCTTTTTACTTTATGTCCTGACCTTCAGACTGAGGTTAAAGTGGGGCCCTTATACTCCCACTCGTCAATCATTCTTTCGGTCAGCGCCCTCAAACGTCCCATGTACAGAATATCTTCTTGAAGCTCTTCAGCTTCTTCATCATCACATTCGTTAATATCAACATCACACAATTTCTCTTCGTAGCAAGCAAGGGCTTCTCGTATGTAGTTCAAATCTTTGTAGTTATAAGACATCACTTAACTCTCATATATTTTTTTAAGGCGGCAAGCTTTTCAAAATACTCGGAAACAGGCATATCGATTTCCGCTTCAATCGAGTAGTGGGTATTGCCTTCTGCATCGGGAAACATATCTTTTGCAATAATCAACCCTGGTTCCAATCTCGCATCTTTGGTAATTATCCACCAAGCATCCTTTCCCTCTCTAAATGGAACTTTACTTCCGCTCCACTACGGCCGCTCCCCAACAAAGGAGTATCCCCCACGCTTGAGTATCTTCAGGAAGAAATCATGTTGAGCGCAAAGAAACCGATGGAAGCCGTAAAAATAGCTTCTCCCAAAAGAGCGCACGTATTACTGCCTACCCCGCTCAACCGGCACTTCTACAACCGCAGGCCAGACCAGTCCGGTCCTTATTCCTGCGAGCAGTATTACAAAAGACATCTCCAATGCGAGAAAAACGCCGATAGGGTGATTGGGAACGCCGCGTATCATCAGATAGAGCAAGTAGCTCATCACGAGCAAATTACCCGCGAGCGCAACGTTGAGTGCGTAGCCACGTTCTTGCCAGAGCGGTTTGCAGAGCAAGAGGTTAAGCACTACTGTGCCGGCGAGCATTACGCCGGGCAACATCAACAGCAGGCGACGGGATAAACCCATTTCGCCGCTAGTTACCACTGGCCAGATGGCAAAAAAGTGACCCTGGGCTCCGAGGGTAAAGAACAGGCCCAGAATAACTGCGCCAAAGGCGGCGAGTCGATACAGTGCATTGCGCTGGAAATCGCCCCTCGATCTAGAAGCCAACATCGCACTCCCCTACGGTGGCTAGGCCACATTCGTAAGCGAACACCACTGCCTGTGCACGGTCGCGCAGCCCCAGTTTGGAGAGCAAACTGGAAACGTGGGTTTTTACCGTGGCGGGGCCAATAAATAGAGCCTCGGCAATCTCGGCATTACTCTTGCCAGCGGCAATGGCCCCCAGTACTTCGCGCTCCCGGGTAGTCAGGCGTTCCAGCCGTTCCGCCAGGTTGCGCCCAGTTCCCATCTTCTGTGCAAACTGGCTGATCAGGCGTTGAGTGATGCCCGGTGCAAGCATGGCGCCGCCCTCAGCTACGGTGCGCACCGCCTGTACCAGCGCCTCGGGGAGAATATCCTTGAGCACAAAACCACTGGCCCCCGCCCGCAGCGCGCGAAACACGTATTCATCGGGATCGAATGTGGTCAGAATAATAACGCGGCAAGTTGCATCACCAGCTTCCAGGATACGCGCCGTGGCTTCCAGCCCGTCCATCTCCGGCATACGAATATCCATCAAGATGATATCCGGCTGATGTGCTTTTGCGGCTTCAATTGCCTCGATGCCGGTAGCGGCTTCGGCGACCACCTCAATATCGGGCTCGTTATCCAGGATCAGGGCAAAACCGCGCCGCACCAAAGCCTGGTCATCCACCACCATCACTCGCAACATTATGTTTTCCCCATTCCTGTGGGCAATTGTGCATGCACCTCAAAAGCACCGCCATCGACCGCGCCGGCATAAAGATGCCCCCCGAGCAATTCCGCGCGCTCGCGCATACCAGCGATGCCATGCCCACCACTGGATTGCTCGTCAATAGCTGATACCACCATGGGCCGCTCGCCGATGGTGTTTCCGTCATCGCGCACCCGAATGCTGAGAATGCCATGGCCTACGCACAGGCCCACTTGTACCCGCGCTGCGGCACCGACATGCTTAATGACGTTAGTGAGGGATTCCTGAACGATGCGATAGGCGGCGAGCGCAACACTGGCCGGCAGTCCATCCAGCGCGCCGTGGGTTTCGTAGTCGACCTCACTTAATACCTGCCGGACCTTTTCGATCAGAGCTGGCAGGTCATTGAGATCCGGCTGCGGGGTGAGTCCGGTGTCGTCACTGGTCGGACGCAGTACGCCGAGCAAATGACGCATTTCTGTCATGGCTTGGCGGCCAGCCGCTTCCACAGAAGCCATGGCCTCACTGGCGGCTTGCGGGTTATTGCGGCTGATAGCCCTGGCGGCACCGGCCTGCACGGTCATAAGGCTCACCTGGTGCGCCACCACATCATGCATCTCGCGGGCGATTCTAGTGCGCTCGGCCGCTACTGCGCGCTCGGATTCGGCATTGCGTTCGCGCTCCAAATATTCGGCCCTCTCTTCCAACAAGCGCAGATATTCACCGCGAAAACGCAGCCGGCGGCCGATATACCACAGCGCCCATACCAGCATCACCGCTATTGTGCCGGCAGCGGTTGGCTGAACCGGAATCCCCTGGTCAAACCCCACAAAAACCAGCGTTGCGATAACCCCGATAAAGCTGGCCCGAGTATTGGCCTCGTAGCGGCCAAGGCTATATAGCGAAACCGCCATGGCCACGATGCCATCCGCCGGTAAACCCAGCTCCAGCAATATTGTTGCGCCGAGAATAACGCCCTGTACCTGCCAGGGGTGTGTGCGGCGCCACAACAGTACGAAACAGCCGACGAATGCGAGCTGAAAAGCCATCACATCCCACAGGCTCTGCATGGCCAGCACTTCGCGCGCGCCGCCATGCGACCACATCAGCAGCGTCAGCAAGAACATAAGCAGGACGATGAGCAGGTCAGTCAGGTGGGGCCAACGCTCGAACGGTCCACGGAATGGCTGCCACACCGGAAGCTTAGGTAACCCCAGGCTGGCGTTAGGCGGGTTCGATGCAGGCGTATTTAGGGACGATGATTTCATTGGCGCATGCTAAACCAGGCGCACTTAGCTGTCATGAGACTTTCGAGGGAGACGGAAGCGAGGGCATCTCCACCTTTTGGGGGAGGTCAGATTCCCGCCTGTGGCCGATGTGCGCATGCATGAAAAAACCGAACATGCTCGGCAAGCACATTCAGCCCGAACACGCACTATTGTCACCTGGAGAAACCCATGAACAACGCTGTACTCAGCCAAACTCTGCTGCGGCCATTAAACACCCGGCGGGCCGTTAGCCTATCAGTAAAAATCTGGTTCTACATCGCGGCCATCGGCCATGCAATTTTCCTTGCCTATATTCTGGCCGTATTCTACCCACCCATCGCCGAGTCCGGCCTGTATGGTTTGAAGGAGCTGCACCTACCGACGGGCTTCCGCGAGGGCGATACACTGGGCAACCTGGCTTCGGTGAGCCATGTGCTATTGGCCGTGATTGTGATTGGCGGCGGGCCCCTGCAACTGATCCCCTCGGTGCGGCGGTATGCCCCCAGCTTCCATCGCTGGCTGGGGCGCAGCTATCTGCTCGCGGCCGTTATCACAAGTGTTGCTGGGATGTACATGACCTGGACGCGGCACACCTTTGGTAATCTGGTATCGCAAATCAGCATCACCATGGACGGTATACTGATTCTGGGGTTTGCCTTTCTGGTAGTGCAGACCGCGATGGCTCGGCGCATTGCTGAGCACCGCCGCTGGGCTTTGCGTCTTTTTATGGCTGCCAGTGCAGTGTGGTTTTTTCGTGTAGCCTTGATGGGCTGGGCAATGCTCACCGGCGGCTGGGGAATCGACTGGAAATCCTTTAGCGGGCCTTTCCTGTATGCGCTGGGCTTCGGCCAATACCTGCTCCCACTGGCCATGCTGGAATGGTATTTTCACTGTCAAAAGCGTAAAACCACACAGGGTACCCAGATTGCTTTTATCAGTGTGCTGGCACCGCTGACCGTATTTATGGGCATTGGTATTTTTGCCGCTACGATGGGATTGTGGTTACCTCGGATCTGAGGCTACAGCCTGGACGGGTGCTGGATTTCCTTCGACTCCTGGGATGCGCGAAGTTATTCAGGGGGCCTTTGATTATTCGAGCTCTTTCGCCCGCAACCAGGCCAGCCCGAGCCCAGCGGCAACTGTAATTCCCATGCCAATCACTCCATGAATGCCAAATTCAGTGCCGAATATAAATCGATCGGCTAACACACCGACGAGGATCGCACTGTAAAAGAGCGCGCCTACGAGGTAAGCGGGGGCGATACGGTTAGCAATTGTGTAAGCAAGATTCTGCGGAACGAACAGCAGCGCGGGAATCGCCAGAATCCATAGTGACGACGCCTCCAGCTTCACACCCTCCCAGGACACAATAGACAGGCTAAAGACCAGCATCCCAACAGCAAAATAGAACATGATGCGCTCAGGCGGCTCGGTCCGGCCTGCGACACCGGTTGTGATACTACCTGCGGCACGCGCTACTCCCGCCAGCAACGCAAGAAGTGAGTAAGGGCTGAACATACCCTGGGCACTGTGCTGGAGTAAAATAAGGCATACACCAAGAAACGCCACCACCGCCAGAAAGATAGTTGCAGTACTAACCCGGTGGCCGAGAAATACCTTGGCCATCAACATAGCGAAGAATGGATTCGTACTTTCCAGTACCAATGCATCCGCAATTGGTATTCCTTTTAGCGCCCAGTAGAAGGCCGAAAAATAGATAAAACCTGATATTGAGCGAAGGATAAGGATTTGTGGATTCACCGGCTTTATACCCGCCAACCCTTGTCGTATCAGGAGAAGCACCCCCGACAATGGAGCAAGTAGTACGACCTGTGCAGCTAACAACAGAAAGGGGCTGAGGCCTGCGCCAGCACCCAGCTTACCGGCAATGCCGACACACCCCATCAACACTCCGCCGACGAGAGCCAGGCCAACACCCAGGGAGTGATTTTGATAAGTAGAGGGCAAGGTGTCACTACCTTCAACAAATAGAGGGCAAGCCTGCCTGAGACGCAATAATCAGGCCCTCATTCACGCTTCGGGCGGATCATTGTAAAACAGGGCTCTTATAACATTAGCCCCCGATTGATCTATTTCCCATCAGGCTTGCCAAAGCTATTATGGCGGCAGTTCCTTGCCAACTGGCGCTAGTTTCTTAGCCCCATAATTTACATATAAGATACAGCGTGTCGATTCCAGCAAGGTGAGCGATCAACTATCCCCTTAGTGAAGAATGGTAGCCAATACAGAGCCAGCTAAATATAGGCTGCCACATACAATCCCTTGTTAACACTGATACTCCACAGACTCCCCATTGAGGATCAATTTTCTCTCTTGAACCAATTTATTTACTTGGCCTTGAACAGCTACCTCATTGCCCTGCAATTTCAAATGCGCTGCAATATGATTTTTTAATGAAGTAACTGTTTTTGGTCTCTTCTCCTTGGGTGACTTCATAAGTGAAGTTAACAATTTTTGAATGGGCTCTTCAGCTACTACACTTTTAACCTGCGTACAAGTTCTGCCATTTGCCTTCAGATGTGAAATCAATGGTGCAAATCCATTGTCATTCGTAATAACTTCAAAAATAACCTTTTTTCCTGCTTCACGATCAAACTTACCGAGGTAGTAAGCCAGATGAAAATCAAGATTATTTGACTGGGTAGCTTTGATTTGAATTACAACAAGATCAATGGGGCTATCATACTTTGAAGCACCAAAATCTAACCTCGGCTGCTTCGCACCGAGAAACACAATAGTTTTCTCATATTTGGATAGATCTATTTTCTCCATGCCGCCAATATTTTCATAGTCGACAAATGCCCATTTCATTACGGAGTTCCTCCTGCGTTAACACTGACAGCAATCCTTGAGAATTAACACACAAAAGTATAAAACGCCAAAACCACCAATCAAATAGAAGGCTCAAATAAAGCACTGGGAACCAACACCCGCCTCAGATAAAACTCACAGAGAAATTTCTGCAAGTTCTTCAGGGCAAGAAAAACTCTGACGCACCTCCCCCCAAGCCGATAGCCCCGCTATCTCATAGGTAAGAATACTATTTTGATCCAGCTTAAAGTTAGCCTGCTGTAGATTTTGTTTGATAGACACAACTTCTAGTTGATCATAAAAACGGGATATAGACCAGTCACCGGGAAAGGTTCTGGTACGCACCACCCCATCCAGAGTTTGGCTAGTCAGACTTAAAGGTTCACTCACATTTGGCCACTGATAAGTAAATTTAAATCTCGGGCCAATAATATCAGGACCTATACGCTCCCCAAAACTCAGGTGCGCATATTGATAATTTGATGGTCCTGACAGTAACCTAATATCTATGATTAATGATCCCTGGGGAAAACTTTCGGAAAACAGTAGCCTGCGAATCTCTTGCACAGTTTCTAAATGCTGCTCCTTTTTCCCTGAGATCTGCGCCTGCCCCTCCTGCCATTGATCCATCTGCCCGCCGTGAGAAAAATAGCCTCTAAAAGTTTTCAAGCTAACTTCTTCTTGGCTATCAATGTTGACCGGGTAACGAGCGGCAATGGTTTGGCAGACTTGCAGCAAGGTTGTATTTTCCTCACTGGTGAGTATTGGATTTCGATAGGTGAAAGCGCACAACAATAGTGCGCTGATGATTATAAGTTGTTGCATCGGTTATTATAATACCCAGTTTAAAGGCAAGTGTATGGTATACACAACACCGAGATCACCATGTATTGTAAATACGTCATTTTACTATGGTAGTCAACCACTGTAGACCACCGGTATAGCTGTAGTAACTAGTGATATAACTGTGATCCCCTAGCTTTAGTGAAACAAGGTTCCTCTCGCACCCCATGATTCGTAGGCCATCGTAAGCGCCCTTTAGCCAAAATTGTACCAGAGATAACGCCAGCAATAACTTGATAGGCTTGCGTACAGAGAGGTCAATAACTACTACAAGGTGCACCCATAAGGCCCCAGATATACTTAACCTCAGCGGTCCACGCCTTATGGGGTTCATTTTAGATCCGACATGTCAATCTGTGGCTGCTTGGCTTTCCGCTATTAGTTGTTCAGCAGCCTACTCCACTGAAATCGATAGCCATCCCCAGCTTGAGTATTCACCTCAAACAAACAGGTTGATCCTAAAGTACCAAACTGGTGAAAATACCGGCATCCTTTTAAGGAATTTCAAAGAAAAAAGTCTTGTTATTTGTATACAGGCTCTACAAACTGCTATTAAGTTTAATGAATTTTTAAGTCAGTCCGAGACCACTGAAAATGATAACTACGAAGAGAGCTCGTACATGTATGAGCTAGAGCCATACCGACAGGAAGAAGCAGCAGGGAGTATAACGATTCCTTTATCCCCCTGTTAAAACCACCATTTGATGAATTGAAAACAAACAAAAATTGCACCAACAAAGAGATCTAAACCCGAACTAAAAGAGAATAAAGCTGGTCCATAGCGGCTGTTAAGAGCAAATGCTTCAAGGATAACACGACCTGATAGTGAAGGATTCTACCCGAGCCTCTATCTGGTAGTACCATTTATACTGAACCAGGATTCTTGTTTTTTGGGTAAATACAAAGTTTATAGGTGCGGAAAGATTATTAGCCGCAGCACAGCTGCGGCCCTACCTATGCTTGTTAAGCTTTAGCTGTAATCTGGCCCCCAATCTCTGTCGACAAACCAATTCGCTGTCCAAGTGACAAATTCATTAGGATTAAATGCTTCATCCAAAAACTCCATATCCTTCACCTGGCCAGGCAACAGTGAAAGAACGTGATTCTCCTTATCACTTTCATAATCCCATAGATGGTACCTTTCATCTTTATTGTGTGCTGATCGGCTTGGTCCGTAATCCATCGGTGCACAGAGCCGAACCAAATTCTTGCCATCTTCTTTAGAGTAGAAAGTTAGGCGTACCTTAGTCATATTTCGGATTGCAGATTTAAATTGTTCTTTGTACATCAAGCCACCTCCCCAGGCCCATTGATTTAAACCACAAAGCTCACCAAGCGTTAAAATTCTTGTTTCTCAGATAAATTTACTAATCTATTGTGGCTAACAGAAGAATTTTCAAGGCTTGAGGGAAATAATTTAATCGCTAATTAAAAATCGGAATATATAGAGCACCCGCCTCTTAGAGTAATAAAGCTTGTCAAGCTCACCGGTAAAAATAAGCATATTGTTACCTGCGTCCCAAGTCAGTTGAAAACCTGTAAGCGGAACAGGTGTATCAGTCAGAACCTGGGAGCAAGAGCCAAGCACAAACAGACGCCCCTTCCTTGCTCACCGCTAAGAGAACTACACGGTATAAGAAGTGACTGACAAGAGGGGGGGGTAAATTGTCAAGAGATAAGGCTCATTTTGAGCCTTATCTCTTGCTGGATATACCTCACCAGTAATACTCATGAGGTCTATTATTTCCTAATGGAAAAACTAAATTTTCAGGGTCTTCACCCCTAAATATAGACTTGCATAACTGCTTACTCAATCGCCTCCGGGGTTTAGTCATATAGAGCTGAACCCACCACCTTGGAGTATGGTTAAAGCAACATGTAGAATAAGGTCCTGTATACTTGCGCCGAATCCGACCATTTAGATCGCGATCTTTCCATTTGTTTTTCACGGACATCATTTAATCCTCTAGCTGTAAATAGCTAGAAGATGTCTTTGCTGTAATAGCCCTCTAAGTTGCTAGTCATCCTATTTCCTGCTGTTTTTAATCCGATTGTCTGAAAAATCAAATTCTGGCTTAGCAAAATGCCAGCTTTTAATTTTAGCCCTACTCCTTTCACCCTCTGATACCGTGAGGTGTATACCCCCAACTAGTTCGGACATAGCCCTGTGCACTCATCAATGCGAAAGTGTAAACCGCCAAGGCTAACAACTAAAGAGGCAGATGAAAAAAACATCAGAAATTCAGGCAACCGAACCAATATCAATCAACCGATTGCCCCCTCAAATGTTCACAATCTAGCCTCCTAAAATCCCACCCTGACACCAAGATATCTTCACTCACAGCTTAAATATCAGTGATAACGAACTTATTAACTTAAACAACAAAACCAGAAGTTGAGACGATCGTCCCGGCCTCATGTTAAATATGAGTAGCAGCCAAGCAGAAATAGACCCCCATACCCACAACCTCTTTACCCCCCATTGTCAAGAGAGCTGTTCAGATAAAAGGTGAAGATAAGGTGCGCAAAGAACAGGATCTCGACGAAAGATAGCCCTCTTGGTCTCTCTATTTTGATTCCAGCTTTGTAAGCAAGGGCCTCGTTTCCAGGATACCGCTAGAGACCAAACGCCAACAAAAATAAACATTTTCATCGAGAAATGCTGAAGTGGCGAAAACAAAAAATTGGGACAAACACTGCACTTACAATACCGAAAGAAAAAAGTTGCGAGCTAAATGTTGCCATCTGCGCCACCCGCCTCGCACAAGCAAGCCATTCACTTATAAAAATAACAGCTAGCCCCCACTTATTACAAACCCATCGGTTGCGTTAAAAACCCCTCCCCAGCAATAACGAACAATTGAAATTGAAACTCAGAGCAACAATAAGCGCCATTTTTTCTATTTTGTCGCCCTCCTCCTCCTTAAAGCTTACAGAATGTTGCACACTGTGTTTAATTCTGTAATATCCAAAAAAATACAGCTCAGGGCGTTGTCACAACATTCATCATGTATCAATTTACCTATGAACCCACACCCAAAAATGTCCTCCTGGATCTAATGGGCGTCAATCAACAGCACGAGCTTTCAACCAGCCAACTCAGCTTTATATCTGATGCGTTCGATATTTCCATGAATAATCTACGGGTAACCTTAAACAGATTGACCGGCACTGATTTAGTCACCCATGATGGCAGAGGCGTATATCGATTAACTGAGAAGGCTTTAACAAAGCGTGCCTTTATTAATCGCTGGCAAAAAGATACTTTTCATTATGATAATTGGAACCATAGCTGGCTCGCCTGCCATCTCCCAAGAGGAACAGCTCGCGCCAGCCGCAAAAGATCATTAATAGCACTTGAGTGGCATGGTTTTGCCGCTGGCCTGGACAATCTATGGGTACGGCCTAATAACTTACGACTCAACTATACAGAAATAACCGCAACCTTAATAAATCTTGGACTTGAAGACGGTGCCCACTGCTTTATATTACAGGAAGCGCCAGACTCTCTCGCCAGCCAGTGGACCCATCAGTTATGGGATGTTGATCGACTCGACAGAGAATATGATGCTCTTATAGAGTCACTTGAAGACAGTCTAAAAAATCTAGCGTCGAAGCCGATCAATGTAACACTATCTGAAACCTGTCGCTTAGGGGGTGAAGCTATTCACCGCTTAGCCGTTGACCCACTACTACCAAAAGTAATTAGACCACAAAAAAAATATCAGCAACTAAAAAATATCCTACATGAATACGATCGGACCGGACGCAATATCTGGTTAGACCAATTAAAAAGGTTAGGCGTTAACGAATAATTAAACAAGGTGACCCCAATGGACATCCCCATTAGCAAAGAAGAACTCAAGCCATTCCTACAGCGTAGTGATGCCAAAGCCTGGTGGATAGTGGTCAGCGCCTGGCTTGGCATAGCAGGTATTTTTATTGGAGCAGCATTGCTACCACACTGGTCAACTTATCTTGCCGCAGTATTTTTACTGGCGGGTCGCCAGCAGGCCTTGGCGGCAATCATGCATGAAACCGGGCATAAAACACTCTTTAAAACCCGATCCTACAATAAGTTTGTATGCAAGTGGCTATCTTCACCTTTTCTGCTAATGGATGGTGAAACCTATATTAAGTGCCATTTAAAACATCATCGAAAGGCGGGGACAGATCAAGATCCAGACCTAAAAAACTATAAAGATTATCCTGTAACCAAGAAAAGTTTAATCAGAAAATTTGCTAGGGATTTCTTGGGGATTACAGGCTTGAAAGCAAACTTATACCTGCTTTTAAGCGGTCGGGACTTATTAAGCCGAGAGCAAAGAGTTAACAATCAGTTAGCTCGAGGAGTGTTTGTCAACTTTATTATGTTTGCCGTATTGTGGATCTCAGGCTTCCCACACTTATATGCTTTATGGGTAGCGGCTTACCTCACTGTATATATGGCTATTATACGGATGCGTCAAATCGCAGAACATGCTGGGGTCAAGGACCTCTACGATCTGGCGCCCAAATATAATACTCGCTCACTCCCAAGAGGCATACTAGGCTTACTGTTTGTCAGCCCCACCGATGGCCTAAGCTACCACTGTGAACACCATGCTTTTATGGCGGTTCCCACCTATAACTTAAGGGCATTACATCAATTACTGAAGTCTCGTGGCTACTATGATGATATCGAGTCAACCAATAGCTACTTAGGTGTTTTGAAACAGGCACTAAGATAACCGGCAGCTACTATTAACTTACTAGCGGCGGTGCCTTCTGAGATAGAAAATAGATTCAGGGCAGACCGTGAAACATTCTGCCCTTTTAGCTTGAGCAATATTCTTCACATAAAGCTCTATTCTTAAATATTACAGCCGCCAAAAAAATTCCTGCAAATTAATCAGGGACCAAGAACACCCCCTGCAATATCTCTGCGGGGTTTTTAGGGTGTTCCCCCACCCTACACACCACAAAATCACTCAGAGGCGCCTGGCACAGCGCCCACCCTCACTCTATTGGCAAACTACATGCTCTGTCGCCTTCCGAATCGCCGCCGCTGCCAGCAAATAATTAGAATTCAGGGTAGGCAGAGGTAAATTTAGATCGCTAATAATTAGTGGTATTTCAGTACAACCAAGTATTACAGCATCGCAACCGCTATCTTTTAAATTATTAATTACCCCCTGAAAGTAAGCGGCTGATTCTGACATTAAAACACCACAAATCAATTCCCGCATGATTATACGGCTCATTTCACTTGTCTCTTTCTCTGTCGGGCGCCTCCAGCCAAGACCCAAGCTTTCTATTTTCCTTTGATAAACTTCACTTTCTACCAGCCATTTAGCACCTAAAATCCCAAGCTTCTGAAAACCTCTAGATTTTGCCCTTTCTACTACAACCTCAACTATATGCAGCGAAGGTAATGGCGATTGTTCATCAATATACTCAAATGCTTGGTGGATAGTATTATCTGGGCAGATTAGGAAATCAGCGCCCTGCGCCTTAAGCTTATGCGCAGAAGAAAGCATTAACTCAGCAACCCCAGCCAAGTCATTGGAATCTAGACGATTTACATAGCTTGCCAGAGAGTGGGTATGCATGGAAATTTCTGGGTGCGAATGCACCCCTAAAACTTTAGCACTTTCACTGCATATTGTTTTATAACAAAGAGCAGCCCCCTAAGCAGAACAACCAACTATACCTATATGCATGGGTGAAACATTCATTTCGCGACGTCCTTTGCTCACAGAGTTCACCTTACATTCACGACCGAACCCCTACCAGAGATATCATTTTGGCTTAACTGATTGTAAGCGGTCGGCTTTGATTTTAAACCAAACAAATAACGAAAAATCCCTATAGGCCTTACAACCCAAAAACACAGCAAGCTACATACAATGAATGAGCACAGCAACAAGCTTATTGACTTTATTGCAATACCTGCGTTCCACTGCACGATATAAAAGGCCAACGCCACAATAACGGTTTGATGTACTATATAGAACGGATAAATTAATTCATTAGCAGTATGGAGCCATCTGGGCGTTTGCTTACAAAACGCACTTGCGTACCCCACCAACGCCAACAATCCAGACCAAGAAACGAGTGTACAAACCAGCCACCAGAGTTGCCAACGCACCTCTAGTGCCACGTACTCACTAATATCAGGCTTGAAATAGTAAGCATAAAACAGTATAGAACTAAAAATGAACCACTTTAAATTTACCAAACGATTGCTGGTTACAGACCTCCATATCTTGGGACTACGAATGAAACACATACCAACAAAAAAGAACAGAAAGAAAAACAATGAAACTGATAAGTTATCAATACCCTTGTCCTGGGAAGGCATTAGAAGCTTGAGACCACACCTCAACAACAAAAAAATGATTACAATTGAAAACAGCCCATGCTTAAAGGATACCAAGCGTTCCATCTTATGGATAAGAATAGCCCCCAGCCTACTATCAAACCCCAATCTGACTGGAATAGCCAACAACATAAACACAAGAAGAAATTCAATAAACCAAAGGTGATTCGTCTCAAATGATAGAAACAGATGTTGATAAGCGTCAAATATGCTCGTGTAACTATTTATTTCCTCAAAATAGTTTTGTGGTGGCACTATGAGCATGGTGGCAAAAACCAAGGGAACAAAAAGCCGATGAAATTTACCAACCAAAAACTCTCTGGCATTAACTTTTCTTAATAAAAGTAGACTTCCTGCTCCAGCAATAAAAAAGAGAGTTTGCAACCTCAACTGCTCAAAGTATACCATTACATCATCGAGCAACTTACTTGACTCTCCATTCATTACGTGCCATCCATCACCATTGAATGGCATAAATACATGATGCAAAAATACAGCCAGAATCAAAAAGACCCTTAACCAGTCTAATTCAGAATACCTTTGTGCCACCATGCCCCTCCAACCTTCCATTAGCTTATAGTGAGTTATAATATTCGTAGAAAATCCAGGACAATATGTAGAAAACCTCTACTTTAGCAACCTCTTTAGCACGGAGCCAAATTTCCCGCTTGGCCAATTGCCGTAAGGCAAGCATTGAGCACTTCTGTTGTTACCCTCGCCCTATTGAAAACAATATCGCACAGGATAGCAAAGACCAGCCCCCAATAGCCCACATAGGCAAAGCCAGTATAGTCGGAGTAAATAATCGTATAGAACCAATTTTGTTCAAAGAGATAAAAGTATGAGCAAACCGCTGTTGACGCCAACATTAACCCACCGGGTAAGAATAGCTGCTTGACCGCTCTCGGCTGCATAAATGAGGCGATCAGCAAGAAAATAAAAACAGCTGCATTTACCCCCAAGAAAATACGCACATCCAAAGTTAGTTTATGGATAATTTCCATATATTTAACATGGCTAAACTCAACAAGTTTACTCTTAGCCGCTTCGAGGGAGGCAAGCTTTGCCTCCATAGATACTCTGATTGACTGCTGCCACTTTTTTCGGCACTCACAGTCTAGATTTTGAAGTTTTGCAATTTGTTCGGCCAAAATAGCTGGCGCATCGGCTTTGAGTTGCTGCTTTACCTTTTCAAGGTTCTTCTCAGTTTTAGCGTGGAGTTCTCGCGCTTTAGCGCCAAGTAGCACTTCTAGCTTTGTTGGCTCTGGGAGCTGTACGGCATCAATCTGCATATTTGCCTCAGACTGAAGCTTCCATTCAATAAATGACTTACCCGACTTCTCGATCACATGGGGATCAGCGAATGTAAGAAGGAATAGAGGGGCAAATAAAATCACGCCTAGAACTCCAAAAGTCCTGAGAAACACCCTTTCCACTTGGTACTCCAATGCTATTTGATGGCTATTTTAGGCTCTATTGAAATAGAACCTATTCATATTAGCGTAGCGTACAGCACAAACTGTTCAGCTCCAAACTAACCAGCAAGAGGTAGATCTCTCAGTGCTTCCTGATGAAAAATTTTCACTGCTTTACAGCCATAACAATGGGAAGCCTAAATAAGCGGATCACTGATACCCTAAAACACTAATAACACCTCAGGAGCCTGAGTGTAATCTGGCGGGATCAGGTCAGCAGAACAGAAACCTCTGAATTATTTGTAGGATTCACAAACCTGCAAGCCTCTATAGGCGGTTCTGCGGCTGTTATTATTAGGTGTTACATCACAGGATTCGATTTAAAGGCGGGGGCGATTTACATCAATGTTTGACTGTACGCGCGCTCAGCAGATTATAAATCTAACCATATCTGTGTTGAGCACACAGTAAATTACGAGCTAATAATATGAGGGGCAAATAAAAGGGGGCTCTATATAGCCCCGCAATATCTCTGCGGCGCTTTTAGAGGCCCCCTAAGCTTTTAGAAAGGACTTGACACTTGTTTAAATGGGATGTGGTTGCTTAGGGTAAGCTATCTCGCACCTCTTTCATGCGTTTACCAATCACCAAATGTGCCGCCGGATCATAGTGGTAGTAACCGGAGAGATCATCCGTATCGTGCGCTTCAACATTATAGGTAGCGTCTGCAACATTTTGCTGGGCTGACTGAATAGCACCACTTGAATCGCCGTAATGGCTCTTGGTGATGATAATAGGCAGGTCGTAATCATTCAGCGCTTCGCGCATGCCATCTACTAAGCAAGTCAGATTCGCTTGATAATTACTTTCATTTACTGATTGTCCGCCATCATTCCAACCTTGGAACCAGATAAAGCTATCAATCTCTATTGTCTTGTTTTCATACTGTGGGAAATAACTGGCCAAAACCTCTGGATCGCGCAAGGCTTCAATTTTTTCCAGCATGGCGGTGTAAAGAGAGTCCTGGTTTTCTTCGTCCTCCGTCCACTCATTAGCGCTAGAGTCGTGGCAGCCGGGCACTTTCCAATCGACCCGTAAGTCAGTGCCGCCCTGCACCACTTTTAGGAGCAGTAAATCACCCTCGGTCTCTTCGCCAAGATAGTGGCCAAAAGTGAGTTCCGGGCCATAGCGGTTAGTGGATACACCATAATTTGGGAACAGCTGCCCGTAGCGCTCTGAAAACGATAGAGAACCGGTATCGTTTAGCGAACCCTGATACTGGAGTACAGTGACATCATCCCGTACAGATTCAAGATCTGCGCTAAGGTGCCCATCAGCATAAGCCTCAGCCACCTCCATAGCGGAACTCATTTGCATCCAGGCATCGTAGTTATAGCCATAAGAGCCATCACTTGAAGAGAAATAATAACTGCTGATGGTGGCAAAGAGTCGATCGGTCAAATCAAAATCACGGCTGTCGCAAGTCTCCCCAGAGAGGGAGTCCAGGCTGCCCGCGCGACAGAGGAATTGCCCAAGTTTTTGTACCACCGGATCTTCGCTATCACTGCTCAGTCTCTCACTGTAGTCATCTAGCGAGTCAGTATTATCGATAAACTGTTCGTTGATTTGCTCATCACTGATGTCTGTTGAGCCACAGTCTGAATCACCATAGGTATAGTCTTCATTGGCATGGCAAACCAGCTCCTGCAAGCGATCCAAGCGGGTGTTATTGCCTTCCATATTGGATTGACCAGCCATCACTACAACTTTGACGGTATCACTATTAGAGCTATCCCCCACTGGGTCAGAGTCGATATCACCGCCCGATGGATAAATGGCGAAGTCATAATCGTAAAACTCGAAATCCCTAAAAGTATCCGGAGTAGTAACCACCAGCGCATAGAGCTCGTGATCTGCCGGTACAGGAACTACGGTGCTGGAAACCTCACCTGAGCTGTCAATATCAAACGGGTAGTAGCTGCGAGAGCCGGTGGAAGGGTTGTAGACCACTGCACGGCCACGGAAGTCTGCATGTGCGGGGTTATTTTCAGCATCCACCCTAACGGCAATGGTGTAGTTGTTATCTTCAGTGATACCTTCCACCTTAAAGGCATTAAACGCCCAGGAGCCGGGTACATAGCCGCTATCCATATCGGTCCAGCTGTTACCGGTTCCTTCGCTATCGAAGGTATGGGTAAATTTATTGTCATGAGTGCTGGCATCGGGGTGCTCATCCAGCATTCGGCTCAGTGAAACTGCTTCCGATATCTGGTAGGCCTCGCTCTCAACCATATCCCAAGTTGTAATACGTGCAGCAAAATCTGCAAACAGGGCTTTCATATCGTGCCCCTGAGCCGTTAGATAGGCATCGGCAGCTTCCAGGTCATTAAGCCCATCCCTGGAATTACGGAACACGCCCCCCATTAGATCCTTACTAACTGCGTAGTTGGTAAGCCATGACCAAAAAATATACGCCCCGTATTGATGACCGCCCTTGAAATCATAACCGTATTGGTGATCTACCGGGGAGTCTTGAATAGCCCACAGGCTAATATGCGGGTGGAGCGTATAGTAGCCCAAGAGACTGTCCTTAACTCCGGGGATATTGTGATCCGCTCCCCAGCTGGCAGAGGATTCCAGGGTGTACTTTCCACTGGCTTCCCCTGTAACTCTGTTTAGCCTCCCCTGGTAGGAGTGGAAGTTCTCATGCAACCAATGTTGGGCATTTGATTGAGTTAGGGGGTTATCTTCTAAGGTATAATCCTTAACGAAGGTGCCGCTGATCGCATCGTTTAGTTCCAGGTCCCGTGTGGAGCCGTCATCGCTAAAGTAGGTGCAGAGCTCACCCTGACCGTACATACCGGCCTCAAAGATATTCCGCTCCCAGACGCGCTCTTGAGCCACAATATAGTGCTCAAAGTTTTCCATAGTCTTATCGGTGTCATCAGGCCACCACTGACATTGATAGGTTGAACACAGGTAATTGTTGTAACCATCATAGGGGCTGGTGGCAACCATAGCTTCATTACATTTGCTGCCCCCTAAGTCCATAACCTCATCATAAGTCAGCACACGCTCGTAGAGGCGCACATCCCAGATCTTCCCGGCAAAGGGCCCAAATTGCAGCATATCGCCCAAGTGGGCATAGCTTTCACTATCGATCGCTACTGAAGAGGATGCCTCCCCATTCACGTAGACAGTCAATGTGCCATTATCAACTGTGAGTGCTATATGATTACAACTGCGGGTCTTTAAAGTGCTCTCAGTATTAGAAAACTGCTGACTGTCTTGACTACCCAGCTGCCCGACAACACCACTGCCACTGGTGCCCACATAAAAACTGCCGGCATTATTGTTAGTAGTTGGATCGGCGATTGATCGCACCATCACTTCATCACCGTTGGCGCTATCCGGAATAAACTGAAATGACAGACTAAAGTAAGCGAGATCGTCTTGCTCGGGAAGGGCGATGGTCATATCCGCACTATGAAAGTCATTGCGGCTCACGAACATAGTGCGCCCTTCCACCTCCGGGTCTGAGGAGGCGCTTTCTGTCAGTGCGGTACCCTCAACAACCACACTATTACCACCGGCTACATCGCGGAATTCCAGGTGGGAGGGAACGTGCATAAGTAAGCTGTCAGAGGGTCCTTCCAGAAAATCACTGGCACAATCATTTGCCGCAACCTCAATCGTTACCGTCGCAAGATTGCTGGCACCGCTACTGTCAGATGCCATATAAGAAAAGCTGTCAGTACCGGTAAAACCTGTTTCAGGGAGATACTCCCAGCGCTGACCGCTGCCGGTTAAGCTGCCATGAGTAGGTTGGGATTGAATGGTATATTGCAGCGAGTCTAGATCTGCATCATAGGCGGCGAGAAATATAGATTTAGCCAAACGACCATGTGCAGCCATCTGCACTAATTGGTCATTGGCAATAGGTAGGCTATTACTACGACTATTTTCAGAAGGTGTGTCTACGACTTCCCCCCCTGAGTTCTCACCGGCAGAATCCTCTTCCGATGTTGCCTCATCACTACCACCGCCCCCGCCACAACCAAAAAGCAGTGCGCTTAATAATAGTAAAAACGGGGCTTTCAACACCTTTTTGGATTGAAGTTTTTCATTTGAGCTTGTAAACATGCTGACCATCTAAAGATTCTGAACTTAACGAATAAAGCTTATCCGTGCATGGCGCCCCATGCCGTGAAATAGTTCTTTAATTTAGCCAGCCTACTTCACAGTTCTTTACTTTTACCTATATCGATTTTTTATACTTTTGTGGTCAACTTTTTTTTGGCGATACGCATTGATGGCGACAAAGTCACAGCAAGAGACGTTAGCCCACCGCCAAAGTTTTCATGTTTCGCCCCATGACCAACCTCTAGCCCAGCAAATACGCCATATAAAATTATTATGCAATCTACCACCTGGTACGACCGAACCAATAATAGTGCAAATTTTCACCAAAGGATCAAGATTGACAGGCCTGCCATGCTGATAGAGCTACTTCAATTAGAAACAGCCACATCTTTACTTCAATTTCGGAAACAGCATAGCCATCTCTTTCAATACGCTTAATGAGCGAGGCCTTCTTTTCCTTTAATTGTCTGCGAAATTCAGAGCACAGCGCCCCCTCCCGGAAGTTTTTCTGGAGGAGTTAACATTCCAATCTTCTCGTAATAGCAAAAATTATCGCGGGAGCTTTTCATCTTTTTTCAATAGAGTTATTCGGCAAACTCAAGCAAAACCTACCACCGGGCGGCTAGCCCCCTTATGGCACATAGTGTTGGATTTTCATTCGATTAAAAGGCGAAGCGAGCCTTTATATTATCGGGGACAATAATTGCAAACCCTATGGATGCACTAGACCACCGCCAAATCAAGCGTAAAGACTTAAGGAGCCTCTAAGTAACTCCGTAATGCCTCTGCGGGTCTTGAAGGCTACAGATGTTAGGCGCAGCTCGCCACGAATGGCCACAACCCTTTATAAGACAAGGTCCGCTCTGCGGGGCTTTCAGAGGCACGCTAGAGTAAAGGGAGATACACATCCCAAAATAGGGCCAAACATTTGGTTGCAAATGAAACCCTCGCCCTATTCTTTGCGGCGCAGTAGGATAAGTCATCCGCCTGCAAGTGCAGTGCGGCACTAAGGAATAGAGTAACCAGAAGGCACCATGACCACACAGCAGTTCGACGACTTAAATGTTGTCTCCCAGGAAGTCCTCATCAGCCCGGAGACGCTGAAAGCAGAACTCCCCATTAGCGACGCCGCCGAAGCGACTGTCGCCAAAGGGCGCGCCGCCGTGCGCGATATCCTCGACCGCAAAGACCACCGCCTAATGGTGGTTATCGGGCCCTGTTCCGTTCACGATGTGGACGCCGCAATGGATTATGCCAAGCGTCTGAAGGCGTTGGCAGACAAGGTTTCCGACACACTTCTGATAGTAATGCGCGTCTATTTTGAGAAGCCCCGCACCACTGTTGGCTGGAAGGGGCTTATCAATGACCCCCACTTGAACGACTCCTTCAAAATTGAAGAGGGCCTACATATCGGCCGCAAGCTGCTAATGGATGTCGCCGAACTGGGGCTACCCACTGCGACAGAGGCACTGGACCCGATCTCTCCCCAATACCTGCAAGACCTTATTTCCTGGTCCGCCATTGGTGCGAGAACTACCGAGTCACAAACTCACCGGGAAATGGCCAGCGGCCTCTCCTCTGCTGTAGGCTTCAAGAACGGTACTGACGGTGGCTTGGAAGTGGCTATTAATGCCTTGCAGTCTGTCGCCAATCCCCACCGCTTCCTCGGTATCAACAAGCGCGGGCAAGTTGCGATAATCCACACCGCCGGCAACCCCTACGGCCACGTTGTACTGCGCGGTGGCAATAACAAACCGAATTACGACTCCGTAAGTGTCGCTATGTGTGAGCAGGAGCTACGCAAGTCTAATATCATGCCAAACATTATGGTCGATTGTAGCCATGCCAACTCCAACAAGAACCACGAGCTACAGCCCCTGGTGGTCGACAATGTGACCCACCAGATTCTCGACGGCAACCAGTCGATTATCGGTGTTATGGTGGAAAGTAATCTGAAGGCCGGTAATCAGAAAATCCTGCCAAACCTGAGCGATATGGAGTATGGGGTTTCCGTTACCGACAAGTGTATCGACTGGGAAACTACAGAGTCTCTACTACTGCGGATGGCCGAGCAGTTGCGCGAACCTCTAAAGGCACGCACTTCTTAAATAGCCCGCCCCTGTAAGAGGCCCGCGAAGGGCCTCTTACCCATCAAAGCTAGCGACAATCCCCTACTCATCATCCATTGTAGTGGTCTAATACTTCCGGACACTTCGCTAAGATGGTAAAACTACCAAGTGAGGTGACGTATGACAACAAAAGGTACACGCCGGCAATTCAAGCCGGAGTTCAAGAAAGACGCTGTAGCTCTTGTCTCTGAACAAGGCTATTCGATTTCTAAGGCCGCAGAGGCTGTAGGGACCACTGCTAATAACTTGCGACGCTGGGTAAAGGAGCTGAAGCAGGAAGAGAGCGGAGTAAGATTGGATGCAGGCGAGCGCGCTGAATTGGATCGGTTGCGACGTGAAAACAAGCGCTTGCGGATGGAGAAGGAAATCCTAAAAAAGGCCAGCGCCTTCTTTGCGAAAGAAATGAAGTAAAGTACAGCTTCATCAAAGAGCAGAAAAGTAGCTTTCCAGTTAGGATGCTTTGCCGAGTAATGCAGGTAAAAAAGAGCAGCTATTACGATTGGTGCCATCGCAGTGATAGCTCAATAGATAGCCAAACATGGCAACTATGCCATCGCTTGAAGGCCTTATTTGCAGAATCTCGGCAGAGCTTGGGAAGCCGCCGACTAATGAAGCTATTACGCAGAGAAGGCTTTAAAATTGGGCGCTATCGAGCCCGAAAGCTAATGAAAAAGCTAGGTTTGGCAGTAAAACGCAAGAAGCGTTTTGCGTTGACGACAGATAGCAAACACCAACTGCCCATTGCAGAGAATCTTCTGAATAGGGATTTTTCGCCGAGTGCTAAAAATCAAGTTTGGGCTACGGATATTACATACATCTGGACGCTACAGGGATGGTTGTACTTGGCGGTAGTAATTGATCTCTATTCACGCCGGATAGTTGGTTGGCACCTAGATCGCCAGATGGAAACGGCTTTGGCGAGTCGTGCGCTGATGATGGCCGTCAATTTACGCACACCACCGCAAGGCCTTCTACACCACTCTGATCGAGGCAGTCAGTATGCCAGCCATACCTATCAGGCGTTGCTGAAGGAGCATGGAATGGTATGTTCAATGAGCCGTAAAGGAAATTGCTGGGACAACGCACCAACAGAACGGTTTTTTAGCAGCCTGAAGCGAGAGTGGCTAACGGGAAACCTCTATGAAACAAGGGTGGACGCGACAGCAGATGTGAGAGCCTATATTGCTTATTACAACTCATGCAGAATACACACAACATTGGGGGATGTAACCCCTATCGAATTTGAGAAATGTGCTTAAAGAGGTGTCCGGTTGGACTTGACCACAACACATCTCTTCGAGCCGAGCCTTAGATAAAGCCGAAGCTACAAGGCCTGTCGGAATTGCAACCACCCCCAACCCCGTCAAAAGCACAAAGAAAGTAAATATTCTCCCACCAACAGTGACCGGGTACATATCCCCATAGCCCACAGTAGTCAAAGTTGTAACCGCCCACCATAAACTATGAAAAATAGATTTGAATTGCTCTGGTTGAACTGCATTTTCAAAATAGTAGATACCTACCGCAGATAAATAAAGCAAGATAAGTGCGGTTACACCAAACAACACCAACTCTTCCTTAACCATTCGAAATGCACAGCCAAACCGGGCAATGGCTTTACTATAGCGCAATAGCTTTAGTACTCTGAAAACCTGAAATAGACGAACAACCCTAAGCGCCCTCAAATCCAGCCCAGAAGCTATATAAAAAGGCAAAAATGCCATAAGGTCCACTAACCCATAAAAACTAAAAATAAAGCCCAACCTATTTTCAGAAAAATAAACGCGAAGCACATACTCCAAAGTAAAAACTAACACTGTAAACACTTCAAACAGGTGTAGTGCGTCCTTCTGCCCCTGAGTTAAATCAGGGAGAGTACCGATAGAAAAAGAAATCAAAGACGCAACTATCAAGCACTGAATAAAGACAGCCCAGGCTTTTTTAATCTCAAAACCTTTAATCCAGGTTATAACTCTCAACTCCACCAGAACACCCCACCTACCCTTTCACATCGGATTTATACAAATCGAGCCCAAATACCTCGACACTAAAACATCAGCATACAGTTTTACTTCAGCTAAAATTAACTACTCTACTGAGAGGCTTAAACCTCCACAGCTATAGAGTAAGAAAAGGAACAAGAAAAACACCAAGAAACGCCATCCAGTGTTTAGAGTTGAGAATGTCAAATGGCTCTTCCACAGTATGAGCATCCTCAAAATCCTTGCGCATCACACCAATATCATGCACCACCGGCTCTCCCGATTCAAAGACCAGTGCTTTAGGTACATACAGAGTACTATCAACCAAGTACACCCTGCCCTGGAACTTAGAAGCCAACTCTTCTTGAGTGCTGTGACCGACCACAATGTAATTCACATCATAGTAATCCAGAGTATCATCAACCAACTTCTGATTAGCCTCTGGGTAGCCATCCATTCCATACGCATAGCCACGATACTGTGTTGGTGAGAAGCCCCCGACTAACAAACTATCGTCTATATTATTATCACCAGACAAATAGGCTCGATGGGAGTTATTAAAATCGTTAATACTTAGATCCTGCTCTAATACCTGAGCGCTGATACCACCGTGAGTAAAGAGCACAGATCCAAGTTTAAGCATCACCTTCTTACTTCTTAACCAAGCCCCTAAAACGGTATCTTCGGCCAAAGCTTGATTATAAGCTCTCAGCTGCTCTATGGCCCATAAGTGCTCTGCCTCTACCGATTTTATTTCATAGGAAAATGCATATTGCTCATGATTCCCCAACAAATAATGTACCGCGCCACCGCTATCCGCCGCCTGCTTCTCCAGATGATAAATAAACCAGAGCAAGTCATAAACATACCGCCCCCGATCTAATACATCACCAACAATTACTAACTGCCCAGTGCCATATGACCAATTCCCCTGGGCATCGATAACACCAAGGCTGCGAGCCCATTCTTGGAAGAAGTCCAAATCCCCCTCCAAATCACTGACCACTGCTATTGGACTTACCCCATCATACGGCTGGAATTCAACCTCACGCTGCCTCAAAGAAAAATTTCTCTTATCGGCCCCGCACCTCAAAGTAAATTCTGTAGAGGTAGAGCGCTGCTCCTCAACCCGATCTTCACAAAACCACCGAGAAACATAGTCATTTTTAGTTCGAATTATGACTGGCCCTTGCATCTTTTCAATTTTCGGGTCTTCCGCAACCCGGCTCAAATCTGCACGCCATCTAATAGCTGTCTCTCCAGTAGGTATCTTAATACCTTGAACTACCTGCCCCGAAGTTTTAATAATCGTACTACTATTAAGCAGGCCAGCTATGCCGACAACCCCAAGAATCGACAATACAAAGAGTAAAACCAGCCCTCGCTTAACAACCACTGCAACCACAAATAACTCCCTTTATACAAACTAAATATTTTTCAGATAGCGTTTTTCCAAAACCAGCTCTTAACCTCAAGAAGAAAGAGCCCGCACCATCGTACCCCTTCCCAATGGAACTGTCCGCCTATTAAATAGAAGCCAAATACATTTGAAAAGCAAAAAACAGCAAAAGCTGCCCAAAATATGCGGAATTAGGCCAACTGCCCTTGGTAGGAATATGAAATCTATATCGCCAAAAAGTCCTATAAATTTTCGCGATACGCTTAAGACTTGAAAAGAAAACCTGAGCAAAATTGACCCGCTATCAAGCGAAGCGCCCCAATTGGGGCGCGCAATGCTCATCTAAAATTCGATTGTGGCTACCCGCTCCAGCTCATTAAGAGGCTACAGCTCAAGCTCCAATGCGGCGCGGTTACAATAAGCGGCTCGTACGATCTCTCGGACTTCCACAGAGATCATCTCCACTTCAGGCAATACTGTACATAGAGCCTTAGCCAGCAACTGAGCCAAGTTTTGCCGCTGCTCCACACTTCTACCAGACAGCAGGCTGCATTCAAGATGTATGAAAGGCCCTGGATTGCCCCCTACCAAGTAGTGCTCAACCGGTAGCATACGAACTTTGATATCCCCCGACTCAAAAAGAGCAGACTGACCTGCGGCCATATGTACTGAGGCCAGCAAACCAGGAACATCTATCGACGCCAGCATGCTTGAAGGACACTGGATAACACAATGAGGCATAAATACTCCTAAATACATTTATCAAGAAAAAGCTACATAGCGGGAGCCGGTACCGAATCTGCCGGCAGTAGGCGATCGATCGTCCAGTTCAGGATATGGGATATCCAAAGCCCATCCTTATCCACGTAAATTCCATGCACGAAACCAAAGTGCTCCGCACCCCGCCCGGGCTGCCCCTGGTAGCGTATCTTGAGATTGCCAGAGAGATCGTACTGCCGCAGCTCCTCGGCCCGTGCATCCGTCATCCACAGAGCATCACCTCTGAGAAAGAGGACATAGGGATAACCTATATCCGCCCACTGATTTACGTAGTTGCCATTAGAATTGAAAATCTGCACCCGCTGATTTTCACGATCAGCGATATACACTTGCCCCGAGGCATCAATCACAATGGAGTGGGGAAAATTAAACTCACCAGGGGCATAGCCCTGACCACCCCAGGTAGTTACCAAAAGGCCCCTCTCATCCAGTTTTACAATGCGGCTATTGCCCTTATCCACGACATAAATAAACCCATCTCCATCTACAGCTACATCTTGAGGCTGGTTGAACAGCACCAAGTTATAGTCACGATCAAACCAGCCCTCACTGGCCGTATCGCGCTTCCCCAAGACCAGCGCCACTTCTCCACTGGGGGCAAATTTCAGCACCAAGTGTGTAGCGGTATCAGTCGTCCAAATATTGCCCTGCTGGTCCACGCGGAGACCATGTGGGTTTTCAAATAGCCCGGCCCCTATCTCCCGGACAAAACGCCGCTGTCCGTCAAACTCCAGCAGTGGATGCGATCCTCGGTGAAACACGACAAAGTGACCATTATCTCTGCGAGCCACTCCAGCAACCTCACCAAAGTACCACCCGTCTGGCAGCTCAAAGTCACCACTTTTGATATGAAATAGCGGGTTGTTAGGGGAGGGCTCCGCCAAGGCAAAAGCACAGGGAAGCAAAATCAAACACAGCTGTATAACCACTCTCATTGGGAGTTCCTTTTACTCGTCAGTCTACTGGGGTATTGTCACTTTTTCCCAAAGGTGCGTTAATGGTAGGATATTGATATTCACTATTTCCCAACAGGAAACTATTGGAGGCTTCTCTGGACCGGTTTCACTTAATTCAGGTATTCAATACAGTGGCGAGGCAGGGCTCTTTTACCCGTGCTGCGCGAGAGTTGGGATCAACCGTGTCTGCGGTGAGTAAAGCCATCCAGCAATTGGAGCAGCGGTTGGGCACTCGCTTGATTCACCGCACCACTCGCGCTCAAAGCCTGACGGATGCGGGGCGGGATTACCTGGAAACGACAGAGCGTATCCTTACTGATTTGCGAGAAGTGGAAGAGCGCTTGCATAGTACCAAGGGGCAGCCTTCCGGCTTGCTGCGAGTCACAGTCCCAACGGCTCTGGGACAATTTTGGCTGGCACCGCGACTGGCGCAGTTTACTTCCAGGTATCCAGATATCCGCCTCGACCTGATCCTGGATGACCAACTGCGGGACCTCACGGGAGAGGGATTTGACTTGGCATTGCGCTCCCAACCTGCCCCAGCCCACTCAACACTCTATTCACAACAGATTGGTCAACACCAGCGTCTTCTGGTGGCAGCCCCAGACTATTTAGCCGCACTTGATTCACTTTCCTCCCCAGAGCAACTCAATACATTCAAGCTGCTGTGCTACAAGTACAGCCATGTTCCCGTGTCTTGGGCCTTCCAAAAAGGGCAGGAAGCAATCACTATCGCCCCCAACCCCCACTTCTCCAGCAATAACTACTATGCGCTCTACCAGTCGACGCTGTCCGGGGCTGGAATAGCCTGCCTCTATGACTATCTGGTAGAGCGGGATATTGCTGCGGGAAACCTGGTGCAGATCCTGCCGGATTGGCAGCAACCGAGTAGGCCTCTTTTTGCGGTTTACCAACAGCGAAGGGCAGCCTCTGCCAAGCTGGATGCCTTTTGGCAATTTTTGGCGGACAGCTTCCACAGCAATGCCCGCTAAGGTACTTTTCTGCGGAATTTAGCCGGCACTTGACGGGCGGACCATTTGATTAGCCAGAACGGGAACCCCGCTATAGGTGGTCTCTAGCTCTCCGGTCACCACGAAACCATACTTGCGATACAGGTTTTTCACCGGATCATTGGTCTTGGCAACCTGTAAGCGAACTTCCCCGTTGATTTCTCCCAGCAGGTGCTCCAACAACTCCTTTCCTATACCTTGACCTCGCACCGAGGGATGAACAAACAGCGCTCGAATCTCATTCTTATATCGAGCCCCATAGCCAACAACCTCACTATTTTCATAAACATAAATATCTGACTCCATCAGCTGAGCCAAACGCTTTTGATCTTTATCCAGCGGAAGCAGGTTAAAATTTCGACTTTCAAAGCGCAGCTCATCTAGCTTTGAGCGCGCATAAATATCCAGCACACTTGAGTAATCATTTTTATTGTACTTTCTAATCATCTTGAGAATGAATCCGTTCAAAGGAAGACAAGTTAAAATTTTATTGCCTGAATTATCAATTGAGGCTGGAGAGACAGCAAGAGCTATTCAGGTCTTGTTCGGTGGCGCCTCTCTAACAAGCTGTCACTTTAATCGATCCGCAAAGCCATCCACAATCGTACCATCTACAAAGTGGCAAATATCGATAAACAGCATATCTTTTCAGAGTAACAAACAGCGACGGTAAAAAATATTTGAACAAAGCGTATAAGTAATCACCACGCAAATGATAAAAATTGCGCAGCGCCCTTAAATAAAGTCATTAAAATTCTACTAAGTGATTACAATTACCGCATCCACTGACATTTCAGCAGGTTAGCATACTTTTGTCATGCTATTCCTCAATGAAGCCTATCTTATGGAGACTGTAGCTTGGTATAGAGCCATACTGGCAGCAATAACTAAAGTACCATGCAGCCCTCCCCTTCCAGTATGAAATCCTGAACTATGCTTGGGCTAATCCCACCCTCACCAGCAATGGAATTAAAATGACGAATAAGCACAAAGAAATATCGAGGTCTCTATTGGAATTATGGGGTGACAATGCGCCTCATAAAGCCACGGCCTATCTCTCCTCCGATTATAAGAACCATCAAATGCCCTATGCCGGTGGCGGCACCTCCGTGCTATCCACGCAGGACTGGCAGAAACTTGTCACAGAATTTCACAAAGGCTTTTCCAATGTAAAAATGGAAGTTCTGCTACAAGTAGCTGAAGGGGACTATGTCTGCACCCGCTGGAAACTGACGGCAACCCACAGTAAAAAATTTCAACAGTATGAAGCTACGGGAAAAATCAGTAGCTGGACCGGTGTCCACACCGATCGATATCAGGATGGAAAACTAGTGGAAAGCTGGGTTGACTGGGACAAATTTACTTTTATGGAGAGGTTGGGTTTAGTAACCTAGCCTGAATTACCAGCGATAAAATCCCAGCAACTGAGCTTTAATGAACGATCAAAATGCCTACTGTTTTGCTAACCGGCTTCGAGCCCTTCGGTAACACCCCGATAAATCCCGCTGAATCCGTTATGCGCTTACTGGATGGCACACAAATATCCAACTGTGATATTCAAGGCCTTTTAGTGCCCAATAATTTCTTTGAAAGTATTGATCTTGTTACCGCTGCAATTAAGACGATAAAACCTCAATTAGTAGTGATGCTGGGGGAATACAGTGGCCGCGCAACGATTACTATCGAGAGAATTGCACAAAATTATAACGATTTCACCAGATATCATCTAAAAGATAATCGGGGGGTTGAAATACAGGGGGAAGCAACGGTACAAAATGGTCCAGTGGCCTATCGAAGCACACTTCCTATCCGCGCAATGGTAATGGCCATGCGAAACACTGGCGTTCCGGCAGATATATCCGATACTGCCGGCACCTTTTGCTGCAATCACCTGATGTATGGCGCTCTACACTATCTTCACCGCCAATAAATATTGCTAAATTATTCAGGGCTTCCTAGGAGGTAAAAACGCTAGATTTTACCGTAATCAGAGCTGTCCCCATAAATATCAGCGCAATACCAGAAATCGCGTAGGTGTCAAATTTCTGCTGCCAAATAAAAACAGATGCTGCACAGACAAGTGCTATCCCGACTCCAGACCAGATCGCATAGACCATACCTACATTCATGGTTTTCAAAACGAAGGCCTGAAATAAGCTCGCCAAAGAGCAAAAGAATATGGAAGCCATACCCAGCCACCACTTCTCCCAGCCATTTGATGCCTTGAGGAGCTAAGCAACAACCGTTTAATACAGCAAACTATCACCAAGTGCCTGTAGCGTTTATATGAAAATTACTCATCGTCTAAGAGAGAGAATCTAATCATCACACCCCTGAATGCTGATATCACTTCGGAGCAGATATCATCACCTCTGCCCTCTCCGGCATACATCATCAGTCAAAACTCAGGTTCTCCAGGGACTGAAAGACTTATGGCTCCCCAAATAGATCAGGAAAACTTTATCTTTAGCACTAAACTGTATATATTTCGATAAATGCAGAATTTATGATCAAATCGTGATGGAAATCGAAGAAGCAGCCAAGTCACTCAAAGAGCTCGGACACCCAACCCGGCTATTGATTTACAAAAAGGTCGTCAAAGCCGGTTTACCGGGTATTCCTGTAGGCAGTATTCAGGAACAACTAGACATCCCCGGCTCAACCCTCTCTCACCATATATCAAGTCTGGTTTCAGCGGGGCTGGTCTCTCAGCGACGCGAGAGTCGCACTCTTTACTGTGTGGCAGAGTATCAGCACTTAATTGAAGTTATTCAGTTTTTGCAAGATGAGTGCTGTCATGATGATTTCAATTCATCGATAAAGTACCCTGACGCCAAGTGCACACTGCAAGATCAACACTGAATGACCCTAGCTTTGCTCCGGACAGCCCCTATTAATCGCATTCCGGAGCTACCCGCCCCCTCCCAGACAGCCAGCTTATAAGTGCCAATAGACTAAGCGCCCAAAAAACAATCAACCCTGGTCAACGCTCTCGCGTAAGTTGAGATCAACCTCTAAATCTCGGGGCTTTACTACACTCACATATTTCGATTAATCTAGAATCATAGATATTAATTATACAGATGACCTTGTGGCCATTACTGTCGATAAGGAGAGAAACCATGCAGACTATCCAGCCTAATACCGTCCAGGCTGCCGGTGAAGCTGCGGAGTGGGGACTTGCCCACGGCCTCGCGTTCAAGAAGAGCGATGGCTCTGCGATCCATGTCCCCTTTAGCTTCACTCCCAGTACTATAGATCTCGATCATTTTGAGGCACTAAAGAAAGCGGCACCTCTTCTGGCAAGACTTATCCATACAGTCTCAGAGGATCACCAATTCCTTCACGAAGCCATCAGCCCCGTCGCTCAGGGCGACGCATTCTTTAGTGCCCTGCTAGTCATGCATCAGCAAATCAAGGATGCCGCGCGCCTCCCCCTCCTGATTATGAGGAGTGACTTTATGGACGATATAGATCACGGTCCAAAGCTGGTTGAATTCAACGGGATCGCCGCAGGAATGGGACCATTCGGGCAGCGTATTCACGAGTTGCATCAATTTATCCAGTCACACTATCCAGAGCCTTATACGACTTGGTCCAAGCCCCCTTATGGCCCACTGATTGATAACCCCAGTATCGAAAGGCTATCCCAAGGCCTTGCCGAAGCGGCAAGCACCATTAAAAATGAATTTAAAGATGGCGGCAGCCCAGTTTTTTTAATGGTGGTTCAGGAAGACGAAGATAATATCTTCGACCAGCATCTGCTCGAATATGCCTTAGCAGAAAAAGGGGTGCGCACGGTACGCAAGACCTTTCGCGAACTTAACGAGAGTCTAGCCAGCGGCCCCGGCAACAGGCTGCTTCTACAGGGGGTAGGCCCCATAGACTGCGTTTATTTACGAACTGGCTATAACTACTGCGATTATGTCGCTAAAGACCTGGATGGCGAACGCTGCTGTGAAACACTGATGCAAACGCGGATATTGCTTGAGAACCACCGAGTCGCAATCAATGCAACCGTGAGCCAACAGCTGGCCACCAGTAAGCGCGTACAAATGACCCTTTCATCCATGCCTGCACAGGAGCTAACACGCTTTAACCTGTCTCTAGATGAAGCTATCTCCATCAAATCATTACTCGGCGACATAAGACCAATATCAGCAGATACGCTGGAGTGGTTCAGCAAGCAGGATTCCGCTCACTGGGTTCTCAAAAACCAGGGAGAAGGCGGTGGGCACTGTATTTTTGACCGCGATATCATGCCAAAACTCAAGCAGCTCTCAATAGGCGAGTACCCCGCCTGGGCACTGATGCAGCGCTTAAACCCCGCTCCTAGAAGCGGCCCCGCTCTGATAGTCAGAAATTCCGAACCGCACCTGCTAGATGATTTGATCAGCGAAATAGGTCTGTTCACAATTCTCAGCAACGGCAAACCAGCCACTTTAGAACAGGGTTACGCTGGCTATTTGACCCGAAGTAAATCATCCCGGGCGACTGAGGGCGGTGTGCACAGCGGCAATGGTGTCTTAGATTCACTAATGCTCAATATTGCCCAACACCCACTAGTCACTCCATAGAAGTACTCTCCCAGCAACCCTAAAGGTTATTTCCACTTTTATAGAAATATATTGACGCCGCTCATCATTTCGGCAATTCTAGAAACATCAAATCTTTAACTAAGGAGTTGAAACAATGTCCCCAGAGTTTGCATCCATGCTCGAAGAAGCTCTCTCTATGTTTGCTTTTCTTGCAGTTGAGTTAACAGTCCTGTTTCTAGCGGTCAGCTACCTTGTTGGCGTATTACAGCAATACATTACCCCTGAAAAAATTCAGGCAACCCTCAGTTCACGTAATGGCCGAGGCTATGTGATAGCTGCGCTCCTCGGTGCCATTACACCTTTCTGCTCATGCTCAACCATCCCCTTTTTAAAAGGATTACTCCGAGCCCGCGCCGGCTTCGGGCCAATGCTGGTATTCCTATTTTCCAGCCCCCTACTCAACCCGGTAGTTATCGGATTACTGGTCGTTACTTTCGGCCTTAATGTGGCAATCTTCTACTTCTCTCTGGCAATGGCGGTATCCATTACTGCGGGATTTGTTTTAGAAAAGCTCGGATTCGAGCGCTTTGTCCGCGATGAAGCCTACCGGGAATCAAGCAACAATAATTCCAGCTCCCCCACAGATAAAAAGGAAACAGGTACCAATCCACTATTTAATAAAGCTGAATTAGCGACTGCAAGCACAGTGCCCGCAGCAGCAGTCGCTAGTCCATCACTCACGACCAATACCGAAACCACTTCGACCTGCGGAGCCGGTACTTCAGCGGGCAACAGCTGCGCAGCGGATAAAATAGAAACCCAGCAGCCCAATCGCTGGATCAGTATCTGGCACTCCACCTGGAAAGACTTTAAGAAAACCCTTCCCTACCTACTACTCGGTATCACTCTGGGATCCTTCATTTACGGATTTGTACCGACTGATTTAATCGTAACCTATGCCGGTGACAATAAATGGTACGCAATCCCAATTGCAGCCATTATCGGCATTCCACTCTATATTCGCGCCTCTGCTGTTATTCCCCTGAGTGCAGGCTTAGTACAGAAAGGTATGGCTCTCGGATCGGTAATGGCGCTCATTATCGGTAGTGCCGGCGCCAGCCTAACAGAGGTTATCCTGCTGAAATCCATCTTTAGAACCCAGATGATCGCAGCATTTTTAACCGTTGTTTTAGGTATGGCTGTTACAGCCGGCTATCTGTACACCCTTCTGTTTTAACACCAGATATTTTAAAGGTACTGACTGATGAACAAGATACACGATGCCATTATTGTTGGTGCAGGTCCGATTGGAATTGCCGCTGCCGCACAACTCCTGTCGAGAAACTTAAAGCCACTGGTTTTAGAGAAGGGGATCTCCGTTGGTAGCGCTATATTAGAGTGGGGGCATGTTCGGGTATTTACTCCCTGGCCCTATGTGATTGATAAGGCTGTGGCTACCTTGCTTAAGAAAAATGGCTGGACCTACCCCGATAAAGAGCAGCTACCCACAGGCCGTGAAATAGTGGATAAGTATTTAACCCCAGCCGCCACAACCCCCGAATTAAAAACAGTAATTACCTACTCTGCCGAAGTGACAGCAATATCCCGGGAAAACCATAGCAAGCACACCTCAACAAATCGCGACAAGGCTCTCTACACCGTTCACTACAAGGATGCTTCTGGCAATACCCATATCCAGTATGCAAAAGCGATCATCGACGCCTCAGGAACCTGGTCCAACCCCACCCCCATTGGGCGAGACGGACTTCCCGTACCCGGTGAGATTGAGAATCGCGACCTTATTACTTACGGAATACCCGACATTATCGGTACCGACAAACAAAAATATAGGAACAAGCACACTCTGATTCTCGGTGCTGGGCATTCCGCCATGAATATCGCTCTCGCACTTATCAATCTTCAGAAAAGCGAAGCTGACACACGCATCAGCTGGGGTATGCGAAAAAATGATATTGAAAAACTCCTAGGCAGTGGCATCAACGATAAGGTTCCCGCGAGAAAAGAATTGGGTATCGCAGCCAAAAACGCCATCGACAGTAAGCTACTGGAACTACTGCCGCAAATACAGATAAAACAAATCAAAAGAGAGGGCACAGAACTTCTTGTCAGTTTAACCAGCGGTGGCGAAGACCAGGAAATAACGGTCAACCGCATTATCGTCGCTACCGGGTTTCGCCCCGACCTACAAATGCTGCGTGAGATAAGGCTCGATATCGACCATATCGTAGAGGCCCCAAAAGCCCTCGCCCCCATGATAGATCCCAACCTCCACTCTTGTGGCTCAGTAAAAGCACATGGTGCCGAGGAGCTATCTCATCACGATGAGAACTTCTATATCGCTGGCATAAAATCCTATGGCAGAGCCCCCACATTCCTTATGCTGACTGGATATGAACAGGTTCGCTCTATTGCCGATAAGCTTGCTGGAAATTATGAGGCCGCCCGCAGCGTTAAACTCAATTTCCCGGGAAGTGAAAGCAATACCTGCACACAAGCTCAAAATTCTATTGACTCCGAAAGAACTACGACCTCTCACTGCTGCTAGCCACACGGTCTGATACTTCTGTCGAAATAGTCTGTCGGCCTTGCGATCAATTAGCACCGCAATTGATCGTAAGGCCGGTAATATGCCGCATCTCTCTATACCTGTAACACACGCCTCCCCGACTCACACAAGGCTCAACTTCGAAATACAAAGGAGAGCCTGCAAAATAGTACAAGCGAACAAGTTTTATCTCGGCAAAACTAACAATTTTAGAGATATAATTAATCCGCTATCATTCGAATCGCCTCAGAAAATAGCATCAGCAACAAAGGTTGTATCCATGCAAGACCAAGATCCACAATTTATTGCCAGTCAACTCTCATGCCCCAAAGGGGAGGCAGGTGTTGATATGGGCAATAAAATGAATATTCTCAACCAAATTATTACCCAGCAAACCATTGAGAAGCTATCTCCCCAACAAGCTGAATCAATCGTTGAGATCGGGCCAGGCAACGGGCTGCTCTCCCTACCGATATTAGATGCCCTTGGGGCCGATGGACATTATCTGGGCATTGAGATGTCAGAAACTATGGCCGGCGAGCTTCAAAGCGCCATAATAAATAAACCCTGCACCACAGAAGTTATTTGCGGTGATTGCCTGGAAGTTCAGCTAAAAGCTGAAAGTGTTGACGGTATTATAGGGGTTAACATCCTGTATTTTATCGAAGATTTATTGGAATTCTTTACCCACATTATTAACTGGATCAAACCTGGAGGCCGGGTAGTCTTTTCTATTCGCTCAGATAAATCACTGAAAAAACTACCCTTTACCCAATTTGATTTTCATATACGCAACACCAGTGAAATAGAATCTCTTATGCAAAATGCCGGTTTTGATGCCATTGAATCCTACTCTTTTGATGAGCAAATGATCCCTTTTGGAGATACCCTGGTACCAGCGGATTCGGTGATCATAGCCGGGGAAAAACCCCACCCCTAAACTTACTCTAATGCGCCTAAAGAAACACTACCGATATCCACCGAACACAGCCCCACCCGGTCTTATCTTTTCATGCCACCTTGGTGGTGCAGATAAATATTCGAAGGGGCTTCAGTTTGTACCGTTAGGTCTCAACCATAAGGTGGCAATCTTCGCCTCGCAGTTCCTGCCCAGGCCCCAGTTGTGCGATACTGCCGCCCCCAAAGAAGTCCGAAAGAAAACAGGGAAGGCCTATGACCAAATTTACACTGACTCTGGCTGCGATTGTATTGGCTGGCTGTAGCTCGGTCACCCATATCTCAGAAAAAACGGCTGGGGAAGTCAGGCAGGCGGTATCTATCCAGGTGGATGAGAAAAACCCCGGCACCCAATTCTCAGGCCCTCACTTACAGGCCACCACTGATGGCTCTGACTTTAATCTCTATTACTACAGCCTCCGCGCTTTCGAACCCGCTAGCGATGCACCCATTCGCTATCACCTCCGGGTCAATCTCACCTATCGCCAAGCATGGCGCAACTACGAATTCGCCGAGTTAAATGGTGGGCAATCCGTAGAAACCGCGCCTATTGATAGGAATGTCCTACAGTGTTTCAGTCGCAGCACGTGTATGCTCGAAGAGGTTCTGGATATTGCTCTCACCCAGGAACAAATACTGGCTGCGGTGCAGGAGCGGGATAAGCTCGCGCTAAAATTGGGAGCAAAGTCCGGGCACAGCTCCACTATCGAGGTTCCCGCCAGTTATCTATTGGGCTTTTACGCCGCTGTTGTTAACTACGAGGGGTAGTCCCCCTCCCTCTCACCACAATCCTTGCCTAACGGCTCTTCTGTGGCGATTTGGACGTTCCCGCCTGACAATAAGCCTGTGCCGCACTGGCCAGGCCTTCCCCCAGGGCCATCGGCGGGGTCCAGTCGAGCAGCTCTTTGGTTTTGGCGATATCAACTTGCAGTGATCCACACAAACGCTCGGCAATTGCCCCCTTCCCTATCACCTTGAGCATACTGGTCAGCAGTAATTGCGGGACCGGCAGCAGGCGGGCATTGCAGCCCAGGGCACAGGAAAGGCCGCGCAGCAGATCGGTGACCGATACATCCATATCGTCAGAGACCAGGAACACTTGATTTGCCGCACTGGGGTGAGAAATACAGACGCGTACCAAGTCCACCAAATTACCCATAGACACCAGGCTTCGGCGATTGTTGATCGCCCCGAGCGGCAGCGGAACACCCCGGCTCAGCCAGCGCATCATCGATTGAAAGTTTGCCTTTACCCCCGGGCCATAGATCAGCGGTGGGCGAATAATAACCACTTCCATTCCGCTAGAGCCAGCCAGCTCAAGCAGCGCCTCTTCCGCCTCCTTCTTTGAAAGCCCATAAGGATCAAGGGGCTCACACTGCTCATCCGCGTTAAATGGGACCCGGTTGTCGGTGGACTCACCGTTAACCTTGATGGAACTGAGATAAATAAAGCGCCTAACTCCCGCTGAAGCCGCCTGCTGTGCCAACTTGATAGTCCCCTCGACATTCACCCGGCGGAATTCGGCCAGGGGATTAGCAGCGGTTTCCTCCATCACATGAACGCGTGCAGCGGTGTGAATCACCGTATCTATATCGACCAGTGCATCGCTCCAGTCTGTATTGCTGGACAGGTCAGCAATCTGAAAGCCCCCCTCAGTCTCGCGGCGATACACCGGCAAGACCGGATAACCGACTTTGCGCAGCTGTGATAAGAGTGCGGTTCCGACAAAGCCACTGGCGCCGGTGAGTAATATACGTCCTTTCAAAAGAGGCCTATTTGGCAGCTGTAGAATTTTCCTTAGTTTACACGGAGCGCTTTTGCAACGCAGCTCTGTTCCCGCAAGGCATATAGCGCGCACAAAACAAACAGGGGATCGCGGCTATATACCGCAAGAGCGCGCCCTGTTTGCGCGGGCGTTTTTGAGCCTGGCCCTGACATTCTTCAGGGCTCTCGCGTGGGGAGCCCGGGTCTCGGGCCTGCCCCAGCGCTTTTCCCAGGCTTCCCTAGCCTGCAAGCAGGCCTGTGCTTGCCGGTACTTCCAGCTCGCCTCTTCACAGGGAGGCAGCCCCTCGGGGGGCTGTCGGTCACAGATCTGATGATATTTCTTGTGCGCAATCTTTTCTTGAAAGTTCTCGGCGGTAGCCCCTTCAAAGTGTCGAATCGGTGCTACTTGGGCTTCCCTATCCCCGCCAGCTGTAACTCCCCCCGGATAGAGCACCGGCAGAATTACCACATCTTGACGCAGCCCATTGATAGGCCGACGGGCATCGACAGAAGTTAAATCTCCTCCCGGAGAGGAGTGCGCAAGCAACTGAGAGGAGATCGCCAATAGAAAAGTCCCTATGATTGGCAATACCCAAAACAAGCGCTCGGGCAAAAATTGTTTTGACATTACAGCCTGTAAGCTCCCAGGGATAGCTGGTTGCGGTGGCAAAACGATTTCCATGCCGCCAAGTGACAATATGGAACAGTTTAATCCGCCCCTCTGCCACACCCCAACTCATACCGCAATAGTCAGTGACTCGACTGTGGATTACTGCACCCAGTAAGTGAGTGCAACAGGTAGAACAACAATACTCATAAGGGTCGAGATAAAAATGATACCGGATACTTTGGCCGCATCCTCGGGGCGATAAATAGAGATCCACAGATAGGTATTAATCGCACAGGGCATCAGGCACTGTAAAATCAGAACCCCGCGCATGGTACCGGTAAAGTTAAAAAAACTGGTCAGAATAAGGGCAACCAGCCCTCCGAGGATAACGTGCCCAAAGGCAAAGATTAACTCTTTCTTTATATCAGTCAGCTTAATTTGGGCAAGACTGTGCCCCAGTGTCAGTAACATTAGCGGGATCGCCATCCCCCCCAATAGATGCAGGGAAGACATAACCGCTTGTGGCAGACTTATATTGAAAATTAAAGCCACTATAGAAAAGATAACACTGTAAATAGCCGGGCTCAGGAAAATATCTCTGGCGGACCAGCGGCCGGAAGTGACCCCAGCAGCAATTACAAAGACAAATACCATGCCCACCACAACAAATGCGACCCCATACAATCCACCGGTATGCCCGAAGGCCAAAGCACATATAGCCAGGCCTATATTGCCGGTATTACTCATACTCAAACAGGAGAAGTAAGTCGGTATACTCTGCCTAAACAAAGAGAGCAGCAGCAGGGTAAACACCGCCATTAGAGAATACATCAGGGCAGCGGCCAACAGCATCCACAGGAACTTATCCAGCACAATCTTCTGACCCAGCATATGATCAAGTATCAAGGCCGGATAACCGATATGGGCCATCAATTTGGATACCATTTTAGTGTTCAGTTCTTGCTTACTGGCGGCAAATAGGTATCCAATAAGAACACAGACAAAAACAGGCACAATAACTTCAAATACATTCCCAAATAGGGTTTTCATCGAACCTCAAACAACAAGCGGGAGTTAACAATATTCAAGTGACCGGCAAATCACCGGAGTCACTCGCCTTTTCAGCCCCGGCCTCCCCCCACTTGATCCACTTTAAATCCTCTACCAGCGTTGTATAGATCACCGGCACTAAAAATAAAGTTCCAAAAGTAGCCAGAAGTAAACCGCCAATCTGGGCGAAGCACAGGGGCCGCCAGAGAGGCCCGCCGTGAATCGCCAGGGGGACCAATGCAAAAGTCGTTGCGGCGATCGTGATCAGAATTGGACGCAGCCTTAGGATACCCGCATCGAGAAGTGCCTGGCGCAATGAATCACCAGCGGCATGGCGCACCTCAATAAAATCAAACAGAACAATAATATGACTGACAATAACCCCAATCAGGCTCACTATTCCTAAAAAGGCCATAAAGCCAAATGGCTGCCCAGTGATAAAGAGAGCGGCAAGTGCGCCCACCATACCCAGAGGCACTGTGGCAAAGACAACCAGGGGTTTGATCAAACTGCTAAATTGAAATACCAGAGCGAGAAAAATCGCACTGGAGGAAACCGCCATAATCATCAACAACTGTAAAAACCCATGCCGAGTGCTTGCCGCATCTCCAGACACCTGCAATTGATACCCCACCGGTAGCGATTCCGCCAGCAGCTGCAACTCATCTTTAATATCCGCCATAATGTCAGCTGAAATAAATTCAGCATAGGGGAATGCATAAACACTAATGGTGCGAAACTTCTCCAAGCGGTAAATTCGTTCCGTCGCAAAGCGCACAGAGGTCTCCGCTACTTGCCGTAAGGGAACATGGTTTTCGCTATCTGCGGCAAACACATATAAGTTATTTACATCCTGAAGCTGGCCGCGCTCTGCCAGGCGAAGCTGGGTTACAATGGGGATTTCCCTATCTCCCTGCCGCAGGGTATTCACCGCCGTTCCGCTCAAACCAGAGGATGAGGCCAGGGCAATATCTGCATTGGTAACACCCGACATCGCCGCCCGATCTTCGAAGACATTCATCTCTAACACCAGGCTCTTGCCTCCCCAGTTAGTGCGGGCAATCCGGGCGTAAGACGACTCCTCCACAATAGTTTTAATGGTTTGCGCATATTGGCGCAAGAGCGCAATATCCTTTGCCTCTTCCTCGGCTCCCACTGTCACACGCCCCGACACTCTTATCTCAAAGGGGTATTCAACATTGCTTGTCTGCAATTGGCGAACATCCAGCTCGGCCCCCGGAATACGCTCAGACAGCGCGCGCTGAATAATCGGCGTGAGTAGCGGCGTTAAATTTTTATCACTCAATTTAACGATAATTTGCCCGTAGTTAGGCTGTTTTTGCTGGGGATTAATCGTATACCAAAAACGCGGCGCCCCGCCCCCCAGGGTTGTACTAATCCCATCGAGAATAGGTTCATCAGTGCTTTTTCGATGCTTGCGCTCATACGCCTCAATCGCTTCCCTAATCATCCCTTCGGCAGTTTTTGCCACATTATCCGTTGCATCAATACTCGCATCATTTTGCAGCCAAATATCAACATAGAAAAGGTATTGAACATCTGCGGGAAAGAATGCATTGCGCAGCTGGCTCTTTATCACAACCCCCAATACGAGCAGTCCCAGGGCGATAACAAGCACCGTCTTTCTATGACTAATAGCCCAACCTGCCGCCCAATAGTAGCGTCCCGTCAGTCCGTATTTCCGTTTCGCCTCCAGGCTTTGCGTCTCTTGCTTAGGTGGGCGCAATATCGTATGCCCCAGAAAAGGAATAAAGGTCATTGAAACGATACGAGAAGCCACCAGGGCACAAACCATAACCACCGGAAGGCTACGCAAGAAGTCGCCCTGATTGCCGCTCAATAGTAAAAATGGTAAATAAGCAACGATATTGGTTAAAGTGGCAAAAAAAATCGCCTTAGCCAGTAAGGTCGGCCCCAACCAAGCGGCTATTGCAGCGGCTTTGCCCGCTGTCATTTGCCGCTTGATCGCATCACTGGCCACAACCGGGTCATCCACTAAAAGCCCCAGGGCTATAATCAGTGCAGCAATCGATACCTGCTGGATATCTATTGACAACAACTGCATAAACCCAAAAGTCATTGTCAGCGTTACCGGTATCGATATCATCAAAAGCAGCGCGGATCGCCAATCGGAAAATCCGATAAACGCAATAATAACCACCAAAATAACGGCTTCAATCAATGCCGCTATAAATAGGCTTACACTCTCCTGCACCTGGCGCGGCTGATCGGAAATCCGAGCGATAATTAAATCTTTAGGCAGATCAACCCTAACCCGTTGCAGAACCTCAGTAATATTCTGCCCGAGCTGTTCTATTTGCTTGCCATCCAGCATCTGCACAGAGAGATTAATACTGCGACTGCGCTGCCACTCGCCCTTTTTATCCCGGTTAACGTAGTAATTGAGCAGGGGCGGCGGCGTCTGGTAGCCCATTACAATATCGACTATTCCGCGCAAGTATACCGGGGTTCCCGCATCACTAAGGGCCACCGGCACATCCGCTATTTCTTCATAGTCGGTAAATTCACCGCTGGGCATAATAGCGACACCCAGATCATCCGCAATAATCGTGCCGCCGGGGATGGTTGTATTGCGGCTGTTGAGAACCGAGGCGATCATATCCGGCCGCAACCCATAGGAGGCCAATCTCTCCTGGGAATACAGTAATTTAACTTCCTGGGTGAGCACACCGGTTCTCAACACCCTTTTCACTGCCGGTATAGTTCTGATATTAGCGGCGATAAGATCTGAGAATTCATCCAGCTGGCGGTAGCTATATTTCGCCCCCGCAATTTTTAACAGGTGTTCACGGGTATTGGCCGGATCACGTACCACAATAGGCTCCCAGGCATCGGGAAAGAAACGCTGGGCACTTAACTTATCGGACAAGTAGCGTTTTGTTGCCGCCAACAGATCGCGACTGCTTTTATCGGAGATAAAATCCACCCCCAAATAGCCTGCCCCATTCAAAATCTCAAAATCCGTTCCGTATCCCTCCGCTTCAAGCCAGTTGGCAAAAATCCACAGCCCCGTGGCGGAAGAGGTATTGTCCCGGGACAGTGGAAGAGCGACAACAATACTTACCCGTCCCTCACTGTTCGAGGCCTGCGCGCGAATTTCAGCAATACGCTCCCCGATATCCTCTGCCCGCAAGGTAATCTCCGTTGGCCCCGCCCGAGGGCTAGCCACACTGAGCAGGATTGCCGCCGTATCGCCAAACTCTGAATTCAGTGAAATTTCACTGGCACCAGAGGGGAGTTGCTGCTGTGCCTCAATCAATTTCAGGTTGAGATCGTTAAACGCTTTGGTCGCATCGGTTTTGGGTGCCAGTTGTACTTGCACCATAGACACGCCATTTAGTGTGAGGGATTTTATTGCGAAGGTTCTTGAATCCGGCTCATGGAGATATTCACTTTGAGCAATAGCCTCCTCCACTTTCCGTGTAACCAGTTCCTCGACCCTTATAGCCGGTTGCCCCGGCCAATAAGTTGTCGCTACCGCGATACGCACAGGAATATTGGGGTCTTTACTTTTCGGCATAAACAGATAAGCCACTAGCCCCCATATCAGGGTAGTGATTAGCAGGGCCGCAGAAATACTGGGATTATCGACAAAGAAACGTGCGGCATTAAAGCGGTGATAGGTTTCCACCGCAGCAAGGTCAGCCTGTTTTTTTTCCTGCCGATGCGCCATTCCCTAGCCCTCAAGGCACGACAATTATGGCTTGCCCGTCTCTAAGCTGGGCCGCCCCCGTAGAGACAACCCGCTCGCCCTCATTTAAGCCCTGGAGAATGGCAATATCATTGCCCAGTACCTGCCCGGGGTGAACCTGTCTTATTTTCGCCCGTAAAGTCTCCCCGTCTCGCACCAATACAAATACGGCAAAACCCTCTGGCTTGCCTGGAAGCGCGACGAGACAGGAAAGCGGGATGATCACCCTATTCACTGGAGCCGGTATTTTATCCAGAGCCAGTGATGCAATCATGCCCACTCGCAGATGGGCCTGGGGATTATCTACGGTGACGGTAATTGCAAACACTCTAGTGCGGGAATCCGCCATAGGTGAAACTTCCGTGACCATGCCTTTAAATACTTGCTCCGGCAAAGATTCGGTGCGCAGTGACACCACACTGCCAAGGGGCACATAACTCAGCACCAAATCAGGCACTGAAAACACAACCTTTACCCGAGTGATATCGGCGACAACATAGCCCACTGTTTGCCCGTGAACCAGGCTGCCCACTTCAATATTGCGCTGTAGAATAATTCCGCTAAGGGGCGAGCGCAGCACCGTATCCCGCAGCTCCTCCTCCGCTCGATCCAAGTGCGCTTTAGTGCCCACCACTGCCGCCCGGGCAATTTCATACTCCTCCCTGGCAGAGTCGTATTCCGGCGCGGTAATACTGGCAGAGCTAAAAAGTGCGCTGGCCCGCTGGTAATCCAGGTCGGCCTTGCGCCGCTCTGCCTCGGCTTTACTCACATTTGCCGCCGCCTCAGCGACGCGATCCCGGTACTGCTCATCATCAATCTTCGCCAGCACCTCATGGCGCTTTACATAATCCCCCCCTTGCAGCAGGCGGGTTTGCCCCAGTGCCGCACGAGTGGGGATCGCACGCACATAACCCTCCGTACGAAATGCCACATCCACCTGGGTGTAGGGGTTGACGACTGCGGAATAGAGAAAGCTCGCCGCAGCCGTTTGTGAGTGGGCAATAAACACTTTGACCGGGGTAGGCATTTTTTCCGGTGGCTGGCGGTCACAAGCGCCGCTAACCAACAGTACCGCGATCAGGCAAAGGCGGATACTGCCCATTGATCACACCTCCCCCACTGACCTTTCATATTCAGCCAGGGCCCGCCACACGGAAAGGATGGCACGGTTATAATCGCTATTAGCATGAAAAAGCTGCTTTTCCGCCTCCAAAACTGCGCTCAAAACGGCGGCTTGCTCGCGGTAACGATTGGTCATTACCCGCACCTTCTCTCGATAAGCGCTCTGTAATTGCCGGGCAACCCCGACAGACGCCTGAGCAGTGCGTATATGGCGCAGGCTATCGCGCACTTCTATGGCTATGCGCTGGCGAACCTCTTGTGACTTTTTTTCCGCTTCAACAATTTTATTGGCACGGCTGGACAACTCATCCCGTTTTCGCCCCCAATCAAAAAACTCCCAGCGCATCTCCAGGGAAATATAAGCTTCCGCATCGGGGATCAATTTCACATCGTAGAGTTTTAGGTACTCAATATTTAAGGCGACATCGGGAATATACTCGGACTGCTTAACCTCATAGCTGTATTCCGCCTTCTCAACCGACAGCTCCGATGCAGCGAGGTCCGGACGCTGTGCAAAGGCGAGCCCCAATGAAGTGTCTACATCAAAGGTTAAAGGATGGGGAGCCGGTAGACTTTGAATATTGAAAGGCGTTTCGATATCCCGATCCATCAGCGCATTGAGGCGCTCTTTCGCCGTCGCCATCTCATCGACAAGCCGCTGACGCTCCAGCTCGCGCTGTGCCAGGCGCGCCCGCACATCCAAAACCTCATACTCAAGAGCAACTTGCTGTGCTACGTAGTTCCCGACAAGCTCACTGAGGGAGGAGAGGAAGACAATGGCTTCATCCACAGCCTGTATATCACCGAGGATTCGGTCTATTTCAAAATATTGAACCTTAGCGAGGTAGCCGACATCCTGCTGCGCCAGGCGAACCTTTGTCGCCGCCATCTCTCTGTCCACACCCCCTTCACCAATCTCAAGCGCCAAGGTGTACAACTGTGTGATGGGCTGGGTGGCGCTGAGGGAAAACGCCTTGCTCACACCTTCCTTAGCGGTGATCTGTATATCCTCGGGCGGTATGGGCCCAATCGGGGAACTCTGTACCCAGACACCGCGATCAAAGGTATATCGCTGTCGCGTCAGGTTATCGGCGATACCCGCCGCCATTTCCAGGCGGGGATAGCGTCTTGTCTTTAATGCCTCGACGTCATCTGCAACCTCATTGACTTCAAGTGCCGCCGTCTGAACCCGCAAGTTGGCGGTCACCGCCAAGTCGATGGCATCCTCCAGGGGCAATACCGGCGCACCGGCATAACCCCAGGCCCCGCCGCCAACCAGCAGTATTGCAAGCACACACTCGAACAACGATCACCTCTATTTACAGCGGGAATTGAATAAGGGGCCCAGGGTAGTCTCATCCTGTCCCAAGGGCTGTCGGCACGATTTGCACAATGCACCAGCGGCGCCGTTAAATTTTCTCACTACCCCAATAAATTTGGGATTCAGTAAGTATATCTATTGGCAGCCTCGAACCGGGCTGCCGAACCCAGCCTGGCGGCTATCCGCTTACCCCAGGCATTAATCGGCCAAGAACCCTATTTCTATTGGTAATAACTTGATATATTTTTATTCCATCAATGCGAGCCCCACAGTGCGCAGTCAAAAATACCCTTCCTTTTGGAATATTCCATCTCACCACAATATCCCTCTGCGAAACTATCGAGACGCCATAAAGAAGCACTGCCTGTCGCCATCCTTTGACTAGGCTAGTAAATGGCGGCGATCAAAACCGTGCCCCTTCGGTTCTGTGGATAATCCTATGGCGGTAAAGTTTCTACCTCTATTCGTTCTCGCAATTTGCATTATCGTCGTAGCAGGGGCACTGAGCTTGCTGGTTTATTTTGACCTGGACAGCCAAATTATTGCGTTGATGCAGTGGCTCAACGAGCGCGGCTGGCAAACGAGTTTGCTGTTTATTTTTATTGTGGCCGCCGCAATCATTTTTTTACTGCCGGGTGTCATTTTTACTATGGGCGCGGGATTTGTATTTGGAGTAATAAAAGGCACCCTGCTGGTGATTGCCGGCACCGTACTCGGCGCCACTCTGGCATTTCTTATCGCCCGCTATCTCCTCGGCGAGAGGGCCTCCCAGTGGATAATGTCACATATCAAACCCGCAACAGTCGGCGAAGTGATTCGGCGCGAGGGCTGGCAAATGATTATGCTGACCCGCCTGGTCCCCCTATTCCCCTTCAAACTGTCGAACTATTTCTTTGGACTCACCCCCGTTCGACTGCGGGATTTTGTGATCGGCAATGCACTCGGAATTATCCCCCTCACCTTGCACAACGTGTATATCGGCTCCATCGCCGCAGACCTCACCTCGCTGGGCAAAGTGGAGGAGCGCACCCCCATGCAGTGGGGATTTTATGTTGCCGGCTTTGCCCTGGCCGTCATCGCACTTATCGGGCTCACCCGCATGGCTCGCCGTGCACTGAAAAGAATTATTAGAGAAGAGGATCTCTGATGCCTTGGATGAAATGGCTGCCTTGGCGCTTCTTCGTGCGCCGCTTTGCCACCGCTCACGGTTTCCTTGACCCGCTCACCTTAATGGCGCACCTCCAGCGCTTTGCCGAACCCTCGGAGGTGAGTGAACCCATTGAACTGCTGCGAGCCGGTGCGGTATTTCACGCCCGGGCCCTGATTAACAGCAAGGTGATCCAGCACAACCTGGACTGGGTGTGGCCCTACTGGATTCAGCGCCAATTCGATCCCCGCGACAAGTCCTTTATCCCCCGGGCCTTTTCCATTAGCCACTGCAACCTGAGCCATCGCAACTGGACTGCGGTTGGCATACCGGACTGTGAGGCCCTGCCGATCGTCGACCCGCGAGGCTTGCTCACCCCCCACTACGATGGCTGGTCTATCGATACCTGGGTGATCAGTGATAGCGGCGAAGAGCTGATGCCCTCCACGCTCAGCTTCTGTAGCCAGCACCAGGAACTGGGGGACAATATTGCAATAGTGACCGAATCCCACCGCAGGGGGCTCAAGCTGCGCAACAGAGCTGCAGCCAGCCTGCTTCAGGGCCAGCCGCGCTGTGTACTGGAGCTCAATGCCCAATGCCCGGGGGGCGGCTGGTTGATGGTGGTATTGCGCCCCTGTAACCCCGAGGGCGTCAGTTTCGTACACAAGGTTCGCCTGAGCGATAGCGGGCGCAGCTGGCTTGTGGAGGACAAAGCGGCGGTGGAATTTAGCCAGCCGGTAGATAAACACCTGGCCTCCAATTACAAAGGCGGCGATATCTACCTACACCTGCGGGACAAAGAGGGCCACCGCGAGGGGCTGTGCGATATCGGCATGGCCTCCGCTGCTGCCATGTTCCGCATTGAAGACCGCAAACCCTGCAAAATTGAAGTTGCCGTTCCCCTGGCTGAGGAGGGTGTTGGCAACCCCCAGTGCTGGGAAAACGCGCTGGAAGGTCACTGCGCCCTCACCGTGCCCGACGAAAAATTCCAGTTTCTCTACGACTCGGCAATACGCACCCTGATCCTCCACTCCCCCAAAGATGTCTATCCGGGGCCCTACACCTACAAGCGCTTCTGGTTTCGGGATGCGGCATTTATGATTCAGTCGCTATTGTTTGCCGGGCTGACCAAGCGCGCCGAGAGAGCTCTGGAGCAATTTCCCCACCGGCAAAAACGGGATGGTTTCTTCCACTCCCAGGACGGCGAATGGGACTCCAATGGCGAAGCCCTGTGGATTTTCAATCTCTACTGCGAATTAACCGGCAAGCCCCTAAAGCAGAGCTGGTGTGAACCTGTCGTTAAAGGGGCCAAGTGGATTGTCGGCAAGCGCCTGCCGAAAGATGGCAGCCTCTGTGGCGGACTGCTGCCCGCCGGGTTTAGCGCGGAACACTTGGGTCCCAATGACTGCTACTACTGGGACGACTTCTGGGGGGTCGCCGGACTCCAGAGCGCCGCCAGTATTTGCACGCGCGAGGGAATGGAAGACAGCGCCCACCGCTTCAATAGTGCGGCCCGTGACTTCCAACGCACCATTGACCAGAGTCTACAGGGCGCTTGCGAACGCCTGGGCCGCCCAGCTATGCCCGCCTCGCCAAACCGGCGCCTGGACGCCGGCGCCATTGGATCAATCGCCGCCGGTTATCCTCTGCAACTGTACCCCCCCGAGGATTCACGACTGATAGACCTGGCCGAATATCTAATCAAAGAGTGTTTTGTCAGCGGCGGCTTTTTCCAGGATATGATCCACTCGGGCATTAACGCCTACCTCACCCTCCATATTGCCCAGGTACTGCTGCGCGCCGGAGATTCCCGCTGTATTGATCTGATGCGCAGTGTGGCGGAACTGGCCTCGCCAACCGGGCAGTGGCCGGAGGCCATCCACCCCCACTCCTTCGGCGGGTGTATGGGAGACGGGCAACACGCCTGGGCCGCAGCCGAGTGGGTGGCGATGCAGCGCAATTGCTTTGTCCGCGAAGAGCAGGACGCCCTGGTACTGATCTCGGGGCTGCCCCCGGAGTGGCTCAAAGGGGGCGACAACCCCCAACCCATCCGCTTTGGCCCCGCACCTACCCGATTTGGGTTGATCACGCTGGAAATTGAACCGGGCCCCAGCCCCAAGGTCTCCTGGGCCGCCGATTGGCACGGCAAGCCCCCGGCGATTGCGATCAAAGCGCTCGGCTTCCGCGCTGTACTGGTTTCAGACGGCACTCAGAGCGTGGAGTTGAGTCCCCAGTGAATATCGCAATGTTCACCAATACCTACCTGCCTCACGTGGGCGGCGTTGCGCACTCCGTGGCGGCCTTTAGCGAGGAGTATCGAAAACGCGGGCACCAGGTTCTGGTTATCGCACCTGAATTCGCACAAAAGTCCGAGAATGAAGAGCATGTTCTACGGATTCACTCAATCCAGAATTTTAATGGCACCGATTTTTCTATGGCGCTGCCATTCTCCGGGGTTTTGACGGATGCGCTGGATAAATTCCGCCCGGATATCATTCATGCGCATCACCCTTTTCTTTTAGGGCTGAGCGCCCTGCGAACGGCACGGGAGCGCGAACTGCCCCTGGTTTTTACCCATCACACACTGTACGAACACTATACCCACAACCTGGTGGGAGACTCGGCGGCGCTAAAGCGTTTTGTCATCGAGGTGGCGACACACTACGCCAATAAAGCGACCCTGGTACTGGCGCCCAGCCTGAGTATTGTAAAGCTGTTGCGGGAGCGGGGGGTGTACACCCCCATCGCCGAAGTGCCAACCGGTGTGCACTCGGAGCAATATGCCCGGGGCTGCGGCAGGCGAGTCCGGCAACAGCTAAAAATTCCCGCATCCGCCTTCCTGTTGGGACATCTGGGGCGATTTGGAAAAGAGAAAAACCTGATTTTCCTGTGCCAGTGTGTCGCCGCCTTTTTACGGGAAAATCCCGGCGCACATTTTCTGCTCGCCGGCAGCGGGCCCATGGAAAATCAGCTTCGACAATTCTTTATCGACAAAAACTTGATGACGCGGGTACATATGCCGGGAAAAGTCATCGGCGATGCGCGCCGGGATGTTTACAGTGCAATGAACATCTTCCTATTTACCTCCACAACTGAAACTCAGGGGTTGGTACTCTCGGAAGCCATGGCCTCTGGTGTACCGGTGATCGCCCTGGATGCCAATGGCTCCAGGGATATGTTGAGACCGGGTATCAACGGCCGCCTTATTGCCAAACAGACCACCCGCGATTTTGTCGACGCCATACGCTGGTTTTATAAACTCCCCAGCCAGCGCCGCCAAATGCTTATTAAAGCGGCCAGAACAACCGCTCGAGATTTCTCCATGCAGAGCTGCGCCCAGCGCGCACTGGACCTCTACCAACCCCTCGTCCACAACCACTGGCCGCTAGATAATTCGATTTACGCGCGCTGTATGCGCACCGGAAAGTTGATTAGCACCCAGTGGGAAATTTTTGCCAGTGTCACCGAAGCCGCCGGCGTCGCCATAAGTCGACCCACAAAGCGCTGATCCAGCAGTAATGTTAAGCCGTATTGGACTCTCAATCAGACGCTGGCGCCGCCGCTTAAGCCGCAGCGAGTGGATCACTCGTCTACTCAGACTATCCACCAGCCCGCAGAGCCCCCACGCCCCTGGCCTGATTTTGATTCAAATAGACGGGTTGGCCCACCCAGAGCTGTTAAAAGCCCTGGCGCGGGGGCGAATGCCATTTTTAAAGCGCCTGATCAGAAAAGAACACTACCGCCTGGAACATATGTACCCCGGGGTGCCCTCAACAACCCCAGCGGTACAGGCAGAGCTCTTTTACGGTGTCCGCCAGGCCGTGCCCTCTTTTGGTTTTCTCGTTCACGAAACCCAAAAGCTCGGGCGCATGTACGACCCGGAAGTGGCCGCGCTGGTAGAAAAAAGAATTAACACACAGGATCGCGATCCACTTTTAACCGGCGGCAGTTGTTATCTCAGTTTATTTAAGGCCGGTACCAAGACTGGCGAGGCCCACTTCTGCCCGGCAGACCAGGGCTGGGGCCCGGCCCTGCGCAAAGCCAGCCCCCTGGCAATCGCCATTTTGATTGTCACCAACCTCTGGAGCCTGGTGCGCACCAGCGCACTAATTATTCTCGAACTGCTGCTCTCTATCGCCGATTGTATTCGCGGAATTATCGCCGGGCAGAACCCACTCAAAGAATTGCTGTTTATTCCAACGCGGGTCGCCGTCACCATTCTTACCCGAGAGCTGTGTACCATGGGGGTGAAAGTCGATATCACCCGCGGCCTGCCGATTATTTATATCAACCTGCTCGGTTACGATGAGCAGTCCCACCGGCGCGGGCCCAAATCGGCATTTGCCCACTGGGTATTAAAGGGGATAGACAGTGCGATAGCCAAAATCTGGAAAGCCGCACACACTTCAGAGCGGCGCCATTACGATGTATGGATTTTCTCAGACCACGGCCAGGAACAAACCCAAGCCTACGAGGAGCTAAATGGGCGCAGTCTGGGTGACGCCCTCTCTGAAGCGCTCTCCAGCCTGCCCTCCGCGCCACAAATCAGACCCACGGCCCCCGCCAAAAAAGTCCGCTTCGAAAGAGCCCGCCTGTTTGGCAGTGAATGGATGGACAAAAGCAATATTGAACAGGCATCCAAGCAAGAGGGCGACAAAGCCCCAACTGCCCTGGTCGCCCTGGGGCCCATCGCCATGCTGTACAACATCGACCTGGGGGGCGCAAATCGCGCCGATGTTGCAAGAATGATCGTAGAGCAGGCCAAGGTGCCCTTAGTGCTCTACCTGCAAGACCCCAAATCACCGGCGTCATCGCCGGTACACGGCTGGTGGAGAGAGGGGCCTATCGCGCTCCCGAAGGACGGCCGCAAACTGATGGGGAATGAACACCCCTACCCGGACCAGGCCGCAGAGGATATGGCCAACCTGTGCCGACACCCGGATTCCGGGGATTTTATGATGTACGGCTGGTGTACAGGTCTGCCGCAACCGATCACCTTTGCCATGGAAAATGGCAGTCACGGCGGCTCCGGGCCCAACGAAACCCACGCCTTCACCCTGATGCCAGAGGATATCCAGCCCCCGGACCCCAGCCTCGGCTACTGGCGCCCCCAGGACCTCCGCACCGCCGCCCGATCCTACCTCAGGGGTGCCCCCCCAAAGAGGATGGATACCCACAGAGCACCGCAGAAGGTGCTGCGCATCATGACTTACAACGTACACAGCTGCCGGGGACTCGACGGTAAACTGTCACCCCAGCGCATCGCCCGAGTGATCGCCCGCTACCACCCGGATATCGTCGCCCTGCAAGAACTGGACGTGATGCGCAAGCGCAGCGGCGGCCTCGACCAGGCAGAGAGATTGGCGCGCCTACTGACCATGGACCTTCACTTCCAGCCCACAATCAATATCAAGGAGGAACGCTATGGCGACGCCATCCTTACCCACCTCCCGGCCCGCCTGATTAAAAAAGGCATACTGCCCGGCCCACCTGCGGGCAAAGGGAGACTGTTCAACCCCGCCGCCGACGAACCACGCGGCGCGGTATGGATAGAGATCGAAGCGAATGGTCGGCCTGTCCAAATCATCAATACCCACCTGGGTCTATCCCGCACAGAGCGCCTGCGCCAGGTCGATGCCCTGCTCGGCCCCGAATGGCTCAGCAACCCCCGCTGCACCGGAGAGCGGGTGCTGCTGGGAGACTTCAACGCACTGCCAAATTCCGCCGAGTGCAAACGCCTGGGAGGCTACCTCCGCGACGCCCAGGAACAGGCGCCCCACCACACGCCCAAAGGGACCTTTCTGAAAGTGCGTATCGACCATATTTTCTTGAGTGCGGGGCTCAAGGTGAAAAAGGTACTGGTGCCAAAAACCTCTCTAACCCGCCAGGCCTCAGACCATCTGCCACTGATCGTAGATATCGAGATTCCCCCCAGGGTGGATAAATAAGCTCCCTTGGACGCCTGGTCAGCGCCGCTCCTACCCGCACAACAGCCCTTGAAAAATGCCCCACAGCCCTCACAATAAGCGGAGGATATTTTACTAAACCCTTTAAAAACATAGGGTTTTTGTAAATTCATAGACACTGGCAGACGGATACTAAAAGGGTTTCCCCGACTTGAAGGTCCCCACTGCGAGCTATATGATTCTTCTATCAATCAATAGCAGGAGTCGCTAAATGCAACCGCAAGCTTACACTCAAACCCGCGCACTGGATCGCTCGGAATCGGCGAAGGTGTTGCGCAATACCTATGCCCTACTGGCTATGACCGTTCTCTTTAGTGCCATTACCGCCGGCATTTCCATGGCGATTGGCATGGGCCGCGGCATGAGCCTGATCTGCTCCCTGGGAGCCCTGGCTTTAATCTGGTTTGTATTGCCGCGCACAGCAAACTCCGCCGCAGGCGTGGGCGTCGTTTTCGCCTTTACCGGCCTACTGGGCGCTTCCATCGGCCCACTGCTTAGCCACTACCTGGGCATGGCTGGCGGCGGCCAGATCGTTATGCAGGCCCTCGGTACCACTGCCCTGATCTTCTTTGCCCTGTCCGCCTACGTGCTGACTACCCGCAAAGATTTCAGCTTTATGGGTGGCTTCCTCGCCGTTGGCCTGATAGCGGTCCTGGTATGTTTCCTGGGCGTTATCATCGCAGGCTTCTTCGGCATCCATATGCCGCTGTTTAGCGTTGCCCTGAGCGGCGTTGTGGCCCTGCTGATGTCCGGCTTTATCCTGTACGACACCAGCCGCATCATCAACGGTGGCGAAACCAACTACCTGATGGCTACCGCCTCCCTGTACCTGAACATCTTCAACCTGTTCACCAGCCTGCTGCACATCCTTGGATTCGCATCCTCTGACGACTAAGCAACAAGCCTGATCGAGCAAGTCACAATGCCCCGCCATGCGGGGCATTTTACTATTTGGCCCCCTATGAAGTTTTCCCTAGCCATCTACTCTGCCCCCCACAGCGGCCAATCCGCATCCAGTGCGCTGCGATTTGCCAAAGCCCTTTTAGCCCAGGGCCACACCATCTACCGGGTCTTTTTCTACTGCGACGGTGTACAAAACGGCAATGCCGTAGCCGCCCCTCCTCAGGATGAAACAGATCTCACCGCCGAGTGGCAGGCACTGGGCCGCCAGCACCCATTGGACCTGGTAGTTTGCATTGCCGCAGCGCAACGGCGCGGAGTACTGAACCAGCGAGAATCCGAGCGCCTGGAAAGACCCGCCGCCAACTTAGCGGACGGCTTCGAACTGGCGGGCCTAGGCCAGTTGACCGATGCCGTCGCCAACTCCGACCGCCTGATTACCTTTGGAGGCTGAGCATGAACACTAAATCACTGGCCCTGTGCCGCACCGCCCCCTACGGCAACGCCCTGGCACGGGAGGGTATCGAAGCCGTACTGGCCGCAGCGGCGATGGAACAGGACGTGGACCTGCTGTTTCTCGGCGATGGGGTATTCCAATTATTGGAGCAGCAATCGCCCGCAGAAATCGGCCAGAAAAGCCTGCGCCGCAATTTACAGGCCCTGCCGATGTTTGGGATTGAGCAGTTTTTTGTTTGCCAGCAAAGCCTCGCTGAACGCAATATCACACTGGAGCAAATTCAGGTTGCCGGCGCAGAAACCAAAACCGTAACAGATACCGGCTCACTGATCGCCGCTTACCCCACCGTATTGAGCTTTTAATATGACGTTGCATATTGTCAGTAAATCACCCTATACCAGCAGCGCCCTAAAGGAATGCCTGGGTGCATTTGCACAGGGCGACGCCCTCCTTCTTATTGAGGACGGCGCCTACGCACTGCATCACCCAACCCTGGCAAGGGTGCAAAATGCACCGGTCTACTGCCTGGAGGCTGACGCCGCTGCCCGAGGCCAGCAACAACCTAGGGCGGCCATGGATAGCGTGGAAATGATCGACGATGCTCGCTGGGTACAACTCTGTACCGAGCATCAACCCATAGTCAGCTGGTTTCGGTAACAACAAATGAGCAACCTAGTCGTCAACGGACAGGAAATCCCCTTGGATAAAGAGGGTTACCTGCGCAACCTCAGTGACTGGAGCCGGGACGCCGCTCTTCAGCTGGCCGCTGCCGAGAACATCGAATTGAGCGATGAGCACTGGCAGGTTATCGACCTGCTGCAAAGCTTCTACCGCGAATTTGAACTCTCCCCGGCTATGCGCCCGCTGGTGAAATATATTGGCCAGCACCTAGGTGCAGAAAAGGGCCGCAGTATCTATCTAATGCAGCTTTTCCCCCCCAGCCCGGCAAAAGTGGCCAGTAAAATCGCCGGCCTCCCCAAGCCAACCAACTGCCTATAATCCCCCCTAGACCAGGCTTGCCTGCGCCAGCCTGGTCAGCTACCCCCTACATATATTTCAGCACTTCGCTCTGTATAGCCAATAGATCTGAATAGTACCCGCTCTCAAACGGCTGGGCATACAGGTTTACATGGTGAGCGGATTTTCTCTGCCTGATTTCAATAACGGTGAACCCCCTCAAAACGATACACCGCTTCCCTTTCAGTATTGAATGCAGGATAGTTTATAGTTCAGTGCATTCAGCAATAAAGAATTGACCTTAATACTGCGCTAACATAAAGCATAAGAAGCACCCAGGTCAGTTAAGCGCTTAACCCACAAAATAAAACTATGAACAAGAAAAATATATGGATCGTTGCAAGCATGTCACGCCCATTAAAGGGCTGTTTACTTGACAGTGATGGGGCAGAGTTTTATTACGTCGACTGCTTAATTCCAGCAAAAAACTCTGAAGAAGCTACTGGTACCATGGTTCACCTATTGCGAAACAAGCAGCTCGATTTGGCCGAAATACTTAAATGTGAGAGGTATAATCCCAAATCATGGAAGAGCAGCATGCAATTTGAGCAGATAGAAAAGGCTGCTGAGCATGCCAGAAATAAAGGGGAACCTAAATTTGCCCTATTTATTTCCTCTGATGCTTTGGACTTTGATGAAGATAAAGAAACTGATAATGACGAAGTTGAGTGGGACTAGTTTTAAACTAGTGTACTGTATTAAATAGATTGCTGATTTGAGAGTGCTTGGCGTGCACGCTCCACTTTCAATAAAATTTCCTCAGCAGATTTCGTCCACACAAAAGCTTTCTTGGCTTCATTATGTGTTTCAATAAATTTCACGATAGCCGTTTCCAACTCCTTGACTGAGGTGAATACCCCTCGGCGCAACTGCTTCTCTGTGAGTAATCCAAAAAATCTTTCTACCAGATTTAGCCAGGATGAACTGGTCGGAATAAAATGAAGATGAACTCGTTTGTTTCTCTTGAGCCAGCGCTTTACATTTTCATGCTTGTGAGTCGCGTAATTATCGACGATAAGATGAAGATCCTGTTCTTTGGGTGTTTGCTTTTCTACGGTCTTTAAAAAGCCTAAGAACTCCTGATGACGATGGCGCTTTCTACACTCACCTATGACCTCACCAGTCAGCGTATTAAGGGCGGCAAAAAGAGTGCTTGTCCCGTGACGTTTATAATCATGGGTCATGGTGCCACACCGCCCCGGTTTCATGGGTAGTCCAGGCTGTGTCCGATCCAGGGCCTGAATCGAGCTTTTTTCATCCACACAAAAGACAACAGCATTTTCTGGCGGTGACATATACAAGCCAACAACATCGCGTAATTTTTCTTCAAAAGCAGGATCGTTACTCACCTTGAACTTTTCGGTTAGATGAGGCTTAAGGCCCACTTCCTGCCATACCCTGCTGACAAAAGAGTGGTTAATTCCTAAGACTTTCGCCATGCCTCGCGTTGTCCAGTGTGTCCCATCCTTTGGCTTACTTCCTGTCGTCATCTTGATAATTTTCGAGCGGAGTTTTGCCTGCTCTTCTGAATTCTTACCGCCATGATTAGCCCCCCTGGGCAAATCCTTCTCTATACCTGCCAGACGCTTTTCTGCAAAACGATTGCGCCATCGGCCCACCGTATTGACATCAATGCTTAACTTTTTCGCAATTTGGTAGTTGGGAACCTGCTTGGCAGCGAGCAAAATAATCTTTGACCGCTCAGCCAATCTCACCGATATTTTTCGACTTTTTATATTCTTTTCTAACTGCTTTTTTTCTTCCGGTGATAAATTGATTTCAACTTGAGCTGGCATTGGTCTTCACTTAATCGCTAAATTAAGCTCACATTATATATCGGTAATCTATTTAATACACTACACTAGCTTTAGACAAACAGGGATTGATACATTCCAGTATTGTGTGCAGGTAATGCCACTTATGGGCACTCGGAAAAATACCGTCAACCATATATCCACAATAAAATATACAACAACTGAAGAACCTGACAATGCTTAACTTTAGCGGGAAAGATGAAAAGGCCAGGCTGGTCATGCTTCATTATGCCGGGGAGTTTAACAATCAAACCGTGCTTGAAATTCTATCCAAGCCAAGAGGCGTCTTCAATAAAGAGGAAGCTATTATTCTATCTAGGTTTTTCTGGGAAATGCTCGACGCCACTGCCCTAGACAGAGAAGAGGGAAAGATTGTATTAGGCGAGGCTAACCTTCAACATTGGGCAGAAAGAATAATGCACATTATTGGCGGACACCTGAACAGCAATGGCTACCAACAAGAGTGGGATACAGTCTGCGATGAAGCATAGATCCACAATCCAGCTAATCATAAAGTGGTATGAAACTTTAATGAAGAATTTCCCGTTAAGTACTCCTGCTTCAGATTACCAAAATTTTCCTCACCGCTTATTCAGGACACCATTCCGTAGTGCTATTTATGAACATCCACCAGAAAAAATATAATCCTTCAGCCCTTTTGACAAACGAGTGAAGCTTTCGAACATTTCTTGCCCTCATATCGGGTCAAATAAGCAGCAAAATGGCACCCTTTATGAGAATTTACCCCCAGAGATATCCCCTACAACATAAGGACTTCGTACACATTATTACTGCCTACAACGGTAAAGTGTTTACCCTGAACGGGAAAACTGAAGGGGCTCTAGATGCGAAGGTCTATTTTGCACATCCGCATTCATCGTGGGAGAGGGATCTAAATGAGAATACCAATGACCTACTGCGTCAGCATTTCTCGAAACAAACTGATTTCAAGCTTGCGAATCAAGCAGATATAGAAGCGACTATTGAGAGTTTAAATAATCGCCCGAGAAAGACCCTGGACTACCCCCCCGAAACAATCAATAGGAGAATATACGACTGCCGCTGAAGCCTAAATGGTGATGTACTTCAGAGTTAAATGCAGACTATATATTTTCCAACGAAAGTGACATTTCATGCCAGCTTAACCCTCCATGATCGGAGTTGGATTCACCAATATGAACAAAACCAAATCTAGCGTACATACCAAGAAGTTCAGCTTGGCATATTAGATAAATCCTCGCCTTACCTAACCCCTTCATAGAGCTAATAAAGCTATCCATCAACTTCCTTGCCATACCCCTGCCTTGATACTTAGGATCAACCACCACAGACATAATAACAACATTTTCCCCACTTGGGTCATGGCCAACCAACTCTTTAAACTCCTCATTAGACAACTCAACCCTGTGAGCTGCTCCTGAATTAATAAATCCAATAATTTCTTTACTATTCTCTATAACAAGAAAACCTTCTGGATAGCTCTTGATCCGCTTTAAAATTTTTTCTTTCGTTGCAGCCTCACTACCGCTATAGGACACAGATTCAATTTCAAAGCATCTGTCCAGGTCCCGCTCATTTGCAGAGCGAATATTGACTTCAGGCATAATTAACCCCCCTCCGCACAGAATTCAAACGGAGCGTATTGGAGCACCGCAACTTTTCTTGTTAAGTCTTTTTTCATACTGGTCAAGCTTCCCTAGGAATTGCATTACAAATTCTTTATCACTTTTATTTTTAGATAAATAAACCGCAAAGTTAGCCTCATCACGAATATCTTTACATTGCTCAATATCTGCCCCATCCATACCATAAAGGATAGCTGAAGGCCATTCGTGCTCACAATATGAAAGCCAAGTTAAAATACTATTTACAAGCAACTCATTACCTTCTGTGTTGCTTGGATCAATATCATAACACTTGCGATAAAAGTCCATTTCCCCCAAGAACCCAAGATCCTCAAAAACCCCTTTTGTTTGACATATGTTTTGTACCAGCTTACCCAGCCATAACGTAGATCTGTAGTCATTTGCTTCATAGCCTTTTCTCAAGACCGGATAGACAAGATTATTAAAGAGTTCGTGGCGAATACAGCTATGGTTATTAGTCTCAAGGCATGGCAGATACCCCCAGACCCAAGATTCAATTTCATCTTCGCTCTCAAATGAGTCTACGAATAGAGAAACATACTTAGATGCTTGCTTTTTGAGACCTTTCTTCAAGCAATCTTGAAAATTTTGATAGTGTTCGATATTCATAGGAGACTTAACGCCTTTAGCGTGTGTAGTGGGCTGGATCTGCGAAGCAGCGGAGGTTCAGCCCTAAAGAGGAGATTGTGCCTGGCCTTGTTAGCACTTTCACTCTACATCTTTATCTATCTGGTAAATGTCATGCCAAAGCATCCCATTTATCATGGCTATTCCCTTCAATACATCAGCCTCATAAAAGGGGCCACTGCCAGCATATAGATAATTCCCCTATTTAGCTGAAGATAAGGATTTGTAGCCGGTATCCGACACCCATTCTGTTTTCAAATTTCGGAAGAAACAGCTTAGCCGGTACAGTCCACTACAATTTCTCCTAGCCTTGTTGTTGTGGTCAAGTCCAACCGGACACCTCTTTAAGCACATTTCTCAAATTCGATAGGGGTTACATCCCCCAATGTTGTGTGTATTCTGCATGAGTTGTAATAAGCAATATAGGCTCTCACATCTGCTGTCGCGTCCACCCTTGTTTCATAGAGATTTCCCGTTAGCCACTCTCGCTTCAGGCTGCTAAAAAACCGTTCTGTTGGTGCGTTGTCCCAGCAATTTCCTTTACGGCTCATTGAACATACCATTCCATGCTCCTTCAGCAACGCCTGATAGGTATGGCTGGCATACTGACTGCCTCGATCAGAGTGGTGTAGAAGGCCTTGCGGTGGTGTGCGTAAATTGACGGCCATCATCAGCGCACGACTCGCCAAAGCCGTTTCCATCTGGCGATCTAGGTGCCAACCAACTATCCGGCGTGAATAGAGATCAATTACTACCGCCAAGTACAACCATCCCTGTAGCGTCCAGATGTATGTAATATCCGTAGCCCAAACTTGATTTTTAGCACTCGGCGAAAAATCCCTATTCAGAAGATTCTCTGCAATGGGCAGTTGGTGTTTGCTATCTGTCGTCAACGCAAAACGCTTCTTGCGTTTTACTGCCAAACCTAGCTTTTTCATTAGCTTTCGGACTCGATAGCGCCCAATTTTAAAGCCCTCTCTGCGTAATAGCTTCATTAGTCGGCGGCTTCCCAAGCTCTGCCGAGATTCTGCAAATAAGGCCTTCAAGCGATGGCATAGTTGCCATGTTTGGCTATCTATTGAGCTATCACTGCGATGGCACCAATCGTAATAGCTGCTCTTTTTTACCTGCATTACTCGGCAAAGCATCCTAACTGGAAAGCTACTTTTCTGCTCTTTGATGAAGCTGTACTTTACTTCATTTCTTTCGCAAAGAAGGCGCTGGCCTTTTTTAGGATTTCCTTCTCCATCCGCAAGCGCTTGTTTTCACGTCGCAACCGATCCAATTCAGCGCGCTCGCCTGCATCCAACCTTACTCCGCTCTCTTCCTGCTTCAGCTCCTTTACCCAGCGTCGCAAGTTATTAGCAGTGGTCCCTACAGCCTCTGCGGCCTTAGAAATCGAATAGCCTTGTTCAGAGACAAGAGCTACAGCGTCTTTCTTGAACTCCGGCTTGAATTGCCGGCGTGTACCTTTTGTTGTCATACGTCACCTCACTTGGTAGTTTTACCATCTTAGCGAAGTGTCCGGAAGTATTAGACCACTACAGACACTGCTCTTTGGGTCGAAGTTTAAACTGCCAAGAATATTAGATAAGTATTTATTCAGCCGAGCACCCTCCACAACCTGACCTTTCACTTCACTCATACCCCAATCTTGCATAGTAACCCAGCCAAATCTGAAATTCTTGTTGTGCTAAAACTGTAATTGATTAATTTGCACAATAAAACTGGAAAAACTTGTGTATGAAATTTAGCGTCTGCCTGGGATGGATTTGCAGCAGTGAAGCTGCGAAAAATCCGCCCAAGCCATGGGACGCATGGTGACTACAGCCGCGTGTTAAGAGCCAGTTTTAGCCACGGCTATATGCCGAGACTTAACACCATTACTTTTCAAAAAATTAATTAGCTCTTCAGTTGTATGGTCATTCTGACCAGAAAATGGTTGAAAGACAAAGCTATAATTTGTTTCTGAGGCTAAAAGATTGGATATGACAACTTGAGCCTGCTGGGAACTCATGGGCCCACCGACACCCTGAATAAAGATTGTGCTCTGAGGAGAGATTGCAAGAATAATTGTTTCATGGCTCTCACCTTCGAGATGAACAAGAGACTCCTGACCGCAAGAGGAAAGTAAAACCAGAAAAAATAATATTATGATCTTTTTCATTTTTTAGCCTTAACGCTGAGCTAACCGGCAACCAGTGCAAAGCACGCTTTTCTCTGTCCGACGGAGGTCGCTTGCGGTCGAAGTGTAGTTGAGCTTCTTATTAAGCCTGCAATGAGCTCCGCTACTCCCCATGAAACTATCCCCACGCTTCAGCTTCAAGACCATCACAGTCTGACACCAAATTTCCAGACTCATCGTATATCTTAAATATATGCTGAATATCTCCTATACTTCCTGCACCATCAAGTCCCAACAGCAGGGAATAATAGATGTCGGTAAGAACACCATCTAGGACTAACTTCATCAGATCTTTTTGTTTTGGACTCAGTTCCATCTCCTTGATTAGGGAAGCCACCTCAGTTTCCTCACTGCCAGACGTATAAAGTTTGAGAAAATCTTCCTTCCCGGTCTTCCAATGTTTTACAAACTCTTTAGCATCCATAATTTTCTCTGAGAGCTTAACGCCTTGCCCACCTGCACATACTGCGGAAAGCATTTTTGTGCAAAATGGAACACAGCACCATAAAAAAATTAGTATAGTAGTATGTGTTGACATACAGTAACTTATTATACATTAGATAGATAAGAATAAAAAAACATCCTCATCAGAATTCTGGAGAAATTCTTTGAGCGAAGATATATATTTTCTTGCCATTTCAGTTGACATTCCCCCACGGAACTCATCAATTTTGACCCATTCATTCGAAGCACTTTCTATTTCCTGAGCTGAACAGGATGCTATTTTGTTTTTTAGTGCGACCGGAAAGTTTAGTAGAAAAGCTTCTCCTTCTGGTGGCACTGCTGGCTGGAAGCCTGAAGAAAGCTCTTTGCATGTACCAACTCCCAATATCTCACCCAACTTAGACAGAGGAACGGAGTCGATGTTCTTTGCTCTAAACCATATACCACACTCAGCCTGATCTTCACAGTAAAGAACCTCTTCGGGTTCATTACCATCGAGAAATACAATATCTGAAATAGGCAAGAAAACCTCCTTTAGCAGTAAATCTTTGAATTAGGCATGAAATCTAGATCACCAGCCTATGCTGTGAAATTTTTTAAAGTGCAATAATGAACAAAGCGAAGACCTATTAAAAGAGCCCGCAGTATAGGTCTGGCGCATCGTCTAGTTGAACGAAGCCGCTTCGCGGCATAATAAACGCCTCACAAGCTAAGCTCTTTTCAGTCCAATTCGGACTGAAGATTAAAGGAGCTTATCATGACACCTAAAGAGCAGCGCCGTTTCAACAGCCTTTATCAGCGCCATCTACGCACCCTAAAACTGCAAGGGCTCAGCGAGAGAACTATTAACGCTTACGCGCGAGCTGTGCGACGCTTGTCTGGGCATTTTAATGCCTGCCCCGATAAAATCTCAACCGATAAACTCGAACAATATTTTTCTGAGCTAGTGGACTCCCACTCTTGGAGCACCGTTAAGGTTGATCGCAATGGCCTACAGTTCTTCTGGAAGCATATCCTCAAGCGCAAGTGGCAGTGGCTGGATATCGTCAAAGCATCCAAAATTCAGTCGTTACCCGATATTCTCACGCCACAGGAGATTACGCAACTTATCGGGGCGGCACGTAAACTGCGCTATCGTGTTTTTATTCTCACAACTTATTCCATGGGCTTGCGATTAAATGAAACACTGGCTCTTGAAGTTGGGGATATTGATGCAGGGCGCAAGCAAGTACATATCCGCCGAGGTAAAGGCCATAAGGATCGCCGCGTCCCACTTCCAGATCTGACCTACTGTGCTCTACGCTCGCTATGGTATCGTCACCGACACCCCCGTTTGCTGTTTCCTTGCGTTTCCAGCAATATGTCACTGGTACATCGGGCCAAGACAACAATGAGCAGAAGCAGTACTAAGCTGGCTGTAAGGACGCTCTTGCAAGAGTGTGGAATTAAAAAAATATCCGTGCATTCCCTGCGCCACAGCTTTGCAACCCACTTACTTGAGCGCGGCCTAAACCTACGCCAGATTCAGGTCCTACTGGGACATGCCAGCCCTACAACCACTGCTCGTTACGTTCACCTTACTGAGTCTATTGAGCAAGATACTGCTGCCACTATTAATACTTTGATCAACAGCCTATCTGTTAACCTGAGGAGGCTGTAATGCGCCTTGCCTCCGTGATCGAACATTATGAAAGTGCTCTACTGCAAAAGTATGGTGCCCGTCTACTACCGGAGCAGCGCCGAGCCATAGCGGCTATTCGTCACTGCCGTACCAATATGGCTGGTGAAGTACTGTGGCAGTGCGGGGCCTGCTCTTACTCTCTACTGAATCCACGCTCCTGCGGACATCGCAATTGCCCCCAATGTCAGAACCATGAGGCCAGTCAGTGGTTAGATCGACAGAGCCGCAAGCTACTACCGGTAGAATACTTTATGGTGACTTTTACCCTGCCAGCAGAGCTGCGGGCATTAGCCTTGCACCATCAAAAAGTTGTTTATTCACAATTAATGACCACCTCTGCACAAACGTTAAAGAGCTTTTCTCTCAATGACAAAAAGCTCAATGGAGAAATCGGATTAACAAGTGTTCTTCATACTCACACCCGGCGGCTGGACTATCACCCGCATTGCCATATTATCGTTTCCGGGGGAGCAGTAAATCGGGTTAAACGTCAATGGAGAAAGTCCAAAGGCAAATATTGGTTCAATGGTATCGCCCTCGCTAAAGTCTTTCGTGCCCGAATGCTTGAAGCCTTGCAAGCAGCGGGATTGCAGGTCCCCCACTCACCAGAAAAGTGGATTGTACAGTGTCAGTCTGTTGGTAGCGGGCAATCCGCACTTAAGTATCTATCCAAATACCTCTACCGTAGAGTGATTAGTGAGAAGCAAATACTGAATGACCAAAACGGAAAGGTAACCTTCCGTTATATTGAAAGTAAAAGCGGGGAAAGTAAAATCCGGACACTGCCAGGCGCTGATTTTTTATGGCAGCTACTACAGCATGTACTCCCGAAGGGCTTTCGGCGAGTACGTGATTACGGCTTTCTGCATAGTAATGCCAAACGATTATTGCAGCTTGTACAGCTGACCCTCAAAGTTGTTCTTGAAACGCTCAAACCAAGAAGTCGACCGTCAATGCGTTGCCCTAAGTGCAGTGCCCCCATGCAGTTTGTACAAGTCTTTAGCCCGGGCTGGCTCTCGGGCTGATGAGCAATCTCTTAGTAAAATATTACCACTTACCAACAAGGAGGGAATAAGAGTTCAGTAGAAAACACTACATCCATTGGCACCAGAGAAGCCAAGGCTGGCGATCGTCTTTAAAAAATTGGTAACTATTCAGCGAGCTTTTCGGGAAAATTAGCACAACTCCCCCGCCAGCCACCGCCAAACAAGCTGAGCAAGTCTGCCATAAACCAGCACGCCTCAGGAAATCTCCCGCCTAGCCCGGCAAGAAAAAAACAGCTACAGGTCATACAGCAAAGATGAATTGTGCGATAATACTGCCATATTACTAAGGTATGCTGTTGCCCATGACAAATTCAGTTGACATTAATCAGGCTGTAAAAGAAGCTGAGGAATTGCTAGCGAATGATGCCAGCGCTTCCCCCGCACTAAAAGCGTCTGTAAAAATGCTGCTGATTGTTGTCAAGATGCTCTCGGATCGTTTGGGTTTAAATAGCCTCAATAGTAACAAACCGCCCGCTAGCGATCCCAATCGAGAGAAAAGGCCACAGACAAAAAGCAATAAACCTCGTGGTGGCCAACCTGGACATCCAGGTAAAAATCTCGAACCTGTGGAAGATCCTGATAAAGTCTGCTTCATCAAGCTTGATCGCCGGACTTTGCCGAAAGGCACCTACACAGATGGCGGTTATGAATCTCGTCAGGTATTTGATATTCGAATATCACGAAGCGTTACAGAATATCGGGCGCAGGTTTTAATTGATGAAAGCGGCCGAAGATTTGTGGCAGACTTTCCCCAAAAGGTCACGCGTTCAACGCAGTATGGCGCCAGCGTCAAAGCTAATGCGGTTTACATGTCGATATTTCAGCTGATCCCCTACGAGCGAGTGGAGACACACTTTTCTGAACTGTTTGATACCCCCATCAGTGCTGGCAGTGTTTATAACTTCAATCTGGAAGCCTTTGAGCGCTTGGCGTTGTTTGAGCAAACAGCTAAAGCTGTGCTGCGCCAGGAAAAAACCTTGCATGTTGATGAAACCAGTATCAATGTAAATGGCAGCCGTCTGTGGTTGCACAACGCTTCCAGTGCCTCCTGGACATTGATTGCTCCACATGCAAAACGCGGCAATGAAGCTGTAGAAGAAATGGACATACTGCCTCACTATAAAGGCGTTTTAGTTCATGATCATTGGAAGCCTTACTACCGTTATACAATGTGTCTGCACGCTCTTTGTAATGCTCACCATCAGCGTGAACTAACCAGGGCTTTTGAGCAGGATGGACAGGAATGGGCCAGAAAAATGGCGCTACTGTTGCAGCAAATCAACACAGCAGTCAAGCAATCAGATGGCCGCCTAACAGAAGAGGAATGCCGAAATTGGCGTAGACAATATAGAAGCCTATTAAAAAAAGCTGAGCTGGAGTGCCCGCCACCAGAAATTAACAAATCACAACAAAAAAAGCGTGGCAGATTAGCTCGAAGCAAATCTCGGAACCTCTTGGAACGTCTACAAAAATACGAACAAGATGTTTTACGCTTTATGGAAAATCCGGAAGCGCCTTATACCAATAATCAGGGTGAAAGAGATATTCGCATGGCCAAGGTGCAGCAAAAAATATCAGGTTGCTTTAGGTCTATGGCTGGAGCTGAGATTTTTTGTCGTATCCGTAGCTATTTGTCCACTTGTAGAAAGCATGGTGTTGGCGTGGGGGAAGCCCTTGAAAGCCTATTTTCAGGCGAGTGGCCAGAATTTCTTCAAAAGAAAATGACAACACTCAAAATATCCGCTGAATAGTTACAAAAATTGAACGATAAGAAACTCCAAAATATTCCAAACTCCCAAAAAGATATTTTCTTATAAAGAGCGAGCCGGGCGCTACGGGCTTGTCCAACAACTGGATAAGATCGCGGCTACGCGCGATCTATCCTTATTCGTTAAGCATAGCGCTCCGATATTTGCTGAAGAGCTGAAATTAGCTCCGGTGCTGTACTTCTAACGAAATCTACTTGAGCTGGTGACACTTCTTCTCCATGAATCGCCGGAGAACAAACAGAGTAGACTTCTCTTATTGCATGACCGATGTTCGGGTCTATAAGCTCATTTTTAATTAGGGTGCCAACTAAACGATGAATTGGCTCAGGCCGCTTTCTTTGTTCTTCACTCAGGAAGCCATATATGGAGCGTAATTCTTTCTCAATTGAGTATCGCGCTTTGAAAAGGATATCAATGTCGGGGGTATCTGGATTGACAAAGAATTGAGATAAACTTTGGTTTGGGGCAGAAAAACCCTGCATTGCTGATTCAATTGCACTTTTTACCTGCTCCTCAATATTATGTAATTGTGAGTCAGGTGGTGGTGGGTAACCAAAAGAGAACTGCGGACTCATTGTCTGATTGTTGTCTGTGGTTACCTTTATCTCGTTTCTTATAGATGCGATTTCTTCAGAGACATGCTCCTTAACCTCATCTATCTGTTTCTTAAACTTTAGCCCAAACAACTCCATTTCATTGAAAAATGGGGCCAGGCATAAAGCAACCCATATGGTTAGAACTAATGCGTCAAACCATTGTGCTTCAGCTTTTTGCAGCTCTGGATATCGATCAACCAAGTAAAAGCCTATGCAGAATACAAGCACGGTCCACCAAAAGCTTTTAAAGTTGTTTGTTAAGAAATCCATACTTCCTTCTTATGTTGCTGTAGTGGTAGGACAGCCGGTTACCCGACTGCCCCCACGCAGATCCGGACGTGCGGAATTACCGCATCCGGCTCCTCAGTTATATTATTTACCGCGCAGCTAAATCCTATCAAAGCTATTCACTCCTCCCATCTTCGCCTTTTCACCCAATGACTGAAGTGCATAAACTCAGATTCAACTGAATGTAATGCTTCCACTTTTGTTTTCATACAATATCCAGCCCTACATGTCCGGTGTATGTATCGACTGCAAGCTCAATATAACTGCCAGCCCCTTCGCCCTGTAGACGGCTTTCCCGCCCTCCGACTACTATGAGCTGGTCCGACTCCCAAGACACCATCGTTCGTCTCGCTTATTCAGCTACACTACCCTACCCATTCCTTTGGGAGTTACCTTGGGTCTCACAAGTTCTCATTACATCTCTGTATGCATGCCACGGCTTAAGAACTCCGCTAGGTCTCCACAATCTTGCCATTCAGGTAGCGAAAACAAATTCACTCCTGAGTCGATTGCTTTGTATGGACTTCGACCGCGTTACAAGCCTCGTCACCTAGAATTTGCATTTCGAAGCGATACCAGCACTTCAGGAGCGCGCACTCCCTGTGGCCTACATATTTCTCTGTCTACGCTTCACGTTGATTGTTCGCTCGTGCATCCTGCCTCTCAAATACTCCTAATTTAAAGCTCCGCACAACGCGCAAGACTCGATACTGGTGAGTGGCTAACTCTTACCAGGCTGGGACTTTCACCCAGCAAGATGCAACAAGCTTCGCTTGTCGCACTAACGCCGCCAGCAGGGGCAGCTTACCTTGTGCGCGTTTTGCGCAAAAATGGGAGCGCAGTGACCTGCGCAAAAAGTGCACAAGGTAAGCTGTCTCGCAGAGGGCCCAAAGGCCCGGAGCATCCTGCCTGGCTTTGTTAAATTTCGGACTACCTGGAGATCCAAAACTCAATTAGAGCTTTGGTTTTATTATCTGGGGTCAGAGAGCCAGGCTTGTATACCCATTTATTTACGGCACTTAGTGCAGCTTGATTGAATCCAGATTCGGGACTCGCATCTATTACTTTTGATGAAATCACCTTTCCTTGATCAGAGACTGTTACTTCCATTAGAACCCACCCTTCCACACCACGGCTGAGAAGGTCCTTAGGGTAGTATGGATTGACTTTAATTAACGGCTTATGAGTAATTTGTTGATTCGGAGCCGCAATAGGCGCAGGAATAATAGGATTGGACTTGCAACCAGCCAAAACCATAACAAATAGGAAAAATACTAAATATCTCATTGCAACTCCTAGAAATTTAACGCTTTTAGCACCAGCGCCGCAGGCGTCGGGTGCCTAAACTTGTTATACGGCTCCTGCGCTAGCTGCCTGGATCGGGCTCACAAGATCTGAGGGATCTTCATAGAAAATTACTTCTTGCAGGTCTGAATCAGTTTCAATTTTTACAACCCATCTAGCACCCATAAAGGCTATTTTCCACCAAAAACCTAATTTTTCTACTTTTACAGACTTGATGCTCTCGAGTGGAATGTCGATTCTTATTTCTTTTTCAAACATTGCCGCTGGGCAATCATTTGGGCTATAAGACCAATGAACGATCGATTCTCTATCTACATACAATGCACCTGGCCTCGAGCGAAAACATAGACCGTAATAAGCTCTGCTCGTACCAAAGCTGACATCTTCCGGAATATTTCGCTCTTCTTTCCATTGCCTAAATTTTTCTTTGCTCATTAATTTCAATGAAATTACTCCTTCACTTCATAGACGTATAACGCTAAGATAACCTGCACTGCAGGCGGCAAAAAAAATGACTTGGCATTGAGTTTAGGCCGAACTAAAGAGGCCCATTCCTGCAGTGTCTGGTTCATCGCCGTGTTGTACATTCCCGCCGGCACTATCTTGCCGAGCCGCCCCCTTTATAAAGGAAATTCCTTTTTTCGCCTTAGACCACATCCTGCCACTCAGTTTTGTGGGCTCGTGGCACTGACCACACTCTACCACCAGATCTTGGATTTGCAATCCAGCCGGGAGTGGTTGATCTTTCATTAAACCCACGAGATTGCTACATAGGTCATGCTTTTTCTTATTGCATCCAGCATATAATCCATAACCCCGTACCATATGCTTACCTATCGGGGGTATATGCTGCAAAACACGTCTTAAGAGCTCCTGAGGCTTTAACCGAAGTTGCTTACGTCGCTGGTCGCGGTGATCAAAATAACGAAACTCCACCCCCTTATGATCCACATTTAATATCTGCTTTGGCTTCAGCGGGCCACCTTTGATATAGCGTGAAAAATACAGCAGAACACCTCGACCATGCTCATATCGTTCCTGAATACGAACCGACCATTCTTTGCGATAGCAAGCTTTAAAGAGAATATCAAATTGGCCAGTTGACCAACTGGGAGGGAACTTGAGTAACCCGGCACGATACTGCTCTAATAAAAGCGCTTGGAACTTCCCTCTATAAAGACTCTTAACCACTCTCACAGGTAATAAATATTTACCTGTTTCTTTCCAACTTTCTCTTAAAGTCAAACCGCCAGCGGTTATCAGGCAGTGTATATGTGGATGTAAAGTTAACTGCCTCCCCCAAGTATGCAGAGCCATAAGCACCCCGGGGGTTACGCCGTGATAGTCCTTACTCGCCATCAATTCAAATAGCGTTTCTTTACTTGATAAAAAGAGTATATCTGTAAGCCTTTCTTCGTTGTATTGCCATAATTGCAGATACTCATGAGGAATAGTAAAGACCACATGAAAATGCTCCGTATCAAATAATTTACGACGCTGCTGATCAACCCACTGCAGCTGTTTTCGACCTGAACAGAGAGGACAGCTTCTGTGTCTGCAAGAATGATACTGTTCAGTTACATGGTTGTGCTTACAGCGATAATAACTGCTTCCCATCGCTTTTGTACGGCACTCCTGAATCGATGAGATAGCTTTCAAATTTTTTAGTGGTTGCGCAGTTTTAGATAAATAACCACTGTACGCAGAAAATATATTTTGCAATACCCGGTTATGCATTCTCTAAAACTCCTCTTATAATTTAAAAGTGGCACCACTCCCGCGCAGCGGGTTTGTGCAACGCCGCAAGCAAAGGCGAGCGCTTGCGCGAGTCCAGTAGCACGAAGTGCTACGATTTTGGCTTGCTTTGTTAGGCATTTTTACGGCCTTTAGTTAAATTTTGAAGAACCCATTTTGCCATGTTTTCGTCTTCTGGAAGCTCAAACTCTGCCTTTGGTAATATAGCCCCGTGATAATCTTCTATATCTTCAATGTCATTGTCCGTAATTTTAATGGACCAGTACCTATCAAATACGTTTTCCGAAATCAGCGATGCTTGGTAGATTTTCGAAATAAATGCAGCACCACCCCACTCATTCTTTATTTCAACTTGATGGGCATACTTTATTGCTACCAAATTGTTTTTTCTGTGAGATTCTTCGTTATGAGTATTATATCCAGATCTATAAATAGTGACTCTTGAAAGCTCTTCACGTAGGTAAGCGTCATCTGCGATATCTAATAATGCAGGTCGCGCATTTACCAAATAATACTCTGTAACACAAAATGACACAGATATCTCCCTTGATGCCTAACGCCGCCAACACGGGCCGAAATAGAGCAGCGAAGCTGCGGAATGTAGGTCCAGCCAGCTTTGCTGGCGAGCGTGCTTGGCTTTGTTATGGCTTTTAGCTAGAAGCATCCTCGAACCTTGGCTTGTATATGCGGGCGTGTTTGTTGATTTTTTTGAAGCACTTAATGTGACAGAAGAAACGCTGGAGATCTAGCTTGTCCGTGGGTTGATCAATGTTAGCGATAAGATCGACTGCACATGGATCTAGACCTCCTTGATTATCGATGTGCTCACCACATAGAAAGCATTGATATCCTTTATCGTCACTCATAGATATTTATTCTTTAGGGCCATAACGTTTAAAATAAATAGCATAAATAGATTGACTATACTGCGCGAAGCGCCAGCCAAGCTATTTATGTCCAAGCCCACTTGTGGGCAATTTTGATTTTGTTTGCTAGGTTACTTTAAACCTACAAAATAATTCCTATAGCAATAATGTAAAACATAGGCGGATACACAGGCGGGAACCGCAATAGAACTTAGCAGCTTGACCGCAAGACCTGTAGATGGAGTTAATAAAAATAGATTAACTAGCACACCCAGCCCTATTGCAAATAAAATTAACAATAAAGCAACACCAAACAATACAACTTTGCGCTCTACATCTGACTCACGCTTTTCAAACTCTTTGACGGCACTTTTCATTGATTCTCCTTAGTAACATAACGCCCGGCCTAAGTTTTATACACAAGTGAACCAGTGAAAATTACTACTCTGATAAGCTCTACAAGAGTATTGAGAGCTTCAACTCTATCTACTACAGGCAAGATCAGATACCTAAGTAGAGAGGGATACTGGTGATTGTTTAATCAATATGCGCTCTACTCCAGGGAAAGCGCTAGATTTAGCGTAAAACTCAAGCGCTTTTGGTCTTATAGACGGTTAAATTTCATTCATTCCAGTCGGGAAATTAGGCTATTTCTCTGTATGAGACTTTGAATAGGATTCAAATATGTGTATAAAACACAGCGCCCGGCTCTGCGGCTGGTAAAAGTGGAGGCGAAGCCGGAGCTTTTGCCAGTCCGACAGCAGCCGCTTGTTAGAAATTTACTCCGCCGAAACCTTTGCACTCAACTCACCTATTATTTCGCTGTACGGCTGATCAGATAGCTTCAACACTAAATCTTTAGCGATACACTCAAAAGTACTGTCATGGAAGAATATGATAAAGTGCCTAAAATCAGCATAGCTTGTATTTGGAAACGAATAGTTATTGAGATTTTCTAATTCTTTTACCCATTCCGAATTTTTCACTACGCAAATATCGTAACCAAAGTCTTTATACTTTGGGATACCCATAGCTGCCTCATCATTAGGGTAACCAAACTTACTGATTAGACAACCTTGAAATTCCACTATGGCGGTACCAGCATCGGCTGTGTAGAAGCCACCGTATGGACTTGGCTTATCGGTATCCTTCTGTGCATTGAAAGTAAGATAAGAACTGTATTCCGATTGCAGTAAAACAGCTCCAGAAACTGCCGCCTCTGGCCTTACGCCCAACTTTAATTCTTCAATACTCTCCATGACTACCTTTGATTTCTAACGCCGCGATGTGCGGCCGTAGTGTAGCTGCGAAGCAGCGAAACGGAGGTCCAGCCCCAGCTTACTGGGGCGACGCACCATTGCCTTGTTATACCATGCGCTAAAACTGTACATTCTTACTTTGAAAGAAAGATACGATATTTTTAGCCAGCTCAGTGTGATCGAAAGGCCCACCTCCACCAACAAGAACGACTTCCCCTTTCTCTTCGTAAGCCTTAGCTAAAGACCTTATCTCTGACTGCACATCATCAGACATCACGTCGTAGATACTCAGATCATCCTTTTCAATCATCTCATGGCTAGCCAATAGAGCGATTACTATAGGAGGCGCTTCATTATCAATTAGCCTTTCAAGGCTATCACTTAATTTCAACATCAATCTAGGAAGGCCTCATTTGGTTTGTATAACGCCGCTAGCAAGGGCAGCCGAAGCAACGCGTAGGCTGTCCAGCCCAGCCCCGGAGGGGTTGGGCGAGCTTGACTAGCCTGGTTATGGCTGACGCGCACTGAACCACCTACTTGCTCTCTACCAGCCAACTTTGGCTGGCCACTGCCCGATAAATTTAAAGGGAAAAATACCATACTTTCCCAACCGGTTAACTATCTGATTGGCACTCCATGATGGCGTAGCTGGCTTGCAGGGCTTGCTGACTTAAAACGATGGCACTGGAGCGAAACTGCGGTACCAAATTTCAGGAAAAATCTCAGAAAAAAGTGCTCAGATAGAGATTGATGCTTGCAGCAGCTACAGAACATCTAAAAATCGACCGCCACAATAACGCCGCATTCAGCGGCTTGTCCGCTGTAATGCTTTGTTAAACGCTTTACCGGCTAAATCTATCAACTTAGATGAGTTCGTTTTGATATTTTTTATAGTGGTGAATAAGGTTTTTCTATAAATAGATTCCTCTCTACCCCCAAACAACTCTCTGCTTGAATTTGAAACCTTGATGCCGATTAGTATTGAAAATACAAAAACAAGAATAACCCATCGCTTATTTTCTTTAGTAGATTTTCCATTAATTTTATTCTTAATCTCTTTAAATTTACTCCACTCTCTTGTGATAGTCGGCATTATAGCCTCTATAGAAAGTGCATACTTTGTATAAGGATTCACATCGCCTTTAAGTAAGCCGGGATGCCTGTTCAGATCAACACTTAATGAACTGCAATAGGCTGATGTTTTACAATTATTAGTATTGTATCGCTCGATTTCAGCCTTCAAGTTAACAGCACTGATATTCTGGTTTCTGGATAATGATAATATCTCATCAATATTTGGAGCCGAGGTAAGAGTGACCTCTACATCGTTCATGTTTCTATAGCGATCAATGTAATTTTTAGATTCTTCTGACCACAAACATAGATCCTGGTATTCTTTTTTCAGATTACCGGCACATCCGTTGTTTAGGCGTCTTAACTCGTTATCCAGTCTTGAAAGTGATGTATAAAGATTACTTTTTGCTTGTGAAAGCTCATTAGATGGGCCGACTGTGCTTTGATCGCTTACATAAAAAACAATTGCTGACACACCAAAAAGGTACCAAATATGGTCAAAGAAGCTTTTAAAACTCTTGCCTGCTCGGAATGCATGAAGAGTAATTGTTGCTATCGACCAGCTAAGCACGACTACAGTAATAGAGTTTATTAGAGCCCCTTCAGGCAAGCCCATTTGATCTGGACCACCTGATCCAATGGTAAACCTCTCTGGAACTACTGGTTCAACCGTATACACCCCAAAGCTATGCAATATGCATGGAGATAGCCAGGCCGCAAAGAGCGCAAGTGCAAACCTACTAGATAGTGCTACGGAGGAAATTACATTAACTAGGCATAGGAGCAATAGAAATAAAAAATAACCTCCTGAAATAATGTTTATTGTGCCCGGCAAATCAATATATGGGCCACTCCATATACTAGTTATTCCCAATGCCTGAAGGTTCTGTAATAAAGCGTAAGAGCCTGTCAAAGCAATGAAGTAAATGGGGGATAAGAAATCTAAGATTGCTTCCATAATTATCGTTTAACGCCTCAATAACCGGCAGCTGGAACGAAGCGAAGCGTAGAGTAAGCTGTCCGGCGCCGTAGGCGCGAAGTTGATTGAATTGTTATATTTTTGCACGCAGCTCACCACTAAAAGAAACCACCGCACCAACCACCACTTCAAGTGAAATTTCTAATTCTACGTGTATGCTACCAACCTCACTGATAGCACATACAATATCTCCCTCAGAATCGATAGATTCTACTACCCCACATATCTCAGTGCCATTTTTACTTGGTAGTTGACGAATATAATGGGAAGCAAATTCTGACTGCTGGCTTATCTCATTAACGAAACAAATCGACACTGGCAGTGAAATAAGATCGCCAACAATAAAAGGCCTTTCCTCAGGGTTACTTACACTTAATTGTGAAACATCCTGGATGCTACAGCCACTCAGGGTCAGAAATGTTTCGTAAGTACCAATTTTTACATTTTCAATACGTGCTTCGATATTCATAGGGAAATATAACGCCGTTGACACAGGCCGGAGTATGTAGCACAGCTTTTGCGTGTTTTTGCAAAAGGTGTGACGCTTACGGAGGTCCAGCCCGAAGGGCGATTGTGCTCAACCTTGTTATACGCTGCTAAGCCCATACAAACCATCCGATGACTACACCTAGGATTAAACACCCAAACCCTACTTTTACGGCCATGTTACGTTCGGCCCGATCTTCCAGTATTGCACCTTGTATATATAGGTTTAAGGCTTTGTTGGCTACTTCAGACCCCGGAAACTCCTTGTAAAAATCAAGCAGAGACTTCTGCACTTTTGGCACCCACGATGATGGGTGATCATCGTCAGGGCTGTAATCAAGAGCAGTTAGAATGGATGGGGCCTGAGTTTTTGCAAGCTCTCCAACTTCCTTAGCCTTGTCGTAATACTTAGATACATCCATATTTAAATTTTCGTATAACGCCGCTAGCAAGGGCAGCCGAAGCAACGCGTAGGCTGTCCAGCCCAGCCCCGAAGGGGTTGGGCGAGCTTGCCTAGCCTGGTTATGGTTGGCGCGCTCGGGACCGACTACCAGCACTTTGCCAGCCATAGTTTGGCTGGCCGCTGCCCAATATTTACGAGGAAAGAATACCGCACTTTCCCTAACCAATTCCTATCTTACTGGCACTCTACGAAATTGCACCGGACTGCCTCTTTTTACAACACCCGAGCGAACACTCTAGGAGCGAAACTGCTTGAATAGCAATCAGAAAAATTGCTCAACACCGGATGCTATTTAGTAGCACTAAACCTTCAGTTACCACGGAAAATCAATAAAACCGACCGCCACAATAACGCTAAGCTAACCGGCAGCGAGTGCGAAGCACGCTTTTGGCTGTCCGACTCCGGCCGCTTGCGGCCGGAGTGTAGTTGAGCGCCTTGTTAAGCCTGGCACGAAGCTCGCTATTCACCATGAAACTGTTCCCACGCTTCAGATTCAAGATCACCACAATCTGATACTAAATTTCCAGACTCGTCATATACCTTAAATCTATGTTGAGTACCGCCTATGCTTCCAGAGCCATCAAGCCCCAATAGCAAGGAATAGAAGGTATCAGTAAGAACACCATCTAGGACTGATACCATCAGCTTCTGCTGGTTTGGATTTAGCTCCATATTCTTGATTATGGAAGCCACCTCAGTTTCTTCACTGCCGGAGGTATAAAGTTTCAGGAGATCTTCTTTCTCGATCTTCCAGCGTTTTACAAACTCTTTGGCATCCATACTTTTTCTCTGAGGGCTTAACGCCGCGCTCAGCCGGGGCTAACTTTGTGCGCTTTATGCGCGAAAATGGGAGCGAAGCGACCGCGCATAAAGTGCGCAAAGTTAGACGTCGGCCTGCAGCGCATTGTTAGCATTGTACGCTCCGCGCCTCTCATCCCATGTTTCTAGCACAAATAGCGCAATTGTGTGAGCTGAATGAACTGCCAAGCGAGCATGACGCGGCTTTACGTTATATAGTTTTCTTCCCTGACCATGCGCGGAACTCGCATGTGTTCGGAACGCCCCGATTCCATCCACAACAGACAGGATGCCAGATAAAATTTTCTTTAAGTCATCATCTTGTACGAGGTTTGGATCAAATCCTAGGTCACCACGCACCACCTTCCATACATTTTGTAAATCTTGCTTATTTGGTGCGGGCAGGCCTTCATCCGAAATGTAGGTTTTAAATATTGACTCTAGAATATTGCAAGCGGCGGAAACTGCCTCTCTGGGCTCGGAATTTACATTTGCTAATGCGCGAGTAAATTCTGCATCAATAGCAGGAATATCTCTTCCTTCAATAAGTTGGGCCAATGATCTGCTAGGTGCAGATCGTCCATCTGAAATATAGCCGCCTGAGATATAAGTTAGATTACACCGCGATAAAATAGACTCGAGCTTATCTTTGAATGCGTTCTTCGGATCAAGACTAGGTAGAGGTGAGCCAAACAAAACTACTGGTTCCTGAGGGTCAGGAATTTCCATATGGCTTTCAATTAGCTTCCCAAGTACAGCCAGCGGATCGCCAGACTCTTTATTAATTCTCCGCAACCAAGATTGCGTTTTGACAGATTTCGAACCTTCAGGAGGTTCTCCTGGAGCATCGGCGTGAAGAAACAAGTTATCCAAGCTGGCATGAGTCTCTAGATCCGGCAAGTGCTCTGACAACACAGCAATAATAGGTGCTGGTATTTCTTTTCTCATCTAAAGTCCGATCCTGATTCGAATGCTAACGCCGCTAGCAAGGGCAGCCGAAGCAACGCGTAGGCTGTCCAGCCCAGCCCCGAAGGGGTTGGGCGAGCTTGCCTAGCCTGGTTATGGTTGGCGCGCTCGGGACCGACTACCAGCACTTTGCCAGCCATAGTTTGGCTGGCCGCTGCCCAATATTTACGAGGAAAGAATACCGCACTTTCCCCAACCAATTCCTATTTTACTGGCACTCCACGAAATTGCAGCGGGCTGCCCACCTCTACCACACTTGAGCAAATACCCTAGGAACGAAACTGCTTGCATAGCAACCAGTAAAAAGGGCTCAATACCGGCTGCAATTTAGTGGCACTAAAGCTTCAGTTACTACGAAAAATCAATGAAGCCGACCGCCACAATAACATTTATATAGTGGTCATCATGACTACTATTATCCTGATTACTATCTCAGAATCAATTTTTCCGCCAAAGCCAAAATATTACTTTAAAATCATAAAGTTAAGCCCACCTGGCTCGATCGTACAAAATACAAAAATGATCACTTTGACTACTATCCTGCTTTTTATATCAACCTGCAACTCTTTGATTTGAAAGTTATTTTTCTATACTCCTTCGCGGTTACATAAATAACGGTCAGGATGACCAAAAATCCATAAGCTAGCGCTCACAAACCTTTGCGGGGCTGTTAGGGGTTCGAGGCTAGTGTGACCAGGGTCTAATAGGGAAAGAAGGAAGGATTTGGCTGGCAGCCCCAAAATTAATGCTTGATAACGAGGGCCAAACTATACCCAAGGAGCTGCCTTTTCAGCTGAGCTGCCACTCAGAACTTTGTACCTACTCCTCTGCACTCCCAAGGGAATATTTTCGCACCAAACTTCTATCTACCTTGAGAAAGATACGCCATTTATACGACATTGATACTTAAATCAGCCCCTCTTTTTGGAGGGCCTTCATGAACCAATAATTTAGCTATCTTCTCCCAAGAATAGGGGAAATCTGCTGCTGAACTCTGATACAAAAAGAGCAAGACTTAACTATCCAGCACCTAACCTTGCGAGGCATAATCTTAAACACCCGCAAGCTCACCGCTCCACTGACGCTTTGCATCCCACACAGGCATAAAACGCGCCCAAACCGTAAAGCAAGACAAACCCAGGTTGCCGGAAGGAATCGCCAGGCCATTGATCTACCAGCGCTGCCAGAGGCAGATGTAACGATCCCATTGCAGCGGCTATAGGCGGCCAATACCCCGCTATACTTCAGATATGTAGGATAACGTGCCGGCTACCGTGGTGATAGCGGTGCTCCCACAGATAGACCCCCTGCCAAGTACCCAGCATTAGGCGCCCTTTTTGCACCGGGATGGACAAGCTGGTCGCGGTGAGGCTGGATTTGATATGGGCTGGCATATCGTCCGGCCCCTCCAGAGTGTGGGTGTAAAGGGGGTCATTTTCCGGTACCAGCCGGTTGAGCCAGCTCTCCAGATCGCGGCGGGCACTGGGGTCGGCATTCTCCTGGATCAATAGACTCGCGGAGGTGTGCTGTATAAAAAGTGTACACAAGCCCTCATCGGGGGCCTGCTCGCTGACCCAGTCAGCTACACTGCCGGTAAACTCGTGAAGCCCCTGCCCATGAACCGGAATTTTTATCTCACCTATTGCCATACACTTTCCTATATAATTCGCGCCCGCTTTTTGTACTGACACCGCATTGTAATATGGCACTGTACCGCGTTAACACTGACGACTACCCACAACAGCTTCAAAACAAGGCCGAGCGCCTGCGAGAGGCTTATAGCAAGTTCACTGACTTGGAGCCGGAGCTCTTTCCCTCTCCGCCCATCCACTACCGACTGCGCGCCGAGTTCAAGGTGTGGCATGAGGGAGGTGTAGCCAATTACGCCATGTACCGCCAGGGTGAGTACAAAAAGCCCTTTATCATCGATGAGTTTACCGTCGGCTCCGAGCTGATGAACCAGCTGATGCCGAAGGTGCTGGCTGCTGTCAATAATAGCGAAGTCCTGCGCAAGCGCCTGTTCTCCGCCGAGTTTCTCACCACGCTAAGTGGCGATGCGTTGATTACACTGATCTACCACAAGAAGCTGGATGAAGCCTGGGAGCAGGAGGCCAAAGCCCTGCAAACACAGCTGGGATTCCCGATTCTAGGCCGCTCGCGCAAGCAGAAAGTGGTTTTAGAGCGAGATTTCGTTACCGAAAAGCTGGATATCGACGGGAAGACCTACCAGTACAAGCAGGTAGAGGGCAGCTTTACCCAGCCCAACGGAGAGATCTGCCGCTCCATGATCCAGTGGGCGAGGAGTGCCTGTGGTGATAGCGATAGCGACCTGCTGGAACTCTACTGCGGCAATGGCAACTTCACCATCCCGCTCAGCGAGAAGTTCCGCAAGGTCCTGGCCACTGAAATCTCCAAAGTGTCAGTAAATTCGGCCCAGGAGAATATTGCCAACAATCAGATCACCAATCTGGATATTGTGCGCCTATCCAGTGAAGAGTTCACCCAGGCTATCGACAAAGTGCGTCCGTTCCGCCGACTTGCGGATATAGACCTGGATAGTTACGACTTCTCCACAGTCTTAGTCGACCCTCCCCGAGCAGGGCTAGATGAAGACACCTGTACGATGGTCGCCCGCTTCCCGAGAATCCTGTATATCTCCTGCAACCCAGAGACCCAGCTGGAAAACCTGGAGTCACTGACTAAAACCCATCGTATTGAGCGCTTCGCTCTGTTCGACCAGTTCCCCTATACAGACCATACTGAAACTGGGTTATTGTTGGTGAAGAAGTCATAGTTTCAATTATTCCTGTACCCCACCCCGGCATGCCGATAATTCGGCATGCCGGGTGCTTGTAAATGAGCCGCTCTCCACTAAGCGAACCTGCGATCCAAATTAAGGGCCCCACAGCCCCGACAGTGTTTTATAAAAGTTTCCGCTATCCCCAAGGGCTCCTGGCAGCAAAAACAGCATCCCTCTCTCATAGTCAAATGATTAGCAAAATTTTTGCTGTAGAGCATGGGCAACTTAAGTTCCCTTCTCAGCGCTTTTACTAAACTTGCAGTAATACGCCCCTCAGGAAAATCCCCCGTAATTTTTTGAATGTTCGACAGGGCCTTAGCAGTAAGCTCCCAAACTTCACCACAGTGGTCACAGGAAATTACCATGTCCCAATTTACTCCGCCTTTCCAAAGATACAATTATTTTAGTCCCAAAGGCTGAAGTATTTTTTTCATCTGCTTAAAGGAAAGGCGATAAAGCAGTGAAGGGAACAGTCTTTCCTGCCACCACAGCAGCTTAAGCTTTGCTGGCACAACCAAGATTTCTTTGTTCTTGGCAATCTGAAACAAAACTTTTCTGAAAAAACATCAGAACCTGCATTCAAATCTGAACTGCAATCTTCCAATACACGGCCGAGTCTTTTCTAAGCGGAAACACATATAAATAAAGACACGAAAACAAGCATATTGGATTTTATTAGGTTTGTTTTCATATCAAAGCTGCGTGAAATTGGTAGATATTTATCGATATTTTGGCCGCAATTGAGCAAACCTGAACAGATTAAAGAACGAAAAGACCAAGAGAACCAAGAATTTTCTAAAAGACCTATTCTCTTAAAGGGAAACGATAGCGTGATATAAAAGCAAGTAAAGTCAGGAATAAATACCCCCAAATCTCTATCCGTTCACTGTAAAGAGATTTATTTGCGCATCAAACAGAAACAGGGAATTAGCACCTGAATTGGTACACCGATCAAGGGGCCACTTCACTGCATATTTTCTTGTGACCAATACTTCTGCTAACAACCGCAAGATGAAATGATGGAATAGGACATTAAACCGCTCTTTACGCTATGCTTTTGTGCGTGCGTGTAGATACTCCAACCCCGAAGATCCTACGGCTATGCTCTAAGTCGCAGTCAGGTCCGGCATAGAACGCCATTTCCTATGATTAGCCCCCTTCGCTCCACCGACCCCGCCATGCGGCACTTTCTTAGTTAGCACTTTGTTCACCGGGTTCAACGCCTCTATGGATCTATCTGACTTCCTGAAGGCGTAAATGCCCACTCTTTGCCTAGCTGGTTTCACCAGACCCAAACCGTGCAGGATGGGCACGAATCATCCGCAGGGTCTCCCGAGTTCCACTCAAAGGACACCTGTACACGCATCCGGCCAACAGGCCCCGGAGATCGATGTGGGTACTCACAACCCCTGCTGCCCTCCCCCGTCAACACTTAATCCTAGCCATTACCGAATAACGCCCATAACTCGGGACCTCAGCTACTTGCTAGGCCGTACCCGATATAGGGCTTTCACCTCCAACCTTTTACCGATTTATCTCCACGCACTGGGTGTTCAGAGTTTACCCCTCCCGTTAATTGCTTTACTGGCTTCACCGATCAACCCATACCGGACACACACAAAGAGTACAATGAGAGTATTGAAATCATATTAAGAACGAGTTGCAGAATGGTAAATTCAATAATTATTAATTTGAAATTCCAAAAATCTGACTTCTCAAAAAAAAATAGTCGCAAAAAACTCAATCCGTTACAGATAAAACTATTTCAAAGTTAAAAAACATAGACACTCCTTGAAAAACAAACCTGCCCACAAAAAAAATAACAACTTGATTTTCATCAGTTTTTAAAGAATTTGACGCAACTTACCACCCTATACTTACAAACAGCATGAGGACAATTATTTTTAAATCGTTTTTATTGTGTGGCAGATTGAAAATATAGTGCTAGCTTTCTCTAAGTGGCTGGCAAACACTTAGTCATTATTAGTCCCGCAACTATCCCATCATTTTGCCAACACAGACCAACTTGGGAGCTTCTGACTTATCAGCCTTTGACTGCCAGTTGAATAAATACAATTTCGGAGAAAAACCATGAGAAAGCCAATACTCAACTATGCATTACGCAAAACTACGTTAGTCAGCTTACTTTCGATCTTGTGCACAGCATCTTTTTTATCCCACGCAGAAGAGGAAGCTAGCTCAATAACAACTGATCGCATCATCATAAAATATAAAGACAACGCCAAGGTCGGTCGGGCGGCCACTATGGCGAAAGAAACCGTAGATAAAGCTTCTCGCAGAGTCGGCCATAAATTGCAACATTTACGCCGCACAGCGAGCGGGGCTCAGGTAATGCGCCTGGAGGAACGCAAAAGCAAAGCGGAATTAGATCAAATTCTCAGCCGTATAAAACAGGACCCGGATGTAGCATACGCAGAGCCAGATCTGATCATGCGTGCCATGGCCACACCCAATGACACCAGCTATCTCAATCAATGGCACTATTACGAATCTACCGGCGGCATAAACTTGCCAGCAGCCTGGGATATCACCCAGGGTGAGGGAGCAGTCATTGCAGTACTCGATACCGGCTACCGCCCCCACCCTGATTTGATAGACAACCTGTTACCTGGCTACGACATGATTTGGGACACTTTTGTCTCAGTAGATGGCGATGGCCGAGACAGCGACGCCACAGATCCCGGCGACTGGTATACCGATAAAGCCTGTGGTGATGACCCAGATATCCCCTCGGAAAGTGACAGCAGCTGGCACGGCACTCATGTAGCCGGCACCATCGCCGGAGTCACCAACAATAATATGGGCATTGCTGGTGTCGCTTACAAAGCTAAAATCGTCCCTGTTCGGGTGCTTGGCCGTTGCGGCGGCTACAGCTCAGATATTGCTGACGGAATAATCTGGGGCGCAGGAGGCACAGTAGATGGCCTTCCAACCAACCCCTATCCGGCCCAAGTCATAAACATGAGCCTAGGTGGTTACGGCAGCTGCGGCGCCACCTACCAAAATGCCATCGATACCGCTCGGAACCTTGGAGCAACCGTGGTTGTTGCAGCAGGCAATAGTAGCAGTAATGCAAGGTTATATTCACCCGCAAGCTGCGATGGTGTTGTCACCATTGCAGCAACGAGTCGCAGTGGTGGTCGCTCCTATTATTCCAACTACGGTAATGTGGTGGATGTCGCCGCGCCAGGCGGTGCCCAGAGTTACTACGACGACCCCAATGGCATCCTATCCACTCACAACAGCGGGGCTACAGACCCGGAGAGTGATAGCTACTTTTACAGCCAGGGCACCAGCATGGCTGCACCCCATGTAGCTGGAGTGGCAGCCCTACTCTACTCAGCGGACCCTAGCCTCACCCCAGATGAAGTCGAAACTATTCTTACCGACTCCGCCCGTAGTTTTCCCTCATCATGTAGTGGTTGCGGCGCGGGTATTGTTGATGCCGCAGCGGCTGTCGCTATGGCCAATGGTGGCGGGGGCGGAAGTGAGCCCGGTACCGGGTGGGTAGAAAGCAACCTATCCGGCAGCGCTGGAAACTGGCAAAGTTTCACTATTGATGTGGAAGCAGGGGCATCCGCTTTAAACATTCAGATGTCTGGCGGCACAGGGGATGCCGACCTCTATGTACGCTACGGTTCCTCCCCAACTTCTCGCCAATTTGATTGTCGCCCCTACCTTTGGGGCAATGATGAAGAGTGCACTTTTAGCAGTCCAGCTTCAGGCACCTGGTATATCAGAGTCTACGGCTATGAATCCTATAGTGGCGTAACCCTGGAAGCAGAAACTACGCCTTAACGTTGCTCGCAGCGATCAACACAAAGAAACCGGCAAATGCCGGTTTCTTTGTGTGAAAAGTCAGGCCGAAACTAAGCCGATTCCGCGCGCCTCCAATAGCAACAACAATAACTTATGGCTGGAGCGCACCCAGCCTTTACAAGCTGCCTAGCAACTAAACACGCCCGCCTATTCTGCGCCTATTCTGGATGGACACCCACCAAAATCGGCGCTTCAACCCACAGAGATATTGACATTGCAGAAACTGCGGGATACAAAGACTGTATAAATATACACGTAGCATTCAAATCGATGCCCCTACCCCGCAGCGCGCAAGTCTCACTAGACACTACGCCTTACTATCACTGCGTCTCCCGCTGTGTTAGGCGAGCGTTTCTGTGTGGTAAAGATAAGGAATCTGGCAATAACTATGAGCATCGCCGCGAGTGGATTGAGTCCAAAATGCACGACCTGGCTTCAATCTTTGCTCTTGATATCGCCGCCTATGCTGTAATGAGCAACCACTACCATATCGTGCTTTATATCGATAAAGAAAAAGCGCTGAATTGGCCTGATAGCGAAGTTATTCTCCGCTGGCAAAAACTGTTCAAAGCTTCCAACTTATCCCTACGCTATCTTCAAGGGGACAGCCTCGATCAAAGTGAAATGAGAAAACTAAAGGAAGTCATCGCTCTATGGAGAGACCGCTTGATGGATCTGAGCTGGTTTATGCGCTGTTTGAATGAGTCTATCGCTCGTCAAGCCAATGTCGAAGACTGTTGTACAGGCCGTTTCTGGGAAGGCCGCTTCAAGTCCCAGGCTTTACTGGATGAAAAAGCGCTTGCCGCCTGCATGGCTTATGTTGATCTCAATCCTATCCGGGCCAATATGGCAAAAGCGCCTGAAGATTCCAGTCATACCTCGATTCAACGGCGTATTCGTGCAGCAATCACAGGCGAGCAGCCCAAAGAGCTACTGCCACTGGTAGGCGGTGAGCGCCTGAATATGCCTAAAGGCTTGCCCTTTCAATTGGATCACTATTTGCAGCTTGTGGACTGGAGTGGCCGACATTTAGATCCCAGAAAACGGGGTTGTATTGCCGAGAAGACGCCTCCCATCCTAGAGCGGCTTGGTATCCCGCCCAAGCATTGGCTATATTTAAACCGCAATTTTGAAAGTCGCTTTAAAGGCTTGGTGGGTTCAGTAGAAGCAGTGCAACAAGCCTGTAACCAACTTAATAAACGCTGGGTACACGGAATAAACGACTGCCGCCACTTCCTCTCAGCTGGCCCCTGTTAATCTAGCCCTACTCCAAATCCTCTGCCTATCGCGTGCTGATTTTTATTCTAAAGCAAACTTTTTCGGATCTTGAAAAGAGAATTCCCAGTGTTTCTCACCTCTTGCGTCTAGATCAGAGGTAATGCCACTCCAGAATTTACACTTGTCATATAACTGATATCTCTTTCCAGTCTATGGGTGTCCGGCATCATAATTGTTTCAAATTTATCTAGAAAATATTTTGCTTGGCAATTTCATACCATGGAAATAACACCTTATTTTCGCTCATCTTATTTTCGCTCATCTCGGAAATATCCTGGTATATGAGGTGGATAACACCGTCTTTAAGTTTACCGATCACAGTTGCACGCCGCATATCAGCACTATATTTAGGTGATTTATCCCGGAATATTTTTAACCTTGATCCAGGACGTCTGTTAGCATCTGACTGTTTTCTTATTATAGATCCATAGTGAGTAACTTTACCATACTGATTAACCTCATTAGGGCGCACCTGGGCCTCAGCCCAGCCATTTAAGGTTTTGAAATTGCGCCCACTTAATGGACAAAGTAAATCACAACCTTTTGGATAGCGTTTTTGTATTTCGCGCTTAACGGCGAGCTCGGCATAACTCCCATTAATATGAAATATTTCACACTCTTCTTTACTAAACCCAACTATACAACCAGATAAAGTTGCTGTTATAAACCAATAATCTTCGTTCCCATTCAGTTTATGAGTTGTGAATTCACCTTCACTCCAAGGTAGCCAGTGAACTTTTTTTGTTTTATATGATTTATTAGTAGTTACTATCCTATATTTCTTTTTCTCGTCATAATCCTCAATAGTAACAGAAAGCAATCCAGCTTTAGTTTTGAGCCCATTGATATCAACGGTGTAGGCTCTGGTTTCTGGACGATGTCGATCATAATCCAACCAACTCCCATTGGGAGGGGGGCAATCACGAAAATCTAAGTTCCTATCGAGCATACAAAACACGCTCTCCAACTCATCCCACATATATCGCTCCTTTAATCATATATTTTAGCCTCAGGAGTTAAATACCAAACCAACTATCAATAATGTATATTTGCTGCACTTTTCTTAAATCTCTTTAAATTTTACTCAAAAATCTAAAGACTTTATACTCCAGCATAGAATACTCAGCCACCTCTAGATCAAAACTTCCAGAATTAATAATCCCCACCAAACAATAAATATAAAGTGCATGCTTACTGAAAACACATACAGAATATATTGCAGGGTATAAACATTCGCTATTCTAGCCAACTACAATAGCTCTTCCAACATATACCACCTAGAACGGTAATATTTTCATTGTTTTATTCCCTTAAGGCCGCCTCACCAAAACCCCTTAAAAACCCTCCATTAACTATTAAAGAGAAAACAAAAATTATATCGCTATAAAATAAACTCCACGACCAAAATTTACACTTCACTCCACAAAAAAGACATTACAAAGCGTTACAAAACATTTCAATAAAAAAGCCAGTAACAGAAAACCCAAACCGCACAACGCAGGCAGATAAAAACAAAAATTCAAATAAACCAGCCGAACAGCCACAAGCAACTAAACACGCCTATTCTGGACACCACCAAAGTCGGCGCTTTAAGCCACAAAGATATTGACATTGCAGATACTGCGGAATACAAACACCGTATAACTATACACATAACACTCAAATCGATGCCCCTACCCTGCAACGCCCAAGTCTCACACTGCGTCTCCCGCTGTGTTAGGCGAGCGTTTCTGTGTGGTAAAGATAAGGAATCTGGCAATAACTATGAGCATCGCCGCGAGTGGATTGAGTCCAAAATGCACGACCTGGCTTCAATCTTTGCTCTTGATATCGCCGCCTATGCTGTAATGAGCAACCACTACCATATCGTGCTTTATATCGATAAAGAAAAAGCGCTGAATTGGCCTGATAGCGAAGTTATTCTCCGCTGGCAAAAACTGTTCAAAGCTTCCAACTTATCCCTACGCTATCTTCAAGGGGACAGCCTCGATCAAAGTGAAATGAGAAAACTAAAGGAAGTCATCGCTCTATGGAGAGACCGCTTGATGGATCTGAGCTGGTTTATGCGCTGTTTGAATGAGTCTATCGCTCGTCAAGCCAATGTCGAAGACTGTTGTACAGGCCGTTTCTGGGAAGGCCGCTTCAAGTCCCAGGCTTTACTGGATGAAAAAGCGCTTGCCGCCTGCATGGCTTATGTTGATCTCAATCCTATCCGGGCCAATATGGCAAAAGCGCCTGAAGATTCCAGTCATACCTCGATTCAACGGCGTATTCGTGCAGCAATCACAGGCGAGCAGCCCAAAGAGCTACTGCCACTGGTAGGCGGTGAGCGCCTGAATATGCCTAAAGGCTTGCCCTTTCAATTGGATCACTATTTGCAGCTTGTGGACTGGAGTGGCCGACATTTAGATCCCAGAAAACGGGGTTGTATTGCCGAGAAGACGCCTCCCATCCTAGAGCGGCTTGGTATCCCGCCCAAGCATTGGCTATATTTAAACCGCAATTTTGAAAGTCGCTTTAAAGGCCTGGTGGGTTCAGTAGAAGCAGTGCAACAAGCCTGTAACCAACTTAATAAACGCTGGGTACACGGCATAAACAACTGCCGCCACTTCCTCTCAGCTGGCCCCTGTTAATCTAGCCCTACTCCAAATCCTCTGCCTTTCGCGTGCTGATTTTTATTCTAAAGCAAACTTTTTCGGATCTTGAAAAGAAAATTTCCAGTGTTTCTCACCTCTTGCGCCTAGATCAGAGGTGATGCCACTCTAGAATTTACACTTGTTATATAAATGGAATCTGTTTCCAATCTATGAACCAATCTATGGGTGTCCAGCAATAACCATCTCTAGTCTGTAGCCAACTTAATAAACGCTGGGTACACGGCATAAGCAACTGCCGCCACTTCCTCTCAGCTGGCCCGTGTTAATCTAGCCCTACTCTAAACCCTCTACCTTCCGTGTGCTGGTTTTTATCCCAATACAAACTTTCTCGGATCTTGGATGCGAATCCTCGGTGTTTCTCACCTCTTGCGTCTAGATCAGAAGTAATGCCACCCCAGAATTTACACTTGTCATATAAGTAGAATCTCTTTCCAATATATGGGCGTCCTGAATCATCCCTGAATCAACACTTGTCATATAATAGAATCTCTTTCCAATCTATGGGTGTCCAGAATTTGTCTTATGTAACTGGCTTCTCTTTCCAATCTATGGGTGTCCGGAATAATTAATTTATTAATAAATTATTAATTGTAATCAGAGTCAGAGTCATCAGAGTCAGAAATGTGTGGACGAGCATTATTGCCACGACGTCTACGTTTATTATCAGGCCTTGCATTCGAAGATGAACAACTACTAGAGCTAGGATGTCTACGCTTCCCATTGGGCATTGCATTAAAAGGTTCAAGTACCAATTCTTCTACACTAGAGTCAGCTCCATTACAGTCGTCTGCCATACAAGTGACACGCGAACTGATTCCTTCACTTGATTGCTTAGGTTCTAAATAAGGAACTTTAACATCTCCATTTTTTGGAACCAAATTCACCAGCATCCCTAAGTGGTCTGTAAACACAGCACACTTCATAATTTTTACACCCTCATCTGCCTTTTTCCTCTCCATCCGACGTTTAGATTTGTATTTGGCCAAATAAGTTACGTAGTTGAGCTCAGCTTTGCAAGTGGATATTTGATATACCCCAACATCATAAGGCTTTTCTCTATTGCAATTTGTTTTTCCAGTGGCTTCATTTCCACTCTCCCCCAATACCTTCGAACCTGTATCTCTAACACAAGGCGCATAAGTGATAGGAGTGCCTCCAGACTTGCCCGTTAGCCATGTATGAGTACAATCAGACTGCGGCTGGTTTGTATCACCTATAACTAGGTCGGGATGAACCTGTTCCGTATCAATCTTATGCTTTTTTGTATAAAATGGTTTGGTTTTTTTCTTTTCTCTAGCCAATTCATTTGGAACATGGACAAATGAAATTGTCGTTTTAAACTTATCACTTTGAGATTTGGATTCCTCTGCTTGCACCACCACACAACTTGCATGAGTGTCTGCTTTAATATTTTTAGTTGGACGGGTGACAGTAAGTTTAAAACCTTTCTTGTGCAAAATTAAAAATGCATGCCTACTTTCCTTTGGGGTGCAAAGATTATCCGCCACCTCATAACTATTTAAAATATCTCCTGATATAAATTTATCAGCTAGCACACAAGGAATCTCACCAAGACAAATTATATCCGGCTCCTTTTTATATATTCTTTTTGAGTGACCTATCATCCTTTTCAATGCATCATTAATCAACCCAACAAATACATCTACCAAACGTGTTTCAACCTGTAACCCCTCATCAAATGCACTCACATCGGAGCTAAATGATGCCTCACTATCATTATCACCACCCCCACCACCAACCTTTAAATTATGTTTTTTCACATACTCAATTGCTTTTGATAAAGTATTACCCTTGCCCCGGCTCACCATTTTTTCCCCCGACGAATTAAAATCTACACTTCCGCCATTTGAGCACAATGACTGATAAAATAGTATCGGCATAAAAAATCTCTCACTTGAAATTAATTGCAAATCAAAAATACACAAAATGTACAAATCACTCAATTACAGAGCATTCTTATTTATTGCAAAAAATTCACAGAAATTACAGGGAATTACACAGACCCTTTAAACCTTAAAACCAGCTCAAGAAAGGCAAACTCTTGCCTCATATAAATCGGCGTTTTAAACAACAAAAACATTCACACAGCAGAAATAGCCTTCAGCAAGCATTTTTGCATACGGAGATAAAACATAAAAATAACTATGGATCACTATCGCAAGTGCGATTAAGTGAATCCTCACCCCTAATTACTTTAGAGCATTAACCGTTTTCAATGAAACTCATTTGAGACTTACAGTATTCATACGCCAAATAACTGCAAAAAAATTACAAACCGTTACAAAACATTTCAATAAAAAAACCACCCACAAAAAACACAACAACAGAAAACCCAACCCCCACCAAGCACCCAGATAAAAACCAAAAAAAAGAAACCAGCCGAACGGCCACAAGAGCGGCGGAATACTCACCTAAAAGCAATACCCCAACCCAAAAAAGCAGAAATGGAAAGAAGAGAAAACGAGAACCTCACAACCCGGACTTGCGCTTCCTCCTCCCCTTAAGCCAAACTGAAATAGCCACCAATGCAGACATCAATAACATTATTCCCCCAAACTAGTTAGAACCACCATTCCAAAACCAATCAAACCTATCCCCAGTAGCTTCCGGCCCCAGGCTGAAATCCCAGAACCAGAAACTATAAAAATATAATGAAAAAGCATCCAGTGGCAATACATTTCTACCAGTAGCCTAACATCAAATATTTACCACCCCAATCCACTTATCTAGTCACAGTCATAGGCAATCCCACGCCCATAAATCTCAGACACCGAATATTGGTAATCCCCCTCAGAGGCAACAATTTTAATTCGATCAGTTGCAAAGGTAGGGATAGAGTCGATTGAGTTTCGTGTTGTTACGCCCCACTGGTTAGTGGGCCCCGCTTCCCAGGCGCTCTGCCAGGTATCATTTTCATCAAGGTAATAAACGGTATAAATATCGCTGTTATCTGCCTGAATCTTGAGCTGGATAATTAAGTAGGTTCTATCCAGAGTAATGATAATTTCGTTATTACTGGATTCGGCAACACGGGCATCCCACCAAATAGTATCTTGGCTCCACGGGTGCTTTTCAGAGAAGTAGGCATCGTCAGTCAGGGTGCTCGCTGCAGGTAGTGGTGTACTAAACCAGGAGCCATCGTCAGTACCGGGAGGAAGTGTTGATGTCACACCAAATGTACCCACAAGCCATACAGGCTGCTCGTAAAGGACATTCTTATATCCCTCATTAGTACACTCTGCTGCCATTCCAGCGAGTGAACACAAAGCCAGGGCTGTAGCCAGTGCAAGATGGCAAGTGGGCTTGAAAAGCTTGGTCATAATAAATCCCTCTGTGGACTATCTATTCGGAAAAGAAAATTTAAGAAACGATCAAGCTGGAACCACTCATTTATAGAAACAATATTGACTATTAGCTGCACTTATTAAGCGAATAATTTTTCCGGAGTAAGCAGGTGGAACCCAACTAGGATTCTCACTACTATACCTTTTAAAACTTCTCGTCATTATTCGATCAACACACCTAAAAATTAGTCACCAAGATTTGCCTTTGAGTAAAAACCAGCCTTATTACTGCCCTACACCCTGGAATTCTCCTGGCAAAGTTGACCTGTCGCAGTAGAGGTTTACATTTTCAGGGTAGAAGCCGCTGCATAGTTGCGTCAATTCATTATTTTGTAAATTACAATTTCGCTCAGGGGAATTTACTGCACGAACGGCGTACCCAAGAGCGCACCTGCGGAGCAGGGAGCCCCTACCAGAAAGCTCAAATTTTATTTATTAACACTAGGTGAAATCGATATTTTTCGACGTTGAGTATGCGTAGTAAACACCAACTTCCCCTTATATTCACCAATTTCCAATGAGGCCTTAGCACATCACCCTCTTGTTAAAAGTTTATTGAATAATTATTATTTTTTCTTTGCTTTACATATGCATATTCATTCGACCAAGCATCTAAGCAAAAATTTCGCAACTTCATTTTGGCGCCTAAATATGGTATCGTTACCCTGCGCAGGTTGCAGCTATCCCCTTTCCACCCGTTATTCTATTGCTGGTAGATGTTAGGCGGGGTCAGTATTTAGGTGTCCACTTTATTTGTTGGAGGAGCGCTTGTTGTGCCCGGAATACAGAGAAAGTTAAAACCTGTATGATGTTCTAACTCAATGGAATTTAAGTATGAAACGGAACCTTAGATCGATAGATCTCAATTTGTTACCGGTATTTGAAGCCATTATGGAAAATGGTCAGCTCGGCAAAGCGGGGGAATGTATTGGCATGAGCCCTCCAGCAATGAGCGCTGCCTTACAACGTTTGCGACACACCATCGGGGATGAGCTGTTTATACGCAAACGTACCGGTTTTACGCCTACCCCAAGGGCAGAGCGACTTCATGCAACTGTCAGTGAGGCACTAAATCAAATACGGGAAGAAATTGAAGAGAAAATTAACTTTGATCCCACCGTAGAGAGACGAAATTTCAACATCATTGGTGGAGACTATGCAGAAATTATTTTCCTGGGCAACCTGCTCAGGCACCTTGAATCGATAGCACCCAATATCACCATTGAGATTTCACCATTAGAGGTTGGTGGCCTGGAATCAAAGATGAAACACGGCGCGGTAGATTTCGCTCTATATTACCAGCCGGTGGACTCCAAGGAGCTACAGGCGGAACACATAGCCTCAGACCGCCTTGTAGTGGTCGCCAAGAATGATCATCCCCGGGTTAGGCTGAATATTACCAGGGAACAGTTCAACGCTGAAAAGCATGTTACCTTACATCAAAATAAAATGGGGTTGACCCATTTGGAAAATCATATGGGGGAATGGGGGAACAGCCAATCGGGGAAATCAGAAGCTCAGGCTGATCAGTTGGGGCGGAAAGTTGCCGTGCGGGTCTCTCACTTCCAGAATATGATCCCGGTAATCTTGAATACAGACTACCTCTGCACCATGCCCGAAGGTATGGCGCAACTCTTTGCCAGGAACAACCCCATCCAGATTCTCCCTTTCCCCAGCCCTATTGACCCACTGGAAATTTATTTGGTGTGGCCCAAGATCTGTAATAGTGACATAGTACACCGTTGGTTTCGCCAGCAACTAAAAATCTCCTGTAACCTCCATAAAGAGCCGCTTACCACCGATCTTGCCAGCTAGGGGCTGGCTGGTCACTACTATAAAAGTGCCGTAGTGGCCACCTATCTTCGAGTCTTTGAGTGAGCCATTTAAAAAACCACTAATCAAAAAATACTCAACCTTACCACTATAGAACCTGTAGAATTTGTCATTCTGGAAGGCAGTAATGGTCAATTTTTTGATGCTAGCTTTATTATCTGTCGAGCGTTTTATTAATTTACTTGGATCAAAAAATGGCAGCCCTAAGAACTTCATACAGTAGTTTTGCATCTTTACTACCTGAAGGAAAGCGCTGTCCCAGCATCTGAGGACCAAGGGTACCGCTTGGGAAGCATCCATACTGAAAATGCTCTACTTGGGCAGGGATTTGTATCTTATGTCTTTAAACTTCCAACGTTATTATAAGCTGTATAACACGCGTCTAGCCCATATAAACATCGGGATGAAATTATTGCCAACCGATAAAGCATTATTTGACTGCCACTACTTCGCACCCTAAACCAGCGATGCCATCCCTGTCGGCTGCCGTAGCCCCCTGAAATCCGTCTTATCCCTCCAAAATTCCTTAGTAGCGCCAGGACTAGCGAATACTTGCCTCTCAATCTCCATGCCAAAATTCAAATAATTTGGAATTAGATGAATTCAGGATTATGAAATTAAAACATACAAAATTTTGAATTGACGCTGAAGTGCAACATTTATTAAATTCACAATACCTAGGAAAAACAGTTAGGGTAGCCCGAAGGCAACAATAAAATAGTTATCATTTACACGGGGTAAATTCAACAGCTCGCAATAGCGATAAGATTTAATACAAGTAAACCCATAAATTCCCCAATCCTCCTCTCATTCAATGGAGATAGCAACCCTTATAGACCAAAGAGCTTGGGGCCCAACTCAATCAAGGAGAACCGCGCATAAGTTTTAACCCCTTCAAATTATAATACAAATAAATTTTACGCTATTAGATTATTTGACTCATGAATATAAAACAACTTCCGCTAGACCACACCCGCTATGATTTGATTGAGTTTCTCGGTAAAGGCGGGGAAGGAAGTGTGTTTAAAGCATATGACAAACACTTGAGGCGCAATGTAGCCATAAAAATTATTCAGTTCGATACATCAGCAACCTTGCTGGAAGCACAAGCCATAGCAAAGTGTGACAGCCCCCATGTGATAAAAATTTTCGATGTATTACATAATGATCGATATGTAGTCATTATTATGGAGCTTATTGACACCAGTCAACCTGTCACCACCCAGTCCATCTCAATGATGACAAGGACTGAGTTTCTGCATTTTATTCTGCAGGTTTTAGAAGCCCTTCAAGCAATACATAAACAGGGGTTGCTACACTTGGACTTAAAACCCAGTAACCTCTTGATAACACCAGAAAATCAGGTGAAAGTTGTCGATTTTGGTGTTTCCGAGAAACTCTGTACAGAACATATAAAATATAAAAGAGCCCAAACTACCAAAGGATCATGGGAGTGTCTCACTCCAGAACAAATTTTGGGGCAACCTGTAGAGGAATCTACTGATATCTTTGCTGTTGGGCTTCTAATATATGTTTACCTTTTTAAATGCCATCCATTTTTGGTGCATGACAGCCTGGAAGAAACCCGTAAAAACATATTATATGCAACTCCACCGATGCTACACAGTGTATCCAAGTTAACTACTTGTGACCTTACTTGCCTGGCAAGATACATGCTATCAAAAAAATCTAAATCAAGGCCATCATTACAGTCCGCCAGAAATACAATAAAAACACTACTAAACATTCAACTACGGCGTGAAGCGCTAATCGCAACACAGCAAATAGCCACCTACAAGCCCAAATGTAAGCGGCCAAGCTTAAAGATAATGGGAGGTTTACTGGTAAGTATCATGACCATAGGATTTTGTATGTTGATTCCAGAAAAACAGCCCCCTATCTACAGCACACTCATAATTCCGCCAGTGCAAATCAATAGTACTGATAACCTGCTTCAAGGTCCTAAATTAAGTACCTACTTGTTAATATCTGATATTATACTAGATGAAATAACAAAAGTAGTACTTCTGGACCCAAAGCGAAAATTGGCAGCTAAAAAAGAGTGGCGAGAAGTATCAACTTTGAACACAAAACCCACAAAGCTCGATATTGATGAAATCATTATAAGTGAATTGAACTGCGATGGAAGACTGTGCAATATTTCTCTGTCCATTTACCTTCAAGAAGAACAAGGTATTACAAAAACATCCACAAAAACCATATCAACCGATGATATTTACTCAATTGGAAGGACCGTAGAATATATGCTTACACACGACCTGAAACTAAACACAGAAAATATAAAAGAATATATGCCGCAAAAAGATATCACCATATAAGATATGTCACATGGTGAATTCCTGAAAGCAAATCCGCCATAAATAGATCCCTGATGGTAACATATCACCCAAAAGGCATTAAAAACATATAAGCAATAAGAAAAGCCTTACAAGGACAACTGTATAAATTGGATTTCGGACAATCCAATAACATCAGAACCTCTAATAAATCTCAACACAAATGGATGAAGTTAAAGTTAAGAAACAGATAATATCTAGTGTTGTTAAAGTGTAAGGAAAGAATATACTGCCTAGTGCTACAATATAGTTGAGCAGCAATTGCGAATTAACCGCGACATATCCACATCATATCTCCGGTCAGTATATTCTTTCCTTCTGTTCCGGTATTAACATTTTGGCATCCGAGAAAAATAATTTACCTTAACCAAATCCTGAACACATAGGCGAAGCTATGGATCCATCAATATTGGGCAGGTGTTCAACCAGATCCTCGCCTTTTTGAATAGATACCCTGCATGGTCTCAACCTTAACTCTCCCTGGCGCCGATCTATGGGCGGGTGCTTGATACCCGCCCGCTCAAATGCAGTTCTACAGCGATATATTAGAATATTCAGATAAGCAGCTTCAATCCTTAGCTCACGAAGCAGTAAATCGGTAGCTATCCAGCCACTGTCTCTTAGAGGAAAGCCACTATTACCATCACTAATCAGTCGACGAGCCAAGATAACTAATAGTTGATGGTGTACTTTATACCCCATATCCTTTTCAATTTTTCGGTTGGAGGTAACGAGCTGAACATTCTCCTCATTTAAACTGACACCAAAAAATAAATGCAGATCATCTTTGGTGTCTTGAATCTGATATACTTGGGTCTCCAACACCATATCATTAGGATAAAATACCCAGGGCTGCCCTGAGAAGTAAAGTCTATCCCCTCCCCTCAATGGCTTAACTAACTCGCCCTGCTCTATAAACCAGTGAAATGAGTCTTCCTCCCTGGTTATCAAAAGCTCAGGATGCCTTTCATTCGGGAGCGCATTACATTTATCCAACTCAATATATTGCTCACCGCCATTGAATAATAATACCGATGATGGGCTGGATGTATCCTCCAAAGTCCAATTGTTTCCCTGATCCCCAGGGAATGAAATACTATCCCCCTCCTTCAGGCGAGTGCCTCCAGCAGATAACTTGGCACCATTTAAATAGGTTCCATTCCTACTTTCATCGTAGAGATACCAAGCCGAATTCTGATAACGAATAACACACTGTAGACGTGAGCAAAGCGGGCAGTATAGGGCTGTATCACAAGATTCAGCATCCCTCCCCATTGAGTGAATTGATTTCAAATAAATTCTCTGCTTAGTTTTAGAGTTAACTAATAGTCCCATGATCCCCCCAAAATTATGATTGATATAGCTGAAACCACTATGGAGTTAAAAACAATGGCTAGATACATAAAATCCAGACATTAAACAACCGACAAAATAGCTCTAGCAAATAAACTAGTGAGAAAACCTAAACCACCAACCAATAAATAGGTGCTATTGGAAGAATTCAACTACCAAAATTAAATCACTGGCACGATTCAGAACAGTTTCTATTTAGGCCCACCTTCATCTAATATTATGTCGACCCCCTAAAACTAGCCATACAGCAAGTATAGGATACCAAGCAGGAATTCAGCAAGAAAATATTCTATAGAATAGTGATTTTTGTATGAAATATTTTCGCAACTCATGCATTCGACTTTATTTGATTTCAATTGTAACCTCTTGTAACCTGTATTCAGCTCTGAAGTGCGGCAGCCGTATATTCTCCCATGACTTATTTCGAGGTTTTATAGCCCAACATCTTTCTCGAACGATTATTTAGGCACTCAATAGTTGCTTCGATATCTGCTTGGTCCACAAGCTTGAAATCAGTTTGTTTTGGAAAGTGCTGACGCAGCAGGCCATTAGTATTCTCATTTAGGCCTCTCTCCCAAGATGAATACGGATGCGCAAAATAGACCTTCGTATCCAGAGCCTCACTAATCTTCTCGTGCAGAGCAAACTCTTTGTCGTTATCGGCGGTAATCGTGTGTACGAAGTCCCTGTATGGCTCAAGTAATACAATAGTTGCTTGAGCAACTAACTCTGCTGTCTTGCATTCAACCTGTTGAGAGAGGGTAAATTTGCTCTTGCGATCTACAATGGTGACCAGAGCACCGCTATGGCCTTTACCTATAACGGTATCAATTTCCCAGTCTCCGATGCGCGATTTATCATCGACAACCTGTGGCCGCTCTTCAATACTGATGGCGTTCTTGATGTGTCCTCGAGTTGACTTTTGACTCCAATCACTTTTATTTAGCGCCCAAATCTGACATCGTTGCTCTTCGGTCAGCTCATCACTTAATCTCTTGGCGGAGAAGAGGCGGCAGATGTTACCTTCAGCTGACTGTTCTTTTCCAGATGATTAACTGATGCACTTCAGAGTTGGATACAGGTAAGTAGTACGGAAGGTACGCACCATGAATTCAATCAAGGAATAGTTGGGCACTCTGCAGCTGGCACTTCTTTTAAGTGCCTCGAAAGGAAAGATTTCCATACCCTCGTGGCCTTATAAGGTATAGAGAAGATTTTTATATTGTAGGGATGTGTTTACGGTGCACCTTAAATACCACGCATTCGCTTCTTTTGGCCCGGTGGGCATTAGGACGTGCCAAGCATTGAAGCAGAACTTAAACAAGCATAAGAAACAAGCCCCAAACCAAAGCAAGTATTTCGAGCGCACAATTCATATTGCTACTGGCATACTTCATACTCAGATCGGCAAGCTAAAAATGGTTGGCCGTCGACATTTTTTCTTCCAAATAAATCATATATTCTTCAGTCTTAAACTTTTATAAAAAATGCCGAACAGCCTATGGAGACTAACAATAAATACCGTTTCAGGACTCCGCTGGCTTAACAAGCCAAGTCAATATCAACTCTCCGACCAAATATTACCACCAAACCCTCTAATAGATCACACACTTCCTTTTTTCTCTCCGATACTGAATTAGAGAAATCTAATAAATCAGAGAACCTCTCAGAACTAACATCAGGGAGTTGGTGCAAACTAGACTGAACCAAACTTAACAACTCAAGATCAAAAGAAGATGGATCAGTAACACTCCAAAACACCTCACTATTAAATAACTGAGTGTGAACGGTAGAATACCCCTTTATCACATCCATATTATGCACCAATATGTGCACCTCAAGCTTTTTCCCCCATGGAGAAACCTCAGAGGAAAGACTGACAATATCGTGTAGATATTTTTCTAACTCCCCATCCTGCATTGACTGTAGATGTAACACATTGAATGTTAATAATAGTCTTGGTGCAGGTAAAAACCATGCCCCTCGTAGTCGCTGCAATTGCCACTTAATCTTCGGTAATACATTGCCAATGAAATCTGCTGGGACCGACACAGGCTCGAGGCTCTCCAGGGGGAAATTCTTCTTGATATACTCATTCACAATAATATCTTTAGGCTGTGAATGTCCTATCAACAGTAATTTTCGAACAAAATGACGCCGGGATTGAAAAATTGAATAAACAGCATATCCAATAAGAAATAGGGCAATTATGCAGGCAAAGATAACCGCTATAAGGCTCAAGTGGCTCAGTAAGTTGGCTGTGATTTCAGCATCCCAGTGTAACACGAGCCTTATGATCAAGAATGTTACTGCACAAAGTAAAAATACAACTCCCAGTACAATACAACCAGTTAACATAGAACGATTCATAACACGGCCTCCACTTTCATTTGTCCAGCTTGCTGTATTGAAATTACACCACCCCACATACAAGCTAGTTTACTGTCATTCGTGAGTATGGGAATATTTGCCAGGGACACACTAGGATCACCTTTTGCCCACGGCGATAAAATAGATGGAATACAAGGCATCGGTGTCAAAGCACCCATGGCCGCTGCAGTGGCTGATGCAGTTGCAGGAAAGGACATTGAACTACAGGGTCCAAACGGCATAATATTTTTTAACGGGATACTATCTCGTATAGTTGCCGCAGGCATTGATAGTAATACTCTATTTTCTGGCGTCACCGCCAATGTACTGGGTGCCGCACCAAACGAACACTTGAGTACAGCACCGGCACAAACACACTGTGGCATAGTTTATTCCTCACAAGTTTGTAAAATTAAGGTTCCTTCTTTCATCTGAAGCAGTTCAGTATCTTTTCCCTTGGTTCTTTTAATATGAAGTTCTGGCTTACCCTGTTGATAAATATGCTTAACAGAGGTCTGGTCAGTGTCATTTTTTCCAAAAAGGAGATGATTCCCCTGAGTGTCCGGGGTTAAACGGCTATGCCGACCCCAATCAAGCACCCTCACAATTACAGCTTGATAAAGGTCCATTGCAACAAGTACTCGCGTATCTCTATATAGAGGGAAATAAAGGTGAGGATTTGCATTGTCCGTTTCAAATAGAACTCTAATTGTCTGGTCAAACAAAGGAATGTAGACCTGGTATTCAAACTGCTCGGTATTCTTATTCTTTTGCAAATCATAAGTAAGTTCACTATTTGATCCAATTCCACTCACTACTTTCCCTTCAACATAAAATGAGCTTGATGGTGTTTGAATATCTGGCATATGGATCTTAGGACTTTCGGCTTGCTCTGCATAAAATGTATAGCTTAAACGATATGTAGCATTATCTGTAATCTCAGCTTTCTTTCTAGAGCCATCAGTTTGCTCTGCAGAAATTTTGACTCGATAGCAGCAGTATTTTCTTCCTGAGTAGAGCAAATTTTGTCCCCAAGCTTTGGGCTCAACAGAAAATTCACAACCAGGAAAGTACGTCTCTAGGGGCCACTGGCTAAAAGCGCCATGAAGCTCAACTCCATGTTCTTTAAACCGTTTTTCATCTACTTTTTTCAATTCATCAAACTTTTTCTTCAGCGGCTCCCGATACAGAAAATCTTTACGTACGCCTTTCAGTGAAGTTGGTACGTTAAACAATTTACGATCTGATCCAATAGCTATACCATTCAGCATCTGCAAATTATGTCTAGGTGTTTCAGGCCAGTAGCTTCTAAGCGCCGTCACTTCGTTAGGCAGAAATGCCTTACTGCTCCTAGGTTCTGGTTTGTGGTCAGAAATTTTATAGGTGTGGGTGCTATAATCATATAGCCAAACCCCAAAAATGGAGTCTATGTAAGACATAAGGAAATCGTAAAAGCTGACAGAGTGGAATCCACCTGTACTCTGGCATTGATATGGATAAGTAAGGCCCAGTCCCAAAGTAATCATGGGTAAAACTTCTGCCAATTTTTCATACTTAAAATCTACCGACAAAATACCAAATAGCTGCTGCTCTATAACTTTACGCATACTTTTATTGGTATATAATTCACAGGGAAAGTGCTGCTTCCAAAGTACAAAGGCAGGATCAGAAAAATTAACTGTGTAATTACGAACCAGCACAGGCTGCCCTTCCAGAACTTCATTTCGCCGCTCAGCAACCGACTTCTCGGTCACCAACCCTTTAATTTTTATGGGTTCAACTTTTGACCCAAACTTGAAAACTGGAATAATTGAAATGTCAATCCAGATTGGGGCCTCAGATGAAAATGATTCAATTAAGGTATCTTGCTTAAAGTCAACGTCATAAGAAAATGATAGACTTCCTTTAAATCCATACACCTCTAGATCAGCATGAAATGAATCGATGGAAGTCCCGGACAGCTTCTCTACTCTCCCTTCGATTTTTAGAGTTGCCTCTATCAACAGGAGATCTGGATCACCATATTCTTTCTTTTCGATTGTCGATGCCAGCACATTTGCCTCCCTTTACCTGCTTGATATAGATAAATCGAACCAAATACAGGTAAGATTTATCTACTCTAACCAACGCTATTGATACACATCATCGGATTCATCTTCATAGTGCTCCAGTCTTTGAGAAGTTATCCTTGCCGGAATCACCGATAGGTTTTTAAAACTCTCCCTGTCCACCATATAACACTGCTGTAACGCTTGCCATTGACTCTCTTCATGCTCTGCAATATACCCTGCATAAACGTCCGCATTTCTTGCAATAATTTCGGTATAGTTTCGAAACAAGTCAGGGAAATACACAAGGGGATTAAAATTTGCAAGAGAATAACGAATATCTTCAACAACAATCGCAGCCTTATATTCCTCTCTGCTTTCACTTAAGTTTTTAAGAAGCGAAATTTTTTCCAACAACTCGGTAAGGTAATATGACGCCCCGCTCACAAGATCCACAGGAGGCGTACCAGAATCTGAGGTGGAAGAAGGCATCTGTCTTTCACCAACTTCCTCACCATTCGGGCAGTCTTGTACACCCTTATTTTTGGACTCCACCTCAGACAATAACGGCAAGTACAACTCTATAATTGAACTTATAGACTTAAATGAAGAAGTAAAATCTTCATTCTTGGATATTCGTTCTTGTAACTTTTCTAACAGCTCACAAATAGAAGAGATTATTTCTTCATCGCCATCAATGGAGGGAGGGAAACGTTCCAACCTTTTGGCCAATTTTTTACAAAACACCGCTAGACATTCGTAAAAATTATTGACAATTTTTTTCTCTGATCCCTTATTGAACTCATGATCCTCAAGAAATCCGTCCACTAAAGAGTAGGTAACTTCCAATATATCTAAATGAACCTCCTGCTTGGAGAGGACCCAGGAAGAGTATAGATAGTAGAAAACAATTCGGACATCGTAGATATCGTCGGGAATAATCTCATCACAAAGATCAACAATTGCTGAGAAATTACCTTTAACCCAATCGCCTGATATTTTGTCAAAGTATTCATCCAAAGTTAGGCTAGACAATTCATCGACAATACAAGCATTTTCTCTAAGGTATTCTAAGGCTGGATTTGACATACCCGGCTCCAGCTGGACTCGTCAGGCTTGGACTTATATGTATTACTTACCCCTTCGTAAATATTGATATATTTTAGTTCGCCGGTATCACTTATTATTGAGTCTCTACCTATAAGGCTATCCCCACCCAGAACAAAACCTGAATATCTAGAGTATTCTAATAACCTGACACTAACTGATAACTCCATGCCGCTGATTATTGGAAGGATATACCTATTTAGCCTCTTTTTTATTTCGTTCTGCCAATCAAAATTAGCTCTATAATTTTTTGCTTTGTGTCTCAACACAACACTTTGGGCCTGAGTTAAAGTCCTCCTCCATCCTCCCAGGGAGACAACCTGAGGGTCAAGACCCTCTCCAAAGACTACATCATTACACCTTTTGTTAATTGTTTGATTTGCGGAGCTCAACCCAACATAGAATTCTGGGAAAACAATTGAAAAGACCCAGTGAAAAGTTGCACTACAACGATACTTTTCCAAAGATAAGTGATACCTTGCTGTAGTTCTCCAATCTTTAAAAAGTGCAGTATTGATGCTTGGATAGGCAGAAGCAATGTAGTCCACTATAATAAAGTGATCCAAAAGACCAAGAACTTTTTCAGTTGCCTCGTTAACGCCTCTATATTTCTCAAGCTTTTTGATCCAGCGCGATGGCAGAACAGTCTGAGCGCCCAGCAAACCAAAATTAACTATAATGTCAACTCCGTCATCATGTATGACAACGTCTTCAACTATACGCTCTTGCGAGGTCAGGCTACTATTGCCTATAAACATAATATCTTTGCTGGAAAAACCTTTGTAATCCAACAGCTGGAGTAAAGCAAGCAAATCAAACTCACTTAACCTAGCTCTGATACTATTATTTAATATCCAGGACATTAGATTACTCCATAAGCACCAGAACGTTTACGTCGCTTCCTGTAAGGCTTTAGATTCCAGCTATTTTCTGAATTTTCTTTTTGGGGAGTCCCTTTAAAGTCTGGCCCCACAGGTGCCGTATATTCTGCAACCTCAATTTTATCGCCATGCACATCATCTACACTATTGGGGTAATATTCCTCCAAGGCAATCACTTTAGAATACTCATTTCTTTGAACTATCGATTTTATGCGTCTTTGCAGACGCTCGGAGACTTCTTTAAGCCTGCTTTCTGAATCAAAATGTTTCCCTTTGTAGCCAGATAGCAGACAGAAATAGAGGGTTTCTAACACCTCAATGCTCGGAGAGGTTTTAGCCAGCTCCTGCTCAACAAGGTCAAAAAAGTATACTCCTCCATTATTTATCCCGCCTTTTGACTCTTGTAGTAGCTTCCAGTCATTTATCGATTGCTTGCTTTCCACTCGAACAATTTCATCAGTATGGATAGCCAAGACAGTAATAATATCCCTGACAATATTGGATGCCAACAGCGCCATCAAACTACGTTCACAGCTAGCTAAATCTAAGAGCAAACTTTCAAATAGAGCTAAACGCTCACCGCCCTTATCTAGGTTACTTTTATACTCCTCTGCATTGCCACTCTCCAATCGTGTTTCCCTTGCCTGTACAAAAGTATAAATTGAATTCCATTGCTCTATATTCATATCCACACCGACTAATAAATTTAAGTAACAATTTTATGATCCAAGTCATGCCGACCAACAACACAAAAATCACCACTGAGCTTTACAGGAAGATCGGTCACCCAAATCTGCAGAATCCTTTCCACTTGATCCAGAAAATCCAAAACTAGTGGGCGAAGATATTCCTCTATGCTCTTGAAGCCTAATATATAATGAATACCAGACTTTACCCTGCCACTACTGTCGGTAAAGTCCTTATCAACATCACGTAGAGAATCCAATAATATCCGCACTGGCTTATACTCACCTTTCCATACACTCCCGAGAGAATCCAGCAATAAAAGTAGATCTTGTAGTTCGAGGCGAACTTTATTCTTAATAGCTGACAACATAATATTTTGCTCTGCTGTCAACTCAGTCATTGGCTGGTAGGGGCTTATAGGGTTCCGTACATTCGGTAGTACACCTGAAGAAACGCCACTTATATCCCGATCATAAAAACGGGTCTTTAGGGGCTTCCAAAGATGGTTGCTAAATTGGGGGGAATGCCAAAGAGCTTCAGCCACCACTTGCTCTGGCATATCAAATGCATTCGGCATTCGCAAGTTTATTTCATACAATCCAGTTTTCGTATTTTTTGACAAATCGTAAGTCTCAACATCTTCACTAACAAAGCTAGGATTAATGGCAATACGATCACTTCCATTAAGTTTAAAAATACCTTCAACTTTATAAAGTTCAAGCTCATCACTTGCATTTGGCGCCAAGATAGGGTGTTGAGACTTTGTACCATCCACTAATATAATCTCTGAATCCTCATACTGGGAATTTTCCGCAGGCACTACATTGAGCTGGAGGAGATCCTTACTGAGTCTTACATTTTTTGGCCATTCAGCTTCCATTAGAATTATAATTCTTCCATCACTCCACTCCTCAGGTGCTTGATTGAACTCTATTTTCATAAAGGAATGAAGTTGTGGCATTTGAAAGTACTGACGCATTTCATACAAAGGATTTACATTGTCTTCTTGAACTTTGCCAAAGGAAATCCTGCATTCATACCTCTTCCCGTTACTTAGCTCCAGAAAAATTCGGGTTTCTGGGTCACTTACAGCATTTTTGAACCTTAGATTCTCCCCCCAATCTTCACCGGCATTAATATAAAAATTAAGCTCTTTCAACGCGCCCGGAACAGATGTCGTATTTTGAAGTTCGATTTCAAATTTAGAGCCAACCAGGCCTTCCCTCTTCAATGATAAATTTGAAATTTTTACCGGGTATATGGTGTGACTACACTGGGTTCTAAATAACGCTTGTTGATTATCTTCACTACTAACCACGACCATTGTTCCAGGAGCAATATCCGTCGGCTCGTAAATTTGATAACCATCAAATTTAAAAAGACCAAGTGCAGGTAAAGGCGACGCTAAAAACGGATATATTTGACTGAACAATCTCTGATACAGGGATGCGACTGCATTCTCACCAGAAATTCTATTTTTTGCCATCAACAGTGCCACTGATTCAACCAGCTGCTTTATCTCCTGACTGCATTCATTTAAGGATATATGGGAGTAACGCTGAGTATAACTATCCTTAAAGTCCTGAACATAGGCAACGTCATCACTCACGGCTTGAATCAACTTGCTATTTAGTTCCATATCGAACCCAGACCCCCAATTATTTTCTATTGCAGCTTAATCATTGAACCTGAAATATTAACATTTGTATTTGCAGAGACATTTACAGAACCAGATCCTATATTCATTTTCTGGCCCGACTTAATAGATGTCGTTTTCCCTGACTCAATATCACAGGAACTATCACTTTTCATTAAGGTACTTTTACTGGCCTTACACTCGATGGTTTCTGCAGTTAACTTAAACTTCTTACAGTCAATATAAACCGACTCAGGTTTTTGTTCTATTTTACTGGTATCCGAAGATCCTTTACTGGTTGTTGTAATCGAGTCCTTATTGATTTCTATTTTATGGACTATCTTGCCCGACTGATTATCAACAGTTATAACAACACCGTCTTTCTTATTTAATTCTATGCGACAGAATAGAGCCCCCATACCCACTCCTATAGCTGTATATACTTTTCACCACAATAAAACTTAAACAATCAATTTACATCCAGCCCTTCAGGGAGCTTACGATACAAGTAAAAATTCATTAATTTAAAAGTGTTCTGTGCATAGAAACCCACACTTCCATCCCGGTGTAGATATCTCCGCTCTGCCTCTTGACCCAACCTGAAACACTGCACTTCGCGGCCGAACTCATACCCAAAGCCCGGGTTTTTCAGGTGCTCAAGGTTAACCCCCTCAAGCGCATAACTATTTACATCCTTTAACCGATCTATACTGGTAATCACTGGTGTATTGGTGTGATCTATTGGAGGCTGGCTATTTAGGTCCACAACAAAATAAAGCACTTCTGATTCTGTTAGGGATGCAGGTAGTGGAACCGAATAAATACCATCTTTGAGTACAAATTCATAAAGTTGGCTTTCACAGTTTTCTACTTTCATCCTCATATTCAGCTGATTTATAAGATACTCGAAAGAACCAGCCAAGTCTCTGTGTCGGTAGGGTTGAGGATCACGCTCCGGCCACTCGCCTCGATATAGCATTAGGTCAGTTAGCAGAGCATGAAGTGACTCAAAAAGGTAGTATGGATGTAACCTCAACTCTCCATCTTTCGTTTTCGATATGTTTAAATTTTCAAGCAGTCTTATATTAGATTGTATTGCATGCAGGCACTGTTTTATGCTGTATAACATTGATTTAGGTAAATTTCTTGCCCCAAACTCCTGGCGCAGATCAGACCTAAAACGGAGCATTACTGTGAGAAGTTGCTGCAACATGTCCAGCATATAGGGACTATTTCCAACTTGTAAAAGTGGGGGAACATATCTCGGTGAAACTTTCCATCCATCATCAAATGGTTTTTCAAAATTCCCTAAGCAACCACTTTCCATCAGGTCATGATCATCCAACAAATATTCATATTCTCTAGGCAGGACCTGCTCACACGATAGGACAATTTTTAGAAAACGGCGATTTATAGCGTCCACTTTTGGCGTAAGTGTTTTGACTGTTTGCAACTTATCAAGAGGGCGTTCTTGTAGGATATGATATATAACAGTAGGTTGAGAAGCCTGCTTCAATTCAACAGGTGGAGTTAAAAGTAGCGAGTTGCCTGGATAATTAACCAGTTCGCCTTTTTTTGTCACTAGCTTTAGAGTAGATAGACTTAAAATGGCTTCGTTAGATAGAAGACTGGTGTCCCATTCAATACTGCTTATTCCATAGCTGGGTAAGCCTGCCAGCTCTTGACGTCCAGAAGCTTCAGCAACTAAGGACTTTTCTTGGGCCATCAAATGCTCTGGCAAAAGTGCTTGCCCCACTTCCCACTTTACGGGCGCCTGGCTGTCTTGAGACATGACATATCCTCGCAGTATAAATACTAATGTTTTCTGGTTTGTAGTTCATTGCCAGCCAATTATCTTGGCTCAGCAATTAATCAGACATTGATTTTTAGATACGTAGCGGTATATAAAATACATATACCGCACGCACCCCGCCCATCAGGTCAAGAGCATTACCTCTATTTATTATTAACTTCCCCCCGTATCTGTTTTCACGCCCCAAGGCTTGACATATTTAGCACTTTCACTCACCGCCAGATGGAATTGCTGTGCCGTAGGTTTGGGGCTGATTTCTATACACACTCGAAATAACTCTGGTGTTTGAATAATGTCAGTAGATTCCTGAGCAACGTCTATCGCTAACTCAGTGGTATCAGAAGATCCGTTGTAGACTTTCTTGATTTCACCTTTGTTATAGTTTGCATTGGTATGCATTGCTTTAAAATACTTTCCAGCTACCGGATCATATCTTGCGCAGAAGAGTTCGAAATCAACATCAGTACATTCCATATCTCGCTTTCGCAGTAGATCTAGAATGGTTCTATTTTCATAGCTTGTATAAAATGATATCTCTATTGGATCTGCGTATCCGCCCGAGTAGTAAACTGACTCAAGAATTCCTGCAGTCTTGGATATCTTCTCAACAGAACCCGCATCTGAACCACCATCTATTCCACAAAAATCTGGAACTTCAATATTTTGCTCAAGAGTCTTTTTCCCAACAATCATTTTTGTCATATGACCATATGGGGATTGATCATCTTTTGCAGCATTGAAGCCTTGTAACACACTTAAATTATGAACTTCAGCAGCCATTTTCGCCTCCAGGTTTACTCTATTTTCTATTGATTCAGACTTTAATAAAATTTAGTTAAGTCCTTACATCCAGACTCAACTCCACATCCATTCCTTCAAATTGCCTATGGGGCATTACAGAAATTTTACTGCTGTACCACCCCACTAACCCTTCCTGCTCTTCTGTTTCTACTTTTATTGATTTAAATGGGTAGTAACGAAGAGTCAAATCATCTGGATTGACAACGGTTGTAACGTACTGCGACAGCCAGTTTTCAATCGATGAATTAATATAGTCTTCAGTCGCAGTGCTACCTATATTATCCCGCATAATACATTTGATATAATGAGCAATTCTTGTAACTGACATCGTGTAGGATAAATTAGCAACCAACTGGGAATTTTGGGAGTCGATTGGATCCTTAAATTTCTTGGTTTTCTTAATGGATTGACTACTAAAGAAACAAGCATTTGAAGATCCCTTTTTATATATCAGGGGGATAAATCCAGCATTAGAGAACTGCAACTCTTTATAATCTGGAATGGTTATTTCTATTGGTGATTTTACCTCCTGCTGCCCGTTCAGTTTAAAATAGTGGCGAGGAAGATATTCGACGGTACCGCCCCCTCTGGGCCCCCGAATATATTGGCACCAACCTGTTTCAGTAAAAGAACGAATCATATTTTTACAAAATAGGAAGGCTGCATTACACCAGAGGTAATCTTTGTGCCCCTCCGCAACATCTATTTTTTCTTCAAATCCAAATCCACCAGTATTTGCTTCAGGCTCGTAAGGTGCACGAAGCAAGAACTTGGGCAATGTCAACCCTATATATGCGGCTTCTTCGGAGTTTCTAAATTGATTCCATTTTTCAAATCTTGGGTGGTTAAGATGTGCTTCCAAATCTTTGATTTCAGACAATTCTTTGATGTCATTGCAAGCAAAGAAGCTTGGACCTACCGATGATACAAAGGGCGCATGGCTAGCCGCTGCAACCTTACCCATTGTACTTAGGAATCGACGATCAGAATCATTATTATCAAACTCATATAACCCCATGATTGAGCCGTAGGGAGACCCACCATATTGGTCATATTCAGAAACATAGATCTTTTTAAAAACTTCACTATTTGTTAGATCCATGGAATTGTTTTGCAGATCATCTCGAAGTTCTTCTTTGGTACAATCAAGGATATCGATCATGACATTAGCACTCCAATCGGTGCTTTCTACCAGACCTTGCAATCCCATCCAATTGGATTCTAACGCTTTAAAATTATCATTATGGATAATTGTATTGACATGCTGATTTATCTTCTCATCTATATCAGCGCAGGCATTGGAGACCTTTTGACGTATATTTGCCATTGCTAAACCATCATCGTCATTAGCCGGCAAAATATCATTAAACAGTGCAGTTGCCATACACCCCAGGAAGTAGTCTGCTGCCTGCTCATTGTCGTTTAAAATAAGACCTTTATTTGTCTTTAGCAAGTCAGTAAGAAACACTTCTTGCTTGTGTATTTTCCTGGCTTTTTTTACAGCTTTTTTTGCCTCATCTCGTGCAGCCACTTCCAGCTCCACCACGCCATCCGGGTTGCTGTCATATTCCTCAAACGCCGTAAATGCACCCTTAAGATTTGGCTCAAGAGACTGTAGTGTTGAATTTAGAGCATTGGTCATACTTTTATCCAAAAGATCTGTATGCTGCCCTACAAACTCCTGAACAGACTTACATTTTTCACTCACCTCATCAATACATCCCTTGACCTGTTCGAAACTATCTCCCTCATCGTAGCTTTTTACTCTTTCGGAAATAGATGTAAGTTGCTCTTTTAACTCTCTCGACTTCTGGATTCGGACCTTTTTATCTAAAAGCGACTCAATTGTTTCTGGCATGTAATTTAAACTGGAGCCTAAATCCACCACATGCTCATTGGGCACTGTAAGAACATTTGAACTCATCCTTCACCTCCTTCAACTTGTGGCTGGTGGCTGATTAGATTTGCCGGCAAAGTGCTATCTTCTCCGTAACTGGACTCCAGGGCGCCTTTGAGTGCATCGATTGCCTCCCTATTATTTATTAAGCTTTTAAGGGCATCGCGGAACTTGGCACTATTATTAATACTGGAAAGAAGGGTGTTAAGCGCCCTTTTTGAGCGAACCATATCATTAAGCGACGAAATGTTTTTGCAAACATTAAATGGGTGAAATGAATCAACATCCTTTATAGGTATTGTGTGTATTCTTTCATCTGCATCGGTTACGCTCACCTGGACATTCATTTTATCTATCACAGGATTTATATTATTGCCTTTAAAGCTTATAATTTTACGGTCTGCAAGGGGAAGCTTGCTTCCATTTGGCCCAGAAAAATCTCCCATTATTAGTATTCTTAATGGAAGCTCAAGGTCCTCAGGTTGCCCATTGATTTCAGTCTTATACCGCAGTGTCATCCTTGACTTTGGAATAGTGTCCTGTATTGCCATTATCGCCTCCACGATTTCATATTGTCAGTCTTTTGTGCCCTACCCCGGGAATCACACAAGTAAATTACCGGTTTAAATTTATTGTGCTCAACACAGCCGAAACTGTCGATTACAGGCCGTAGCTTTCCGTTTCATTTAATTTTGGAAAATTACAAAATATTACAATATTTACGCAATTGATTTTTCAAATGCAAAAACCACATCACTAAATATTTATGTCATTTACAGGAATGAGCCGGTTAGGGCTGTGAATTTAAAGAATAGCTAAATTGACTTGTGGGACGTGAAGGTGACATGGAGACCGGCTATGTTAGTAAGAGAATATATATCAGGAAGGATAGCAACTGTTGGATAAGTATTATACTTAAAACATATCCAGGTACGTAATGGGTGTATATTTTGACATTTTATAAGTTCTGGATATCTACTTCGTGAATTGCCGTAAACCCTACACTCAACACTCTACTCCAATTTGTAGTAAACGCTGATATCGAACCATATACTTCTCTTGCCATATCTTCATGTGTTTTAAACTGCTTTTGCCCACAGATAGGATCAAACATACAGCATGGCGATAACCACCTTAGCCAGCGGCGTCCTTTACAATTCTTAAGCTTTACCACAATCACATGTTCTACACGTTTATATTCTTCAGAAGCCCCAGATATGTTTAAGAGTAGAAAATCATAGCTACAATCTACTGCAGCATTAAAATGACACAATAATGCACCCTCATTAACATAAATTCGCTCAAGCGTAGAAAAATTGCAAAAGTTATTTAGAGGAGAACATGTTTCATGTAAATTTTTTGAATATGATCTATATAAATTTACATATTCCTGCATGCAAATGCCTACTCCATCTTCACAGCTTCTTGTTTGACATCTTGAATTACCACATACATTCTTCATCCAAATACAACAATTCGCCCACATTCTGGCGACTGAATCAAAATTCACCGGCTGATGTAATACTTGAATACTGCTTGTGTTCTCTATGGAGTCTTTACTCTCCTCTTTCAGCTGGCTATTTATAAGCATCATATATTTTCCCTCTTAAAGCTCCTCTCAGCCTTAATTACACTGGCATATTTGCTCTTCCGATCAACACTCCTCACCTTATAAGTATGCAGTTTATGTCTACGAATATCGATTACAATGGATATTAAGGTCTTTCAAAGAATTTGTTTAAATTACAAAATATTACAAACTGAAATCTATTATGGGCGCTGACTCAGCAATCACACTTCCATTTCACTTGATAAGAAGCTCCTTCTGGAAAAAACTTGACTAACAATAACCAATTTCTCTAGAGAGGAAAAACGAAGAGAATAACCCACTCGCGCCCACCTAAGGTATGAATGCCGTTTAAAGGTGCAAATATGTGTATTCATTCTTTCCTATTGGAATTGGGTACTTCCGTAATGACAGTTTAAGGCACCTACCCATAGCCAATGACTGGATCTATCAGTTTCTGCTATCATCGCGCCCGCAAAACCTAAGGGGTGGCCTTGCCTGAGATGTCTGGAGACCAAATTGGTCTATCGCGACAAACCCTTGAACCTGATCCGGTTAATACCGGCGTAGGAATAGGTAGACACCACAAAACCTCCCCACGTCGCACTCCGGGTCTCTTTCATCGCCGTTATTCGAGAGAGAACCATGAAGAAACAGTTTCCCACCCACCCGATTGCCTGGTCTGTCAGCCTCGCCAGTAGCCTGTTCGCCGGTATCGCCACGGCCAATACCGCAAACACAGGGCTGGAAGAAGTCGTCGTTACGGCACAGTTGCGGGAAACCAGCCTTTTGGAGCTGCCTTCCAGTGTTACCGTTCTGGATCAAAGCGCGATCGACGCGCGGGGCGCTGCCAATCTGGACCAACTTTTGAACATGGCGCCCAATGTGAACTTTTCTTCCGGCGCCTCTAGAGGACGGTTCGTACAGATTCGCGGTATCGGTGAACGCAGCCAGTTTATCGATCCAGTAAACCCCTCGGTTGGCCTGATCATCGATGGCATCGACTTTACCGGCCTGGGGCTCGCAGCCAGCACCCTGGATATCGATCAGGTGGAAATCCTGCGCGGCCCACAGGGCACAGTGTACGGCGCCAATGCTCTGGCCGGTCTGATCAATATGACCAGCGGCGCACCTACCCGCGAATCAACCACCAAGGTATCCGCCGAGATAAGCGAATACAATGGACAGAGCCTGTCCGCCACTACTGCGGGTTCTTTAAGCGATACCCTTGGCTATCGACTTGCAGCCAGCAAACGCAAGTCCGATGGCTATACGGAGAATGAGTATCTCGACCGCGATGACACCAACAATATTGATGAGTCCGTGCTGCGCGGTAAGCTGGCTTACTCCCCCTCCGAGGATGTAAAGCTGGGCGTTACCCTCTTCTATATCGACGTTGACAACGGCTACGATGCATTCTCCCTGTATAACACCCGCGAAACCCTGTCGGACCAACCCGGCTGGGATCGCCAGGAGACCTTTGCCGGCGTACTGACTGCCCAGTGGTCAGGTAGTGAGAGCGTTACCCTGGAGGGCACCCTCAGTCTCGCCGATTCAGATACTGAATACGGTTTCGATGAGGACTGGACCTATGCCGGCTTCCACCCCTGGGAATACAGCTCCACCGATAATTACCTGCGCGATAAGGACAATATCAGCATTGACCTGCGCGCACTCTCTACCGACGAGTCCAAGCTATTCTGGGATCGCAGTCACTGGGTTGTGGGCCTCTATGGGCGCAAGGAGCGCGAGGAACTGAACCGCAACCAGAGCTTCCGCAGCGACTTTGATACTGAAAATTCTGCAATCTACGGCCAGCTCTCAACGGAGATTATCTCAAGCATCAATTTGATCACCGGCCTGAGACTGGAAAGACGGGAAGCCGACTACTCTGACTCCTACAGCATCGAAGCGGACAATGGAGAAAACCTGTGGGGCGGAAATATCTCCCTGCAATACCATTACGCCGACAACACCCTGCTCTACGCTACCGTTTCCCGAGGCTATAAGGCCGGCGGCGTAAACGGCAGAATCATCTCAGAGTCCGCCAGTAACACAGAGATCAGCAGCGATATGTTCGAGTTCGATACCGAACATATGCTCAACTATGAGTTAGGAGTTAAAGGCAGCTGGCTGGATAATCGCCTGCAAGCACAGGTTGCCGCTTTCTACCAGGACCGAGATGACGTTCAGGCCAAGGTTTCTATCTTTAACCCTGCCGACTACTCATTTAGTGACTACCTTGCCAATGCTGCCGGCGGAAGCACAGTGGGTCTCGAAGTAGAATTGAACTACCAGGCCAGCGACGCCCTGCGCTTTTTCGCCTCAGCGGGCTGGCTGAATGCAGAATTTAAAGACTACGAGAGCAGTTCCCATGTCGATGCCCGCGATGACTACGCAGGAACGGTGTTGGCTGCGGTCGATCTGGATGGCCGCGATATCGCTCATGCGCCTAACTATCAGTTCTTCACCGGTGCAGAAATCGATCTGCTTCCCAACCTGATCCTGCGATTAGAGCTGGAGGGCAAAGACGAGTTCTACTTCTCAAATAGCCACGACGAAAAGTCCACCGCCTACGAGCTGGTCAATGCCCGCTTGACCTACCGGGGAGATAACTGGGATGTTTCCCTGTGGGGCAGAAACCTGACTGACGAAGATTACTATGTGCGCGGGTTCTACTTCAGCAACCAATACGGCAATAACCCGGAGAATTACTACGCGCCGGAACCCTACTATCAGTATGGTGAACCCCGAATTGCCGGAGTAACGGGCACCTACACCTTCTAATCACTCAGTGACTTTGGGGCAGCTTTTTGCTGCTCCAGAACTCTCACCAAGAGGGGAATTATGCAGCTCTCTGTCGAAATTAGTATGTATCCGCTAAAAGACGAGTACATCCCAGCCATTCAGGCATTTATCGCGCAGTTAAATAGCCACCCGGGACTCAGGGTAATCACCAATACCATGAGCACTCAGGTATTTGGCGATTACGATCTGCTGATGGACGTGCTCAAGCTGGAAATGCGCAAATCCTACCAACAGTTTGGCCGCGCCATTTTTGTATGCAAATTTATCGACGGCGATCTGGCCCCGGGGGAAGTAGATGTTTGAGCAGAATATCAGTAGTGCGATTAGCGCTTCCCTTGCCGCTATGTCTCTCTGGGAGGTAGCCGCAGTCATTTTGGCCCTGGCCTATTTACTCCTGGCCATGAGGGAAAAAATCAGTTGCTGGTATGCCGCCTTTGCCAGCACGGCGATCTATCTGTTTTTGTTTTGGGACGTCAGCCTGTTAATGGAATCCGCATTGCAGGTTTTCTATCTGATTATGGCGGTTTATGGCTGGTGGCAATGGCGAAACCACCGCGACCGGCAAGACAATTTAAAAATCCACCGCTGGAGTGCAAAAACCCACGGGATGGTTATTGGCACCACTCTGGTACTGACATTGCTAATCGGCTACCTGCTGGAGCGCAATACCAGTGCCGCCCTCCCCTACCTGGATTCATTCACTACACTGGGGGCGGTCGTCACCACCTATATGGTCACCCGCAAGGTGCTGGAGAACTGGCTCTACTGGATTGTCGTAGACGGGGCCTCAATCTATCTCTATCTGGACAGAGAACTCTACCTCACCGCCGTATTGTTTATGCTGTACCTGGTGCTGGTTGTGATTGGCTTTTTCCAGTGGCTCACCATTTACCAAAAAGAGAAACTAGAGAAAGCGCTGATCTCTACTCCCGCGCCACAAACAAGCGCAGCCATTCAGTGACCGATTGATGAATCAGGCACTGAGCAGCATTATTCCCAACGATTGGCAGCGCTGGAGCAAGGCCCGCCCCACTGTGGTCCGGGCCCTAACCGGGGGGCTGACCAATAGCGCTTTTCTGCTTGAGTCCGCCGGTCAGCGAATGGTGCTGCGGATAAATTCGAGTATCAGCGAGCAGCTCAATCTCGATAGAGCTGCTGAGCAGCAGGCTCTGCACTCGGCCACAGTTTCCGGCAGTTGCGCCCCCTTGATTTACTGCGATCCCCTCTACAAATACTTGGTCACTGGCTTTGTCGAGGGCACGCCCTGGGACAAAAATACTCCCCGCAGCCTGGAGAGAGTTGCCGACTTATTGCGCCGTATACACAGCGCCCCAGCCATTGACGCTCAACTGGATATCAGAGAAAAAATCTCCAGCTACAGGCCATTTATCGATCGGCGAGCCAGTTTTTTCCAACTGCTCGACACACTGCAAGAGAGGCTAGCGCCATTAATTAGTAGGACCTATCAGTTCAGTGATGGCTATCACCTGTGCCACAACGACCTGAGCGGCGGTAACTTGATTGAGCGCCCCTCGGGCAGGCTGTATGCCATCGACTGGGAATATGCGGCAATGGGCGATAGATTCTATGATCTCGCGGTTCTAGTAGAGGAACACAGCTTGGATCTGGCTGCACAAAATCAATTACTGGAATGCTACCTCAACCGCACGGTGACACCTAAAGACAATCAACGCCTACAGCTGTGGCAATTTATCTACGGCTACCTCTGCGTTCTCTGGCACGGGGTACAGTGGAGCAACCAAACCGAGAGGTCTTCAGAACAGAGGGAATATATTGTGAGAAAGGCCCAACAGTTACTGGATAGTGTATCCGCTCACGGCCTGAAATAAGTGATCCCAGCAGATCCCCCTGCTCAGGCTGCCACTAAAGCAGCAAAGTAGCAGCGCACTCAGTTAAAATAGCGCCCAAGCTAATATAACCACAGAGGTACCCCGGTGATCAGAAAGTTTGTTGCAATCGCACTCACCTTACTCGCAATCAACGTACAGGCCGCAGCAAAGCCTGAGGGATTTAAAACCATCGACGGGCTCTTTGCAGCACTTTCAAACCTTGATCAGCAGGCGATGAGAAATGGCGTTAGCGATGATTTTATTCTCCTTGAGCACGGTGAGGTCTGGGACATTGAAGACCTTATCGCGGTAATGAAACCCTCTAAATTAAAGAGAACCAACTACTTCAGCATTATCAGCTTTGAAGAGAGCGACAACCTGCTGACCATCAACTACTGGACCAAGGCCAGCTTTGAATCCAAAGAGGGCAACAAAGAAGCGGTATGGCTGGAAAGTGCCATTGTTAAGAAAATCGATGGCCAGTGGCTGGTAACTCAACTGCACTCAACCCGACTACCCGCCGGCAAGTCTCCAGAAAATGTCGAGTTTGAACAGCAAGTACTGTAAAGAACTCCCTATCCGGGCCCTACTCATCGGGCCCGGGTTTCAATAGCAGCCGCTAGATTTCCCCCTCCTCACTCGCTCGACAGCCAGATTTCAGAGCTTCAAGGTGCTAATATGTGACTCTAAACCATATATTAGTTTCCAATTCTGTAGGGCCACTCTATGAAGCTTAAGGTTTACCTCTCTGGCGAAATCCACTCCGATTGGCGCGCTCAAATCATCGAAGGCTGCCAAAAAGAGGGGCTGGATATCGCCTTCTCTTCCGCCGTTACCCACCATGATGCCAGCGATGCCGCTGGAGATGGCCTGGGCGAGGAGCAAAAGGCTTTCTGGCGGGATCACAAGTCCGCCAAAGTCAATGCCATCCGCATCAAGCACCTTATTGAAAATTGCGACCTGGCGGTGATTCGTTTTGGCGAAAAATATAAACAGTGGAACGCCGCCTTTGATGCCGGCTTCTGTGCCGCCCTGGGCAAGTCCTATATCACTCTCCACGATGAGTCACTGGTACACGCACTGAAAGAGGTGGACGGTGCCGCTCAGGCCTGGGCACAAACACCGGCACAGGTTGTCGACATCCTGAAATACTTAACCACTCAGGCCTAAAGAACAGGCCGAACAATCCGGCAGGCCCCTATTCGGTCGGTGCCTGCCACTAAAAACCGTAATTAAGAACCCCGGCATAGTTCGGTCGGTAGGTTTCCTCGATTTGCGCTTGGTGCAGCAGCTCACCGCCGCGATTAATCGCATAGATTTCCGCACCGCAGTGCTTGCAGAACCCCCTCTCTTGTAAAGCGCCCTCTTTAAAGTGATATTTTTGCAGTGAATTTTCAGGATCACGAATATGGAGCCTGCCTGCCATATCCGTGTGCGCCCCTTGCGCCTCAGCTGCCAGGGGGGAATCTACAAGCCGGTTGAAATGAATCGCTCCACAGTGGCAAGTTAATGGATTCATAGCGTTATCTCCCTGGTCGATTAGTACGGGCGGGAGTTTACTATTTACTTTAATTTAACAAAGGGGGTATATTGAAAATATCTTTTAGTTTTAAGGAAACAATCCGTGCGCAGAGAATACGACAAATACCACTTAATCAATGTATTTTGCAGTGTCGTTGACCACGGGTCTTTAAGCAAAGCCGCCAAGCATTTGGGCCTGTCCACCCCCACGGTCAGTAAGACCCTCGCCCAACTTGAGCAGGCCCTGGGGCAGGTATTGCTCAATCGCACCACCCGGGCGATCGCAGTCACTGACGCCGGTAGGATTACCTATCAGAAAGGGCAAAAAATCATCAATTCCTTTACCGAGCTGGAAGACCAGGTTGCAGAGGCGGCAACGCTCACCCGGGGAAAGTTAAAAATCACTTTTCCGGAAACCCTGGGCTTAAAGGTATTCAGCCATATTTGCAATGACTTTCAAAAAACCTTTCCCGACTTTAGCCTGGAGCTTATCTTCAGCCCCTATCATCTGGATTTAATCGAAGATGATATCGATATTGCATTTCGGGTCTGGGAGACACTGCCCGACTGCCAGTTTTACGCACAACCGCTATTCAGTATCCGCCCTATTTTTATCGCCGCACCGGCCTACCTGGAAAAACACGGCTATCCAAATACGATTGCCGAACTCAGCCAACACAATATCATGCTGACCCGCCTCGACGGCCTGGAAGATGGCTGGTCAATCGATGGGAAGTTCTACCCATTCAGTGGAAATTTAATTTCCAATAAAACATTTCATACCCGCGCTGCGGCATTAAACGGGAATGGCATTGCCAAGCTGCCCTCCTACTTTTGCCAAAGGGATATTAAAAAAGGCCGACTTGTCGAGGTTCTACCGGAACTGGAGCGCAAAGACAAAACTGTCGGCGCCCTGTATAAGGTGAAGCGAAAAGACTCCAGGAAAATTGATGTATTTTTAAACTTTGCACAAGAGCGCTTGCAGGAGTACGACTTTAGCCTGTTTGAAGAGTGAGGATATGCCAAGAAAAAACTCTATACTGATCAGACAAGCAATGTGAAACACTCAGCTGTTTAGCATTCTCCCAAGTGGTACCATCGAACAATAATAAGCGACTTGCCACTTGGGTCGAAAGAGTGAATGCACTGTGGATACACTCCCTCTCCTTTTTTGGTAAAGCCGCACAACAGCCATAAACTGGAGATTGAAGTGACAATCACTAAAGAGGTCGAGCAGGGCCAAGCTGTCTATTCCAAACCCGTACTTTGGCTTTATGACATGTGGGTTCTGGGTATATCAAACCGCTTTATTTGGAAGTGCCCAACCCCTGGAATATTAGAGCACTTCAATCGAAATATATCCTCCAACCACTTGGATGTAGGTGTCGGAACAGGCTATTTTATCGACAACTGCCACTTCCCCTCCGACAAAGTCCGCCTTGCCCTAATGGACCTGAACCAAAACAGCCTGGATATCTCAGCGCAAAGAGTGGCCCGATATAACCCCACCCAGTTCCGCTGCAATGTCCTGGATAAAATCACCTTAGAAGCTGAAAATTTTGATTCAATTTCCTTAAATTATCTATTCCACTGCCTTCCCGGTAAGCTGACAGATAAGCTGGTCGCGCTGGATAATGTTGCAACTCTGCTATCAGATTCGGGTACCGTATTTGGGTCAACTATCCTGTCCGAGGGAGTGCCGAGAAGTGGGGCAGCCAAGAAATTAATGGCTATCTACAATAAGAAAGGCATATTTTCCAATACTCAGGATTGTGAAGAGGACCTCAATACATTCCTTGCCAGTCGATTTAGGGAGTACAAAATAGAAATTCGTGGATGTGTAGCACTATTCAGCGCGCGGCACAAAATTACTGGATAAAGTGTTTACAGGGCACTAGTGTAGATGAAATTCTCGTTTAAGTTGGGGCTGAAAAACCTGCTGATATTCGTTATCTTGCCAACTTTAGCAGCAGCTCCAAATTACTGCCTGGGTCTACATTTCAGTGTATTTGAAGATAAGTTCGAATGCCCAGATATTCACAATTCTTTAGACTGTGCACGGTCACTCGAAAGTGAACTGAGTGATCAAATCAAGTATATCAGGCGGATACAACCAGGGCACCTGGCTATAACTCTGAATGGCGGAAAGTCACTAGCGTACACAGACACCCTTCCCGCTGATAGTCCCGCAGAACACATAGCCTACTCTGCTATTGATCAAATAACTGATAACCTACTACTGATACATCAACAGTTCTGGGAGGCGCACGCCTATATTTTGCTAGACTTAAGCAACGGTAGTGAGCTTCCTATCGCCGGCTACCCTTTGCTGTCTCCACACGGTGGTTACCTTTTTGTTGCAGAACAAGACCTGGATGCCGGTTTTAATGAAAATGCCTTGCAAGTATACCGGCTATCTGAAAACACCTTGGATCTACTATACGAGCTAAAGCCTGAAAACTGGGGGCCCGATCAAGCTTACTGGACGACAGAAAATACCGTTTCTCTCACAAAAAAGCAGCTTAACCCCAACTACTTTTCAAATAAAAATCAGCCATTTTATATTGAGACTAAAACTGTGCTTTCTATCGCCCCTGACAGCCAAGGTGTAAACATTCAATATTTTGATTAAAATGTCCCCCTTTAATTTATCCAAAGTGTCTTGGAGCTATTTTGACAGCTAACTCAGAACTCTCGGTATTATTTGTTTGCCTGGGCAATATTTGCCGCTCGCCGCTCGCCGAAGCCGTGTTCCGCAGCAAGGCTCAGCAGGCGGGCATCCCGGTTTGCGTCGATTCGGCAGGCATTATCAGCTACCATGCGGGCAAACGACCAGACTCACGAACCTTAGCCGTTGGTGAAGAGAAGGGATACTCATTTGAAAATAGCTGCGCCCGCCAAGTCACCAGTGCCGACTTCACAAAGTATGATTATATCTTTGCCATGGACAAAGATAATCTGCAAGCACTGAAATCCCTACAACCCGCCTCATCACAGGCCCAACTAAGATTGTTTTTATCCGTATTGCAAGATAGTGATATCGCTGAAGTACCCGACCCTTACTATGGTGGCATAGAAGGGTTTCAGCATATTCTCAAGCTTATAGAACAGGCATCGGACGCCTTTATCGAACAGCTTAAAACCCAACAGTAAGTGAAAATCCCCTGCAACGCCTAGCGGGCCTGCGGGGGGAAGCGCGCCTCCAAAGCAGGCCTATCCCACATTCCCTTATCTGCCGCAGCCTCATAAGTACTCTGCAAAAAGCTTAACAGCATCTCATCTGGTGAACCTGCACTCCTCACAGCCTCATAAGGCAACAAAAACTCTCCCAAATCCTCAGAGTAATAGGCGGGAGCGGGCACAACTTTTACTGCGGCAAACCCCTGGGGCTCGGGGTAGGCGTATGAATAGAAGCAGGCGCCATCGACACCGCCACCACCGGGCCAAAAACCGGCACTACTCACCTCGTGAGAGTAAGCTTCCCGGGCTACCCAATCGGGAAAGTGTGGAATACCTCCCGGGTGCGGGGGCGCCTCCCGGCCGGAAAAACGGGTAAGTGCCAAATCAAAGCTTCCCCAAAAAAGCTGGATTGGACTGCACTTGCCAACAAAACCGCCGCGAAATTCGGTAAAAACCCGCTGAATCTGTACCAGTGCCTGCCACAGCTGCGCCGCGTATTCAGGATCGTATTCGTAATTATCCTGATCTCGCTCAAAGGGGAGCGCATCTGCCACTTCGGATGGCATAGTGTTGATCTCAACCGGAATGCCCAGTTGCTTGAGCGCCGCCATCACCTCCCAATAGAAATCAGAGACCGTGCGGGACTTCAAAGGCAATACCCACTCTCCCCCATCTGTACTCAAAAGCTTGAGTAGGTGGTGATAGAAATCAAAGCTTATGGAAAAGGATCGCCCACTATGGGGGATAAGCGGCGTATCTATTCCCCTGGCGGTGATATTGAAAGGGACATGCCAAGAGTGATTTATCCAGGGAGTTTGCACCAGGCGAATCTTACCAATAACCTGCATCCACATATGCAGGGTCGCTATGGTATTCACCGATTCAGCGTAGGGTAGTTCTGGCCAATCTTGACTCCCAGAACGATTCTTCGACTTGCTCACCAACTGTGCTCCAACTGCCAATGATTGGCCCAAGAGGCTGGGAATAAAAGTTTCTCGTTAAGATACCTGTAAATATCAAGGCTGACAGCAAGGGTAGCATTTAGGGGATAGGGCTCCAGACAAATGACGGAGCGGTCTTCGGAAGTGCCGCTCATATCGGCAACACTTCCAGGGAAGTAGCAGTTAAGACTTCATCACACCGCCAGACTGTCACCGACAACAATTACTTTGCCGTCACGGCCCCCCGACGCCGCTACTCGAACCGCCTCTTTGATTTCAGTAAGAGGGTATGTGCCATGTACAGAGGTGGATAACTTACCTTCTGCTACTAACTGAGTGATAGTGGTAAAAACTTCTTGCTGCCGCTCGGGGGATGCCGAGCCGAACCATTTGGCCAACCAAAAGCCGCGCACCGTAATATCTTTGAAGATAATCATTCCTGGCGCAATCACACAGGGTTCCCCACTGAGCGCACCATAATTCACTAAAGTGGCGCCATTCGATAGGGCTTCCCCCATACGGGCAGTGGCCATACCGCCAACCGCATCAATCCCCAGCTTAATCTCAGCACCGCCGGTCGCTTCCGCCACCCGTTTACCCAAATGCTCACCATCAAGCAAAACGACATCCGCACCGGCGGCTTTCATCGGCTCAAGCAGAGATTCCCGGCGAACAATATTAACTACTTTTAGCCCGCGCAATTTGGCTAGAGTTGTCAGGTAAGACCCCACACCCGAGTTTGCAGCGTTCTGTATGACCCAATCCCCCTCTTTGAGGTCGACAAACTCGCTCAGCAATAAATAGGCGGTTGGCGGGTTAATCGTCAACATGGAAAGTTGCAGTGGATCGACATTGTTCGGCAGCGGGATCAGTCCCTGTGCATTGGCCACCATATGCGTGGCCCAGGTACCACTACCCACTGGCAGGAGGACCACCTGGCCGATCTCCGGGGCCGTCACCTTGGGGCCCAGCTTCACGACCTTGGCCACGCCCTCATTCCCCCCGACCGCCGGCAGCGGCGGTAACATCCCATATTCACCGGTCAAGGTAAGGACATCTGAAGGGTTAATTGGGGCTGCCAGCATTTCCAACAACACCTGCCCCTCTTGAAGTTCAGGGGTGTCAAAGGACACCGCCTCAATAACCTCTTGCGGCACTGGTCCACGCTCTTGATATTCCGCCTTTAACATATCGCCATATCCTTTTTCGGTTAATTATGAATAACGCCCCACACAGCACAATATATACCGCTACCACTGGGGCCTGAATTTAATCCGACAGAGGGCAGTCTACGCCTGCCCGCCGATAGATCAAGCCAGTTAAACGATCATATCTGGATCTATCAAGAGGACCCCTGAGTAATTCCGCAATACCTCTAACTTGCAGAGCAGTTCTCAGTCAAGGCGCGGCTCTACAGGCAGGAATGCCTAACCCCCTCTAGATATCGCCACGGTTCAGGCGATTAGCCTCAGGTCAACCAGTTATAGATAAAACCGAAAAGCCAGGTGACAGCGGCAATAGTCGCTAGCAGATAGGCAGTAAAAATACACAAGCTGGAATAAACATAAGCGCTTTTGTGCTCCACTCTACCAACCGCAACCTTAAGCGCCGGATTTGTAACGGCCAAAACAGGGTCTGGTGCTGTCACGGAAGCTACAAGCGTGTAATTTTTACCCTTTTTTGTAGTAAATATATGCAGCAGTTTACCGGCCTTTTTTCCCCAGAAACCCGAAGTTGTATCCCCACTGCTACCCGATGCAAGCGTCGCGCCCTCCTCGTAGATTACCCATTCAATCGCCAACGCCTCAGAGTATTTTGTGCAGGTTTCTCTCCTGAGCGGCTTGATACCCAAGCGACTGTTAAGCTCGCTGGAATCCAGTGCCCTTTCCGCTTCCAAGCTTAATTCATGGGGCGCATTTAATTGGGAGCGAAATTTAACTTCATATCTCTTCTTTTTCGTCATATCCACAGGGTGCTCAAACACCACCCAGCGATACTTCATATAGGAGATAACTGCATAGATCAATATGAACACGGCGAGAAAAAGCAGAACCAGGGATACTTTTGTCGTTAACAACATGTGTTTTATCCGAACATCCATATGTCTACAAATAAGAAGCCTGTAATCATCCAGCAATCCGAGCATACTTACAGGGAAATATTTACGAAACCTCAGGGGCAACTCCCACTCATAACCACCCCGTAAAGCCCCAACTCGAACCAGATATGACACTAAGACTCTGCCTGGAACAATCTGTCTCTACAACCCCGCCTACACTATTCTAATTCTTTCAAATAATACCTATCGGAAGATTGCCGTATAGAAAAACGTACCAATTAAGAGTAGAGTCCTGGGGAGCCTCTGATTTAAGCACCTGGATAGCCCAAGGATGTATGACAAAAGAATTACAATTGACCCCCTACCTCCTCAAGAGTGGCCCCTAGCCCACTCATCTCAAGCACTGCCCAAGCCCACCGTGCTTTTTAGCTCACAGGGTTTAGCCCGGGGCAGCGCTAGAAATCACCTGCAAACCCGCTCAATAAATCACGACTTCCCCCAACAATAAAACTCGCATTACCGTGCAGGACAGGAGAATAATAATGGGACTCTGCATCGACTCCAGCAATAACACTTTCATCACCCAAGTAAGAGCAGCCCTGCATACGCTTGTCGGTGGCGTGGGTACTGCCCTTACCTATACGCCGGAGAGATATAGAACCGGCAGCCGCTATGTGCTACGGGTTACCGAGGGAACTGGTATTTTAAATGCGGCCGGTTTAAGGGCGAACAGCACCACCCTGCTGCGCCGATTAATCGCCAGTCGCCACGATACCCGAATTACCGAGCACCACGCCCTCGGCTTTCGCCCCGACCAGTGGCTGATGGATCAAGTGTGGAGCGGCTTCAAGAGCTACCTTCCCCTGGTCAGCTCAGACAAAGGGTTTATGGCCAAAGTGATGAGCAGTGGCTCCAGTGGGCTTGTTATGTGGAACAATAGTCTCCTCCAAACTGCTAATCTACTCAATAACGGCACCGTAGTGATGGGAAATTGCCCAAGCTATATCACGCTCGCCCACGAGCTGGTTCACGCTGATCGCTGCAATCGCGGCCGCTACCTATCCGGCAGTGCCAACTCGACTTTTCTGGCTGATGAACGCCAGGCCCCGACCGGCAGCGCTCCATATGCAAGGTGCCCCTCTGACCATGGCCCGCATCGCCAATGGCGGCCTCAATATTGTTTACAACAATATGACGATCCCCAATCGCAACAATCTGATTTCAACTAGAGCCAGCGGCTGGATTTGGGTGGGAGGATCTATGGAGCTGCGCGAAGAAATTGCCACTGTGGGCCTCAGCGATGACCATGGCAACGTCCCCGCTGACCCACTGGCCATCAATGAGAATATGATTCGGGCAGAGCATGGCGTAGCGCAGCGGATGAAGTATGGCCAAATCAGAAATCTGAACTAATCCCACCCCCTGGGCTCAACTGCCCAGCCGCAGGTGTCACGGGATTATTCAAAGGCTCCCCAGTTTTCCATATTGCATCCAGGCGTAGCAAATCGGTATGCTTTGACAGCTAGGGAGCCTTCCCATTGGGGTGAAGGCAAAGTCAAAATACAGCCAGATCATCACCATGATTGATTATGTACTCGTAAAGCACCTCCACATCACCGCCGCAGCCCTCAGTATCCTGCTGTTTACTCTCAGGATCGGGCTGGAATTCAGCCACAACACAGGCTGGCGCAACGGCCCCCTGCGCTGGGTACCACACCTCAATGACACCCTGCTGTTATCTGCGGCGGTCGGACTGGTAATCCTGGGTAGCTGGAACCCCGGCACCTCACACTGGCTGGCCGTAAAAGTGGCCCTGGTATTTGGCTATATCATTGCCGGCGTCTTTGCCCTGCGCCCCAGTTTTTCCAAGCCGATCAGGATAACGGCCTGTGTACTTGCGTTCCTGCAAGTTATCGCTATTTTTTATCTGGCCCTACACAAACCCAGCTTTTGACATCCCCTCCCCCGCCCTAAAGGGTGGGGGTTCCTACCGCTAGACGGCGACGTCCCGCCGCGCTTAGATCGCGCGTTTCAATCCCAACCTCAACCCCAAACATCGCGCTCAATGCCTTTTATAGTATATTTACTCGCATCAAACACCGGCTCACGCACTCCTGAAGACAGCTGGTTTTCGTAATCCGCCAGCACTTTAAAAGCGACACCCGACAACAGGATAATAGCTAACAGGTTCGCCGATGCCATAACCCCCATAGAGACATCTGCCATGCTCCATAGCAGAGCAAAATTTTCAACGCTACCAGTATCGGCGACCCAGGCCCCAAAAAGGACAAACATTAAAAATAATATTCGGTAGCATAAAATCGATAAGCGAGTGTGGTACAAATAATAAATATTGGTTTCGCCGTAATAATAATTCCCAATAATTGAAGTAAACGCAAAAAATATCAGTGAAATCGCGATAAAACTACTACCCCAAGCCCCCACCTCACTGGCCAGAGCATCCTGGACTAGCTCAACGCCTTCCATATTCCCCTCCATAAAAATATCGGCCACCAATATAATGGCGGCTGTGGAAGTACAGATAATAATGGTATCGAGAAATACCGAGGCCATTTGAACATACCCCTGCACCAGCGGATGCTTTACATCGGCAACCGCTGCCACATTGGGTGAAGAGCCCAGTCCCGCCTCATTAGAGAAAAGTCCACGCCTAATGCCATTCGCCACAACTGCACCAAAAGCCCCAGCACCCACCTCCTGAAAACCAAAGGCGCTCGCCAGTATCTCCTCTAGCACACGCGGCAACTCAGTAATATTGGTCAACAAAACGTAAAAGGCGACCAATAGATAGCCGATCGCCATAACCGGAACCACGATACCCGCGAAACGGGCAATGGAGCGAATCCCCCCAAAGACAATCACGCCGGCAACCAGCGCCACAATAGAACCAACCCAAAGTGGGCTGATGCCCCAGGCGCTATTTAGCGCAACCGCCATAGTATTTGACTGTACGGCATTAAAGGTAAAGCCATAACAAATCATCAGGAATATCGAAAAGACCAGGGATAACCACTTCCACTGACGCCCCAGCCCCTTCTCGATATAATAGGCCGGCCCCCCGCGAAATGTACCAGGGGCATCGCCGCGCTCCTTGTAGATTTGCGCCAGGGTATTTTCTACCAGACTGGTCGCCATCCCCAGCAGAGCCACCAGCCACATCCAAAACACCGCCCCAGCTCCACCGGCTGTTATGGCCACCGCCACACCGGCAATATTTCCAGTACCGATCCTTGCCGCAGCACTGGTGGCAAATGCCTGGAAGGCAGTCACCGAGTTTTCATTCTCCTTGTGAACGCCACGGACCATCACGCCGACCATATGGCCAAAGTGGCGAAACTGTATAAAGCGGCTGCGAATAGAAAAGTAGAGCCCCGCCGGCAGCAACCCCAAAATCAGGATACCAAGCCACCAGATTCCCCCGATTCCCCCCCATACGAGCGAATCGGCCCACTCAATCAAGGTGATGAGGAAATCTAAAAGCCCTTGCATTGCTCACTCCAAATGGCGGCTTATCCTTATAAACACAGCTGGTTGGTTGATTGGTAGTAAGACTAGCAGACCTTTCTCAGATGCATTTAAAGCTGACAATAGGTCTTTCATCCTATATCAGGATCGATAGCGTTGACGCTGTAATAGCACCAGCATTGAGGAGTCTCGGATAAATACGAATATCTCTATAACTATTGAAGGCTGTAGATGCCAAGCACAATGCGCCGTGAACGGCCTCAAGCTCGAATAGGGGAGCTATGAGAAAATACTAGTGTACTGTATTAAATAGACTTCTAATTTGAGAGTGCTTGGCGCGCACGCTCCACCTTCACTAAAATTCCTTCGGCAGATTTCGCCCACACAAGAGGTTTCTTGGCCTCACCATATATTTCAATAAATTGCACGATAGTCGTTTCCAACTCCTTAACTGAGGTGAATACCCCTCGGCGCAACTGCTTCTCTGTGAGTAACCGAAAAAATATTTCCATCAGATTCAGCCAAGGTGAACCGATCGGAATAAAGTGAAAATGAACTCGTTTGCTTCTCTTAATCCAGCACTTCCTAGTGGTGCCTGTCTTAAGCCCTTTGCAAGACTGTAACGCGACAACGGTGCCTTTCAAGATCCGGTCTACAGCAACTCACTCCCTGTATTGCGAGCTCTTGAAAAATTTAGACACTCCTGCAACGCAGCACCCTAATTGCAACTTACTCTAAAAACCAAAGACATTACAAAATTACTCAGAGGCCCCAGAAAATAAAGCTTGGGGAAACTCAAGCCATTCCAATAAAAAAATCAAACAATAGCTCGGCCCCAACCCCCGGCGCCCCTATAAAGACAGCACTATCTTTAACAAAAAATCTCCCGCGCCCGATCCGGGGATACCACTTTGCGGCCGCACTCCTCCGCCATCCCCGCCAACGCTTCAATCAACTGGCCATTGCCTGAAGCGCGTGCGCCGCTGGGCAAATAAAAAGTATCTTCAACCCCACTACGCAAATGCCCACCCAATTCTGCTGTTTTACGATGCACCGGCCAGATCTCCTCACGACCAATCACCGTACTCTGCCACAAGCTACCGGGCTTCATATATTTGGGGATAATTTCCAGCAACTCGGGATCGGCAGGCATACCTGAAGCCACCCCCATCACCAGGTTGTAGTTGGGCCTATCCACCATCCCTACATCTGCATACATTCCCACCGAGCGGACAATACCGATATCAAAGCACTCAAACTCCGGGCGGGTGCCCGTCTCCCGGCACACCGCCAGCAGCTCTTCCACTTTGTCGACCGGATTATCAAAGACCATTGGCGGCCAGGCCCAGGTGCCGTTAGAGCGGGCTTTCAAATAATTCAGGCTGCCGGCATTGCAGGCGGCAATTTCCGGCCTACCCGCGCGCACACAACTCAACGGCCCCTCCTGATCCCGCCCGATAGTGCCCGTGGAAAAATTTAAAATAACCCCGGGGCACTTATCGCGAATTGCATCGGCAATCTCTAACGCCACTTGCGGGTCCCAGGTGGGCAAATGGCCCCTATTCTCCTCTTGGGCGCGAAAGTGAACATGCATAACCGAAGCCCCAGCGTCATAGGCTTCGCGGGCCGAGCCTGCCATTTCCCTGGGGGTCACAGGCACCGGGTGCTGCTGGGGATTGGTAAGCACACCGGTCAGGGCGCAGGTAATCACTACTTCATCGGACATCGCTGGCTCTCCTAAATTATCTTTGTTAAGGCCGCTGTTTACAGGGCTATCCAGCGTGCTCCCACAGCTCCGGCAGAGTCCGCTGGCGATAAAACACCAGAGAAAATAGGGGGACTGCTTCTGGATAGTACATCGACAAAATACAGCACCAAGCGCTTGCTTGGTTTCATCAGACTACCACAGGGCCCCCACCTTAGAAAGGCGCCTTGTTTCCGCAGATTCATCTCGGCAGAATGCGGAAAACCCAATAAGGAAGTAAGTACCTCATGAGCGAGACGATCACTCCAACCACCGCCCCCTACGGCAGCTGGAAATCTGCGATCAGTGCAGATCTCCTGGTCGAGGGCAGCGTTCGCCTGGCAGAAGCCAGTCTGGTCGATGGGCGCTATTACTGGCTGGAATCGCGCCCCTCTGAAAAGGGAAGAAATGTACTGGTGCAATACTGCCCGCAAAATGGGCGCAGAGACCTCACCCCCGCCCCCATCGCTGTGCGCAGTAAAGCTCATGAATACGGTGGTGGCAGCTACCTGGTGCACGCGGATAGCGTCTATTTTGTGTTGGCAGAAGATCAGCGTATCTACCGCATGAAACTCGACAGTGCGATCCCCGAGGCGATTACAGCGGAAAAGAACTCCCGCTACGCCGACCTGATCATCGATCCCCTGCGCAATCGTCTTATTTGTGTCGAAGAGGACGCCAGTGAAGATACGCAGGGAGAGGAACCTCGGGCCCGTATTATCGCGATAGACTTAGACGACCCACTGGCCCAGCCCGCCAAAACCCTACAGGAAGGGGCCGACTTTTATTCAAACCCAAGCTTGAATCCGGCCGGCGATCAGCTGGCGTTCCTGCGCTGGCACCACCCCAACCTCCCCTGGGACGCCACAGAACTTTGTATTGCCAAACTCAATCCACAGGGGGATGCCGAAGAAATCACTCAGGTTGCCGGCGGCGAAAACGAGTCGATTTTCCAGCCCCAGTGGTCTCCCCTGGGCGAGCTCTGCTACGTCTCCGATCGCAACAACTGGTGGAATCTGTACAAACTGGGGCAAGACGAGCCACTGTGGAAAAAGGAGGCAGAATTCGCCACGCCGCAGTGGGTGTTTGGCATGTCCACTTACGGCTTTATCAGCGCCAAAGACATTCTCTGCACCTATACCCAAAACGGTTGCTGGCACCTCGGCATGGTGAACATGCAAAGCGGGGAACATAAAACCCTCTCCCAACCCTATTGCGATATCGAGAGCCTGCACTGTGAAAATGGCCGCGCAGTAATGATCGCCGCCGGTGCAGAGAGCTTTCCCGCCGTCACCGCCTTTGACCTCAGCAGCAGCACAACAGAACAAATTGCCAGCAGCAACAGCCGCTCACTGCCGGCCAAGCTGTTTTCTGTTGCGCAGGCGGTTACCTTTACCGCGGGCGAGCGCAGCGTACACGGCTTTTACTACCCGCCCCACAACCCCAGCTTCAAAGCGCCCGCTGGCGACAAGCCACCGCTTATTGTTTTTAGCCACGGCGGCCCCACCGGCGCTACCTCGGCGGGTCTCAACCTGAAGGTTCAATACTGGACCAGCCGGGGCTTCGCCATCCTGGATGTCAACTACTCCGGCAGCACTGGCTATGGCCGCGAATACCGCGATCGCCTGGCGAATAAATGGGGCATCTACGATGTTGAGGATGTCTGCGCTGGCGCCGAGTACCTGGTTGAAGGCGGTCTCGCCGACCCCGATCGATTACTGATTAAAGGCGGTAGCGCCGGCGGCTACACCGTTTTGGCGGCGCTGACTTATCACAACACCTTTAAGGCCGGTGCCAGCCACTATGGTATCGGGGAGTTGAGCAGCCTCGCTAAAGACACCCACAAATTCGAGTCCCGCTATCTGGACAAGCTGGTAGGTCCCTGGCCCTCTGCGGAAAAAATCTACCATCAGCGCTCCCCCATCAACGATGTGGAAAAACTGAGCTGCCCGGTAATTTTTTTCCAGGGTATGGAAGACAAGGTTGTCCCCCCCAATCAAGCTGAAACTATGGTTGCAGCCCTGCGCGAGCGCGGCATTCCCGTATCCTATATTACCTTTGCCAGCGAAGGGCACGGCTTCCGCAGTGGCGATAGCATTAAATTGGCTCTGGAGGGGGAGCTGGAATTTTATAGCCGCATATTTAATTTTCCGCTCGCTGAGCCCGGGCCGGGCATTACTATCGAAAACCTATAATCAAGCCGTTTATAAAGAGTTTAAGTAAGTATGGGAAGATGGAGACCGCCGCGCCCGCGCGGCTCCCGCTACATTACCGCTGAGGGCGCGCAACGTATGCGCGCCGAAGTTAAACACCTCTGGGAGGAAGAGCGCCCCCGAGTAACCCAGGCGGTCAGTGACGCCGCCAAACTGGGAGACCGCTCGGAAAATGCCGACTATATCTACGGTAAAAAAAGGCTGCGGGAAATCGACAGCCGTGTACGCTTTCTCACCAAGCGCCTGGAAGAGATTACCGTGGTAGATCGGATACCCGACGACAAGGACAAGGTATTTTTTGGCGCCTGGGTAACGCTTGAAGACGATGAGGGGGAGAGTGTTTGCTATCGTATCGTCGGCCCCGATGAGTTCGAGGTAAAAGCAGGCCTGATCTCGATGGATTCCCCCGTTGCCCGCGCACTGCTGGGACGCAAGCTCGACGATGAGGTGGATATCCGCCAGGGGGAAAAGTGGCAGACTTTTTATATTACTGATATTCGTTACGAGGAGCGGTAATAAACTTTAGATCTGTAAAGTCAGACATCTCTTACCGCCAGGTGAAACTATCACCCCCTCCCCCAAGCGACCTCCGGTACGGCTTTTTCTTTTTCAAGAAAAGCATTTGCTGGAGGTGGCCGTTAAAGCCTGCATAAACCTAGCCCTATGGCGCAGGCTTTTTACGCTAAACCGCAAAATATCGACTCTCTCCCCCTTCCCCAAAGACAACCAGGCCGGCAGAACTGGTTGACAGAGTCAACCAACATCAATAAAGTTGACACTATCAACCAGTTAGCATGGCGCCATGAACGACATCGCAATCAATGAATCCCTCCACCAGCTTATCCACGCCTACAAACGGCGCCTGCGAGCGGGTATGCAGGCGCAGCAGATTGGCCTGCCGGTCAGCCATATTCGGGTGCTTAAAGGGGTGTACAAGTTTCCAATGAGCACGGCCCGCTCAATTGCCCAGCGGATGCAGCTGGATAAAGGTCAAATTACACGAATCCTCAATGAGCTGGTGCACTCCGGGCTGGTCGAAAAGAGCGATAACCCAGATGACCGGCGCAGCCAGTTTTTAACACTCACTACAGACGGAATAAGCACACTGGAAACAGTGAGCGGGCAGGAAGCCGAAGTCGCCAGGCAAATGACCCGCAACTTGAGCACCGAAGAGCTCGAAAACTTCGCCCGTATTGCCCGTGCAATGGTCGCCAATATGACCGAGCACGCCACCCCTGACGAAAGGAGCTAAGCCCTATGGCCGAAAAAGTTACCAGAGAATTAGTCGTTATTCGCAGGACGCAAATTACAGACAATATGCTGCGCATTACCTTGGGCGGCGATGATTTAAAAACACTCGCCCCCCAGCAGGAAAGTGCCTACGTTAAACTCCTACTGCCACAGGCTGACAGTGAGCGTCCGCTTTTGCGCAGCTATACCATCAGGTATCAGCGGGATACTGAAATTGATATCGATTTCGCCCTACACGAACATGAAGGGCCCGCTTTAAGCTGGGCACTCAATGCACAACCCGGCGATAAAATCCAAACCCGTGGCCCCGGCCCCAAAAAACTGCTCCACCCCGAAGCAGACTGGTTTTTGCTGCTGGGGGATATGACTGCACTCCCCGCTATCAGCGTAAATCTTGCCGAGCTGCCCCAGGATGTGAAGGGTTATGCACTGATAGAGATCACCAGTGAAGCCGATATTCAGGAACTGCAACACCCGGAAAACCTACAGATTCACTGGGTGGTCAATCCGCGTCCATCTGGAGAGCGCCTGCTAGAAAAACTGCGTTCGCTCCCCTGGCTGGAGGGCCAGGCATCTGTGTGGAGCGCCTGTGAATTCGATAGTATGCGCACTCTGCGGCAATTTTTTAAGCAGGAAAAGGCCATCCCCAAAACCCATATTTATATCTCCAGTTACTGGAAATTAGGGCAAACTGACGAAGGCCATAAACTGGCCAAGCGCCTGGACAACGAACAGCTGGCAGAATAAAGAGCGCCCTCGGATCACTGGCAACAGACCGCCACGCTATTGCCAGCGACCACTACTCAGCTGAAACGGGGCTCTCCAATCGATACCAATCATTGGATAAATAGCCCCGTGCATCGGGTTTAGAGACCTGCCGGACGATTGCCGGCGAGTCCTGACTACAGTGCCACTCATACACAGAAGCTCGACCAGTCACCACCACGGGGATCATCTCAAAATCCGGATTATCCTTGCAGAAGGAGATCATAGCGCTACTCGGCTGCCGACTTGTATTGGCCTTTTTTGCACAGGGAAGGTTAGCCCCATAAAACAGGCACATACCTCTCCGCCATACGGCGCCACCCAGTCTTCCGGGGCCCCTGCACTGAGACTGGCCGCCTTGCGAATCCCATCGACAATCTCTTGGGGCATCGCCGGGTCGGCAAAATTATTGACGGGGTTGTCATCATCCACAACTGCCGCACAGTAAACAAAAGGGTTGCTGGATAAATTGCCCTCTGAAACCTCAGCGAGCGCCGCACTTATCGAACTGACACCGACCCATAACAGTGCAAAAAGCAAACCGTCTTTTCCTCGCCCCAATAGCGGAGTTCCTCAGCCCGCAGAGCGAATAAATAGCAACTATAATTATCTGGTCAACTTGCAACCTGACCGGGAAAGCTCCAATAAAGACCGTATTTTTTACAAGGAGTAATCTGTTGATTAATAACATCCTCTCTTACAGAAAAAAAGCTCCCCCTCCAGAACTCCCCCAATGGATTAGTTGCCACGAGCGCCTACCGGGAAAATATGAAGCAACCAAGCGTGGCTATGTGCGCGTCATCTGGAAATCCACACCGTCGATCGATGGCAATCTGGATTCGGCCTGGGAAGTGGGAATCGACCACTACGAAAATGCCCACATCTACCTGGGCTGGATGCCGATCCACTATGGCTGCCGCATACCTCCAGACACCTCGCTACAAGGGTGAAATTATTCAGCGGATCAAAGCAGAAAGTAGACGTTAAATAAGGTCTGCTACAGCGCGGCAATCCGTTTTTGCGCCTCTATAGAGCAAGCCCGGCAGCACTTATGCCCAGGCGCAAAGGCCTTATTGATTCAGTTTTGACAGGCCTTTGGTACTGTCACCGCCGAGCGCCGGCTCCAGGTAGAGGAACTTCCATAAATTTTAGCGAAACAATCGACCTCGATACCCCCATCACTGAAGCCGATCTGGAATTTATTGATGATGTAATGCACGAGTATGGTAGTAACGGCTCGGTACTGGATATTTGCGAGCTGGATGCTCCCCTGACCGCCCGGGTGTCGGGCCCGGAGATGGTTCCCCCCAGCAGCTGCTCCTGGTGACGCGCATCCAGCGCTTGTTTCTTGATCTATTCTCAAATCATCGGTTTATCGAGCCCCGCTATACTCACTCAGTGACCCAAACTACAAAATATTTCCCGGTGAAATTTCTCCATACATACTGATATCTGCAAAATATCTGCATCTCGGACTTAGTTTTCAAAAACACAACCGCATTGGGATATTCTGAACGTCGCTGGAAGTCGTTAACAACCTATGAAGAGACTCCCGCATCGATTTCCCCACTCTCTACCCCAAAGTGCCATTTATAATTTTTTTAATTAGCAGGGGTAACTCACAGAGCCTTTTTAGAGCAAAAATTGTCTTACTACTTGCATGCGTATAGAGCCGGGATACAAACTATTATCATCAGCCCCTTGAGTCCCTATCAGGCACATCAATTGCTATACCGTGCTGGCAACTCTTGCATGTTACGCCCCACAGTAAAATCATGCTGTATGTTAAAGAGAGGGGCAAAATCTCTGTATGCTAACTGCCGAGATAGAACTTACCGCCCTTAGGAAATTTCACCTCACCTCAAAATCCGCAGGAGCGGATCGCGTTAAATATTTACCTCCAGAGAAAGTACGCTGCGTAAATTCCCAGTCGGGCCACGGTGTAATCTAGACAGGTCTTTCCTTCAGCCAAAGCCACGAGGCTCGCTATGGACGCCAGGGGCAAATGACATCCACAAAAATGTGATAGCGATCACTGGATAAGCGAACCTGCAATTTTAGTGCTAAAGGGTAGCGATTCAGCACAGGGGCGTATTATCCCCCCCTGATTAAGGCACTGCGCCAATGTGTTGATATCATTTTGTACAAACTCGGCCATATCGCCGAACATAACCACAGTGGGCGCTTTTATCGCTTGATGAATTAAGTGATGCCCCAGTGGGAAAATACGAAAAACGAGCTGGATACTATGGCGAATTTGACTCTGGATGATACCCTGCCTGTTTCAGCAACCAATCGATAAGCTTTGATAAGCTGTCTACGGATAAACCGCTGCCATATTACGGAAAGTCGACATGCAAAAATCACCCTGGGTTGAAGACGCTATCACCAAGGCGGATGCACGCTGGCAAGCATCTAAATCCACTATTGAAGGAAAAGTATTCAGTGATATACAGGACAGTCAGGGGCGGCAATATGTCGATGTTGTGATGGAGGGCGGCGGTATGCTGGGTATCGCCCTGGTGGGATATACCTACATACTGGAAAAGGCGGGCATTCGCTTCCGCAAAATAGCCGGAACTTCGGCCGGTGCCATCAACGCCCTATTTCTCGCCGCCGCCGGCACCCCCAGCGCCAGCAAGAGCGAAAGACTCCTGGATATCCTCGCCGGTGCCAACTTTGCCAGTTTTGAAGACGGTGAGCGCTATGCGCGAAAAACCGTGCAACGGCTGCTCAAGGGTAGAGGCCTGCTCGGCAGTGTAGCTTTACACCCCCTGGATTCCATGCGCACCTTGCGACACCTACTCAAGCACAAGGGGTTAAATCCGGGAGACACCTTTACCCAGTGGCTGCAACAAGAACTGAAGCAGCTGGGCATCACCAACACCGCACAACTCAATCAGAGAGTTAACCAGTTCCCGCCACTCCTGCACCGTGGCAAGCCGGACAACCAGATTGGTTACGGCGAAGTTGCCCTGGTTGCAGCGGATATCACCACTGAGACCCGCGCGGTATTTCCGGCCAAGGCGCCACTGTATTTCGACAATCCAAACGCGGTAAACCCCGCTGAATTTGTCCGCGCCTCTATGTCGGTGCCCGGTTTTTTTAAACCTTACGTGGTAAAGGACATTCCCCAGCTCAGTGAGAACAACGCTGTCGCCGAGAACTGGCGCAGCATTAAGGGCATCGGCGATCCCAAGCGCTTCTTTCGCAACGGTTTCCCCAGGGATATTGAATTTGTCGACGGGGGCCTTGTTTCCAACTTCCCCTTTGACATCTTCCACAAATCCGTAGGCACCCCGAAGTTGCCGACTTTTGGCATTAAATTGGAAGTAGACCTGTACCAGCCCAAGTCCGATAAGGTGGGCAGGTTTACCATGGGGCTGGTCAGCACCTGCCGCAATATGCTCGACAACCATGTACGCGCCAGTCTCAATGCGGAGTACCACGCGCTGGTTAAGGAGATCCCAATAAAGTCCACCGCAACGGGAGAGGCCCCCCACTGGCTGGATTTTTCCATGCCCGATCACCACTGCGAACACCTGTTCCTATCCGGCGTCAATGCGGCTATCGAGTTTTTGAGCCAGGAGTTTCACTGGGAGGATTATTTGGTACTGCGTCAACCCGACGCCTTTTATGCCGGCGAAAAACTGGCTTAACAACAGCCCGGCGCCATAGTCGCACCGGGCCTTGTATTGCCGTTGCCTTAGAAAGAGCGACGGCGGTAAGAGCGGTAATCCGCGCGCCAGAAGTTACGCTCTAGCAAACGCTCCAACTGCTCACCACTTACCTTGGGGGCAACACCATCCAGCTGCGCCTGGGCGGCAACTGCCCTGGCGATATGCAAGCTTACTTCGCGGATATCATTGAGGTGCGGCAACAGAGCACCCTCGCCCTCTTTTACCACTGGCGCCTGCTCAGCCAAAGCATTCGATGCCGCCATCAACATACCATCGGTCACCTTGGAGGCACCGGAGGCAATCACACCGAGGCCAATACCCGGGAAAATATAGACATTGTTACACTGCACTACCGCGTAGTGGTGGCCATTCAGCTCCACCGCTGCGAAGGGGCTGCCAGTGGCCACCAGGGCCTCGCCTCGGGTCCAGCTGAATATTTCTGCGGGGGTCGCCTCTGCACGGGAAGTGGGGTTGGACAGCGGCATCACCAAGGGGCGGCGGTGCCCTTTGTGCAGCGCTTCGATCACCGGCTGGGTAAACAAGCCCCCCTGCCCGGATACACCGATCAGAATACTCGGCCCCACATTGCCGATCAGCGTCTCAAGATCCCAATCGGAAACCCCTTCGTACTTGCTCGGGTCCTGGGCCAGGGCCGCCTGGAAATCGTGCAGGCCTTTCATATCGGCAGTCACGAGCCCGTAGCGATCGAACATAAAGATCTGCGCGCGCGCCTCCGCATCGGCAAGGCCAGCCTGTACTTTCGCACTGACGATTTGCTCGGCAATACCGCAGCCCGCTGAACCGGCCCCCACAATCACCACTCTCTGCGCGGTGATGGTTTCCTGCCAGGTTTTACAGGCCGCCAGGATAGTGCCCAGGGCCACAGAGGCGGTGCCCTGAATATCATCGTTAAAGCAGCACAGCTGGTTCCGGTAGCGTTGCAACAGCGGCATGGCATTGGTTTGGGCAAAGTCCTCAAACTGTACCAGCACCTTGGGCCAGCGCCGTTTTACCGCTTCAATAAACTGCTCCAGGAACTCATCGTACTCCTCCTGGGAGATTCGCTCGTGGCGCCAGCCCATATACATCGGATCGCTCAGCAGTGTGCGGTTATTCGTCCCCACATCCAGCGTCACCGGCAGGGTATAGGCCGGGCTGATACCTCCGCAGGCCGTATACAGGGAGAGCTTGCCAATAGGGATACCCATACCGCCGATGCCCTGATCCCCCAGTCCGAGAATCCGCTCACCGTCGGTCACCACGATCACTTTAACGTTCTCTTTCGTAGCGCTGCGCAGAATATCGTCAATATGATCCCGGTCGGGATAGGAGATAAACAGTCCGCGGTGATTGCGATAAATACTGGAGAACTCTTCACAGGCTGCACCCACTGTAGGGGTGTAGATAATCGGCAGCATCTCCTCGATATGGTGCTCAATTAAGTAGAAAAACAACGTCTCGTTGTCGTCCTGAATTCCCCTGAGATAAATATGTTTTTCCAGGCCGGTCTTACACTGCTGATATTGGTGGTAAGCGCGCCTGGCCTGCTCCTCAATCGTCTCAACCGTATTTGGCAAAAGGCCGGCCAAATTAAATTCGAGACGCTCTTTTAAGCTAAATGCACTGCCTTTGTTGAGCAGTGGCATTTCCAGTAGGGAGGGACCTGCATGGGGAATGTACAGTGGACGCTTTTCTTTGTTACTCATATGCCTGCTTTTGCCTATCGCTCGAAGCGATGATTATTGCGTAGCTATCTTTCAATGTGACTGAATCAGTCAAACTTGTTCTTGAGGTTGCATAGATGTGCCAACTCAACTGGGGCCGGAAGCCTATCTATTGTACCTATAGATAACAAGGCCCCCGGTGCGAGCCAATTTTCGATTTAATCGGGCCGCCCAACTAGGCTAGCTGTAATTTAGCTTTCCCTTGTTGCGATTTTTTTTAAGCTAAAGCGCGGCCGCTTCACGGCGAGAATATAGTGCCGCCATCCATACACTCAGCAGAATTAAGGGGCCCAAATCAAGAAGCAAGAACGACAAGTAGAAGAAGCAAAAGCCACTCAGTGCGCGCTGCTTGCGATCTTAACGGAGCGGGAGACCCGCCAGAATTGTGATAAACCCACTGCCAGCGATGTCTATTTTGGCGATATACCTGACCATAGTGGCCGGACTGCCACTGCGAGATAACCAAGAGGGTTTCTTTCTTGCCGATAATACCGATAGAGGCAAGCCTGGAAGCACTGTCACCCTGACAGTGGATTGCCCCCCCTAGATTGCCAACCCAACCAGCCTTATCGCCAATATTGGCTGACAGATTACTCAGACGGCACCGGGTGGATCAGCTCAATCCCAGATAGCATCCAGCCCCCTTTAATAGCGAGGCTCCCTAAAGCTCTGTAGCTGCAACCTGATAGATATAGCCGGCGGCTGGCAGCCCCGGGAATAGAGGTAATATAAGGTTGAAATCCAACCCCACTGATCCCCTTGCCCACAGCGCCTGAATCAAATCAGTCCGTGTCAAAAAACACGTTGGGGGGCATGGGGACATGGGGAGCGCGGGTATCGATTCGCCCTATGACGATTTGATCGCAATAGCGATCTGAATTTCATTGCCGCCGACATACTGTTCAAAATCGGTGGTGAATGCGCGCTGATGGGGACAGTGCTCCGCAGCAAAATACTCCCAGACTTTGCCCCACAAATCGATCGCAACTTGGGGCATATCCCCTTTAGCGGAAAATATTAAGTATTGACCAGACTGTATTTGAATGGGCTTAAACGCCTCAGACATATCTTCAGACAAACTATCAGAACAGGCATAGACATCAAAAAAGCCGCTATGATCCGATTCATAATTGGCGTAAACCCCAAATACCTTTGGATTACCTCTCAACTTCGGTGCAGCCTCCGCGCCAAACCGATCCCACAGTGGCGCTATTCTTGCCTTATCCGGATCGGCCTCATTGGTATTCTTAGTGCGGGTGCAAAGGCCCACCAAATCCAAGCGCTCTAATTCTCTGACATCCATATTTACCGACCATTTATATAATTATTTGCAGGGAGCCGAATACTATAACAACTCCCGAGAAGCTGGCCAGGCGTCTACACGCACAAGCACATACAGGCACTCACTCAAACAGCGCCCAAGGGCTTCTGCCTGACCTCTGAGGGCGGGTATCCATACATCGATTTATACCGCTGGGTAAAATAGGATTGACTGGAAAAGCCGCTATCCAGCGCTATATCCACCAGGCGCTTGTGGGTAGTTCTCAACTGAATATCAGCGTGCTGCAGCCTCCGCTCATTGATCCAGGCTTTTGGCGATTCCGCTTTAAATACTCGGCTAAACCTGTTTTTAAATGACGTCAGGCTCATACCTATCTGCTTGGCATAGTCTGCCACAGACCAGTGCTGAGTCACATTTGCCTCCATAAATCGGCGAAAGCGCTCATTGGCCGGATTGATTTGGCGAAGCAGTTCTTCAGCCAGGCGACAACCACACCCGCCCTTCAGCTTTAAAAGAAGTAACTCCTCCAGCTTTAAGCTATTCAGGCTGTCATCGTTTAACTCGCTAAAGGCATCCAGTGAATCCAGAGTAAGACGTGTCAAATCACACTCCGGAAAAATAAAGGGGGCGCTATTGTGTGAGGCCTCTACACGGGGTAAAGCCGCCTGGGTATTTTTTGCCCTTATCAATACTTGACTATGCCGCTCGTAAAACCGGGTCAGCATGGCTGAACCTATACTGGCACAGATAATCAGCAGTTCCCTACCAGAAAATAGATTACTCACTTCAAGGCCGTCGACCGCGCCCGCCAGCCAAACCTGCCCTGAAGCAATATGAAACTCACAGGTGCCGCAATTGATAGCGGCTACGCCGTCAACCACCATAAAAAGGTTAAATTCAGACAGAAGTTCACATGGCGTCACTTCACCCGGCTGAACCCGTATCTTTTGAAACTGAAATAGTTCAGCTGAATCCTGGCCCGTAAAGGAAGCTTTTTGCCTTGGAGGGCTGTCAAAACCTTTTTGATAGGAGGCAATCATGGGTTCACCGCTCAAATTTACACCAATATTCCTTTAAGCTTCCATTTGGCACTATTGAGAGGGTGCTTTTCTGGAAGTTTGATCACCGGAAGCTACAAGCGACTCCCGGCTTCAGCTATTAGAAGCCACAACCGTTGAACTGAGCGTTTGAAGCATCATTTGAACAACCAATACCATGAAATTTTTTATAAAAATTTATGGAACAAAAGTGCCAGATTAACCATAAAGAGAGAATATTAAACCGAGCACACCAAGGGGCGGGGATTATATTTGTGAATAATGGCATTCCAGGATATCGCTAGCGCGACTTACCAAGCGCGCAGAGGTCTCTATACGGCCGGCAATACAATCTATCTATTTAGCATTGACTGAAGCCAAACCGCTCACTGATATAGCCTTTACACTTATTTACACAATTAATTTAATTAAGGAGCCTCTGCATACTACCCAGATTGGCAATGCAAGCGACACTCGCTGGCAACCAATTAAAGCTGTCGCCATATGAAAAATCACAGCGATACAATCCTGAAACTCTTCACCGGTAATTTTACGGTAAAAGAACCTAGGGGGCTTTAGCAAGGCTATGAACAACTCACAGTCAAGGCGCGGTTTTGTAGGAAAATAAAAGTCGCCACACCGAGTGTAAATTGCCCTGAAGCCCCCGCAGGGCGGGCCTCGAAGGCCGCAGCTGCCGCATTACCGCTCCTGCAAAAGTACGGCGCCCAATATCTGTAGCCGTATCCCGCAGAGGTATTACAGAGTTATTTGGAGGCTCCTTAGAACAGCACACTCTTACTGTCGCCAATAAAGTAAAAAAGGCCTAAACAAGTTGCCCGGTTAAATACTTTTATTTGAATCATCTATGCAAGTAATACCACTAGATTTCAAGGGTAGCTTCGATCATAAAATAATCAATTTATAAAGCCGATGAACATTTACTTTGTACCAGGTATGATTTTCTCCTAAAATATGACAAAATAACTCACATGGAAACTGCCCTACTCCATCGGGACACATTTTTGCACCAATCAAGTGCTTTGGAGCCAGGCGGAATATTTATTGATAAATAGAGAGAAGATTTACATAAAGCCTATGCCAGTGGATATATTCAAATCCTGCATTCAACTTTGAAGTGCATCAGTTAAATGTCCATATAGCAATTATAAGCTAGTATTTATTAAGATCTTTTCTGCTAGCCATTGAATTTATCAGTATGAGCAATCAGTAGGACGCTTTAAACCTATAAACTCTTAAGCCTTTGAGATTTATGTCAACAAGTTACTCTAAAGAATTAAATCGGCTTGCTCAACTTATGTGGGAGCAAGAAGCGGAATTGGAGCTTAAGCCCAAGGAAGAAAAGGAGTCTCCCCCAGAGCAATCCTCAGTAGACAGCGCCCCCAATGATGTTTTTTGGGGTAAATGGAAAGGGCGATATATCGTGGTAATGCGCTATGTATCGGGCAGAACAGCTTCCAATGTCAAGTTACCCAATATATACGCCGATGAGGCCGCTGCCCGCTCCGCCGCCCTCGATATCATTCGTAAATTTCCAACAGCTTCTATTCGCTATCTTTCCGCCAAAGAGCTGGCTGTTTACCTCTAGCTGACCTCAAAGCGGCTTTATTCCCAGGTGGCGGCCATTTGGCGCCACCGGCACTAACACCCCTATCAGCGTGAAAGCCCCCGCAGAACGGACCTGGAAGACCACAGAGAGATTGTGGGATTGTCCAGAGGCTCCTTAGTACCTGGAAATAAATTGGCGGACTTCCTCGACAAATACCTGCGAAGCCGGCTCCCGCCCCAAAAGTAAATGCCCGTCACTATTGAGGCCGACAAATCGAGCCCCCGGTATTGCCGAAGCAATTTCACAACCAGTTTGAACTGGAATTCGCTGATCCCCCAGTGAGTGAATCACCAAGGTGGGCACTGTAACCTCTTTAAGCTTTTCCCTCACATCAATGCTGCCGAAAACCGAGAGAAAACGGACAGCATTTTCAGGGGAAGTTGTCAGCCGCTGAAACTCATTAAACCATGCCAGCTCGCTGGCATTTGCACTTGGCATAAATGTCGAAGAAAAAATCTGGCGATAAGCCGGGTTATCCTGCCCCCAGCCCGTCTCTGTCAGAGTCATTACCGCTTCACGCTCTCTAACCGTAGCTTCACTCGCACCGATTCGCCAACCCGCGTGATAGCCGCCAAACAAAATCAGCTGCCTGACTCGGCTGGGGTGCCTTACCGCATACTCAATAGAGACAGCCGCTCCCTGTGATATCCCCAACAGCGTAAAGTTGTCGACCCCGCAGGCATCAACCACAGTCTCCAGATCTGTCACAAACGACTCAAATGAAATATTGTCGACCTCCCAGTCTGAAAGGCCGTTGCCGCGCTCATCGTAGCGAATAAACTGATGATCGACGGAGAGTTCCCGAAATAAAGGGCTCCATATGGGGGAATCCCAATCATGCTCCAGATGACTCAGCCAGTTGGCCGCCTTGACGATCGGAAGCCCCTCCCCCATCTTGGCATAGGCAATGCGCACGCCGTCATCTGCTGTGCAAAATTCAACCTTTTGCTGGGTTAGCAGTTTTCGCCCCCTCGCCCGATCATCAACAACCTCTTGCACCTCTGGCTCCCCCAGCTTGCTGGGTGACCACGCAATACCCGCCTTACGGAAACGATTCGCAAGCCTTGAACGCTCGTGCTCTATTTCACTATCCATCCCCAGTGATGCCATCACCCGCAGTAACTGCGTCGCAGCATTTGGGTTAAAGGGCTCCAACTCTTCCCAGCGGCGAGCCCAAACCAGCTGATCCGGTAGAGAAACCCAGGGGTGGGATGCCAGGCGTGACAATACCCTGCCGCGCAGCTGAACGATTTCCTGGCGCTCCGACAATAGCCACTGCTGGAAAAGCTCCTGGTCGGGGAGGTCGACACCATCGAGGAAAGGCTCTTGCAGTTGTCGGTAGATAGCCTCCAGCTCCGATGCCAGCACCTTGGGGGAATCAAGGGTTAAAGCGATTTGGGCAATATCAATAGCGACATCTTCCGTATCCATACTGACACGCTCTCTGTCGGCTATTAGACGCTCCTTGTCCGAGTCGTTGACTATCGATCGAATTTTGCTCAAAGACCAGCGCAGTGATGCGCGCGGATCATCTGGCAGCTCCCAAAATATTTCACACAGGCGATCCCGCCGGTGGGGCCTCGCCGCCAACAACAGGAAAGCCAAAAGGGCTCGGGTTATTTTAGAGGGCGGTAGATTGACCGGACTGCCATCACGAGTGACTAGAAAATCGCCCAGCATCTGAACTGAAATACCCATGAATGAATTATTTACCCCTGAAAAATAAGATATCTTCTAGGGAGCCTCTGAGTAGTTCTGCGATGCCCCTGGCTTTCAGGGCGGCTCTCAATCAAGGCGCGGCTTCGCGGCGCAGAGTGAAGGCACTCTGAGGGCCACAGCTGCTGCATTGCCGCTCTTGCAAGCCGGCGATCTATGCCCGACACCTACAACTCTCAAAGTCCGCAGAGATACTGCGGAATTATTCAGGGGCTCCCTAGCGCCCAAGAAAGATTCCGGCAATCTTCTCAAGGATACCGAATAGCTGCAAACACCATACATTACAGATGTGAAGCACTTGAACAATAGACGCCCTACTTCGCTATAACGGGGCCCAACGCTCAATAACTGGGTGGCAAAGCCAGGGAGTAACAGGTACAGCGCGGCGCCAAGGCGAGACTAAAATTGCAAGATTAGTCAGCAGGAGGGGAATTGCAGCGGGCTGTCTAAAAGGTGGCAGGAGTCACATCCGGGCCTCAGGGCGGCGCAGCTCCACTACCCACCATTCGAAATCGGCCTGAAATTTTATAAGGAAAAACTTATGGCTCATCCGTTAAGCACAAAAGGGGCTGGACCACCGAATCTCTTGCAAATCGGCAGGCCGGCCCCCTCTCAATCAGAATTTGAGAGCTTTAACCGCTCAGCAAAAATCTATTTGAGCAAAATTAACGATCTTTATGCACAAACAAGTTGAAGCCAATTTGACGTGACGTGCGGTAAAGGCGGGATTTCTGATGGTAGTGTTCATACCACTTTCTGAACTTGTCATAAGTCAGGAATTTAAACTCACCCTTATTGGGGTCAAAATAATAGCTTGTCTTGTTGGCACCGGCCTCTATACGAAATGCTGTCGCATGAGCCCAACCATTGCCCGCATATCTCATCATGCAGTAAATAGTACTATTCTGCTGCTTAAAAAAATCCTTTTCTTCAAGCGCACCAAAGCAGTTGTCAAACTGCTGCTCCAACGTAGGGTTTTGATTTTTTAGTGCAACACTACTACCCACCCGACCAATAAACTGAAAACCCTGGGTCTTTAGGTACTTTTCACTTTCCGTGACCATCTCATGGGGTTTATGCTCACGCCCTTCCTGACCATTTGGGAATTTATACCGATACATGGACGCGTAGCGCTGCGCCACAATTGCTATTTTTGTCGAGTCTATACTGTCACCGGTAGTCAGCGCACTCTGCAACCCCGACTGGAGGGATTTACTAATCCAGCTTACCGACAAAGCCTCACAGATCCCACTCTTTGTGTGGGGATGCTTTTTGGTAACTTTCGAATAATCCGCCTGGCTAAACTTCCAGGTTAAAACCCCGCCCATATTAGAGGCATCTACATCAACAGCTGGGAAAATTGGCATTTTGTCATCCTCACATCGCAACCAAAATCTGGTTTTTATGCTGCCCGGCACTTGTGCAAACAGTGTGTAAATTATTATTTAAAACAATGCCACAAAAAACTTACAGGTCCGCCACTTAGCTAAAAACCACAGCAAATCAATCGCTATAAAAATAAGCGCACCAACCACCCTTATAAAACTATAAATCTTGAAGGCAAGCTTAGGGTTGGCCACTCATGTAAAAACACTTAATAATATAAACTGTAAACATGCTATATTTTTGCAGATCACAAGTCCACGATAAGTGACCAATGTCACCATCAGGCAAATAAAACATAAAATAATTACCACTATTCAAAAGCCTACACCCTCGATAACCAGACCTTTTTATACACCTCTCCCAAATAGATATTAAATAAACTTCCCAGTACGGAAATCTAATTAAAGTTAAACTAAACTAATAGTTAAGCTTATATTTACAATTGATAAGCCACCATCAACAAACAGGATTCAATCGATAGGCTCTTATTAAGGAGCCTCTGAACAATTCCGTAATACCTCTGCGGGTCTTGAAGACTACAGATGTTAGGCGCAGTTCGCCGCGAATGGCCCTAGTCCTTTAACGCAGCAGCTGTGGCCTTCAAGGCCCGCCCTTCGGGGCTTACAGAGCGATTCACACTCCGCGTTGCGACTTCTTGAAAGGTCTAGACATTCCTGCGAAGCCGCGCCTTGATTGTGAAGCGCTCTGTAAGCCAGAGGCATCACGGAATTGTTCAGAGGCTCCTTAAACCTTGTACGGGGCACGATGGCGCGACCAAAAGACAGGAAAGATATACCCTCAAGCGCAAAAAGAAAGGAATATATACTGACAAAAGTAGCAAGATTAGAACAGTTAAGAGCAGGTCTGGAGCAAATGCCCAGTCTATTAGAAATTCGGTTGAACAATGCACCCTTCAAATATTGGCATATGGAGGCAATATTTGAAGGGCACGGCCCAGGCTTAAGCGTCCTGGCGAACCACTAGAGCGGCAAAGCCAAGCAATACGCTGCCGCTAAAACGTTGAATCCATTTCTGTATCATTCCGCCTACAGAAACCGCTCGCCATTGCGACAGCATAATCGCAACCCCCAAGAACCACAGAAAGATTATGGATGCGTGAATCGAGACCAGCAAGAAAGCTTCATAGTAGCTAGCACTACCTAGCGAGATAAACTGTGGGAAGGCGGCAAGGTAAAACATCGATACTTTCGGGTTCAGAATCTGGGTCAGGAAACCCTCGGCAAAATTTCGGTACGTATCGCCAGGTGCTTTTGCGCTTGGCTGTAATCTATCGGCAGCCCTGTGAGCGGAAGGCCTCGAGAAAGTAGCCACTATCGTTTTTACGCCCAAATAGGCCAAGTAGGCAGCCCCGAGATATTTGATCAGAGTATAAAGCTCAGCCGACTGTAGGATGATCGCCGATAAACCCAGAATTGAGATGGCGCCGTGGGCAAACGTTGCCGAAACCAGTCCCAGAATATTTTCCACTCCCGACCTCAGCCCCTTATCGGCCACCGTTTTAACAATGAGGACACTGTTCGGCCCCGGGGAAATTACTAACAAAAGGGAGACTGCGGCAAATGCAAGAATTTCACTCATAACAATAAACACCTTAAAAAAGCCAGTGGATAGGGGTACATCTAGGGGGTACATCTAGGGAGTAACCGAGCCAAAGGCTGACTCGGTCTAGCTCAATACAGGTAGGTTGCGGTGCCAGTAGCAATCAACTCATCCTTGTCGTTGCTCAATTCCATCCTTGTCACAACCAGCTTATTACCGGTGCGCAGAATTGAGCCATGGCAGAGAAAGTGCTCTCCCCTGCCCGGTTTCAGGTAGTCGACACGCATATCGACCGTACCCAGCTTTAACAGACGATCCACTTTTTCTTTCCAGTGGACATCTCCCAGATGCTGGTAGGCGGCGACCATTGCGGTCAAACCACCAACCGTATCCAGGGCGGTGGCAATTACGCCACCGTGCAGGATGTTCTTCCACACATTGCCAATCAGCTGTGGCGTGAGCGTAAAACCGGCTGAGAGCGTGAGCGCCTCCAGGTCCAGGTCGCGCATCTCAAGTCCAATTTGCTGATTGAAAGGGATCTGTTCAAAAAATTCCCTGACTAGTGCCTGAAACTCACTGGGTGAGGGTTCTGTCATAGGCGGGCAACCCGGTTCAGCCCATCCAGTGCGGCGCTGCGGTATGCCTCCGCCATGGTGGGATAGTTAAAAGTCGTGTTAACGAAATAATCGATCGAATTATTCGGTGCCGGCTGTTTCATAATGGCCTGGCCAATATGCACAATCTCAGCAGCCTCTGCTCCAAAGCAGTGAATGCCCAGGATTTCGTGAGTCTCGATATGGAACAAAATCTTGAGCATGCCTACGCGCTCACCAGAAATCTGCGCCCTCGCAGTGTGCTTAAACAGTGCGCGCCCCACTTCATAGGGCACTTTGGCCGCAGTCAACTCAGACTCGGTTTTACCCACTGAGGAGATTTCTGGAAGGGTATAAATCCCGGTAGGCGCATCCTCAATTACTCGATGGCCACGGCCGGCAATTGCTGCGGCGACGGCGCGCCCCTGGTCATATGAGGCGCTGGCAAGACTGGGCCAGCCAATCACATCGCCCACTGCGTAGATATTTTCCACTTCGGTGCAGTAGTGATCATCGACACTCAGCTGACCGCGGTGATTGGCCTCCAGGCCGACATTATCCAGACCCAAGCCGCTGGTATTGCCAGTGCGGCCATTACACCAGAGCAGTGCATCCGCATGAATGCGCTTGCCGGATTGCATCTCCATAATGACGCCCTGATCGTTGGGCAGTACCCGCGCGTACTCTTCCTGGTGGCGAACTGTGACCCCCATATCGCGCAGGTGGTAGCTCAGCGCATCGGAAATCTCATCGTCGAGGAATTCCAGCAGGCTATTGCGGGTATTGATCAAATCCACCTTAACGCCGAGGCCGGCAAAGATAGAGGCGTATTCACAGCCAATCACACCGGCGCCATAGATCATAATGGAGTGCGGGGTGTGCTGCATATCCAGGATCATATCGCTGTCGTAAACGCGCTCGTGGTCAAAGTCCACATCGGCGGGGCGGTAGGGACGCGAGCCGGTAGCGATAACAAACTTCTTCGCGGTAACCGTTTCTGCGGCACCATCGGGCATCAGCACCTCAACCGTGTGCTCATCGCGGAATTCCGCATCCCCAACGATCAGCTCAACCCGATTGCGAGCGTAAAAAGACGTGTGCATTTCCACCTGATAGGAAATGACTTTATTCACCGTCTGCATTACCTGGGGGAAAGTAAGGCGACGGGGTTCACCCAATGCGCGAAAAACGCTCTGAGTGTTGTAACGCATCAACTGTTTGACAGAGTGGCGCAGTGCCTTGGAGGGGATAGTACCTTTGTGGGTACAGTTACCGCCAACCACTTGGCGCTTTTCAATTACCGCAACACGCATACCTTTTTTTGCGGCGCTCATTGCGGCGGCTTCTCCAGCCGGGCCAGAACCAATTACTACCAGGTCAAACTTTTGCTCTGCCATTAAATGCTCTAATTCTATTTTCCAAACGGAGTCCACAGCGCGCTAACGCCATTTACTCAATACTAACTATACGATTATCGGCACCACCTGTGCCAATGACATAAAATAACAAGCCCGTTAATCACGGGCTTGCTAAAGAGGAAGGCTTACTTGCGTTTTGTCGCATCGTAAGCGAGATCTTCAGCAGCCACCTGCTGCTGTCTTTGTCTCTCTTGTTCCTTCTCACACTCATCGTCATCGCCACCGCAGACTGTGCAATCCTGCTTCATGCCGATATTGTTGAGCCCGCCACAAGTCCCTTTCAATGGTTTGTTCTGAACCATGGCCCCGAGCGCCATACCGGCAACAACGAGCAACATGGCCACAAAGGCAAATATAAAAATTGTCATTTCTCAGACCTCTCTAAATAAGCTTCGAACCCAGAGCTATAACGCTCTTCAAAACCTGCATCCGTTTTCACCACCATAAAGACAGCGAGATCGTCGCGCTCGGCCAGGGCCATGCCGGCATCCGCACCGAGAACATTGAGCGCGGTAGCCAGACCATCGGCCTCAGCACAGGTGTCGGCAACGACGGTTACCGATGCCAATCTGTGCTTGATGGAGCGCCCGGAGCGAGGATCAATACTGTGGGAGTAACGAACACCATTCCTTTCGTAGTAGTTGCGGTAATCGCCACTGGTAGCTACAGACTTGCCGCTCACCGCGATCGGCTCCTGCACCATCTGCCCGGCTGAACTGGGCACCTCGATGCCAATCACCCAGGCCTTACCCTTTGGATTCACACCCAGGGTTCGCAGTTCACCGCCAATCTCGACCAAGTAGTTGCCAATACCCAGGTCTTCCAGCAGCTCAGCGACTCTGTCTACACCGTGGCCCTTGGCAATCGCCGAGAGATCCACCTCAACCGGGCGGCTCTTGATAACGGTATCCGGCTTTCGGGTCAGGGTTAACGCATCGGAACCGACGACGGTTAGCAGATCGGCAATGTCTTTATCTGAGGGAATATGCTCAGGTTCAGGCTGTGGGCCAAAGCCCCATAAGTTGACCAGTGGGCCAACTGTCACCTCGAAAGCACCCTCACTGCGGTGGTAGATATCCAGGGACATCTCCAGCACATCGGCCAAATGTTGGCTAACCGGGATCGCCTGCCCTACCGGGCTGCGGTTAAAGCGCATTAACTCGGAGTCGTCGATATAGGTCGACATCTCCTGATTGACCTGCTGCAACTCATCGTCGATCAGCTGCTGCAACTCGTCCTGTTTAAGCCCCGGAGGTACCTGAGCTACGGTGATGTGATAGCTGGTGCCCATAGTGCGGCCCGCCAGCTGCCAGGTCTCAGCTGCGGGGGAGCAGGCCGATAAAATTACCACTGCCCAAAGCAAAAACAGGGCCGTAAAGACGGGCCCTGTTTTTGAGTTTGTCGGGCCTGTGATTGCTTTTAGCAAGCTAAGCCCTCCAATTATCCGCCGAAGTCATCCAGCAGGATATTTTCATCTTCTACACCCAAGTCTTTGAGCATATTGATGACTGCCGCGTTCATCATGGGCGGCCCACACATGTAGTACTCACAATCTTCCGGAGCCGGGTGGTCCTTCAGGTAGTTTTCATACACGACGTTGTGGATGAAGCCGGTGTAACCGGTCCAGTTGTCTTCCGGCTGCGGATCGGACAGAGCCACATGCCACTGGAAGTTGTCGAACTCGGAAGCCAGACCGTTGTAGTCGTCTTCGTAGAACATCTCGCGCAGAGAGCGCGCACCGTACCAGAAGCTGATCTTGCGGGTAGAGTTCAGGCGCTTGAGCTGGTCGAAGATATGTGAGCGCATCGGCGCCATACCGGCACCACCGCCGATAAATACCATCTCGTTGTCAGTTTCCTTGGCGAAGAACTCACCGAAGGGACCGTACACCTTGATCTTGTCACCCGGCTTCAGGCTGAATACGTAGGAAGACATCTGACCCGGCGGAATACCCTCAGTGCGGGGCGGCGGAGTCGCGATACGGATGTTGAACTTAACAACACCTTTCTCTTCCGGGTAGTTGGCCATGGAGTAAGCGCGAACCACGGGCTCGGTCACTTTGGACTCCAGCTTGAAGAAGCCAAAGTGCTCCCAGTCGCCACGGTACTGATCTTCAACTTCGAAGTCGGAGAATTGCACGTGGTGAGCCGGCGCTTCCAGCTGTACGTAACCGCCAGCGCGGAAGTCAACGTTTTCACCTTCGGGCAGACGCAGAGTCAGCTCTTTAATAAAGGTGGCCACGTTCGGGTTGGATTCCACAGTGCACTCCCACTGCTTCACACCAAACACCTCTTCCGGCACTTCGATTTCCATGTCCTGCTTAACCGCAACCTGACAGGAAAGACGCTTGCCTTCTTTGGCGTCGCGCGGGGTGAAGTGAGCCGCTTCGGTCGGCAGCATATCGCCACCGCCGGCAGTCACTTTACAGGTACACTGCGCACAGCTGCCGCCGCCACCACAGGCGGAGGCCAGGAACAGGTTGTTGGCAGCCAGGGTTTGCAGCAGCTTGCCGCCGGCCGGTACGGTGAGGGTCTTCTCACCGTTAACCAGGATGTTGACGTTGCCGGTGTTTACCAGGCGCGAGCGGGCCGCAAGGATCACCGCTACCAGCGCCAGCACGATGACGGTAAACATCGCTACGCCGAGGATAATTTCAATATTCATTCTATTGTTTTCCCCGCTTAGATATCGATGCCGCCGAAGGACATGAAGCCCAGGGACATCAGACCAACGGTTACGAAGGTGATACCCAGGCCTTTCAGGCCATCCGGAACGTCACTGTACTTCAGTTTTTCACGAATACCGGCCAGAGCGGTAATCGCCAGTGCCCAGCCGAGGCCGGCACCGAAGCCGTAGGCAACACTCTCACCGAACGCGTACTCGCGCTCCACCATGAACAGGGACGCACCCATGATGGCGCAGTTCACGGTGATCAGCGGCAGGAATACACCCAGCGCGTTGTAGAGTGCCGGTACATATTTATCCAGGAACATTTCCAGGATCTGTACCAGTGCCGCAATTACGCCGATGTAGGACAGCAGGCCGAGGAAGCTCAGGTCCACGTCGGGGTAACCGGCCCAGGCCAGTGCGCCGTCTTTCAGCAGGTAGGTGTAGATCAGGTTGTTCACCGGTACTGTCAGAGTCAGTACCACGATAACCGCAACACCCAAGCCAATAGCGGCCTCGATCTTCTTCGATACCGCCAGGAAGGTACACATACCGAGGAAGAAGGCCAGCGCCATGTTTTCAACGAAAACGGCGCGGATAATCAAAGAAATATAATGTTCCACGGATTAGGCCTCCTGCGCTCGGGAATTAGGCGCAATCTTGAACTCATCTTGCTCCACCTGTGCCGGTTTCCAGGCACGGATCGCCCAGATGAACAGGCCGATCAGGAAGAATGCGCTCGGTGGCAACAGCAGCAGGCCGTTGGGGATATACCAACCGCCGTTGCTCACGGTGGTCAGGATATCGATACCGAACAGTTTGCCGGCGCCGAAGAGTTCACGAACTACCGCGAGGCCGATCAGGATAACGCTGTAGCCCAGGCCGTTACCGATACCGTCGAAGAAGCTGGGCAGCGGCGGGTTCTTCATAGCGAAGGCTTCCGCACGGCCCATCACGATACAGTTGGTAATGATCAGACCGACGAATACGGACAACTGCTTGGAGATGTCGTAAGCCAGGGCCTTGATCAGCTGGTCAACCAGAATTACCAGAGAGGCAATCACAGTCATCTGTACGATGATACGAATGCTGTTCGGGATCTGGTTGCGGATCAGGGATACCGCAACGTTGGAACAGGCTACAACCGAGGTCAGTGCGATACACATTACCAGGGTAACCTGCAACGAGCTGGTAACAGCCAGTGCAGAACAGATACCCAGGATCTGCAACGCGATCGGGTTGTTGTTAAAAATCGGCTCTAGCAGAGTATCTTTAATTTTCATGCTTATACCTCCCCTGCTTTCAGGTTTTTCAGGAAGGGACCGTAACCCTGGTTGCCCAACCAGAAGTTCACCAGGTTGCTAACACCCTTGCTGGTCAGAGTCGCACCGGACAGGCCGTCTACTTCGTGAATCGCTTTCGGGCTGCTGGGGTTAACCTGGCCCTTGATCACTGCGATATCCACGTCGCCCTGGCTGTTGAAGACTTTCTTGCCAACCCACTGGGCTTTCCAGTTGGGGTTGTCAACTTCACCACCCAGTCCCGGAGTTTCCTTGTGCTCGTAGAAGCCGAGGCCCGCTACGGTGTCGAGGTTGCTCTCCAGAGCGAGGAAGCCGTACAGGGTGCCCCACAGGCCGTAACCGCGAATCGGCAGAATGATCTTGTCCAGCTTGCCATCTTTCTCTACCAGGTATACCTCTTTGGTATTTTCCCGGCGGATAATTTTGGCGGTGTCCTCGTCGGAAGACAGCTTTTCACTGCCGGACGGGATCTTGGCCGCAGCGCGACCGCTGCCGCCAGCCGGAGCCTGATCGGTAAACTTACCGGTGTTCAGGTCAACGTATTTAATCTGTACATCGGCGAAGGCCTTTTCGACTGCCGCTTTGTTAGCGTGAGAGTCGTTCAGCAGGCCGCCGGCCATCAGTACATTGCGCTTCATATCCAGCTCAGCATTGGCCTGCTGGGCGGGCTTCAGCATTACCGCAGCGGTAGATACCACTACGGAGCACACCAGACACATTACCAGCGCGACAATCAGAGTACCGGTTATGGAATCTTTATTAGCCACGTGCCAACCTCCGTTTGATATTGGACTGCACCACAAAGTGGTCAAACAGCGGAGCGAACAGGTTGGCGAACAGAATCGCCAGCATCATGCCTTCCGGGAAGGCCGGGTTCACCACACGAATCAGGACAACCATCACCCCGATCAGGATGCCGTACCACCAGCGGCCGGTATCGGTCATCGCAGCGGATACAGGGTCTGTAGTCATAAAGATCAGACCGAAGGCAAAGCCGCCCACTACCAGGTGCCAGTACCAGGGTACATGGAACATCGGGTTGCTGGCTTCGGAAGCGAACATGTTGAACATAAACGCGGTGGCCATCATGCCCAGCAGGGTGCCGGCTACGATGCGCCAGCTGGCGATCTTCATGCCCATCAGGATCACGCCGGCAATCAGCATCGCCAGGGTGGAGGTTTCACCGATAGAACCGTGCATTTTACCGAAGAAAGCGTCGAGCCAGGTCAGCTGGCCGCCAGCCAGGTTCACCACCTGGTTCTGAACACCTTCGCTGGCCATTACAGACAGCGCAGTAGCGCCGGTGTAACCGTCAACCGCAGTCCAGACCACATCGCCGGACATCGCTGCCGGGTAGGCGAAGAACAGGAAAGCACGGCCGGTCAGTGCCGGGTTGAGGAAGTTTTTACCGGTACCACCGAAGACTTCCTTACCGATAACCACACCGAAGCTGATACCCATAGCAACCATCCACAGGGGCAGATCCGGCGGACAGGTCAGGGCGAACAGGATGGAGGTTACGAAGAAACCTTCGTTGACTTCGTGACCGCGCACTGCGGCAAACAGCACTTCCCAGATACCGCCCACAATAAAGGTGACCGCATAAATCGGCAGGAAGTACATGGCACCGTAGACAAAGTTGTCCCACAGGCTAGCCGGGTTGTAGGAGGTCAGAGCACCAATAATGGCGTGGCGCCAGCCGGACAGGTCCGGGTTGGTCATGCCTTCGAGAATGGTGTTGGCCTGGAAACCGATATTCCACATACCGTAGAACGCCGGAATCATGGCACAAGCCCACACAGTGATCATAATGCGCTTCAGGTCGATGCCGTCGCGCACGTGAGCCGTGGTCTTGGTCTTGTCAGCCGGCTGGAACAGACCGGTGTCAATCGCTTCAAACAGGGCGTAGAACTTTTCGAACTTGCCGCCTTTGTGAAACTTGGGTTCGATCGAATCGAGGAATTTACGCAACATACTTACCCCTCCTTCTCAATACGGGTCAGGTTGTCCCGCAAAATGGGGCCGTACTCGTACTTGCCCGGACACACGAAGGTGCACAACGCCAGATCTTCTTCATCCAGCTCCAGTGCGCCCAGTTTCTGCGCCATCGCAGTATCGCCAACGATCAGGGAACGCAGCAGTTGAGTGGGCAGCACATCCAGGGGCATTACCTCTTCATAGGTACCGATGGGTACCATGGCGCGCTCAGAACCATTGGTGCTGGTGGTGAAGTTGAACAGCTTGTTCTTAAACAGGCGCGACAGGTAAATGGGGAAGATGGAGAAACGCTTGTTACCGGCACGCAGGTAGTGCAGGAACGGGCGCTCATTGCCCTCTTCCAGTATAGAGATCTGGTTGTGGTAGCGGCCCAGGTAAGCCAGGGGGCCCGCTGCGGTGCGGCCGCCAAATACGGAGCCGGAGATAACGCGATCGCTATCGCCTTTCAGATCGCCAGCAGTCAGCTCATCAAAGCTCGCGCCCAGACGGGTGCGCAGCAGACGCGGCTGCTTGACCTGAGGGCCCGCCAGGGAGATAACGCGGTCGGTGAACAGCTTACCGGTGGTAAACAGTTTGCCTACGGCGATCACATCCTGGTAGTTGATGGTGAATACACTGCGGTTGCCAGAAACTGGCTTCAGGTAGTGGATATGGGTACCGGACAGGCCTGCCGGGTGCGGGCCCGCAAAGGTTTCATGGCGAATATTAGCAGCGCTCGGTACCGGGATATCCGCATCGGGAGCGCTACAAACAAAGGTAGTCTCAGCCAGCTTGGACAGAACTTCTACACCCTGTTCAAACGCTTCGCGGTTCTCGGCAATAACCACTTCCGGATTCGCCGCCAGCGGGTTGGTATCCATCGCATTGATAAATACCGCTGCAGGCTCGGCATCCAGGGCGGGTACACGGCTGAACGGACGAGCGCGCAGCGCGGTCCACATGCCGGACTCAACCAGGTTTTCAACCACTTGTTCGCGAGTCAGGCCAGACAGTTTGTCTGCGCTGTAACTTTTGAACTCTTCCGCTTCGTCACCGTCTATCTCGATCACGACTGACTGCAGCACCCTGCGGGCACCACGGTTAATCGCAACAACACGGCCCGCAGCGGGAGCAGTGTAACGCACGCCTTCTGTTTTTTTATCGCTAAACAACAGCTGACCAAGTTTGACGCTATCCCCTTCAGCCACCGCCATCGTCGGCTTCATCCCGTGGTAATCGGGGCCGAGAACAGCGACGGTCTTGAGCGCAGGACCATCTTGGATGACCTGCTCGGGCGCGCCGGATATGGGTAAGTCCAATCCCCGACGGATCTTTCTCATACGCCTATGCCTAAGTTTCTAGTTTAAAAAATTGCAATAGGACCCACCGTCCCATTGCTGGGAAGCTAGGTCCTCTTGAGGAATTCCGCGCTGCGAGGGCTTACGCCGCATCACCCGTGAACCGGGAGGAAGGAAGCTGACTTATAGGTTGTGCGCGCTAACTTCTCGGCGCACGGCCGCCCCGCAAAATCGCGCGCATTATAAAGATGGGCCAGGGTCTTTACCAGCCTGGAAAGGCTTTAAGTGGCACTAAGTTGGGAAAATTCTGCTGAAAAAACAGGGATTTGGGGAGAGATGGTGCGGCGACCGAAGCGGTCGCCGGCACGTCACAGCCGCCTCTGGGAGCCGGCTGTGGCGAGGAGGCGTGACGCCTTAGTCCTCTTTCGGGAACAGCTTGTAGCGAACGCCGGCCATATCTTCCAGGCAGCGAACCACCTGACAGCTGTAGCCGAACTCATTGTCGTACCAGCAGTAGAGCACCGCGTTCTTACCGTCCACGATAGTCGCGGTGGAATCGAATACGCAGGCGCGGCGGGAGCCGACAAAATCGCTGGACACCACTTCCGGGGAGTTGGTGTAGTCGATCTGCTGGCGCAGCGGCGAGTGCAGCGCCACATCGCGCATATATTCGTTCAACTCTTCCTTGGTGGTCTCTTTACCCAGGTTCAGGTTCAGAATCGCCATGGAGACATTGGGGGTCGGAACGCGAATCGCATTGCCGGTGAGCTTACCCTTCAGCTCGGGCAGTGCCTTGGCAACCGCCTTGGCAGCACCGGTTTCGGTCAGAACCATGTTCAGCGCTGCTGCGCGACCGCGACGCTCACCCTTGTGGTAGTTGTCGATCAGGTTCTGGTCGTTGGTGTAGGCGTGTACCGTCTCCACGTGACCGTGCTCAACGCCGTAGCCGTCCATCATCGCCTTCAGGACCGGTACGATAGCGTTAGTGGTACAGGAAGCGGCGGACAGCACCTTGTCTTCCGGCTTGATGTCGCTGCTGTTGATACCGTAAACGATATTCTTGATATCGCCCTTGCCCGGTGCAGTCAGCAGCACCTTGGAGGCGCCAGGGCTCTCCAGGTGCTGGCTCAGGCCGTCTTCATCGCGCCATACACCGGTGCTGTCAACGACGATCGCGTCGTTGATACCGTGCTGGGTGTAATCCACTTCCTGCGGGGAGTTGGCGTAGATGATCTTGATTTCGTTACCGTTACAGATCAGGGAGTTGGTCTCCTCATCTACACGGATAGTGCCCTGGAAGGCGCCGTGTACGGAGTCGCGACGCAGCAGAGAGGCGCGCTTCACCAGGTCGTTGGGCGCCTTGCCCTTGCGCAGTACGATCGCGCGCAGACGCAGAACGTCACCACTGCCCGCTTTGTCGATCAGCAGGCGGGCAACCAGGCGGCCGATACGACCAAAGCCGTAGATCACAACGTCTTTGGACTCAGGCAGAGGCTTGCCGGCACCTGCGGCGTCGGTCAGCTCTTCGCGCACAAACTCGTCCACGGACAGGCCGCGGTCGTCGCGCATATATTTGTTGGTCATGGTTCCCAGGTCAATATGTACGGGACCCAGGTCCATCTTGCAGATGGCTTCCAATACAGGGAAGGTTTCAAACTCGGAGAGTTCATTCTCCTCAACCTGACGCACGAAACGGTGCGCTTTCATAATGCTCAGAACTGAGCGATTAACCAGGTTGCGGCCATACATATAAATACCGACGTTGCTCTCACGGTTGAGCTTTCCAATCATCGGGATCATGGATTCAGCCAGCGCTTCACGCTGTTTCCAATCCTTGAAAAAGTCCGCGGGCTTCGGTCGCTTCTGAGTCACTGTCAGACACCTCTGCAATGTGTTTAGTAGACAAGAAATACAGCCCTAAAACCACTCAGGGCCGCATGGCTGCGCATTATCAGTATTCGCTCAACACTGCGCAACTGAGCAAAAAAGAGCCAAAAAAATGTAGTAAAACTACCTTTTTGTAGCTCGCCCCCGGGATAGCGCGCAATCCTCAAAAAAACGTCGCCACCGCCGCCGGGAAACACAGATATGGGCAACATTCCCTGCAGCCAAAACCGTTCGCGGCTACAATAGCCGCCTCGACGACACCCCGAATAAAAGCGTGGATATATAAGGAAAGATGACAGAAATACAGCCCCTGACCCCACCGAAGTTTCGCTCCTCCAGTGACCGACAATTTTGGGGACAACTGCACGGCGCAGCTGCCGCGTCCGCCATCCTCAGCGCGGCGCGTAATAACAAGGCGCCCACCCTGTTAATCACAAAGGACAGTCTCGAAGCGCACCGCCTAGAGGTGCAATTGAAATTTTTTAACAAGGCGCGGCGAGATAAGGGGGGGAATGAGGCGCTGGAGATCTTCCATTTCCCCGACTGGGAAATCCTCCCCTACGACACCTTTTCCCCCCACCAGGATATTATTTCGGATCGCCTTGCCACGCTGTACCAGCTGCCAAAAATGGGCGCGGGTATCGTCATTATTCCCGTCAGCACCCTGATGCACCGACTCCCCCCCTGCAACTACATCGCCGGCAATGCGCTGATACTTGAAGAGGGGCAGCAGTTTGATATCGATATCCAGCGAAGGTTGTTGGAGCAGGCTGGCTATCACTGCGTAGATACCGTCTACGAGCACGGTGAATTTGCCGTACGCGGTTCGCTGATGGATATTTTCCCAATGGGCAGTCCCCTGCCCTACCGCATCGATCTGTTCGATGACGAGATTGAAACCCTGCGCACTTTCGACCCGGAAACCCAGCGCACCATCGACACCGTAAAAACCATTCACCTTTTGCCGGCGCGGGAATTCCCTTTGCACAAGGCCGCCCTGTCGGGATTCCTGCAAAACTGGCACGGCGAATTCGACAGTGACCCCAGCCAGGTACCGATATATCAGGATATCAGCGCGGGAATTGCCCCGGCGGGTATCGAATACTACCTGCCCCTATTTTTCGACGGCAATTGCTCCAGCCTGTTCGATTACCTGCCCGAGGGCAGTCAGGCGTTTTTGCAGGGGGACATCCAGCAGGCGCTCGGCAGTTTCTGGCGCGAAGTGAGCAACCGCTATGAAAGTCGTCGCGGCGACCTGACCCGCCCCATTCTGCCACCGCGCCAGATATTGCTGGAAGTCGACGAGTTTAATGGCGCCCTGAAGTCCATGCCCCGGGCAATCTTTGCGACGGAGAGCCTGCCGGAGGCCCAGGGCAACTTTAATTTTGCCGCTGCCACACCGCCCTCGCTGCCGGTAGATGGCAAGTCCGACCAGCCCCTGGCCGCACTGGAAAGCTACCTGATGGAATATTCCGGCCGGGTGCTCTTCTGTGCAGAGAGCAGCGGGCGGCGCGAAGCGCTGCTGGAGCTATTAAAGGGGATACGCCTGGCCCCGCCCAGCTTCCAGAGCTGGCAGGACTTCCTCGCCGCAGAGGACCCTATCGGCATTACCGTAGCCCCCCTCGACCAGGGACTGCTGCTTGAGGAGCCACAGATCAACCTGATCGCGGAGCCGCAGTTATTTGGTGAGCGCGTCCTGCAACAGCGCCGCCGCAAGAAGGCCAAAGATGAAGCGGACAACGCGGTTAAAAACCTGGCTGAACTGCGCATGGGCACCCCTGTGGTCCATATTGATCACGGCGTGGGTCGTTATCGCGGCTTACAGCACCTGGAGATCGACGGGCAACCGGCAGAATTCCTGACCCTGGAATACGCCGATGAGGCCAAACTCTATGTGCCGGTGGCCAGCCTGCACCTGATCAGCCGCTACTCCGGCGCCGATGAAGCCCTGGCACCGCTGCACAAGATGGGCAGCGAGCAGTGGCAAAAAGCCAAGCGCAAAGCTGCCGAAAAGGTACGCGATGCCGCAGCGGAACTGCTGGATATCTACGCCCGCCGCGAAGCCCGCATTGGCCACGCCTTCGACAACCCTCAACTGGCCTATCGGGAATTTTCCGCAGGTTTCCCCTTCGAGGAAACTCCAGATCAGCAACAGGCCATTGAGGCAGTTCTGGGGGATATGCTCTCGGACAAGCCGATGGACCGACTGGTGTGCGGCGACGTGGGCTTCGGCAAGACCGAAGTGGCTATGCGCGCCGCCTTTGTCGCCGCCCACGCAGGTATGCAAGTGGCCATGCTGGTACCCACCACCCTGCTGGCCCAGCAACACTATCAATCCTTCCAGGATCGCTTTGCCGATTGGCCGATCAATATCGAGGTGATTTCCCGCTTCCGCTCCGGCAAGGAAGTGGACAGCGTGAAAGAGAAGGTTTCCAGCGGCAAGGTGGATATCCTGGTTGGCACCCACAAGCTGCTGCAAAGCGATCTGGACTTTAAAAATCTCGGCCTGCTGATTATCGACGAAGAGCACCGCTTTGGCGTCCGGCAGAAGGAGCGCCTGAAGAGCCTGCGCTCCGAGGTGGATATCCTCAACCTTACCGCCACCCCTATTCCCCGCACCCTGAATATGGCCATGGCCGGTATTCGCGATCTATCGGTGATCGCCACCCCGCCGGCACGGCGTCTCTCGGTGAAAACCTTTGTGCGCGAGCGCGATGACGCCCTGGTAAAAGAGGCCATCCTGCGGGAGATATTGCGCGGCGGCCAGGTGTACTTCCTGCACAACGAGGTGAAAAGCATTGAGCGAATCGCGCGGGAATTGCAGGAGATGATTCCCGAGGCCCGCATCGGTATCGGCCACGGCCAGATGCGCGAGCGGGAGCTGGAACAGGTGATGAGCGACTTCTATCACAAGCGCTTTAATGTCCTGGTCTGCACCACCATTATCGAAACCGGTATCGACGTCCCCACCGCCAATACCATTTTGATCGAGCGCGCCGACAAGTTCGGCCTGGCCCAGCTCCACCAGCTGCGCGGCCGCGTGGGGCGCTCGCACCACCAGGCCTACGCCTACCTATTGACCCCCAACAAGCGCTCCATGACCGGTGACGCGGTGAAGCGCCTGGAGGCGATTAGTGAGGCCCAGGATTTAGGTGCGGGCTTTACCCTGGCAACCCACGATCTGGAAATTCGCGGCGCGGGCGAGCTGCTGGGTGAGGAGCAAAGCGGGCAGATCCAGAGCGTCGGCTTCAATCTGTATATGGAGATGCTCGACAAGGCGGTGAAGGCCATTCGCGAGGGCCGCACACCGAATATCGACGAGCCGCTCGAATCCCCAGCCGTGGACGTCAATCTGCGGGTCGCGGCGCTGATTCCCGAGGACTACCTGCCCGATGTCCACGGCCGCCTGATTATGTACAAGCGCATCGCCAATGCCACCGACCGGCAGCAGCTGAAAGAGCTTCAGGTAGAGATGATCGACCGTTTCGGGCTACTGCCGGAATCGGTAAAGCACCTGTTCCGCACCACGGAGATCAAGCTGAAGGCCGAGAATATGGGCATCCGCAAACTTGAAGCCTCTGCGGCAAGAGGACGTATCGAATTTGCGGAGAATACCCGTGTAGATCCGCTCACACTGGTTAAGATGGTGCAAACCCAGCCGGGACGCTACCAGCTGGCCGGCGCCAACCAACTGAATTTCAGTCTCGATGAGGAGGGTACAGAGCGCAAGCTACAGGAGATCAACGAAGTTCTGGAAAAGCTTGCACAGTGATACCATTCGGTAGGCGGCGGGAGCTGGCGGTTAGACTACCTAGTCAGCAGCTCCCACCCAAACGGCCTCCCGGCAACAACACTCTCGGCACCCCAATAGAATTGTTTAAGTGGTAAACCCATGAAAAGGATAATTAGCCTCTGCTCAACCCTGGCGCTCACGCTGGCAGCCACCAGTGCCCAGGCCGTTAACTACGCTGGCAATACTTTCGAAATAGAGATGATCGTATTCGAGCGCCCCCAGGGGATGGAAAACTCAGCAGAGACCTGGCCCGCCGCACCGCGCCTCCAGTACCCATCAAAGTGGGTCGACTTCGCAACCCCGCGCACACCGCGCCCAGCGGCGGCAGAGGAGGCGCTGTCACTGGATGACATTATCTCCACGCCTGAGGCGGGCAACCCATCGGACCTTGAGCCCGCAGGGCTTGAGGGCGTCCCCGGCGAAAATGTTGAAACGCGACAAGCCCCCAAACCCGCCGCCGCAAACCTGCTCCTGAGGCCGGTACCGACACTACTCAATAACAAGGCTGCAGCGATTTCCCGCGCCGGGGATAAAATCCTGTTTCACCGGGCTTGGCGCCAGGTGCTGAAAACCAAGAGAAATTCTCCCGCCATCCTGATTGATGGCGGCAGCCAGTTCAGCGGCCACAGCCAGCTTGAGGGGTTTATCACCTTGAGCGTTGCCCGCTATTTACATATCAGCACAAATCTATGGCTCAACGATTTTTATACCCAACCCGGGGAGCAAAGTATTCTCCTCCCTCAGCGCCCGCAAAATAAAGTGGAAAGACCACTGCAAATCTCTACAGATAACTACAGCGCTGGTGGGGATACCTATCCGCAAAATAACGGCTTTGATATTGAAGCTAATCAGGGTTCCATTCATAGCCGCGAGCCTCTCACCCTGAGTGAACCCGAATTTATAAAAGAAGCACCGCTATATGTTGCGCACGCAGCGAGATTACAACATGAGCGACGCCTGCGCAGCGGGCAACTGCATTATATAGACCACCCCGCGTTTGGTATTCTTATTGAGGTGCGCACCGTCGCCAAACCCAAAGAAGATTCATCAAATATCGACACCCCGGCCAATGAGCTTTCAAAAAATAGTGGCGCATAAAATTAACCCACCGAAGTAACCAAAAAATAAAGCCCCGCTCAGCACTGCGGGGCTTTATTTTAGATAGCACCAATACACAACCCCACCCCAAAGACTTTAATTCCAGACAAATTAATTCCAACATTCTTTTACAAAAGACGCCGTCGCTTTTTAATTTAATTGATTTACTTTCATTTAACCCATAGACATAAAACAAGCAAATACCGCCAATAACCAATAAAACCCAAACTAACAGCAACAACTGGGCTCAACAACAATAACAAAAATCAGGTTAGTATTGAGCAGCATATATGCCATCTTATACACATATATATCGGGGGGCTTTGATCCACTATAGCGGCAGAGCCAAAAATGCTATCGCAGTATCAATCTGGGCGAGCAAGCCGCTTATTGCCAAGCTCACGAATGCAGGGCCAGAAAACAAAAAAGCGGATCACAGGGATCCGCTTTTTAGAGGCGCTGACAGGGCCGGCATCAATTAATGCCGCAAAACCCTACACGACAACAGTTCTTTCAACGAGCGATCAGTAAATCACTCACAGGGAACAACATCTTCCGCCAGCAGTCCTTTGTCACCTTGTTGCATTTCGAACTCTACCGCCTGCCCCTCATTAAGGGTTTTGTAACCCTCGCCGCGAATGCTGCGATAGTGAACGAAAATATCTTCAGTTCCTTCTCCACAGGTGATGAAGCCATAACCCCGTGCGTTATTAAACCACTTCACTGTACCTGTAACGCGATCACTCATTGAGAAAACCTCATTATTGTTATTGCGCCTACCTCAACCACCTCACTGCTTAATTCGGCAAGAAGGGCAAACGCCACCCCATTGTTAACAAACTGCTCCATGCAGAATGCTATCTTGCTTAATCCGATGAGCAAACACTCAAAGGACGTACCCTGATTCTTAGATAAAACAGCGCCAGTGTCTAGTTTTCTCTGTGAAATAAATACTACGTTTTTACCAATATGCGTAATTAACCGTCAAAATCTACAAAAGCGCTCATTTGTAAACTAATCATTTGTACCTTATCGCACTCCCATTCCTCAACTGTCTAACGCGGCTTCTCGCGTTATCGCCGGTATATCGGCAATATGTAATGTCGAAGTCGGGAATGCACAGGATGCTCCATATCCTTCGATTATCTTAAGAATCGTTAATAGAACATCTTGCTTTATTTCGTGATAGCGTACCCAATCGGTAGTGCGGGTAAAAGTGTATATAAAGAAGTCCAGAGATGAGGCGGCAAAACTATTAAAGTTAACGATAAGCGTACGATTGGAATCAATTTCCGGATGCTCCTGTAACATAGTTTTAACATCGGCCACAATTGCCGCCATATGATGGGCATCCTCATAGCGAATACCGATCGTTTCGAAAATTCTTCGATTGAGCATTCGAGAGGGGTTTTCTACCGAGATCTGGGTAAAGACCCCATTGGGAACATAAACGGGGCGCATATCAAAGGTGCGTATTCTGGTCAGGCGCCAACCGATATCCTCTACGGTGCCCTCGATATCCCGGTCTGGGGAGCGCACCCAATCACCCACCGCAAACGGCCGATCCAGGTAGATCATCAGGCCACCGAAGAAGTTCGCCAGCAGGTCCTTGGCCGCGAAGCCCACCGCCAAGCCGCCAATGCCACCAAAAGCCAAAACGCCGCTAACGCTGTAGCCCAGGAACTGCATGATCACAATTCCCGCCGTGATCAGAATTGAAGCTCTGACCAGCTTGCCGATCGCCCGCACCGTAGTGGCATCCATCGGCTTGCCCATATAGCGCGGATCGCACAAATTATGCTCCACACTGCGGGAGAATCGCCAGGCAAACCAGGCCATCACCAGAATCAGGCCGATTTCCCGGATCGGTGTCGCCAGAGAGAATATCTCTGCGCCGGTGGCGCTCCCAGCCCGCTGCGCCGCAACACTCAGGCCCAGCAGCCAGACCAACACCTGCCCCGGGGGCGACAGCGCTCCCACCAAAGCATCATCCCAGGGATTAACCGTCTGCTCGGCTTTGATCATCATACGCCGCACAAAGCGGCCAAACAGCCAAGCCGCCACACCAGACACAAGTACAATGAGGAAAACTGACACTATCCAAACCCGGTTCTCACCCAGCCAGGACAACAACACACTCTCAACGGACTCCACTTGACCCCCTCCGCGTTCAATAACAATCAGCAATAGCTGCAATAAGGCCCCATCGAGCGGGGGCCCTACAAATTCAACAATATTTTCTCAGCGCATTATCGAAGCTAACCAGTCTCTGGTTCTATGCCAACGCGCACTCTTTTCAAGATCTGCCCAGGACGATATCACGGGCCTGCCTCTCATAGCCGACAGGCGGTGGCTCGATTCCGGCTTGGGCACAAAGGTTTCCAGGGCTGCCAGGGCCTCAAAGGCACCCACCCGATTGTTACAGACGATTCCCATGTCACAGCCCGCATGCAGGGCGGCAAGAATCCGGTCACCGTAACCACCCGCAGCCCCGGCTCCCTCCATCGACAAGTCGTCGCTGAAAATCACCCCGGTAAAGCCCAGCTGCCCCCGCAATACATCCTGCAACCAATAGCGCGAGAAACCCACCGGCTGGCTATCTATATTCACAAAGCGAATATGAGCCGGCATCACGGCGCTTAATTCTTGGGTGGCAATGCAATCGATAAAGGGCAGCGCATCTGTTGCCATAACCTGTTCCAGGGAGCGCTTGTCCTCAGGCAGCTCTACATGACTGTCCTCGAGTACATGACCATGACCCGGAAAGTGTTTTCCGGTCGTCGCCATGCCCGCCTCATGCATTCCCTGAATAAATGGGCGCGCCAGTGCGGTTAATCGGGCCGGGTTGGGACAGAAGCTGCGGTCGCCAATTACCCGACTGTGGCTGTCGTCCGCATCCAATACCGGCGCAAAGCTGAAGTCCACGCCCACAGCAAGCAACTCCGCCGCCAACAGCCAGCCCACATCTTGCAGCTGCTGGCCACTGGCCGCAGCGCCGAGGGCCTGCATGGAGGGTATGCGGGTAAAATCATCGCGAAACCGCTGCACCCGCCCCCCTTCCTGGTCCACTGCCAATAGGATTTCCGGGCGCACCGCGCGGATCGATCTCACCAGCTGGGTAAGCTGCTGGCGGTCCCGGTAGTTGCGGGCAAAAAAGATAAGCCCACCCACCATGGGGTGTCTGAGCAGCTCGCAATCTTCCTCGCTGAGTTCGAGTCCCTCGATATCCACCATTAGCGGTCCGAGTGATAGTGACATATTACATTCCTTATCGCTTTGGCAGCGCACTCACGGATTGTCCACCTTCAGCATGGCTGAAGCCGCAGGCACCAGGCGTTCAAGAGTCTGGGAAAGCGTACTATCGGCACCGAAGTCTTCCCGCAGGATCGCCTCAATCGCATCGTGGCTCGACAGTGTAAAAATGGTTGCGCCCAACATAAAGTAAAGGCGCCAGTAGAAGGTTTCCGGATCCAGCCCCGGCAGCGCTTCCGCCAACAGGCCGGCAAAACGGCGGTAGCTATCCCCATATCGGGATACGATAAATCGGCGCAGATGCCCCTGGAACTGGGTATAGGCCAACCCCAGCAGGCGCATAAACCGCTGCGGATCTTTCCCCTCCAAGCCCAGGCTTCCCAGGCCAACCCGGTACAGGCACTCGATCAGCTCCTCCACCCCCAGGGACTGCCCCTCGGCAACACGGCGATCCAGCTCTTCCTCCAGCGCATCGGTGAAAGGTGTTAGGAAACGTTCGAATACCGCCTGTATCAATTCCTTTTTGGAGCCAAAATGATAGTTAACTGCGGCCAGATTCACTCCCGCCGTGCTCGTGATCGTTCTCAAAGAGGTTTCAGTAAAACCTCGTTCAGCAAACAGCACTTCCGCTGCATCGAGTATCCGGCTGACCGTATCTGTCTGACTCATAAGTCTCAAACACCATTTAAAACATACGTTTAATCGCCGCCAGAGTAGCACATTCTCACTGCCGCAGAGCCCACTGGATAGGCGCCCCGCAGCCTCAGTCAAAGTGCCGAACGCCCCCAGACCCCCTTAGCGCTAAAGTGTGAGAGCAGTCCAGGTAAAAGTTTGAGCGGGGGTGTTTTTTAGTGCTTTAGAGATCGCAGGCTGGGGGATACCGCAAAAGAAAAGCGACCCGTTGAAGGATCGCAGAGTTGTTCGGGAGTAATTCAGAGCCCCGCTTTAGTTCGGTTTATTTGCGAGCTTATGCTTTCACATGCATATATTTCATAATTAGAGCCGCAGCCTCCTCCACACTATCGACAAGATGGAAGAGGTCGAGATCACCGGCATCGATGCAGTTGCGCTCTAAAACGGTATCTACCAGCCAGTCGTAGAGCCCACTCCAGTAGCGCTTACCCACCAATACAATCGGGAAGCGCCGCACTTTCTGGGTTTGTACCAGGGTGAGTGCTTCAAACAGCTCATCCAGCGTGCCGTACCCGCCGGGGAGCCCGACAAATCCGAGCGCGTGCTTTACAAATATAAACTTGCGCACAAAAAAGTAGCGGAAATTCAAACTGATATCTTGATAGGGATTCGCCGCCTGCTCAAAGGGCAGCTCTATATTTAAGCCAATCGACGCGCCCGGCTGGGCAAAGGCACCCCGGTTACAGGCCTCCATCAAACCCGGCCCGCCGCCGGTAATCACCGGTATTCCCTCCGCAGCGAGAAGCTCTCCCAACTTCACGCCCTGCTGGTACTCAGGACTATCCTCTGTAAACCTCGCCCCTCCAAACACAGTTACAGCCCCGCCCAACGCAATCAATCGCTCTATTCCATCGACCAACTCAGACTGAATACGAAGCACCCTCCAAGCTTCCGGCATCTTTGCGTCCAACATTACGTTTCCCCCTTATTGTCAGCTCTTTCAACGTTTTCTGCTTTCCTTACTTTCTCTCTCAATGTAGCAGTTCACAAAGACTAAAAGCTGAGGATTGCGCGAACATTAAATCTGTATATAATTCCAGCAACTGTATATAAATACAGAAAACTAGGTAAAACTATGACCAATCTCACCGCTCGTCAGACTCAGGTTCTCGACCTGATCAAAGCCTACCTGGATGAAACAGGCTACCCGCCAACACGGGCAGAAATCGCCCAGGAACTAGGCTTTCGCTCACCTAATGCCGCTGAGGAACACCTGAAAGCTCTCGCTAGAAAAGGCGCCATTGAGATGGTTGCCGGTGCCTCCCGTGGAATACGTATCCCCGACCATCAATCCGGTCTACCCATTGTGGGACGGGTTGCCGCAGGTCACCCGGTCCTCGCCGCTGAGCATATTGAGGACTACTGCGACATGCCTGCCAGCTTTTTCCACCCACCGGCCGATTACCTGCTGCGGGTGCACGGCATGAGTATGCGCGACGCCGGGATTCTCGATGGGGATTTACTCGCCGTACAAAAAACGGAACAGGTGCGCAACGGACAGATCGTGGTTGCCCGAATTGATGATGAGGTTACTGTGAAGCGTTTTCGCCGCAAGGGTAATCAGGCAACGGTTCAGCTGCTTCCTGAAAATGATGACTTTGAGTTAATTCAGGTCGATATGAGAGATAAGAACTTTGTGATTGAGGGGCTGGCTGTCGGTGTGATTCGCCAAGCACCTTAAGGCGCTCTAAAAACAACAACAGCGGCCACTGGCCGCTGCTGATTTAACCAATAGCACTGACATTAATGCAATGCTGCTATCAGGCATTACTATTAGTGAACGGTGTGATTTACCGGCATCAACTCTTCTTCCTCGAAGTAGCCCACCTCTAGATCGTCCAGATTTTGCACAGCTTCAATACCCGCTTCCAGCATAGCCCGAGCTACAGCAACCTTGTGCTTTTGCAAAAACTGAAGGCTCTCTGCTGAAAAAGAGATGCTCACCAAAGGGTCCTCCTTGTGGCCAGCACGACGCAAGGCTACATCGCCATTAGCCAACTCGATAATCTCAAAAGTTTCGGAGGACATTCGCTTTTCCTTCACGGCACAGTAGTTTGCGCCCAGTGTACCACAGGCTTGCGGGAAGTTTCATTCGCCCCGCTCAAGTCCGAGATGTTCTCAATTAATTTATACTCTGGCCCATTTTTAAGCTGGGACTTAGACAACTGCGCAGCAGTGTCGAACCCCTGCGACAAAAACAGGGGCCGACCTGAAAGCAGTGAAGAATACGGGCCTTAAAGGCCCGCAAAAAGATCAGTGAATTGCCCAGGGGCTTCGGAGATGACTTAACACTCGTCCAGATGGGCCCGCTGCCTCACCACCAGCTCGCTCAGGCAGCGATGCCAGTCGAGCAGCGACTCTTTGCACAGGGGGGCAAATTCTGGCGCGGCGACTTCATTGTGTAGCGGTATTAAATTGACCGGCTGTGACTTTTCCTCGGCAGCCGCAGATATTTTCTGCTGCTCCTGCCAGGCGTGCAGCATATGGGACAGCCAGCTTTGCGGATCGCCCACCAGGCCTGCCAGTTCATTGACCTCAGCACTGGCCCGCCCCTGGACACCCAGCGCATCGATAATCAACTGCGGGGAAGCCGGCTCAAACCCCAGCTGAAGCTGGCTGGCCTGCTCTGCGAGAAAGGCCCGGTAGGCCTTGCACAACTGCATCAATGCCGCTTCCTCCAGCGCATCGCGCTGGAGGGGAATATCCCACGGCTGCTGCAACAGCAACTGGCCCTTGCGCAGAGCCGAAGTCACATGGATGGTGTAGGGGTTACTCATGGCCTACTTCTTTGCCGCTGCTTTTTTAGTCGCAGGCTTCTTGCGCTTGGCAGCCGTGCTCTTGGTCGAGGCCTCTACTTTCCAACTGCCATCGCGGTAAAAAGCACGCCAACCGGTCGCCTTGCCTTCCTCCTCAGATTGAACGTATTGCTCCTGAGTTTTACGACTGAATCGAACCACCGTATCCCGGCCACTATCGTCCTGCGTCGGCGCAGAAAATAGGAAGCTGTATTTTGGATCGATTTCGCTCTGGTGGGGCAGCAACTCTTTGACCAGCGGAGCCCGGGTCTCGCGGTTTTTGGGGAACTGACTGGCAGCCAGGAACAGACCCGAGGCACCATCGCGCAGGATGTAGTGATCCTCCACTTTGATACAGGCCAGCTCCGGCATGGGAACCGGGTCCATTTTCGGTGGTGCCGGCTGTCCATTTTTTAACAGCTTGCGAGTGTTCTTACAGCTCTCATTGGTACAGCCAAAGTACTTGCCAAAGCGGCCCGACTTTAACTGCATATCACTGCCACATTTATCACACTCGATAATCGGACCATCGTACCCTTTAATTTTAAAGGTGCCCTGCTCTATCTCGTAGCCGCTGCAATCCGGGTTATTGCCGCAAATATGTAATTTGCGCTGCTCGTCCAACAAGTAGCTATCCATGGCAGTACCGCACTTGCCACAGCGGCGCTTCTCGCGCAGCAGCCTGGATTCCGCTTCCTCGTCCTTGTCCGCATCGACCGCTTCGTCCCCCGATACCAGGTTCATGGTATTGGTACAGCGCTCTTTGGGCGGCAGTGCGTAACCGGAGCAGCCGAGGAACACCCCGGTGGAACCGGTGCGAATCTGCATATGGCGGCCACACTTGCCGCACTCGATATCGGTATCGGTCGGCGTGTTGCGGCGCATGCCCGCATCGGCAGACTGGGCTTTTTCCAGACGCCCGGAAAAGTCCTGATAAAACTCATCGAGCAGTTGCTTCCAGCCCTTATCGCCATCGGCAACTGCGTCCAGAGATTCCTCCAGGTTTGCAGTAAAGCCGTAATCCATCAGGTTCTTAAAGCTTTCGCTGAGGCGGTCGGTGACAATATCCCCCATTTTCTCGGCGTAAAAACGGCGGTTCTCCAAACGCACATAACCGCGATCCTGGATCGTGGAAATAATGGAGGCGTAGGTGGAGGGGCGGCCGATGCCGCGCTTCTCCAGCTCTTTAACCAGGGCCGCTTCGCTAAAGCGCGCCGGCGGCTTGGTAAAGTGCTGTTTGGGGTCCAGCTGCTGAAGGGACAGTTTATCCCCGACCTTCACATCCGGAAGCAGTAGATCCTCATCCTTTTTGCCGCTCGCTGGAGCGACTTTGAGGAAACCGTCAAATCGAATCACCCGGCCCCGTGCGCGCAACTCAAAGTCACCGGCACTGACCACAATTGAAGAGGAGGTGAACTGGGCTGGGGTCATCTGGCAGGCCACGAACTGCTGCCAAATCAGGTTGTACAGCCTCTCCGCGTCCCGCTCGACACCGGAGAGCATATTCGGGGCGATACGCACATCGGATGGGCGAATCGCTTCGTGCGCTTCTTGAGCGCCCTCTTTGCTGCTGTAGCTGTTAGGGCTTTGCGGCAGATATTTATCGCCGTAATTCTCGCCAATATAATCCCGCGCAGATTCCACTGCCTCTTTACTGAGGTTGGTGGAGTCAGTACGCATATAGGTGATATGACCGGCTTCATACAAACGCTGGGCCAGGGTCATGGTCTTCTTCACGCTGAAGCCGAGACGGTTACTGGCCGCCTGCTGCAAGGTGGAAGTAATAAATGGCGCGCCGGGCTTGGAACTGGTGGGTTTGTCGTCGCGGGCTGAAACGACAAACTCACTGGACTGCAGCTGCTTGGCAGCATTCATCGCCAGCTCTTCGTTGGTGGGGCGGAAAGCCTCACCGGCCTGCTTTTTCACCTCGAGGCGCAACTTGGCCGCCTTTGTCGTTGCGGTGTCGGCAAACAGGGTCCAGTACTCTTCGGGAATAAACGCGCGGATTTCCCGCTCCCGCTCCACCACCAGGCGAACCGCAACGGATTGCACACGCCCCGCAGACAAGCCCCTGGCCACTTTCTCCCACAGGAGTGGGGATACCATATAGCCGACAATCCGATCGAGGAAGCGGCGCGCCTGCTGGGCGTTGACGCGGTTAATATTCAGACGGCCGGGATCTTTAAAAGCCTCCTGAATCGCCGATTTGGTGATTTCGTTAAACACAACCCGGCGGTAGCGGTCGTTATCGCCGCCAATCGCCTCGCGCAAATGCCAGGCAATCGCCTCTCCCTCGCGGTCCAAGTCCGTTGCGAGATAGATGTGATCGGCGCCTTCGGCGAGCCGCTGCAATTCGCTCACCACTTTCTCTTTGCCCGGCAGTATCTCGTAGTGGGCCTGCCACTCCTGATCCGGGTCTATCCCCATACGCTTGATCAGCTGCTCGCGATTTTTCTTGCGCTTGTAAGCCTCTTTCGCCTCGGGGGAAAGCTTGCGTGTTTCCGCCGCACGACGCGCGCGCTCCTTTGCGTCAACCGGTTGTTTATTGCCCCCACCCGTGGGCAAATCGCGAATATGGCCGACACTGGACTTCACAACAAAGTCCTTGCCGAGATATTTATTGATGGTTTTCGCTTTGGCCGGTGATTCGACGATGACCAGTGATTTACCCATAAGCCTTTGATTTCAAATGAAAATTTACTGCTATTGCAAGTCTTGTAAGCCCTCTTATCGGGCTTGTGCTGCGCGAATATATAAGCCTCACATCAAGCGCGGTCAAGCAAAGCTGACAATTTTCCGCTCTCAGTCACCAAAATTGGCACCGGCCAGTCCGCTAAAATGCGACCCCGTAGACGCTCTTTTATACCGCTTTCCCGCCGCTCAGAGCGGCCCCTCAGTGCCCGAGTGGGCGCTCACTTTCCGAATAGCTTCTTCTATTAAGGGGGTGTATTCATCGAGCGAAGCCATCAACTTTTGGAAGGCCTGTTCACCGCCGGTTTCCGGCCACTGAATACCGAGACCCACCGGGGTTGCGGTAATGGCACAGGCTCCCCGGGGGATTTTTTCCAGCAGCTGGTGTAAATATTTCCACGCAGCCTGTGGCGCCGGCTGGCCATCGACCCAATCCCAGACACCGGAAAAATTCAGCTCGTGCTCCAAGCGCTGCTTGTCCAGCACCCAATCCACTTGCAACCCTTTGCGATTCTGCCAGCAGCGGTAATAGACCGCCGCAGTGCCATCGCCTAAGGCGGCGGGCAGCGCCTGGATTTGTACGGTAATGCCGGCCCGGGCCGCCCGGCTGCGCAGGTCCGCCAGGCGGCTGTCGCGGGCATTGGGCTTGAGCCACATCACCGGGCCCAGCACCAGCGCGATGGCAAACACGATGATAATCACCGGCAACCAATCAGACATAACCATTCCTCATTGTGGAAAAAAGTGACTATTGTGCGGTGTTTCGTGTGATCTATGTCAATCGGTTTTTTTTGCGGTAGACTCAAAATAGGTGTCAAAAGGGTGTTTTCACAGTCAATAAAAAGGGATAGGAGCAGGTAAATTATGGCGAAATACCAACACATCCTCGTGGGCTTGGACCTGTCAAAAGAGTCTTCTCAGGTACTTGAAAAAGCGGCGGATATGGCTGAGGCATTTGGTGCAGAGCTAAGTTTACTGCACGCCATTGAGCCCCTGACCTTTGCCTATGGCGGGGATATCCCTATGGACCTCTCCGAGGTACAGGAGCAGCTACAGTCCCAGGCCAAGGAGCAGCTGCAAAAAGCCGCCGGGCCGCTAAATATCCCCGCCGATCGCCAGCACGTCATCCTCGGCCAACCCTCCACCGAAATTCACCGCCTGGCCCAGGATATCCAGGCCGATCTGATTATTATTGGCAGCCACGGCCGCCACGGCTTGGCGCTGCTGCTCGGTTCCACCGCCAATGGCGTCCTCCACGGCGCCAAATGCGATGTCCTGGCCATTCGGGTCTTTGTGGAGGACGAATAACCCGGGCAAAAAAAGGGAAGCGGCATCAGTTGCAACTTCCCTATTCCCCCCGCTAGTCGTCGCCGCCTTCCAGCTCCGACCAGCGCTCAAAAGCCTCTTCCAGCTGAGCCTGTTTTTCCGTCAGCGCACTCAACTTGGCTTGCACCTGCTGCTGCTCCTGCTGGTAAAAGCTGGGGTCTGCAACCTCCTGCTCAATCGCCCCGATTTCTCCCTCGAGGGTTTCAATTAAGGCGGGCAAGCTGTCCAGCTCTCTCTGAAGCTTATAACTCAGCTTCTTTTTCTTTGCCGGGGCCGCCTCTTGGGACTGAGGTTTCTCCTTCGGTTTATTGGCGGCGGGGTTTACCTCTTTCAACTCTGCAATAAAGCTGCCCCCCTGGCGCACAAAATCACCGTAGCCGCCGACGTATTCACGAATGCGGCCATCTCCCTCAAACGCGAGACACTCCCCCACCACATTGTCGAGGAAGGCCCGATCGTGGCTCACCAGCAACACCGTGCCGCTAAAATCGAGCAGCAGCTGCTCGAGCAGCTCCAAGGTTTCTACATCCAGGTCGTTGGTGGGCTCATCGAGCACCAAAATATTAGCGGGCTGGCTAAACAGCTTGGCCAGTAGGGCGCGATTGCGCTCTCCACCGCTCAAGGCGCTGACCTTAGTGCGGGCCTTTACGCCACTAAAGAGAAAATCGGACAGGTAGGACATAACATGGCGGCTCTTGCCGCCAATAGTCACTGAGTCGCGCCCTTCGGCAATATTATCGAGTACCGTTAAATCCGGATTTAGCTGGTCGCGGCGCTGATCGAAATAGGCCACCTGTTGCTTGGTGCCCAGGCGAACAGTGCCACCCTGGGACTTTAACTCCCCCAGTAACAACTTGATCAGGGTACTTTTGCCGACACCGTTGGGACCGATCAAGCCAACCTTGTCGCCACGCATCAGGGTGAATGACAAATCCTTAATCAGCGGCTGCTCGTCGGGGTAGGCAAAAGTGATCCCCTTCAGCTCGGCAACCAGCTTGCCAGACACCTCACCGCTATCCAGGGCCATCTTGGCGATACCCTGCTGGGTGCGGCGCGCCTCCCTCTGGCGGCGCAGTACCTGAAGTGCCCTTACCCGGCCTTCATTGCGGGTTCGGCGCGCTTTGATACCCTGGCGAATCCAGGTTTCCTCTTGCGCCAACTTCTTATCGAACAGGGCCTCATTTTTGGCCTCCTCTTCGAGAAGCTTTTCTTTTTCTTCCTGATAACGGTCAAACTTGCAGCGGAAAGTACGCAAATATCCGCGATCCAAATCCCAGACACTGGTGGCCAGACGCTGCGCCAGCGCCCGGTCGTGGCTCACGAACAAGAGGGCGCCACGATAACTGGCGAGGAAATTTTCCAACCACTCCACTGCGGCAATATCCAGGTGGTTAGTGGGCTCGTCGAGGATCAGCAAGTCCGGCTCTACCACCAGCGCGCGCGCCAGGGCCGCCCGACGCTGCCAGCCCCCGGAGAGGTCGGCCACCTTTTCATCGGCATTGAGGCCCAGGCGATCCAAAGCACTGTCAACTTTTGGCAGTAACTCCCAGCCGTGCCCCGCCTCAATCTTCGCCTGGAGATCCGCTGTGGGGGACTCCCGGTAGGCCGCCAGCACGGCGCCGATTTCTCCCAGCCCCATGGCTACGTATCCGTAGACAGAATCGGGGCAATCGGCGGGCAATTCCTGCTCCAGAACCGACTGCACCATACCGCTGGCACGAACAATTTCGCCGCTATCGGCGTCAACTTGACCTGCAATCAGGCGCAACAGGCTGGACTTCCCCTCCCCATTTCGCCCCACCAGGCATATGCGATCTCCACGCTCAACTTTTGCGCTGACATTGTCCGCCAGTATCTGGGTCCCGTAGCGAAGACTGACCCCATCCAATAGAAGCAACATAAATAGGCACTACAATTAGCAAACCCGAACCTCATTCCCGCTAATGAAAGAAGCGAAGCTGGCTCTTTCGGGCTCTGTGAAAAATCAGCTATTTTACGCGTTTTTGCCGTATAGTCAGTCATAGCTGAAAATATACGTCCAACCGAGGTGATTGAGATGTCAGCTGAAGCAAAAGGAATCGCACTTTTTTGTGCCCTAATTGTCGCCGGCTTCTGCACAGCGGCGCCCAGCAAGGCACTGGCGGCTCAAGCAGTCGCCAACACAGCGGAGGCACCAGAGAGCACTCTCACCGCGCAGAGAGCGCTATTGCAGCGGGCTCGGCAGGCCATCGAGCACAGGGATAAGCGGCAACTGGAAGCGCTCAAAGCGGAGCTGAAAGGTTACCCCCTGGTGGCTTACATTGACTATTGGGCGCTCAGTGACAAACTGCAGCAGCTGCCGCTAAAAGAAGTTGATCGCTTTTTAGACAGCAACAAAGGGACTGCCATCGGCGACTGGATGATGGTCAAACTGTTGCGCCAGCTTGGCAGCCAGAAGAAATTCACGACCTACTTGCACTATTACCAGCCCTCGCAACACAGTCGCGCCTCTCTCCGCTGCTACTACGCCGACGCCCTATCGCGCAGGGACGGTTTCCAGGCGGAAACCCAGCAATTACTCTCGGAGCTCTGGCTTGTGGGGCACTCCCAAGTTGAGGAGTGCGATCCCGTTTTTGCCCGCTGGATAAAGAGTGGCGGACTAACCCAAAAGCTCGCCTGGCAGCGGCACCTGCTAGCGGTGAAAGAGGGCAACCTCGATTTGGCGCGCTATATCGCAAAAAAAATGATGCCTAACCAGGCGCGGAAAGCGGAACTCTTGCGCTCGGTCCACCGCAATCCACAGCAGCTTATCACCCAGACCCCTCTCGCCCACAACTCACCGGGGTACCGCGATATCGTATTGCACGGCTTGCACCAGCTGGCGAAAAAAGACGCCGCCAAGGCCGAGAGCGCCTGGCACCGCTATCAGGCCAGCTACCTGTTTTCCGATGCTCAGCAGGAAGCTATGTTCAGGCATTTGGCACGGCAATTTGCCCGCCAGGACAATATGCAGCGCTTGCAGCAACTGGTTGAGCATCACAAAGTGACCGATGATCGCACCATCGAGTGGCTGGCCAGGCAATCCCTGCGCGAACTGAATTGGCAGCAGGTGGCTTTCTGGATTGACCGCTTACCGGAGGACAGGCAGCAGCTCGACCGCTGGACCTACTGGAAAGCCCGCGCCCTGGAGGAGCTGTACGGCCAGGAGACCGCCACAGCCTCCGCCCACCTCTACCGCAAAGCCGCGCGCAATCGCAGCTACTACGGCTTTCTGTCCGCAGACACTCTGGGCCAGCAATACAGTTTTGAGCACCGGCCGGCGCCTATCACTCCGGTACAGGTACAGGCGATATCCAAGCGCCCCGGCTTACAGCGGGCGCGGGAGTTACAGGCGATTGGCGAACTCTTTCACGCCCGCCGGGAGTGGAGTTACGCCACGCGATCCATGGATCACCAGGAACTACTCGCCGCCGGCAAGGTGGCCAGCACCTGGGGCTGGTACCACAAGTCGATTCGCTCCGCCCTCGCGGCAGACTACCTCGACGACCTGGAGCTGCGCTTCCCTCTCGCATTTTCTGAGATTGTGCAGGATATCAGCCAGCAGGTCGGTGCCCGGAACTCCGCACTGGAGCCCTATCTGATTTACGCGGTGGCGCGCCAGGAGAGCCACTTCAGCCACGATGCAAAGTCCAGCTCCGGCGCCCTGGGGCTTATGCAACTGCTGCCATCCACCGCAAAAGCGACAGCGCGCAAGGCCGGCGTAAACTACCGGCGCAGCTGGGACCTGCTGAGCCCCAGCACCAATATTGCCCTGGGCAGTTTTTACTTAAGCACTCTGCTCAACCGCTTTGACAACAACCGCTTTCTTGCCGCTGCCGCTTACAATGCCGGACCAACCCGCGTAGCGAGATGGCTAAAAGAAACTCGCCAGCAGCTGCCCTATGATGTGTGGATCGAAACCATTCCGTTTAGCGAGACACGCAACTATGTGCAAAATGTCCTCGCCTATTCGGTAATTTACGCCTATCGAAGCGGGTCAAAACTTCAGCTACTGAGGGAGAGCGAGGCTGCGCGGCTGCTGTAACTCAAAGCCGCGCCGCAAGCCAGTCTTGCAGTTGCTCCCGGTCAAACGGCCAGCCGCAGACATCATCGAGATCCCCCAGGCCAACCACCGGGATGCGAATAGAGAAGCGCTCCATCAGGGCTTCTTCTTCAGCGATATCCACCTCGCGAAGGCGCAGGTCAAACTTCTCCAGTGCGGGCCAAATTTCAACTTTGGCCTTTTCGCACAGCCCGCAACCTAAAGTCGTATAGAGTAACAGCTCTCTCATATTGCTTATCCAAACAGTCCCTGACTGGTCCCCCAAAGGTATCCCGCAGCCCCCAACACAACACCGGCGAGTAACAACCAGGTCCTGCTCTTAGCCCCGGGCTTGTCTTTCTCCTCAGCGGTTTCCTCCGGCAATCGGGATTGCACCGCATGGGGAACGGTATCGACCTCGCCGGGCACTGGGGGAGCGCCAGGCAAGTCGAAATCCGATAGCGCCGGACGTACGGCCGTACGATTATGATCATCTGCGGGGCCAACGACAGAAAAACTCAAGGTGTCGAATCGCAGCTCATCTCCCCTGCGCACCCGGGTCTCACTGACCCTTTTATTATTGACGAAAGTCCCATTTGCCGAACCCAAGTCAATAACAAACAGTAGCCCCTCCCGCACTTCGAGACGGGCGTGCCGACGCGAAAGGTGGGAGAGTGAAAAAGTAATATCGCACTCATCGGAGCGCCCGATAACCAAACTCTCGCGCAGCGGAAACACCTTGCCGGCAATAGCCCGGTGATTAGCTCGCAGCGCCCAGGCAACACCTTTGCCCGAGGCCGCCTTGGCAGAATCCGATTTGAGTTTGGTTACCTTGGGATCGACGACCTGAAGTAAGCGGCTGCCCACTTTGACCTGGTCGTTGACTTTTAATTGGCAGGGAGTACCCGTTGACTTGCCATTGAGCTGTATACGGGGCGCACCTGCCAAATTGTGCAGGGTCAGGATATCGCCATCGACAGTGATCTGCAGGTGTGACTTCGCTACGGAATCATCGGCTATACACAGATCACTACTCTGTGCCCGCCCCACAGTCACCCCTGGAGATACCAGCCAAACACTCTGGCTGAGATCATTAACATCACAAAGTTTGAGCATCGAAATCGTTCCTAAAGCCACAGTGGCCGTGTGAAAATTGTCCGATTATTGAAGACAGTGCGCTTAACTAATGTTAAAAAGCAGCCGAAACACTCTCTCTTTATTAATAAAGTTGAGTTTATCATGGGCAATATTATTAGCGTGTGATTAGGTTTGCAGCTTAAAATGGCCCTGTGGTCTACTATTCAACAGATTCAGTGATGACCTATTCAGCAATCGGCAGCTTATCTTCAAGCGTACCGATTACACAACAGGGAAGACGCGCATGATTACCGCAGGGTGATCAGCGTTAAAAGATCAAAATAAATTACAGGTAGTTGCACGCCAGTGAGTGAAGCCAAACTACACGAAGTATCAAGGCACAGCGAAACTGTTCAGCATAAGCAAGATGCGACACGCAGTGCCGGCGCCACCCATACCGGCTACAAGCGTGAACAGAATGAAGATGCCTATTGGGCTGCGGAAGACAAAGGCATCTGGGTTGTTGCTGACGGCCTCGGCGGTCACCACGCGGGTGAACTCGCCAGCAAAACCGTTGTTGAGGAAATCCAAAAGTCGGCAGAAACTGACCGACACTATGAGCGCGCGCTACAAAAAGCGCACGCCCTTCTCCTGGGCGATGAGCAAACCGCAGCCAATATGGGCTCCACAGCGGTTGTCGTTGCCGAAGAGAGAGACTATTTCCATATCTACTGGGTAGGTGACAGCCGTGTTTATCTCTGGGCCCCTGAAGGGGAAACAGGAAAACTCACTCAGCTGACTAGCGATCACTCCTATGTGCAGATGCTGATGGACTCCGGCGCAATCAATTCAGAGGAAGCCGCCATCCACCCCAATCGGCACGTGATCACCCGATGTATCGGCGGCAGTACCAATCCCAAGCTTGAGGTGGACCGGGTCTCCTATCGCTGGGCCGCAGGGCAGAGACTACTTCTCTGTAGTGACGGACTTAGTTCGGAAGTACCAGCTGATCAAATTGCACGGATATTAGCTGAAAACAGCAATACCCTCAGGGCTACAGAACTTCTTATCGCAGCGGCCCTAGATGCAGGAGGCAAAGACAATGTAACCGTTCAGGTGATTGATGCCCCGGCTACCGCACAACCCTCCCACACCGCCTCCCCCAGTCAAATTAACGACTCCAGCCCCCCCGGCTTCACAATCAAAATGCAGCGCCTTCTTGCCTTTTTCTTCGCAGTCGCTTTAGCCTCCGCAGCGACCTATGGACTTTCATTCCTGCTTTAAGATAAGGGAAGCACTCAATGGAAGTTGTTAATAGTGGTACCTCCTCACTACAGATACCGGGCTATCGCATCCTGAAGAAAATCAATCAGGGCGGTATGTCTTCGGTGTACCTGGCGGTACAGCGCAGTGTGGGCCGACAGGTAGCGCTCAAGGTTATGTCGCCGGTACTAAACGCCGACCCTATCTTTAGCGAGCGATTCCAGCGGGAAGCGAATATCGTCGGGCAGCTATCGCACCCCAACATTGTTGGTATTCACGATATTGGCCGCTATCGCAGCCTAAACTATATCGCAATGGACTATATGCCCGGAGGCTCAGTTGCAGAGCGCCTGGGCCGGGGCGGACTTGATCCCCTCGACGCGCTCAATGTGGTGCGCCAAATTGCTATGGCCCTGGATCACTCCCACAGCAAAGGCTATGTACACCGGGATCTGAAACCGGAAAATATTCTGTTTCGCGAAGATGGTTCGGCCGTACTCAGTGACTTTGGTGTTGCCCGAGCCATTGCGCGCACCACCCGTATGACAAACAGCGGTATGGTTGTGGGAACCCCCCACTACATGAGCCCCGAACAGGCGCGCGGAACGGCGGTAGATGGCCGCGCCGACCTGTACAGTCTCGGCGTGGTGCTCTATGAAATGCTGACTGGAGCCGTACCCTATCAGGCCGATGAAGCCGTCGCTATAGCGATCAAGCACCTCACCGACCCAATACCGCGACTACCGGCCCGCCACGCGCTCTACCAGCCCCTGCTCGATCGCTTTCTGGCCAAGGACCCGGACAAGCGTTTTCAGCGCGGCCTGGATGTCGCCGATGCCGCCGATGATCTGGTCGCCACGCTTGCGGGAAAACCCGCAAACCAAATCAGTCAGCTCAACAACTCGACCCTGAACACTTCCAGCCTGGCAAAAGCCCTGCTACTGACCATCTACGGCAGCGCGACCGATCGCCTCGGGAAAATTACCGCCAACTGGAGGGAAACAGCGGCACTGGAGAGCCCCGAACGCAAAGAGCAGCACACGGTTGTGCGCCTGCGCCAGTTCCTGGCCGAGCCGACCAAACACAAGCGCCCCTGGCTTATGAGCGGCTTAATTGTCTTCGGTCTCACCTCCCTGTGGAGCTTGTACAGCCTGATCAACCACAAGACCGATTGGCAATCCGGCATGCCTTGGCTGGATAGCGCGGCCGATTTTACCGCCGCCTCACTACTGGGCAATAAACAGGCATCCGCCTCTGCCCTCTCCCGCGAGGAGAGAGAGTCCGCACAGGTAGAAGCAGAAATAGAAGCGGAAGCAGAGATAGCGCTTAACAGTCCAGATTCAGCGGTTGCAATTGCCCCGCTAATCACCACCTTCGCAGCGCCCACCGATCAACAGGGCCCTGTCGCAGTGGAGAATGCGGCTCTTCCAGAAGAGATTCTCCCCCTGCCCGCAGAGGTGGAAAAAGAAGCGGAAGCAGAGGCTGAAGTAGAGCAACCCCCGCTCTACAGCCTGACCATCAACACGGAGCCCGCTGATGCCCGTGTGCGGATTATGAATATAGCACCGCGCTATCAGCCGGGTATTGAATTAAGTCCCGGCAGGTACGACGTTGAAGTCAGCAGAGCGGGCTTCAGCAAGGTGCGCCAATGGGTTTCTATTGAGGCAGAAAATCTGGAGGTCGAGCTCAAACTGGAGCGCGCCTACATTATTGGCAGAAGTTTCCAGTCAAAGCTCATCTCCGGCGGCCTGGGGCCGAGGATGGTCCCCGTTGCCGCCGGCAACTTTACCATGGGCAACAACCAGCGGCGCCTGGCCAGCCCCGCACACAAGGTACGGGTTGAGCAGGACTTTGCCATGTCCGTCTATGAAATTACTTTTGCCGAATACGATCGCTTTGCCGAAGCCACCGGCAGCGCAAAACCCAGCGATGCCGGCTGGGGACGCGGCGATAGACCAGTCATCAATGTGACCTGGCAAGATGCACAGGAGTACGTGAAATGGCTGTCCAAAGAATCCGGCAAACGCTACCGGCTGGCCAGTGAAGCCGAGTGGGAATATGCCGCGAGGGGAGGCAATAGCCACCAGTACTGGTGGGCCTCCAGCGACGCCCGCGGAAAAGCCAATTGTCGCCGGGGCTGCTCAAGCGAGTTCACAAAATTGTTCAGTATTAGTACCGCACCTGTCGGGCACTACCCGGCGAATCCCTTTGGGCTTTTTGATACAGCGGGGAATGTCGCCGAGTGGGTAGAGGATTGTTACCAGGCCGGTTACGACTCGACAAAATCCACTGCTGCACCGATAAAAATCAGAGGCTGCCAACTTCACACTGTCAGGGGCGGCTCAATGCGCGATATCTCTAGCAAGATATCTTCTGACTATCGGAAAGGCCTCAGTGAAACCGCGCGCGCTAAGGATGTAGGGATACGGGTTGTCATGGAACTGAATGAATAAAGGGGTTTTGGCGATTGCGCTACTAACTTTCAGCCCCTTTTTACCCGACAAAATTTTTATTAAAAACCGCAGGCACAAATAAATCTGAAATTATATTTTTGTGGCACTGCGAAACAACTTCTCTCCAACCACCAAAGCTCCCCGGGCTTAATGGCCAGCCGATAAAATCAAGCTGGCCATTAGCTTCCAACCCCTAAAGGTAAAGCGCTAGCCCTATCCTATTTCAGCCGAAGCTCCCAGACATTGTGAATTTTCGGATTGCGCTGAAAGTCCTTATCTAAAAGGTTCAGCTTCTCTACTGAAAACTCACTGGAAACTTCGTCATCCATCTTAAAGCTGCGCAAATTATTGGAAAATACCAGACGCCCCTGGGGTGACAACAGAGACATACACTGGCGAATCAGTTTGCCGTGATCCCTTTGAATATCCAACACACCGCTCATCTTGGCGGAATTGGAAAAACTCGGCGGGTCGAGGAAAATCAGGTCGTAGTGGCCTTTCCTATTCTGCTGTGCCGATTCAAGCCACTGTAGGCAATCGGCCTCCACCAATTGGTGGCGATAGGGGTCCATGTCGTTCGCGCGGAAATTTTGTGCCGCCCAGTTTTGATAAGTTCTCGACATATCGACACTGGTGCTCTGCTTGCATCCCCCCAGGGCCGCTTGCACTGTCGCACTGGCGGTGTAGCAGAAAAGGTTTAGGAATGTTTTACCGGTAGAGATCTCGCGCAGATACTTACGCACTGGGCGATGATCGAGGAAGAGCCCGGTATCCAGGTAGCTCCACAGGTCCACAGCCAGCTCAGCGCCGTATTCACCAACCCAGAGTTCCTTCCGCGATTCGGTCTGCTTCTGGTACTGGCTCCCGCCCTTGCCTCCACCCTTGTGGCTGTGACGGCGGCGCTCCTTGATACTGATATTCGCGCGGGGCAATTCGAGTACAGACTGAAGCGCCCTCAACAAATCCCGCAGGCGCCCCCGAGCTTTCTCTTCTTCAATCGTGGCCGGCGGGCGATACTCCTGCAAATGCGCGTACACGGCGCCATCCACAGTTTTGTAGATATCGATCGCCGCCGCATACTCGGGTAAATCCGCATCGTAGAGGCGATAGCAATCCACACCACTTCTAGCCGCCCACTTCCCTGTTGTGCGCAGATTTTTACGCAGGCGATTGGCGACCATTTCCGCCTGGGGTGAAAGTTTCGGCCCCTTATCTTCGCTCGCCGCCGCCCCGCTTTGCGCGCGCACTTCAAACATCAACAGCTGACTGGGGATACTGCCGTTGTAAAGCTGGTATTGCTTGTGGGAGCGCAGGCCTGTGGCATAACCGAGCTCCGGGTTGCCGGTAAACACCCCCACCAACCAGCCGGGGAATTCAGCTTTTAACTGCCGCCCCAGTTCAAAATAGGTCTCGCGCAGGGCCTCCTGCTCACCCAGGCGTTCGCCGTAGGGGGGATTTGTCAAAACCAATCCCGCCTTGACCTCTCTATGGCTCGGCACTTTAAACGCAGCTACCGGGCGACAACTCACCCGCACCTGGCGCTCCAGACCGGCCCGGGTAATATTGGCCTCAGCGGCAAACAGCACTTTCGCATCGGCATCGTAGCCGCGAATTTCCGGCAGCTCGCGGGCCAGGCCAACACCTTGGCGCTGCAACGCCTCCTCGCGAAGTTCATTCCAAATATCGCTCTGGTGGTTCAGCCAGCGCTCAAAACCAAAACTATCCCGCATCAATCCCGGGGCGATATCGGCCGCCATCATCGCCGCCTCCACCAGGATAGTGCCGGAACCACACATCGGGTCGAGCAGAGCCCCGCCCTCTGCGGCAATCTTCGGCCAGCCGGCGCGCAGCAACAGGGCCGCCGCCAGATTTTCTTTTAATGGGGCCGCGCCGATATGGGTCCGGTAGCCACGGCGGTGCAGGCTGTCACCACTCAGGTCGATAGCAATATCCAGCTTATCCCGGTGTAGGCGCAAAGCCACAGTCAGATCCGGATGGTGTTTTTCAATGCTCGGGCGGGCTCCCGAGTGGCGGCGCAGACGATCGACAATGGCATCTTTTGCTTTTTGAGCACCGAACTGACTGTTGCGGATCTCTCGGTTGGTACCAGAGAATTGCATCCACAGTTTGCCCGAGGGACGAATATGCAGCTCCCAGGGTTGCTCGGCCACCGCTCGATACAGGTCTTCAGCGGTGGCCACATGCACCTGCGCCAAGCGCAACATAATGCGGTTTGCCAAGCGACTCCACAGACAGCAGCGGTAAGCCAACTTCAGGGAACCGGAAAAATACACCGCCGCCGGTTGTTCCCGCACGGACTCCGCACCCAAATCGCGCAATTCATTGGCGAGCAGACCCTCTATTCCCTTGGGGCAGGTAGCGGTAAACTCGAGTTCTTCAGTTTGTAAATCTGTCAAAATACTTACTCATTAATCTCCCCCTGTGGGGGAATTTTTGTACGCCAGTAAAGGCCCTCTGTCCAAAGCCGTCGGCAAACAATCTGTGCCATCATTGCGCACAAACAAAACTTGAAGGCAAAAACTTCCCCTTCCCGGCCGGGGAAATTGAGCGCTATCGCCTTGCCCTAAAAGAGGACGATTATCCCATTTTGTGGCAGAAGAGAATACGCCCTGCCGTCAAATACTACCTGCCCCATAAGTCACGCCCGCACTGAGCGCTGTGGGCCCTACGACTATTTTCCGATTCCTGCTCAACCACTTTACTCTTTCCTCAAGATGGTCTGAGTCGGCCCGCCCAAGGTCACATTTCTTTCACTAAAATTTATTGGGAGACACCCAGAAATAGAACCGTCTGCTAACCTGCCGACAAACTCTGCACAAACTGACAAAGTAGAGGTGCCGTATACGATGAAACGCCAAAAACGAAATCACGCCGACAGGGCATTCTATAAGGGCTATTTGGCAGCCCTGAACAACAAGTCTATGGATAGTTGCCCATTTGTCGAAGAAGATTCTCACCAGCAGTGGGTCAACGGTTGGCGTGAGGGGCGGGAAGACTACTGGAATGGCTTTGACAGAGTGACCAAGGCGCAAAAGCTGGAAATCTACGGCGCCGTTTCAACCAAGGTCCAATACCCCGACGGGTGGAGCACGATTTAGCCGCGATAGGGGGGCTTGCTACCCAAGCCCCCTCTCCAGCGCGGCGGCCTGTTAATCAGCAGCCTGCTCTCGATCTTTGCTGCGGCGCTCCAAGGCAATAGCCTCTGCCGCTTCGCGAATCAATTCGGGTCCCCGATAGATAAATCCGGTGTACATCTGTACAGCGGTTGCCCCGGCACGAATCTTTTCTGCGGCACTATCGCCGTCAAAGATACCACCAACGCCAATAATCGGGATCTGTTTGCTCAACGCTTTCGAGAGCAGTTCAATCACCTTGGTGGATTGCTCCCGCAGGGGCTTTCCGCTCAAACCGCCCTCCTCGCTACCGCAGGGCAGATTAGCGACGGAGGATTTATCAATGGTTGTATTGGTGGCGATAACACCATCAATATCGTACTCGCACAGTGCCTCAGCGATCTGTGCCACCGCATCGCCTTCCATATCCGGGGCAATTTTGACCGCAACCGGAACGTAGCGATCGCTCTTTTGCGCCAGCTCCATTTGCTTGTCTTTGATACTGCCGAGCAAGCGGTTGAGACTGTCACCAAACTGCAAGTCCCGCAGTCCCTTGGTATTAGGGGAGGATACATTGGCAGTGATGTAATCGGCGTAACCGTACACCTTCTCCATACACAAGCAGTAGTCATCGGCGGCCTTTTCCACCGGAGTATCGAAGTTCTTGCCTACATTGATACCCAATACGCCACTATAGCGGCGCTTTTTCACCCGCTGAATCAGGTAGTCGACACCGAGATTATTAAAGCCCATGCGGTTGATAATCGCATCGGCCTCTTCCACCCGAAACAATCGCGGCAGCGGATTGCCGGGCTGGGGGCGAGGTGTCACTGTGCCCACTTCAACAAACCCAAAACCCAGTGCCCCGAAACCGTTAAAGGCCTGCGCATTCTTGTCCAGACCGGCCGCCAGACCCACCGGGTTGGGCAGGGTGAGCCCCATCAGCTCGACCGGATCATCCGGCACCGACTTTTTGTACAGGGACATCAAGCCGAGGCGCTCTGCGGCACCGATGGCATCAATCGACAAGTGGTGGGCCCGCTCAGGGTCAAGCGCAAACAGGGCTTTACGCAGTGTTGAATACATACCTTTCCTTACGTGGGGAGGCGAGCCCTTCGAGCAGTGAAGGGCTCTCTATTGTGATGACGGTACAGCAGGGGCCTCTGAGCGGCCCCTGGGCTCGATTCCGCTACTGCTCTGCCAGGACTTCCCGGTCCGCAGTGGCGTGCGCGAGGTACATAAGTTCGCGCAGGGCCACCGTAAACATGGCGAAATCGCCGACAGCAGTAGACTTCAACTCGGCGATCATATTGTGCCAGCGTTGAATAGCGGGCGCCATGATAGCGCTCCAGCGGGACATTGCACCCTCTACATCAAGATTTTCAGCCTTACCCAAACGGAGAATGTTCACCGCCAGTGTCGACAACTGGCTATCCAGATCATCCATGCTAGTCTCACGAGCCTGGGCCTGCCAGAAGCTGTCCACCGGCAAGTCGACGATCAGATTGCCAAACCAGTGCAGGTTCAGCTCGTCGGAAAGCCTGAAATAAACCGTGGCGACCTCCTCTACCGGCGTATCGCTGGCTCGCGCCGACTCGGAGATGCCCAGCGCTGAGTAGAGGTAGGTGGGCGATGCCGAGAGCAGAGCCAGGTCCTCCGGCACCCCGGCTTCCAATAACTTCTGGTAGCGCTGCTCCCATTCAACCAGGGGTTCTCCACTCAAGACCTGCGGCAGCGCCTTAATAACCCGCTGTACCGGCTCTTGGAACAGTTCACAATTATTAGCCGGCTCCAACTCATTGCGACGGTTGCGCAGGAACCAGCGCGTTGCCCGGCGCACCCGACCAATCATCGAGTTCAGCAGTTCCGTCTGCAACTCCGCCGGCACCTTGTAATCCAGGGCCGCCAGCTGTTGCTGGAAGTCGTGCATTTTGTACACATCGCGCGCGCTGACATAAGCGGCGGTGACATCGTTCACATCGGCGCCGGTGGCGGTGCCGATGCGGTTGTAGAAGGTGATCCCCATGCTGTTGACCATCTCATTGGCAACCTGGGTCGCCACAATCTGGCGCAGCAGTGGGTGGTCGTAGACCTGATCGCGATAGCGCGCTACCAGCTTCTCCGGGAATGCAGACTCCACCGCAAAACGCACCCGCTCGTTGTCGGTGATTTGTGCATTTTGCAGCTCCTCCTTCAATTTCACCTTCACGTATGAAATCAAAACCGATAGCTCAGGACGGGTCAGGGACTGCCCCTTGTGCTCGCGCTCAGAAATCTGCTCGTTGTCCGGGATAAACTCCAGCGCGCGGTTCAGTCGGCCGTCGTCTTCCAAGGTGTTGATGGTTCTGCGGTACTCATCCAGGCGCTTGGCAACCTGATACTCCGCCACACTGAGGGCAAAGGTCTGCTCGTAGTTGTTGTGCAACACCAGCTCGCCGACAGCATCGGTCATGCCATCCAGCAATTCATTGCGCTGCTTCTCGGTCAGATCACCATTGGCAACCACCTTGTCCAGCAGGATCTTGATGTTTACCTCGTGGTCGGAGCAGTCCACACCGGCAGCATTATCGATAAAGTCGGTGTTACAGCGCCCGCCATTGAGCGCAAACTCAATGCGCCCGCGCTGGGTCATGCCCAGATTGCCGCCCTCACCAAAGACCTTGGCGCGCAGCTCTCGGCCATCAACGCGCAGGTGGTCATTGGACTTGTCGCCGACTTCAGAATCTGTCTCGGTGGTGGCTTTAACATAAGTGCCAATACCGCCATTCCAGATCAGATCCACCGGCGCTCTGAGCAAGGCGCTGATCAATTCATTGGGATTGAGCTGGTCCTGCTTGATATCAAATGCCGCTTTCATCTCCGGAGTAATCGCGATGGCCTTGGCGCGGCGCTCAAAGATACCGCCACCTTTGGAGATTAATTTGCGCTCGTAATCTCTCCAGCTTGAGCGGGGCAGCGCGAACAAACGCTGGCGCTCTTTAAAGCTGGATGCCGCATCCGGATTGGGGTCCACAAAAATATGCAGGTGGTTAAAGGCCGCTTTCAGACAAATGTGCTCGGACAGCAACATACCGTTGCCGAACACATCACCGCCCATATCGCCGATACCGACAACAGAGAAGTTCTCTTTCTGGACGTCCACCCCCATCTCTCGGAAGTGGCGCTGCACCGACACCCAGGCACCGCGCGCAGTAATCCCCATTTTCTTGTGGTCGTAACCCTGGCTACCGCCGGAGGCGAAAGCATCGCCCATCCAGAAACCATACTCCCCGGCAATACCGTTGGCGATATCGGAGAAGGTCGCCGTTCCTTTATCCGCAGCGACCACCAGATAGGGGTCATCTTCATCGCGGCGAACAACGTGCTTGGGCGGCACAACTTCACCGTCTTTCAGGTTATCGGTGATATCCAGAAGACCGCGAATAAAGGTTTTGTAGCAGGAAATCCCCTCTTCCATCATGGCTTCGCGGCTGCCATCGGCGGGCGGGCGGCGCACAACAAATCCGCCTTTAGCACCACTGGGAACAATCACCGCGTTTTTCACCGCTTGGGCTTTTACCAGGCCCAGAACTTCTGTGCGGAAATCTTCCAGGCGGTCAGACCAGCGCAGGCCGCCACGGGCGACTTTACTGCCGCGCAAGTGCACACCTTCCACCCGTGGAGAGTACACAAAAATCTCAAATTCCGGGCGGGGCTCGGGAATACCGGGAATATCCCGGGGGCTGAATTTGATCGAAATATAATCCTTGGGCTGCCCCTCCTCATCCGCCTGGAAGAAGTTGGTGCGCAGGGTCGCCAGGATTAATTCCAGGTAACGGCGCAGAACCAGGTCTTCGTTGAGGTTGTCCACCGCATCCAGGCCGTCGTGAATTTTTGCAATCAAGCGCTCGACACGGGGCTGCTCCTGCTTGCCGCTGCTTAAACGGGGATCGAACATCGCCCTAAACAGGGCTACCAGATTGCGGGTGATATCCACATGGTTGGCCAGGGTAGCGGCGATATAGCTCTGGCTGGCACTGGACTTGGTTTGCTTCAAATAGCGCGCATAGGCGCGCAGCATGGATACTTCACGCCAGTTGAGACGCGCCGCCAGTACCAGGCGGTTAAAGGCATCGCTCTCCGCCGTATGGTTCCAGATTGCCGCAAACGCATCCTGGAACAGGCTGCGGGATGCCTGCGCATCAATTTTGGTGGGCAAGCCAAATTCCAGATGGAACTCGTGCATCCAGACATCGGTGTAGCCACGGGGGCGGATGGTATAGGGGAATTCTCCAATAACCCGCAAGCCCAGGTTTTCCAATACCGGGATCACATCGGACAGCGTCAGACCGCTGCCCCAGTTAAATACCTTAAAGCGCAGGCTACCCTGGGCCGCACCCACCGGCTGGTAGAAGCTCATTGCCACCCGGTTGTCTTCATTCAGACTCTGAACGGCGGCCACATCCTGCACGGCAATGCGGGGCTCAAAGTCCTCCCGATACCCCGCCGGGAAGGCGCGACCAAAAGTGCGGTAGAGGCGGCTGCCCTCTTCTTCCCCACTATTGTCAATCAGTGATCTTTGGAAAACATCTTCCCAGGAGCGGGTAATATCCACAATTTGCGCCTCCAGCAGCGCGACATCTAATTCAACAGGCTCATCGGGAGATACGCGGAAAACAAAATGCACCCGCGCGAGAATAGACTCGGAGAAGAAAGTGGTGAAGTCCGAGTCCTTGGCATTGATCGCTTTGGCAATATGCGCACAAATCACCTCGCGTACATCGCTGTTAAACAGTTCGCGGGGGACATAGACCGTGGCAGTAACAAACTTACCGAAGGGATCGCGGCGCATAAACAGGCGGAGATGCGCGCGCTCATTTAATTGCAGCACCCCCATAACCACCTCAAACAGCTCTTTGGTGCTGCCCTGGAAAAGCTCGTCCCGTGGGAAAGTGTCGAGAATCCGACGCAGGGCTTTGCCGTCGTGCCCCTGCCCGGAGAGACCACTGGACTCGATAATCGAGGCCATCTTGCGGCGAATAATCGGAATCTTAACCGGGCTCTCAGTGTAAACCGGCGAGGTATACAACCCCATAAACGCCGCCTCACCGATCACATCACCCGCGCTGTTGTAGCGCTTGATGATGACGTAGTCGGAGTAGGCCGTACGATGCACCCGGGACTTAACCGAGGACTTGGCAAATGTCAGGTAATTGGGGCCCTGGTAAAAACGCTGTTTACCCTCGCTGAAAGAGGTTTCCAGCACCGGGGCCGCCTCTTCCAGTTTTTTGAAAATACCGAGTCTGCGATCTTCGACTTCATTGAGGATTTTCTTATCCCCAACCATGCTAAATTCGTATTCGCGGTAGCCGAGGAAAGTAAAGTTACCATCGCGCATCCACTGCAAAAATGCACTGGCTTCCAGCAGGTTGGCATCTTCTTCCGGAAGACCCGCCTGTAACTGCCCCTCTATGGCACTGCATGTTTCCAGCATGGGGACATAGTCGTCCACCACCAGCTCAATATCACCGAGTACATCTTTTAGGCCGGTCATCAGCCCCGAGGCAAATTCCGATAAAGTGTCGTGATTAATCTCGACATAAATCATCGCCTCGTTGGTGATATGCCGACCTTTTGCCGGCGGCTTCTCCCCCGAGGCGCTTTCCTCTGGCGGCAACAGGCGCGTCAGCTGCCCCTTGGCATCGCGCTCGACTCGAACCACAGTACTCTTGATTGAGTGAGTGACCGTATTCTTCCGGTTGATCTCCATGCGAATGGAATCCACCAGAAAAGGCATATCCCGTTGCAGTACACCGATCACCGTGTGTGAACACTGCCAGCCATCATCTTCGAGACGGGGATTAAATACCTTCACCTTGGGGAGGCCGCCGGGGCGCTGCTGGATAAAGTTCCACCAGGTGTATATGCAGCCATAGACATCGACAAGACGACGGCCGGCCAGATCTTCCAGTGGATACTGGTTGAGGAACTGCTGGGCAAAAGCCACAACGGGTTCAGCCTCGCTGGTCAGCTTGTCACGAATCAGCTCGCTAATCTGCGCAACCAATTCTTCACGGCTGTCGGTAATAACCGTCGCCATATTCACGGGGAACCTCCCAATCTCATTTTTGTCACATCGAATCCAAACACTGTAGATCCGAAAAGATCATTATCTCAGCCCATACGCAGCTGCAGGGTTGAGTCCTAAAAATTACACTTTCAATCAGACGGTGAGGAGAAGTCCATTCCACCTCAGAATCCAGTCGGCTCAACAGAGGCCCTTGACTCAAGAGTTGCCTCTTCATTTGGTGCCGTTAAAATCAACGGTCGCCACCCTGCGGGCGGCGACTATATATAGATGGTAGAAAGCCAGCCAAGTCCGTGCGGCGGCTAAATGCTCAGAAGAAGAGAGACTATGGAAGCAAACCAGACTATTAGGGATCAGATCGCCGCACTGGGCGATTGGTTGGAAAAGCAGATTATTGGTCAAGAGAAACTGGTCAACCGACTGCTGGTCGCCATGCTTGCCGACGGCCACCTTTTGGTGGAGGGAGCACCAGGCCTGGCCAAAACCAAGGCCATTAAAACACTGGGCGAAGCTATTGAGGGTGACTTCCATCGCGTTCAGTTTACGCCAGATCTGCTGCCGGCAGATATTACCGGCACCGACATTTACCGGCCGGAAACCGGAGAGTTCCATTTTCAGCCAGGCCCAGTGTTTCACAACCTGATACTGGCCGATGAGATTAACCGCGCGCCTGCCAAAGTTCAGTCGGCGCTACTCGAAGCTATGGCAGAGCGGCAGATTAGTGTCGGCCGAAAAACTTATCCCCTTCCCCAGTTATTTTTGGTAATGGCTACCCAAAACCCTATTGAGCAGGAAGGGACTTATCCTCTGCCAGAGGCACAGTTAGATAGATTTCTAATGCAGGTAAATCTTGCCTATCCCGATGCGGAGGCGGAAGCAAAAATCCTGCGCCTGGCCAGATCCGAGGCTAGCCTTGGCGAAAATCGCCCCACTAAAATTATCAGTGAGGAGACCATTCTCCAGGCCCGCAACCAAATTCTGGAAATGCAGATGGTTGAAGCCGTGGAAACCTATACTGTCCAACTTGTCATTGCTACTCGCGAGCCGGCGAAGTATGACAGCGAGCTGGCGTCATGGCTAGATTTTGGTGCAAGTCCGAGGGCAACAATTGCACTGGACCGCTGCGCGCGGGCACACGCCTGGCTCGCCGGGCGCGACTACGTCACCCCAGACGATGTAATGAGCGTCGCCCCCGATATTTTACGCCATCGACTCCTACTGAGTTTTGAAGCGGAAGCCGCAGGAATTACCGCCGATCAGGTAATTGAACGTTTACTGCAACAGGTTCCAGCGATCTGATGTCCGCAGAAACAGCCCCAACGGAACTCGAGCTGCGCGGCGCTTACCCCGAGGTAACGCCGCTGGTACAAATGCGCTACGCCGCGCGGCAGCTGCAATTATTCAAACCGCGACTCGCCCGCAGCGACCAGGCCGGCAGCCTGCTCACTCGCTATCGCGGTCGCGGCATGAATTTTGAGGAAGTGCGGGATTACCAGGCCGGCGATGATGTGCGCTCCATTGATTGGCGCGTAACCGCTCGAACCGGCCAAACCCATACCAAGCTTTACCAGGAGGAGCGGGAGCGCCCAGTGGTGATCCTGCTGGACTTGCGCTCGCCGATGTTTTTCGGCAGCCAAAGAGCATTTAAATCGGTAACGGCCAGCGGTATTGCGGCAGCCCTGGGCTGGGCGGGCCTGCAACACAGCGATCGCATCGGAGCACTGCTTTTTTCCGACCGCGCAATCGATACTGTGCGCCCGCGCCGCAGCCACCACGCCGTGCTATCGATGATTCACAGTACGGTGGCGCGGGCGGCAGAGCTAAACAGCCCTATTGCCGCACAGGGCAGTCAATCGCTGAAAACATTACTCGAGGAAGCGCGGCGAATCGCGCGCCCCGGTAGCGCGCTCTTTTTAATCAGCGATTGTCACGATCTCGACGAGACCTGCTCACAACCGCTCTACCTTTTGTCCCGGCATGCCGACCTCCAGGTACTGAGAATATCGGACCCCCTGGAGCAACACCTGCCCGCTCAGTCCCTCACCATATCCGATGGCCGCCAGCGTACATTCCTTCACGCCGGCAACCGCCCGGTACACGAACACTTTGCCGAAAAGCAGGCCCGCGCCCGCGCCGGAGTCGAACAACTGTGCCGGCGTTATCGCCTGCCACTGCTGGACTTTGACAATACCCAGCCGCTGATTCCAGCACTGATGTCGGTCTACGGCTCGCGGCAGAGAAACGGCAGGCAAAATACGAGAAGGCTCAAGTAGTAATGATTTTTAACGTGCAGAAAAAGCTGACCGCCATTATTCCGGCGAGCGAAGGAGCGAAGGCAAAATGCACTGGCCATTTAATTGAGGGCCGGTCGTGACACGAGGAAGTCTTCTGCCAAAACAAATGCCCTCACCGGCACCCCAAGCTCCCTCGCCTGAGGCCCAGGAGTTGTTAGCGCAACTCCGCGACATCCAGGAGCCCGCAGCGATCAATTGGTGGCCGCCCGCTCCCGGGTGGTGGATGTTGGCCGCATTAATTCTGGCCGGCCTGGTCGCCGCCGCTCTGTGGTGGCGGCAGCGGCGCAAAAAAGCTGAGCGCAATCGCTATCGCGTAGAGGCAGCGGCACTGCTCGCCGCAATAGAGATTGAGCAAACGACTGCGGTGGCGGAGATTAATGAAATACTCAAGCGAGTTGCAGTGACTACCTACAGCCGCACGGAGTGCGGCAACCTCACCGGCACGGCATGGATCGAATTTCTGAAAAAATCGGCCCCGCTTGAGTGCCCCGCCGATGCACAACAGGCGCTCCGCGAAAACCTCTATCGCGGCACTTGTGATCCGGACAAAAACCGAGCGCTACAGGAATACGCTATTTTGTGGGTAAAGCAACACGGACAGCCCAGCACAAGCCACTCACAGCACCCGGGCGGGGAGGCTGCGCATGTTTGAATTTGCCTGGCCGTGGGTTTTCTTTTTAACCCCGCTCCCACTGCTCGCCCGCTGGCTGTTGCCCCGTGCCAAACCCATGAGCAGCGCCCTCAAGGTGCCCTTTTATGCGGAGCTGTCCCAGCGCGGCGGCGGCGAGCAAAACAACCTGCTCAACCTGATTTTGTTAATTCTGATTTGGCTACTTTTAATTAGCGGCGCAGCCCGTCCCCGCTGGTATGGAGAGCCGATTTCTCAACCCAGCAGCGCGCGAGACCTCCTTATTGCCGTAGATATTTCCGGCAGCATGGAAACACCCGATATGGTGATTAACGGGCGGCCGGCGATGCGCATCAGCGCCGTCAAACAAGTTGTCGGCAACTTTGTTGAGCGGCGCAAGGGCGACCGCTTGGGGCTGGTACTGTTTGGCACCCGCGCCTATCTACAAGCCCCCCTCACCTACGACAGGGAAACTGTAGGCACCCTGCTAAAAGAGGCACAGATTGGTTTCGCCGGACAGGGAACCGCTATCGGCGATGCCATAGGATTATCGGTCAAACGCCTAACCCAGCGCCCCGCCGACCAGCGCGTGCTGATACTCCTCACCGACGGCGCCAACACCGCCGGGGAAGTCTCCCCGCTCAAAGCCGCCGAGCTGGCACAGCAAGCGGGCATTACCGTCTACACCATCGGCGTGGGCGCCGATGAAATGGTGCAACCGGGCCTTCTGGGGAGCCAGTTTGGCAGCCGCAGAATTAACCCCTCGCGAGATCTCGACAGCAAGACCCTCAAGGAGATTGCCGACAAAACCGGCGGCCGCTACTTCCGCGCCCACAACCCGCAAGAATTGGCAGAAATCTATGCCGAACTGGATAAACTGGAGCCTGTCGAACAAGAGGCGGAGAGTTACCGTCCCATGAAGTCCCTGTTTACCTGGCCCCTGAGCATCGCTCTGCTTCTGGCTGGAGTTTGGGCCCTGATTCCCCTGGTGGGCAACTTGAGACTCCCCGCCAAGCGTGAAGAAATAAGTCGCACTAACGGAGGCCAGGCCCAGTGACTATGCTCGACCTACTCCAGTCCTTCCACTTCCTGCGCCCAGGCGTTTTATGGCTGCTGCTTCCCGCAGCACTCCTCTGCTGGGGGCTGGCAAAAATGGTGCTCAACAGCGCCCAGCTGCAAAAGGTCATAGACCCGGACCTGCTGCCCCACCTTCTACTGCGCGGCGGCAGCAAAAGGCCCTGGTTATTCGCCTTAATTTTTGCGCTGCTGGCGGCAATGATTATCGCCCTGGCGGGCCCCGCCTGGCGCAAGCTGCCGACGCCGGTGTACAGCAACCAGGATGCCCTGGTCATATTACTGGATCTGTCCCCCTCCATGATGGCGACAGACCTCTCCCCCGACCGGCTGACCCGCGCCCGCCTTAAGATTTTGGATATTTTGCGGCAGAGAAAAGACGGTCTCACCGCACTCGTCGCCTATGCCGGAGAGGCCCACGTAGTCACCCCTCTTACCGAGGACACCGCCACTATTGCCAACCTGGTACCAGCGCTGTCGCCCTCGATTATGCCGGTTCCCGGCAGCAATATTGAAATGGCGGTAAACACCGGAATTCGCCTATTAAAAGATGGGACTACCGGACGAGGCCAATTACTCGCCGTTACCGACGGCATAGACCCAATGGCCGCCGATGAAATAGGCGAGGCTCTATCCAGCGCAAAAGTCGAAATGAGCATACTCGCCGTGGGCAGCGGTGAGGGCAGCCCAATCCCCCGGGGAAATGCCGGCGGATTTGTAACCGACAACAAAGGCGCCATCGTCATATCCAACTTCGATGCCGGTGAACTTCGCCAACTCGCCCGCTCCAGCGGAGGGCGCTTTGCCAAAATCAGCATAAACGACAGCGATATCGACTACCTACTGCCGCAAGCAGACAGCCCCCAGCAAGCGCAGCTGACGGAAAGGGAGTTCGACCAATGGCGGGATGAGGGGCCACTACTACTTCTGCTACTACTGCCTTTCGCCGCCCTACTGTTCCGCCGGGGCGCCCTGGCATGCACCCTACCCCTACTGCTGCTGAGCGGGCTGCCCAGTGAAAGCCAGGCCATTGAGTGGCAGGATTTATGGCAACGCAAAGACCAGCAAGGCCAGCGCCTATTGGAAGAAGGACAACCGGCAGAGGCCGCGCAAGAGTTTCACAACCCCGAATGGAAAGGCACCGCCAACTATCGCGCGGGCAATTACGCCGAGGCCCAGAAAAACTTCGCCGAGAGCGATAAGTCACAGAGCCTCTACAACCTTGGCAACAGCCTGGTGCAACAGGGTGACTACGGCAAAGCTATCGAAGCGTACGATAAAGCCCTGCAAAAGCAGCCCGAATTTGCCGACGCCGAATACAATCGCGAAATCGCTGAAAAACTGCAGGAGCTGCAAGAAAAACAACAGCAATCCCAGCAGCAGTCCGGCCAACAGCAGCAGGGCGAGCAGCAACAGGATCAGCAGCAGGGCCAGGGGCAAGAGCAAAACCAGGAACAGCAATCGGAAAACAGCGAGCAGCAATCCAGCGAACAACAACAGAGCAGCAATCAACAGCAGGGCAACAACCAGCAATCCTCCGGCTCAACCGAGCCCTCCGAGCAGCAACCCCAGGGAGAAGAACAGCAGAACGCCCAGGAGCAAGGCAAAGAGGAGCAGCAGGGCGAACAACAGCAATCCCAGCAACAACAGGGTGAAGAGCAACCGCCACAGGGAGAGCCGCAGCCCGCCGGCGCTGATGAGGAGAGCCCGCTCGACCAGGAAACCCAGCAAGCTCTGGACCAGTGGCTCCGTCAAATTCCCGATGATCCCGCCGGCCTGATGCGTGAGAAATTCAAATACGAAAGCCTGCAAAGACGCCGCGCCTATCGCAGCGGAGAATGGGAACCACCAAAGAACGGTGCAACACAGAGATGGTAGAGAGCAGCAGAGCAATGTCACCGAATTCAAGGACACTGATTTCGAAACACCCTATGGACGTATCCATCAACAATCGCATCAAACTTGGCGGCCTCCCATTCGGCCACGTCTTTCTCTGGCTGCTTCTTGCGGCGGCCCTATGCGTGTCGACACCGGTTTTGGCGAGCGACCTCAATGCAACGGTAGACCGGAACAAAATTGGAATTGATGAGACTGTCAATTTGCGTGTGCGCTACTCAGGGGATAAGAGCGGCGGACAACCGGACTTTGATTTATTGGAGCAGGACTTCGATATTCTCTCGCACCAACAGTCCAACCAGTACCGTGTAATTAATGGGCGTGCAGAGAGTTTTGTCGAATGGGTGCTGGCGCTGGCCCCAAAGCGGGAAGGCAAACTGTTTATTCCCTCCTTTAACTACCAGGGAGAGATCTCCGATGCCGTCCCCATTACGGTTACCGAGGCCCAAAGCGGGCCCAATGGCGGAGAGAAACAGGCTTTCCTAGAGGTGACCCTCGACAAGGAAAAAGTCTATGTCCAGGAACAACTGCTGGTAAAAGTTCGCCTGTATACCACGATCGGCTTACACGATATCGCGACGGACCCTCTTAAGGTTGCCGGGGCCCATGCGGAAAAAGTCGATGAACAGCGCTATGAGCGCAAACTCAATGGTGTCAGCTATGCGGTTTATGAGCTCACTTATGCCGTTTTCCCGGACAATTCCGGTAAGCTCAGCATCCCCGCACTGAGCTATGTCGCCATTGCCGGGCGCAGGGACCCCTTCTCCCTGTTTAATCGCAACAGCCAGCGACTGCGGCTTCGCTCCCAGGAGAAGTCTATTGAAGTGCTGCCGAAGCCCGCTGACTACTCTGGCAGTCAGTGGCTACCCGCCGCCGGCCTCGGCATAGTGCAAAGCTGGAGTCAGGACCCGGATAGTTTTGCCGTAGGCGAACCCATTACCCGAATTCTAAATATCCGCGCCGAAGGGCTCAGAGCCGCACAGCTACCGCCTCTGCCAAAACTCAACGTGGATGGCCTTAAAACCTACCCCGATCAACCACAGCAAGAGGACCAAGTTGGCCCCAACGGGGTTACCGGAAGCCGCATAGAGACTACCGCGATCGTGGCCACACAACCCGGGGACTACGAACTCCCCCCAATCACTGTGACCTGGTGGGACACCAAAACCCAGCGGCAGCGCACCACTCAACTGCCGGCATTCCGCTTCTCTGTTTCCGGTACGGCTGCACCAGCAACCAACAACAGTGAAATCAGCGCCAACACCCCCCAGGTAACAGCCCCCGCTGAACAGCTCGGCAGCGCGAGTCACTTCTGGCGCAACCTGGCCATTATCGCCATTGCCTCCCACCTACTGTGGGTACTGTACTTTTTCTTGCAGCGACGCAAATTCACCCGACAGAGACCGAATATCAACCCCCAGACTCCCGATTTACAGCGTGAAACCAACGCACTTAAGAGAGCGCTGGAAAGCGAGGACCCCATCCATATCCAGCAAGCCGCGCTAAAATGGATTTACGCAAAGTGGCCACAAGCAAAGGGGAAAAGTTTAACGGAGGCTGCGGGGCAGCTACATATCTCCGAGCTGGGACAACTCCAAGCCATGCTGGATGCCTCCATTTACCGGTCACCGCCCAGCCCTTTGGACATCCATAAAGTGCAAGCAATTGTGGAGTCGCTACTCAAAGCACAACCAGAAAGAGAGTCCAGTGAGGCAGGTAGCGCCCTGCCCTCGCTGTTCTCCTGAAGGGGATCGCCGCTATCAAATAGGGGTTTACAGAGAATTTGGCCTTTACCTCTGAGGGTAAGGCCAACCCCGGTGTGGTTGAGCATCTTAAATAGAGCCAGGAATAAATTTGGCCCTGACGATCTCCAGACTTTGATAGCGCAATTTCAAGCTTTCTGTGAGCTGTCACCACATAAAAATGTGGAGTTAAGTTATAGATATTTTTATACAGCTAACACAACAAAAAACCAAAACAGAGCAAAAAAGGGGAAAATAAACCCAAAATAAGAAAATCATTAGGACGCAATGAGTATCTCACCCCTTTTGATAGGAACCCTCAAGCACAGCTAACGTTTTAGCCGAGGACTTAGCCCAGCAGAACTTATCCAGCCTTGTAAGAGCATTTTTCTGCAAACTCTCTACCAGTGAGCAATCAGATGTTAGCCTGACTAGAGCCTTAGCCATTCCCTCAACATCTAAAGGGTCTACCAGGAGCGCGGCCTCACCCGCAACCTCCTGCATTGCTCCGGAATTCGAGGTCAAGACGGGCGTACCCTGGCTAAAGGCTTCGACAATCGGAAGCCCAAAGCCCTCATAGAGAGAAGGGATTAACAATGCTCTAGCATTATTGTAAAGAGCTGGGAGCTGGCTATCGTCAACATATCCTAAAACCTCAACTCGCCCCCCAAGTCCCAGCTCCTCAATAACCTCCTCAACCTTCACCCCTCCCCACCCTTTACCTCCGCACAACTTCAGAGGCAAAGCTTCTTCTACAAGCATCGTATATTGGCAGTATGCCTCTAGCAGACGCCGCAAATTCTTACGCGGCTCAAGAGTACCTACAAATAGAAAATAATCCCCTCGAGTGGCTATAGAGGAGTAGGAATCTAGAAATGGGGCCTCGGGAATGACAACAACCTTCCCCCTAGAGCAACTGAAAGAATCTAAAACTTCTCCTCCAGTACTCTCTGACACAGCAATCACATTATCAGCCAAGCGCAATGATGGAGGCATTAACCAGCGCTCGAGCTGTAGACCCAGGCGCGACATAGTTTGCGGGAATTTTTGCCATACCAGATCATGTATCGTAACCACCTTGAAGGTACGTAAAGGCAAAAAAAGAGGCAAGTGATGGCGAGGGGACCAGAACACATCAATACGATCAAGCCTAGCCCAGAGCGGAAATACTACCTGTGCAAATGGAGAGCTAAGGCTCCCCCAGCTAACGTTACCACACCTAACAGTAATATTGCCTGTGTTTGGGAGGTTCCCTATGAGTGGCTTATGGCTATAGAGGTACCAATGATGTTCACTCTCACACATACGATCGAACAGCGCTCGGGTATAGCGACCTATCCCCGTTGTCGCCTCAGAAAGTGGGCGTGCATCAACAGCGATCCTGGCCATTAGACCCCCGCCCTCTGCTCGAGAACATCCTGATACAGCCGCTGATAAGAGGAAACCATCTTTTCTGCGGTAAACAACGCTTCAAAGCGACGGCGCCCAGCCCGCCCCATCTCTACAGCCCTCTCTGGCTCATGCCATAGTTTATCCATAGCTTCACGCAAGGAGTCCGGGTCAGCAGGCCTAACCACATAGCCAGTTTCACCATCTGAGTTCACATAACTCGTTCCAGTCCCAATCTCACAAGATACTAGCGGCTTCCCATTCATCAACCCTTCTATCAAGGTAACTCCAAAGGCCTCTGAGCGTAGATGAGAGGGAAAAACTACTGCTCGACATAGCGACATAAGCGCTACTTTTTCCTCATCACTAACGAACCCCGCAAAGATAATATTGTCAGCGCCCAATCCCTGGGACAGAGCTCTCAAGCGCTCCATCTCTGGCCCCTTCCCAGCAATAACAACGTTATATGCCTGGCCAGCTGCTGCCTTAATCAGGTAGTCCAACCCCTTGTAGTACCGAAGAACACCTACGAACAGCATGAAATCACGGCCAAATCGCGACTCGACTGAATCAAGCGTTTGGTGGTTTAAGAGGGGGTAGTCCCCCTCAGATATGCCTAACGGAATTACTTCAACCTTCTCTCGATAGTTGGATAGCACGGCACTAGTATCTGCATATGCCTGAGAAGTGGCGATAATTCGATCAGCACGACTGAGAAAATACCTCATTAAAGGCCTATAAATCGCCCCCAAGAAGCGCTGCCGAACAATATCAGAGTGATAAGTAATGACTAGAGGGCGCGAGCGGCCAGCCAGCAAGTAACTGATATCCCCAAATGGCCACGGAAAGTGGAAATGGAGGATATCGGGAGATCTTTTGAGGAGACGCAGTAATAAGCCTGGGCCAACGCAGCAGGAGGCAATAGAAAGCCACCTTTTGGCGGCACTGTATTTTACACCTGAATATATCGACTGCTCACAAGGTGTCTGTGACAGGGTTAAAACCTCACCCTCTGTTCTACGAGCAATCTCCAGAATAACCTGCTCCACCCCCCCTTGACTTTCCGGAAAAAATGTACGGTAGCACTGCAGTATTTTAGTTGAGGCTTCCAACTCATCCCCCCTAGCTTCTATAAGTCTACCCACAGATCACCGCCATAAATCATGACCACCCAACCAACACCAACCCGCAAGCTATAACTTACACCTGTAGGCTACTGTTTTTAAACAAAATATTGTATATTTTTACATTCTTCCAAGATTAACAATGGAACTCTGATATGACAACAGCAGCGCGCTATACATGCTGACAAAACTATTAGATTTCTACCCCTGGGACACTCTGAAAGAACGAGCTATTCTTTAGATGTTAAAAAATTATTTAAGTATTATTTGGATACGTGGTATTGGGGCGCTCAAAGCTGACTCCGAAAACTCCTACCTCGGGTCACTTTGGTGGGTGCTTGAACCCATCCTTTTGGCTGCACTTTTTTTTGTTGCCTTTTCTACAGGGCTTAAAGGTGGCGGTAAAGGTGCAGACTTTCTCTATTTCTTGCTGTGTGCACTCATTCCTTTCAAGTGGACATCCTCTGCAATAACTGGTAGCGGAACCTCGATTAGTAGCAACAAGGGTATTCTTAATCAGTTCTATCTACCTAAGTGGATATTCCCAACTATTGTAAACCTATCCATACTTTTGCGCTTTTCAATTGTCTTTCCGCTTTTATGTTTGTTTTTTATACTTAGCGGCTTTAACCCGAGTCTGAACTGGGTATTTTTGTTGCCAATTGTAGCTTGTCAGCTATTTATCACCTTGGGGCTTAGCTTTATGGCAGCTGCCATTGTACCCCTGGTTCCAGATACGAAGCACATTATTGGCCTCGGAATGACAACCATCTTATTTACCTCTGGTATATTTTTTGATATCAACAGCCGCCCAGAAGCAATTCAAGAAATTTTACACTTCAATCCCTTTGTCAGCATCTTTGATAGCTATCGCGCCATCATTATACGCGGTGAAAATTTAGATAGCGCAGATCTTATATACCCATATTGCTTCGCCGCAGTGTTCTTCCTCTTGGGATTTGGGATTTTACAAAAATTTGATAAGCATTACCCAAGGAGGCTCATATGAAAGATAAAGTACTCACCTTCAATGGGGTTGGCGTCGGCTTTCGTAGGCGTTTAACTCCCTTCTCCAAGAAGGAATATGTCCTTGAAAACCTTAATTTTGAGCTATTCAAGGGTGAAACTCTTGGTGTGATTGGTCGCAATGGAGCAGGGAAATCAACTCTTCTGAAACTTCTAGCAGGCATCATCAAACCTGACAAGGGCCATATTTCTCGATCCAAAGGATTGAGATCTCAACTACTATCTCTAAACCTGGGTTTTAATAAAAACCTAAGCGGCTACGATAATACTGTAATGGCTTTAGTTACGCAGGGTAAACCCATTAGCGTCGCAAAGTCTTTAGTTACAGAAATTGCGCAGTTTGGAGAGATAACACACCTAATGAACCAACCTGTGGGAACCTATTCTGCGGGGGAAAGGGCTCGGCTTGGCTTTTCAATTGCAATTCGCACCAACCCTGAGATTTTATTATTGGATGAAATCCTGGGAGTTGGAGATAAAAAGTTTAAAGAAAGGTCATCCCAGGAGCTAAAAAAGCGAGTTAGTTCTGATCAGACTGTTGTTTTGGTATCCCACTCAATTCGAACTTTAAAGAAATTTTGTGACCGCGTCCTCTGGATTGATCAGGGTAAAGTAAAGATGCTCGGCCCTACTCAACATGTATTAGATTGTTACTCTTTAGAGACTGAATCCACATGAAGATATATGTCCACATAGGATCAGATAAAACCGGAACCACGTCTATTCAAGACACTTTGTCCAGAAGCCGAAAAGCGCTAAGGAGGTCCGGGATACTCTACCCCCAACTGGAAAGATCACCACATCAGGAAGTTCTAGCGAGAGAACTCTTGTCAGGAAAGAAAGGGCCGGGCTGGCAGACTTTTGAGCAACAATTGAAAGGTTCTAGTGAGAGTATAATTCTTAGTTCTGAAATGCTTTGCGGGATTAGCGAAGCAGATATTCTACAACTCAAAAATTGGCTACATGATCACGAGGTCAAAATAATTGCATATATAAGAAAGTCTGACGAATATCTAGAGTCAGGCGCCATGCAGCAGCTCAAAAGCTGCAAATCAACGGTTGATTTCTTTCGCCTATATCGAAAATTAAAATGGCTTCCAGCAATATTTAATTCCTGGGTTTACATTTCTGGACTGAAACCTCTATTCGTATTTAGGTGGGCAAAAGTATTTGGCAAAGAAAATCTATATGTACGCCCCTACTGTGAGTCTCAGTGGGTAGATGGAAGTTTAGTGTCAGATTTTATGAGCACGCTGGGCCTTTCTTCACAGACTGAAAATTTAAAACAAACCCCTCGCAAAAAAAATATAACTCCCGATATATATACAATCTTCACAATGTCCTCTTTTGCAGCCACCAAACGCCCCTCTATAAGGCATCAATTCTCTGAGATAATGACCCAAAAATATGGGCAAGCGATGAAGCGACCTGTTACTAGCCGCCTTAAAAGGCACATGGCTTTAGCTATATCAAACATCATATTTAAACGAATTAGCAGAGAATTTAATTGCCCTCCTCCCGCGAAGAAAAAGCTATCGGCCAGTTTTGCGCCAGGAGAGTCATTGATCATCGGTAAATCACAGCAACTCCTACTTGAGTTTTCAATACATCAAAAAAAGAAAGTTAATCAACTGAAGAAGAAGCTTGCGCTTAAGAATGTCCAGAATTCTGGAAATACTCGACCATAATGATGGTAAGAAATTGATTTACATACCAATTCTCCCAGAGACCCGCAGCAATGGCTAATACTTGCAAAACTAAACGTATTCTATTTTTTACAATGCAGTATGGGCCGGGCTATACCCAAGGTACAGAAAGGTATATAAAGAATATAGCAAATGGACTTACCGATATAGGTTATGAGATTATAATCGCAGCTGGCGACCCAGAGAAAAAGAATACACATACACACAACGTGGAGCCAGCAGGCAAAACCACACTAGTTAAGATTCCCACAAAAGGATGGAGCACTCTTGACGGAGCATCTGTAAATTATTACAAAAATCTGCTAGGTGAAATTCAACCCGATATCATTCACATGGTTAATCCAGCCCACATTGGCGTTAATGCACTAATAGCAGCAAGAGCTCTTCAGCTACCTTACTTCATTACAGTTACTGATTTTTGGTGGTTATGCCCCAAACATACCTTAACCTTAAGTAATGGTAGGTTTTGCTCAGGCTTCAGAAAATCAACCGAGTGCTTAAAGTGCATTGCCTCAACACACCCAAACAAAGTCATTAGGGAGCTATCAACAAGAAATGGACTCAAAACTTTAACCCAAGGTGCCGTCCTCAGTAACAACCTCTTTAAGTTTGGCGGAATTACCAAATGGCCTAAAAGGAATAAGCTTCTCCAGCAAATTTTAAGTAACGCCGAAAAGGTTATCTGTCTTTCCAAAACCGGGAAGTCTCGCCTAGAAGATTTCTTTAAAATTAAAAATGCCACCTACCTACCAACAGGACTTTCCTCCGACTGGTTCCTGCCTCCCCCCCCTGAAAGGAAAGAGAAAAAATTTTTTACTAAAATTGGATTTTTAGGTGCAATTGCACCGCACAAAGGGGTACACATACTTGTAGAGGCAATATCTCAACTTGCATGCAAAAACGTTATATTGAGTGTCGCAGGAAAAATACATGACAAAGACTATGCCAGTTTGTTATTTAAGAGTAACGTCAATATAGAGTATGCAGGAGAAGCCAATGAAAAGGCCACTATCTCTTTCCTTGACTCCCTGGATCTACTAGTAATACCCAGTACCAGCCCTGAAAACCAACCTCAAGTTCTGCTTGAGGCCGGCGCAAGAGGAATACCAACAATCTCTAGCAACAGTCCAGGCTGCGCTGAACTACTGGAAACCAAGCTAACATTCCCAATGAATGATTCAAGATCACTAGCTCATCTTATCCAAAGCTTTCTAAGCAACCCATCTTCCTTTGCGCCTCCAGTAAAACCTCTTTCTATAGCAGAGGTCTCAGAGAAGACCTGCAATATCTATTCACCCCTAAAGCCCACCCTTAGCACAACCCTGAAAAACAATCATTAAAATCCAATAAAAGTTTATGAAAAAAATACTTTTTTATGAGCCAATGCCGGACATCCTGCGGGCAGAGCAGATATGCGCTATCGCACAACAAGAAATAAAAAATGGCAATCAAGTTTTCCTCATAGTTGAGGAGGAGATTCAACTTCTTTTTCGAAACGCCCAGAATAATCCTCACAGCATTTGCTGCATAAACATCATAAAATCCATAATTGCCGATTCAGGCATTCCTTTTTTTGCCCTCCCAAGGAATAAGGCACTAAGAAAACTCTTTAAAAGCTCCCCCAGAGCAACCCTAAAAAAAATACAGAAATATAGAAAATCCGCATATAAAGATATTATCACTGGGTACAACCCAGATCTAATTACCCTATGGAATGGGCTCGTACATTACCAGCAAGATTTCATCTCTTTAACAAAAGAGTTAAATCCCAAACAAAAATACTGCTACATCGAAGCCGGCTGGTTTCCCCAAAAAGGGACCTATTATCAAGACAGCAAAGGGGTTAATGCAGAGAGTTCAATCGCCCTTACATGCCCCCCCTCAATTTCAGCCAAAGAGAGAGAGACCCTAAACCACTGGAAGAAAAAATACCACATTCAACGTGGTAGATATGCGATTAAGGACTCTGGTTATATATTTGTTCCGCTTCAGCTGGAAACAGATACCAACATTACGATGTTCTCCCCCTTTAAAACTATGGCCAAATTTATAGAGTGGGTAATCAACAATACAGATGAAAAACAGAAGATTATAATAAGACCACACCCCATTCATCCCGTCATCCCAGAACTAGAAACAAAAAACATCCCTGGTAGAGTCACATTTGATAGTGAGACGCCTATTTGCAAACTCCTGGCCGAATGCAGCGCAGTCATAGGTATTAATAGTACTGTACTATTGGAAAGCCTAATCTACAACAAACCAACATACGCACTTGGAAATGGATTGTTTGATTCTTCTATGGCCATTCCCAAGCAAAAAATTGACACCCCTTTAAAGTTAAGTGGTAGCAAAAGTTCAAAACATGAAAGCGATGCCTTGCTGTATTTTTTATTAAAAAAACAGAAAAGTATTCCCACCTTTAACAGATCAGCTAACCAAACAGCCGTACCCTCACCATATAGCAGATCATCTATACTAACTGCAAAACTATACTTGTCTTTAAGGAGGAGGTTAAGCAGAAAGTAAGCACTACAAGCACACACAATAGGGGGGGGGCACTAAAAAGCTAAAACATGAAAACCTACAAGTGAAGCCGATCTGACAGAGCACACTACAATAATCTGCAACTGGCAGATCAAATCTTCACCGCTATCCACCTAAAGAACTTACAAGAAAAAGTTAGTTAAATACCCAGCCCGCTGAAATTAAATCTTTTTTCGCATACCCGCAACTAAAAAAGGAGTTCAACAAAGCCTCGTTACTTGACTTATAATACTTACTTATAAGGGACTGAGTTTCCTCATCAAATATTTCGCTTTTGAAACCAGGAATTTCGTTAAAATTATCCCCGCAAGAAATCAATAGACTTCGTAGTTTAAACTTAGCCTCCTCAGAATAACCTGAACTATTAATAGCCTGAATCAGTGCAACAATTTCCTCAGATAAGGATTTGTTCCTATAATCCATCATTGACATCCCTTCACTTGAAGTAAAAGCATTAAGCCCGTCATCGTGACTTACTTCACTAGACGCACTTCTATTTTTTACGACAACTTTTTTGAGAAAGCTATCAACAATAGATACAGAAGACTCAAGTTCGTAAGCATATGCCTGCACACTACCCTTACCAAATACCGATTCCCACCTGCTAAGCTTTTCATAATAGTCATAGTGTTGATAGTTTGCTGCAAAAAAAACCGAGAGACTACCTATATCTCTCCCGCTCTTAATTTTTTGCTTTATATGAGAGTGAATCATTGAAATTTGATTCCTCAAGTAACAAACAACTATAACCTCATGATTAGCTAAAAAGGGGAATACCGATAACAGCCTTTCCGGATTTATCGTCCACAAAAGCTCCGTAGAAAGGAGGCAAGATACATCATCCTCAAGCTGCTCAAAAATAGCACTATACTCGTGTTTATTGTTAACAATAGCTTGTGTAGGCTTACTTAACAAAGCCTTTCTAAATGAAGTATGCCCACATGATTCGTCATGCCCAACATCAGGATACAAAATACCAAATTTGGTTAATGTCTTAGCATTTTCAGACATAAATCTCTGAATAGAGGTAGTCCCAGTTTTCGGACTACCTATATGTATGATAACTTTTCCCATTTAAGCCTCAGGAAGATAGGGAAATATAACCACTCAAAATATTTTTACTCTACTGAGTAGCCATATTTTTCAGCCATACCCCGAACCAAGCTCGCCTGCTGAGGGAAATGCTCATCCAACTTCTCCCAAGATAAGGAAACCCTCCTTTTTGCATCTTTTCTGGCATTAACATCTTTTGGCAAAAAGTCCAACAACTCACCAGCCATTTTTGAGCCACCAACCATTTCGCAAAAGGTTACAAAAGTTGAACCTGCAATTGAAAAATCCTCCACCTTAAGTATTGGCTTACCCTGAGCGAATTCAGAGTTGTATCTCAACCAATAGTTGATAGCCCGCCCAAGCCTCACCAACTCAATAGGCTCATCGCCAGTAAGAAAATCAGCCTTGCCTAGATGCCTTTCAACTTGGGTGAATAGTGAATCGGCATGGGTTGTAGCGGACTCAATTGCAGAAATTGGATTCCTAACCATATGGAACTGTAAATTAAATGATTCTGCATATCGAGGAGTCAATAGAGACCACTTCCAACCAACAATTCCGTCATAGTTTCTAAATATATTTCTATTCTGCGCAATGTATTTAATCCCTCTTTCTTTGGGGAAAGGCCAATCATCACCCATCTCATGAAGAACAGCAAAACCCATATTCCTTAGAGCTGCTGCGACATATTTGCTGCCACTACGGCCACAACATGAAATATGAAACTTCTTTTTCATTTTTTACCACCTACAGATAAATAAAGTTCAAACAAAAATATTGGCTTATCACTACCCAATCAAGCTTTTTGACCTATCCGACTACAAATAACCATAAAATCCCGAACCAATTGGGAGGGGTTTTCAACTGCCTTAAGTAGATTTCTCTTGAGAAAAGCCTGCTCCATCTCGTATTTAAAGGTGCCTACTCCGACGCCACCAACTTGAGAAGTCGCTTTACACCCAGCCAATATTACAGGGAGTCGATTAAACACATCGCAATCGCTCCGAACCAAATGATCACATAAACTGTGATTCATAAATGCAATATATTTATTAAACTCTATCAGAGTTAACTCGCTATCAAAATTATTATTCAGCAACTCACCCAGCATCACTGGTGACTCGACATCATAGGTAAACCCTTTATTTGAGTAAAAGGCTCCCCCTATTGTAATCGGTTTCTTCCCTAAAAAGCATGCCTCCAAACCCGATTGTGAGCATAGGGTCATTGTAGTAATAGAGTTTGAGATCAAATGTGAAAGGTTGCTATCCTCTGTCAGGAAAACCCTTTTTGATTGCTGAGGATTAAACCCTTCTAAATACTGACTTAGTGCATCAAACGTAACCGGGGAGCGGCTCTCTGTTTTATTTCTTTCCCAAGGGTGCACCTTGACTATCAGGTTAAAATTAGTTTCCTCAACGACCTCTTTAATAATCCTCTTATACAACTCAACACTTGAAACAAGCTTCCTACTAGAATCGATTAGAGAGTAGTCATTCACAACCTGACAAGTAAGCAATAAATAATTATCAAAAGGCAGATCGCACTTTTCCTTTGGCTGCTTTACGTTCTTATTGAAAACTCCTACTGAAGAAATATATTCACAGGTCTTGGGCCACCTAGGAAAATCAACTTCAGGATTGAAGCTTAGAGAGGCAAACCTCAAGTCCGAGTTGTTAGCAATTGGCTCATACTTATTTTCCAAATAATAATGCTTACCCGTGAAGAACCCCTCGGCCAGGAGCGGCTCCGTTGAATTAAATCTACATAGATAAAGTAACGCCTTAGCCGAAATCGAAGACCCAGAAAATATTATCGCGAACTTATAGTTACTCTCTAACAGCTCTTCCCGCCAGACATCCAGCCAAAACATAGCCACTCGATAAGCCGCCAGCATCTCATCCAAAAATCCGGAATAAAGATAATCAAATAACTCTCTTGTGCTGGAAAAGGAAAAACTGGTTAACCCTTTATATACAAGGTGACTCAACAACTCCGCACGAGCAATCTCAAACACTGACACTCCACAATGTTTAAGGTTATACAACTTAACGTCAATATCACTGTGCAAAATATCGTCATACTTACTAAGTTTTTCAGAAGAGCAGTAAGTCTCAAGCGTATTGTTACGCAACTCATCATACTCAGAAAACTCTCTGTAAGCAATATTACTTGACTCCAGGAATTTAAAAAGACTAAAAAAGTTTCTTTTATGTATATGCAGTTTATCTGAAATCAGAACATCTGGTCTCATTTTTTCGCAACCCTCAAGTACAAGCTTTCATGCTGGCCCACAATATCACTCCAATCCGGAATATCGGTGAAGCTAACCGCTCCCACCCCCTCGATAAAATATCTATTTATTTGATGAGCCATACCATCAAAACCCTCCTCCAAGAAAACTCCATTCAAGCTTTTATCTGCATCAATGAAATCTACAGCCATTCCTACAGGCGTAGAGAAAATTGGCGTTTTTGTATAAATAGCCTCAGGTAGGTTCGCAGGCCCTCCCTCAAAATTAGATAGCATTAGCAATCCATCTAATTCAGCATAAATTTGCGGCATTAAATTATACGGAAGGTATGAGTAGCATAAAGCATCAAAGCCTCTCCGCTGCAAAAAATTGGCATCCATCAGGCGGCCAGCGCCGACAAGTACAAAGTCAAATAGTTCGGGAGATAAACGCTTTGCCAGCTCATATAGTCGATACTCCCCTTTGACCATGCGTCCATAGCGCTTTGATATAACCCCAAGGGTATATTTTTTTGGGGCAGCTAGGCGCTTTTCGCTTGCTGTAAAACGATCAAACAATGGTTTATTTACACCGTGCGGAATAACCACTGTATGCGAGATACCATGAAAATCGTTCAAGGTTTGCGACTGCTGAGAATTCAAGCAAACCACGAATTTACATTTCTCATATGCCCGCACAAAACTCATCTTGTCAAGCCATGAATCTTCATCATTCAAATCATGATGAACGGTACATATAGAATTTTCTGGAATATTATCTGCTAAATTAGGTCTATGAAAATGATAAACATCTGCACTTGGATCAGGTTCAGTAGTTATTATATGCCTAAACCCTTTTGATTTTAGGTTGTCAAAATACCCCAATATTGCATCAAAAATTGCACTATACATGTCACTAGACATGACATGATTAACTATAATCATTTTTCCCATAACCTCTACTTTACGTGTAAAAGCCTAACTAAATTTAATTTTCATTTTTCAACTCGCAAGCTGAATAGCAGTAAGAGTAGAAATCATTAATTAAATACTTCACCATGCTTGATACACGCTATACCCTTTACAGCTTAACCGCTAGCTAAGCCAGCCTAGTTTAGACCTACATGTTTCATAAAAATTGTGATCTATAGGGTGGATTAGTGTAAGGCGATGCGGCTTTTTATGTATTCGTATGATATCACCTGGCTCAGTTATTATTTGATCGTGCCCATCACAAGTTACATATGGATTAGCAATATTTTGATCCCCTACAATAAGCTTAAATTCACTACTCCCCTCTACCACTATTGGGCGACTACTAAGTGTATGAGGATTGAGAGGGACCAAAACAATTGCATCTAATTTTGGATGCATAATAGGGCCGCCACCAGATAGGGCATACGCAGTTGATCCAGTAGGGGTAGAGATAATTAGACCGTCTGATCGTTGCGTATAGACAAACTGGCCATCAATGAATAGATCGAACTCTATCATTCGAATAAATTCGCCAGGGTGCAACACAACATCATTTAAGGCTGCCCCCCTCCCTATCAATCTCCCACTACGATAAACAGACATATCTAGCAAGAACCTACTTTCTGCCATGTACTTGCCGGACAATACCTCACCAACTTTTTGCTCCACTTGGTCAGGAGTAATATCTGTGAGAAAGCCGAGGCGCCCCCTATTAATACCTAGTAATGGGACACTAAACTTCGCTAGGGCGCGAGCTGCCGCGAGCAAACTACCATCGCCCCCTACAACGATAACAAGATCACACTGCTCGCCAAGCTTATCCTTAGAAGAGGTACGGGTGCAGTGATTAGCTACAGCATTTGCAGTATCAACTTCAAGTACAACAGAGTATCCCTCAGCCTCAAGGAAGGCCATCAGGCGCCTCAAGGAAATGACCGCATTGTCACTTTCAGTCCGCCCTATCAGGCCTATACTTTGAAATTCTGACACCAATACCTCTCAGCTCACTGTCATTTACCCACTGATGAACCCTACCGAGACACAACCACTATCGGCAAAGTAGCATCCCAAGAAGGGCCGCCATTATGCCGAAGAGAGTACACTGAGTCGAATCATGTAGCCTTTGTACGCCAAAAACGCTATCTCCTACTAATTTTTGGGCCAAAATAACCCCTCTTACTTAATGTAAGCGCGTCGCCCTTGTAAGCCTCCAGAATGGAGTACAAGGATGCGACTACCAATAGGAATCTCCCCCTTAGAGATCCTATCAGAAAGCCCATTAAAAACCTTGACCATATAGACGGGGTCAAGCGGGATACCTGTTTCTGCTTCAAAATCAAAATGAAAGCTCCTCAACCAATCAGGGTACCTAGCATACCCCCCGCAATGGTACCCCCCAATCAAAGACTCTCTAAGCGCCGTACGGTAATCAACCCGCGCTACATCCAGCAGCTTATTCGCACACCTGAGGCGGGAGCCCCACTCACACACCCCCCTAAGAATACTATCACCCGCCTTTAAAACCTCCACCCCGATAACACGAACCCTGTCCATGGTTAGCGATAGCCCAGCAAAAGTAGCGCCAGTCCCACAGGCCACCCATATCTGGTCAAACTTAACGGGCATAGTGTCTTCAATCACTTCCCCAAGCAACTGTATACCCTCAACCCCCAACAGGTTACCTCCCCCCTCAGGGATAAAGTAACTCTCCCCCGCCTGTAGATCGAGCCGGCTAAAGAAATCCTTTTCCCCTCGCTTCCGATACTCCATCCTACTAACAAAATGTAAAACCATTCCCATCCGCTCAGCATCTGACAATGTAGCGCTAAGCTTTGGAGGCTTTTCACCCCGAATTACCCCAACCGTACGATAACCAAATCTGCTCCCCGCAGCCGCTACCGCATGAATATGATTTGACCAAGCGCCGCCACAGGTAACTAGCGTACTAGCACCCCGCCTTCTCGCCTCAATCAGGTTGTAAAAGAGCTTATATGCTTTATTCCCAGAAATGAGAGGGTCTATCAAGTCATCCCTTCTAATCCACACCTCAACTTCGGGAAAGACTCCCCCCCCCACTCTTTCGTATGGGACACTTTTTGCCGCACCAATAAAGCTACCTAAATCCAACTGGTCTAACGCGCCAAGCAGCATCTCCCCCCCTCCACCGCAGATAAGATAACTCGCAATAATAATACCCTCCACCAGGCACAGCTATACCTTCAAACGATGCCCCCTAGAGCCCAAGAGTTCGCTTTAGCCTCCCCCTCAAGTAGATAATTAATTCAGTGGGACTAAGGTAGGTGTAAGACCGACATTATCCAATACAGACCGGCTCAAAGATGAAGAAGTGCGACTAGCAAGGAAAGTTAAAGGCTTTACTTCAAATAACAGACACAAAAAAGCCCTCACAAGTGAGGGCTTTTTTGTGTCTGGCGGACCGGACGGGACTCGAACCCGCGACCTCCGGCGTGACAGGCCGGCATTCTAACCAACTGAACTACCGGTCCTCGGTAGTAAACTTCCCTTTGGGAAGTTGGTGGGTGGTACAGGGGTCGAACCTGTGACCTACGGCTTGTAAGGCCGTCGCTCTCCCAACTGAGCTAACCACCCGATGCTCTTTTTCTTAGAGGCCGTGCCCCCTTGAGCGAGGTGAATATTACCCGATTGTAATTTTCTGTCAACAATTTTCGCGCCAAAAATCCTATATGATCAATTTCCGCTCGATTCGCGGGGTAAAGATACAGGAGCGCCTCTCACCCCCTCAGCATTTGCCCCCTGTAGCACCTTCCCTTGCCTGTAGTCCGGGTCGAGCAGGTGCCCCGCAATTTTCACCGGTATCTCTCTGGGAATCAGCTGCTCCTTTGGCCGGGCAAGGTCCTGCTCGTTGTAATTACACACCCCAGTGGGGAAGATCCTCTTGAGATCCACCACACGGCTGGAAATTTCCTCGGTAAACGGGCCATAGACACCCTTGGCCAGGGCCAACTCAACCGGTTGCAGTGCGCACTTAAAGATATCATCGGTCACTGGGGCTCCCGCCAGCTGCCTCGATGTACTGTGGATCGGATACACCCGCATGCACTTGCCGGGAGCCCGGCTATTCCAGAGGCCATTCCAGACATCATCCCCAGATGCCAGTAAATTCCCCTCTTTGTCGAAGCAGCGGTCCCTGGCGTCGTCGGGGCGATTTTCCACCACTCCCTTAGCCGGATTCTTAACGATGTTCTGCACCCAGCGGTCGATAAGGTCCAGGGCCTCGTGCAGTGGGTTATAGTCCTTGTCACTCATCCATATCAATTGATTGTCCGCATGCCCGCGGGCCCGCCGGATACGTTCGCGGGCAGAGAAGGAGGCAGAGCTGTGATGCATATCCGGCTCTTTATCCAGGTAGTGGCGCAAATCAATGATGGGGATCTCTACATCTCCAAGGAAAACATGCCCGGAGCGATATATTCCATTGATTGCCTCCAGGCTTGCCCGACTGCGCTTTGCCGGGTTTAACAGTGTTCCCATATTGAGGTTTTGCTCGCTCCAAAGGGACAATCGAACAGGAAACATACTCCCGTTCATAAACCACAACTGCTCCTGACTTTGATCTTCTGGCGCTTTCCAGCCACCTACAGCAGCGTTAAGGCGTAAGAAGGTATCAATATTTATTTCACCACTCACGAGGGATTTCAGGCCGTACTGCACTCCCTCGTTGTCCCAGGCGCTATTCGCATACCCTGAGGCATTTGCCCCATAAAATTGGCGAAGGTCTTCCCAGTGTGTCCAATGTACCTTTGGGATAACCTCTGCGGCAAAACTCTTGGCAAAGTGAACGAAATTCGGATTGTTGACCAGTGGAACCAAGCCCCTCCAGCCCTCCACGCACTCAGTGCTCCCCTGAATGCCATTTCGATAGCGGCTATCAAAGATACCGGCAAAAAATCTGAGCATTCCAAATCTACTGGAGCCATTTTCACTGGCGGCCAGCCCCTGGATAACGGTGCGCTCCTCCGCCCTTTTCCAGCGCTGATTGGCACTGTCCACAATGTCAAAGAAATACTCTAATGGTTCACAATCGAAAGCATAAATCGTTTGAGACACCATGTCCGGGTAAGAGTAGAGAGGTATCGCCGCATCCAAGAGACCGGGAGCATTCTGTGCAAACAAATACTGCTGGATCGCGCCACCCGATCCGCCAATACCAACGGTATACATCGGCTCCCCATACAGCGATTCAAACTGCTTTTTAACGCGTCGGGCCGTGTCTTCCGCCAGCCACATATTGTAGTGATTTCTAGTTTGATTGGCGGTCGAATAGACAACAGCGTAACCCCGGGCAAGCTCATCCATGCGCCGCGTGGTAATATCGCCTTTATTGATCTTTCCCTGGCGCCCTCCAATGCCTACACCACCGCGAAACTGATAAATTAACCGCTTATTCCAGTTGCTGCCGCTTGGCCTGGCTGCCGACTCCCCCTCTCCCTTTAATACCGCTATCGCATAAAAGTGGCGGTTAATCGTTCCTGTCTCTACGCGAATAATAAAATCCACCGACTTTCCATTTACGGTCACCTTGTCGATATCACTTCTGGCTTCATGTAGATAGTGGAACTGACCATCGACATTACTGCGATAAAAATAGGTCACTTCTGTGGCGTGGCTGCAATCCCGACTATATCCGATCACCTCTTTTGTCTTCCGCCCCTTTTCATTCAGGGCGAAGACTGGCACCCCCTCCCCTTTCTGGTTATCGACCAGGGGCTGCTTATTGGTGATGTTATTTTCCCCACAATAGAGGGGGTAGCGGGATGGGCCGCTAAACAGCGTCTCCACCGGCCCGACCTCACCTATCCCAACGGGAAAAGGAAAGTATTCAGGCGGGCGTGACATCATTCTAGGGTGGGGGCCGGAGTAGGCTGGGGTTGGCTTATAATCCAATACCCCTTCCGGGATTCCCAGAACTGGAGCCTCTACACTCCCATGAACTTTTGGTAGCTGGCTATACCCATACCAAGCTGCCGCCACCAAACCGACCAGGAGAAAGAGCGAAATAGAGAGTACCCAGCCCATCCTTGCAGACATAAGCGCCTCCACCGGCAAATATCACGATCTGTACAATTTGAGTATATGAGCGGATATACCGGGCTACTGACAGTTGGCGTCGAGAGGCACTTAAGGGGTCTTTGGGCAACTTGATACCCCCCGGTAGAACTTTCAAAGCTATCCAGGGGCCCTCTAAAGAGAAGCCGAAGCTATAGAGAATTGCGCGGCAGCACAAATTTTTTAGGGGCAACAAAAAAGGGAGATCTAGTGATCTCCCTTTTCCTGAGGTCTATCGCTTAATCTTTGGCGATAATACCTTTTTCCTTAAGGGTGGAAAGGATCACCTCCACCTCCTCCTCAAGGGTCATTTCAGCGGTATTCAAGTGCAGTTCCGGTGAAACTGGCGCCTCATAGGGGTCATCAATGCCGGTGAACCCTTTGATTTCACCGGCACGGGCTTTCTTGTACAGACCTTTAGGGTCGCGCGCCTCGGCTTCATCCAACGGGCAGTCTACAAACACCTCCATATAAGGAAGGTCGCCCGCTTCGTGCATTTTTCTGACTATATCGCGATCTTCGCGGTATGGGCTGATAAAGCTAGATAGAACAACCACACCGGTATCAGCAAACAGCTTGGAAATCTCGCCTACACGGCGGATATTTTCTTGGCGGTCCTCTGCGGAGAAGCCAAGGTTCGAGTTGATACCCAGGCGAATATTATCGCCATCAAGACGGTAGCTAAGCACGCCACGGGCAGCCAGCGCCTTCTCTACAGCAACGGCCACAGTACTCTTGCCGGAACCTGACAGACCAGTGAACCAAAGGGTCACACCTTTGTGACCGAGGATACTCGCCCGGTTTTCACGGGTGACATCACCCTCATGCCAATGAACATTGGTCGCTTTTTGCTCAACTGTAGTCGTCACTGATCACTCCAAGTTTTGAATATTGTTCCCAACGTCGCAGGCCTAAGGCGTTTTATTACAGTAAGCATTGGCATCAATCTGCGATATGGCCGCCAATTATCGAGCATTTGAGCCGTAAGCGTAAAGCCCCTTGTTAGAACATGTCTACCCAGTTCAAAGTTCTGTGTGCATAAGCAATAAAGGTTCATTACTTATTGCCAGACAACTCGCCGGATAAAAGACCGAAGCTACCCTCCCCTATGGAGTGGAGTTCAATTCAGCTCACCCCCGCTTAAGTGCCAATCTACATATAAAAGACAAGTGGCAGTACAGATTTTTAATACCAAATATACCAGGTGGTAGGAGTTGAAATAAATCGTCTCTAAGCTTTGAGAGTGAGTGATTTATTTAGCTTGCAGCGAGCGTAGAAGATCTACGCTACTCACAACATCCGCCCTGAAAAGTTAACCCGCACCTATCGTTTAAAAGTAAAAAAAGAAAAAATAAAGGAGGAATTTCACCACCTACCCCTGATCGGCCAACAGCAAAATCACCAAATAGGAAATCCAGTGCGGCAATACAGTCTCTCCCATCTTCAGCAAAAGGCACTTTCGGAGGTTAGATTTACCCTCGCCACAAACCGACTTAAAGTTCTTTTTACGGCTAGAAAAATCTAGACTCCCAAAACAATAAAAAATCACTAATTTAAGGGGTCTACCGGTGTCACTTACCGATAAAAACAGCGTCTAGATTTAGATAATAAAGTTTCTAACCCCATAAAATTTTCAGCAAAGTTTCCCTGCCAATTATACGGGCTTTGCCTATCAATACTCTTACAGGCAATTACAGAATGACACGCTTTAATCTAGGTAGAAATACAGGATTCATGGTAACCTTTCAGCCTAAATTTAAAAGAGATAGCCCTATACTTCGTAGGGCTTATTTAGGAAAGAGGATATTTGCCAATGAATAAAGGGGTTTTAAATAGATTTAAAATTCGCAAAGGAAAGATTTTTGAAGCCCCACTGGAGGAGGCATTCGGTCGCCTGGTCACTCCTTTTGAAGAGTTTATTCACCGACAAAGCAGCAGTGGCATATTACTAATGCTCTCTGCGCTAATCGCACTAATTGTCGCCAACTCTCCCCTGCAGGAAGCCTACAAGCATCTGCTTCATATGCCTATTGCAATCGGTGCCGGGGAATGGATGCTCTCCCTTTCTCTACACCACTGGATCAATGACGGCCTAATGGCCATCTTTTTCTTTTTGGTGGGTCTGGAGCTGAAACGAGAGTTTCTCGTAGGAGAACTCTCAGATCTTCGCCAGGCAGTACTGCCAGTGATGGCGGCTATTGGTGGTATGGTGGTGCCAGCCCTGCTTTACAGCTCCCTAAATGCAGGCAGCGAAGCCGGGCCTGGCTGGGGTATCCCCATGGCGACAGATATTGCCTTTGCTGTGGGCTGTATTGCGCTACTGGGCAACCGAGTGCCACGCACAGTCGTCACTTTCCTGGTCGCACTGGCCATTGTCGACGACCTGGGTGCCATTCTTGTTATTGCGATCTGGTATACAGAGCAAGTCAATATGACGGCTCTCATCCTATCAGGCTGCCTCGTTGTGGTACTGGGCCTGCTTAATGCCGCAGGCATTCGCCGATCTGCGGCCTATGTCTCCGTTGGTGGGCTGCTGTGGTACGGACTCCACTCCGCAGGCGTTCACGCCACACTCGCGGGAGTTATTACTGCTATGGCCCTGCCGGCCAAGCCGAAGTACGACCCTGTAGCATTTAGCACCTTCGTTAAAGACATTATTCGCAGCTTTGACCGCTGTTTCCGCCCCGGCGACAAGATTATCGCCAACGATGATCTAAGAGCTCGCGTGATGGGTTTGAGCAACGGTGTCAACCTGGCTCAGTCCCCCCTCCAGCGCATGGAAACCCGACTGCATATCCCCGTAGGGTTTGTGGTAATACCAATCTTTGCCTTGGCCAATGCGGGGATTCCAGTCGCCAGCTTCAATAGCTCTGAAGCCGTGTTTAACCCAGTTACCCTTGGGGTTATTTTCGGCTTAGTCGTTGGGAAATTACTCGGCATTGTAGGTGCGACCTGGATCGGCTGGAAGTTGGGCTGGGGCCAGCTACCCAAATCGGCAAATTTCCGGCACATTGTCGGTGTAGCCTTACTTGCAGGCATTGGATTTACCATGTCCATTTTTATTGCCGAACTTGCATTCAGCACACAAAATGAACTGCTTATCCAGGCCAAAGCAGGCATTCTGTTAGCGTCAGTTATCGCTGGTACAGCGGGCTTCCTTGTATTGCGCAGCGCACCCGCAGCAGAAGAGACTACAGCAGAGAGCAAGGATTCAGAGTATCCGACCCAACCTGCCTCTAGCTAATTTTCAACGGTCAATAGTAAGCCGGGCAGTTTATAGCTGCCCGGCTTAATGAAAGTCCTGTAAGAATCACATGGTGTAGATAACAGCCTAACCCTCAGGCTAAATTCTAACCAAAGTTACATCGCAGTGCGCATAGTTCACTATGCTATTCGCTGTAGAGCCAATAAGAGAGCCCAACCCCTTCTTGGAATGAGTGCCCAGCACGATCAAATCCACCTCCCTTTTTTCAGCCTCTTTGCAGATAACTTCATAGGGTTTGCCGACTTTAAGTGCCCGATTTTTTTTAGCAATCCCAAAATCCGCAGTAATCTCATCAAATTTTGGAATGGCGCTTTCCTTTAGTTCTCGCTGATAATCCTTGGGTAAGAAACTGTAAGGCAACACATTTAAAACTATTAGCTTGCTATCAAATTTCCTGGATAGCTCTACAGCCTTAGATAATACAAACCTACCCTCTTGAGATGCCTCTATAGCGCAAAGGACAGTCCCGTACATACGATCCCCCATAGTTTCCACACTAGAAACCTAAAAAATTAAATGAAAACCGAAAACATCCCTACTCCAACATTGCTTAATAGTTTTACCATCTTAGCGACACAAGCGGAAGCGACAGATTAAAAAATTGAGAAAATCAGCTTGTACCCAGGCTTCAAAAGCCCCCTAGGCAGCTACAATTAGCCTCATAATATCTCTGCGAGAGCGCTCTACACTAAGACGCACCCAATACCTGTGACCTTCAAGGCCCAGAGGGGCACCATGAGTTCCCTTACAAAAGTAAAAATCTAACAAAAAGGCCAGCAAAAAGCTGACCTAAAAGACTTCTTCTCAATCATCTATCCAGTAGAACATATCACCTCAGCAAGGTTATTTTTATGCACCTAGAAATTTTACTTGGCAACTGAATCACGAAAGCTAACGATCACCAGCATCCTCAAGGGCTTGATAAATTCGACTGGGGTAATCGCCAATGATACCATCCACACCAAGTGAAATACTGCGCTCAATATCCTCTATATCATTAACGGTCCAAAGGTCAACCGCAACTCCTTTACCTTGAAAAAAGCGCACATAAGGCTTAGTTGTGATACCGTACGGCAATTGGGCAACATCAAAATCAGGATTGAAGGCCCAACCAAAACCAGAGCTCCAGGCAAGGCTAGCCTCTACAAGTTCGCCAACGGTTGCGCTGGTTCTCACCTCTCCCCCACTAATATCACGAAAATGCCCCATCGCCTTATTATGCTGACTAGCCACAGTCACCTGCTGCTCCATTCGGTAATCAACTATCACCTGCCAAAGTATTTCTGATAATGTTTTGTCATTTGGCTTAATCTCAATGTTAAATATGGCATTAGGATAGCGCTCAAACAATTCATTCAGCGTTAATAATGTATGCCCCTGATTCCGAAAAGGATAGCTAATGCCACTATCAAGTGTAAATTCATACCCGGCATCCAGAGCCTTGATCTCCCCCAGCGTCAGATCCTCAATTTTATCGGAGATCCCCACATTTTCTTTTAGATCCGCATCATGATTGATAATAATGTTATGGTCTTTAGACAGATGTATATCCAGCTCCAAGATATCAGCACCCTGCTCCAGAGCTTTATCAAAGGCTATAGCGGTGCCCTGGGGATACTCACCTGATGCACCCCTGTGAGCAAGGATATCGATGGCCCACACCTGACTATAAGCAACCACTGAAACAAGTACACAGACAACAACCTTAAGCATGTTTTTCATTGAGGGATTTCCTTTGTTAATAGGGGGTAACTATTCATCCAGAAATAAAAAAACCAACCAAACCCAGCTTGCTATCACACATCTAACATTAAGAATTCTCTTAACAAATACTTAATCTAGATTTCCAATCCCACCACTAAAAGAAAAGGGAGCCAACCAGCATAAAAACCTCCTCTTTCTATCATTGCAATCGAAACAAATCTAATTAAATAATTTCCACCACTGATAGTCGGGAAATTTTTGCTTGTAGAACACCTCCCGAGCTGACTGCTCGCCTTTTCATCGACGCCACTCTATAGAATTAGCCCGCCTCGTATCTAGCCAAGTGAAATTTAATCGGCACACCATCCTAAACGCCCCTATCAAATTTAAACAATATGCCATAAGCAAATAGTTGGTACTAACACACAAAATAGGTAAGTATCGCCACCCATTTCATTGACCAACACATCATAAAGCGCCGCCTCTGGCGGTAGAGCTTAACAAAACCCTATCGTTCCGAAGTGCAAAGGCAAGATATGATCTTTATGAGTTGGGGAGCACTACAGGAAAGCTGTATGCAAGATTGGCCCCCACCAACTCATGTGAAACCTTATTACAGGCCCAAGCGTAGGGAGGCGCGATCCGCAATATCAACGCTTAGGGACTAGACGCACAAAATACAATTAGCAGATAGGTGTAGATCTATCCGTATTGCCAGCACTGGAAGATGGCGGCGGTCCTAAAGTCTCAGGATATACCCGGCCTAAAAGTGAACAGGAAGCCTTGCGACAGCAGCCCATATGAAAATACTATGGTATAAAAAGTAAACTGCCCAAGAAAGAGGAGGTCACTGGGGTCGCCTCTACAGAACTGCATTCACCCTTTGTCGCCAGAATTGTTGCCAAGAGCAGCGCCTTTCAAGCCAGTAAGAAATCTCAAAGACCATTATCGGTCAGCCGTTGGCCTCAGAATCTTCTGCAAGCTGCCGCCTCAAGCTCCAATCTGAACTATCGAACCACCTAGATTGTGAAACTGGTACAATATACTCAACCTTCCGCTCTCCAAAATCTCCCCACTAACCTATCGGTTTAAACCGGCAATATCGCCAGTTGCTGCACTCGCAGTGTTAGCGTCAAGCAAGCTGGGGGCAACTACCCAGGTTAAGGTTTTCCATCGACTGACTTCTATCGCAGACACCTTAGATACTGTGGACACACCTCCGATAGCAGTCACCCAAGACTTACCCATGGCGATATCATTTATTGCCCTACACAGCACTCTCCGGCACCACCTGCCTTGCGCAACATTGGCCGCCCAAGGGGGTGCCTTTCCCATTAAATTTAAAACGGTGCTTAATATCTTAGTCATCACTGACAGATATAGGCTTTTTTCAACTCGCCTCAGATAGAGCATAAGTACGCATAGGTACTCTCGATCGCAGCTACAATCCCAGAGGGACTGCTGGGACACAAGAACGCCCCAGCAGCCCGGCAATTTATGACTCCCTTAGGGATAGCCATAGCCCGACCATAGATATGCTTCAGCCATATGGAAAGTTAGTAAAAAGCTCTTTCAACCAAAGGTTAGAGGACCGCGCAAGGCCGACAAACCTTGCGGCAGTGCTCTTAGGCTTAAAACACTGAAAAGAAGGCTCAATCAGCGCTTTTAGTAAAATACAAGCTATCTTTCACTCGAACCCCGGTGCTTGGATTGGTTACATACCAGGTCAATTCGTAATCTCCAGCCTCAAACCACTCGGGTATATTCAGATAGTTTCGGGGGTAGTCCTTTGCCTCAGAGTAATTTAATACAACGTCTCTGGGTTTATGAATGGGATAATGATCCCCATTGGGGAATTTGAGCACGCTCCACTGCTCCAGTGTAAGCAGCGATTGCGTAGAATCTAAATTACGAATGCTTGCATCGTAATTAACCCGTCCTCCGTAGGAGGGAACCGAAAATTCAGCCGGCTCATCAAGTACAACTGCCAGCTGAGTATCAGAAACATCACCCTCAACAACCAACTCCAGATCCCAGAAGTCTACATAACCGCCAGACACGTAGAGTGTAAACTCACTCTCCCCATCGAGAAAATTTTTTGCCAATACGCTATTGCCATCCCCACAGAGATCAATGTTCCCTATCTGCGGAACAGGATCTGGGTTTTCTGGAGTTGGATCTTCAACAGAATAACTGATAAGCGTCAATTGATCCGCAGCAGAAACAGCATCTTCACCCATCACGCTATAAGCTGCCAAGAAAGCATCCCCATCTTTAGCTTCAGCATTAACACAAACTCTTTCAATGGAGTCGAACTGATAGCCAACATCTAAATTCACATTATATTTATTTCCATCCTCCATTCTAAAAGGGAAGGGGCCATCTAGATCTATTTTTGTACTTATTGTATCAGCCTGAACCAGTGCCGACACACAGACTAACGTGAAACCACCAATAGAATTTTTTAATACAGCCCCGCATGGCAAGCGGGTTACAGCTAGCTTTTTCAAAATCATAATCCACTACATATATCATAAGGTACAACAATACTTCGGACAGCTTATGACACCAAATCTCGATAAAGTAGGGCTTACAGCTTGGCAAGCCACATTTATCGAACATCCTGAGTTCCCCCAGGCTGCGAAAAATAGCCTTATCGAACTAAGCCCATAGTTACTTGGCTAAAACCGTCCAGAATATTATATTGCACTCTTCCCTGCCCCTCTAAAACTTTCTCTCGCGCAAGCGTACCAAGTAGGTTACAAGCTAAAGACCTCGGGGCTAACATGATTACATTAGCAACTAACATTTATGGAGACATACCACGTCCCAAATTTTTACTGGCCGCTGACATATAGCAATTTACCAGCTTGATAAAGTTTGAGCTTGACGGGGACAACAAGGAGCAACCCTAACCACTGCCCCACCAAGTAGCGCTTTCGCTTTCCCGATGTGAGCATTAAGGTAGTTAGTGGGTATTAAGGCGTACTCAAGATTCTTCCGAGCATAAGACACGCTCCGCGTGGGTTTGCACCCACCTGAAATTCTACTCAGTCATTTCTAACAAAACCCAGAATCAAAACAGGGCACCCTTGCTTTCGCCAGAACAGCGATGACCCACACAAAAATCTGAATAATGTTAATTACTCCATCACAACCTTGCTTGCACAAAGTTATTTATCGTTTAATTTGCTCAAGACAAATTGCAACCTGCTTCAGGAGCAGCCGATTTTCATTGCCTCTCTCCTCCACGGAATCATCAAGACAGTGCCTTAAAGCTTCAAAATCCCTTTCCTGCCGAGCACCTAGAAAAGAAAAACTTACACCATCCACCGCATGGAAAAGACCAATAGAAAGTATCGTTCGATCTACCTCCTTAACAGATTTCCAGTCTGAAAGTTTAGCGCTGGCAAACTTTTCTCTGATTTGCCTATCATCTTCATATTCCCCATATTTATCGACAATAATACTTAGCAACAAGAGAAATACACAAACCCGCATAATAACGGTGAAGCACCCCCTGGAACCACTAGAAGCAGACATTTATAAGCATCCAACTCATATAATTCTTAATTTAATATCAAATGCAAACCTGTGCGACCCGCCAAGCCAAAGCGTAATACATGAATTATCAAATTCAACTTATAAATACAACCCCCAAGGGAGCATATATTAACCGCGCATGAGCCCTACAAAGATTACTAAGCTCAACGCCAACTGTCAAAACAGATGATTATTGAAAACATATCTACTATTAGATCTGAGATATTAAGCCCCTCTAAAAACTCCATAGGGCACCAAATGTTGGATATAGTAAATCAGATGCACCTCATTAGAAAATCATCTTGACTCAAACAATACAATCACCTCTGTATCATTATTCAAAATTCGCTGGGCAATTAGAACTTTAGACATAAGTACAACCTTTGACTGCTTTTGATGGGGAATAAATTCACGATTAACACTCCCCCCATAACAGGTATACGATATTCTGAACCTCAATCTGAAAGGAAACTAAACGATGCCCGCAATTAATACAGTTACTTTTACCGAAGACTTTCTAAGACGGCACCAAGCCGACACCCAGCCTCAGGCAGAGCAAAAAGCTACAGATCGATGGAACAGTGGTGAACGGCTGGGAAACCAACAAACCATACTGATTGACACAGCGGCTAATTTAAGTGCCAAAATCCTCGGCAATGTGGCTCAACGCGGCGACATATCCGCAGTTGATGTTCAAGTAGTAATTGACCAAACCTCCTTAATTTCCACTAAAAATGGTGATGCAATAAACAATCAAATAGAAGCTGATTACTCAGTTACTGTGCAGGGACAAAGAGATGGTACCAATTTAAAAATTTCTCACTTAGAGGGCTTCTAGTTAGTCTTAGTATAAATTAAATAGCGACTCCAAGATGTATCATTCAGTAGGATATTGGGCGATGCAGACCCTGATCGAAATCGATTTGCGATAACGTAAAAGACTCACAGACACCGCCCAGTTTTTAACTCTACGGACACTTCCAATACCCCCAGCAGTCTGTTCCAGCATTGCATGGATAGCTCTCTGACTTTACTCCACCATCACTATGTAGTGGTCTAATACTTCCGGACACTTCGCTAAGATGGTAAAACTACCAAGTGAGGTGACGTATGACAACAAAAGGTACACGCCGGCAATTCAAGCCGGAGTTCAAGAAAGACGCTGTAGCTCTTGTCTCTGAACAAGGCTATTCGATTTCTAAGGCCGCAGAGGCTGTAGGGACCACTGCTAATAACTTGCGACGCTGGGTAAAGGAGCTGAAGCAGGAAGAGAGCGGAGTAAGGTTGGATGCAGGCGAGCGCGCTGAATTGGATCGGTTGCGACGTGAAAACAAGCGCTTGCGGATGGAGAAGGAAATCCTAAAAAAGGCCAGCGCCTTCTTTGCGAAAGAAATGAAGTAAAGTACAGCTTCATCAAAGAGCAGAAAAGTAGCTTTCCAGTTAGGATGCTTTGCCGAGTAATGCAGGTAAAAAAGAGCAGCTATTACGATTGGTGCCATCGCAGTGATAGCTCAATAGATAGCCAAACATGGCAACTATGCCATCGCTTGAAGGCCTTATTTGCAGAATCTCGGCAGAGCTTGGGAAGCCGCCGACTAATGAAGCTATTACGCAGAGAAGGCTTTAAAATTGGGCGCTATCGAGTCCGAAAGCTAATGAAAAAGCTAGGTTTGGCAGTAAAATGCAAGAAGCGTTTTGCGTTGACGACAGATAGCAAACACCAACTGCCCATTGCAGAGAATCTTCTGAATAGGGATTTTTCGCCGAGTGCTAAAAATCAAGTTTGGGCTACGGATATTACATACATCTGGACGCTACAGGGATGGTTGTACTTGGCGGTAGTAATTGATCTCTATTCACGCCGGATAGTTGGTTGGCACCTAGATCGCCAGATGGAAACGGCTTTGGCGAGTCGTGCGCTGATGATGGCCGTCAATTTACGCACACCATCGCAAGGCCTTCTACACCACTCTGATCGAGGCAGTCAGTATGCCAGCCATACCTATCAGGCGTTGCTGAAGGAGCATGGAATGGTATGTTCAATGAGCCGTAAAGGAAATTGCTGGGACAACGCACCAACAGAACGGTTTTTTAGCAGCCTAAAGCGAGAGTGGCTAACGGGAAATCTCTATGAAACAAGGGTGGACGCGACAGCAGATGTGAGAGCCTACATTGCTTATTACAACTCACGCAGAATACACACAACATTGGGGGATGTAACCCCTATCGAATTTGAGAAATGTGCTTAAAGAGGTGTCCGGTTGGACTTGACCACAACAAGCCTACATTGCTTATTACAACTCACGCAGAATACACACAACATTGGGGGATGTAACCCCTATCGAATTTGAGAAATGTGCTTAAAGAGGTGTCCGGTTGGACTTGACCACAACACTACAGCAAGATTCACTTTACAGGTGATATTTTAAATATCCCAAGCCCCAAACAACTGTAGATACCGAAAAAACTCTCACCCCACCCAAACCATAATGCTGGAAATCTCCTCAAAGGGTTAGTGGACCCGAAAGAATTAATTCGGCAGATTTACGTAAAGCAGAACAAGTCTGAGGCACACAGATTGTAAGGCTGCCAACACCGGCTTTGTTTGTCACAGGATTAAACCGGAGATCCATCTTTCCAAGCATCACCAAAGCTCCCCCCTCATCCCAGCCCCAAAAAAAGATTTTAGCGCTTAATTACCACCTGTTAATTCATTAAGAAAAACTTTCCTTGACCTCATTTTCCACCCTGCGGATTTTTAACATTATTTTCTACATTAACTGCTAATATCGACATGTAATAACAAGCTGCCAAAAGCTGCTATCAACTTTACAACTTTGACATCATCAAATCACACTGCTAAAAATAGTAACTGTTAAGCAATTCGTAAAACTGTTAGAGGCTTTACTTATGAAAATTAATGCGGACTACGCTATAGATAATGAGGCTGATTGCGCTTTTGACAGGAGACGCATGGAGGCAGCCTTAGCCACCCCTAGACATGAAGCTCCAAAGGGGATGACTAGAGAGCAAAAAAGAGCATTCTTGAGTGGGCGGGCAGAAAAGTACGCCCCTAATCAAAAGAGAACATAGCTTATGCCTAGTCATATATGGTCATTAAGTGACAGCTTTAAAGTAACCTTTGATAACCTCCCCAAAGAACACCAAGATAAAATTATTAATTTTATTGATGTTTATGAAGAGAAGGGACTAGCTAATTTCAGCAACTATGAAGGGAAAGTTTCGCCATCCTGGCGTGAAGACCAAATTTCAAAGAGAGATAAAGATTACGCTCAAGCTCACAACCTATGGCATTACCACGTAGGAATCCCTAAATACGTACAGGTACACGACAAGTATAAAACCTCCGATTGGCTTCTCCATTTTCAGTGGACCTACGGAAGAAAGAAGATTTGTTTGGTTGACATTTACAGCCACTGGAATTTAGAAGGTAACTTCCACCTGCCGCCCAAAAAATACTTGGATTGGGTTTGCCGTGATTACAGGGAAAACGCTTGATATTTGAGCCTTATAATTAAGCATCCCTGTTCGCACCCCAGGCCACTCTCGTTAAATCCACTGAAACATCCCGGGTAATCTGCGGCAGTGTTATCATCCGATTGACGACTTACCTGGCCCTGCCCGCTCATTGTTAGTGGTGGGCCCCACCCAAAAAGGTTTAAGGCGCCACAACCCCTGGATATTCAACAGTTAACGTCCTACATCACACTCTCTCAATGCGATACTCTGCTATCACTGCGTCTCCCACTGTATGCACAGAGCACTCCTTTGTAGTAGGGATACCCGATCTGGAAGAGCGGCACCAGAGGCTTGCAGCTAAGGTGTAAAAACTCACCGCTGCCTGAAAGACAGCCGCCTTGATCGTCACGGAATGGGGGCGCTCAAACCCTTTAGCCAGTGTATTTGGTAGATATCAGCTGGTTTATACGTCGCCTCAATGAATCTATTGCTCGCCAAGCCAGTGCCGAAGACCTATATAGTGGCCGCTTTTACGAGGAGCACTACACCTGCCTTTTAATTGGATTACAGTCTCAAACCAGCAGACTGGAACGCCCGCCAGTTCAAGTAACAGGGCGAGGAGCCATTGAGTAGAGCCTCCCCTAGCAGCATTCCCTACCTACCCCTAGATAGCTATCAAAAATACTTTTGGTACGTAGTTGACGCCCCACCTAGAACCCCTGTGTCAACTGCTGACTCATAGCGCGGAAATCTTGTCTATTTTTTAACCTTTTGATCTGTGGGTGTCCAAGATTGCACGACCTCAAACCAGCAAATTGGAGCGGCCCCCTGTTCAGGCAACACGAGAAACCATTGGATAAAGCCTCTCCTAGCAGCATTACCTACCTATCCCTTGATGGCTATCAAAAATATTTTCAGTACGTAGTTGGCGCCCCACCTGGAACCTTCGTGCCAGCTTCTAACTCATAGCGTAGAAACCTTGCCTGTTTTTTAACCTTTTAATCTGTGGGTGTCCAAGATTACATCCAAGATTACACACGGGCCTTTGCCTAACTGGCTTCGCCGGACCCAGCCCGTGCGGGACACGCACGAATCGCCTACAGGACCTCCCGAGTTCCGCGCAAAAGACATCAATACATGCATCAGGTCTACTAACTCCGGAGATCGGGAAAGATACTCGCAAAAGCGTATCTTTCACCTATTGCCTTCCCCATCATCCAACAAAGTCGGCGATCTCAAGTTATATTTTCGAAGCTCAATACTGAGCCTGTACCTTCCCCTGTCAACGCTTAACGCTGGCCGTTACCGAACAACGCCCATGACTCGGGGCCCCAGCGGTTTGCTAAACCTTACCGGGTAGAGGGCTTTCACCTCCAATCTTTTGCCGATTTATCTCGGCGCACTGGGTGTCCAAAACCAGGCATGAGTGAGTTAACTTGATAAAACGTTCCAACTGAAATCCGGCCTCAGTCTTCCCTCCACCTTTACCTTCAAGCGGCCAACCACAATTCACCCGCACACAATCACCGTAGAGATCAAGCGTGCTGAAATCTGCACCGCCCAATAAGGCTATATTTTCTTCGGAAGCCAACCGACAAAGACTCCGGCTATCCAACCCTGGAATCTGCAACCAAATCACCATTCCTCCGTGGGGATCACTGATGCGCGATTCATCGGGCAAGTTTGAACTTAAGTAGTTGCGATAGGATGCGGCCTGCAAGGCAAGCTTTTGCCTGAGCCCCTGCACATGACGGGAGTATTGGTTGGTACCGATGAAATCGGCTACCGCTAATTGGACGGGCAAGCTCACACCGAAACTTTCAGTAAATCGATAGCGCTCATATTGTTTTCGATACCTTCCTGGTAAGCACCATCCCAGGCGATAGCCTGCGCTCAATGTCTTGGAGATAGAGCCACACCAAAGCACATACCCGCTCCGGTCCCAGTAGCGCACGGGCATGGGCAGACTTCTTTGAAATCCGAGTTCCAAATACACATCATCCTCGACAATTGGAATCCGATATTTACCAGCCAGTACGGCCAGGCTCTCTTTCTGCTCCGAGCTCAGGGACACGCCCGTAGGATTCATATGACTGCTACTAAAAAGACCCGCTTGGACCAATCCCTGCTGCATATAGCGCTCTAGCTGTGCGAGGTCTAAACCGTTTCCAACAGTCGGTATCTCAACAACTTTTCGTCCCATCAAAGCCAGCAGATTAAGAAGGCCGTTGTAACAAGGAGAACTGATCGCAACCGCATCACCGGGCTTAGTCGTAATGGCAATCGCTGTGCGGACGGCATCCATACAACCATTTGTCACTACTAATTCATTGGCAGAGAAATGCAAATCATAACTGGCAAAGTGTGCGCTAAGCGCACTGCGTAGAAGCGGCTCCCCTGAGGAAACTGGATAGCCATGCATACTGGCGCCAGCCTCTCGGGTTGCCCGCCGCATACTGCGCTCCAGGGAATCTAACGGCAATAGCTCTGGGGATAAAGACGCAACACCCAATGGCCCTGCTCCCAACCCACGGAAATAGTAATCGTGACTTACTGGATCTGTTGTTCGGCAGGTAAATGCAGGCATTATGGGAGGCGGGTTACTACTGGGAGGAACTGAGGCAAAGAATCCAGATTGCGGTCGAACCTTCGCCCAGCCGAGCTCCTCCAGCAAGTAGTAGGTGCTTTGGGCTGTTGTCAGGCTGACTTCGTTTTGTGCAGCGAACCGCCTGAGGGACGGTAGTTTATGACCGTTCGGTATTCTCCCTGACTGAATATCCTCTATACAGCGTTCGGCAAGCTCTTTATACCGCACCTATCCCCCTCCGATTCCGTCTCCACCCAAACTGTATACCTATTTTATACAAAAATTGCATCTGTATACCTTTTTTCATTTCTTGGATAGTTAGCCCCGAGACAAATTGGAGGGGCTGATGCGGTACTCGGATTTATTACTTGGTGTGCTACTAATGGCAATGTGGGGCTTCAACTTCATCGTTATTCAGATGGGAACGGAAGATCTGGACCCACTCCTTCTGGTGGCTTTACGCTTTTCTTTGGCAGCCTTTCCGGCAGTGCTTTTCGTTTCCAGACCGACAGTCAGCTGGAAGTACGTTCTAGCCTACAGCCTGACTTTTGGCTGTGGGGTTTGGGGGATGGCCACCTGGGCAATCTCTAGCGGACTCTCTGCGGGAATGGCCTCACTTCTTTTGCAAGTAAATGTTGCGATTAGCTTACTGTTCGGCTGGGTATTCCTGAAAGAAAAGATTATCCCGCAGAAAGCTCTTGGGGCTCTACTTGCCTTGGGAGGGCTGTTGCTAAGCTTGATGGTTAAAGATGGCACTGTGCCCCTTATCAGTATTGCACTTATCTTAATAGCGGCTACCAGCTGGAGCATCAGTGGGCTCATTGTAAAAGCCAGTGGCACACAGCAAGTATTTAGCTTTATTGTCTGGGGGCTATTTTTTGCACCGCTACCACTGTTCGCTGCTACCTATATTCAAAATGGTGCGGCTGTATTTTATGAAATTCAAAGCAACCTTAGTGGACGGTTACTTTTCTCCATATTGTTTCAGGCCTACCCAACCACTCTGCTGGGATACTGGTTCTGGAACCGGCTAATCGTTAAGTACCCGCTGTCTACTGTTGCGCCTTTAGGTTTACTCTGCCCCGTTTTTGGACTCATTTTCAGTTGGTTATTAACTGGCGAATCGATTGGTTCAGAAAAGTTAATGGCCGCTGTTATGATTTTTTCTGGGCTGGCACTTGGTATTGTTCATTTTCGCCAGAGCTTTAAGATGCTAAGAAACTCACGGATTTTTGGCATATTAAACATATCGCGATGAACAAGTATCCAAGTTGAGATTTGCCAGCTTCGCTTTCAGGCTCAGGAACCTCAATAATGTCTTCAAATTTTTTAGCCAGGATTCTCGGCATGGCGCCAATGCCACAATCAGAAAGCATTGCCTGGTTAATAATTTACTGACTGAAAGCAGTCAGGACAATATTTTGATCGTGAATGTGATTATAAACCCATTCATTCCAGTCAAAGTGGAACGGATGATCACATAAAGCCAGAAACCTGTGCTCTTGAAGATGATCTATGGATGTCCAAGACTGCACGTCCTTACAGTCGCCTCTGGCACACGGTTTCCATTCCCACTAAAAACAAAGCTAAGAAGATTAGAACTTTCAGAGTTTAGACACTAAATTCATAAACCCCAAGGATCAACCCACAAGAAATAAAAAAAACCTCGCACAAAGCGAGGTTTTAAACTCCAAAAAAAGAAGGGGCTAGGGCGGCAGACGGTGATCAACCCTACCACTGATAAGCAAACTTCAACTTAATACCATATAGCTCATCATCAAAGTTCAAGTCATCATCTTCGCTAACACCGCCATAAATATCGCCACCGATCACCCATGAGGAATCAGAAAACCCTGAAAAATAGTAGTTATAGAGTAAGGAAATTCCGTGATAACGAGTCATGACTCTACCTCCACTATCGGAACTAACAGCCCCCAGGAATGTTCCCACAGTGTGGCGATCGGAAGACACCAAGCGCTCCCAACCAATACCATAACCTTCGGTCCAACCGGTATGCTCTGAGTAACCCAACAAACCCAAAGTGGCAAAGTATTTATCTTCATCTCGGTTAATTGCGTACTTTGCCCCGAGCCCACCATGATCCCCACCCAAGCCTAATGAAAAGTTTGAGTCCCCAGCCGCAGAGGCGAAAGCAGAACAGGTTAAGAAAAATACGCACAGCAGATACTTCATTACAGCTCCAAGCTACTTCTTAGTGATTTCAACAGGGGGGGGATTTTTACAGCCAGATGGACATGACTCACGATCTGCCAAAATTAAACTTCAACATAGATTGAGGTCAAAATTGGCACCATGAATTGGCACCACGGAACCCAAAACGAAAAAACCCCGCACTAGGCGAGGTTTTAAGTCCTTGATAAACAAGGAAAAATATGGGGTGGCCGACGGGGATCGAACCCGCGACCTCAGGAGCCACAATCCTGTGCTCTACCGACTGAGCTACGGCCACCATAAAAGTGATATACTTCAGCACCTTGTGGCAGTACTGAGTACCGGATACCTCTTGCAACCAATCTGGCTTCAGACTAAGTCCTTTTTGCCAAACCAGCACCATCTTGTGGAGATGGCACGCCCGGCAGGACTCGAACCTGCGACCATCCGCTTAGAAGGCGGATGCTCTATCCAGCTGAGCTACGGGCGCAAGGTGAACCCGGAAAATTGGTCGGGGCAGAGGGATTCGAACCCCCGACATCCTGCTCCCAAAGCAGGCGCGCTACCAGACTGCGCTATGCCCCGTTTTTCCAATTGTTCGCTGCTTCTTAACTTTGCCAACCGTCCCGTGGGGGGTTGTGTAAGTCGCTGTAGCTGCGAAGTGCGTGCATAGTAATGATACCCTGGGTCCTTGTCAACGCTTCTAAGCTATTATTTTTAAAGAAGTTTATCCTTTTGCCTATCTGGGCCCAGAAGTGGCGAAATTATTTCCAACCTGTGCGAAAATGGCGCACTTCGCGAATCCGACCGGATAAAAAGTAAGCAGCTCTTAAAAGCCGCCTGCTTCCGCCCTTCTATATAAAGTAGGTGCTGGAGCAGACTCCGGTCTATTAGCCATCGATTTTTTACTGTTAGAGATAGTATCTATGTCTGCACTGGTTCTGGACGGCAAGGCCCTGGCACAGAAAACTGAAGAGGAACTCTCGGCTCGGGTAGCCGTACTAAAGGAAAAGAGTGGTGGCCAAACGCCAATCCTGGCGACCATCCTGGTAGGTGATGACCCCGCCTCCGCCACTTACGTAAAAATGAAGGGCAATGCCTGCCGCCGAATCGGCATGGATTCCCTCCAGGTGGAACTGCCCTCCTCCACCACCACCGAGCAACTGCTTACCAAGATCGAAGAACTCAACACCAACCCCAACGTCCACGGCATACTGCTCCAGCACCCGGTGCCGGCGCAAATCGATGAGCGCGCCTGTTTCGATGCGATCAGCCTGGAGAAGGATGTAGACGGTGTAACCTGCCTGGGCTTCGGCCGCATGGCTATGGGTGAAGAAGCCTACGGCTGCGCCACTCCTAAAGGAATCATGCGCCTGCTGGAAGCCTACAATATCGAATTGGAAGGCAAGCACGCCGTAGTTGTGGGCCGCAGCCCCATTCTGGGCAAGCCGATGGCGGCGATGCTGCTAAACGCCAACGCCACCGTGACCATCTGTCACTCCCGCACCCAGGATCTGGCCGAGCATATCCGCCGCGCCGATATCGTTGTAGGTGCCGTGGGCAAGCCGGAGTTTATCAAGGCCGAGTGGATTAAAGATGGCGCCGTGGTTGTGGATGCCGGTTACCACCCCGGTGGCGTCGGCGATATCGAGCTGGGCCCTCTGACTGAGCGCGCCGCTGCTTACACCCCGGTACCCGGCGGTGTTGGCCCCATGACCATCAATACCCTGATCTATCAATCTGTTGATTCCGGTGAGCGTAAAATTGGCTAACCTGATTCGTCTGGACAAAGCGGTCAGCCAGGTCACCGACCTCTCCCGCACCGATGTAAAGCGCGCCGCCTGGGCGGGGCGCATTACTGTGAATGGTGAGGTGGTCACCAGTGCGGCCATCAAGATACAGGTCAGTGATGAGCTGTGCCTGGATGATGAGCCCTTGCACGAGCCGGGCCCCCGCTACATTATGTTGAACAAGCCCCTGGGCTATGTCAGTGCCACCAAAGATGGCGAGCACCCCACTGTGCTGGACCTGATTGATGAGCCGAACAAGGCCAAGCTGCATATCGCCGGGCGCCTGGATATCGATACCACCGGCCTGGTGCTGCTTACCGATGACGGCCAGTGGTCCCACAAGGTGACCTCCCCCAACCACCACTGCGACAAGACCTACTACGCACTGTTGGCCGAGAAGATTGAGGAAGATGCCGTGGCAAAGTTTGCCAAGGGTATCTGGCTCAATAATGAAAAGAAGAGAACCAAGCCCGCCAAGCTGGAGATTCTCTTTGCCAATGAGGTGCGTATCACCATCGGTGAAGGGCGCTACCACCAGGTGAAGCGTATGTTCGCAGCTCTGGGCAATAAGGTAGTGGAGTTGCACCGGGAGAGAATCGGCGAAATCATCCTGGATGAAGAACTTCAGGAAGGTGAATACCGCCTCCTGACCCCTGAAGAAATCGACTCTATCCAATAAAATAATATGTCATCCCTTCTATATCAGGAACTTACCCAGGCCCCAGAGGAAACTCTGTGGATCGCCGATGAAAACAGCAAACCCCTCCTACACCAGGAGGGGTTTCACTTTGCCGGGGATTTACTCAGCAACCGCTGGGATATTGCCGAACTCGCTGCAAATAGGGTGCAGCGGAGCTTCTTCAACGACTTCCACTTTGAAGAGCTTGAGCGCAAATACCGCCGTATTGTCTACGCCGTTTCGAAAGAAAAGGCCGTGGTTCACCATATTATTGATCGCGCCCCCGACTTTCTCGGTGAGGGTGGCGAGCTGGTTCTGCTGGGCGAAAAGCAGAGCGGGATCAAAAGCTATGCGGCAAAAGTGGCCGAGCGCCTGGGTGGCGCCAAGCACTTGCAAAAGCACGGCAGCAGCTATCTGAGCTGCAATACGGTTGACTGCGGGGACAGCGGCACGCCAATTGCCGAACTCCAGTACCCGGAATTGCAGCAGCTTGCCGAGCTTGGCGATCTCTATTCCAAGCCGGGGCTGTTCGGCTGGAACAAGGTCGATAAGGGCAGCGCGCTGTTAGCTCAGCAGCTCACTACCGAGCTGCCAGCGGATGGCTCGCACATTGTTGACCTGGGCTGTGGCTACGGCTACCTGAGCCTGCAATTGGCCGCTCTAGGCAACTACCATTTTACCGCGACGGATAACAACGCTGCGGCCCTGCTGGCCTGCCGCAAAAACTTTACCGAGCGGAATATCGAAGGCATCGTTGTGCCCTCTGATGCGGGCTCTGAACTGGAGGGGGGTATTGCCGATCTGCTGCTGTGCAATCCGCCTTTCCACCAGGGCTTTCAAGTGGAGGGGGATTTAACCGATCGCTTTCTACAGCAGAGCGCGCGGATACTGAAAGATTCCGGTACTGCAATTTTTGTGGTGAATGAATTTATTCCCCTGGCCAAAAAAGGGCCCCGCTACTTCTCCCAGGTGACATTGATCACTAAAGAGCGGGGATTTTGTGTATACCGCCTGCGCCCCTAAGAGCTGGGGACGCAGGCCGGCAGCAGTCGCCTGGAGTCAGGCATTGGTCAGAAGACTAGTAATCGCGCAAGTTGAATAGATTCGACGACAGGGTGTGCTCTTCCAGCTCTTCGAGTTGCCGCAGTCGCTCAAATGCATCCCGGGCCGATGGGGTCTCCGCGCCCTGAGCCAGATCCCGATATTGATCGGCCAGATAGATCTCAATATCCATCGCCAGCTTGGCAATCTGCTCCAAGCTTTCAATATCAATGCCGCGCAAGCGTTGTAGAAACTCCTTCTCGCGCCCCTCCGGGGCAAATTGCACCCAGGTATGCAGGGCGCCAGGGGGCAGGTCGTCATGGAAGTTATCCAGTGAGTGCTTCATGGAGTCTTCCCGCCGCCGCAGCTGGTCCAGCAGTAACTCAACCCGCTCATTGGTGGCGAGCTGCTCGTACTCTTCGTATTGCAGCGCCAGCTTGGCGTGAAAATCCCTTCCTTCCTGAATTACATCCTCAACCGTTTTGTACCGCATCGTTCAATCCCAGCAGAACAATTTACTCGATTGAGTATAGTCACGAGGTGACAAAGGGCGCCAATGAATATCATCATTAACGCGACAGGGATTTAAGATTTTTTCAGTCGGGCCAATCCGCGCCAGCTGCAATCAGCGCAGCTGGCTCATGCGGAAATCCAGGCGCCGGTTGGGGTTGGCGGGATTGATTTTTTCCGGTGCCCTGGCCGCTAACTCGCCTTTGCGCAGCGCCCTTCTGCTCACGGCCAGGATATGATTTTCATACTGGGGCATATGCGCCATCCAGGCGCCGCCGAGGCGCTCACGCATAGCTTTGCTGCGCCAGGCGCTGTTCTGTAGCTCGGGGCGATCGCCAAAGTTACTGACCAGCACACCATCCCGGTGCAGCAGGCCCATCAGGCTGGCACACCAATTTTTATCGGCGGGTACTGCCCGCTGGGCCACTCCGTCACAGTGGCCAAACAGGTCGTCAATCACCAGATCGAAAGTGCTGGGAGAGGGCCGGCTCAGGTGATCGCACACAAAGTCACAGGCATCGGCACACACCAGCTCGACACCGCGCACATCGAAGAAGCGGCGGGCAATATCCAGATGCACCGGGTCCAAATCCACGCCGACAATACGCTTGGCGGAGGTAAATGTTTGCAGCAGGCGAATCAGGGCACCCCCACCAACGCCGAGCACCAATACCGAATCCAGGCGCTGTTCCGGGAGGAAAAATGCCGGTAACAGCAGCAATTCCCAAAGGGAGCCCTTGAGGGGATCGCGGGGATTCCACTGGGAGTGAAAAACCCCATTGCTATAAAGGCGCACACTGGCGCCGTGGTTGCGCACCTGATAACAGGTGTCGCCAACCTGCTTTTGCCAGAGCAGCGCCATCAGCTCGCCGGGAGGTCTGAGGACTCGAGCAGTATCCGGGCAAAGTCCTGTAGACCCGCCAGGTCTTCCTGGCTAAAACGGGCCACACTGGGGCTATCGATATCCAGTACCCCCAGGCAACGGCCGCTTGCGTCGTAGAGTGGCACCACCACCTCGGAGGCGGACACCGCATCGCAGGCGATATGGCCGGGGAACTGGTGTACATCGTCCACTAATTGGGATTCACCGGTAGCGACGGCGGTGCCGCAGACACCGGCGCCCACCGGAATCCGGGTGCAGGCGGGTTTGCCCTGGAAGGGCCCCAGGCGCAGTTCATCGCCGCAGAGAAAATAAAAGCCGGCCCAGTTGATATCCCCCAGCTCCATAAACAACAGCGCGCTGGCATTGGCGGTGTTGGCCAGCCAGTCTCGCTCCGCAGAAAGCAATCCTTCCAGCTGTCCATTTAAGGTGGTGTAAAACTTGTTCAGCGACATACCTAGCGCCCCTTGCCCACTTATAATTTCAAATTGTGCCAGCTTATAACTTCAAATCGTGCTCGCTAAAACTGGCAAACCCGCAAAACAGTATCCTGCGGCAGGCAGGTATTTTGCGGGCTTTGGCGAGGGAATCAATATGCAGAGGGCAAAATTACTGGTAGGGATCGAGCACTGCGGACTCTTCACCGCTCTCACCGCGATACTCATCGGCATCTACGGTGGGGCGAGCCCAGTCGCTGTCATCCTGGTTGCTGCGCGTATTCGACTGGATTGCCGGCGGCGCGCTGGTAACGTCTGATTGAATCAGGTTGCGAGATTTTTCGAAGCGCTCTTCCACCTTGGGCTTGGGCGCAACTTGTGGGGCATTAGCTTCGCGGCGAATGCGATTGGCCATAGCGCTCAAATTGGGGCGGCGACGCTCGGCGAGTTTTACCGCTTCCAGCTCGCTATTGAGTCGATTGATCTCCGCCTGCAAATCGCCCACCTGCGCTTGCAGCTCGGTAATCTGGGTCAACACGCCTTTTACTTTGCGACTTTCCTTTTCATACATCACAGCGGCACCGCCAAAGGCCAAAGCAAAAATGACCAGGATGGAAAACTGACGCATACTAAACTCCGAAAGCTGCATTTGATATTTTGGATGGGATTTTTACAGCATATTCTTTCCATCTTCCGAGAAATTGCGCATAAAACACAAGTTTAAACGCCAGTAAAAGTCTTAGCAGTCGCCATTCCCTAAAAACCAGCCGCTGAAATTTAGCCGATAGCGACACAACCCGGGCCAAGCCCACAAGTACCCAGAAAATATTGAACGTCCAACTTGCAAAAGCGCCCTACGCCAGCGCTCCGGCCAATTTGCCAATCTCAACCATCTCCTGATCCACATAGCGATTGAGAGCTGAAATTGCCGGTAACAGTACCGTATCTGCGTATTGGCAACCGATAGCTTGCACCGGTTTTTGCCCCGCCTTTTCCGCCTGCTCCGGGGTGTGTGCCTTTCCCGCGCGCAAAAAATGCAGCAACAGATCGTAGCCCGGGCGCCAGCACTGCAAGTCGGGAAAGCTCTTTCTCAGTGCTGCGGCAATGCGCAGGCCCTCGTAGTCCAAATCGCCCCAGAAAAAAGCTGGCAGCGCTTCGGGACTCTCCCCGTACCACCAGGCTAAGAACTGTTGCCGACTACTAGCGCTCACCGTATTAAACGTACTAAAGCGCACCCCCTCCCGGTTGCGAATGCGCTCCGCCCCGCCCTGGTAGCCCTCGCTATACACCAGTGCTACACAGCTGGGCTGCCGCTCGGCCAAACTGATAAAAGTGTCCTGGTTTTCAATAAAAATTACCCGCTCAAATGACTCCGGCAGGTAGGTGTGCAGCAACAGTGGGCGCTCTTGTATTTTGCGGCTCAATTCGGGGTAGAGGTTGCGCACCAGGGACTGACGACTGGGTAATTCGAGGTATTTGGAATCCCCGTTAAAGCAGCGCGCGGCCAGTTGCCGCCAGGAAATTTTATCGGCAAAGATCAGCGCTTTGCCGACGGAGACCCAGCAGGCAATAATCTCTTCAACGGAGTTAAACCCCGGTTGCAGCTCCAAGCCTTCGAGGGGAAAAGCAGCGGGGTTTTCAAAGCAATCGGCGTAGGGTTCCAGCAAGCTGGTCCAGGCGGACTGGCGCACAGTCGGGGATGGGCGCTTGAGCCACTGGCGCAGCTGCGCCTCACTGGCATCGCGGAAAATTAACTGGGCCCCCTGCCACTCGGCAACACCCGGCCGCCTTTTCGGGTTGGGCTTTACCGTAAAGCACTGGTATTCCCGCGCAAATTTCTGCAACCCCCCCCACAGTTCCTGCTCATCCTGACCGGGGTCCCTGAGGGGCTCCAGCACTTCCTGCCAGCGCTTGCTGCCGGCGCGCAGATCCAACCTAAAGCTGATACGCGTTTCCTTGCCGCGCAGCAGCTGGCTATCCCGCCGGTCCAGAATAAAATTCAGGATGCCGAGTAACAGCGGGTTTTCCTCTACCCAATAGGGCAATGCCTTTTCCATTGCTTGCCTCCCTGCCAATGGCGGGGTCTCCCCCGAAAATACCTATCCCTCAACCAGGTCCATAAAATCCAGCGATGCCTGTTGGCGAATCGTGCGGCGGTGGTTGGCCCAGAGTTCGGCGATGCGCTCTTGGTTGCACACCTTGCGATCCACATACACCCGCGTATTCAGCTGGCCGATAGGCTTGGCACTGGGGCACTTACTGAATACAAACTGATTCGAGATCAGGTCCATAAAGGGCCCGGACTTACTGCTGGGCATAATAAACAGCAGCTGTAGGCCCAGGGTTTCAGTCAGGTAACGAATCACTTCCTTGGAGCGGGACTCATCCATTTTGGAGAAGGCCTCATCCACCAGCACCATCTGCAAATGGCTGCCACTCTCACCAAAGCGGAAGGCCGAAGTCACCGCTGCGGAGCGGATAATATAGGCCGGGGTTTCCAGCTGACCGCCGGAACCGGTGCCGTACTGGCTGAGGGCGATCGGCTCCTTACCTTCCGGTTCCTTATAGATCTCATAGCTGCGGTAGTTGCGGTAGTCGCTGATTCGATCCAGCTCGCGCCGCGCCACCTGCTCGTCTTTACTCAGCAGCATACTCAACAGGCGGTCGCGCACCTTGCGGTGCTTGGGCGCCAAATCCGTGTCGAACAAGCTCTGCTCTTCGCCCAAATTGGGCAGCTCGATCACCGCCTTAAAGAAGCTCCAGTACTCCTTAAATTCCGCCACCCACTGGTAGTCGAAACGGAAACGCTCGCGATCCGCGCCGAAGCGGTGGTGCTCCAGCTCTTTGTTCAAATCATCCAGCACGCGCTTACCGTCGTTAATAGACTGGTAAATAGCGTGACACAGGTGAGTTACAAACGTGGTATTGAAGGATTTTTTCAATGCCAGCAGTTGATCGTGGCGCTCCACCAACAGGTTATTCTTCAGGCGGTTGCGCAGGGTCTCTACCTGATCGCCGAGGCCGCTGATCAACTTGAACAGGTTGTCTTTGTGGCCGCCGCTCAAGTCCGGCTCAAACACCAGGGTATCGACACTGGCACAGGTGGCGTTGTATTCCATCACCGCGCGATCCAGTTGGCGGCTGTATTTTTCCAGCTGCCCCTGCCAACTTTCGATATCCGCTGAGAAGTCGAAGTTGTCGGCGGCGCGCTCCACCTGCTCGTCGGCAGTAATCAGTACTTGCTCGGCGTCGAAAGTGGGGTCGATGGCGGTAATGCGCCTTACCATTGCCTCGCTGTCACTGGCAGCATCGTCCAGGGACTCCAGCTCGCCAGACAGAGCATACAAGAGTTTTTCGTTGCTTCTTAGCTTGGTCTCCAAAGAGCCATGCTTGCGCTGGAGGTCCGACAACTGCTTTTGCTGATCTTTGAGCTGGGCCTTGAGTTCATCGACCTGCTGCTCGAACTGCTCGAAGTCCTTCAGGTCCAGGTTTTCCAGAGCGCGCTCGGCGCTGCGCCATTCGCGCTGGGCCGCCAGGGCGGTATCCACAATGGACAACAGCTTGATATTCGCCAGTCCGCGCACTGCATTGGTGACGCGGCGGTAGAGCTGGTGGCGCTCGTTGACGTGGGCGGCCTCTTCCAGCAACTGCTCCATAGCGCGCTGCTGCGCCGCCAGTGCGCGGGCGCGGGCGCCCTGGCCGAATACCAACTCGGCATCGTCCATATCGCAGCGCCACATGCTGTAGTTGCCACTGGCCATACCGTCGGCAGTCAGGCCCCGGCGGGTGCCGCGCAGCTCGTGTTCATCCTCCACCTGCACCACGGCACCGTAAGAGGCGCGCAAATAGTGCTCGGCAGTTTTATGGGTGAACTCCATCAGTTCGATAATGGAACCCGACGGTGTATCCAGGCGCTCCGCATCGCGGCGGGCTTTATCCCCCTGGATCACGCGGGCGCGGTTGTTGCGCCCGGGCAGGCCGCGCACTATGCGAATCGCGCGGGCCTCGTGTTCCGGCTCCACAATAATCGAGAAACGCGCGCCGCCCAGATAGCCTTCAATCGCCATCTGCCAGCGCTCATCCAGCACTTCCACATAATCACACAGGACGCGGGGCTCCGCCTCTGGGCACTGTTCGCGAATTGCGGCCAGGGCCACTTCCACCGATTGGGGGTAGCGCACGCGGTTGGCCTGCAGATGCTGAATGCGGCTCTCCTGGGTGCGCAGCTGCTTTTGCAGTTGCTGCACTTTTTGCTCCCAGCGGGAAGCCTGCTGGGCAATCTGCTCTTTGGGGGAAATCTCATCACTGGCGCCGGCTTTGCCACTGCTATCCAGCAGGTCGAACAGGCGGTTCTGTAGGGCTTCACTGCTGGCAGCGCGCTCGCGCAGTGGCTCCAGTGCGGCCAGGTCAATCCAGTCCTTGCCCAGCAACTTGTGCAGATCCGGCAGGTCTTCCTCGCGGGCCACCTGCTTGATCGCCTGTACCAGCGCCTTATCGGAGAAGGCGGGAATTTCCAGTTCGGCGGAGGTGGAGTTGAGCAGATTTAATAATTCTTCGGCGGCCTCGCGGTTCTCGCGCCAGCGGGCCTCTTCGGCAGACAGCGGGGTGTGCTGCTGGGACAGCAGGCTCAGGGCACTGTTAATGCGCTGCTCCAGTTCGTCCTTATTGCGCAGCGCATCGATACCCAGGCGCTGGGCTTGAAGCTCTACCAGCTGACCATTGAGCTGCTCGACGCGTTCGGAAGCGACGCGCACTTCACGCTCATTGTTGTCCAGATCGCTGCGCAGTTTTTTCTGGTCGTTCTTGCCGCTCAGATAACTTTTTTGCACCCGCTGCTGGCGGTGGCGCGCACACAAATATTCCTGCACCCGCAACTGCAACCACTGCTCCCGGTAGAGCTCTACCGACTGGGCGATGGCCTCCAGGGAACTGACCCGCTCCACAATCTGGCGGGCTTCCTGCTCCATGCTGTGAATGGTTTTCATCAGTTCGGAGACGGAGCGGATGGCATCACCCAGATCGCGTTTTTCCAACACTTCCTGGGCGACAAAATCGTTGATGCTTTTTACTGGCTTGTAGGCCATAAAATTGGCAAAGGTGCGCGCGGCGTGCATAGCCTCGCGATCGGAGACCGCATCGCGGCGTCCGCGCAGGGCACCGTAAAGGCGGCGCAGGTAGGCCTTTTTCTTGTCGTACTGCTCGACTTTTTCGAACTGTTTGCTCAGGACCTGGTTGAATTTATCCAGTGGCAGTAAATGTTTGCCATCGGTGTAATCCCGGACAAAATCCCCCATCACCAACTGTTCGCCGGGGAATACGAAAAAGCGCAAATCACTTTGGCGGGCCTGGGCGGGTTTACTGCTGTTATCCAGGTGTGCGCGAATACCCATCACTGCGGTAAAAGGCTCAGCGTCGTCTTCACCGCTGGTGGGATGAAAAATACCGGCGATGTAACAGTCGGTGGGCTCAACACGGGCATAGCTGCCGTCGTCACAACCCAACACGTAGGATGCGAGCGTGCGCACTTGCTTGCCGCCGCGGCCGCGCTGGGTGGTTTCATCCTGCCCCGGGTTAAAGGTAAACAGGGTGTCGTGGGCGGCGGTCATCAATGTCTGGATGGCATCGGCTGCGGTGGTTTTACCGGAACCATTGCCACCGGAAAACAGGTTGATCGGGCCGAAATCATATTCCAACTGCGGAATATTACCCCAGTTAATCAGGATCAGTTTTTTTAGGAACATAGTCTTTTCAAAAAAACGGTCTTTTCAAAAGCAGGGTCTTTTGGCAGGCGGAAAGCCACTACCCTTTTTCGAGGCCCCGGCGGTCGAGTATTTGTCTATTTTTTGTGGCCGTTGTTGCGGCCTCTATTTTTCAGCTAAGAAGCCGCTTCACTCTCAAATAAGCTGTGGTCTTCGACCTCTGGGGTGATGCGCGCAGGCGCCGGCTCTGTTTCCGCTTCTTCAAGCTCACCCACCTTATCGGTTTCGGCAACTTGGCTCTCTGCGGCGGGCGGGACTTCGCTATCGATCAGCTGGCGCAATACCGACTCGCTGACAAAGTGGGCGATGGTCGGGCGCACGCGCAGCCACACTTCCGCACTGGTCTCCACTTCTTCGCTGCTGAACTGCACCAAACGCAGCTGGCGCAATTTCTTCAGCAGGTTTTTGCGCTCGGCGTGTTTATCCGGCAGGGACATTTTCAGCAGGTTGCGCATGCCCAGCTCCAAGGCTTCCATTGATAGCGCGGCACAGCCGCTCTCATCCACCTGCCCTTCCCGCAGCGCTTTATCGTATTCCACGCGCAGGGCGAGAATCGCGGCCACTTCCTGCTGGCTGAGGCGGGCGCGGAAGCCGCCGTGGTGCGGCTCTTCCTGGTCCGGCAGGCCCGGCACTTCGGCGCCGGGCGGATACACGCGGATAAACTGGAAACGACTGTCGTGCTGCAAACGCAATCCCAGCGGGGCCAACCACTCGCGCACCAGCTGCTCACAGCGCTGGAAGCGATCGTAAAGGGTGGTTTCGATTACGCTTTCATCCCGGCAAATAACGCCGTAATCCAACAGGCGCACCAGCAGCTCAGAAAATTCACTGCGGTTCAGGCGGCACTGCGCCAGAGCCTCTTCCAAAGCCTGCTCAATCACGGTTTTTCAGCTCCAGGATATATTCGTCAAATTCGGTGAAATAGTCATTGCTGGCGATTTCACCGGTAAATTTCACCTGCAAGTCGGCGGCGCCGCTCTGGTTCACCGCCGCCGCTTCGATCACATGGCTCATAGCGAGCAGATCCCGCGCATCCCGCAGTGGCAGGTTGCGGCTATTGATCTGGCGGCCGGTGCCGAGGGCATCACTCAAGTAATCGCGCAGGTTACTGTTGTTGAAGTTAAACGCCTGGTCGAGCAGTTGTTGCAGCTCGATCTCGCGGCGGTTCTCCTCACCGATGGGGGTTTCATCTTCGACCCGGGTATTTACCGGTTGGCGGCGGTTGCGCTGCCACAGCTGGGTTTGCTTGGGGTCGAACAGGCGCAGCTGGAAGCCGCCCAGCTGTTCGCCCAGCTGTTCGAGGATATGTGTTTTTTGCTGGCTCTCACCGAGGCGCTGGCACAGGTCGGCAAACTCGCCCTCGGCCTGGCTGTGCAGGTAGCTGAGCTGGCGAATAATAATATCCGCGCGCTTGGTAAAGCCCTGTAGCGCGCGGCGCAAGGCGGGCAGTTTTACCTCGCAGGCGCGGCGCATACGGTCCTCGATAGTATCGAGCATCAGCCACAGCAGGGACTGGCCCGGCTGCATCAATTCCGGCAGCAGCTGGCGCAGGCGCTTCTCCCACTCCGCTTTCTGCATATCCTCCTTGCGGCGAATGCAGTCAATCACCCGGTTGATGGAATCGCGGTGCTTCTCCACGCTGTCCGCAGACAGGCGGATAGCCAGGTCCGGCTGGAAGCGGCTCTCCATAAAGGAGAAAAACTCATCGGTGGCCTGCTGCACCAGCAACTGGGCCTCCACCTCCCGCACCATTTCCCGCTTGCGCTCTTCCAGCTCAGCGATCATATCGGTGAAATCCGCCACGATACGCTCGGAGTATTCCCAAGCATCGATCAAGTCGTGGACTTCACCTCGGCTGGCAAAGGCTTCCAGGGCATTTAAGGTGTTGCGGGTATTGCGGTGGCGGGTGCGCACGCGGGTGCCGTTCACTTCCACTAGCGGCTGAGTGAAAAGGCGGCCCCGGCGGCTAAACGGATAGGTGGCGGTGAGCGTGGCGCTGTCTACCTGCTTCTCCAGCCAACCGTATTCCACCAGGCTGTTCAGTACCCAGACGGCCTGATCGCGCAGGTTGCGGAAGCGGCCCTCCGGGTCCTGCACGCCGTCCTCGCTATCGAGCTGCGGCGCGCGGGTCAGGGCCTCGGCAAAAATTTCCAGGATCTGTTCGCGCAGCAGAGACTCACCGTAGTCAGCCTTGGCGGTGTACAGACGCTCATACAAAAGACGCAAGCACTCGACCACCTGCTCGCGGTATTTACCGGTCAGCGGGCGGAAGAAGTGCTGATAGGAATCGACGAAGAACAACGACTATAGGCCCGCTTATTCTTCTTCCGGCTTCTGGTTGAAGACGCAGTACTTGGTGTAGTCGCGGGTATCGTCAAAAGTCCACTGCCCCTTGGGGATGCTATCCATTTTCTCACACCAGGCATCGGAACCCCGTTTGGGCTCGCAGCCGGTCAGTGCGATAAGGGCGATCACAGCGCTGGTCAGGACAAGTACTTTTTTCATGGTTCGCTTCTACAAATAAAATTCGAATGGCAGTTCCCCGGCAGCCACAGAGTGACAGGCCGGGGAATATCTATCGGTGTCTCGGGTCTATCCGTGTGAAGTGGGCCGCGCTATTCGCGGCGCCACTTGGTACCTTCGCGGCTATCCTCAAGCACCACACCTTTGGATTTTAACTCTTCGCGAATCTCATCGGCGCGGGCAAAGTCACGGTTCTTCTTACTCTGCGCGCGCTCTTCAATCAGGGCTTCGATCTCCTCGGCAGAAATACCCTCATCACCCCCACGGGCCTGCTTGAACCAGGTTTCCGGGTCCTGCTGGAGGATACCGAGCATATCTGCGGCGGCCAGCAACAAGCCCTTCAGGCGCGCTTTATCCGCCTCACCGGCCTTGTTCAGATCGCGGGCGATCTGGTGCAACTCACTGATAGCGATCGGCGTATTCAGATCGTCTTCCAACGCCTTGATAAAGGCGCTGTCGTTAAGATCTGCCGCTTCAGCCGCAAGCGCTTCCGTTTCACGCAGGGCACCATAGAGAGTGTCCAGGGTGCGCCACGCCTGATCCAGCAGGTCAGCACTGAAATTCAGCTCGGAGCGGTAGTGGGCAGACAGCAGTGCGAAGCGCAGTACTTCACCGGGGTATTGGCCCAGCAGGTCTTTGACCATGCGGAAGTTGCCCAGGGATTTGGACATCTTTTCGCCGTCGATATTCACATAGCCGTTGTGCATCCAGTAGCGCACAAAGTCCACACCGTTGGCGCAGCAGCTCTGGGCGCGCTCGTTCTCGTGGTGGGGGAAGGTCAGGTCGCGACCGCCGCCGTGAATATCGATGGTGTCACCCAGGTGCTTCTTGATCATGGCCGAGCACTCCAGGTGCCAGCCGGGGCGTCCACGGCCCCAGGGGCTATCCCAACCGGGCTCGTCATCGGCGGACGGCTTCCACAATACGAAGTCGCCGGCGTACTTTTTGTAGGGCGCCACTTCCACCCGCGCACCGGCGAGCATATCGTCGAGGGAGCGCTTGGACAGCTGGCCGTACTCCTGCATGGATTCCACGGCGAACAGCACATGGCCCTCGGCGGCGTAGGCGTGGCCCTTCTCCAGCAGGCTTGCGATCATCGCGATCATTTCCGGCAAGTGCTGGGTGGCGTAGGGGACAATATCCGGCTCCAGATTATTGAGCGCGGCCATATCCTCGTAGTAGGCCTGGGCGTAACGCGCCGACAGCACGCCGATTTCCTCGCCGTTGTCCCGCGCGGTCTTCATGATTTTGTCGTCAATATCGGTGATATTGCGCGCGTAAATCACATCGCTGAAGTTTCTTTTCAGTACCCTGTACAGGGTGTCGAACACCACTACGGGGCGGGCGTTGCCAATATGCACGCGGTTGTACACGGTGGGGCCACACACATACATGCGCACCTGATCTTCCACCAGTGGTACGAAGGGTTCTTTCTTCCCAGAAAACGTGTTGTAGACCTGTAGAGACATTTTTTTCTCGAATTCTTTTGGCTGTGTGGCTGGGCCAGTCATTGGCCCAGCCGCGAAAACTGCCGCTCGGGCAGCTCTCCGCTTGGCTATTTGTTTTGCTCTTTGGCCCAGCTGTCACGCAGGCCAATGGTGCGGTTAAACACCGGCGCTTCCGCGCTGCCATATTTGCTGTCGCGACAGAAGTAACCGTTGCGCTCGAACTGGTAGCCCTGCTCCGGCTCCGCCTTGGCCAGGCCAATCTCGGCCTTACAGCCTTTGAGGACTTGCAGGTTGTCCGGGTTTACGCTATCGAGGAAGTTCTTGCCGCCGGCATCCGGCGCCGCATCACTGAACAGGCGGTCGTAGAGGCGCACTTCGCAATCGACATTGTTGTCCGCAGACACCCAGTGAATAACGCCCTTTGGCTTAACGCCGTCGGCCGGGTCTTTGCCCAGGGTATCCAGGTCAACCGAGCAGATCACTTCAACAATGTCACCGGCCTCGTTCTTCACCACTTCTTCGGCGAAGATCACATAGGCGTTGCGCAGGCGAACTTTCTTGCCCAGCACCAGGCGCTTGTACTTCTTGTTGGCCTCTTCGCGGAAATCTTCTTTCTCAATATAGAGAGTGCGGCCAAACGGAAGTTCACGGGCCGGCAGATCGTCGCGCACCGGGTGGCCCGGTGCCGACAGCATCTCTTCCTGGCCTTCCGGGTAGTTTTTCAGGGTGATCTTCAAAGGCTCCATCACGCACATAGCGCGCGGTGCATTTTTGTCCAGATCGTCGCGAATGCTGTATTCCAGCATGCCCACATCGACGACTGAGTCGGAGCGGGTTACGCCGATCATCTCGCAGAAGTTGCGAATAGACGCCGGGGTAAAGCCGCGACGGCGCATACCGGACAGGGTCGGCATACGGGGATCGTCCCAGCCGTCTACATGGCCTTCGTCTACCAGTTGCTTGAGCTTGCGCTTGGACACCACGGTGTAGTTGAGGTGCAGGCGGGCAAATTCGTACTGGCGCGGACGCGCGGGCACCGGCAGGTTCTCGATCAGCCAGTCGTACAGCGGCTTGTGATCTTCAAACTCCAGGGTACAGATGGAGTGACTGATACCCTCGAGCGCATCGCACTGGCCGTGAGCGAAATCGTAGCTGGGGTAAATGCACCACTTGTCACCGGTCTGGTGGTGGGCCATCTTTTTGATGCGGTAGATGATCGGGTCACGCAGATTGATATTGGGCGCGGCCATATCGATCTTGGCGCGCAAGCTGCACTGGCCCTCTTCCATTTCCCCGTTGCGCATCTTTTCAAACAGCGCCAGGTTTTCCTCGACGGAACGCTCCCGGAAAGGGCTGTTTTTGCCCGGCTCTTTCAGCGTGCCGCGGTAGTGGCGAGCCTCTTCTGCGGACAGGTCGCAGACGTAGGCTTTGCCCTCTTTAATCAGGTGCAGCGCCCACTCGTACAATTGATCAAAATTATCCGAGGAGTATTTGGCCTCGCCATTCCACTCAAAACCGAGCCAGGAGACATCGCGCTTGATCGCATCGACAAACTCTTCCTCTTCCTTGGCCGGGTTGGTGTCGTCAAAGCGTAAATTACAGGTACCACCGAACTCCTGCGCCAGACCAAAATTCAGACAGATGGACTTGGCGTGGCCAATATGCAGGTAGCCGTTGGGCTCCGGCGGGAAGCGGGTCGCGATCTGCGTAACCCGGCCCTCAGTCAGATCTTCACGGATGAGGTTCTGTAAGAAGTGAGCTGGCTTGCTCTCGGATGTCATAGGATTCTCTTAATTTACAGCTGTGCGAACGTAAACGGCGAATTATAACCTAGTTAGGGAGCCTCTGAACAATTCCATAATTCTCTGCGGGCCTCGCAGGTTGTAGAGGTTGGGCGCAGCTCGCCGCAAATGGCCACAGTCCCCTGCAAGGGCTGCAACGCACTGTGGCTTTTAAGGCTCACCCTGCGAGACTTGCCGATTTATTCAGCGGTTTCTCAAGTCATAAAATATCGAATTTGAGCGGGTAATTTTCACGGAAAATCATTGCAAGTGTTTGATTTTTGTACAATTGACACAGATATTCCGACTCGGCATTTTACAGCCACAGACTACAAGGTATCATGCCGCCCCAAACAAACCCTCATAGGACATTTTATGATCACCCTGCACACAACCCATGGAGATATAGCCATCGAATTGGATTTCGAAAAGGCACCCAAGACTGCGGCCAACTTCTTGCAGTACTGCCGTGACGATTTCTACACCGGCACCGTCTTCCACCGGGTGATCAACAACTTCATGATCCAAGGTGGCGGCATGACTCCGGACATGCAGCAGAAGGAGACCCGCGACTCCATCGAAAACGAAGCCAACAACGGCCTGAAGAACGACACCGGCACTCTGGCCATGGCCCGCACCATGGACCCGCACTCCGCCAGCTCCCAGTTCTTTATCAACGTTAAGGACAACGACTTCCTGAACTTCCGCAGCGAAGACTCTCAGGGTTGGGGTTACTGCGTATTTGGTAAAGTTGTCGACGGCATGGACGTGGTCAACAAAATCAAAGACGTTAAGACCGGCAGCAAAGGCTTCCATCAGGACGTGCCCCTGGAAACTATCGAAATTACCGGCATCAGCATTTCTGACGCCTACGCCGATAAGTAATTCCACCGGTCAGCACTGACTCTAAGGCGGGGACATTGTCTACTTATTTTATTTCTGACTTGCACCTCGACGAAAAACGCCCGGATATTACCCGGGCGTTTTTTGATTTTCTGCACGGGCGGGCAGCCGGTGCCGAGGCGCTGTATATTCTCGGCGACTTCTTTGAAGCCTGGATCGGCGACGACGACGATGCCCCTCTGGTCGAAGAGGTTATTCGCGAGCTAAATCACTACAGCGCGAGCGGGGTCGAGCTGTACCTGATGCACGGCAATCGGGACTTCCTGCTGGGAAGCGACTTTGCCCGGCGCGCAGGGGCCACCTTGCTTGAGGACCCCACTGCACTGTCTGTCGGCGGGGAGCGCATGCTGCTTATGCACGGTGACAGTCTCTGCACCCTCGACAAAGAGTACATGGCGTTCCGCCGCCAGGCCCGGGACCCCAACTGGCAGCGGCAGCTGCTGAGCAAGTCCCTACAGGAGCGCCGCGCTATTGCAGCGCAGATTCGCATGGCATCCAAGAGTATGAACAGCCGCAAAGCGGAAGACATCATGGATGTGACCCAGGAAGAAGTGGAGCGCGTTATGCTCGAGCACAATGTGCATCGCCTGATCCACGGCCACACCCACCGGCCCGCCCGCCACGCGCTGACGTTCAACGGTGAAGCGGCGGAGCGTATTGTGCTGGGAGACTGGGATAAGAACGCCTGGTGCCTGAAAGCGAATAAAGGCTCGCTGGAGCTACTCCACTGGCCCATAGACTAGCCCCGCCTTTTGCATGGGGCGCCGCCCAATCGGCAGCGCTTCACGCAATACCTTCAACGTCCCCTGATCCCCTCCCCGATGCTACAACTCCACAGCGATAGAGCAAAAAGCCCAACCAAGATTTTCTTGATTTAAGCCGGCGGCCCGATGCATGATCGTTACAGAGCAAAAGGGACAGGAGTTCCATCCAGGTGATCAACAACCTGAATAAACGCGTATTGATTCTCGGCGGCTACGGTGATTTTGGTGCGCGTATCGCGCAACTGCTGAAGTCCGAGCCCAATATCCAGCTGATTATTGCCGGCCGCAGCAAGGCGCTAGCGGATGAGCGCGCCCGGGCACTCGGTGGACTGGCGGAGGGCCTGCGCCTGGAGCGGGACTCCGTCAACCTGGCCGCACAACTCAAAGCCCTGCACCTGGATCTGTTAATCCACTGTGCGGGCCCCTTCCAGAGGGAAACCGATTACCGGGTTGCCAAAGCCTGTATCGAGGCGCGCACCCCCTATATCGACATCTCCGATGCGCGCCGCTTTGTATGCGACTTCCACCGCCTGTCGCCAATGGCCGAAGCCGCCGGTATTGCCATGGCATCCGGGGCCAGCAGTCTGCCCGGGCTCAGCTCGGCAGCCCTGGCAGAAATCCAGCAGACACTGCCGGTTATCCACTCAATCCAGATCGCCATCGCCCCCGCACATAAAGTTGAGCACGGGCTCGCTACGGTACGCTCGGGTTTTGAGTCCCTGGGAATGAGCTTCCCCCAGCTGCGCAAGGGGCGCTGGCGGGAGTCTTTTGCCGGCAACCACTTGCGCTCCGTAACCCTGGCCCACCCGGTGGGACGGCGCTGGCTGTGCGACTTTGAAGTGCCAGACCTGGAACTGTGCCCCAAACACCTGCCAGGACTATCTAGCGCAGTATTCTCTACGGGCACAGAGCCCCTGATACTCCAGGCGGGCCTATCCCTCTGCGCCCAGCTCTCGCGCTTAAGCCTGCCGACAACCAGCTCTCAGTTCGCACGCATTGCCCACAAGCTCAGCGCCCGCTGGCCCGGTGGCAGCCTCCATGGCGGCATGATTATTCGCGCTACGGGAGAAGACAGCGAAGGCAAAAGAGTCGGCAGGCAGTGGCAGATCCTCGGCCTGGATGGCGACGGCCCCTGGATTCCCGCAGCGCCGGCCGCCGCCCTGGCGAGAAAATTCCTGCGCGGCGAGATGGCACAGCGCGGCGCACACGCTTGCTGGCAACTGCTCACACTGGAAGAAATCCTGGCCGAACTGAAGGATTACTCCGTGGTCACCGCCATTGAGACTTTGCCGACCGAGCAGTGCGCCCCACCCACCCTCACAGCCAGCTAAGGGGCCTCTGAATTATTTAGAGCCCCAATACTCGGTCTTATCGAGGCAGCTTCTGCACAAATGATCTAGGTTCAGTATCGGAACTTTACGCAACGACGCTGAACCGGGTTTATGAGCACCTCCAACCCCTGGCGCGCCTATTCCGGCCGGAATGGGATAAAGCGCGCAATTATCCCTGTTACCGCACTGATTCTGACCCCCTGTTTTTTGGTGCTCACCTTTACCGGCAGCGCCTGGTGGTTGCTGGCCCTACTTATTAGCACCGCGCTGGTCCTGCTGGGACTCTACGATATATTCCAGCCCCACTGGAGTATCACGCGCAACTTCCCGGTAGCCGGGCGCATCCGCTGGATGTTCCTCAATCTTCGCCCCTATTTCCGCGCCTATATTGTCGAGGGGGATGAGGAGGGAAGACCCTTCAGCCACGAGGCCCGGCAGCTGGTTTACGCGCGCGCAGAGGGCTCTTCCGATATGCACCCATTCGGCACGGAGAAAGACGTTCAGGGAGAGGAATATATTTGGCTGTCTCACTCGATAAAGCCGGCAGAAAAACCCGATATTTCCCGCCGCACTGAGGTGGGTAAGGGGCGCTGCACACAACCCTACTCGACCGCCCTGTTAAATATCTCCGCGATGAGCTTTGGCGCCCTATCCGCAGCCGCCATTGAGGCACTCAATAAAGGCGCCGCCCTCGGCGGCTTTTATCACGATACCGGGGAAGGTGGTATCAGCCCCTACCACCGCAAACACGGTGGCGACCTGGTGTGGGAGCTGGGTACCGGCTATTTCGGCGCGCGCAACGACGACGGCAGTTTTAACCCGGATTTATTCCGCGAGACCTGTGACGAGCAGGTAAAAATGACCGAAATTAAATTGAGCCAGGGCGCCAAGCCCGGCCATGGCGGCGTTCTGCCCGGCGCCAAGGTCACCCGAGAAATTGCCTCCACCCGCAAGGTGCCCCCCGGCCGGGACTGTGTATCCCCCCGCTCACACGCCATGTTTTCCACCCCGATTGAAATGCTGGAATTTGCCGAGCAAATGCGCGAGCTCTCCGGAGGCAAACCCGTGGGCATCAAACTCTGTGTCGGCCATATCTACGAAGTGATGGCGATTATGAAAGCCATGCACGAAACCGGTAAGTTAGTGGACTTTATTGTGGTGGATGGCGCCGAGGGCGGCACCGGCGCAGCGCCGCTGGAACTCTCCAACCACGTGGGCATGCCGCTGCTGGAAGGGCTCATTATCGTGCGCAACGCCCTGGTAGGCGCCGGACTCAAAGACAGGGTCAAGCTCGCCGCCAGCGGCAAGGTTTACTCGGCATCCGGCCTGGCAAAGTGCCTGGCCATCGGTGCCGACTGGTGCAATGCCGCGCGCCCATTTATGTTTTCGGTGGGCTGTATCCAGTCCCAGCGCTGCCATACGGACACCTGCCCTACCGGTGTCACCACCCAGGACCCCAGGCGACAGCGGGGGCTGGTAGTGGATGTCCAAAGCCGGCGGGCAGCCGCCTTCCAAGCCAAAACCCTGGAAGCACTGGGCGATATTATCGCCGGCGCCGGCATCAACGACCCCCACGACCTGAAACCCTACCACCTGTTCCACCGCATCAACGGGGCCAAATCCCTGCCCATAGATCGAATCTGGCATTTTCTCGACCACAACTGCCTGATAGAGGCCCCGGAGGACACCCCCTACTGGCACTGGTGGCTGGCCGCACGGGCCGATAGCTTCCAACCCGCAATTCGGCTTGAGGAAGGAAAATACGCCTCTATACGCCAACCCACCAGCCACTAGCTTCGCCAAACCTGTGGAGGCAGCATGCAGACCGTTTCCGAGATTATCGTCGACACCCTGATCAAGGCCGGCGCCAAGCGGTGTTACGGCATTGTCGGCGATACGATCAATCACTTCACTTCCGCAGTGCGCGACTCCGAACTCGAATGGGTACACGTGCGCCACGAGGAAGTGGGGGCCTTTGCCGCTGGGGGTGAGTCCTACCTCACCGGCGAGCTCAGTGTCTGTGCGGGCACCGCCGGTCCCGGCAGCCTGCACTTTATCAACGGCATTTTCGAAAGCCACCGCAATGGCGCCCCAGTACTGTTGCTGGCCACCCGTATCGATCGGGTAGAACAGGGCTTTGGCTACCCCCAGGAAGTGGATCAGCAGAGGCTCTACGAGCAGTGCTCGGTATTTTGCGAAACCCTGACCCACCCGGAGCAAACCCGCCGGATGGTGACACAGGCCGCACAAACCGCCCTCAATCAGCGGGGTGTGGCGGTGGTGCAAATCAGCGGCGATCTGTTTAAACAAAAAAGCCGGGACACCCTACCCTGGTCGGTACATCGACCAGATTGGATAGCGCGCCCATCGGATTCTGAACTCGACGCCCTGGCGCAAAAAATTAATGCGGCCGAAAATATTACCCTCTACGGCGGTATCGGTTGCCGCTACGCCCGCAGTGAAACCGTTAAGCTGGCACAACACCTGGCCGCCCCCATCGCCCACACCACCAAATCGAAAGAGTTTCTCGAATACGACAACCCCTGCAATGTGGGTATGACCGGTATTCTCGGCAACCCGGCGGGCTACCGGGCGGTGATGTCCTGCGACCTACTGCTGTGTCTGGGTACAGACTTTGCCTACAGCCAGTTTTACCCGGAGAAAGCCGCGATTATTCAGATTGATGCGCAGGCGGCACATCTGGGACGGCGCACCCCGGTGGATATGGGTCTGGTGGGGCATGTGGGCGCCACCCTTGAGGCACTTTTACCCAGGCTCAAGGCCCGCTCCGACAGCACTTTTCTCGACAATCTACGCAAGCAGTACCGCAAAGACCTGCAAGAGATGGAAGCGCGCGGCAGGGAGCCTGACCCCGGTCTGATCCATCCCCAGTTTGTCGCCCAGACTCTCAACAAGCTGGCCGCTGACGATGCCGTATTCACTGCCGACGGCGGCAGCTGCATGGTTTGGCTGCTCCGCCATCTCAGCGCCAACGGCAAGCGCTCTTTTCTCACCAGCCTCTCCCACGGCACCATGGCCAATGCCTACCCCCAAGCCCTGGGCATAGCCAAAGCGTATCCGGGGCGCCAGGTGATCGCTATGTGCGGCGACGGCGGTCTGACCATGTTAATGGGGGATCTGCTCACCTTGGTGCAGGAGAACATCCCCCTAAAAGTCCTGGTATTTAACAACCACGCCCTCGGTTTTGTGGAGATGGAACAGCGTATCGAAGGGCTTCTCGACAGCTACACCGGCCTGCACAACCCAGACTTTGGCCGTGTCGCCGAGGCCTGCGGACTCAGCGGGGCCAGTGTCGAAAGTGCAGATCGGCTGGAGGAGAGTATGCAGCGCTGGCTGGCCACTGACGGGCCGGCGCTACTCAGCGTGCCGACCAATCGAGTCGAGCTGGTGATGCCGCCGGAGGTCACTGCACAGCAGGTGTCCTCCACGGCACTGTTTGGCCTCAAGGCGATACTCAATGGCCGCGCCGATGAGGTGGTGGATTTATTGAGGGATAATTTTTTGCGTTGAGACCCTAGCAAAGCGTTTGTACAGCGTTTGCGCGCCCATCTCGCGCCCCGAACAACAAAATATACAAAGGTCCTTCGACTGAAGTTACCCCTTGAGTGCATCAACAAGTGTTTCGGCCGTAATTGCCGTAATACCTTTGGCCTTCGACTCGCGGTTGCCCGCCACATTGAGGACCCTGGGGCGGTTTCTATGGAGAAAAGCCCGCACTAATTGGACCCGTGCGGCATCGCTGGGATTGATCACCAGGTAAGGTTTTTTCAGCGCTTGGCAATACTGAATGCTAAGCAGGGTACCATCACTAGAGGGATAACCCGCAAAGATAACTGTGGCATCGGAGTTGCGAATATTTGTCCGGGTGCGCTCAGCTAAATCCGGGGACCTATTTTCAAGTAAACCAAAGCTCTTCAAGAAATCGGCCCGCTCTCCCACCTCGGTCCAATAACTCAGGGGTGCCGTGCCCCCAGTCGGAATCCCCAGACGCCGACCGGCCAGCAAACCACCGGTATCCGCGCCTGTTTGCCCGCCGCTGATTATTTTCTCTGGCCGGTAGATCACAGTACCTTCCGCCCGGCTCCTTATAAAAGTTTCGACAGTTTATTTGATGGCATTTAAACCCGGATTTTATTAATCAAGCACGGCATTCTATCGCGCCCCAATGACCCCACCAAATCAGCTAAAGTATACCCCGCATCAAACAACAGCAGCACAAATAAACGCCAAACCCAAACTTTAAAATCAAGCAAAAACGTAACAACATCAGTTTACAACTAAGGTTTATGGGCCACGGCCTCCAACCTCTCCAACCTGTCATTGATTCGCTTCAACTCAAGTAAACTTTCCTCATTTCTTCCCAGAGCACTATTCTCTATTCGTACAGCGTACGCCGTCATAATCCTATTGAGTGGCGTAGTAACATCCAGGCCAACCTGACGTATAGCGATACTGAGGGCCATCAAAATAGCGCAGCATGCCCAGGCCCATCGCGGCATATAGTTAATCGCACGATTTTTAAATCCTGCATCAATGTCCGCCCTCTTACTATCATCCATTATCATCACCCACCTCCCTGCTTTTAGCTCAACCCCCATCCATAAAGGTGCGACTTAATCCGAGGCATGCTTAACCAGCAAGCATTGTCTTACTTAGCTCAATCGCACGATTACCTACCTGCTTGGCCCAGAGTGAATTCAACATCTCCTCAGCAGCTTGCTCATAATCCCCCGCCGCTATCGCAGCCAGCATATTCTTAAACCCCATCAAACCGGCCACACCCAAATTGAAGGCCATATTTACAAGAACTGCCTTCCTTTTCATACTGAGAGAATTAAAGAAGTCCAATTTTTCAGAGACCTCCCCAAAATAGAAATCAATATCATTTTTTAAGAGTATAAGCGCCTCATCGTATGATACGCCCCTATCTGACAAATTGCGACCGACTCCAATAGTTAGCCGGCCAGCACTGCACTTATAGGTCTTTAACTCTACCCCCTCATGACTCAGTAACTGCTCTACTAAATATTTTTTAAGCACATTATCCATACCTTTCTCCTTTTAGCCCCCAAGCAAGGTAGAAGTCTAAGCATATTGACTGCGAGAAAAACTTTTAGGCAATTTCTCAAAATCCGTCATATCCCGCCCATCCAAAACCAACCTCAAATCTACATTCATCGCACTGCAAATTAAAAATAGAGTTTTAAGTGAGGGCTTATTAACCCCTCGCTCAATTCGACTTACAAACTCAGCACTTATATTGGCAGCTTCCGCAAGCTCCTCCTGGGTCATACCTCTCTCCCTGCGAACAGACTTTATCCCATATGACACTGACTTATGAAAACCTTCAAATTCTCTCATTATTATTTCTCCATATACGATAAGGCACATCTCATACCAACCTAAAGTCTTAAACGGCAACCATCCGCAACCACGACCACCTCCAAGCTCCTCCTGAAAACTTCTCCTTGAAAATCATACTACCCCCAACAAGTAACCACCTGAAAGGGAGGCGCACTACGACCCCCTACACTGCCAGCTCCAGAGAAAACCATTTACAATTGGTGGGAGCACGCTTAGAAAAACAGACTCTGACTTACGCAAACCTGAATATACTTATAATGCAAAAGCCAACTAAACTACCACTACGGATTTTCACCCCAACACCTTACACACTTAGGTAGCATGCCAGCTAACACTCCTACAAAACCATTTCTCACCTCAAGACGAGATCAATCCCCGAAATATATAGCTCTACACAGCGCCTCACGATAAAAGCCACGCGATCAAACACAGCGCATAAGAAATTACCCACTCCAGACTAATACCCCAGTATGATTTTCCCTAAAGAGAAAAAATACCAACCCTTTATGACCGCATGGACAAAAAACAGTTTTTGCGGCAGTTCGATCAGTTTCAAAAGAAACCATATGCATCGTACAGGGCCAAACAAAAGCACACCTGAAACCATCAACTGAAGACCCCAATACCCGCCATAGACTATTATTTAAAAAATGACTTAATAGCACTCAAAAACAAAAACCTTTAAATCCTGACGAGACAAAGAAAGCCGAAAAAATTTTACAACGGCAGGAACACGCTTTTAAATTTAGAGAAGAGGAAAGAAGAGATTGTTAATTTATTGAACACCTCACACCCCTACCGAGCGGCACACAAACAGGGCAGAAAACACTAAAAATCTAATCTATAAATTACAAAACAGACAACCAGGCCGCACGCCCAGTGTCGCCTCCACATATAAAGTACCAACACACCTAACACAGATGTATGATTAAGTGCTAAACCTATGCGCCAAGAGTACAAGTATTTGCAATACCCTTTAAGCCAGACATACGGGATCACCAAAAAGTTCCCGTAATAACACCTCAAAATGACCATAGCAGATCAGTAACGGAGCCAAGACAAAGTCAACAAGAGTGAAAAAACCAGCAGCTCAAAAAAGCAACTGCTGGATCAAGCACCAATAAAAACGGCTGGCTATTGACTCATATCTATCACATCCACACCCCCATCATCGCCATCTGAAGTGATATAGCGTCCAGGAATGTGCTTAGCCACCCACATTTCTGCAAGTTGACGGCGATTGATAGGCTTTATAAAGAAATTAATCGGAACACCCGCCTCACCCGCTGCCGCCTGATCAACATAGTAAGTAAATGCCGTCATCAGAGTATCGATATCCAACATTTTATTACTAGCACCATCAAGCTTTTTAACCGCCGTAACAGCACTTTCCAGCTTGGCAGACTCCAATGCAATCAATCTTGCACCTGTCCTGGCTGCCTCAGCACTCTCGCGCAAACTATCATGCTTATCTGCCGTCCGATTCTGTAAACCGGCCAACTTATTCATGGTCTCCGCCATATCATCATCACTAAAACCTTTGATAACATGGGAAACGGTATTTGCTTGAATCGTCGGGATTACGCCATGGGTCACCAAGGTCACATGGGAGGATATACTGCTTGAGCTTAATACACTCTTAACGCTTTCAGCAAAAGAGGCATCCACACCGAAACCGCCGCTGACATCAGCAAACCAACTACCGGCATCCATTTGTACTTGTAAACTGGCAGCCGCAGCCTGCATCTGTTGTGCAGAGCGAGTGGTATTATCACGCAGTACATGAACCATCCCCACAAAGCTAGACCCGTAGGTCGCTCCCGAGAGAATATTCATCGTCTCCTCAGCAGGATCTGAGTTTGCAATTTGCCAAATACTGTTCGGATCTGAGGTATCGATAAGCAGATTAGCATTATCTTGGAAGACGGCATTCCAGGCCCGTATCCCCTTGTCAACATCAATAATAAACGGGGCGTACATTGAAGACTGCTTATGAGTGCAATTGGCAGTAATTAGCAGTGTCCCAGCCACACTATGATGCTCGATTTGCTGCTGAATTTGAGTCTGCACTGAATTGCTGATTTCAGCAGAACGAGAACTTCCCATAAAAGAGGTTGAGGCACTGATATACGAAGATATCTGCGCCATAACATCGCTGCTGGCCTGGAAGTTCTCCTCATAGCTAAAATATTGAGCATTCATACTCATTGAATCGGAAGAGATGGGGGTCCTTTTAATCTCACTTTTATTGAGATCAATTGGGCTCTCTATACTACTATTAATCGCGGGGAGGCTCGCCCTTGCCTCCTGTATTTCCGGATATTTTGCAAGAGCTACATCTGCATAAGTTTCAGCAGTAGTAGAAATTTCTTCAGCAATATCAGAAATTTTTTCCTCAAGATTATCTACCTGCACCCCCGTATTAACCAGCTCCTGCTTAGTAAGTTCAATTTCATGCTTCAACATGATTTGTGAGTTAAGCTTCTCCTTTTCTTTATCAACTTCACGTTGAAGACCATCAATCTCTTTAAGTACTTCAATATGATCATTTGGAACTATATTTCCCAGCGTCAGTGCCGGATCAAAAGGAATAGAATAAGACATAGCTACAATTTTCCTAAATTAGATTAAGTCAACCCTACGAAGGCCAAACTGGATGGATGTTTTTTAAACCATCAATTTTTATCAATAGTTTCCCACTAGATGTCTGACTCAAATATCCATCAACGTAACCAAGTACACTATCAACTAACGTATTACTACTTAGGCTTATGAAGTTTTCCGCTAAAATTTTTCTTTCTACCTCTCCGCAGGAAACCTGACTAAGACTTAATGGAACTACAACCTCTGAATCACTCCCACAAAAATCGAATGTAACGCTTATAGAAATATCGGTCTCGTAGCACTCATCTGACACACTAAAATCCCCAATAGCATCAAGCCTAACCTTCAGGTTAGAAAACCTCCCCTCAAGGGACTGGCTATCGCATGAGCAACCAGATAAATTCGCCATTCAAACTCTCCTTACCAATTAAAAATTAAGAGCATCATTGATGCAGCTCTATGTTCAATTAGCAGAGCACCAGAATGAAGGGATTTTAAGTACGACCTATAGGCATCTCTAAAAATTGTTATATTGAGAGATACCTATATCAAAGAAAGATAGAGCGACAACCCTTAGAGGCTCGACAAAAATACGTAAAAGATAAAGCAATCAAAGATCCTATTATCCGGTTTCGCCAGGCACAGCAACTCACAAAATTCTGCACACCTCATCGAAATCCAATCGAGGATTACGTGGGTACAATTTTTCAGTTTCACCATAACCGAGATTGCACAGAAAATTGGATTTTATAGAGCAAGCGGGAAGATGCTCCGGGCACGAATGTGGCTGCCGAGTACTTGTCACTGAAGAATTCTTTATCGACCAGCGCGTTATCAAACCCCGACATAGGTCCGCAATCGAGTCCCAGGGCCCGCGCCGCCAAAATAAAGTAGCCTCCCTGCAGCCCCCTGTGTCAGGATAGTTGTCGCCTCTTTAAAATGAAAAAGTAAGACAGGGGACGGTAAGAGCTGCCACCGGATAATCGACCTACCCCAGAGGTTGCTGTGGAGGAAGGCATTAGTGAAGCTACCTTGTACAATTGGCGCCAAGAAGCCAAAGAAAAGGGGGTCCCTGTGCCGGGTAGTGGTAAGCAGAGTGAAAATTGGTCAGCAGAAGCTAAGTTTGCTGTCGTCGTTGAAACAGCAAGGCTCAGCGAGGCTGAACTCAGTAAATACTGCCGTAGTAAGGGACTGTACCCCGAGCAGGTGCAGGCCTGGAAGACAGCCTTTATCGAAGGGACGCTGTCGGATGCTGAGCGACGCAAACGGGAGCGTGAAGAGGCTCGGCAAGCTAAGCGGCGTATCAAGGAGCTGGAGAGGGATCTCAGACGCAAGGAGAAAGCGCTAGCTGAGACAGCGGCGCTGCTGGTGCTTAGAAAAAAGTTGAATGCCCTCAGGGGAGAGGTAGACAGCGGGGACGATCACGGCCGAGGAAAAAGTATAAGCCGCCTACCACTCATGTGGCAGAAGCACCCAATCAAGTCTGGTCGTGGGATATAACCTATCTGCCATCGAGAATTAAAGGACAGTATTACTACTTGTATCTGGTGGAGGATATTTATAGTCGTAAGGGCGTGATCTGGGAGGTGCATGAGTGTGAATCTGGTGAACACGCAGCCACGCTGATGCAAAGGGCCGTACTCCGAGAGCAATGCTTTACTAGCCCCCCAGTGCTGCACTCTGACAATGGTGCCCCAATGAAGTCACAAACGTTACGGGCCAAGCTGTACGACTTAGGAGTTCAAACCTCACACAGTCGCCCACGGGTTAGTAATGACAACCCCTACACAGAGTCACTGTTCCGTACAGTAAAATACTGTCCTAGCTGGCCATCACAAGGATTTAACTCCTTAAATGCAGCGAGAGAATGGGTGGAGGAATTTATGCGCTGGTACAACCATGAGCATCTGCATAGTGGCATCCGCTATGTCACTCCGGCAGACAGGCATGTCTGGTAAGGATACAGTTCTGTTGTCGAATCGCAATAAGGTCTATCAGTTAGCGCGTGAGAGAAATCCACTGCGTTGGTCAGGAGGTACAAGGAACTGGAGACCGATAGGATCTGTAGCGCTAAATCCACAGAGAGCGGAGCCGGAAACTAAGACTGCTGCATAACAATGAAAGGCGACAACTATCTTGAAAAATACCGGTTAGGGGTGAGTAGTTACTAAAAAAACAGGAATAATTGATTCAGTCTCTTAGCGGTTCGTTTATTGCTTGAGTTAGTCTTAACAGGACTTATCCATATCTTCACTCCAGGCCATAGGTAAAAAAGCCTCATCAAGACTAACATTTAGATTGTGAGTAGAATAATTTGAGAGTACTTTAAGACTGGTTCCAACAATCACCTCTAAAACCGTCTCCTTGGTATAACCTGCCGCTAGAAACTCTTCTACCTCTTCTTCGGTTGCCCATCCACGCTTTTTATTAATAATGATACAAAATTTGCGTAATGCCTCAAGCTTCGGGTCATTTATTGGGGTACCACTACGCAACGAATTAATTACATCTTCATCAACACCAGCCTTTTTACAAACTGCTGTATGAGCAGCCATACAATAGGTGCAACCATTTAAACGACTATTTGTCATCAAGACAAGTTCGCGTTCTGTTGCACTCAAACGAGATTTGTCAAATAAGCCCATCAAGGTAAGATAGCCTTCTACCATTACAGGTGATTCGGCCATAGTAGCCATTAGATTCGGTACAAAACCTAATTTCTTCTTAGCCGCTTCTAGGATAGGTTTAGAGTCTTTAGGAGCTGTGTCAATTGTATATGTTGTAAAGTTGACCATTAGTTTCTCCGCATAACATATGCTTTACATTGCCTGATATAAGATTGCACAGAAGAGATAAAATTTGTTTCTTTGTGAGCTCAGTTTGTAAGGTTTCTAATAGCAGCTAAAGCCTCAGCGGGCTCCAGTCTATTTTGATAATCTGGATCAATACTTGCTAAAACAATGCGACCTTCTCTATTAATGACAAAGGTGGCAGATACAGGTAGTACCCAGTCATCAGTGCCATTATATTCAGGTAGACTACCACCAAGTTCTTTATATAAGACCTGTAATTCTTGAGGCAACCTAAAGGCAACACGATAGCTCTCTGCTACATTGGAACCGACATCAGAAAGAACATCGAATTCAAGGGCGTTCTTTTCCATAGTTGAAAGTGATGAATCAGGGGTTTGAGGTAAAATAGCAATAAGAGAACCTCCTGATGCTTTAATTTCTGGTAGAATTTCTTGGTATGCACGAAGCTCAAGATTGCAATAAGGGCACCAGCTACCACGATAAAATGAGATGATTACTGGCCCTTCTTCCAATTTCTTAGATAGACTAACGGATTTGTTGGTAGCTGATGGTAATGTGAAGTTAGGGGCATGATCACCAACACCTAATAACGGTCTTTTATGGAATTCTTTTTCTAAATCAGCTGAAGCGTTTTCCATTACTGATGCTACTCGACCATCAACTTTACTCAAAAATTCAGCTTTAAACGCACCGAGTTCGTTGGCGAGAGACATTGCTTTTCTCCTTTGAGGTAAATTTGATAAGAGATCATAGAGTTAAAAATCATGAATTGATTTTAGAGAACATTTAATAATAGAAGTAGAGTATAGAAGAATTAAAAGTGAACTTTATAGATCATCACTTACAAAAAACTTCTAAATAGAAGAACTACACCCTTACGATTAGGGTAGCCGCTAAAGAATCACTTCTACGTTGTTGGTTTATTTTTGAATAATGACTGATAAGACTCCTGTAAGATACATCGGAAAATGGCAATATGGTCCAAGTTTACATAGGTAAGTGAAAATGAGAGCCATACTCAAGCATAACCCTGTTCGAAAAAAATAGGCATTGCCAACCGCAGCGTATCAGGCCTGGCACCCGAAATGGGACGTTATGAGTCCTCATTAGAGAGAGATCTAATGGAGATACTGCGTTTTGAGCTGAAAACAACGCTATTGTGCATAGCGTTAATCAAGTGGATCATTTCGACCTCCTTTCTTTTCAACTCCTTCACTGCTTCAAGAAATTGGCGTGCTATCGTATCTGAGCAATGGCTCTAACCGTGAGAAATGGCCAATCTGGGATTGTTTCTCTGCAAAGGGTAGCCACTAACGTGGCACATTCACCAACAAATAGAAAAGGGTCGACATGCCGGGCTGATCCATGCCAACGTCCACAGCGGTAGCTGGCCAAGAGTGCTACATGCCCTGACCATAATCCAAGAGTCCTGGTTCGCTGGCGCATCACAGAAAGGGCAAACGAGTGGGGAGCGCCGCATAGAAGTTCCTATGGGATCGCTCCCTGGCTAGCCAACAGTACAGGTGCTTTCTCATATTGGGCATGGCATCGGCGACATCTATATTGGCCATAGCTTCGCACCCAGCATTTTCCGTGCGGTTAACTTTACACCTATCGTGGAGAAGAAGGTGAACGGCTGACTCTGGTGTGCCTCATTGAACCCCGAAAAGTGACGGGTCCCATTTCATGACACTGCCGAATACAGATTTCATCCGCCAGTTGTTGATCGTCGATCAGAGGGCCCCTAGATAATCAAAGAGCTTATCCATCAAATGTCTGCAAATATCCTTTGTAGGCATAACCACTCACTATAAACTAGATTTATAGAGAATTTGATTATGCCTACGTTTACTTACTTAGAATTCCTTTTTAATCAATTTAACCGCTTCTTTTGTGGTAAGTATATCATTAGCCATATACTTGAAGTTAATCATTGCTGCTTCGTAGCCATTGCCCTCGGGCAAATTTGCACCAGCTGTTGCATCGGTTACAACAGCCACTTCAAATCCCTGCTCTAATAATTCGCGCATATGCGATTCTGTGCATAGATTTGCAGACATCCCTGCAAGAATTACTTTATCAATCCCCTGTTTTCTCAGTTGGAGTACCAAATCATTTGTCTCAGGGCCATAAATTTTATGCGGGCCGGTCACAACTGTCTTACCATTATTTATATATGGCTTATATTGCTCCAACCAATCAGCTCCAGAGTTTTCAAACCCGTTTAAGCTTAGAGGGTCGTCTCGGTTGAACATACCAAGTTTGTGCATTACCACTTCGAGGTTCCCCTCAAACTTCCACTTATGATCATGAGGGTAGTAATAGTGTGGGGAAATAAATAAAGGCACATCCTTTTTCCCTGCAACTTTCATTAACCGTTCGAGGTTCTGAACTGTATTATTTTTTTCTACGCTTTCTCCCACCACACCCCAGGTTACACCATTAGGGCTTAAGAAATCATTCTGCGGGTCGGTTATTACGATTGCAGTCCGCTCCGGATCAATCTTCATACCAGGCTCGGCTTGACCGGCAAAGCTATTTAATGAGAAAGAGATAAACCCTAGTGCTACAACTGGCGCTACTAGATTATTTAAAAAATTCATCAGGTATTTTCCTATCCAAAGCTATTAAGTTATGTAGGGTAAGCAAGCAGGATATTGCTAGCACTCAACCTGGAACGTATAATATCCTTACAATCTGTATGATAAATGCTTTAGAATATGTATTTTATGTCAGATCGTATGAATATATGGTTTTTAGGTGTTTGCCGTTATGGACGTGTTAAGTGATTTGCTCCGGGTTTTCCACTTAAAAGCACATGTTTTTTTATACAGCCAATTTTATGGCGCGTGGCGGGTAGACACCTCCGGAGAGCAAAAGGCCACCTTTCATCTTGTTACCCGTGGTGTTTGCTGGTTACATTTACCCTCTCAGGATGTGCCAATACCATTAAGGGCCGGTGACTTGGTGGTATTTCCTCATGATGCTGTTCATACAATAACCCATAGTCAGGACACACCAGACCTTAAACTGGAACTTAACCAACCTAATGATGAGGGACAGGCTTTAGGTAGGGCTGCTACAAGTTTAATATGCGGTTATTTTGAACTCGATCACTTTAGCTGGAATCCTCTTCATGAAGATTTGCCTGAGGTTTTAATCGTTCAGAATGATTTGGCTGAAGGCGCTGCACTAATTGAAACGGTGACTCGTTTTTTAACATTTGAAATAGAAAACAATTTGCCTGGCGAGAAAATTGCTATTGATCACTTGTCCAAAATATTATTTATTTATATTGTCCGCGCTCATATGAAGAGCTCACAGTTTACCGATGGATACATTAAAGCACTCGCGGACCCCAAGCTGGGAAAAGTTTTACAGTCTATCCATTCTGATCCAGGATACTCGTGGACAGTTGATAAATTATCCAAACTTGCTGCTATGTCTCGATCATCATTCTCTGAAAAATTCCTGCTTTTAGTGAAAAAGACACCGATGCAGTATGTTACCAATTGGAGAATGCAGCGTGCTCACCAAGAGTTTTATGAAAAGAAAAATTCAACTGCTCAAGTAGCCCATCAGTTTGGCTATCAATCCGAGGCCAGTTTTAGTAAAGTATTTAAAAAACACTTTGGCTATGGTCCCGGAGCAGCAAGAAGGAAAGGTATCGAATCTTGACATTTCCAGTTATTTATTAATAACTCAGTAGCTTCTACAGCCTAACAGCCTAACAGCCTCCAAAATCATCTGCTCTACAGAATACTTTACTGCGCAGATCATCATAGCCACAGCACCAACAAATGTCGTAAGCGAAAGTGAAGCGTTGAGTTCAACGAGAACCAAAGATATTGCACTCACAGCTAGCAACTTTAAGTTTTCTATATGGATTTTCAAGAAGCTACGATCAATCAAACCTGAATGACAAATAAGAAAAAACCCTATTGCAACACATGAAGTTGTTACTGAAGCCTCAGGTGAATCACCTCCAACTTTCAGGGAGTGATAGAATCCATAATAGACAAATAGCGCCAAAAAATTGACCAACGATTTTTGCTATCCGTCTCAAAATTAGTTAATTTAACTCCTCCAAAAAGAAATGTCTATTCGTAGTGGTGCTAAAGGCGGAAAGGCAGTTCGTATCTGCTGTTGGTGACAGGCGTACACCAGGATTACTTCGGATATGACCATATAAGTCACAAGCCCCGCCCAATGGGGCGGGGTTTAGTCACATTCTATGATGTGTAGAAGTGTTTCTACATTATGCAACTGTAGATTGACTCAGCTTATCAAGGACCGGAAACAAATCGCTCGGCTCAGGACGACGTGTATAGTCAGGATTCACTTCAGCATAAGCAATCGTGCCATCGGTGTCGATCACATATCTTGCAGGCATAGGTAGATTCCACTCTCCATCACGGTGGATGGTCGGGAGTTCAACCTTGAACATCTTGTGGAATTCAATTACGTAGGACTGTAATGTCCAGCGTATACCTAATTTGTTTGCGAGCTCACCACCCTGGTCAGTTAGAATTGGGAAACTCAGCTTATTATCTCGTTGAGACTTACGGCTTTCCCCCGGCCCTTGCATAGAAATAGCAACCAAGGTTGCACCACGAGCCTTGATTTCCTCTGCAACTTCTTCTAATGCCTGGAGCTCAATATTGCAGTACGGGCACCAAACTCCACGATAAAAAGTGAGAATAACGGGACCTTTAGCAAGTAGCTCTTTCAATACAACTTCATTGCCGTCAGAATCTTGCAATGCAAAGTCTGGAGCTTTCTCTCCTACTTTAACAGATCGTTCTGCTTGGCCACTATCTGCCAATTCCTGGGAGGACCGGGCAAAAGCTTCGAAAGCACCTTCTGGGGCCTGTTTTTTAAACACTTCTTTAAAAGCATCTAGTTTCTCTTGAAGAGACATAATCCATTCCTGTAATCGCTTAAAGTTTCTAACCAAAGGTTATGGGTAAGACATTAGTGTGACTAGTCAGCCAATTGGTTGACTATCTATATAGACTTAAAGAACTGTCTACCCCAAACCGTTGTCGACTAGAGTAGACAGTTTGATATCTTCTATAAACATGCTATTTTGAAACTCACTGTATCCCTTAAGGACACAATCGATGTTCCAACAAGCTCACTTGAATGAGATAGTCGTGTTTATTGCTGTAGCAGAGCATGGTAGCTTTACAAAAGCTGCGGCATCATTGAACTCAACCAAATCAGGCACGGGTAAGGCCGTTAAGAAGCTTGAGGAGGAATTGGGTCTTAAGCTATTCAACAGAACAACACGCAGTATCAGGTTGACCGAAGAAGGCAAGATATTTCTTGATGCTGCAAAACATGCGATTGAGACAATCAATGATGCTAAGTTACTACTGAATGCTAGAAAGGATGAGCCTGCTGGGCGCTTACGCATCAATTTACCTATAGGAATTGGCCGAAATATTGTAAGCGCTTTAAAAGGTTTCACACAATCACACCCCAAGGTTACGGTCGAAGTCTCTCTTTCTGACAGCCTAGAGGATGCTATCAAAGGTGAATGGGATGTCGTCGTGAGAATTGGTGAACTAGAAGATAGCTCTTTTATCGCAAAAACCTTGTGCGAATCTAAGCGTATTCTATGTGCCTCACCTAGCTATCTATCAAAAAAAGGGAAACCTAAGACTTTAACTGAGTTACGAGACCATGAAGCTCTCGTTTTCCGGGCGCCCACTGGAAAAATGAGAGATTGGTCATTTCGAGAAAGTGATGGCTCAATTACTGAATTCTCCCCTTCCCCAGTAGCAATATTCAGAGATGGACGAACTCTGATAGACGCTGTTGTTGGTGGTATGGGTATAGCGCAGGTTTATGACAAAGCACTCGGCTCTTCTATTCAAAATGGTGAAGTTATTGAGTTATTCCCAGATAAAGTAGTACCCGGTCCACCTGTTAGCGCACTGATTCCTAGTGGTAGAGCAATGCCTGCGAAAACAAGGGTTTTTATCGAGTTTCTAAAAAACGAGCTTGGTTAGACTTTGATCTAATAGCTGGACTAAAGGTATACACTAAATATCCTCTACCATTAAGACCCATGCTTTATTCAAAGAATGCTAAAAAATGATTGAAGCAGGAAGCTTACTTCTTTGAGGGGAATTACAGCTTACGGCTCTTTCTTACTGAACCAGGATTAATGTCAAGTTGCTTCTTGAATGCTTTGCGAAAAGCGGATTCGGACTCATAGCCACACTTATCAGATATCTCTGCCGTTGATAGTGAAGTTGTCATTAAGAGTTGTTTGGCTAGCTGCATACGTCAAGCAGTTAAGTGCTGCATCGCCGGAGTCCCTACAAGATCATGGAATTTTTTGGCAAAAGATGACCTTCCCATGGCGGCATGTTTTGCCAGACTCTCTGTAGTGACCAAGAGCGTTCGGGATTATTGTGTACTGCTGCAAGAGCACGGCTTATTTTATTGTCGAATAGAGCGGCTAGTAGCCCACTTTTAACCTGACCAATTGCTATCTGCTGGCGAAGAACTTCTATGAATAGCAGCTTAGCAAGTTGATTGACAACTGAGTGTGAGCCAGGCCGCTTGTGGTTAAGCTCTAACATAATTAGATCTATGTAGGTTTTGACACCATGAAGAGCGATACTGTGCTTATTGACCGGCAATAAAATCAAAGACTCTAAAGTATCAAGTAGAGGCCAAATTATCGAATTTTCAAATTCGAAATATCCACAGATGATACGAGTGACTGACAGATCAGGGGTCCATTGTGGTAGAGCATTAATAGTATCCAAATCAGGGGGGGTATCGAACTATTACTCAATACATGGCTATCATCATGCGGAAAAATTATCAGGTCACCAGGTTCAAGCCTCTTTGGTGGCTGATTTTCTCTATGCAGCCATGCCTCCCCTTGATCTATCAAGTGAAAGGTCATCTTCCTGCTTCCAGAAGCATCGAGAACCCAGGTACCACAGAATTCGCCATCGACAAATATTTCTGCGCTAAGTGCCAAGCCTGTGAATAGCGTACTTAACGCATCTGGCTCCTCAAGATATACATCTGGACTTTCTGACATATTATATGGACGATTGACGTCTATTAATACCTATTGGGTGCACTATAATTCACTCTTAATGGAGGCACAATATTGACATTGCCCCGAACTTCATCCTTGATTAGAGTATTTATTGTGAAAAGAGCAACCATATATTCGACTTCTAGCTGCCCATATTGCGTAGCAGCCAAGTCTTTACTTACTAAAAATAACTTTGAAATAACAGAGTTTGATGTTGGGCGTGATCCCAATCGATATGCTGAAATGCAGAAACTAACACCAAAGCGTACCGTTCCTCAGATCACAATCAATGAGGAATATATCGGAGGGTATGCAGATTTGGTTAGTTATTTTTCTTCGAAATAAGCATACGATGAAATAATAGCCCTCGTGTAAGAGGGCTAAATGACAATTTGGTTTATTAGTTTTCCCTATTCACTAAAGTGTTTATCTTTAGACTCTGGCTTTTCCTTGCTCCCACAAAGAGACGCAGTGCTACTCTCAAAATAGTTAGGGACCTTATCATCAATAACTGACGGGTTGACAATAGTCACGGGTACATCTCTAGGACCTTTTTCTATACTGAAGCGAACCGGGTATACGATAGCCTTAAGGTTCGATAGGTGACCTTCCCTTTTAATAATTAAAGAATGACCTCTAAACATCAAGCTCCTTCTTTCTATTACTCAAAAGTGCCCCTTACTCTCCGACTGGTGCTCATTAATCACTAATGTAATTCATAAGCAGAAGGAATCAGTGGAGGTGGTAGAAAATAGCTGATCATGACAATCTATCAACGACAACAATTTATGAAGAGCGCTCTGAAGAAGTTCTTAAGGGGGCATTATTGTGTTGATGAGTATGTTCTCAATAGCAAGAAGTCATAAAGTTGAGCGTTTGATGCTCAGGTTTGAGAAAAAGCGAGATCGAGAATTCCAGTTGAGGAATTCCCGTTAATCCCTATAAGATATCTAAATCAAACTATTCAGCCACTGAAGTTTGTTTTCTTAAGAAGACACGCATTTTTTGGACAATGTCATCTGCATACTCCTCCAGCGGAAAATGACCAGTGTCGTACAGATGAAAGTCTATTACTTTAACATCTTTCTTATAGGCTTCAGCTCCGCTACCTGGGAAGATGGGATCATTTCCCCCCCATACAATTAGCATTGGCGGTTGCATTTCTCTCAAGTAAGATTGCCAATCCACATAATGTTTGAGATTATTTGGGTAGTCATAAAGTAATTCAAGATTTAAGGCTGACGTGTCAAACTCATCAACCACAGCGTGATCTAAATGCCACCCATCAGGGCTTATGTTTTCAGGGTTGTTTGCACCGCTGGTGTACATCCACTGGATTCCTTCAAGACTCATAAAGCCGTTAACTTTTGCTTGTTCATCTTCAAATGAGCGCTTGCTGCTGAGTGATTGGAGAGTTAACTCGCTCAGGCCTTCCTTGTAAGCATTGCCGTTCATCACAATGAAACCGGTAACTTGGTCTGGCTTAGACGTCGCGATTCGAAAGCCAACAGGTGCACCATAGTCATGGATCATCAGAAAATACTTCTTAATGCCTTGCTGATCGAGAAACTTCGATATCGTCGAAGCAAGATTATCAAACGTATATTCATATTCCTCAATGCTCGGCTTATCGCTGTAGCCAAAACCTGGATAGTCTGGTGCGATAATATGAAACTCGTTTCCTAGCCGAGAAAGGACTTCTCGATATTGATATGAAGAAGAAGGGAACCCGTGCAACAAAACAATAGTTGGATACGATGGATCGCCTGATTCGCGGTAGAAAATATTGATGCCATCAACGGATTCAGTTCTGTGTTTAACTGAATTTTCTGACACAATTGAGCCAAAATTTACGGTCGACTTTTTCATATTCAAACTCCAATCCATTTTTAAGCAGTTGTGGTAGTTTCACCATGTGTAGAGTACAAATCTAGAATTGTTAAGAAATATATCGGACCTATTCCTAACCTTGATATCCACACTAGCTAGACTTAGGAAGAAAAACTCCAAAATCTCACCCTCTATCTATAAAAATCTGAGTACAGTATAGAAAAACCCCTTTCCATAATGGAAAGGGATGAATTAGCAAATAGAAAGATTTTACTTACCCATTGATGCTAAATACGCTTGGATTTGCTTATATTCAACAGGGTGTTCATTTTTCAGATAATCCATATCGGTTGTCTTGAAAGCAGTCTTACTTCCTTTGCTCGCTCCAACTAGAATATTTTCCAAATCATCAACGATGTCACTAACTAGAGGGCGATCTTTTGCACCTCCAAGGTTCATTTCATTGGGGTTAATGGCCCAACGGTATAAAATATTTCCACTGGTGTCCTCGATAACCACGCCAGGTTGAACCATTCCATGTGAATAAGCATCAATACCATCTGGATAAGGAACTTCATTTTGTGGAGTAATGACTATGCCATACTTCCGTGCCTCCACGTTTTCATTATCAACAGTAATATCAAACCGTAAGTTGTTATTTTTCTTTGATTGGTTTCCTGCCTGGGAAGTGATACCAATTACCTCTCCACCCAGCTGATGAATTTTATCAATGTTGCTGTCGAAGTCTCTCAAGTAGGCATTACACCATGGGCACCAGTCACCACGAAAGAATACCTTTATCACAAATTGCTGCTTCATAATTAGATACCTCGCTATGCAATGCTATTAAGGGTTGAGTTTGCCTTTTCCGACGGCGCTTTTGATTTTTCAAAAACATGTAGGAATGTAGTTGGGTTTGGTCGTCTGCGGTAATTGTCAGTCTCATCACCAAATACTACCTTTCCATCTTCATCTAAAACTATCACTGTTGCCATAACTGTGTCCTTGGGGTATCCGGGCATTCCTGCAGGAGAGCCATCAATATCTTCAATACCCAAAACTTTAGCACCTTTTAATCCTTCATCTTGAAGAATTTCAAAGTGGTTAGGTAAATCAAGTTTTTTGGCGAGTGCTTGTGAATTACCGAAACCTTGATTAGAGATAAACTTCACTTTTACATCGTTTTGCTTCAGTTTATCAGCATACTTCTTCACTTCTTTAAGTTGATTCATGCAGAATGGGCACCAGTTGGCTCTGAAGAAAACCATGAGCGTTTTAGTACCATTAAATGATGAGGAAGAGACACTGGTTTCATCTAATCGTTTGAAGCGCATTTCAGGCAGTGTCCGACCTTTTGCTATAGCTTTGCTTTTTCCTCGATTGTAGTAGGAAAATGACCATACATACCAATGTAGAGACACGAAGCCCAGTGCGGCTACTGCAACAGGAATATACTGGACAAAGGACAGTGGAGCTTGAGTGGAATAAAGTGTATATGCAACTAATGCAACACCGGCAAAATTAATTGCCTGGATAGCCGGTAACCTTTCTGATGTTCTTGAAATACTGAATACATTTGTCAGCACCATCAAGAAAAATGGTAAAGGCAAAGTAGCTAAAAGCGCTCCTATCCAAATCGGATTGCCTCCAGATACATAGATCATAACACCGGACCCTACCCCACTTAACATATTCGATAGAATCATTGGTAAGATAAGTTTTGTTTTCATTTCAAGCTCCTAAAGCATTTGGTTAATGTTCAAAACTTACTATCTATCGTAATGTAAAGCTTAAATTTGATAATCAGCCAAATTAGAGGAACAATGTTTCCAAAATGGATACAATAGTGTTGGTTCTATAGGTCCATTAGTGAGTAGGAATAAGTATATTAAACTCAGGTTTGGGTTCGGTATTTTTCAAGATAGTTGTCGCCTTTCATTGTTATGCAGCAGTCTTAGTTTCCGGCTCCGCTCTCTGTGGATTTAGCGCTACAGATCCTATCGGTCTCCAGTTCCTTGTATCTCCTGACCAACGCAGTGGATTTCTCTCACGCGCTAACTGATAGACCTTATTGCGATTCGACAACAGAACTGTATCCTTACCAGCATGCCTGTCTGCCGGAGTGACATAGCGGATGCCACTGTGCAGATGCTCATGGTTGTACCAGCGCATAAATTCCTCCACCCATTCTCTCGCTGCATTTAAGGAGTTAAATCCTTGTGATGGCCAGCTAGGACAGTATTTTACTGTACGGAACAGTGACTCTGAGTAGGGATTATCATTGCTAACCCGTGGGCGACTATGTGAAGTTTGAACCCCCAGGTCGTACAGCTTGGTTCGTAACGTTTGCGACTTCATCGGGGCACCATTGTCAGAGTGCAGCACTGGGGGGCTAGTAAAGCATTGCTCTCGGAGTATGGCCCTTTGCATCAGCGTGGCTGCATGCTCACCAGATTCACACTCATGCACCTCCCAGACCACGCCCTTACGACTATAAATATCCTCCACCAGATACAAGTAGTAATACTGCCCTTTAACTCTCGATGGTAGATAGGTTATATCCCACGACCAGACTTGATTGGGTGCTTCTGCCACATGAGTGGTAGGCGGCTTATACTTTTTCCTCGGCCGTGATCGCCCACGATGTTGTAGTTGTCCCGCAGCCTTCAATATCCGATAAAAGCTTGATTCTGAGGCTATATACTCACCGCAATCTGCTAGTGCAGGCACTATTTGCCCCGGCGGCTTACTGGCAAACTCTGGGCTATTGCACACGGCTAAAACAGTTTTTCGCTCTTCTTCCGTTAGCCTGTTTTTCGGTATTGGGCGTTGTGCATTGGGACGAAGATCCTCCTTTGCCCCCTCTTCACCTCTCCAGCGCTGCAAGGTGCGCAGACTGATGCCGGCCTCATCACAAGCCGGGGCTTTACGGGCACCGGCTGCCACGGCTTCTTCTATCCAGCCAATGAGTTGATGCCGCTCTGGGGCCGGAGTCAATCGTCCCCGCTGTCTACCTCTCCCCTGAGGGCATTCAACTTTTTTCTAAGCACCAGCAGCGCCGCTGTCTCAGCTAGCGCTTTCTCCTTGCGTCTGAGATCCCTCTCCAGCTCCTTGATACGCCGCTTAGCTTGCCGAGCCTCTTCACGCTCCCGTTTGCGTCGCTCAGCATCCGACAGCGTCCCTTCGATAAAGGCTGTCTTCCAGGCCTGCACCTGCTCGGGGTACAGTCCCTTACTACGGCAGTATTCACTGAGTTCAGCCTCGCTGAGCCTTGCTGTTTCAACGACGACAGCAAACTTAGCTTCTGCTGACCAATTTTTACTCTGCTTACCACTACCAGGCACAGGGACCCCCTTTTCTTTGGCTTCTTGACGCCAATTGTACAAGGTAGCTTCACTAATGCCTTCCTCCACAGCAACCTCTGGGATAGGTCGATTATCCGGTGGCAGCAGCTTCTTAAGTACTGAGGCTTTGCGTTCTATTGAGTAACGGGGCATTTGCTCCTCTTACCGCCCCCTGTCTTACTTTCCATTTTAAAGAGGCGACAACTATCCTGACACAGGGGGATTCACCGAACTCTTAAAAAAGCAGACCCACCAAAAACGCAACCATGTTTGCGAGTGGCTACTGTCTATTCACATTAAAAAAACTGCTCACAATCGATAGGTAATATACCTTCAGTGATGTCATGACGTTTAATTTGAGCGGCTAATTTACGTCCTAGATTGCTATCAGAGAGCGTTGGTACTCGGGTCTTGTCGATTTCATAATTTGATTGTTCAAATTGAGCATTAAATCCGTTTACTCGCTGTAGAGCTTTGCGACAACGGGTCTTTTGGCTCAATTCAGAGATAGCTCTAATGCTGTTTTTTCGTGAAAAGCGTGGATAGTTTTGAAAGTAGAAAAATTCTTCCAAATGACGATTACTCCAGGAAAGAAATGTGTCCATTAAGCTATAAAAAAGTGTGTTTTCACTCAAATCATCTACCAGTAAATTGAATGTATTCTGCTCAACCTCTGGTAATTGGCTATGGGGCCCTGGCGTCATTTCCAATTGTAGCAACCAGGGGCCACCATTTACAGGGGTAATCTCTACCAGCTTAAGGCTAGCGCCATCGTACCTAAGATCTTCAAGGCTTTGTATTACAACTGATTCCGAAGCGGGTTCACGTATGTTGACAAACATACCCTGGTATTTGGCCATCAAGGGTAAATCGTGATGTGTGCTAAACGGTGTTGTGACTTTTTCTTTTTTGTGGAGCTTGAATAGCTCTCTTACTTCATGCTCGCGAGCTTTTTGAAGTGCTAAGTATGCAGTTTGAATGATCTCTGAACTTGGGAGATGAGGTTCTACACGCCATTTACGACCGTAAACAATTTTTTTGCTGGGTTGAGATTCTATGGAACGATAATTATCGTAACCTATAATTCCGACTTGTATATAAAGCTGTCTGTCAGTTTCTACAGCGAAAACCGGATATCTTTCATCATAACTAACATCAAGTAAGATGGCTTCAACCGATTGCAATGTGTGTTGGTACTTTAAATAATGTTGAGGTATACACTCATCCTTCTGATTGAGAGTAATAGTCGGTGCAAAAGCCAATGGTGTTTCACCTTCTAACAAGGAGAAACCGCCCTTTTCCAATTCAGCAGTTTGAGTTTTTTCTTGATTTTTGCACAACATTCTCGACTTCCTCTCATGCCTTCAATTCTCAATCAGAGGTTAAAGATTTAGAACCTGGTTACTGGCAGAGAGCTCTTAAAGCAAGCTAACTCTGAACCTAAATTATTAATGAGAGAGTTTATTTGTACCTTTTAATCCAATAAACATAGCATTTAGAAATTTATAGTATCAAATAATGATACAATAGAGGCTGCATTAATTGGCGTTTAGTGTCAAAAAAGGTTGTATTAATCGGTGTTGTAAAGAATTTAAGCACCTAAGGAGAGAAAGTTGAGTGTATAAGTACAGCTTACCCTTGGTAAGTTTTTTCGATTCTACCAATCAGTAAGCAACATTGAATATCGTGCGGAAGTGTTTTGGCTGCTCGATTTCATTCAACATGGCAATGGCATAATCTTCAGCACTGATCCGACTTTTGCCACCTTCAGCATTGTCCGCCCTGCAACACGAAACGCACCGGTTCTTTCACCTGGTTCGATCATGCCCCACTATTCACCCGAACGTAAAGAGGCCATCTTCAAGAAGATGGCACCGCCTCACAGTATGACCGTGGCCGAACTGGCTAGTCAGGAAGGCATCAGTACCGCCACCCTGTACAATTGGCGCAAAGCCGCTAGACAACGAGGTGCTGTTTTGCCGTCCAACTCTGCCACTCCCGAAAACTGGAGTAGCGAAGAAAAATTCAGAATCGTCCTTGAGGCCGCCCCGATGACTGAGGTGGAACTCAGTGAATACTGCCGCAAAAACGGCCTTTTTGCCGAGCAGATTCAGGCCTGGAAAGCGACCTGCATGTCAGCTAATGCTGTATCTGACGAGCAGTCGAAGCGCAACCAAAAAGCCAGTAAGGCCGAGAAAAAGCGTATTAAAAAGCTTGAGGCAGAGCTGCAACGCAAGGAGAAGGCACTCGCAGAAACCGCTGCGCTGCTCATACTGTCAAAAAAAGCCGAGGCGATCTGGGGCCACAAAGACGAGGACGAATGACCAGCCTTCCAGATCGCCAGCAAACCGGAATGCTTTTGTCTTAGCCGGTATAATTCTGCCACTAAAGATCAATGCATTGAGGGGTGAACCAGAAACTGCAGTTTCAAGAGGTAACTCAATAAGCTCACCATTTTCATTAGTAAGCTCAGCGCCCTATCATAGGTTTGAGCAATACCTAACCTAGCAATCACCGAATCGATAAAAGATCGTCCATCACTGAAAACAGCGAGGGACCGTTACGAGATAGGTCACGATACTGCGGGTGCGGAAATGCTGATTCCGCCCCGGCAGATTGGGATTTAACCGGGCCTCAGCCCAGACAACAAAAGCGAAATTGAGCAATAGCACCGGTAGCGCCCCGACAGTGCGAAATATCAGCAGCGTCCCCCCACCAGATACCACAGAGAAAACTGAGTATTACGGCACTAATAACAGGCGCGGACTCCCCCCCAAAATGGACAACCCCAACCACAGCATAAAGATTCCAACGACAAATGGCAGCAAACCCAGGTAGACCAGCCAGTTAAGGAGCCTCTGAACAACCCCGTAATACCTCTGCGGGTCTTGAAGGCTACAGATGTTAGACGCAGTTCGCCGCGAATGGCCCTAGTCCTTTACAAGAGCTGCAACGCAGCAGCTGTGGCCTTCAAGGCCCGCCCTTCGGGGCTTACAGAGGCATAACGGGGTTGTTCAGAGGCTCCAGGTATCTATACGAAGGAGAGCTATGGATGTCGGTACCCATGTCGTCTAAGCTTCCAGATCAAAGACCGTTTCGTCTCAAAACAACAAGCTTAGTGGCAGGGGCAAGCAGCAATGGATACCGAACAGAAGATTGACGTTAAACAAGCGCTGCGGGTATTTGATAAAGCGACCAAGGAGGGGCACAAGGAAGGCAATGAGTGGCATTACCAGGGGCTGACGGTCAGTACCGACTATGACGGTTATACAATTTTTATCAATTCCCCCAAAGTAAAACTAACCGTATTTTTCCACAATAAATTTTCTGTGGACTCTACCAGCAGTAAAGAGCTTGAAGAGTTTATCCGATTGCTGGATAGGCTTGATTCGAAGTGAGAGGAGGAACCTAAAAACACCCAAGCGTGCAAATTTTAAGCAGCGAGATGATGCACGTACCCATCGTGCGGGTCCGCAATGGGCGGCTCCCTATCCGTAATGAATCTCTACCCAACGATGCTGAATGTTATGGCAGTGCGCTACCTCAACGTTAACCGACTGGAAATATATCGGTAGGCTAGCCTTATCTTTTAACTCATGGATTTAGGTTCAGGTCCAAGGTATTAATCTTGGCATTAGGCTGCTATGCCGTCGGCTGACTTCGGTTTAATCACCTTGCTCATTGCTGAGCGAGGCGCTGCTATGTTCCACCATTTTTTCTATCCCACGATGGTGGCTAGCGGGCCGGGTCTACTCATGGGCCAGCTGGTAGTTTTGCTAGCGGCTTCCTCCCCACAAGACCTCGCGACCTTGCTGTTGCCACTCGCTAGTAGTTAACGCTTAATGGAGCCCATCTTCCTACAGGGGGCTTTCACCCCATTAGTTCACGCCAATGCTGGGTGTACCAAGCTGCTTAAATATCGCTCCGGCCAAAAAAACGGGCTCCACTACTGGACCTGCTAACGCGTACCGCTTAGCAAGGCGTTATGCAAATGAGCAAACTGAGCCCCCGGCATTATTGCCGGTCAAGCTGTTCAGTTTGCCTGAAGAACCCTGCTTACAACCATCGCTTCGGATACCGCTGCCCGGAAATAAGCCGGTGGTATAGCACCCCGAATACCACAATCAGAACGGTTCCTGCCGCCACCGGCATCAACAGGAAATCCCAGTGTTCACCTGCGAGCATAACGACCAGAGGATTGGCCCCAGCTGGTGGGTGAGTAGTATTGGTCAGAAGCATCGAGCTTACCGCTAATCCTACAGCTAACCCCATAGACCAGGGTGTAACTCCCGCTAAAGCTGCTACAGAAAGGCCGATCGCGGTTGTTAGAAGGTGCCCTACGATGATATTCCTAGGCTGTGCAAGCGGGCTTTCCGGTAATCCGAAAAGGATTACCATCGTCGCACCAAAGGGAGGAATCAGCCAAATGGTGGACTGAATTGCACTACCCAAGCTGCTCAGAGCGGTAATACACAACATTGCTCCCAGGCCCGCCAGCAAAGAAACAGAATGACGTGAAGTAATCAGGCGATTGTACATAGGGAAAACCTCTATTATGGTAGACAGGCCGGTCTACTTTAGGGTAGACAGTTCTGTCTACCAATGTCAAGATTCGAGCATCTGATATAGGTATTACCAATGGATAAGCAAGAATTGCTGGTTCGTACCGCCTTTAAGTTATTCTACATACACGGCATTCACGCCGTGGGTGTGAACCTGGTGTTGGCAGAGTCCGGCATAGCTAAAAAGACGCTTTATCACCATTTCCCGAGCAAAGAATATTTGGTAGAGGCGACTATACGTTATCGTGATCACAGTTACCGGGCATGGCTGATATCGAGGCTGGAAAATGTTCCTGCAGGCAAGCTCGCATTGCTAGAATTATTTAATGCCTTAACTGACTGGTTTCATAGTCAGGTTCCAGATATTGGCCACTTCAATGGCTGCTTCTTTATCAATGCCAGCGCTGAATTCGGTGACCAAGACAATGCCATCCATCGGGCCTGTGCCGAACACAAAGCTGGGATAACGCTATTGATTCGAAAACATGTTGAGGAGTTATCTCTTCCAGAGGAAATAACAGAAGAGATCACAAGCCTGACTGCTCTGCTTAAGGAAGGCGCAATCTCAATGGCCCATGTTCAGGGAAATCTTGATGCGGCGCTGGAAGCCAAAGGAATACTGGAGAAAGTTCTGAATAGTTATGCTGACAAATAAACTGGAAATTTGCGAAGGTAACATCTGCCGCTTCTTCTCCACCAAGAGATTAAGTGATGACAAAACGTTAGCGACAGCTGACCGAAAAGCAACGATGCCAGATTTGGGCGCTAAAGAAAAGAGATTGGAGTCAGAGGGTAATTGCCAGGGAGATTGGTGTTAGCCAGCCTACGATCAGCAGAGAACCCGCTCATAATCGAGGCGGAAGAGGCTATCGCTCTCAACAGATGGCTGAAGAGCGGCGTAGACAGGCAAGAAAACCAACAAAGATGCTATCCAAGGCTAGTGGAGGCCAACCAGTCCATGCCAGCCGGCCTCTTTTGCTATCGCCAAGTGTGTCAGCCATTGTGGAAATCTAAGAGTCCCAGTGAGAACTTAAGGCGCCTTTACTGCCCGGCACCTTCCGGCACACCACTGTGGAAACGGAACTGCCCATCAGTACCTTGCACCAATTCCTTTTCTTTCTCCAGCAGGGCCTGAACTCTAGGCTGAATATCTTCATCGCAGGCCTTTTGCGCCAGATGCAAATAATCGCGGAAGTGACGCGCTTCAGACTTCAGCAGCGAGAGATAAAACTTCTGCAATTCATCATCCAACTGCGGCGCAATTCGTGCAAAACGCTCACAGGAGCGCGCCTCGATAATAGCGCCACAAATCAGGGTATCTATCAGCCTGCCCGGCTCAGCACTGCGCACTTCTGCGCGAAGGCCCGCCGCATAGCGTGAGGCACTCACATGGGGATAGGCGATACCGCGCTTCTCCATAATCGCCAGCACCTGCTCAAAGTGACGGAGCTCCTCGCGGGCCAGGCGCGACATTTTGTTCAGCAGCTCAAAGTCATTCAGGTAGCGAAACATCAGATTCAGGGCTGTACCCGCCGCTTTCTTCTCGCAGTTGGCGTGATCGATCAGCATCATCTCCGGCTCTTTCAGAGCCGCCTCCACCCAGGCGTCGGGTGTGGGACACAGAAGAAATTCATTGATAGCGGACAGATCTGGAACTTGAGCACTCATAGGACGAACAAACTTAATCGAAGCAAAATAACTTGGCGCGGGATTATAGCGGTCCCAAGTCACAAACGCCCGCTTTTAAACGACCAGTAAGCCTCCCCCCTCTGCTGACAGGCTCTACAGGTAACCCGCCGGGAGGGCTATCAGCATAAAAGCACCCTCTATTGATAACGATTTATTAAGTGCATTAATATAAAAGTGACCTATTATCCGGCCTATCTGATGAATGACTACCAAACCCAGGCAAAAGCCATACCCCCGCTACTGGAAAACCTCCATGGCGCCGCCCAAACCCTGAGAGAATCCCTGGAACTCCTGCAAAATGCGGAGAAACCCTGGCAGCACTATCTACTCCAGCCGCCCTTCGCGCAGGACGCGGCCCTGAGCCTCAACCAGACTTTTGAGCGCCCCTACTCACTGTCTGGCGCCCTCTATTCACAACTCGACTACCTGGAGCCCATCAGCGCTGGGGGGGATGCTCGCGCCACCTTGCAGGTGCCCGGCCTGCTGGCAGTACCGGCCAAGACGCTGGGGTGCGCACAACAACTCAACCACCACAAAGAGCGCTTTGCCGAGGCTATTGCCGAACTTCGCAGCGCCCTGGCCGAGCGGCCGGTAGCCGAACAGGATCGCACCGTACGGGAAATCCTTGCGGATGCGGGGTATCCTCGCGCGCATCTACGCCAGTGCTATCGCCTAGTGCTGATGTGCCCGAAGCGCCCCGACGCCCTTACCCTGTCGTGGATCAAAGCGCGCAAGTCCATTCGCAAAGTCACGGTGAAGTGGTGTGAAAAGAAGCTGGTGCAGCTGGACCCCCAGGGAGCCGATCCGGGCATCCAGTATCAGCGCCAACTGCTGGCCGGACTGCACAAAAGCCAACAGGAAGATTTGCGCCAGGTACAGATACAGAGCCGCCCCAACCTTCAGGTTGCCGAAATCTTTTATGGCCAGGATGAGGAAGAGGAGTACCACCAAGTCGGCTACTCCTCTATGCCGGTACTGGTAGAGGCCAATGAGGCCGGGCAGCTACCCGAATTTACCCGGGTCGATCACCAGCCGAGTCTGAGCCGGCGGCGACAGAGGCGGGATTTGGCCATCGCCAATGAACCGTTTCTGCCAGCGCTACGGGTATTTTTGCGCCAGCAGCGTTGAGGTCAATCCGATACACTTCCCCACGCCTACCCTCTGCCAATAGCGGCCCCAGCTTCAAGCTGGGACCCGGCTCCGAGGGCAGCAGCCCCCTGTGCGAGCCACCTGCGCCAGATCGCCGATCCCCGCTTGCACCTCAGCGGTGGGATACCCCCATCAGCGCCCTCTCTATAGCTGGCTGAAAATCGGCTAACTGAGCCATCAAAGTGGCATACCCTGTTACCAGCCCCTGCAACAACTCAAAATTGGCAAAGCTGGGGGTAAAGCCAGAAGCATCAACCCCCTCAAGTGTCGCCGCCGCCTTATCCATATTGCCCGATAAGGCAGCACTCAATGCTGTATAAAATGCCATCTCAACCGGGGACTCATCACCGAGGTCAAAGGCAGAGGCATCGGCATAATTGCCTTGAAAAAAGACCGTTTTTTGCTGCAACCGAGCGGTATCGACCGCCCCCTGACGATCAATGCGCTGTTGCAGTAAATCATCAAACAGGGGGGAAGCCGTAATTTGCGCAGCAAACGCCGCCGCCTCCAGAAAATCATCCGAGCATTCTGTGAAGGTAGTGGCATCTGCATAAGTCAAAACGGTCGCCAGCATGGAAAGCTGTGAATCCCAAGGCAGTGCAGCAGTGAAAAAGTGTGGAGCGATAGTAGTGGCCACGGTCTTGATCAACTGCGCTTTGAGTGCAGCATCGGAGGCCTCATCTGCACCGAGTGCCTGATGTATTACCTGAGCCACCTGGTCTACATCGCGACTCAAGAGACCTGTAGTTAACTGCAATTGCAGCTGCATGATGGATGACGCACTATCCTGTACCGCCATTGCCTGTGCCGTTGCTTTTTCTACCGCCAGTTGCGCAGCCTCAGCTTCTTGAGCTTTTTGTAGTGCCCGCTCCTCAGTCAGTTGCCTCGCCTCTTCCGCCTGCACCTTGCGCTTTTGCAGTACATCCAGCAAAAAGTCATTGAGCTTACCGAACACAGCGGAATACCGGCGATTATCGTCGACGCTAACAAACTGACGGTCAACAAGCTCATAAAAGCCGGGTTCCTGATCGCCAAAATGTTCAACCTCGCGAATTGCTCGCGCATAGGTTGTAACCAACAGGCCTAACTCTTCCTCGCATTCGAGATATACCTGCTCCGGGCACTCGCCTTCAAGCGCATTCAATTGCTTGATTTGCTCCGCTGCATGCACAACTTTTTCTTCGGAATGCTCCAGCAGCTGATCTAAAATTTGAGCCGCGTGCTGTGGTTCCCCCAGGACTTGCCAGGTAATTGCCCATTGCAATGAGACAAAAGGCATTCGCTTCCAGAGTCGAGCTTCATCTAGTGTACCGTATTAAATAGATTGCTGATTTGAGAGTGCTTGGCGTGCACGCTCCACTTTCAATAAAATTTCCTCAGCAGATTTCGTCCACACAAAAGCTTTCTTGGCTTCATTATGTGTTTCAATAAATTTCACGATAGCCGTTTCCAACTCCTTGACTGAGGTGAATACCCCTCGGCGCAACTGCTTCTCTGTAAGTAATCCAAAAAATCTTTCCACCAGATTTAGCCAGGATGAACTGGTCGGAATAAAATGAAGATGAACTCGTTTGTTTCTCTTGAGCCAGCGCTTTACATTTTCATGCTTGTGAGTCGCGTAATTATCGACGATAAGATGAAGATCCTGTTCTTTGGGTGTTTGCTTTTCTACGGTCTTTAAAAAGCCTAAGAACTCCTGATGACGATGGCGCTTTCTACACTCACCTATGACCTCACCAGTCAGCGTATTAAGGGCGGCAAAAAGAGTGCTTGTCCCGTGACGTTTATAATCATGGGTCATGGTGCCACACCGCCCCGGTTTCATGGGTAGTCCAGGCTGTGTCCGATCCAGGGCCTGAATCGAGCTTTTTTCATCCACACAAAAGACAACAGCATTTTCTGGCGGTGACATATACAAGCCAACAACATCGCATAATTTTTCTTCAAAAGCAGGATCGTTACTCACCTTGAACTTTTCGGTTAGATGAGGCTTAAGGCCCACTTCCTGCCATACCCTGCTGACAAAAGAGTGGTTAATTCCTAAGACTTTCGCCATGCCTCGCGTTGTCCAGTGTGTCCCATCCTTTGGCTTACTTCCTGTCGTCATCTTGATAATTTTCGAGCGGAGTTTTGCCTGCTCTTCTGAATTCTTACCGCCATGATTAGCCCCCCTGGGCAAATCCTTCTCTATACCTGCCAGACGCTTTTCTGCAAAACGATTACGCCATCGGCCCACCGTATTGACATCAATGCTTAACTTTTTCGCAATTTGGTAGTTGGGAACCTGCTTGGCAGCGAGCAAAATAATCTTTGACCGCTCAGCTAATCTCACCGATATTTTTCGACTTTTTATATTCTTTTCTAACTGCTTTTTTTCTTCCGGTGATAAATTGATTTCAACTTGAGCTGGCATTGGTCTTCACTTAATCGCTAAATTAAGCTCACATTATATATCAGCAATCTATTTAATACACTACACTAGTGTGCTGTATTAAATAGATTGCTGATTTGAGAGTGCTTGGCGTGCACGCTCCACTTTCAATAAAATTTCCTCAGCAGATTTCGTCCACACAAAAGATTTCTTGGCTTCATTATGTGTTTCAATAAATTTCACGATAGCCGTTTCCAACTCCTTGACTGAGGTGAATACCCCTCGGCGCAACTGCTTCTCTGTGAGTAATCCAAAAAGTAACTACTCACCCCTAACTGCCACCTCATCAAAAAAACTATCAGATTTTTTAAAGCAAAGAAACAGAAAAGCTGAGACAAATGCTCTAAGCAAACTCGCTTTATTGTTATCCGCAACGATCTGAGACACGCCAAAATTTGTGATATCCTACACCTTCGAGATAACGGGTTCACTTTTCGGTTATGGCCAACATTAACAAAACTTCTGTGCGCGAGGAAATGGATCGCCTAAAAGCCGAGTTCCAGCGCCAGTGTGCCGAGAAGTTGTTAAGCCAGGAAAGTCGTCTGCTGCTGCAAAGCGTGTTTACTCTGCTAGAGTTGATACTCGCCATTTTTCTGGAGAAAAAAACGGCCAAGACGAATAAAAACTCCAGCAAGCCATCCTCCCAAACGGACAAAGATGAATCCGCATTACCCCATAAAGGCAAGGGAAAACAGAAGCCGTTCAGGCCGCTGACAACCATCGCATCACAGAAACTATCTCCATCAGCGAAGTCCGCTACTGCAGTGACTGCGGCGAAGACCTAACAAGCGCCCCGTGCTTAAGTCATGAACGACGCACTCGTATTGATATTCAGTTTGAAAAAGTAGTCGAGCATGTCGATGCCGAAGTAAAAGCCTGCCCCACTTGCACCCATACCGTGAAAGGCGAGTTCCCTGCCGATATGGCGGGACCATTGCAATACGGCAATGGCCTGAAAGCCTACGCGATCAACCTGTTGGTCTGTCAAATGATCGCCTTAAATCGGGTGCAGAAGGCGGTTAAAGCCATGATCGGGCAAGTGATCTCAGAAGCTACTCTGTTGAAATTTGTCCTGCGACTACATGAAGCCCTGGCGGACTGGGAGCAATCAGCTCTTGAGGAATTATTGCAAAATCCCTCGCTCAACGTAGATGAAACCTCCCTGAGGGTCGAGCAAAAGAATCATTGGATTCATGTGTATGCCTCCGGCGATATTACCCTCAAGTTTTTACACCGAAGTCGCGGTAAGGAAGCAATTGAACACATTGATATCATACCACGCTATGGGGGCGTCATTATTCATGACTGCTGGGCCTCGTATTTGTCTTATATCCACTGTGGGCATGGCCTGTGTGGCTCGCATTTGTTGCGTGAATTGACCTTTATCGTTGATGCCAATGGGTATGAGTGGGCGAATGATATGAAACGCTTACTGCAAGCCACCTGCAAAACAGTCTCGGTGAGAAAACGCAAAAAACTGATTAAAAAGGAATACGCTGTTCTACAACAGCAGTATCGGGAAATTATTGCTAGAGGTGAGCAGGAATTACCCGAGATTCCAGCTAAACCCAAAGGCCAGCGCGGCAAAATGGCGAAGACCGATGCGCATAATCTATGGGAACGCTTGAAAAATTACGAAATGGCGGTTTTATTGTTTGCCAAAGAGAGCCACGTCTCCTTTACCAACAATCGTGCGGAAAGGGACCTGCGCATGTCAAAGGTTAAGCAAAAAGTATCTGGTTGTTTTCGAGCGGCACACTATGCACAGGCCTATTGTCGCATTTCGAGCTATTTACAAACTATGGCTAACAAAGGCCACAACCCTTTGATTGCAATTCAGATGGCGCTTTCGGGCCGTATTTAAATCGGTAGGGGGTGAGTAGTTACCACCATCCTTAACTTCCGCCACCTACTTGAAGCACATCAGCTTGGCCGCCAGCTCTTTGAAGAGATAAATAGCCACCTCAAGGAACTCGGCATGCAGCTAAAAGAAGGCAGTATCGTGGATGCAGCGATTATCAATGCGCCCAGCTCCACCAAAAATCGTGAAAAGGCCCGAGATCCAGAGATGCATCAGACGAAAAAAGGGGGCAATGGTATTTTGGTATGAAAATGCATATTGGAGTTGATGATGTGGCCGGAGTAATACATAGCATAGATACAACAGCCGCAAATTCGCATGATGTGGCAGCTACAGAGCGAATCCTCCACGGCGAGGAAAAAAGAGTCTGGGGTGATTCTGGATACATTGGTGTGGAGAAGCGCGAAGCGTTAAAAGAGCGAGATCTGGATTGGTACATATTAACCCGGCGGAAATATAGATTGGCTTACTGCGCCGCATAATTGATTTTCTTATGCTTGAAGTAAGCAGCAACCCGCTTAGGTGTTTTTTGCAGTATCCACATATGCGATATAATTTTCTTCTTAAACTGCTTAGCATTTCGTGCTGGTGAAGTGCTGCGCACGCCAACCTTTAAATCACAATTCAAATATTCATCTGGATTGAGCTCCGGTGAATATGGCGGCAAATAGAATACCTCTATCTGATCCACTTGATCTTTCAACCAAGCTTTCACCACTTTTGCATGATGCACGCGCAAATTATCCAGAATCAAAATAACTTTACGTTTTGCGTCTTTTGTCAGGCGCCTCATAAATTCAATCAGGCGATCTGCATTCATGCTACCGTCGTAAATTTGAAAACGCACCTTTCCTTGATTGGTAATGGCTGAGATCATATTGCATGAAACGCGTTTAGTATTTAGCTGAATGACAGGTGTTCTTCCCTTAAGAGCATACCCTCGTCCATACTGGCAATCAGAGCGTACGCCTGTTTCGTCACCCCAGTAGATTTCAGCCTTTTCCTTCTTCGCCTTTTTCAGAATTCTTGGATACTCCACCTCCAGCCAAGATTCTACGCGAGTTGGGCATTGTTCATAAGCGCGCCTGAGAGGTTTTTGTGGTGTAAACCCCCAGCGAGCTAGTAGGTCACCAACAGTTCTGACGGCTATTTTGATATTAAATTCTTGCTTGATCAGCAGCTGAACAGCTTGTCTCGTCCAGAGTGCATAAGTCAGCTTCATTTGATCCGGACGTTTATCGATAATCAATTGCTTGATAGCTTTCTCTTGCTCTTCTGAGAGTAGGCGACCGGTTCCAGGCTTTCGCCCCAGCGTTTTGGCTGAAATTCCTTGGGTGCCATGAGCAAGATATGCTCGATACCATTTTCCAATGGTTTCAAAATGGACACCAACAAGGTCGGCAATTCTTTTGTAGGAGTAGCCATTTTTGCGAAGCCGAATGGCTTGCTTACGTTTTTCTTCTTTAGCAGAAGCGGAGAGCGTGCGTGCATCTTCTTTTTTCATGTCTGCATTATATCATCACTAGATGCCCGCCGGGTTAATAGCAATGAAGCCGAGCAAGCTAAAAACTCTTCCAGGGCGTGGTGAACTCCGTAAGGCGGAAAAGATTAAGGCGCAGATAAGAGCCAAGGTCGAGCATCCCTTTCGCTACATCAAGCGGGTATTTGGCTATGACAAGGTCCGCTATCGAGGGCTGCTGAAAAATACCGAGCGGCTGTGCTTGCTAGCAGGCTTCACCAACTTACTGATAGGGAGAAAATACTTGGCTACCCAGGGGTGGTACGCCTGAAATTCGCCTATTGCGGATTTTAGGTGAAAAATCAGGGGGCTATTACACGAAAATTAAGCATTTTCGCGTAATAAGGTGCATTTTTAAGCAGTTCAGCTTAATTCTAGAAAAATACCTGATTGATCAGAGGTTCCTTAATTGTGAAAGTGTCATCAAAATGGTGGCTGCTTAGTGCTCGTCCCAAAGGTCAATCCCCGAACACTTAGCAGCCTCATTGAGGGCTATATACTTAATCAGCCACTACCGACTTATCGTGTAGATTACCAGCTATAGCCATAATTTTGAAAGTCGTCTTTATAATAATTGACAACTTTTTCATACGCATCTTCGGGGATGTGCAATACGATGTTTTTATATGCTGGGTTCTTTGTTCGATTCAATTTTTTAAGATCAGGTAATTTTATATCGATTTCCTTTGCTAAGGCTTTCCAGTCCTCACCAATATCTTCGACTCTCCCTATAAAATCAACAACCTTTTCGCCATTATAATGAGTTTTTTTTGTTTGAGGAAAAAAGTGACTGATTTTATGTTTCTTATAGCCTTCATCTTTGATGAACGCGATATAATCATTGCCGTACTGGTCTCGAAGATTCTTTCTTCTTTTTGCAATAGTTGAATCGTCGTCGGTGATAGATCCTTCTATTTCCACCAAATGATAGAAGGCACTCCGCAAACGCGATAAAGGATTACGCACAAAGCAGAATCTAAAATAATCAGCACCGAGAAGATTTTTTTTGGCTGGTGTTGAATGGCCAATATCGATATGTTCAATTCCTTTTAAGGCTTTTCGGATACTGTTGCCAGCTGTTTTCTCAATGTGAATGAATACTAGTTTCTTTTTCATAAATTTCTCAGGTACATATTAAAGCAGGCTAGCTTCTTATTTGTAGTTAGGTAATTAACTGTCATAGAAGCTGTGCGGCTTTTCTTAGGTTGGTATTGCCGCTATAAATGATTTTTCGTCATTTACCTGCATGTCGCTTAAAGGTAAGAAATATGTGCAATACTTGTGTATTGTTCGAAGTTTAATTTAGTGATAAATTTCAGTACATCATTGCAGCTTCCGTTAACTGATCGAATTCGATCACTCTCATTTTGCCTATACTACTTTATATAATATTTATATGTCAACCGTTAATCATTGATTCTGCCGCTTATCGAAGAGATGAAATCGACAGTTTCAATATTGGCAGCAGTATGACGAAATGAAAATTCTTTCACATATCTAGGGAGGTTTTGGGCTCGTAATAGTGATAAATACTTAGGCTCTTTATGGATTCCGGGGAGCTACCCCAGCAACAAATTAAAAAGCCCGGAAATGGCCGATTTTCCTCGGCGCCTTAGATTGTGCAGACACTCAAAGAAGCTAAGATATAGTGGAAGTTTTTCTTGCGATATACCGCGATGAGGACGTAACCAGGATCGTAACAATGACCAGAAACCTTCCATAGTATTAACATGAACCTCATGAAAACCGTCGCCATCTTCATCCCTGGCATACTCACCCACACTATGGCAAACAGACTTGTGGGTATAACCCCACTCCTCTAAGCGGTCATAAATATTGTATTCATCCGTGTAGACCAGAGTGCCCGAAACGATAGTGCTTTCGATAAGCGGTTGAATCGTTGCTTGCTTTACATTTTCAAGCATACGTATTGCAACCTGCCCGCCTCTCTGAACCATGCCAAAAATGGGAGGCTTTTCCTTTTCCAGGGTACCTCACCCACGAGCACCTCTCAGTCGGTTCCGCCGTCCGCTACGGCCTTTTTTTAACTGCTTCAGGCGCCCTTTGCGGCCTGCAACAATATAGACCTCGTCACACTCTACCTCTCCCTCAAGGGAGGCATCAGGGGCTTTGTCACAAACGGCTTCCCTGAGCTGCTGAGTCATTTTATGAACATCATCTTTGTTCAGATCGAGCTCTTTGCTGATCTGCAAATTGGATAGATTCAATGACATGAGGTATAAGCAGTGCACCCAGACCTTTAGAGGCTGATGGTGCCCCGAAAAGACTGATAACGTCAGATCGTCAAAACGCCGCTGGCAATCTTTACAGCGATAGCGCTGCTTCTCAGGTTGTGTATCATCCTTTCCTTGTCGGGTAACATCCTGGCTCAAACAATGAGGACAGCACACACCATCGGGCCAGCGATACTGCCGTATCTGTTCGTAGCATTTTGCATTATCGAGGAGATCATGAAATTTCATCATGAGTCTGTTTTACAGACATTCGGCTACTGATTCCATTGATGATGTCTCAAATCTAGAGCTCCCCGGAATCCATAAAGAGCCAACTGTTTTAATTGTGTCTTCCATGGGCGGTTACTGCGTTAATCAGACTTCGTAAACCTTATTCTCTCAGTCTCCACCCATGGATTCCAGCACCACGCCCCCCAATTTTCCCCTCAAAACTGTCCGAAGTGTTGTTCTACGACTTCCCGGCAAAACACCGGCAGAGTATCCGAACAACGAACCCGATTGAGTCGACGTTCGGGACGATACGGCACCGGACCAAGCGTTCGAAAGGCTGTCTATCAAGAGAAGGGATGCTGCATATGCTGTTCAAGCTCGGGATGTGCGCGGAAGGAAAATGGAGAAAGCTTCGAGGCTTTGACTACCTTGCGAAGGCCATCACCGGAGTGAAATTCAAAGATGGAGAAGAGGTGCCAACCGCTGACCAGAGCGCCGCCTGATCAAACCTGCTGAACACCAGAATTGACAATAACTCTACAACGGTCAGGGACGCCCTAAACCGTTTGACGGAAAAGTTGACCTTGAAGATTTATGCCGTTTTGATTTTGCTGGAACTTTTGATGCTAAAGTTAAAGTCTACACGAAGGTGGTACACGCCAAATTTTTAAAACGCGCCATACGCGTGGTGCTACTCAAGCCTATCGATGACGATAAAAAAGGAAGTGCGTTACTGTATTCTACAGATACGAATTTAGATGCAATGAAATTGGTCTCGTACTACAAATCAAGATTTCAAATAGAGTTATTATTCAGGGATGCGAAGCAATACACCGGATTAACTCACTGCCAATCCGTGCGAAAGGAAGCCATAAACCTTCATGTTAATGCGTCGCTGACAGCGCTGGATTTGCTGAAATTTGAAGATCGCAGAGAGACGCAGACAGATGCACCTACAGTTATCTCAATCGCCAGCTGGAAGCGCCGCAAGTTCAACCAGCATCTGATGAATAGGATTTTTAGCAGCTTAGGTCTGGACCGAAGCTGTGAAAAAGTCAGCTACATTTATGGTCGCTACAGCGATTACGGGGCAATTGCGGCATAAAAGTGTCCGAAGTATTGTCACAGGAAAAGTGCAATTCAATAGCCGCAATAAATTCCTTTCAGCGAGAAACCTTAAAAGATTAATAGATATGGCAATACCTATCGCCAAAACATCCCTAAATTTAACTCAGCGAATTAAGCTTGATCACCTAAAAACCTAAATTTGAACTGTGAGACATTAATTCAGGACAGTTTTTTGCCCCACCCACTCTCACGTAATAGAAATATTTTGATTTTTAAGATTAAACACCCATACCCCCCATTCACCATTCAGAGGTTTTTTATCATCAAGCAATACACTTTGTGAAAATCAATAACTGGAAAACTAACGAGTCAATATACAGCTGACAGGAACATCTGGTTTTTACTGTGGTATGGATGTGCAAACTTTATGCGATGGCGCTCGCCAGTCAGCGTCAATCCCATACCAGCCCCCCCTCAGAGGAATAAAAGAAAGCCCTCAAACAGCTCAACACTCCCCCTCGTTTTTAATTTACATATCTTATGCGTCGGTCACGCTTATTCCAGGCCCGGCATTGGCTACATTGAAAATATACTGACCGCTGACAACACCGAGGTCCATCGACTGGCAGTGGCTGCCGAGAATGACATCAAAAGCCTATCCCGGTTGCCGGCACCCGGACCGGAATAGAATTCTAACGAGAGAGACTGCCCCGGGGAGACTGAGGCAGCGGTGCGTGGAGAGACATCCATGTGGATATTGCGGAGTTCTTTAGAGGCTCCTTTAGTCTTTTTGCAGGCCCGGGGCGATATAGCGCAGGTAATAGGCCACCGATAGCGCGTAAAAGTCTTCATCAATACGCCGGCGGACCTCTACCAGAGTGACCCCTTGCGCCTCGGCGGTGGGGCGCAACCCATAAGCACTCAAATCCCCAATCTGGCTGGCGCCAGCGCGGAGTAACTCAAACACCCAGCAATAAGCATTCAGGTTGTCATCAAAGCGGATCTGTTGATGACGCAACTGGGAAAGCAGCAGCGACTCATCGACAATTTCCAGCTGGCTGCGCACAGCATTGATCAAATAGCCCTCTCGCCTCGCGGCAATAATGCGGCGCTGCTCTTCACTGTAGGCATTCCAGTCGATCACCTCGTGCGCAAAGCGCTTGCAGCCACGGCAAACATCATCGCCAATTCCCGTGGAGCAAACACCGATACAGGGTGTGCGAACCTTCTTATACATTAACTATCCGACTAACCTATTTATGCCGCCCGAGCGGCCTTCAAATTGCGCGTAGCCTATTTTGTTTCCGCCGCTAAGAAAAGGGGGGCTGCACCAACAGCCAAACCACCAAAATTCACCTAGCAAATAGTCACAATTCACTTAACTTATTGATTTTTCGATAAACTTAACAGAACTAGGGCTTTCCTGTAGTATTCGCCCCCCGCCATCAGCGGCCTCGAAAAAAAAATCCCGGCTGACCGTTAATAGACCGGGAATTCCACCCGCTGTAGGTGCCACCCCACACACCAAGAGGGACTTATCAGTGCTTGAAGCCTATCGCAAACACGTCGCCGAACGCGCCGAACAAGGCATTCCGCCAAAGCCATTGGACGCCGAGCAAGTCGCCGGCCTGGTTGAATTGCTGAAAAATCCGCCAAAAGGCGAAGAACAGGAACTGGTTGACCTGCTCACCCAACGCGTTCCGCCGGGCGTTGACGAAGCCGCTTATGTAAAAGCTGGCTTTCTGTCCGCCATTATCAAAGGTGAAGCAGAATCCCCGCTGATCGATCGCAAACACGCTGTAGAACTGCTGGGCCAAATGCTGGGCGGCTACAACATCTCCACCCTGGTCGAACTGCTGGACGACAAAGATCTGGCCGAGCTGGCTGCCGAGCAGCTGAAAGGCACTCTGCTGATGTTTGATGCCTTCCACGACGTGGAAGAGAAAGCCAAAGCCGGCAACGAATTCGCCAAAGCAGTCATCCAATCCTGGGCTGACGCCGAGTGGTTCACCAAGCGTAACAAAGTGCCCGAGAGCATCAAAGTTGCCGTATTTAAGGTAACCGGCGAAACCAACACCGACGACCTGTCTCCGGCACCGGATGCCTGGTCCCGTCCGGACATCCCCCTGCACGCGCTGGCCATGTATAAAATGAAGCGCGACGGCCTGGAGCCAGAAGAAGCTGGCGTTACCGGTCCGCTGAAGCAGATTGAAGAAGTTCAAGCCAAAGGCCTGCCCGTTGCTTTCGTTGGCGACGTAGTGGGTACCGGTTCTTCCCGTAAGTCCGCCACCAACTCCGTACTGTGGTACTTCGGTGACGAAATGCCGGGCGTGCCCAACAAGAAAGGCGGCGGTATTTGTATCGGCGGTAAAGTTGCCCCAATCTTCTACAACACCATGGAAGATGCCGGCGCGCTGGTATTCGAAGCCCCCGTTGACGAACTGGGCATGGGCGACGTTATCGAAATCCGCCCCTACGACGGCAAGATCCTGGCTGAAGACGGTAAAGTTCTGTCTGAATTCCAACTGAAGTCCGACGTACTGCTGGACGAAGTTCAGGCTGGCGGTCGTATCAACCTGATCATCGGCCGCGGCCTGACCGGCAAAGCCCGTGAAGCCCTGGGCCTGGCGCCTTCCGAGTTGTTCCGCAAGCCTGAGCAACCTGCCGACACCGGCAAGGGTTACACTCTGGCGCAGAAGATGGTTGGTAAAGCTTGTGGCGTTGAAGGTATCCGTCCGGGCACCTACTGCGAGCCGAAAATGACCACTGTGGGCTCCCAGGACACCACTGGCCCCATGACCCGCGACGAACTGAAAGACCTGGCCTGCCTCGGCTTCTCCGCCGACCTGGTAATGCAGTCTTTCTGTCACACTGCGGCCTACCCCAAGCCCGTTGATATCAGCACCCAGCACACCCTGCCGGACTTCATCATGAACCGTGGCGGTGTTTCCCTGCGCCCGGCTGACGGCATCATCCACAGCTGGCTGAACCGCATGCTGCTGCCGGACACCGTAGGTACCGGTGGTGACTCCCACACCCGCTTCCCCATGGGTATCTCCTTCCCGGCAGGTTCTGGTCTGGTAGCTTTCGCCGCCGCTACCGGTGTTATGCCGCTGGATATGCCTGAGTCTGTACTGGTGCGCTTCAAGGGCAAAATGCAGCCCGGTATCACCCTGCGCGACCTGGTGCATTCCATTCCTCTCTACGCCATCAAGCAGGGCCTGCTGACCGTTGAGAAGAAAGGCAAGAAAAACATCTTCTCCGGCCGTATCCTCGAGATCGAAGGTCTGGATGATTTGACTGTAGAGCAGGCATTCGAGCTGTCCGACGCCTCCGCCGAGCGCTCCGCTGCTGGCTGTACCATCAAGCTGTCCGAAGACACCATGTCTGAGTACCTGCGCTCCAACGTAACTCTGTTGCGCTGGATGATCGCTGAAGGTTACGGCTCCAAGCGCACCCTGGAGCGCCGCGCGCGCGCCATGGAAGAGTGGCTGGCCAACCCGAAACTGATGGAAGCGGACGCCGACGCCGAGTACCTGGAAGTAATCGAGATCGACCTGGCCGAGATCAAAGAGCCGATCGTATGTGCTCCTAACGATCCGGACGACGCTCGCCTGCTGTCCGACGTTGCTGGCGACAAGGTAGACGAAGTGTTTATCGGCTCCTGTATGACCAACATCGGCCACTTCCGCGCTGCCGGTAAACTGCTGCAAGAACACAAAGGTGGCATCTCCACACGCATGTGGATCTCCCCGCCCACCAAGATGGACGAGCACCAGTTGATGGAAGAGGGTTACTACAACATCTACGGCTCTGCCGGTGCCCGCACCGAGATGCCCGGATGTTCCCTGTGTATGGGTAACCAGGCACGTGTGGCACCGAATGCCACCGTACTGTCTACCTCTACCCGTAACTTCCCCAACCGTCTGGGCGATGGTGCCAACGTGTACCTGACCTCTGCTGAGCTGGCTTCTGTAGGCGCCATCCTGGGTAAACTGCCGACTCCGGCTGAGTACCAGGAATACGCACAGAACCTGGACTCCATGTCCAGCGAGATCTACCGCTACCTGAACTTCGATCAGATTGAAGACTTCCAGAAGTCTGCCGAAGAAGGCAAGCGTATCGCCGCGACTGAGATCCAGGAAGTGAATGTCTAAGTGACAGCCTGATCCAGACGAAAAGCCCCGCTAACTAGCGGGGCTTTTTTTCTGCTGAAATAAACAAGACACCAATAACAAAAGCAGATAGTGCCAGGCAGGCGTTGAGCGTAAATGCTGTATCGATTCCCGAGGGCATATCAGCTGCCAATGCAACAATGGTGGTATTCAGGCCTAACCCCACTGCACCTCCCGCTATTTGCAGCATAAAAATTATTGCACCCGCCAAACTTGCTCGGCTGGTATCAACAACAGTAATAGCGACCGTTGTAATCGTAGAATTAAACAAACCGATACCCGTCCCCAGTAGCAGAAAACCAGGAATTAGAACAATATACTGAGTATCTTTGTGTAGGTGAGATAAAATATACATTCCCAACGCCATCAGCAAAGTGGCCACTGCTACTATCTTCCTAGCCCCTATCACATCGTATACTTTTCCAGCGAAAAAACCGAAAACACTAAAGGCAAGCATCATTGGGATCAGCCCCATTCCAGCCCTCACTGCCGATACGCCGCGAATATTGGTTAAGAATTGCAGGATAAAAAACAGCCCGGCAAAGAAGAGAGCAGAAATTAGCAAGGTGGCAATTCCGGCGAAAATAAACCGCCTATTCCCAGCCACATCCGGTGGAATCAAGGCCCGCTGACCCACCATTTTTTCAATTAGGGTAAACAAGCCTATAAACAGGAAAAAGGCCACAATAAGACCCAGCACCAGCGGACTTTTAAAACCGACATCAACCACAAGGTCAAACGCAAGCAGCAGGGCAAATAAAGCCAGCGATAGGAAGACTATGCCGCCATAGTCAATACGCTCATCACAAGCCTCAGGGGAATCATCGGGAATAACTTTCCAACAAACATACAGGGCAATTGCCGATATCGGCAGATTGATAAAGAAGATCCACCTCCAGCTGGCGTAATCCGCCAGAGCCCCACCTAACAAAGGGCCTACCGAGTTGGCAATACCACATACAGTAATCCCCCCCTCCGGCCAACCCCGCTCGCTTTTCACCCATCAAACCATAGGTCATGCCCAGGATTGATGGCCACATCATCGCTCCCCCAACCCCCACCAGCGCGCGGGATAGCAACAGCATTTCCATATTGATCGCCAAACCGCCCAACAGTGAAAAAACCATAAATAGCAAGGTGCCAATCAAAAAGATGTTTCTTCTGCCGTACATATCGGCCAGTCGGCCACCTGAGATAATCAATACACCAAAAACCAAGACATAGCCGTTAATGACCCACTGTGTCGTTGTGATATCCGAGCGAAACTCATGCTCCATCGCCGGCAATACAGGAAAAAATGCGGTAAAATCATTAGCAACAAGGAAAATAGCCAGGGACAGAGCCAACAAGCTAAAATAAAGCTTTCTTTGTAAACGGACTTCTTCTCTTTCCACCCCTGTGGTCTCTTTTTTGGGCAAGAAAGTAAAATCTCAAGCAACAAAAATAGCCAACCATTAAAAAACTGACAAGAAAACAAGTATAGAGCACACAGGATTTCATCGCGGGTAGCAGTAACAGCACCCCCGAAACAAATAGAAGTCTAGTATCGGCAACAACACACCCAATTTAATCCCCAAGCTTAATTGGCATCAATAAACCGAGAGCAAACCACCAATAAGAGGGGGTAGGCGCTTGCACCATGGTACATATCACGGACCCGATAAATTCTGATGCCATTGCATTTACATTGGGCAAAGCAAAAATTACTATAAAGCGATCGGCTCATTCCGATATAGAGATCTCATCAGCAGTTACAGATAGGCAATAGACGCTACATGCCGAGAAACTACTACAAAGCTCCTAAAGCAGAATTAGACAACAGCCCCCCTGAGCAAAGAAGCCGCTTATCCTTCAGGATCGCCTTCAAAGCATCGGCTGTAGTTTGCGCCATTTTCCCAGCAATTATTGCCATCCTCTCCATCTTTGACGCACCAGGGCCCCGGATGCTCACTGGCCTGACCTCGGCGCTAACAACTTATTTAGTTACAGCTCTGATTGCCCTAATAGCGACGCTCACCTACGGAAAGCTTGTAGAGAATTTCTTATTGAAAATGCAGATCTACACTCGAACCACCATGATTCTGGGCGGTGCCCTACCCAGCATCCTGCTCTGCCTGTTTGAATCCTTTTTGCCCGCAATTATTATAGGTTTATACGCCATTCCTATCGCTTTTCTATGCCACCACCTTATAAAAGCCAGCCCACCAATTCCGCAATAACGCTAAACAGCATATAGTTTACTGTTGCATCTGGCACTATTTACTACAATCGCAGATTGTATATAAGAAGAGGAAAACTCCTCTCTCTACCGATTGAGGCACCAGTTCGCCCCTTAGAGAAATCCGCCTAAGAACAACTTAATTCGGCAAGAGAAAAAATCTATTAGTCAGGCTCAGCCCCTTACTCCCTTGTAACAATCCGAATTATTAACAATAAAGCATTTATAAACATCAAAATCGATCGGGCAGCCAACCTTCCCCAGCTTCTCTGCCTTTCGCTTTGGCGTATCAAATAGCCACTTATGATAAATAACCAAATACCTCTTCACATACATCTGCATGAATGTACTTGTACTCACCATTCGCAGCCTCCTTCCATACCAAAAAAAAGCTTTGTGAAAATAAATTTCAAATGCAACCCAAATCACAACTCCTAAAAACCACACAAACCTACACAAAGAAAAATTTTAAGCATCAACAGACGCAAATATCTGCATCGGCATGCAACTATATTGCGACTCTTTAACCCCCTTACAGAACACCTCACCCACAGAGATATCGCAGAATTACGCAAAGACTCCCCAATCAGAATATTTCAATCAACCCGAAAGCCTTACTATCTTGGCAAAGTATTCGCCAGCATTACAATAGCAATGTTACCTCCTCCCCACCTTCATCGTCTTCTTCATCATCACTTGGGAAGCTCGACTTTCGATACGAAAATTTTGCTGTATGCTTATCGCATTCAGCCTCTGTCTGTGGAAACATAGAAAAATCTCTAAACCTTAGATCCAGTATCGCCCTAAAAATGCTATTCCGATAAGCATACCGAGGATAATCCAAACCCCACACCTCCACAGACAAGGTCCCCCCGGGCAACAGCAATTCAGTGAGATTTCTAAAGGCATTATCACTATTTATAAAACTTTCACCCGCCCCACTAAAAACATCGATAAATTTAAAGTACTCCCCCAGATAAGAGCCATAATTCTGCGACGCACATACATTAAATATCAAATTGGGCTCAAACTCCGGGCGCTCATCCGCGATAACAAAAGGATCAATCTCATCAAAGTAGTACTTAATAAGCGCGCGGCACTCAGGTACATCCCATGGAAAACAATGCACAACAAGCGCATGTCTTTTAGGGTTTTTAAATACAGGCATTTATAGACTCCATTTATAGTTGTAATAATCACCCATAAATATGGATACCGATACACAAGTTAAATGTCGACTTCTGTTAGACCTAAACTTTCCTGCAAAATATCACTTTAATCAAAAACAAATCGAGAGTCAGCGCCGCCATGGGACCACATGGTGACCACCCAGACACCTCTACAGAACACCTCTACAGAACACCTCTACAGAACACCTCTACAGAACACCTCTACAGAACACCTCCCCCAAAGGTGGAGCACAGAACTATTACATCAACTAAAAATTTCTCACCTTACAAACAACCCTCAAACACCACATACATTTCAACCCAACGGCACAACAAAAACCCCGAGAAACATTACAATATTACACGAACATATCTTTTGAATTACTGTGACGCCGTTACCAAATTGCCTTTCTCGACCTTATCTGATTAAAACCTTTACTCATAACACAACCATCTAAAATACAGTCTCTCCTTAATAACCTTAAATGTGACGACAGCTTTACTGCTGACCAAGCTTCTAGCAATCAGCATCCAACTCAATATAAGCAATTGTTATTAGTAATTTTATCCCAGTATCGCCCACATCAATTCTCGCAAATCACACCACAAGAGAAAACCACTCAAAATAAACAACCTTACAGAACAAGAACTGCATAAAGAGCAGCTAACACTAACATCCGCAATACGACTCAAGCTTAGATAAGTCACAATACCTGCCACTCCCGCCAAAGAAATAAGACCACCCACTTGTTTCAGGCGGCGAGACAACACCCGCCCTAATCGATCAGATTTTTTGGATATTTTTTTGATAACCCTACTGCATTAAAACATATTAAAACCCCTTCCATCGCCAACTGCAACAAACCTCACCACCCTCCATATTCAGCTTTTTCATATCCAAAGGAGCCACATCAGACTTATTGGCATAAGCCATTTTTATAGTACCCACTATAGATTTTCACCAAAAAAATTGTTTATCATCCACACAGTCTCACCGGGGCTCACAACAAAAAAATGATAGCGATCCCTTCAGGACAAACCCAAGATTACAAATACAGCAACTCAAACCACAAAAAATCAAATAATGCATGAAAATTTAATTAAAATAAAATTAAAAATCCCACCATATCGCATCCGGACTACCCTCTACCATATAGAGCCTCCCAACGTACACAAAATACGCTCCCACCAAGCAGAGACAACACCAAGCCTCCTTCCAAATCATTACAGGAAGAAAAAGCAACTACTACTTTTGTAGGTCACAACTAGCGGTAGCAATAACAAAACTCTACGAACAAAAACTTGAAAACAAAAAACAAATTGAGACTGAAAAAATTATTCCACATCCACATTGCCAACCCTGAAATTTACTGCTAATTATTTACCTCGTCCTCACTAGAGATAGAGCGGAAAATTTCGGTATTAACTCGCTCCAGCTCTTAGAGGTCGCCTCAACCTAACCAAAACTCTATTATTTACGGAGAGAATAAATGCAGAAGCCCTACGGATGGATTGGTTGTGCCCTTAGTGCAACCCTGAGTTTCTTTCTGGTGTCACAGTCAGCTATCGCCAAGAATGATGACACACTTATTACTGACCCTGTGGTTTTAGAGGCAATGGGTTTTGAAAGGGACGCAAATAATGTATACGCAGCTAAGGGGGTCAACCTGGATAGATCCCGTGAGCCTGTCCTAAAATCAACTGATAGCCCTGATGCTCAACAAGAGCTATTCCCATCAGGAAGTACGGATTATTCACCCATTACGCCGAAGGAATTTATCGGCCGAGTTGATACCACAGGAACACAGTGGTTATATAACGCAGGCATCAGCTTTGAGCTCAGCCGCTTAGGTACTGAGCGATTTGCCGATGCTCAGTTTGATGATCTACCCAATGGTGGAACTCTGGAGTTTTATCGATGGTGGTGGTCTGATAATGACACCGCTTCAATGATGGAGACTTTTGTTTTTGAAATCTGTCAACCCGCCTTCGCCGGCGGCGCTATCACCTACACGACTCTAGCATCCAGCCCAAGCTTTGACTCGACTACCGGATCAACGGTTGTCTCCCTATCAAGCCGCCCCATTGATACTCAAAGCTGTTATTACTTAGCTCGCGTGCGATTTGATGCCGCAACAACACTCTTAGAGCTACAAAAGGTTCGGCTTCAGTTTATTCACCCATAAGCCCTCCCTAAAAGTTAGAGTTAGCGCCATTAAAGCCTCACCCAATTGGGTGAGGCTTTAGGTATTTAAACGCACCCAGCCGGGAACTGACCAATAACCCCCAGGAGAAACTCTCGACACCCACAAATGCAGTGATCATAACTATCCTCTTGCATTAAGAACGTATAAAGCAACCAGACCCTTGACAGCGCAACTGAGTTGATTTTGACAAAAGAGAAGTCGGGACAAAGCCCGCCGCTCAAGAACAGGGTTGCAGGCTATATTTTGACCTTATTCTGAAATACCATTTGCAACAATCTATCCGCTAGACAATACAGTCACATTCTTCCAAACCATTTAAAAAACCACCTAGCACACCTATATTTTTTATACAATCCCGCAGCCATTTATTCCGATTCAAATCTGGCATATATACCGGCAAAAAATCAGCTAAAACTGCCATCCTCTAAAACGCTTAAAAGCACAAATTGAACTAAAAGATTACACCGCACCCACATTGCCAACCCTGAAATTTACTGCTAATTATTTACCTCGTCCTCACCAGAGATAGGGCACACAAAATCTTTGACAGTTAGCTTAACGTTGAATCGCCCTAGCTCTTAGAGGTCGCAGCAATCTAACCGAAATTCTATTATTTATGGAGAATGTAGATGCAGAAGTCCTACGGATGGATTGGTTGTGCTCTTAGTGCAACCCTTGGCTTCTTGATGATGTCGCAGCCGGTTATAGCAAAAAATGATGACTCTCTTATTACTGACCCTGACACCTTAGAAGCGATGGGCTTTGAAAGGGACGCAAGTAATGTATATGCAGCCAAGGGCGTCAACTTGGGCAGGTCAGTTGATCCCTACCTGGGGGCAACTGATAGCCCTGATGCTCAAGAAGGATACTTTCCCTCAGGAAGCACAGACTATTCGCCAATTACGCCGAAGGATTTTATCGGTCGAGTGGATACCACTGGGTCGCAGTGGTTATACAATTCAGGAATCAGCCTTGAACTCAGTCGTCTAGGTACTGAGCGGTTTGCCGATGCCCAATTTGATGACCTTCCCAATGGCGGCACTCTGGAGTGGTATAGGTGGTGGTGGTCTGATAGTGATGCCACGTCACTGATGCAAACTTTTGTTTTTGAGGTTTGCCAACCTGCCTTCGCTGGCGGCGCCATTACATACACGACTATCGCTTCCAGCTCCAGCTTTGATACAACCACAGGGTCAACCTCTGTATCTCTTTTAAGTCGCCCCATTGATACCCAAAGCTGCTACTACTTGGCTCGTGTACGATTTGATGCCGCAACAACACTCTTGAGACTACAGAAGGTTCGGCTGCAATTTATTCACCCATAAGGTCAACCCTGAAAATTAAACCTACGGTTAAAGCCCCACCAAATTAGGTGGGGCTTTAACTACTGGAGCACACCCAACTGAGCGCAGCAAATAGAACCGAAAGGCAAGTATATAATTCATTCCTGATAGAAACAGATTAGGTATCAAGATTTACCGTATAAAAAATTATTAGTGTTCAGTTAATTTTGATCGACCGCAGCCCCATTTATATCAATCTGATAAGGATGGTAGGCTGAGTCAACGGTGAATTCGATATTGGTACCAAGTAGTTAAAGGCTTACTGATAATAGGGACTATAATTTAAATTGTGCAACTGCTCATACCCCATACCAGATGCCACAACGTAACCGCCACCTACTCTCTTAGCTTTTAAATTTTAAAAAAAATCTGTACTATGCCACCGGCCATTTATAGTGAATTGTAACAAAGTCTATCTGGTACATTTTATTAGCCAGGTGGCAATATCGCTTACGAAACCTCCTCAACACAATCACTTTTATGGACAAATATTGACCTTGTGTGTAGGCAAATAAAGGAAAAATTGTGGAAGATATTAAGGTAGAAACTATTAAGAAGGGAATTGCTGGCGCTGTTGTACTACTGCTAATCCTACCTATCCTCATGGGAACCGTCTTTACGGTTGACGAAGGGCACGTAGGAATTGTAAAGCGTTTTGGTAAGGCTGTTTCACAGGTTGATCCCGGAATTCATACAAAGGTCCCACTTATAGACAATGTAGTCGAAATCGAAGTCAGAACCCGGAAAAATGTTGAGACGATGAATGCCGCCACGGCGGAGCAGATGCCGTTAAAAGCGGTGACAGCTGTGAACTGGACGGTAACTCGTAGCGCTGCCATTGATTTGTACAAGCAATATGGTGGCCTGGAACAATTTGAGCAGCGTATCCTCGACCCCAGACTGAGAAGTGCCAGTAAAGCGGGTTTAGCCGAGTTTAAAGCCGAACAGATTATTCAGAACCGAAATGCGGCAATCCGACGGATTGAGGAACTCCTGGAAGAGGAAACCAAGGGGCTGCCTATGGAGCTTGGCGATGTACAGATTGAGAGCATCAACTTGCCTCCCAAGTACATCCAGTCTATTGAGACCAAACAGACGGAACTCAATCTGGCTGCGGCAGAAAAACACAAACTAGAGCGTCAAAAACTTGAAGCACAGCGTGAAGTGAATACAGCCAATGCACGCCGTGATGCCACCAAAGCTAAAGCGGATGGTGAAGCTCATAAGATTCGGGTAGAGGCCGAGGCGGAAGCTTATGCCATTCTCGAAAAGGGTGAAGCCGAGGCCGCAGCGATTAAAGCAAAAGCCGAAGCAATTGCCAAAAATCATACCTTAGTTGAATATATTCGCGCGCAGCAGTGGAATGGCCAGATGCCTTCAACCATTATGGGCGGCGATCAACCAATTCTGTGGGATATGGGAAGTAATTCTAACCGCAAAAATTAACTTGCCCCACAGTTAGAGTTTTTCTTACCTTTTGTAGCAAAGGCTTGGCGTCTCCCAATAGCGGCGCCAAGCCTATCTTCTTATGTTGGCAGTATTTTCCAGATAGTGATCACCACTTAAGCCCCTCTCAGCTGCGGCAACTTTGCCTCAGTTTTCCAAGCCAAATGATAGATACTTACCTCCACCTCTTAAAGGGAATCATTTAGAGAACCCCTATTACACATATCAATGTCTACCGCCTTTCAGGTACAGAAATAATTTTAACAAGAGTTGAAGGGGCTATAGCAATTCTGCCTAGGCGTATATCGGACTCCCCGGGAAGTCTTACCCCAAATCGAATCGGATCTAGATCATCACAAGCAGCAGAATCATTACTGGCCCCACGCACAACAACCAAAGTCTCAATAATAGATGCTGGAAGTCCCCTTCCACTTGCCCACCAAATACCTGCTTATCAACCACAATTAAGATGTAGCTTGTGCTTTAGCGCCACCTTTGGGGACTGACTTGGGCAATACAATAAACCGGTAGCTGCAGAATCAACCGCACAATCCCTCCTAGGAGATTTTTCTCAAGCTATTGATAGTTAATTCCCAAGGAAAATACCCAGCACTCAACCCAGAATTTAGGGGGCACCCAATCACATCATCCGGCATTATTTCGCGTAATAGTATTTTGAGCGTCAGCAGTAAGTTTGCATGAAAGTAGTTTAGGTGATTACTCAGTGAGTTAAAACCCACCTTAGATTAAGCAACCGTTTAGTAGCGTTTCAAATCGGCGAACAGATCACAACCAGATTAATAGAGCTTAATAATTTGTAAGGAAATAGATATGAAAGCTTACACCTCCATTGCTGCGGCAGTTGCGTTAGCCTTCAGTGGGCATACCGCCGCCAATACTACCGACGTCTCTCAAAATGGCAACGGAAATACAGCTACGTCTAACCAAGTCGACCCTACCACTTCGGGCAATGTTGCAAGCTTTACGCAAACTGGTGACAATAACTCATCGATTACATCTCAGCTAACAAACTCGACAAATAATTTTATTTACAGCACTCAAGTTGGCGACAACAACACAGTTTCATCGATTGAGCAATCTGATACCACAGCATCGACTGTTACCATATCACAAAATGGCCAGAGCAATTTTTTTGTTGCAGTTCAAATTAGGGCCACCTCAAGTACCGCAACAGTTACGCAAATTGGCACTTCGAATCAATTCGTTCCGGTACAAACCGATTCATCGCTCAACACTACTGTAATCAGCCAAAATGGTGACTCCAATGATGGCTCTATTACTCAAGCGATTTCTTCGGGAAATATGCTTTTTATCACCCAGGTTGGAACAAGCAACTCCGTAGCCGGCGCTCAGAACATGGAGACTTCTAGTACTGCCATCATATTGCAGGATGGAACGTCAAATATGGCTTCATTTGGCCAGGGAGCTGGAACGGGAAATAACCTGACAGTAACCCAGCTGGGAACAAGTAACACCTCAATGGTGATCCAGCCTACATCCATAGGCGATACTGCCGAGCTTGTACAGAACGGCGATTCAAATGATGCGGATATCTCACAAGAACTCGGTACCGGCAGCAGTCTTTATGCTGAACAACTGGGTACTACAAATATGGTTATGACCTATCAAACTGGGGCAAGTAACGAAGGGGAAATCGAACAGGATGGCTTGAGTAATTCCGCAAACCTCTCCCAAGATGGAGATCTATTGGCAGCCTATATGGAGCAGATTGGCGATTCTAATGGATCTACTATTACTCAAACATCAACGATGAATTCAGCCAGCAGTATACAAATGGGCACAACTAACACTCTCGACACCACCCAGGCAACCACTGGGAATTCTGCAATTGCCACCCAAGTGGGCACTAATAATACAGGCACAATCTTGCAATAATTATACTCGCCGGCCCCTGGAGGTTCCAAACCAGGGCCGGCCAATCTCACTGCTGTGCCAGCCTACTAGAGCTATAAGCTCCCCTGCTTCAAGTTGCTATCTGCCAGAATAGCACAAGCTTAAACAGCCACTCTTTTAAATCCGGCTAAAACGTTAAAGATTCACCCCTAAGATTATGGGGCTTTACCAGCCCCCTCCTTCTCCAACTTTTCTTTAGCCTGAGGTAAAAGATCATAGATAGGTGGATTATTTGATATAAAGCCGATCTTAAATTGTGGAGGGTACTTAATAAGCTCTTTCATATAGTCACCCGCCGCTGTCATCACGGGTACAAGCATTGGCAAATGACGCACACCAATACTGGCATCTTCCTGGGGGTTGGAATAAAGATTAAACAGTATCGCCCCGCCACTCTCAACAAAAATGGGGCCGCTAAATCCCCCCCAGTTTCCTCTCTGTACTACACCACTCTCAATTTCTGCGGTCCATACATATTTGAACTCATCAATACGCATCGCAGAAAAATACTGATTCATGGTATAGGGCCTACTGCGACGTGCAGATTGACCATTATCAGCCAACAACATTCCAGTTTGGTCGATACCATCGATATAGCGATCTTCGCTGACAAAGCTTGCAACTGCTTTACCGGGCTTACCCGCTATCGAAATAGCCGTATTAAATAGATCAGCCAGATCAAATAATCCTTCAGTCCGGCGCGGCTTGATAACTCCCTGCCAATATGCAAATGTCGGCACCCTTACGCCCCCCTCCCAGCTAGTCCCTTTACAGCCCCGAAAAGGCGTTCGACCATAGGGGGGAACCTCACACTCCGGGCCATTATCCGAGGTGAAAAAAATAAGAGTATTAGATAGCTGATCTGTTTCCTGCAACGCAGCAAACAACTGCGCCAATACATAATCCATCTGCACCATACAGTCGCTATATACCGTACGAGCCCTGGATTTACCCGCCCATTTATCGGATGGATAATTATCAAAATGACAACCTCTAGGAGCGTGATATAGGAAAAATGGCTTTTCAGAGGTTTTCATTTTCTTAATAAAATTTACACTGTACTCCATCCACTGATCATCAAGCACCTTGATATAGTCCAGATCAATCTGATGGATATCTTTACATTTCTCTCTATCCTGTGGCGTACAGTGTACCTCGCTATGGCTAAATGACTCCTTCTGCATCATTGCAAAGCGCTCTGGAGACAGTGCTACTTCCGGATTAAAATAGACGTCTCTCCACTCTGTATACATATCTGATACACCGAGAAATCCCCGATAATCGTCATAGCCAACATTCTGCGGTAAAGACCCCTTATTCTCCCCCATATGCCATTTACCCACCCCCTGGGTAACATATCCCAGTTCCTTAAGTATGGCGGGCATTGTGACTGCACCATCTAAACCACCGGCTTCACCGTACATAGGGGGGCGCAAGATGCCATGATGTAAAGGGTTTTGACCGGTATGGATCGTCGCTCGTGTCGGCGAGCATGAAGGTGTTGAATAGGCAGAGGTCAGTATAAGTCCCTCATTCGCCAACTTATCCATAGTTGGTGTGGCATTGCCTACTGCAATACCCCCACCATTAAATCCGACATCCATCCAACCCACATCATCGAGCAGGAAAATCAGTATGTTAGGCTTTTTGCCAAACTTTTCTTCCAGAAGCGTCAGCATCTGCCTAGCTTGCTTTTCCTCTTGCGGGTGCTGGATTACCGGGTACATATTATCCGCCAGCTTTACCGGCTTTAAATGCAGAAACTGATCGGGATGGCTGTACCCTGGTGCAGAGGTTGGCCCCGTAGTGCTCCCCCGCAAATTTTCTGCCTGTGCCATAAGGCTTGACAGCATAAAGATTGCAACAAGGCACGCAATATAGACTTTACCGCCAAAGAGCCATAACCAAAACAGCTTCATACCTGATATCCAGTTAACGTTTATATTGAGCTGGCGGCCTCTAAGCGCACCAATCCCCTGAAATCTCCAAAGTTAAACTGCCAATAATCTATACGGATTAAAATAGTGATAGCTCGCTTTAATACTTATTGAAGGATAGCCTTGATCGCTTACACTTCACCTCGCAATCAATATTTATAGAGAATATGGAAAGCCTCCATCAATGGATAAGAGGACAAATTGTCGGAGAGGAAAAGTTTTCTTACTTTTTATAGCGAATGCTTGCCACCTCTCAACAAGAAAACGCCAAATCCACCTCTAGACTGCCAACACAAGCGACACATGCTTAACCGGCTTTGGCTTTAAGGGAATGTAGACTCACCGCAGACTAGACTTACTGGCACACACTCTAACGTCTACCGCCTTTCTGTAGTGGCACACTAAATTTTATTGCGAGAGGGCATTTAAACTTTGAGACAAAGATAACCCAAAGATATCTAAAAAAAGAACAAAGAAGGACAACCGCCCTATAATATGAAAAGATAAAATTACCGGCGATCTAGTTGAAAAACCAGATAATGTTAGAAATTATACTCAGCAGATAGGCACGGAAATTTTATTACCCTCTCCCCCAACATATAAAAGGAAATGTATGAGACTCGTTTAAAATGGCGGGGCTTACATTCAAAGAAACATCATACATCCGTTCAGCACTTAAATATCGTTTAGCTGGCTTAGCGCCTGAAATGGATACTGACAATAAAAATATTGTTGACGAATCCTTGTCTAAAACCGAACGAATCGACAGATAAGAAGATATTGTCTTTCACAGCAAGCTACTCTACCAATTTGAGCGAGTAGACAAACACTCACAGGAGCTAAGAGTAGTACCAAGTATTACTATACCAAATACCGAATAAGTCAGATCCTGTATAGCCACAATCTAACCCAGTTACGAGACAGACCCGGCTAACGCCAGGCCCTAAACTCACAACTTGCCAATAATATTAATAAACACCCCATGACTGTCATAGTCCAGCTGGGTGAGGTCATCAGAGAAGTCGGTAAAGTTGTAGCCCACCCCCAATTTAAGGTGATCGCCGACATGGCGATACAGACCTATCAAGGCACCGCTCTTGCGGTCCTGGGCATCGGGGAGGTCCAATAGGCGGGCTTCCAGAAGGAGATCCCAACGCTTGATAAAGTGCCAGTCGGCACGTACTACATAGAGGCTGGCACGGCTGTCAAAAAACTCTGGATCTTCCGTATCCATACTCAACTGACCCAGACGATAGGCGTACTTGCCGCCCAAAGTCCACTGTCGGTTGAGATCGTAACTGGCATCTACGGAGAAGATATGGCTCTTCTGGATAAATTCAGTGGAGGTATTTTCAACCGTAACCTGATCCTGAGTCGGCACATTATAGAAGTAGGTGTACTTCATCAGGGTATTCAGGCGGTCATTATTTACCGGGCGATAAGCATAACCCATAACCGCTTCGGTAAACTTACCATCGTAGAATTCACCCTGTGAGCTTTTACTGTCGGAGTAGTTGAACTTGCCCACCAGGCGCCAGTCTGGGGTAAACTGGTAATTGAAAGTATTTTTTAATAACCAGGTATCGCGTTCAGTTTCCGATACCGTATTGTCATCCGCTACAGTTTCCGTGATATCGGTGCGGTATTCCAGCGCTGATGAAATACGTATAGCATCCACACCATAGCCCATATTAAAGCCCAGCGCATTGCGCTCAGTTTTGGCCCCGGTATCTGGGTCTTCCAGTGTGCCCGCTTCCAAAGTGGTGCCATAGGTCCAGCGGTCATTGGGAGCCAAGTCCATACCCAGGGCATGGGTCAAACCGGTGGAAACGTCACCGTGGCTGTAGCGCTCTTCACCGTAGATATTTAGCGTGTCGGAATAGCGGCTGCGGAAACCGGTACTCATATTGCCCTTGCGTGCGCGCACACCGGTATCGCTGCGCTCATTGTCCAGGGCGTAATTCATATAGAGACTGGTTCTGTCGGTTACCAGGAAATCCGTACCCAGGCGGGCAGCTGTACCGGTATCACCGCCAGAAACCTCACTGTCCATGGTCAAACGGTCACTCACCCGATAAGCGCCACCAAAACCAATGCGGTTGTTCTCTTCGCGAGTACCCGTCACCTCCATCGTATTCTGGACAAAACCAAAGGCGCTCCAGCTTTCGCCGGAGTCATAGCTGGCTTCCACAGCGATATCCGTACGATCCCCTTCGGTCTGGGTGGCAGCGACAACTTCGGACTCATCCTCACGACTGTCATTGCGAACTGCGGAAGTAAGGCGCCAGTGATCATTGATACGGTAGCCGAGCATCAAGTCTATGGCATTGGTTTGCAGCCCATCCTCCTCCTCTTTGCTATCAGCTTTGATCCTTACATCAAAACTCTCGCCAATCGGTAGGTTAACGCCGCCGCCGTACTGGAGGGTATCGCCATCCGCATATTGGCCGGGACCGGAAAAACCGGCTTCGCGTTCCTGATGGTAGAAGTTACCAGAGCCGCGCAAGCTGTCGAAGAAATCTCCCAGCTGTACAACGCCTTCCACCTTGGTGGCACTGGCAGCAACGGTTGAATCCAGGCTTTCATCATCGAAGGTATAGCCACCATCCAGGGAGCTGACACTATCGAGGCTACTGCCCTCGCTATCGGCCATTTCAATTTTCAGCCAACTGCTGGCGCTTTTACGCAGAGTCAGGTCGATGCCCTGTAGCGAACTTTCATTGTCATCTTCATCCTGCTGAATACTGCTGAAGCCGAATTTGACATGATCGCCCAGCCAGTAGTGGGCGCGACCACCAACAGCCAGGGTATCCATCTCTTCAAAGCCGGGAGTGTATTCGTAGCGCGCTACCAGATACTGGGGATTGCCGTTATACGCCCCATCTTCAATTAATAGCTCGTCATTGGCCAGGGACGACAGCGGGCTGTTAAGCAGGATACGCCCTTGAATATAGTCAATATCGTAATCAACTACGGCGGTGAGGGTCTTAACTGCGAGTACCAGTCCGGAATCTTTATCCCGAACCTCCACCCGTAAACTCTCCGAGCCGCTGGAAATATCCTGGTGGCGGAGGTAATACAGGGAACCGCCGGTTCCACGATATTCATCGCGCCCGGCAATAGTGCCAGGCTCTGCTCCAAAAGCATCTATTTGAAAACGTTTCTCACCAAAGCTGGTCATCCCGTCGGTTTCAAAGTGACCGCTAGCGCCATACAGCGTCCGGTCAATTTGGGCCAGCTCATTGTCGGCGTAGTTTGCTTTGAAATTACCCCAGAGCCCGTAGTCATCGTACTTGGATAATTTTACGTAGAACTTACCCGATGTGGGCGCATCTTCGACTACGGTGGAATCATCGCCAAACGTCGGGTAGTACAAATCACTATCCAGACGGCGGAATAAGGCATCGGGGGATTTTTCCATAAAGTTGGAAAATAGATCCTCTACCGGCCCCTCTTCGGTATCCGCACTGGCTGACAGGCGCCAGCCTTCCCCGAAACCACCGTTAGTGTAAAACGCCAGGCGACCGTCGTAACTTACCGAGTTGTCATAATGGGTTTCATCGCCGGTAACCAGGGCTGCGGGGCCATTGGTTTTATCGTAACCAACGGTAAGATCGGCAATCCCTACGGTAAACCAGTCGCTTTTGGCAAAATCCAAATCCCGCAGGAAGAGTTCGCCATTGCCCTCGTCATCAAGAATCGCCACTTCCACCGTATGCATACCCGGTGCAAAAATTTGCTCGGCGATAAACTGGCCCTGTGTATCGACTGGGACTGGGTTACCCGCTAACCATACGGTATGTCCAGGCGGCACCTGGGCACCGTTGACCAGTACACTGTTGCCATCCAAGGGAATGTTCTGCTGTGCTAGGCGGTTTTCACCGTACCCCACCAACAGTTCCCTGCCGATATCTTCACTGTCTGAAGACTCTTCGACTTTATCCACCAGCCACAGGGTTTGTTCCCTGGTCTCGTCATAGCGGCCCTTGCTGTCATAGGCTCGCAGTACGTAGTGCAGCTTTTTCAGAGGCGCCTGGAACTCAGAAAACTCTGCGCGCCACTCCCCTTTGCCAAGGTGATCCAGCGGCACAACGGCCAATGGCGTATCGCGCAGGGACTGGCCCTCTTCAAACAAGCGCACCTCTGCACTTTTAATAAAAGAGGGATAGTTGGTATAGCTACTGAAAAATACCCGGTTTTCGGCCAGGTCGGTATCCGGGTTATCCGTATAACGGATTGTATTGGGCCACGCCGTCACATTCAGGCGCGGCTGCATTTTTTTATTGTCGAAGCGGAATTGGATATTGGCTTCCTGCAAAGCCACATCGGTACAGCGCTGTAAGTCCGCCGAGTTTTTATAGGGATCGTATTCGGGACTGCCGTCGACGGTGATACGCATTAAGTTGAGCGCGTAGGGATTATTGGCCACGGCCTCGCGATTAATCCGCTCGATTTGCAGGCGATCACTTTCTGTGAGAATAGCCAGTTCATCGTATAGGACTTCGACTTCAACTCTGGCGCCGTCGCGCTGTTCAAATCCATTGCGCACTACATCATCAGATTGGACATAACCGCGCCCCTCAAACTCCACCTGGGTGTCGTCGAGGTTTAGCAGTTCCTGTACCTGTGCCATAGCGCGCTGGGCGCGGGCACCGGACAAGCCCTGATCATCGCCGTAAACCATTGCTTCGCGGCGATCCATCCGCTGGTTATCGCTATAACCGATAAAGCTCAGGCGAACATTCGCCTTATTGGAGATTTCAGCCATGGCCGCACGTATTTGGGTCAGCTGTGCCTGGCTGATAATCGGGTCGCCGTTGTCAAAGCGAATCGGCGATAATTTTCCCCCAGCGGATTCATAGGCGATGGTGAGGGTTTCTGCTGCGGCCGCTTCCGGACAGGCCTGTACCGATTCGGTAGCGACCTCCAGTGGATCGTCATACCAAAATTCCACTTCTACCCGGCGATTGAGGGCGCGGCCCTTGGGGGTATCGTTGGCCGCTATTGGCTGACTGGCCCCTTTACCACTGCTGGTGAGCATCGTCGCCGGTAAATTCAGTGCGGCACCCAGGGCCTGAGCGACACGGCGGGCTTCGCTATAGGATTGCTCTTGATAAGCCTTTTGTTGCGCTTCTGCACTTTCACTCACGTCCAGAGGGCGGGCATCGGTATGGCCGATAAAGTGAATAACCAGATTGTTTTTATCCACCAGATTCGATCGAACTTCGCGGATACGGCGAATAAAGGCTTCCGGTAATTCTGTTTGCCCTCCCCCCATTCGCAGTGGCGTCACCAGATTTCTAAGGCGTGCCCGCTGTTCGCTGCCCGCAGCGTAAGTCAGCCTACACACGGTTTCCTGGCGACACACCTTAACCCGGTTGAGTAACAGTGCCTCGGCACGGGCACGCTCCGCCATGGCTTTTTTATCCAGGGCATCGTAGGTCACTTTCACCTGTATGCGGCGGTTCTCTTCGCGACCGGCGGTCGTAATATTATCCGCTATGGGCTCCAGATCCCCGCGTCCTTCAACAGCAATCATTTGCTCGGGCAGTTCGAGGGCCTCTTGCAGAAAATCCGCCGCAAACTGCGCCCGCGCCAGGGTAAATTCCTCTTTACTGGCAAAATCCGCTAGCAGCTCTCCGCTGAGAGGATCGGAATCTGTGTGGCCGATAAAGTGCAATTTGAAATTGGGCGTCTCGCCCAGTTCATTCAAGCGCTGGCGCAGCAGTGCCACTGTTTGCGGAGAAATTTCATCCTCAACACCATGGAACAGAATGGGGTCGATAAAGTCTTCCACCACAATCGGGTCCAGCGGTGCGACAAATTGAGTCGCGTCCTGCACCCATTTATTAGTGGGCGCACGCAGCAGCATACCCTCGGTATTGCTGCCGATCGGTTGCTCCTCAAATTCTGTTTGAGTTTCACTCTCCTCAGAATTCAAGCCCGGAAGATTTTGCCAGACCTGCCACCAGCCCGGCTCAGCCACCTGCGTATCCGCCTCTTGGGCCTGGGCCGGAAGTGTCAACGCCAGCGCAATCGCAGTGGCGAGACGGCGATCCCGCCGGGAGAAAAGGCGGGGCGTCTTCGCCGCAGAACTTATCGAGCGGGCTCGCTGGACAATATTCCGTTTCGCAAAGGGCATTACTGCAATCCTCCTTTGCCGGGGGGCGCGCCACGGCGCCAGAAAACTTCAGTTTCAATGGTCAAATCATAGTCACCATTGCTGCCCTCCCAATCTCGGGCAACTTGATCCTTAATCGCCTGTAGGCGCTCTTCTACCAAGTCCGAGTCTTCGTTCTCTCCAAGATAGGCAAGGCGTAAAACAGAGGGGGCTTCACTAAGTTTGTCTAACAATAAATCCATTCGGGAATGCCATTGCGGGCGCAGTTCTGTTGTGCCCGGTTCAAATACCGCATCGGCAATATCCAAGCGCACCACCCGGTGCAAGCTGGCTCCAAAATTGAACTTGAGCATCTTGCCTCGGGTAGCTCGCAGCACACGCGGGTTTTCAGTGGTGAGACGATACCCGCTTGGCAAGCTGCGGTCGTCGAGCTTGAGCACAAAATTGGAACCCCGATCGCCATTCGGCACCACCGCACAGGTGATATGGAAGCGGCCGTGGGAGTCCGCTGTGGCATTCAGACCGGTGGCCGTCACTACTCGCGCACCGGGCAGACCGCCCTCACCCTCATCCTGGTAGCCATTCATATTTTTATCGTCAAACACTTTGCCGATAACATCGGTGCAGTCGAAGGTGGGATCGGGCACTACCCGCACCGTCGCAGAGGCTTCACCAGAGGCGGCCTGAGCCGAGAGCTGGTTGTATAGACGCGCGCGGTTGACATATTTGCCTTCGCCCACACCGGAACCCACAACCAGCAGCAGTTTCAATACGCGGGTCTCTTCCGCTTCCACTCGCAGATCCGACCAGCTCAGCTGCAAACCTTCGCTGTCCGGCTCCGCCGCCTCGCCATCGAGGCGCGCTGATCCCGCGACGTACTTGAAGCCTGCGGGGAAGTAATCCACCAGCTGTATATCGGTTAGCGGTATCGGCAGTGTATTGCCAAAGGTAATGGTATAGGGCACCAGCTGGCTGCGGGTTACGTTGAGCATGGCCGCAGTTTTGGTGATGGAGAGCGCGCCCTCCAGCTCCGGGTCCATGGCGATATGGTTATTAAACAGCTGGCTTTCCCCTGGAATCTGGCCGTCATCCAAGGTCATGCGCAGGTAGTAATCCGTTGCCGCATCCCGTGCCTCCACGTCCAGGGAGGGGTGAGCGGACGACTCCTGTACCTCACAGTGGTTGGCCGTAGCGGTAACCATATCCGCGTTGCTGCCCAGGCAGCCAGCCACATCAAAACCGGCGGTTTCGCTGTTAGTCTGTGCAGGAATTACCTGTGATTCTCCCCCCACATAATCCTCATCGCCGATATCTACCTGGATCAGGTAATCCACATTGGACGGACAGGCCGCATCGCTGAAGTTGATATCGAATTTGTAGTAGCCGCCGGACTGGGTTACCTGCCCCTGCTGCGTTTCATCATCAAAACAGCGCGCCGGAAGCTCCTGACCAGAACTCACCCGCAACATAGTGAGCGTGGCGCCCTCAATGGCGGAGCGGCTTACAGAGTCGTAGACCACACCATTGGGCGTCAGTGGTAAATTCAGATTTTGCGGGTTTGCTCCCGAGTCCACGTAGATTTCACTAATCGATTGCGGACCGCTGGTGAAATCAGAAACGCTATTCCCCAGGGAGGCCGTATTTTCCGTGGCATCCGGTGCGGTGTAGCGCATCTCGTAGCTGAGGCCACCATAACTGTTGGGCACCAATCCCTGGAACTGGAAGTAGCCATTTTCATCAGACTGAACCGTTTCCATCAGTTCATCATTGAAATACAGGTCTACAGCCCAGTTAAGCAATAGGCGCTCATCCGTATCCAGGGCATCGTTGAAATTCACATCGTGCCACAGATAACCGGCCAGGTTAGCGATACCGGGAGTACCGCCAACATCGATGGCAACGCTGGCCTGGCTACTGGAAACCGGGTCATTCCACTGCACTTCTGCGGTGTTCACTACGGTAAAACCGTAATCCAGGTTTTCTGACATCTGCGCCTGGAAACGCAGAGTAACCACCTCTCCCGGCTCCAAATCGCCGTAGGTCGTGGCGTAGTCCGCAGTGATCAGCGTATCGGCTACGGTTACACCGTCGGCCTGCCCGTTGAGCAGGGCCGAATCCGCAACATAGGTGAGAACCCCATCCCCGGCAACGGCCAGATCATCGATGATCTCAATATCAGTTGCGGGAACACCGCTGATATTTTCAACAGTTACCAGGTACTCCAATAGCGCACCCGCCTCTGCGGCACCACCGCCGACAACGGCAACTTCTTTCACAATGGACAACAGTTGTGCATCGCCCACAACAACGTCCGTTGGCTGGGCGCCATTGGCCGGGTTGCCGTCGGCATCAGTTAGAGTGAGTGCCAACTCATCGGCTTCGACACTGCCCTGGTTGCTAATCACCGTACCTGTCGCGGTGCCCGCATTCACCATCACTTCAAACGTCACAGTGGCAGTTTGGCCCGAGGTAATAACACCCTCATTAGCGCCCGGTAACGGGGGTGTCAGATCATCGGATGACACTGGCAAGGCGGTGTCCAGTTGTGAATTACCACCGCCGTTATCCGCCACCGCTGTACCATTTAATGTGGTGGTGCCGGCAACATAGGTGGTGTCATCTGGCAGCTGGTCGGTAAGCGCCACTTCCAGTGCGTCTACGCCCCCCATATTGGTAATAGCGATGGTATAGCGAAGTACATCGCCGGGATCGACAATCCCTGCGGAGGCGTAGTCTTCGGCAATTTCCACGGTCTTATGGGCAATTAACAGAGGCACATCACCGACGATATCGATCGTGGGGTCATCGGGGGTATCGGTATTCGGGTCATCGGAAGGTACTTCAGCAAAAGTACCACTACCCGCACCCTCGCCATTGACGAATGCCTGGTTCGAAATCACGGTGCCGTCATTAACGTCATTAATGGTGACATCAAAGGTAATTACCGCTGCTGAAACACCATTGGCACTGGCACCGATAAAACCATCGGCTTCGCCATCGCTATTTACACTCATCCCCGCAGCCAGCGGAGAGCTACCACTGATATCGGATAATGTAGAGCCATTCAGGGTGGTAGAGCCGCTGACATAAATCGTGTTCGCGGGGATCTGATCCAATATCAGGGAATTGATCGCGTTCTCATTACCCGCGTTCTCCACGGTAATGGTGTATCGCAGGGTATCTCCTACCATCAGCAAATCGGCATCATCGGTCATATCTGCCGAGGTTTTTTCTACGATCAGTGACGGCTCCGACTCAATCAGTACTTCGGTGGGATCTTCATCCCCCGCAGTATCCGGATCATCGATGCCATTGATATTGGGATCGTCACTGTCTTGTAGCAGTTGTCCGGGAAGCTGAATCTGAGCCTGGTTCAAGACTTGGGTTCCACTGTCAATAACAGCGGCCAGGGTCACTTCATAAATAATCTGAATGGAATCACCGGTGCTGCCACTCGCGCTCAGATCCAGATTGTTAACTTGCAGATAACCACTATTCCAGGTTCCGGCAGAGGGATCGGTAGCACTGCTATCACTGCCTGTCGGTGTACTCAGCAACTGCAAACTACCCGATTCAAACAGCGCCGAATTATTTAATCGGCCCAGATCATCGCTGACTTCAACTCCGCTCACATCAACACCGCTCGTATTGGTCAGAGTCAGCGTGTAACGTAAAACTTCTGTGGGACTGGCGGCGGTGGCCGGATTTTCTCCACGGCTGATATTTTCTACAGCCTTGTAGAAAGTTACTGTCGGCACAGAGGCGCTAACCGAATAAGCGTCCTCATGATCCAGTAGCGCAGGCGTACCATCGGTGGGCGCCGCACGGGTGTACTGGCGAACTTCGCTGAGGCTGCTATCCCAGCTATGCCACTGGGTAACGGCGGCGATATTCGTCAGCGTATCACCATCGACCGTATCGCTATCCAAATAGGCGTCGTAGCCAATCAGCAGGTGGTAATCCGCATCCAGCATCGCCGCTGCGCCAAGGGTGGTAATTGTGAGAGTACAAGTCGCACTATCGAATACCCCATTAAAATCTGAACCCTCTGTCAGGGTGGCCATGGTGGTGCCGGCGCCATCGGTAATTTGCGCGGTAAAATTGGCCGGGGCAGTTTCACACATACCACCGGGATTATTATCCGGCAAAATATCGGTAACACTGATATCCCAGGCCGGGCCCGTACCGGTATTGTGCAAATCTAAAGTAAAGGTACCGCCAATACCGGACTGTACGCTGGTCGGGCCAGATTTAGTCAGGGTAATCGCTGTGGGTTCTACAACGTCCATATCTGCGGTTGTGTTGCCACTACCGGCACCCTGCCCTGCAGAGGCATTGTCGTTGTCGTAGTTGTAGCTATAGCTGGCACTGGTGGCAAAATTCAAGCCGTCCACATTGGGCGGATCTATATCCAGCAGGCGCAGGGTTACATCAATAACGACCTGCTCGCCGGCCGGCACATCTATTCCAGAAGTGCTATCGGCAATACTGAGACTGGTAGAGCTGCCGTTATTTTCCGGTGTGAAAGATGCACTGCCAGATACTTTACTGGCACTGACAAATTCCAGGTCGGCGGCAGACGCAGTCAGATCCATCAACACGGTGACATCGTGGAGCGCGGTGGTTTGCACCGTTTCCGGGATGGTAATGCGATAGTTAAACGGCTCGCCAATAGAGGCTGTCAACTGGGTCACTTCGATCGACAGCGGCGCGGCATTGGGAGTATTAAACTGGACGCTGACCGGAGCAGTCGGTCCATAATCCTCACGCATATCCTCAGTAACCGCCACTGAATTGAGTGACGGCAAATCGTCATCGTCGAGAGAGTAATAAACCTCAACATAAGCCGCATTCTGCAAGCTGAGCCCGGCACCTAAGTTAGAGTCAGCCTCAACGCGATAAACCATCTCCAGGGATTCGCCCGCATTGATTGCATAGCCGGTACCTGCGGCAAAATCCCATACGGCTTCACCGGTACTGCTATCAAACGTGGGCGCAACTGCTGTCGCAGTGGCACTATTTACAGAAAGGGATTGGACACTGACGCCCCCTTGACGCAAGCCCAGGGGAATCACATCGCGGAATACCGAATCGTAGGCCGCTGAAGAACCGTTGTTAGTTATTGTAACGGTGTATTCAATCGTATCGCCGGCGGCAAGGGTACTGCCATCTGCGGGGTTTGCGCTTATGGCTACGGAGAGATCCGGCTGCAACAGATCAAGTGTTTCACTATCACTGCGGGTCTCAGCTCCGGTGGCAGCATCAAAACCAAACTCTGCGGTATTGGTCAGTGCGGTATTAGTGGCCGGCCAGGGATGAGTGTCCTCATTGAGAACCCGCACCAGGTAGCGCAGCACAAATTCATCGTTGCCGATATCGTTATCTGCCGTATTGACCAGGTCGGGAATACTCCAGGTGAGCGTGGTGGCCCCCGTAGCGGGATCACCAGACTGTACCGGCTCGGCAATATCACTGTGGGTAAAGGGGGCCGCAGCAGCAAATGGTGCAGAGGTCTCACCATTAATTGAGAGCGTACTGACAAACACCATTCCCTGGGGCAGGGTATCGACAATAAGCCCATTGGAGGCCGTGCCCTCTGGCAGGGACAGGGTAATCTGGTATTCGACCAAATCCCCCACTCGCAACTGCTCATCAGCACTAACGTAGCTATCGTCCAAGCGAATTTTGCTGATTGTACTGTCGTTAGCGGCGTCCACCTGGGCGACGATATTTTCCAGCCAATAATCGTTCAGGCCACCGCTGCCATCGGCACCGTTACGCTCATAAACACTACTGTTATCTTCATTGAGGCTGGTCCACTCCACGCTGGCCGTTGCGGACAGTGTCGCTGCCGGCTGCACGCTGTCGAGTACAACCGCGTCGAAGACCAGTGCACTGCTAGCACCTGCGGCGATATCCAGATCGCTGTTAGCCCGCTCCCACAGCAGGGTTTGCGCTGCGCTAATTCCATCGCCAATCACGCTGGGGTCCGCCTGGGAAATGCCGGCAAAGGTCACAGTGCCCGGAACAAATTCAATCCCCAAAGACAGTACTTCATTAACTGATAAGTCGTAGGCCGCAGAGTTTTCTGCATTACCCGCAGCACTGAGGTCCAGGGTAAAACGCAGTATATCACCCGCATCCGGGTCGCTGCCGGGATTGGTTTGGTTGGCAACAGAGGCGATTGCGCTTATTTCCGGCTCGACAATAGTGAGTGTTGCCGCAGTGCCGCTGCCGCCAGACTGTGACGCAGCGCCATCAGTGGCTGCGTAAATATAGCTCACTTCATTGTCAAAGCTGTGGCCCGCCTGGGCCGTGGCATTGTTGGCTACCCGGGCGCGAACTTCAAAAATCGCCACGGTACCCGCTGGAATAATATCAATGGCCAAGTCGATATTATTGCCGCTGGTATTATCGGTGTAGCTAAGCCCGTTAATTTCCTGTAGTTGCACCAGCTCCAGACTGGAATCCAACACATCGGAAATTGCAATATCGTAAATGGCCGAGGTGGTACTGCTACCGGGTACCTGTATTTGGTATACAACCTCATCGCCGACAGCCGCAGTAGATGCGCTCTGTAAGATTTTCTGCGGAGCCGTCACACTGGTGGCCGCAGTGCCCATAGGATAGGGCGTGCCCAGGGTAACTGCCGAATACTGTTCGCCGTCACTCGCTTCCAGCGACCAGAATTCATCGACCGTAAAGGTATTAACCCAGCTTTCGCCGCCACTAATATCCGTATAGAAACCAATTTCATAGCTGATTTCCAGACAAGTGCCCGCCTCTACCGGCACCAGGAAATCGAAGCCCATATCATCACCGCGCGCTGCGGGGGCGCTATAGGTGTAATCTGTTCCCTGCGCCAGCGCAGTTCCGTCCAGGCTCACCTGGAGGTTGGCAATAGAGCCCTCGTCCATCTGCGTCGCCAAGTCATCGGTCAGCGACAGGTTATAGGCGGGGGCAAGGCCCGAGTTACAGGCTTGCAGGGTAAACTGCATGGTATCATTGGCCGGGTCCACATTCATATGGGAGCCGGGCCAAGTGGCATCGGTCTTGGTGAGACTGTCGATAACCGGTTGCAGCACGGTAATGTCGGCACTGTCCTGCAAGGTACTGGCGGCACCGGTGTAACTCAGCTGGGCCGTATTGGTCAGGGTTGCCGTAGGCGCGCTGATTCCCGCCGCCGCTACCACCTTAGCCGTGTACTCAATAACAAAATTATTGGTATTGCCGAAATTACTGCTGATATCCCCGAGGCTCCAGGAGACCGTACCAGTGTCACCGGCAGTGGGAACTGCAATAGCGGAATAGGTAAAATCATTCAGACTGTCGTCGTAGGGAGCCGCAGTGTCCCCATTTACGCTGACAATAGTGTCAAACTCCAAACCACTGGGCAGCGCATCATCAATGGTGACTGCCGGTGTGGTTCCCGCCTGCAAATTTAGAACAAGCTGGTAAGTGACCGTATCACCAACACGCAAAGTGCCCACTGCCGTTGCAGTATCCGTATCGGCAATTACTGTTTTTGCAATACTGGTATTATCCACTGTATCGATGCTGGCCTGTGCGGGGCCAACACAGTAATCGTCAGGTGCAGAAATACTGGGACACCCAGCACCGTCGCGCTCATAAGCCTGATCATTGATACTGCTATCATCCAGGGAGGTCCAGTCCAGCATCACACTGTTGCTGATGGGCGAACCAAAAACACCGGTAACTTGAGTGCGGTAGGTGAGCACCAGTGTTTGGCCCAGCTCCAAATCCAGGCTGTTATCGCTGTTATCCCGCCCCCATACCAGTGGGCCCGTTGGGGCCGCTGCCGGTGTGGCGACAAAAGCGGATACTGCGCTGCCATCTATTGCTGCGGTAGGGGTAAAACTGCTGTCGAAGGTCAATTCGGCAGGCAGGGTGTCGACCAAATTCAGCTCATAGGCTGCGGCAGTGGAGCCGGAATCGTGCTCCACGGTAATAACGTATTCCAGTACATCGCCACCCACCGGCAGGTTGCCCGGATTGGTGGCATTGCTCACCGCCTTGCTAATTGCCAGTAGCGGCTCTACGACCGTTACACTGGCGGTGCTGTCGTTGATATTTTCCGTGCTGCCGGTTTCCCCATTGCTGTATGTCAGCGCAGCACTATTCTGACGGTTGTCACCATCATTAGTGGCGAGATCATTTTCGATACGCGCAAAATAGGTAATCCGAATCAGCGGGGTAATCGCACTTCCGGCAGTGTCATTTTCACTGGTGGTATCGACGCTGCCGATATCCCAAGTGGCATTTCCGGCAGTGTTATCTCCCGGGAAACTGTTAAAGGCGGATTCAGAGGGTGTACTGCCATTGATTGTTTCGATACCGATAAAATCATAAGTGATATCGTAATCGGTATTGTGAGAGAGCACATAACCTTCGGGACTACCCAGCTGATCAGTGATAACTACATTCTCACTGATACCTTCCGGCAAACTGATTTCCAGCTGGAATTCTTTATGGGCACCAATGGTGGGAATTACTGCGGTATCCAGATCTGTTTTAGTCAGTTCTAATGCCGGGACTTCGGTCTGGGCACTGGCAGTGGTTTCATAGTCGTTAATGGGGTCGCCACTATTAGGCAGAACACCAATGCGCATGCCGTCAGCAGCGCCATCGATGCCAATAGTATTGCTACTGTTAAGGGCAGTATTTGTACCCGGCAGGGATTGCCAGCGGGCTTCAACGGTATTATCCAGAATTTCATGGGGCTCAACGCCCTGCTCTACCTGAACTTCAAAAGTAAACGTTTTTGTATCGCCAACGGCAATGGTGTAATCGCTATTGCTGCGATTCCAGCTAAAGATGGGCGCATTGCTACCGACCGTAGTGACATCGATATTATTGGGGGGATCATTGCCGCCCACATTGCCCAGGTAAATCAGGTTACTGCCGGTAAGATCGTCGAGCACCTGCAAGTTGTAGGCATCGGCACTGCCAATATTTTCCGCGCTAACCGTCACCGTGAGAATATCGTCGGCATCACTATTGGTAACAGCAAAGGATTTTGTCAGCTGTATTTGCGGTTCCAGTACCGTAATTTCATGTGCATCAAAGGGGACCGCTACAGAGGTCCCAGACTCATCCACATAGGTAACTTGCGCAGTGGTATAGCTACCACCGTTGCCCAGCACATCGCCATCATTGGTATTGCTGCTGTTCTCAATACGGGCGATAAACTCTACCGGAAAATCAAATAAGCTACCGGAAACCGTGGTGAGTTCCTGATCGCCAAAATCCCACTCCACATAATCCGCAGTGCCCGTGCTGGTACAGGTAGCACTAAAAGTACCACCCGGTACAAAGCCAGCATCATCATAGGGGGAGGCGCTTAAATCGATCGTTTCCCCTTCAATACAGCGCATACCCGCCGGCAGTTCATCACGAATCACAAAATTCCGCAGTTTCGCCGCCGGGATTTGTGCCGTCAGTTCATAGCGCACCTCTTCGCCGACAACTGCGGTATCGCTACTAGTGCCACTGGCAGTGCCATTGGAAAATTCAAGGGCCTCTTTCGGCTCTGCCTGTACCTCAATAATCTGCATCTGCGCCTGGGCACTGTCAGACTGGTAGTGACGCGCACGCCCCTCTGCGGGGGTGCCATCACCCACACCATCATTGTCCGAGTCACTGTCAATTGGCAGAACCGTCTGATTGCCAGAATCACCTTCCAAACTGTCGTAGCGGGCGAAGAAAGTATTGGTAAACAGCTGTAAAGGGGCTACGGACTGGTGTGGCTTCACACGGTAGTACAGGGTGACGGAATCACCGGGATTAATTCGCTCAAGTGCGCTGGAGTGCTCATAGGAAAAGGTGATAAAAGCGGGGGTGCCACCATCACTACAGTGGCTCGCTTCCGAGTAATTATTTGCACCCGAGCTAGTCCCCACCCAGCCATCATCACCACTAATAGTTTCCGAACTGCCATCGGCATCGTTATCCAGACTGTCGGAGTCCATGGCCTGTACACACATCTGGCCGGAGGCATCCAGGGTATCGGTTACCACAATATCGTAGGCGGGAGCGCGATCAACGCCACTATCTGCTGCCCGGTTGGTGACTGTCAGGCGGAAGATATAGGTCTGGTCGCGGTGCCCTTCATTCGTAAAATCAACAAAGTTACTACAGCTTGTTCCTATGCCGTACAGATTTTCATTACAGACTTTTTTGTCGACTTCTATTGAGGGTTCAGTAACCGTCACCGATTCCGACCACTCAGTAATATCCGGGAAACCGGGGACCGTGGTTGCAACACCATCAATATTGGTGAGCGTGCCGCTGGTGTTGTAGTTATCTACGATAATGGTTTCCGTATCGAAAACCGCAGTAAACTGGGCGCGGGCATAGTCCGTGCTGTCATTCGCGTGTTGGTTCGGGTCGGTGCTTTCCGTATCCAGCGGGTCATTGAGCAGACGGGTGGTCATATCCGCGAGGAACCAGCGATCTTTCTCGGTAATACTGGCTGTAATATCCCACTGTAAATCCGTTTCACTCAACAGGTTGTTCAGGCCACCGCCCTCGACAATATCGCTGGAGGATATAGCCACACAATTTGCCTGGGAGGTGGGATCGGGGAGACTGACATCGGAACAGTTTAATGAGGAGTCCGCAATATAGCCCTGGCCATCGGGGAGATCGTCGATCACATCGACATCTTTCACTTCAATCAAAGTGAATCCGGGCGTATCGAAGCCAAACCAGCCACCGGCTTGAATCTCAAAGCTACACTCTTCACCAATCAAAACACTGCTGTTGGGGTAGGCACTTTCACTGGTAAGCTCGTTACATTCGTCGGAACGCTCTTTAACCAGGTTAAAGCCCATCACCCGCGCGCGCATACCATCGAGGCTGTAGTTATTGGCCAGCTGTTGATTGGGGGTTGTATCCGTTAGGGAATCCGGGGTGGGAAAACTCAGCGCGGTGCCGTCGTACAGGGTGATTTCACCCACGACATCTGCGCGGAAAGTAAGGTCGTCATCGCTGGCCGAGTGGTTTTTCTCTACCTCGAAAACCACGCGCTCTGTTGCACCGGGCCCGATTTCACCGCCCAAATCACCGCTATCACAGAGATACACCGTGGAGGAACTTGGCAGGTAATCCGGCTGATTCCAAAGCGGATGCGCAGGTACGCTGCCCAGGCTGGGACTTCCCAGTGCCGTACAGCTGCGGTCATTGGACAGAACCCTCATCGCCTCACCAAAGGTGATGTATACGGAGTAATCACTCGCATCGTGGCCGCCATTATTGGTGATATCCACCGTCAGCTCCGATGTACCACTGTCGCGCACAATATAAAGGGGGTGAACCGTACTCACATCCAGGTCTTCAGGATCGGGGGTAACCGATTGAGACTCTACTTGGGTTAGCGTGGTGCCTGTAGAGCAGAAGTCCTCGTACTCGATCGTGAGAACGTTATCTGTCAGGGCGATATTGCTATTGGGGTCAGTACCGGTGGTGGTGGACTCTTCCTCTACATCCAGGTCCGCCTCCAAATCATAGAAATCCGGCTCGATCGTAACGATGCGGAAGCGAATTTGGATTTCATCGCCATGCCGCATCATATTCTCTTGGTCGGAATATACCGAGTGAACCGTACTACTCAATAAGCGGAATTCCGGCTCATTATTATTCAGTGGATCAGAGTCCCACTGATTCCAGGTAGACCCCACTCGCCATTCCAGCGTATCGGCTTTGCCATCGTAGGTGGCGCTGTAGTTGGTACCACGGCTTTCCTGGGAAATTTCTGGAGTAAAAGTAGTATCAACCACATATTCGTCAGGCAAATCACTGACAAACTGAATATCTTTTACTGAGCCGCCAGTTTGGTTGTTGATGGTGATAGTTACGTAGCCAGCGGCACCCAGAGGTTGGTTCAGGTTGGTACCGGTTATCTCCTGGGTAATGGTCAAATCATCTTCTACAAGTGTGCGCATCTCAGCAATATCTGAACCTGGCCCACTGGTAGAGGAGGGACTAGAAATACCACCAACCCCCGTATCCCCATCAATTTCACAGCCCCACTGCACATCAGAAATAGTATTTTCGCCATTACTACAGGAGCTATTTACCTTACCCACAAAAAAGATATCGTGGTATCCACCTGCCTCAACATCGGTATTATCTGGACCGCTTGCAAAATTACCGTCCAAGACAAAATTATTCTCTGTATTACTAGCAGAAATACAGCTGCTACCACCGGATGCAACGCCATTATCCTGGGCGACCGTAAGTGCTGAATTCAGGTTTGGGCAGGCATAGTTGATGTCCATATTGGGGTTGGTCATTAAATCATCAAAGCGGACATCCTCCATATCAGCAGCACCCAAGTTGCTAATACGGACACGCCAGACCACATCATCGCCAATATTGCCATACACATTATTGGTAAAATTAGTTTGACCTGCATCGACATTTCGCCCGCGCTTATTGATCGATGGAAGAGGCTCATAGAGACTCAGGACCAAGCTGTCAGTATCTGTCGTGGTTGGATAACTGCAATAATCGAAGGTTGCGGTGGCATTTAAGGTGCGGTTATTGCCTACCAGCTCTTCTTCTTCGTCATCCCGGCTGCGCACATCAAAGGTAATAGTCAGGGTCGTATTTTCATCCCGCTCAGCGAGCGCTGACAAATCATTCTGATCCCAGGTGATAGTGGTGCCGCTAATGGTGGGCTCACTCAACACCGATCCAGAGCTCACTGACGTAGAGCCTGTTACATACTCAAGGCCGGACGAGCCCAAGTCCTCGCTAATAACGATATTCTGGATAGACTGAGTACCCGCCAGGCCGCTGTAAATGCTGGGCACATCGATTTCGATAGTTACTTGCCCATCACCACATAAAACACACCAGCTATCACTGGAGCGGTGACTGAGAATATCAAACCCTGTGGGGTCTTCGGTTAAAGAAGGACAGCTGGATTGAGCCGATGCCTGTGGTGCAGCTAGCAGGATCAGTACACAGACCAATAAAAATCCAATCATCACAGACTTGTAGGATTTTTGCTCAACTACTTCCGACTTCATTATCACTTAACAGCCGCCACTTTCTAATACAGGGGTTTGGAGAAAAATCGGGCGTTTCCACCAGATACTCCACGGTGGGCGAACTTTAATTACAACCCCCTCTAGTAGCCGTGAAGCAAGTCATAATTAGCTAGCTAGACAGGAAAAATTTTGCAGGGATTGCCAAGTGGTTCTCAAGCAGGCGTGTAGAAGCTGAAATTTTCCACTATATGCACAAATAATGAGCGCGGAAAAATGCTGGAAGTTTAAGCGGTCGGAACCCACCAGCTGATGGGCTCCGACCGCCTAGCCACCTAGGTCGGCGGGAAGAAGTCAATTGGATAGAGAATGGTGATTGTCGGCACTCCGGCCTTCTCACCAAAGTTAAACCGTTTGACCCTGGCCACAATTTTTGTGTTCAGTGACGGTGAATCCACATCACTGGAATCTACACTAACGGCTGAAACCGATCCGTTGGGCTCAATAGTAATCTTCAACACCATCTTACCCTGTAGTGCGGGGTTGTTGCGCAACTCGCGATTGTAGATGCGGTACAAGGTGGCCTTGTAGCGGTCGAAAACAATCTGGATCTCCTCGTCTGTCCGCGACGGACCCGCTCCATCGCTAAGTGGACGATCCTCACCGGCAAAGTCACCTTCAGTACCGATAGCGCTTTCCACTCGTGCAAAAGCAATACCGCCGAGGTCCGAACCCGATCCGCCGACATTGCGACTCAGCTCCGCCGTATTGATACCGCCACTACCCGCAGTCGATGCCGCAGTGATCAGTGAGCGCTGACTACGATTTTCCTTCTTACCGGCTGTGCTCAGCTGAGTTTGCTGACCGAGACGGTTATCCAGATCATCCTGGATCAAGTCCTGGAAGTTATCCTTAAAGGCGAGAACACCAGAGCGCTCAGCTTTTTTGCGCGCCTGCTTTTTCTCTGCCTTGGAGGGTTTTGGATCCTGCTTGGCCATTTTTTGCTCAGGCTTCTTCTCCGGCTTTTTCTCCTCCTTCTTGGGCTTGGCTTTCTCCGGCTCCGGTGGTGGCTTGGGCTTGGTTTTCTTCTCAATAACCAGCTTGGCCAGGCGCTCGGGAATCTCCACTATTTGGGTCTCAGGCTGGGGCACCGTATACAGGGGAATCAAGTAGCCCAATAGTGCGGCGAAAAACAGCGAGATAAAAACACAGCGGCGAAAACGCTTTTCGTCCTCGCCCTGCTTGTGCCACGGCATCACCATAGGGCGGAAGCTGGGCTGTTCGAATTCCCGCGTTATCTCGAACTCGAACTTTGATTCTTCCTCCTCACGGCGCAGTTCATCTGCGCGCTCATCCAGCGCAAAGATCTCTTCGTGACACTCGGCAATGCTACCCTGTAAAGCACTGCGCTCCCCGCGCAACTGCTCCAGGTGCTGATTGAAACTGCGCGTCGAGTGGCCGATCCTCTCAATAACTTGCGCAGAGGCATTCTCCCGATAATCTTCCGCCCAGAACATTTCTCCCGCGCCCGCTTCTTCAAGCTTGCGCAAGCGTTCAGAGATCTCGTCGAGCAACTGATACTTGGACCCCTGGTCCTGCAATTCAGCCAGCTTCTCTTCGATCCGGTGCCGCTCATCCTCGAGCAGCTGCATGCGATGGCGAACCGCTTCAAGCGCCTCGCCTACCGCCTGCTGTTGTTGAAGAAAATTACTCACAAACTTCCATTAACCCTGAGATGCTTTCTGAATAACCGCCAGTGAAACTTTGGTATAGCCAGCGTCTGTACAGCTGGACATCACCTTTTTCAGCAAACTGAACGGAATGCCTCTGTCCGCAAGAATATTGACCTCCGGTGGTTCTGGGTCCTGCCCACCCTCCGCTGCGCCCTCGGCCATATCTGCCGAGCCCACGCCAATTGCCTTGGCCAGCTCCGCCACCATGGCATCCTTGATGGCCGCAATAATGATCTCCTCACTCTCCAACACCTCTGCGGTGGCAATCACCGAGTTGGACTCCACCAGGATTTCATCATTGGTCACCATCAGGGTTACGGTTTCCCGGGGTTTGGTTTCCACAACGGAATCCGGCAAGGTAATCACCTTGGGGGGCTCCAGCGCTTCGTTGCTGGAGGTATTGGTCAGCAGGAAAAATACCAGGATCGTAAAAACATCCATCAGGGAGGTCAGGTTCATGCCTGAGGTTTTCTTGCGCTTATGGCTGCGCGCCATACGCTTCATGCGTCGGCTTTCATTTCTCACGGCGCATCTCCTATGGAAATATCAGGAAACAAAATCACCTTTTCCACGGCGTCTGGATCACTGGGATCACTCCCGGCAACCCGCACCTCAGCCCCGCGCACGCTATCCATAATGCCCACTAAATGCTCATAGGCGATGGTCGGCTCCATCAAGATGATAGAGTCGGTTTTATCTGGATAACTGGCCTTAACTTCCAATAAAAACTGCGTGAGCTTCTTGAGGTCGTACACTTCTGCTGTGGGCAGTACCGCGAGGGTCTCAGTCTGCTCAGCATCTGCGGCGAGGGGCGCCGGGGCACCCTCACCCTCTACTCCAACAGTCAGATTGGGGAAGCGCGCAATAACCTTCTCACCATCACTGATTTCCAGGGCCTGCTCGCGCACAACGACCTCTACAGTCACCGTGGGATCATCCGGCGCACCGCCGCCGGCACCACTCGGCATATTCAATTCGAGAATTGTCACCCGCGAAAATACCGCCGATACCAAGAGGAAAGGCACCAATACCACCATCAAATTCAAGAAGGCAGTGATATCCAGCTCAGGAGCTTCTTTATCCCGCCCGTGGCGCCGCCTTCTCATTACGCAGTTTCCGTTTGCTGTGCTACTGAATTGGTTTTTGCTGGCGCTGCTTTTTCACTGGAAGGCTTGGATTTTGTCGGCTCTACCTCAAAGCGGCGACGGGTTGCGCCATCAATCAGGTTGGACGCTTTTACTGAAACCATCTCCAAGCTGTCGATAATTTCACCGGTAAGCGAGTTCAGCAGTGCGTGGACGATCAGTAGCGGAATACCGGTCATCAGGCCGAAAGCGGTCGTGTTCATCGCCACAGAAATACTGGCGGAGAGCAGGTCTGCCTTTTCTGCCGGGTTGGCATTAGCCACTGCCGTAAAGGCTTCGATTAGACCCATAATGGTTCCCAGCAGCCCCAGCAAGGTGGCAATATTGGAGAACAAAGCCACGTAGGGGGTGCGCTTTTCCAACTGCGGAGTGATTTCCATCATGCTCTCCTCCATCGCGATTTCGATATCTTCACGACGGCGAACAGCCCCCTGTCGGGCCAATCCCATAGACAGCAATTTGCCCACACTGGACTCATCTTCTTTTACCATCTCGCGGGCGCGATCGAAGTCGCCTGAAGACAGTACCGGCTGTAACTTGTCCCACATATTGCGATTGCTGCGGCGCTCTAAATGCAGGCGAATAAAACGTTCGATAGCCACAGCACCACCCAGTGCCGCAACCACGAGAATCGGGTACATAAAAGTACCGCCCGTCTGGAAAAACTCGATGACGTTATTGAAAAAGCCCATTACAAACCCTCTTGAGAAATACTGCTAAAACTTGGCGCAGCTCCGGCGAACACCGGAGCCAAAATGGCGTTAATCGCCAGACAGGCTGAGCTGGTAGAACTCCAGCTCTCGCATGAAAACTTCCTTGTCGAGCGGTTTGAGTTTGTCATCCATCAAACTGGAGACAAGATCGCTTTCGACACCCACTTCGGAACTTTTCCAGGGGACAATATACAGGGATTTGGGCGCTTCCTTATTACCGATAATAGAAATGCCCGATAACTCCTTAATCTTTGCATCCACTTTTTTAGTAGTGGAGTCCTTTTCTTCCTCGCCTTCGGACTGGGCCAAAGCGCAGGGAAAAGCCATAAAACTGACCACAAATAGTAGAGCCCAGCGCAACTTACTCACTTACCAGCCCTCCGCTTAAGATCAGCCAACCAGATAGTGACATCCCGGTCCTCTGGTTCCAATTGTACATATTGTTCGAATTGTGCCAGAGCGCACTGAAGATCTTGCAGATAGAGATCACACAATATGCCCAGGTTTTTTATCAGCGGTCGATATTCTGGGTTTTCTGCCAAGGCATTCACATATATTTTTCGCGCTTCGGCAAAGCGTCCCTGCTTGCGGTAGAGAACCGCCAGCTCATTCGTTGCGACCGGATGCTTTTCATCCAGTGCCAGCGCCTGTAAAAAAGCAGCTTCCGCTTTTGCTTCATCGCCACTTTTGTAATGGGCAATACCAAGATTGATATAGGGGGCCGGCAGGCGCTGCTCGCGCTCTACCACTGACTGCAACAGCTCAATAGCTCTCGCATAATCCCGCTCGGCAAGGTATTCCAACGAGCGCTCAAAGTCCCGACTCACACTGCCCGACACCCGTACCGACGAGTAATCCGAGATTTTCCCCGAGCGGGTTTGAGTGCTGGCACAAGCCGCTAACAGCACCGCAAACACCACTAGAAAAACAATACGCATTTGTTTTTGCATAACTTCCCACTCCAAAACTGACAAATGCCCGCTACTACTGACCGGAGACAGCCTCTCCCGCTGCGGGCAATTCCGGCGCCGGCGGCAGGGGTACAATACTCTGGAGATACTCACCCGCCTGCTCTGTTCGCGCATAGCGCGCGGGCATTAGACCGGCAAGCTTACCGATACTTTTCTCAATCCATGGGTTGTAGATACCCACACCGAGCAATTCGACATTCTTCTGGTGAACCGAAATCGCTTTTTCCTCGAACGGATAAATCTGATCCTCCAGTGCCAACTCATACTCTTCCAACTCCAGGGCATTCAGGTTAGTCGGGCGCTCGGAGTCCTTTAGGGCTACGCTAAAGTTGAGGTAGATTTCAGCCAGGTAAAAAGTTGCCGCCGCAGTAACATCGGCCACCTGATAATCAATCAGGTTGGTAAATGCGCGAGTTGCTGCCTTCATACGCTTGCGCTTGAGGTTGAGGCTTTTCTCGATAGGTGCAACCAGGTCCACCTGCGTGAAAGCTTCAAAGCTGGGTTCTGCCAACAGTAAAGCGGCATTACCCGCGAGGTAGCGGGTGCGGTCACTGCGCTGTGAACCCCCTCGGGATTCCACTTTCACTAACGCGCGCAACTCACCCATATAGCGCTTTTGATCCCCGGATGCCTTGTAGATATCGGCAATTTTCTGCCGGGTTTCCAGCGCCGGCTCCATGGGCTCGGGGAAGTAATCCACATAGCGACGCAACACAGACAACGCTTTAGCGCTATCCTCTGCCGCTGTATACAGGTCGGCCGCCTGAGTTAGGGCTTCACGGCGGATTTCATCGTCTTCAGACTCCCGCTCAATCCGCTCAAACTCCGCCGCCGCCAGTAGCAGCTCACCGCTCTCCTGATAAACCACGGCCAACTTCTTGGTGACATCTTTCGCCAGTTGGTGCTCGGGGAAATAATTGCGGAAGTTATTTAATACGGTAGCCGCCTGGGCCCAATCTTTAAGCACAATCAGTGATGCGGCCGCATCGTACTCTGCCGTAGCCAAAATGGAGGCACCCGGTGCCGCACCGCGAATACGCAGGAAATGAGTGGCTGCCGTAGCATGATCCTCCTGCTTGCGCGCCATATCGCCCTGCTGGTAAATGGACGCGGCCAGATTATCTACCAGGGCCACCCGATCTGCGGCATTCTGCGCTGTCAGTGCCAAAGTCTCGCCGTAGGCAATTTCTGCATCGGCAAAGGCTGCGGTATCAAAGGAGGCATGCGCTACCAGCATCCAGGCCGAGCGCCGGATCTCCTGCTCCGCAGCGGGGAATTGCTCCAGCAGTGAGCGGCCATTGGCGATCGTCGGGGTGTAGTCTTTTAGTCCGTAGAGATCCTCTACCGCGCCGAGCATGATTTGTGGAGCCTTGCCATGTTCGGGGAAGGTAGCCGCAAATGTCAGCGATGAACGGATGATCTCCCGCAAAAGCGGTGCCCGCTGCTCATCCGCTGCCCCCTTTAAGTTATTGGCCAGATGTTCGCGGTAAGCATAAACCGCAGCGTAACCGGCCTCACTGGAATCCTTGTGCGCGGGATACTCATAAGCGGTGCGCTCATACTCCAGCGCCGCACCGTGGAAATCCCGATTTTCCAGCATCAAGCCGGCAAGCTGGTAATTGATTTCTGGCGCGCGCTCCGTTTCACGGAAGGAGTCCAGATAGCTGCGATACCAGTGAATCGCCTCGCGATAATTTTCTGCTTTTTTATCTTTCAGCTTCTTGTTCTGGTAGGCCGCATGATAGTGCCCGGCGAGGTCGATCAGGTTGGTCTGCAGGAAGGCAACTACCTCGCCGTATTCATTGATATCAAATACCGTCCAGTAGTCGGCATTCAGCGCATAGGTGGTGGCGAAATCCTTCTTCGCCTCAAGCACCAGCTTGGGGAAACCGCCCTTACTGTAAATCTCAATAACCCGGATAGAGAAGTCCGCAGAGACCCTGTGCAACTGGTTTCGATCAACAAAGGCAATATAGGATTTTGCCGCATCCTGATAGCGGCGCTTTTCCAAGTAGTACTCACCCAGGTGGCTGTAAACCCGGAATTCGTAATCTCTATTGCCCTTGCGGGAGAAGTAATCGACAACTGAATCCGGACCCTCCAGGTAAGAAAAGCTCAAACTCACTACGCGGAAAGTATCGTCAATATGCTTGCGTTCACCCTTATTGGTTTGCTGGTCAAAGTCATAACCTTGGGAGACCTTGTAATCCAACATGGCGATATAGTCATCCAGGGCCATTTCATACATATCCTGCTTAAACAGCGCCCAACCCCGTTTATACAGGGCGAGTTCGTAAAAGCTGGATATCACCCCAATATCGATAACTTTGCCGTAGGCGTCCTCCGCATCGAGAAACTTTTTGCGGGTAAAATAGTATTCACCCAGCCGGAACCAGGATTCATCAATATGTCGTGAGTCCGGGTAGTTAGCCACCAGCTGGCGCAGCACATCCACCGCCGCATCAATTTCGCCGGCCTCTTCATAAGCGCGGGACAACTGATACATCACCTGGTCGTTGCGGTGATACAGGGGATACTTTTGCAGTAATTTAATATAGAGATCAATGGCCTCGCGGGCATTGGCTGACATCATCGCCTCAGAATCGACACCCGGCGCTTCCAACGGGGTCTCATCGGCGGCAATTTCGATACTGCCACTGGCGCGGGTTTCAAATTCCTCATCGGACTCAGTGGCAAGCGAATCTTCCGCTCTTGCAACTACCGGCTCCGCCTTAGCCACGGGCGCTACTGGTGCTGTTGCCTCGGGCGCATCCAGGGTATTTTCAGGCTTGGCTTCCGACGCATCGACAGCAACCACCGCTCCGCTGCCCGCTGCTGTGCCGACAAGGTTATCGAGCTCTGCATCTTCAGCGCGGTGCGCCTGCTTGATTTTCAAATCCGCAATCCGCCGCATCGCCTCAGGGGTCAGCTTGGATTCAGGTGTTTTCTGTAGGTACTTCTGATAACTGGCCAACGCTTTTTCCAGGCTGCCATCAATATGCTCTTCCTTGATTTCCACTTCGACATTCTGAAGACTGCCGATAGTCTTACCGCTGTTTCCCGCACAGCCTCCCAGCAGCAAAAGTGCCGAAAAAAGCCCAGTAATAACGGCAAACGATTTACCCGTTTGAGGTTTGAACCCGGGCAACTTGCTCATGAGTCACCTCCCGCTGCGGATTCTTCTTCCTCCGCCGGAACTATCTCCGGTGGGTTATCTCCAGGGATAGTCTCTTCCAGCTGAGCCTTGTGTTGCTCCACTTTCAACTCATCTTCACGCTGCTCCTGAAGCTCATTAGCGCGGTCGTAGCTGTCGGCCAAGGCGAAGCGGGCTTTGATTTGGTAGCTTTCCAATTGGGCGCGGCGGCGCTCCAGCTCTGCAATTGCCAGGGTCTCAAGCATAGTGCCCTGGCGGGCCATCAGGGTTTTCAAGCGCCGCTGGGTCTGCTGGATACGGGCGCGCAAACGGGTAATACTCCGATCGTATCCGGTATAGCTGTGAGTCGCTGCCTGGCGGCTGCGCACAAAGGCATCGTAAACGGACTGAAGCCCTTCAATTGCTTCGTTCAACTCCGCCAGGTGTTTATAGGCCTCGGTCAGGCGCTGGTCGTACTCAAAAGAAAGGCGCAAGTCCAGCACCCCCTTGAGTCGCTGAACACGAGCCAAGGTATTAGCGGTAAAACCCTGGGGATGTTCAGCCATTTTGCGGCTAATCTCCACGAGCTGTAATCGCGCTTCCTGCTCTGCCGCCGTTGCCAGGTACTCTGGACGGCGGGAGATCAGCATCTGCTCTATTCGTTTGACAAACTGGTCCCGCTGCTCAACCCGCAACTTGATACGGGCATCAAGTTCGCGAAATTGGCGGTCCAATTCCGGCAATAGGGGTTCGTAGTAATCCCGGCGGATACGGATAATATTTTCGTAGGCTGTCAGGTTCTTTAGCCACTCTTCATTGCGCTCATATAAGTCGTTGAGGTCGCGATAGTTACGCAAAAATTCCTGATAGTCATTGGAGGCCATCAGGTCGAGTAGATAGTGGGTTTCAGGTGCTTCCGGCAGGTTGCGCAGTGCAACCACCCAGTTGTGTACCTGGGTGGCCTCTTTACGGCGCAGTGCCTCAAGGAATTTGCCTTTGCGGATACTGTGAATGGACTGGGTCAGGGTATCAATTTCATGCCCAAAGACATCCATGGCACGGCCGTAGTTAATGGCTGCGGTACTGTGAATATCCAATTTGCCGTAGGCATAGGGCACCGCCAACATCACTTCTTGCACAGATTCATTGGTATGCTTGCGGTCTTGCAGTAGCTTCCAGGGCACCAGTGCCCGGTCATAGCGACCCGCACGGGCCTCTACCCAACCAGCGCCCAGCAGCGCTCTGTTTGAAAAGGGGCCATCGAGATTGACGCGATCAAAAAAGGGGCGCGCCCTATCCAACTCGCCCAGCTCCATCAAATGAGAGCCCAGCAAAAGATTGGTTTTATCGTACAGAGCCTGTAAGGCGGCCTCTGAACTTCGCTTTCTTCCCAGCGCGGTCAACTCGAGAACACCGCGCTCCTCTTCCCCCGCCTTCAGTTGGGCGATTCCCAAGTTGAAAGCGACAAAGCCCTCAAGGGACTCTTCACCCTTAAGATCCTGCAACAGTTCCACCGCTTCCTCAAAACGGCCGAGTTGCATATAAACGCGCGCACGCAAAAACTGCTCATCGGCACGCACTCGCTCTGGAACCCGGCCCTCGATCATTTCCAGGGCGTGCAAAGCGTTGCGCGGCTGCTGTTTGTGATAGTGGATTTTTGCCAGTCGATAAGCGGCTTCGTTGCGCACCGGCTGGGAGACATTGCCCTTCAGCACCGCCTCGAGAGCCCGCCCGGCCTCCCGGTGCATACGATAGGACAGCTCCAGATCGCCCACGGAAAACTCAGCTTGCCCCAAGTGCGCACTGAAAGGATCGAGCTCAGGTTGGTCTAAGCGGTGGTATTGGGCAAGTTCTGTATCCAGGGCCACGATTGCATCGAAATAACTTTCCTGGTGAGCATGGAACATGGCCGCACCAAAAAAGAGATCCTCAAGTTCCGCCGGCTCTTCAGTCGCGGCTTTAACGGGCAGTGCCGCCAGAGAGCAAAAGGATAGAGCACCGAGCATTACCCTGAGTTGACAGGGCAGCCCTTTTACCAGGAAGCTGAGCATGATTACCAGTCCTTGAAGTTAATCGTGGACTCGGTGCCCAGAACCTTAATCTCGACAAATTTGGGGCCTACGGCTTTCTCTACGGTGTAGGAAGCGCTCGCCCGATACTCTTTTCCAGATGGGGTTTTGCCAATAAAGCTAACTTCTAGAGGATGTCCGCCTACCTGCACATTGCCCGTGTATATTTTTTGTACGCCGCCTTTTTGCAGAGATTCGATTTCCCGGTAGGTATAGAGGTGGTGGGCAACAATTTTGCCATTCAATGTGACTTCGACGGATTCCAGTTCGAAGGGCTTTTTATCGGCGACTGAGACAAACAGTGCTACCTGGGTATTTGAGGGAAATAGCAGCTTCTCCTCCAACTGTGCCAATTCAGCGGTAAGATCGATTACATCTTTCTTAACATCCTGGATCTGCTCATCCAGACCGCGAATATCCTCTCTGTTAACACTCTGAGCATGCCCGGCACTGGCCAACAGAAAGAAAAGTGCTATCTGAAGAATTCTGAACATGCGACCTACCTCCAACCCAAAACTATCCATCCCTGCCAGATGACCTGAAGCAGGATCACAATAAACCCAGGCACACCGAGGCCTTGAGCTGCGGCATTGTATTGAATAGCGGCCTGGGCAGATGTGAGGAACGTCAAATCTCACAAAAACTCAAAGAATGGATAAATTTTGAAAAGCGCCTGAAAGACCCCAAAATGAGAACTGCATCTCAATATAAGCGAGGCGCGCATCAACTTTCAGTATTGGCGAGGTCACCCACTAGTTGCCCCCTAATTTCCCTAGCCTAGACACCCCCAAAGTAGACCAGCGCCCGACAAGCTGGCGCTCTGGGGGTTAACGAGTGGTGGAGACCCTTTGTTTTGAACCTCAATACACCCCCTGCCAGCTTGAAATTGCCCCCTGAGCACTTATGCTTAAAGAGTCGCCTATTCACCAAGGTGCGCCCTCACAATACAACCTAAGCGCTTCTAATCAGACTTGTAGTAGAGAAAGCTTAATGCACAAATTAACTGCATTTTTCCTGCTTCTATATACGGCTATCTCCTGCGCCCAAGGGCCCAGTGTGAGTACCTTAAAAGATTTTCAATGGAAAAACCGAATTCTGTTACTCAATATTCCCGGCAATCCGGATAACGCGGTTAATGAGCTGCTCAAGCTGGCTCCGCAATTTGCCGAGAGAGATCTACTGTGGTTCTTATTTTCCGATGAGGCCCTCGAAACTAACTATGGAGGAGAAGTCAGCGATAACTTTCCCGCAGATATCAAAAATAGCTATCTTCCGGGAGAGGGGACAAAAATTGTCCTAATTGGTAAAGACGGAGAGGTTAAGTACACGGCAAACACATTCTCGGCCAAGACGCTTTTCCAGCGTATCGACAGTATGCCAATGCGGCGCCATGAGATGCGGCAAGGCAGCGGACCTTAACGCAAGATAGCCCCTCGATAAGCACACCCTCTGCGATCTGCGGCAAGTCTCTCTAAACTCCCACACAGAGTGAAAACCGAAACCAACAGCCCCCCAGTTTGACAAGCGCCAATACAGTTGCGTTAAAGTGCCATTACAGGTCTTATTTAACGTGTTGCCACTGGAATCCATATCCAATGACCCAAAGAGCCATCATCCTCGGAGCGACAGGGCTTATCGGAGGGCATCTCACCGAGCAACTCGCCGGCGACGAAACCTTTGCTGAAATACTCACCCTGACCCGCCGGCCACAGACTGTGGTCAGTAACAAAGTGCACAATCATATTGTCGACTTTGAGCGACTGGAGGAAGCCGCCGCGCTTTTCCAAACCCATACTTTATTTTCCTGTCTGGGCACCACACGCAGGCAAGCGGGCAGCCTGGCGGCCCAGTACCGAGTGGATGTTGAATATCAATATAAAGCGGCTCAACTAGCCGCAGAGGCGGGGGTCAGCCACTATCTACTGGTTTCATCCAGTGGTGCCAACCCCAACAGTGCCAGTGCTTACTTGCGGATGAAGGGTGAACTGGAGGAGAAAGTCACAAAACTGCCGTTTAAGCGTATCAGCATACTACAACCCTCCCTGCTCCTGGGGAATCGCAACCATTCGCGGCCGGGAGAACAGCTCGGCACTATCCTTCTTCCTTTAATATGCAAACTGCCTGGCCTTAGACGTTACCGGCCGATTGAAGGGCGCGCAGTAGCCGGCAAGATGGTCCGCCTGAGTCGACAGGAACAAACGGGGATTGAGATACTGCGCCTGGACCAGCTATTTAACCCTTGAAAGCCAAAAGCCAATTTATCACTGCCGAATTTCAACTATTCCTCTTTTGTGAATAGAGCTAACCAGCGTGGGGATTGGCGTTTGTCACAGCAGCATGCGCCAGCGGCTCTCCCTCTAGCCTCAGTTTGTACTTCGGCTATACAAACCGAGCAGGTGGGGAAAACGCACCATGGCAAAAATTGCCAGCAAGTCATATATCGCATGCCAGATGATCACACCGACCAGCCCCCCGGACATCTGATAAAAGATACCCAGCACAAGCCCGATCATAAAGGTGAGACAGAAATACACCCAGGAGGCACAGTGCAGCAACGCAAATATCAGCGAGGCTCCCAATAGGCCGAGGAATGGTGTACTGAGCTGCGAAAACCAAGACTGTAAAAAACCGCGAAATAGCAGCTCCTCACAGACGCCGGCCGCCAGAGCAACCCATACCATTTGCGACGAGGACAACCTGGAAAACAACCGTGTCAGCTGGGCACAGTGATGTCGCAGTATTTTGCCGAATAGCGACTCGGAGCGCGCCAATATCAGCACAACCGCAAATGTGACAATAGCCCCCAACAATCCCAGCAGTAACTGTAGCCATATTCTATCGCCGAGAAAGGAGACCTCCATGGATACAAGGTAAAAGCCCAGTATCGCCAGCAGTAGACAACCCAGCTGAATATCCATCAAAAAAAAGAAAACCGGCAGACCTCGCCTGGCCGGACTGGCAACTTCCATTTGTGGCTTCTCCCTTCGTTTATTGATTTTCCGAACCTCTGACGGTTTTCAATCTCGCCCGCCCATCCGCAGAGACCATCAAATCAGCCACTCCGCCATCTCGCAATTGCGCTTCCAGATCCAGTGCTTTTTCCTTCGGGGCAAAATAGGCTTCGATACCATAGCGAACCCGGTAACGCCACGACGAGTTCTCAAGCTTTATATCCGTTATCCGCCCCCGGATAAAAACACCGCTATCTGGCGGCTCAAGCCCGGCAGAGTCCAGCTCATACAAGCCGGACTCCCCTTTCTTTAGGCTTACATAGACCACGACCCCATAGCTCAGGCGATCGCCCTCTGAAAATAGGGTTTGATCCAGGCTGGAGAAGGGGTAACTCAATTGAGCGTAGTTACCTCGAAACAGAGAGCGCGGATCGACAGGGATTGCTTTCACTGCAACAGGCTGCCCCGTCCAAAGTGGCACCTGAGCTTGAACATACATGCCCACCAGAATAAAAAACTGCACTGCAATAGCGGCAACCAGGCCAATCACAATCCCGCGCTTCATGGCACACTCCCCTCAGTCTGGTGATACTTCCAATACTTGGCCGCCGCCAGCAAAAGCGCTGCGAATAAAATAAACAGGAGGGCAGCCCCGATATAATCGCCAATCAGATCGATGTAGCGCAGCAGGGCTGTCAGTAGGATCGCCATAATCCCGAGAAAGAAGTAGTGCGAGATCCCATCGTGAATCCCCCTAAAGACCAGCCAAGTCCCAGTGGCAATCAAGGCAAAGTTGGTGAAAATTTGTAGCCAAACCGCATAGTCTGTGGTGGCGCTGGTCGTTATCAAAGCCAGCACCGCCACAAACACACCACCAATTCCCAGGCCAAATACCGGCCTCCGCGCGAGAAATGCCAGCGCTACAGATACAACAAGCAGAGCCCCAACCACTACCCACATAGATGACAGGTGACTCCAGGAGGCTTTTATCATCTCTTCCCAGGGAGATTCAAAGCTGAATATCAGCAGGCCCACTAAAGTAAATCGCAGGCACCAGATTGAAATTACTGCGGCGTAGTCCTTTGCGGTCACCGATGGGCGAGTTACCAGCCAGTGGGCAAAGTTGTACAGCAGGATAAAGAACGAAACGGCAACAATCAGATTTTCTGGAGAAACATCCGCACTCAGTTCTTCACCCTGTAAACGCCAAAACTCTGACAAAGAGAATTCCAGCCAAAGACCCAAGCTAAATATAACGGTTAACAGGAGAACCACACTCGCCCGACCGCTCAGCAAGGTATACAGAGCCCCCAGTAAGAAGATCGGGAACAACGCAGGGTAGAAGCCCAAACTCAGCTCCGAGAAGAACCACAACAAAGCCAGCAGCAGAGACTGCTCTGCGAGCCAGGGGCTGCGGGTAAGCAAAGCGAATGGCAAGCTGCCCAGTGCCCACCAGAGAATACCATCCGGCATATGTTCACCCAGGTGGTATATCTGCGCGATCAAGATAATCGCCGCACCAAAAAACAGGTTACCCAGCAGGAACAAGCCCTCCCCGGCCCTCTTATCTCCCGACAGGAAGACCTTAAGCGCCAGCCCCTGGGTAATCAGGGTCAGAGCAATCACCCCTCCCATTCGCACAGCCCTGGGAATTTCCTCCCAGTTGGCTCCAATCAGGGTAATCAGCGCCAAGCCAATAAATAGGTAGGCCAGTCCAACCAAGATACTGTATCCCAGGGTCCTCTGCTGCGCCTTATGGTAATCCACTGCATAGCGCGCACAGACCTGCTCGGCCTGAGCTTCACTGATCACACCGTCTTTCACCCAATCTCCGGCTTCTCGGGCCAGGTCATGCTTCAGTAACCGTATCAATCGCATAGATGCGCCTTGTAGATCGCCCACACCCAGTGGGCCAGCATTAAATGTGGGCCCGAGTATCACCGATGTATGCAGTGACCTCAAATTGGTACGAAGTGAAGAATTAACTATCACCAAGATCGCTAAATAGCAGAAAACTATCTCAGACATTTAAATTGTTAATTTCTATTAGAGGTTACCAGTCAATAGCATAGGAATTATCAAGTTAAGCACTCGCACCTCATAAGGAGCCCACCATGTCCCGCTATATCGAATCCGAACTCAAACCCTTCAACGCCAAGGCCTATCAAAATGGCGAGTTTCACGACATCAGTGACGCCGATGTCAAAGGTCAATGGGCGGTATTCTTCTTTTATCCCGCCGACTTCACCTTTGTGTGCCCGACCGAACTGGGCGATCTGGCGGACAACTACGAAGAATTTAAGAAGCTGGGCGTAGAGATTTATTCTGTCTCCACCGACACCCACTTCACCCACAAGGCCTGGCATGACTCCTCCGACACCATCGGCAAGATTCAGTATCCGATGATCGGCGATCCCACCGGCACTATTACCCGCAACTTCGGAGTAATGATTGAGGAAGAAGGTATTGCCGACCGTGGTACTTTCGTCATAGATCCCCAGGGCCGTATTCAGATTGTAGAAATCACTGCCGGCGGTATCGGCCGCGATGCCAGCGAACTGCTGCGCAAGATCAAGGCTGCCCAGTATATCGCTGCGCACCCCGGCGAAGTTTGCCCCGCTAAATGGAAGGAAGGTGAGGAAACCCTGGCTCCCTCACTCGACCTGATCGGCAAAATTTAAGACTTCCCAAGCCCTCACAGGATTGGAGCTGACCTTGCCCGCCTTTTTGGCGGGCATTGTCATTTCTGTTGCCTAAAAACGTCTCAATCCCTCAACTTCCCCCTTCTGCCGCGCGAATCAAGCAGGTTTTCGAGCTTACAACTCAACCCGGCCACTGGCACCGGCCTTCCTGTGCATTTACAAAACCAAAACTATTGAGAGGCAAACATTGATAGGAAATTTATATTAAAGATATAAATATTGATAATTTTTATTAAAGAATTCATATCGATAGTATAGATCTCGTTCCCAAACAACGACTGACAAGACAGCGATGAGTAAGGAGTTACCCATGTCACGCTACATAGAATCCCAGCTGAAACCCTTTAACGCCAAGGCATACCAAAACGGCGATTTCTCCGATATCAGCGACGCCGATGTTAAAGGCAAGTGGGCCGTGTTTTTCTTCTACCCCGCCGACTTCACCTTTGTGTGCCCCACTGAACTGGGTGACCTGGCGGATAACTATGAAGAATTTAAGAAACTGGGCGTTGAGATCTACTCCGTATCCACCGACACCCACTTCACCCACAAGGCCTGGCACGACTCCTCCGACACCATCGGCAAGATCCAATACCCGATGATCGGCGACCCCACCGGCACTATCACCCGCAACTTCGGTGTGATGATTGAGGAAGAAGGCATCGCCGATCGCGGCACCTTTGTGATCGATCCAGAAGGCCGTATCCAGATCGTTGAGATCACCGCCGGCGGTATCGGCCGCGATGCCAGCGAGCTGTTGCGCAAAATCAAGGCTGCCCAATACATTGCCGCTCATCCCGGTGAAGTTTGCCCGGCCAAATGGAAGGAAGGCGAAGAGACCCTGGCCCCCTCCCTCGACCTCGTAGGAAAGATTTAACCCAAATACCTCTGACCCGGCCCACTAAGTAGGTGGGCCCCACCACCCCCTGAGACTGTTAGAGAGAGGACACACCGATGTTGGACGCAAACCTGAAAAAACAACTGGACACTTACTTGCAGAATATCGTCAAGCCGATCGAGATTCGTGTGTCCACCGATAACCGTGAAAAATCCAAAGAATTGGAAACCCTGGTCGATGAAATCGCCGGGCTCTCCAATAAAATTACGGTACAACAGAGCCAAGCTAAGCGCACACCGAGTATGGCTATAGCTCCAGCGGGAGAGACTCCTAGAGTCAGTTTTGCCGGCATTCCCCTGGGCCACGAATTTACATCACTGGTATTGGCACTACTGCAAGCCGGTGGCCACCCATCCAAGGCAGACCCAGAGCTACTGGAGCAAGTGCGCAACTTAAAAGGCGAATTTCACTTTGAAACTTATATCTCCCTCTCCTGCCAAAACTGCCCGGATGTGGTTCAGGCACTAAACCTGATGGCCAACCTCAACCCGAATATTTCCCACGAAATGATTGATGGCGGGTTGTTCCAAGAGGAAGTTGAGCAGCGCAATGTGATGGCTGTACCTGCGGTCTACCTCAACGGTGAGCACTTCGGCCAAGGCAGAATGACCCTGGAAGAAATTGTCGGCAAACTGGATAGCGGCGCCGCCGAACGCAAAGCCGAGGAACTGAATGAAAAAGCACCCTACGACCTCCTGGTCGTAGGTGGCGGACCCGCTGGTGCCGCCGCCGCTATTTACGCGGCCCGCAAAGGTATTCGCACCGGACTTGTGGCAGAGCGCTTCGGTGGCCAGGTAATGGATACCGTAGGTATTGAGAACTTCATCTCAGTGCCCTATACCGAAGGCCCGAAACTGGCCGCCAGCCTGGAACAACATGTTAAAGAGTACGGCGTAGAGATTATTACCGAGCAGCGCGCAGCCAACCTGCAACGCAATGAAATGATCGATATCCAGTTACAGAGTGGCGCCACGCTATCCAGCCGCTCAGTCATCTTGGCGACAGGCGCTCGCTGGAGAGAACTGGGCGTGCCGGGGGAGGCAGAGTACCGCACTAAGGGCGTAGCCTACTGCCCCCATTGCGACGGCCCTTTCTTCAAGGGTAAGCGTGTCGCGGTAATCGGTGGCGGCAACTCGGGTATTGAAGCCGCTATCGACTTAGCCGGAATCGTTGAGCATGTCACTGTATTGGAGTTCGCCGATACACTGCGCGCAGATGAAGTACTGGTGCGCAAAGCGCAACTGATGGACAACATCGATATTATCGTCAATGCCCAAACTACCGAGGTCCTTGGCGATGGCAGCAAGGTCAACGGCCTGGCCTATACCGATAGAGCAAGCGGTGAAAGCAAACAACTCGACCTTGCCGGCGTTTTCGTACAAATTGGCCTGGTACCCAATACGGAGTTCCTCAAGGAAACCGAGGTAGAGATGAATCGCATGGGGGAAATTGTTATCGACGAGCGCGGTGCTACTTCCATCCCAGGCGTTTACGCTGCCGGTGACGCGACAACAGCCCCCTACAAACAGATAGTAATCTCGATGGGCGCGGGTGCTACAGCGGCGCTGGGTGCGTTCGACTACTTGATTCGAGCTTCCGTTGAATAGTATTAAAATTTAAAAAAGGCCAGTCTTTGACTGGCCTTTTTTATGCGTTTAAATAATCGGCAGCACAGATGGAGCAGGCATTCAGAAAACGCCTATTCCAAAATAAGCATCATGGGTTATTTAAAAACCTATATTTACAATAGACACTAAATCCACAGTGCTAATTTGCATATATTATCAACAAAATAAAAAACAAATTAATTGAAACCTATAAAATACCAATTGGCATCACCTACCAATCATCAAGCGGCAAGAAAAATTTTAGCGCACACAACCTATCTATCATCTTGGGAGCCCCCATGAAGAAGCCAAGCCTACCACTTCTTTTAACCCTGCTACCGACCTTGGGATTACCTCTGGCCTCAAATAGTTTTGCTGTGAGCTGTGGCGACACGATCACTACCCAGGAATCCCTCACAGAAGACCTCTCCTGTGGCACCAACCCCGCTCTCACGATTAACGGCCCCAGTGGCGGACTGAACTTAAATGGATTTACAGTAACCTGCCTAGATTCATCATATGAGGGAATCTATCTAACGGGCCTCGCTGCCAGCTTGTTTAACGGTGTCATAGACAATTGCAATGACTCAATAGCACTAATGGAAGATGGCATTCATTTTGTCAGCGATATAGAGATCTACAATCTTGTCGATGTGGGCGTGCGGATTGAAAGCAATAGTAATTTTGTTGCCGGCGTAATAATACCCTTTTATGGTACACAATTTTCAATAGGCATAGACATAGAAAACCCTGCAAGCTTCAACCAGATTACTGGCAATTTTTTAGAATCACCGGGGTTTTCGGGAATATACATAGAGGGTAGCAGCAATACGGTGACAAGAAATGAAATTATAGAATTCGATGAATTCGGTATAACTCTTGACGCCGACGGCGGGAGCAACTTAGTCCTATTCAACAGCATAGTCGGCGATAGTGTACCGAGAATATCTAACACGCTAAACGGCTATGATGGCGTGGGAATATCTGTAAACTCAGATTCAAACCTTATATCCCAAAATGCCATATCGAACAACGTCACCGGGATCAAAATCAACAACAGTGACCGCAACACAGTAAGTGGTAATGAAGCTGTCGACAACACTGACTACGGCATAGTAATTGAGGGGGCAGGTGCCGAGTCTAATAATATTCTATCTAACACAGCCAATAACAATGGTATATTTGACCTCTATTCTCCCGATGACCCAAGCTGCACATCTTCAAATAATTGGGCCGGCAACAGCTTCACCTCCAATGATCCCAGCTGCCTAGACTAAAAAATAATACAATTAAACATATACAATTTAATATACAAGCGATAGCTGAGCCGTATGTCGCTTACTGCCAGACAGATAAACATATCATTTAAAGACGCAACAACAGATTTAACATCAAAGGCAACCCTTAAAGCTAAGTTCATAATTCAAATTAAACATCACCAACAGCAATCAAAACAACCAAATATTGTGTGAAAAAAGCCGACAACCCCTTACATACTTCGCCAAGACAAAAAAAACAATCTAACCAAAGTACCCATAACGGCCATCGAAACAGCAAAACATATAAAAACTAACAGCAGTGCTCTTCACCGAAGCCCTAATTAGACAGCCTTAGCACGAATAACTTTACCGTTATATACCCGGCTTTATCAAACACTAACGATATGAATAGATTACAGAGCTGCTAAAACCTCCTTCGCAGACTTTGTTCAAAAAAAATGTTTAGTGGCCCTATTATGCCCCCAATAAAACCCATTATAGCGCCCTCCTGATCATCAACCGAAGTAAATACACCTCTATACAATTGCTTTTTTGTAAGCAAACCCAAAAACCTTTCCTCTAAACTTATCCAAACGGCAACTTGTACTACTATCAAATAATTTGAGCACATAGATTACTTTCTGTTAACGCAACAATCGCTTACCTAGGTACGAACGATGAAAAAAGTTACGCTGACAATCGCCTATGCCCTGCTACCCGCAATTGGATTATCAACATCACTTCTCAGCCACGCCGTGAGCTGTGGAGACAATATTACGACTCAGGAAATCCTTACTGGAGACTTATCGTGCGCCACAAATCCGGCACTGACGATTACAGGCCCAGCCGGCAGCCTGGACATGGCCGGCTTTACCGTCATCTGTACAAATCCAGCCAATGACGGTATTAGCCTGGAAGGGCTTGGCGCAAGACTTTCCAATGGAGAGGTTGAAATCTGTAACGACAGCGTAATACTCTCAGGAGACGGGTCCCACTCTGTGGTAGATATTGGGATCATAGATCTCTTCGGTACGGGTGTCGTTATTGACAGTGATAATAATTTTGTCAGCGAAATCGCTTTTGCTTCCGACGGAGCAACCTCCACCCATGGAATACACGTTACCGCATCCGCAAGCTATAACACCATTACTGACAATTTTATTGATAGCTCTGGTGACGATGGCATATTGTTAGAGGGCACATCTAACAATGTTACTAACAACATTGTTGATAGTACATCTGACGCTGGAATAAATGTTGCCTCTGGCGCCAACTCCAATATCATTATATTGAATTTGATTCAGAATGGTGGAGACACGGGAATTAAAGTAAATTCAGACGCCAATCTTATTTCTCAAAATCAGGTAAATAACAATATAACGGGCATTACAATTGAAGATGCGAGCGACAATCTAGTCAACCTCAATGAGGTTGGCGACAATACCGACTACGGAATCTCTATTGAAGGAGCAAGCTCTGAAGGCAACGACATTCTCTCCAACTCGTCTTCGAACAGTGGATTATTAGATCTTTATTCACCAGACGACCCAAGCTGTACAGAAAATGACTGGATCGGAAACATCTACACCACTCGCGACCCCTCATGCCTAAACTAACAGCAAAATTGACCTAGAAAGACTCCAACTTAAAGGCGACAATGAAAGACCCAATGGTAAAAATACTGTTTGTATTTTTACCATTACCACTCTATCAAGTATTAGTCACAAAGTTGTCGCCGATATCACAGGCCTTTCTTGATGCAAGGCATTCCTTTACAGAAAACATACTCAATCCGGGAAAATTATAAATGCCGAAATCACTGGATTGAAGATACGCCGCACAGACAACTATCTATTTATCACTTAGCAGATTATCTCTCAGCAATAATCCATATCTCTTTTGTGTGCTTTGAAATTCGACACAAAGACCACTTTCTTTATCCCCTCCAATCACATTTCCATATTTACCATTGAAAATAGCAAACTATTGCCCGCTTAAAAGCAGATGCAGGACCTATTTTAACAAATGGATTACCCTACAGCCCAATAACCTCCCTATGAAAATGGACCCCAAGTTCTATCCGTAGATAGAGTACCACCTTTAAAGCATTCAGCAATAATAAATCCACAGCAAAGAAAGGGGTGACTATTACCCTCCCCTCAATAGCCCCCACAATTAATAAAGACCATCGATACGACCAAAAGAAAAACCAAGTGAAGCTGAAACAGCAACTTGTACTACTATCAAATAATTTGAGCACATAGATTGCTTTCTGTTAACGCAACAATCGCTTACCTAGGCACAAACGATGAAAAAAGTTACGCTGACAACCGCCTATACCCTGCTACCCGCTATTGGGTTATCAATATCGCTCCTCAGCCACGCCGTGAGCTGCGGAGACAATATTACGACTCAAGAAACCCTTGATGCGGACTTGTCGTGCGCCACAAATCCGGCACTAACGATTACAGGCCCTACCGGCAGCCTGGATATGGCCGACTTTACTGTCGTCTGTACAGTTGCAACCAATGACGGTATTAGCCTAGAAGGGCTTGGCGCAAGACTTTCCAATGGAGGGATTGAAAGCTGTAGTGACAGCGTAATACTCTCCGAAGATGGGGCTCACTCTGCGGTAGATATTGTGATCATAGATCTCTCCGGTACGGGTGTCGTCATTGACAGCGACAATAATTTTGTCAACGAAATATTTTTTTCCTCCGACGGACTAAGCTCCACCTACGGAATACACGTTACAGCATCCGCAAGCTATAACACCATTACCAACAATTTTATTGCTACATCTGGCGGAGATGGCATATTGTTAGAGGGTACCTCTAACAATATTACTGGCAACGCTATTGATGGTACAATTAACGTTGGAATAAATATTTCCTCTGGCGCCAACTCTAATATCATTATGTTGAACTTGATTGAGTATGGTGAGGATACGGGCATTGAAGTAAATTCAGACGCCAACCTTATCTCTCAAAACGAGGTAAATCACAATATAACAGGCATTAAAATTGAAGGTGCGAGTGACAATCTAGTCAACCTGAATGAAGTTGATGACAATGCCGTCTACGGAATCTCTATTGAGGGAGCAAGTTCTGAAGGCAACAATATTCTCTCCAACTCGTCTTCAAACAGTGGATCATTAGATCTTTACTCACCAGACGACCCAAGCTGCACAGAAAACAAGTGGAGCGGGAATATCTATACCACCCGTGATCCCTCATGCTTAAACTAGCCTTAAGGTCTATCTAAGGAATCTCTGACTCAAAGGCGACAATAAAAGACATAATGATAGAATGCTGCTTGTATTTTTAGCAGTATTATCTTATTAGTCATAAAGTTGTCGCCTATGTAGAGGTCGGCAGGTACTGACTGGAAAAGTAAAGCAACCTAACTTTGCCGACATTACCCTCACGTCTGAACAACCCATACAGAAACTTCAGCACCAATATACATGACACTCCGGGAAAATTTATCAATGCTGTTAATATAGATGCACTCAACTCAACCTCCCTATTCGCTGTTTAGCAACTCGCAAGTAGATCAATAGTACCAAAAAACCCTCTTGCCGCTCGCCAGCCTTATTTGCCACTCATCCTAAATTTTAGATCGACGGCATACTTTTCTCTAAAATAGCAACCATTCAACAAGAGAGCACAAGGAGAATAATTATGCAGTTTATTCAGAGTAAATTTATCGGGATCAACTCAAAACTGAAGTCACTGATCCTTGCCAGCAGCCTACTCTCCACTGCAACCATGGCGAGTGGTATCGATGGTGAATGGAAGGCAACCATTCAAACTCCTAGTGATAACATACTTCCCGTTACCCTCCATATTGATCAGGATAACGGAAAGTGGACGGGCGTACTGGATAGCCCCGCACAAGACGCCTACGGCATAGAAATGTCACAACTGGAGGTCAGTGACAACCATATTTCTTTCGAAGTTGAAGATTTACAGATCAGTTACCAGGGAACATACAACCCTGTAGTTGAACTTATGTTTGGCTCATTCACTCAGGGGGAATCACTACCTCTTAACTTCAGAAAGATAACCACAGATAAGCCGGAGAACCGTCCACAGACACCAGTAGGACCCTACCCTTACACTATTGAAGAGGTAAGCTTTAAAAGCAAAATTACAAATCATATTCTCTCTGGGACACTGACCAAACCAAAGTCTGCGATCAAAGCTACAGCCGTTCTGATTAGCGGTTCCGGGCCCCAGGATCGAGATGAAACATTATTCGGGCATAAAGTTTTTGCCGTAATTGCCGACTATTTAACCCGTCAAGGATACGCCGTGCTGCGTTATGATGAGCGAGGAATCGGTGAATCCACCGGAAACTTTTTTACTGCAACCACCGAAGATTTTGCCAATGATACCAGTGCAGTTGTGGACTACCTAAACAGCCGCAGGGATCTCCCCCAGGGTAAAATTGGCTTAATTGGCCACAGCGAAGGGGGCATGATAGCCCCTATGATAGCCAGCAGCCGCGACGATATCGCCTTTACAATTCTGCTCGGCGGCCCTGCGGTTAAAATGCAAGAGCTCTTTCTCGACCAATGGTACCGGGATAGAAAGCATAGCGGGGTGACGGAGGAAAATCTACAGAAAATTCGCAAACTTGATAAAATTATTTTTGAGCAGTTTGCTCAGCTTTCCGAAGGGGAAGCTATCAGCGAAAATTTGCATCAAGCACTTTATAAGAGCGTTGAATTGGAGGGTTTAGAAGGAGGCGAACTGGAGACACAGGTTGAGTTACTCAAGAAACAATATTCCACCCCGTGGTTCCGCTATGCACTGAATTTCAACCCGGAATCCTATTTAGAAAACACAAAGTGCCCACTACTGGCCCTTAACGGCTCATTGGATTTCCAAGTTGATGCAGAAATGAACTTAGGCAACCTGGAAAAAGTGTTAAGCAAATCCAGCCATAAAGATTATGAGATTACTAAACTCGACAAACTAAACCACCTGTTTCAAACAGCCAAAACCGGCAGCGATGCTGAATATGCGAAAATAGAGGAAAGCTTCTCTCCTGGCGCCCTAAAAATAATGACTTCCTGGCTGAATGATCGATTTTAATTTTCCCCAAGAAAAAATGCGATGCTCCAAGATAAGGGGTATCGTATCAAGATGTAATAACCTATGAAGCTTCTAAAATCCCCCAATCCAACTACCAAGTTCCTAGCTTTTCATTTTGGTGGCTGGCTCATGTTTGCCCTAGTGAATGCGATTTCACGAGGATTGCTTACTGATGAGAATTTCGAACAGCTCGCGGCACACACTTTCACCCTTATATCCACTTGTGGTTTTTCAACCCTCGTCATTCGAGAAATCATATACCGCTTTAATCTTTTGGATAAAAATTGGCGGCAACAATGGCCCATTTTCATCCTATCCTCAATTACTCTCGCATTTATATGTGCCTACAGCTCGCTCACTTTAATTTTCTCGTATTACAACTTAGCAGGGTACACCGCACCCAGCTCCTTTTGGAATAATGTACTTGGCAACTGGCTACTTATGACCATCCTAATGTTAAGCTGGACCTTGATATACATTACAACAGTTAACCAGGATAGACTGCTCAAAGTCGAGCAGGAGGCCGTACAGCTCAACCTACAGCTCAACGAAGCTAAAATGGCTGCACTTATGGGGCAGCTTAACCCTCACTTTCTTTTCAATGGCCTAAATAATATCCGGGCACTGATTCTTGAGGATACGACAAAGTCAAGAACAATGCTGACGAACCTCTCCGATCTGCTACGATACACACTGATGGCACACAAACAGAAAACCGTTCCCCTCAGGGATGAACTGGAGATAGTCTGCCAATATATTGAACTACTTAAAATACAATATGAAGATCGCTTAACTTTTAACCTGGAAGTTGACTCAGACTTAATGGGAGAGCGCATCCCCCCACTTCTTATTCAATTGCTAACAGAAAACGCTGTCCGTCATGGAATCGAAAAATCCAGAACAGGGGGAGAACTGAGTGTAAAAATAGACTCTGTAGAGCAGCATATAGTCATTACCGTAACAAATCCAGGCACTTTAGATATCACCCAAGATAAAACCGCAAATATCGAAGACAAAAAAAGTGGAAATACAGGACTGGGGTTAGCCAATATCCAAAAGCGATTAACCCTCCAGTATGGAGAAAAAACCTCCTTTCTGATAAAACAGCAGGGACAACAAGTTATTGCTCAGTGCCATATCCCCACCTCACCTTTACAACTAGCGGTATAAGAAGTGAAAGCCATTATTATCGAAGACTCCAGACTCGCACGTAATGAACTGAAGGAGTTACTGAAACCACACAAACATATAGATCTGGTAGCCGAAGCACAAGATTGCGAGCAAGCGGTATCGCTAATTAGAGAAGAGCAGCCAGATTTGCTTTTTCTAGATATCAATTTACCCGATGGCACAGGCTTCGATATACTCGAAAAGCTTGATACCGCCCCTAAAGTTATTTTCACAACCGCTTACGACGAGTATGCGATACAGGCTTTCGAGGTCAATGCTCTCGACTACCTACTAAAGCCCATAAACCCAGAGAAATTCGAGCGGGCCTTAAGTAAAGCACAGGAGGATTCACCCTCAACACCCAGTGCCACCTCAGCCAACTACCTGGACACCAGCAATAAAATCTTTATAAAAGACGGGGAGCGCTGCTGGCTTGTTGAGATTGGGAATATTCGATATTTTGAAAATTGTGGCAATCACGCGCAAGTCTTCTTTGAAGACAACAAGCCGTTTATCTATAAATCCCTGGCAAAAATTGAGCAGAGACTGAACCCGGAGATGTTTTTCCGCGCCAACCGACAACAAATCATCAATTTAAACTATATTAAGAATATTGAACCCTGGATAAATAGTGGGCTAATGGTAACCATGACTGACGGTAAAGAAATAGAAGTTGCCCGGCGACCAGCCTGTCGCTTGCGGGAGATGCTGAGCTTTTAGGGGCGATCAGGAGAAAAATACGGCATAACTCTACAAGCTTCCAGGTAGGCCTCGACACAGTAGCAAACAAATGCGGCAATCTTAGGTCAGCAGCTCAAAAAGCTGCTGTCACTTCCTGACGGCAATACCCGCCCCCCCTAACCCAGCCGTGCAAATGCCTGATACTGACTTAAAAATACATCGCCAGATAACCGCTGTAGAAAATTACTCTTCTTCAAGCAGTCCATCACCGGCCCTTTCACTTCCGATAGGTGCAGTTGAATTCCCCTCTCCACCAGGGCGCGATCAATAGATTCCAGCACCTCCAGGGCACTCCAATCTATTTCATTTACTGCGCTGCACATCAATATCACATGCTTCACTTTCGGATTGCGGGCCAGATCTATATAAATGCGCTCCTCTAAAACCCCAATATTCGAGAAAATTAAACGGCCATCTACACGAAAAGTAAGAATCTCAGGAATGGTTTTTACTTTATGCCGGTGGATATTGCGAAAATGCTCTGTTCCCTCTACCAATCCCACTTCTGCAATGTGGGGCTTTGAGGCCCGATAGATAAATAACAGTAGTGAAACACCTACTCCACAGGCAACTCCCGGCTCTACACCAAGCAACAACGTGACGGCGATCGTCAGAGTTACTGCGAGAAAGTCTGCCTTGGCAAAATGCCAAGTCTTACCCAGAATGGAAAAATCAACCAGCGATAGAACGGCCACAATAATAGTGGCGGCCAGAGTCGTTTTGGGAAGGTAGTATAGAAACGGCGTTAAGAAGAGTGCAGCCAGGGCAATACCCACTGCGGTAAAAATACTGGCTAACTGTGTTTGCGCACCCGCTGCATCATTCACCACTGAGCGGGAGAATCCCCCACTCACAGGGAACCCACCTGAGAAGCCAGCGCCCATATTGGCCATACCCAGAGCGATCAATTCCTGGTTGCTATCAATCCTCTGCCTGCGCTTAGCGGCCAGGGTTTTAGCAACGGATACAGATTCCACATAACCAATAATGGCAATCATTAGTGCCGGTACCAGCAAGGCCTCAAGGAGTGGCAGTGATATCTTGGGCAGATTAAGTACAGGTAAACCTGAGGGAATAAAACCAACCAATGCGACTTGTCGCGCCTCATAGCCCAACCCAAAAGACAACCCCATCGTTGCCAGCACCCCCATTGCTGGAGCGGCTCTGGATAGGAGTTCGGCGGTACTCGACGATAAACCCATAGCTTGAAGTAGCCCTGCCCCATAGGCTCGTGCCCAATAGAGAAATAGTACCACCCCCAGACCGGTTATAAGCGCTAGATTATTAACCGTATTGAGGTTTCCCCATAGGGAGGCGATCAATTCAGGCGCGGTATCGCCACTGGCAGGTATACCCAGCAAGTGGCGCAACTGACTCAGTGCGATCAGCAAGGCGGAAGCGGTGATAAAGCCCGATATTACTGGGTGAGAGAGAAAATTAGCGAGCATCCCCAGGCGCAAAGCACCCAGCACGGCAAGAATGGCTCCAGATAGGAGTGCAAGGGCAGTAGCAGCACTCAGGTAGTCAACCGCACCCGATGCTGTAACCTCCGCTAATGCAGTGGCACTCATTAAGGAAACCACAGCAACCGGCCCTACCGATAGGGTACGACTAGTCCCAAAAATACCGTAAACGATAAGGGGCAATATACTGGCATACAGCCCCACCTCAGCGGGCAGACCGGCAAGAATAGCGTAAGCGAGGGATTGCGGGATCAATAATACGGTAACGATTGCTGCGGCTAACAAGTCCCGAAGCAGAATTTCACGATTATAACCATGAAAAATATTAAGAATGGGAAACCATCTGGAATACTGCTGCTCAGCCATTATTTACTGCCCGCGCTTTTACTATCCACAGCCCTCCTTATACGCAGGACCCAGGGAGATAAGTGGCGGCGCTCCATTGTGCCGCCATAGAGAATCGTTATTTATCAGCAAACAGTATTGATTGCCGATAAATATTTGCAGTTAAGGTTCGATTGTGACCAGTGCCGCACTAATATCAAAACCCGCCTGCTGAGCCTGGGTGTACAGCTGCTTTTTATCCGCGCCCATCAGGAGTTTAGCTCCGGCCCAAACCTGACTGGAGCGATTACCCGTTCGGCAGAAAGCGTGTACTTTCTCTCCACTTTGTAAAACATCGCGAAACGCCTCACAGTGATTTTGCAGCATACGCCCACGGGCAAAAGGGATAGCCACAAATTTTATCCCCACCGCTAGCGCCGCCTGCTCCATTTCAGTGTAAGAGGGGTGAGCTTCACTCTCACCTTCAGGGCAATTGCATACCACGACTTGAACCCCACTCTGAGCCAAAGGCGCCATGGTTTCACAGGTAATATGCTCAGAGACACTCACTTGATCATCTAACACTTTAATATTCATTATCACCTCAATTTTATACATTCAATAGAGCGAATCACACGGATCAATAAGTTCGTTTAGAGCAGGTTAAGTGGCACCTTTAGGTAAACTGTGCCGTTGGACTCTGCCGGAGGCATCTGCCCAGCCCGGATATTGACCTGTACCGAAGGTACAATCAGCCTTGGCACAGATAGAGTGGAATCACGCTTGCGCCGCACTGCGACAAAATCCTCCTCGGCCACACCATCGCGCAGGTGAATATTTTCTCTGCGCTGCTCACCAACACTGGTCTCGCACTGGTAGTCCCGCTTGCCCTTAGGCGGGTAGTCGTGGCACATAAACATGCGGGTTTGATCCGGCAGGGACAAGATTTTGCGCACCGAGCGATACAACTCCGACGCATCGCCCCCGGGAAAATCACAGCGCGCACTACCAACATCCGGCATAAATAGGGTATCGCCAACAAACAGGGCGTCGCCGATTAACCAGGCCATATCTGCGGGGGTGTGACCGGGACTGTAAATAACTTTCGCTGTCAGCTGCCCCACCTGGAAAGTCTCACCGTCCTTAAAGAGGTGATCAAACTGACTGCCATCAGCCAGAAACTCCCGCTCAAGATTGAATACATCGCGGAAAATTTGCTGCACCTGACAAATCTGCTCGCCAATCCCTATTCGCCCCCCCAGCTTCTGCCGCAAAAATGGCGCGGCCGACAAATGATCGGCATGGGCGTGGGTCTCCAGTATCCACTCCAGGGTCAAGCCTTTATCCCGGATAAAAGACACCAGCTCTTCGGCACTTCGGCTACAGGTACGGCCGGAAGCCACATCAAAATTGAGCACAGAGTCCACTACAGCGGCGGAACCCCCTTCCCTGTCGTACACCACATAGCTCCAGGTCTCCGTTTCCCGGTCTAGGAATGGCTGCACCTGCGCAGGGTGTTGTTGTTGAGGCATCTTCAGCCCTCCAGTATTCGCTACACTAACAATATACAATCTGATAATATATAAAACAATATATTGTAACTATGTAAACTGTTTTAGTCCCTATGTCTGATACTGAACATCTCGACCTTACAAAAATGCGCGATTCCGCCAACCAGGCGGCTATGATGCTGCGCTCCCTGGCCAACCGGGACCGCCTGTTACTGCTGTGTCAGCTTAGCCAGGAAGAACTCAATGTCGGCGAGCTGGAAGAGCGCCTGGGCATCCACCAACCAAGCCTGTCCCAGCAGCTGGGGGTCCTCCGCCGCGAGGGCTTGGTCGAAACACGCCGAGAGGGAAAAAACGTCTACTACCGGGTTGCAGACCCGCGCGTGCTGACCCTGCTGCAAACTCTCTACCAACTCTACTGCGCGGAGTAGCCCTATGACTATCGATTGGGCCGCCTTCACTCCAGGCTCCGCACTCGCAGGGGGGCTACTGATCGGCCTCGCCAGTGCTACTTTACTCGCCTTTAATGGTCGCATCGCAGGTATTTCCGGCATTATTGGCAACCTGCTTAACCACCGCCGAGACACCCTATGGCACTTAGCCTTTATTGGCGGGTTATTGATGAGCCCTTTTGCCTGGAAGGTTTTTGCGGCAATGCCCACCATTGATATTAAGGCAGATTACCCCAGCTTAATTACAGCCGGTTTACTCGTGGGCCTGGGTACTCAAATGGCATCCGGTTGCACCAGCGGCCACGGCGTTTGCGGCCTATCCCGACGCTCTATTCGCTCACTAACCGCCACCCTAATATTTATGACTGCGGGCTTCACCACCGTTTTTCTAATAAGGCACCTGCTGGTGGGGCAATTCTGATGAAAACCAATATCAGCGCACTCTGCGCGGGACTGATTTTTGGCCTGGGACTACTACTCTCCGGCATGACCAACCCGGAAAAAGTACTGGGCTTCCTCGATCTTGTTGGCGCCTGGGATCCATCTCTGGGACTGGTGATGTTTAGCGCTATTGCTGTGGGGCTACCCCTGTTCCACTTGGTCACAAGGCGTGGAAAATCTATCTGGAATCAGCCCCTCCATCTACCCACAAAAAGCCGGATCGATCGCCGCCTAGCGCTGGGCAGCCTTCTGTTTGGCGCAGGCTGGGGATTGGTCGGCCTCTGCCCGGGACCGGCCCTTGTCGCTGCCGGGGCCGGGCAGCCAAAAGCCTTGATATTTGTTCTCGCTATGCTCACAGGCATGAGCATATTCCAACTCTTTGGTAGCAAGCGCACCACAGCAGCGAAATAAGTAAGCCCGGGGCTGATCGGCAAGCCCCCTTTTGCTGCCCCCGATTACCCCTGGAATCCCCCGGCCAAAGGCGGCGCTACTTGTAAGGCGGCACCAAACACTGGCAAAATATCCAGTATTTGGGTGAAAATGCGATGGGCGGCAACAATCTCACATCAGAGCAACAGGCAATCGCAGACCACAGCGGCGGTCACGCTAAAATCATTGCCGTTGCCGGCTCCGGCAAAACCACCGCCCTACTGCACTATATAAAGAATCGCCTGGATGCAGGCATCCCCCCCGAGCGACTACTGGTATTGATGTACAACCGCAGCGCGCGCGAGGACTTTGATCGGCGCATGAAAGGCTTGGCCGAGGGCCCTATACCGGCAGTACACACCTTCCACAGTGTCGGGTATCGCCTATACCAACGCATGATTGCCAACAATCATCTTACTGCCGCCAATCTCTCCCCCCTGCCACAAGCCACTATTCAATTACAGATATGGAAAGCGATTGAAGAGTGTGCCCCTACCCACGAATTAGAGGAGATTCGCGCGCGCAAGCAGTCTGAAATTGAAGCCGCAGAATTTTTTATCGACTATGCCAAAACCATTTTATCCGGGGAGCTAAGCGCATTTCAGGAGCTAAAACTCGGCGACGAGTTTATGTATTTTCTACAGGTATTTCGCACTTTCGAAGCGTGGCGCCGCAGCCAAAGTGCCGTGACCTATGCCGACCTGATTTACGATCCCGCCATGCTGCTCAGCACCGATGAGCAAATGGCCGAGCAGTACGGCGGTTATTATGAAGATATCCTGGTAGACGAATACCAGGATATCAATGAGATACAACACTTTTTACTGCGAGCTCTCAATGGGGAGTCCGGCAACGTCATCGCTATCGGTGATCCAGACCAAACGATTTATGAATGGCGCGGCTCCAAGCCGGATTTCCTACTCAATCTTTTTGATAGGGACTTCCCCCCCTCAAATATTTACCACCTGAGCCGCACCTTTCGTTACGGCCACCAGCTATCTCTAGCCGCCAACCATTTTATTGAGAACAATCGCGATCGCGCCGATATATTCTGCATATCCGCCAGTGAGGAACAACAAACAGAGATAGAGCAGGTGACAACCGATAAAGAGGGTCGCTGGCTGGTAGAACACCTACGCAGATACCAAAAACAGGGGCAGGCTCTCAGGGACGTTGCCGTATTGGTACGACTGTGGTCGATCGCAGCACCTATTGAGCTGGCGCTACTGGCCAACAATATCCCCTACCGATCCGCCAGCCGCAATACCGTACTGTCCCGTCGTGAGTTGCGGCCACTGTTTTGGAGTCTGAATATTGCCTCCGGCCGCTTTACCGAACTTTCGGCCAAACGCCGCCAGCAAGGACTTTATGAATGGCTGACCGCCCCCCATGTCCGCATTCCACGCAAAGTTTTGGAGCCCGTTTGTTCCACCCTGGCCACTCTGGATAAAGACTGGGGCAAACAGTTAATTACCCTGCTGCCAGAAGGCTTGAGCAAACCCCAAGCCAAACGCCTGCGCCAGCGGGCAGACCTGCTCACCCAGATTGAGAGCTGGCGGGGCCATGCTGGAGAACTGTTGCGCCGCCATATCGGCGAATTGGAGCTTCTCAGTGGGATCGCTGATGACGCCTTCACTCGTCAACAGGGGGAGGAAAGACAGCAGACGATCATCGCCTTCTGCAAGTATCTGGACACACTGAAGCAATCCCCCGCAGAAGCCCTGGCACACCTGCAGGAACTACAGCGGCAACATCGAGAGGGCGAGCAATCCCGTGTCGATGGTATTCAAATAACCACGATGCACCAGGCCAAGGGGCTGGAGTGGGGGCAAGTTATTATCCCGAGCCTCACCCAGCACAATATGCCCTACCAACCCCAGCGAGACTTCTCTACACCCGCCTCCCTGGAAAGCGAGCGCCGCCTGATGTATGTCGCTATGACCCGGGCAAAATCAAAGCTGTTCTTATTGGCCCCCACGGAAAATACCGATAAAAAGGATCCCGAGGCTTCGCAGCCCTCTCTGTTTATCAATGAAATGCAACTCCCGCTAAGTAAGTTAATGGCAGATGCTCTGCGGGATCGTCCAGACAAAATCGATACCGATGTACCAGTATCACGCCAGGCACTCCACTATTTAGAGGCCTGCGATTACAACCCCAATATCAGCGCACCCCGCGCACCAATACGAAAACCCGAACCCGGTGAAAGCCTGCGCCACCAAAAACTCGGCTATGGCAGGGTTTTGGGCTGGGAGGATAAGCGCATAGAGATCTTATTTAGCGATGGCAAGGCTCGTCGATTTGATTGGGAAACCCTGTCACAGTATCTGATGCAGTGATGGCCCGGTGAAATTTTTACCGTTACTGTTGATTTCGGACAAATAAAGCCTATGGCGGTCAAAGTATTATCAATTACCGCCATCCCCCAACTTCACATTTTTGCTGACTTATTCTGATGCAAGTATCTATCAAACAGCTTATCAAAAACCCTCTTTCCCAACTATTTTTCATCAGCCAAAAAATCCCACAGGAATTATTTAGTAAACAACTGACCCAGGACATGTTTTGCCTAGGGGAAAACGCAAAAATTGCGACCAATTTTGCCCTTCGCGGGTACTGCCCACTGGTTGACAGAACAACGGTCACTTTTGAAACAGGCGGGATTCAAAAAGAGGATATCCTTCAAACCATTCAAAAAACACTCAATCACCTGAACACCCTACCCGAAGTGACACAGCTAGATGACAGTAAAACAATTGCGGACAAAGCGGGCTTTAGCGTGGTAACGCTTCCTCAGCCGCAATATATCCATCAATATATACTGCCGAATTTGCTATTTCACATAAGTATGGTTTATGCCATTGCACGCAGCCACGGAGTGGCCCTCAGCAAAGGAGATTATGACGGCTACCACAGCTATCCAGCAGCATTTAGTTTTATTTAACGATCGACCTCTGGATAGCTTTGCAACTCTCAATATTTGAAATTTGGTTTTTACAGAAAATTTTAATCCTGGCACTACCGAACATTTGAAATTAACTATTACTCACACGATAGTTCCAGAAGCTAACCTAAACACCTTTAGATTATTTAAAACCACTTGACCCATCCCATTTAAAAAAATATAACTACGTTTCAGGTAGATATCTACAGCAAACTTTTTAACGGAATAGAAGTAATCGGTATGAAAATCTCCAAGCTATTACTACTCCCCCTAGCTCTGACAATCTCCAGCATTTCTACCGCAGAGGAAAAACCGCTCTATGTAGGTTTCGGAATGGGTTACCACGACTTTGATGGGCAGAAAGCTCAATCTGATCACTACCTTGATGGGCAGCGTTTCGGCGATCAAACAAACTCTATAAATATTTATCTCGGCTATCAGTTTAACCAGCACTTCTCAGTAGAAGCTGCCTATCAGCATTTCAATAGTGCTAATGATGAATATCGCGCACTGGTTAACTCTTATGATTACGAAACCGATGGATACCGCTATATCTACGTCAACGACGATGAAACACTTGAGGTCAGCAGTTTCCAATTAAACAGTGTCGCACACTACCCTGTGCTTGAAAAACTGACCCTCAGTGCCAGTCTGGGCCTCTCCTATACCAGAGTCGATAGTGAATTCAGGCCAGTTTCGACCTGGTGGTCACTTATAAGCCCGGTTAACAGATACAGCGAAAAAGACTTCGACCTCACCTACGGTCTCGGCGCCAAATATGACTTTACCGATAACATTTCTGGCAGGCTTCAGTGGAAGAGAATCGATAACGACATCATAGCGGTTAATGGGTTTAACCTATCCCTAGAAACTCACTTCTAGCCCCCTTTACCAGGGAGCGCAAAGGAACCAAGCCCCTCACGGCTTAGCCCAGGGGCCTCTGAATGATTCTGTAATATCCCTGCCGGGCTTGCTGAGCGACTCACACTCTACGTTGCAACATTTTGAAAAGGTCTAAAGCCCCGCGTTGATTGAGAAGTGCTCTACAGGCCAGAGATATCACAAATTATTCAGAGCCCCATACACAATCAAACCTCTCTAAACCGTCGGCAGGATTAACTGGGCACTCAACTATCGCCTTAAATAAGTCCAGGTTGCTCTAAATGCCTCCAAAGTGCCCAATCTTTAGCCAACCCAATGATTTTTAAGGATTTTTTTATTGTTTAGGTTGACTTGTACCAGGTCCATCTATAATATCCGCACCTGTAACGCGCTCGTAGCTCAGCTGGATAGAGTACCTGGCTACGAACCAGGCGGTCGGAGGTTCGAATCCTCCCGAGCGCGCCACATACAAAGGCCTGCATCGAAAGATGCAGGCCTTTTTTATTATCCCCATCTGAGAAATTCAGGTCGATCGTTAAAAGTTTCAAAAAAAGATTGACTAATGGTCGGAAAGGGAATAAATTACGCCACCTCGACGACGCGCTCGTAGCTCAGCTGGATAGAGTACCTGGCTACGAACCAGGCGGTCGGAGGTTCGAATCCTCCCGAGCGCGCCATCTTCAAGGGGTTTACGTTACATGACGTAAGCCCCTTTTTTATTTCCCGCAAGCATACTGGCTGCACCCAGCAATTCCTTTTACAATAAAGAGAGGCTTGGGTTCACCCTGATCACCCCCGCTTCCCCCCCCTCCTTAGCTGCAACACTTGGTCAGCAAGCTAGATCCCGTAGTGAAAGGCTGGCGTCAAAGCTCTGGACAAACTTAAACCAAGTTGAACCAGGAGTCTCAATAGTTAAAAATACGCAAGGAGCTGTCAAAATCAGAAGTAAGGGACTACATGGCTGACATCCTTAAAGATATACTCCAGTTTGTGCAGAGTATGGGGCTCAAGAACGGCCTCTTTGTCATATTTTTCATCTTTGCGCATTACCTGCTCTTCTGGATGTACAGCGGGCGCCTGAAAGATCGTCAAGTTGAAATTGATCGGCTTGCAGCCGATAATAAAGAATACAGAGACAGGTTTCTGAAACTGATGGATAATGCCTTCTCTTATTCTCCACCCACCAGGAAAGCTGCGTCCAAAAGACCGGCTAATGAAAAGGAGTTTGAGTAGTGCTCTATATATTGCTGGCAATTGCTCTTGTCTTCATTTTCGCCAAGATATATCAGCTTCTGGAAGTAAAGAAGCACGATCAGCACCTGTTTGAATTTTGCCAGCTGCGAAGAGATACAATCAGCTACCTCTCCAGCTCCTACACAGACCTATCAAGAACAGATTACATCGCCTTACGCAAGGTTAGTGACACGCTTAGCGCCATCATTGCCGAGTATAAGGAGCACCGCACGGTAGTATTTAACCTCAGGCTATTTTCAGAGTATGTCAATCAGCTAAAAACCTTTGAAAAAAAGACAGAGAAAATATCAACCAACAACCCCCAAATACAAGATCTACTCCATAGAACTCACCGATCTATATTTAATGCCTTTCTAGCATTTACGCCCTGCCTTAAATCGGAGCTCGCTTTCGCTGTTGCAATAAAGCTTATCTCCCTTGGGGTAAAGGCTGGAGTCAAATCGCTCAGAAGGTACTTATTCAGCCTTAAAGAGGCAAAGTTGCTGCTTAATACATTTGAGCGGCTCTCCGCCCCCTGCTGATACCCCTATTCGCCCCAGGCCACATCAAGCTTTCCATAGGTATAGCTTTCATATGCAAAGCTACTCAATTGCTATTTCTGAAACTACAAAAAGCTGTCGGGCAACGGCTCCCCCCCAAAAAAATAATGAAAAATGTGCAACTTAAATTCATTTCATTAAGATCTGCACCTTATACAAGGTTCTATCGATAGGCCAAACTGCATGAAATTAATTTCTATCAATGTATCCAAAAAAATAGCCTCTGAATTCAAAGGCAAGCCCGTTACTACCGGAATCTTTAAAAAATCCACTGAAGGAAGAGTTTTCGTTAGCAAGGGGAATCTAGAGGGGGATGAGCAAGCAGACCTAAAGCACCATGGCGGTAAAGACATGGCCGTATATGCATTTTCTTATGATCACTACGCCTACTGGGAGGGTCAACTAGGCAGAAGCGGGCTTAAATATGGCGCATTTGGTGAAAACCTAACCATAGAGGGACTTCAGGAAGAGAAGATTTTTATTGGGGATCAATTTCGCATCGGCAGCTGTCTCCTGGAGGTAAGCCAGCCCAGGATACCCTGCTTTAAACTCTGCATGGCAATCAACAGTGATTCCGCAGTCAAGATTTTCACAAACAGCTTTAATTGCGGTGTATATTTTAGAGTCATTGAGCAGGGGTATATCGAGGCCGGAGATTTTATGGAAAAAACTTATGAAGCATCAAACTCTATAAGCATACGCTCCATGTTCAGATCTTTATTTGACAAAGATTTCCTCGATGCCATGGACACGCTTCAAATCGCAAGTCAGTTACAACCCTTATCACAAGAATGGAGAGATAAAGCCACAAAACGACTTGCCAAATACTGACAACTAAAATCTTACGTTTTCCGAAAGCAATGGCAAGTAATACAAGCCCCATAACAACACCGTTACTACAAAGCTTGGGGGTAATCGAAATTTAGCGCCCCTTTAGCTTTACTCCTGTGAGCAGACTCATCAAAAGATCAAGGGGCCACAAGAAAAATTATGGCTCATTATATATCCTACAAAATTTAACATAGGTTTTTGAGGATATTAACAAGTAAATAATCGCCGAAAAAACCATCACCAACCAGGTGTATTGCACAAAATATAAAACCCATAAATAGGAAATAAATGGCAATACAAAAACAGCCAGCTTCTTAATACCAATACTGGTAATATGCAGCGAAGCATATATACAAATCAGCACCGATAAAGAAGAGCATACCAATAACAGTGATGATGGCTTTATTGTAATCATTAGCGCGCTTAGTAAAACAAAAACGATACCTCCAAAGTATCTCAGCCCGGGCTCAAGCGCCCCCATACTAATAGGAGCAGCCATATATCCAACCAGGTGATAACCGGTGACAATCACCATAAGCGCCGCCCAGCTATCGGCATGAGCAAGAACAATCGCCGCTATCAACCAATTGGTGAGTATAGAACGCCTTGATAAATTGTGTATAGGGTCGAGTACAGCCAACCAGCCAGGCATCTGTCGCACCGAGGCCATAGCAAACAGTATTCGCGATGAAGCCCCCAGGTAAGTGTATCCCGAAGCTGAAGGGCTTATGATACTATCTGCAAGCAGTATCATGGCAAGAAAATGCAGCCCCAGCAGCGCAGCCAGATCTAAAAGTGGCGAGTCAAAATTAATCTCTTGCCAGCCGCCATTTTTCACCAGGAGATCGTTTGGCACCGACGCCATAAAGGCATATTGTAACGCCAGATAAACAAGCGTCATAATCGTTATTGACAAAAACACAGCCAAAGGAATATTGCGCTTTGGATTTCTAACCTCACTGGAAAAGGCAGCACTAACCTGAAAACCATTAAATGAATAAATCAATCCAGCACCAACTATTGCGGAAAAAGCGCTTTGAAAGCCAAACTCCTGATCAGAATCTATCGAGAAATTTGCCCCACTGGTATCATTACTAAATACTACAATAAGCAACACAATTATTGCGAAGGTAGGCGTAAAAATTTTCAGCACCGTAACAACATTATTGATTTTGGTAAGAACACGTATTCCATAAAAATTAATCACCAAATACACAAAAAGAATGCTTAGTGCAAGTACCTTACCCCACAAGGTTAAGATGTGATTATCAATTAAAAGAGAGGAGTCAATCGCAGATGAAATATATTGAGTGGTTGCCTGGGCCTCTGTAGCCACAACCATTAAGGAACCAAACCAATTGGCAAATGCAAATGGCATCCCAAAGATACTGTTGTGTGACAGCGCACTCGCTTGAGCTAAAGCACCACGAACTGGGTAGAATGCAACAATACGCGTTAGGCACAAGCCAACCATTAGGGCGAAAAGTGCCGCTAAAATCCACGCTCCAAATGCCCAGTTACCCGCATAATTTGCCGTCAACTGTGCGCCAAACAACCAACCTGAGCCAATCATGCAGGTCGCACTAAGCAGCGTAGCACTGATCAGGGAAACACGTGCTTTTCCGTCTTTGGCACAATCCATATCAACTATTTCTGAAGTGTTACGCAGGTGTTGTCACTATCCAACCTGGTAAGTCCTGCGGCTAATACTTTTAGTCTAGTCAGCTACGGGGCCTTTGAATAATTCTGTAATACCTCTGCAAGCCTTGAGAGCTACATATATTAAATTAAACTCCCCCACAAATGGTCGCAGGAGTTGTAACGTAAAATTCGCCTCCCCAGAATTCAGCTTCACTTCAGCCCCATAACAATAGATCACACTAGATTCACAAGCTGAAATATTAAACACTAAAAAGGCCTATTGCGCTGCAACAAATAAAAAGCCGCCTATTTTAGTGTTTAATTCCCCTCCTCCCACTGGGAAGCCTATGAATAACGCCACAATATCTCTGCAAACGCTAAAATCAGCAGATATTACGCCTTACTCAGAGTACGACGAAACATCCCAACGGGCACAATTTGCAACATCGATATATTCCTTGAGGATGGCAACCATACGTCCGCGTATGCGCCAGAACTTCTCAGGGACATGATTTGTCGCAAAAGCAATTGAGGCCCTACACTCAGGAATAACAAACAGATAAGCCGTAGCTGCATTATCAGTCACACCACCGTGATGCAGTGCTAGCCATGGCTTTTCCTCCTTCCCCAACTCGATACCAGCAACCCGCCAACCAAGCGAATATTTTTCCTTATTAACCTCACCGTTGCGTAGTTTCACTGGTGTAAAAAGCGCCTGTAATGCATCATTTGATAAGAATCCAACCTTATAGAGAGCTTGGGCCATCCTCACCAAATCGGAAGGGGTTGAAATAAATCCTCCTCCACCAAAGAGAAAACTCCTATCTCGCTCACCTGTGGAACGAACAAACACTCCCATGCTATCCACATTCGAATAATAAGCTGCTTCGCTCCCCCGCCCAGCAAAAGAAGTATCCAGCTCTGTAGCTGCCATCCCCAAGTGACTCCAAAGCTCTGATTTAAGATAATCGATATACCCTTTTTCTGAAGCGGCTCCAACAACAGCTGATAGCAAGATATAGCCATTTGATGAATAGCGATACTGAGTTCCAGGCTCAAATAACAATGGGTGCCCATCGAATACGTAAAATGCATCCAGCGGAATTTTATGATTCTTCACATCGGTAAATTCAGCTAAATCCCTCTCCCGAGTATCGTGCGGCACGCCAGCTGTATGCGCGGCAAGCTCAGCAACACTAAACGTTGATGTATACTCAGGGTGCTTGACATAGGCACTTACTGGTTGTTGCAGGTCCATTTTACCCTCAGTAAGTAATCGAGCCACAGCCAGTCCTGTCATAGGTTTGGACAAGCTGCCGACTGAATATTGCGTGTCAGTATCGGCCTCCAACTCCTGTTCAATATCAGCAAATCCTATCGCCTGAGCAAAAGCCACCTGGTCGTTCAGCCCTATTGCGACAGATAAGGAGGGAAGCTTATACTCCTCCTTTAGCACTGCAACCTCCCTCATAATCCTGGAAGCCTTATTCTCCTCTGCGAAGGCCTCCAAAGCCAGCCCCTCAGACAACGCCATCAAGCTGATTAACAAATAATTTCTTAACATTTTTCCCACTTCGAATTTACCATGATCATACTGTCAACCATAAATCAACAAAAACTGACTTATTTATCCCTACCAAAGTATCTATACACTCAACTACAATGTGTATTCATGTTTGATCAATTACAATTTGGTTAGACGCACCTAGCCCAGGGGATAGATGCAGTAGGACAATTATTTTTTATCTCCACCCAAGTATTACTTGACCCGCTAACAAAGCCGGCGAGCACTATAGGCAGTTAGTATGTCAGCCATACCCATCAGGCGCTACTGAAGGAGCATGGAATGATATGTTCAATGAGCAGTAAAGGAAATTGTTGGGACAACGCACCAGCTAAGTGGCTTTTAGCAGCCTGAAGTGAGAGTGACCAATAAGAAACCCCTATGGAACAAGGGAGGATACGACCACAGATGTGAGAGCCTATATTAATTATTAAAACTCATGCAGAATACACACAATACTGGGCCATATAACCCCTACCAGATTTGAGAAATGCGCTTAAAGAGGTGTCCGGTTGGGCTTGATCACAGCAAAGGTGAACGAAATAGGCTTGAAGTGTATTTGTTTTCAATACATTTTAACCCCAAGCAGAGTTCGGTTTAACCTATAAATCTATGGCACTACAACTGAATCAATATAAAATCCTCTCCTCCCCTACAATATCAAACAACGACTTTAGGAGAGGGAGGGCAGCACTAAATCAGTCTAGCTTAGATTTTTAGCCATTAAAACTGAGCATGTTCATTATGAAATAAATCCAACGTCCTCAGAGACAGCTCTACCAAATCTACTGCTCGATCACTATCCGCATTTTTAATGGCACTTACCGAACGGGCATGGTCAGGGCAGAGCATCAGTATACTATTCGCACCAACAGCCTCTCCGCTAATTATCTTCATATTTGGGTGCTCCTGAAGAATTCTAATCACATCTGCATCTTCCACCGGATCATACAGCTCACCCAAAGCACTGGAATCAACAATCCAGCCCATACCATAACTAAGCTCATCGCCACTTGCTAGAGTCCCCGGGCTAAAAATTTCAGATATAGACTCAGCGCTCAGGTAGCGCTCATCAAGGTGCGATAAAGCAAATTTAACCAAATCACTCGGTGTTGAAAGCATACCTCCGCCAGCATACTTATAGCTGCTATTTACCTCTGGAGAGTTAATTAAGGTTCCACCCCAATAAGAATAGGCTCTTTGCCTATGAGGTATTATGGGTGAATTCTCATCGAAGGTACTATTTTTCAACTTCAATGGCACAAATACTTCTTCTTGCACCAATGTCTTAAACTCAGATCCCGACGCAGACTCCATAGCCGCAGCAAGTAGTGTCCAGGCATAAGTAGAATATCCAAAGTCTGTCCCCGGATAGAACAGCAGGTCATCATTTTTAAAAATATCTAGCGCCTCTGCTGTCGAGCTATACTCCACATTGAGAAGCATCTCCTCCTCAGAGCTATAGTAGCGTATTCCGGAAGTATGATTCGTTATCTGCCTGAAGCTAATGTCAGCGTGTGAATCAGGCCAAGCCTCCACTAGTGGGCCGACATATTCATCCAGCTCAAGAGCCCCCTGCTCTTTTAATCTCATCAAAGCAGCAGTAGTGATAACCTTTGAAATACTCGCTATCCTTAACTTAGTTCTTCTGGTCATTGGAACTTTAGCTTCCAAATCAGCAAAACCATAGCCTTTTGCCCAGCGAACGTGTCCATTTTCCCCAACAGCCACACTAACCCCGGGTACTGACTCCTCTGAAACTGCCTCCTCAAAAATATCATTTAGGCTATTTACATGACTTTCTGCGTTTGCAGCTTGCAACGCTGCACACAATATAAACGCAGCACAATAAGTTAGACGTTGGTACATGATTTGGGCATCCATCCTCTATTATTTTCATCATCAAAAAGACACATCAATATACCGCACTCAGCTATCGATGTGAAAAAAATCTCACAGTTAAAGTAGAAAAAGTGCAAGCGATAATAGAGCATAAAATTAACCCCTGCGGCAAACCGATTTCCAACCTAGAGCTGAAAGTAAAACTGCCTCCTGACAATTAATAATTAAGCAGAAAAATGTTTTATTTCTAGAAGCAAGCCAAACACCTCCCGCCGAGCAGAAGTGAAAGCATACTCACCTTTAAGCGAAAGCATTGCAATCTAACATAAAGTATCACCAGATAATCCAAGGCTAAACATGGAAGCTTTATGAGAGCTGAGTCTTTATTTGTATTATACCCCCCAGCAGAAACAAACCCTCCTACATAACCCCTACATCTACCAGAGTTCTACGACCTATAATTCCCACAAAACATTCAGGCTTACAGAGCAAGATCTCTGTTTCTGTTAAAACCTCAATATTTCCAATAGAAAATCTCGCATATAGCTTTACATAGGGCTTATAGCTTGTCAGTTCATTTTTTAACAATCTGAGGCTAGCGCCATAACCACCAGGAGGTCATATAAAAGCACAAAACAGTGTATTTTAGTACGACCTACAATAATCTTCTTTTCAAACCCTGCATTTTTCAATACTCTTCAAGAACAATCTGAGCTTACCCCATCAAAACGAGAATAATAATGAAGGATTATTTGATTATCGGCGGCGGCCATAACGGTCTGGTCTGCGCCTGCTATTTGGCTAAAGCGGGAAAAAAAGTAACGATACTTGAGCGCCGATCAATTGTTGGCGGTGCTGCGGTTACCGAAGAATTTCACCCAGGATTCCGTAACTCTGTAGCAAGCTATACTGTTAGCCTGTTAAATCCGAAAATCATCAAAGACCTCCATCTGCATGCGCACGGCCTGGAAATCAAGTTGCGGCCGCAATCAAACTTTTTTCCACTTTCGAATAGAGAAAGCCTCTCCTTCCACAAGAATCTCGCAGATACACAGGCAGAAGTTGCGCGCTTCTCGGAAAGGGACGCGACCACCTTACCTGACTTTTATGCCATGCTGGAAACTGTAGCGGATATTTTGCGCGAGGAATTGTTGCGCTCGCCCCCCAATGTAGGGGGTGGTCTTGCAGATCTAATCCGCGCAGGCGGTTTTGGCCTGAGAGCTAAAAAACTGAGTATGGCATCGCGCCGTGATGCACTGGACCTATTCACCAAAAGCGCCACCAGTGTACTGGATGCCTGGTTTGAAAATGACCACGTCAAGGCCGCATTTGCATTCGACGCTATCGTGGGCAACTATGCCGCACCCAGCACTCCCGGCTCAGCCTATGTCTTGCTACACCATGTGTTTGGCGAAGTAAACGGTGAGAAAGGTGCCTGGGGGCATGCAATGGGCGGTATGGGTGCTATTACCCAAGCCATGCATAAGGAGGCCGAGCGCCTTGGTATCACTACTCGCACAAACACCGAAGTTAGAGAGGTCTTGGTTAATAGCGGCCGCGCCACAGGGGTGCAGCTAAGCAATGGGGAGATAGTTACTGCCGATAAAGTGATCGCCAACATTGGCCCCAAACTGCTCTACTCCCAAATGATTGACGAGCAACACCTGAAACCCGAATTTCATCGTCGTGTGCGTGGTTTTAGAGTGGGCTCCGGCACTTTTCGTATGAATGTAGCGCTGTCTGAACTACCCGACTTTACCTGCAAACCCGGAACTCATTTGCAGCCACACCATCAGTCTGGAATTGTCATTGGTCCCAATATGAATTACTTGGAGCAGGCCTATGTGGACGCAAGGCAATACGGCTGGTCTAAGCAGCCCATTGTAGAAATATTGATCCCCTCCACCGTCGATTCCACTCTAGCTCCCAAAGGCCAACATGTCGCTAGCCTATTCTGTCAACAATTCGCGCCGGAGCTACCGGAGGGCAAGTGTTGGGATGACTATCGCGAGCAGGCAGCGCAAACTGTTATCGATACTGTCACAAACTATGCCCCCAATTTTCGCAACGCTATCATCGCGCAGCAAATTCATTCACCTTTAGATTTAGAGCGCAAGTTTGGCTTGATCGGAGGCGATATTTTTCATGGCGCCCTAGGCTTGGACCAGCTATGGAGCAATCGCCCCTTTATGGGCTTTGCGAATTACCGCACGCCGATTCAAGACCTGTATCTCTGTGGTTCGGGCAGCCATCCGGGTGGAGGGGTCACCGGTGTACCTGGTCATAATGCTGCAATGGAGATTTTGAGAAATCAATAAAACAGCCAGAGAAATAAGAGCTTTAGGTGTCGTATTCCACCGCTAAATTATAGCTTATTGAAAATTCGTGTGTAGCCGTTAGAAAAAGTAAATACCCTCCGCAAAACCGGAGGATATTTACTCCCATATTGTCAACATAAGTGCCGCACTTGGTACACCCCTCAATAGCTAGTGGTTCACGCGGTTAATACTATAACGATTAATTTTCCCACCCGGCCTCGCTTAGGCTCCTACATTATTTTGAAGAGGGCTAGGCATTAGCCTAGCACACACGTATTGATCGGTAGCAGTTCGTCTAGGGCGTAGGCTGTCTACTGGAGGGACTTGCTGGATCGGAGCATTAATTATACTTGAAAATAGGCCCTAACAGCATTCCAGTCAGGGTATTTATTTGAACCAAAATGTAATAGCTCTCCTTCAAACTCACTTTGGCAGCGACCAGTGATATTGTCGTCGATTAGGAACTCTCCTTTTAACAAGCTTTTATTTGGACTAATAATTAACCTGTTAACCATCTCCATCCCTAAGTGATTACCCACCCAAACTCTTTTTTCGGTATAACATAAAGGATTCTTGACCGATGGCGCCGTAAGAATATAGGGCTCATACTGCTCTGATGCGAGCAGAGCGTTAACAGCTTCGATAGCTCCGATCAACGGCGATAGGTTTGCAAAAAAACCATATTGTGACTGAGGGAATTTTATCGATGGATTTCTTTCCAGCTCTCTCTTTGACGCCCCTGAAAAATCACAAAGCACATCATCCATATCTATATATACAATCATACCTTTCCTAATCCGTACAACACCCAATCTGTGTTTTATACCTATACTTTAATCCTGCTCAAAACCTCATAAAGGGAGATGATTTGACTCCTCCACTATGTGCCCCCTCTAACCCGATAAAGGCCTAATATTTTCGAACACCTCGCTAAGATAGTAAAACTAGCAAGTGAGGTAAAGTATGACAACCAAAGATACACGCCGTAACTCTTATCTCTGGGTGAGGATGTTCGATTTCTAAGGCCACAGAAGCTATAGGAATCCGTGCCAGCAAACTGTGATAGTGGGCAAAGGTGCTGGAGGCGGGATAAATCTGGATATTGGCGAGCACGCTAAATTATAGCTGAACCTATACGCAATAAGGAATACACCCAGCATCTATACCTGCTGACTGTCTTTATCAACTTATAATCGAGAAAATAACCCGCTGCCCCAGGTGCCGCACGCCTAAAATCTAAGCAGTATAGATTTTAGGCAATTAAACCATAGGAAGAAGCATTCAAGATCCTGTACTCAGATCAAAAATAAGCTTTCTTCATATGGTATTTTGTTAGAAGCAGAGCTTCATTTATTAACGCTACCCCGAGAATACTACGGCTAACCCTCACCCCTCAACAAACCGCTCGATCGTACCAACTAAACACCTGGGAGTATGTGTTTCTTGCTCTAAATCAATAGGAGTGACGGCAAAATCAAGATTTGTGAAATTAGATTTTAATCTCTTCATACTGCGTGATACCTTATGCGCCATCATAGTGACCCAGATACGAAGGCTGTATTTACATACAGTATACAGTTGTGTAAGGCAAGAAATGAATATTTCCCTAGAGGTTGTGCAAGAGCTGGCTCCAGACCAGGCATCTTTGAATGCAGCCAAAAAACTGTTGAAACCCGCTAAGTGGCCTCTGCGCGGTAAAGCAGCTTCTGTAAATTGCATATGGGGGCAGTGCCAAGGATCGGGGGCTAACCCCTACTACATCATGGCCGATACGGTGGATCATGGTTACAAATGCACCTGCCCTTCACGCAAGTTCCCCTGTAAACATGTTCTGGCCCTGTTGTGGCAATTTGCCGATGGTCCAGATGATTTTGCTGAGGGCGAAACACCGGAATGGGTCGTAGAATGGCTGGGGCGGCGGCGCAAAACTAAGACTGAAGCGCAAACTGACACAAAAGCCACCACCGGCAAAAGTCTTCACGGCATTCCTGAGGAGGCCCCAGAAAGCGCGGAAGAGCGAGAGAAAAAGGAGGCGGCCAAGGCCAAGCGGGCAGCGCAAACGCGAGCCAAAACCCACAAGAGCATCGCGGTGGGGTTGAGTGAATTTCGGCAGTGGGCGGAGGATCAGCTGCGCACCGGTATGGTGGGGTTTCTCAAAGAGCTGCGCTCGCGCTGCCGCTATATTTCCTCGCGTTTAGTGGATGCCAAAGCTGCGGGGCTGGCATCCAGGATTGATGAACTACCAGCCAAGACCCTGGGACTTGCGCCACAGAAGCAGGCTGAAGTCGTTTTCAAGGAGCTGGGGCAATTAATATTGCTCTGCAACGCCTGGCTCACCGATGAGGAAGACGTGGATGCTCGCAGGGCTATTGCCGTTACCGAGAACCGCGATCAGATACTGGGAAACCCCGCCAGCCTGCGACAAACTGGCATCTGGCAGAATATCGGGGAGAAGGTGAGCACCCGCCGCGATGGCCTGGTGAGCCATGCCTCCTGGCTACTCAAGCTCGACAGCGACACCTCCGTTTTTGCTCTGCTGTTGGATCACTACCCCGCTTCTGCGGGGCGCCGCGAGGTGGGGATTGGAGTCGGCGCCTGTATTGAGGGAGAGCTGGCTTTTTATCCCAGCCGCACCCCCATAAGAGCTTTCCCTGTTGGGTTTAAGATCGCACAGGATGATGTGAATAAAATCTGGCCAGCCCAGCAGGAGAGTGTGCTCTCTCGCTATCAAAAGCAACTTTCTCTGCTGCCCTGGGTCGAGCAGATACCACATATTCTTGAAGGTGGCCGCCTACTGCGCTGCACCAATGGCAACTATTGGTGGCGCTGTTCTACTGGGCAGCAAACACTGCCGCTCAACAATGAACAAATTCCCGCCCTACTACTGGGCTCAAAGCTACAGGCGGCATTTATTTTATGGGACGGAAGCAGTGCTGAACTCTATAGCGCACGCACCGAAGAGTGGGGGACCATCGCATGCTAACGCCTGAGCAAATCCAGGAAGAACAGTTATTATTGGAACGCCTGCAACAGCGCTGGATGGTGGGTTCTGACTTACCCATAGAACTGGATGCCCTACCCGCATCCTGGCACCCGCTGTTTGAAGACTTGGCAGAAGAGCATTTTGCCTCAGCGGCAATAGCCCTTCTCAGCCAGCACCAAAGTGCTCTCTATCAACCCCAGACTGCGGAGGAGTTGCGCGACTTTCCGCTGCTACCCGAGCTGAATAAGCCCGTGCTGCCCTACCCAATGCGCGCCCATTTTCGACGAGTCAGCGGCAGTCTTCAGTCTCACTCTACGGAGCAAATCGGCTTGCTGCTGCAATTGATGCTACAGCGAGGCTATATTGCCCACCCCGCCGACTGGCTTCCATCGAGCAACGACGAGGGCTTACCGGGAGTATATCTACCCTGGTCACAATGGGTCGCCAATGAGCAGAGTGCTATTGATGAGAAGGAAGCGCTAACAGAGGAAAATTGGGATGACTGGTACCCCGCCAGTCGCCTGGTAAAGCTTCGGGAGATGCGCTTCAGCAATCCCGCCGCCGCACTAGCGCTGATCCAGACCTGCGCCGCAGGTGAACCCGCCGAAAAACGCTTAAGAATAGTGCAAGTTCTAACTATTCGGCTGAGCGAAGCGGATACAGAATACCTGCAATCCCTACTTAAAGATCGCTCACAAAAAGTAGTGCGCCTCGCCAGTCAGTATTTGTCCCGATTGGGGCAGGCGCCGGAGCTTGAAGGCAATGCGCAGACGGTATCTTCTGCACAAGAGTTAGCTGAATTTTACGAGTTAAAAAACAAGGGGCTGGTAAACAAGCAACCACAGCTATTGCCGCGCAAACTCAAAAGTAAGAAGCAGCAAGCTATCCGCTCAGAACTCCTGCAAAAGATCCCCCTGCACAGCTTTGCCGAGGTACTGGATATCACTGTGGCCGATTTGGTCGGAGCCTGGCAATTTGACACAAATCGCGATTATGACAACCACAGTTTTGTCACCAGTGCGGTAGACAGCCTACCGGATGAGGCCATTGCTTTATTAGTCGGCAATATTGAGGGCTATCTCGATACGGGAGAGGCCGGTATGCCCCTTCTGCACAGTCTATTACCGCGCCTGGAACAATCCCGCCGCGCCGAATTGATGTTCGGATTGCTGCAACATAAAAAGGCCAAGGTGGACTTTCAGGATTTGCTCCAATTTTTGCCCGAGCCTCTAACAGAACTCTCCTGGGATGGATTGAAAAAGACTTCACCCTGGAAAGCGCTGCTGAAGCTTGTTGCCGAAGAATTAAATGAGAATGGCTATCTACAGTCTATTTATATCCAGCGAGAGCTAACGGCGCTGGGTTTGATGTTGCCTAGGGAAACGACTCAACCACTACTGGAAACACTGTTTAAGCAGGGTGTACTACAAGCCGACCCGGCAACCGACTGCCTCCGATTTAACCGTGGACTTGCGAGCGTGGATGAGCGCTAGCTCACACACCCAGCAACGATTTTATTTTAAGACCGATAGATATCCGGCTGAACTCGTAAAGAAAATCCATGAGCTCCCGGATAGGTAAAACAAAAGGATTCCCCCATGAGTGACGTACTTCGTCAACCCGCTGAAATTACCTACCAGTCAGAACTGGATGCCCTGAAAGCCGAAGACGCGGGTAAAAAGCCAGAGAACTGGAGCCTATCGCCCCAGGCCGTGGTGAAATACCTGATGGGAGGCACAACAGCCGATGGTGTGGAGATCAGTGCAAAATATATCGGCAACCGCCGCCTGATTGAAACGGCCGTTGCCACCCTCGCCACCGATCGCGCACTGCTGTTACTCGGCGTGCCGGGCACGGCAAAATCCTGGGTATCCGAACACCTGTCTGCGGCTATCTGCGGCAATAGCACCCGGGTTATCCAGTGTACAGCGGGCACCGACGAGAACCAGATTCGCTATGGCTGGAACTACGCACAGTTACTGGCAAATGGCCCCAGCAAAGAGGCTTTGGTACCAACTCCCCTGTTCCGCGCTATGGAGCAGGGCACCTTGTGTCGCCTGGAAGAGCTGACCCGTATGGGTTCTGATGTTCAGGACACTTTAATTACCGTCCTCTCAGAGAAGATGTTACCGATCCCCGAGCTAAACGATGCAGTTTATGCCCAGCGCGGCTTTAATGTTATTGCTACTGCCAATAATCGCGATAAGGGGGTAAATGAACTCTCCTCCGCACTGAAGCGCCGCTTCAATGTCGTGGTGCTGCCACTGCCCGATGATATGAAAGAAGAAGTGAGCATTATTTCTCGCCGCGTAGCAGAGATGGGTGAAAATCTGGAATTGCCGGTACCCGCCAATGCCAGCGAGGAGATCGAGAAAATAGTAACCATTTTCCGCGAGTTGCGCAGCGGTGAAACACTCGATGGAAAAATCACCCTGAAAACCCCTTCCGGCAACCTGTCTACCGCCGAGGCGATCGCCGTAATGGTGGGCGGTTTGAGCCAGGCCAACTGGTTTGGCAATGGCAAATTCAGTGCAGAAGAACTCTCCAGCAATTTGGTGGGGGCCATTGTCAAGGACCCCGTACAGGATAAAGCGGTACTGGAAGAGTATTTGGAAACGGTGCTGAAAAAGCGCCGCGACTTTGCCGGTTACTACCACACCATGAACGAAGTACTGTAAGGGATATCCCGTGTCCAAGGTGGATTGTCATTATTTTGGTATTCGGCACCACGGGCCAGGTTCGGCGCGGCGGCTTGTCGCCGCGCTGGATCAGCTGAAACCAGAAAAAGTATTGATCGAAGGCCCGGCTGATTGCAGCGAACTACTGCCCCTGCTAGCCAGTGCACAAATGCACCCCCCGGTAGCACTACTGGGCTATGCCGCAGAGTCACCCGCCTCCAGTCTCTACTACCCGTTCGTAGAGTACTCCCCGGAGTACCAGGCCTGCCTATGGGCCGTACAACAGGGAGTAGAAGTTAAATTTATTGATCTACCCCTCAATATCCAGCTGGCACAACTGCTGCACCCTGAACCCCAGGACGCAGAGGGAGAGCCGAGCGAAGCCGAAGCAGCCCCCCCAGCGACCGCAAACCCGCCGGAACCGAGCACCGACACTTCCGACCCTATCGGTCTGTTAGCCAGGCTGGCGGGCTACAAAGATGGTGAGGCCTGGTGGAATGATCTGATCGAGCAGAACCGCGACGACAGCGCGGAAATATTTGCCAGAGTAGAGTCAGCCATGACTATGCTGCGCCGGGAGATGAGCGAAACAACTCCCCTGTCGCCAAGGGACCTCGTGCGTGAAGCCTATATGCGCCTGGAAATCGCCAAAGAAAAGAAAGGGGTGGAAGGTGAGATTGCCGTCGTCTGCGGGGCCTGGCATGTCCCGGCATTTCGCCAAAAGCACACCGCCAAAGATGATCGCGCACTGATTAAACAGCTGCCGGCAAAACTGCCCAAAAGCAAAGTGAAAACCACCTGGATACCCTGGACATCCCCCAGATTGGCGATGGCTTCCGGTTATGGTGCCGGGGTTGCCGCACCCATGTGGTATCAGCACCTTTGGCGCGAGGGCAGCGGCGAACAGTGGCTGGAGCTTTGGTTTGGCCACCTGGTAAGAGCACTGCGCCACAGCGGGCAGGTGGTTTCCACCGCTTCTGTTATTGAGGCAGTGCGCCTGAGCCACAGTTTAGCGGCGGTAAGAAATCGCCCCGCTCCCGGATTTGAAGAAATTATTGAGGCCGCCATAGCCTGTCTGTGTTTTGGTGAGCGCCTTATCTGGCAGCAAATAGAAAGAGAGTTGTTGCTGGGCCAGGAGGTCGGGGCCATTCCCGAAGACGCGCCGCTGGTGCCGCTGCTGGAGGATCTACAGCGCTGGCAGAAAAAGACCAAGCTGAAGCCCACCGCCCTGGATAAAGAAGTTTCCCTGGATTTACGCAGTGAAATCGGCCTGAATAAATCTACCTTACTGCACCGCCTCGCCGTGCTTGAAGTGCCCTGGGGCAAACCCTCCCATACCGGTAAAAGCCGCGGCACTTTCCGGGAAAACTGGATACTCAGCTGGCAGCCGGAATACGCAGTAAAACTGGTGGAAAACCTAGTTTACGGCTCCACCATTGAGCAGGCGGCCAACAATAAATTAATCGAGGCGATTGCCGCTGAAGACAATTTGGGCAAGTTGGCCGAAGTGGTTTTACTGTCCCTTGAATCTCAGTTACACCGGGCTTCTGAAGCGGGCCTCAAGCAATTGGCCGCGCGGGCAGCCCTGGCCAGTGATGGTATCGAACTTCTCGACAGCCTACCGGCCCTGATTCAAGTGCAGCGTTACGGCACCGCGCGAGAATTAGCCCTGGAGCAAGTCGCCGGCCTGGTAGAGCGCCTAACCATGCAATCCGCCCTGGCCCTCCCCTACGCCTGCCGCAATCTCAACGACGAAGAGTCCCTGCGACTGCGCAATAGCATCCACAGCGCTCACCAGGCACTGCAACTGGCAGAGCTGAGTGACGAAGTGATGGCGGACTGGTGGCAGGCTTTTGAGCAGCTGGTCGATAGCCCGCTGTCGAGCTTGCAGGTCAGCGGCCTGTGTACACGCCTGCTCTATCAGGCTGAGCGCATTGATGGACACAGGTTGCAGCAATTGCTGGAAAAAGCTCTATCCCCAGCCGTGCCCGCCGCTGACGCAGCGCGATTCTTCGAAGGTTTTTTTGCCGAGGCGGTTGAGCGCCTACTCTACGACCCAGTATTGATGGCAGCGGTACAGCGTTGGTTACTGCACCTGGATGAAGAGGCATTCACCCAATATTTGCCCCTGTTCCGCCGCGTATTCTCCAGCCTCGATGCCATGGAGCGCCGGCGTATGATGGAACTGGTGCTGGGCGCCCGTTCCAACCACTCGGTCCCCAAGACCATCAACCCCGACGTATTACCGCAGTGGTCAGAGCACCTATTGCGCATTGGCAAATTAATTCATAAGGACAAGACATGGGCGCAGTAAACGAAGTGTCTGACGAGCAGCAACCCGATGAGGTAGGCAGCGACAACAGCGCAGAAAAAGAACGCCGCTGGCGCCTGGTGCTGGGGGCTGATGAAGACGACTCCGGGCTGTCAGAGCGCGATACGCGCCTATCCCAGGCTCTGAGCGCACTCTATGGCAGCGGAGACAGCGAAACCGGCAAGAAGGGCCGCGGCGGATTATCGCGCTCTTCACCACAGGTATCCCGCTGGCTGGGCGATATCCGCGAGTTCTTTCCAACGCCAGTAGTACAGGTTGTCCAACGGGACGCATTTGAACGCCTCGGCCTCAAGCAAATGCTGATGGAGCCCGAGTTCCTTTCGGCCATTGAAGCGGATGTTCACCTGGTTGCAGACTTGGTCAGCCTGCGCTCCGTGATGCCGGAAAAAACCATTGAAACGGCTCGCCAAGTTATCAAAAAAGTGGTCGATGAACTGATGGAGCGTTTGGAACGCAAGACCACAGAGGCGGTTAGAGGGGCAGTGAATAAATCAAAACGCAGTTTCAGACCGCGTTTTGCCGATATCGACTGGCACAGAACTATTCAGCAAAACCTCAGGCACTACCAGCACGACTACCGCACCGTGGTGCCGGAGAAGCTAATTGGCTTTATGCGGCAGAGCCGCCGCCTCGCCGATTTGGATGAAGTCATTCTGTGTGTCGACCAATCCGGCTCCATGGCCACCTCCGTGGTATACAGCTCTATCTTTGCCGCTGTCATGGCTTCAATACCGGCAGTGAAAACCAAGTTGATCTGCTTTGACACTGCAATTGTCGACCTTACCGAGGACCTGGAAGACCCAGTCAGCGTCCTATTTGGCGTGCAGCTGGGGGGCGGTACCGATATCAACCAGGCAGTGGCTTATTGTGAGGACAAAATTGAACGTCCAGGCAAAACCCACTTAATCCTGATTACCGACCTGTATGAAGGGGGAAATGCCGAAGAATTAAAAGCACGGGTTGCCAACCTGGTTCGCCAGGATGTGAATGTAATTACATTACTCGCACTCAGTGATGATGGGCGCCCATCCTATGACCAGTCATTGGCAGAGGAATTTGCTGCAATAGGCTCACCGGTTTTTGCCTGCACTCCAGACCAATTCCCGGACCTGATGGCAACAGCACTGCGCCGTGAGGATGTGCTCAGTTGGGCAGCCGACCAGGATATTAAGGCGGTTCGCCCAAAGAAATAGATCCTTCTCCTCTGATGAATGGGGGTAAGTGCAGGTACTTACTCCCTCTCACTTACACCCATATCGGAGTATTCCAACAAAAACTCAACCTCAAGCGCACCTTAAAAAGGCCTTTAAAGATTCACTCAACCCAGCAAAATTGATGTAGCGGCTTGTCCCGAGCTAAAAGCGCAGAGTGTGCAAATTATGCCATTGTCAAGCTTTTCTTAATTTCACACCGCCAAATAGCAAGAATATAGCTATTGCGTACTTTTAAACTAGCAACACATTTATCTCAACTTCAGCATTTGACGCGCAACAACACAAAAATCCTTATTTAAAATCCCCGTCTAACCTCAGAGCACTCAATGATTGAGTTGTTTCTGTTTAGCTATATACAATAAGTCCACTTTACGAAAGCATTTATACCTAAACTGAAGGTTGATTCGGCAAACCTATTGCCTGCCCGCCTATACAATAAAAATAAAAGCTCTCAAGCTAATTTTCACTCAAGGATTACAGAAATGTTTAACTTATCCAGAAAAGAAATGGTTTTAGGTGTCGCAATACCCATCACTGCCGCTATCATTGCTGCCATTATAGGATTAATGGGCAATCAAGAACGGGATAAGAAGCCAGCCAAACTAACTTTAGAAAAGATTTTCATTGCTAATAACAGCACACCCGAGAACTTGTTTGGCCAATGGGAAATAACCAATATAGCAGCCGAAGACCTAGGTGGAGAGTATCACCGTGAACTGGTGGAAAGTGACTGGGGTGAAATGGAGATAAAAGACTCTGGCATCCACATATTAAACCCAGAACTGTTCAAAGCGGAGTTCCTCAAATCTAACCACAGCTATATTCACTGGGAGTTCAAGTCTGGAACAATTGCAGACGAAATAGAATTCACCGGTTACAGAGACGATATTAGTGAAGCAACAAAATCCTATCTAAAGCAAAGCTCATTTTACCAAACCTACCAAAGGCAAGTAAAAGGTACTGAATACTTCAACTGGAGACTTTTACTCACCGAGTATTTGAACTCAAAAATCGATACAAAACCCACCCTCAGGATAACCATTAGAAACACCGGGGAGCAACCCGCCACCGCTTACGGGATTACCTCTAAAAATATATTTATGAGCGGTGGGGAAGCCGGCGCCGGTGGCTCAAGGTTAGAGGTTGCCAACTTAGAGACAGATATCCCATTGTACTGGGACAGAGATGCCCGGTTAGATTTCACTCAACCAATAGTGATAGACCCTGCGGAAACCGCAATGCTACAAGTCAACCCTATAGTGGAGGATGCAGCAAGGGGAGATGGTGATGGAACTCTGACCTATCAACTTTCGCTACAATATTTCAATGGCGAAGAGAACACAGAGAAAAGCATCGGGATTTTTGCACAGAGTGATGGACAAGGCTTCGAGGAATATTGATCACACTGAGAACACCACACCATCAGATTTCGACAGCCCGCAGCAGGCACAATGGTTAACCTGCATGCCGACTGCAAAACTCAGTGATCAGCGCCGAATCGCACCTAAAAGCCTACCTTTCAGCCAGATCACGAGCTGCTGGCCCGCCGTAGCGCATCAAAAACACTCTCCCCCACCATACGAGCCAACTGTACCGGCACTGCATTACCCAACTGTCGCATCGCCTCACTCCATACGCCGGTTATCTCGTATTCATCAGGAAAGGTTTGTATTCGGGCACTTTCCCTTACTGTGAAATAGCGCACCGCCCCATTCTCAAATCGAATCATATTTTCCCCACCAGGAACACCATGGACTCCGGCTTTCAGAGTCTTCGAAGGAGCATCGATATAGCTGCCAGTGTGCCCCGGATATACCCAAGCCCCTTCCTTGAATACATGATTTAAATATTTACCCCTTCCCTCCTTTAAATACGGCTTGGGCAAATCGTATATAGCGTCTCGTACCGTGTGCCAAGGCTTGGCACTAGGAGGTGACTCTCCATATCTCTTTATCAGGCTGACCCTCTTACGCTGCTCGCGATCAGATAACAGCGGCGGACTGACCTTATGACGATTCCAATAATCTAAGGAAACCATTTGATCCCACAGCAACCGATCCTGGGTATGTGTTACCTCAGGAAATGACCACTCAACTCCGAGATCCTTTCTAAACCCAACAATTACAACCCGCTCCCTTTTTTGTGGCACACCAAAGTCTGCTGAATTTAGCAGACGAAAGGCAACATTGTACTCGGAAGAGGATTTGTGACCTTCCGTATGTAACCTTTCCAGCCTTGCAAGATGGCATTGCCAGCTCTCCACTGACTCTCTCACAATATTTGGATACTGCAGCTGTAACAAAATATACTCAAAATACTCAGAAAAAGACTTTCTCAATAAACCTTTTACATTTTCTAAAATAAATGCTTTTGGTCTAAGCTCTCGAATTGCACGCACCGCTTCGGGAAACATATCTCTATCATCATTGTAAGCTGAATGCTTTCCCCCTAGCGAAAATGGCTGGCATGGTGGACCGCCAGAAACCAGATCAACAGCATCGTATACGCTGTAATCACAGGTGCGAATATCAGCCTCAACAACTTCACACTCAGCTCCCATAAGTCGATTACCAATCAACGTGGCACAGGCACCGCTATTGCGTTCAAACGCAGCCAGAGTATTAAATCCTGCTTGATGTAAACCAACCCCCAAACCTCCAGCACCCGCAAAAAGCTCTATTGACCTCAGTGACATACCGCTCACTCTTAAACCTAAAACCTGTAAGAAATATCCCGCAACAACCCTTTAGACCCAACAACCTATGGGTATAAAGCTCGGCAATGATAAATGAAAAATCCGACAAGATGTCGGTTTTTTTGAGGTTAGCTAAATAATCAGAAAGTTACTATGAGACATCCGGAACTGTTAAACTATAAGTACCTCCCCGGCAAAGCCAGAGATCCTCTCTTTTGGGCTAGAGCTCCTCACATAAGCTTAATATGAAATCACTCATGGCAGCACTCCCTAACCTGCAAAGAATACTCCAGACAATAACCCACCACAGAACCAATCGAAATAAAACCTTTAATTACTTAAATGACATCCTAGAAAAAATAAGAATTTATAGATCCCTCCAACACTTTAATAAATAAAGCCAATAAATTCGATTAGCTTATGAGAACTTTCTCCCCTAGAAAAATGGCGTTAGTTAGCCTCCAACTTATAATTAGCAAGTTGTAAACATGTACAGAAGTACTATATTGTGCACCCACACAAAATTAAGTGTGGAATATAAAATGATCGCACCGCTACTAAACACCCATTAACTTAAATGGACTAGATATGAACAAGGCTCATATTTTTCTTTCACTGGTAGTGTTCTCAGGAGTGTCACATGCAGATACCCTTTACAATTTTGTTGAGACAGATCAAACCGCAAGCTTTATAAGCGGGCATAATGTTGCCAAGCAACCAGAAGTCGATGAGACTGCTGTAAAGAAGCAATATACATTAATGGAGCGCACTTCATCTTTAAGCGCCATTGCAGTCACTCCAGACGGCAAGCAATATGTAGCAGGAATAGATAAAACAGCACTTGCTCTACTAGAGCAAGCAATAGAAACTATTGAGTCACACGGCTTAGATTCAAGAATTTTTTCATCCAAAGGGCAGTTGCCCACTATAATTCCCAGTGAGCAACTACTAACACCCTCAGTTGTAATAGGCACTGACGATAGAGTTCAAATCACTAATACGGTGCAAAATCCCCACTGGTATAATGGCCGTATTGATGTGGGGTGTACCGGTACGTTAATTTCAGAAAAGCATGTATTAACCGCTGGACATTGCGTTTCTGATGGTTCCGGAAACTGGTATAGCTCCCTTGATTTTACAGTGGCTCAATCTGGCAGCTATGAACCCTGGGGAAGTGAAAACTGGTCAACCGCCGTAACCACTACAGCCTGGCATAATAATGCAGATACCAATTATGACTACGCGCTTATTGTATTAGCGGAAGCACCTCATAATGGACATTCCGGGTGGGGCGTCTATTCAGATGGTACTCATAGTGTTACTGGATACCCAGGAGATAAACCATCTGGCACCATGTGGACAGACTCAGGCAGCACAACTTCCAGCACCTATAGAGTGTGTTATACATTAGATACAGCTGGCGGCCAAAGTGGTAGCGGGATTAAAGACACTGCTGGCTATGTTCGTGGAATCCATACAACAGGGTCACCCTCACAGAATTGTGGAACACGTATGACCAGTACACTGTTTACTACTTTACAAGATTGGATTGAGAGTTACCCATAAAGTAAAACGCCTTGTTCAAACTTGGAAAAGGCGCCCTTTGGCGCCTTTTTAAAAACATGAAAAAAATTATTCCTTTAATCTTTTTTCTAAGTGCATGCGGTATAACGGCCAATGATGAATCCGAATGGCATCGGGTAATGGTAAGGGGCAGCCTAAAGACACCTGACCCCGTTTTACGCGAAGTACAACGCCTGGAAAAATTAGGGCAGGTAAGAGATGTCGTTATTTTAGAGTCCTATCCATTACAGATATGGTTTAGCTCTGATTTGGAGACTGTCGAAAAACTGAAGGCTCTATCAAAGCAAAATAGCTCCACACAATAACTATATCCTGGATTTCCTAGCGCTAACTGATAAGTGGCAAAGGCAGCCACTCTTGACGACGCCCTCACCTCTTTATGTCTCCTAAACCAGCCGCCCATCAACTCACAATAACACTTCCCTTCAATACTTGAACAAAAATTCCAGGTAGAACCGGTAATGATTTTTACCATGAAACTGGATCTACCAATCTCGTATATGAACCACCTATAGCACTTACCCACACATAGAATTCACATTCTTACCTTGTACGGCTGGGCTCCATTAACTCTTACCATCAGAGAGTGCACTCCAGCATCAACTAATTAATCGGCAAGGCCAGCCTGAACCCACCTGAAATCAATGGCCTTCCTATCAGTATAAACTTGGCACTTAAATGTTAGTTTAAAATCTGTTCTTGTCACAACAGCGACAGACTACTTTCAGTCCTATTGCACAGGGATTTTAGGTCTACAATTATCAAACCCTAAAAATAAAAAAAACCGGCTTGGGGGCCGGCTCAAGAAAGGATGACCGCTGCATGGAAACCAAAGCAGCAGTGAATATATTAACCTCAAGCACCAACACTGTCAATACATACACCTGTACATCTATACAGCTCATGTCGATTTGTGCGCCACTTCATGGTCCAACATACCTGCATAAGGCTGGCTTTGGAACTTTTAGCTAGGAGCGTGTGTATTCCCTCTCCATAAAATGTTACGCAGTTCTGAGGTAAAGGAAGTCAAGGTTTTTAAGCTCAGCAATTATATTAGGCACATTAAAATCTAATACTAGAGACTCAGCCTTTTCAGACTTATTTGACCTCTTCCAGAACAGTCGTACCACACCTAAAGAGCTATTACGCTTATAGGTGGTAAGTATCTAACTACGCTAAGGTGCTGTCCTTTCAGCTGCATCCTATTGATGTTAATGAACTGGGACAGCGAGATTTAACTTTTAGAAAATAAGACCACATCACCGATAACACACCTACTATTTTCAGACGGCCGACTACCTCCTCCAAACAACAAAGTAGTTATTTTCCACACTCCCCATTGCCATAAGCATTACCCCATGATCAAATTTAGGCAGCGCCTGTAACTTCTCAACCAATTCAGGTAAACCTAGTGCATCATTAGATACTGCAATTCTTTTGTTTTTTTCAGAATCCATTATTATCCAATAAAGATCATCATTGAATGGACCCATATCGCCAGTTGTAATAGCAATTTCACTAATCTCCAACCATTTGATTCCCTCTTTCTGGCGGTCAGGAATAATTTTTCTTATCTCTTCAGAGTCAAACTCTATATACCCCTGACGCAGCTCAGCCCTTCTTTTATGGAAATCTTCCAAGATGGGAGAAAACAGGAATACAATAAATAAAAATAAAGCTACCAACCCACACCAAAAAGCCTCAGGCCTATCAACCATAAAGAACAGGATAGAGGCCGCCAAACAAAAAAGACCATACAGGGCATTCTTTAAACTATAAGAATATTTCATCTTTAGTCCCTAAAACTAATGAACCTAAAAACAATCAAACTTCAGGCTTGCCTTTAATTTTATTCAAAATAATTTGATATAAGACAAGATCATTAGCTATTTCAATAGCATCATTAGACTCTGGATCTAAAATATTTTGACGCTCGCATAAAAGCTCAATGGTTTTCTTTACAGAGTATCGAATAAGCCTTAATTCCTGTGTTCCAAACATTATTTCTCCGTTTGACTACAATATTTACCAATGTAAACAGCTATATTTCCAGCCTACCACTCAATTTTCTTCATCTATCACCAACCTTCAATATAAATGGTACACACTTACCCACTAAGGGGGTTGGTAGGTCCAAGTAATTTAACCCTACCTTAGAGTAAGAGTTGGCTTCAAACTTTATGTTACCAATAAAGCTTCCTAGCTGTTTGCCAACTTGTACTTATCTTGGAAAGAAATACAGACCTCTATTATGCAAATAAATTTGACAATCAGTGGTAAAAGTTTGGCCCCCTATCTACTAAAAGCTTTCAGTACGTAATTACCACCTCCTTTAAAACTAGCATCCCAGCTCATGACCACAATCTTTTGCCTGTTTTTTGAGCTTTGGGTATCCAAGATTGTGGTTATACCCTTAGCAACATCAGAGCCCATACATATGGACCGAAAACCAGTGAAGTATCGAAGGAAACTCTAAGTGCAGGGCCTCAGATGGTCAATTTTTCAGCAGCTTGAACTCTAAAAATGACCAAATTCTAAAAATTTATGCCCAAATTTTAAAGTCAGCCAGTCTATACATCGATATATTTTCCAAGTTAGGGTTAGGAATGCATCAGTAAGAGTCTACTCCTGCCCCCTAGTTATACTGTCCCAAAGGAGGTCATTATGCCATTTAGTAAACCATGGAGAATATACTGCTCTGGAGACTTTTTTTATGGGTTTTCGGGAAGCAGAGCGAGGTTAATTCAACAATTAACTCAAAAAAAAATGAGAGATCTTGCTGATAAAGGCACGATCGCATGGCTTGATCAACTACTAACCGGAACCGCCGTAGACAAATGTCATTTCTTAAACGAAGACTTTAGTAATTTCTGTCGTAGTAAAGAGAAGTACAAGTGTGTTGTGCAAGACAATGTCAATCTAGAGCCACCACGAACAAATGATCAAACAACGGATAACAAAATATGGAGGCGGAAAAGTAAAGCCGGGATTGAGTTCTTAGTAAAACACAATCATTTCATTCATTTTGCAATAGACTATGATATCGATTGGAATGCTGTTATTTCCAAACCAGGGATTCCAGCAGAAGAAGCTAAATTCCCCTTTAAAAGAGAGCCAGTCTATCAGTTCAAAGCTGATGAGCTTAAGTATCGCGTTATTACATATGCAGAAATAAGATTTATCTTTCGAAATAGAAATGATAAAGATTTCATGAAACGAATACAGTTTTGGTATCAAGACAGCAGCGCCAATAATAGTGCATTCAGTCCCGAAGCACCTCCATGGGAAAGATACCCTGAAATATGGAAAAACTATAAACCAAAAAGTGAATCCTAATTGATCGGAAACTATTGAAAATCACCACTTAACCTATCCACTTAAATGCCATGCATTTAATCACATGAGTGCATGGCCCGTTACCACTGAAAATATCACGCCCATTTATAGTGCGGAGAACCGCGCCAATTCTGTGGGTATTTAGCTCTTATTTACTGCAAGCAGACTCAAGTAATTTAGAAAATCTCTTAGACAATTTTTGAGTACCTAGTCAAAATTTCGAAAGAGTCTGAGTTTAGCTCCATTCAACAACAGATTCATGCATCTACTAACTGTAGACGACCTGAAAATCTATTTCCTATGGTCCGCAGTGAGGGGGAATTGATGGGAGCATCCCTCGATTTTCGAGCGACTGGAGAGATAGGCAAAGCATTAAGCATACAGAGCAAGGACTGCTGATGCTTCTTTCTGGTACAACCTACTAGTTTCCACCGAGTTTATCAAAACGACTCCTTCTGGGTTTTCATCCAAACTGACAGCCCCTCAAGTAGAACTTTTGTACCACTTTATAGTACTTAACCCTAAATCAAAAAATAATTGGGAACCAGATGTCAAAAATAATTCTACCGCTTCTCTAGGTTCTATGGATATCTAGAACTCACCCAGTCTAAGGGTGTTTTCAAAAATTTATTCTGTGGGAAGCTTGGTGTTATACTTTTGGTATTGTGATAATAACAAGGTATACAAATGTCAAAATACATTTACCTCCCCATAAATAGTGAAGAAATGCTAGAGTTTGCAGAGAATATGGCGAGCGCTTGGGATATCCCTAAGAATCATATCCTTGCCAACAAGGTAACATCCGGTATTGGTAAATCCATGTACCGCTGGATAGATAAGTGTCTCAACAGTCTCAAATCTGGTGATACTCTTTATATTGTTGCTCATGGCACCGGCGGTGGCGACGGTAAGCAGATTGGTGCACAACGCAATAGCGGTAAGAATAAACAAGCAAAAGTTTTTGATAGAGGGGTAGAGTCGTGGCAGGGCGGAGTGTGGAAAACTTATACTCCAACGCAGCTGGCTGATACCCTGGTTAAAGAGGGGTTGCCTGCTAACTTTGTTGACCTACATCTCTGTGCTTGTGGGTCAGGCTATGATGGTGAGAAATTGAGGCCCTGGGCCCAGCGTTTACGCGAGGCAATGGCCACTTCTCATAAAAGCCTAGAGGTTACTGGGTATCTTGGCTGGTTTGATGCTACTGGTAGCTCTGTTAAGATTAAGGTTAACACCCAGTATTATGATTTGAATGAGCGTGCGGTCACCTTTTCTTAATAGTTATCGACTGGCTAAAGGATGGGATGGTGTAAACATTTGCAAGGGTATTCAAAACTCTGTGTCAGCCAAGCCGCTGTAGGCTGATGTATTTCAGCCAGGTAATCTGAAGGGTGGATCGCCAGCTGTGATAGTGCCGGATTCCAATTTTGAATCGGGCACATCCAGCTACCCTTCAGCTGTTCGAGATTTTTATATTATTTTCTAGATTTTCACTCAAACTTACACCCCTCAAGTGGAACCTTCGTTCTATTTTGTAGTGCTTAACCCAAGGGTTTCCTGAATTACTAACATTAGCTACCCTCTACCAATCCTGCTCTACTCCTAATGCTTCACGCTCCTTACTCCTAAAATTACTTCTCCGGGGCGCTAGCCCCGGCCATCATGGTTAATGCTTTCACTATAGATTGTAGGCGATAACTTCACCTATACGACTTTCGAAGCCACCCCAGAAATCTCCATCGCCTCAATTTCTTGATCGAGTTAAAACTTCAGACACAATGACTGATGGATATTTGATAGTCCTCAAATAAGACCCACCCCGCTTCCTAAAAATTAGCTTCTACCATACTTCACTTGGTAGTTTTACCATCTTAGTGAGGCATCCGGAAGTATTAGACCACTACATAATTTCTGTAAGCACAAATCCCTACCTAAGCACACTGTCTCAGAGCCCCCCTGAAAACTTACACGATGGTACCATTTGTTGGGTAGAGGGCTTTCACCTCCAATCTTTTGCCAATTTAGCTCGGCGCACTGAGTGTCCAGGATTGCCGCACTACGGTATGGGACTATTCGTTTTTTTACCTTCCAGGTATCGGCATTGACATGCTTCGACTACTTAAGTAAAGATGGGTGGCATATCCATGCTTCTATGCGCAATTTACTAATCTGTCAACAAAACAGAACTGTAATTTCTTTAGAGTTATCAGGCTGCTTATCCTCTTGAATTACATAGGATGCTGATTTTCAAGAGTAACTTTTTGTGTTCACAGTTCTTCCCAGCTCTTATGGAAATTTTCTCCATTATATAGATAAAGGATTATACTATGTTCAAACAAACTTCCTCACACCCACAATGTGAAGACGCCCCTAAAACAGATATACTTAATTTTTGTTTTACTCCTTGGATGAAAACCGCATACAAGGAGCGGGGTCAGAGTGAGGTGGCAGGTGTTAAGGCAAACCCAAGGATACTCCAATATTTCTCGGCATCTGAGTTCTGGGGAACTGATGATTCTGGTGGTAAAAATGCTTGGTGTGGTTCTTTCGTAGCCTGGGTAATGAAGCAGCATGGTTACACTCCTGTAAAAGCGGCATTCAGAGCCAAATCATGGAAAGCATTTGGCAAATCGATAAACGCACCAATACAAGGGGCAATTGCAATAAAAAGTAGAAATGGGGGTGGGCACGTTGGATTTGTTATGGGGAAAGATCCAGCTGGAAAACATCTATTCATTTTGGGCGGGAATCAAAATAATGAAGTAAACATTACTAAATACTCTGCCAAGGTTTGGGAGGCATTTGTTGTGCCTTTAAATTTTGACTTATCTAACAGCCGATTACCGATATACAACTTAACAGCGGCAGTAGTAACCTCAGAGGCATAAGGATATGAAGCTAATAACTGCTGTTAAATACATCCTTTTATTTTTACTTTTTTTGGCCAATCAAGCATGCTCTGACCATCCTAATGCCCAGCAAGAATTTTTATCAGAATCAATACTAAATACGCCGTTTACTGCTGTTATTCAACACACACGGGTTATCAAGCTGTCCTCGTATCCTGGTGTGGGTGATACTTACCAGTTAAGCGCTGACGTACTTGAGGCCATAAAAGGGGTTCATCAAAACCAGATAACCTATAGGCTTATTGTAGAGGTGGGTGAAGATGTCATTCTGGATGCTAAGCCAGTAATAATTAGCCTCTGTCAAGATAATGGGGGGTACTATTGGCCTGGAGTGGGAGCTGAATTTCCTGCGAGCAAAAAATTAATTAAGATTGCTCATAAAGTAGCAAAAGAAAATTCTCAGGCAGTTCTAGATCAAAATCATTGTGGTTAAACTGAATATAAGAGGGCCTGTACTCAACTCTGAAGTGCGTCAGTTAATCATCTGGAGAAGAACGGTCAGCTGAAGGTAACATCTGCCACTTCTTCTCCGCCAAGAGATTAAGTGGTGACAAAACATTACCGACAGCTGACCAAAGAGCAACGAAGTTATTTCAGGACACCCAGTAAAGGGGAAACTTGAGACGCCACGCCCATTGACACAATACAGGGGATACAACAAAAATACTGGATATTAAAACAGTAAAACCCCTATCTCATGACCCAACCTCGGCGTTCGCAAATATCCCTCGATGCAACTCCTTACTATCACTGTGTCTCCCGTTGTGTGCGCAGAGCTTTTCTTTGTGGGAAAGATATCCAATCCGGGAGAGATTATGAGCATCGGCGTCAGTGGATTGAGGGCAGAATGCAAAAGCTGGTCGGAATCTATGCGCTTGATATTGCAGCCTATGCTGTGAGGAGCAACCACTACCATATTGTGCTCTATATCGACACAGAAGCCCCCAAAACTTGGTCCGATACCGAGGTCATTACTCGCTGGCAAGAACTTTTTAGAACTTCCGCGCTAGCTCAACGCTACCTTCAAGGGGACCCTCTTGATTCTGGCGAAATGGAAAAGCTTTATGAGCTTGTCGCCCTTTGGCGAGCGCGCTTGCAGGATATCAGCTGGTTTATGCGCTGCCTTAACGAATCTATTGCTCGTCAGGCAAACAACGAAGACAGCTGCACCGGGCGTTTCTGGGAGGGGCGGTTTAAATCCCAGACCCTGCTGGATGAAAAGGCACTGGCAGTCTGTATGGCCTATGTGGACCTCAACCCTATTCGAGCCAAAATAACGAAAACTCCAGAAGAGTCCAATTACACATCCATTGCGCAGCGCATTCGAGCAGCCATGTCTGGAGAGCAGCCTAAAAATCTTCTGCCTCTTGTAGGCCCAGAGCAGAAAGGTATGCCCAAAGGCCTCCCCTTTCAGCTAGATCACTAGCTGGAGTTGGTCGGCTGGAGCGGACGACATCTGGACCCGAGAAAACGCGGCGCTATTGCTGCCAATAGCCCACCTATATTGCAAAGGCTGGGCATTTCACCGAAACACTGGCTCCACTTGAATCGCAACTTTGAAAGCCGCTTCAAGCGTCTACTCGGCGCAGCTGAAAAAGTCAGAGAAGTCTGTGCCCAGCAACATAAACGCTGGGTGCATGGCCTGCACGACTGTGAAATCTATCTCTCTAGCAGCACCTAAAGCAATTACAAACCGCTAATAATCGAGCTAACCATACCGCTATCGCCTCGCATGATCAAATTATGATCAGTCGGGGAGATGTACGCCTAAACCTAATCTGATACCTACCTCTTGACTACTAGCAAGCCCAGAAAAGATGAAATGCACGACTTCAAAGCTATTCTTTCAATTTATGGGCGTCTTGGATTCATCTCCTGGATTCTAGCTACTTCGACCAAGAGTGCTCTACCGTTGGAGTGTATGTCATCATAGAATATTCGTGCTCACTTGGGTTGCGGAAGATACCATGCTTCCAATGGTGTGCGGTTGCAAAACATGATCTTCGAGTTTCTGGACGAGCCATCTTGGCGTGCCAAAGATCAATTACAAAACAGTCTTCACCCCATGTACGGCGATCATGATCATGCGATGGATTGACTCTATCCACTACAACGAAATGGTGATGAACTCCGGGATTTTTAAACAGCTCAAACCTCCCATGAAATTCTATAACGGAATCTATGACAAACAGCACATAGCTCGCCAATGTGTCGCATGCCACATTAATACTATTCGGCTTAGCTCCATCTCGTTTCTCATACAGACTCCTCCCCATCTCTAACCAAGCATTTTGAGTGAGGTGCCCTCCTTGTCTTAATTCTCTGTTATTCGCTAGCGCAGCAGCAACGTGAGCTACTGATGCCTGCGTACTCGCACCCTCATATCTTTCCCCTCCATAAACTGAACGATTTGCAATGATAATTTTATCCATAAGTGGAGAAAGGTGTGATTTTATTATGCGAATTTTTTGATCTTTAGACATTGTCAGAAACCTTACTGGTGACTTGTAGTTTGTGTAAATTTAGTTTCTCTATATTATTTTATCTAAGGCAAAATAGCCTATACCTTCATTAAAAACAATCGTGCAACACTCATCTCAACCACACCCATGCAAGGATTTTTTATTACAAGCGCAGAAAATAATCCAGAATAAATTTCGAATCACTGACACCTATTATATTCCTACATGTGCTTCTTTACAGTTGCAACCTGTAACAGTTAAATCTTTCACCCACCCAACTCCGAGCCCTCCAATATCTCCACCCCCAATCCACTCAAAAACATACAAAACCAACAACCCATCAACTATAACCGAAAAAATAAAAAACTGACATATAGCAGAAACCTTATATATCGGCACTCCACAATCTTATATCACTTCGGGAATCCTTTAATTGTAAACGAACCGCCCAACTTCACCTGGAAACAGGAGAAACCATTGCTAACCTTTGCTTTAAGGTACACAATTAAACACTCTCAATAAAAAATCTACGGACAGCTAGTGCCCTGTAACGAACTAAGCGCAGGGATAAAAAACCTATAAAAACAGCTGTTTGTACATTGTAAACATGTTCCAGGCCCATGTTTTAAGGTTTTTCTATAATGGCAATCTATTTGTTACACCACACTAGCCTAGCCCTTTCTCGCCCCACAGTTAGCAGTACACCAGCCATAATTTCTCCCCTTAAGCTTTACAATAATACACCCAACAAATTATCTCAAGCTGAATACTTCTTTATTTCGGGAACATGATTTTTATCCTTAAAATCACTCACTTTTATAATCCAGCTTTATTGAAGGTATTTTAAGATTATCTATTATTAACCCGGCGATTCTATAGTTCTATATAATGCCCAAATGAATATTGTTGATGCAAGAAAATTACCCGCTTCCGCTCAGGAAGAAAAACGCTAACAAAGTTATTTCTGGACACCCAGCAAAGGGGAAGCTTGAGGCGCCACACCCATTGACACAATACAGGGAATACAATAAAAATACTGGATATTAAAACAGTAAGACCCCCCACCTCATGACCCAGCCTCGGCGTTCGCAGATATCCCTCGATGCAACTCCTTACTATCACTATGTCTCCCGTTGTGTGCGCAGAGCTTTTCTTTGTGGGAAAGATATCCAATCCGGGAGAGATTATGAGCATCGGCGTCAGTGGATTGAGGGCAGAATGCAAAAGCTGGTCGGCATCTATGCGCTTGATATTGCAGCCTATGCTGTGATGAGTAATCACACCCATATTGTGCTCTATATCGACACCCACACAGTGAACTCTTGGTCCACTATTGAAGTTATTGAGCGCTGGCAGCAACTCTTTAAAGGTTCTGTACTGAGCCAACGATATCTTCGCGGTGAGACCCTGGATGCCGCCGAGCTGCAAAAACTTCAGAAAGTGACAACTCTTTGGCGTGAGCGCCTGGCCGATATCAGTTGGTTTATGCGCTGCCTGAACGAGTCCATCGCCCGCCAGGCCAATGCCGAGGACAACTGTACCGGTCGTTTCTGGGAAGGGCGTTTCAAGTCTCAGGCTTTATTGGATGAAAGAGCCCTCGCCGCCTGCCTGGCTTATGTAGACCTCAACCCTATCCGTGCCGGCATTGCCAAAACTCCAGAGGACTCCGATTACACTTCAATCCAGCAACGCATCCACGCCGCAATCTCAGGTGAGCAACCCAAAAATCTATTGCCGCTGGTGGGTGGGGAACACCGGGATATGCCCAAAGGCTTGCCTTTTCAGCTGGATCATTATTTAGAGCTGGTAGACTGGAGCGGACGACATCTGGACCCGAGAAAACGCGGCGCTATTGCTGCCAATACCCCACCTATATTGCAAAGGCTGGGCATTTCACCCAAACACTGGCTCTACCTGAATCGCAACTTTGAAAGCCGCTTCAAGCGTCTGGTCGGCACAGCTGAAAAAGTCAGAGAAGTCTGTACCCAGCAACATAAACGTTGGGTGCATGGCCTACACGACTGTGAAATCTATCTCTCTAGCAGCACCTAAAGCAATTACAAACCGCTAATAATCGAGCTAACCATACCGCTACCGCCTCGAATGATCAAATTATGATCAATCTGGGAGGGTGTGTGACTAAACCTAATCTGATACCCACCTCTTGACTGCTAGCAAGCCCAGAAAATATGAAATACACGACTTCAAAGCTACTCTTTCAATTTATGGGTGTCCTGGATTCTTCGAAGTCCAGGCGTACTTCAACCAACAGTGGGCCAAGATCCGGGCGAAACTGAAGCGAAGCCAGATCCAACCCTATGGTTTCCGCGTGGTTGAACCGCATCACGACGGTTGCCCGCACTGGCACATGCTCTTGTTCATCGCTCCCGAGCAGGTCAAGGAGGCCCTCAGTATCTTCCGCCACTATGCATTGGAGATTGATGGCAACGAACCCGGCGCTCAGAAGCGACGCTTCACCGTCAAGTACATAGACCCGAACAAAGGTACTGCCGCTGGCTACATCGCTAAATACATAGCGAAGAACATCGACGGAGAGCACGTCGGCGAAGACCTATATGGACATGACACGATTCAGAGCGCCATCCGCATCCGAGCCTGGGCCTCTACCTGGAAGATCCGTCAGTTCCAGCAGATCGGTGGCCCCAGCGTTACCGCGTGGCGAGAGTCCCGCAGGCTTGCCCATAGTGAGCATGCAAAAGCCGCTTTGGATTCTATTGATTGCGAGCTTTTGAAATGTCTTATAGAGGCTGCCGATAAGGGAGACTGGGAGACATTTACCGAGCTTTCAGGTGGCCCAACTCCAGAACGAGCCAGCCTGCCGTTGCGGGCTTTGCACGTAGTCAAAGAAGGTCTAAACAAATACGGCCAAGAAGCTCAAAAATTGATCGGCCTTCTGTTCCAGGCGAAATCCAGAGTCATTACTCGCTTTCACGAGTGGACAGTTCGGCCTGTTGCTGAATTCGAAACTCGCGGAGCGGAAGCGGAAGCGATAGGAGGGGCGAATGCCCCTCCCTTGGAGTACTGTCAATAACTGTACGATCAGTTTTGAGAAGGCCGGAAATATCCTCCTGCTCTAAAAACTAAAATAAGCACGCTCTAAATAGAGAGCAAACTAAATCAAATCTCTAGAGTTATTTCCAATCAGCCCCTATTGAACCTAATTTTCATCAGCGAGAGCACGGGTGGATCTTTAACCTCTGAAGGAATTTTGGGATTGTCGTTACTCGAAATCGCAACACTGTCAATATCGTTTGGGCCAATCGTCCAAGCTTCTACAATATTGATATTGTCAAGCTTAATCACCTCGTCAAATCCACGCCCCCCGCCAGGAATAACTCTCCCATTATCCAAACCAGCATATGCCAAGTAAAAACAACCATATTTTTTGTAATCAGCGATAAATCTTTCTAGGTTATTTTCATTATCTGGAGTCATCGTATTTAACCGCGCGACCATTTGAACAGTCCTAGCTTCTCCAACATCAATATTCTCCGCAATACAAACCCGATAATGAGCCGGATTTTCTACATCAATATTTCGAACTATCGTAATCCTAAGTCGATTCCTTTTGTCAAAACCGCCCAGCTCACTCATTAGATCTCGAAAGATTACGGAGCCAGCTTCCAGGTCCTCAAACATTAGAGCAAGTCCGGGAGGTTTATCGCCTATTTGAAAAAAAGCCACTCCGCGCCATGTTGTTCGATCCCAAAGCCTGACTTTGATCAGCCCTTGCACCGTCATATCTCGGTGTCTAAGCTTTTCATAATCCATCAGATCTTGGGGCGGCATTCCTTCCCCAGGTTTCAACTCCCCATGCTTAGATCTTTCTTCAGCATTCTTTGGAAAATCTTTGTCCCAATTCTGAGAACGCAATAAAGAAAATGTACCAAGCCCTTCACGTTTGGCCACACCCTGGATGTCGTGAAGGTAATCATCACCTAGAATATTTTGTTGACTTGCAAAGCAGGCACCAAAGGAGACTGAACGCTCCAATGCACGATCACCACCTATCAGTGTCTCAACCAACTCTTTAGGATTTTTAGGTCTATAAACACGAGCCAGAATCTCCAGCACAAACTCATGTAACCACTTTTGGATTTCCTTCTGGCCAGAAACATCCAAATTCCCGATAGAAAATGAAGAGCACATCACATTGAACACAACGGTGGAACCCGAATCGTCCAACTCATGAGTGATAGAAACCGCTTCTTCGTCATCAACAGACACATGGATTTCGACACAAGATTCCAGCGTCATTACCTGATCTATCATTCCAGTCGAAAAAAAGCTCTCTATAACTGAAAGCAATGTCTCTGCAAGCTCTAAAGCGGGGCTCCGATTTGGAAATGAAACCTTAAACAAACACCCCAATACAGAGCTCGAAAGCGAAATATATTTAGCGTCTTGCAACAAAATATCAGGAACATCTGCACCAAAATCAAGATCTCTCAGCATGCACAGATAGTCTGTAAACTCTTCATCAAGATCTACCTCTAACTCTCCTGAAGCGACCTCCGGATAGCCTAGAGCAACCAGAAGGCATGCACGACTTGTATACAATTGATTAGAATCCAGTAAATCAGGAAATTTTTCCAACTTACCCAAAGTACTTAAACTCGAATTCAAAATACATTTCGATAGAAACCCATCAAAGCTAAACAAATCCTTTTCAGTTAAAAAATCTCCTTCAACATTTTGATCAACCGCCCTTGCTAATTGCCACCAAACGAGTGCATAAGATATCCTACCGAGTTGAAGCTCAATTTCCGCCAGCCTATGGTAGGCATATATTTGCGCAGAAATTAACTCCCCACCCTGCCAATAATCTTGGGTTATTAAAGAAGCTGCAAGCAACAATGCAGCCCGCGCAGCCCACACCAAGCTAACTTGACGATAGGCTTCAGATAGCAGGTAAAGTGCCGAAACGATATCGCCTCTTGACTCCTCTTTATAGAGCCCCACGAGAGACTTACCAACCAACTTAATGGCTTGGTACGGCCGCCCAGAATCAAGCGCTGCCGCACCTCTTTTCAGAAAAAGTAAAGATGCCTTTAACTCACCATATCTAGATACCGCCTTCTCAGTCACAAGATCTAGTAGGGATTCAAACTCAGCATCCTCCGAAAAAAAATCGTCCAACGAAGAAATCAATTCATATAGTTCCTGAAATGGAAACCCGACCAGACCATCGCCCAAGTGAATTAATTCTCTGATTTTTTTGAAAAAATCGGATGCTTGATCTAAGGATTTTATTTGATGAAATTCGAGAAGATAAACGTTTGCCCTAGCCATCAAAGAGTTACTTGGTCGAGATTCATCAGCTGCCATCTCTTTCAGAAACTCGTCAACTTTTTCTAAAATGGAGACAATTTCTGGCTTCATTTCTATAGAGTTTCTACGGCAATGCCCGATATACACACCAAGCAAAGTACCCAGATCACCCCACTGCCTATACTGAGATATAGACTGTGCAGCCTCAAAGCTTTTTCCAATTTCCTCCTCAAACAATTGGATATCTTCATACCACCAATATGCAGCCCATGCATACTGATAGTGAGCCCGAAATTGCTGGTAATTATTCCCAAAACGATGAGCAGCCTTCACTGCACGATCAAATTTTCCTTGGCTTTCAATGTGAGGATGTTCCAACTCTTTGGATAAGATCGCCGACTCTAGCAGGAGATCAAGCTGCCCAACGCTGATAGCTGTTGGATCAACACTTTCACTTATTTCTTTTTCGACTTCATCTAGACGCAAAGTTTTCGCATAATCATTGGGGCCAACCGTTACTTCTCTGCGCCAATCAACGGCCACCGACAAAAGGTCAATCGCCAATCTTTCATAACCGTTCTTAAAGACCTGATCCAATATCCAGCTGGCATCTAAAATCCGAACTTCGATTCCAAACTCTTTAGATAATGCATCTTCCACTTCACTTCTTTGGTTAGATTTCGCATACCGACTTGTTATACAAAATACTTTTGTGTAACCCCGTTCTGTCCCGACAACTTTTCGCACATCAGTTCGGCACTTCTGTCGCCAATTTTCTTGGGTGCTAACGGCGAAGGCCCAACGCTCTCTATCGGCACTCTCGTTGACCCCAACGTACCAAAGCACACTTGACTGCTCAGAAACAGGAAAGGTTTGCGTATCGACTTTTCCATCACCTCCCGCAACAGGTCCTGTCTGCTCCTGGAGGTTAGGACAAATTACTTTTTCACAAAGCTGCTTCGCAAAATCCTCAAATGCCAACTCCTGACTTCTTCGGTTTAATGTATCGAGATGATGCTCTAGGACAGCACGATCGAGGTTGCCAATTTCTTCACTTATTGAATCTGAAAATCTTTCAGGCCTTCTAGCGCGAAGGAATTCCCTCGGTGTATGTAGCTTCTCATTCTTCTTATTCTGACTCATAGATATTTTCTAGCTCACTTGCGACAGGAGGGGAAAAATAATCTTATCAGAACGAAGATTGTGGAAAAATGGCGCGCTAGGACAATGAGTTTGGGTGCCGGCCTATGCCGAAAGCATGGATGAGTAGTGCCGCCGATTTCCAGGCGCCAGTCCGCGGCAGCATTACCTAAAGATTGAAGAATGCGCTGAATTAAGATCGCGAAGGTATCGCGATCTTAATAGCTCGAAGGAGAGCCTTTGGACTTAATATGGACTTAAACTTAGGATACAAAAAAGCCCGCTAAACTGGCGGGCTTCTAAGTCGTTGATTTTCAACGGTTTTATGGTCGGAGCGGCCGGATTTGAACCGACGACCACCACACCCCCAGTGTGGTGCGCTACCAGGCTGCGCTACGCTCCGATTTTGAAAAATCACTCACTTCGCTAAGTGATTGATTTTTAAGGACATCGTGTCTCGATGTGGCGTGAATAATACCGGACTAGCGGCAGATTGCAAGCCCCAATCGGTACTTTTTTAGAATTTCTTTCCCTCCCTCAGCAGGGCGGCAATATCCTTTAGTTCTGCGATCACCTCGGGCAGCACCTGCTGCAACTGGACCACCTCCGCCCGCTCGCTGCCGGTCTCGATCTGCTGGCGGGCCCCACCAATGGTATAGCCCTCTTCGTACAGCAGCGCACGAATCTGGCGGATCATAATGACATCTTGGTGCTGGTAGTAACGGCGGTTGCCGCGGCGCTTGACGGGTTTTAGCTGGGGGAACTCCTGCTCCCAATAGCGCAGGACGTGGGGTTTAACGGCGCACAGTTCGCTCACCTCGCCGATGGTGAAGTAGCGCTTACCGGGGATTGCAGGCAATTGAGCGTTATTGCTCGGTTCCAGCATGCTCTTCTACTCGCGCCTTGAGTTTTTGCCCGGGCTTGAAGGTGACTACCCTGCGGGCGGAGATGGGGATTTCCTCGCCGGTCTTGGGATTGCGACCGGGGCGTTGGCTTTTATCGCGCAGGTCGAAATTACCAAAGCCCGAGAGCTTGACCTGTTCGTTCGTTTCCAGCGCATTGCGGATTTCCTCGAAGAAGTATTCGACGATCTCTTTCGCTTCGCGCTTGTTAAAACCCAGCTCTTCGTACAATTTCTCGGCGAGCCCGGCCTTGGTCAGTGCCTCTGTCATTGGGTCCTACCAATTGATTCAGAGGCGTCGACTCCAGATCGGAAGCGGCCCGAACCGCGGCGGCTTTCAACCCGGTAGCAGACGCTCTCGGGGTGCAATTTAGCCTGCACCCGAGAGCGTCATGCTCTGCTAGCGCAGACTAGCGTTATATTTTTCTGCTAGTTTTCCGACCACCGCATCTACAGCGGCATTGATTTCGTCGTCATTAAGGGTGCGCGACGAATGCTGAAAGGTCAACCCCAAAGCGACACTTTTTCTATTTAAATCAATGCCTTTGCCCTGGTAGACATCAAATATTTTGAGGTCCGTCAAGGTTTCGCCGGCAACTTCGACAGCCGTTTCCACCAGGCTGGCGGCGGGAACCTCGGCATCGATCAGCAGGGCCAGGTCGCGGCGCACTTCCGGGAACTTGGACAGCGGACGGAACGCGGGGGTTTTGCCCTCGCCGATCGCTTCCAGGCTCAGCTCAAATACGAACGCGGGCTTGGACAGGTCCAACTTCTTCTGCAACTGCGGGTGCAGGGCACCGATCACCCCGACTTCGCGCTCACCGCGCATAACCTTGGCGGTTTGACCGGGGTGCAGCGCAGGGTGCTGGCCGGCGACAAAGCGGAACTCATCGGCGACACCGGTGCGAGCCAACAGGGCTTCTACATCGGCTTTCACGTCGTAGAAGTCCACGGCGTCTTTGCTGCCAGTCCAGTTTTCTGCGTAGCGGCTGCCGTAGGCGAGACCGGCAATCATTTGTTCCTGGTGCAACTCGGCACCCGGCACAAAGCGCAGGCCGGTTTCAAATAGGCGCACGCGGTTTTGCTGGCGATTCAGGTTGTACTGCAACGCTTTGCACAGGCCCGGTAGCAAGGTGGTGCGCATAACCGCCAGCTCAGCGCTGATCGGGTTTTGCAGGGCCACCGGATCGGCTTCCGGATCAAACAGCGCGGCGCTGTCGCTATCGATAAAGCTGAAGGTAATCGCTTCGTAGTAACCACGACTCAGCAGGGTTTGCTCCAGGTTATCCTGGGCAATGGTGCTCTCGGGGCGCGGGGCGATTTCCAGTTCGGCAGTAAAGCTTTCGCTGGGGATACGGTTGTAGCCGTAAACACGGGCCAGCTCTTCCAGCAGGTCGGCTTCGATGGCGATATCGAAACGGAAGCTGGGGGCGAGGAAGGTCCAGCCTTCGTCGTTCTGGTCAATTTTTTCCAGGCCCAGGCGGGTGAGGATATCGACGATTTCGTCATCGGCCAGTTTGATGCCCAGGCCCAGCTCTACTTTCGCGCGGCGCAGGGTAATGTGGCGCTCGGCGGGCATAATTTCAGTCAGCTCGCGCACGTGTACCGGACCGGGCTCACCGCCGACGATATCCAGCAGCAACTGGGTAGCGCGCTCTACCGCTTTCTCTTGCAGGTGGTAGTCCACGCCGCGCTCGAAACGGTGGGAGGAGTCGGTGTGCAGGCCGTAAGAGCGGGCCTTACCGGCAATGGCCAGCGGGCTGAAGAAGGCGCTCTCCAGGAAGATATGCTGGGTGCCTGCGGTAACGGAGGAATCCAGGCCACCCATAATACCGGCCATCGCCAGAGGTTTTTCCTCATCGGCAATTACCAGGGTGCCCTCTTTCAGCTTGACTTCCTGGCCGTCCAGCAGGGTCAGCTCTTCACCGGCTTCTGCCATACGCACTTTGATGCCGCCGGAGAGTTTCTCCAGGTCGAAGGCGTGCATGGGCTGGCCCAGTTCCAGTAGCACGTAGTTGGTAACATCAACTACCGGGTCGATACTGCGCAGGCCGCTGCGACGCAGGCGCTCCTGCATCCACAGGGGCGTTACCGCTGTGATATCGATATTGCGAATAATCCGACCTACATAGCGCGGGCAGGCGGCTTCGGCCAGCAGGGATACCGGCATACTCTCGTCGATCTGCTGGGCTACCGGGGCAACTTCCGGGCCCTGTACCGCACAGCGGTTCAGTACGCCCACTTCGCGAGCGATACCGGCAACACCGAGGCAGTCGGAACGGTTCGGGGTGAGATCCACTTCGATGGTCTCGTCGTCCAGCTGCAAGTATTCACGCAGATCGGTACCGGTGGGTGCGTCTTCCGGCAGCTCCCAGATACCGTCGTTGTCTTCGCCCAGCTCCAGTTCGGTCTGAGCACAGAGCATACCGAAGCTCGCTACACCACGGAGCTTGGCTTTTTTGATTTTAAAATCGCCCGGCAGCTTGGCGCCTACCAGGGCAAAAGGAATTTTAATGCCGGTGCGCGCATTGGGGGCGCCGCATACCACCTGCATTTCACCGTCGGGGTGGCCAGCGACTTTACACACGCGCAGCTTGTCTGCATCCGGGTGCTGTTCACAGGCGACAATCTCACCGACAACCACTCCGGAGAAATCGCCCGCAACTTTTTCTATACCATCCACTTCCAGGCCGGCCATGGTGATTTGATCGGCCAGTTCCTGCGTGGTGAGTTGCGGGTTTACCCATTCCCGCAACCAGGAGTTGCTGATTTTCATAGTTGATCTCTTTCTGTATTCCGTCAGCGCAACTTGGTGCGCATTGCGCCTGGGGCTATTGCGCCGCCCAGGCCTCCACAATTCGACTGCTGTCGCTCGGCTTAGAACTGCTTCAAGAAGCGCAGATCGTTATCGAAGAACAAGCGCAGGTCGTTGACGCCGTAGCGCAGCATGGCGAGGCGCTCGATACCGATACCGAAGGCAAAGCCGGAGTATTTTTCGCTGTCGATATCGCAGGCGGCGAAGACGTTTGGGTGCACCATGCCGCAGCCGAGAATTTCCAGCCAGCCGGTGCCGGAACATACGCGGCAACCTTCACCGGAACAGGCGGTACACTGGATGTCCGCTTCTGCGGAGGGCTCGGTAAACGGGAAGTAAGACGGGCGGAAACGCACCGGTACTTCCGCTTCGAAGAAGGCGCGCAGGAATTGGTCGATGGTGCCTTTCAGATGGGCGAAGCTGATGTTCTCGCCGATTACCAGACCTTCCACCTGGTGGAACATGGGCGAGTGGGTGACATCGGAGTCGCAGCGGTATACGCGGCCCGGGCAGATAATGCGCAGCGGCGGAGACTTTTTCTCCATGGTGCGGATCTGCACTGAGGAGGTGTGGGTTCTCAGTACGGTGGTGGGGTCCACGTAGAAGGTGTCGTGCATCGCGCGCGCGGGGTGGTGCGCGGGAATATTCAGGGCTTCGAAGTTGTAGTAGTCCTGTTCGACTTCCGGGCCGTTTTCAACAGAGAAGCCAATGCCCGCAAAGAATTCTTCCACGCGCTTTAGCGTGCGCGTAATGGGGTGGGCATTGCCCTGCTCTTCGCCGCGCCCGGGCAGAGTGACATCGATAGTCTCTTCGGCCAACTTTGCGTTGATGGCGGCCTGCTCCAGCATAGTGCGGCGCGCGTTAATTTTTTCTTGAACCTGCTGCTTGGCTTCGTTGATCTTGGCACCCGCCGCCGGACGCTCCTCAGCCGACAGCTTGCCCAGGCCTTTCAGCAGTGCCGTCAGCTGGCCTTTTTTGCCCAGGTAATCAACACGCACCTGATCCAGTGCGGCGAGGCCATCGGCCTTCTCCACCAGCTCCATAGCCTGCTCGGTGAGGGACTGCAAATCTTGCATCGAACTGTTCCCGTTTGAATCCAACTTCGATTAATTTTTTCTGCTTTGTTCGGCCGGTACTCTCTGTACCGGAGGGAATTTCCCCAGGCACCGCCACCGGTAAAAAATAGCGGAAACTCCATAAAAAAATAGGGAAGGGCCGCTACAGCCCTTCCCTATTTTGAGTATTCAGTTTTACAACTGAAGTGACAGCTTACGCTGCCAGGGCTGCCTTAGCTTTTTCAACTACGGCAGCAAAAGCGGCTTTATCGTAAACAGCCAGATCAGCCAGTACACGGCGATCCAGTGCGATGTCCGCTTTTTTCAGACCTGCGATCAGGCGGCTGTAGCTCAGGCCTTCAGCACGGGACTGGGCGTTAATACGGGTAATCCACAGAGCGCGGAAGTTACGCTTCTTAACGCGACGGTCACGGTATGCGTACTGACCAGCTTTAATTACTGCCTGCTTGGCAACGCGGAATACGCGTGAACGCGCACCGTAGTAACCTTTAGCCTGCTTCAGAATCTTCTTGTGACGACGACGCGCCTCTACACCACGTTTTACACGGGCCATAACTCTATCCTCTTAAACCTTTGCGATTTGGGCCAATTACTTGGCGCGCAACATACGATCGACCAGACCTGCATCAGACTTGTTCATAGTCTGGGTGCCACGCAGCTGACGCTTGCGCTTGGTGGTCATCTTGGTGAGGATGTGGCTCTTGTTAGCGTGCTTGTGCTTGTAGCCCGCAGCCGTCTTCTTGAAGCGCTTGGCAGCGCCACTGTGAGTCTTTGCTTTCGGCATTTTGTACTCCAAAGTGAATATTCGCCTGAAAAACAGGCACCCTTAGTAACTGCCGGCAAGCGAAGTTACCGGCACTGCGAGAGCGGGGAGGCAGCCGTCGCCCAACCACTTCTCAAAGGAGATACGGGGAATGACTTCCCCGGACCTCACTTTTTCTTTTTGAGCGGAGCAATCACCATCAGCATTTGACGACCTTCCATTTTCGGTCGCTGCTCGACGGTACCCAGCTCTTCAAGGTCCTTTTCGATGCGCTGCATCATTTCCATGCCCAGCTCCTGGTGAGCCATCTCGCGGCCACGGAAGCGCAGGGAAACTTTGGCCTTGTCACCCGCTTCCAGGAAGCGGGCCAGGTTGCGCAGCTTGATCTGGTAGTCACCGATATCGGTGCCCGGACGGAATTTCATTTCCTTGATCTGCTGCTGCTTCTGCTTCTTCTTGGCGGCATTCTTAGCTTTTTTAGCTTCGAATACGTGCTTGCCGTAGTCCATGATCTTACAGACTATCGGCGTGGAGTCCGAGGCAATTTCAACGAGATCCAAGCTAGCTTTTTGTGCAGCTTCCAGCGCTTCATCCAGGGAGACAATGCCTACCTGTTCGCCATCAGCGCCTATCAGGCGGATTTCTGACGCTTCAATCTGATCGTTTATGCGGGCCTTTTTGGACCGTCCCTTAGTATCTCGTTTAATAGCTATGGTCTCCCAGTTGCCAAGTTGTTATGCATTATCTTCTGTCAAACGGCCGCGACGATTTACGTCTTGCTCGAGAATCTCAAGGAATGACTCATACGTCATAGTGCCCAGATCTTCACCGCTGCGGGTGCGCACAGCCACGGTCTGACTTTCTACTTCCTTATCGCCAATTACCAACAGATAAGGAACACGCTGAAGCGTGTGCTCGCGGATTTTAAAGCCGATCTTCTCGTTTCTCAAGTCAGCTGTAGCGCGGTATTGCTGTTCACCCAGGCGAGCTTGCAAATCGCGACAATAGTCGGCCTGGCGATCGGTAATATTCATGATCGCCACCTGCTGCGGCGCCAGCCAGGTGGGGAATGCACCTTCGTAGTGCTCGATCAAAATGCCAATAAAGCGCTCGAAGGAACCCAGGGCGGCGCGGTGCAACATAACCGGCGATTGGCGCGAGCCATCTTCCGCTACAAACTGGGCATCCAGGCGACCCGGCATAGAGAAGTCCACCTGAATAGTACCGCACTGCCATACACGGCCGAGACAGTCTTTCAGGGAGAATTCGATCTTCGGTCCGTAGAAGGCGCCCTCACCCGGCAGCTCTTCCCACGGCAGACCCGCGGCATCCAGCGCATCGGCCAGGGCTTTCTCGGCCTTATCCCAGCTCTCGTCGGAACCGACGCGCTTCTCCGGGCGAGTGGAGAGACGGTAGATAACGTCCTGGAAGCCGAAATCCTTATACACAGAGTGCAGCAGATCCATAAAGTCAGAAACCTCTGACTGGATCTGGTCTTCGCTACAGAAGATATGGCCATCATCCTGTACAAAGCCGCGCACGCGCATCAGGCCGTGCAGGGAACCGGAGGGCTCGCTGCGGTGGCAGGAACCAAACTCCGCCAGACGCAACGGCAGGTCGCGATAGCTGCGCAGGCCCTGATTGAATACCTGCACGTGACAGGGGCAGTTCATCGGCTTAATGGCGAACTGACGCTCTTCACTGGTGAGGGTGAACATGTCATCGCCAAACTTATCGGCGTGACCGGACTTGCGCCACAGGCTGAAATCTACCAGCTGCGGTGTCTTAATTTCTTTGTAGCCGAATTCGCGCTGGCGGCGACGCATGTACTGCTCGATAGTGCTGTAAATGGTCCAGCCGTTCGGGTGCCAGAACACCATGCCGGGGGCCTCTTCCTGGATATGGAAAAGGTCAAATTTCTTCGCCAGCTTGCGGTGATCGCGCTTCTCTGCCTCTTCGATACGACGCAGGTAGGCTTTCAATTCTTTCTTGTTGGCCCAGGCAGTGCCGTAGACACGGGTCAACATTTCGTTGTTGGAGTCGCCGCGCCAGTAGGCACCGGCCACTTTGGTCAGCTTGAACGCTTTCAATCTGCCGGTGGAGGGCGCGTGGGGGCCGCGACACAGGTCTTCAAAGTCGCCCTGGCGGTAGAGAGAGATATCTTCATCGCTGGGGATGCTGTCGATAATCTCGGCCTTGTATTCCTCGCCCATTTCGCGGAAGTATTTAACCGCGTCTTTGCGCGGCATCAGGCGGCGGCTGACAGGAACATCTTCTTTGGCCAACACTTCCATACGCTCTTCGATCTTTTCGAGATCTTCCGGCGTAAACTGGCGCTCGTAGGCGAAATCGTAATAGAAGCCATCCTCGATAACCGGGCCAATAGTGACCTGGGCAGTGGGATACAGCTGCTTGACCGCCTGCGCCAGTAAGTGCGCGGCGGAGTGACGGATCACTTCCAGGCCTTCGGGCTGGCGATCAGTAATAATCGCCAGGTTCGCATCGGCATCAATAACGTAACTGGTATCAACTTCCTTGCCGTCTACAACGCCTGCAAGTGCGGCTTTTGCCAAACCAGGGCCGATATCAGCGGCTACATCGTGTACGGAAACCGGAGCAGAAAATTCTCGACGGGAACCATCGGGGAGAGTAACAACGGGCATTGCTTTTCCTTTGTTCTCAGTGGCGATCCCTACCAAAGACCGCATGAAACTATCCATGAAGATACTCATGGAACTCTTGATCGGATGGGGCATCCATCCTTTGAAAGGTGGTAGACCCGGGCGGATTTGAACCGCCGACCTCTGCCATGTCAAGGCAGCGCTCTAACCAACTGAGCTACGGGTCTAAAGCTCTACAGCGGGGGAACCCTGTGCTGTGAAGAGCGCAAACTTTAGCACCGCTTTTCAGTGTTTTCAACAACTTACTGAAGTTTTTTATAATTTTTTTTAAGAGTGGCCGTTCATCAACGGGCCGATGTGGGACCCTGAAAAGGTAGCTTCAGGGCCCACCCTTCCGCAAGCGCTATTCCACACCTTTCAGCTGGGTAATTTCATCGCGCAATTTTGCCGCTGCTTCAAATTCCAGGTTTTTCGCGTGCTGGTACATCTGCTCCTCCAGCTCGGCGATTCGGGCCCAGCGCTGCTTATCGGTAAGCGCCGCGACATCCACCTTATAGTCACCCTCACCTTCGGCAACCTTGCGGCGCCCTTTCTTCGGCACGCCAGGGGCCACCGCCCCCTCCAGAATATCCGCCACACTCTTACGAATTCCCTTGGGGGTAATACCGTGCTTTTTGTTGTGGGCCAGCTGCTTTTCACGGCGACGGCGAGTCTCCTCCAGTGCGCGCTCCATAGAGCCGGTCACCTTATCTGCATAGAGGATCGCCCGGCCCTCCAAATTTCGCGCGGCCCGACCGATAGTCTGGATCAGCGAGCGGTCGGAGCGCAGGAAACCCTCTTTATCGGCATCAAAAATTGCCACCAGGGCAACTTCCGGCATATCCAGCCCCTCCCGCAGCAAGTTAATACCCACCAACACATCGAATTCACCAATGCGCAGATCGCGGATAATCTCGACCCGCTCAACGGTATCGATATCGGAGTGCAGGTAGCGGACGCGCACACCGCTTTCGGCGAGGTATTCCGTCAGATCCTCTGCCATCCGCTTGGTCAGCACGGTAATCAGCACTCGCTGGTCCGCATCTACACAGCGGTGGATTTCAGACAGGGCGTCATCCACCTGGGTGGCGGCGGGGCGCACTTCAACTTCCGGGTCCACCAGGCCGGTCGGGCGCACTACCTGCTCAACCACCTGCCCCGCATGCTCCTGCTCATAGGGGCCGGGAGTTGCGGAGACAAAAACTGTCTGGGGCGCCAAGCCCTCCCACTCTTCAAATTTGAGCGGGCGATTATCCAGGGCCGACGGCAGGCGGAAGCCGTATTCCACCAGGGTTTCTTTGCGCGACCTATCCCCCCGATACATGCCGCCGATCTGCGGCACCGTTACATGGCTCTCATCGATAAACAGCAGTGCATCGCTGGGCAAGTAATCGAATAGCGTGGGTGGTGGCTGGCCAGATTCGCGACCAGAGAGATAGCGGGAGTAATTCTCCACCCCATTGCAGTAACCCAGCTCCTGCATCATTTCCACATCGTAGCGGGTGCGCTGATCCAGCCTTTGCGCCTCGACCAGCTTGTCGTTGCCGCGCAACTGCTCCAGGCGCCCGCGCAATTCACCTTTGATTTCATCGATGGCGCTGACAATCGTCTCTCGCGGCGTCACATAGTGACTCTTGGGGAAAATGGTGACCCGGGGCACCTTTTTGAGCTGCTCCCCAGTAAGCGGGTCAAACAGCGTGATTTCTTCAATCTCCTCATCAAAGAGAGATAGGCGCACCGCTTCCATATCGGAGTCTGCCGGGTAGATGTCGATAATATCGCCGCGCACCCGGTAGGTAGCGCGGCGAAAGTCCGCATCGTTGCGGGTGTACTGCAATTCGGCCAGGCGCCTGAGGATGGTGCGCTGATCAACGAGATCACCGCGATCCAGGTGCAGCACCATCTTCAAATACTTGTCCGGATCACCCAAACCGTAAATTGCCGAAACTGTGGCAACGACAATCACATCCCGCCGCTCGATCAGCGCCTTGGTGGCAGAGAGGCGCATCTGTTCAATATGCTCGTTTACGGATGCATCTTTCTCGATAAAAGTATCTGAAGAAGGCACATAGGCTTCCGGCTGGTAGTAGTCGTAGTAGGAAACAAAATACTCCACCGCGTTCTTCGGGAAAAATTCTTTAAACTCTCCGTAGAGCTGAGCCGCCAGTGTTTTATTGTGGGCCATCACAATGGCCGGCCGCTGTAGGCGCTCAACAATATTCGCCATAGTAAAGGTCTTACCCGAACCGGTAACACCCAGCAGCGTTTGATGGCTCAAACCATCATCAATCCCCTCTGACAACTGCGCTATCGCCAGCGGTTGATCCCCCGCCGGCTGATACTTGGACTCCACCTTAAAAGGTCGCGATTCCATACACTTCCCCCAACCACTTAAACGTTCATGCAACACCGGATTGTAGGCTGTCGTCATACCGCTCACAATTACCAGAGAACAGCGTCCCACCCCTCTCAATTCGGGTCCGTGGTGTTTTGCACCCGGGGCAAAAAATAATTTCCTGACAAATCAATTAGTTAAAGATGAAAAAAGGGGTTGACCTAGTCGGAAGTGCTCTATAATATACGCGCCATCTGAACGGCAACGCCGAAAAGATATTCCGCCTTAGCTCAGTTGGTAGAGCAAATGACTGTTAATCATTGGGTCGCTGGTTCGAGCCCAGCAGGCGGAGCCAAATTTCAAAGCGCAGCTTAATTTGCGCTATATAAGTTAGATTAAATTCCGCCTTAGCTCAGTTGGTAGAGCAAATGACTGTTAATCATTGGGTCGCTGGTTCGAGCCCAGCAGGCGGAGCCAAACAAAAGCCCGGATAGATCCCATCTATCCGGGCTTTTTCTTTTCTGCTCAATTTTTTTCAGCTCACTGTGCACGGTATCAAGCTGCGAAATAGCGGCCAACCTACTGGGTGACCGCGAAAAATAATCCCCTAGCGAGAAATAACCTCCCCAGCCAGGGGCAGCCTCTCAATAGTGGCCACACCTTTCTCTTTGCGTATCCGCCCCTGCTGTGACCAGACGGCATCAACCAGACCCTGCTTGGGAGCATATCCCCCCACCGCTCGGCACAAAATCCTGCGGACCTGCTCACAATCATGGGACATACATGCATCCCTGAGCTCTGAGATTAGAAGGTGCAAGACCTCGCTGTCGAGGCGCTCTTCTTCGGCGCGCATAATCATGGGGTGATCCGTGCCCAGCACGTTATCCCCCAACAACAACTCCTCGTACAGCTTCTCCCCGGGCCGCAAGCCGGTCAACTGAATCTCAATATCACCATCGGGGTTCTCTTCATCCTTGACGGTATGCCCCATCAGGCGAATCAAGCGCTCGGCCAAATCGTAGATACGTACCGGCTCGCCCATATCGAGCACAAATACATCCCCTTTGCGCCCCATGCTGCCGGCCTGCAACACCAGCTGAGCCGCCTCGGGAATCGTCATAAAGTAACGAGTTACCTTTGAGTGGGTTACCGTCACTGGGCCGCCGGCGTTGATCTGATCGGTAAACAGCGGAATTACCGAACCGGAGGAGCCGATAACATTGCCGAATCTGACCATGCAAACGCGCATCTTGTTAAAGCGGCGACCAAAATCCTGGCAAATTAACTCGGCAAATCTTTTTGTGGCTCCCATCACATTGGTCGGCCGAACGGCTTTGTCCGTCGAGATAAGCACAAACTGCTCAACCCCATGCCGCTCAGCGGCCTCAAGCACAGACAGCGTGCCCAGCACATTATTCTCTGCGCCGACAACGACATTCTGCTCAACCAGCGGCACATGCTTGTAGGCGGCCGCATGGTAGATAGTCTGCACCGAGAAACCCTGAATTATTTCCGCCATGCGCCCGGTATTGCGCACATCACCGAGCAGTGCGGTTACTTCAAAGCGCACCCCGTCATCCTGCTGCTGCTGGCACAGCTCCCGCTCAATCTGATAGAGGGCGTACTCGGAGGATTCAACAACAACGAGCCTGGAGGGCTGCCACTGCGATATCTGTCGACACAACTCAGACCCGATAGACCCTCCAGCACCGGTAACCAACACCACTTTGCCACTGATAGAACCGGCAACAAGCTCTTTCTGCGGCTCAACCGGGGCGCGCCCCAGGATATTCTCATAGGTTTGCGACACATCCTTCGTGCGACCAACTCCATCGAGCAGCTCCTCCACGCCCGGGATTGCCTTAACCACCAAACCGCGCTGCCTGAGAGAGCGGGCTATCTCTTTGCGACGCCGCCGGGGCACCCCGGGCATAGCCAGGATAACCTCCGCAATATCCTTCCCGGCGACAACCTCCAGTATGTCTGCGGGGTTGTACACCAGCAGCCCATCAATAAAGGTCTTCTGCTTGGAGGCGTTATCATCAAAAAAGGCAACAGGCTTATACAGCTGCCCGTGAACCAGCGCCTTATACATTTGCAAACCGGCAGTACCTGCACCGTAAATCGCCACCCGGGTCTTGTGGATTTCCAGCGCCGCCTGGTAGTAAAGTCGAACCAGCCAGCGGGACCCCCCTACGGTGATAAAAGCAAAACACCAATAGATAACTGGAACCGAGCGGGGAACCCCAGCTGTAGTCAGGTAAGAAAAGAGGCCCAACATCACCGCAGAGAGCGTCACCCCCTGCAGGACAGCAATAATCGCCTTTTGCCCCATATAGCGAATAATGGTCCGATACAGGCCGAGCCGGAGAAAAATAAAGCTGGTGGCGCCAAGCGTTAACGCCAGACAAGCAAACATTCGCCACTCAAGGAATTGTGCGACATTATTGAGCCGAATTGTCATAGCCAGCAGAAAAGCCAAACTCAACATCAGCATATCAAACGCCAACATCAACACCGGCTTATGGGCCCTCTTTACACTTCGCCAAACTCTTGTCACACGACTCCCCGAAATCTACCAAGCAAACCCGGAGCCACCCTCAATAAAGGCAGCTCAGGCCCTCCCAAATATGGCAACAACAACCACCACTAAAGAACAGAGCATCATTGCACCCAACTGTAAAATGAGCGCTTTCCTTACTCCAATTTGAATTGCGCACTTCTGATAGAAGTGCTGCCGGTGAGCCTCCCACCAACGCTGGCCAGTCACCATCCTTTTCAGTAGCGTATAGGTGGCATCCAGCCAAAATGGTGCAAATATAACCACCGGCATCCAAAACTCAAACGCCCCGCGTCGCCAGCCAAATAGACTGACAGCCACCACCGCCAAACCGATACCTGTCGACCCGGCATCACCCAAAAAAATCTTCGCTGGCGGCCAGTTAAAAATCAGAAATACCGACGCACAAACAGCAACCACCGCACAGAACCAAGCCAGCTCTATATCTCCATTTAAAGCGCAGATCACTCCCAGAGAGGAGAAGCCAACAAGGGCCATTGTCCCCGCCAGGCCGTCCATGCCGTCCATAAAGTTATACAGATTGACAACCCAGACTCCCGCCAAAGTGACTATTGGATAGACCCACCAATCCAGCCTTTCAGGTAGTGCGAATAGCAGCAAAATCACGGCCAAAAAATGGACTGAAAAGCGATAGCGTATAGCTACATCTCTCAGGTCATCCAGTGCGGATACCCCCAACAGCAGCACAAAGGCGGCCGCCACCAACAGCGGCAACTCCAGCGGACCCAGCACTATCGCAACCAGGCACCCCAACAAAAGCGCCCACCCCCCGGTACGAGGCACCGGGACCGAGTGCATCGAGCGGTTATTTGGCACATCCAGCGCAAAATTGCGCATTCTTACAACAAACATCGACGTAGCGCCATAGCTGGTTGCTGCCGCGATTAATAGCGGGATCACCCACTCCCAAGCCACACCACTCAACTCGCCACCCCTTTACTGTTTCCAGTCAAACCAACGCCTTTTTTTAGCCGAAAATAGGCAAAAAAACCCCATTTCCCAACAGGGTCACTAAAAAATTCTACGAATCCTACAGGAAAACTTAAAAAACTTCCCTGGCAATAGATACTCGTCAATCATCAAGGGAAGTCGGCATTAGAGGTGGAACACAATAAATGGCAGGCTTTATAGTTGGTGCAATCTGAATTTTGCACTTTAGCGGGGCTAACAACTGGGCGACACCAGGGGAATTCATCTATCACGGCACTCTTATTTATCAGCTCAAACCCCGACTGGAGGCCGTCAAAAACCCACCAGTCGGGACCCGTAAACCTTTAGAGCCGAATCACACCCCTGTTTTTATCCAGGGTTGCCGCACCTATTCCCTTGACGTTCAACAACTGCTCTACAGAGGTGAATGGGCCGTGCTCTTCGCGATATTCGATTATCAATTGTGCCCGCGCCTCGCCAATGCCATCCAACTTCTCGGCAAGCTCGGCGACTGAAGCACTGTTGATATTGACTGACAACAGCACCTCTTTGACATCAACACTTTCTGACTCCCCCGCATACACAGAGGGGTTCAGAAGCAGCGAAAAAGCTAATGCGAAAACAACAGAAAGCAATCGGTAGGTCAATCTCATGGTTAACTCCCAGTGAATTATCAGTTTCACTTTGGGACTGCAATTACCTCCCCCAAGCCACACCATGATACCAATAGGCAGCTTTTTGTCGGCTCGAGCCTAATTACACCGCATTACAAGTTGCGAAGCAAGAAACCATTCTAAGCTGTCAATTCAGCCAAAATTGACTTCAGCGCCAGCAAAGGCTCAGGCGCAGCGGTGATGGGGCGACCTATAACCAGATAGTCAGACCCCTGCGCCAGCGCTTCAGCAGGCGTCAGTGTGCGTCGTTGATCCCCGGCATCGGCACCCGCCGGACGTATCCCCGGTGTCACCAAAGAAAAGTCGGCACCGCACTCACTGCGCAACATTTGCGCTTCACGCGCAGAACAGACCACTCCGTCCAACCCGCAGGATTTAGCCTGAGAGGCCAGGTGCAACACCTGCTTCTCCAGCGGAGCTGCCACACCTACTGCGGCCAGCTCCTCAGCGGTTGTACTGGTCAATACGGTAACCGCAATCAATAGAGGCTTATCCTCACCAAATTCCTGCAAGGCCTCAGCTGCTGCTGACATCATCCGCTCACCGCCACTTGCGTGAACGTTAACCATCCAAACGCCCAGTTTCGCAGCCGCTTTCACCGCCTTGGCAACGGTATTGGGAATATCGTGAAATTTAAGATCGAGAAATACTTGAAACCCTCGGTCAACCAGGGTTTTCACCAGGTCCGGACCAGCTGCTGTAAACAATTCTTTACCGACCTTAACCCGACACAGAGACGGGTCGAGCTGAGCGGCCATAGCCAGCGCAGACTCAGCATTGTCGTAATCGAGAGCAACGATAACCGGAGAAGAAACTTTAGATTGCAAGAAATACCTCATTCATTTTAAAGCCATCCCGACCAGCCAGCAGAGCTGGCGAGCGGGACAGCAGTTACTTTACTCGCCCTCAATACCCTTAACGGAGCGCACCGAGTCCCAGTGCTTACAACTTGGGCACAACCAGTGCAGCTGATTACCAGAAAACCCGCAGTTGCTACAGCGGTAGTGAGGACGACTCGCTATTAGCTGGTCGATTAATGTTTTGAGCAGGGAGAGGTTTTCCCTTGCCCTACCCTCAGTGCTATCTATATGAAGGTCGAGAAAACGCCCCAAGCCCCTTAGAGAGGGGCGCAGCGCCAGCTGCCTCCCCATAAATGCCGCCGCTGCCGCCTCGCTATCCTGCTCCTGGATGCGTTCGGCCAAGGCAATCAATACACTATTGGAAGGGTACTCTCTTAAAAGGGACTCCAGGTAGCGGTCCAACCCTTTGCCATCGCCCAAATCCCCGTAGCAGGTGATCAGCAGCTCTAAAATTTCAGGGATATAATCCGGACTCTGCTTGGGAATCCGCTGCAATACCTTAATCGCCTCTTTGGGCTTGCCAAGCAGATATTCCAGGCGCCCCCACAGTAAATTTGTGCGCACCGAATCGCGCTCGTAACTCAGAGCAGAGTCGATATGCTTTCTCGCGCTGAGATAGTCCTTTGTCGCCATAGACTCTTCCGCTAGCTCACAGCAAAAGTGTGCCTGAACCGGTGCCCAGTCAGCCGACAAGCGTTTAAATCTGCGCCCGTGCAACAAGTTGACCGCGTGAATCGCCTTGGCCCACTCCCTCTCGTCCCGGTAAACCTCAATTAGGCGCTCCAGGCTTATGGCCTTTAATTCCTGGGAGGTCTCAACCAGCTCCTGCAATAAGCGCTCAGCCCTATCTAACCAACCCGCAGAAATATAGTCGCAAGCGAGTTCAAACTGGGCTTTATTTTGACTGACCCTGGATAAACTGGGACGCCCAAGCAGGTTTTGATGGACGCGGATGGCCTGGTCGTACTCCCCCCTTCTGCGCAACAAGCTTCCCAGAGCCAGGTGGGTGTCAAAAGTCGCCTGACTTACCTCCAGGGAGCCGATAAATTTATCGATGGTGTCATCATGGCGCTCGCTCAGCAAATAATTCAGGCCCTGAGCATAAGACCGCACCAGCGCATGCTCTTGCTCACCATAATCCGCCACTTTCTTTTTGGCACTTCCCCGCCCCAGCACCCAGCCAATCGCGATTGCCGCAAGCAGAAAAAAGAAATAGGTAAAATCGAGCAAATCAGTCTCCAGAAACCTTGCGGTGGGCGGAGCGCAGCTCCCGCTCCATCTTCTCCAACTGCTTCTCGAGCACCTTCACTTGACGGCGTTTGGCATAAACAGGCAACAGGCTCACGATAAAGCCCAACAGCAAACCCAGCAGTAAAAAACCAATCAACCAAAAACCGACACTACCCTCCGGCAGTGGGTAGCCCACGATATTCGGCGCGATAGTCTCCGGGTTGGCAACTGCGAAATAGATTCCCAAAGCGACACAAAGCAGGGCAACAACCCCATAGACGATGCGTATCAACCAACGCAAAAATGACAAGGGAACCTCCACGTTCCACAAAATAACCTTATCGATTAACGACGAAGCTTATCCCAACTAAAAACAGTATTTGTGCTGCCGCCAGAGGGTGCCATCATACTTCGATACTCACCTCATCGTGCATACTTCGATTCACTCTGTCGCGCAATTCTTTACCTGGCTTGAAATGAGGGACGTACTTCCCAGCGAGATCAACCGCATCTCCCGTTTTGGGGTTGCGGCCTGTGCGCGGGGCTCGGTAGTGAAGAGAGAAACTACCAAAACCGCGTATTTCTATACGCTCACCCTGAGACAGGGCATCTGACATAGTATCGAGTACCACTTTTACCGCCAGCTCTACCTCCTTAACTGGCAGCTCATCCAACCTCAACGCAATCCTTTCGATCAGTTCGGACTTGGTCATGTGCTCCGCAACCTTTGTAAGTCATTGATTATTCTGGAGTAGAGCACCAATCATCTAATAGAAAGCCGGACTGGGCAACCCCAGTCCGGCTTTCAGGTCGCTCCAAGCAGAAGACTCGGAGCGGTGAACTTCAAAAACTCTTAGTCTTTGCTGTTCATTTGCGCCTTGATCAGGTCACCGATAGTAGCGGGCTGAACTTGCTCAGACTGCTTCTTGCTGTGATCCTTGATGGCTTGCTTCTCGTCGTCCTGGTCTTTGGCTTTGATAGACAGGCTGATCACGCGGTTCTTGCGATCCACGCTGGTGATCTTAGCTTCTAGCTCTTCGCCTTCTTTCAGAACGTTGCGAGCATCTTCAACCTTGTCGCGGCTGATTTCAGAAGCGCGCAGCACGCCTTCTACTTCATCCGCCAGGGTGATGATGGCTTGCTTAGCGTCAACTTCCTTAACAGTACCTACAACGATGCTGCCGCGATCGCTGGTGGTAACGTAGTCAGAGAACGGATCGGACTCCAACTGCTTGATGCCCAGGGAGATGCGCTCGCGCTCGGAATCGATACCCAGGATAACAGTCTCGATTTCGTCGCCTTTCTTGAACTTGCGAACAGCTTCTTCGCCAGCTTCGTTCCAGGAGATGTCGGACAGGTGAACCAGACCGTCGATGCTGCCGTCGAGACCGATGAAGATACCGAAGTCAGTGATGGACTTGATCTTACCGGAGATCTTGTCGCCCTTAGCGAATTTACGCGCGAAGGCATCCCACGGATTTTCTTGACACTGCTTGATACCCAGGGAGATACGACGACGCTCTTCGTCGATATCCAGGATCATCACCTCTACCTCGTCGCCAACCTGGACAACTTTGGACGGGTGGATGTTCTTGTTGGTCCAATCCATTTCGGAAACGTGTACCAGACCTTCCACACCTTCTTCCAGCTCGGCAAAGCAGCCGTAGTCGGTCAGGTTGGTTACAACCGCCTTCACGCGGCTGTTCTCTGGGTAACGCTGCTTGATGGATACCCAAGGATCTTCGCCCAACTGCTTCAGGCCCAGGGATACACGGCTGCGCTCGCGGTCGAACTTCAGTACTTTTACTTCGATCTCGTCGCCAACGTTCACGATCTCGCTCGGATGCTTGATGCGCTTCCAAGCCATATCGGTGATGTGCAGCAGGCCGTCGATGCCACCCAGGTCTACGAAAGCACCGTAGTCGGTCAGGTTCTTCACGATACCCTTGACGCTCATGCCTTCCTGCAGGCTTTCCAGCAGAGCTTCACGCTCTTCGGAGGTGGCAGCTTCCATAACGGCGCGGCGGGAAACAACTACGTTGTTGCGCTTGGAGTCCAGCTTGATAACTTTGAACTCGAGCTCTTTACCTTCCAGGTGCGCAGTGTCGCGAACCGGACGAACGTCAACCAGAGAGCCGGGCAGGAACGCACGGATATTGGCAACATCAACAGTAAAGCCACCTTTAACCTTACCGCTGATAACACCTTTAACCACTTCGTCAGCTGCGTGAGCTGCGTCGAGGATTTTCCAGGCTTCAGCGCGCTTGGCTTTTTCGCGGGACAGACGGGTTTCACCGAAACCGTCTTCTACAGCTTCCAGGGCAACCTGTACTTCGTCGCCCACCTGCAGCTCAACTTCGCCTTTATCGTTGGCGAACTGTGCAGCAGGGATAACGCCTTCAGACTTCAGGCCCGCGTGAACGGTAACCCAGTCTTTGTCTACGTCGATTACAACACCAGTAACAATTGCGCCCGGTGCCATTTCAACGCTTTTCAGGCTCTCTTCAAATAGATCAGCAAAGCTCTCGCTCATTACATTACCTATAGTGCTGGGTCCAGCCGTTGGTAACTGTTAAGTCTAGTCAACCGCCAGCCGCGACCCCAACCGCGCTGCCAGCACGCGGGTCGGATTACGACAGCGGCCGGGCGATTCTGGCTGATCCCGGCCGCTGTCGTTAGAAAACTATTTACTGCCCGAACTTCAGGGTGAAATACGACCCTGAACCAAATCGAGCACTTTTTGGAGGACTTCATCGATGCTCACCCCGGTACTATCCAGCTCAACCGCATCCTCAGCGGGAGCCAGGGGGGAGGCTTTTCTATTCATATCCTGTGCATCTCGGGCACGGATGTCCTCCAGCAGGTCGCGGAGGCTAACAGAAACCCCCTTCTCCTGCAACTGAGCGAAGCGCCGGTTAGCGCGCTCCTCGGCGCTGGCGGTGAGATAGACCTTAACCGGCGCATCGGGAAACACCGTAGTGCCCATATCCCGCCCATCGGCCACCAGGCCCGGGGCCTGGCGGAAGTCCCGCTGGCGCTGCAACAACGCTGCCCGCACACCGGGGATAGCCGCGACCTTGGAGGCCGCCATGCCGACCCGCTCCATACGGATATCCGTAGTCACATCATTCCCTTCCAGCCACACCTGCAATTGGCCAGCGCTCACGCTAAAGCGCACATCGAGGTCTTTCGCCAATTCGGTCAACAACTTGTCGCTGGAGAGGTCAATCTCCTTATTGAGCGCAGCCAGAGCTGCAGCCCGGTATAGAGCTCCGGAGTCCAGCAGTGTGAAATTCAGCCGATCCGCCAAAAGCTTTGCAATGGTCCCTTTACCCGAACCACTGGGGCCATCAATAGTAACTACCGGTGGCAACCTGTTTGTATCGCTCATATTCTTCTATACAACTCAACATCTTTGGGGTGGCTGCGCGCAAATGAGCCGCAATCACCCCAACCTGAACACCCATATCACGCCAACTGCAATTTCAGGCCCGCACCCGTTGCCAGCTCGGCAAAGTTCGGGAATGAGGTCGCCACATTGGCGCAGTGAAGGATGCGGATTGTATCCTTTGCGCGCAGCGATGCCACTGCAAATGCCATAGCAATACGGTGATCTCCCAGACTGTCGACAGTACCCCCAGAAAATACGGCACCCTCTTTACAGCCCTGAATCACAATACCATCCGCTGTCGGCTCAGCCTTCACCCCAAGGGCGATCAAACCATCTGCCATCGCCTGGATGCGATCACTCTCTTTGACCCGCAACTCCTCGGCACCCACCAGAACTGTCTCGCCCTCGGCGCAGGCTGCCGCAACAAACAGCGCGGGGAACTCGTCAATCGCCAAAGGCACTTGATCCTCAGGAATGCGAATCCCCTTTAGGGGAGCGTAGCGCACGCGAATATCCGCCACCGGCTCACCGCCCACTTCGCGCATATTCAGCAGTTCAATATCCCCACCCATTGCGCGAAGAATATTGATAACCCCATCGCGGGTTGGATTGATCCCCACATGCTCCAGCACAATATTGGAACCGGGAGAAATAGCTGCGGCCACCATAAAAAATGCCGCTGACGAAATGTCGGCAGGCACATCGATACGGCAGGACTTCAGGGAGCCCCCGCCAATAACCTCGGCCCGGGCACCTTCGCGCTCCACCTTATAGCCAAAGCCCTGCAACATGCGCTCGGTGTGATCGCGCGTGGGGGCAGGCTCTACGGTAGACGTGTGCCCCTCACTATAGAGCCCGGCGAGCAGCACCGCAGATTTCACCTGAGCACTGGCCATCGGCAATACGTAATCCATCCCCTTCAGCTCACTACCGCCCTTAATCAGCAGCGGCGGGCGCCCCTCGGGGCCAGTCTCAATATTCGCCCCCATCTCGCGCAGCGGGTTGGCCACGCGATTCATCGGACGCTTGGACAGAGATTCGTCACCGGTGAGGGTTACATCAAAATCCTGTCCGGCAAGCAACCCGGTCAACAGGCGCATAGAGGTCCCGGAGTTGCCGAGATACAGCGGTCCGGGCGGCGCTTGCAAGCCCTTAAGGCCGACGCCGTGAATCACAACCCGACCGTTGTCCGGCCCTTCGATCACCACCCCCATATCGCGAAATGCCTGCAAGGTCGCCAGCGCATCCTCCCCCTCCAGGAAACCCTCAACCTCGGTAACGCCCTCGGCCAGGGAGCCCAGCATAATGGAGCGGTGCGACATGGACTTATCTCCCGGCACCCGCAATTTGCCACTCACAGCCTCACCCGGCTGCACGATAAAAGTAATCTCTTGTTTTTGCATAGGTTCCGAATACGCTTGTTTTGCCAACATTTTGGTAAAGTGATCGCGCGCTGCCTTGGCGCGGGTAAAGACCCCCATCAGGGCAGCACTATCGCCCGAGGCAATGGCGTCGCGCAGAGAGGAGAGGTTGAGGCTATATAGGTCAATGGACTTTAAGATGGCATCCCGATTGGCGAGCATAATATCTCGCCACATAACCGGATCACTGGAGGCAATGCGGGTAAAATCGCGAAAACCTCCCGCAGCATAGCGGAAGATATTCTCGTTCTCCGCATCGTGGGCCAGGGTGTCCACCAAACTGAAAGCAATCACATGGGGAAGGTGGCTAGTGGCGGCCAGGACCTCGTCGTGCTCCTCCACCGGCATTATCAGGGTCTCCGCCCCCACAGCCTGCCACGCCCGCGCCACAAGCTGCAAGTGGGCGGCGCCGGTGCTCGCGAGCGGTGTCAGAATAATGCGGTGATCCCGATAAAGGTCGTCTCTGGCCGCTGTGACACCACTTTTCTCAGAGCCGGCAATTGGGTGCCCCGGCACCAAAAAGTCTGGGACACTGCCCCAGACTTTTTCCGCAGCCGACACCACGCTACCTTTGACACTGGCGCCATCTGTTACTGTAACCCCTGCCGGCAGGTGCTCTTTTAGCTGCACAAATACAGACTCAACCGCCAGTGTAGGTACCGCCACAAACACCAAGTCGCCGGGCTCCAACTGCGGCAACAGCTGCTCCAGATCAGTGCTGGCGCGATCGACAATACCGAGCGCCCGGGCCTCATCGCAGACGCTCTCCTCTAGAGCGACGCCAATAACCTCCCGGCAAACCCTGGCAGCTTTCAATGCCAGGGCAAAGCTCCCCCCAATCAGACCGATTCCAACAACCAGCAGCCGGCCAATTTGCGCCTGCGCCATCACAACACTCCGCGAGGGTAGGAACCCAGCACTTTCAAGTCTGAGGCGCAGCCACCCACTTCTTTTAATGCCTCGGCAATGCCCTGGGTATCGCGGTGCCCACTGAAATCAATAAAGAACACGTAGGTCCAGTTGCCAGACTGAGAGGGTCGCGTCTCCACGCGAGTGAGATCAACACTATAGCGGCGAAATGGCTCCAGAAGATCGTGCAGGGCGCCGGGCTCATTGCGCATAGACACCATCAACGAAGTCTTGTCATCGCCACTCGCGGGCACCTGCTGGGTACCGATAATCAGGAAGCGGGTGGAATTATCTGGGCTGTCTTCAATCTTCTCCGACAACACCTTTAGACCGTAAAGGTCCGCAGCCATATCGCCGGCGATTGCAGCGGCATTCCACTCCCCCTTCACACGCTTGGCCGCATCCGCATTGCTGGCAACCGCGATGCGCTCCACATTGGGATAGTGAGCATCGAGCCACTTGCGACACTGCGCCAAACTCTGCGCATGGGAGTAAATACGGGTAATTGACTCGGGGCGGGTTACATCTGAAATCATCAGGTGGTGATGGATGCGCAGCTCCACTTCACCGCAGATACTCAGGTTGGAGTGCATAAAGTTATCCAGGGTGTGATTAATCACCCCTTCGGTGGAATTCTCCACCGGCACAACGCCGTAACTGACAGCACCGGCCTCCACCTCGCGGAAAACCTCATCAATGGCCGCCAGCGGGCGACTCTGCGCAGAATTACCGAAATGTTTCAGCGCCGCCTGCTGGGTAAAGGTGCCCTCTGGGCCCAGATAGGCCACCTTGACAGGCTCCTCCAGGGCGAGACAGGCCGACATAATTTCACGGAACAGCCGCGCCATCTCTTCATCGGTCAGGGGGCCACTATTGCGCGCCATCGCCTTGCGCAACACCTGCGCCTCGCGCTCGGGGCGATAATAGAGGGTATCCTCACCCATGGCTTTCTTGACCTCTGCAACCTCCAGGGCGCAGCGGGCCCGCTCGCTGATTAAGCGGGCAATCTCTCCATCAATATCGTCGATCTGGTTGCGCAGCTCCAGCAGGCGCTGATCGCCACTCACAGTTTCCTCTGCCATTCGTTTATCTACTTTCTCTAAAAATCATCAGTATTGGGTTAATCGCTTAGGCCCTGCGCGCTTCGAAATCCGCCATAAATGCCACCAGGGCTTCCACTGCCTCCATGGGAACGGCGTTATATAACGACGCGCGCATACCACCCACAGAGCGATGCCCCTTTAAGCTCAGCAGACCTGCCGCCTCCGATTCCACTAAAAACTGCTTATCCAAGCGCTCATCGGCCAACACAAAGGGAACATTCATGCGGGAGCGGCTCCCCAGCTCAACCGGACTGGAGAAAAAGTCACTATTATCGAGGAAGTCGTACAGCATTTTGGATTTAGCATCGGCTTGCTTCGCCATTGCATCAACACCCCCTTGATCCTTCAGCCACTGGAAAACCAGACCGGACAGGTACCAGGCGAAAGTGGGCGGAGTGTTATCCATAGAGCCCGCCTCTGCCGCCACCTTCCAGCTCAGACTGCGGGGAATATTCTCCATTGAACGATCGAGCAGGTCGTCGCGGATCAGGGCTACGGCGATCCCCGAGGGACCAATATTTTTCTGCGCGCCGGCATAGATAACGCCGAATTTCTCCACTTCAATCGGTTGCGACAAAATAGTCGAAGACATATCCGCCACCAGCGGACAATCCACTTCCGGCACATAGCCAAATTCAACGCCGCCAATCGTCTCGTTAGGGGTATAGTGAAAATAGGCCGCATCCCCACTGGACTGCCAACTGTCTGCTGCGGGTGCATAGCTGAAATTGCGATCTTCACTGGAGGCGACCACATTTACCTCACCGTAGCGGCGCGCTTCTTTAATCGCTTTGGCGGCCCAGCTGCCGGAATGGATAAATTCAGCTTTGCCAGAGCCGGCACCGAGAAGATTCCAGGGCACTGCACTGAACTGCCCCGTTGCTCCTCCTTGCAGAAATAGCACTTTGTAATTGTCCGGCACACTGAGTAGATCGCGCAGATCCTGCTCGGCCCGCTCAGCGACCTCAACAAACTCTGGAGAGCGGTGGCTAACTTCCATTACGGAGCAGCCGAGCCCCTGCCAATTGAGCAACTCCCTTTGCGCCTGCTCCAATACCGGCTGCGGCAAAGCGGCGGGACCTGCACAGAAATTAAACTTCCTCATGAGCTGATTTCCACAATACAAAAAAGGTTTCAAATACAACTAGATGTGCCTACGCACAAATTGCCATTCAAGGGGATAGATATCGCGCCTTTAGCGTTTTTCATGGGAGCCAAAGGCAAGAAAGGCCGCGATAAACGCAGCCTTTCTTAGTGGTCTGGAGCGGTGGGTCACTCTTCCCCACCGTTTTCTTCACCGTCATCTTCGGTCTCTTCAATGCGACCGAGACCAACCAGCTTCTCGCCAGTCTTCAGGCGAATCACCCGCACCCCCTGCGTATTGCGCCCAAGTACAGACACTTCATCAACACGGGTACGCACCAGCGTGCCCTGGTCGGAGATCAGCATCATCTCCTCACCTGGGTGCACCTGACAGGCACCAACCAAGGCACCGTTGCGTTCACTCTCCGCGATCGCAATAACACCCTGGGTACCGCGACCCTTGGTGGGGAATTCACTGATTGCCGTGCGCTTACCGTAACCATTCTCAGTAGCCATCATCACAGAGCCACCCTCTTCAGGGATAACCATAGCGATAACCTGCTGCCCCTCCTGCATACGGATGCCGCGAACACCGCGGGAAACACGCCCCATAGAGCGCACATTGGACTCGGAGAAGCGCGCCGCTTTACCGGCACTGGTGAGTAGTAGCACATCGCGCTCACCATCGGTAATCGCGGTGGCAACCAGGCGATCCCCCTCCTCCAGCTCAATAGCACGCAATCCGACACTGCGGGGGCGGGCAAAGGCGGTGAGCGGGGTTTTCTTCACGGTGCCGTTGGCGGTGGTGAAGAAAATAAAGTGATTCTCATCGTACTCGGATACCGGCATCAGGCTGCTGATACGCTCACCCTCTTCCAGAGGTAACATATTCACCATCGGGCGGCCACGGGAAGCACGGCCAGCGGTGGGCACTTCATAGACCTTCAGCCAGTACACCTTGCCCTTATTGGAGAAGCACAAAATGGTGTCGTGGGAATTGGCGATCAACAGATGCTCGACAAAGTCCTCATCTTTTACCTGAGTCGCCGACTTACCCATGCCCCCACGGCGCTGGGCCTGGTAATCGGTCAGCGGCTGGCTCTTGGCGTAACCACCATGGGAGATGGTGACCACCTTATCTTCCGGGGTAATCAGGTCTTCTACCGTCAGGTCCTGGCGAGATGCAACGATATCGGTGCGGCGCTCATCGTTAAAATCTTTTGACAGCTGCTCCAACTCTTCGCGGATCACTTCCATCAGGCGCTCGAAGCTACCGAGGATATGCAGGTATTCAGCAATCTGCTCCAGTCGATCCTGGTATTCCGCCAGTAGTTTGTCGTGCTCCATACCGGTCAGGCGGTGCAGGCGCAGCTCGAGGATGGCTTGAGCCTGAGCTGGCGACAGGTAGTAGGCGTCGTCGCGCAGGCCAAACTCTTGCGGCAGGTCGTCTGGGCGGCAAGCATCGGCGCCAGCGCGCTCCAGGAACTGCTGCACATTGCCCACAGGCCAACCTTTGGCCAGCAGTGCCTCGCGGGCATCCGCCGGAGTCGCAGAGGATTTGATCAGCTCGATGACCGGGTCGATATTGGCAATGGCAATTGCCAGGCCTTCCAGAATATGGCCGCGCTCGCGGGCTTTGCGCAGCAGGTAAACCGTGCGGCGGGTAACCACTTCCTGGCGGTGGCGAATAAAGTGCTCGAGCAGCTCTTTGAGGTTCAAGACCTTGGGCTGGCCATCGACCAGAGCCACCATATTGATACCAAAGACGCTTTCCAGCTGGGTCTGGGAATAGAGGTTGTTCAGAACCACATCACCCAGCTCACCGCGCTTGAGCTCAATCACCACGCGCAAACCGTCTTTGTCAGACTCATCGCGCAGCTCGGAGATACCCTCGATTTTCTTCTCTTTGACCAGCTCGGCAATACGCTCAATCAGGCGCGCCTTGTTCAGCTGGTAGGGAATCTCGGTAATGATGATGGTTTCGCGATTGGTCTTATCATCGCGGATCACATCCGCCTTGGCGCGCACATAGATACGCCCACGGCCTGTGCGGTAGGCCAGCAGGATACCGGCGCGGCCATTGATGATGGCACCCGTGGGGAAGTCCGGCCCGGGGATATACTCCATCAGGTCGTCGACAGTCAGCTCGGAGTTTTCGATCAGCGCCAGGCAAGCCTTGATCACTTCACCCAGATTATGGGGCGGGATATTGGTGGCCATACCCACCGCAATACCGGAGGAACCATTGACCAAGAGGTTCGGCACACGCGAAGGCAACACCTCCGGCATTTGCTCGGAACCGTCGTAGTTATCGACAAAGTTAACGGTTTCTTTATCGAGGTCGGACAGCAGCTCGTGGGCCAACTTGTCCATACGGATCTCGGTATATCGCATGGCAGCGGGGCTGTCACCATCGATAGAACCGAAGTTCCCCTGGCCATCGACCAGGGTGTAACGCATAGAGAAGGGCTGAGCCATACGCACAATCGTGTCGTAGACCGCAGTGTCTCCGTGCGGGTGGTATTTACCGATTACGTCACCAACGACACGCGCTGATTTCTTGTACGGTTTATTCCAGTCGTTTTTAAGCTCGCTCATCGCGTAGAGCACGCGGCGGTGTACCGGCTTGAGGCCATCGCGTACATCCGGCAGTGCGCGCCCGACAATCACGCTCATGGCATAGTCGAGATAAGACTGCTTGAGTTCTTCTTCGATATTAATCGGAGAGATTTCTTTGGCTAATTCGCCCATGGCTTACGGCGTTCCTTTTATAGCGCGGGCGTACGTACTGTGCCCGGGATAAGCGGGCGATTCTACCATAGTTTGAGATATTTGGAGGCGCGGGACTCGGAGATATCCAACTACAGTCCAAACCGCAGTTGTCGCCCCCTTGGACTGCGGCTAAAGTAAAACCCCCGTAACAGTCACCCAATAAAGCTGATGCAACAAACTGTCGATACCCTGATCCACGCGCGCTGGATTATCCCGGTCGTACCCGAGAAAAAGGTGTACGAAAATTGCTCGCTTGCGATAGAGCAGGGCAAAATCTCCGCCCTGGTACCCACCGCTGAAGCTTCGATGCGCTTTAAGGCAAAAGATGAGGTCGACTTGGGGCAGCACGCACTCATCCCCGGGCTGATCAATACCCACAACCACGCCCCCATGACCCTATTGCGCGGCTACGCCGATGACCGCCCTTTAAAGGAGTGGCTGGAACAGCATATCTGGCCAACCGAACAGCGCTGGGTGGGTCCGCAGTTTGCGGCCGACGGCAGCCGGCAAGCCATTGCCGAGATGCTGCGCTCGGGCACCACCACCTTCTCCGACCAGTATTTCTTCCCGGAAGCTGTTGCCATTGCTGCACGGGAGAGCGGAATCAGGGCTCATATCGCCTTCCCGGTGCTGGATGCCCCAACCCCCTGGAGCCGCAACAGTGATGAAGCGCTGCACAAAGGGTTGGCCCTGCGCGATGACTACCGCGCACACGACCGTATTGAGGTGGTATTTGCCCCCCACGCTCCCTATACCGTAGGCGATAAAACCCTGGAAAAAATTGCAGTCTGCGCTGCCGAGGCGCAGATCCCTGTGCAAATGCACCTCCACGAAACCCATGGCGAAGTTGAAAGCGCCCTGAGCGCCACCGGGGAGCGGCCCACCGAGCGACTGTTCCGCCTGGGATTATTGGGGCCGCAGACACTCTGCGTACATATGGTGGCCAGCAACCAGCGAGATATTGAGCTAGTGAGTTCAAGTGGCGCTCACGTTTCCCACTGCCCCTCCTCCAACCTCAAGCTCGCCTCAGGCTTTTGCCCAACCTATGACATGCTGGAAGCGGGCATCAACGTCGCTCTCGGTACCGATGGCGCTGCGAGCAACAATACCCAGGATCTGTTCTCCGAAGCCAATACCGCAGCGCTACTGGCAAAAGCCGTCAGCGGGAACGCGACCGCCCTACCCGCACACCAGGCACTGAGCATGGCGACTATCAACGGCGCCAAAGCGCTAGGTATTGAAGACACCGCTGGCAGCTTGGAAGTGGGCAAAAGTGCGGACATCGCAGCCATTCATTTGGGCGGACTAGAACAGCAACCTTTGCACGACCCCGTATCCCAGCTAATTTATGCCAACGGTGGACACAATGTCAGCGACGTCTGGGTGGCAGGGCGGCAACTTTTAAAGGAGCGCCAGCTGCAAACCTTAAACGAGACTGAGGTTATCCAGCGTGCGCAAATGTGGCGTGATAGAATCAATGGAAATTCACGCTAGATCAGGAGCCTCCGAACAACCCCGTAATATCTCTGCGGACCTTTGCGGCCGCAGAAACGTCACGGAACGATTCAGAAGCTCCATAAATCCTGATTCCGGCCCAATCACTGGAAAATGCCGGTTACCGAGCGACGGAGTTTGCAGAGAAGTTCATGAGCAATGTAGATCCCTCAGAAATCGCCAAATTTGAGCAACTTGCCAGCCGCTGGTGGGACAGGGAAGGCGAGTTCAAACCGCTACACGAAATCAATCCGCTGCGCGCCAATTACATCGACGGGCACGCTCCAGTTGCCGGCAAGAAGCTCCTTGATGTGGGCTGCGGTGGCGGCATTCTGGCCGAGGCCATGGCGCAAAGAGGGGCCGATGTAACCGGTATCGACCTGGGGGAGGCCCCCCTTAACGTCGCCAAACTGCACGCCCTCGAAAGTGGTGTCAGTGTCAATTATCGCAAAGTGGCGGTAGAGGAACTGGCAGAAGAAGCACCTGAAAGCTTCGATATTGTTACCTGCCTGGAGATGCTCGAACATGTACCAGACCCCTCGTCTGTTATTCGCGCCTGTGCAAAACTGGTAAAACCCGGCGGTAAACTCTTCTTTTCCACGATCAATCGCACCCCCAAAGGGTGGCTGTTTGCCGTAGTCGGGGCCGAATATGTCCTACGCTTACTGCCCAAGGGCACGCACGAATACAGTAAGTTTATCCGCCCCTCAGAAATGGGCGCCTGGCTGCGCGATGAGTCCCTGGAAGCTCACGATATTACCGGCATGACTTACAACCCAGTTAGCCGCAGCTACAAGTTGAACCCTCGGGATGTCGACGTCAATTATCTAATGTATGCCAGTAAACCCGAATAAGCGAACAGCCAAATGAAAGCCGTTTTATTTGACCTGGATGGTACCCTGCTTGATACAGCACCGGATTTTATTGTTGTATTAAATCAACTGCGCCAACAGGAACAACTGCCACCACTACCCGACGAGACAATCCGCGGCACGGTGTCCAATGGTTCCAGGGCGTTAATTACCCTGGGATTTAATATAGCGGAAGGTGATCCCGCATTCCCGGAATTGCTCCAGAGACTGCTGGATCTCTATCTCGCGCACCTTGCCGAGAAGACAACCACCTTCCCCGGCATCGAAAACCTGCTCGACAACCTGGTTGAAAACAATCTCCCCTGGGGAATTGTCACCAATAAGCCAGAGCTCTATACAACACCATTAATGGAGGCATTTACCCACCTGCCACCCGCCTCCGCGATTATCTGTCCAGACCATGTCAGCAAATCCAAGCCAGACCCCGAGCCCCTATTTTTAGCCTGTAGCCAAATTGGATGCACACCCGCTGAGGCAGTTTATATCGGCGATCACAAACGCGATATCATCGCCGGACAAAAAGCCGGTATGCCAACTATCGCCTGCGGATATGGTTATATCGACTCGACAGACAACCCCGCCGACTGGGGGGCGGACCACCTGGTAAATTCCGCCGACGAGATTTGGCCACTCCTACAACAACACTATTTTTGAAAATTGAAGTAACGCTGGGCATTAAGGCTCAGTGACAGTATCGGGATATTTCATGTCAGACTTTGTTGGCGATTACCAAGCGCCCTCCGACCTACTAAAAAGCAAAATTATTCTTGTCACCGGTGCCGGAGATGGCATAGGGAAAACCGCAGCAAAAACTTTTGCTGCGCACGGGGCAACAGTCATCCTGCTTGGCCGTACAACCCCCAAACTAGAAGCGGTCTATGATGAAATCGAGGCCGCCGGTGGCGCACAGCCTGCAATTTTCCCTATGGACCTCAGTACGGCAAAAATAGAGGAGTTTGAGGGGCTCGCAGAAGCTATTCGCACCGAGTTCGGCCGCCTGGATGGACTCCTGCACAATGCCGGCCTGCTCGGGCAGCGCACCCCCATCGGCAATTACAATTTCAATACCTGGCAACAGGTAATGCAGGTCAATGTCAATGCGGCATTCGGCCTGACCAAGGCAATGCTGCCTCTACTGGAAGAGTCAGACGCGGGATCTATTGTTTTTACAAGTTCCAGCGTGGGGATCAAAGGAAGGGCTTATTGGGGTGCCTATTCAGTATCAAAATTTGCCACTGAAGGCCTTATGCAGGTGCTCGCCGATGAGCTGGAAGGCGTATCCAATATCCGGGTGAACAGCCTAAACCCCGGAGCAACCCGGACAACGATGCGCGCAACCGCCTACCCTGCGGAAAACCCGCAAACGGTCACCTCGGCAGAAGACATTATGCCCACCTATCTCTACCTGATGGGCGATGACAGCAAGGGCCTGAGCGGAAAGCACTTTAGCGCCCAGCAAAAATAGACACACTAACTATGGACAAGAGCCCGAGTTTTACCTTCGGGCGCTTGTCCAGCCAACTTTCACTCGAACTATATCGGGCTGCTATTCGCCAAAGTCCTTTTCATCGCTGTTTTTGCCACCCGAGCCCTCTGCCAACGGCGGCATCTGCTCAGGGGCATCGGCAAATACATCACCGTCAAACTCCAACATATCAGAGTCGTCAAACAGCTCGGCGTCCTCAGCGTCTCCCGAGTACTGGTTATAGTCAACGGACTGATCGTCCCGTTCACTCAATACGGCCCCCGCTGCATGCGCCCTAGCCCGATCAGAGACAGCGAGATTCACTCCCTCGCAAAAAAAATAGCCAATCACCACAGTAAACAGCGCTACAGGTGCTAATAAACCCTTCATTCCCCACCCCTGGATAGTTTGATTTTATAATCCATTCTGCACTGATAGCTTTCAACCTTTGCAATTTTTCAGTGCAGTCCCCAATACCACAGCGCTCAGCCATCACACACTATTTCATAAATTCTTTCATGTTGATCTGCGGAAAGGTGTGAACCCCTTCCCAAATCTATTTGTTCAATAGCACCTTATCAGGCAGAATGAACGCATAATTAGCCAATAAATCTATACCCTGAATTATGAAAGTAGCACTTATTTTCACCTTACTGGCACTCTCTTCCCCACCGGTTTTTGCGGAGTCTATCAGCGACCAGATCAAAGCCTGCTCCGGGATTAAATCACAAGAAAACCGCCTCGACTGCTATGACCGGGTTGCCCACTCTTTAGAGGAGCGCGCTGTTAGAGAATTCGGCCATGAGCAGAAGCTTGCAAGTGAGGAGGCGCCTGAGAGAATCGACGCCAAGATCGCAGCAATCCAAATGGGCGCCCATGGCAAACGATTTATTACGCTTGATAACGGCCAGCTGTGGAAGCAAAATGATTCAAGCAACGTATTCTGGAAAGTTGGCGACCCTGTAGTTGTAGAAAGAGCACTGCTTGGCTCCTTCTTTATGAAGCCTATTGATGGCGGTCGCAAGCTCCGTGTAAAACGTATTAAGTAGGTTTATATCCCCGGCGGGAGCACCTTATCCCGCCCCACCCGACTTATTGCAGCAAACCAAAGCAACCCTCCAGTCATACCTGACCCAGGCGCCCTTCCCAATACTCTTCTATAGTGAGAGGGAAATAGGCGCCATCAACGCCTATAGCCTCACAGCGTATGGTACTCACACAGCCAACAGAAGGTTAAGCACTTGTCCCGAGAACACTTTTACTCAAGGGATGAAGAATGGCTGAAGGATACAAGCGACCCCCTCTCCGACTCTTCTCAGGGTATAGATACGCCCAACCCCAGCGTTGAGCGCAGCCCCAATGTCGAAGAGATCCCGGCAGCGGGCGATACGCTCTCCGAGAGCGGTAGCACCCCGATGCAAAGCTATCTCAAGCACCTTTATAGGCTTGAGCTATTAACCCCGGAGGATGAGCACAGTACCACCTGCCTATTGCGCGACCTGGAAGAAAAACTGATCTCCAGCCTTCAAAATAGCGGCACCCAGCTGGTCCAGCTGCGCAGCGAAGGGGTAGAACAGCGGGGAAGCACCGGTGCCTACGATCACGGGCTGATCATTGCCCATACAGAAGCACTCCTCTCCAGCGAGAACCTGGACAGGCGCAATCGCAGCAGACTGAATGGGCTCCTACAGCGCTTTCAAAAGCAGCGAAAAAAATTGATCCAGTGCAACCTGCGCCTGGTTATCGCTATCGCCAAACGTTTCCGCAACCCATCGGTCCCCTTTATCGACCTGATTCAAGAGGGCAATGTTGGGTTAATGAAGGCAATTGAGCGCTTTAAACCGCAAATGGGCTACCGCTTTTCAACTTATGCCTACTGGTGGATTCAGCAAGAGATTCAGCTGGCCCTAAGGCGCAACGAAGATCTGGTTCGACAGCCGGCCAATGTTCAGGATGACTTAAGAGCCATTTACAGAGCCATCGGCGAAGTTCGCGCCCTAGGACAACCCGCATCCGATGACAATCTGGCCCGCCAGACCGGGCTCGATATCGAGAGGATTCAAAGCCTGCTAAAACTGCCCGGACCAACTGGGTCACTGGATGACCCGGTAGCAGACGACCAGAGCAGTACCCGGCTGGACTACGCACCCGCAGATGAGCTTTACAATACAGACGAGCTGGTGACCAACCAGGAATTGGCTCAGCGCCTGCGAGAGGCGGTTTCCCGCCTGCCGGCACGACAGCGAACAGTCCTCAATTTGAGGTATGGGTTAATTTCCGACAAGGATTGCTCTTTTCGGGTTATTGGCGAGCAGCTGGGGCTTAGCCAGGAGCGTGCGCGGCAATTACACTCTGACGCACTGCGACAACTGAAACGCCAGTGGCGCTAGAAGAGAAAGAAACCGATGGCAAGCCCCTCTCTGGACGCTTGCCATTGAACCCTTGCCCACTAGTCTTTAAAACAGTTTCATCAGCAGATTCCGCAAAATTATGCGTAAATCAGTATTCCCAAGCGAAACTCACAGTGCTCGCAAACACTGTGCCTGTCTGCTTATCGGCGGCTTCCTGTTTGCGCCGCCGATCTGTGCAGAGTCAGAGTTTATTGCAAGTGGCGGCAAGGGGCTGGGAGATGAACTTATACAATACCTGTCTATCTCAGCCGCAGATATGGCAGGATTTAGCTATTCCCAACGACTATCCTCATTCAGCCTCGGCGATAATACCCTGCAATGGTGGGGTCAAGGCAGTTATTCCCATCTGCGAATCAAGCACCTCAAAGAAAAACAGCTGCAAAATATTATTGAAATTAAGCCCGTCTTGCGCTGGTATCCTCGCAGTGAGCCACAGGGCAGCTTTACCGAAGCGGGCATAGGCATGTCCTACTTAAGCGAAAGACATTTTGGCGAACTCGAATTGAGCACCAAGCTCAATTTTGCACTGCATTTGGCACTGGGATATCGCTTTAGCAGAGGCCACTCCGTCTCTTTGCGCTACAGCCATTTCTCCAATGCCGGCACCAATATGCCCAATGTGGGCTTTGACACCCTCTCCGTCAATGGACACTTGTATTTTTAGCCGGCTTTTTATCGTCCAAAAGCCTGCAGAGGCATTACAGAGTTAATTTAAAACCCTACGGAAAAAATCTATAGTTTTCTCCGCTGCGCTTGCATAGCCAAAGTCTTGCGGGTTCAAGCTGTTAGAGCGCCCCAGCAGACCTAAAGTCGACTCTATCAGCGCTTTCGTATCGCCTCGCTGCACCAATCCGTCGGGGAAATGATTTTGCAAAACCTCCCCCGCGCAACCATCGGCATAAGCAATTACCGGACGCCCCATCGCCAAAGCCTCCTTGGCATACTTGCCACTCTCATCCCTCTCCCCGGCAAGGTGAAAGACAAGTTGAGAGCTGGCATAGAGCTCGCGCATATCGCGGCGCTCACCGAGAAAGGTCACCTTGCCACCCAGGTTCAAGTCTTGCGCGAGCGCTTCCAATTTTTTCAGATAGCGCAAATCATTTCCTAGTGGGCTGCCGACGACTACTCCGTGAATGTCGTCCCTCTGCCCTACAATTTGTGCCAGCATTTGCAAAAATGCCTCGTGCCCCCCGCCGGCAGAAATCACCCCCGGCATCAACCACCAGTTTTTCCCCTCCAGCTGGGGGTAGCTATTCAGAAGCTTCAACTGCCACTGGCTGGCTACGGGCTTTTCACGGTCAAACTCGCGAGTGTTGATACCGCGATAAATAATCTCCATTGATTTTTCTACAGGCCTGGCGATGGACTTATTCAGGTGCTCAGCAACCCCATATGAAGTTGCAATAATTCCATCTCCCGCCGCCAAGCCTTTATTGAAGTAGCTATTAGAGAAATATTGATCCACCAAAGGCACCAATTTGGGGCGGTTTGTGGCGGGGGCACGCCTTAGCGCGCGCCAGGCGAGAAAGGCTGTCGGGCGGCCATAGGTATGGACGATATCCGGTTGCAACTGGGTAAGGACCCTGCGCAGGCGGGATACATGGCGCAGTGACCAAGCCGACTCCCGGATCGCCGGAAATTTAATATGCTCACTACCGTGTAGGCGAAACCGCGCCTCCATTGGTCCACCGGCAGAAATTACCAGGGATTCATGGCCCTTTTTGACCAATTCATTGGCAAACTCAAGCGCAAGCGTTGCCGCGACCCCTGGCTCTAAACTGGGTAAAAACTGTACAACCTTCAATTTGACTTCCGTGACCGCAGACCAAAAGGGCTATTTTGACTCCGCCAAGGAGAATTTCCCAGCTAGTCATCACTAATTTACACGGGAATGGCTCTATTTGCCAAAACTGCCCCCCTACCTCTGGTGCCAGAAAAGGTTAATGGTAGTATTTAGCGAAGCAAACCACTCAGGGACTTGATCATGCTCCATCGACAAATAAGTTTTGTACTCGCCCTCATACTATTTTTGCTCACTGTAGGGGCTTCAGCCGCTGAGAGCGATAAAGGCATCTTTTGGAAAGCGAGTAAAGATGGCAAGACGGTTTATTTACTCGGCTCCATACATCTGGCAACTGAGGATTTCTACCCTCTTAGAGAAAAAATTGAGCAGGCATACAGCAGAAGTGATGCCATTGCCGTAGAGGCCGATATCCTCGCTGCTGAAGGTGACCCACTGTTGCAGCAGCGCATCATGATGGAATCCGTGTATCAGGGCGAGCGCACCCTGAAAGACGAGCTGCCCCCCGAGCTGTACGATCAACTGAAATCATGGATGCAAAAGCGCAATATGCCCGAGGCGATGTTTATTCGACAGCGCCCCGCCATTGCCATGATCTCTATGAGCATGCTTGAGATGCAAGCCCACGGCCTCAACCCTGAGCTCGGTATTGACCGGCATTTCCTGTTAAAGGCCAAAAAAGATGGCAAGTCTATTCTGGAGCTAGAGGGTGTACTCCAGCAGTTTCAGATGTTAAATGGCCTGGAGAACCCAGCCCTGCTACTCCAGCAGACCCTGGAGCAAATTGAAGATATTTCATCTTTTTTACCCCAAATTACCAGCGCTTGGAAAAAGGGGGATAGCGATACCTTAAACCGCCTGATTATCCTCGACAGCCTAACAGAGAATCCCGAATATAAATCGCTGTACGACACCCTGTTCTTTGACCGAAACAAGAAAATGGCTGAAAAAATTGTCCTCAAAGGACCGAACCACAAATCCCTATTTGTGATTGTCGGCGCCGGCCACCTAGTCGGTGAGCGCAGTGTGCTTGAATTCTTGGGCGACAGTGGCTACCAATTAGAGCGCCTCTAATACAGCGCCCCTCCAGTGATTTTCGGCGCAGATTTTCTGCGCCGCTTTATTTACGCCCCTCCCGACTCCGCCTGTTCTATTGCTAAACTCGAATAACACTTTTCCCTCGATCAATGATCACTCTCAACAAGAAGAGGTGCCCTATGAAGGGTTGGGGAGCATGCTGTGTCATAGCCACCCTTTTATTTAGCCTGGCGGTCATTGCCGATGAGGCCGAGACAACTGGCGGACTAAAAATTATCTCCGATGATGGCAATTTCTCCGCACAGCTCGGCGGAAGGATACACTTCGATACCTATATTTTTGATAAAGACCTGGAAGACCCAGTCAATACCACAGACTTTCGCCGCGCCAGACTTTTTGTAAAGGGCAAAGTATGGCAGTGGGATTACAAGCTAGAGCGGGATTTTGCCAGTGATGGAACCGGTGGACTTCGCGATGTTTACCTCGCGACTGAACTCTACAATGGAAAACTCACCATCGGTAACTTCAAGCCCGGCCGCTCAATTAATGAGCTCACCAGTTCCAACGACTTAGTACTGATGGAGCGGGCGGCCACCTCTGCCTCAGGTATTTTTAGTGGCCGAGGGCGGCAACAGGGAATCGGCTGGAATACCTATTGGTGCTGCCACACCTTCAGCCTGAACCTGTTTAATTTGCGCAATCCGGGCGAACCCAGAAATTCAGGGTTTGGTAGCGCTGCCCGGTTAACCTGGGCCCCCATCAGCAGCGCGATATCGACACTCCACCTGGGGATATCCCAAAGTTATGAAAAAGCAAATCAAGACACCCCGGATATCCTCGCGGAAGTTGCCTATGCCGGTCGCCGGGGGCCTGAGCAACTCATAGCTATCACCCCCGGCGGAGCGGATAACTTCTTTGGGGCGTTTGGCGATGACGAATTCTTTCTAGGGGATGCCGGAAGACATGCCAATATCACCGGCCTCGAATTGGCAGCGACATATGGTTCTCTATTTATGCAGGCGGAATATGCCTACGGACAGTTTGGCGGCAAGCTATACCTCTCTGAATTGACATTTGAGGAGTTTTTCGGTCAACCAGCAAACTTTTTTTGCGACCCCATCAGTGGGTGCTTTATTGGCGATCAGGATGTCCACGCCTGGTATATTTTGGGAAGCTGGGCAATTAGCGGACAGAGTAAACCCTACGACGCCAAAAAGGGGGTATTTAAATCGATAAAGCCATCGCCCCCAGAGGGTGCCTGGGAACTGGCGGCAAGATACAACAGCATAGATAATCGGGACTTGCGCCACCTGCGAGCCAGCAACTTCACTTTGGGATTTAATTATTATTTCAACCCCAAAGTGCGGCTCATGATGAATATCACCCTGGGCGACGACGATTTTACTGGAGATAAAACTAACCAATTCGCCGTGCGCTTACAGGGTGTCTGGTAGGAAATAACGAGCGGCTCTAAAAACTCTCCGAGCCGCTCAGGTAAAGCGGTAATTAACCTACCTGCTGCGCCTTGGCCGGGTCAAACACTTCAACTTCCGCCGATCGGTTCACATCCCGGATTGGATTTTCAAAAAGCTTCCAGGCGATATCCCGCTGCTGTTTTGCCTTTTCAATATTGGCCTCTTTGACCGGGCCATAGCCCCGGATGCTGTCCGGATATTGAAGTAGCTCGACTGCGGCGGCATGATTCTGCGAATTCAATTGATCCAGAACTTTCTTAACCAATTCTTCATATTCGCCAATCAGCGCCCGCTCCATTTTTCGCTCAGCGGTATAGCCAAAGATATCAAACGCCGATCCACGCAAGAATTTTAGCTTCGCCAGCACAGTAAATGCCTTATACATCCAACCGCCAAACTTCATTTTGCGGGGACGCCCCAGGCCTTTATCGAAGCGCGCCAATAGTGGGGGAGCCAAATTAAACTCCAGGGTAAAGTCGCCACTAAAGTTTTCTTTGAGTGATTCGCTAAAGCGACTATCGGTATACAGGCGGGCGACCTCGTACTCGTCTTTATAGGCGAGCAGTTTTGCATAATTGTGCGCAACGACCTCAGCCAGCTGTACATTGCCGGGCACTTTTAAAATCTCAGCAGATTTCACTGTATCTACCAGACTGCGGTAGCGCTCGGCGAGATCTGCATTTTGATAGCCGGTGAGATGCGCCACCCGATGAGCCACTATCGCCTCAAGCGTTTGTGGCACCTCTAGCGCAGCTTTTTCAGGCCTTAACAGTTTATCTAACGCTTGGCGATTCTCTGCCGCCAGGCGCCCTGCGGCAAATCCCTGTAGGTTGCCCTCCACAGCCACACCATTTAAGCGGATCGCTTCCAGTAGAGAGGCCTCAGTTAGCGGGATCAGCCCTTTCTGCCAGGCGTAACCGAGCATAAAGATATTGGCGGCGAGCGTATCCCCCAGGGCCGACTTGGTCAGGCGATGTGCCTCTACAGAACTCAGCTCACTAACCGCACTGCTCACCGTATCCAGCACCGCCTGCGGCGAGTGGACATCTTCACGCCCAAGCACCGTTGCCGCCGTTGGGCTCAAATGGGTATTTACCACCGCACGGCTGTGCGATTCATCCAGCTTGGCCAGACAAGCCGCCACATTGCCCGCAGCAATCAGGTCGCAGGCCATTAGGGCATCGGCGCGGCCATCGGAAATACGCACCGCCTGCAAAGCCTGGGGCTCGGCGGCAAAGCGGATATGGGAGTAAACCGCCCCGCCCTTTTGTGCCAGGCCGGTCTGATCAAGGGTGCTGCACGCCTTGTCTTCGATATGCGCCGCCATCGCCAACAAGGCGCCAATAGTCACCACACCGGTGCCGCCAACGCCGGTCACCAGGAAGTTGTAGGGCTGCTGTAAGTCCGGCAGCTGTGGCAAGGGCAACTTGGCCGCTTCAGTACGCAACACATCGCCAACCCCGGCGCCCTTGGCTATCTTGCCGCCTTTCACCGTGACAAAGGACGGGCAGAAGCCGTTAACACAGGACATATCCTGGTTGCAGCCAGTTTGGTTTATCCGGCGTTTATCTCCCAGCGCCGTTTCCACTTTCTCCACTGCGATACAGCTCGACTGCTGGACACAATCCCCACAGCCCTCACACACCAGCTCATTGATAAAGGGGCGCCCCTCGGCTTTGGGTAGCAGCCCGCGCTTGCGCTTGCGGCGCAGTTCAGTGGCACACGTCTGGTCGTAAATAATAACGGTACAACCTTCAACCTCACGCAGCTCATTCATTACCACGGGCAGGTAATCCCGGTGATGAATTTCAACTTCACTGGGGAAAGACAGCGCACCTTTGTATTTATCCGGGTTATCCATCACCAGGACAACCTTCTCTACCCCTTCCGCCAAAACCTGACGACAAATCATATCCGGTGCCAGCTCCCCGTCGTGGGGCTGGCCGCCGGTCATGGCGACTGCATCGTTAAACAGGATCTTGTAAGTGATATTGACCTTGGCAGCCACGGAAGCGCGAATCGCCAAAATGCCGGAGTGGAAGTAGGTGCCATCACCCAGGTTTACAAAGACATGTTTTTCACTAGTAAACGGCGCCTGCCCCACCCAGTTAACGCCCTCGGCACCCATTTGCGTGAAGGTATAAGTCTCCCGGTCGAGCCACTGGGCCATATAGTGACAGCCAATACCTGCCAGAGCCCGACTCCCCTCCGGCACCTTGGTGGAACGGTTGTGGGGACAGCCGGCGCAGAACATGGGCAGGCGCGATACGCTGGAGCCCGCCTGCCGGGAAATGCGCTCAGCCAGGGCGTTGAGGCGCATCAGGCGGTGCTTACCGCCTTCGTCCAACTTGTCCTCACCCAGAACAAAGCCCAGCACCTGGGCAATAATCGCCGGCGACAGTTCGCCATAAGCTGGCATCAACGGCTGATCGCTATCGTCCACCTTGCCGAGAATACGCGGGAAATTCGGGTCCTTAACGTGAACGTTGTACAGCTCCTCTTTCAGCTGCACCTCCATCAGGCTGCGCTTTTCTTCAAGCACCAGCAGCGTATCCAGCCCTCGGGCAAACTCCTGAATACCCGGCACATCCAGGGGGTAGGTCATGCCCACTTTGAGGATGCGGATACCGAGCTGTTTGGCCTTCTGCTCATCGATACCCATATCTTCGAAGGCCTGCATCAGGTCCAGATGGGCCTTACCGGTAGTGACGATACCGAGGCTCGCCTCGGGGTTCTCCAACACCACCTTGTTAAGCTTATTGGCGCGGGCAAAAGCCAGTGCAGCGGGGCGCTTGTAGCGCCACAGGCGCTCTTCCTGTTCGAGGGGGTTATCCTGCTTGCGAATATTCAGGCCGCCCTCGGGGCGCTCGATATCCGGGTAGTTAAATTTGACCCGCTCAGGGTCCACTTCCACGGTCGCAGAGCTGTCCATATTTTCTGCCAGGGTGATCATGGCCACCCAGCAACCGCTAAAGCGCGACAGCTCCAAGCCGTAGTGACCATAGTCCAGCACCTCCTGCACGGTGGCGGGGTTCAGTACTGGAATATGCATATCCACAAAGGCAAATTCAGATTGTCCGGGATAGGACGATGACTTACAGCCGTGGTCATCGCCGGCAATAATCAGCGCACCGCCTTTGGGAGAGGAACCCGCCGCATTGGCATGGCGAAAGGCATCGCAAGAGCGGTCGACGCCCGGCGTCTTGCCATACCAAATGCCGCAGACGCCATCCACTTCCGCGCCCTGGAACAAGCCCACCTGCTGAGAACCCCAAACTGCCGTAGCGGCCAACTCTTCATTGACGCCAGGCTGGAAACGGATGTTGTACTCTTCCAGCAGTTTTTTCGCCCGGGATAACTGCAGGTCGTACCCGCCCAGGGGCGACCCCCGGTAACCGGAGATAAAAGTCGCAGTATTGAGACTGCGATCCCGGTCCATTCGCATCTGATCTATGGGTAAGCGCACAAGGGCCTGGATGCCTGAGAGGAGCACACGCCCCCTGAGCATGGTGTAGCGATCGTCCAGTGAAACTTGTTTTTTTACCTGGGAGTCCGCCGTACTTTGAGGACTGGTTACTTTTTCAGTCATACACCTACTTCCGGTTAATTATTCTTCTCGAAACCCGGTCCGAGTTATTAGTCATTATTCTTCCGAATAGTCCGTTTTCTGTGGCTAGGTGCGCCTGTTGTTATATTTGCCGCAAAGTCCCAGAGCGGCTGAAGGCGCACGGCACCTATCCCGAAACGGTTTAGTCAGGTCATACTAGTTCGTTAAGGGCAATGGAGCATTGCTTTATTCACGCAAATATGCGTAAATTTGTGATGAAAGTTTCGAATGAAATAATTTTTATAGGATAGGAGTCTTTATGAAGCGTTCGACAGACCTGGATGATTTTGACCGCAAGATTCTGCGAGCGCTGCAGGAGAACGCAGATTACTCCATGGCAGAGCTGGGTGATAAAGTCGGTCTTTCCCACACGCCCTGCTGGCGCAGAATCAAGCGATTGGAAGCCGAGGGCATTATCCGTGGCCGCGTTACCCTGCTAGATCCACGCAAGTTGGACCTGGGTGTTACCGTCTACTGCTACGTTATCATTCACAACCACGATGAGGAATCCCTGAACAATTTTGAATCAGCCGTTCAGGATGTCCAAGAGGTGGTGGAGTGCTATTCAACCAGTGGGGACAAAGACTATGTCCTGCGCGTGGTCGTAGATAGCGTGGAGCACTATGAGCAGTTACTGAAGCGCTCTCTGGTGCACCTGCCAAACGTGGCATCGGTCAACTCCACCTTTGCCCTCAAGCAGGTGAAATACACCACTCAGCTGCCACTTTAAGGCAACAGCGAGAAAAGTAAAGCCCCTCGTCTCAAGGCCTGGGGCCCGCTGCAAAAATCATCGCGACTCGGCAAACTCTCCCAGCGCCTCAAGCACCTGCTCAAGCACCTGCTGCAGGGAGCGACCATCACAATTCACCGTAATTTCTGCATATCGCCGATAAAGGGCTTGGCGCTCTTCAAACAGCTCTACAAAAGACTGCCCCGGGGCCTTGGCGATACCGCGGCTTTCATAGTTGTGGATACGCCGGCGCAGCTCTTCTGCCGAACACTGGAGAAACACCACCACCCCCTGAGTGCGCAGGTTTTCCATGCCCTCTTCGCTATAGACTGCGCTGCCTCCGGTGGCGATAACATCACTGGGGAGGCTAGCCTCGGCTAAAACCTCCCCCTCAATGGCGCGAAGGTTTAAATAGTCACTGTCGGCCATAATTTGCTGCAAAGTCTTGCCCTCCCTGGATTGAATCAGAACATCAGTATCCGTAAATCCCAGCGCAAGCTCCTTGGCCAACAACACCCCCAGCGTACTTTTTCCGGCGCCGGGCATTCCAATCAGGACAATGCTTTTTCTTTTTTTCATTTAATTAATACTTACACATTTAATCGCCACGGCGGGGAAAAAATACTGCGCGCAGCCACCCCAATAAACTGTTGTCTGCCAACATCATCTTATCCAGTTCATCCAGATTGTGCGCCTGGCGAAAGGCATCGGCAAATAATGCCTCGCGGGTAATCATACGCCGCTTGGGATTTATTGATTTAATGGGTTTTGCCGGATTGCCGGCGACAACCGTATTTGCAGGGACATCCTTAGTGACGATACTACCGGCCCCCACCACAGAGTTATCACCGATAGTGACACCTTTACAAATGGTTGCGCCATCACCAATCCACACATTGTTACCCAGGCGTACCGGTGACGTACAGCGGAACGGGCGCGTGCGATTGTAGAGTCCGTGCCAATCGGAGTCTGAAATATAGACATTGGCCGCGATCATGCAGGCATCACCAATTTCTATAGATTGCGCCGCAGAAATACGCACGCCCGGAGAGATCAGCACAAAATCACCAATAGTAATAAACGCTTCGCCCCCTTTGTGCCCAAAGGTGGTAAAGCGGATACATTTTTCACTATTGGAGATTAGGTGGGGGTAATTCCCCAGTCGAACATTTCCACCAAAAACATGAACAGAACCCGGGTCCATCACTTCCGGCTCAACACCAACCGCATCAAATTGCGGCAGAAGAAAATACTCCATTCGCCATTTGCGCCAGCGCAACTGCACTCGCTTGAGCCAATAGGGTCTGTGATCCTTACGCATACTTCAATTTCTACTTATTTTCCTGAGCCCCAAAGAGCCGCTGAATAAAAAACCCAATTGCTTTTGTAATAGTGGCAGTTTAGTGTTTCGACCACGAAAAACAGCAAGCGGTTACCCATGTCTCTAAAACTACCTGTCGATATTCAAACGATTAAAGGATTTCTCGCCGCCCATGAGGGGGAAGCTCTCTACCACTTGGCCGCGAAGGCCAGCTCCCTGGGCGCCTGCCTTGAGGTGGGCAGCTACTGCGGCAAATCGACTATCTACCTGGCCAGCGCCTGTAAACTATCCGATAACATCCTGTTTGCCGTAGACCACCATCGCGGTTCCGAGGAGCACCAGCCCGGAGAGGAGTATCACGACCCCGAGCTGTTTGATGGTCAGGCCAATTTAATGGACAGTTTCCGCACTTTCCGCGCCAATATTCGCGCTGCCGAATTGGACGACTGGGTAGTTCCCGTGGTCGCCCCCTCCGCAACGGCCGCACGCCGTTGGAATACCCCTCTGGGCCTGGTCTTTATTGATGGCGGCCACTCACTGGAGGCGGCCATGACCGACTATCGCAGCTGGTCCCGGCATATCGTGCCCGGCGGCTACCTGGCTATCCACGATATTTTCCCGGACCCTGCCGATGGCGGCCAGGCGCCCTATGATATTTACAAGCTAGCCCTGGCTTCCGCTCAATTCGAGCTGGTCGAAATTGTCGATACCCTGGGCATCCTGCGCCGCATTTGAGGGCAGACACACCGAGGTAAACAGCGCGCTCGCTGGCGTTAATCCGGCGAGCGCATCGGCGGCCAAAAGCATGGCGCCAACGGTCCAGGTAGTTTTTTCCTCCGGCCAGATAGCCTCATCCCGATAGACGTAACCGGTCCAATAGCCTCCGTCTTTGTCCTGCCAGCGGTGCAAGCCGCGATACAAAATCTCTGCTCGCGAGCGCTGTCCAGCGGCAACCAGGGACATGGTGAGTTCGCACGACTCAGCCACGGTTACCCAGGGCTCATCACTGACACAGCGACAGCCCAAACCGGCCACGACAAACTCATCCCAGCGCTGCTGAAGGCGCAGCTGCGCCGCCTCGCCAGAAAAAGCGCCGGTTAATACCGGGTAAAACCAGTCCATCGAAAAGCGCGCCTTGCTCTCCCAGGTACGGTCAAAACGCTCCGGCTTATTGCGCAGTGCATCGCCCAGCGCATCCCGTGCAAACGACCACTGAGGGCGGGCAATACCCAGCTGATGGGCAATGTTAATGGCGCATTCCAGGCTTTTATAAATAGAAGAGCAACCGGTGATCAGGGCGTCTTCCAGCGGTTTACCCTCGGCATCCACCGCCCAGTGAATTTCGCCAAACTCCGTTTGCAGGCGCAGTACAAACTCGATCGCGCCCTCCACCATCGGCCAATAGCGCTGCAAAAACAGCGCATCCTTACTGATCAGGAAATACTGCCAGACCCCTGTCGCCACATAGGCGACAAAATTGGTTTCGCGGCGCTCCCGATTGTCGATATCGCCGTCTTTATAAGCCGCCCACCAACTGCCGTCCTCCAATTGTATTTCAGCCAACCAGCCATAGGCTCTTTCCGCAGCGCTGAACTCCCCGGCAATGGCGAGCCCCATAGCGGCCTCGACATGATCCCAGGGGTCGGCATAGCCGCCTTTAAACCAGGGAATTGAGCCATCGGCAAGCTGCTGGGAGAGGATATAGGCAGCACTATTCTGAATAAATCCTTCCGGAAACAGGCCTGAAACTTTTGCCGACACAGAAACCTCACTCATGCTTCAGCGCCCTCAGACAGGGGGAGGGGCGCATCTTCTACTCGCTGTGCCGAACTGGCAGGCTTGACAAAATAAAGCGCAATACTTTTTCCCAAAAACGGGTTCAGCAATTTTTCGAGAATCCGGGTAAATGCCGGTTTCTTCATCAGATCCCACACCAGCAAGCGGTGATAGGCGGATACCAAGCGGGCGTTGGGCTTATTCCAAAACAGGCACTTCAACCACCAATAGGGGGCGTGCAGTGCATGGGCTTTATGCCGGGCAAAATAGCGATGACCCAGCTTTTCAATATCCTCGCGCAACCCGCGCTCGCGAAATATTCGAATGTGCCCCCCCTCAACCTGATGGTATTCATCACTGAGTTTCCAGCACACCCACTCGGGGAAAAAGGCCGGTACCGTCGCGGCAAAAATACCGGAGGGTTTTAACACTCGATTGATCTCCGCCAATACGGATTTATAGTCGGGGATATGCTCGAGTACCTCCGAGCAAATCACCACATCAAAACTCCCATCGGCAAATGGCAGCTGCAAACCATTGGCAACACCGAACTGCAAACGGCCCTTTGAATGCTCGGGAGCGCGGAAAGGTTCCGCTCGCTCACTGGCGGTGCGCACATCGTCAAAACACAGGTCGATGCCGTAAACATCGACCTCATCGGTAATCATCAAGTGAATGGAGTGACGCCCTTCACCGCAGCCTAAATCGAGGACTTTTTGTCCCGGGCGAAGACTCAAGTGCTGTGGATCTACGGTAATCATTAAGCGGCCTCCGCACTGCGTATATTCGGCGTATCCACGGCGTGATCACCAGACTGTTGCACCAGGGAGTGCCCGAGAATTTCCCGGTAATATTTCACCAGGCTGTCTGCGGCAATCTTCCAGGAAAATTTATTTTCAATACGCTGTCGGCCTTTCTCGCTGAGTTCTTGGCGCAGCGCCTCGCTGGACAACACTTGGCGCAGGGCGCTGGCCAAAGCCTCGTGATTGCCTGCAGGCACCACAATTCCGGCATCCCCAACGACTTCGGGTAAAGCCCCCCCATCACTGGATACAACAGGGGCACCACACGCCATTGCCTCGCCGGCGGGCAAGCCAAAACCTTCGTAGAGCGATGGGCAAGCGACCACTGTCGCCTTGCGGTAATGATCCACCAGCTCATCGTTAGAAATGCCGGAGACAAACTGCACCCTATCTTGAAGGTCCAGGTCGTGAAGCAGGCGCTCGGTGGCACCACCCTCGCGCAATTTGCCTACCACCAGTAGCTCTATGTCCGCATACTCCCCGCGCAGCTCCGCCAGCGCCTGTAGTAAGAAACGTAAACCTTTCAGTGGCTGGTCCGCCGAGGCGGTAGTCATAATACGCAGCGGCAGGCGCTTATTCTCCGCCCCCGGGCTGAATAACTCGGTATCAATACCGTTGTAAATAAGGTGAATCTGTTCGGGAGCCACACCAAATTGCTCGATAATATCCCGCTCAGATTGCTTGGAAACCGTCACTATATGGCGGAGTTTGCGCGATACTTTTATCTGCATATTCAGGAAGTTATGCCAGCGGCGCACCAGCAGGCGAAAACGCCAGTCAGGAGCCGCATCTAACGCCAATTGGCGGTCGCGGGTAATGGGGTGGTGAATGGTTGCGACAACAGGCAAGCCATTTTTCTCGATATCCAACAGGCCGTAGCACAGTGACTGGTTGTCGTGAACAATGTCGTATTGCTTGCCGTGCTTGCGCAGGTATTTATTGACCCGGCGACCAAAGGTATAGGGTTCGGCAAACCCTCCGGTAAGCTTGCTCCACCATTCAAAAAAATCCGCCCATGACAACAGGTGGCGGGGTTTCAAGGCCCGTGCGGGGCGCTCGACTTCATAGAGATTCAACCCCGGCATTTTGATAAGCTTGACGCGCTCATCGAGCTCCGGGTAGGGCTGCCCAGAAATAACATCCACGGAGTGACCGGCATCAACCAGTGCTTTACTCAGGTAGCGCAGGTAAATGCCCTGGCCGCCACTATGTGGATGGCTGCGATACCCCAAAAGGCAAATTTTAAGCGGCCGCTTTTCGCCAGCCGTTGGACCGTCTGCACAATTTCCCAAGGCGGTCATAGTTTCCCCATCTGCAATATTCTTATACCCCATTACATTAACCACTTGCGCACAGGCATTCTGCAAATGCCGACACGCAAGAATCGACCGTCTGGGGTGTCTCACTGGTAAAGCGGAAGAATACACTGGCGGAGAAATGACTGCTAGGCAGAAGCGGTCCACACTCTTGGTATCCTGACTCAAGGGTGTGCTCGCAAGCCAAAATGGCGACAGGGCCACCAACTCAGGCCATATCGCCCGACACCCTCAAGGTAGACAAAGGCTAAAACAGGTATTAACGAGCGGGTAATAAAAAATGCCCGCCAAATGGCGGGCTAGATTTCTCGAACACACTTTCAGGAGGAGAGTTTCAAGCGCGTTATGCACTTAAATTTAGGTATAGCAGAGGAATTGCCTACCCTGACTCTCCTGTCGTGAAAGCCGTTTATTAAAGCGGTTATCGGCGCTCAGGCACACCCTCAAAATTTATACCCGGTGCAGATAGCTCTGGTATTCAACATCGGTAACGCGGGCGGCGATCTCGGCCTGCTCCTGTCGCTTCAACAGGGAAAACAATTCCACAAAACGCGGATCGAGATACTCGCGCCACAGAGGGCTCTGTTCGAATCGCTCCAGTGCACCGCTCCAGGTATTGATCAGCTTCTCACTCTCCACCTGATAGGCATCGCCCTCGACAGGTGCCGGCGCCTCCAGCTGCTTCTCAATACCGTGACACACACCGGTGAGAATCGCAGCCAGCACCAGGTAGGGGTTTACATCCGCCCCGGCAATGCGGTGCTCGATACGCCGCGCTGCGGGATCACTGGCGGGCACCCGCAAAGTAGTGGTGCGATTATCGTAACCCCAACAGAGATTCAGCGGTGCGTGGGAACTCTCCTGGAAGCGGCGGTAAGAATTGCTGTGGGGTGCAAAGAACGCCATCGCATCGTTGGCCGTCGCCAGCATTCCAGCGGCGGCATAGCGCAGCAAATCGGAGCCGCTGTCAGAGCCATCGTCAAAGACATTCTTACCACTGGCGTCGATCAAACTCATATGCACATGCATGCCGTTGCCCGCCTGATTGCCAAAAGGCTTGGCCATGGTGCTCACGCGGAAACCGTGGCTGCGCGCTACACCTTTTAGCAGGCGCTTAAATAGCAGTGTTTGATCGGCGACTTTAACCGGATCGGCGCTGTGCAGCAGGTTGATTTCAAACTGCCCCGGCGCGCACTCTGACAATACCGAGTCGGCGGGGATCCCCTGGGCTTCGCAGGCTGCGCGCACATCGGCAAAGAAGTGTCGCTGCGCGTTGAGCTCGGATAGGTCGTAAACGTCGGTAGACGGCACCAGCTCCGCATCGTTATCGCTAACCGGGCGCGGGCGCGCCAGGTGATCCACCTCATCGCGAAGCAGGTAGAATTCCAGCTCGGTCGCGCACACGGCGGTATAGCCCAGCTTGCCGAGGCGCTCTACCACGCGTTGCAACTGGCTGCGGGGATCGGCGTAGAGAGAGGAGCCGTCCGCTTCGTGCAACTGCATATGCAGCTGAGCGGTGGCCTCGCGGTGCCAGGGCGCCAGGGTCATTGGGGATACCGGCAGACAGACACCATCGCTGTCCCCGCTGGCAAAGACCAGTGGGCTGTCTTCAATATCCCGCCCCCAGATATCGAGACTAACCGCACTGCGCGGCATTTGCAGGCTGCCCTTAAGCAGTTTCTCGGCCGCTTCCGCCGGCAACCATTTCCCTCGCGGCACGCCATTGATATCGAACATAAAGCCTTCAATCCACTTTAGGTCCGGGTGCTCTGCCAGGAATTTTTGTGACTGCTCCAACAGGTCCGGCTGGGCAGTGAATTCTTTTTCTTGAGACATAAGGTGCCTGGGGGTGATCCAATCTAACCGCGCAGAGGCGGTCCAGCCCCCCCCCTCCCACTTATTACCGTGGAAAGAAGAGCTCGCTGGCCGCCTCTGCAACAGGGTGTCTTGCCGCTATGTTACGCCAGTGCTTTCGCAGTGTCGTCCAGGGCGCGATGTGCTTTTTCTACCAGCTCGTCGATCTGCTCTGTGGTCATAATCAGCGGCGGCGCGATAACCATGGCATCGCCAACCGCGCGCATAACCAAGCCGTGCTTGATACTCAGGTCACGGCATACCGCACCTGCGGTGCAATCGTCGTCGAAGCGAGCGCGGCTGGCCTTATCTTTTACCAGCTCCAAGGCGCCGACCATACCCAGACTGCGGGTTTCGCCAACAATCGGGTGCTCCGCCAGTTCAGCCCAGCGCTTGGACAAGTAGGGGCCGGTTATATCGCGAACATTCTCAATAATCTTCTCACTGCGCAGAATATTGATAGTTGCCAGACCAGCCATACAGGCAGCCGGGTGCGCGGAATAGGTATAGCCGTGAGTAAACTCACCGCCCTTGGTTTTAATCACCTCAGCGACGCGGTCACTCACCATAGTGCCGCCGAGCGGGAAGTAGCCATTGGTTACCGCCTTGGCAAAGGTCATCAGATCGGGCTTCATGCCGTAATAGTCGGCGCCGAACCACTCACCGGTACGACCGAATCCAAAGATCACTTCGTCCATCACCAACAGGATGTCATACTGGTCCAGCACTTTCTTGACTTCCGGCCAGTAAGTTTCTGGCGGAATAATTACCCCACCGGCGCCTTGAATTGGCTCGGCAATAAAGGCCGCGACATTATCCGGACCCAGCTCCTGGATTTTCTCATCCAGACTGCGAGCCGCCTGAATACCGAATTCCTCTGGAGACATATCGCCACCCTCGGCGAACCAGTAGGGCTGCTGTGCGTACTCAATATAATCGAGCGGCTGGAACTGCTTGTGCATACCGCTCATCCCACCCAGACTGGCGCCGGCAATGGTAGAGCCGTGATAGCCGTTCTTGCGGGAAATCACGATGCGCTTCTCGGGCTTCTCCTGGATATCCCAGAAACGGCGAATCAGGCGCAAATTTGTATCGTTGGCCTCGGAACCGGAGCCGGTAAAGAACACGTTGTTCATATGTGCCGGAGTCACTTCCGCCAGGGCGTCGGCAAGTTCAATTGAGGGCACCGTAGTGCACTGGAAAAAGCTGTTGTAGAAAGGCAGGGTATTCAGCTGCTCGTAGATCGCATCGCTGATCTCTTTGCGGCTGTAGCCGAGATTGCAGCACCAGAGGCCCGACATTCCGTCGAGCAGTTTGTTGCCATCAATATCGGTGATGTAAGCGCCCTCGGCGCTGGTAATGACACGGGTCCCCTGCTGCCCCAAATCGTGGAAGTCGGTAAAGGGGTGTAACAGGTGCTCGCGGTCGTGTTGCTGCAGCTCAGTCTTGTTCATATTTATCTCCTGGCTTTCACAGGCCTTGCTCAGCGCCCACCCATCGGGCTCCAAAGGCCAAATCGTTACCACTAATTTGTGATCACATTCTAGTGGGGCCATCGACAGAAGCGCAAGGGCTATCTGCCCCTACCGAAAACATAAGGTCGAATTGCACCCGCGCGAGGAAAAAAAGTGGAAACTAAATGGTCAAGAGGACTTGAAGTGCTGATGGGACCAGGAGCTGCTATAGCAGCTCCTCTGCGGAGATAGAGCCGAGCCCCTCCTCAATGTCCTGCTGAATGGCTTTGCGCACCTTCAGCACATCCCTACTGGCAATAGCTTCAAGCAGGTCCTGGTGCCGATCTGGCAGCTCCTGCACACCGAAGCGCTGAAAAACCAGATGCTGGAGGGGCGCGGTCTGCAACCACAGACTCTCAATCAGGGACAAAATGATATGGGGCTGCCCCAGGCGGTAAAGGGTAAAGTGAAACTCCAGGTTGGTGGTTACATAGCGCTCGATATCTTTCTGCGCCAGCGCTTCAGTAACGCGCTCATCCAACGTCCGCAGCCGCGCCAAGTCGGCATCGCCAACCAGAGGCAGGGCCTGCTCTGCGGCCTGGCACTCCAGGGCAACCCGAGCGGTGCAGATCTCTGCCAACTTTTCCGGGGTCATTGTCGGCACCTTGACCCGCCGGGTATCCGACAGCTCCAGGGCCCGCTCCGAAGTCAAGCGGCGCAGCGCTTCGCGTACCGGCATGGGGCTGCAATTGAGCTCTGCGGCCAGCCCCCGGATCGTAATCGCCCTGCCCGGCAAAAATTTGCCCCGCAGAATCGCATCGCGCACCTGAAAATAAACCCGCTCTTGGGTTGTACGGTACTCCTCCTGAGGACTGTTGAATTCTTGCACCATACCTATGCGGCCCTGACCTGCTGCAATCGGTGGGGGATATCCTCGGCGCCCACCTCAATTAAATAGTCCGCCGCCCGGCCACTTTGCCAAATTTCATAAAAGTCATCCGCTACCCGGCGGCTCAAATCAACCACCCGCCCCCAGTACTTCAAACGATCTTCACGGTCGAGTTTGTAGAAATCATTGCGGTCGGGGATTTTGCCATAGGGCAAGGTGGCAACGAATTTGGGCGAAGGGGCCACAACCAGAGTGGATTGCATCGCATCACCGCGAACCCGCCGCCAGGAAAGCCCTTTGTCAAACCAACCGGGCACCATATAGGGGAAAAAGTGCGGATAGAGCTCCAATCCCTGGGGGTGGCGGAAGCGCAGATCAAAGTGATAGTCGGTGATGCCGCCATCGCGATAGTTGCCCTCAGGGGCCCCCTCGGGCGTCTGTACCCCGGTCATCACCAGGGGAATACAACCACTGGCCAGCACGGCGGCACAGGTATTCTGCTCGCTGAGCGGTATGTTTTCAGTGCTCAAGTTTTCGAAGTGGATGCCCGCCGACTTTTGCGAATGAAAAACCACCCGCTCCCAAAAAGCGCTCAAGCTGTTGCGGGAAACCGCATTGGCCAATGCCGAGGCCAGTAACGCCGGGGCCAGAAGCGCCTTGTTTTCGCTGCCCAGAGGCCCCCTGCCCCGCACCGCTACAAAATGACTGTGCCAGATGGGGTTTTCCACCACCTCGCGAGCGCCATCGGCAGCCAACACCGCCTGCAACATCTTGCGACCGCCGGCGGTAATTTCCCCAGGTGAGGGCTTTTCGGAATAGACTTGATTGATATAGTAATGCTCCAATCGCTCAAGTGCCGACAGCGGCTCCGCCATGGCGTAACACATGTTGCGAAAACTGCCGATAGACGATCCCAAAGTGGTGATTGGCTCACTCCGCTCCTTGAAAAACTCCCCCATCAACACCCGATCCAACTGGCTGATCACCAGCCACTTGGGGCCACCGGAAGCGCCGACCAGTGTGGAAAACTGCCCCTGGGACAAGCCCTCCCCACGTATGCGCCGTGCAGCCGTCTCTCCGGCCAACAGAATACAACTGGTATTTTTCACTCAATTTCTCTTTTTTAGGCCGTCAAAATCTATCCAAGCTACAACTATCCCGAACTACCACTCGCCCTGATTTTCCATCGACATCCAGGGTTCCTGAGGGGCGAGCGGCGCTCCGCTCTGCAATAATTCAATGGAAATACCATCCGGGGAGCGGAGAAATGCCATGTGGCCATCTCTCGGCGGCCTATTGATAACCACCCCCTGATCCATCATACGCTGGCAAACCGCGTAAATATCATTCACCCGATACGCCAGGTGGCCGAAATTTCGTCCGCCCGTATAACTTTCCGGGTCCCAATTGTAAGTGAGTTCCAGCGTCGGAGCCTTATTCTCCCCAGCCGCCTCAAGATCCTCGGGTGCTGCGAGGTATACCAGGGTAAAGCGCCCTTTCTCGTAATCATTTCGACTAACAACCTGTAGCCCCAATTTTTCACAGTAAAACGCCAGAGACTCATCCAGATTGGTTACGCGAACCATGGTGTGTAAGTATTTCACCCTCTACTCCTTCCTGTTGCCAAGCTCTACAATCAGCCCATAACAAATAAATCGGCTTTTAAAGCTAAACACCTATGTATAAAAAATTCTATCGCGAGTTCCTTCAGGCACCCAGCGGCAGCCCCTCTTCTATGCTGCATATGGCTTGCCACTCCCACCACTACTGGCCCGATGTCACCCTGAACGCGGTGCAGCAGTACTGGCGCGATGCAGCGCTACTGGCCGACGAAAAGTGGGGGCCAATTTTTGAAGAGAAGATACCCCTATGGCAAGCGGCGATCGCGAAATCCCTCAACTTGCCCCGGGCAGACCTAATCGCAATAGCGCCGAACACCCACGAGTTAGTGTACCGGCTACTGAGCGCATTCGACCCCAGTCAACCACTGCGCATCCTCACCACCGACGGAGAATTCTACAGTATTGCCCGCCAGCTACAGCGCCTGGAAGAGCTGCCCCAGGTAACGGTAACAAGGATTGCCAAAGAGCCCTATGCCACCCTGGCCGAACGATTCGAGAGCGAACTACATGCGAATGAATACCACCTGGCCTATGCCAGCCTGGTATTTTTTGACTCTGGCGTGGTATTCCCCCAACTCCTAAATATCGCGGCACGAAAACCCCAAGACACCCAATTTGTTATCGATGGATACCACGGCTTTTTTGCCCGCCCTATCGATCTCACAAGCGTTGCGGACAAGGTTTTCTTTACCGCCGGCTCTTACAAGTACCTCGGCGCCGGCGAAGGCCTGTGCTTTATGACGATTCCCGCAAACTGCACCCTGCGGCCACTCAATACCGGCTGGTTCGCAGAAATGGCCGAATTGGAAAATCGCTCGGGAGAAGTGGGTTATAGCGACAATTGGCTGCGCTTTGCCGGGGCGACCATGGACTATTCAACCCTCTATAAAGCCCTGGCTATCTTTGATTTATTCCATCGCGAAGGGATTACCATAGAAAAAATACATCGCTATGTTCGCGATGCGCAAAGCCGCTTCCTCACCAGTATGGATAACTCAAACCACCCCATCTTAAATCGCAGCAATTTGATTGCTCACGACCTGGAAAAAGGCCACGGCCATTTCTTTACATTTGACTGTTCACGAGCGGAAATTTCACACGGGGTTCAGGAGGAACTCAAAGCCCGAGCCGTTCTGTGCGATCGCCGCCAACAGTTTCTGCGGCTGGGATTCGCCATTTACCACGATAAAAATGAAACTTATCAGCAAGTATTTAACTCTTAAACCAATACTCAGCTGCGATTCAGCAACCGAGTATAGTGGCACCCAATGGACAAGGAAAAATGATGAAAGCAATAAAAATTTCGGTAACGTCTCTCCTGGCACTACTCGTTGCAGCCTGCGGTAATGAGTACACAGCGGAGAAACAGGGAACCCTGGTCTCCATCACTGCGCGGGGGGAGGCCAGTCAGATGCCCGATATCGCCACAATTTCTGTGGGGGTGGTGACTGAATCGGAAGACAGCAAGCAGGCGATGCGCGATAACGCCAGGCAGATGGAATCCCTAATGGCCGCGATCAAAAAGTCGGGCATCGATGACAAGGACAGCCAAACCACCGGTGTCAACCTGTCTCCCCGCTACCAATACCAGAAAAACAAGACCCCGCGTATTACCGGTTACACTGCGCGCAATACTGTCCGCGTGAAGGTTCGCAAGCTGGATGAACTCGGCAAAGTCTTAGACAACCTCACAGCTGCTGGTGCCAATCAAATCAACGGGCCGAGCTTTGAAATTGGCGAACCCGGCCCGGTTCAGGCCAAAGCCCGGGAAAAAGCCCTTGAGGACGCCCAGGAGCGCGCTGACATATACGCCAAGGCACTGGGCACCAAGGTGCGCCGCATTGTCAGCATTGCAGAAAACGGCAACGGCGGTATGCCCCGCCCCATGTACCGCGCCGAGCGGGCGGCGCTACAAGATAGCGCTCCCACCCCCATTGCACCGGGGGAAACCACCCTCAGCGTAAACCTGGATCTCGTGTACGAATTAGAGGATTAAGCCCAAAAGTTTTACCGCAGTGAAACCGCCTCAACACCCCGCTGTTTCACTGCCGCTCTTTTCCAGCGGCTAGCCGCTAACCCCCTGCGCAAGAAATGCATCGTCCGGCAGCTCGCTGGGCTCTTTGTAGATAACACCCGCTTTCATCACAAACAAAACCCGCTGCATTGCCGCAATATCCTCCAGAGGATTACCGGCCACGGCGATAATATCGGCTATCTTGCCCTCACCAATACTGCCGAGTTCATCTTGCACTTGCAGCAGTTCGGCGGCATTCCAAGTGGCTGAACGCAGTGCATCTGCCGGGCTCATTCCCCCCTGAACCATCAATAAAAACTCACGGGCATTATCCCCGTGACGGGTAACACCGGTGTCGGTTCCAAAGGCAATTTTTACTCCGCGCTTGTGGGCACGACTAAATGTATCCTGCATCAGCGGACCCATAGTCGCGGCTTTGGGACGCACCAAGTCGGGCAAAAAACCTTCGATCGCCGATTTTTCTGTCACCCACTCGCCAGCCATCAGGGTTGGCACAAACCAGGTGTTGCTGCGGCGCATCAGATCCATCACCTCATTATCCATATAGGTACCGTGCTCAATGGAGTCTACTCCCGCTCGAATCGCGCGGATCATTCCCTCTTTGCCGTGAGCGTGTACGGCTACGGTAAAGCCATAGTCCCTAGCAGCTTCAACAATTGCCTCCAATTCATCCGGCATAAACTGTGGGTTTTGACCGCTCTTTGCCACACTCAAAACCCCGCCGGTCGCAGTGATCTTGATCAGGTCTGCGCCGTCTTTATAGCGCTGGCGGATCGCTTTTCGCGCGCTGATCGGCCCATCGATAACACCATCGACCGGCCCCGGATTCCCCATCAAATCCTGCCTGAGCCCATTGGTGGGATCAGCGTGCCCGCCGGTGGTTGCAATTGTCTTGCCCGCCGTATAGATACGCGGGCCCTCCACCAAACCGTTGTTGATTGCATTGCGCAAACTCACGGTTACATTATCGTGATCACCGAGATTTCGAATGGTGGTAAATCCAGCCTGTAGCGTACGGCGAGCGGCATCCACGCCGCGCAGGGTAAAGTCGGCGGGGCTCCAGCTGAAAGATTCCATATAGGCACGGGGCCCAAACTCGTAAGTTAGGTGGCTGTGCATATCCATCAAACCCGGTAAAACCGTATATTCACGCAAATCGATCAAGCGCTCCCGATCGTGTCGGGCAAACCCTTTCTGCACAGAGTCGACCCGCCCGTCGACGATATGGATGGTGCGATTTTCCAATAATTTTCCATTACTGCTATCAAATAATTTACCGGCGTAGATAGCAACGCTCTCAGCCCCCGCCTGGCAGCTAAAAAGCCCGGCAAATAGCGACAAAGCCACGGCGGCTGCGCGGTTGACAAAGTAGCTTCGGTTGGTCTTTGTTGTCATTGTCGTCCCCAGTAGATCTCTTTTAGATTCTTAACGTCCTTACCAAGATCGCACAATCTACGCAATTACTCAGGCGAGAGGAAGACTCTATGAAAATCTATGAATTTGCAGTAGCGCCAAACTGCCGGCGTGTTCGTATGTATATGGCAGAAAAGGGCTTAGACGCAGAATATATCGCTGTCGATATTGCTAAAGGGGAGAATCTTAGCTCAGAGTTTCGCAGTAAAGATATCAACAAAAAAGTGCCAGTGATGGAACTGGATGACGGCACTTATATCGCGGAATCTGTAGCTATTCAGCGCTACGTTGAGGAACTGCACCCAGAACCGCCCCTCTTTGGCCGCGACCCGAAAGAAAAAGCCCAGGTAGAGATGTGGAATCGCCGCGCCGACTTCAACCTTATGCTGCCTGTGACGATGTGCTTCCAGCACGTTGCCGGTTTCTTTAAAGACCGTATGAATATCTATCCCGACTTTGGCGAGGATGCGGGTAAGCGGGCTGTTACGTTTATGGACACACTCGACAGCCACCTCTCTGATCACGAATTCTTGGTCGGTGACTATTTTTCAGTAGCAGATATCAGCATGGTATGCGCTCTGGATTTCGGCAAAGTGCAAAACCTCCGCCCGGACCCCGCAAAACACTCGCACTTAATCCGCTGGCGCGAGCAGCTTAAAGAGCGCCGCAGTTTTAACGCGTGATTGTTGCGGCCCCGCCCCAATAGGGCGGGGTACATTGCAAATCAGTCTTTGGCGGGCAGCACCTCTACGGGACCAATATCCAACGCTTCAACCTCATCTTGGATCTTGCTCAGGTCCCCGACAATTACCCAGGTAAATTGCCCTGGCGCAAGGTATTCCCGAGCGGCTGCCTCCACTTGCTCCTTGTTTAGGGCTGAAATCCGCTGGGGATATTCAGCGATATAGTCCTCCGGTAACCCCTTTTCCAGCTGCCAATTAATACTGGACAGCAACTGCCCCTTGGTCTGGAAGCGCGCACTCTGCTTGAGCATTTCATCGTTCTGGTAATCCTCAAGCTCTTTCTCAGTGATAGGACGGCCACCCAAGTAATCTTTATACTCCTTGAGCAGCTCTTTGATTGCCGGGGCCGTTTTATCGGTTTGCACCGGGGCAAACAGGATATAGGGGCGCTGCCCCTCAGTATCCAGGGAAACCGCGCGGGCACCATAAGACCAGTGTTTATCTTCACGAAGGTTCATATTGACCCGGGAAGTAAATTTTCCGGCAATAGTATTAGCCATCGCATCAAAAGCCTCGGCGCCCTGCGGCTGCCACGGCGGCATCAACAGACCCGCCATAATATAGCTCTGCTGTGCGCCGGGACGATCGAGTAAATAGACACGGGCTTTTTCCGGGCGCGGCACCTTGGCAACTTCGATTTTGGCAAGCTCCGTTTTAGGAGCCGTCCACTTGCCGAGAGTTTTATTCAAAAGCGGCTCAATCTCTTTCTCGGTCACATCCCCCACGATAACCAGAGTTGAATTATCCGGGCGCACCCAGGTTTTCTGGAATTTCAGCAGGTCTTCACGGGTTATAGACTTAATCCCCTGCGGTGTACCCGAGCCGGTCAGGGGGGAGCCGTAAGGGTGATTTTTTCCAAACAATAGCGGTGGCAGTTCACGCATAGCCAGCCCCTGGGGCTGGGCCTTTTCCTGCGCTATTGCATCCAATCGATTGGACTTAACCCGCTCCAGGTCAGACTCGGGGAATCGAGGCTCAGTGACCACCTTTTCAAATAGTTCCAGCGACGGTTCCAGCTGGGTTTTGAGCGCACTCATACTGATATTGTTGTAATCGAGCCCACTGCTGCTGCCAATATTTACACCGAGCTCTTCTGAGCGGGAACTAAACTCCAGGCTATCCAGGTCGCCGGCACCCTCATTGAGCATTTGCGCCGCAACTGAAGCCAGCCCCGGTTTATTTTTATCTGCGGAGGCACCACTGCGAAATTGCAGATTCATCAGCACCACCGGCGTATCGTGGCGCTCCGCCAGAACCACCTTTAAACCATTTTTCAGGGTGAATGCTATTTGTTTTGGCAACTCCAACTCTACGTTTTTATCTACCTCTGGCAGCTTACTGCGGTCGGCCCCCTCCGCCGCTGCGGTATACTTCTGCTGCGGCGCAATAATTAAGGTGTAAGAGTCCTCTTTTAGCCACTGTCGGGCCACTTCTTGAACCTCGAGAGCAGATACCTTGGCGTAATCCTCGACACCTTTAACCAGGGCTCCCGGATCGCCGAAGTAAAATTCAGAGCGGGCAAGAATATCGCTCTTACCGCCAAAGCCACCGGTTTTTTCCAGTCCTTTTACCAGTCCGGCAAATTCACTCTGCTTTACGCGGCGCAATTCCTCCGCACTCACACCATTTTTGGCGAATTGCTTGAGTTCTTGGTTGAGTAAATCTTCGACCTTCTGTTCAGACTGTCCCGGCTTCACATCGACAATTATTATCAACTGCCCGGCCAGTTGGCGACCGTAGTAAAAAGCGCTAACACTGGTTGCCACCTGCTCATCGCGTACCAAGCGGCGATAGAGAAGGGAATTTTTTCTGTTGGCGAGAAGGGACGTCATCAATTCCAGCGCATCTTCCACTTCACTCCCGACCGCAGGTACGTTCCAAACCTTATAAATACGAGTTTGTGGTACCTGATCGTAAACGACCTCCCGCTTTTTCACTTGGGTAGGCAGCTCCCAGTTTTTAATTCGCGGCTGCACACCGGTACTCGGAATATCGGCAAAATACTTGCGCGCCTTGGCCATAGCTTCTTTGACCGTGACATCCCCGGCAATAACCAATACCGCATTGGCGGGCTGATAGTGGTCCTCAAACCACTTTTTTACATCCTCAAGGCTGGCGTTATCCAAGTCTTCCATCGAGCCAATCGGTGTCCACGAATAGGGGTGCCCCTTGGGGAAGGTGCTTTTGGCAATAATATCGAACGCTTTGCCATAGGGGGCATTCTCCCCCTGGCGCTTTTCATTCTTCACCACACCACGCTGCTCATCCAGAACCTCCTGGGTGATCGCCCCCTTGAAGTGCCCCATTCGATCGGACTCCATCCACAGAGCCATATCCAGGGCGCCCTTGGGTACGGTGGCGAAATAATTCGTGCGGTCATTGTTGGTTGTGCCATTCATATCGGTGGCACCAGAGCGCTGGAACGGTTCGAAATACTCACCGGGGAAGTTTTCACTTCCGTTAAACATCAAATGCTCAAATAAATGAGCAAAACCGGTCTTACCCTGCGGCTCATCTTTAGAGCCCACTTTGTACCAAATATTGGTGGAAACGACCGGGGCCTTGTGGTCCTCGTGCACAATTACCGTCAAACCATTGGGCAGCACTTCTTTGTGGAACGGAATATCCAGCTTTGGCGGCGGGACATAGGCGCCCTTATCTGACGCCGCTGCCTTACTGCTAGCTGCGGCTTCCCTATCCACCGAAAGCGCGTGGGGCGTATCATCGCTGGACTGCCCACAAGCGGAAAGACCGCTAATCGCAATGGCAACGCTGATCAGTAGCGGACGCAGGTGCATATTGTCACTCCCTTTTAAAAACTGCGGCTTGAGGATGGCAAGTTTAGGCCAGCTTTACTCTCAGTGTCAGCTAAACCTTTCCCCATCGACAAATTTACAAAAATTCCAGGCAAAAAAAATGGGCACCGAAGTGCCCAAGTCAATACATCACAGAGAGAAGCGAAGTGCTAATCGCCCAAGGAATCAGCCTATCAACCCTACTCCCATACTAAAAAATCTTACGCAGCCACAGTACCGGACTTACCTTCGGCCTCTCCTGCCACTGAGTGGTGACCAAAGCGCTCCTCGGCAACTCGATCCGCCACGTGGGCGGTAGTCTGACCGGTTTCATCGGCGCGCTGGAACACTTCTTTCATCGTGTTGCCGATCTCTTCGATATGAGCGCGCACTTCAGCGGCGTCGTAATCACCTTTCTGCTGATAGTACACATCGATAATACCGCCGGCATTAATGACATAGTCCGGTGCGTACAGAATGCCTTTTTCACGGAGCACCTCGGCGTGGCGCTCTTCTGCCAACTGGTTGTTAGCGGCACCGGCAATGGCCTGTACCTTCAAGCGGCTGATGGTGTCGTCATTGAGAATGGCGCCCATCGCACAGGGAGCGAACAGGTCTACGTCCAGGTCGAAAATTTCGTCGGCGGTTACGGCTATCGCACCCAGCTCAGTAACCGCGCGATCGATATTGTCTTGGAAAATATCGGTCACGAACAGTTCCGCACCGGCATCTTTCAGCAGCTTGGCGAGGCGGAAGCCCACATTGCCAACGCCTTGAATAGAGACTTTCAGGCCGCTCAGGTCTGTTCTGCCCCAGCGGTGCTCTGCCGCAGCTTTGAGGCCCACAAACACACCGTAAGCCGTTGAGGGAGAGGGGTCACCGCCGTATTCGGAGCCCGCAAACAGGCCGGAGACAAATTCGGTTGTCTCACCGATTACACTCATATCTGAAACACTGGTACCAGAATCTTCAGCCGTAATGTAACGGCCGCCGAGGGTATTAATAAAGTCACCCATGGCGCGCAGCAACTCGGGGGTTTTTTCTTTACGCGGATCGCCAATAATTACGGATTTTCCGCCGCCCAGTTTGAGGCCGGCCATTGCAGACTTGTAAGTCATACCGCGGGAAAGACGAAGGACATCATTCAGGGCCTCGCCATCATCGGCGTAGGGCCACATACGGCAGCCACCGAGGGAGGGACCCAAATTCGTATTGTGTACCGCGATGATAGCCTTCAAGCCACTCTTTGCATCTTGGTAAAACGCCACTTGCTCGTGTTTATCGTAGGCGGAATGGGAAAAAATACTCATTAACTGTTCCTCTCCGGAAGGCCGGTTCTACAGCTGGGGAACAACCACAGCCCTTATCTGTTTTTATGTGGGGTAAGATTATATCCAGCTCCCACAGACAAAGTTTGCATATTTTGCACACATGAGCGCTGTAATAGCGAAAATATCATCTGATAGCAAAATTTTTAGGACACCCTTTCACACCAGAACAACCTGGGCCGCCCAGTCATTAAACTGGGCGGCCGGCTCCACACCCCGATCCCCCTCCGACTGAGAGGGGGGCTCCCCCATCCCCCAGCACTGACGGCATGCCTATAAATTCCCTATAACCACCCCTGGAGAGAAAATCATTTCTCTATAAAGCCCCCACCGGGAACCGCTTTTAACATCCACCCTAGCGCTCCCTTTTTTCCAAAAGAATTTGAAAAACTCATAACACTGGCAGCTGAGAGCACTTCTGCGCCCACCTCGTTACACCCTCTGCGCATGGTCTGGTAGAATCCGCGCCCAAATCGACCCATAGAGATAAACTCGATGCTGAATGCCGACGCTCTGAAACAACTTTCGCAACTGAAAACAGATATCCGCTCCAGTAAGGAGTTTGCCGAGGGCCGGGTTCGCGGCAGTAACGGCAAGTTTGGCTTTGTTGAGTTGGATGACGGAAGGGAAGCCTTCCTACCTCCCAATGAAATGGAGCGTGTATTTCCCGGTGACCGGGTCCGAGTCAGTCTCTCTGAAGAGAACAAGGGGAAACTCGCGGCGGAGCTCGACGCACTGATCGACAGCCAGCTCGACTATCTCGTTGGCCAATACGTACAGCGCGGCCAGGGCCACTTTATCCAACCCACGCAAAATGGCTTGTCCCGCTGGATCTTTCTTCCGCCCAAGGCTCGGGGCAAAGCCCAGCCGGGAGAATTCATCGCCTGTAAAGTAAACCGCCACCCGTTCAAGGACGGCAGGGCGCAGGCCAAAGTGGAAACCGTGATCGGCAAACCCGATATGCCCGGCATTGAGCACGCCTATGTGGTCGCTCAATTTAAACTGCCGGAACAATTTGCTGCTGGCGCGCAAAAGCAAGCGGATACGATTGCCGAAAAACTGAGCGCAATTACCGCTGAGCGCAGCGACCTTTCCGAACTGGGCTTCGCGACCATTGACGCGGAGAGCACCCGCGATATGGACGACGCCCTGACCGTCAGCAAGCGGGATGGCGGCTGGACCCTACATATCGCTATCGCCGACCCGTCCTCGGTGATCGATGAGAACAGCCCGCTGGATAAAGAAGCGTTTAATCGCGCCCACAGCCAGTATCTGCCCGGCGAAACCCTGCCGATGCTGCCGCGCAACCTTTGTGAGAACCTGTTCTCCCTGGTCCCCGGCGAATTGCGCCCCGCCCTGGTGATCCATATCGATATCGACAGCGATGGCAGCATCGGCAATAGCCGCTATGAATTTGCCGCTATTCGCTCTCAGCACAAACTGAGTTATGAGCAGGTTAGCCGCTTTATTGAAGGCGACGACTCCGCTGTACCCCAAGAGCAACAGGACAGCCTGCGCAATTTGGCCGCAGTCTACGAAGCCCGCGCCGCCTACCGCGCCAGCCACTCACTGGCCATGGAAGATCGCCCGGACTACGAAATTCGCCTGAACGACCAGCGCAAGATCGAGCATATCGAAAAGCAGGAGCGCAATATCGCCCAGCGCATGGTCGAGGAGGCAATGCTCGCCACCAATATCAGCATGGGCGGCAAACTCGCCGAGATTGAGCAGGGCTGCTTCTCGGTTCACCTGGGCTTCCGTGAAGAGCGTATGGGCGAGGTTCGCAGCCTGCTGAAAGAACTGCTGCCCGAACAGGCAGAGGCCGATCTAAGCCAGTTGGAACACTACCTGGCACTGGTTAAGCAGCTGGAAAATCATGAAGAGCCCCAGATGAAGAACCTGCTCGCCGTGCTCAAGCGTATGCTGCGCCCGGGACAGCTCGACAACAAGGCGGGACCTCACCTGGGACTGGGCCTAGAGGCCTACGCCACCGTCACCTCTCCAATTCGCAAGTACAACGACCTGCACAACCACCGCGCACTGCGCGCTGCCGCGCAGGATACAAAAGCGCCCTCACTGGCCGATGACAAGATTGAGGCCCTGCAAGAGAGCCTGATTCGCGGACGCCAGGCAAATCGCGCCCTGGAACAATGGCTCTACGCCCAGTTTATCGAAAGCAAAGTCGGGCAGGTATTTTCAGGGAAAATTACCTTGGTGAACGGTGCCGGCATTGGCGTGCGACTCGACGATTTTGGCATTGACGGCTTTGTGCGCATGAATGGGGACAAGAAGAATTTGCCGGCCTTCGATGGCAAGCAGTTGATTCTCAGCCACAACGAACAGAGCTTCCGCTTGGAGCAGGAAGTTTTCGTTAAGGTGGCATCTGTCGATGTCGACAAGCGACGCATCGCTTTCGAGCTGAGCGCTGCACAAGCTAAAGCCGATACGGCTCAACAATAAAGTCCAGTCTGTTTATCCAAGCCCGGCTCTCGCCGGGCTTTCCCGCCGGGGCCCCAAGCCCAGCGCCTGTGATCGGCCAGCTAACCCACAGCTCCGGCATCAATAGAATATATCGAGGCCACTGATGAGCAATATTGCTACATTAAACCCCACGCCACTGTGGGCACACTTCGCCAAACTCTGTGAAATTCCACGTCCCTCCAAACATGAAGACCGCGTAGTGGAATATATTGTCAACTTCGCCAAAGAGCGCGACCTCGGCGTTCAACTGGACGAGATCGGCAACGTTATTATTAAAAAGCCCGCCACCCCGGGTATGGAAGACCGCAAGACCCTCGCGTTGCAGAGCCATGTCGATATGGTGCCGCAAAAAAATGCAGATACTGAGCACGACTTTCTCACCGACTCCATCAAACCCTATGTCGATGGCGACTGGGTAACCGCTGAAGGTACCACCCTCGGTGCAGACAACGGTATTGGGGTTGCCGCTATTCTGGCGCTGATGGAATCTACCGATATTCCCCACCCCGCCTTGGAGGCCCTGCTGACAATTGACGAAGAAGCAGGCATGACCGGCGCCAAGAATCTCAAGCCTGGCTATTTTGAAGCTGACCTGCTCCTCAATCTGGATACTGAAGATGAAGGCGAGCTGTATATCGGCTGTGCCGGCGGTGTCGACGTCAATGTCAGCCTGCCCTATACGCCAGAAGCGATCCTGCCCGGTGCCGAGGCAGTAAAACTGTCTGTGCGCGGTCTCCGTGGCGGGCATTCAGGCCTGGATATCGACAAGGGCCGAGGCAATGCCAACAAGATCGCAAACCGCATTATCCACGCCATTCTAACCCAGGTCCCCGAGCTGCGTATTGCCAGCCTGGATGGCGGTAGCCTGCGCAATGCGATTCCCCGCGAATCCTTCACAACCCTGGTCGTACCTTCAGTAGCGGTCGATAAAGTACAGGAAATTGTAAAAAGCGAAAGCGCGCAAATTGCCCGTGAACTGGACAACGAAGCGGCACTGGATATCGCCCTGGAAGCTACCGAAACTCCAGCCAACACCCTGGACGCCGATAGCCAATTGACCCTTATTCGCGCAATCCGTTGCTGCCCCAATGGCGTTGAACGAATGAGCACTGCTCTCGAAGGCATAGCGGAGTCATCCAACAATTTGGCCCGCGTTGTAACTACGGAGGAAAACGGTGAGCATCGAGTAAAAATCCAATGTCTTGTCCGCAGCCTCTCCGACAGTGCCCGCGACCAACACGGTCTCAATGTCGCCGCCACTTTCCAGCTGGCCGGTGCGGAGACAACACTGGACAACGACTATCCGGGTTGGACCCCGAACCCCGAATCTCCGCTGCTGGCGATGATGAAAGATGTCTATAAGGATATGACCGGCGAGGATGCCGAAGTGAAGGTTATCCACGCCGGCCTGGAGTGCGGCCTACTGGCCAAGCCCTACCCCAACTGGGATATGGTTTCCTTCGGCCCCACTATTCGCCGCGCCCACTCCCCTGAAGAGAAGGTACACATCCAGAGCGTGGCCAATTTCTGGGATTACTTTATCAAAGTGGTCCAGGCCATCCCCACCCGCGACTAAACACTCAAATGGGTCCTGGGTTATCCCAGGGCCCAGCCCTTACCGCCCCACCCAGTCCCGTACAGGGGCTCAGCACGGCACACACCGCGCCCTCCTCTTTTTAGCGTCTAAAGCTGGAGAAGTTTGAAATCCAGTGCTGCGCAACATCTTTGCGGCGGCACACCCAGACTGACTCAAAACTCTGGATATATTTCAGAAACCGGTAAACCCCTGTAGCCCGGGCAGGATGGCCACTGACCCGCCCGTGTAGACCGACACTCATTAACTTGGGGCACACACTCCCCTCCCGCCAAAGTTGGTCGAAAGCGCTTTTAAGCAGTGAGAAGAAATCGTCGGCTGTCGTACAGCCACTGGGCAGCAAGTACTGTATATCGTTGTTGACCAGGGTGTAGGGAACCACCAACAGTGGGTCAGCTTGCTGCCCCCAAAAGGGCAAGTCGTCACTATAGGAGTCCGATGTATACAGCAGCCCCTCAATTTCCCGCACCAGCGATCGGGTGTGGGCACTCACCCGCCCCGTATACCAGCCAAATGGCGGCCTGGTGGTTAACTGTTCAATCACCTTAACGGTGAGTTGAATATCGTGTTTTTCACGGCCTTTAGGGCTATTTTTATAGTCAATCCAGCGGTACCCGTGCCCCGCTATCTCATGGCCCCCAGTCACCAACGCCTGGGCCAAAAGGGGGTTAAGTTCCAGCGCCTGCCCCGTAGCAAAAATGGTTAAGGGCACATTAAAACTCTCAAAGATATCGAGAAGCCGCCAAACCCCCGCGCGCGAACCGTATTCATACATACTCTCCACACTGAAATCCCGCCGCCCAACTCGTGCGGGCCTACCCGGGAGTTCATGCAGGTAGGATTCAGATTCCCGATCACCGTTCAGCGGGCTGGACTCGGAGCCCTCCTCCAAGTTCAAGACAAATTGAACGGCTATACGGGCCTCGCCAGGCCAGTGGGGGTGGGGTGGGCGGCCGGCGTAACCCTCCAAGTCTCTCTCGTACATTAACCCAGCTCAAAAGTAGTCACACCAAAAATGCGCTCTTGAGCCATATCTGGCACTGGCCCCAGGTACATTTTCGCACAGCCAAAAACCTCCTCCATTCCATAGTGCTTCGCCAGAGACATAGCCGCAGTGTTATTTTCTGGCACATCCAAAAAAATAGGCCCATCATCTGCAAAGATGGCCAGTCGCTTCAGCAGTAAATCTGCCACTTTGTAACTATCTGCAAACAGTGGGCCGACTTTAAACCCATCGCGGCAACGCCTAATCACACCATAACCACAGAGATTGCCAGACTGAACATACCCCAAACTCAATGCCTCAGGCTGTGAAATCCACGCTTTGAGAAATACTTGCCGATCTGCGGGAAAGCAGGTCCGGTCATAGGCCATTAACTGATCGAAGGGGACCTCACTGAGCGGGACAACTTCAGCGGGGCATCTACTGTTTTCACCCCCAAGGGCCGACGGTTCAACACGATAGCGGAGATCGCGATGGGAAAAGTTAAAACCACCGCGAGCATAGTAGTCCTGCATCGCAAATACCCCGTCCATAGCAATACTCGCATCCGGCCTCAAGCGGGCTTTTAACCGGTCTCGGCGAAAATGCCAAAGCTGATTACCCAGCCCGTGGCCGCGAAATTCAGGCCGGATAATAAAAAAGCCCATAAAACCAAAACTATTACCATAAGCGGTGATGGCTCCACCACCGATTAATTCCCCCTGTATCTCCGCTGCGATATAGGCTTGCGGGTCCGTTTTCCAAAAAATTTCTGCATCATGCAAACCCGGATTCCAGCCTTCAAGCGCAGCCCAGTCAACCAGCAAATCCAATTCTTTACGGGTCATCGCCCGAGTGGTCAATGCTTCATGCATAAAGTTGAAATCCCATTGATATCGTATTTCCTCAACCACTTAAGGGGTGAGGAATTTAAAGGGTTTTGACGGCCTCAATTTAGACAGCACATCTCCACCGCTGCTCATCGGGGCATTCAGCTGCATAGACATTATTTTATCCCCCGGCGCGATAGAAACACTCGCCATATCCAACCATATTACCGATGGGTTGATCACAGAATCAAAATAATAGCGCTTATTTTCCTGATCGATAACCGAGTGCCAAAGGGTTGAAGCGATATTGGGTTCATCTGGGTCATCCATTCCCAGGGGTACACTGACAGCGCGAATTTGGGAGAATGCCGATGCCAGTGCAGCGCGAGGTTCCTGGTATTCTCGCGATACGGCTAAAGCATAGCTCGCCCTTACAAAGCGATCTGCTGCGCTAATCGTCCCCGGCAAGAAGTTCTGCCCCCCGATCAACTCCCAATAGGCATTGATAGCCCGCTGCTGATCATAGGGTGGTGAGTTAGTCATTATGGTGAACTGTTTGCCGTGATGGATTTTTAGCTGACCATCAATATGCTCAAAAATAGCGGAGTCCCCGCTGGGATCAGAAATGGCAATATGCGCACTAGCCGGCTTGCCATTGGGTAAGTTCGCGCCGACCACAGTAAAAGGCTCTTTTTGCATTTCTTCTACCGCTTCTTTTACTGTTGCATAGTTATCCAAAATATACTGCAACCAAGCTCCGACAGAGATCGCTGGCTTGCCCCGTACAGCGACATTCCCGTAGTTCGCCTCCGCTAAATACAAGAGGTTACCTGCCAGCCCTTTTTCATTGAATCCATCCGAAGTAGCCGCATCGTAAATGCTGATAACGATTGAACCATATTCTGAGGTCCAGCTAATAGACGCTGTCCCCACACCACCACTGCGCTGCATACCTTTAGGGAAAACCCAAAAGCGCATTATCGCATCAGTATCACTCCAGTCCATACTGCGCGCGGTAATATAGGTATCATTACCCCCTACAATATACGTGTACAAGCTGCCGCAGCCACTGACTCAAACAGGCACAATATCACAACGAGAAAACCCACAGCGACTCGCACCCTTACAGCTAAAAATGAAATCATTTTCATTTTACTCAACTCCGCCCCAATCAATCAGTTAACCTTCAATGCCATTTCACCCGCCCAACAAGGAATCGATGAGCAAAGCTAAGTATTGGCACCACTTTCAACTCCAGCACTTTAAACAAAAGATAGTTTCTGTAGACTTTCAACCCGATAAAACCGGGAAATCTTTCACTTATAACATTAAAGAATTATTTATAGGCTCGTTAAGCTGAATAATTTGATCAGTCATCACAATAGTGTTTCTACCAAACAATAAAAACCCCACTAAAAATACAACTCAGCAACGGGGCTTCCCATGAATTCAATTGGCAGACTGGTAATTCTGGTTAACAACTATGAAGAGGCCATTGCTTTCTATTGCGACAAACTGGGATTTGAAGTTTTTATAGACTCTGAAGTAGCATCCCAGAGATTTGTACATATTCGCCTGCCAACACAAAAAGATATGGGCATATGGCTACTTCAGACAACTTCTGACAAGCAACAAAAGAAAGTAGGCGCACAAACTGCCGGACAGCCCTGCGCCGTTATCTATACGGATAACTTCGACAGAGATTATAAAAAGCTTGTGCGCAATGGCGTCCACTTCAATACCTCTCCCGCTTTTCATGGCGGAGCAGAATTTGCACACTTTGCAGACCTCTACGGCAACGAATTCATTTTGGTAGAGTTCCAAACAGAAACCGCCGTGTAAATTTTCACCGATCGCGCTAGCGGATATGGCGCAGAGATTTGTACAGCCCGCATCGCTCTACTTCTCTTAGGCAAAGATAAGGCGCACACCTAATCAATAATTTTTAATTATTTGCGTATTTACATCTTGCTTCGTATCACATATAAATCGAGCAAGACTCAGTCGATGAGCACCATCCCCCATGTCTTCCGCTCAGTGAAAAAATGTTCACTGGTCGAAAATTCGGCACCGGGACGTGCCGCAGCTAGCTACAGACTAGTGCGCACTCAAGTATTAGAAAACTCACCTGCTGAAATCGCCACCACACTACGAACAATGGCACAGGTAAGCCTTGCCAAAGGCGGCTCCTGCAAGATACAGCCAACTGGAATAACAATGAGAAGAAGCCTGATTATGCTGGTACCCGGATTGACCAGGGTTACCAGCACCGCTCAACTATCAGAATTCACCGAGGGACTGATCGCAGCCAGTGAGCGCATGCCGCTCACTAAAATCTCCGACCCCTCTGTTCCCGCCGGAATCAGCCGTCTGAGGATCAGCGATACGCAGGAGCTCGATCTAGTCGAGGCCTACTGGAACGATTTGGTTCCCAGTATTACCCAGCAGAGCCTGAAAGTCCGCCTCGCCCGGGGCTTTTCCCTGATCTGGTTCTGGCTGGCTAACCTGCATATCTGGAAAGGTGTCCTAAAACGAAAGTACCTGACATTTGGCCTAACCCTTTCAGCACTGACCTTTATTGTTTGGTACCTTGGCACCATTATCTTGTTTGTCGAAGCCATTGAACCCAGCAGTGACAGCCCATTTTTTCCCGCTATCCAACAACTCAAGCAGGGGGTCGAGTATATAGGCGGCTGGCGTGTCTGGCTGATTGCCACCGCAGTCGTTGCCCTTATGCCGGTCTCTCTGCTGGTGGATATTTCCGACTTCTGTAAGCGCTATCTCACCAATGAGCCAGCTGCCAAAGGCAAACCGGCAGTGCGCTTTGAAATTATCCGGCGGGTTAGGGAACAATTGGAAAGCAGCACTCAGCAATATGAGTACGATTCTGTCACTATCGTCGGGCACAGTTTTGGCAGCGTTGTCACCGTAGACCTGTTCGCCGATCTCCCGCCAATCGGAGTCCCCATCCGCATTCTTACAATGGGTTCCCTGATTGAGGTTTTGGCGAAGCAGGCGCCCTGGCTACAAGGTGAAGTTGAGCAATTGTCAAAGAGAGAGGATTTGGTCGAGTGGATTGATATCAAATCTCATTCCGACTGGTTTGCCAGCGGCTCTGCGGTACCAGCGCGTCACCATTGCTACGAACGAATTATCGGATCTTACGGTACATTCCCCGACAAGCTGGCAGCCCGGGTACACTCCCGCTATTTTGACAATCAAGAGGCCGTTCGCTTATTGCTCACATATTTTGAAAAACAAGTTACACACAATGCTGCAACGCCAAGCAAGAAAATACTGGAAACAGCATCAAGCGAGTAACGTGAATATTCTGCCACTCATAGCCGTGCACAACCGAAGTATTTAGTGGCAGTCCAGCTCGATCACTACCCAATAAAACCAAAGGGAGATTTTTATGTTAAAACTGTATCCGAAAGCAGCTTTTATACTCCTGGCCTTCCTGGCGATACTCGCCAGTGGCTGTTCACAAATGGCCCCGCGCTACGATGCCGCCCTCTACTCCGATTTAACCAGCATCAATGTAGAGCTAATGGAATTTTTCTCCTCGGTATCCAGGGGTACTGACAAAGATTCTTACTCAAAAAGGGACAAGAAATACCACGCTTTAATCGGTAGAGTGGAAGCTCTGGCAATGCAGTCAAACACTCGCCCAGCACCTGAGAGTAAAGCGCTCAAAAAGATTAATGAATACCTGAGATCCACCGGCAGGGAAATTAGCTTTGAACGGGTGCCTCCCAGTGTCGCATCACTAGAAAAGATTTCCGAAAGCTTGAATATGATGCGCACAGCAGATGAAGACCAAGGCCTAAACGCTACGGCCGTCTCTCTTTTTAAAAATGAAGTTGTTATCTCTATGGACCAAGCACTCACCTACGAATCCTTTTTGAATCGCTGAGGAAATGAAAATGTCTATTGACGTTAACCAACTCATTATCGATATTAAAGGGGCCGCTTCTGCGGTAATCAACAGTGATATTACTGAACTGAGGGGGTTTTCCGAGCGCCAGTTATCCGCATTGGCACTACAAACCAAAATGATAGCCAAAGCAATTCTATCTGGAGAGATTTCTGATGAACTGAAGGATTATTTCCTCGACTCCCTCGAAGATATGACCAAGAACTTCGCCAACACCTTGCGGGGGCTCCTGGTAGTGACTATTGAAAAAATTTGGAATGCCATTATCGGAGTTATTTGGGGAACGATTGAGGCTTGCACCGGCATTCCACTCAAAATCGCCACATAACTTCCATTCAAACAGGGCTGGGACAACCCAGCCCCAAGTATACATAGCCACAAGTCCCCTCTTACCCTCTCACTCATATTAAAGCTCAAGCGCCACGCCCTCCTATTAAAAAGAGAAAAGAAAGGCATACACCAGTCAAAAGAGTTTAACTCCGCTGTAAAGAATATTTCATCAAGACCCGTCACTGTAACCGCGCCAATCAAGCCACTGACTAGGCCTGTTGAATCATGACATGCTGGGGTTTCCGATGAATACAAACAAAATCTGCCTAGCAGCCGCTGAAGAGCTCAGCAATATGCCAATAGAAGAAGTGATGGTAGTGGGATCGACCAGTACCTTTAACCGCAGCGAAATCTCCGAGGCGATACACAAGCAGCAGTCCTCCATCATCAACGTCAACGCCCTGATCGACAATCTCCCCGGTGTTTCTGTCAATAAAGGAGATACTTACGGCTTTGACGACTGGCCCACCAATAATTGCCTACGACGACATTCACAAAGACAACTACCAACACATCCATTCAGACACTCAATTCGAAGTATTTTCAGCAAATTTACTGCTGACCGCTATGTCGACCTGGGCAATAGCTGGATTACCGATGCCTACCTGGGGATTAATCTGGAAGATTTTAGCCCGGCACTGCAGGGCGCCAACCTGAATTTAGCAATCAATAACTTACTGAATGAGGGTTGCTTGGGCAGCGTAGTTTCTGGCTGAGCCTGGATTCGCATCCCACGCACAGCCTCAGCCACTGTTGATTTCCAGAGTGTTTTAGCGGCAGCACAATCGGCCAGTAATACTGATCAATTGCATCTGCGGCACCGAAAGCAATAGGATAAAAAATAATTTCGCCTTCAATTTCCAGCAAAAAATAAACGCAAATATTTTTATTTAATTAAGACCAACCCATAACCGCAAAGCACTACAAAGAGCTGACTCAATGGAAAACTGATTACTGTAGTCCTGACCCTATTTCTATCCAGCCAAACCCTCGCCGCAGACAACTTGGTATTGGTCACTATTGACAGTTTGCGCTGGCAGGAGGTATTTTCCGGGTACGACAGCGAGCTTCTCCACCATGCGGGGCTCACTAAAAACAAAGAAGACCTGATTGATAATTTTCACGGCGATTCACTCGATGAAAAACGCCAAAGACTTCTGCCTTTTATCTGGCAAACAGTCGCTAAGAAGGGAGCTTTGATTGGCAACCGCACCAGGGGATCTGAAGCAAAAACTACCAATGGCTGGTGGTTTTCCTACCCCGGTTACAATGAAATATTAACCGGTTCCGCCGATCCCAGAGTCAACAATGACGAGCCACTCCCCAACGCCAACACCACCTTTCTCGAATAGCTAGTCAACAAACCTGAGTTTACAGATCGTATCGCTGCGTTTGGTAGCTCGGGCGCTTTCTCTTCGATTATTAACCGTGAGCGCAGCGGTATTTATATCAATGCCGGCCCCGAGGCGGCAGACTGGCCCAAACTGACCCAAAGAGCTGTATTTCTCAACGACTTGCAAGGGCAACTGCCGGTTTTCTGGCAAAATGTGCGACCCGATGCCTTTACTTACGGATTTGCCAAGGAGTATCTCATCAGTGAAAAACCCAGGGTAATGTATATTGCCCTGGGGGAAACCGATGATTTCGCCCACGATGAGGAGTATCACCACTCAGCCCATCGCAACGACGTGATACTCGCGGGCCTCTGGCAAACACTCCAATCCCTGGATCAATACCGGGACAATACCAACTTAATCATTACCGTCGACCACGGGCGCGGCAATACCGCAGAGTCCCGGTCCCACCACGCCAGCGGCCCAGCTCTGACCCAGCATTTCAGCAAACGGGATCACCCCCACAAAGCGGGTATACCCGGCTCCAGTGAGACCTGGATTGCAGCACTCAGCCCCGATATTAAAGCCCTGGGCGAAGTATCCGGGGGAGATGCGGTCTTTCAGGATCAAATAGCGGCAACCGCATTAAAACTCCTCGGCTACCGAGCCCAGGCGTTTTCACAGGATGCCGGCGCGGCGATCGATCACATTATCAAATAACCTCTAGTCGAACCGATCCCACAGGCTCGACTGTACAGGCCCTCACCGCCTTGGGGTGGCAAAGTTCTGGCACTGGCTGACAACGAATAACGGCCAGCAAATTAGTACCACAGGCCCTAGCTGCCCCGCCTCAGTTTCCGCATAATGCAGGCCGCACTCGCAACTGAAAACCGATGGCCTGATGTATGTGGTTTAAAAATCTCCGTATTTATCGTTTGACGAAAGAATTTTCCCTGGATGCTGAAAAATTGAACGAATTGCTGGAGCCCCACGCATTCGTCCCCTGCGGCAGCCAGGACAGTACACGCTATGGATGGGTGGCTCCGCTGGGTCGTCACGGCAGCCAGTTGGTACACGCAACCAATGGCTACCTGATGGTCTGCGCCAAGAAGCAGGAAAAAGTAATTCCTGCTGCGGTAGTGAACGAGAAAGTCGAAGAACTGGCGCAGGCAATTTCCGCAAAAGAAGCGCGGCAAGTGGGCCGCAAAGAGCGGCAAAATCTCAAAGACGAAGTACTCCTTGAGATGCGCCCCAAAGCATTCGCTCGCTCCCGCCTGCAATACGCCTATATCGCCCCACAAGATGGCTGGGTAGTGGTAGACGCAGCTTCCGCCTCCGCCGCTGAGGAACTGCTGGAAAATCTCCGCGAAGCTATCAGCAGTCTCGCCGTGGTACCGCTCTCCGCGAAGAATCTGCCACAGCAGACTATGACCCACTGGCTCAGCGCCCCTGAGGCACCGCTGCAATTTGATTTTGGCCATGAATGTGAGCTGCGCGACCCCAAGGACAGCGGCAGTGTTATCCGCTGTAAAAACCAGGATCTCTGTGCCGAGGAGATTCACAACCACTTGGTGGCCGGACTACAGGTACACAAGCTGGGGCTAACTTGGCGCGGCGGCGTTGACTTTCTGGTAGACGACCAGTTATCTCTGAAGCGTATAAAGTTTAGCGACGAGCTGCTGGAGAAGGCCGATAGCGCCGATGCCGAAAGTGCAGCACAGCGGTTTGATGCGGATTTTGCGGTAATGACTCTGGAAATATCAGCCCTGACCAAAGACCTGCTCACGGCCTTCGGCGGTGTAAATACCGAGTCGGTCAGTGTTGAGGAGCTGGTCGCCAAAGCCAGCCGCCAAGAGGCGGAGGCCCTGGCTAAAGAGGTGGAAGAGGTCGTACTTTAACAACCTCATGCAGTGATACGTACACACGGGCACGTATCACTGCCCTCTTATCAGATCTCCACCATCGGGCGGCCAGCTTCAGTCCACTGAACGTGATATTTGTTCTGCTCAGGCTGATCCACCCGCGCAAAGGTATGGGCGCCGAAGAAATCTCTCTGCCCTTGCAGCAGGTTTGCCGGCAGCGATTCGGTGCGGAACGCATCGTAGTAGTTGAGTGCAGATGACAGAGCGGGCACCGGGATGCCATTCAGAGTGGCGCTCGCCACTGCTTGGCGCCAGTTGGCCTGGTGATCGGCAATCTGCTGGGTGAAGAAGTCATCCAACAGCAAGTTGGAAAGCTTGGGATCGCGGTCGTAAGCATCGCTGATCGATTGCAGGAATACGGCGCGGATAATACAGCCCGCACGCCAAATTCTAGCGATCTCAGAGAAGTTCAGCTGCCAACCCTGCTCCCGCGCCGCCAGCTTCATCAAATCGAAACCCTGAGCGTATACGCAGATTTTTGCGCAGTAGAGCGCATCGTGCAGTTGCGCGATTACCTCTTCCCGCTGCTCTCGGGCCACAGGCATCAATTCTGGCCCCTGTAACTTCTTCGCCGCACGGGTGCGCAAGACTTTGCGGGTCGACAGTGAACGGGCATAAACCGCCTCGGCAATACTCGGGGCAGGACAGCCCACCTCCAGGCTGCTCATAGCAGTCCACAAACCGGTGCCTTTTTGCCCGGCGCGATCGAGGATAACGTCGACCAGAGGCTTCTCTGTTACAGAATCCAGAGTGGAGAGGACTTCTGCACTGATATTGATCAGATAGCTATTCAGCGGGCCTCGGTTCCACTCCCGGAACACCTCGGCAATTTCCTCTGGAGCCATACCCAGTGCCGTACGCATCACATGATATGCCTCGCAGATCATCTGCATATCGGCATATTCAATACCATTGTGCACCATCTTCACATAGTGGCCGGAGCCTATCGGGCCGATATAGGCTGCACAGGGCTCGCCTTCACGGACCGGGTTGCCCGGCTCAAAGCGCTCAATCGGCTGGCCGCTGGTTTTATCCACCTTGGCGGCAATCGCATGCCAAACGGGCTCGATACGGCTCCAGGCATAGCGGTCACCACTGGGCATCAGGGATGGCCCAAAGCGAGCACCCACTTCGCCACCGGATACTGCGGTGGTGAAGAAAATCAATTTGCCCTCATAGCGCTTGGCCCGCTCTACGGAGTCGGTCCACAGGCTGTTACCGGTATCGACAACGATATCGTCAGCTTTCAAGCCGGCGTCAAGCAGCTTGCTGCACACATCATCAACGGGGTCTCCGGCCGGAACCGAGAGAATAATCAAGTGCGGGGCTTTAACCTTCGCCAACAGCTCTGTGTAAGAGTTGCAGGCTTCAACACGTGCGGGCTGGTCGCCACGCTCTTTCTCGTCCTGCTCCAGCAGCGCATTCAGCCGGTTGTGATCCAAGTCAAAAGCACAGACCCTGTAGCCGTTATCGGCCAAGTTCAGGATCAGGTTCTTACCCATCACACCGGCGCCGATAAAGCCAATATCGCACTGTGAATCAGACATCAAGTTCTCCATATAAAGAAAGGGGGCTTTCAGGGGCGCGGAGTATAGCAACATGAAACGAGTGCCGGGAGAGCAAAAGCCCCACAAAACAGTCCGCTTCGACGCTAATGCCAGCCTAGCGGGATGTTAAATAGCAGTATGAATACACGGCCAGGTTTTTATGGTCATATCAGCATCGCATGTCGACTTACCTTTTGGCGACGCCGCTTCGGATAAGAACACCCAGCAAAAGTGTACAGGCAATCTTTTGTGGTTGACGGCAACCAGCCTTGACCAACCAGTCCAAAGCTTACCTGTCAGTATCCTTGCCAGAGAAACGAGAAGTAATACTGAGATCAATACAACCTCTGCAATAGCCCCGAAGCCCAACCCCACTTAAGGCACCGCTAAACCACTCCACTCTGTCTCTGCAGATTATTTAAAACTTCCGCTACCCTTTTCCCCGGCAAACTAGACTTTCCACAACAACCCCCCAGGGTGGTCAATTAAAAACCAGCAAATAAGCCCCCCATAACTACCAAAAGAAAAATTAATAAAAAATAGAGCAATTAATCTTTTAGTAACAAAAAATTCAAACTCGCACTTATCTATAAAACTTTTTTTATAATTGTCGAACCTGAGCAGACCCAAACCGAATAGAGCAGACAAGCAAGTCTCAGAACAAATAGAAACACGTCGTTTTCCCCCAACTCATGCCCCCCAAAAATAACCAATTACGTCTTTTATTGGTGGGAGGCGCATGCCTTCCTGCGATATGAGAGCTTCTAAGCGCGGCGCATGAAAACAGGCAACAGCCAAGTAATGTGTCGACATCAAAAACTAACAGAGATATAAGGAATACTATTATTATGAAAAAGATCCTTACCGCAGCAACTATCTGCCTAGCCTCTTTTGGAGTGAGCGGGCTGGCTAATGCAGAAACCTGGTCACCATCAGGTGCTATCGGCCTTGCCAATGTCGGCACCTTCAGCGTGCAAAAAGGCATTGCGCTCAACTGCACACTCTCTGGCAGTGTGAATTCAACTGGGGGCTCTGCCGAGGTAGGCAGCCTGGCGCTATCAGGTGGATTCCTCAATATTTGTAGTAGAATCTCATTTAACAACCTACCCTATGATCTGATAGGCAATGCCAACAATACTGTAACAATTAAAGATGTATCCGTTACGGCGATAACCGGCTCATGCGCTGGGGACCTGACCGGATCATTTAATCAATCAAATGGACAAATCACCTTCAACAATGCTCAAATTCCCAGTGTCGGTTCGGGCAGTGCATGCGAAATTGATGGTGTAATCTCGACCAACCCTCAATCCTCCTATACAGTGCCCTAAATCAATGTCTAGCTGATTGACAGCCCCAAATATCACCAGCAAAAGCTGGTGTATTTGGGGCTCACCTCACTAATATATAAATTGACTATCCGCCCGAAGAATCACCGACTTCACTTTTAAATGCCAAGAACTCGGGGAATCGCAACACCTTGAGGAAACAACGGCAGCCCCGTCCCCCTAATAAGAGAAAGCTGTTTTCACAGCAAACGATAAAGTCACCTAAAGGATGATGCGCGTCAAAGTTGAATACAGACTGCTTAAAATAGCGGATTTCAGAATAAATATTTAGGTGGGTGGCAGCAAGCTGGCAAGAAAATTCCACCTAGCCAACTTGCTACACTTTCTCCGGCTGAGTCAAAATCACCAACTTTTTGTCAGTTGAAATTAGAACCCTTTACTAACACTAAAGCCGACAATACGCGGTTCTAGTGTAAAGACATTAGTGGTAAGGCCTGAATCATCACTATTGGTAAACATATCCGTGATAGGCGCATCATCAAAAATATTTTTCACATAGAGCTGCATATATAGGTCAGAGTTAGGATTGCTGAGGCTCACAGAAGCATTGAGGTTACTCCAGGCCTTCAGGCGATCATATTCAGTATTATATACCCGCGCGTAACTTTCCGATTGGCGGTAATAATCTGCTCGTAAAGTGAGATCCCAACTATCAATAGGAATAGTATGCTGAAGACCCAAGTTCATGGTTAAGCGTGGTGCATTGGGTAATTCATTGCCACTTAAATCAGCAGCAAAACCACGCCCTCCATTAGGGGCATCGGTAAGTGGATTGTAGGGGGCAAGACCGAGAATTTGGTCCCAGCGGGTACCATCAATTTCAGGACTAAAAGATCCATACTGAGAAGACCCTGCACAAAGCGACCAAAGGGGGAATGGGTGCCCCACCAGCAGACTAGCCTCTACATATTCCACCGGTGCGATGCAATTAGAGGGCACCTGGATACTTGGGCGCACCAGCACCCAACCTTCATTTCCCTGAGTGCGATCCATCACATCGATTGACTCTTCACCATCAGCAATACGAGTCTTCAAGTATCCCAAATTCATATCCATCCGAGTCGCATCTGTCAGCTGCCAGACCAACTCAAGTTCCAACCCCATACTCTCTGCATCAAAGTTTTCATTGAGTGAAATACGATCGACAATCTGGGAAACCTGATAATCAGAATAGTCATAATAGAAAGCATTGGCGTTCAACATTAAACTGCCATCAAGCAAAAGGTTTTTCGCACCAAACTCAATTGCATTTACAAACTCAGGCGCAAAGGTCTCCTCTAGCGGTTGATATTGTACCCTTGCCGGATCAATCTCTGCGCGGGGCGGGTTGGTGCCTCCTCCTTTGTAGCCGTGGGCAAAGGAGATATAGAACATACTCTCATCCGTAAAAGGTGTCTCCGAGCGCCAGTCCAATACTGCACGCCCTGTATACTCTTTCCAGCTCTGAGTAACCTGAGGGTCTTCAGGGTAGCCTTGATGAACATAACCCCCTGAATACTCACCCGGTATCACTTCACCGGTTACAGGATCGAGTTGAGTGCCTAGCAGTAGTTGACTGGATACTGGCGTTGAGCGCTTGCGATCATCGGTGTAACGCAGGCCGGTTGTTAACTTCACATCATCATTAATTTGCCAGTAGGCCTCACCAAATAAAGCCCAAGATCGAACCTCGACTAAATTTCGACTCAGAAAATAGTTATGCCCCTCTTCATCGATATTTTCAAGTGAGTTGGGGTCAACATAAATACAATCCCCTGGACCCGTTGGTCCATCTATACATTCCTCTGTATACAGCATGCCACCTTCATATTCCCCACCATAAAAATATTGGGCGACCATGGAAAACATATTATTGAAAACAAAGTAGTCATCCTGAGTTTTAAAATCCAAATAATTAGTGCCAAAAGCAAAATTCCAAGGGCCATCAAAAGATGTCTGCAAACGGAATTCTTGGCTCCACTGTTTATTATCTGAACGGCTGACATCCACCGCTAGTATTCCATCAGAAGCCCCAAGCTGTGGATCAATAAAAAAACCACCAGGCGTAGGGCCAGGATCTAGCCCAGCCTCTATAGAGTCACGAAATATTGCATCCGAAACATAGCGGTTATAATCCTGAGAGGAATAATAGTCATCTTTGGCATAAGTAGACTGTGAGAAAAAGGTAAGATTGTCCCCCACGGCCCACTCAAAATTCAGCTGCACTAAATCATTTTCTGCACGAAATACGGGGTCATAACTGGTCTCTATCTCACGAAGATCCCGCGACTGGGTTGCGCCAGCATATGGATCAATGTAGTAATCATTGAACGGATTTCCACCATCTGGATAAATGATAAACTGGGGAACTAACACAAAAGCAAAACCCTTAGCGTTGGGGGTATCGTAAGCGTCATCGCTATATATAGATTCCGGCAGGCACCCCTGGCTAAAGAATACCGGAAAGAAACCTGTCAACTCTGTATCACCAATCTGAGATAAGCCTGGATCTTTAGTACAGAGCTGTTTACCGGTACGCGAACGTTTATCATCTTCCTCAAAATGCTGCCAAATTAAATTGGCACTAAAAGTATCACTCGGCTCCCATTCGAAAATGGCACGAGTAGAGTAGAGGTCGCGGTCATTAACATCATTATCGGTGTAAGTGTTGTAATCAAATCCATCACGCTTGGTCATAGCTCCGGAGAAACGCAACGCCATAGTTTCCCCAATCGGCAAATTTAACATGCCACTTGTGCGCTTAGAATTGTAGCTACCCACCTCAGCTTTAAGCTCAGAAGCAAACTCATCCTCAGGCATAATCGGCAGCATGTTAACTACGCCAGCGGTCGCGTTGCGACCATAAAGGGTACCCTGAGGGCCGCGCAACACCTCGACTCGCTGCACATCAAAAAACTCCTGCTCGAATAGCCGATTGCGAATCAAAGGGGTATTATTGAAGCTAACTGCCACCGCTGGATCCGAAGCGGCAGAGACTGCCTTGGTACCTATACCGCGAATAGAGAAGTTGTAGGTACTGAAGTTAGATTTGGAGAAGTTGGTATTTGGTATGGCGCGAAGCAGCTCTTCTCCTCGCTCAATCTTAAGGTCGTCCATATCGTCACCACTCAGCGCAGAGACCGCTATTGGTACATCCTGAATGCTCTCTTCAATTTTCTGCGCGGTAACCGTAACCTCCTCAATCGCCTGGCTTGGACGATTGCGTTCTGTACTCTCCTGGGCACTAGATATAGTAGGTGCAGCTGCAATTGCCAAAGAGGCAATCACGACACTGTACCAGGGGGTGGTTTGACATGAATGTCCAGATTGATAAATCGCTTGTGCAATCAATGTTTTATTTTTCGCAGGTTTCATCATCACACTACGTCTCTCTTTATTGTCGGTATTATTGGGCTATTGACCTGATCTAAATCTATTTCAGGTACAATAAAATTTAAGACGCACAAATAAAAAAATGGGGGGGATAAAAAACGGTACTTAACTCTTTCAAACTAAAGCGGAAGGCTCATTCTGGTATTTAGCCAGTTTTAGCAGAACAACCGAAACAGCACATGTTTGGCGCAGCATTGCTCCGCCCCTATCACCACAGAGTTCTGACAAAAAGCTATCAAGAGGCCTCTTCTTCCACTTGCCTGATCTTAACCAGCGCTCGCTGTATTAGCTCTTTCACCGACTCCTTGGAAATTCCCATCTGCTCGGCAATTGCCTGATAAGTCATCCCTTCAAATCGATGAAAGCGAAAAGCCGCGCCAGCCCTTGGTGGCAGCCTTAAAATGGCCTCCCGCACCCGGGTATAGGCCTGTATTCCCATCACCGCCCGCTCGGGACTGATCATATAAGGAATATCCGCTTTACAATCAATAGAATCATGAAGCCCACCACATCGCGATTTCTGATGTCTACCGTGGCTAATCAAAAGATTTTTTGCTATCGCATAAATATAAATTTTGGGGTTTTCGATATCGCCGCCGTGCTTTGTTATACGAATATACAGCTGTGTAAAAACCTCTTGTACCAAGTCATCAACATCAGACAGGTTGACCCGGGAAGAAAAGTAACGCTTCAAACCCAACCCGTACTCCCCTACCCACTGAGCCACATCATCCTGATAAGAATTTTCCATTTTACTAGCCAATCATCGCTTATGACCGACCGGTTTCGCTTAACTCCTGGATAGTGTTTCAATAGTACTACATCGCTTACAGAGGCTCTCTAGAGACAATCCATAAAATAAGCAGCCGACCAATTGTTTTTTTGATCAAATTATTTTTCGGTACAAGCCAACTTCCCTTCACTCTTGCCTCACCCTTGAATATCGCCCCCAATGGGTTGTTATCAAACTTTAGTTTTATCCAGATAAAAGCCTCTGCTCAACCACTGAAAAAAGCAAAGAAAATATACAATAAACGACCAGCTCCGATAGCTGGAGAAAACCAACGCCTAAATCACAAACAACAGGAAAACCTAGAGACACTACTGAGAGCAAAATGCTAATCGAATTTTAGACTATTAGTATTCAAAAGAAACAAAAATAAAAGAATACATAGGCAGCGCATCGGCTAAAAAAGTATGGATAGCACAGAATCATCTTGCCAAATATAAAAATAGAACTAGTCAACTCCTCTAATTGACGAATAACACAGTGAATTCTTCCAATTCTATAGGATTTTTAAACCATCCATACTCTTTATCTTGCCGTAGAAAAAATATCGATATCAGCCTCAAAAATTATGCAAATAGTTTTCAACAAAGATTTATTTCGATATGCTGGGGCACTTTCCTGACTTTTTATTAGTACCAATCTGTTAACCAGCGCACAAAAGGTGGCACTTTCGTGCATAAGACAGTGTAAATTGCCCCACAAAAAGTACAGATTTTACCCGATGGATTCTCTCAATGATCAGATCCCTTGCCTGTTTTTTCGCCGCAGCGAGCCTCTACTTAACCCTTGAAACTCCAGTCAGTGCGGAAACCACCCCACTCCAAATTCCTCGCAGTAGCAGCTTCGAGCTACAGGACCCAAACAGCAAAAGGACCTACCCACTTTTTGTTAAATTACCAAAAAGTTACAAAAGCACCCCCTATCAACGATACCCTCTGGTACTGATAAGCGATGGGGACTCTGCCTTTCAGATGATCTCTGGTGCAACTCAAATTCCAATGGACTTCGGCAAACTACGGGAAGTTATTCTGGTCGGACTCTCATACGCAAAAGGCTCCAATGACCAAGTCAGCCGTATTCGGGACTTCACCCCCACCAGCGATAACAGCTGGCAATATATGACGGGTAAAGCTGCTGAACACACAGATTTTATCCACGATGTCATTTTGCCCCATCTATCCAGTACTTATCGCCTAACGGATGGTGGACACACCTTTATAGGGCACTCTCTAGGTGGGCTCTTAGGTACCTATATACTACTTACCAGATCAAACAGTTTTGACAACTATATCCTTGGCAGCCCCTCTATATGGTACGACCGTGAACATATTCTCAGCCTCAAGGCCACGCCCAACCCTGTCCCCCGCAAGGTATTTATCGGGGTTGGTGCCCTAGAAACTCCAGAAAAAAGTCTAACTCGCAACGACATGGTAAAGGGAGCGAAGAAGCTTTATAGCAAACTGCTTGGTGAAGAAGGGATTGTGATAGATGGCAAACTGCTGATTGTCCCCGAAGCCAATCATGGCACTTCATTTCCAACAACGGCTATTCAGGGATTGGACTGGCTATACAGGACTAATCTACAACGACAGTAATAGCATACCCTTTAGACGCTAGTTGTATAAAGCGCCCCTCAGGTACAGCTACTTTAAATCAGGAATAAAATAATGAAAAACAAGGCAAAACAATTTTTTCTTCTCGCTCCGGCCTGTTTAGCACTTTTGCTAAGCCCTATTAGCGGGGCTGCAAAACCTATTACCAATGAAGAGCCCTACACTTTTACCACATGGAGCAAACAAACGGCACAGGGCTATAGTGGTTTTATCCAGGTACCTGAGGATCGCACCAATAAGGATAGCCGCAATATCACTCTCCAGTACGTAAGATTTCCAGCCACTGGAGAACAAGCGGGCCCACCAATCATCTACTTGGCAGGCGGTCCCGGTGGTTCAGGAATTATGGCCGTTAACTACCGCTTTGATATGTTTATGGCGCTGCGGCAATTTGGTGATGTCATTGCCTTGGACCAACGCGGTACCGGCCGCTCCAATGACCTTCCTAACTGTGAATCCCAGCAAGTGATACCATCACTTAAAGTCACCACTGACGTCCAGTATATCGATTACCATCGCAAAGCCCTAAAAGAGTGCTTACACTTTTGGACCTCCCATGGCGTAAACCTAGCGGCCTACAATACACTCGAAAACGCCCGTGATCTCGATGCCCTAAGAAGCCATTTGGGTACAGAAAAAATAGTTTTATGGGGCACCTCCTATGGAAGTCACCTCTCTCTGGCGGCAGTAAAGGAGATTGAGGCACGCATTGACAAGCTAATTCTATCCAGCGCTGAAGGTTTGGCCCAAACCATTAAACTACCGGCCCGAACGGATCTCTATTTAAGCCGCCTACAGCAGGCGATCGACCAGCAGCCCGCAGCCAAGGCCGCCTATCCAGATATCAAAACACTGATAAGCCGGGTCCATAACCAGCTAGAATCTCAGCCTTTAAAAATTCAAATCCCTCAACGGGATGGCAGTGAAATCGACTATCTTCTACAGCGTAGGGATATGCAGCAAATTGCCTCAGCATTTATTGCAGACCCTAAAAGCGCCAGCCATCTTCTCAGGTTTTACCGCAATTTGGACCGAGGTAAAACGCTGAATTTTGACCAGATTCCCAGACGCTACTTCCCCAGTGAATTCTTGCAACCGGGCAGCCCCATATCCCTGCGCCCAATGCCAACGGCAATGGATATCGCCTCTGGCATTGACCAGAAACGTAAAGCGCAAGTTGTAGAGCAGGCAAAAAAATCTCTACTTAAAGACTACCTGAACTTCTCACTACACTACGATAAATTGGCTCCAGACCTTGATCTCGGGGATAAATTCCGAGAAAAACCGGTCAGTGATATCCCCGTATTGCTATTAAGTGGCAGTTTGGATGGGAGAACTTATCTGGAAGGGCAACATGAAGCTATTTCAGGCTTTAAAAATGCCATCAAGGTAACAGTAGAAAATGCGGGGCATAATTTGCTAATGGCTTCCCCTGAAGTTCAGGATACCATCAATCTATTTATGCAAGACCGCCCTATCCCCACTACTCATATCGTGGCCGAGCTACCTGATTTCGCACCATAATTCCCCTGCATCAGGAGAGAGTTGCAGTATTGGAGTTAAGGGCAGCCGCGCAACTTTCTCGCCTCCTCGTGCCGTGTAAACCGTCACATTACCCTTGCCATAGATGCAACGGGAGGCTGGGGGATGACCAATATCACCGACGAAGTTCATCGTGGTGCCATCTGTGACCTCAGGGCCTTACAACAGCCAGGCCTTGAGACCTTTAAACGCTATATTCGCGGCAGCTTACCCGGCCCCCCGTTTTGGCGCTTAACCGGTATGACCCCCACTGAAGCAGGCCTTGGCAAGGCCACCTATTCAATGCCCATTACGCCCTGGTTGGCCGATGGCACAGGTATCTATTGGGGCGGTATTTACGCCATGTTTGCCGACGCACCCCTGGCTTCTGCTATATGGACGACTTTACCCGCCGGTAAAGTCCTGAGTACATCAGAATTAAACATGTGCTTTATCCGCCCCATCACCAGTAGTACGCAAAATATTGTTGGCAGAGCCACGACCGTTCATTCAGGTAGCCAAGTGGGGCTCTCCAGTATTCAGATTAACGATCAGGATGGGAGGACTCTGGCCTACGGCAGTACCCGCTGCCTAATCTCCGACTTTCCAGTCAACCCCGCTCAAGAGCTTCCCATGCCCGACCTGGGACCAGCAGATACACCGGACCCCTATCTGCGCCCTCCCCCAAAAACCTTCTTTTGCGATATGGCACACCTGCCGGAACAAGTCCCCATAGAACTCCAGCGAACGACCATCAGTGAGGGGCGAACTCATCCCATCTGGATACTTACAGGCTACCGTGCTGTAGAGATAGAAAACGGTCGCTGCATCTCGACTATGCCTTCCTCCCCGTGGTTTTCCAACGGGACCCTATCTATCTACGGTGGGCTCTTGGCATGGGCCGCAGATTTCACCATGGGGGGCGCGGTCTACTCGACACTGCCTGCCGGATCGATATTTGCCACCCTGGATATGCACATTCGCTTTGCTCGCCCCGCCAAACTCAATAGCGGTGACTTAATCCTGGAGGCTCAAGTCCTCCACCGGGGACGGCAGTTGAGAGTATCATCTTGTAATATTGATACCCCCAGCGGTAAACGCGTGGCTATTGCCAGCGGTTCTGCCCTGGTAATCCCAGGGGGAGCTCAAATGCTGAGTGACGGCAAAGAACCCGATGAGATTATCGCAACAGCCACCTCTGGCAGACCTTGGACACTGTAAAATTCATTGGCGGCAATACCGCCATCTTCAGGTAAAATACCCCCAACCAATGTCAACTCACACAGTTGATCAATTTTTAACCAGGCGTGCCAGCAAAGCCTACCCAGCTGACCACTGCCAAAAGCTTAGATTATTACGGGGAAGCGACTATGGCCTCATTGCAAGACCAACTGCTCCAGGCGGGACTTGTCGATAAAAAGAAAGCCAAACAAATCAGCAAAGATAAGCGCAAGCAACAAAAAGTTACGAAGAAGTCCTCCCAACCCCAGGTTGATGAAACCAAGCTCGCCGCACAAAAAACTCGTGCGGAGAAAGCCGCCCGCGACCGAGCCCTCAATGCCGAGCGTGATGCCGCAGCACAGCAAAAAGCAATCGCTGCACAGATCAAGCAATTGGTAGAAAATAATCGCCAGCCATACTCCGGCGAAATCACCTACAACTTCACTTTCGACAAAAAGATCAAAACCATCTATGTCAGTGAAGACTTGCGGGACCACCTGATTGCTGGGCGTCTGATGATCGTTGTCCAGGGCGAGCGCTTTGAGCTGGTCCCACGGGTTATTGCGGAGAAAATTGCAGAGCGCAATAGTGATATCGTAATCAAGCCCGCTGAAAGTTCAGCAGTGGTGGATGAAGATGATCCCTATGCAGACTTCCAGATCCCCGATGATCTAATGTGGTAAGCAGTCAGATGGAAAAAGCGGTTATCCAAGCAGTACAACAATGGCTTACCGATGTGGTTGTCGGTCTCAATCTCTGCCCCTTCGCACGCAAGCCTTTGCGTGCAGGGCAAATTCGCTTCAAAGTAAGTACCGCCACAGAAGATGAAGCGCTGCTAAATGACCTGCTGGCTGAATTGCACCAGCTCGACGCCACATCAGAAGCTGAAGTAGTCACTACTTTACTTATTATCCCCAATCACTTACACAATTTCAGCGACTACAACCAGTTCCTGGATCTCGCCGAGTGGTTACTGGATCGCAACGATTATACCGGCATCTATCAATTGGCCAGCTTCCACCCGGACTACCAGTTTGCCGGAACCGCAGCCACCGACGCTGAAAACCTTACCAATCGCGCCCCCTACCCAATCTTACATCTACTGCGAGAGGAAAATCTGGAAAAAATGATTGATCTGTACCCGGATCCAGAGAGTATTCCAGAAAATAATATCCGCCGTGTGGAATCCTTAAGCCATGAAGAAAAACTAAAGCTATTTCCCTACTTGTTTCAGCAGGATAACAATAACCGATGAGGCCTCTGGCTGAGCTGTTACGACTAGGGAAACAGATTCGGGTTGTCGGCTTTGATGACGCCCCTTTTGAAAAACAAAGGGGCGCACCGGTTAAAGTAAGCGGTATTATCTGCACGAATACTCGCTTCGAGGGAATGCTCTGGGGACAGGTCAGTAAAGATGGAATGGAGGCGACTGAAACGCTCGCCTCCCTACTGCAAGAAAGTAAATTCTATAGCCAGGTAAATGTCGTGCTAACCGATGGCGTAGCTGTAGGCGGTTTCAATATCATTGACCTAGCCAAGCTGGCTGATATCTTACAGCGCCCCTGTATTGCTGTAATGCGGAAAGCACCCGACCTTGAAGCCATTGATAAGGCCCTACAAAACTTTCCCGACTACCTGTTGCGCAAAGAAACCCTGCTAAAGGCTGGGAAAATTCACAACTACAGCAACTTCCATTTTCAAGTACAGGGCTGCGAACCAGAGATTGCCGCCCAGGTACTGGAGCAGGCCACTGACAGGGGGCATGTTCCCGAGGCTCTGCGCTTGGCTCATATGATTGGCGCAGCAGTAATGACCGGGCAAAGTGGCAAGCGCGCCTAAGCACTACAGGTCTAGTCTATGTGGCAGATAGCTATAGTGCCACTTCGCTATAGCTATTGGTTCGCCCACAGGTCTTGGTATATCCACCTTAAGCCCTTTGCCAACCCCACAGGGAAGGTAGAGAAGTGGTCCGCCCCATTAACAACCTCTCCATTAAGCTTCAATCCCCGGTAATTGCGTGACTGTAAGCGCGCAAAAAATCTCTTGTGTCCATCGACCATATCTTTGCGCATGCCCCCTGCCTCCGGTGTCTCCAAGGCGCCGGTGGCGATATATACATTTACCGGCAATGAATTATGACGGCTTGCATATTTATCCTCCAGTTCAAATATCATTTCATCTTTAAACCAAAGTGAGGGGCTTGATAGAATATAGCTGGAAAATAACTGAGGTTTGGTAAGCAATACCCAAGCACCAAAAGATCCACCCAACGAGTGGCCGGAGAGAATTCTGCGCCTGGGGTCAACTCGAAAACTCCTCTCAATAAAGGGTATTATCTCTTTTTCGATAAATTTTAAGTAGTCTTCAGCTCCACCCGTGGTATAGCGCCTCCATCCGCTATCCACTGCCGGAGTAAGATCCCGTACCCGGCTAAACTGACCATTTTCACCGTGAGCAAATGAGATAGCAACAACAATAGCTTTATCCATACTTCTAAAGTGCGTAACACCCGAGGCGACCTTAAATGTATGCGGGCCATCATTAAGGTAAATAACCGGGTAAGCCTTATTTCTATCTGTTAAATAACCTGAAGGTAGTTTCACATATAAATCATACTTGCGCTTTAGGACCTCTGAGTCAACGGTATATATTTGAGAGCTGCTCAACTCAAAAGATTCCGAAACTTTGGTGACAAGTGGTTTTGCATTGATCGGATTAGATAACACAAAAATAGCCACCAGAAAAATAAGTCTAGTCATATTTAACCTTGGTTAATTTTTTACACATGGCGCCGCTGCAAGTCTATCGTTAACTGCCAGCTAAAATTACAGCGACATTAACTCTCCCCACTCTAAAAAGAGCAAAGACAGAAACAAAAGTAATAAATAGGGCGTTTAGTTATGAGTCAGACAAATCTGATTGAGCGTATTTCGCCAGCTCATCTTGGATATTCTGGACCTGTTGAGAAAAACGCTGTAAATCATCTCCTGTCAGCGCTGTGCTAACGGGAAGATTAAGCCTTAATGGGTCAACCGCTATACCATTTTTATGAATTTCATAGTGTAAATGTCGCCCCTGCACCCGCCCGGTGGCTCCGAGATAACCGATTATCTGCCCCTGCCTAACCCGAGCTCCTTGATTGATTCCTTTCGCATACCCTTTCAGGTGAGCATAAATAGTTTTTATACCAGAGGTATGGCGAATACGAATATAGTTGCCAAAACTACCAAAATAGGAGGCTCGCTCAATAACACCATCACCAGCAGCCAATATCGGTGTCCCCAAGGGAGCGCCAAAGTCCAGCCCCTTATGCATTCGGGTATACCCTAACACTGGGTGCTTGCGACGCCCAAAATAGGATGACAAGCGCGCATTCTCTAAAGGTGTGCGCATTAGAAATCCTCTAGAACCCCGGCCATCAGGATAAAAATACTCCGACCCCAAAGACTCTTCAGCAGAAAAATTATATAGCGTGACTTTCTCTCCACTTAAAATCAGTTCTGCAAATAGAACCCGATCTAGCTGCTCCTCCCCAGTTTGGTGGTCAAACAAAGTATCGTAGAAAACTGAAAATTGATCACCAGCTCGAATCTGTCGCTGAAAGTCTACGGAATAACTAAATATTTCATTGAGCTTTACGAGAGCAGAAACAGATACCCCAGCTTCTTTTCCACTTTGATACAAACTACCAGAAATTTCACCTTTCACATATTTCTTTCTGATATCAACAGTAGACTTTATTTGGCGAGCGCTATAGCTGTCTCCCTCTCTAACCAACTCTAAACGCTCTGCAAAACCGGTACGCAAAGTAATTTTATCGAGTTTTCTGTCAGGGCTTATTAGCAACTCAAACTCCTTAGCAACTGGCAAACTGCTGACATTGATATGCACCGACAAGGCCTGGACAATCTTATAAGCCTCTGTTCGATCAATCCCACTCCCCGTCAACAAAGATAAAACTCCTTGATTTTTAGCTAACCTGATCTTCTTCGTGCGCTCTCTATACTCCCTCTCAAACGCAACTTTGAGCGGTGGGAAAACTGCCCCGCGCTGTACTTTATAGTCTTGATAACCTATGGATAGGTCATTTAGAGAAGGCAATATATTCGACCAATCATATGGCATCAATTGAACATTGGGATAACCTTCTGATAGTGGACCTGCCATTGCCCATGAATGGGCTGGCACAAAAGCGAGCAACAAAGCCACCTTCCACAAATCGAGCAACAAGAAAGCAATTGATTGCCCTATTTTTCTTGTGTAATAAATCATCAACAGCTGCCCCTTACTTTGCCAGCAAAGTAGCAGGATTGATTCTTTTACCGTCTTTGATCAACTCAAAATGAAGATGCGGTCCGGTAACACGTCCAGATACCCCCACAGTCCCTATCGGCTGGCCGGCTCGCACGGATTGTCCGACCTCGACCTCCCGTTCATTCAAGTGAGAGTAAAGTGTTTTAGTATCATCACCATGGTCAACAATTATAATTTTCCCGTAATTTTTATGTTTATATTCATCAGTAGAGACTATTACAACACCACTTGCAGCTGAAACCACAGGGGTACCTATGGGGGCGGCAAAATCGGTGCCTTCATGAGGCTTTTTACGGATTTTACTGAGATCACCAAATGGACTGCTGATACGCGCACTCTCAACTGGAATTGTCAAATTGGCGACCTCAGCTGAAGCCATTGTTAACCCAGGTTTTAATAGTAGTCCTGCAAGAATTAATATCGTTGAAAAACCGCAGAACAACATAGCTCGCATATAAACCTCTAAATTACTGCTAAAAGACTCTATCCTTGAGATTTCCATAATGTTTATGAGTCTTCGGCGAAAAAATGGGACCTGATTCGACCCAGCGAAGAAAGAGAATGCGACAGCCCAATCACTTGTCCTCTGTAAAGAGTTTCGTCGAAGCGAATCAATCATTGTCTGCGCATAAACACGGTGCAAATTTCGCTGGCAAGATTTTAGAACATCACGATCACAGCCCAATTCAATCGCCCAGCTAAACCGAGATTTCATCCAACCCAAGAAAGGATTAAACCATAGGATGCAAGTAAAAATATGCACCAAAAAAATCAGCAAAGGGTCCAACCTTTTCAGATGCATAATTTCATGCTCAACGATGAGGTGGCGCTCGGTGGCATCCATTGATAAAACATAGGAGGGAAGCACCAGTTTGCGACTGAATAATTGCATCACAAATGGCGTAACCGCTGATTGAGTAATAAATACCTGAGTTTTACTTTTAACCAGGTAATCACTTTGCGACAAAGTAAAAAACCGGCCAAAATTGACAGTAGATAGTTGGTTATTTGCTATTAGGCTCAATCTCCTGCCACAGAGCAATTGACTCAGCACCATTTTAGCTAGCTTGAAAGATACGCCACAGACATATAGAAGCAACCAAAAAATAGCCAGTAGCTCTATCGCACTTAAAGAGGTAGATACATATTCATGCAGAACCCTATTTTCTGGCGGTATAGAGGCAGCTTCATAAACTGTAGGCAATTCAAAATTCAAATCTGGAACTATACCCAGGGTTAATTGGTCGCTCAATTGCGCGAAAACAAATGGAGAGCCAGCAGCTACTAAGGCACACAACCAAAAGCTTCGCCATTGGTATAGCGCTTTAAACTTATCACCTCCAATAGCGATTACCAGCCAAATAACAGTAAAAACCAACCCCGCCCACAGAATGGAGAAGAAAGAGGTAACTAGAAAATCCAATGAAAATGGTAGAACTGTAGAGACTATCTCGGCCATAGCCTATTCACCCTTATTGACTGACTCAGAGTCAGGCCAGGCATCAAGCACTGCCTGGAGTTCCTCAATGTCCGCATCATTCATTAACTTACTGCTGGCGAACATCGCCACGGGAAGGGGACCATCAAGTTCCAAAACTCTCTCCGCGAAATCTTTGGCATAGGATGCCAGAGTTTCCACCTTGTCAATCACAGGGCTATAAACATGGATTCCGTGGATCTCAGATTGAGCTACGAGCGACTTATCCCGCATTCGATCCAGAGTCTTTCGTGTCGAGGAGTAAGACCAACCCAGTCCCGGCCCCACCCGATCGTGTAGCTCTCTAGCACTTAGTGGCTCCTGCTTCCATAGAGCCTTTAATAATGCAAGTTCAGATGGAGACGGCTTTACTTCTTTCATTATGCTTACTCTTGTGACGACAAGGGTAAGTGTGCGACAAGTGTCGCATGCGGTCAACCAACTATTCGAAAAACTCTTTGTTGGTTATTTTATGTACAGGAATGACAGATAGAATTACCTGGCGGCCCGTCATAAATTAAAAGCTGGCGATATACCAACTTATTTTGATCAATTTAAAGGCAGCCAATATAGACTCTACGAGCCTTGGCAAGCATTTCAAAGGCTCAGAGCTCGCTGAACAAGCGCCAGGCACAACCCTAAGCTAAAGAAGTAAGTGCCTATAGCACCCAGAAAGCGCATGGGGTTTGGCTTTGCCATAGTGGAGGGAAATAAGATACCCGCAACAAAAAGAAATCGGCAGGCGGTCAGTAAAATAGCAAACCAGTAAACCCAGGTAGAGGGCTGCCCCAAACTCACTAAATAAATAAGTATCATCAAAAGGGGGGCATATTCTGCTGTATTTGCATGAGCCCTTACCCATTTGTGTAAGGTATTATCAGGGTCGAACGAGTGCCCCACCAAGACCTCATACTTACCGCGACCAATAGTAACCAGAATACCGAGTAGAAGAGATAATGCCGCTAAGAGACCAATACATAAGTAGTAAACATTCATAGAAAACTCCTTTTTCTATTATGCTATCAATAAGGGGAGGTAGCCCCTCCCCCAAGTCAGCTCACAGTATAAAATACGGTTTACGACATAGCCTGTTAGAGAATTACAGCCTTATCTCTGGAACCCACCGCAAATAGTGCAACCAACGAGAACTGCGAAAATCCCTGATCGGTAGATAGATACTCTTTACACCAAAACCTGAGATCATCGGATAGCTTGGCGAGAGCCTCCAACCTATCTACCTCAACCGTATTTTGAGAGGCCAGTCCGGCAAAATGACAGTGCACAACCGCTTTAGAGTCGTTACTGCGGCGATCATCTGTCACTGATATCGTCACACTGGCCGACGCTGGCTCCCAACCTATCAGAAAGTACAAAGAGCTATCTGTTACATTTTCATCAAGCTTGGAAATTGCCAGCTGTAATACTTCAGAGAGATCCTGATAGACCTCTTCTGCCTTGAGGGCGCCACTTTGCGCTTGATGCACCTCACGCTCTGCATTATCTACTGCATCAAAAAGGTTGCTCGATTGCCCTACCTGCCAAGCCAATCCCATAAATCCTCCCAATATACCGAGACTCGTAAAAGTGTATTTTACGAGATTCATGGACATAGCACACTCAACACCTTTGAGGCCGGTCTCTTATGTGCAACTTCAAGCTCGCGGTAGAACTCCCCGTAAAGGGCAGAGCAACATCTGGCATGAAATGCCAATATTGTTACTCTGGCGAAGGACGCGCTGAAACGCGCATGGTGATGTCCGCATGAAAGACCTCTACACCATGTGTATCGATAACCCTTACCGGCATCACAACATCTCCAGCTTGAATCGCCTTAAAGTCCGGGTAGTCACAAACCGCCCGAAGGTTTGTCTTTGCCATCTTTAAATATTTGACTTCCATCCCTACCGGTATCCAGCGAAAGCGGCGATCCAGAGATACATCCAGACATACACCACCAGCCAGTTCAGCCGCATTACACATGGCAATAGCATGCACCGTTCCGATATGATTTGTTACACCCCATCGCTTCTGTAGTAAAACTTCCACCTTGCCCGGTGATATTTCTGCAAAACGTGGTTTGATCGACCGAAAGTACGGCGCCTTGAAAGCTACGAGTTTAGACACCGCCCATCGACCCAATCCCGAACCACCAAACCTGCTCCATAGATTAAGCACCGGACTTCTTGAAGATTGATAGTCCATATTACCTCACCACCTTATAAATCTGAGACCACTCTAAACGGGTGGCCCTAAGCTATTTAGGCCAACTATATATCAATTTCTGACAGACCTGAGTACTCAGATCTATCAGTCTTATTGACATGGCACTCTACTCCAAATAGAGCAATAGCTAGGAGCTGGATATGGAATTTGACTATAAAACAACCACCGGAATATGGGCAGATCACGATAATCTCCATATAAGCTGAGCCCGGCAGCTATGAAAAAAGAAAGGCACAGGAGATCATTTTATAGGCCAAATGATCTCGATCCAGAGGCCCTCTACTTTTCATCTGTGTCAACATACAAAAATATCGAGTTTTAAATTGGAGACAATATCACTGACTCAATTCCGTCAGAGCCCCCCGAGGCATAGTGAGGCTCTGCCCGCCTTTTACAATTTACACTATCGCGGACATCATCAGCCAGCTTCGATTAATAGAAGTTGACTGTGCTGATTAGCGCAACAACCTATTTACCACTGACGAACGCAGATTAGTAATCGAAGACCTTTTATAAAATAAGCCGACCTATATCAGTTATTGGAAATACTGCGATGATAATTTTTATTTTAAAAAACAGGACAAAATAGCCAAGCTTAAATTAGAGCGACCTGTAAATAAGCCACTCCACGATAAATCAACTCAAGACAATCTTTGACGATACTCTCTCGGCAACATTCCTTTATTGCGACGAAATGCTCGTCTAAGCTGCTCTTGCGAGTTAAACCCACAGATACTTGCAATTTTTTCTTGAGTCAATGCTTGTGTAGCAAGAAGCTGACACACCTTTTCTATGCGGATTTTCTCTACAAACCGGCCTGGAGTCTCGCCCATATCCCGGGTAAAACAGCGCGCAAAATTCCTAGGGCTCATAGATGCCTTTTCCGCAAGACTATTGACACACATAGGCTTATCTAAATTATTGTGCATCCACTGAATCAACTCTAGAAAACGGTCGCTTTTCAATTGGCTCATTAAATAAGTACTACTCTGCTTGTGATCACCGTCTCGCTTGAGATAAAGAATCATCAACTGCGCGACAGCGAGAGCAATCCCACGGCCAAAATCATCCTCAACCATTGCCAGAGCTAAATCTACTCCTGCACTGACGCCTGCGGAGGTATATATATGGCCATCTTTGACAAATACCGACTCAGAATCAACCTCCACTTCCGGAAATTTCTTCAGCTGCTCAATATATCTCCAGTGAGTCGTCGCCCGTCGGCCGTTGAGCAAACCAACCTTTGCAAGAATTAGAGCACCACTACCAATAGAGCCTATACGCTTAACCAGGCCAGACTGGTAAGATATCCAACGTGTTAGACATTCACTTACCTTGAGGCCCTCACCATTATCAAGGTTACCGCTAACAAGGAGTGTGTGAATCCCACTAGAGTCAGTAAAACACCTATCAGAGCACAACCTCAACCCTGATGACACTTGTTTAGTGTCCCCATCTTCTGCCAAGAACTCTACTTCGTACTGATCATCACAGCTAAACCCTTTATCCTTTAATTGCTGATTTGCAAGAGAAAACACCTCTGCTGGACCCATTACATCCAGTGAGTGCGCCCCAGGATAAAACACAATTGATACTTTCTTTTTACAGTTCATTTTATATTGCAGAATAAGTGTAAAACCTTATACAAATATCAAAATCTCTGTGTGAACCATAATTTATTTCGGAAAGCCCAGGAACACAACCCAAACAGCTGAGCCCCAAACAAAAGGGGATAACGCTATAGCGGAAGCTAACAACCACAAATAAATTGATCCTTTACCTATACCCGAGTAAATTACTGGGCTTTACCGCTACCGAACAACAAGAACTGATTACACAGCGATTTTCACCTCAAAGAGAACTCTGACAGACAGCCCCACTATCTGCTACATCCTCAAGATGTATATCCATATTCCTTTCGGGAAAGCCATCTCCTAAAAAGCAGTAGATGATCCACCCTATCAAATCAATTAATTTTGACTCTAAGTTACCAGCTTTTTCTATTCTGTAAAGCGATAACGTTATTTTTTTAAAGAATACATATTTACTGGTTAAATAACCTTGCTTTCTGCCAAATAAACTTTGATTGCAGCCATAAACCTTCAGCAAAGAAAACTCTAAATCCAAGCCGAAAAAGAAAAGAATAATCACCTTAAAGAGGCGACCCTTAAAGCCTCCAAGCATAGAAATCGCCAATAGCCTTCAAAAGCCACCCGCAAAAACATAAAATTCAGCCAAGGAGGAAATAGCAACTTAACAGTTAGCCGTCCAAACGATGGTACCACTTTCTATTATAAAACATACCCAGCCCAAGCTAAGCTCTTCCCTCCAGTCACATCTTAGCCTCAGAATCTAAAATATTTATATAATTACATCGGTAGCCACTAAACTGCGCAGCTGGAGACTCTTCAGCAGGGTCAAATGTTGGTATACACCAATGAAGAAGAAAAAATATTGAATACCACTCAGAACCCAGGCAACATTTTATTGAAGGAATAATTGGTAGAATAGCCCAGAACATCAATAAGGACACCCTGCTCCTTATTGATAAAGGTCCGTCAGTAGAGCTAGAACACAGACCTGATCTTTCCCTGAAGACACTATCAACTTAATAGGTTTATCAATCAGAAGAGGCTATACGCTAGCGCACTCGACACACTCTTAATGAAAGAAAAACTCCTCACATCTACTCTCACACACCAATTACAGTAGAATCAAATAAAGCTAACATGTATAAATAGCAACACCCCGGCCCGCTAAACTCCCAAGCCTTTGCTCCTGTACAAGAACACCACCACTCCAGAGGAAACTCACACTGCCCCTATAGCTTTTATGCCTAATGCATCGACCCAAAGGATCGTATTGATACTGAATCACTTCCTGAAACTGCTCCATACCCTTTTCCACTTTCAGCTTTTCCACTCGCATTAGTTGCTGACGGAAATTATAGTAGAATCGGGCCCTGCATGATTCTTCCCCACCCCTCAATTCCTTAACCAAATACCCCTGAAAATTATAACGGCCATCAACACCACAGGAAGAAACACAACCTCTTACATCCTCACCGGCAAGATCTCGATACTTAACCCCATATTTAAATTTAGTTTCAGAGGAAGTAAAAATATCGGGAAGAACAACAGAAGTTTTGGCGAACTGATATCCCCTACTATATTGACAATCACTCTTGAACATTAAGCTCAACTCATCCAAACGGGCATTAGTTAAGCCCTCAGGATTTTCAGGCAGTAAAGCTAAAGCATCACCTGAAAAATCATAGAATCTATGAAACCCCAAATTATCAGCTAACAGGCACAGAGCATCTTCGCCACAGCTGTCAAAATTCTTATGCTCCACTAGAGGATTTATATCCCCAACCACTGAATAATCACGCAAACCCTGAGCTTCACCAGAAGAGCTATATATACCCTCAAGAATTTCTCCACAGGGCAATGTGGTCGCAACAAGATTACCTGCCACATCGTATTGATAGCTGAGCTTATTAAAACCCTGCCACTCAGCTATAACGCGACCATTAACATCGTATTCCCAACGCAGCCTACACTGACTATTTTTAGCTTCGATCAACTGACCCCGACAATTATATCTAAAGCTGCTTACACCATCTGGAGCATTTTCTCTCAATAGACGACCTAGCAAATCTCTTTCAAAGTAGATATCTAATTCTACATCACTCTCTACATCAATAACTTTGCTCGACCTTACTAAATACCCTGCAGGATTATAAGTATAGCGAGTAGCACGACCATCAAAGCCCACTTCTTCAACAAGGCGGTTATTAAAATCATATTTTCGCTGATAGCATTCGCCTTTTTCATTCTTCAAGCCGATTAAGTTGCACTCTCCATCATAATAAAACTCCAGCCGACTGCCGTTAGAGTGTGTACGAGACCTTACTTGACCGAGCCCATCATAAGTGTACGTAGTACTTGTACCATCATCCTCTATAATTTCAACAAGCAGACCTTGAACGTTATAGATATATTGAGTACGCCTTCCATCGAGAGTTGAGACTATACAAACACGCCCCTGTTCATCGTACTTATAGCAAGTTTTCTTGTCTTGACTAGAGCGCACTATATTTAGAAGACTATCACTACCATATTGATAACAAATAGATCTTCCCAGAGAATCCTCAATCGCTGACAAGCGGCCTTCATCTTCCCAAAAATAGCGCGTAACATTACCTAGAGGATCAGTAACAGAATCAATCAAGCCCTCAGGGGTATAGGTGTAGTGCGTAGTATTGCCAAGGGGGTCTTCAATAGCTACAATTTTTCCATATTTATTGTAGCGACGCTGCCAACTGGAGCCTTCTGGGTCAGTGAGCTTACAGGGAAGTCCTGCACTACTGTACTCGATTTGATATCTATTTCCACCAGCATCCACTTTCTGTACTAGGCGGCCATCCTTATCGTATTGGTATATCTCTTCACGTAGGGCGTCACTCTCACTGGGCAGCTGCACCCTGGAAATCCTGCCCATATCGTTGTAACTATACAACGTTTCCCCACCTTCGCCATTACAGTAATAGGTGGGCAATCCTCGCTCATTAAAACAATAATGCGTTTGCCCTCCCCGGGTATCAATAATCGTTACTCTATAGCCATCTCCGCCCCAAATAAATTGGTAGTTACAGGTAGGTTTGCCGTCAATCGTATCTCCCCACTGCCGGACACATCGCGCAGAGGGGCCATCAGTATCCCACTCAAAGTAGAAACGATAACCAGTTTTTAAGGTCCGCTGTTTAATGTTATATTTTTGGTATTCATATTTTTCGCCACAGCCAGACCCGTCTACAGCTTTAATTAGTGAGCCTTCATCACTATACTCATAGTGAGCGACAAATTTAGTGCCACCATCTCGACCTATTCTTTTTAAGGCACCGATTCGAAAGCTTGCAGAACTTTCCTCTGCTGGACTTATATATAAATCCTCGCCAAAACTACTCTCAACTCTGATTAAACATTCATTACGGTAGTGGAGCTGGTAAAAGTTACCATAGCTATCACAAATTTTAGTAAGCCTTAGTGCACCCGTTTCCCCAGTAGCTTTAAAGTGCTTCTCTATTCCAGCGGAAACCCCGTAAGTCGTGATAACCCAATGTTCGTCATTTATCCTGGTGAGTGTTAATTGCTCAACAACATTATGGCTGCGAGAGCTATTTCCTGGTGCCGGCAAACTTATTACTCTACCTTCAGCATCAAAGAACAGTATCGTTTGACCCGGACGCCACACCAGGCGTTCACTTAATGTATGGGTCCACCCATATCCCAAACCAATATCCCTAGAGTTACTACTACGATATGTACGGGCTATCCGTAATGGTAGAGGTCCACTCAGCGCCACATCTGTCAAGGTAAAGCTAACCTCACCCGTTTTTAAATGAACTATCTCTCCAACTGTACAAGCGGTAGCGTTACTCTGACAGGTATCACCCGTATAATTTTCTCCTGCTTCACTACAACTCTTATCGGCCTCCTCTGAAAAATTTTTCGCCCGATTTATTCCTATAACTTGTGCACCCGAACTATAAAGCCTCCTGGGAGTTTGACTCTGCGGATTGCCACTTCCTAATAAATCAGATTTAACTGAAGCCTGGGAATTTTTTTTGCCATAGCGCTTTTGTATATTGGCTTGAGTACCCTTCCTGCCCGCTTTGCGCTCTGTTTTTTTAGCAAGTAATGTGCGCTGCCTTTTTAACCGGGCAAAATCAAACATCAAATCGCCAATATTTCTAAAGGCAGTAAGCAGGCGTGCACTCTTTGCACGGGAGACTGCTGTAACGTCCCCTTTAGTTAAAGCTGCAAGTGCTATTGTCAAGATAATTTCAAAAGTGCCGCTGGCAACTAGATCGGTAACTTTTAGGCTATAGCGTGTCTTGATATAATTCTGTGCAAAATGAAAGACGGCCCCTCGAAGTATGGAGTCACTATAGATAACCTCAGCGATATTAAAGCTCAGGCGAAGCTGTTTCCTGGAAACCGTATTCGGATTAAATCCTAATGCTGTGATCACTCCACGGAACACGGAGGTTACACACTCTCCGCCAGGCTCCTCTAGATTTTCTGCATACAATATATAGTCGATGACTTCTGTACTAAGTTCAAATGATTGACGCGCTGGACTCACCACCGCTGCAACCTCAGCAGCATCCTTAGTCCAAATAGATAGGCTCCATGCGGAACAACTTGGTACTTTTGTAATATTCGTTGCGGCAGCCTCCTTCACCTTACCGGAATCAGTTTTAACTACTGATTTGGTCAGGGGTTCGCCGACAGAATCTTGCAAGGTTACCTGTTGCAACCCTATGCGAATCCTGTTAGCCAGCTCCGCTTGTAAATCTGCCAAAACGGAGTACGGTAAAGGAGCTTCTTCGATCACGAGTCGGTGCTGTACTAACGCAAGGTAGATGGCCTTATCTCGCTCACAGAGATAGCCTGGGGCATCATTTTTCGGTGTGGATTGGCGTTCTGCCTGTCGAGAATCTGTATCTGACGTAGGAGTCTTATATAAGCCGAGATACTGGTCATATACTAGCTGGAGTGTTTTGCTATCAAACATACCCAGTACCTCGGTAGCATCAATCTGAGCTGAGGTCGTGTTTTTGCAGGTCCAGCCAGCACTTACTGTGTAACGGGTGCCTTGATAATTTTCGATAAAGAGCTGTATCAAAAGTTAAATCCTATCAACCACTGACCAACCGTTGTACGGTCATCAAACAACCGAATCCATCCAGGATTCCTAAAATATGATCTCAACTCCGTTATCACCACTCTGATTAAGGCTGTCCTCTCAAAAAAGGAAAGAAAACTTCGCTATAGCCACCCAGTGTCGGGGATAGGCAATAGTAGCGGATAAAAAATAGCCTAAACCTCTAGAGCATGGCTAAAAAGTACCAATCAGAATGTCACGTAGCTAGAATCACCAAGCCGAGCCCCTAGTTAGTACTTTTGTAACAAAACTAGTAATAACAGCCCCAAAACCAACAGATAATTTCACAATGCATCCACATTTAAAATCTTCTGCTGGATTTAAACTCAATAGATAAACTACTCAGTAGTCTCCAAACCATATTTCTCAAATATCAAATAGAATGCCCTGTAACCTGGCCCAAAATTTGGAGAAAGCTGACTTAGTTTAGTATTTCTTAGTAGGGAAAAGCGATGACAGTAAAGCACACAGAGAGCAATACAAATAAATTTGACTTCGATTAAGGTTTTAATCTCAATTCCAACCGACAGGAAGCGGGAAATTTTAACAAAGAAGCATCGCCTATCGAAAGAAATATAGGCGACCTAATCACCCCGACAAAACTACAAAAAGCACCCCCTGCAAATGAATGGTATCACAAAATCATACAAGGACCGATTCAATTCAGGTGGCGCCTTTCTTATACCAGCCGCATACTGTTTGCAAATTAAAGAAATCGGCAGGAGTATCCAGCCGACGTCTTAACTCATTAATTGTCAACCGTAAAGCTGCTCGACGTACCAGAATAGCTGGAAATTTTTCCGCCCCACCCACTCTTCCAGTTTCCATAATGCCTTATTCGATAAGTACCTGATGGCGTATCCCCTGCAATAAGCCACTGCCCTTCAGCAAAGGAGCAGGCCATACAATCAATAGCCGTATCCCGTGTCCAAATAAAATGTGTATTCAAATCATTATCAGTCAGGTAAGCCTCCCAACTACCATTAACTTTACGCTGTACCTCAATAAAAGTTTCCTCAGTTTTTAAGTCATTGCGCGGATGGCCAGAACGAAAGGTAACTGAGACCGTATCGCCAATACGATAATTGTTATCCACGTCATCCCATACCTGCCCAAAGGACTCCCAGAGGCGCTTATCATCATAAACAACCCCTATAACATTAATAATTTGATCATCGGATAGATCTTCAGGTATGGGCCCCGCAGCGACATCTACACCGTTGATCATGGCATAAGACATTTCGGTATATATCTGCCGATAAGCGGCAAGTGTATTCGGGCCATAAATCGTATGCGCTCCCTCATAATGCTGCATATCGAACTCTTCATGAGTCGTTATATAGCCGGTATAGGCATTTGCTAAACCGGTTAGCACCACAGCGGTGACACCACTCTGTGCAAAAGCCGATAAAACATCCGCCTGAAGACGCCGCCCAGCCATAGTTGTCATTTCACCCGGAACTGCTATTAGAGCGAGAGACCCTATACGGAATAGTTGAAAGGGTAGATACGGCGTATAGAGCGCCTGCCCGACTACTTTACGCTCTACAAATGTAGGCTTTGGGTACTGACAGGGGTCATCTTGAGTATCCTCATATACCGCAGCAGCAGAGAAGGCACTCATTAGGCCAAAAAGGGGGTAACCATGAATTACTGATTCGAATAAACCAACACTCCTATCCCAGTCCACCCCCTCATTTTCTATAGACATCCCTTCAAAGATACCACCAATTTCGCTGGGACCATCCCATGAGGAGCCAGCGGTAAATGACCAGCCGACCGCACCTTCACAGATATCCTGCTGTCCCTCACCGGTAAACTCATCCGCTACGGTATAGCCAGGAAAATAGATATGTTGATGACGGTAATCCAAGCCGCCCTCAAGCTTCAGCGACGACGACTGGTAAAGTAACTGCGCCTTGGCAACCTGTTTTTCCGCAGCTAAGAGTAAACTATCATATTCAGTGTTTCCACAGCCATCCCTGGGACCGCAGATATTGGGAGAAGCATCTCCTAAATTACTATTGGCAAATGCTGCGATAAATTTACTAGCGGCGCCCTGCCCAACAGCCCAGGCCTCAAATAACTGACTTGCCGCACCTTTATGATCAGCACTAATTTGGCGCTGATCTTTACCTAGAGAAACATTGTGTACCGCAAACCAGTTAATAACCCCCAAAGCCTTGTTGTTAGCATTAACTAACTTGAGTTGAGTCATTGTTTTATTGGTATCGTATTGATAGCTACCAGCGTCGGCATTTTCAGTATAAGGCTCCGGGTTCCGATTAACACTGGCATTTAGGAGAGTTCCCTGCTCCACAAAAATATCACCCGAAGCCAATCCATTATTCGCTTCCACAATTGACTGGAAGATACCATCGACAATAATCTTATAGTTATCTCCGGCATATCCTAGGGTACTCATATTCAACATAACATAATGATCATAACCACCGGGGCCAACGTGGGTATGAGTGGCAGTTAGCATGACATTTTTTTCAGTATACCGACTATTACCAAATCGGCTCTTTAACTTTTCAATGACCCCCTGCTTCACACCCTGAGGAATACCCTGTAGATCTGCCGATACAAATACTAAACGCTTACTGTCAGTATTATCAGCAATAACAAATGCCCGCGACCACAAGCGTGTATGGATACCTTTTGTCGTTTGATCCACATCCCCATAACCTACCATCCCAACATCAGCTGCCGGTCCAGTAATATCATACTTACCCACCCCAACAAGCCATTGCGGCGAGCTTGCAACACTAGGCACCCAAACAATCAGCATAGAAATAAGGAGGAAATTTCTCATTATTTTTTTCATTTTTTTCTCCAGAATTTTTACGCACAGAAGCACACCCACCACTTCACAGGCGTAAAGAATTGTAGTTTTGCTAAAATTAACAACTGAATAGACTGCCGCCGAACGATACGACAACACGCCATTAGACATTAAGCCAATTTGATTCTTGGCTTTTATTATTCCAGCCTGAAAAGTAGCTTTATTATTTTCAGCAACGCCTCAAGCAACCACGACCCCCAACGTACCCAAACTTGTAAGGCAGCTCTAGCACGCACAGCCAGCATACCCCATTTACCTACACTTGGTACCACCCATAGCGCTAAGGCCCGCCATATTCCCATTATGTTTCGAGATTAAAAGTTATTAGTTTTATCTTCTTATTAAATATGAAAAATCCATTCCCAACGACACCAAGCCAAACAAGCAGTCCACGAGATCAAAAGAAGGTAAAGCAAACCACTTTGCAATCACTAAAAATCATTGCCTAATGACTTTCTACAGCCCCTAACCCCAGCCAATGATTTATCATAAAACTGACAATTCACCCTCAAGCAAGACAGTCAGAAACCATTTTGTTCAAAGCTAACAAACAGGTTAGCTATATAAAACAGGAATAGGTGAAATTGGCATTTAAATCTGGCACAGATATCGAAGAGCTTTTTAGATGGAAACACCTGACAAGACGGCCTATACAAGTAAAAAGACTGCCTATATCCAAAGCAATATAAAGTATTACACGAGAAATCTGAAAATCTTGCTGAAAACTCCGCAATATTTTTATGGGGTTTTCAGCGCAGCTCAAGCTCTGCGCTGTAGCTCTTGATACCCCCAGAGAGACTCACCAAAATACACGCCTTGACTGTAAATACTCTGCCCCCAGGGTTATGGTTGAATAACTCAAGGATTTTCCAGATCAGCTCTTAATAAGACTGACAAATTGCTCGCGGTACTTTACCCACATTGCCTCCCCGGAAAAATGGCTAAAATCGACCTGCTGTAATTTACGCCCCGCCACTAATGACTGATATAGAGACTCCAGTTTTTGTACAGCATCATCGGAACTTGAGTAGCGCAAACCTTCTGGGTAGAACTCCGGGTAGCACTGCTCATCGGGTACTATAGGTGTTGCACCGAGAATAGCCGCCTCCATTACTGCCAGTCCCTGGAATTCATGGTAAGCCGTTGATAAAAATATATGGCTATGTCGCAGTATTTGACGATAACTTTCAGTACTTTCGACAAACCCAAGCACCAATAAGTGCTCAGAGAATTCTCGTTGTATCTGCGCAAATTCAGCCGGACTATTGCGGAATGACTGTCCCATCAAATTGACAAGAAACTTAACCTTTTTGTCCTTCAAGCCCCGAAGGATATGAAGTAGTCGATCGGCTCCCTTATCATACTCCCAACGAGCGGCCCAGCTTATAATCAAAGTATCTTTACTTATATCCCTCTGCTCATTCCTCTTTGAATGGCATTTCCATAAAAACTCCTCTTCTGGAGCTGTAATATTGAATACGATATCTTCCAGTGGTACCGGAATTACCCGTGATTTTTCTTCTATCTCCGCACAAATACCTGGCGGGACACAATCAGGAAAGCGTTTCAGTAATTTTGCAGCGCCATCTATCAAAGTGCGGCGGTTGTATTCTGAGTTGAACAGCAACCGATCGCCGGCCAGAGCTGTATAGATATTAAGCAGCTGAGGTTCTACCGATCGAAAGGCGTCAGAGCTCACCGGGTAGGCAAACTGATTCTCGTGAAAATACACAATGGTGGGCACCCCCACAATCTCAGGTACCAAGCCGCGCAGAGCGCTCAGGTCTGTCATTGATGTGGTAACAATCAAGTCCCAGCCCTGCTTCAATATTTTTGCAGCGTCTCCCCTGGCCCAAGAAAGGCTATTTCCACGAATACGCCAACTGAAATAACGCGGCGGCAGGGTGAGTAGGGTCCATTGCCACTTGGGAAAAGCCGCCACCAAGCCTTTGCGCCAGCGCTTGTGGCTATCTGCATCATAAGCAGAGAGTAGTAAAACTTTCATCAAATCGTAATAAGAAAAGGATAGCGCCCGTAACCAAAGCTGATCCCGGGGCTATCTTATAGAAGGGACTAGTTGAAGGGGCGCACATTCATTAAACGTGCAAACAAGCTGGAGGTATCCCAGCGCGAACCACCGATCGCTTGAACTTCACTGTAAAATTGATCGACGAGGGCCGTAACTGGCAGCAGAGCCCCGTTGTGTTGCGCCTCCTCTAATACGATCGACAAATCCTTGCGCATCCAATCCACAGCAAAGCCGTGGTCGTACTCTCCAGCTAGCATGGTTTTCGAGCGATTTTCCATCTGCCAGCTCTGCGCTGCCCCTTTGGAGATTACATCGACGACTTGCTCTGCATCCAAGCCAGCCGCTTTCGCAAAATGCAATCCCTCAGCGAGCCCCTGGACAACCCCGGCTATACAGATTTGATTAACCATCTTGCATAGCTGGCCAGCACCTACAGGCCCCATCAGGCTTATCGCCCGCGCATAGCTCTCAATCAGTGGCAGCACCTTGTCGAAGCTTGCCTGCTCTCCACCAACCATAACCGTTAAAACACCGTTTTCCGCGCCAGCCTGACCTCCGGAGACAGGTGCATCCAGGAAGGCGAGGCCCTTTTCATCGGCAGCAGCTGCCAGTTCGCGGGCGACATTTGCAGAAGCTGTTGTATGGTCTACCAGCAGAGTTCCTTTTGTCATGGTGGCGAAAGCACCCTGCTCTCCTGCTACGACCTGGCGAAGATCATTATCATTACCAACACAGACAAAAACGACCTCTGCCCCTTTTGCCGCTTCCGCAGGTGTTGAAAAGCTCTCACCATCATATTCTTGTAGCCATTGATCCGCGCGGCTGACCGTGCGATTGTAAATTCGCACCATATGACCCGCACTGGAAAGGTGACCTGCCATGGGGTATCCCATTACCCCCAAGCCAATAAATGCCACTGTTGCCATTTTCTCTACCCCCATATCATCCAAATAAGCACCACACCGAGAGCCAGGCGATAAATCGCAAAAGGTGCCATCCCAATGCGGCTAATAAATTGTAGGAAAAAGTGAATACACAAATAAGCGCTAATACACGATAAAACTGTGCCCAGCAGCAGATCATTCCACGGCACGCTTTCATGAGCAAGCAACTCAAATGTCAACAAAATAGCACTGAGCGTGATAACCGGAATAGACATTAGGAATGAAAAGCGTGCAGCAGCTTCCCGCTTCATTCCGAGCATTAAGCCCGCAGTCATTGTAATGCCGGAGCGGGAAGTACCAGGAATTAGGGCCAGCACTTGCGACAAACCGATCAAGAGGGCCTTCTTCCAGTTTAACTGGGCGAGAGACTCCACTCTGCGCCCCTTCACATCTGCCCACCACAGTAAAATACCAAAACCAATAGTGGTTATTGCGATAACCCCTGCGGAGCGCAAGTGAGTTTCAATAAAGCCCTTAAATAGCAACCCAATCAGCCCCACAGGAATTGTGGCGAGAACAATCAGCCAGGCCAACCGCCCTTCATCACTAAACTGCCTATCCGTAAAACCACCAAGGCCATCCCTAAGCAGCACCCAAATATCTTTGCGAAAATAGAATACTACTGCCAATAAAGAGCCAAAATGAACAGCCACATCGAAAGCCAGGCCCTGATCTTGCCAACCCAATATCTCGGAGGGCAAGATCAAATGCGCAGAACTGGAAATGGGAAGGAATTCTGTCAATCCCTGAATCAGGGACAGTATTACTATCTGAAATGTTTCCATGTGCTATTGAGAGCGAATTTTCTGTCGTTTTTTCCAAGTGACTTCATTGCGCAAATAAACAGGCTCAAGCGCTTCAGCGGTGACGGTTTTACCCTGTTCCCACAATGGAGCTGCCAGTTGCACAATATCCCGAGCGTGAATAAGGCTGCCCTGATCAACCGATACCAACGGCGCCGCCGCAAAGGCCTCGTAGTGTAACCCCGGGCCCGCAGCATAAAGCGGAGTAGAAATATCTGATTGCTCTAGAGACAACAGAACCTCTTCTGGGTTCTGTACAGCTTCCGGTATCAAGCTGTCGCAGGGTGACTCAGAGGAGTAGACCCCCCAATAAACTTGCTGCATACGGGCATCCAGCATCGCCACCACAGGAGACTGCCCCCATTCCGGATGTGCGCGTCGAGCTCCAAGGGCGAGAGCGGCGAGACTGGAAACCGGTATAACCGGCAGGTCGCAGGCATAGGCCAACCCCTGCACGCTACTAATTGCAATACGGAGGCCGGTAAATGACCCCGGCCCTCGACTGACGGCAAGAGCATCCAAATCTGCCAGTTTTATGCCAGCTTCTGCGAGGACTTCATCCACCATAGGCAAAAGGCGACGGGTATGGTCACGCTCTGCTTGCACAAAGCGTTCGATCAACTGTCCATCAGACATGAGAGCCACTGAACAGGCTCCCGAAGTTGTATCCAGGGCAAGTATTTTCACAGCGTTCTTAAACCTGGTCATTAAAAGGGGGGGAATTGTGGCACGGGAGCAGAGGCGAGTCATGCCCAATATCGCAATCCACAACTAAAAAACCCCGGTACTAACCGGGGCTTCTAAAGAGAGAGCTTCGATTCACGACTGCGGGCCCCTCTGTGTAACTCTAGATGAGTTTCTTCAAGTGGCCTTCTTCGGTGGGCGACCTCGCCGGGCGGTACCCGCTTTCGGTGGGCGACCACGGCGGGCTGGTGCCTTCTTGGTAGCCGCTGCTGCGACAGCTTTCTTGGGGCGCCCGGCTCTTTTTGCCGGCTTAGCCTCTGCATCAGCCTTCTTTGGCCGCCCAGCTTTCTTCGCTGTGGTTTCGGCAACCTTTTTAGGGCGACCGGGCTTTTTCGCTGTAGGGACCTCGGCTGCGGGTTTCTTCTTGGCCTTTTTAGCCTTCTGGGCTTCAGCTTTTAATTTGGCTTTAGCCTTCTTCTCTAAATCTTTGACTTTAGCCGCAGCTTTCTTTGCCGCCGCTTTTACCTTGGCTTCGGCCTTCTTCTCAGCGGCCTTCAGTTTCTTGGCATGTGCCTTTTCTTTGGTTTTCACCCAGCGCGCTTCAAACGCCTTGAGAGCGGCAGCCAACTCTTTATCCGCTTTACTGGAGAGACTCTCGGAGAGACTTTCCACCTTTTCTTTTGCGGCCGCCTCAGCCAAACGTACGGCATCCATCGCCTTAGCTTTGGCGAGCCCCATCTTTGCCTCTGACAGCTTGGCACGCAAATCCTTTGCTTTGCTATTGGCATTGGCCAGCGAGGTTTTCGCTGTGGCTGAATTGCTTTTCTGTGCTCGCGCTTTTGCTTTAGCGACACGATCCATTTGCGCATCCAGCGAACTAGTCGCTGAATCTACCGCTTTCTGCGCTTTTGCGACCGCTGGCGACTCCTCGGTCGCACTAGCTGCGCGCTTCGCGCGTGTACCCTTTTTTACTCTTGCCATCCCTTGTCTCCTCGCTGAAAGAAGAAGTACATCCAAAAGTGTGCCAGCAGCATTGCTTTTTAGCTATCAAATAAAAACTGCAACCGGTTGTTTTTATTACTTATGCAGAGTGCCGCACCGCCTATTTCGATACAACTTTATCAAAGTTAATAAAAATACCCGGCATTGCAAGTAAAAAAGCGGAAAATGAGAAGCTTTTTATAAAAAAAGTATCTTTTTCTTATCAATTTCCGCTTTTGGGTCCCGTTTTAGCACTTTGGTAGAAATTATTTTGTCCCAGCGAGCTTAGCTTGCACAACTCCCGCAAGCGCCGTTATATGATCTTCGCGTAAATTTAATGCGGGAATATACCGGTAATCATTGCCTCCCGCCTCAATAAAGTTAGCGCGATTCTCTACCGAAATTTCTTCCAGGGTTTCCAGACAATCGGCAGAAAAAGCCGGACAAATTACATCGACACTGCTAACTCCAGAGCTGCCCCACTCAATCAGAGTCTTATCGGTGTAGGGCTGTAACCACTCCGCCTTGCCAAAACGCGACTGGAAAGTAACTTGCCACTTATCCCGCTCAATTTGCAACTCTTGCGCTAGCAGTTGCGCGGTCTCCATACAGTGGCGGTAATAGGGATCGCCCTTGTTGACATTGGCTTTGGGGATGCCGTGAAATGAGAGTAACAGCTTTTCTGCTGGCCCGACTTTTTGCCAGTGCTCTCTCACTGAATTGGCCAGGGATTTTATATAAAGCGGATTTTGATAATAATCTCGAATCAGGGAGATATCCGGAATATCGCGACTATTGCGAAAAATCTGCGCCACCTGATCATAAATGGCTGCGGTTGTGGTCGCCGAATACTGGGGGTATAGAGGAAGAACCACAAAAGATTCAAAGCCCTTCTCGCGCAGGGCTGCTATCGTCTTGTCGAGCCGGGGCTCGCCATAAGTCATGGCATATTCAACCGCGACATCATAGCCCTGTGCCTGAAAATGCTTCTGTAACAGCTCTGCTTGCTGCTGCGTGTAGTAAAGAAGTGGTGACCCTTCCACTTTTGCTTCATCAGCACTCCCATTCCATATCTCCTTGTATGCCGGCGCAATACGTTGCGGGCGAAAAGGCAACACCAAGCAGTTCAAAATGGTCAACCAGATGGGTCTCGGTATCTCGACAACCCGAGGGTCTGAAAGGAATTCCCGTAAAAAACTTCTCACCGCCGAAGGTGTGGGCTCAGCAGGGGTGCCCAAATTCATCAAAACTATCGCCGTAGACATAAACCGTCCCGTTAAAATCTTATCCCTTCAAGAAGGCCTGCCAGCTATTAGGCAGCTAAGAGCGCATACTGCCAGAGCAGCGCCGTTGCGATCAACTCGCCCCCAATTGCTACAGAAGATACAAAAAAGCCCCCAAATGGGGGCTTTTGAAAAGCATTACTGGCGATCTCAGCTGAGAGCTTCCAATACCTTCTCGCGAATCTCATCCATGTTGCCAACCCCCATTACCTTGCTGTACTTAGGAGCCGCCTCAGGAGAGCGCGCTTGCAGCTCGCGGTAGTAACCCACCAGCGGTGCAGTCTGCTCGTGATAGACCGCCAAACGGTTGCGTACGGTCTCTTCCGTGTCATCGGTACGCTGAATCAGAGCCTCACCAGTCACATCATCGACACCCTCAGTCTTGGGCGGATTGTAAACCACATGGTAGACACGGCCGGAGTTTTCGTGAACTCGGCGACCGGAAAGGCGCTTTACGATTTCTTCATCGTCGACAGCGATTTCCAGAACGTGGTCAATGTGGACATCGGCTTCCAGCAGGGCTTCGGCCTGGGGAATAGTGCGAGGGAAACCATCGAACAGGAAACCTTTTGCACAGTCTTCCTGGGCGATACGCTCTTTAACCAGCGCAATGATCAGGTCGTCAGAAACCAGTTTTCCTGCGTCCATAACATCCTTGGCCTGTAGGCCAAGAGGGGTACCCGCCTTCACCGCAGCGCGAAGCATATCGCCGGTGGAGATCTGCGGAATGCCGAACTTCTCTGTTATGAATTGAGCCTGAGTGCCCTTGCCGGCCCCCGGCGCGCCCAAGAGAATAATTCGCATGTTCAGTAAGCCTCCAATACTTTCGACGAACCAAAAGCCGCCGCGCTAAAAGAGCGCTACCTTACACTCAGACCTCAGATTGGGCAAGATTGCCACCGGTACTCCCTGCACTGATACAAACCAGGGAGCCTCCGAACAATTCCGCAATATCTCTGCGGGCCTTGCCGGCGGTAGATGTTAGGCGCAGCTCGCCGCGAATGGCCGCGCCCTTTGCCGAAGCTGCAACACACTTCAGGGCCCACCCTATGGGGCTTTGCAGAGCGATTCACACTCTGCGCATCGCTGGGTGGTTCAGAGGCGCCCGGGAAGTGACGCCATGGATGGGCTCGCCAAGCCTTTAGCTTTCCGCCCCGGGGGGACGCTGCCCCTTGGCCATATCCCAAAGTCGATTCAATTCTTCCAGCGTCGCCTCTGACACCTGCCGCCCTTCACCCTGCAAGCGGGCCTCAACAAAGCCAAAACGCTGCTCAAACTTCCTACTACTGCCCCGCAGAGCAGCCTCTGGGTCAACCTTCAAGTGCCGGGATGTATTCACACAGGAAAACAGCAAGTCTCCCAACTCCTCCTTTGCGTGCTCAGTATCCCCTCTCGCCAGGGCTTCCCTCAGCTCGGCAACCTCCTCTTCTATCTTATCGAGGGTACCGGCGATATCGGGCCAGTCAAAACCGACTCGAGCGGCGCGCTTCTGCAATTTGGCTGCACGCGTCAATGCGGGCAGCCCTGTCGCGACCCCTGCCAGAGTGCCGGAATCTCCCTTAGCTGTGCGCTCAGCCTGTTTAATCGCCTCCCAGTTCCGCTTTACTTCGGCTTCATCCAGAGCCCCAGCAGAGCGACTGCCGTACAGGGTTCCACTGGGGAAGACATGGGGATGCCTGCGCACTAACTTGCGCACCAGAGTGTCGACAATCTGGGAGAAATCAAAATAGCCTTTCTCGCACCCTAGCTGAGCATAAAAAATAACCTGGAAGAGAAGGTCCCCAAGCTCTTCGTGCAGATGCTCAAAGTCCTCCTGTTCAATAGCCTCTGCAACTTCGTAGGCCTCTTCAATCGTCGAGGGAACTATACTGGCAAAGTCCTGTTTCAGATCCCAAGGGCAACCGCCATCGGGGTTGCGCAGTTGAGCCATCAGGTGGAGTAGGTCCTCCACAGAGTAATTCTGTTCCACTTTTTTCCCTATTCAGCGCAAAATTCGCCGCTTTGCCGATGCTACATTGGGAAGTTGATTAATCCGGTGTAACACCTGGCTTAACTCTTCAAAGTTGTGAATCTCAGCGGTCACAATCATTTCTACCGTATGCTTATTCTTATTAGAGCGGGTTTGCATAGCGGTAATATTAATTTTCTGGCTATCCAGCATCACGGTGACATCCCGCAACAACCCCTGGCGATCGTAGGCTTCGATCACAATTTCAACCGCATAGAGTTCACGGGGCTTCTCTGCCCAACTGACCTGAAGCACTCTTTCAGACTCTTCAACCTGCATGCGCAGCATATTTGCGCAGTCTTTGCGGTGAATAGAGACTCCGCGCCCCAGGGTGATATAGCCCATAATTTCATCGCCCGGAACCGGATTACAGCAACCGGCAATATGGGTGAGTAAATTCCCCACACCGTCGATATAGACATCTGCCTTGCCCTCCCCCCGGGCAACTGGGGCCGTCAGCGATGGCACCCGGGGGACATTGTCTACCTTCACCATCCGCTGGGCAGCATTGAGCACCTGCCCCACGCCGATATCACCGGCACCCACCGCTGCGTAGAGGTCCTCCAGTGAGTGCATATTGAGCTTGGCCGCCAACTTCTCAAAATCGAAGTCATTCAGCGCGAGCTGCTTAAACTCCCTATCCAGTATGCTGCGCCCATCGGCGATATTCTGGTCCCGCGCCTGCTGTTTAAACCAGTGGATAATCTTGGCTCTGGCGCGGGAGGTCGTAATATAGGCCATACCCGAGGAGAGCCAATCGCGGCTGGGAGCTTCGAGTTTCCCCGTCAAGATCTCCACCTGATTGGCGGTTTCCAGCTGATAGTTGAGCGGCACTATTCTTCCATCTACTTTAGCCCCACGGCAGCGGTGGCCAATTTCCGTATGAATTTTGTAGGCAAAATCTAATGGTGTTGCCCCCCGAGGCAGATCGACAACGTGGCCTCCCGGGGTAAATACATAGATGCGAGAATCCGCTTCGCTGGAGCGCAGATCATCTTGCAGGGGATTCCCCCCCACCTCTTCATGCCAATCGAGCACCTGCCGCAACCAGGATATCTTTTGCTCGTAGCTATCTTTATTTTCGCTCTTGAGGTCGGTGCCCTTGTAGCGCCAGTGAGCACAAACACCGTACTCCGCCTCCTCGTGCATGGCGAAAGTTCGAATCTGGACCTCGAGCACCTTGCGCTCAGGGCCGATCACTGCCGTGTGCAGTGAGCGGTAGCCGTTTTCTTTGGGCGAGGCGATATAATCGTCAAATTCATTGGGTATATTGCGCCAGAGGTTGTGCACTATCCCCAAAACGGCATAGCAATCCCTTACCGTGGGAACAAGAATACGCACCGCACGGATATCATAGACTTGGGAAAAGCCAATATTTTTGCGGCGCATTTTCCGCCAGATACTGTAGATATGCTTCGCCCGCCCGTAGACATCCCCCTCTATATGAGCGCGTTCAAGCTCGGAGCGCAATAACTCCAGTACCTCGTCAATATACTGCTGCCGAGCCAGTCTTTTCTCATCCAGCAAACGGGCAATTTGCTTGTAATCTTCAGGCTCAAGGTAGCGAAATGACAGGTCCTCCAGCTCCCACTTGATATGGCCAATACCCAGGCGGTGGGCAAGGGGCGCATAAACATCGGCCACTTCCCGGGCAACTCTCTGGCGCTTTGTCGGCTCCGAGTTTTTAGCCGCGCGAATCGCACAGGTGCGCTCGGCAAGCTTGATCAGGGCCACGCGCACATCGTCGACTAATGCCACCAGCATGCGTCGGATATTCTCCGAGTGCTCTTCTACAGCACCGCTGGTATTTTCTTCGCTGGTATCCGCACTGCGACTGCGGATTGCCGCCATACGCAAAACACCGCCGATCAACTTGGCGACACGTTCACCAAATTCTTTTTCCACAGTGGTTAGCGATAGGCGTTTTTCGCGCACAGCCCGGTACAAGACTGCTGCAACAAGAGCCTCTGAGTCGATCTGTAAGTCGGCGAGTATCTCAGCCATCTCCAGGCCGGTGGCAAAACTGCTCGCCCCCTCTGCCCAGATATTTTCCGCCTCAATAGCGCGCTGCTCTGCCTCTGCACTCACCTCAGCTGCGTGTCGCAAAGTCACGATTGCAGAGCCGTCCAGGCCCGCAAGTTTCTGTACGTGGCGCAACCAGGATTCAAGGTCGAGTTCACCTTCGCCACCGAAGGAGTGGTGTTTTCTTACTTGAACCATCTTTTAACAGGAGTCATCTGTGTTATTGGCATAATTTTATCGTCACTTGGCCATAGCAACAGGTTAATTCAGTATTCGTACCGATTTAAGGAGCCTCTATCATAGGTTTGTACTCACCAAAGTCCATGATTTTCTATAGGCATTTCCGTAAGCTGCGCGAAATTCAGCAGTTTTTTGTACCAGTTCGAACAAGAGGGTATAAGTCTTGCACAGCTTGTTGAGCTTTTGACCAGAGAGTAGAGCGGTAAAATCGATATCTACGGGAAAGTAAAGCGGTGCTGAACGGTAATCCAAGGTTCTCAATAGGCCACTGCTGCCTCTCGAGGGTGCCCCAGGGAAATCAATATGGAGCTTTACCGAACTTTACACACCACACACTTTTTGTAGTAGGCGGAATTTTTTTAACAATAATTAAAAATAACGAATAGAAAATTCGCTACACCAAAGCAAAACCAGAAAAAACAATCGAGAATTATTTGAAAAAACCAAAAAAATAGCTGGCCTGGAGCTTTTCTGCGAGCGTAAATATCCCGTCCAACTCCGAATATAAGGAAGGGTTACCCGCAGAAAACTCCATAGCGCAATTCGAGCGTAAAAATATAAGGGCCCCTGAAAACCGCTCTGTAAAGTTGCCCCCCCTGAAGAAATTCTGGCTATTTACAGCGGGCCGCACCCAACTTTTTAAGCCATCGAGATCCGCAGGGGTATAGCGGAATTATTCAGAGGCCTCAAGGGTTATTTTTAGCTGGCAAACAGCCCCGAAGATAAATAGCGGTCACCTCGGTCACAGACAATTGCAACAATCGTCGCATTCTCTAACTGCGCGGACAATCTCAAAGCACCGGCTACCGCCCCTCCAGAAGAAACACCGCAAAAAATGCCCTCTTCTTTCGCCAATCTGCGGGTCATCTCTTCGGCTTCCCGCTGCCCCATATCCATGACCATATCCACCTGCTCGGGAACAAAAATCTTTGGCAAGTAGGCCTCTGGCCAACGGCGAATCCCCGGAATACTGGAACCTTCGGTTGGTTGCAATCCAACAATTTGGATCTCGGGGTTTTGCGCTTTCAAATAACGCCCGCACCCCATAATTGTACCGGTTGTCCCCATTGAAGAGACAAAATGAGTCACTTTTCCAGCGGTCTGCTGCCAGATTTCCGGCCCAGTTCCCTCAAAATGCGCCAGGGGGTTATCGGTATTGGCAAACTGGTTAAGCACCAAGCCTTTTTTATCCTCCTGCATTTGCAGGGCCAGGTCCCGCGCCCCTTCCATACCCTCTTCAGCGCTCACCAGAATCAATTCTGCCCCATAGGCCGTCATTGAAGCCTTGCGCTCTTCGGTGGCGCTATCGGGCATAATCAAAATCATTTGATAGCCCTTGATTGCCGCCGCCATTGCCAGGGCAATCCCCGTATTGCCACTGGTCGCTTCGATCAGGGTATCTCCCGGCGCAATATAACCCGCAGCTTCCGCGTGGTTAATCATCGAGAGTGCCGGGCGATCTTTTACCGAACCTGCGGGGTTATTGCCTTCCAGCTTGAGCAAAACCGTATTGCTGGTATCACCGGGCAGGCGCTGCAACTTAACCAGCGGTGTATTGCCTACACAGTCAGCAATTGTTGGATAATCCATAATGCAATAAATTCCAGAAAAATCTTGCGGGAGACAAGTGTACAGCAAGCGCAACCGTGCACTAAATACCCTCTACTTTGCTCCACATCCCCTCCAGTTATTAAGGACCTTGAGCAACCCCGCAATATCTCTGCAGGACTTGCAGAGCGATTCACACACGGTATTGCGGCTTCTTGAAGTGACTAGGCATTCCTACGAATGCCACTAGATTGAGAACAACCTGCTGTCTAAGCCACTTCACCCCGCTCACTCACTATCCCAGCCTCTGAAATCAGCAAATTGAGACAAAAAGAGGCCGTATCTGTTGAGTGAAGGAGTGCGTTCAGATGTACATAGCGGTAAAATGAAGGGAAAATAATCCTACAAGGCCCCTTTTTACCATGGCCAAAGGCAACCCTATCCTCTCAATCGAGGAACCAGAGCAACCTAGATCCTTGCGAACCCTGGTATTCCGCCTCACCGTAGCACCCGCACTAATCCTGTCTCTGCTTCTCGCTTTCGTGTTTACCCTGCAACAAATGCACGATCGCCGCCAACTGCTGTTGAGTCACGGGCGAGCCAGTGCCGAGCAGCTGGCCGAATTAATAGAAATGAGTGGCGGCCATCCGGCTGAGTTGCGTATGGAATGGCTGCGCAAAAGCCTACTGGCACTTATGCTGGAAAAGGATATGGTCAGATCCGTGCATATCTATTCCACCGAATCCAGTACCAAGCGCGCCCTCAACCCCGGCACCGGGCTCAGCTTGCTAGCCAGTGCCGGCCCACACCCCCGCACCCCGGTCAACAAAGATCTACTCAAGCAGCGCGAATCCTTTATCTTCGAAGATGACGAGACTCTTCAAGTCCTACAGCCGCTGAAGGGGGATATCACCACCTGCTGGATCAGCATCGAGCTACATCGCCCCTACTTCCTGGTGGGCACCTACCAGGTTTTACTGGTGGGCCTGGTGGGGTTGATTCTCTGTACCCTGGCCGCGCTGGCCTGGTCTGTCATTATGTCCGAACGCTTTGCCCACAGCCTGATAAGAATGGGACGTACGCTGGAAGCCATTGGGCGGGGGGAGTTTGATCGACGCACCCATGAGACAGAGAACCGGGAGCTGGCGCAGCTGGGAAATCAAATTAATGAAATGGCTGAAAGCCTGTCCAATTACCAGCAGGAATACAAAGCGAACTTGTCGCAGTCCATGGATGACCTGCGCCAATCCCTGGACAGTATGGAGGAGCAGAATATTGAATTGGACCTGGCACGCAAGCGCGCCCAGGAGGTGAGCCGGATTAAATCGACCTTCCTCGCCAATACCAGCCATGAAATTCGCACGCCGCTAAATGGCATTATCGGTTTTACCAACCTATTGCTAAAAACGGGTATTGATGAGTTGCAGCAGGATTACCTGCAAACCATTTTGCGCTCATCAGAAAATCTGTTGACCACCATCAACGACATCCTGGATTTTTCCCGTATCGAATCCGGCAACTTGGTCCTCGACCATATCCCTATGGACCTGGGGCTACTGCTTGAAGAGACATTGCAAATACTGGCTCCAAACGCCTATGAGCACCACTTGGAGCTGGTGCCCTTAATCGACCCCCAACTCCCCCCAACCCTGATTGGGGACCCACTGCGAATCAAGCAAGTACTGACAAACCTGATAGGTAATGCGGTGCGCAGCTCGGAAAATGGCAATATTCCCGTGCGCCTGTCGGTACAGAGCAGCAAGGATTCCGAACTGGTCCTGCGTATTTCCGTTACCGGGTTGGGCAACCGGATTGATGAGGCCGGCCGCCGGGAAATCCAGAGGGTTCTCACCAGTAAGTCCCCGCAGCTCACCCAGCAAATCAGCGCAAATGGTCTGGGCATGTCTATTGCTCGCAGCCTGGTTGAAAGGATGGGCGGCTGTACCGGTATCGAGGAAACTGCCAGTGACAGCAGCACCTGCTGGGTACAAATTTCCCTCCAGGCCGAGCGCAACCGCGGTATATACCCGCGCACTCAGTACCCAGGCTGCCGAATACTCGTTGCAGATCCCAACCCGACCACACGCGCCCAAGTGGCACAACTGCTCAGCCAGTGGAAAGTGGAACCCATCGAACTGGGGGATACCGATACCCTACAACCGGCAATTGAACAAATGTGGCGGCACGATGCCCTGCCCGACGCGGTTATTATCGATACTGCGGCGGCAAAGGGGGACTTCGACAGTTTCAGTAGCCAAGTGCAGTCACTGGTTGATGCCTATCAGTGCCGCGTCATCGTGCTCGGCCCACCGGCGGAATTGCGGCGCTGCTATGATCAGCTGCGCACCCGCACCCTCACCTTCCTCAGCAAACCGGTCACTCGCGACAATTTGCTGCGCTCACTCAAAAGGGCTGTCCCCCAGCAGGGACAACAGCGAGTTAGCAGTGGGGTGCAGGCCCTTCCATGGCCGGCCCCGCCACGCGTACTGGCTGTGGATGACCACGCTGCAAACCGCCGACTGGTCGGTGAACTCCTGCGCTCCCAGGATGTAGAAGTGGTTATTGCCGCCAGTGGCGAGGAGGCCCTACAGCACTGGCAGCAGGGGGCCTTCGACTTGGTGTTTATGGACATTCAAATGCCCGAAATGGATGGTATCGAAGCGACCCGCCTGATTCGCGAGCAAGAGACTGACCATCGCACCCCAATCATTGCTCTCACCGCTCACGCCGGTGCCGAAGAGAAAGCCCGCCTGCTATCCGCCGGGCTGGATGACTACTTGAGCAAACCTGTCAGCGAAGCCCAGCTCTCCCACATGATCAAACGCTGGCTCAAGATCATCACCCCTCAGGCTGTAGAGAAAGTTAAGCTCAAAGAGGTGCGCCTGGTAGATATCAGTGAGTGCCTGACCCTGGCCAATGGCGATGCCAAGCTGGCCAGGGATATGCTGCGCATGCTTATCGACGGGCTCAGCTCAGATGAGGTAGAGCTTGAGCGACTGCACAATCTCGGCGACTACAAGGGGATGTTCGAGCTCACCCACCGTATGCATGGGGGCTGCTGCTACTGTGGCGTCTCCCGCTTGAGGGAGTCCACCTGTGTTTTACAGGAGACGTTGCGCACTATTCAGGGCTCTGACAGCCAGGATTTTGACCAGCGCAAACTCAATGCCGTTCTCAGAGAGATACGGGCCCTAAGGGAGTGGGCTTCAGAGCAGGACCTGGATGCGCTGTTCGGCTTGGAAGTGGTCGCCTAGTGGGATTCAAATAGCACAAATGCCAAGGCGGAGTCTTTTTCATCGGACAGGCTGAGGTGAATCCTGTCTACACCAAGTGCTCCAGCCCGCTCTTTAGCTGCGCCCGCCAGGACAACCTGCGGCGCGGCTCCTTTGCGCCGACGGACATCAATATCCTGCCAGGAAACCCCCTCACCAATCCCGGTGCCCAGGGCCTTCGCAACCGCCTCCTTTGCGGCAAAGCGCTTGCACAAGTACGCAGCCCGGGTGGCCTCAGCCATGGCATAGAAGTCCTCCCGCTCGCCTGCGCTGAGAACACGCTCGACAAAGCGATCGCCAAAGCGCTGCCACACCGTCTCGATCCGGCGGTAATTACAGATATCCGTACCAATACTTACAATCATTATTTTCCGTACACCTGTCGAAATAGCTCGCGACTTTGCAAGGGCTTGTCCCCCAGCACCCCGCGCAGCAGCAGGCGCGTTAAGCGCTTCGCTGGCGCCAACGCAGTATCCGCCCAGCCCCCTCCATTCATAGCCCTGTCCATACCCAGCAATTCCACACCAGAGAAATCCGCCTCTCCCAGATGCGCTCCACCAGAGCGATGCACAGGGATTAAACCCCGCTCAACATCCAGGTGATAAACGCCCTGCTCAGTTACCGCCACGTCTTGTGGAGTGCAAGTATTGAGAGATGGACAGTTACCGAGTTCCAGTAATAGCCGCAACTCAAAGCGGCGCAGCGGGCCCTCCAGCTCAAGGTTGGAGAGCCCTTCCAACTGGGAGAGCGAGTCCAGCAGGTTTTGATAGGCTGCGAACAATGTGTAGTGCGCCTCCCCTTCGGGAAGCAGTCTTACCATCAGCTCGTTGGCATAGAGACCGGCATAGACCGCTCGTCCTTTGAGCCAAAGTGGCACTCCCACATTTTCAACCGGGCCGAGCGTCTTGAGCGAACCCGCCCCCATCAGGGTGACAAGTAGCGGAGTAAAAGGCTGCAACGCCTGTTGGCGGCGCTGCTTGTCGCGGCGGGCCCCACGGGCGACACAGCCCAAGCGACCGTAATCGGGCGTGAAAAGCTCCAGAATCAAACTGGAGTCTTTATAGGGGCGCGAATGCAGGATATACGCGGGCTGGGGCGGTTGTGGGCTTTTCATAGTGCCAGGGGAAAACGGCCCCGATGATTACTCGTCTCTGTAGCCCAGACTGCGCAAAGCCCGCTCATCATCGGACCAGCCAGACTTTACCTTGACCCACAAATTGAGCATTACCTTGTTGTCAAACATGCGCTCCATATCCTCTCGCGCCTGGCTGCCGATCTGCTTAATCCGCTCGCCTTTATTTCCGATCAGGATGCGCTTTTGACCGGACCGCTCAACCAAAATGGCAGCGCTGATATGCAGGACCTTCCCCTCCTGGGTAAACTCCTCCACTTCGACGGTGACCTGATAGGGCACCTCGGCACCCAATTGGCGCATAATCTTTTCGCGCACAATTTCTGCGGCGAGAAAGCGCGAGCTGCGGTCAGTCACCTGGTCTTCCGGGAAGAAGTGCTGCCCTTCGGGCAAGTGCTTCAAAATAACCTCTTCCAGCGCATCCAGATTTACATTGCGCAGGGCCGAAATCGGAACGATCTCTGCTTTTGGGTGCTGCTCGGCCAGGGCCTGCAACTGGGGCAACAGGTCCGCTTTATCTTCGAGCTGATCCACCTTGTTCACGGCAATAATCAGCGGGCATTTAATGCCGCGCAGCTTATCGGCCACCAACTGATCCGCCTCGCTCCAGCGAGTGCGCTCCACCACAAACACCACCGCATCCACATCCCGCGCAGCACTGGCCGCCGCCCGGTTCATATAGCGGTTGATCGCTTTTTCCTGGTCTGAATGCAGGCCCGGGGTGTCGACAAAAATAATCTGGTTTGGACCTTCGGTTTTAATACCGAGCATATTGTGGCGGGTCGTCTGCGGCTTGCGCGAGGTGATCGCGAGCTTCTGCCCCAGCAGGTGGTTCAACAGTGTGGATTTTCCCACATTGGGGCGGCCGACAATCGCGACGTAGCCACAGCGAGAAGGTTGTTCGCTCAAGAAATTTCTCCGAAAGAGTTGGAGGTCTCCGGGAGACCCGGAGCCAGAAGCGCCCCCGGCGATGCCGGAGGCTGTCAGTGCGATACGGGATATAAATCCGACGCAGCGCTTGTATTGTAAGGTTAGTCCTGCCCGGTAAGCAGCTTGTAGGCCTCAACCGCCGCAGTCTTTTCAGCATTGCGACGACTGCTGGCCTCACCCTTTACCGGCTGCGCGAGACCACTGACACGACATTCCACCACAAAGTGCTGGGCGTGCTCTGCGCCAGAGACATCTACGACCTTATATTCCGGCAGCGGCTTTTTGCGTGCTTGCAGCCACTCCTGTAGGCGGGTTTTCGGGTCCTTCACAGTCTCCAGTGACAGTCCCTGCAAGCGCGGCGCAAACCACTCAAGCACCCGGGCACGCGCCGCTTCCAAGCCGGCATCCAAGTAGATAGCACCAATCAGCGCCTCTACGGCATCGGCGAGAATTGACGCCCGGCGAAAGCCGCCACTTTTCATTTCGCCCTCGCCGAGGCGCAGGCAATCGCCAATATCCAGCTCCCGGGCGAGCTTCGCCAGTGTTTCACCGCTCACTAGTTGAGCCCTCAAGCGGCTCAACTGCCCCTCGCGCCCATGGGGGAACTGCTCGTAAAGTGCCGCACCGATGGTGAAACCGAGAATAGAATCGCCGAGAAACTCCAGCCGTTCATTGTTACGACTGCCATGGGAGCGGTGGGTAAGAGCCAGTTCAAGCAGCTCGGCCTGAGCAAAATCATGGCCGAGGCGCTTGCAGAGGCGTTCCAGTAAAAGATCAGTCACGTTTGCGGAATTGCTCCAGATCAATCAGCGGATCACAGCAAAGTTCTGGCTTCGCCGTATCGAGCTGCTTATTAAACTTCATTACAACGTCAACGTTGTATATCAAGGGCTGGCGCAACTCGTAATCGATGCTCACCACAGACCCCTTTGTACCGCGAATGACCTGTACCGATTTGGTCGGCTCTCCGCGAACATTGTTAACGAGGAAAAAGCGGCTCAGCTCTTTCTTGATTTGGCCGGCCGTCATACCTTCCAGGTCGGGACGCTTACCGAGGGTTTTTAGCCCCTCATTGACGTAGCGCGCATCTACATAGGCCGGTGCCATTTTGGAGACACAGGTCAAAGCAAACCCCAGTACCGCGATGACCAGCAGCCACCCCCAGTAACTCATACCTCTTTGCCGTTGCAGAGAAAAGTTGAGTCTGTCACCCATAAATATGCCCTCCATCCTTTATAAATAACCGGGCTAGTGCCCGGCTGGTTTCATTATTGGATTGAGCCTACACGCTTAAAGCTGGGCAAACTGAGTAGCTTGTCCCAGTGCATCCAAATGGCGAAAGCTTTGCCAACGATGTCTTTCTCGGGAACAAAACCCCACTCCCGGCTATCGAGGCTGTTATCGCGATTATCGCCCATCATGAAATAGTGTCCCTCTGGAACAACACCACTGAAGTTGCTGTAGCGTCTGAGGTGAACACTTTTTTGCATCTCGTGGCGATAACCATCGAGGTCCTCCCACATAACCTCCGTTTGCGGGTTGCTCGGCGGAATAGCGCGAATCAACTCCTGGCGAGCCAGTTTACCGTTGACATAGAGCACATTATTTTTCAGCTCTATCCTGTCGCCCGGCAAGCCAATCACCCGCTTGATATAGTAGGTATTGTTGTTGTGCGGGGGGAAGAACACCATCACATCACCGCGCTTGGGCTCACCCACGTCCATCACCTTGGTGCGGGATACCGGCAAACGCACACCGTAGGCGTACTTGTTAACCAGGATAAAATCCCCAATTTCCAGCGTTGGAATCATGGAGCCCGACGGGATCTGAAAAGGCTCAAACAGAAAAGAGCGCAGAACAAACACAAACGCGAGAATTGGGAAGAAAGACTTCGCGTACTCGACAACGACCGGGTCCTCCTGCTGATCGCCAACTTTTTTCTTGCGGTGACGGGCGAAAAACAGGCTGTCGACCAGCCAGATTCCTCCGCTAATCGTCACCAAGCAGAGCAGAATCAGAGGTAAATTAATATCCATTACGTTTCTCTACTATCCCTTATTTTTATCCTGGCGCAGAGCCTGCGCTCTACTGATCCACCTTCAGTACCGCCAGGAATGCCTCCTGTGGCACCTCAACACGGCCCAATTGCTTCATTCTGCGCTTACCCGCTTTCTGCTTCTCCAGCAGCTTTTTCTTACGGGTAACATCACCACCGTAACACTTGGCCGTCACATTTTTGCGCAGCGCCTTCACCGTGGTTCTAGAAACCACCTGGCCGCCAATGGCCGCCTGAATCGCCACATCAAACATCTGTCGGGGGATCAGCTCTTTCATTTTTTCCGCCATAGCGCGGCCCTTCTGCTGCGCATTATCGCGGTGAACAATCAGGGCCAGAGCATCTACGCGGTCGCCATTAATCAGGATGTCCAGGCGCACCAACTTAGCCGCCTCAAAGCGGACAAAGCTGTAGTCCAGCGAAGCGAAACCGCGACTTACAGACTTGAGGCGGTCGAAGAAGTCCATAACGACTTCGCTCATCGGCAGTTCGTAGCGCAGGGAAACCTGTGAACCCACGTACTGCATATCCTTTTGGATACCGCGTTTTTCCACACACAGAGTGATGACATTGCCCAGGTACTCCTGCGGAACAAGAATATTCACCTCGGCAATCGGCTCTCTCATTTCTTCGATAGAACCCACATCGGGCAGGCGCGATGGGTTGTCCACCATCACAGTCTCACCGTCTGACTGCTCAACTTCGTAGACCACGGTGGGCGCGGTGGTGATCAGGTCCAGATCGTATTCCCGCTCCAGGCGCTCCTGGATAATTTCCATATGCAGCATGCCGAGGAAGCCGCAGCGGAAACCAAAGCCCAGGGCATCGGATGTTTCCGGCTCATAGAATAGGGAGGCATCGTTCAGCGAGAGCTTCTCCAGCGCATCCCTAAAGGCCTCATAATCATCTGAGCTGACCGGGAATAAGCCGGCATAGACCTGGGGCTTAACTTTCTGGAAGCCCGGCAGCATGTCGATGTCATCGGCACCCTTGGCATGGGTCAGAGTATCACCCACCGGGGCACCGTGAATATCCTTGATACCCGCTACCACAAAGCCCACTTCACCGGCGCGAAGCACACCGGTTTCATGGCGCTTGGGCGTGAAGATACCGACGCTGTCGACAACGTGGGCGCGACCGATAGACTTGGTAACGATCTTTTCTTTGGTTTTCAGGGTACCCTGAACGACACGCACCAGAGACACAACGCCCAGATAGCTGTCGAACCAGGAGTCGATAATCAGCGCCTGTAGGGGGGCATCCACATCGCCTTCCGGCGGCGGTACCATACGCACCAGATCTTCCAGCACATCTTCAACCCCAAGGCCGGACTTGGCACTACAACGGGTCGCCTCGGTAGCATCGATACCGATAATATCTTCGATCTCTTCTGCAACTTTCTCCGGGTCCGCCTGGGGCAAATCCATCTTGTTCAGAACCGGAATCACTTCCAGGCCTTGCTCAATGGCCGTATAGCAATTGGCAACTGACTGGGCTTCAACACCCTGGGCGGCATCAACCACCAGCAGCGCGCCCTCACAGGCCGCTAGAGAGCGGGATACTTCATAGGAGAAGTCCACGTGCCCCGGGGTATCAATAAAGTTCAGCTGATAGGTCTTGCCATCGCGCGCCGTGTAGTCGAGCGTCACACTCTGCGCCTTAATGGTAATCCCACGCTCGCGCTCGAGCTCCATGCTGTCCAGAACCTGTTCGGCCATCTCCCGATCGGAAAGGCCACCACAGTCCTGGATAAAGCGGTCAGCCAGGGTAGATTTGCCGTGGTCGATATGGGCAATAATGGAGAAATTGCGGATATGAGAGAGATCTGTGGCCACTGCGGAATAAAAACCCTTGCAAAATCAAATGATTAGCTGGCTGCTGTGCCAACTGTGTGGCGCAAGTCTAACAGAACTCATGGACAGAGGTGAGAGCTAGGTGGCCCAATGGGCCACCAATCACCCGAAAGCCATCAGCTTTCGATCTTAATTGTACGGAAAGTGGACTGTCCGGCACGGAAAAAACGAATCGGCAACAGCTCGTCTTTCGGCAGATCTTTCACAACGGTTTTGTAGTCACCGAGGTCATCCACCTCTTCAAAGCCGAGCTGAGCGATGATGTCGCCGCTGCGCAGACCCGCTTTAGCGCCGGGCTTGCCGGGAATCACCTGCTTCACCAGCACGCCAGTTTCCACATTCCAGCGCTGCTTCAGGACATCGGGGATCTCCTCAACCACCACTCCCAAGCGCCCCCCTACCGCAGAGCTGCGGTAGGCCGCCGTTTGAACGCCCTCATCAGCGGAGCCCGGCAGGGCGCCAACAATGACATTGACCCGCTCAGACTTCCCTTTGCGCATCAGTTCCACCTGAGCCTTTGTACCGGGGCGAATCTGACCAACTACGTGTGGCAGGTCGCCGCGCACACCAATTTCCTGGCCGTGGAAACGCATGATAATGTCGCCGGGAATAATTCCCGCGCGGGCTGCGGGCGACCCGGGGCTCACCTGCTCGATCAGAGCACCGGCGGGCTTATCGAGCCCCATCGCCTCCGCCATATCGCGGCTGACATTGCTGATACCCACACCGAGCCAGCCCCGATCCACGCGCCCCTTCTCCTTCAGCTGGGCCACCACGTCCTGGGCGAGGCTCGCGGGAATAGCAAAGGACAGGCCGATAGAACCGCCGCTGCGGGTATAGATCTGGGAGTTAATCCCCACTACTTCACCATCCAGATTAAACAGCGGGCCGCCGGAATTACCGGGGTTGATCGCCACATCCGTCTGGATAAAGGGAACGTAATTTTCTTGACTCTCATTGGGGATACTGCGCCCCATGGCGCTGACGATCCCGGCGCTGGCGGAGTAGTCCAGACCGAAAGGAGAGCCAATAGCGACAACCCACTCCCCCACCTGGAGATCTTCGGAATCTCCCCAGCGCACCGCCGACAGATCATCCGCATCAATCTTCAATAGAGCCAGATCGGAGCGCACATCCCTGCCGATAATCTGCGCCTCGTATTCGCGGCGGTCGGTCAGCGTCACGGTGACCTGATCAGCACCATCAACCACGTGATTGTTGGTTACGATATAACCGTCTTCAGAGATGATAAAGCCGGACCCCATACTCGCTACCGGGCGCTGCTGGCGCTGGCGCGGCTCGAACAGGTGACGGAAGATATCGGGAATTTCCTGCTGAAGCTGCGGCTGACTACTGCGACTAACACGATTGCGATCAACCGTATTGATTTTGACAACCGCCGGGGAGTTATCTTCGATCAACTCCGTGAGTTCAGGCAGTCCGCGAGCACTGGCAACCCCGGAAATCAATAGACAGATAACCAGTAGATATTGTGTACAACTTTTAACCATAGGTTTGTTACCCCTAGTGATCCCTTCTAATATGAAACCATTGGATTTGCGAGTCCCTTCAAGGGCGAGCCTTGGCATGTCCAGCCCTTTCGAGGACTCTCAGTAACGACTTAGTGGCGATCCAGTCACCAAAGTTCTACAACAGACTGTAAAACTGTGTAAAGAGCTAATGATGCCCGAAATGTGCCCGCGCTCCGAGCGCGGCCAGTTTCACCAGTCCACAGAGCGCTACGGTAAAAGTGTTTTGGGCGCCCCTCTGCTCTATTTCCCCGCGCAAACTGGCAGTCACCACGGCCTTATAATGGCCGGCACGCACGGGGATGAAGTGGCCGCAGTCGTCGCACTGTCCTGTGCGCTGCGGGCGCTTACCAGCCACGCACTGAGTCACCACGTCATCCTCGCGATCAATCCGGACGGCTGCCAGCTGGGCACCAGGGCCAACGCGCGCGGTGTAGATCTCAACCGCAATTTCGCTACGGCAAACTGGGATAGCGAGGGCAGTGTCTACCGCTGGAATAGTGCCGCCGAAAAACGCGACGTTCGCCTGAGTACCGGGGATAGCGCTGCCTCTGAACCCGAGACCTCGGCACTCTGCCAGCTGATTGCCAAACTGGTGCCCAGCTGGACCGTCTCCATTCACGAACCCCTGGCCTGTATCGAAGACCCCAGCAATAGCCCACTGGGGATGCAGCTTGCCAGCAACTTCAAACTGCCACTGGTGGGAGACGTGGGCTACCAAACTCCGGGCTCCTTTGGCACCTGGTGTGCCGAGCAAGCACTGCCCTGTATTACCCTTGAGTTTCCCCCCATCTCCGCTGACGCCGCCAGCGAAGACTACCTACAGGCCCTAATCGAGCTACTCACTTACGCCCAGTAAACCCTACCCGCCTCAAAGCGCAGCGGCGGTTCCACATCTCTGGCCAGCCAGGTGGGGCCATCGAGGTCCAGGAAGCTCGCCCGACGCCCCAGGGGCCAGGCAGCGCGAATCGCTCGCGAAGTGCACAGCATACACCCCAACATAACCTGTAAACCGAGCCCCGAAGCTGCATCCGCCAACGCCTGCGCCTCGGTAATCCCACCGGTCTTATCCAGTTTGATATTGATCATGTCATAGCGCTTAACCAGCTTCGGCAGATCATCCCGGGTATGACAGCTCTCATCGGCACAAATGGTCAGCGGGTGCTCAAAGGTCTCCAGAAACTCATCCTCGCCCGCCGGCAGAGGCTGCTCCAACATTGCCACCCCCAGCTCGCTCAAATCGCGACATCGCTGCACCAGCGTCTCAGCCCGCCAGGCCTCGTTGGCATCAATCACTAACCTGGCTTCGGGTGCCGCCGCTCGAACTGCCGACACCCTCTCCTGCACATGCCGGTCATCGAGCTTTAACTTGAGCACAGCAACCCCAGCTTCAGCAGCGACCCGCGCGGCGTCCGCCATGGCCCTGGGGCTGGCCACAACCAGAGTTTGTACGGTAGGGAGAGCGTCGGGCGCGGGGGGTTGGCGCCCGGAACGCTTAGCCTCCCAATCTACCAGCGCACAGTCCAGTGCATTTCGCGCAGCCCCGGCAGGCATATGCCGCTGCAATTGCGCTCGCGTCAGCCCATTGGCTACATCTTTAAGCACAGGCTGTAATTGATCTAGAACAGAGGTCACACTCTCCCCATAGCGGGCGTAAGGTGTGCACTCACCAACTCCGGTAACACCGCCCGCGCTAACCTCCACCACCACAACCTGGGCTTCGGTGCGAGCGCCACGGGAAATAACAAAAGCAGTACGCAAAGGCCAGCGCTCATCGAAACAGCGAGCCCGCATCGGGAGCCTCTCCAGGCAGAAAAAGGAATTTTCAGTTTAGGTCAGGAAGGGAAAATATCGCCGTCGCGATCAATACCCTCGCTATTTCTGCGAGGGCTCAATCTGTAGCAGCACCGGGGTATAAGTGGGGTTCCCCGACTGGTATCCGCTGTACCAGCGAACACCCAAAGCGCCGGCGACCAGGCCGAGCAGTGCCCCCACTACCGCGCCGGGCTCTGCAAACAGCAAATCCCCAATCAGCGCAGCCAGTACCAATGACATCAGGGGAAGGAGGTAAACCAGCAGAGCGCTGCTGGTCAGGGCATTCTCGGTGATACCGATAACGGCGGTATCATTGAGGTGAATTTTATCGGCGGGAAAGCCGTTTAGGGCGACCCTGACCCGGGTCGAGGAGGAAAACAAATCGCCCAGCAGCCCGGTTCCACAGCTGGACTTGGTAGAGCAGCCACTACAGGCGCTGCTCTGGGTGGCCTCCACCCAGATCGCGTCAGATTCTATCGCCACTACCCGGCCACGCTCTTGCAGCACCTATACGCTCACTTAGCTCTTTGCGCTAATCGAGCTGGCGACACGGCGGGCGGTAGCATCGGGGATTTCACCTACCACAGTAACCGTGTAAGCAACACCCTCCAGTTCGAGCCGGTCCACATAAAACACTGTGGCTCCGCGCATAGCCCGCCCTTTGACGTCCTCAAGCTCCGAACCGAGGCGCTGTACAAATACGGAGAACACCCCCAGGCCATCGCTAAACACCATCATATCGCCATCGGACAACGGCTTGACCGAGACCACCCGAAAACCTTCGGGCAGCCAACCCACCTGCCAGCGGCTCTGTGACGCGGTGCAATCACTTCGATTGTCGATGCGACGGGCATTGCTGGAGACCGCTTGCAAAGCGGCATCCTCAACCGGGGAGAGATCCAGTTGCACAAACTGATAGCGCTCCAGCACTCGGCCCTTGGTGCTTACCAACATTGTCTTCAGCGGCAACCCGGTCTGCCTATCGAGGCTCACGACCAGGCCCAGGCGATAGCGATCCCGAGGGCGCGCTTCGATGACCACGGCTTCGCGATCCGCAATGCGCTCCTCACCCCGCAGGATAAACTGGTAGGCCCGCTGCACCTGCTGCTGCCCCACCGAACTCCACGCGGTGGCGCGATTTCTCGGCGAGGTACTGATATCGCAGTTTCCGGCACTGCCGTGGCTGATCAACTCTCTCGGCTCGCCGCTCAGGTAGCGCACACGCTCTACCTGTTCACCCTCTCGAACCCCGTGAACGACCTGCAAAGTCTCCAGGAGGCCCGCGTGTTCGAAGGTGACCAAACCGCTATATTCGAGCTCGGTTACCGCTTTTGCCAACTTGGCCAGCCAGTGCTCAATCTCATTGCTATCCGCTGCACCCGAACTGACCAGGCCACTCTGTGCTGCGGTATTGAGATTGGTGGCACCAGGAGTTACCGCCTCCTGCACCGATACGGTGCCCAGCCCCCCCTCGGGAGCTGCAGCGGAGCTGTCCAGCTCAACTGCGCCCTCGCCCGTCACAGCCATCGCTGCCACAGCCGGCGCGGTCGCGGGGGGCGTCGCCATATCGAGATTAATCGTGGTGGGGGCAGCGGACTCAACCCCGGCGCCGACCTGAGCAGATGCGATAGATACCGACAGTGAGGAGGCCAACAGCAAACCGTTGGCCCAGAGAGCCCTACTGAGGATTCGACGTCCCCTGGTTTCGACTTTCGTCACACTACATACCAACTTGTTCGCCGTAAGTGGCGCGAGCAAAGGGCACCATACCCTGAGTGCCCACATGAGCGGCTTGTTCTGAATGCTGAATCATTACGCGATTCAGGTGGCGTATCAACTCGGGAGTGACCGCCTGCTGAATAACGGCCTGGCCCACAACACCGGTGCGCTGCTCCGGCACAAAGCGGGGCGCCGCTGTGCTCACAGAGCGCGTGGAGGGAGCGGGCACATAGAAGCCGGAGGGCTGTGGCGCCGACTGAACCACCGGCTGAACCTCACGCTCTACCGATGCCACCGGCTGACTGGTCCCCGGCATGGTATTCTGCGGAGACTCTGTCATTTGCTGCACACCCAAAATAGCGGCAAAAGCCACTGTCGCGGCAACAGCACCACGGGACAGCGGGCGCCACCAGCGATTGTTGATCAAACTGCCAGCAACCGCAGATCCCCCATTGCCGCCTTGGGACAGGGGCTCTTCCTCGTCGATGGCGGCAGAAATACTCGCTGCAAGGCCGACGTCAACCGGTGCGACCTGTTCGCGGCGCATCACGCTGGCCGCGAGCTGGTAGCGCGACCAGCGCTCACCCAACTCTTCAGAGGCCGCGCTGGCCTTCAGAAGCCGTTGCAGCTCCAGTTCGCTGACTTCGCCATCCATGAGCGCCGAGAGCGACTCGTTAAGACGTTCCTGATGATTCCCGTGGGACATAGGGGTTAACCCTCTTGTGCAATCATTTATTCGGTGCCCACAAGCACCATATTTGGTTAACTGTTATGACCGGAGTCTGAGCGGTTGGTTTCCCCGACCGGGAAAATTTTCCGCAAATTTACCCCCTGTCACCCAGTGTTTCCGGCTCGCCGGCCATCACGGCCTGGACCGTCCGGTCTATCGCCTCCCGTGCGCGAAATATTCTAGAGCGCACGGTACCCACCGGGCATCCCATAACCTCGGCGATTTCCTCGTAGCTCAGTCCCTCAAGCTCCCTCAGCGTTACCGCTGAGCGCAGATCCTCAGGCAGTGCGCGGATAGCGCGGTGCACCGCCGCCTCCAGCTGATCGCGAAACATCTGGCTCTCAGGTGTCTCGTTATCGCGCAGCAGGTCGGCACCCGAGTAAAACTCGGCATCTTCCAGTTCGACATCGGAAGATGGCGGCCGACGACTGCGGGAAACCAGGTGGTTCTTAGCGGTATTGATCGCAATCCGATACATCCAAGTATAAAAAGCACTCTCGCCACGAAAGTTGGCCAGAGCGCGATAGGCCTTGATAAAGGCCTCTTGGGTTACATCCTGTACTTCACTGTGGTCCTTGATGAACCGACTCACTACAGCAACAATTTTGTGCTGGTACTTGAGTACAAGAAGGTCAAACGCGCGCTTGTCCCCTTTTTGTACCCGCTCGACCAGCTCGCGGTCACTCGTTGACGCCTGATGCGCTGTCATCCACAACTCCCATATCCAGCCACACTGCGGGTGCCACAAATTTTAACTGCGGGGCTACCGGCGCAGGCGTTTCTTTTACTGTGTTGATGACAATGACAATAGGACATAAGTTCCACGTCAAATCGACGAATAATCAGGAAGCGCTATACTACGCGACCCTTAAACATAATTGAAATCTATGAATGCCCAGGCAAACTACGACGTTCTCGTGATTGGAAGCGGTGCCGCAGGCCTTACACTGGCTCTGCACCTAGCCTCCCAGTACCGCGTGGCCCTGCTCTCCAAGCAGAGACTGCAAGATGGCTCCACCTGGTTCGCCCAGGGAGGCATCGCCGCAGTGCTGGATGAGATGGATTCGGTTGAGTCGCATATTGCAGACACATTAGACGCGGGTGCAGGACTCTGCCACCCCGCTTCAGTGCGCTTCACCGTAGAGGAGAGCACCGCCGCAATCCGCTGGCTGATCGACCAGGGAGTAGACTTCACCCGCGAGGAACAGGGCTACCACCTCACCAAAGAGGGTGGACACAGCCACCGGCGCATTATTCACAGCGCCGACGCCACCGGCCGCGCAGTGCACAGCACCCTGATCAGCAAGGTGTTGAACAGCCCCAATATCGACTGCTTCGAACACCATGTCGCCATCGACCTGATCCGCCAGCCGGACCCGGACAAGGGCCGCTTCCGCTGTGCCGGCGCTTATATACTCAACAAAAATACCGATGAGGTTGAACTGCTCCAGGCCAAGGCCGTCGTCCTGGCCACCGGCGGTGCCAGTAAGGCCTACCTCTATACCAGCAACCCCGACGGCGCCAGCGGCGATGGCATCGCCATGGCCTGGCGCGCCGGTTGCCGGGTGGCCAATATGGAGTTCAACCAGTTTCACCCCACCTGCCTCTACCACCCCAAGGCCAAAGCCCTGCTGGTGACCGAGGCGCTGCGCGGTGAAGGCGCCCTGCTCAAGCTTCCCGACGGCAGCCGCTTTATGGATCGCTTCGACAAGCGGGGGGAGTTGGCACCGCGGGATATCGTCGCCCGCGCTATCGACCACGAGATGAAGCGGCTGGGTGCGGACTGTCTCTACCTGGACATCTCCCACAAAGACCCGCAGTTTGTGCGCGATCACTTTCCCACGGTCTACAGCAACTGCCTCCGCTACGGTATTGATATTACCCGTGAGCCCATTCCAGTGGTGCCCGCCGCCCACTACACCTGCGGCGGTATTATGGTCGACCGCCACGGGCGCACGGATCTGGACCAGCTCTACGCAATCGGCGAAACCACCTTTACCGGCCTGCACGGCGCCAACCGCCTCGCCAGCAATTCCCTGCTGGAATGCCTGGTCTACGCGCGCTCGGCGGCACTGCATATCGATGAACACCTGAATGAAGTACAGGCGCCCCGCCCGTCTCCAGCCTGGGACGCGTCGCGGGTCACCGATTCCGATGAGGATGTGGTGATCTCCCATAACTGGGACGAGCTGCGCCGCTTTATGTGGGACTACGTAGGTATTGTGCGCACCCGCAAGCGGCTCTTGCGCGCCCAGCACCGGGTAAAATTGTTGCAGAAAGAGATTCTCGAGTTCTACGCCAATTACCGTATCAGTAATGACCTGGTCGAACTGCGCAACCTCTCCCTGGTATCGGAGCTGATTATCCGCTCCGCCCTGGACCGCCGCGAAAGCCGGGGGCTGCACTACTCCCTGGACTACCCGAAACTGCGCGAACTGGCGATGGACACCATTCTGGTACCAGAGAATTTTGCCGGCCAGCGCCAGTTTATTTAACCGGCGGATTGTGGGGCCGGCCTACTGCGGCGGCCCCGCAGTGCTAGCGGGAATAGCGCAGCGCTACCTGGAGCCTGCGCCAATCCTGCGGCGCCAACATATCCCTGGCCAGCACCAAACGCAGTCGGCGCCCCGCCCTGTCCCGAGCGTTAATCACCATCAACCAGGACCACAGCACCAACTCACCAGCAAAGTGGAATTCGCGGTTCTCAAGGCCATCGGCGCGCCAAAACCACCTCCGCTCACGGGTCGACAAATGCCCCCGCACCGCTTTCAGCCGGCGCAACTCTATCCAGGCGTAAATCACAACGAGCAAACTGGCCAGCACAGATAACGGCGGTGGCAGGTTGCACAGCCAAATGAGCAGGACCGCCAGAGCGGCGATCAACAAAAGAAGCAGGAGCAAGAGAGAGGAGGGCGCAACGGCGCAATTTAAGCGGGCGCTGCGCTCATAGAGCAATAGCGCTGGGCTATTCCTGGAGTCCGGTGTTGTCACGAATAATCTGCACTATGCGCTGCAAATCCGGATCAGCCGGATCTTCACGGCGCAAAAACCAGGCGAACAGGTCCTGATCCTGCTCGTCCAGCAGGCGGATATAGCGCTGCTGATCCTCCGGCGCCAAGGTCTCATAAACATTATCCAGAAACGGCAGCAACACCAGATCCAATTCCAACATGCCACGGCGGCTGGCCCAAAACAGGCGGTTGCGATCCATACTTCTTTCCAACCAGATTAAAAGTGCAGTATACCCCCTGCCCCACCAAACTTGAAAAGGGCGCAAAGAACCCCAAATATTGCCCCGAATACAATTGCAGGTGGCAGGATTATGGATCAGCAACAGTGGCAGGATTTTCTCGGCAATGAAGGCGCCATTTGGGAGGGCGGTAGAGCGCACTTCCCTCTCACCAGTCGCGAAGACCCACAGAGTCTACACCTGCTGGACCTGGGCCCCAGCGGAGCTATATCGATTAGCGGCCCCGACAGCCAAAAATTTTTGCAGGGGCAGCTCACCTGCGACCTTATCAACCTGCCGGATGGACACAGCACCCTGGGCGCCCACTGTAACCCCAAGGGCCGCATGATCAGTGCCTTCAGCGCACTGAAACTTTCACAGGGCGAGTTCATCTTCCGGTTGCCGAGAAACCTGGCCCCTATCGCCCAACAGGCGCTGGCCAAGTACGCGGTGTTCTTCAAAACAGAACTGCGCGATATTAGCGATGAAACCCACTGGCTCGGCCTACAGGGGCACAATGTCGCAGAGCGCGCAGCCACACTACTGGGCGTTAACCCCCCCTCTGTCGGCGAGGTAATACCGTTTGATTTCGACGGTGAGCGCGGCATGCTCCAGTCTGTAAACGAGCTGCAACTGGCCATTTTGATACCGTCCAGCAAGGCGCAGCAACTGTGGCAAACACTCGCCCCCGAGTGTGAGGCTACCGGCTATGACCACTGGCAAGTGCGGCAAATCGAAGCCGGCATTCCCCAGGTGGACGCCGCTACAACAGAAATGTTTATTCCGCAGATGACCAACCTCCACCTGCTCGGCGGCGTCAGCTTTAAGAAAGGCTGCTACACCGGCCAGGAAGTGATTGCCCGCATGCAATTTCGCGGTGCCGCCAAGCGCCGCCTCTATCGGGCCAGCTGTGCTGCGGGAGACCTCCCCCAGCCGGGTATGGAAATTTATGCAGATGGGGCGCAGAGTATCGGCAACTTAGTGGAGGCCTGCCGCAGCGAGGAGGGCATCCAGCTGCTCGCCGTACTCACTATTGCAAAGGTGGCCGCCGGTGAAACCTTGCGTCTAAAGGATGGCCGCACCCTGGAGATCGAAGAACTGCCCTACGATGCCGATGCCGACCCCCTGGCCTAGCCAAAAAAATATTTTTGATAAAAAAGGCGGCTTTTTCGGTCGCCTTTTTTATTTCTGTGACAGCACAAAAAATATTTATCGGGCCATAAAACCTACACCACAGAAAACCAGGCCGGTTCGCACATATTGATATAAAAAATAGGGGCAAGGGCACAGTTACCAATGCGCCCTTGGCAGAAATAAAAATAGAGACAGAAATTTTTAGCGAATAAAAAAGGCGGCCACTAGGGCCGCCTATCAATAGATTAAGCTACCTGAAAACTACAAGCGAGCACAGGCTCAATATCCTCCTGCGGGCTGTTTAAGCACTGGGATTCACCCATAGGCTCCCCACCGAAAGCCGCCATCGCACTTACCAGGCTATCTGCCATATCCACCTGTAGCGCTGCGTCAGAAGTGGTATAGGAACTGCTATCAACGTCCTCTTCCTCAGCCGCCTGAGTCAAAGCGCTCGCCATCAAGTCACTGCTAGCGGCAGCATCCGAGGCTGGCAGCGCCTCAAGAAGGGCGGGAATATTTGCAGCGGGTATTGCATAACCACCATCGTTGGGCTGAACATAACTGATGGCATTATCTCCACCCAAGAAGTGCCCTTGAACCCGCAGCTGCTGATTTAGATCCGCATCGACAAGAATAACGAGATCATCACCATCCTGATGGAAGCTGAGCTGGTCTCTGCCAATACCATCGGTGAGCAAAATCCAATCCGTACCGCCGCCAGTATTATCAATGGTATCGATACCGCCATTTGCACCGTAATAGTAGTGATCATCGCCAAGGCCTCCGACCAGCAAATCATTACCGTCCTCACCGGATAGAATGTCATTGCCGTCTCCGCCGTAAAGTGCATCATTACCGGAGTCACTGTTGGTGCCATTTCCTCCAATTAGGAAGTCGTTGTCAGCGCCACCGAGCAGTTCATCATCACCGGACATACCGAACAGAGTATCATCACCTTCGAGGCCTTTTATCTGGTCGTTGCCAGAGGTTCCAACCAGCTGCTCACCACTGCTTGTACCCTCAACGACACTGTCGAAGTCCTCTTCAGGCTCTTCACCTTCACCCGTTTCTTCACCGTTATCTGTACCCGGCAGAGACTCGAGCAAATTGGAAATTGTCGCTGCCGCGATAGCGTAATCGCCATCATCTGGCTGCACATAGCTAATCGCTTTATCACCGCCTTCAAAATGCCCCAGAACCCGAACCTGCTGTTCCAAGTCAGAGTCGACCAGAATAATCAGGTCATTGCCATCCTGGTGAAAACTGAGCTGCTCCCTGGTAATACCATCCGTGAGCAGAATCCAGTCGGTACCGCCACCGGTATTGTCGATGGTATCCACTCCACCATTAGCACCGTAATAGTATTGGTCGTTACCCAGACCACCGATCAGCAAGTCATCGCCATCCTCTCCAGACAAGATGTCATCACCATCCTCACCGTACAGGGTGTCATTGCCAGAGCCGCTATTGCTACCATTTCCGCCGCTCAGATAATCATTATCCGCACCGCCCAGCAGCTCATCATCACCGGACATACCAAACAAGACATCATCGCCGGCAAGGCCTTTTAGCTGGTCATTGCCCGCTGTCCCCACCAATTGTTCACCGGCATTTGTACCTTCTACAACCGTATCAAAGTCCCCTTCCGAGCCTTCCTCGCCCCCATTATCGGTACCGGGCAATGATTCCAGCAGAGCGGGAATCGCCGTTGCCGCAATCGCGTAGCCACCATCATTTGGCTGTACGTAACTAATGGCTTGGTCTCCCCCCTGAAAATGATTCAGCACGCGAATTTGCTGATTCAAATCAGAGTCAACCAGGATAACTAAATCGTCACCCTCCTGGTGGAAGCTGAGCTGATCTCTGGAAATACCATCGTTGAGTATGATCCAGTCAGTACCACCGCCCGTGTTATCGATAGTATCCACACCACCATTGGCGCCGTAGTAGTACTGGTCATCTCCAACACCACCAACAAGCAGGTCATTACCATCCTCACCGGATAGGATGTCATTGCCCTCTTCGCCGTAGAGCGTGTCATCGCCAGAGTTACTATTCATACCATTTCCCCCTATGAGGAAATCGTTACCTTCTCCGCCGAGCATCTCATCGTCGCCTGACATACCAAATAAGGTGTCATTGCCCTCTAGACCACTAACTTGATCATTGCCTGATGTACCAGCCAGCTGCTCGTCACTTGACGTACCTTCGATAACCGCATCAAAGTCGCTACTAGCCGCAGCGACAATCTGGTTAATTTCACTCTCGGTGAGCGCGAACTCCTGATTCGAGGGATCATCTCCATTGGGCTGGATATAATCAATTGCATAATCACCGCCCAGGAAGTGGTTCACTACGCGAACAGACTGCTCGGAATCCTCATCAACCAAAATCACTAGATCATCGCCATCACGCTGGAAACTCAAGCGATCCCGCCCAATTCCACCATTAAAGAAGAGCCACTCTTCACCGCCGCCGGTGTTATCGATAATATCTTGACCATCGCCGGGGTAGTAAACATAGCGATCATCTCCCTCACCGCCAATAAGGGTATCCGCGCCCTCCCGGCCAATCAGCGTATCATTACCTCCATTTCCCACTAAAATATCATCCCCCTGCTCACCGCTAAGAGTGTCATCAGCCTCCGATCCAGAAATGGTTTCTGCTGTTTCTGCCTCTGTTAATGCTAACTGACTGGATTGATCATCAACATCGCTAAGCGTAGAGCCGCTGTCATCACGGATAACCGTATTCAAACTATCCTTACCTTGATCGGACACAGAATCTGTTTCTAATGTAGAGTGAACTTCTACTTCAAGTTCTGACTTTGCAAAAGAATTTTCGATCATTTTTATCATTCCTTAATAATTAAAACTATCTTGGAAAATCCAAACTCCCTACTCATGCTATCGAAACATAAATAGAAAGAGATTCCCGAAAAGGAATAAGAAAGGCCCACCCAACGTTTAGATGTAACACGCTGACATCAAACACCTAACTATTATTCCTTTGAATTACCTTACTCTCTGACTAGTTAACTTTTAAATTTTCGCCTTTAATTACTCCTCTTTACACTCATAAAAAATCCAATCCTTACCCATAATATCTCTTGCAGATAACAGACCAATCAGACTCCAAACAAGAAAACGGGATATAACATCAAGAAAGATATGCCGCACTATATGGCTACACTCTCACCTTAAAACACACACAAAACTCATATAACGACCTTAATACGCCCAACCACTTGCAAACACCCAAACGAATAAAGTCAAGTAAAATTCTTCCAGCAAAGCAAGGCGATAAAGTTTAAAGGCCCAATAAATCCATCTACCAGAACCCCAAGTAACAGCGCATAAGGGCACACAGAAAGAATCCGCATAGACTGCTTTCATCTATACATCCGATTCAAGCCAAACTGGAAAAACGGAACACCAAATGAAACAAAAACTTAAATTATGAGCACACACCCTCTGCAAATCCAGAAGGTATATTTATAGATATTCCGACCTACAATCACGCTATAGCTGCAACCTCAATTGCCGGACACACTTAAGTTGCTGACAAGCTTATAATAGATATCCCGGAAAGCCCCGCCAAATTCACGCCGCAACTCAAATACACCCCCTTTATTCAACCATCCTTATTCCAGGGGATAATACCCCCCTAACTCCAAAATCTGACCGAATTATATTTACCTCAGCGCTCCGAAAAACTGCTAGATAGAGACTCCCGCACAGGCTTAGTAAAATATTCATAAATATTTCTTTTACCCGTTTTCACCTCAGCCACAACATGCATACCCGCACGCAATAAAAGAGTCGCCTGATTAGACTGCTTTAATTCCTGGGCATCCAATTCAATATCACAAAGATAGCGATAACCCTGCTCCTCATCCATGACCGCATCTTTTGAAAGGTTAGTAACAACTCCAGACACAGTGCCATACTTGGTAAAGTTATAGGTAGACACTTTCACCGTTACCGGGTGCCCCTCTTCCACAAAACCAATATCTTTATTTAATATCCATGCCTGAACCTGTAAGTTGCTACCCGCAGGCACTATCTGCATCAGGGGTTGCGCGGATTCCAGGACCGCATCTTCTGTATGGACAGCAAGCTCCTGTACAGTTCCCGCTATGGGCGCACGAATTACTTGCTGCTCACTGCGCAGCCTGGCCTTTTCCAGCTCCTTGTTTTGTGCGGCGATATTGCGCTCCAACTCCTCCTGCTGAGAGTAACTTTTGTAAAGAGCGTTACTGAGCAAAACAGAGGCTTGCAAGTTGAGCTCTTCCAACTGGGATTGATATTGACCAATCCTTTCCCTCTCAAGTAGCAACTCCTCCTCTGCATCAATACGCTGCTGCTCCAACTCCAGGTATCGATCCCGGGCTACCATTTGCCGATCCAGCAATTTTTTCAGGGAGCCTGTGCGCTCAGTTAAAATGGGCAGCTTCTTTTCAGCCTTTCTTACCAAAGCGCGGGACATGCTGAGCTCTTGCTGTTTCGAAGCGATCTTCTGATCGATTAACTTCACCTCGACAAGGTAATCGGAGAGGTATCCCCGCAATAGCGTTCGCTGAAAGCGAGACTGCCCCTCTACACCCGCTACTGCCAACTGCGCTCCCAATGCAATCAAGGCCTCATCTATTGTGCCCGCTCGCCCCTCGCGCAACTCCGGTAGAAGTGCACTGAACACCCGCTCCCTTACCAGCCGCGCGCGGGAGACCGTTAATTCACTCTCCAACCTATCCTGGTCCGCAGCTGCATTAGTCGCATCCAGTGTGATTAGCGGATCTCCAGCCTCTACCTGACTCCCCTCCTCCACATGAATCTCGCGGACTACCGACAACTCTTTTGCTTGAACCGTCTTCACCTTTCCATCGGGAATTAGACTGCCCTCCGCCACTGCAACGATATCAATCTTGCCAAAAATGGCCCAAACAATGGCTATCGTAAAAAATAGGCAAATGGTGTTAATAAGCCACAGCCCCAATGGATTTGGTGGCGATCGCTCCACCTCCAGTGCAGCCGGTACAAACTCCAGCACCGAATCACGCTTGCTTATCCAGCGATTAAAATTCAACAGGGATAGAAAACGCTTCATACCACCTCCCGCAAATTAGACTGCATAGCATTAAGGCGGGCGAAATGCCCTTTTTTCTGCATTAACTGCTTGGGGCTGCCCTGTTCTACAATCCTTCCTTTCTCCATAACAACAATACGATTTGCATCCCTTACTGCGGATAGGCGGTGAGCGATAATCAGCACGGTGCGACCCCGGCAAATCTGGCGCATATTCGCCTGCACTATAGCCTCTGATTCATAGTCCAAAGCGCTGGTGGCCTCATCAAAAATCAGTATTCTCGGGTCCGCCATCAGCGCCCGTGCTATGGCGATTCTCTGCTTTTGACCACCGGACAGGGAACTGCCCTGCTCTCCTACCACCGTATCGAACCCTTCCGGCAACTCAAGAATAAAATCGTAAGCACCCGCCTGCTTTGCGGCAGCCACCACTTTTTCCATGGGGGCGCCGGGGTCTGCCAGGGCAATATTGTCCCGAACCGTGCGATTGAGCAGAAAGCTCTCCTGCAATACCACCCCCACTTTTTGCCTCAACCATGCCGGGTCCACCAACGCCAGATCAACACCATCCACAAGAACGCGACCCGCTTCAGGCACATAGAGGCGCTGAACCAATTTGGTTAAAGTACTTTTCCCTGAGCCGGATTTACCGACAATACCTACAATCTCCCCGGGCCTTATGGATAACTGGATACCATCAATAACCAGTGGGCGCTCGGGACTATAGCGGAACTTCACATGTTCAAAGCGGATCTCCCCTCGAATTGCCGGCAGAGTGGTTCGATTGGGATCATGCCCCGCCTCTGTTGGAGTGTTAAGAATGTCCCCCAGGCGCTTAATGGAGATACCCGCCTGCTGGAAGTCCTGCCACAATTGCACTAACTTCAAAATGGGCTGACTAACCCGCCCTGCAATCATATTAAAAGCAATCAACATGCCCACGCTCAGCTCACCGGAAATCACCAGGTGAGCACCCACCCACAAAACGGCTACCGTGACTAACTTATTAATTAAGCTGGCGCACTGACTGGCTATATTCCCCAGATTCAAAGCCCTAAATGAAGCATTGACATAGCCGGCCAACTGCTCTTCCCAGCGCCGCTGCATTTGCGGCTCAACCGCCATACTTTTTAAGGTTTCTACCCCGTTGCACGCCTCAACAAGGAAAGATTGATTCTCTGCACCCAGCTTAAATTTTTCATGCAATCGACTCTTCAAAATTGGAGTAATAACGATTGACAACAATATATATAGCGGCAGAGAACCCAATACTATCCACGTCAGCGTCGGACTATAGAGAAACATTACGGCAAAGAAGACCAGCGTAAAAAATAGATCGACACAAAGCGTCAAGGCCGATCCAGTGATAAACTGGCGTATGGAGTCCAGTTCCCTCACCCGGGCTACAGTATCCCCCACTCGACGGTTCTGAAAGTAAGCAATTGGCAGGCGCAGTAGGTGGCTAAAAAGGCGAGAACCCAATACCACATCTATTCGGTTAGAGGTATGGCTAAATAGGTAGGTTCTCAACCCATTTAAAATCACATCAAATACGCAGACCACCAAAAAACCAAGCGCTAGCACATCGAGAGTGGTCAACCCCTGGTGAACAAGCACCTTGTCTACAACAACCTGAAAAAATAACGGGGTTATCAGCGCAAACAACTGAATAAAGAAGGAGGCGAGCAACACCTGACCCAACAATTTCTTATATTTAAGAATTGATGGTATAAACCACGAGATATCAAACTTTCGCTCTACAGATGACAAAATCCCTTTCTTGCGGAATAAAAAAACTGGCAACAGCCCAGATTCACCAGCAGGAAGCTCATCCACCGGCAGTATGACCGGACTTTTTTGCCCAGCTTTTTGCAACAGCGCCTTACCATCCCGAACACCCGCCAGAATCGTGCAGGTTCCAGTAGCATCCAGCAGCATTGCAGGTAATGGCAGACTTTCTAATTTTTCACGCGAGCAGTCATGCTCTTTGGCCTTAAGGCCGAGAAAGGCAGCAGCCTTTACAACTTCGTGAGCGGACAGTTTTTCCAGTGAAAACTCTCGCTGGAGTTTTTCAGGGTTGATCGCAAGCTGATGAAACCTTGCAATAACAGAAAGACTAGAGAGGCAACTTTCCCTGTCGATTATAACTTCCATATTTACTCCCTAATACAACATTCCTGCTTCGCCCTCCCAACAAATGGGAAAAGCGAGAGTAGGAGAAAATGCAGCCCCAGTAAATAGGTAAGCAGGCAAAAAAGATAGCAAAGCGTACCAACTGTATAAATATACAGTAACTTTGTGATCTAAGGCTCAATCTAGTCCCCATAAAACCCTACCCAAATTTATTGGACCACCTACAGGACTGAAGGAAAAATGAGCGTTGCGGCTAAAATTTTCACAGTAAAAATTTTAGCCATTGAAAATCAAAAATATTAGAATTTCTCAACTTAGAAAACAAAATAAGGCTAATTTATAGAGTTAAATATCCATCCACCCTCCAACCAGACAAGATTACCCCACGAAAATAGTAGTGAAAAACCTTAAACAGATTGAGGTAGAAGGTACACCTTAAGGCAACCCCTCTTATACCCATAACCCACCACAGCACCACCCTTGCCAAACCACAAATAACTGTATATAAACACAGTCAATCAATTTAGCTAGTATCCGCTCACTTCCTGTACCACCCCTTAACAGCGACCTTCCGGCCCAAGTAAAAAAGGCATTGCCAACACATGGTTGCTACGCTATTTGAGCATCTCTGACAACGCAAACGGGGGGATGGAATCGGTGGTGATGGGACAGGGCAACGAGGCTATGGGGAATGTATTGAAGGTAATATCTGGACGCAGAGCCGGGAGTACAGCACCCTGCTCGCTGAGACTAAATCCCGTAAAGAGACGCCCAGCCCCCGTCAAGTTTTCTAGCGTTAAAGGCTGCAAGGGCTGTGACTTGCAGCTCAAACAAAAGCACCACTGCGGCGATCTCCAGTGATCCTGCGTGCAACAGTGGAGCGCTGGCTTTAGATATGGATAGATACCCGGGACAGAAAAGTAAGATCCGCAGTCTTAAGCAGCTCTTGCAACGGACTGCGGCATTCGCGACGAGTGCAGCTAATCTCTGTAGCCTGCAAAACCCACAGCGGTATTGCGGGATCGCTCAGAGGCCCCTTAAAGCTCTACCGCGATCCGCTTCAGTTGACCCGCCTCAGGTAAAGCCCATTCAATCGGTTTTTCACCGTGCTGCTGCAACCATTGATTGGCCTGGGAGAAGGGGCGGGTTCCAAAGAAGCCGCGATGGGCAGATAGAGGTGAGGGGTGCGGAGCCCGCAGCACCAGGTGCTTATTGCGGTCGATAAAGCCCCCTTTCTTCTGCGCATAGCTTCCCCACAAAATAAAGACCAGTCCTTCACGCTGTTCCGCCAGCTTATGGATCGCTGCATCCGTAAATTGCTCCCAGCCCCGCCCCTGATGGGCACCGGCCTTACTATCCTCTACAGTAAGAGTGGCATTCAGCAGCAAAACGCCCTGCTCTGCCCAGGGTTGCAAGCAACCGTGGTGCGCTGGGGGTATGCCCATATCCGAGTGCAGCTCTTTATAAATATTTTGCAGCGACGGGGGAATACGAACCCCGGGCATCACGGAAAAACATAAACCGTGGGCCTGCCCTACCCCGTGGTAGGGGTCCTGCCCCAGAATGACAACTTTTACTTGGTCAAAAGGGGTGGAATTAAAGGCATTGAAGATTTGGCCACCGGGCGGGTAGATCTCCTTACCGGCCGCCTTCTCCCCCTTTAAGAACTGGCGCAACTGAGCCATATAGGGCTGGTCGAACTCCCCCGCCAAAACATCGTACCAAGAGGGGTGAATCTTAATTTTATCCGGAACCGGCATTCTTAAACCTTCAATATCTTTTTAACATGGTGTTGTAACTCGGGCACAACCTCCTCCTCAAACCAAGGCCTGCGACGCAACCACAGAGTATTGCGCGGGCTCGGGTGCGGTAGGGGAAAGTATCCCGCTGGCAGAGCATCCCGGTAGTGGCGAACATTCTCAGTAATACTGCCATACCAGTGCGGGAGATAATGGCGCTGGGCGTATTGTCCCACCAATAGCGACAGTTGCAAGTTGGGCAACTGCGCCATCAGGCGCTGGTGCCAAGTCGCGGCACACTCGGGGCGCGGCGGCAAGTCACCGCCCTTGCCGCGCCCGGGGTAGCAGAAACCCATGGGAATAATGGCAATCCGGGACTCGTCGTAGAAGGTGTCCCGGTCGATTGCCAGCCAAGTGCGGAGGCGGTCTCCAGAGGGGTCATTCCAGGGAATACCGCTAGCGTGAACCTTGGTGCCCGGCGCCTGTCCGACAATCAGCAGGCGCGCAGACTCAGTTGCGCGCAAGACTGGATTTGCCCCCAGAGGAAGCTGATCCTCACAGAGGCGGCAAGCGCGTATCTCATCCAGTAGCGCCGGTAACTTCTCAACCATCACCTAGGGGGTATCCTCTGGGAAAGCCAAATGTAACAGGAGCGCACGGCGATCCTGGGGGTCGTGAATACGGCTGATATTATCATTATCAAACACGACAAAAATCCCCTGCGCCCCTACAGCCAACCCATCGCCGCGCCCCCCGGTCCGCGACACCTCATAGCCGAGTTCTGAAGAGTTCTCATGCTCCCAGTAATCCAGACACCAATCGGCTTCCAGGCTGGGGAGCTCCCTGCGGCAAACCGCATAAGCATTGGGCTCCAGGGTCCACAGAGCACCATCGTAAAAAGCGAGCCCCGCCATATTCTCCGACTCTCCACGAAAGTTCAGCCCTGTAACCGGCGGCGGAGTGAAAATCTGCACACTATCCTTGGGACCAAGCTTCACCAGGGCGCGGGGGTCGCGCTCTATCGCCATCCAAAAATCATCGCCTACTTTCTGTAGGCCCACGCCGGAAAGGTTGTAGCCCTGCATATACCCCTGGGCTTTAGCCGTGGTAGACCACATATTTTCCAGCCAGTGCCCCCTGCCCTGCCTATTGACTTCAGCAATGCGGTTATAGCGCTCGCTCAGCAAGTAAAAAATATCATCCGCACAGGTGATCGCCTCAAAATCCATTGCCGCAGCCGGGCGGGTCAGATCCAGCAGGAAATACCAAAAATTAGTCGGCCTATCTTTTTTCGGAACCCTAAGCCCGGCAAGTTTGATATACAATTCCAGCTTTGCGCGCCTGCCTTCCAACACAATTTGGTAGATTTCCCTGGAGCGCTTATCGGAAACCGTGAGCAGCTTGCCATCGCAAAAACTCAGCCCGGAAATACTCAATCCAGAACTGTCATTCAGCCAATAATGGGCTATTTTTTTTGCCGGGATTATTTCAGCCGCCAACCCCAGGGATGACAACAGCGCACCAACAGTCGTTAAAAAAAAACGCTTAATCACGGCCCTTCCAATTTATCGCCAAAACATTTTAAGCGCGGAAAGCTCACTGTATTCAGCCCCTACTGTCACCCAGGGAACTGCCGGCAAACTACCAGAACCAATAGCCGCCAGATAGCAAGCTAGCCCAATCACTCTGAACAATCTTAGCGCTAGGGGCTGATAACGTTTTAAAAGGTCGGGGAGGTGGACAGAGAAGTGGAATGGGCGCCGACCTTAAAAAGTCCGGCGCCAAATAAGATCAGCTAGTGCTCACTGCCGCTTTTTTCTGGCATTGCCAGGTGCAGCAGTAACGCTCGCTTGTCATCAGGCGCCTGGGCGCGACCGACATTATTGTTGTCGAGCACGACAAAAATGCCCTGCTCCCCCACAGCCAGCCCCTCACCTTTGCCATAGCGGGTTTCTTCATAGACGCGCTCTGGTGACTCTTCAAGGAAGCGGTAATCCACGCACCACTCCGCTTGCAGACTGGGCAGGGCTCGGCGGCATACGGCGTGGGCATTGCGCTCCAGGGTAAAGAGAGCGCCATCGTAGTAATCCAACCCAGCCAAATCCTCTGAGCGACCAGCAAAATCCAGACCGGCGACCGGAGGCAATGTGAGTGTGTCGGCCGCGCCGCCGGCGGAGAGTCGCAGCAAGCCCCGGGGCTCGCGCTCCATGGCCACCCAGAAGGTATCGCCGGCTTTTACCAGCCCCTCACTGGAGGCATTGGTCTTTTGCAGAAAGCCCTGGGATTTGGCCAGCGCCGACCAATTGTGTTCCTGCCAACGCGCACTTCCCCCGCTATCGACAATAGCGATGCGATTGTAGTGCTCACTCACCAGATAAACCCGTCCGTCAGCGCAGCTAACCCCCTCAAAATCCAGGTCTGCGGCCGAGCGGAACAACGCCTTGATGCCCTCCCAGGCACTGGCAGGCTTATCCCGCTGCGGTACTCCGAGGCCATTCAGGCGCAAGTATGGGGCCAGGTCGGCATGGCCATCGCGAAATTCAAGCGTATAAATCTCTTCAGAGTTTTTATCGGAGACTGCCAGCAGCTCCCCCGAACAGAAGCTCAAACCGGAAATATCCAGGCCGGCACTGCTATCCACCCAGTAGCTGGCCAACAATTTAGCCGGTGTAATTTCGGCGGCTACTGCCAGCGGCGCTGCCAATACGGCTAAAACACTAAAGAGAGTACGCTTGATCACGGTAAAACCAATTAATCGCGGAAGTTATTAAACTGCAACGGCTGCTCCAACTCTTTGCCGCGAAGCATGGCCATCACCTGCTGCAAGTCGTCGCGCTTCTTGCCGGTAACCCGCACCTGCTCGCCCTGAATGGCAGCCTGCACCTTGAGCTTTTCATCCTTAATCAGCTTAACAATCTTTTTTGACAGTTCCTTGTCGAGGCCATTTTTCAGGGTTACACCCACTTTAACCTGCTTGCCAGATTGCTCTTTATCGCCCACTTCCATCGCCAGGGGATCGATATCGCATTTAATCAACGCACCGCGCAGCATATCCACCATCTGGTCTACCTGCATATCCACTTCCGCGCGAATCACCAGGGAGAACTCGTTCATCTCCACTTCCGCATCTACCCCTTTAAAGTCGAAGCGATTGGTAATAGTGCGGTTCACCTGATCCACAGCGTTGGTGAGTTGGTGCTTGTCTACTTCAGATACAATGTCAAACGAAGGCATTAAGTTGTCTGCTCCTATTTCCAGATTTCCGGAGTAATCTCCGCATTGTTGTCACTATCGGCCAGCCAAATATGGCCGTCCTGAATACTGGCACTCAGGTCCATATTGCGCTCGGCCATAGCCGCCAGCTGCTCAGTGGCATCGGCAGCCAAATAATAGACGCTAAGGTTGCCAAAGCGCTCCAGCTGGTCGGCCTGCTTCTGCCACCAGATGGGGGCCGCACGGCGCCCGTAACTGTATACGATCACCCGCTGTGAGCGGTTACAAGCCTTGCGGATACGCTCCTCGGTGGGAAGCCCCACTTCGATCCAAAGGTCTATCTCACCGCTCAGATTCTTCTGCCAGAGATCCGCTTCCTCGTCAGAAGACAGGCCCCGGGTAAACTCCAGCGTCTCCGCCGCATTGTGCGCAAAAGCCAGTAGGCGCACCATCATACGCTCATCGGTCTCCGAGGGATGCCGAGCCAGGGTGAGTGAGTGTTCGGCGTAATAATCCCGGTCCATATCAGATATTTGGACTTTGGCTTTAAAAATTGTCGCTTTTAGCGCCATTTTGGCTCCATGGTGATGCCCTCTCCCACAGCGGAAATTGGGCGTACTATTCTTGATGGGTTCACGTGAGAATCAGGATATTCCGCATGACCTCTGCGCCCCCCAGCGGCAGGCCCTTTTGCCAGGATGCACAGCCACTGGCCGTTACCCTTAGTAACTGCGGCGCCAATAATATCCCAACCGATAGCGAGCAGGTTAAAGCCTACGCCTCACACGAATGGGAAAATCGCACGCTATCCCGGCTGCTACTGCCGGAGGAGTACTGCCCAGCCCTCAGAGCCAAACAGAGCTTCCTCGCACAGTACTCTCAACTGGCGCGTATCAGCGTTGCGCCGGGATTATATCCAGCCTGTAGAGTGCTACAAGCGCGCGATTCGCACTTTTTCGGGAGGGATATGACAAGCCCCGTCCTACCGGGACATGCCGCCATAGAAACCGATTGAGGCACCCGAGGTTAACCCTTAATAGATAAATGCCATAGCCGCCAAAATGAACCGCCTCAGCCTAACCACTCTCTTGTTCCTCACCCTGCTCAGCCCCCTGGCTGCCCGGGCAGATATACAGCTCCCAATGCTCTCGGGACGGGTGGTAGATCAGGCACAACGCCTAAAAGCCGAGGAAAGATTTCAGCTGACCGAACTGATCCAGCAGTATGAACGGCGCAGTGGTCACCGACTCGTCGTAGCCACAGTACCTAAGCTGCAAGGCGTTACGATAGAGGAATATGCCCAGCAACTGGTTCACAACTGGAAGCTGGGCAAGAAAGGCAAAGATAATGGGGTGCTCTTCCTGATCGCCCCCAATGATCGGAAGATCCGTATCGAGGTGGGATATGGCTTGGAGAGCGCGCTAACCGAAGCACTGGCCGCCAATATTATTTACAGCAAAGTACTGCCAGAGTTCCGCCGTGGCGATTTCAGTGGCGGCATCAATGCTGGGGTTCAATCAATTATCGCCGCAACTAAAAACGAATATGTTGCAGAACCCCTAGAGACCAGAGAGGAGCAGCGAGTTGCCCTGTTGGCAGGTCTATTCCTTCTACTTATCATGTTGCACCTCTTCATTAGCGCCGCACTGGGGTCACCGATACAAGGCCGCCTTTTTAAACGGGGCCGCTACGGCGGTTACTACGGTACGGGAGGCTTTGGCGGAAGCTTATCCAGCGGCGACCCCGCGGGCCGTTTTAGTGGCGGTGGCGGTGGCTTTGGTGGAGGGGGCGCATCGGGAGGATGGTAATGCTCAGCAACACCTATCAACGCCAAGTGGCAGAGGCTATCAAGGAAATCGAGTCCCACACCGATGCCGAAGTTATTGCCGTGGTCGCCCGCAAAGCAGATAACTACCTGTCCATCTCAACACTTTGGGCTGCTTTCTTAACCCTGCTAGCCGCACCACTGATTGAGCTTTTACCCTTTTGGATCAATCTACAACAGGCAGTGACACTTCTGTGGGTTTTATTTATTACCCTCGCAGTACTCTTTCGCTGGCACCCCCTCACCATGCGTCTGGTACCCAAAAAAATAAAATTCTGGCGAGCTGCCAACCTGGCCCGCCGGCAGTTTCTGGAACAAGGCTTACATACCACTAAAGGCAGACTCGGGCTGCTGATATTTGTCGCAGAAGCCGAGCACTATGTGGAAATACTAACCGACAAAGGAATCGCCCAGCGTATTAACAATGACCACTGGCAAAGGGTGGTGGAAAATTTTGTGCAGCAAATTAAACGAGGAAAGGCCGGAGAAGCACTACTACTTTGTATTGAACAGTGTGGGGGGGTTCTCAGGGAGACGATACCCACCAGTATCATTAAAGATAAACTACCCAACCACCTGATTATCATTAATTAAAAAGCGCTTTTATTTTCCAGCCAGCCGCTATGGTTCCAAAAAATCACAGCACCCATACTTGCCTATATCTACAAGACAAAGTTTTGAGCAATGATCAATATATGGATATCTCGCCCCCACACTGACCAGACAGTCCATGTAAAATATTCCAGCTTGAGAGGATTACCTCTCCGCAACACGATATACGGTGCCTTCAGCAAGAAAATAACAACCTGCTGAATTGAGCCACAACCAACTATTGCAAATCAGCCCTTTAAACCAGTCGCAATTTGGCACTCAAAGTAAGAATAAAACGATACAAAAGTATCGTAAGTGGACTTTATCCTAGCCAATATATAGAGAATTTTACGAATTAGCAGAAAAAAATCACAGTTCCCATAAAAATATAGATCCCCTTAAATCTCTAGTGTTTTCGACATCGCCTTAAACACTAAATCAGGATTATTTTTTAACCCCTCAAGGATAAAAGGTATGCCTTCCCAGTCAAAAACACTTAAAGGCAAATTAAATAAAACCTAACACCTATAAATGTACAGAATACGACCTTACTGGTAAATTAACCGCCAATTCCCTCCCCTGATTCTCTTATAGGCTTGTCTCTGGGGTATAGACTTATTAGCAGTGGTTAGTCATGAAAAATATTCCGGCATTAGCCAGCAATATGGGACTCAAAGCTTTTGGCAATTCTGGCTCTGGCCGCTCAGTGATGGCAAACAATCAGCTCCATCAGATACTTGCAGGCTTTCAGGAAATGAGCCAGATACCAAGTAGTCAAGGCTACCATGCACTCGCTATCATAAATGCGATAAACCATTTAAGAGGAGGCGCGGTACCTGTAAACTCTTTCCTCAAGGATGGCAGCGCAACCCGCCGCTGTATTGTGGGGGCAGGCTTTGAAATTGAATATGAAACAAACAATTACTATGGTGGCCCTCAAACGGATGTGGTGATTCTTGATATTCGGATAACTAAAAATTTTGCTGAGGAGGGAAGTAGGGCAGCTATGTGGGAGGCCGAGTGGCAACGAGACGAGCATGGCAATAAGCACAAAGGAAGCTGGCTGCCTAGTGATAAACCTATTACATTTTTAAATAGTCGTAGAAAGGTAACAGGTAAGAAGGATGATCCACTAAAAATTGGCATCAATGGTTACAGTAAAAACTTAGAACACGCGATAACTATTCTTCCATCCCATATCTCTCGTGGTGACAACGTAGCTCTAGAAAAACTAAAACATAAGGGGTATACGCTGTTTTATGTTCCACAAAGTGACAATCTTAAATCTGGTTGGCGATGTGTAAAAAATTTAGGCCAAGCTGCAACTATGGAGGATATGGAGGCTGCAAGAATACTGGCCAGCCATATGAAGGAAGCGCACGACAAGGGCTTGTATGTTGAGTGGACTAGCCATCGAGGCGGCTCTAAAGTTTTAACCAAGGCTATGGAACAACTTGCACTGCGGCAGATAAATGTGAATGGTAAACAGAAAATATTTTTAAGCGATCCAACTTCCAGTCATTACGCTGCTGACAATTTACGTCGAAAGATTGGTATAAATACTAATGATTTATCCTGGCTCAACTCTACCCCAGGCTTAGCGCAACTAACCGGTGGCTCACACTTAGGTACATCTGATCTTACTATGTCAATAAATGTTTTCTTCAACTACACAGCTAAAGAGGAAAAAGTTGATAAAATCATCGACTCTTTACGTCACGGGGTGAAGTTTGGAGAAAAATCCAAGAAAGCACTTACTATTGTAGGTGGAGCAACTTTGCTGTCCAGCATGGGAGTGTCCTTTACGACAGCGCAGGCATTTTTAGGGGTTCTAGGCTGGAAAACAGTAAAAGGAGCCGCTGCAATCACCTTGGCGAGCATCCCAAGTCTCAATGAAGGCTACCACAAAGATTCCGCAGAACCAACCAAACAGCTATTACGTAAGTTGCTATCTAAATAATGGGGGCTAGTTAATGAAATTTATCAAAGAAATCTTCCCGCGAGCACCAAGCTTCCGCCGAGCGAGAAAGATTGAGAAAAACTTATCCGGCTGCCAACTTTCCTTTATAGCCCCTCCCTACTCTGACCCCTTCTCTTCAATAGAAGACTGGGAAACCGAACCAGACTCAATCGATATATTCAATAAGAGCGCCTACCATTCTATTGAGTATAAGTCCGCTAAAGATTTAGATAAGCATATTGAGTACCCTAACATTAAAGTTATAGGGCTATTCTCCAGTATCTGGGCCTTTAAAAGCATGCCATTTTTTTCAAGTTATGGTGGTGCTGTACGCTGTGGAATAGGTATAGCGTCTATAGATGACCTCCCTATCAATGAGACACTGCTTGATAATAAAACACTTCTACAGGAAGTGTTTCGTAGGTATGACCTAACAAGGCTTCAAAACTTTAATAGTGGAATAAACAGCGACTTCTTTGATCTCACCCAATATCGCTGGCCCAAATATTTGGGCCCACTCAATAGTCAATGGGTTCAACAGGGCGGTTTAGATTGGCTTTATCTGGAAACCCAACCTCTAGTCAGTGATCCTGATAGTATCAGCTGGCATACGGCGATAAGCAACAAACAGATCCTCAGCTGCTACTTTACCATCATTCGATCTGGCTCGAATGCGGGCAATGCTTTCCGTATAAATCAGCGAACCCCTTGGGACAACTATATAGAATTTGTACAACGTATAATGGATTCACTTAAACTTAAGCTATCACCAGAGCTCTCTGCTCATCGCATAGAAGTTAAATCTCAACCCGGCGCCAACAGTAAGCCAATTTTTGGTTGCACACCACAGCAAATAGAAGATGCTAAATATGTAATGCAAATGTGGAGCGGTAGAGGTTATAGGGATAGCAAGAGAGACAAGAACGAAAGCCACCGAGCTTCCCCAAAAGAAGTCTCAGAATTTATCGATAAACGTATTCAGCCCAGACCTCTGCATAACAGCTACCCTCTTGAAGAGAAGATAGAGGTGATCTCCAGATTACCGCCCGAACTGATCCAAAAACCTTTTATAGGCAGGAAGTAATTCTCTGTGAAGCTCCCTTAGCACCATTCACAATGGTTGCGAAGGACTTTCCATTTAAACCTGACTTTAGAGATTGTAAAGCCCATAGAGCCCATAATTTTTACTAAAATAAAGCTCAATCTACCTCAGCTTCCCTCAAGCTAAATTTAATTTTCTGTGGCCCGTAGACAATAGAAGCTGAGCTAAACCAAAAGAAGTGGGGGCACACACCTTGCACTAGCTCACTACCATTAGAGACAGATGGAATTGCATATACCTCAACCATTTACAGTAGTGGACAGCAGAAAACTTACAAATATACCCTATTGATATCACTTAGTTAGCGGGCCCTAACAGTTGACCTAGGCATTAAATATATCGACTACAGACAAATCAAAAAATCCTTTCTTGAAGCAGAAACTAATGGATCTATAGAAAATATAAGGAAATCTTATTAGTCAAGCTTGACCTGTCAAAGCAATTACTAAAAAGGCAAAAGTCAGATCAAGCCCGCACTATTATAAGTTACAGCTTGCTAGATTGGCAGCCTGTAGCTTTACACTCCCGAATACGATCGTTTAACGTATTTGTACGAGAAATCGTAGTTTTGGTAGTACAAGACAAGTTAACAAAAAATCCATCTGCATCCCGACGACTACAGCTTTTGTTACGCTTTTTAATCCAAGCAACCTGAGTTTTTTTAAGCTTGGCTTTTTGTGAACTATTCAAATGGCCTCGCAGCTTAACATAAGTCTCATTCAGCTCAGCATCTGCTGCCTGATAAACCTTGTTTAAACAGTACAGCCCATCAAAATCATCTCTTGGTCGATCGCAATTATCTGCAAATGCCATTGAAGGGGATACTAACAAAAAAGCTAACATCACTTTTTTCATTGAAATCTTTTCCATTTTCGAACATAACATCTATCAATACAGGGGTGCCCCTACAAATTGTAGGCCTTATATATAAGTACACTTTTCACAACCCCGTACAGATTATACAATAATTTTTATCTATTGCTGACAACTCCATCGCAAATTTTATGCGGGCCAGTCTCCCAAATCGCTCACGATCAATCATCAATCGCCTCATACGCCTCATTAATAAGGCCCTCAAATTCACTACCTGTTATTATTTTTATTTTATATTTCTTCGCGCTGGCAATCTCATTTAAATCAGGATCTTCTCCCTCAATAAGCATTGTGGTTTTTTCACTTACAACCTCTTCCAGTATACCGTCATACTCCTCAATGATGGCCTCTAGGTCATCCTTACAGTGATCCTCCAGGTAATCGTCAAACTCACCCGTCAATACAATATACTGATTGCTAAAATCCAAACCAGGATCTTGACTTTCAATCCAATTCCAATCAACTTCTTTATAAGATTCATAACACTCTTTATTTTTATAGTAAGAATTTTCTCCACACTGGCTGTTAAATACGCTAGCTTCTATATCTGCGGCCCCACTGGATAACAGGAGGTCAACAAATTTTTCAAATACGAACAAAGTGCCCGTATAGAAAGTCAACCTTATAAGCCCCGACTCTTCACACCACTCTAAGTCATGGTACGTATTGTGATCCAATGAAGTAAGTAGATTGTTGATCTCTGGTAGATTTGACTCACCCTTAGGGTTTATGACTACGATAAATGATTGCTCAGACACAATAAAACTCTTATGGAAAATAGATAACTAGACTAGAACCTAATATTTTAACAACAATCCCAGTTGTACCAAACCCTTGAGAAGTCCAGTTGCTCAAGAGCTTCTTTTTCAATAAAGAAGTTACCTACCCCTACATCTCCCCACATAATATCAATATCATCAGAAAACTCTGAATCCATCTGAAACAATAGAATCCAGTTGTCATGCTCTCCATTTATACGAGGGTCATCCTGTGTGAAGTTGGCATAACCACCGAGCTTACTTCCATCTGCTATAAACTTTTCGTAAATATAATTCGCAAGTTCACTCTCATATTCAAATGGATCAGTTGCATATTTTTCATATCGAAAATCTGTGGGTGATGGAATTTCACTGTCTTGTGTACACTCCAATCGATACTCCCTACAGACAGGAAGAGGGTTTTTCTGACTGGCTTCAGGGAGGTCATTTTCAATAAGATCTTCACTTACTTCTATATCGGCGTGATAGATCACTCTATAACCATCCGGAGAGTTAACAATTTCCTCAGTTGACAAATCAAAATCGAGACCATAAAGGTCATCATCTGCAATAAAAAACTGAAGGACACCACTTTGAGGAAAGCCGGGCAAGCCCGGTAGATCAGCAAAGTTTATCTGCGCAAGAAGAAACAACTTTTGTCCAGATTTGGATTCTGGATACTCCATACCTTTCGGCCAGTATGGCTTCCCTCCAAACTTACTACTCCATCTATTCTTAGCAGCCTCTGCTATTGGTTTCAGCTTGAGAACAGGCAGGGAAAATTTCTCCAATTCAGCTCGGATTTTCTTTCCTTCTACTTCAATATCCACTTTATACTCATTTTGGATATTCTACACTTGACATATACCATTAAGGTAAACGCTTGGAATAAGTTAACTTTAATGACAGGGGGGGATTGCTAAATCATATTTATCATATTACAACTCTCGCTACGGGCGGATGGCTAGCTCTCGCTCAGCATAAACTTCCATGCTGCGAGAAAATCAAGTATTATTGATCGATCCGTAAAAAACTATACTTCATACCCCAACCCTAGAATTAATTTTCCTTTTTCATATCCGTAAGGAGGAATTTCCAAATTGACTGGGGCGGGAACCCCTTTAAAGACTCTACCCGCAGAATCGAATTTGCTACCATGGCACGGACAGAAATACCCGCCAGACCACTCTTCTTCATCCAAACCTAGATCAGCAGCATCGGGGCTGTGTATAGTCTTGCAGCCAAGGTGTGTACAAAAAGGTACATAGACAAATATACTTGGATCTATAGATCGATACTTATTTTTAGCAGCTTCAGGCTGTTCAGAATCTTGAGATTTAGGGTCGCGAAGTCTTGATTCATGTATCTCAAAAAAATCAAAGTCTTCAGGGGTTCTTCTATATATATGCACGACCTTACCCATCCATTCTGTACGGATAAGGTCACCTTCTTTTAGAGTGGATATATCAACTTCGACATTAAAATCTCTAATGCGCCCTTTGCGGATATTCCACGACTTAGAGAAAGGAACGAGGGAGCCTAGAAGCCCAACTCCAGCCATTCCTACAACGGTATACTGAAGGAATTTTCTTCGAAAACTCATATTTCCTATAGCCTTTTAACGATTCACACAAAGAGCCGGTTTGGCAAAATGGTGACTCCAAAGTAAGCCCCCGGGCGCCCATAAAGCCAACGACACTTTTATTTCTTCACTGCGGCATAGTGCCCGGATCAGAGATTTAGCAGTTTGAAGACAATCTTTTTTAACGATTAAGATCATCAACAAGAATCCGCTTCCACTTACCCCTGAGCACATAAGGCTTCCCTTGCATTTTATAGGTTATATTACATGGAAATTCAGATGGCCCATATACTGATGCGACATCAATGATAGGTTTTGATAAAACAACTTCACCCGGTGCCAGCTCAATGATTTCAGGTTGATAATACCTACTAAAGCTACCCACCCCCTCCCCCACAACTAGTTGCGAAAGCTGGATCGTAGCGCCACTGTGATTTCGAATATAAACTTCATTAACCGAAACAATTGTATCTGAAGATGCGAGAAATTTCTTTTGTGCAGGAGTTAATCTATAGGCGCTTGGTAGGCGTTCCTCACCTAAGATAATAAAAGCATCAAAGCTTAATCTATTATCTTCAGAGTAGATTAGACACTGAAAGTATTCGCTATACTTCAATCCAGAAGCATCCACCACCCGACCTTTTGGCATGCAACCGGAGGTGACCATAAATATAAGGACAAATACCAGGATTCTACTCATTACCCCCACCATAAGCATTGACACCCACAGGTGAGGCACCGCCCCACAAATAAAATAATGGACACAATACGATTATTTTCCATCATCCCAGCTATTGAGAAAATCGGCCAGAACATCGCCATGACAGCTTGCAGGCTTACAAAAGCAACCGAGCCTTTTACCCGCCAAAGAATACACCTCATCCCTTTTCAAGTGAGGAAACTTGTCAAAATCAAAGTCGTATTTAAACTTTCGAATGACTTCATCCCTATCATCTCCCCCCGCAAATATAGAGTAAGGATTACCCCATTTTGAGCCCCTACCTATATACTCATAGACAGAAGTATTGTCCCTTCCATTAAATTTCTGATCTTGCTTTACATTAACCACACGGGTAATTTTTACTTTTATATACCTTAAAGGAATTCCCCTATCCTCAAGTAGGCTTCTCTCCCCAAAAAAATCTTCACCATCATCAAAAACTATAGCGTGAGTAATATTGGCACTATCCCACTTTGGGTTTTCAGAGAACTTAACCCCCTGAAGCCGATCACTGCAAAGTTTCTTCACGAAACAATTATAATCGCAAGGAATCACTATAGAATAACCATCCAGGCCGGATAACACCCTCAAAACTTTCCTCTCAAACTTAGGAAAGCAATTAAACAGCCTTGGGTAGAAGATTAATACCCGATTCGCACCAGAATAAATATTTAACATCCAACTTCACGTCAAAGTACTCACTTAGACATTTTACCAGCAAGCTGAGCAAAGAAACCGCCTGTCAATTCAAAAGTTAAACCCCCAACAAAACATCCATCACTAAAAAATAAAAGCTATTACAGCGGGACTTTTATCCAGGATTAGATGTAAAAAAGAAAAGCCATTGGATACTGAAGATATACAGACAGAAATGAAACATGCGCACCAACTAAAATGGGGCTTTGCATATTAAAAGAGCCCCCGAAGAGGCTCGTATATATCGTTGGTCTCGGGCCAAAGCCCTGACCTTGTTACCGAAGGTCCCCACCATCGGAAAGTTCGATACTCAATTAGGCTACCCCCTTAGTTACTCACTGTCAATGCCATATTACAAATTCCCTTTTGGCTGTTTTTCAATGTAACCTACACCTACAACAAGATAAGCAATACAAGCAATATGGATAATGCTATGTATCAACTTGGGATTGATTTGGGTACGGCTTCAGTTAGCGCAGCGGCATTTTCTCTGGATGATAAAAGCCACCCTCTCGACTTAGTCTGGTGGGAAAATCAAATTTTTTCCGAACCTTTGACAAATGATAAGGGGCAATTGAAGCCCAAAAAAGCCGAGCGAAGACAAGGCAGACAGCAGAGACGGCAGATAGAGCGGCGAGCGGGCAGATTCAGACGGATAGCTGCGCTTAGGCCTCTACTTGGCCTTCCACGCACAGTGGCGCCGTCGCCGAATACAGAGATTCACTATCTGCGCGCCCGTGCGGCGCGCAAGGAAATTGAACTCGAAAGCTTACATCGAGTTTTTATGCATTTGGCCAAGCGCCGAGGCTATGGCGGCACGTTGAAAGTGCAAAGCAACTTATCCGACACCGGTGAAGTCAAATCGGGCAACCTCCTCCTGGTCGAAGAGTTACAATCCCTTTCAGAGATATTACAAGCCCCCAGAGCAACTGTTGGAGAGTACCTTTATCAAAGAAAATTGCATAACTTGCCAACAAAGCTAAAGGTCGCCAGCGAGGGCTGTTATTTTTGTCCTGATTACCCAAAATTTCGAGCTTCGCTGAAGCTTGAGCCCCTCGGTGATCACTTACCAAATATGTATACCCTTAAAGATGATTTGATTTTTGAGTTCAATCAAATCTGGGCTACACAACAAAAATATCACCCCAAACTAGAGTCTACTGCGCTGCGGCAATCTTTTTTTGATGCTTTATTCTTTCAACGTCCACTGAGATCCCCAGAAGATAAGGTCGGTAAATGCTCACTAGACCCCTCACATCTGCGCGCACCTCGAGCGCAGATGGCCGCGCAAGATTTTCGTATCGAGAAGCAATTACTGGATCTTCGCTGGGGCAGAGGTAAAAAAGCTCTAACACTGAGCCCAGAGCAACAGGCTATTATCAGGACGCTACTCAATAATTATCGGGAAGTATCATTTAGCCGTATTGAAAAGGCTCTAATCAAAGCTGGACAAATCCCCCCTGAGGGCAGGCCTCTCAATATAGACCGAACCCAGCACGGTGGACGCGAATCTCTAAGCGGCAATTCTACTCTGGCTGCCTTTCGCTCACTCAATTTAGAAGAGCACTGGAACAATCTGCAAGAGATTACTCAAATTCAAGTTATTAATTTTCTCGCTGATTTGGGCTCTCCAGAGCAGCTGGATAGCGACGACTGGCACGAGCGTTTTGTCGGAAAAAATAAGCGGCCAAAATCCTTTACTGAAGAATTTAGATCTTTTATCAATGAGCTTAGAGTACAGCCTAAATTCGGACGCTTATCTGCGATGGGGTTTGACAGTGGGCGAGCCAACTACTCGGTCAAAACCCTTAAAAAGCTTAGCCACTGGCTTCGACAGCAAGAGCGAGATGATAGCAAAACTCTCAGCGAGTACGCGGCAATTCAAGCCTGCTTCCCCGAAGCGGAAAAGCGATCTCCAGCTTGCGATCAGGCCCTGCTCGAGTCGCCACCCACTACGGGAAATGACACTGTTGACTTGGCTCTGCGCCAATTGCGCTCAGTGATTAATCGCGCCATTACCGCGCTTAACGGCAAGCCGGAGCAGATTGTTATCGAGCTAGCCCGGGAAATGAAAAAAGGCCCCAAGGCCCGCAATGAGCAGGAGAGGCACAACCATAAACTGTCTCGCGCCCGCAAGTCAGCTGCCACAGAGATTGTGCAGCAGGGGCTGGCCCCAACGTCTACTCGCATTCTCAGCTATCAGCTGTGGAAGGAACAGAGCCTCCAGTGCCCCTACTGTGAGAACAGTATCAGCCTACAACAAGCTCTCTCTGGAGCTGAGACGAACCTAGAGCATATTTTGCCTCGCTCACTGACCAATGTTGGGCGGCGGCGCTCCGAACTAGTGCTTTCCCACAAATCCTGTAATGACGAAAAGGGCAATCGCACACCCTACCAAGCCTTTGGCCAGGATAAACAGCGCTGGCGACTTATTGAGTCCCGGGCAGAGGCTCTTAGAAAGAAGAGCAAACAGAAGTATTACCGAAAAGCATCACTGCTTCTGTTAAAAGACTACGAGCAGGAAGTCTTAACAGACGAAAGCATAGCCGGCTTTGCCGACCGCCAGCTACACGAGACCTCCTGGCTGGCCAAGGTGGCCGCGCAGTGGCTATCTAAGCTGGGCTGCCAGGTCTATGTCTCCAGAGGCCAGCTTACCGCCGATCTCCGCCACCGCTGGAAGCTAAATACGGTTATCCCTCAGGTACGCCTTACCAGCAACCTGCCCATTTCCGATACAGACGGCCAGGAAATCTCCAAAGAGGAGTTTGAGCGCTTTAGAAAACACTGGGAAGGCCACCCTGTGAGTGGGGAGAGCTGGACCCCACGGAAGTTAGACAAACGTATTGATCATCGCCATCACCTGATCGATGCGATTGTTATTGCCCTAACCTCAAGGAGCCTTCTGCAAAAATACGCCAACGCCTGGAGGCGCGCCGAGGAGGTTCCAGGAAGGAAGCCGCGATTGGAGCTTGCTGCCCCCATCCCCAATATTCGCAAGTTAGCATTCAAGGCTGTACAGGCGTGTTGGCCCAAACACAAAACAGACCGCTATCCAGATGCCCGCTTATTCGAGGATACCGCATACGGTTTAAGTGAAAGACAAACCCCAGAGGGTGAGAGTGAAGAATGGCTGGTTGTGCGCAAATCTATTTCAGCTATGGTGGCCAAGGGAAAATCCGCCGATCAGGCTATTAAGCAACTCAATAAAGTAGTAGGGGTAACTATTAGAGAGCATCTGCTGAAAATATTTAAGCAGCGCCTTGCCGCAGGGCAAACACCGCAGGAAGCTCTAGCCTTACCTATTGAATATCAGGGCAATATTTTACGAAAGGTCCGCTGCTACTACCAACGTAGTCGCAATGCCAAACGCATTGAGCACAGTAGCCGCTCCGGTATTCACTATAAATACCTAATCCCAGACGGTTACGCCTATTTACAAGCCTGGCAGCAGAAAAATGGAGAGATTAGCTCCCCGGCGCTTATTCGCCCCGCTGAGGCACTGGCAGGCAAAGGGCAAACAGTGCCGGAAGGCTGTATCCGCGTTTACAAGGGCGACACCTGGCGAGAGCGGCAATCTGGCCGCCACTTTTTGGTTCGAGAGTTTAGTGCCGAAAACAATATTCAACTAATATTAACTCCCGCAACGGAAACCAAACCCGTAAAGCAATTAAATAAAAGTTGGGGTAAAACAAAAAAATCTGTCAGTAAATTTTTTGTAGATTTTGAACCGGTATAACCCCCTCACAAAAGGGAGCGCAGGTGTCAGAGCAACATATTCTCCTGATTGAAACCCCCTGCGCCCTCAGTATTCACCTGGGTTGCCTGCGTATCTGCCGGGAAGACGAGGGTGCCATACGGATTCCCCCGGAGGATATTGCCGTTGTCTGCCTACACCACTTTGCCATTCAAATCAGCGCAGCCGTACTACAGGTACTCGTAGATGCCGGGGCAATTATTATCCTCACAGATAAGCGCCACCACCCCGCAGGAACTCTGCTGCCAGAATTTGGGCGCAGCCAAGCCACTTTGCGGCTGCGCCAACAACTTGCCCTGGAGCAAGCAGGGGTAACACAGGCCTTGTGGGAGAAATTGGTAGCCGCACGCCTGGGTACTCAGGCAAAGGCTCTAGAGAAGCGGCAACGGAAATCCACACAACGCCTCAGGCGAATGTCCAAGATCGTCAAGGCAGGGGATTCTGCCAACCTTGAGGGGCAAGGGGCCAAAATCTACTGGCGGGAGCTTTTCGATAAACCCTTCCAGCGCGAGAAGCGCGGTGCTAAAGATCCATGTAATGCCCGTTTGAATTTCGGCTATACGGTTATTCGCTCCTTAATTGCCCGGGAACTGGCTATTGCAGCGCTGCGGCCGGAACTGGGCCTTGGTCACCACAGCCAGGAAAATCCATTTAACTTAGCAGACGATTTTCTTGAAGCCTACCGATTTATTGTTGAAGAGGCTGTTGTAAGCCTCGGTGACCTGGGAGAGCGCCCCTTAGATGCCGAAGCCCGGCGGCAATTACTCAGCCATATTTTTGCAACTACCGTCCAGCTACAAGACAAAGATTTTCGCTTAGCCGCCGCTATAAAACAGACAATCCAAAGCTATATTCAAATATTGGAAAACCCAAATCAAAAATTGGCGCTACAACTACCCGATTACTGAACCACTTTAGCGAGGGGAAGAAGAGTGGCTGCGGCAAGCTACCGCCAAGTCCACTCATATTTTTTGGGGTTTCCAATGTCAATCAATGGATGGAGAGTTATGTGGCTAATCACTGTGTACGACTGCCCCGTCGGCACCGCCGAAGCGAGACATGACTACACGGTGTTTCGTAAGAAGCTGTTAAACTACGCCTTCTCCCAAGTGCAATACTCCCTATATGTACGCCACTTTCCGACAATTGCCAGTGCCGAGGCGATGATCGAGCGCCTTAAAAAGCAAATTCCCGCAGATGCAAAAGTGGCCTTTATGTTAATGACCGACAAACAATATGGTATGACCCGTGAGTTTCTTGGCCCAGAACCCAAACAACAGCGTCCAAATACCCCAGAGCAAATACTTCTTATTTAGGAAAAGTCCAACCAAGTCAATGGGTTGGGCTTTTCCCAGTTTATCGAACTTTCCGATGGTGGGGAATCGGAACAATGTGGCACCTTGGGATTTTGTACCGGATAGTTTATCGAACTTTCCGATGGTGGGGAATCGGAACTCTCGTTTATCTCATCAACATAGACATACCAGTTTATCGAACTTTCCGATGGTGGGGAATCGGAACCGCTGAACATTGAAGCTCAAATGGATATTGAGTTTATCGAACTTTCCGATGGTGGGGAATCGGAACTAGCAGTCTCCCACAGGGCTATGAAAGGGTAGTTTATCGAACTTTCCGATGGTGGGGAATCGGAATATACCCCAAATAGGATAAAAGCTATCAATTCCTCTAACCGCTACCAGCGCCAAGTCGCCGCAATATAGGGCCCATGCTGGCTAATATCGTAGGCAAAGCGCCCATCCGCCAGGCGGTCGGCGTAGTCGATGCTGTAATACTGGTAACCAAAGCGCAGCGAAGTGGTTTGCCAGGCGCGCCAGTCGAATCCAGCCAACAGATTCCACTGCAAGTCATCCCCCCCAGAACCAAAACCGCCCACCTCTGTGCGCGCAGAGAAGGTGAGGCAATCATTGACGGCGATCGCTCCGCGCGCGGCCAGGGTGGGCTCCCACCAACTCTGTTTGCCACCGAGGCGATTGCTGAATTCAGGGCGAGGGCCAATATTAATTCCGGCTCTCGCTTTTACCTCTTGCTTTAACCGGTTCCAGCGCAAACCCGCGCCAGCATCAACAAAATAGCGGCGGCCACTTTTTGCCAGGTTGCCTTCGAGGATTCGATAACCACCGAGGAGATTAATCCAGCCCTGGCGGGCGTCCACCTCCACATCAATCTCTATATCAATATCCAGCTGTGGGTTGCGCGGCGGCGGGATAGTCGCGCCTTTATCCAGCCTGAGATTGACATAATAGAGATCCGCCACTACCCCAAAGCGCCCTTTCCAGGCTTCCAGGCGCAGGGAAAAAGCCGCGTTGAGCAGGTCCAGGGTTTCACTTAAATCCAGGTCTATATCGACACTGGTGTCAGCGACAGTAGAAGTCCCTTTAGTGCGAAGCGGGAGGAAAAGATAGGGGGTGGCGAGAAAGCGCCAGTCATCGGCCTCAGTGGGGGGCGGTTTGGCCGTGGATGCGGACTCCGAACTCTGCGCGTTGATAATAGCGGGGGTAAGGATACACAGCGCCAGCACTAGCGCCTGTATGCGCTTTTCTCTTTTCTCTTTTCCCTGTCTCATAACTGCCACTACCCGATTAATACGAAGTACACACCACCCAATAAGGATAGATAGGAGTAGGAAAATTTCTGAGCGAGAAAAATGAAGATTGGGGACAGGCAGGAGGGCCGCAGAAGACACTGCCGGGCAGGCGCCCGGCAGTGAGAGGCGATTAGTCGTTCGCTTCAGGGCGCATATGCGGGAACAACAGTACGTCGCGAATCGACGGCGAGTTGGTAAACAGCATTACCAGGCGGTCGATACCGATACCCTCACCGGCGGTGGGCGGCAGGCCGTATTCCAGCGCGCGGATATAGTCGGCGTCGTAGTGCATGGCTTCGTCATCACCGGCATCTTTTTCCGCCACCTGGGCCTTGAAGCGCTCGGCCTGATCTTCGGCGTCGTTCAGCTCGGAGAAGCCATTGGCAATCTCGCGGCCGCCAACAAAGAACTCGAAGCGGTCGGTGACAAACGGGTTGTCATCGTTGCGGCGAGCCAGCGGGGATACCTCGGTCGGGTACTCAGTGATAAAGGTCGGCTGGTCAAGGCGGTGCTCTACGGTCTTCTCGAAGATCTCGATCTGTACCTTACCCAGACCCCAGCTATCTTTCAGCGGGATTTCCAGCTTCTCGGCAACGGCGCGGGCGGATTCGATATTGTCGATATCGGCCGCAGTGAGTTCCGGGTTGTAGTGCAGGATGGAGTCAAACACAGACAGACGTGCGAACGGCTTGGAGAAGTCGTAGCTGCTGTCCTGGTATTCCACGGTAGTAGAGCCCAATACATTCTCACAGATACCGCGCAGCATCTGCTCGGTGAGATCCATCAGGTCATTGTAATCCGCGTACGCCTGGTAGAACTCCAACATGGTGAATTCGGGATTGTGGCGCGTGGACAGGCCTTCGTTACGGAAGTTGCGGTTGATCTCGTAAACCCGCTCAAAACCGCCCACGACCAGACGCTTCAGGTACAGCTCCGGGGCGATACGCAGGTACATATCGATATCCAGCGCATTGTGGTGGGTGACGAACGGGCGCGCGCTGGCACCACCGGGAATAACTTGCAGCATGGGTGTTTCCACTTCCATAAACTGCTGGCCATTCAGAAAATCGCGGATGTACTCGATAATTTTGGAGCGCACGCGGAACACTTCGCGGGCTTCCGGCGTGGCGATCAGGTCCACGTAGCGCTGGCGGTAGCGCAGTTCCTGGTCGGCAATGCCGTGGAATTTTTCCGGCAGCGGGCGCAGTGCTTTGGTCAGTAGGCTGTACTCTTCGCAGTTGACGTAGAGGTCGCCCTTACCGGATTTGTGCAGCGTACCCTTCACACCGACGATATCGCCGATATCCCAGGCACCGAAGCGCTCTTTAATATCTTTTTGTGCCGCTTTATCGGCATACAGCTGGATACGGTCAGACACATCCTGGATCACCATAAAGGGGCCGCGTTTAGCCAGGATTCGCCCGGCTACGCACGCCCGTTTACCCAGTTCTTCCAGCTCCTCTTTCTGTTTATCGCCGAACTCAGCTTGCAGGTCGGCAGCGAGGTTCTCGCGGCGAAAACTGTTGGGGAAAGCATTGCCCTTCTCGCGCAGAGCGGAAAGCTTGGTGCGGCGCTCGGCGATCAGTTTGTTTTCGTCTTGCTGGATATCAGTCATGGTGATCTATCAGTTTTGTGAGTGATATTGCCCCTCGCCTCAGTAGAGACGGGGGCGCGGTGAGTGTGGAGCGTTTAAATCAGAGGCCGGCTTTGAGGCTGGCTTCGATAAATTGGTCCAGGTCTCCGTCCAGTACTGCCTGGCAGTTACTGGTCTGAACATTGGTGCGCAGGTCCTTGATACGCTGGTCGTCCAACACGTAGGAGCGAATTTGGCTGCCCCAACCGATGTCGGCCTTGCTGTCTTCCATGGCCTGCTTCTCTGCGTTGCGCTTGAGCATTTCCTGCTCGTACATTTTTGCGCGCAGCATTTTCCAGGCTTTATCGCGGTTTTGGTGCTGGGAGCGCTCGCTCTGGCACTGTACGACGATACCGGATTCTGTGTGGGTCAAACGCACGGCAGAATCGGTTTTGTTCACGTGCTGACCACCGGCGCCGGAGGCGCGGTAGGTGTCTTCACGCACCTGGGACTTGTCGATTTCAATCTCGATATTGTCATCGATTTCCGGTGACACAAATACCGAGCTGAAAGACGTGTGACGGCGGTTGCCGGAGTCAAACGGCGATTTACGCACCAGGCGGTGGACGCCGGTTTCCGTGCGCAGCCAGCCGAAGGCGTGGTCGCCGGCGAAGTGTACGGTGGCACTCTTGATACCGGCAACTTCCCCTGCGGAGACCTCTTCCAGGGTGGTCTTAAAGCCGTGGGCTTCACCCCAGCGCAGGTACATGCGCAAAATCATTTCCGCCCAGTCCTGGGCCTCGGTGCCCCCGGAGCCGGCCTGGATATCCAGGTAGGCATTGTTCTCGTCGTTCTCGCCGGAGAACATGCGGCGGAATTCCAAAACTCCCAGCTGCTGTTGCAGGCCTTCGATCTCAGCAGAGACCTCGTCGACGGAGTCCTCATCATTTTCCTCGACGGCCATATCCAGCAGTTCGCGGCAATCGGCGATGCCGGCGTCGAGGTTTTCGATAGTGTTAACTACCGTTTCCAGGGAGGAGCGTTCGCGCCCCAGTTCCTGTGCGCGGTTGGGATCGTCCCAAACGCTCGGCTCGGCCAGCTCCAGCTCTACTTCTGTAAGGCGTTCTTTCTTGCTGGCATAGTCAAAGATACCCCCTAAGAACGTCGGTGCGCTCTTCGAGGTCTTTTAATTGATTGAGGAGGGGATTGATTTCCATGAACTTTCGGTGTCCGGACAAAATAAAAAGCGGCGCGTATTCTACCGCAGCGCGCGGGGGTCCTTCCAGTCAGAACCCTGCGGGAATGCGCGATTAAGCAGTCTGCCCGGACAGCTTTTGCAGAATTGCACAATCCGGGGACTCATTCCCCGCACAGCTGTCGGCAAATGTCCGCAGAGTAGCGCGCATCCCCAGCAGGGTCTGCAACTGCTCCTCGACCTGGGCCAGCTTGTGATTGACCAGAGCTTTGGTCTCGCGGCTGTGGCGCGCCGGGTTGTCCCGCAGCCCCAGCAGGGCCCGCACCTCTTCCGTTGCAAAGCCGCAGGCGCGCGCGCGGCGCACAAAACAGAGGGTCTCGATATCGGCACTGGTGTAATCCCGATAACCGTTTGCAGAGCGGCCGGGCACCAGCAGACCGATACTCTCGTAGTGGCGCAGGGCCTTGGCGCTGAGGCCCGAATGCGCTGCGGCCTGGGAAATATTCACGCTTACCCCCTCAGAGCAGGATTCAGATGCTGTTGTCCCGGCAGCCGGTAAACTGATAGCGCACCTTCTCTGCGGGGTTGTACCCCAGCTCCAGGGCGGAATCCAGAGCGTCCACGCCGATAGAATGCAGCAGAATATCCCCGGTGGGTGCGCCACACACGGCGGTAAACATTCTGTCGGTGCGCACTCCGCAGCGGGACTCCTGCACCAGCACCCCGTCGCCGCGCAACTTGGCCAAGCTCTGCTGCAAGGTCATACCACCGCCCTCGCACTGCTTGCTACCACTGCTGCGATAGACCCACACCATTTCTCCCGAGGGCATCGTTGCGGCGGCAGGCGCCGATACGGCCTCGGACTCGACAGCGCTCGGTGTGGTCTCAACCTCACCCTCCAGCGCCGGCTCCTGCCGCGACTGACCGCACCCGCTCAGCGAGATAAGCAGTACCCATACCCACAAGAAAGACAACCCTTTGTTCAGCACAAGACATCCTCCGTCCATCAATAATTAGCCGCTTCAGGATAGCGCCAACCAGGCCCCCACCGATAGCATCAAAGTCCCGGAAATCCGATTTACCAGGCGCACATTTTCCGCCCGCGCCAGCAATCGGCTGAGCGCCTGGCCGCCACTGGCATAGAGCAGCAGGCACAGCGCTTCCAAAAATAACAATATCGACAACAAGACTGAAAGCTGGGGGAGCAAAGGCTTGGCATCGTTAATAAAAGGCGGCAGCAGCGCAATAAAAAACGCCCAGCCCTTGGGGTTGGCTACGGCGGTGACAAACCCCTGTAGCGCCAATGCCCTGGGCGCTGGCCGGCTCACCCCAACCCCGCCCTGATCCAGCAGCGCCAGCTGGCCCCGGGAGCGCCACATCTGCACCCCCATCCAGGCCAGATAGGCGGCCCCGCAGTATTTGAATAACTGAAACAGCGCGGGATACTGCACCATCAATACCGCAGCGCCGAGTGCGGAGGTAATAGCGACCAACGCGACACCGAGCAACTCTCCCACCATCATCCACAAAGTGTGGCGCACGCCCAGGGTAATTCCCAGGCTGAGCGACAGCATCATGCAAAGCCCCGGTGTGACCGAGGCAAAGAAGCTCGCGGGAACAAAGAGTGCCAGTGCCGATAATTCCATAGTTATTCCTTAGTGATGGGTGCCGCTGTGGTTGCCGTAGTGACTGACCAGCATTCCCGCCAGCATCAAACCACAGCCAATTAACTCCGTGGTATTGAGCATTTCATTGAGAAATAGCCAGCCCGCCGCCAGGGCGAAAACCGCCTCCAGGCTCATAATTACAGTGGCGTGAGAGGGCGCGGCGTAGCGCTGGGCCAGAAGCTGGAAGGTAAACGCCAGCGCCGTGGAGAAAATCATCATATAGGCGATGGGCCAAGCCGTATCAATCGCCGCTTGCAGAGTCGTCTGTTCGGTAAACAGCGAGGCCACAGCGGACAGAAAACCACATATCAAAAACTGAATGCAGGCCAGTCGCAGGGCATCGTAGCGTTTTACCAGCCGGTCTGCCGTCAGCACCTGGATCGCAAACACAAACGCACTGGCGAATACCATTAGGTCGCCGATCAGCTGGGACTCCTCGCTAAAGTCCGCCAGCCAATAGAGGCCGAACAGGGCGAGGCCAATTCCCATCCAGGTCCAGCGATTGGTTTTGTGCCCCAGGGACAAACCGATCACCGGCACCAGCAGCAAATAAAAACCGGTAATAAATCCGGCGCGGCCCGCCGTGGTGTACAGCAGGCTTACCTGTTGCAGCGCCGCGCCGAGAAACAGCCAAAAACCCAGCAGCGCGCCGCCGGGCAGGCAGGCGCGCCAAGCGTGATTCACCACTTGCCCATCAGTTTCGCCGGGCTGGGCATCGCGGCGGGAGGACAACCAGTAAACGATGGGGATAAGGATTAAACCGCCGAGAATAAAGCGCCATGCGTTAAATGCCAGCGGCTCAATATCCGCCATGGCAATCTTTTGCGGCACAAAGGCAACGCCCCAGAACAGCGCGGCCAATAACAACAGGACTTCGGCCTGGACTTGTTTACGTTTCACCACTTATTACTTCCAAACAACTTGGGAGCCGCTGGAAAAACTCCGTGTTTTTCCCAACAGCCAAATACAAAGTGTGCCCTATACCGCTTCTAGCAGGCTCACCATTAATTGCAGGGACTCCCGCCCGCGAAATTCATTAACATCGAGTTTAAAAGCCAGGCGCACTCTCTCGGTGGGCTGCGGCCACTGCTCGGTATCCACATTAAAAGCAATAGCATCCAGCGGCAGCTGCGGTGCCTGAGGTGGCGCCACCACCATTTTTAAGTGGCGCTCGCCGACAATACGCTGTTGCAACAACAAAAACTCGCCGTCAAATACCGGCTCTGGGAACGCCTGTCCCCAGGGCGCGCAGGCGCGCAACATGGCAGCGGTGTGCAAGGTGTAATCGGCAACGTCCAGCTCACCATCGGAATCGATCACCGCGTGCAGTTGGTTTTCGTTCAAACGATTGCGCACGACCCGCTCAAAGGCGCTGCGGAAAGCATCCAGGTTTTCCCCCGGCAGGCTCAAGCCCGCCGCCATAGCGTGGCCACCGAATTTGCTGATCAGGTCCGGGTGGGCCGCAGCCACATCGCTCAGGGCATCGCGAATATGCAACCCGGGAATTGAGCGCGCAGAGCCCTTCACCAAGCCGTTATCCCCCTCGGCAAAGGCAATTACCGGGCGGTGGAATTTCTCTTTGATACGGCTGGCCAGGATGCCCACCACCCCTTGGTGCCAGTTGGCATCGTACAGACACAAACTCCAGGGGATTTCCCCCTCCAGGCGCAGCTCGTCCAGGGCCGCCATGGCTTCCCGCTGCATCCCCTGCTCGATCGCTTTGCGGTCCCGGTTGAGGGCGTCCAACTCGGCGGCCAGCTCCCGCGCTTCACTGGGATCGCGGGTGAGCAGGCAGCGAATACCGGTACCGATATCGTCGAGACGGCCGGCCGCATTAATACGCGGCCCCAAAATAAAGCCGATATCCGTAGTGGAGAGGCGGCGCTGGTCGCGCCCGGCCACTTCCATCAGGGCGGCGATACCGGGCCGACAGCGACCGGCGCGGATACGGGCGATGCCCTGGTGGACCAGAATCCGGTTGTTGTGATCCAGCGGCACCAGGTCGGCCACAGTGCCCAGGGCAACTAAATCCAGATACTCGGCCATATTCGGTGGGGCGATACCGCTTCGCTCAAACCAGCCGCTCTGCTGTAGGGCGGTGCGCAGCCGGCTCAGCAAGTAGAAAATCACCCCCACTCCGGCCAAATTCTTGCTGGGGAAGTCACAGTCCGGCTGGTTGGGATTGACGATAGCGTCCGCCTGCGGCAGTTCGCTGCCGGGCAGGTGGTGGTCCGTCACAATCACTTTCATACCGGCGGCTTTTGCCGCTGCCACACCCTCGATACTGCTGATACCGTTATCGACCGTGATCAGCAGATCCGGCTGATAATCCTTGGCCACCTCGACAATTTCCGGGGTGAGACCGTAGCCGAAGTCGAAACGGTTCGGCACCAGGTACTCCACCCCCGGCGCCCCCATTGCGCCCAGGGCCAGTACCCCCAGGGTGCTGCTGGTGGCCCCGTCCGCATCGAAGTCGCCCACGATCAGGATTTTCTTTTGTCCGCAGATGGCATCCGCCAGCAGGGCAACGGCGGCTTCCAGCCCTCGCATACTCTGCGGGCTCTGTAATCGGGAGAGGCTGTGATCCAGCGCCTCCTCGCTCACTATCCCCCGCCCCAACAGGACACGTTGCAGTATTTTGGGTGTATCAGAAGCAAAACGGCCAGTGGAAAAATCCACTGGCCGCCGCTGAATTTTTGTAGTCAATGTATTTCTCAGCAAAACAAATAGCTAATCGGCAGCCGCTTTACCCACAATAGTGCCCCGGCTAGTTATCACTAGACAGTGTCGTCGCCATATAGTCGTGCACTTGGGACAAGTTGTTGGGCAGTACCTTAAAACGCTCTTGCCGCTGCCAGAGATCCTGCATATGAAGCGGCAGGGGAATCTCTTTCTCCGGTAGGGCCTGAGCGACGGCATCGGGGAATTTTGCCGGGTGTGCAGTCGATAAGCAAACCATAGGTTGTTCGGCCGAGCGGCGCACCTGGCGCGCCGCTTCGACACCAATAGCGGTGTGTGGGTCGAGCAGGTATTCGCAGGAGGCGAAGGTCGCGGCGATCACTTCAACGGTGCGGCTGTCATCCACCCGGTAAGAGGAAAATACCTCTCGCGCTTTAACCAGGGCCGCCTCCCCCAGGTGCATAGGCCGGCTGCGATCTGCGAGCAGCTCCGCCACCGCCGCGCCATCGCGACCGTAGAGATCAAACAGCAAGCGCTCGAAGTTGCTCGACACCATAATGTCCATGCTGGGGGACAGGCTGTGTACCAGTGGCTTGGGGGTGTGGTCGTTACTGCTGATACAGCGGTGCAGTATATCGTTGGCGTTGGTGGCAATTACCAACTGGTCGATTGGCAGTCCCATCTGCTGCGCCAGGTAGCCGGCAAAAATATCGCCGAAATTGCCTGTGGGCACAGAAAAGTTGACCGTTTTATCCGGCGCGCCCAGGCGCAGGGCCGCGTAAAAATAGTAGACGATCTGCGCCATAATCCGCGCCCAGTTAATGGAGTTCACCGCCACCAGGCGGCGCCCATCGGGCAGGAATGACTGATCGGCAAAACTCGCCTTCACCATATTCTGGCAATCGTCGAAATTGCCCTCCAGCGCGATATTAAATACGTTGTCCGACAATACCGTGGTCATCTGGCGGCGCTGGACTTCAGACACACGGTTATGGGGGTGCAGAATAAAAATATCGATATTATCGCAGTGGCGACAGCCTTCGATCGCCGCCGAACCGGTATCCCCGGAGGTCGCCCCCATCACCACCACGCGCTCACCGCGCTTTTTCAGCAGGTGATCAAAAAGCTGGCCGAGGAACTGCAAGGCAAAATCTTTAAATGCCAGGGTGGGCCCGTGAAACAGTTCGAGTACCCACTCATTGGTATCGGTCTGCACCAGCGGGGCAATCGCCTTGTGGCGAAAGTGCTTGTAGGAGCGCCCGATAATGCCGCGCAGTTCATCATCGCTGAGATCATCCCCCACAAAGGGCTGAATAATGCGAAAGGCCAGCTGCTCGTAATCGAGCCCCGCCATAGAGGCAATTTCCTCGCGGGAAAATTTCGGCAAAGTCTCGGGCACGTAGAGGCCGCCATCGCTGGCGAGGCCGGTGAGAACGGTATCGGCGAAGGAGAGTGACGGCGCGCTGCCGCGTGTGCTGACAAATTTCACAGTATTTCTTGGCTCTTATCGCTGGCTGGGTAGTTTATTGATCGGGCGCCGAACGTGAGAATCCCTCTCTCGGCGCCGATAAGATTTTTAACCGAGACTCTCGACTCGAATTCTGACGACTTCACCTTCGACCGTCTCCAGGGCCTCTATCTGCGCAACCGCTTCGCGCAGGCTGGCCTCATCGGCGCGGCTGGTTAAGATCACCACCGGCACCAGCGCCTCACCTTCAACCGGTTCGTGCTGGATCAACGCCTCAATACTGATGCCCTGATCGCTGCAAATGGTGGCTACCTGAGACATAACACCGGGCTTGTCCTGGGCGGAGATACGCAGGTAATAGCTGGTGATAACGTCCTCTTGCGGCAGTACCTGGGTACCCCCCTGCTCTGCCAGGGCGACACCCGCCGGCGGTACCCGGTGTTCCGGCTTGGCCTCTAGGGTGCGGGCCACATCGACGATATCGGCAATCACCGCCGACGCCGTGGCTTCATCGCCGGCCCCCGCGCCGTAGTACAGGGTTGGACCCACTGCATCGCCACTGACCAATACCGCATTCATCACGCCATTGACGTTGGCGATCAGGCGGCGCTGCGGGATCAGAGTCGGGTGTACCCGCAGCTCCACCCCTTTGTCGGTGCGGCGGGCAATCCCCAGGTGCTTAATGCGATACCCCAATTCGTCGGCGTAGCGAATATCCTCACTGCAAATCCGGCTGATGCCCTCGGTGTACACCTTGTCAAAGGCGAGCGGCATAGCAAATGCCAGGGAGGCCATAATCACCAGCTTGTGAGCGGCATCGATCCCTTCCACATCAAAAGTGGGGTCCGCTTCCGCATACCCTAAAGCTTGGGCCTGGGCCAGAGCTTCATCAAAACTGCGCCCTTTTTCCCGCATTTCTGTGAGGATGTAATTGCCGGTGCCGTTAATAATACCCGCGAGCCACTGCACCTGGTTGCCCACCAGCCCTTCGCGCAGGGATTTGATAATGGGAATACCACCAGCCACTGCCGCTTCGTAGGCAATGGTGACATTGTTCTCGGCCGCCAACTCAAACAGTTCGTTGCCGTGCTCGGCGATCAGCGCCTTATTCGCGGTGACCACATGTTTGCCATTTTCAATCGCGGTGCGCACCAGCTCCTTTGCCACCGTAGTGCCGCCGATAAGCTCTACCAAAATATCCACGTTGGGATTGTTGGCAACTTCGAAAATATCCCGGGTAATATTTAACTGGCTGGTATCGCAGTTCGGATTGTCCCGGCGCGCACCGATTTGCTCGATAATCAGGGCTCGGCCACAGCGAGCGGCTATTTCCCGCCCGTTGCGCGCCAATACATTCACGGTGCCGCTGCCGACAGTCCCCAAACCACAGATACCGATCCGCACGGCGGCGGGTGCATTTTTTACCGCCACTTCCGCCTCCGCAGTCTCTTCAACCGTTGCGCTCACAATATTCCTCCGCGCAACGACCCGGGGCCGCCGATCAAGCGGGACTGTCCCCGCCCCATCAGCGGTGCCACCGCAGGAGTCTGCGCAATAAATGCAAATAAAATTGACAAAAGATTATCAACCTTACCGAGCCGGGCGTAAAAAAGTCAATATAATTGCGCCACAAAGGCGTCCCTTCCCGCAGGTACGGTATCGAAACTTCTGTCACCTAAAATCACCCCTTGAAACCAATAGCGTCCTCAGTAGATGCTATATAAGCATCTACTAGCATCAGGTAACAGCAACCTGCGAAATTGCATCCACCGCGCCTTTGCACAAAATAAGAGGCGCACCGAATCCGGACTCAGATAGTGGTCGAGTAATGAAGAAAACCCTAATCCTTTATACAGGCGGAACCCTGGGAATGCGCCGAAGCGAATCGGGCTATATACCTGACGCCGATCTGGAGGGCGCGCTGGGGCGCCTTTTACAAGATGTTATCGGCCAGCTTCCGCAGTACGACTTCCAGGCACTCGACCCACTGCTGGATAGCGCCAATATGCGCCCACAGGACTGGTACCACATCGCCAGCCTGATCCGCGACAACTATAGCCAGTACTCGGGCTTTTTGGTCCTGCACGGCACCGACACCATGGCCTACACCGCCTCGGCCCTCTCCTTTGCCCTACAGGGCATTGAGAAGCCGGTAGTGGTCACCGGTTCGCAGATCCCCCTGCGGGAGATGCGCAGCGACGCCTACAACAATTTGATCGCGGCACTACTGTTGAGTGGTTCAGAGGATATCCGCGAGGTTTGCCTGTACTTCAACGGCAAGCTGCTGCGCGGCAACCGCGCCGTCAAGGTGAGTTCTGGCTCTCTGGATGCCTTTAGCAGCCCCAACTACCCCTGCCTGGGGGAGGTGGGTATTCAGGTCCATATCGACCGCAACGCCCTGCTGGTTCCCGCAGCTGCACCGCAGTTTCAGATTCCCGCAGATGCCAATGGCGGCGTCGTTTTACTGAAACTGTACCCCGGCATCTCCCCTTCGCTGATTGAAAAAGTGCTGGAGAGCCGCCCCAGGGGCCTAATTATTGAAACTTACGGCACCGGCAATGCGCCGACTAACGAGCGCGCATTTACCCAGCAGCTGGAACGGGCCACGCAGCTCGGCACCATTTGCGTCGCCGTATCTCAGTGTTTGGAGCACCAGGTGGATTTGGGCAAATACGCGGCGGGCTCCGCGCTGCTCGACGCCGGTGTTATCGGCGGCCTGGATATGACCAGCGAAGCCTGCTTTGTAAAACTCAACCACCTACTGGCGATGGGCTACGCCGCTGCGGAAATCAAAGCCCTGCTACAGCGCCCGCTGTGCGGAGAGTGCAATCACTCCGACGGATAACCAGCGGAACTACCGGCGAAGCCCTACCGCTTCGCCCCACCAAAGGGACTGAGTGATTTACAGGGATTGAAGAGACTGCCTCGACCCAGAAGCCAAATACCGATGAGCAACGACTTTTCGCAAAACCTCCGCCTTCTGTGCAGTTTTTACCCCTCCATTGCCGAGGTATGCCGGCGAATTGGGGTAAACCGCGCACAGTTTAATAAATATCTCAACGGTAATACCCAACCCGCACAGTACACCCTGGGAAAAATATGCCATTTCTTTGGTGTAGAACCCCATGAAATTCTTATGCCCCGCGAGCAATTTAGCCAAATAGTTCGCGTACGCAGCGCACCGGCATCTGAGCACCTCCCCGCCAGGCCCTACAACCGCGATATAGATATTCTGATGCGCGAATCCCAGGGGCGGGCGGATAAATATTTGGGGTTCTACTTTGAATACCACTACTCCATGACTTTTTCCGAACATATTATTCGCAGCCTGCTGCATATAGAGTCGGACGGTGATGGATATTATTTTCAGCGCTTCGAGCGCATGCGCTACCCGGACCGGGACGAATGGTACAAATCCCGCTACAAGGGCATGCTGCTTTTTCTCGCCGATCGTATTTTTTTAGTCGGCTATGAGGCGTTAACTCACAATGAAATCGCACAAACCATTCTCTACCCCACTTATAAAAGCCGTGTCAGCTATCTATCCGGATTAAAGCTGGGCGCATCCGCCAGCGACAGGCGTGAACCCGTCTGTACCAAAGTGGTACTCGAATCCCTGGGGCGCAATATCAGCATTAAAAATGCGCTGAAATTATGCGGTGTTTTCGGCCCTGAATCCGACGAAATCAACAAAAATATTCGCGAAAACATTCGGGCCAGCTCCTGCGAGGGGCCGCAGAGCTTTTTTGCTACACCGCTGTAACTGTACAGCTGGATAAATTACCAAATTATTCCAACACGAGGTTTGTGGGAGGTGCGGCTATTACCTCGCCCATACAAACCCATACGATGAAGAGAAGAGAGACAAATGACCAACGACTTCCACACACTCAAGCCGATGCCGGTCTTTAGTGCGGGCGCAGAAACTCGCCTGGAAAAAGATTTATTGGGTGAACGCGAAGTGCCTGCCGATGTTTATTTTGGCATTCAAACTTTGCGCGCTTTGGAAAATTTCCAGATTACCGGCATTACCCTAAACCACTTCCCCAACCTGGTAAAAGCCCTGGCAATGGTGAAAAAAGCTGCCGCCAGTGCCAATGGCCAGCTCGGTTATTTAGAGCCCAAACTGCAAAACGCCATTGCCACAGCCTGTGACGAAATTATCGCAGGCCAACTGCACGACCAGTTCCTCGTGGATATGATTCAGGGCGGCGCCGGCACTTCCACTAATATGAATGCCAATGAGGTCATTGCCAACCGCGCCTTGGAGCTGCTCGGCCAGCAAAAAGCCGAGTACAAAAAAGTACATCCCAACAATCACGTCAACCTGTCCCAGTCCACCAACGATGTGTATCCCACCTCGATAAACCTGGCCATTCTGCTCAGCTACAGCGACCTGGTGCACTCCATGGAGAGCCTCTGCGTCGAGTTTGACAAAAAGGCCAAAGAATTTTCCTCAGTAATTAAAATGGGCCGCACTCAACTACAAGATGCCGTGCCTATGACCCTGGGCCAGGAGTTTGCCGCCTTTGCCGCTACTGTGCGCGAGGATGTCGACCGGGTTAAAGAGCTAGTCGCCCTGTTTAAAGAAATTAATATGGGCGGCACCGCAATTGGCACCGGTATTAATACCGACCCGGCATATCGCCAACTGGTTGTTAATGCGCTGTCGGAAATCTCCGGCATCGATTTTGTATGCGCAGAAAATCTGGTGGAAGCCACCTCCGATATGGGCGCCTTCGTGATGTTCTCCGGCGTAATGAAACGCATCGCGGTAAAAATCTCGAAGATTTGCAGCGATTTACGCCTGATTTCCAGCGGCCCCCGTGCCGGCCTCAATGAAATTAACCTGCCGCCGATGCAGCCCGGCTCATCCATTATGCCCGGCAAGGTCAACCCGGTAATTCCCGAGGTGGTTAACCAGGTTGCCTACCAGGTAATCGGCAACGATCTCACCATCACACTGGCCGCAGAGTCCGGTCAGTTGCAGCTCAATGTAATGGAACCGGTAATCGCCTTTAACCTGCTGCAATCCATGCGCCTGATGACCCAGGCCATGACTACGCTGGCGGATCGCTGTGTAAGCGGTATCACTGCCAACGAGGAACACTGCCTGCAACTGGTGGAAAACAGTATTGGCCTGATTACTGCGGTCAATCCGTATATCGGCTATGAGAATGCCACCCGTATCGCCAAGCAGGCGCTGATTACCGGTGCCAGTGTGAAGCAGTTAATTCTCGATGAGGGCCTGCTGAGTGAGGAGGAGCTGAACGATATCCTCGCACCGGAAAATATGACCCAGCCGAGAAAAGTAGAAATTAAAAACCCCGCTTAAAAACAAAAACCGGCGGCCTTGCGGCTGCCGGTTTTCTAAAACTATCAGCCGGAATTAAATGCCCAGCTCTTCGATCAGGCGATCCGGCGGCAGGTAACCGGGAACAACCCGGCCATCTTCCATCACCGAGCGATTTCTGGAGGAGCACCCACCAAATAGAAAGTATATACCGCCAACCTTATTGACAAAAGAGTGCAAACCCACAAAATACTGGACGTTTATCCACATTGGTGAGCGTGCAACCAATGACTCTACCACGAAGCAACCAGATATCTCTTGATGCGACACCCTATTATCATTGCGTTTCCCGCTGTGTACGCAGGGCCTTCCTTTGCGGAAAAGATGCTCAATCCGGGCGGGATTATAAACACCGGCGCCAGTGGATTGAGGTCAGGATGCAGGAACTGGCCGATATCTTTGCTCTGGATATTGCCGCCTATGCGGTAATGAGCAATCACTACCATATCGTGCTCTATATCGATGCCAAAACAGCAAAATCCTGGTCTGATAGTGAGGTTATTCTCCGTTGGCAGGCGCTATTCAAAGCTTCCAGCTTGGCTCAGCGCTTTATTCAGGGCGAAGCCCTGGATCGCAGTGAAAAGGACAAGCTAAGCGAGCAGGTCAACCTTTGGCGGGAAAGGTTAATGGATATCAGCTGGTTTATGCGCTGTTTAAACGAGTCGATTGCCCGCCAGGCCAACACAGAAGATTGTTGTACTGGTCGTTTCTGGGAGGGTCGCTTTAAGTCTCAAGCGCTATTGGACGAAAGTGCCCTGGCCGCCTGCATGGCCTATGTCGACCTCAACCCTATCCGCGCCGATATGGCGAAGACCCCAGAAGATTCTGATTACACTTCCATCCAACAACGCATTCGCGCTGCCGTTTCCGGTGAGCAACCCAAAGAGCTACTTCCTTTTGTAGGCGACGAGCGCCTCAATATGCCGAAAGGATTGCCATTTCAGTTGGATCACTATTTGGAGTTGGTAGACTGGAGCGGTCGGCATTTAGACCCCAAGAAACGAGGTTCCATCCCTCAGAACACACCACCCATCCTTGAGCGATTGGGCATCTCGGCAAAGCACTGGCTCTATCTCAACCGGAACTTTGAAAGCCGCTTTAAAAGCCTGGTGGGATCTGCAGAGGCGGTGCGACAAGCCTGCATCCGGCTCGATAAGCGCTGGGCACATGGATTGCGGGACTGCCAGCATTTTTTTAGCCCTGCACCCAGCTGACCTGAATAAGAAAATTTTCGATTATTGGCTACCAACGAAGTTCTGGCATTCCCACCTGAGCCACATATTTTTACCTGTAATCTAAAAAGGTTATCGGCGCCAAGTCATTGCCTGCTGTGCCGATATTTTCCGAGATTTCCCCATCTGGTAATCCTGTGGCGTGAAACTCCTTGCCTGCACAACTGACTCCTCAATCTATGGCCAATCTATGGCTGTCCCATTGTGTGTGCTGTGGCGTGAAACTCCTTGCCTGCAACTGGCTCCTCAATCTATGGCCAATCTATGGCAATCTATGGCCAATCTATGGCTGTCCCATTCACCATTCGCCCCATTCACCATTCCATTCACCATTGGGGCCAGTCTGTTCAATAATTTGTGGGCGCCCCAAATTGCCCTTTCCAAGTTAAGCCCAGTATATAACTGGGCATTCAAAACATTAATTGCTTTTAAACTGTGACTTTTTCTCTAGGAAAAATAATAGCTCATTAGTTAAACTAGATTCATTTCCATAAATTCCTTTATCGGCATCTTCAAATGCATCCTTAAAGTATAGTGAGCCCTCATTGCCAGAAGTCAAAGAAGATAAGTTTGCTAAGCAGCTAACAATCAAACGAGCACCTGCGCTAGAATTCTGAGCCTTACTTTTTAGACCCGCATACAAGTGAGGTAATACATTCTCAAAATCTTCCCCTCCTGAAAGCTGCGCAAGCAAAGAAGACATCTCGTTTACATTCAGCATTTGGCCACCTGCAATATCAAAGATTGCATACTCTTCGATATCATCAAGATCACGAATCATTTTTTCCGCCCACTCAACAACATCACCTATCTTATATAGGCCGATTAAAAGTCCAATTCGTTTTATTTGCGCCTGAGTCTTTAAATCCACTTAACTACCTCCTGACGGGATAACAGTTACAACATTGCCTGTTGAGGTGTTAGTTACTGCATTAACTCTACTACCTGAATGGTAAGTTGTACCGGGCCGATTTCCTGGCGAAGCCTGACCATTATTAATGGTATTCAAAACAGCAGATGGGGGAATGCCTCTTCCTTGCATTCTTTGCATAGCGTGCTGGGAGAAGAAAGTTCCGTTAATAGCAGTGGGCAAATTTGAAGCTCCTGGCAATACATTTATAGGACTACCCGATTGTCCAGTTGGGGAATACCCTGAGGCAGGACATTGCCCATAACGCTGGTATTGATTCAAGGCATTTTGGAGAGCTGTCACGTCGTTACGATTATATCTATGATTTAGCGGCCTCACTGTTCGATAGCTAAAACCCGGGTCATAGCTTCGTCGAATAGTATTTATTAACGTATTAACTTGTAAGTTAATAAGCGTTTGATTATTGGATGGGGCACTGACTCTTCGTCGATTTAATCCATTGGAATCAAAAGAATTTACCGGATCGCCTCCTACATAAGCGAAAGTATTCGGCCCATCATCCAACCCTATCGGGTCACTCTGCAAATAACGCCCTATGCCCGCATCATAATCCCGGAAGTAGTTATAATAATGCCCGGCTTCACCCCCCTTAATCTGCCCAGGAAATCGAAGATTGACTAATATCTGGTTAATATCACCATCCGGATCGGCATTAGGCTCAGACTTACCAAACGCATCACTATCCCAGCGCCAGACAATTGCTTCACTTTGATTAGTAGCAATACGCGGAGTATTTAGGTGATCAGCATGCAGGTAGGTCAATGTCCTAGCTTGTACCTCACCTTCACTATAGCTAATCTCAAACTGCGCCACCGGCATATTGTCGAGATAGATATAATCGACCTGGCTCTGAATCTCACTGCCATCGGCAGCGATATTGGTCTCCGCCAGGTATTGGCCACTCAAGTCATAGTGCAACAGATTGTCTTCTGTTTTATCTGTGCGCACTCGCTGACCAAGGGCGTTGTAATAATAGGTGCCTTTAAGGATGTTGTCTTCGCTATAGGTTTTAAGGCGGTTGGCATGATTGTAGGTATACTGCTTGGCACCATCACCCGTATTGATGGTGTTGCCCACCTCATCGGTCACCCAGGCCTCATCACCTTTGCTGGTCAGGCGGTTGGAGCTGGCTTCATAGCTGTAAACAGTACTGCTCTCAATATCATCAGTGCTGATAGCATCCTGCTGGGTGCGATTGCCCACCGAGTCGTAGTGATAGCTGTTTTCTCCCTCAATGTAGCCTTCATCCGTAAGCCGATTTAATTTATCGTAGATAAATCCCCGGTCCTTGGCGTTATCCAGGTTATCCGCAATACCGGTGATATTATTAGCAAAGTCATAGGTGTAAAACTCAGAGCGGATATTACCGATCCCCGAGGCGCTCACAGTTTCCAGGCGGCCATCCAGATCGTAACTGTAACTCTGGCTAATGCCATTGCCGTAATCCATAGAACTAATACCGCCAAAGGGCTGGTATTGGATATTGCTGACAATAGTGCGCGCACTGGCTTCCGCATTAGTCTGAGAGCTTATCGCTGAGATACGCCCCAGAGCATCGCGACTATAGCTAACAATACGGCCGGAGGGATAAGTGATACTGCTAATACGACCAAGGCTATCGTAGCTATACTGGGTGCTAAAGCTCCAGCTATCGATAGTATCATCCTGCTGGATAATACGACCCAAGTCATCATACATTAAAGCCGTAGAGCCCGCATCGTTGCTGTAGCCCGTAAGCTGGCCAACCCCTTTGTTATCCTCCTCTATACTGTCATAACTAAACAGCGCATCCTCACTGCTATTACCGGGATAGCTGATCGCAGTAAGGCGATTCAGCGCGTCATAGCTATAGTTGGCAACAATTCCACGGGCATCAGTGCGAACTTTTAAATTGCCCGCTTCATCATAATCGTAAGTAGTAATCCCCGTATCCGGGCTGGTGAGCTTGATCAGATTACCAGCAAAATCGTATTCATAGCTGGTGGTATTACCGCGCTGGTCGGTTACAGATGTAATACGATCGGCACTATCGTAGGTATATTGGATATCATTGCCATCGGCATCGGTCACCGTCTCAACACGACCCAAAGCATCCCGCGCCTCGCCCGTACTATTTAAGTTGCCATCGGTAGTGGAGACCCGTTTGCCATTTTTATCGTAGGCAATAGAAGTGTTCTGGCCATTATTACCATCGACATCAATCAACCGGCTCAGCTCGTCGTAACTGCGGCTAACAGAGCGAACCAAGGTTGTACCATCCGCAGCAAAAACTTTTTCTTCTTTAATATTACCGGCGGCATCCAGGGTATATTCAACCCGCTCCCCCAGGGAGTTTTGGGTAGCGGTCAAACGGCGCGCGGCATCGTATTCAAAAGTAACGCTGGAATTATCCGGGTACGCAATATTAGTCACCTGCCCTACTGCATCATAGGTATAGGTAGTCACCAAATCACCGGATGCGGCTTTTACTGTAGTGGTTTCCAACCAGCCCCGCGCGGTATAGGTAAAGTGCGTTTGCACCCCATTAGAATTCTCAGCCTTAAGCGGACGACCCGCCCCATCATACTCAAGAATAGATTCCAAATGCCCCAACGCATTGGTCGTGGTAGTTAGACGGTTATTGCTATCGTAAGCGTAAGTTGTGATATCAGAGACATCCGTACGCGGACCATCCGCCGTCTCCATCTTCCCCGCTTCATTATAGGTATAGGACCAGTTCTGCTCAGTAATCGCCGCCTGGGTGCCATGGGCCACCAACAGGCTAAACGCCCCCGCAAGAATAGACTTGCTAAAATACATATCAAATCCTTCGAATTTTTGTTCGTTAAACTACTTTGTTAACTTGGCAAACTATTTATTCAAAATCCTATTTGGCAGTAACTTTTTTTGATAGTAACCGACCATTGGAGTCATAGGTGAACTCAACAACATCTTCAGATGTAGTAATTTTCACGGGTACATTAAGGGAATCATGCCACTCAGTAGCGATCACCCTTGACTCAGCAGTGCCCGAACCTTCTGTGCGAGTCAGTTCACGCCCTAAATTATCACGGGTATAAGTGGTAGTATTTCCTTCCCAATCAGTCTCACTGGCAACAAACCCGTTAGCATCGTACGTATAACCTTTATTAGCCGCAGCGCAATTAGCCGATGCCTCACCGTCTACAGAGGTGATACGCTTTACGCCATCTATTTCTGTATAGTTATAGGTGGTTTGCTTATCCAATGCGTTGGTGGTACGGCGCGTATAATCATCGATATATTCCACATCGACTGATTCCGCCCCCTCATTGTGCTCCGTGCGAATGGCTCGCCCCTGATCATCATAGGTAAAGGTACTGTAAACCTTACCCGCCTCATCAGTAACTCCTGTCAGGGCATTGGGGAATCGATCATCTTCATAACGGAAAGTACGCTGAGGATTTTCATCACCGGGGAAAGTAATAGTTTTGAGCAAACCGTCGTCTGTGTAGGTAAATTCATACACAGAGCCATCATTGCGAGTAATTTGGATAAGCTTCCCATCATTCCAGGTCAGATCAACACTATTGCCGTTATCATCAGCGATAACTGATTGATAAACACCACTATCGTCATAGGTGTAGCTAATGCCCTCACCCTGCTGGTTCTCCA